>NZ_CP174200.1:0-3516616 GCF_048457885.1 Glutamicibacter endophyticus
GTGAGCAGCGATGAGACCAACAGCATCGGTAGCTCATGGCGCCAGGTGATTCGGCGCATCGAAGACAACGACCGGGTTTCGGCACGAAACCGGCCCTTTGTGTCCCTGGCTAAGCCCCAGGGGCTCATCGGAAAGACGCTCCTAGTTGCCGTTCCGAACGAGTTCACCCGAGACATTCTGCAAGGTCAGCTGCGCGAGCCTCTTGATGAAGCACTCCGTGAAGTGTTCCAGGATGAGATCTCCTGCGCAGTCAGCGTGGACTTGTCGTTAGCTTCCTCTGAGGACGAGCGAACTATCGAAGCGGCTCAGCCAAAGCAAAGTGCAGCTGAGGAAGAAATTGCCGAACCTGCACCCGGGCCGCGACTTCAGCCGGCACCTCAGCCGACTCCCCCGTCGAATTCACAAGAGTTCGGGCGTCTAAATCCGAAATACATCTTCGATACGTTCGTTATCGGCTCGTCGAACCGTTTTGCACATGCAGCAGCCGTAGCCGTTGCCGAAGCGCCGGCAAAGGCCTATAACCCTCTCTTCATTTATGGCGACTCCGGTCTCGGAAAAACTCACTTGTTGCATGCCATCGGCCACTACGCCCGCCACCTCTACAAGGGCATCCGTGTCCGATACGTCAACTCGGAAGAGTTCACCAACGACTTCATCAACTCAATTCGAGATGACGAAGGTGCGAGCTTCAAGCAGACCTATCGAAACGTTGACATCCTGCTCATTGACGATATTCAGTTCTTGGCTAACAAGGATGCGACGCAGGAAGAGTTCTTCCACACTTTCAATGCGTTGCACAACCACAACAAGCAAGTAGTCATCACCTCGGATCTGCCCCCGAAGCAATTGCAAGGATTTGAGGATCGTATGCGATCCCGCTTCGAATGGGGCCTGCTAACGGATATTCAGCCTCCCGAGCTCGAGACCCGCATTGCGATTTTGCGTAAGAAAGCTGATGCGGAGAATTTGTCCGCACCTAGCGACGTGATGGAGTACATCGCTTCCCGCATCTCAACGAATATTCGCGAGTTGGAGGGGGCGCTCATTCGTGTCACCGCTTTTGCGTCCCTCAATAATCAAAGCGTCGATCTCGCCCTAGCTGAGACTGTCCTCAAGGACCTGATCAGTGAGGATGGCGCCCAGGAAATCACCCCGTCGACCATCATCAAGCAAACCGCGGAATACTTTGGGCTGTCTATCGACGAACTGAATAGCAAGTCACGCACGCGCACGCTTGTTACTGCTCGGCAAATTGCGATGTATCTCCTGCGCGAGCTGACCGATATGTCACTGCCGAAAATTGGTGCCGAGCTCGGCGGACGTGATCACACCACGGTCATCCATGCAGATCGAAAGATTCGCGAGCTCATGGCAGAACGACGTGCGATCTTCAATCAGGTCACCGAGCTTACCAATCGCATCAAACAGAGCCAGCGCGAACTTTAATGCGATAACCACACCTGTGGATAATTTTGTGGATGATCTGGTGAGTACCTGCGGATAAACCTCAAACTCCGTGTGGATGGTCGTTAGGGTGAAACTGAGTATCAACACGCTCGTGAGACTCAGTCCCACTTTCGATCACAGATTGTTCACATGCACAATCGAGCTCGGATATGGGCTTTAACCGCTTCTCCACAGATTCCACAGGGGTTATTAACACTCCCACCTTTTAACCTTTTGCCTGCCAAATAACGAGACCACCACCTCGCGTGCCCGTTTCGAACGCCTCATGAGCTAACAACTCGTTAGCAAAACCACGTCTCGGCCACTTGCTGGAGCCATCAGGACAAAACACGAATCATCCAATGAGCCAATTGGCACACAGTTTGGGAACCAGAAGGATCAGCTACTCAACGCCCATGGCAAGATTGGATGAGTGGAGTCATTCGTATCTGCTCTATGCTTAAGAACTTGCCGGTGTGCTACTTATCGGCATTGACAACGACCAAAGGTTCCGAAAGGCGGATTGTTCGTGAAGTTCAGCGTTGAAAAGGATGTACTGGCCGATGCCGTATCCTGGACCGCTAAATCATTGGCACAGCGTCCGCCATCGCCCGTACTTGCTGGAATTCTGATTACGACCCATAACGGAGTCGTTCAGCTCGAAGGCTTTGATTACGAGATCTCATCTCATATTGAATTTGCAGCTGACATTGCCGAACAAGGTTCCATCTTGGTTTCGGGCAAGCTACTTGCAGAGATCACCCGCAGCTTGCCAAACTCCACAGTTACGTTGGAAACCGAAGGTGCCAAAGTCTTTCTGAGCTGTGGACGTTCACGCTTCAACTTGGCCACCATGCCCGTTGATGAATATCCTTCGCTACCTTCATTGCCCGAAGTATCTGGACGTGTCGATGGGCAAGTCTTTGCCGAGGCTGTAAGCCAAGTTATCGTTGCTGCGTCCAAGGATGACACGCTGCCCGTTCTCACCGGTATCAAGGTAGAGATCGAGAATGACCTCATTACCTTCCTGGCAACTGACCGCTATCGGCTAGCTATGCGCGAACTTCACTGGACTCCGAATAATCCAGAAATTTCTACCAGCTTCCTGATTAAAGCCAAGACGCTAAATGATGTTGCCAAGTCCTTGTCCAGCGCCGGTGATCTGGAGATCGCCATCAGCCAGAACGGTGAACTTGTCGGCTTCCAAAGCGCCAACCGCCGCACTACTTCCCTGTTGGTCAACGGAGATTACCCCAAGATCCGATCGTTGTTCCCCGATTCAACCCCAATCCACGCAACCGTTCGTACAAGCGAACTAATTGAAGCGGTCCGACGCGTTTCTGTTGTCGCTGAACGAAACACTCCAGTTCGATTGGCATTTGTCGACGGTCAAGTAACCCTCGATGCTGGCACCGGTGATGATGCCCAAGCTGAAGAGTCGATTGTTGCTGCCCTCCGCGGTGAAGACATCACTGTTGCTTTCAATCCGACCTACCTCAGCGAGGGTTTGGGAACCTTCAACACCGATTACGTTCGGTTCTCGTTCACTAGTGCACCGAAGCCTGCGATGTTGACCGGCCAGAAACAGATCGATGAAGACGATCAAAGCGAGTACCGCTATCTGGTCATGCCAGTTCGACTTCCAAACTCCAACTAACTAGTGGCCGCGGCAGTAATTGCGTACTGCCGCGGCACTTCAGGAATCTAAGGTGTTCATTTCTCAGCTGTCCTTGACGAGCTTCCGCTCTTATCAGCACGCCGAAGTGCAGCTAGTCGATGGCACAAACATTCTGATCGGGCCTAATGGAGTCGGTAAAACTAATATCGTCGAAGCCATTGGATATCTGGCGAATCTCTCTTCTCATCGCGTCAGCAATGATGCCCCACTGCTAAATTTCGGGGCACAGCGAGCACTTGTCCGCGGTACGGTTCACCGTGGTTCTCAACAAACGACGCTCGAGGTTGAGATCACCACAGGCAAGATCAATCGCGCACGGATCAACCGTGGTAACCCGGTCCGAGCCCGTGAAATTCTAGGGATTGTTCGCACAGTTCTGTTCGCACCCGAAGACCTAGCATTGGTTAAAGGAGACCCAGGTAATCGTCGACGCTTCCTTGACGAACTCTTAGTTTCTCTTCGCCCTGTCGAAGCAACAACCCGAAATGACTACGAGCGAATCGTGAAGCAGCGAAACGCCTTGCTCAAATCAGTTCGTGGGAAGTCGAAGCTCACTGCCTCGCAAGAAAATACCCTCACGGCTTGGGATCTGCAGCTAGCCTCCTGTGGCGCTCGGCTGATCCGAGGGAGGCTTGATGTTTTAGACAAGCTACAACCGTATCTCCAGGCGGCATATGCCGATCTTGCTGATGGCTCGAAACTAGCCAGCGCAAGCTATCGCAGTTCCTTGGTCGAGGAGAATTCAGAGAACTTGGCGCAAGATCTCAACACTCTCGATCAAAATCAGATCGAAGAGTTACTTCTTGAGGCACTCGAATCGAATCGATCCCGCGAACTGGACCGAGGCATCACCCTGTTCGGCCCACACCGTGATGATTTAGGTTTGCAGCTAGGGCTCACACCAGCCAAAGGTTATGCCTCACACGGCGAAACCTGGTCATTCGCTCTCGCCTTGCGTCTAGCTGCTTATCGGGTTTTCTGTGACGATGATCCGCGTCCCGGCTCGGGTCCAATTCTGATTCTCGACGACGTTTTTGCCGAACTCGATGCCACACGTCGAGCTCGACTGGCCCGAATCGTAGCCGGTGCTGAGCAGGTGATCGTCACCGCCGCGGTTCCCGAAGATGTTCCCGAAACACTTCAGGGACACTATTTCCAGGTCAGTCCGGGACAGGTCGCCGATGTTTGAGCAGGAACTTGATCCCGCGCAGGCATTGCTGAACCGGATGCGGAAACTAGCCGAAGAACGTGGTGAAACCCGTATGGACGCGGCGCGTTTAGCCCGGGTTCAAGCGCGGAAAAAACAGCGCGGCGGCCAACAATCAGGTTCGAGCAAAGATTCAAATGCTCCGGACCGGGATCCGCGAGCCATCGGTGATGTGGTGTCCCGCCTGTCCAAGTCTCGCGGGTGGAATACTCAGGTCGCGGTCGGATCCGTATTGGGTCGCTGGGCGGAACTTGTCGGAACCAACGTGGCCGAGCACTGCAAACCCGAATCCTTTGAGGATACGGTGGTTGTTGTCCGTTGTGATTCAACTTCGTGGGCTACGCAAATGCGCCTACTCAGCCACGAAATTCTCAAGAAATTTGATGCCGAGTTGGGACCGGGGATCGTGACGGTAATCCGGGTGCTTGGACCTAACGCTCCATCGTGGCGCCACGGTGGTCGTTCGGTTGCTGGCCGCGGCCCCCGCGATACCTACGGGTAGAAATCGCTGACGCTGCCTACGCCGCGTGAACGCCCCTGTCGGGTGCATCCCCCCTCAGCGACCAAGCGAGAAGCTCTCAGATCATGGTTTCTGTGCGTTCTATCCGGTGTTTTAGCTCGCCAGATCCGTGAAAAATACACATGACACGGTAGACTTAAGGTTACGTGTATTGTCGCAGCCTGAGCTCCGCTCGGGCGCATAGCACCCGATATTGGCAATCCTTAGGGGCCGCACTCTGGCACCGCGGGGATGTCGCGCGCAAATTTTGAGGAGTTCGTAGCACCAGTGTCTACTGAAAACACTTCGCCGCAGGAACCCGGGCAGCCCACAGAAACGGCCGACTCGATGACTTCAAAGGTCGAACATACCTATGGAGCCGAAGACATCACGGTGCTGGAAGGGCTCGAAGCCGTTCGCAAGCGTCCTGGCATGTACATCGGCTCTACCGGGCCGCGTGGTTTGCACCATCTGGTCTACGAGGTCGTAGATAACTCGGTTGACGAGGCGCTGGCAGGATACTGCGACACCATCGATGTGACCCTACAGGCCGACGGCGGCGTTCGCGTCGAAGATAACGGCCGAGGAATCCCCACCGATATGCACGCAACCGAAGGCAAGCCCGCGGTAGAGGTCGTGATGACGATCCTGCACGCCGGTGGTAAATTCGGCGGCGGCGGTTACGCCGTCTCCGGTGGCCTGCACGGCGTGGGTATTTCCGTGGTGAACGCGTTGTCGCGCCGTGTCGATACCGTGGTCCGACAAAAGGGGCATGCCTGGCGCATCTCGTTCGCCGACGGTGGCCGCACCACGATGCCGCTGACCAAGGGCGAGGAAACTCAGGCCACCGGCACCACGCAGACCTTCTATCCGGATCCGGAAATTTTCGAGACCGTCGAGTTCGATTTTGAGACGCTACGCGCGCGCTTCCAGCAGATGGCCTTCCTGAACAAGGGCCTACGCATTCGCCTGACCGATGAGCGTACTCATGAGCAGCCCGAGGTCGAGGTAGAGGACCAGGACGAGAAGGCAATTAAGCCTCGCGTTGTGGACTACCTCTACAAGGACGGTCTGCTCGACTACGTCAAGCACCTGAATGCTGCCAAGAAGGTCGAACTCGTCCACCCCGAGGTCATCGCGTTCGAATCCGAAGATAACGACCGCGGGATCAGCGTGGAAATCGCCATGCAGTGGACCACCGCTTACGCAGAGTCCGTGCATACCTACGCGAACACCATTAACACCCATGAGGGCGGTACCCACGAAGAAGGGTTCCGTGCCGCACTGACCGGCCTGCTCAACCGCTATGCCCGTGAGAACAAAATCCTGCGCGACAAGGACGATAACCTCACCGGCGACGACGTGCGCGAGGGTCTCACCGCCGTCATCTCGGTTAAGCTTTCCGAGCCGCAGTTCGAGGGCCAGACCAAGACCAAGCTTGGTAACTCCGTGGCGCGTGGCTTCGTGCAGGGCGTGGTCAACGACGAACTCGGTGACTGGCTCGGGCGTAATCCGATTCACGCCAAGGACATCATCCGCAAGGCACAGTTGGCCTCACAGGCACGCATGGCCGCGCGCAAGGCGCGAGACAACGCCCGCCGCAAGTCGCCGATGGAGTCCTTCGGCATGCCGGGCAAGCTCTCGGACTGCTCCTCGAAGAACCCCATCGAGTGCGAAATCTTCATGGTGGAGGGTGACTCCGCAGGTGGTTCGGCAAAGCGCGGACGCGATCCGCGCACCCAAGCGATCCTGCCGCTACGCGGCAAGATCCTGAACGTGGAACGTGCACGTTTGGACCGCGCGCTGGGTAACGCCGAAGTGCAGTCGATGATCACCGCCTTTGGCACGGGTATCGGCGAAGAGTTCGATATGTCCAAGCTGCGCTACCACAAGATCGTGTTGATGGCCGATGCCGACGTCGATGGACAGCACATCACCACGCTGCTGTTGACCCTGATCTTCCGCTTCATGCGGCCGTTGATCGAACATGGATACGTCTACTTGGCCTCGCCGCCGCTGTACCGCATCAAGTGGTCCAACGCAGCCCACGAATACGTCTTCACCGACCGCGAGCGCGATGAGGCTCTGGTTCGTGGGCAGGCAGCCAACAAGCGTCTTCCCAAGGAAAACGGCATCCAGCGTTACAAGGGTCTGGGCGAGATGGACTACTCGGAACTGTGGGACACCACCATGGATCCCTCGCACCGCACGCTGCGCCAGGTGGCGATGGACGATGCGGCCGCGGCCGACGAGGTCTTCTCGGTGCTCATGGGCGAGGATGTCGAATCCCGCCGCACCTTCATCCAGCAAAACGCCAAGGACGTCCGGTTCCTGGACATCTAGCCTCGACTTAGGGAAATAATGAGCGACGAGCAGAATCCGCAAGACAACCTAGAACCACAGGACGTAACCGCAGACGGGCCGGTGCTGGACCGCATCGATCAGGTGGACCTGCAGACCGAAATGCAGCGTTCCTACCTGGACTATGCAATGGCCGTGATCGTCGGCCGTGCACTGCCCGACGTGCGTGACGGCCTGAAGCCGGTGCACCGCCGCGTGATCTACGCAATGTACGACGGTGGCTACCGCCCGGACCGGTCCTACAACAAGTGCGCCCGCGTGGTCGGCGAAGTGATGGGTCAGTACCACCCGCACGGTGACTCGGCCATTTACGATGCGCTGGTCCGCCTCATCCAGGACTGGGTGATGCGCTACCCGCTGGCCCTGGGCCAGGGTAACTTCGGTTCGCCGGGTAACGACGGCGCGGCCGCACAGCGTTACACCGAGACCAAAATGGCCCCGCTGGCCATGGAAATGGTCCGCGACATCAACGAAGACACCGTTGATTTCCAGGACAACTACGACGGCAAGAACCAGGAACCGACGGTGCTGCCGGCGCGTTTCCCGAACCTCTTGGTCAACGGTTCCTCCGGTATCGCCGTGGGTATGGCCACCAACATTCCGCCGCATAACCTGCGCGAAGTGGCCGAGGGCGTGCAGTGGGCCCTCGAACACCCAGAGGCTAGCCGCGAAGAGCTGCTGGCCGCACTGATGCAGCGCATCAAGGGCCCCGATTTCCCGTCGGGCGCCATGATTCTGGGCACCAAGGGCATCGCCGACGCCTACCGGACCGGTCGCGGCTCGATCACCATGCGTGCGGTGGTCAACGTCGAGGAAATTCAAGGCCGCACCTGCCTCGTGGTGACCGAGCTACCGTACATGGCCAACCCGGATAACCTTGCGGTGAAGATTGCCGAACTTGTCCGCGACGGCAAGATCTCGGGCATCGCCGATATGCGCGATGAAACCTCGGGCCGTACCGGCCAGCGCCTGGTCATCGTGCTTAAGCGCGATGCCGTGGCCAAGGTCGTGCTGAACAACCTGTACAAGCACACGCAGCTGCAGGAGAACTTCTCGGCCAACATGTTGGCCATTGTGGACGGCGTGCCGCGCACCCTGCCGCTGGATGGGTTCATCCGTCACTGGATTACCCACCAGATCGAGGTCATTGTTCGGCGCACCAAGTTCCGCCTGAAGAAGGCCGAGGACGAGGCCCACATCCTCGAGGGCCTGCTCAAGGCACTCGATGCGTTGGATGAGGTCATCGCCTTGATTCGCGCCTCGGCCACGGTCGAAGATGCTCGCGAGGGACTGAAGAGCCTGCTGGAGATCGACGACGATCAGGCGCGCGCCATCCTCGATATGCAGCTGCGTAAGCTCGCCGCGCTGGAACGCCAGAAGATTCTCGACGATTACGACCGCCTGATGGCGATGATCACCGAGTTCAAGGCGATCCTGGCCTCCGAATCGCGACAGCGTGAGATCGTTTCCGAGGAACTGGCCGAGATCGTCGAGAAGCACGGGGACGAGCGCCGCACCAAGATTCTCATGGGCTTCGACGGTGACATGAGCGTCGAGGACCTCATTCCAGAAGAGGAAATGGTCGTCACCATTACCCGCGGCGGCTACGTGAAGCGCACCCGGATCGATAACTACCGCTCGCAAGCGCGCGGCGGTAAGGGCATCAAGGGCGCTTCCCTGCGCGGGGACGACGTGGTGGAGCACTTCTTCGTCACCTCAACGCACAACTGGCTGCTGTTCTTCACCAACCACGGCCGCGTCTACCGCGCCAAGTGCTACGAACTGGCCGAGGCCGGTCGCGACGCCAAGGGGCAACACGTGGCCAACGTGATGGCCTTCCAGCCGGATGAGCACATCGCCCAAGTGCTGGACCTGCGTACCTACCAGGACGCCGAGTACCTGATGCTGGCCACCCGCAATGGTCTGGTGAAGAAAACCCGCCTGGCGGATTACGATACGAACCGCACCGCCGGTTTGATCGCGATCAACCTGCGCGAGGACGATGAACTGGTCTCTGCGCAGCTGTTGCACCCTACCGATGATGTGATGCTTGTCTCGCGCAAGGGTCAGTCGGTGCGCTTTACGGCTACCGATACCGCGATGCGCCCGATGGGTCGTGCGACCTCCGGTGTGACGGGCATGAAATTCCGTGACGACGACACCCTGCTGGCCGCCGACGTGGTACGCGAAGACTCCTACGTTTTCACCGTCACCCACGAAGGCTACGCCAAGCGCACCGAGGTGGCCGAATACCGCGTTCAGTCCCGTGGTGGTCTGGGCATTAAGGTCGCCAAGCTGGCCGAAGAGCGCGGCGAATTGGTCGGTGCACTGATCGTCGAGGAGACCGACGAAGTGCTCGTGGTCATGGAGTCGGGCAAGGTTGTTCGCTCCTCGGTGAGCCAGGTTCCTTCCAAGGGCCGCGACACCATGGGCGTGATCTTCGCGAAGCCGGATAAGAAGGATCGCATCATCGCCGTCGCTAAGAATTCGGAGACGGGGCTCGAAGAGAACTCCGAGGAAGATGGCGTAACGTTAAACGAAGAAAATACGACCACTGAATCATCTGACGTACCGGCAACACCAGTTCAGACTGCGACGGATGAAACCAACGACGGAGGTAACGCATGAGTACGCCCTCGACGCCTCGCCCAAACGGTAATCCGCCCCAGGCAGGTGCCCCGCGCGCAACTCAGGTGAAGCGCCCAACCACCCCGGCAGGTAACAACCCGCGTCCGGCAGGCGCCTCGGGTGCACGTCCGGCCGGGGCACGTCCCGCCGGCGCGCAGCGCCCGGCCGGATCCTCCGCACGTCCGACCGGAAGCCAGCAGCGCCCGTCCGGCAACCAGGAGCGCCTGGTGCGCCCTGCCCCGAAGGCTAAGGTGCGTAAGGCACGCCTGCTGGTATCCAAGGTCGAGCCCTTCTCAGTGCTCAAGCTTGCCTTCCTGCTTTCGGTCGGCTTTGGTGTGCTGACCGTGGTGGCCGGCGTGGCGATCTGGGGCGTGCTGGATCTGACCGGCACCTTCGATGTGTTCAACCAGCTGATGCGTGACGCGATTGGTGCGGACAGTAGTTTCGATCTGCGCACCGCCATGTCGCTGGGTCAGGTTGCTTCGTACTCGACCATCATTGCCGTGGTGAACGTCGTGGTCATTTCCGTGCTTTCGATGCTCGGTGCGGTGCTATACAACATCGCAGCCTCGCTGGTCGGCGGTATCGGCGTGACCCTGACCGACGACTAATAGTCACTGGTCGAGCCCGGGAAAAGTGCTGTGACGCATGACACCCGGGCTCGATTTGTGTCTGTAGCCAATCACCGGTAAAGTTTTATTTCGTTCCAAAGAGAACGGAACAGGTAAGGGCGTATAGCTCAGGCGGTTAGAGCGCTTCGCTGATAACGAAGAGGTCCCAAGTTCAAGTCTTGGTACGCCCACGGAAACCTTGCCTAATGGAAGGGATGGAAGAATGAAAAAGCTTCTACTCCTGGGAACCCTAGCTGCGGTAGCGGCTGTGGTTTACAAGAAGGTCAAGGCTTCTTCGGAAACCAAGGTTACCTGGCAAAAGGTAACTGACACGGTATCCTAACCCTTACGGGGCCTTAGCTCAGTTGGTAGAGCGCCTGCTTTGCAAGCAGGATGTCAGGAGTTCGAATCTCCTAGGCTCCACAAGAAAGAAGAACCCCGGACATTGTCCGGGGTTCTTCTTTTTCTCCCTCCCTTTAGCGCGGTGCGCTAGCCGCCGCCTGGGAGATGTGCCGTGGGCCGATAGGTCAACTCCACGATTCGCCCGTCGAAAACCCGCTCGGAAACGAGCTCGAGGTCGAAATCTTGGACCGCAGTGAAGATCGGTCGGGTCCCGGTGCGACCGGTGAGCACCGGAAACATGGTGACCTGAACATAATCGACCAATCCGGCGTTTAACAGGGCGCTATTTAGCATCAAACTGCCATGGGAACGCAGCGGCCGCTCAGCGTGATGCTTGAGCTCGGTGACTATCTCGACGGCGTCACCGCGCGCCACCTGTACATCCGGCCAATCCAGCGGTTCGTCCAAGGTTGAAGATATGACGGTCGTGGGCTGAAATTTCATCCGAGTGTTCACCGGGTCGCTGGCCTCGGAGTCCCGGCTCAGTGCCCCAAGGAATTTTTGAAACATCCGAAAAGTCGCCGCTCCAAGTACCAGTTGCATTTCGGCCGCGTACTGCTCGGCTCGATGCGCGAGGAATTCCGGACCTTGCTTACCCCAATAGCCACCCCAGTCCCCTTCGGGACCGAAAGATCCGTAGCCATCGAGGCTACAGAGAACGTCGAATGTATAGCTGGCGGGCATGAGAACCTTCTCTCTGGCGTGGCGATGACATGGAGCCTACAGCCGCAGACCCCGAGATTGAAGAGCCCGAAGTATTGCCACCACTTCGCACGAGGTGCCACGATGGAGACAAACAGCGCCATCACATGGCGGTTCGTCGACTCGCGAGGGGATCCCAGTGCACCTCGAACGTCGTGCCCGCAATGTGCAGTGGCAATCCGTCGCCCGCCGTCACCTCACGGAGCCTGGAACATGATTGAGCAGTGCAGGGCCGACGAAGTAGGCGAAGGCTACCGAGAAGATATCGCCGGCGTTCTCGCACACGGCTTCGCCGAGGATTTTGCCTTCTTCTCCCCCGATCCTGCGCGGGTGGCCGCTGCCTTCGCCCACATGCTGATCCTTGAACGCTTCTACGTGGCCCTCGTCGATGGGCACCCCGCGGCCGTGGCCTCGCTGACCACCGGTGAGCAAGAGTGCTTTGCACTGGTCGCCGCCGAGCTCCGGGCGCATCTGGGAGCGATTCGCGGATCGATCAGCTACCAGATCGTGCGCAGCCAATTTCTCGGGGCGTACCCCGAGCCCAGCCCGGATCTTGCGGAAATCGGCTTCGTTACCACGGCACCGGGCTTTCGACGTCGTGGCCTGGCTAGGGCGCTGATGCAGCATCTGGTGAGCGACACTGGCTTTCAACGCTTTGTGTTGCGAGACATCAAGGACACTAATCAGGCGGCACTGCAGCTGTACCGGGGTTTGGGATTTCGTGAGTACGAACGACGTCCGGTGCGTTTCGCCCGACGAGCGGGATTTCACGAGTACCTATCGCTGCGCCTCGAGACCGACAGCGCGGGCGATTCATGAACGTACTATTGACTGCCGGGAGATGAAATGAAGCTAACCCTGACACAGTTTGTGACCCTCGATGGCGTGAGCCAGGGCCCTGGCTCCCCTACGGAGGATCAGAGCGACGGATTCACCCGAGGCGGGTGGTTTGTGCCCTTCATTGATGACGACTTCCTGCAACAGGCCTCCCAGTGGCTCGACGCCGCGGATGGGTTACTCTTTGGGCGGCGTACCTACCTTGCCTTTGCCCGCGACTGGCCGCAGATTGAAGAACCAGATCCGTTCACGGTGCGCATGAATACGTTGCCAAAATACGTGGTCAGTAGCACCCTGAAGACGGGCGAGTGGAAACCGACGACGGTGCTTTATTCGAATGTCGTGGCGCAGATCAGTGCGTTGAAGGGAAAAGCCGGAGACGAACTACAAATCCACGGTAGCTCCGTTCTTGCAGCCTCGCTGCTGGATGCCGGGCTGATCGATTCCATCCGACTGGCTGTCGCCCCGGTAGTACTGGGCCAGGGCCGACGCCTATTTACCGGGCACCGTGATTCCTCCTTTGAGCTAACCAGCCAACGCGTCACCTCGACAGGCCTGACCCTCCTCGAATTTTCCTATGCCGGCGCGGTTCAGACTGAAGAATACTCGGGGGTTGTGCCCCGCGACTGAACGCTACGCTTAGCTGGCGGCGTATGAGCGGCACACGCTCCGGTAATGGGTCAAGAGCTGGTCCCCGATGGATTCCCACGAACGGCCTTGTACGGCCCTCTGAGCGGCCTGCCCGAAGGCCAAGCGTTTTGCATCGTCATAGGCCAGATCGACGACACGGGCGCGTAGATCATCGAGCGCACCGGGTTGGTACAGCCAGCCGGTCCGTGAAGAATCAACGAGGTCCAGTGGTCCCCCGCGTCCCACCGCCACGACGGGAACGGCACAGGCCATGGACTCCTGAATGGTTTGGCAGAATGTTTCGGACTCCCCGGTGTGGACGAAGACATCCAGCGAAGCCATCACGGACGCGAGCCGGGTCCCGGAGAGGAATCCGGTGAAGTGTGCTCCGGGAAGTGCCTGACGCAGGCTCGGTTCCATGGGGCCGGAGCCAACGATGACCAGCCGCGTATTCTCGAGATCGTTGAGCACACGCAGATCCTCGACCTGTTTTTCGGCGGCCAGACGGCCAACGAAACCGATCAGCCGCTCACCGTTCGGCGCGATGGCCTTGCGGAATGCGGCGTCTCTGCGTGTGGGTGTGAACTGCTCGGTGTCGACGCCGCGGCCCAGCAACGATAGGCGTTGTACACCGAGGGCGGACAACTGATCTCGGGAGAAGCTGCTGGGTACGAGGGTTAGATCCGCGCTGCTGTGCACCGTGCGCACGTGATCCCACAAGCGCTGGGTGAGCCACGGCATCTTGTACCGGTTGGCGTAGTTCGGTACTTCGGTTTGATACATCGCCACGGTGGGTATCCCCAACTGCTCTGCAGCGCACTGTGCTTTCCAGCCCAGAACGAACGGACTAGCTAAGTGGACGACATCTGGCCGGATATCGGCCAGCAACCTGCGCAAACGAAGCGTACTGACGGTGGCTAGACGCACGGCCGGATAGGTCGCCAGTGGCACAGAAGGAACCGTATGCACGGGGAAACCATGAGCAGACACTGGCACACCCTTGCCGCGTAGTTCGTCTAGCCGAGCGGCCGCCGGGCAAATGACAACCGCCTCGTGCCCTCGCGCCGCAAAATGCTCCAGTGCGCGTAGCACCGAGTTCGTGACGCCGTTGAAGTGTGGAAGAAATGACTCTGCGATGATTGCGATCTTCACAGAACCAGCATGCTGGTCGAGGGTAACTTCCCCATGAACACGATTCTGGCAGTGGCTTAACAACATATGCCGAAAGTTTTCGTCGGCAGGTCCGCGTGGCAGGATAATCAGGTGCCGGATAAAAACTCGAGCGTGGCGTCAGCTGACACCGAAACACGCAATTCCTATATCGCCGTACTGCTGTTCCCCGTACTGATTCTTGCCGGTGGCGCGCTCGGTGCTCTCATGCCAGGGCCTTTCCTTCCGCTTTCGGGACTGATCAACCCCATGCTCATGGTGATCATGTTCGGCATGGGGCTAACTTTGACCTTCCCGGACTTTGCACTGGTCGCGAAGAATCCCTGGCCCGTCGCTGGCGGAGTTCTGGCGCAATTTTTGGTCATGCCACTGCTGGGATGGGCGGTAGCCGTAGTGCTTCAGCTCGATCCGATGCTCGCCGCGGGCATCATCCTCGTTGGGTGCGCACCGGGCGGAACGGCTTCCAACGTGGTGTCTTATCTGGCCCGTGGAGATATCGCGCTGTCGGTGGCGATGACTAGCGTCTCCACCCTGCTGGCTCCGATCTTTACCCCGCTGCTCACGCTCTGGCTTGCGGGCCAGTACCTACCGGTGGATGCCGGATCCATGGCCCTTAGCGTGGTGCAGATCGTGCTCATCCCAATCATCGGCGGTCTAGTGGTCCGGGCGCTGTTCCAGAAGCTCGTGCAACGACTGGTACCTGCGCTGCCATGGGTATCGGTTCTGGCCATCGCCTTTGTGGTCACGATCGTCGTGGCCGCCAGTGCGCAGACGCTCTTTGCCGCCGGGTGGCTTGTCCTACTGGCCGTGGTGATTCACAACGGGTTGGGCCTATTGCTGGGTTACGGCATAGGTCGTGTGTTGCGGCTGCCTGAAGCCTCGCGACGAACGGTCTCCGTAGAGGTAGGTATGCAGAACTCTGGTCTGGCCGCGGGCTTGGCGAAACAGTATTTCGCCCCCGAAGCTGCACTGCCCGGAGCAGTATTCTCGGTTTGGCATAACTTGTCTGGCGCATTGGTTGCCGCCTACTGGCGCCGCAAAGGAATAACTGAGTAAAAGGTGCTTGACTTGGTTATATGCTCTAAGCAGAATCTATTGCTGGCGCTGAGTTTGGCGTAGCGGAAGTTCTGTCCATCGGTCCGTGAAAATGCGGATAACCTTAGAGCGTGACCATTCTGTTGGCCATTGTCGGAGTACTGGGAATCTCCGCCTCGGGCCCCATTATTGCCGCTTTTCCCACCGTACCCGTGCTGTCCATGGCTCTCTGGCGCAATGGCTCAGCCGCCGTTCTGCTTGCAGCTCCCGCACTGCGGAGAAACCGCCGCATATTCCGTGAGATGACCCGCCGCGAATGGAGCATCGTGGTGGCCTCGGGCGTGGCCCTGGCTCTGCATTTCGTGTGCTTCATGTATGCGGTTCGCATGACCAGTGTCGCGGCGGCCACGGCTTTAGTCTGTATCCAGGGCGTTTGGATCGCGCTGTTTCAGATGTTTCGAGGCGTGCGCTACCAACCGATCGTACTGATTGGGATGGGTCTTGCGATCTGTGGGGTTGTAGCGATCACCGGACTCGATCTAGGCCTAGGCCGCGAGGCACTTATTGGGGATCTGCTGGCCATTATGGGCGGTATGTTGGCCGCGGCCTACACCTTGGCCGGTGCTGCGGCCAGGCGCACTCTGGGCACCGGTACCTATGCATCTACCTGCTATGCGGTAACCGCCGTCATATTGCTGGTGCTGTGCCTCGTTACGGGGCAACCGCTGTGGGGATTCGACGCCCTCGGATGGATTGGCATCATCCTACTCACGGTTTGCGCCCAGCTACTTGGGCACACGGTTATGAACCATCTACTCAAGGTGCTGGGCGCTTTGACCGTATCGACACTGATCCTGCTGGAAATTCCAGGGGCCGCCCTGCTCGCTGCACTTTTCCTTGAGCAGGTTGTCCCATGGGGCACATTCGTCGGGCTGGGCGCTATTTTGATTGGGCTATGGTGTGTTGTCCGCGGTCAATCACGCCTGGTTAGCGGCTAGTTTGCTTCTTCATCCCGAGCGAGATCACGGATCTCGTCCACGCTGGCCTCGCGTGAAGAGACCGGTTCAATGGTGTCGGGCTGAGGACTCTCCGAGGACCAAGGATCGGGCACCGGCTTTGATGCCTTCCACAACGCCACCAACACGGCGACAACTCCCGCAATTGCCGCGATGAGCAAAAACTTCCCGCCAGTACTCTTGGTGCAGGCCATCTGGAACCTCCTGAAATTAGTCGTTAGCTGTCTCTTCCAGCCTAGGACGGATCGCGTGCGCACAGGTGCCGTTGAGCAGTATTCATGAATGTTTCACTGACCGCGTACCCGTAGCTTGGCGGTCAGTCATTGCAACATGGGAGAATAGCGCTATGACTGCAAACGCAACACACAAAGCAACGATTCACACCAGCTTGGGCGACATCGTTGTTGAACTGTTCGGTAACCACGCTCCGAAGACCGTGAAGAACTTCGTTGGTCTTTCGACCGGTGAGCAGGAGTGGGTACACCCAGAGACCGGCGATCAGAAGACCGGCACTCCCCTGTACAACGGGACGATTTTCCACCGCATCATTGCTGACTTCATGATTCAGGGCGGTGACCCGCTGGGCCAGGGCTTCGGTGGCCCGGGTTACCAGTTCGACGACGAAATCCACCCAGAACTGGACTTCACCGCTCCTTACAAGTTGGCCATGGCCAACGCCGGTATCCGCATGGGTCGCGGAACCAACGGTTCCCAGTTCTTCATCACCACCACCCCGACCACTTGGTTGCAGGGCAAGCACACCATCTTCGGTGAGGTCACCGACGCGGAATCCCGCAAGGTTGTCGACGCGCTCAACGCTGTGGCCACCGATGGCCGTGACAAGCCGCTGGAGCCGGTGGTTATCAACTCCATCGATATCGAAACCCTGTAAGTTTCGACCTACTCAGTTGAAGGCTCCGGGAAGCGCATTGAGCGTTCTTTCCGGAGCCTTCGTGCATCCCCATCCACTTTGAACAACCACATTTAAGGCGCAGGAAAAGAATGTCATACGGGCAAGTATCCCCCTCAGGCCACGGCGAGCCGAGGTGTTACCGGCATCCAGATCGAGTGTCGTACGTTAGCTGCGCGAGGTGCAACCGGCCGGTTTGCCCGGAATGTCAGGTCTCCGCCCCAGTGGGTGTGCAATGCCGCGAGTGCGTCCAGGAAGCTAATCGTCAGATGCCAACCCAGCGCACGCAGTATGGCGGTGCCGTGGCGACCAAACCCGTGGCGACCTACACCATCATTGCGCTGAATATTCTGGCCTATCTTGCGCAGTGGGCGCTGCGCGGAACCACTCAGGCCATGATGCTGGTACCGGGGATAGCCATTTATGAACCGTGGCGATTGTTCACCAACGCCTTCGCCCACTCCACCGGGTCGATCTTCCACATCCTGATGAACATGTACGGTATCTACATCTTTGGGACGCTGCTCGAGCCACGCATGGGAAGACTTCGGTTTATCTGGCTCTACGTGCTCTCACTCTTTGGTGGCACAGCCGGCATCATGTTGTTGAGTCCCCCATTAAGTGGAACGCTCGGAGCTTCCGGTGCCCTAGCCGGTCTCTTCATCGCTACACTCGTTGCGCTCCGGGGAAACCGTGCAGTCCTCAGTCAGCTGGGTATTGTGCTGGTACTCAACATCGTGCTGAGCTTCACGGTGCCAAACATCTCGTGGCAAGGCCACCTTGGTGGTGCCATTGTCGGCGGCCTTGCAGCCCTGTGTATAACTTTGGTGCCGCGTGGCCCGAAGCGCAACATAACCCAACTCGGATTACTGGGTGCATTGAGTGCCGTGCTAGCCATTGTGCTTTTCGTCAGCACCACAAGCGCTGCCTTGCCCCTGGCGTAAATCGAAGATGGGCGCGGTGGATATCCACACATGTTATCCACACTGTTAATAACTTATGCACCGACTGCATAAAGGGCGTGGATTGACTCAAGGTCGATCCACGCCCTTGTTTATGGGCATCGGTAGGCACGATATTGCATTTTGCACAGAGTTCCCCACAGTTGTGGATAACTTTTTAACAGGCCTTGTAGATAGTTGGATCTGCGAGTGAGTGGGATGGGCTAACTCGGTCTTCGAATAAACTTGCGAAAAGCGGTCGCCATCTGGCGGTTTGTGAACAAGTCGCGTTATCCACATCTACTATCCACAGTGTTAATAACTTACAAGTGTGTGATTCCAAGCGTGTAATTCCAGAATTGACCTGGGCATTCCGCTGAATCATCCTCATCGAGTGTCATTTACCCACAGCTGTGGATAGAGTTGTGAACAAGAATGCGGGCATTTGATGCACACCCCTGTGGAAACGCCTGTTTAAATGTGGATAGCTCGACCTTCTGTTATCAACGGGAGAAGCAGCAACACGGCAAAATAGCTCATCAACAACGCAATGAGCCCATCCAGAATGCGCCATGCCAGGGGCCTAGCAAAGACAGCGGATAGGTAGCGTGCCGCAAAACCCAAGGCACTAAACCAAAGGATGGAACCCAGAACGGCGCCAAGGCCAAAGGCCCATCGTCCGCTTTCTCCCTGCGCAGCTCCCAAAGAACCTAGAAGTAGAACGGTATCCAAGTAGACATGTGGATTTAGCCAGGTGAGTGCCAGCGTCGTCAGAACTACAGCCTTGCGCGAGGTTCCGCCCGATCCGGTCGACGCGTCGAGTGACCCCGGCGCTATGGCGCGACGCAGTGCGAGTACCGCGTAGCCGATAAGGAACGCTGCTCCCCCAAGGCGCGCAACGATAAGTGCCACGGGCGCGCGTTCGATGAGATATCCGATGCCGCTAATGCCGGCCGTGATCAAGACTGCATCTGACAGCGAGCAAATCAGCACGGTGGTCAACACATGCTCTTTGCGTATTCCTTGGCGTAGCACGAATGCGTTTTGTGCGCCGATGGCGATGATGAGACTTAGGCCGGTAGTGAGTCCAAGAAGGGCGGTATGAAGCATGGAATAAAGCTAGGTGGGCGCGCTCTATGGAGTCCAACTTAATATTCTTAGTCTCCATTAGAGTTCCTAATGTGAACGTAGATCTGGCCCAACTGCAGACCCTCTTGGCGATTGTCGATGCTGGCAGCTTCGATGATGCCGCGATTGATCTTGGCGTTACCGCTTCGGCAATATCGCAACGCATGAAATCTCTCGAATCGGCGGTCGGAGCAGTCCTATTGGTTCGTTCGCGACCGGTTACGCCCACGGAACATGGGCGACGTCTTCTGCGCTACGCGCGGCAAATTGCACTGTTGGGCGCCGAAGCCGAACGGGAACTTCGGGCCGATACGAAAGCCGCCGAGCGGATGAACCTGACCATTGGAGTCAACGCGGACTCGTTGGCGTATTGGTTTGCACCGGTATTCCGGGAGCTAGCCCGCTGGCCCGAGCTCTCCTGCGAATTCGTGCGAAGCGACGAGAATCTATCGTTGAGCCTGCTGCGATCTGGGCGGGCGAGCGGTGTGATCACCACCAGCGCAGAAGTAGCTCAAGGTTGCACGAGCACGCCCTTAGGAAACCTGCGCTACCACGCCGTTTGTTCAGAATCGATGTATCGGTCGGTATTCGAAACGGCAGACAAGAGCACGGCTTTAATCACCGCACCCATGGTGGCCTACGACCGGGATGACTCATTGCAGCATGTCTTCCGCGAAACGCTCACAGGGGAAACCTCGTCCCCGCCGAGCATCTCCTACATTCCGGAATCTGAACAATTTGCTGTAGCCATCGATGCCGGATTGGGCTGGGGGCTGGTTCCCGTCGCGCAGATGCGCTCGCTACCTCAACTACGCACTATCGATGCGAACTGGCACGTCGATGTTCCGCTGTACTGGCAACGCTGGTCAATACAGTCACCGGCCCTAGATCGACTGGGTGCAATTCTTGCCACAGCGGCCAGCGAATCGGGACTAACATTGCTATCCTGAAAATAGGTAGCGTACAAGACCTACCTCCGGACGAGGGAGCCGTACCCGGATCGCACGACAAGACGGCCAGAAGGAATCTGGCATGCATTGGATCGTGTTGATCATTTCAGGGCTATTCGAAGCCGTATGGGCCGTCGCACTTGGTCGTAGCGAAGGTTTCTCCCGCCTCGTACCAACGCTAGTTTTCGTCGGCGGAATGCTCGTCTCCATGGCGGGGCTCGCCTATGCAATGCGCGAAATCCCCACCGGTACCGCCTATGCGATATGGGTGGGGATCGGAGCGTCACTGACGGTTGTCTATTCGATTATCACCGGAGACGAGCCATTCTCCGTGCTCAAGATGGTGTTCATTCTCGGCCTGATTGGCTGTGTCATCGGTTTGAAGACGGTCAGCCACTAAACTTGACTGGCGCTATTTCCAGCCTGTTGTCATGAAGAACCCAACCATGGCAATACCGAAGCCGACGACAATGTTCCAACCTCCGATATTCGGGATCGGGAACAGCGTCTGTGAAACGTAGTAGACGATAATCCACAGCAGGCCCAGTAGCATCAAGCCAAACATGACCGGCTTGTACCAAACTGGCATGGGCTTATCGATGGCGTGGCTTCCCTGCTGCTGGGACTCGGACACCTTGTTCTTGCGACGTGACTTCGATTCAGGCACTGTTTTCTCCCTCGGCTTCGTCCAATAGCTGGAATCAACGGGAGACTGAAGGATCTTCCCGGTAACCTTATGTCAGGGATTAGACGTATTTCACGTTCTTATCCCGTGTTGTTTCCATTTTAGCCATAACGCCGCAGTGAGATGGGTACCCATGGAACCGCGCGCCGAAGGAGTAAATCCACCGTGAACCGAGTCGCAACTGCGCCTGGGCGCAGAATGACCAGGCAGAAACCGAGCGTCGGTAACCGGATTTTGGGCGTCTTGGGTGAAATCCTGATTACTCTCGGCATCCTGCTCATGCTCTATGTGGCGTGGGAACTGTGGTGGACGAACATCGACTCCGCTAATGCGCAAAAGCAGGTCACCCAAAACCTGGTGCAGAACATCGGTGACGTCAAAATCGGTGATGATACCGAGGAAGACATCGACTATGGCCCAGCGCCCGTCGCGGAAGTCAATCCGGGAGAAACCTTTGGCATCATGTACTTCCCGCGGTTTGGATCTAATGGCTCGCACCACCCGGTGACCTATGGTGTTGGGCGCGACGTCATCGACAACCTCGGTATTGGCTACTACCCGAGCACCCAGTTACCGGGTGAAAAGGGAAACTTTGCTGTGGCCGCTCATCGCCAGACGCACGGCCAGGTTTTCTGGGATATCGACAAGCTCCAGAAGGGCGACAAGATCTACCTGCAAACCAAGGAAGGCTATTACACCTACACCTGGTACGAGACAGAGATTGTTCAACCCTCCAACGGTGACGTGCTCCTACCGGTCCCTCACGAACCCGACGCGGAGCCGAAGCGTTCGATTCTGACGATGACCAGCTGTCACCCGCCTTTCACCACGCGGTTACGTATCATCGCCTACTCGGAATTGACGGACTGGCGGCCTCTTGAAGCCGGGCCACCCAAGGAAATTCGCGAGATGGTCAAGGACGCTACGAGCTAGGAGGCTTGAATGTACGCATGGATATTCCGGAATCTGCCCGGACCCATTTGGTTACGAATCATTGAAGCATTGATCTTGATCGCAGCGATCGTGCTATTACTGATGATGTATGTTTTCCCGTGGCTGAGTCAGTTCAGCCCGTTCACCGAATCAACGATTGGTCTCAACACACCGTGAGCACGTGCAAGATCCTCGTCATCGACAACTATGACAGTTTTGTCTATACCCTCGTTGGTTATCTGCAGGAGCTTGGCGCCGAAACCACGGTGATTCGCAACGATGCACTTAGCCTTGAAGCGGCTACTGAGCTCGCTCAGGGATTCGACGGGGTACTGGTCTCCCCCGGGCCTGGAGACCCGCAGGGGGCCGGCGTCAGCATTGGTTTGATTCATTGGTGTGGAGAGCACGCCAAGCCCATGCTCGGCGTCTGCCTAGGACACCAGGCGCTCGCCGAGGCTTACGGCGGAACGGTCACCCACGCCGAAGAGCTCATGCACGGCAAGACCTCATTGGTCAGTCATGAAGAGCATCCACTCTTTGCGAACGTCGCCAATCCTTTTACGGCGACGCGCTACCACTCGCTGGCTGCCGTGCGGGAGACCATCCCGGACGAGCTGGAGATCACCGCACAGACCGCTGGCGGCGTGATCATGGGGCTCGCACACCGAGAGAAGCCTCTATGGGGCGTGCAGTACCACCCAGAATCCGTACTTACCCAGGACGGTTACCTCATGCTGGGCAACTGGCTTGAATCGCTAGGGATGGGCGGCGCGGCCGCGCGTTCGGCCCGGCTCAGCCCGCTTTTCAGCGGCGAATAGCCACGCTCCCCGGCCGCGCTACTAGTTGGCGCGGCCAGGGGTCGTTGGGTTCAAAACCGGCGGCTTCGAGGAACCCTGGGGGCTTTCGGAAGGCTCATTAGGTTCTTTAGACTCTTCGGGCTCTTCGCTAGGCGTCGGTTCCTCGGGCGCTTTTGCCACGGTCAACGTAATTAGTTGACCCGGAGTGACTTCCTGCTTGGGCTCGGGATCCTGCTTGAAGACCTTTCCTTCGGTGTAATCCGATGTCTCTTCATCAATGAACTGGACCTTGAGGCCTAGCTCTTCGTCCGTGAGGGTCTTCTCGGCTTCTTCCTTCGACATCCCGGTTACGGAGGGGACGACTACCTTTCCGGTGGAAAGAACCAAGTCAACAGTGCTTCCAGCTTTCACGTTATCGCCGAGGTCCGGGGAGGTTGAAATGACCCATCCCTCCGGAATTGTGGCGCTGTGTTCGTGGGTTACCTCGCCCACTTCAAGCCCGACGTCCTGCAATGTCGCGCGAGCCGTTGCTTCGGAGGTATTGGCTAGAGATTGCGGAATGGTGCGCTGCTCAGAACCCTGAGAGATGAAGAGCTTAACGGTCGATTCCTTGGCGATACTTTCTCCGGCGCCGGGGTCGGTGCCGATGGCTTTGCCTTCTTCGACGTTATCGTCGAATTTAGGCTCGACATTCACGTTGAACGTGGCATCACGCAACAGGGTGGTCGCCGTGCCCTCGTCCATGTTCGTCACCTCGGGAACCGAAACAGGAGCTCGTCGCTCCTGATCGGCTTGGTACCACGTGTAGACGAAGTAGCTGGCGATGGCGACTGCCGCTACGGCAATGATGGAGAGCAGCCATAGCATCCCCGCATTTGTCCCCGTTTTCTGGGCTGCGGCGCGAGAATATTCCTGCGGGGCAAAGAGCGGGTGCTGGTCGGTCGCGGGGTGCTCTTCGCGTCGCGTGGGCGTTGAATCCTGGGCATAGATCGCCAGAGCAGGGATCGTTGCGTCAGACTCATCCTCGACGAAGGGAATGCCATTTTCGGCATCCCGTAGTGCCGTTGCGAACTGTCCGGCTGTGGCGAAACGTTGTTCACGATCCTTATTCAGCGCCTTGAGCAGTACAGCGTCAAAGAGGTCGGGCAGGGCGGAATCTACCTGGCTGGGAACCTCGGGTTCCTCACCGACGTGCTGGTAGGCCACGGATACCGGAGAGTCACCCATAAACGGTGGACGTCCGGTCAACAACTCATAGGCCAAGCATCCGGTTGAGTAGATGTCTGAGCGAGAGTCCACGGCTTCTCCGCGCGCCTGCTCGGGGGAGAAATACTGTGCGGTGCCCACTACCGCGGCTGTCTGTGTCATGGTGGCCGAGGCATCGACGGCTCGAGCGATGCCGAAGTCCATGAGCTTGACGTGGCCATCATTGGTGACCATCACGTTGGCCGGTTTAATGTCGCGGTGCACCACATTCTTCGCATGCGAATGATCCAGTGCGGCGCACACACCTGAGATAATCTCGATGCTGGTGCCTACATCCAGTCGTTCTTCGCGCACAATCTGGCGCAGCGAATGGCCCTCAACGTACTCCATGACGATATAGGGCAGCGGCTCCTGTCCCTGTTGCACGGGCAGATCGCCGGTGTCATAGACGGCCACGATATTCGGGTGGCTCAGTCCCGCGACGCTACGCGCTTCCCGACGGAAGCGATTGAGCACCATTGGGTCATTGGCTGTGTCCGCGCGCAGAAGCTTTACCGCTACCGGACGGTCCAGTACATGGTCGGTTGCAAGATAGACATCGGCCATGCCTCCCCTGCCGATTAGCGACAACATTTCATAACGGTCGCTAATCAGCGTGGGCACGCCCGGCGGAAGTTGCGTCTCATTCATCGCCCTGCGCCGTTTCCTTAGGGATGCTGGAGGTCGTCGGAGTACTCGATTCGGTAGGAGTTTGCGACGGCGTTGTTGGCTCCGGACCGTTGGATACGACGATATCTACCTCATCACCGGGTTCGAGCATGGCACCGGCATTTGGGCTTTGGCTGATGACCGAACCCTTAGCCACCGAATTCGAGTACTCGGTGTCGACATCGCCCAACTTAAATCCAGCCGATTTCAGCGTGGACTCGGCCTGGCTGCGGCTAGTTCCAGTCACCGACGGCACCGGCTGTTGTTCCGGAAGCTTGGTGTAGGTAACGGTCACCGTTGAACCTCGGGCGACATCGCCGTAAGGCTGGATGTCGGTTACCGTATCCGGAGCAACGTCGGGGTCTTCAACGACCTTCTCGGAAACGGTGAGTCCAAGGCCTTCCAACT
This sequence comes from Glutamicibacter endophyticus, assembly GCF_048457885.1. NCBI lineage: Bacteria > Bacillati > Actinomycetota > Actinomycetes > Micrococcales > Micrococcaceae > Glutamicibacter > Glutamicibacter endophyticus. The sequence continues at coordinate 24,889 of NZ_CP174200.1, forward strand.
GCCCGCGCACGTAGTCAAAGGATTGCCCCAAAAGTGCTTCGGGATTGACGTTTACCGTCGATTCGCTCTCGCTTGGCGACTCGCTGGTCGGGGTTTCCGACTCCGACTCGGACTCACTTGGGCTTGGCGATTCGCTCTCGCTTTCCGAGGGTGACTCGGACTCCGTGACCTGCGTAGTCTCCGAGTTGGACGGCGTTTCGTCAGGATCAGTTGCGCCGGTAAATTTCGGAATCAACCATGCGCCGAGGGCGACCAATAGCGCAATTGCAATGATCGCGATCAAGGGAATCAGCCACGGGTTGCGCTTTTCCTCTTCGTCCTCTGGATGATCGCTCCCATCGGCATCGAAGCCTCCGGGGGCTTCTGCGCCGCTCGAGCTAGCCGAGAAACTCTCGTCCGCCGGGGCCACCACGGTGGGCATGGCATTGGTCATCGGAGCCGAGGGGTTCGCCGTGGTGCGGGGTACGACCTGTGTGGCATCTGAATCATCAACATTCAGTGCCTGCGTGGCGGCATCCTGAACACCGGTGGCCAGCATGCCAGGAACGGCGATCACCGCAGTGTTCGTATCGCCGGCCCGCAGGGCGTCGGCGGCCTCGGCTAGTGCCGTGGCATCCTTGGGCCGGTCTGCGGCCTCCTTGGCCAGCATTGACATGATCAGCTGACGGACCGGGGCCGGCAGGCTTTCAGGTAGCGGCGGCGGTGCGTCGTTGACCTGAGCCAACGCAATAGCAATTTGAGACTCGCCGGTGAATGGGCGTCGTCCCGCAAGGCATTCGTAGCCGATAACGCCGAGGGCATAGATATCCGAGCTACCGGTTGCCTGCTGTCCGGTGGCCTGTTCCGGGGCTAGGTACTGGGCGGTGCCCATAACCTGTCCGGTAGCGGTCAGCGGGACCTGATCGGCGGCGCGGGCGATACCAAAATCGGTAATCTTCACGGTGCCCGAGGGCATCACCAAGATATTTCCCGGCTTCACGTCGCGGTGTACCAAGCCGTGGGCGTGGGCTGCGGCCAAGGCGCGAGCGGTTTGCGCAATGAGCGAGAGGGTGCGGTCGACGTCGAGCTTGCGTTCCCGCTCGATGATGCTGGACAGCGGCTGGCCGGGGACCAGCTCCATGACGAGGTAGGCAGAGCCGCCCTCTTCGCCGTAGTCGAAGACGCCGGCAATGCCGGGGTGGTTCAGCAGCGCGGTATGGCGCGCTTCGACGCGGAAGCGTTTGAGGAAGGCTTCGTTGTTGGTGTATTCCTCTTTGAGGATTTTGATGGCCACGAGACGACCAAGTACTTGGTCGCGGGCCTTCCAAACTTCGCCCATGCCGCCGATCGCGATGCGTTCGGTCAGCTTGTAGCGACCTCCCATGGTGGTACCGATTACTGGCCTCACTGGGTGAACACCGCCTTCGTCATTTCTTTCATAAGTGCTCCGGCCAGATTATGGCCCTTGTCGTAGGGAACGCGTTCTACATTTACGGTGATGGCGTACTGTGGGTCGTCCCCTGGTGCGAAACCGGTGATCCACGAATTAACGAGGCCGGTATTGCCGATCTGTGCCGTTCCGGTCTTAACCCGCAGATCTACCCCAGGAACTCGAGTATTCATTGCGGTTCCAGATTCCACTGGCCCCTTCATCAGTTCGGCAACCTGTGCGGCCACCTCAGGCGTAGTCGCGGTCGAGAATGCCTTCGGTTTCGGCTCATCGACGATCCGTAGGTCCGGGGCGATCACCTTTTTGATCAGGTTCGGTTGCATGATCACACCCTTGTTCGCAATACCCATGGCGACCATGTTCATCTGTAGTGGTGTGGCCTTAGTATCAAACTGACCGATGACCGCCATTGCCAATTGCGAAGGTTCCATATCACGTGGGAATTCCGATGGAGTCACGCGCAATGGGATATTAAGCTGTTGTCCGAAACCGAAACGCTCGGTCACGTCTACGAAGGCACCCTCGCCAAGATCCTGGCTCATATTCACGAACGGTGTATTGCAACTTTGAGTGAAGATGAACTCCAAGGTGGCGTTCGGGCGGTTGGAACAAATGCCCGCGTCGAAGTTACCCAATTGCGTGTTGGTGCCGGGCAATTTGATCTTCGATGGGTTCTCAAGTTTGGTGTCTTTGTTGTACTTTCCAGACTCGATGCCCGCCACGGTGTCTAGGATCTTGAATGAAGAACCGGGGGACACAAGATCGTTGATCGCCGGGTTTCGATAAACGCTGAGACCCTTGGTCGCGTTGATCTTCTTCAGGTTATCGGCAGCCTTCTTCGTGGAGTGGACGGCCAATTGATTCGGATCGTAGCTGGGCTTGCTCACCATGGTCTTGATGGCGCCAGTCTTTACGTCGGTGACGACGATCGTTGCCTTGGTTCCATCATTAGGGATTAAGTCGTAGGCAGTCTGTTGCAGCTTTCCATCGATGGTCAGTTCAACCGAGGCACCTTCGGATTCTTGGCCGGTGAACATGGCCGCCAGACGGTCGAAGAGCAAGTCGGAACTTGAACCGGTGAGCCATCCGTTGAGTTGCGACTCGAGGTGCGTGCTCCCGTTGGCCAGCGAATAGAACCCGGTCAGGTGCGCATACACCTCTGGGTTGTTGTACTTGCGCTGGTAGGTGAACTGGCCCTCGTCGGTGGCGACCGATTCGGCAATCGACTTACCGTCGACCAGAATCGCCCCACGCGGCAAATCGAACTCACGGTACAACTGCCGTTTGTTCATCGGGTTGTCGGCAAGGGTCTGCGAGGCAAAGAACTGAATATAGGTGAGTCCGCCGATGCAGATGAGGAACAGGGCGGTTAGCGCGATCCATACGCGTCGAATTGCGTGATTCATGAGGATTTCACCGCCTTATGAGTAGCTGAGGGAGTGGCAACGACATCGGTTGGGGTTGCTGTCTCGTCCATTGGGCGTCGAGCGTTGTGGGAGATCAGCAGGAGTATGACCACGATGATCCAGTTCGCCAGCAGGGACGAACCACCGGCTGCCATAAAGGGCGTGGCGAGACCCGTGAGAGGGATCAGTCGGGTGACTCCTCCGATAATGACCACGCATTGCAGTGCCAAGGTCACCGACAGGCCGGTTGCCAGTAGCTTTCCAAAGGCGTCGCGTGAACCTAGCGCGGTACGCAGCCCACGGCTGATCAACAGCATGAACAGCAACACGATGGCGACAACACCGATCAGCCCAATTTCTTCACCAAACGAAGCAATGATCATGTCGGAGTTGGCCAGTGGTACCCGGTAGGGGGAACCAGCGCCCAAGCCGGTGCCAAAGAGTCCACCATCGGCCATGCCGAACAGTCCCTCGACGATCTGCATACTGCCGCCCGAGGCCTGATACACCTCGGGGTCAAACGCGTTGAGCCAGGTGTTCAGGCGGCGGGTTACGTGACCCATGGTCGACCCGGCGAAAACGCCGCCAACGACCACCAAGAGGAAGCCGATCAGCACCCATGAAATTCGGGCAGTTGCCACGTAAACCATGACGATGAACATGCCGAAGAACAGGATCGAGGATCCGAGGTCACGTTGGACCACGAGCACGCCTATAGACATGAGCCAGGCCAACACCATGGGGGCCATATCGCGCATACGTGGCAGCTGGAGCGGTCCGACCTTGCGCCCGGCCATGAGGATCAAGTCGCGATTCGACGAGAGGTAGGCGGCAAAGAAGATCGCCAAGGTAATCTTGGCCAGCTCGCCTGGCTGCATCGAGTAGCTACCTACGTGGATCCAAATGCGCGCACCGTTGATCGTGACGCCCAGCCCGGGAATCATCGGCAGAACGAGCAGAATCAAAGATGCCGCAAGCGATATGTAGGTGAATCGTCGCAGGGTTCTGTGATCCCGAATTATCCACAGAGCCACCGCCGCGACGAGCACGGCAATGACCGTCCAAAGCAGCTGACGGCTCGCTTGGTCGGTAGATTTTGCCATGTCAATTCGGTAAATCATGGCCAAGCCCAGGGCATTGAGGGCCACCGTGATCGGAAGTATTACCGGATCGGCATATTTGGCGAAGATGCGCAGGAGCACGTGAATAATCAGCCCCAGAACGCCTAGGACGCCGATCTGCTTCACGATCACCATCACGTCGGTGGCCTCTGTGGTGACGCCGACCAGATAGAAGGCCGAGGCACCTACGGCGAGGGCCAAGAGCAACAGGAGCAGTTCGAGATTACGGCGTGAAACCGGTGCCGTTTGCACTTCGGTCATCGCAGAATCTCCTTGCAGTAGTCTGGCAGGTCTCGTTGCTCATTTTCCTTGTCGTCGTCGCCGGGAGCCTGCACGGGGCAGTTCTGCTTGGCGGTGACCAGAAGTTCTTGAACCATCGCCCGGGCGTGGTCCAGATCGTTGGCATGAATGCTCGATTGCACACGCTGGCGTGAATATTCCGGTAACGCATCCAGCGGCACATTACTGACCGAGTCGACCTCGGAGAGTGAAATCGGCCCCAGCTCTTGCGGAACGCCCTTGAATATCGCGACCCTGTTATCCACCGACCCTACGTAGTACTGGGTTTGTGTCCACAGGTAGCCCCACGCACCCACGACCACGATCAAAATCGTCATCATGGTCAACAGGGCGGAGAGGAACCAGCGGCGACGTGGCCGCTCCGGTTCCACGGCCGGATCGAGGATCTCGCTGGCCTCGGGGGAGCGGTGGGTCAGAAGGGCCGCCGCGCGGCGTTCGCCCGTGCTCTGCGTGACCACCGGTATTTGCCCGGTTTGTGTGGCCAGCTGGGCGGCACCAACCAGTAGATGCGGGCGCTGTGAAATCTCATGGCGCAGCAAGACCGCGCTGGCTTCAACATCGCCTTCGGCGGCAATGGTCAGCTGTTCGGTATTCGGCGCCGGCTCATAGGGGTCGGTGACATCTGCGTTTACGTCATCGGATTCGACAACCTCGAAAATCACCACGGTGACGTTATCGGGCGCACCGTTTTGCAAGGTGGTCGCGACCAGGTCATTGACCGCTTGATCCAGGTCCTTGGTCCCGCGCAGGGCCTGTTCGATAACCGGATCCGGGACAACGTCGGTCAAACCATCGGAGCAGAGCAACCAGCGTTCTCCGGGTGCTGCCTCATGTTGCTGGATATCAAGTTCGGGAGAGGCATCGGAATCGCCGAGAACGCGTAGGAGCACGTTCTTATGCGGGTGGCTTTCGGCGTCGGTAGGGGAGATGCGCCCCTCTTCGACGAGTCGCTGCACGAAGGTGTGATCCTTCGAGACTTGCTCAAAGACCCCGTCCTTGAGCCGGTAGGCCCGAGAGTCGCCAATATGGGCCATGTACAGCGTGCTGCCGGAGAGCAAAAGCGAGGTGACGGTGGTGCCCATGCCCGAAAGCTTCGGATTGGAGGCGACAAGCTCATTGAGCACAAGATTGGCCGCCTGAATTTCATCGGGCAACGCATTTTCCGGCTCGGGGGTATGCGGGTTATCCAGATGGATTAGATCGAGGACGGTCGAGGCACTGGCGACGTCGCCGCCAACATGACCACCCATGCCATCTGCCAGCACGGCGAGATTCTGCCCAACATAGGCAGAATCGTCATTCTTTTTTCGGACCCGTCCAACATCAGACTTGGCCGCGAATTCAAGCTTTAGAGCCATAGGCTAGGCCTTCAATTCCAGAACGGTCTTCCCGATGCGAATTCGCTGACCGGGTTCGACAGCCTGCGCCCGAGTCAATTGCGTATCGCCCACAAAGGTGCCATTGGTGGACCCGAGATCCTCGATAAACCAGCGTGAACCCTGCGGGAAGAGTCGGGCGTGTCGGCCCGAGGCATAGTCGTCTTCCAAGACGACGGTGGCGTCCTGGGCCCGTCCGAAAAGGATCGGCTGGCCCTGGAGCTCAATAACGCGTCCGGCCAGTGGGCCGTCGGTGATTTCCAACGTGCTGGCGGCCTTGCGCGAGGTTGGCTCCGGCTCGGCCAGCTCGGGATGCTTGCGAAGCGTGCGGGCACTGGGGGTGCCAGTGCGGGCTTTGCGACCGATCGAGAGGTCAAGGCGCATTGAACCTACGATGCCAAGCACCAGTAGCCAAATCAAGGCCAAGAACGCGAGCCGGAAGATGTTTAGTACTAGGTCGTTCATGCAGCACCTCCCTGCTTGGGGGTGATTAATCTGAAGATGATTTTGGTTTGCCCGATGGTGATCACCGTGCCGTCAAAGATTTGCGTGGCTGAGGAGATCTTCTTGCCGTCGATGTAGGTGCCATTGGTTGAACCCAGATCGGTGGCGGTGAATTCCTCGTTGGCGTGCGTTTCGATGCGCACATGCTGGCGTGAGACGCCCGCATCGTCCACGGGGATGTCGCTGCTATTCGAACGTCCCAGCACGATCGAGTGGTGGTGTACCGCGTAGCGTTCACCGGCGACTTCTACGATGGCTTGTTTAGCGACCGGGGCTGCCGGGGGATGCGGCACCGGCCGCGGCTGAGCGACGGTCTGTGTCGCCGGATGAGCCGATGGTTGCGGTGCTGGCTTGGCGGCCGGGCGCGGTGCCGGAGCTGGGTTGGCCGCAGGTTTCGCGGCGTCCTGGAAGTCTGCGGAGATTTCTCGTTCACCCGGGCGCAACTCGTCGTCGAGCGTGAAACGAATACGCACCTCGCCCTGAAGGTTGTAGCCCTGGCTCGAGGCGTGGTCGGCGGTCACCGTCGCGATTTCCTGAACGATAACCGAGCTCCAGCTCTTGGCCGTGTCAAAGTCGCGTTGGTTCAACGCCACGGTGAACGAGTTCGGTGCCAGGCTTCGGCCCTCGCTAATTGCGAGGATCGAACGATCCATCTGGTTGCGTAGCGCGGTGGTGAGCTCGACCGGCTTGATTTCGGCGGTGCTGTTGCCACGGAAGAAGCCGGTGACGACCTTTTCGAGACCACGTTCGACGTTGTCGAAAAAACCCATAGCGCGTGCTCCTTCCCTTGGTGGTTATGCCCGATACATTGCAATGAAATCCGCACCCAAACGGTGTCGGGTACGGAAGCTCAAAGTCGATCTTACTGTCACCAGCTGTGGAATCACCGGAAATAGGTGGCCGCAGAGGGTGCCAGAAAGGCAACGATTTGGACTCAAAACTGGTTCCGTTGGTGTTTGTCGTCACAACCATCCCATTCGATTAGGCGATCGCAAAAAGTGTGTGTAAGCTATTTCTTGTTGCCGCGAGAGTGGTGACCAAAAAATGAATATGCGCGAGTGGCGGAATTGGTAGACGCGCTGGCTTCAGGTGCCAGTGATCGCAAGGTCGTGGGGGTTCAAGTCCCCCCTCGCGCACAAAACAAAAATGGCCCTTGACCGGGAGAAGATCTCTGGTCAAGGGTCATTTTCGTATTTCTGGGCGTCGTATGAACCCCGGACGACGCATACTCCTTATATATAGGAACAGTTGCCACTCGCGGCACACCGGCCGAAGGCCCTGTGCTTGGCCAACGCCCCAGCGTAGGATCGCCGTGTTAAGGAGTGTGGACGATATGCAGGTCATAACCCCCGGCGGTTGCGGGAATTCTCCGCGATCGCAGTTAACGGTTGAACTTTTTGAGCAGTGGGTGCTGGGAAACGTGGCTCCATGGTTGCCGTGGCTCGCCAAGGACTTCGAGTGGTGGCGCGCGGGAGAGGGGATCGCGCAGGGTCCCGAGAGCGTCACGCGAATGTTTCCGGGATTCGAAGCGGAACATGCCGAAATTAGTTCGGTGATCACCCACGGTCGTTTCGCCTCCTGTGACGGATTCCTCCTCGGTGCGGGGGTGCGTCTGGATTTTAGTCATGTTCTTCGCTTCACCGGGGCCGGTAAGACTGCAAACATCGCCCAGGTGCGAAGCTATCTCATTGAATCGAGTGCCGAACGACCGGCGCCTCGCTAGCCGTGGGTGCTGCCGCTAGGATGCCCCTATGGCAGTCGAATCACATAGCTTTGAGCTCCACGGAACCGTTGACGAGGTCGCGGGCCGTGCGATTATCCGTTTTGACGAAGTGTCCAGCGCGAAATTGCCAAGTCGAGGGCAGGTGGCGGTGGATACCGAGATCAAGGGCGAACCGACGACCCTGGTGATCGAACCGGATGGGCGTCGCGGGCACTGGTTGCCGGTCCCTGCGGCGTTGCGCGGGTCGGTGAAATCCGGCGATTCCGTGTCTTTGCCGGCGTCGGTAAGCAAGGTCTGGCCCGAGGTGGAGGTGCCGGAGGATCTCTCCGATGCGTTGAAGCAGGCCGACGATCTAGCGGAGACCTGGACTTCGCTGACACCCATGGCGCGTTGGGAATGGGTGCGCTGGGTTGGCGCGACGAAGAACGAGCAAACGCGCGAGCGCCGCGTCGAAGTCAGCATTTCGAAACTACGCGATGGCAAGCGACGCCCCTGCTGCTTTGATCTGTCGTCGTGCACCGATCCCGAAGTGGCCAAGAGCGGAAAACTCATCGAGTAGCCACCGCTGGGTGCGCGAAAGTCTCCTGACCTTCGAGAATCTTTAATGTTAGTCTGTGCGCATGGATGCACATAACAAGCGATGCGGACTGGATCCCGAGTCCGAATACATCGAACTCGCGGCCGAGGTCATGGGCATACTCTCCGATGCCACGCGCATCAGAATCATCCTTGCGTTGCGCAAGGCCGGGGAACTCTCGGTCAACGCCCTGGCCGAAATCGTCGAGAAAAAGCGCGCCGGGGTGTCCCAACACCTAGCGCGCCTGCGCATGGCGCGCATGGTCACCACACGACAGGAGGGCACCAGTGTGCTCTACCGGCTCACCGATGAGCATGCCGCCAAGCTGGTCATTGAGGCGGTAAAACAGGCCGAGCACGCGGTGGCCAATGGCCAGGCGCCGCCACACCACCACGCCTGAGGGTGATCACGATGTTGCGCGTTCTCAGTAACCGGCAGTACGCAAAGCTTTTCACGGCCCAAATCGTCGCCCTGCTAGGTACCGGCCTACTGACCGTGGCCCTAGGGCTTCTGGCCTACGACCTGGCCGGCGCCCAGGCCGGGTCGGTGCTCGGCGTGGCCCTGAGCATTAAGATGCTCGCCTACGTGTTCTGTGCTCCGCTCATCGCAGCCTGGATCGCCCGCTTACCGCGCAAGGCGGTCATGATTACCGCGGATCTGCTGCGGGCCGCTGTGGCGCTCTGCCTGCCCTTCGTGGGTGAGGTGTGGCAGATCTACGTGCTGATCTTTGTCCTGCAAAGCGCATCGGCCACCTTTACCCCGACCTTTCAGGCCCTGATACCGTCTATCCTGCCCGAAGAGCAGGACTACACACGGGCGCTGTCGCTTTCGCGCTTGGCCTACGATCTCGAGGCGCTACTAAGCCCGTTGCTCGCCGCCGCGCTGCTGTCGGTGCTCAGTTACAGCAACCTATTTCTGGGGACCGTTGCCGGGTTCCTGCTTTCGGCGATCCTCGTGACCGCCACCAACTTCCCGCTCCAGCCTGCTACGCCGCCCGGCGGATTTGTGCACCGGCTGACCCGCGGAATTCACCGCTTCGGGCGCAGCAAGGAACTGCGCGGACTTCTCGGCCTTAATCTAACCGTCGCCGCGGCCTCCTCCATGGTGCTGATCAACACCGTGGTACTGGTGCGCGGCAACCTAGCGCTGGGGCAGGTGGAAGTCGCACTGCTACTGGGTGCCTATGGTGCGGGTTCCATGTGCGTCGCCTTGAGCATGCCCGGATTGTTGGGGAGGTTCACGGACCGGCGGGTCATGCTGCTCTGTGCCGGCGCGCTTCCGGTGCTGCTGCTCGCCGCGGCCACCGTGATCGGTTGGGGCCGAGGCAGCGAGCAGTGGCTCATTCTCGTCGTGCTCTGGGTTTTGTTCGGGGCGGCAACCTCTGGTGTGTTGACCCCGTCGGCTCGGCTCTTGCGCCGCAATGCCTCAAGCGATGAACACCCAGCGGTGTTCGCGGCGCAGTTTTCGCTGTCCCATGCGTGTTTCTTGCTGTGCTATCCACTGGCCGGGGTGCTGGGAGCACGCATCGGGTTGCCGCGGATCGCGCTGGTACTGGCGGTGTGTGCGCTAGTCGGGGTCGGATTTACGATTTTCGCCTGGGCGCCGCTTAGTCGATCGCGACCGCCAGTAGCGTCTGATTCAACGCAGGGTCTGCGTCCGGGTGAGGCTCGGTAAGATACTGCTCCCAAGCGAGCCCCGAGGGCGTGAGCGAGCGCTCGCCGATCCACCGATAGAGGTATCCGTAGGCATCGGCCAGCTGCGAATAGTCCCCGGTGACCAGCAGCGTCGCGGTGCGGCCGGCCGGGAGGGTTTCACCGATGACCTCGCCGGTGGCGGCAAACGGGTCGGCCACCGGAATGGCGGCCGAAAGGTCGAGTAGTTCCCCGGGTTCCCCGTGCGTAATTCCCATGGGTGCCGCCGAAGGGCTTACTCCCGCTGCGGCAAGGGTGCGCGAAATCAACGGGTAGGCCCGATCGTAAAAGGCGGGAATGTTGGCTAGGGCCACCGTATCGCGCACCGCAGCGGTGTGGATCGCGGGTCGTTGGATAATCTCTGGATCGGCGTAGGACATTATCATTCGCCTTCCGGGCGCGGGGCTTGTGCACGTCAGTATAGTTTCGTGCGGCCTTCGGCGCACCCCTAAGGCAGGCGAGGCCTACTAGTCCACGGCGCTTGAGCCACGTACGACCAGGCGGCTTGGCCAGATTAGCTGGCGTTGCTCGATGTTCGTATCGCTTAGCAGGTTGCGCAGCATCGTTGCCGCCTGCACGCCCACTGCATCCGCGGCAAGGTTGATACTGGTCAACCCGGGGTTCATTGACGCGGAGAACGGTAGATCGTCGAAGCCCGTCACCGCTAGGTCGCGCGGAACCTCTAATCCGGCGGCGCGCGCCTCCTGCAAGACACCATAGGCCTGGGTATCCGTAGCGCAGACCACCGCGCTGGCCTGTGCCGCGTGCATTTGTGGCCAGGCGGCAGTAAAACTAGCGCCCGCGGCAGCAATGTCGATGGTGGTGGCCACGGGCAGATGCTGCAGCACCGTCATCCCTAGGCTTGTCGCGGCGGCCATGAAGGCCTCGCGGCGCACGCGCAGCGTTGCGGTGCCCGTGGCGGCATCGAGGTAGGCAATGGTGCGGTGGCCGCGGGAGTGCAGATGCTCGGCAATGAGCCGGGCGCCCTGGCTCACGTCGAAATTCACCGCCGGCACCGTCTCGGGCGCATCGGGGGCATCGACGGCCACCACGGGTACATGCGCGGGTACGCCAGCTAAGAATTCGGGGTCCGGGGCATGGAGGATCAGTCCGGCCGGACGCTGGCCAAAGAGGCGTGAAACCTCGGTGAGGCTCGGGCGTTGCCCGGGATCGCTGACCGAGAGCAACAGGTGGTAATCCGTGGCCAACACCTGACGCACCCCGGAGATGAGCTGGGCGAAGAACGGGTTTGAGATATCCGGGGCCACCAGAATGATGGTGGAGCTCACGCCGCGGGCCAACGAGCTACCCACCGAATCCAAAACGTAGCCGAGCCGATCGATGGCCTCGCGGACGCGCTGTTCATTGGCGGCCGAGACTCGTCCGGCCGTTTTGCCGTTGACCACCAGTGACACCGTCGCGGTGGAAACCCCGGCCTCGGCCGCAACCATGGCGGCGGTCACCCGCCGGGTCGGCGAGTCGCTGCGCGGGTGTGGTGCGTTGCTCATGCCATTCATCCTAGCGAAGGGTGGCCGCGATAAATTCGCCCGGATGTGACTGCAATCAATGACGAAATCACCGCCATGTGCCTACACTGAGAGCGCAGTTAATCGTTACCTGAATAGGGAAGTCAATGGCTGAAAAAACCCCGCACCAGAATGTCTCTTTCGCCTCCGGTGAGCAGAGCGCTCACGGCTATTTAGCGATCCCGGAATCGGGTCGTGGACCGGGGGTCATTGTCGTCCAGGAATGGTGGGGCCTGACCGACCACATCCGCGACGTGGCCGATCGCCTGGCCGCCGAAGGCTTTGTGGCGCTGGCCCCGGACCTGTTCGGCGGATGGATCACCCACGACGGCGATGAAGCGGCCGAAATGATGTCCAAGCTTCCCGAAGCAACCGGCGCCCGGCTCTTAGCCGGTGCCGTGGACTACCTCTTGGGGCGCGAGGAAGTGACAAGTCAGCGCGTGGGCGCCATCGGCTTCTGCATGGGCGGCGGCTTTGTGCTGAACCTCGCCGCGCAGCAAGGGGAGCGCATCAGCGCTGCGGTGCCCTTCTACGGTGTGGGTCAGGGTGTGCCGGAGGATTACAGCGGGGTGCGCGCCGCGGTGCAGGGCCACTACGCCAACTTCGATGACTTCTACCCGGTGGAGCAGGCCAAGGCGCAGGAGCAGCAGATCCGGGAGCAGTCCGGCGCCGAGGTGCAGTTCTACTACTACGACGCCGCGCACGCCTTCCACAATGACGAAAACCCGGCCGGCAATTACAACGCCGAACTCGCCGCGCAGGCTTGGGGGAGAGCGGTCGCTTTCCTGCGCGAGCACGCAAACTAACACAAACTGTGACCTCGGTCACCAATGGATGTAAGCTACCAAACGAACTCACTACTGACATAGAGGAGAAAACATGTCTGAAACCATCATCGTTGGAGTCGACGGTTCGGAAACCGCACAGCGCGCCGCCCTTCGTGCCGCTAGCCTGGCCGTGAAGTTGGAGGCCGAGCTGGTCGTCGTGACCGCTCATGCTTCGGATAACACCGAGGTTGTCTCCATCGGTTCCGACACCTGGATCTTGGACGACGCCGAGCAGGCTCGCAAGCTGGCTCAGCGCGTGGCCAACGACGTCAAGGAGAAGGTGGCTGGCGTGAACATCACCGCAGCTGCCGGTCACGGCAAGCCGGGCGATGTGCTGATCTCCGAGGCCGAGAGCCGCAACGCCTCGATGCTCGTCGTCGGCAACGTTGGCATGAAGGGTCTGGGCCGCGTGCTCGGCTCGGTTGCCTCCTCGGTGGCACACTCCGCCCCGTGCGATGTGCTGGTTGTGAAGACCGACAAGTAGGCCCCGGCGGCCTATCAGGGCACCGCTTCCCCTCGGGAGGCGGTGCCCTGTTGTATCCGTGGGCGCGTAGGCTTAACGCGTGCTGCGAATTTTCTACACCGCCGGGGTCACCCCGGGTAAATGGTTGACCCGGTTTGCCGAACGCTATCCGCAGATCGAACTGCATGCCGAACGCTACGACGCGGACAATATCCTCGGCCTGCTCGGCGATGACCTGGCCGACGCGGTGTTCCTGCGCTTTGCCCCTGGCCAGTCGCCCAAGGACGACACCCGGCATGTCATTCCGCTCTATGAAGAGCTCGAGGTGGTCTGCGCCGCACGCGATCACGACGTGGAGTATTACGACGAAAGCATCCCCGTCGCGGAACTCGAACAATACCCTCAACTGGATTTGGCGGACTTCCCGCCGGAGGCCGGGGGAGTGGACGCGGCCATGGAGCTGGTAGCCACCGGCGCCTTCATTGCGCGCATGCCGATGAGCCTGGCTCGCCTCTTTGGCCGCAAGGATGTGATTTCCCGCGAAATTGCGGGCGGGGAGCCGAGCATGATCGGCATCTGCTGGCCGGTGGACTCCCCGGTGGCCGAAGCCCTCGAAGAGTTCATTGGCGTGGTGCGTGGGCGCGGGGCGAGTTCCTCGCGGCAGGCCTCGGTGCGCCAGGCGCAGCAACAGCAGTCCAAGCCCGCCGCGCGCCCGGCCAAACGCGGCGGTGGACCCGCCCGCGGCGGCACCCAACGGCCGCGGCGCCAAGGCAAGGGGCCGAAGAAACGCCGCTAAGCCACGACAGTGGCCCGGGCCACAGTCGTGAGAAAGTGGGAGCATGGAGCACTTTGAGACCCTGACCCTAGAGACCCGCGAGAACGCCCTGATCGTCACCATCGATCGGCCCGAATCGCTCAACGCGCTAGCCCTCGAGGTCGTTGCGGACCTTGAACGACTGGTGAACTGGCTGAGCGATAGTGGCTTTAGCTACCGCGGCGTCGTCCTGACCGGCGCCGGCAGCAAGGCCTTTGTGGCCGGTGCCAACATCGTGCAGATGAATGAGATGAGCCCCGAGGAGGCCCAGGCCTACGGGCAGCGCATGCACGCGGTCACCCTGGCCCTCGAAGAACTGCAGATCCCGGTGATCGCCGCGGTCAATGGTTTCGCCCTCGGCGGTGGCTGCGAATTGGCGCTGGCCTGCGACTTCATCTACGCCGCCCAGAACTCCAGCTTTGGGCAGCCGGAGGTCAACCTGGGCCTGGTGCCCGGCTTTGGCGGATCGGTGCGTCTGCCGCGCCGAATTGGCGCCGGGATGGCCCGCGAATTGATCTTCACCGGCCGCCGCATCGACGCCGCCGAGGCACTTCGCATCGGACTGGTCAACCGCGTCGTCCCGGCCGAAGAACTGCTCGATAACGCGGTGCAGACCATCAACGACATCGCCAAGGTGGCGCCTACCGCGGTGGCCAACGCGAAACGGGCCATGGTGCGCATGGAGGGCCAGGACACCGCCGCGGCGCTCCAGATCGAGGCCGAATCCTTCCGTGAGGCTTTCACCACCGCCGATTCGGTGGAGGGACGTGCCGCCTTCGTGCAGAAGCGCACCGCACAATTCGAAGGCAAATGATCGTGCACTACGGGGAACACCCCGACCAGCAGCTGCAGTACTTCGCCCCGGCACTCCCTTCCCTGCCCGGGGCCGCCCTGATCATTCACGGCGGCTACTGGCGGCAGAAGTACACCGCCGAGCTTGGCGTCCCGCTGGCCAAGGACCTGGCTGCCCGCGGCGTGCCGGCCTACAACCTCGAGTATCGGCGGGGACCCGGTAGCGCACAGCTGATGCTGGACGACGCCCGGGCGGCGCTGGCGTTGATCGAGCAGCCGGGACCGATCAGCGTCATCGGCCACTCCGCCGGTGGCCAGCTGGCCTGCCTGCTGGCCGCCCATGAGCCGCGCGTCAGCCAGGTTATCTCGCAGGCCGGGGTGCTGGATCTGAGGCTGGCCCGCGAGCTGGGGCTAAGCCACGATGCGGTCAACGAGCTGCTCGGCCCGTTGGATCTGGCGCCCTACGACCCGGTGCAATTATGGCCCGTCGCGGCCCGTGTCATACTCTTTCATGGACGCACCGATCAGGATGTTCCGGCGCAGCTACTGAGCAGCGCCGTAACCCGTGCCCAGGCCGTCGGCCAGGAGCACCGGTGGGAAATGTTTGAGGGGGACCACTACACGTGGATCGACCCGACGAGTGCGCAATGGGCCGCCTGCGTACGCGAGGTGGTCAGTTTGCATGGGGGATAGAGGAGCATGATGAACCCGACCGTGATCGGCGAGGCGCTAGTGGACGTACTGGCCTCCGGCATTGCACCGGCCCAGGAATTCGTCGGCGGCAGCCCGCTGAATGTGGCAGTATCGCTCTCCCGGCTCGGTTACCCCGGCACCCTGATTTCCCGGTGGGGCGACGACGAACACGGTGCGAAGATCGAGTCCTATCTGGCCGCGAATCAGGTCAAGGTGCTCGGGGGACGCGACGAGGAACCCACCGTGATTGCCCATGGCATTCTGGACCCGGCCGGTGGTGCGGCCTTCGCCTTCAATGCCTACTGGAAGTTGCCGCATATCGGCGCGGCCCTGCCGGAAGACAGCGAGCTGGTGCACACCGGCTCCATTGCCACGCTCTTCGGACCCGACGAGTTGCTCCCGCTGCTCCAAAAGGCCCGCGCACACGCCACCATCAGCTACGACCCGAATCTGCGCCCCTCGCTGGTAACCAGCCACGCGCAAACCGTCGCCCATGTGGAGCAGTTCGTCTCCCATTCCGACGTGGTGCGCGTATCCGGTATCGACCTGCGCTGGCTCTACCCGATGCGTTCGGTGCAGGACTCGGCGCGGGCCTGGCTCGATATGGGCCCGGGCATCGTGGTGACCTCCTCCGGCTCGCGCGGCTGCTGGGGCGTGGTGCGTGCCGGGGACGCCGAACACGCCTCGCCGGTGGTCGAGGTCGTCGACACCGTCGGCGCCGGCGACACCTTCACCGCCGCGCTATTGTGCTGGTTGGCCGAGCACCAGATGCTCGGGGCCGAGAACCGGCAGGCCCTGCATGAACTAAGCGTTCCCGAGTTGCGCCAGGCGCTGGACTTCGCCTCGCAGGCGGCAGCGGTCACCGTATCTCGCGCCGGGGCCAATCCGCCGCATCGGACGGAGCTTGCATGATTCGGCTGATCGCTTCCGATCTCGACGGCACGATCATCACCCCCGGCGGTACGATTTCCCAGCGCACCCGCGAGGCCTTCCTCGCCGCGCGGGACGCGGGCATCGAAATCGTCTTCGTCACCGGACGGCCCTACCGCTGGCTGGACCCGGTGATCGAGGCCTTCGGCGGCCTGGGCTCGGTGATTTGCTCCAACGGCGCCGTGCTCTATGACCTGGCCAGCGGCGAGATTCTCTTCTCGCGCACGTTGAGCGCCGCCACCGCGCGCACCGCAGCACAGATCATCCTCGAGCACGAACCGCAGGCCAGCTTCGCGGCGG
Source organism: Glutamicibacter endophyticus (assembly GCF_048457885.1). Lineage (NCBI taxonomy): Bacteria > Bacillati > Actinomycetota > Actinomycetes > Micrococcales > Micrococcaceae > Glutamicibacter > Glutamicibacter endophyticus. The sequence goes on from NZ_CP174200.1 coordinate 41,361, forward strand.
AAACCACTAAGGGCCTGCATCTGGGCCCGGGCTTCACCGATCCGCACCGCCCCATGGAATGCCTCGGTGAGCTGGATTTGAACGGGCCGGTGCTAGACAGCGAGGGGATCGTGAAATTTCTGGCCCGCTCCCCGCACCTGCCGATCGACGATTTTTATGGGCTGGTCGCCGAGCAGCTGGGACAGATGCTCTCGGTCACCCATTCGGCCTTCGACATGTCGCTTTTGGAGATGGCCCATGTGGAGATCGATAAGGCGCAGACCCTACGGGTCTATGCCGAACGCCTGGGTATCGCCCCGGAAGAAGTTATGGCCTTCGGGGACATGCCCAATGACCTGCAGATGCTTAGCTACGCCGGACACGGCTACGCCATGGCCTCCGGGCACGCGCTGGTCCGCCAAACCGCCGAGTATCTTGCCCCGCCGTTGCTCGAGGACGGGGTGGCCCAGGTGATCGAGGGGATCCTGAAATGACCTACGCCTTCTCCCACCGCGGGGTGCGCACCGGCAGCGAGGAAAACACCCTGCTGGCCTTCGAACGCGCCTGGCAGGCCGGCATCCGGCATTTCGAAACCGATGTTCGCGCCAGCAAGGACGGTACGGTCTACGCCTTTCACGACGACACCCTCGACCGGGTAACCGACGCGCGCGGCCCCATCGCCGAATACACCGACGCTCAGCTCGCCGAGGTGCGGGCCAACGGCCAGCCGTTGTGCCGGCTCGAGGAGCTGCTGGATGCCTTTCCCGAGGCCATGCTGAATATCGACGTCAAGGACGAGGCGGTCATCGCCCCGTTGGCCTGCCTCATCGACCGTCGCTCGGTGCACGAACGCATCGCGCTGGCCTCCTTCGACGACAGGCGATCGGCCGCCGTGGCGCATCTGCTCGGGCGCCCTGTGCGGCGCTCGCCGGGTCAGCGCCAGATGGCCCAGATCTACGCCTGCGCCCAGCTCTTGGGCCGGGTGCCGCGCGGGCTGCTCAGACCCTACTGGGCGGTGCAGATCCCCGCCACCTATAAGGGCCTGCCCGTGGCAACCAGGCGGTTGGTGCGCGCGGTGCAAGGTGCGGGCACCGAGGTGCACGTTTGGGTGGTCAACGACGAGGCGCAGATGCGCCAGTTGGTCGAGCGTGGGGTCGACGCGCTGATGACCGACCGGGCCCCGACCCTTATGCGGGTGCTACGCGGCTAACTTGCCCGCCAAAGCGCCGGCGGTAGTCGGTGGGCGAGATCCCGAAGCGGGACGCAAAGAGCTTACGCAGGTTTTCTGCGCTGCCCACACCGGACTGCTCGGCCACCCGCCCCACGGTTAGATCGGTATTTTCAAGCAGTTGCCGGGCGACCTCGAGCCGTTCGCGCTGGATCCACGCCGCGGGCGTGCACCCGAGCCGGGCGTGGAAGAGACGGTGGCACGAGCGTTCCGAGACGGCCAAGGCTCGGGCCAGTGCGCGAACCGACCAATCTCGACGTGGATCATGACGTACGCGCTCGGCGAGTTCGGACAGGGGCGAGGCCGTTTGGCCGGCGAGCGTGTGATCAACGAACTGTGACTGGTTTCCCGCTCGATGCAGCGGCAACACCATGGACTTGGCGATTTGAGCGGCCACGGACCGCCCGTGGAATTCGTCGACTAGATGCAACAGCAGATCCGCCCCGGCGCTGACCCCCGCCGAGGTCCAGAACTCGCCGCTCGCTACGTAAATCTGGGAACTTTGCACCGAGATCTGTCGGTACCGCTGCGCCAGGAGGTCGGTGTAGCGCCAATGTGTGGTGGCTTGCCCGCCATTTAGCACCCCGGCTTCGGCCAGCGCGAAGGCACCGGTGCATAGGCCAGCCACCGCTTTAGTCGGGTGCGTGGCGCGTGCAATGAGCTCGAGGTCGGGCTCCACTAGCCGACCCAGGAGCTGCTCCGAACCGGGCACGACCAGGAGATCATAGGCGCGCGAGTGGTGGACCGGGGCGATCTGCAGTCCGGTGTCCAACCGAACCGATTCCCTCGGTGCGCCGGAGCAAAACTCGACGTGCATCGCCGGTAGGCCATGGGCGGAACGGTCTGCGAAGATTTCGGTCGCCGTAACCACGTCATAACTGCGCGCCTGATCAAACACCAAAATACCGACACGGAAATTAGGCATGGCAGAATCCTACCGGTTACTGGCGTATCTGCCACTGGTGGGCGGCTGCGAACGACGATGCAATAGAACCATGAACGAAATGATGCCCCTGAACCCGAGCAATACCGCCCTCATCCTCATCGACATGCAACGCGGCTTCGAAGACCCCTTCTGGGGTGAACCGGTGGACCTGCCGGGCTGCCGCGCCGCGGTAGGCACGTTGCTGCGGGACTGCGAACGAAACGGGGTTCCTGTGGTCATCGTGCAACATGACAGTGTCCACGTCGATTCGCCGCTGCACCCGGCCAACCCCGGAAATCGGCTCTTCGCGGAGGTAGCAGCGGTGACGCCGGAGCTCATGATCCGGAAACACGTGAACTCGGCCTTTTTGGGCGAACCCGACCTAGCGGCTTGGCTCCGGGCCCGTGGCATAACCACGCTCATTGTGGCCGGCATCCAGACGAATATGTGCGTAGAAACCACCTCGCGCATGGGGAGCAACCTAGGGTTCCAGATCGTTCTGCCGCTAGATGCCACCACGACCTTCCCCGTGGCCTTGCCCAGCGACGCCGAGGTGCACGCGATCCTTGGAGGAGGTGCGCAGGTGCTGAGCGGGGAAGAACTCATGCGCGCTACCGCCGCCAACCTATCCGGCGGAGGCTTTGCCGAGGTGACGACCGTGCGCTCGGTCAGTACCCGGCTCAGCGCGCATTAGCCGATGTACAGGGTTTCGAGCACGTGTTCGGCGTGCTCGGCCACATCCTTGTCGTCGGCCTCCAGCAACAGCCGCAGCCAGGTCTCATGCTGCGCCAACGGGGCGATCATGCAGGCCGGACCGATCAAATCGAAGAGCTCGTCGGGCGTCCCGTAGTCGGAGAATTGGCCCAGGTAGGCGAAGAGCACCCGCATAACGCGTTCGTCGTCGACGGTGCAATCCCACTGCTCCTGCATAAGCGCCAAGGGGCGGGCCAGCGAGGAGAAGGGGTGCGCCCAGTGCGCCGAACCGAAGTGCACAATGCGGCCCTGCTGGCCGACCTCGGCCGGGGTGATGACCTTGTGCAGATCGAAGGCCCCGTGCTCCAGCGAGAGCGGCACCGGCCCGGCGTGCAGCGCAGTGCAAGCCGCACGCAGTTCGCCCAAGCGGGAATGGAGCTTGTCGGCACGCGCCGGGGGAAGATGCAGCGGGTGGTTGGCGTCCATGGAGACATGGAGGGTCAGCGCCTGCTCATACTGCTCCGGCAAGAACTGCGGATCGACCACGGTCAGGCCGGCGTCGAAGAAGGCATCTTGCTGGCCCATCAGGGAGACCTGGAGCGCCGCCAGCGAGGCCATGGCCAGTTCCCAGCTCTCCACGCTGTCGCTCACCTCGCCCAGCGCGTGCCCGAAGTCGGGGCTGAGCATATAGCCGGCGACGCGGTCGATGGCTAGCGGCATCACCACGCGGTCCGGTACGAGCTGGCCTGCGGTCACCGTCACCGCCGGCTCGGCCGCCAGACCCGGCGCATTGGCGGTAAACACCAGATGGGCGGCGTCGGTTTCCACCGCGGCGCCCACGCTACCGAGGTGGGTGGGCCAAAACTCCGGCTCGGCGGTGCGTTCGATGCCATACGCATCGCAGGCGGCATCGATCCATCCAGCCGTTTCGGCGCGCCAGTCGTCGCTGTTCCATAAATCTATCCACTGAGCCACAAGTCCATCGTAGTATGTCGTCGCAAGGGCGCTAGCTTGCTACCGTTGGTGGAAATTGCACCTCGAGATAGGACACCGCTCGTGACATCCTCCCGACCTGCATATCGCCACCGCGACTTTAAGGCCGTGCTGTTCGACCTTGACGGTGTGCTGACGCCGACGGCGCTGGTGCACCGCACCGCATGGCGCGAACTATTTACGGACTTCCTCGCCGGGTATCCCGGCGTTGCCCCATACACCGAAGAGGACTATTTCGCCCTCATCGATGGACGGCCACGCTACGAGGGGGTGGCCGCCCTGCTGGCCTCCCGCGGCATCGAGCTACCCGAGGGGACACCCGGTGATTTACCGGGCGACTCGACTATATGCGCCCTCGGGAATAAAAAGAACGCCTTGTTCACCGCGATTTTGGAGCGCGACGGGATCGAGCCGTACGCCGGGTCGCTGAACTATGTGCGACAAGTGATCGACGCCGGACTCGACGTGGCAGTGGTCTCCTCCTCGCGCAACGCCCACCAGGTGCTCGAACGCGCCGGGCTTGCCACCTACTTCGCGACCGTTATTTCCGGAACCGAGGCTGCGGCACGCTCGCTAGCGGGCAAGCCAGCACCCGATACCTTCCTCGCCGCGGCCGCGGATCTCGGCTGGCGCCCCGAAGAATGCGTGGTCGTCGAGGACGCCACGAGTGGGGTAGCGGCCGCCGTCAGCGGCGGCTTCAAGGTCGTTGCCATCGACCGGGAAGATAACGCGGACCAACTTTCCGCGGCAGGAGCCCACGTGCTGGTCACGGATCTGCAGGAGCTGATCACCGAGCAGGCCAGTGACGCGCTGAATTATGACCCGTGGTCGATCGCCCGCGAGGCGCAACGCGACGAGAGTGGCGCCCAAGACACCGTCTTCTCGCTCGGCAATGGTTTCCTCGGATGCCGCGCCGCACAGGTGGGCGTCGCCGAACACACCGCCGGCACCTTCCTCAACGGTTTGCATGAGACCTGGCAGATCCGCCATGCGGAAAGCGCCTTTGGTCTAGCCGAGACTGGGCAGACAATGATCAGCGCTCCGGACTTCCGCACCCTGCGCGTATTCATCAACGACGAGGCACTGGAAATCGGTCGTACCGAATTATTGCGCGACGACCTGCGCCTCGACTTCCGCGACGGAACGCTGAATGCCACCACGCTGTGGCGCACCGCGGAGGGCAACCGGGTGGCCGTCACCGCCCGCACCATGGTTTCCTTCAGCGACCGTCACCTGGCCGTGCAGGATCTGCATGTGCGTCTGCTCGATGCCCCAGCCCATGTGTTGGTGCAATCCTCGCTGATTGGCGAACCCACCGAGCGGGCCGTGCCAAGCCCGATGGAAATGGACTCCGGGGTGAAGGCCGACGACCCGCGAAAGTCGGAATCCGCGTCGCAGAACCCACTGATTGCCGCCGGGAATACCCAAGACGGCTCCCGCCTCGGGCTGAGCTACTACGTGAAGGGCTCGGGCATGTCGGTGGCGGCCTCCGTCGAACATCAGGTGACGCTGACCGGCGGTAGCAAGCAACCGGTGCGCACCACGCGCCAGGTCAACGCCTCGCGCGCCGACGAGGTCAGCTCGGTGAACCTGGGCAAAGGCCAGGGGCTGCGTCTCTCGAAGTTCGCGGTCTACCATGCCTCGCGGCGGCACAGCGCCGAGGAGATGCTCACCCGTTCGAGCCGCGCCCTGGATCATCTGGTGCCGTTCGGGATCGATGAGCATTTCCGTGCCCAGCGCGCCTTCATGATCGACTACTGGCGCCGCAGTGACGTCGTGGTCGACAGCGACGACAAGCAACTGCAGCGCGCCATCCGCTGGAACCTGTTCCAGTTGGCTCAGGCCTCGGCACGTTCCGATGGTTTGGGGATTAGCGCGAAGGGTGTGTCGGGTAACGGGTACTCGGGGCATTACTTCTGGGACACCGAAATCTATGTGCTTCCGTTCTTGACCTACACGAACCCGCAGTGGGCCCGAAACGCGCTACGCGCGCGTGTCTCCATGTTGCCCGCGGCCACGCGCCGGGCGCAGGTGATGAACGAGGACGGCATTCTCTTCCCGTGGCGCACCATCAACGGCGAGGAAGCCAGCGCCTACTATCCAGCGGGTACCGCGCAGTACCACATCAACGCGGACGTGGCCTATGGTCTGAACCGCTACCTCAATGCCTCCGGGGACGAGGAGTTCCTCACCGCCGGCGGTGCGGAGATCATGGTCGGCACCGCCCGCATGTGGACGTCGCTGGGCTTCTGGCGGCATAGCGGAGAGCAGGAAACCTTCCACATCCACGGGGTCACCGGACCGGATGAGTACACGGCCGTGGTGAATGACAACCTCTACACCAATGTGATGGCGCGCTTTAATCTGCGCCGTGCGGCCGAAATTATCACCCGCCTGGCCGATGAGTACCCAGATTACTACCAGCAGCTGGTCCAGCGCCTCGACCTGCAGCCCGAGGAACCCGCGATGTGGGTGCGTGCCGCGCACTGCATGCACATTCCCTACTCGGAATCCGTGGAGATTAACCCGCAGGATGACCACTTCTTGAACCGCGAGATTTGGGATGTGGCCAACACCGATCCGGCGAAGTTCCCGCTGCTATTGCACTACCACCCGCTGGTGATCTACCGCTTCCAGGTGATCAAGCAGGCCGACACGGTGCTGGCCATGTGGTTGCGTTCCTCGGACTTCTCGGCCGAACGCAAGCTCGCGAACTTCAACTACTACGACCCGCTGACCACCGGCGACTCGACGTTGTCGGCCACCGTGCAGTCGATTCTGGCTGCCGAGGTGGGGTACCGGGATTTGGCCTATGACTACTTTGAGCATGCGCTGAACGTGGATCTGCACAACTCCCACGGCAATACCGCCGACGGGGTGCACGTGGCCTCAACCGGAGGGGTCTGGGCCGGATTGGTCTACGGCTTCGGCGGGCTGAGGGATGATGAGCAGGTCCTGCGTTTCGATCCGCGGCTGCCGCGCGGGTGGCGTTCGATGAAGTTCCGGTTGACCTGGCAAGGCGCCCAAATCACCGTCTGCCTACGCCCGGAGTCGATTTCTTTTGATCTCTGCGGCGCCCCGGCGCTGTCGGTGCAGGTGCGCGGGGAGACCATTCAGTTGATCGAAAACGAGACCTATACGGTGCCGTTGGCCGACCAGGGCCCGGTGCGCGAGGGGCGGCCAAGTATCGAGCACGTCCTGGACCGGCAACGCGAGAATAACCGCGATCAACTTCGTCAGGCGTGGCGTCGCAACGTGTAAGACGCCGAATTGCTAAAACGAAATATCAGCGTATGACATGGCCTTATGCGCTGATATTTCTTTTAACTATTGACGGGTAATTCACATCACATCTAGGATCTGTCAAGTGAACCTGACACGTGTTAGGAGATGTGGATATGAGTTCAGGAATAACCCGGCGTGCGCTGGTGACAGCGGCGGCTCTCGGGATCGCAGGGGTGAGTGTTGGGGCGTGGCCTCGCCTGTCCGGCGCCGATATACCCGGGCGTCACGCAAAAGGACTGCGTGTAGCCATTTTGGGTAACTCTGCGGACGCAGAGGCCAGACGCGGAATCGCCGAGGCTTTCATGCGAGAGCATCCGAATATTCCGGTGCACCTGCAGGCCATTCAGGGTGCAGATTGGAAGGATTTCTTCGCCAAGATTCTGACCATGGTGGCCGCAGGTAATGCTCCAGATGTGGTCTATGTGGCTACCGAAGGGACGCAGCTATTCGCGGAGAAGCTCGCCGAGCCCCTCGATAGCTATGTGCAACGCGACGCGCAACAGGTAGCGGAGTATTTTGCCGACGTGCACCCGTCACTGATCGAGGCGTTTATGTACCGCGGCAGTCTCTATCAGATGCCGCTGGACTTTAACGCCGCGAATATGTACTTGAACTCGTCGACCTTGAGAAGGGCGGGGCTTGAGTATCCTCCCGCAGAGTGGACGTGGGACGACTTCGAGTCCATGATGCGCGGAATGAAAAAGCGCGAGGGCAGGGGCTTCACTCCGTACTACTGGACCAACCGCTTATTCGGCGGTGTTGTGCCATGGCTTTACACCAATGACACATCTTTCCTTACGGAAACTAGGGCTCAGGGCGGTTCGTGGCTATGGGATGGCTTTTACCCGGGTGAAGCGACGAAAACTCCTAGGAGTGGCGGCTACCTGTGGGAAAACCCGAATGCCGAAGATCCGAAGGTACTGGAGACCTTCGAATTTCTCCGCGACCTCGTTGGCCAAGGTCTGGCTGTACGTCCCGAGGGTGGAGGAGGGAATTCGCTGGTGGGACTCTTCGCGAATGGAAAGATCGGTGCGGCACCTGCCGGAGGCTACTGGGTCGACGGATTGGTTCAAGGTGGGATGGGCCCCAAGGATTTCGATGTGCAGTTCTTTCCCGGACAGCGCAGTCAACGCCACCAATTCGGGGCGGCAGGTTACGCCATCATGCGTGATTCCAAGCTGAAGGACGAGGCCTGGGAGTGGGTCAAGTTCACCGCGCGGCGCGATCAAATGCTCACCATGTTTGATAGGCCCAACACCACCCCGACGCGCCGTTCGATGGTCAATGAAGCCTTCTACGCAAAGACCGGGCCGCAGCACTGGAAAGTCTTCTATGACACCTTGGATCGTTTTCCAACCTCCGGGCCCATTCCGGCACCGCCGCAACAAGCCGCCATCGAAACTGCACTGATGAAGAACGTCACCAACGCCGTAGGCGGAAGTAGAGCTCAAACACGACAAACATTGGGAGCTCTCCAACGTGACCTGGAACTTGCGATGAGGAGCGTGTAATGGCGCGTGTTACCAACCTTGCGACCATGACGCCAGCCGGGCGAACCCGATCATGGCGCACCTTTGCCTGGATTTTGATTGCGCCCACGGTGCTTGGCATGTTGCTGTTCACGGTGGTGCCTATTATCGGGTCATTGCTCCTAGCGTTTTTTCGCTGGGACATCATTTCCGCGCCAGAGTTCGTTGGTTTGCAAAACTTTGCCGAGGCGGTCAGTAGCCCTACGGTGCGAGTCAGCTTTCTGAACACCATCGCGTTTGTCGTGGTTGCTGCGACCCTTCAACTGGGCATCGCCTTGATGCTTGCTGTCCTTGTGCAAGAGAAAATGCCGAACTGGTTACGAGTGTTCTTCCGCTCAGTCTTCTTCTTTCCGTTAATCCTTTCGGCTGCCAGCGTCTCCATCTTCATGAGTTACCTGTTCAACGAGCAGTTCGGAGTCGTGAATTGGTTACTGTCACTGGTCAGCATTCCTGCGGTGCCGTGGCTTACCACCTCTTCGGGTTCCGCGGCCGTGATCATCTTGGTCTACGTGTGGCAGAATTTCGGCTTCTCGTTCCTATTGTTCCTCGGCGGGCTTTCGTCCATCCCCAAGGACATGTACGAAGCTGCTGAACTTGATGGTGCCGGAGGATGGGGCAAATTTGTTCACGTAACCATGCCGCTTCTGAGCCCCACCACACTGGTGGCCTCCGTGATGGCCGTGATCAATGCCCTGCAGGTGTTCGACCAACCCTATGTGCTTACCCGCGGAGGTCCGGGAGACAGCACACGCACCGCCGTGATGGTCATTTTCGAGTCAGCTTTCCAAAAACTGGAGTTCGGACTTGCATCCGCCATCGGGCTGATCCTGATGATTCTGATCATGTTCGTTACTTATATTCAATTCCGGCTCAGCCGCCGCTTCGTCTTCTATCAGTGAGGTTGGAAATGACAACCCTAGTTACTTCCAGAAAGCAACGCCGTGAACGTCATTCGGGATCGATCGGCCGTGTCATCTTCCTGTTAGCGTGCGCGCTGTTAACGCTTGGACCGGTGCTGTGGACTCTGTCCACATCGCTGCGGCCACCAGGAGAGGCCTTTGATCTACCTCCGCAGTTCCTTCCGTTGAACCCGGACTTCAGTTCTTATACGGGTGTGTTTGAACAGATCGACATGCTTCGGTTGGTGATCAACTCGGCTCTAGTTACAGGCCTTATCGCAGTGGGTCAGATGGTGTCCGCGGCAATGGCCGGGTATGCCTTCGCTCGGCTAGAGTTCCGCGGGAAGAAGTGGATATTCGCGTTGATCCTAGCAACAATGATGATTCCGGTTCAGGTAACGATTGTTCCGGTGTTCATGCTTGTTCGCGGAATGGGTCTGGCCGACACACTGCTGGCCCTAATCATTCCCGCGATCCCCACCGCGTTCGGCACCTTTCTAATGCGCCAGTACTTTATGGGTATCCCGGCCGAGCTCGCTGAAGCCGCCCAGATCGACGGGGCCAGTCCGTGGCAGACGTTCCGCAGTATCTACCTCCCCTTGGCCATGCCGGGCATGGCCATCGTCGGAGTGCTTGCCTTCAACTACCACTGGAATGAATTCTTCCGGCCGCTGATCATGACCATCTCGGAAGAAAACTTCACGCTGCCTCTTGGCTTGGTGACACTGCAGGGCAACATGGGAACAGGTTCGATATCGGTGGTGCTCGCCGGCGTGATCCTCTCGATGATCCCGGCCTTTATCGTCTTCCTTTTCGGGCAGCGTTCGCTGCGCGAGGGCTTGACCGCGGGCGTCAGCAAGTAGACAGCATTCAAGGTGCCTGCCCCGCTGGGTTCCGCGATTCCCTCGTTCAGTTTTGACGGGCCGTGCCTGGCCCCACCTCGTTGGACTCATATGCGCACAGACTGTAAGAGGGCACCGTGAAGTGATCAGTAGCTGAACCCGGCGGGGGCGGGGCCTGTCGAATCTCGGAGGGTCAAATGGCAATGGATCATGGCACCGTTGGTTTTCGATTCTTGGCCATCGAGCAGGTTGAGAACATGTTCTGCGGCCTGACGGCCCATTTCGAAATGGGGTAGTCCCATCGTGCTCAGCCCGGGAACGGTAGCTTCGGCTAGGTGCGGTTGATCATCGAAACCGAGGATGGAGAGATCTTGCGGTACGAGTAATCCAAGCCCTCCCGCGGCTAGCAGTACGCCGGTAGCGACGCGGTCATTTGCCGCGAAGACGGCGGTCGGTCGTTCGGTGCCTGTCAGGACAACTTGCGCGGCGGTAAACCCGTCGTTGATTTCCCATCCTGCCGCAACGCGGGGCAACGGTTCGAGCCCAGCGGTGGTCATCGCGGCGTGGTAGCCGGCGAGTCGGGCTGGGATCGCATCTTCGTCGTCGCCTCCGCCGATAAAGAGAATACGGCGATGTCCCAGTGCTGTCAGATGTTCAGTGGCTCGCTGGGCTCCTTCACGCTCGTCGGCGATAAAAGCCGCGAGTAGCCCTTCGGCATCACGGCAATTGGCCATTGCTGCTGGCAGTGTGAGTAACGGTTTGGGAACACGAAGAGTCCGTAGGCCATTGGTAGCCAGAATAAGCGCGTCCACTCGTCGGCGAATCAACTGACGGATGGCGTGTTCTTCACGGACGGTTCCCGGACCGGCGAATGCGGTCTGGCCGATATCGGAGATGATGCTCAGATAGCCGCGATCGGCCGCGGCACTATTTACCCCACTTATGAGTTTGCCGGCGAAGGGAGACGACGCGATTTCATCGGTGACGATGCCGATGATGCCGGTTCTCTGCTGCCGCAGCGATACGCCCAAAGGGTCGGGACGGTAGTCAAGTGCCCGGGCCGCTTCGCGGATGCGCTTCTGAGCGGCCGCCGAAACGTTACCGGCCGCGGTCCCGTTCATCACCATTGAAACGGCGCTTCGGGAAACGCCTGCACGTTGTGCCACATCACGGGCCGTGGGACGAGAAGTGGACATAAATCGATACTAGACGCTGTGGTGGCGCAACCGGGTGATCGTCGTCATCACATGGAAGACCACGAGCGTAGCGATCGTGCCCATGGCAATACCGCCAAGCTGGATTGGGCCGTAGCTGATCTCTTCGGTTACCGCGATGGCGATGATCAGACCGGAGCCCGCGGTCATCAGGTTGATCGGGTTCTGGAAGTCGACTTTGTTCTCGATCCACAGGCGTGCGCCGATGATGCCGATCATTCCGTAGAGCACGATGCCGGCACCGCCGATCACACCTGCCGGGATGGTGGAGATCAGGGCGCCGAACTTGGGGAGGAAGGCCAGGGCCATGGCCGCGATCGCTGCCACGAAATAGGCGGCGGTGGAATACACCCGGGAGGCGGCCATGACGCCAATGTTTTCCGCGTAGGTGGTGGTCGCCGAGCCGCCACCGAAGCCGGCGATCACGGTGGCCGCGCCATCGGCCATCAGCGCCCGACCGTTGTAGCCGCTGAGATCGGTTTTGGTCATCAGGCCCACGGTGCTCACATGACCGATATTCTCGGCCACGAGCACGAAGACCGCCGGTAGGAACATCAAGGCCACGGAGAAGTCGACGACCGGGGTGGCGAATTGCGGCAGGCCGATCCACGGGGCCTCGCCCACGGCGGAGAAATCCACCTGGCCTTGGACCATGGCCAGCAGGTAGCCGGCGACCAGCCCGACCAGAATCGAGAGGCGCCCGAGCAGGCCCTTGAAGGCGACGGTGGCGATCACAATGGCCAGCACCGTGCCGAAGGTGGTCAGCGGCACTGTTTTCATCGGAGTCAGGGTGGCCGAGGCCAAGTTCAGCCCGATCAGCGCGACGATGGTGCCCATCACCACCGGTGGCATGAGCGCGTGGATCCAGCCGGTGCCAGATTTCTGCACGATGGCACCGACGAGCAACAGCAGGGCACCAGTCATCACGATGCCACCCAGTGCCGGGCCCATGCCCCCGCCGGAGGTCATGGTGGCACCCACCGGTGCCAGTAAGGCGAAGGAACTACCGAGGTAGCTGGGTACCTTGCCGGCCGTGATCAGCAGGAACAGGATCGTGGCGAGCCCGGTGAAAAACAGGGTTGTGGTCACCGGGAAGCCGGTCAGGGTGGGGACCAAGATGGTTGACCCGAACATCGCCAAGATGTGCTGGGTGCCAATCGAGATGGTCTGCGGCCAGTGCAACCGCTCATTCGGGGCGACAACCTCGCCCGGGGTGATCGACTTGCCGTCGCCGTGTACTGTCCAGCCCACCTATGTTCCTTCCGCCATGGCCGGAATTGGCCTCGCCTATTCTACGCGGGCGGCCGCCTGGGCGAAGAAGTACAGCTCATGGCGGCTTGAACGTTCGAAGGCGAGCCACATGCGCTGACGGGTGGCCGCATCGGCGCGTCGCCATGCCGCGCGGACAAGATCGATCGCCTTGGTGGTGGCCGCGTCGAATTCCGGGGAGGAGTACTCGGCCAGCCACGCCGCATAGGGGTGCTCTGGATGACTGGCGGCCGCTAGACATTGGCCCACGTCCTGGTAGATCCAGTAGCAGGGAAGGATTGCGGCGATCAGCTCGGAATAGTTGGCGGTGCAGCTGCTGAGGTGGTTGACGTAGTTCAGCGTGGTTTCCGACGGGGTATCGCTGAAGTGCGGCAGGAAGCCGCGGTGCAGTTCCATTTCCCCGTCGAGGATGCCCGTGCAACCGATGGCCCAGAAGCGTTGGGCCTCGATGTCGCTGGAGATCTCACTGGCGCGGGCCAGTACCTTGGCGTAGGTGCGCAGGTAGAGGGCATCTTGGTTGATGTAGTAGTCGAAGTCCGCGCGCGGTAACGTGCCATTGGCGAGCTGGCGGATGAACTCAAGGTCGTCAATCTGCGCCCGAATATCCGCGATACGCTCCCACCATTCGAGCATCGGATCGCCCGGCTGCGAACCGGCGGCGCGGTGCAGCGCGCCGAGGTGATCCACCGGGCCGTGCCCGGAGCCGACCTGCAGGCTCGCCGCCCCTGAGATGGCTTCGGCGAGGTAGCTTTTGGCCATCTCCAACGCCTGCGACCAGTCGGATGTCGCGGCGTAGTAGGTGGCCAGCGCGGAGGAAAGTGTACACCCGGTTCCATGCGTGTGAGTTGTATCTATGCGCGGAGAAGAATATTCGGCGAGAACGCCATAGGCCCCTACAAGGGCATCCGGGCAGCTACTGGAGTTCAGATGGCCACCCTTGGCCACGACGAGCACATCGTGGCGATCGGCCAGCTGCCGCGCAAGCTCAATAACTTCTTCCCACCGCTCTGGGACGGGTTGGCCGCTGAGAGCGGCCAGCTCGTCGATATTCGGGGTCAGCACCGTGGCGCGGGGAAGCAATTGTTGCAATGCCGCCGTGGCGTCCGCGTCGAGTAGCGAGTCTCCGCTGGTGGCGATCATAACCGGGTCGAGCACCACCGGCACCTCGATGTGAGCCAGCCAGTCGGCAACCTGCGCGATGACTGCGGCATTGGAGAGCATCCCGATTTTCACCGCATCGATCCGCACGTCCTCGCTGACCGCACGGAGCTGCTCACCGACGAACTCTGGCTCGATGGCATGGACAGACCGTACACCTTGGGTGTTCTGGGCGGTCAGTGCGGTAATGACGCTCATGCCGTAGCCGCCGCAGGCGGCGATGGTTTTCAGGTCGGCTTGGATCCCGGCGCCGCCCGAGGGGTCGGATCCGGCAATAGAGAGAATATTCAGGCTCATCGGGCGGACTCCCAAGCGTCGATCAGTTCACGGGTTGCGGTTTCGGGGCTTTGTGCGGCGCAGATTGCGCGAACCACGGCCATGCCGGCGGCTCCGCCTTGACGCAGGGCGCTGGCGTCCTGCGCGGTCAGGGCGCCGATGGCGACGCAGGGAAGATCTACCCGACCGGCAGCACGCAGGAAGCCATCGATCCCAATAGGTGTTGGGTGGTCTTTTTTGGTTGGTGTGGCTCGGATGGCTCCGACGCCCAGATAGTCGATGGCCTGCGCATCACGCGCGGCTTGGGCCAGCTGATCGTCGGAGGAGGCGCTGAGCCCGATAATGCCTTCGCCAATCAGCGTGCGGGCCACCCGAACCGGAAGATCCTTCTGCCCGATGTGGATACCGGTGACCGCGGCACCCGCCGCACGGGCGGCCAAATAGACGTCGATCCGGTCGTTGATCAGCAGTTCGGCTTTGCCCTCGGTCAGTTCGGCGGCCGCGATGGCCAGCTCATAGAATTCCCGCGCGGTTTCCTCTTTCGCGCGCAATTGCACCCACTGAATGCCACCGGCGACCGCCTGCGCGATCACTTCAAGGGTGCTATGCGGGGTGCAGCTTGCCGTATTTGCCACTAAGTAGGGGCCAAGTTCACGCATTCAACAGTCCTCTAATGCTTCTCATGTCGTACGAAGTCGATGTCACTGGGCGTTACCTCGCCCAGCTCATCTAGAAAATTCACTGCAAAGCTTCCAGGTCCGCGGGAACGCGACCACGCACGTTCGGCGGCTAGTCCATACCAAGCGTGGGCGGACACGGCCGCTTCAAAGACCTCGTCGCTGGCGGCGACCATGGCGGCCGTGAAGGCTCCGAGGGCACACCCGCCGCCGGTAACCTTGGTCAGCGCCAAACCATCGGTATGAACGAGGGTGATGCGGTGGGCCTCGATGATGGCATCGGCCGGACCGGATATGGCAACGACGCTGCCGTAGCGGCGCGCTAGGTCGGTCCCGGCATCCATTGCGGCCGTGACGCTGTCGGTGGAATCAACGCCGCGGCCGGCGGATTCAAAGCCGGCCAGTGCGAGGATCTCCGAGGCATTGCCGCGGATCAGGGTGGGCCGAGCTGGCAGCAGGCTGCGGGCAAAATCGGTGCGCTCGCCAAGGGCACCGACGGCCACCGGATCAAGAATCCATGGGGTGTTTGCCTCGTTGGCCCCGGCAACCGCCTGCTCCATGGCGCGCATTTGTTCGGTGGTCGGGGTGCCGAGGTTGACCAACACCGCGGAGGCCACCTTGGCAAATTCGCGGGCTTCCCCGGGCAGATTGGTCATCGCGGGGGCCGCGCCAGCGGCCAGCAATACATTTGCCGTGAAGTTGCTGACCACCACGTTGGTTAGACAGAACACCAAGGGTTGTTGCGCGCGCATGCGTTCGGCAACGACAGATAGTCTCATGCGACATCCCTCCGCTAGTTTGACCTAGTTCAGGTTCAACGGGTCTCATCTCAGTCGGCGGCGCCGACACCCCGTGTCACTCGATGCGAGCGTACGTAACCTCGCGGCAGATCACAAATTCATGACCGGCGCCGAATAAGCGCGATCAGTGTGGTCTCATCGACGCCTTGGGCTCGTGCCAAGGCAAGTAGGTCATCCACGGCCTGCAGGATATCCCGCTCCATATGCGGTTTAGCGTGACCGGCGGCCACCACCGTGCCGGCCCGTCGCCGTGACTGCACCAGGCCTTGAGCCTCGAGTTCCTTATAGGCGCGCGCGACGGTGCCGGTTGCCACGCCTAGATCGGTGGCCAGCGCGCGAACCGTGGGGAGTCTGCTCCCCTCGGGTAGCTCGCCTAAGGCGATGAAGGTGGCGACCTGGCTACGGATCTGCTCGTAGGGAGGTAACGCAGCATCCAGGTCCACGGTAATCTTGGCGCTCATCGAATCCCTACAGAGCTGGATCTCTGCATCTTGGGGGTTGCCGGGCGCTGCAAGGCCAGCACGGCGGGTGCAAAGCAGATCACCACGCCGACTAATCCGAAATCGTTCAACAGTTGATACCCCAGTAGCAACATGGACACGATGGCCCCGGTCACCACGCGGAGCGAGCGGAATTCCAGAACCTGCCGGTACCAGATTTCTTGCTGCGCGGTGACGTTCCAGGGGATCTTTGTTGCACGGATGAGCGCACAGAAACCCGCATATGCCGCGACAAGCGCGCTAACTAAGACGAGCGGGATCCACCAGGTAGGGGTGACAAAGCCCCACAACATATCTAGCGGGGGATTTAGCAGGAAGTAGAGGGTTACTGCCACAGCAATTCCGGCGCTGATATAGGTCCATCGGGGCAAGGGGGCCGATGGCCTGGCCAGATGCCCCAGAGTTCGCGTCCGAATGATCATGTAGAGCAGGTACGCGGCGTTGATCAGTAGATACAAGAAGGCTACTGCCGTGATGAGGAGCAAAATAGCCGTGGTGCGTTCAGCCGTGGGCATGCTTGCAGGTCCGGTGCTCGGCAACATCTGCCAGAAGGCGGCGGCTACCAGTAGAGCCAGCGTAGCGCTCATGTACTGCACCGCGAATAGTTGTTCACGCAGCCGTCCGAAGGGGGAGATTGCCTGGCGGCGGCGCGCCTCGAAGTTCGTTGGTGGGCGCCAGAGCAACATGCCGAAGGAGATGGCCAGGACGGCGTAGTTCGCCGTTTCGTCCCAGCGGCCGGCAACGCTCTCGAGCCGATCCATATAGTCGATTCCGCCGCCGAGCCCGTCGAGGAACTCTGTAGACCGGTCGTAGAGCCACCGCGCCTTGTAGTGCAAGGCCTGAGCGGCGGTCGTGGCCAGAAGCACGGTCACGGTGCGATACAGCCGGTTGAGCCAGGTGATGCGCAGCAGCCGATTATCGTGTTCGGTGATTCCCTCCAGTGGCTTGCGGCGCAAGATGACCAGTGTGGCGATCAGTGCAACCACCAGAAGCGCCACGAGACTCAATAGCAGGTAGGGCAGCAGCTCCGCGGAATCGCGTAGGCCGGGCTGGGCCGAGTGGGTGATGGAGTAGTTTTCTCCATCGCCCTCGGTGATTTCGGGTCGGGGCGCTAGGCCCGGGACATCACGCACGCTGTGCAGGGCGACGAGGCCGGCGGCAAAGACGCTGAGCATCACCGCAACCAGGGTTTTGGGGATCAAACCCGAGAGCGTGCGTGGTTCGAGGGAAGCGGTGCGTTGCGGAGCAAGCTTGCGGGGCCAGGTGAATTGCCCGGCGAAGTAAAGAAAAGCCACCCACAGTGCGGGGGTGGTGGCAACTCCCACGGCCTCGGGTATACCCAGTGGCTGAGATTCATGCAGTTGGATGCTTTGCAGCGCGTCAAGCGAATTCGCTGAAGTGCTGGCAAAGAAGCCGATCGTTGCGCACCAGAAGGCGTGCCGTCTGGCTAGCTCCAGACGATCTGTGTTCCTTCCCGTCGCTAAGCCGCGCAGAATCACATAGAAAATCAATGCGGCAACGGCAAAGCTACCCAACTGAGCGCTCAAGGGATTAGTCATGGATCCACCTTTCCCCAATTAATGTATCAACAGTTTGATACAAAAGACAGGTTGCCGTCCGCGCGAAGCCCGTCCGGTGCCGTACTCTCATGTTTATGGGCTTGTTTACCTCTACTCCGCTTCCCGAACCGGTGGGCGATCACGCCCCGCCGGTCGATGAACATCCGGCGCGCATCCAGCAGGTCATCGCGAGTTTGCGCCAAGCCTCGGACGCTCGGATCACCCACCCGCGACGCTTCCGTGCACAACAACTGCGCGGCTTGGAAAAGATGCTTCAGGAGCGCGAGGTTGATTTCCTCAGCGCCCTCGAGCAAGACCTTGGCAAAAGCGTCACCGAAGCGAAGTTCACCGAGATTGATGTGGTCAAATCCGAGATTGACTACGCGCAGCGGCATCTTTCCGAGTGGATGGACTCAAGCACCGTCAAGGTTCCGTTGCCGCTGCAGCCAGCCATGGCCAAGGTGGAACCGCGGCCCCTTGGGGTCGTGCTCATCATCGGGCCGTGGAACTACCCCTTGCAGTTGGTGTTGGCGCCGTTGGTAGCTGCTATCGCCGCCGGCAATGCGGCGCTGATCAAACCTTCGGAGGTCGCCCCCGCCACGAGCGGGGCACTGGCCAAATTCTTGCCGCTCTACCTCGATCCGCGGGTCTACGCCGTGTGCGAGGGTGGCAGTGATACGGCCAGCGAACTACTGAGCGCGCGCTGGGATCATATTTTCTTTACCGGCGGCGAGAAGGTTGCACGTATCGTGGCCGCCGCCGCGGCACAACATCTCACGCCCACCACCCTTGAGCTCGGTGGTAAGTGCCCGACCGTAGTGGATAACCACCTGCTGCCCACGGCCAAGCGCATCGCCTACGCGAAGTTCATGAATGCCGGACAGACCTGCGTGGCCCCGGATTATGTCCTGTCCATCGGGGATACCGACGCGTTGGTGGATCGCTTGGGCAAGGCGATCACCTCCTTCTACGGCAAGGAGCCGCTCGCACACCCGGATCTCGGGCGTATTGTGAGCGATCGTCATTTCCAGCGCCTGCGAGGACTATTGTCGATGGGCACCGTGGCCCACGGTGGCACCTTCGATGAGGCAACGCTACGCATTGCCCCGACGATCTTGCGGAACGTCGAGCTAGACAGCGAGCTGATGCGCGAGGAGATATTCGGGCCGATCTTGCCCGTGATCGAACTATCCTCCTTCGAAGAAGCCTTGGATTTCATTGCCGCTCGGCCCACCCCGCTGGCGGCCTACCTAATGAGTGAGAATCCACGGCTGCAGTCAATCTTCTCGGATCGGGTGCGCGCAGGTGCGATTGTTCATAACGCGCCCATGGCGCAAACGATCATTCCGGCACTGCCCTTCGGTGGGGTCGGTGCCAGCGGGATGGGCTCGTATCACGGTCGGCATGGATTCGAGAGGCTTTCGCAGATGCGGCCAGAACTGAGCAAGACCACGGTCATCGACACCTTCAGCACAATATATCCTCCATATTCATGGGCTAAGCGAAAGATTATTGATCGCTTGTTGTAGTGCGCCTCATATCCTTCGGGCCGACTCGAGTGGTTAGCTTGCAGAGGTCAAAAACCTAGGAGGAACTTAATGAGCCAGTCGGCGCCGCAACAGGACGGCCTGCATCGCGGACTCAAAGCACGTCATATGCAGATGATCGCCATCGGCGGTGCGATCGGTACCGGGCTATTTGTGGCATCGGGCGGAACCATTGCGCAGGCTGGGCCGGCCGGAGCGTTGACCGCCTATGCGCTGATTGGCCTGATGGTGCTGCTTTTGATGCAGTCGCTGGGAGAGATGAGCGCCCGCCTGCCCGTGGCTGGCTCCTTCCAAACCTACGCGTCGGTGTTCGTCAACCCGTCCTTTGGCTTTGCCATCGGGTGGAACTACTGGTTCAACTGGGCGATTACGGTGGCCGCGGAACTCGTAGCCGCCGGAATCGTGATGTCGTACTGGTTGCCCGACGTACCCGGCTGGATCTGGGCGGGAGTCTTCCTTGTGCTCCTGACGGGTTTGAATGCGCTCTCGTCCAAGGCCTTCGGTGAGGGTGAGTTCTGGCTTGCGGCGATCAAGGTCACCACCGTGGTGGTCTTCCTGATCTGCGGTGTGTTGATGATCGTCGGAATCCTCGGTGGCCAATCGCCGGGCTTCAGTCACTGGAGCGAGGGCGATGGGCCCTTCGTCGGCGGCTGGCTGTCGATCGTTTCGGTGTTCATGATTGCCGGCTTCTCCTTCCAGGGCACCGAGCTGATCGGTATTGCCGCGGGTGAGGCAGAGAACCCGCGGCGCGATGTGCCGCGCGCCATTAAGGCCGTGTTCTGGCGCATTATGCTCTTCTACATCGGCGCCATCTTCATCATCGGCACGCTCATCAGCTACACGGATCCCTCGCTACTCTCCTCGGGTGAGGCCGATATTGCCTCGTCGCCCTTCACCCTGGTCTTTGAGCGCGCGGGCATCGCCTTCGCCGCCGCACTGATGAATGCGGTGATCCTCTCGGCCATTCTGTCGGCCGGAAACTCCGGGCTTTATGCCTCGACGCGTATGTTGTACTCGATGGCCCGCGACGGCAAGGCGCCGAAAATCTTCGGTCGCGTCAACCGTCGTGGTGTGCCGATTCCGGCCATGCTGCTCACCGCATCGGTAGGGCTCTTCGGCTTCCTCACCGCCGTGGTGGGGCAGGGCGCGGCCTACACCTGGCTGCTGAACGTGTCCGGGCTTTCCGGATTCATTGCATGGGTGGGCATCGCGGTGTGCCACTACCGTTTCCGGAAGTCCTACATCGCCAGTGGCCAGCCCCTGAAAGACCTGCCGTACAAGGCCCCGTTCTTCCCCTTTGGCCCGATCCTTGCATTTGCCATCTTGATCGTGGTGATCGCCGGGCAGAACTACGAGGCGGTGGTCTCCGGACACGTTCTGGAGGTGGTCTCCAGCTACATCGGCTTGCCGATCTTCCTGCTGCTCTGGTTGATCCACTGGCTTGCCACACGCCATAGCGTCCGCGCAGCCTTCGACCCCTGGAAGCTCGAGGTTAACTAACCTCTAGCTCTCCAGTGCCGCATCGACAATACGTTTCGCCTCGCTGAGCACCTCTTGCAGGTGCTCAGCCGAAACCCAGGATTCGGCGTAAATCTTGTAGAGGTCCTCGGTTCCCGATGGGCGGGCGGCGAACCATGCGTGCTCCGTGGACACCTTCAAGCCACCGATCGCAAAACCGGCTGCCTCGGTAGCCTTGGAGGTAATCGGATGTCCCGCCAGCTCGGTGGCCGGGACATCCTCGGGCGAGAGCTTCGAGAGCTTTTCGCGTTGAACGCGCCCGGCCGGGGCATCAAAGCGGGCATAGTGGCTTGCCCCGTACTCCGACACCAGCTCGGCATGACGCTGACTCGGCGTTTTGCCAGTAACCGCGAGAATCTCGCTGGCGAGCAGGGCCAGCATGATGCCATCTTTATCGGTGCTAAAAGCCTTACCCTCCCGATCCAGGAAGCTAGCTCCGGCCGACTCCTCACCACAGAAGGCCACTTGACCCTGAGCCAGTGGTTCGACGAAGTACTTAAAGCCCACCGGCACCTCATGCAAGGTTCTCCCGAGTCCGGCGACCACGCGGTCGATGAGCGCGGAGGACACGAGGGTTTTGCCGATGCGCAGACTCTGATCCCACCCCGGTCGGTGGGTCACGAGGTAGTCGATGGCCACGGCCAAGAAGTGGTTCGGGTTCATCAGTCCGGCATCCGGGGTGACAATTCCGTGACGGTCGGCATCGGCGTCGTTGCCCGTGGCGATATCGTAGCGATCACGGTTGCCGACTAACGAGGCCATCGCATAGGGACTGGAGCAGTCCATGCGGATTTTGCCGTCCTTATCCAGGGTCATGAAGCCAAAGCGGGGGTCTACTGACTCGTTGACCACGGTCATGTTCAATCCGTAGCGTGCGGCGATTTCACCCCAGTAGTGCACCGAGGCACCGCCCAAGGGGTCGGCCCCAATCCGAATTCCCGCTGCGGCGATGGCCGGAAAGTCGATGACCTTGGCCAGGTCGGTGATGTAGAGCTCGCGGAAATCGAAGGGCTCGAACGTCGCCTGAGCGCGCTTGATCCCTGCCGGGTCGGCGAGAAGCTCATTGGCGCGCGCCGCAATCCAATTGGTGATATTTGATTCCGCGGGACCACCATGCGGCGGGTTGTACTTGATGCCGCCGTCGGCCGGCGGGTTATGTGACGGGGTGATGATCAGGCCATCGGCCTGCGCGTCGCCGCGCTCGTTGTGGACCAAGATGGCGTGGCTGACCGCGGGGGTGGGCGCCAGGCCGTCCTCGGCGAGCACCTGCACGGAATTGCCGGCGAGCACCTCCAGAGCGGTGATGAAGGCCGGGGCGGAGAGCGCGTGGCTGTCCTTACCCACATACATCGGCCCGGTGATCCCCGCCCCGACGCGGTAATCCACGCAGGCCTGGGTAATAGCCGCAATATGTGCCTGGTTGAAGGTGCCGTTCAGGGAGCTTCCGCGATGCCCCGAAGTTCCGAAAACCACCTGTTGATCAGGGTTATTAGCGTCCGGAGTGAGCTCGTCATAGGCGGCGAGCACCGCCTCTAGATCGATCAGGTCTACCTCGAGTGCTAACTGTCCTGCGCGTTCGTGTGCCATGCGGCTCCTTCGGGCTCGTGCATTTTGCAACAGTTCATAGAAGAATAGCCGGTGATGAGTTACTACCCATACCCCATGAACCAGCCGCAGCGTCCGGAGCCCACCGGTCTGTCGGTGGCTTCCTTGGTGCTCGGACTTGTGTCCATGGTGGGGCTCTTTATTATCATCCTAGTGCCCTTGGCCGGAGTGATTACCGGACATTTGGCCTACCGTCGGGAGCCAGCGGGTCGCTCGCTGTCGCTACCCGGGCTGATTACCTCGTGGGTTGGGGTGGGCCTAGCGCTGTTATGTTACGCCTTCTTCTTCTGGATGTTCTGGGCGATGTCCACGACCTTCTTCGATTTCATCGAGTACTACGACGATTACGAGGGTTACTACCAGTATGAGGATTATGGTGCGGAGTATTCGTTCCTCACCTAAAGTGCTTGTGGTCTTCTGCTCGTGGGCGTATCCTTCACATCGAGTAGCATAACGATTATCGATATGGGGGCGCGCCATGGTCATCGGTGGACTCTTTCTGGGCGTCATCACTCTTGTTCTCACGCTTCTGGTCCTTGGCCTGTCGTCGCCGTGGCCGGCGGAACGTACGGTGCGCTGGATAGCTCGGCTGTCGCTCGTCGCCGCCATCGGTACCGTCGTGCTGGTCGGCTACGAGATAATCGACCTGCTACTTGGTGTGCAGTCGCGAGTGCACATTCCCGTCATGGACTTCTGGCCTGCGAACCTGCCCGAATATGGGCTTGAATTCACCGGTGCACCGGCGACGCTGGATTCAGCGACGATCAGCTCGGCCGACATTCAAGTCACCGGGCTTAGCTGGTCGACCACCCTCTTGTTGGTGGCCGGGCTGTTGGGCAATGGACTCGGGGCTTTCACCGTCGCCCTAGGCATGCGTCGTTTGGCTCTGAAGATCAACGCCGGAGAGCCCTTTGCCGCCTCTTTGCGCCGGACCGGTCGTTGGGTGGCAACTTTGCTCCTGGCGAGCTCGATCCTTGGACCGCTGCTCTATGGAATCGGTGCGGCGCGAGCCAGCGAGGAAGCCTTGAAGTTCACAGGCTGTTCCGCGACGAACATCAGCTGCATGGATTATCTGCCGCAGCCGGGAATGGGCATTGAATTTTCCTTCGCAGGCCTGATGTCAGCCATGGGAATTTTGCTGGTTGTGGAACTTGTCGCCATTGGAATGCAGAAAAACGCGGAGAATCTGGCACTGAAGAACGACCTCGACGGACTTGTCTAGCGTGAGCTCCATACGCTGCCATCTTGATGAACTACTCGCCGAGCGCGCGATGTCCCTAGTGGAGTTGAGCCAACGCATCGGCATCAGCGTGGTGAACCTGTCGGTGCTCAAGAACAATCGCGCGAAGGCGATCCGGTTCAGCACACTGCTGGCGATCTGCGAGGAACTGCAGTGCACAATCGGTGAGCTACTCGACATCGACGAGGACTAAAAGCGCCGCTGGCCGCGATCCCCGAATGGGAATCGCGGCCAGCGGCGCACTCATGCAGGATCTTAGCGAACCGATCCCATGAGCTTCTTCAGTGCGGGAGTTGCCGCCATCATGCACACGCCCAGCACGATCGCCGTGCCGCCCATGGCAATGAAGTACGGGATTTCATTGCCGGGGGTGTAGTAGCCGGCCAGCACACCCGAAAGCGTGGTGCCCAGGGAGACCGACAAGAAGAACAGTGCCACCATCTGCGTGCCAAAGGCCGCCGGGGCCAACTTGGTAGCCACTGCCTGCCCAATGGGGGAGAGCAACAGTTCGGCCACCGTGCACAGGAACAGGATGCCCACGAGCGCCAGCAACGGAGTCATCGTCAGCGACTCAAGCGGGATGAAGCACAGGAAGGCGGATCCGACGATTACGAGGGAGAGGCCAAACTTCACGGCGGTGTGCGGCTGACGCTTGCCCAGCTTCGTCCACAGGGCCGCGAAGGCGCTGGCCATCAGGATGATGAACACCGGGTTGATCGACTGCACCCAGCTCGGTGGCATCTCCCAGCCGCCAAGGTGACGGTCGAGACGCGTATCCGAGTATGCGGCGATAAAGGTGAACTGCTGCTGGAACAGTGCCCAGAATCCCGCCGAAGCGATGTAGAACGGGATGAAGGCCCAAACGCCCTTACGCTCGGTCTCGGTGATCTGCTTACTGCGCAGGATCAGGAAGAAGTACAGCGCGCTGGCCGCGATGACCACGTAGGCAATGACCTGAGCCAGGTTCTCGGGGGTCACCAGGCCGGAGAAGAGCGATGCCAGAATCACCACGAGGATGCCAGCCAACAGCAGGGCGTAACGCTTGCGCTGTGCCGCAGGTAGCGGGTTAGCCACGTGGCGCACCGTATCGGGCAGGTTCTTGCGCCCCAGAGCATAGATGGTCAAGCCCAGCGCCATGCCCACGGCCGCAGCGCCGAAGCCGACGTGGAAACCAAATTCCTTATGCAGCAGCCCGGTCAGTAGCGGGCCGATGAGGCCACCGATGTTCACGCCCATGTAGAACAGGGAGAAGCCCGCATCGATGCGCGGATCCTCTTTGTCATAGAGCGAGCCAACCAGCGAAACGGCATTGGCCTTCAGGCCGCCAGAACCGATGGCCACGAAGATCAGACCAACGCTCAAACCCACGAACCCGGGCAGCAAGGCCAGTGCGATGTGGCCGATCATGATGCCTACTGCGGAGATGAACAGTACGCGTTCCGGGCCGAGCAAACGGTCCGAGGTCCACGCGCCGAGGATCGTCGAGAGGTATACCGCACCACCGTAGGCGCCGACCAGGGAGAGGGCCAGTGACTTGTCCATGCCGAGGCCGCCGTCGGCGACGGAGTAGTACATGTAGTACGCCAGTAGCGCCTGCATGCCGTAGAAGGAGAAGCGCTCCCACATCTCGACGCTGAACAGGTTCGCCAAAGCTCCGGGATGACCGAAGAATGTTTTACCCGTTCGTTGGGTGTTGGAAGTAACAGTAGACATGCGTTACATTTTTCGCCTTATTGGTTGCAAATGCCCACTTTTGCGATGAAGTTCACAGGAGCAGCTGGTGGGCCAATCCCAGGAGCAAACCCTCGTCCCCGCGCGGAGAAATCAGCTGGATAGACATTGGCATGCCGTCGATAGAAGTACTAACCGGAACGGAAATTGCCGCCGCCGAGGAGACGTTGACCATGGAGGTGTATGGGGTGTATTGGCACTGCAGGCGATAGTCGGTGTCCGCATCATGCGCCGTGTAGTAGCCGATGGGTGGCGGAGCGCTGGCCATGCCCGGAGTGACCACCACATCAAAGGCTGACCACTGCGTAATGAAATCGGCCCCGATCTGGCGGATGCGCGTGGCCGCCTGCAGGCCTTGGGCCAAGGGGCGAGCCATGGAACGTCGACGGAACTCGCGGGCGAGGGTCCCGAGCAGGGACTCATCGCAGACCGGCAGGCTCTTGAGCGAATTGGTCCACACCATGGCAAAGGTCTGCGGGTAGTCCTCGGCATAGTTGAAATTGGCAGGTTCCACCCGGTGCCGTTCATTCAGGAGCTTCAAGCCCCGTTCGAAAGCCTGGCGTGCGGCCGGCTCGAGGCTGATCGGGTAAACCGGGTCGAAGGGGGACAGCGCCGAGTACCCGATGTTCAGATTGCGCAGCTTGTGCGCATAACCACCCTGCAACTTTGGCAGGTAGTGGTCCACCCCGAGCATCGCGTCGAAAAACATGGCGGCATCGAGGGCATCGTGGGCCATCGGCCCGGAGACCGTAAATTTGGGGGCCCCGAAGGAATCGTTATAACCATCAACCACGTCGCTGGGCACCCTGCCCAGAGAGGGTTTAAGCCCAACCAGCCCACAGGCTGCCGAGGGAATCCGTACCGATCCGCCGCCGTCGCTTCCGGCCCCCACCGGAATCATTCCGGCCGCAATGGCAGCGGCCTGTCCTCCCGAAGAGCCTCCGGAAGACAGCCTCGAGTCCAAGGGATTGCGCGACGGGGCGGCGACCAGATTCTCCGAATAGGTACTCAAACCGAATTCGGGCACCTGCGTCTTGCCGACAATGACCGCGCCCTCGGCACGCACCTGGGCCACCAAGGGATGATCGGCCATGGCGATCTGTGCTTCCATCGCCTTCGACCCGTAGGTGGTGGGCATGCCCATTACCTCGTTGAGGTCCTTGAAGGCGGTCGGCAGCCCGTGCAATCGCCCGAGATCACCCTCCGCAAACCGTGCGTCGGCCTTATCCGCCGCCTGCAGGGCGCCCTCCGGGTCGACATAAACGAAGGCTCCGAGCGAATCCAGCTGTTCGATCTTGTGCAGGAATTCCTCGGTGACCTCGCGGCTGGAGCGCTCGCCGGAGGCCAGCTGGTTGCGCAAGGCTAGGGCGGATCTCGTCGTCATGTCGGCTTTCGGCGTATGGGTAGTTAGTCTTAACAGCAAACACCCAATGCGAGAGGAACGCCAGCCATGAGCGATTTTGAGACTGTTACGGTGACCCAGGTACCGAATGGCGCGCTGATCCTGGATGTACGCGAGGACTTCGAATGGGAGGCCGGGCACGCCACCGGTGCCAAGCACATCCCGTTGACCCAGCTACCCGAGCGCGTCACCGAGCTTGACCCAGATACCGACACCTACGTCATCTGCCGTACCGGTGGCCGCTCCGCGCAGGCCGCGGCATGGCTGACCGGGCTGGGCTACACCGCCTTTAACGTGGCCGGTGGCTCGGATTCTTGGATTGAGGCCGGGTTGCCGATGGAAAGTGAGAACGGACAGGAACCCACCGTTCGATGAAATATGCCTATCTAGGGCCCGCCGGCACCTTCACCGAGGCCGCCCTGCTTCAGGTGCCGGGCGCCGATCAGTCCGAGCGACTGCCCGCAGCGAACGTCAATGCGGCGCTGGATGCGGTGCGCTCGGGCGAGGCGGATGCCGCCATGGTTCCCATCGAAAACTCGGTGGAGGGCGGAGTTTCGGCCACGCTCGATGCGATTTCACGCGGTCAGCGTCTGCAGATCGTGCGCGAGGTGCTCGTGCCGATTACCTTCGTGCTGGCCGTGCGCCCCGGGATTACCGCGCTGGAGCAGATCCACAAAGTCTCTACGCACGGGCACGCCTGGGCACAGTGCCGCATCTGGGCACAGGAAAACATCCCGCAGGCGGTTTTCGAGCCGGCCTCCTCCACGGCGGCCGGAGCCATGGGGCTTTTGGACGACGAACAGCATCATCAGGCGGCCTTCTGCTCGCCGCTGGTGGCCGCCGAACGCAACCTGAGCGTGCTCGCCGAGGGCATTGAGGACAACGCCGGGGCCGTCACCCGCTTTATCCTGGTGACCCGGCCCGGAGAGATCCCGGAACCCACCGGAGTGGATAAGACCACGCTGGTGTTGCCGCTGACCGAGGACCGCCCCGGTGCGCTGATGGGCATTCTGGAGCAGTTCACCGCGCGCGGGGTCAACCTCTCGCGCATCGAGTCCCGCCCCACCGGAGCAGGGCTGGGACGCTACTACTTCTCCGTGGACGTCGAAGGCCACCTGGCCGAGGAACGCGTGGCCGCGGCGCTCACCGGCCTACACCGGTTGTGCCCGAGCCTGCGCTTCCTAGGCTCCTACCCGGCCGCCGAAGGCCAAGCGCCGTCGGTGGACTCGCATAACTCGGACACCGCCTTTGTGCAGGCGCGTGACTGGGTCGCCAGCCTGCGCGAACGGCTGTAGCTACCGGGCGCGCAGGCGCAGCGCCGAATGATTCACCCAGACCTCGAGCTCGTTGACCTCACCGGTGGGATCCCCATCGATCTGGGTGTTCATCGGCTCGGCACAGCGTAGCGAAACCGCGGTGGTGGGGTAGATGCTCATCACCGGGATCTTGTTGCGCGCCCGGAACACCGTTTTCAGCATGATCCAGGTCCACCCGGCCATGGAGCGCGGGGAGAGCACCACGGCATCGAGCACGCCGTCGTCAATCCGGGCGTCGGGCACCAGCTCGATGCCCTGCAGCTTGCCGCAGTTGGCGAAGAGCACCGAGCGCACCTTACGCGTCTGCCACCCCTCGTCGGACATTTTGAAGGAAACGCGCTTGCGGCGGCCCGGTAGCTGGCGCAGCCCGGCCTCCGAATAGGCCAGCCAGCCAACTTTGGCTTTGAGCTTTTCGTCGGTTTCATCAAAGAGGTCCGCGTCGGTGCCCACGCCGGCGATGACCAGGAACGCATGGTCGGTCACCTCGCCGTTCAGTAGGTTCAGCTTCATGTGCCCGACGTCGATGCCGCGCACCTTGCCGCGCACCGCGATTAACGCGCAGGTGTGCAGGTCGTCGAGGGGGATATCCACATTGCGAGCCAGCAGATTGCCGGTGCCCAGTGGCAAGATCCCCAGCGTCGCCTCGCTGTGCTCGATGACCTCGGCGGCCGCACGGATGGTGCCGTCGCCGCCCGCGGCCACGATGGTGTCGCAACCGGCATCCAACGCCTTCTGCGCCGCATCCTGCCCCGGGTCATCGGGCGTGGTTTCGAGAATAAGCGGGGGTTCCAAACCAGCTTCGGAACATACGCGGCGGACCGCCTGAATGGCTTCGTCCGCCATTGACTTGGCTGGATTAATGATCAACGCAACCTTGGTTGCATCGCTTTGATCCGCGTGGAGCGGTTCAACGGTGGCGGGTCGGTTGGCCAGCGAAAGCTTGCGCACGGAAAACCAACTGACGCCTGCGGCAATGGCCGCAGCGGCGGCCGAACTGATAATCACTACGCGCTTTGTGTGCATGATGCTCTCATCCTACTCATCGTTGTTACGCTTAAGGGGTGATCGACCTGAAAATGCTCACCGAGAATCCCGAGAAGTACCGCGCCTCGCAGCGAGCCCGCGGTGCCGATGAAACGCTGATCGACCAGCTGCTCGAAGCGGACGTAGCCCGCCGCGAAACCATTGCCTCCTTCGAGTCTCTGCGTGCCGAACAGAACGCATTCTCCAAGAAGGTCGGCAAGGCCAAGGGCGAGGAGAAAGCCGCGCTGCTGGCCGAAGTCAAGGAACTGTCCGCGCAGGTGAAGGCCGCACAGGCCGCCGCCGACGAGGCTGCCGAACGTTGCCTGCAACTGCAGCGTTCCATTCCGAACTTGATTATCGACGGCATTCCTGCCGGCGGCGAAGATGACTTTGCCGTGCTCAAAACCGTGGGAACCATCCGCGATTTCGAGGCCGAGGGCTTCGAACCGGTGGACCACCTGACCTTGGGTCTCAAGCTGGGTGCCATCGACATGGAGCGTGGCGCCAAAGTTTCCGGATCGCGCTTCTACTTCCTCAAGGGGATTGGCGCGCGCCTAGAAATCGCCATGATGAATATGGCGCTGGACCTGGCCTTGCAGCATGGCTTTACGCCGATGATCACCCCTACGCTGGTCCGTCCCGAGACCATGCAGGGCACCGGTTTTGACGTCGCGCACGACGACGAGATCTACAAGCTCGAGCGCGATGACCTGTATCTGGTCGGCACCTCCGAGGTGGCGCTGGCCGGTTACCATGCCGACGAGATTCTGGACCTCTCCGACGGCGCGTTGCGTTACGCCGGTTGGTCCTCCTGCTACCGCCGTGAGGCTGGTGCCGCCGGTAAGGACACCCGCGGCATCATTCGCGTGCACCAGTTCAACAAGCTCGAAATGTTCATCTACACCACCGTAGAAGAGGCCGAGGCCGAGCATGAGCGCTTGCTGGGGTGGGAAGAGGAAATGCTCGGGAAGATGGAGCTGCCGTACCGAGTCATCGACACCGCCGCCGGTGACCTCGGCATGAGTGCCGCCCGTAAGTTCGACTGCGAGGCCTGGGTGCCTACGCAGCAGACCTTCCGCGAACTGACGTCGACCTCGAACTGCACCACCTTCCAGGCGCGCCGCTTGAACATCCGCGAACGCGAAATCGTGGACGGCAAGCCGGGCAAGACCCGTGCAGTGGCTACCTTGAATGGCACGCTCGCCACCACCCGGTGGATCGTGGCCATTCTGGAAAACCACCAGAACGCCGACGGAAGTGTGAACGTGCCAAAGGCGCTGCAGCCTTACTTGGGTGGTCTGGAAGTCATCTCCTAACCACGTACCGTCAATGCATTACGGGGCGCCGATTTCGGTGCCCCGTTTGCTTTAATTCGCCGCTCACGATGCGGTAATTCATCAGGCGTTCATGTCACGGTGTGCCGTGGGTCATCGATTAACCTCGTCGTGGGTGGTTCACTTAGTTCATGACTGTATTGACAAAAACCGGCATCGAAGACCGGCTAGATAACGTTCGTCGACTCATTTGCCTCGACGTGGATGGCACCATCGTCGACCACCAGGGGCGGATGACCGACAGGGTGCGCGAGGCCGCCCGAGCGGTCGTCGCCGCGGGGCACGAAGTAGTTGTTTCGACCGGCCGCTCACTGGGTGCCGCCCTGCCGGTGATGCGTGAGATCGGCATCGATCATGGCCATCTGGTGGCCAGCAACGGCGGCGTGCTCGCCCGCGTCAGCGGAGACAAAGTAGAGGTCACGCACCGTGAGGTCTTTGACCCGTCTCTGGTGCTGGCGGCGCTGCACCGTAATCTACCCACCGCCAAATATGCCGTGGAAACCGAAACGGGAGCCTTCCTGTCCAGCGATATCTTCCAGGATGCGAGTTTTGGCGCCGAAACCAAGGTGGTCGAATTTGAGCGGCTACTGGAGAGCCGTGCGGTTCGCGTGGTGGTTTTCTCCACCGATGCCACGGCCGAGGATTTCGGCACGGCGGTACACGGCCTGGGGCTCTCCGGCGTGACGTACTCTGTGGGTTGGACCGCCTGGCTGGATATTGCCGCCGAGGGAACCACCAAAGCCAGCGGTTTGGAGCGTTTGCGTGGCACGCTCGGTTTTGATTCCCGCCATACCCTTGCGGTCGGCGATGGGCGCAATGATATTGAGATGTTGCAGTGGGCCGGGCACGGCGTAGCCATGGGTCAGGCCCCTGACGAGGTCAAGGAAGCGGCCGATGCGGTTACCGCCGGGGTGGACGATGACGGTCTGGCGCTAGTCCTTGAAGGGCTCCTGTAGCGTCTGCTGAAATTCCTTGGCGCTCAACCGTAGTTCCGGGCCGGTGGCCGGTGGGGCTAGGGAGCGGAAGGAAATGCCGGCCGGGGTTGTGATTTCGATGGTGTGCGGGCCGTCGCGCACCGTTCGTTCGCGCCACCCGGGGCTTTCCTTCGCGTAATTGCAGTGGGCGCACCGCCAATCACCATTGTTGAAGGTTGTTTCCCCGCCCAGCCACCATTCGAAGACGTGGTCCAGATGCTGTGGCCGATTGTTGCAGTATGGGGTGCGGCAGCGTAGATCTCGAACGCAGATGAGTTCCTTGAGCCCATCGGGGAAGGTCCGAGCCTTGGAATCCATCGCCACCAGCTCCTTATTACCCGGGGCGGTGTAGATCCGTTGAAGTTCGGGGAATGAACTGAGTCGACGTGCCAGCTCGCTGCGGTCGGGGATGATCGCACCATCCTGGGCATATTGCCGCCGCCGCGTGGCCACCAGATTTCTGGCATATTCGGCCGGGATGACGCCGTAGCCCTCCAGATTTGCCGGTTCGCTATCCCCCTGAAAGAGCGCCCGATCGGTCATGATGACCTTGAGGTCCATGAATATCGGCAACGGGAGCCCGGCCGCTTCATCCCCGCAAATGGGGCGGCGTACCAGTAGATCGGCCATAAGCTGTTCGAGGGTGCGTGGGTCGCCCTTGCGCCGTAGGGCATGCGCCTGGCGACGCAGGCACTTTTCGAGCATGACGCCATCTTCGAGTGGCAACCGTCCGGAAATGCTGATGCCGTCCTGATCGGCATGAAAACGAACATAACGCCGTTTAGCGCGTTCGTGGAGCCGATCGGTTTGGGCTCCGGCGTCGATGGAACAGGTGAACTGGCGGACCAGGTCCTGAAGCCGCTTGGTGCCGGCGCCCTCGTAGATTTCCGGGCTACAGGCTAAATAGGCGTCGAAGTCCCTGCGATGCTCGGCATCTACGTCGGCTAGCGTGGCGAGGATGATCATGACCTGCTCCTCGGAGAGGTCGCCGCGTTCAAAGCGTTGCGCCAGTCGCGGTAGGTCTTCGGCCAGCATGCGGCAGTTTTCGAGGTAACGCCGCGCCCCGTGTTGTCCGCGCCTGCGCGCTATGGCCACCGAGGCGGCACAGCCGCGGCCCTGGTCGTTTAGGTGCACACCGCGAAATTCGTGATCCTCGACGGTGCGCTTTTCGAGTTTGTAGGCGAGTTTGGTTTGCAGGGCCGAATAGGCGGCCTTGGCCCGTTCGAGCTGACGGATGGCGCGCAGGCATTCCTTGGCGTCGCCCATTTCCAGCAGATAGTCCATGCGCGTACTCAGCTCCGCGACCAGGTCGCTGAACTCCGCGTGGCCGCAGCGCTGAGGGCGCCGGTACGGCTTGATCTTTCGTTCGAGTTGTTCTCGAGCGAGATACTCTTTATCGAACATGTATTCAGGATAGGGCCCGAGTCCGACGGTTTGGCGAGGTCCGATGCCTACTGTGAATCGGCGAGCTCGAGAAGGCGTTCCACGCCGCCGCGCGCCCGCATTTCGTCGTCATATCCGGCGCGGACGATGGCGGCCGAGACCGCTTGCGGGGTGATATCCAGCGCCTCGGCGATGGCGCGCTGTTGGCCGCGCACCCCCGGGGTCAGCAGGTCGACAACTGCCCATTCGGCGCTCGTGCGGCTGCGCACCGACTCGCCAAGTAGGCGCAACAGGCCCTCGAGCTCGCTATCGCGTTCGGTATCGCCGGTGGAAACGCAGATGGGCACGCGGCCGCCGCGATGCCCCGCACCCTCCAGGGCGCCCAACGCGCGGCGTTGCGCCCTGCCCTCGACCAGTTCGGCATCCTGTGGCACCGGTTCATAGAGACTGCCGACGCCCAAGCCGATATTGCAAAAGTCCAACCGTGCACAGCGCAGCACCGCATCCACGGCCGCCGACGCATCGCGCGGCACCCCGAGCACCAGCTGCCCGCTCAGGGCCGTGAAGGGTGCGAGGGTCGGGACCCGGTCGAGCTGGGCCCAGAGGGCCTCGGTGGCCGCGGCGACGTCGGTGACCGACCGTGGTTTGGGGCTCAGCGCAAGGATGAACATGCCCTTAGTATGTCGCGGATTGCCGCGCTTGTCTGCGCAATCGGTTAGCTCGCGAGCCGAATTGTGGTGAAACGGAAGAAGAATTGCGTGGCGGGACCGATGAGCACGGCGTAGGCCACGGTACCTAGGCCCACCGGTCCTCCCAAGAGCCAGCCGATGGCGAGGACCGACACTTCCAACGCGGTGCGTACCAGGCGTAGCGAGAGTCCGGTGCGCAGGGCGATGCCGGTCATCAGTCCGTCGCGCGGACCTGGTCCGAAGTGGCTGCCGATGTACATCGCCCCACCGAGGCCATTGATGGCGATGGCGCCGAGGAGGACCAGAAGTTGCAGGGCCAGGCCGTGGAATTCGGGCAGGATGCGCAACCACAGGTCCAGCGCGATGCCGAGCCATAGGGTGTTTGCGATTGTGCCGATCCCGGGCCATTGGCGCAGCGGGATCCAGCAGAGCAGAACGACGACGCCGACGAGGATGACCAGGGTGCCCAGGCTCAGGGGCAGGCGGGTGGCGAGGCCCAGGTGAAAGACATCCCAGGGGTCGACGCCGAGCCCGGCGCGTACCAGCAGGGCCATGGCCAGGGCGTAGAGCGTGAGGCCGAGGAAAAGGGCGGTGAAGCGCAGTGGCAGGCGACCGGCGGCGAATTGTTCGCGCGGGGTCAGGTTCGTGATGGTCATGGCGTTAACTCTGGAGTAGATTGGCCTTGTAAAAAATAGCCAATTTAAAGGTTGTGGCTTTATGAGGCGGATCACTGCAGGTCAGCTGGCTGGGATGCTCGGCGCCCGAGAAGATGGCGTGCCCGCCTACCGCTGGTTATCCGCGGGGCTGCGCTCGCTGATCGCCAATGGGCGGGTGCTGCACGGCACCACGCTGCCCAGCGAACGAGACCTCGTCTCCGCGCTGGGCCTTAGCCGCACCACGATCACCCGTGCCTACCAGGTGCTACGCGAGGCAGGCTACGCCGACTCGGCGATCGGTTCGGGAACTGTGGCGCAGGTCCCCGGCGGGCTCGTCGACGGCGGCGGTGAACCGCTGCCGCTGGGCGGGTTTGGGAGCAATAACGCGCGCACCGATTTGAGCTGTGCCGCACCGGCGGCCCCGCCGGGCATCATGGAGCACTACGCGGCCGCGCTGGAACAATTACCGGCCTACACCGCCGGGATGGGGTACTTTCCGCTGGGTATTCCGGTGCTGCGCCAGGCATTGGCCGACTACTACACGCATCGCGGGCTACCCACCGACCCCGACCAGATCATCGTCACCGCCGGGTCGCTGGCGGGGGTGGCCGCGGTGGCCCGAACCGTCCTCTCCCGCGGGGCCTTGGCCGCCACCGAGACACCCAGCTACCCGAACTCCGTGCTCTCGCTCAAGGCCCAAAAGGTGCGTCTGGCAGCCCTGCCCATCGGCCCGGAAGGAACGGACCTACCGGGAATCGAAGCCCTGCTCCGCGAGGCCCGGCCGGCGGCCATGCTCTGCCTGCCGGACTTCCACAACCCGGTGGGCACGCTGCTGGATAATGCCGGACGAGAACGTTGGGCCCGGGCACTGGAGGCGCATGGCACCGTCGGAATCGTCGACGAAACCTGCGTCGACCTCTGGCTGGATGAGGAACCCGACGTGCTGCCCATGGCCGCCTTTTCCTCCTCGCTGGTCAGCGTGGGTTCGGCCAGCAAATCCCACTGGGGTGGGCTCAGAATGGGCTGGATTCGCGCCCCTCGCCCGTTGATCGGCGCCCTGGCCACCGGCCGCATGGTGCTCGATTTGGGCGCCCCGGTACTCGACCAACTCGTGCTGGCCTCGATGCTCGAGCGGCGGCAGCCGCTACACGGACGCGCCGACCTGCGCGCCAACCGGGACTGGCTGCATGCCGAACTGGCGCGGGTGCTGCCCGAATGGACGGTGCGCAAACCCTCCGGCGGGCTGAGCCTCTGGTGCCAATTGCCGGCACCGCGCTCCAGCGCGCTGTGCCGCACCGTGCGCGGGGTGCAGCTCGCCCCCGGATCGACCTTTGCCGTCGACGGGCACGGGCTGGAAACCTGGCTGCGGCTGCCCTATGCCCTGCCGCGGGAGGATTTGGCGGCGGTGCTGCCGCGGATCGTCGAGGCCTGGCATGCGGTGGCCTAAGACGTCCGGCTAAAGGGCGCCGAGGACTGTCCGTAAGCCGTCGCTGAGCCGTTCGAAGGTGTATCCGCCGTGCCCGGTGTTCCGCGGCGCGGAATCGGTTTCGGCGCCCACGGTGGCCATGCCGCTGGTGCGCACCGCGGGCACGTGGATAAAGGCTCCGGGTGCCTCGGCCACCAGGTAGGCCACCTGGTTGCAGAGGAAGCGCCCGGCATCTTCGGAGAGCTCGGCGGCGAAGCCCGCCTGCTGCAAGGCGTTGACCATGGCGCGGACATCGAGGCCCGCGCCCCTGCGGGCTGGTCCGTCGTCGATGGCCGTCGCACGCGGTTGGGCCCCGTCGTTATCCGCAATCCGCGCATCCTGCTCGTTGACGCCCCAGAGTTCCGGGGTGATGGCGGTGCGTCCACCCGCCTCGCCCACCGCCACCACGGCCTCCGCCGCGCTGGAGACGATGAGCTCGTCGAGTGCCGCTTCGACCCGGCCGAAGGACACCGGTAGCAACCCGGTGACGATCTCATGGGCGCCGATGCGCGCCGGGAGTCGACGCACCGCCTCCCAGCTGGCGTTCTCGGTGTCTTGGCCAAAGGGCTCGAAGCCGGTGACAAGTATGCGCATGCACCCATTATGTCGGTTCGTCGGGATATAACTGCCGCAGGCAGAAACGAACCGTTAGGAAGTGAACGATGGACGCGCTACTTGTGGTCCTGATACTAGTCAATCTCGCAATCTCCGCCTTTGCGCTGTGGATGCTACGCGCGGCGGGTGGTCCCGGCTTGGCTCAGCGCATTCAAGATTCCGTGCGGTTGGGCAATGCCGAGCTGCGCCAGGACCTCGGCGGGCAACGCAGCGAACTCCATCAGTCGATGCAGCGCGTGAGTGAAAGCAATGACCTGCGGCTCGAGCGGATCCGCGAATCGGTGGATCGTTCGCTGCGCGAAAGCGCCGCGGCGCAGCGCGAGCTACAAAAGGTGCTCGCCGCCGAGCTGGAAAAGCTGCGTCAATCCAACGAGAGCAAGCTGGAGAAGATGCGGGAAACCGTCGACGAAAAGCTGCAGGGCACCTTGGAGAAGCGGCTGGGAGAGTCCTTCGGGTTGGTCAGCCAGCGTTTGGAGCAGGTGCAGCAGGGGCTGGGGGAGATGCGCTCCCTGGCCGAGGACGTCGGCGGGCTCAAGCGCGTGCTGACCAACGTAAAGTCGCGCGGCACCTGGGGTGAAGTGCAATTGGAGCGCCAGCTGGCCGACGTGCTGACCAGCGAGCAATACCGGCAGAATGTGCAGATCGTGCCCGGAAGCAGCGAACGCGTGGAATTTGCGGTGGTGCTGCCGGGGCATGAGCAGGAAGTGCTGCTGCCCATTGATTCAAAGTTCCCGCAGGAAGACTATGAGCGGTTGCTCGATGCTCGCGACGCGGGAGATAAGGCCAGCGTTCAAGCGGCCGGCAATGCGCTGGAGCGGGCCATTCTGGAACAGGCCAAGTTGATCTCCGGTAAGTACGTCGCCCCTCCGTACAGCACGGATTTTGCCATCATGTACCTGCCGACCGAGGGACTCTTTGCCGAGGTGGTTGGGCGCTCCGGGCTGGCCAGTCGCCTGCAAAACGGCCATCGGGTGCTGATCACCGGGCCGACGACGCTCATGTCGCTGCTCAACAGCCTGCAGATGGGATTCCGCACGCTGGCCATCGAAAAGCGCACCAGCGAGGTGTGGCAGGTATTGGCCGCCGCCAAGGCGGAATTCCGCAAGTACGGCGATGTGTGGGACAAGTTGAGCAAGCAATTGGCCACCGCCCAGAACACGGTCTCCGAGGCCGGGACGCGTACCCGCGTGCTGGAGCGGAAGCTCAAGGACGTCGAAACGCTGGAACCCGAACAGCCCGCGTCGCTGGAAGACGTGGTGGGGCTGCCCTAGACGCGGTATTTGAACCCGGTATGCGAGGCGGTGAAGCCTAACCGCGTGTAGAACCGGTGCGCATCGGTGCGAGCGGCATCGGAGGTCAACTGGACCAACGAAGCGCCGCAAGCCACGGCGGCCACATCGATGGCCCAGCGCATCAGTTGCGTGCCGATGCCCAGTGAGCGGTGGTGAGAGGCGACCCGGACCGCCTCGAGGGTTAGCCGGCAGGAACCACCCCGGGCCAGCCCCGGGGTGCGTGTCACCTGCATCATGGCCACCAATTCGCCGTGGTGCTCCACCACCAGCTGGTCGTTGGCCGGGTCGTCGATGATTTCCTCCAGCGCCGCCGCGTAGGCGGCACGCTCCATACGATCCTTCGCGTCACCGCGCGCCGCGCTGATCGGATCGTCGGAGAGCAACCGCAGAAGTGCGTCGAGATCTTCGCTTACCGCGCGGCGTAGCCGCAGCTCATTCTTCGGCAGGTCTACCGGCAGGTCGAGGTGTGCGATCATCGCGCGTACTCCAGGGGGTCGATCCGCGGCGGCAGCTAAGGCAATGCCACCCATCACCTCAACTATAGGCGGCTGTTGGCTACCGCCGCGGGCCACCTAGCGGATGCAGACCACGGTGCGCGGCTGTGAACCGGAGGCCTCGGTCATCCCGTGGGTGAGCGTTTCGAATCCCGGGAATTTCGCATTGAACTGCTCTTCGAAGCGCAGGTAGCCCATGATGGTGGAGTTGATCCGTTCGCCCGGGACCAGCAGCGGGATGCCCGGCGGGTAGGGGGTCAGCAGCACCGCGGTGATCCTGCCTTCGAGACGATCCAAGGGCACGTGCTCGACCTCGCCCGCGGTCATGGCCGTCCAGGCATCGGTCGGAGTCATCTCGGCCTGTACCGGCGAGGTGTAAATTTCCGTGGTCAACCGGGCTACGTCGTGGGCGCGGTATTCCTCGTGGATGCGCTGGCACAGATCGCGCAGGCCGGTGACCGCGTAGTGAGGGTTCTCGGCGGCGAACTTCGGCATGGCCCGCCCCAGCGGCAGGTTCGCGTCATAGGCTTCCTTGAAGCGATGCAGCTCGGAAATCATGGTGTTCCAGCGGCCCTTGGTGATGCCGATGGTGAACAGGATGAAGAACGAGTACAGCCCGGTCTTTTCCACCACGATGCCGTTTTCGGCCAAGTAGTGCGAGAGGATGTTCGCCGGAATACCGGTTTCCGAGTACACGCCGTTGACGTCCAGGCCCGGGGTCATCACCGTGACCTTGATGGGATCGAGCATGGTGAAGCCGTCGTCGACGGTCTCGAAACCATGCCAGGACTGTTCCCCGTTTAGCTCCCATTCTTCGCGGGCGGCCAGCCCTTCGCGGGCCGGGGTGTCCGGCCCCCACACGTCGAACCACCAATCCTGTTCCTCGCGGATGCGAATGATCGCGCGACGGAACTCCATGGCCTCGGTGATGGCCTCCTCGACCAGGGCGTGCCCGCCGCGGCCTTCCATCATGGCCGCCGAGACGTCGCAACTGGCGATGATCGCGTACTGCGGGCTGGTCGAGGTGTGCATCAGGAAGGACTCGTTGAACACCGTCTGGTCCAGCTCACGGGCCTCGGGTTCCTGCACCAGAACCTGCGAGGCCTGCGAGAGGCCGGCCAGCAATTTGTGGGTGGACTGGGTCGCGTAGACCATGGTGTCCTTGGCGCGCGGACGATCCTTCCCAATGGCATGCATACCGGAGTACAGCTCGTGGAAACCGGCATGGGGCAGCCAGGCCTCATCGAAGTGCAGGGCCTCGACACGGCCATCCATGGCGTGCTTGATCTCTTCGGCGTTGTAGATGATGCCGTCGTAGGTGCTCTGTGTGATCGTCAGGATCTTGGGCTTGCGCGTCTTATCCGTGATGAACGGGTTGGCATCGATCTTCGCCTGAATGGTCTCGGCGGTGAATTCACTGCGCGGAATGGGGCCGATAATGCCGGCGAGGTTGCGGGTCGGGGTCAGGAAGATCGGGATGGCCCCGGTGAGGATGATCGCATGCAATACCGATTTGTGGCAGTTGCGATCCACGATCACAATATCGCCGGCGCCGACCATCGAGTTCCACACGATCTTGTTGGAGGTGGAGGTGCCGTTGGTGACGAAATACAGGTGATCGGCGTTAAAGGTGCGGGCCGCCCGCTTTTCCGACTCGGCGACCGGGCCGGTGTGATCCAGCAGCTGTCCGAGTTCTTCCACGGCGTTGCAGACATCCGAGCGCAACAGATTCTCGCCGAAGAACTGGTGGAAAAGCGTGCCGGTGGGGCTCTTGAGGAAGGCCGTGCCGCCGGAGTGCCCCGGGCAGTGCCAGGAGTAGGCGCCGTCGTTGGCGTAACGCATCAGTGCGGAGAAGAACGGTGGAGCCAGCTGTGCCACGTAGTTCGCGGCTTCGCGGGCGATGGAACGCGCGACGAACTCCGAGGTGTCCTCGTAGGCGTTGATGAACCCGTGCACATTGCGCAACACCTCGGAAGGGATCACGCGTGCGGTCAGGCGCTCGCCGAAGAGAAAGATCGGCAGGTGCTCATTGCGTTCGCGCACGGCGTCCACCAGTGGCTGTGGCTCGTCGTCCGACACGATCACGGCCGAGACGCGGCTGGTCATCGAGCTGATGGTGCCCTCATGAGCACTGGGAACATGCACTACCTCGAGATCGAGGGCGGTTAGCGACTCCGAGAGCTCGGCCAATGCGGCAGACCCGGCATTCGACTGCCCAGCCTGATTGGACACGATCATGATGGGGAATTCGAGCTTCACTCAACCACTCCTGAACTGTGGCCCGAGAGCCTCGGGCGGCCTGATGACCAGATCATTGTGCCAGCGCGGTCACGGTCTAAAGTTGTTGGATCGCGCGGTGAGTGGCGGATGCTTTCGTGGATTCCTACAAGTCCTTGTGGAGGGCCACCACCTGAAGCTGGGTCCACGCCATTAGCCGCTGCTCCGGGTTCTCGAGCTGCAGGTTGAATTGCTCCGCGGCGCGGCGAAGCCGGTAGCGCACGGTGTTCTCGTGCACGTTCAGATCCCGCGCGGCCTGGGCATAGTTGCCATTGGCGCGCAGCCAGGCCAAGACATTGCGCGCGAAGTCCGTGCCCTGCCGGTTGTCGTGCTCCAGGAGCGACTCGATTGGTTCACTGCGGAGCCACGACGTGTCGGCCAGGGTGCGTTCGATGGCTCGCAGCATTAAGGTGGGGCGGGCTGACTCGGCACTGACCACCGGTTCCTGTTCGGTGGCCAGGTGGGCGTCGAGAATCTCATCGATCTCCGCGCGGGCCGTGGCGAAATCCGCGATATCGGCCACCGGTGAGCCCAGGGCCGCGCTGAGGTTCTGCCCAACGGCCGCGTGCACCTGATCGACGGCCATCCTGGCCAGACGGGCCGGTAACTGATGATCGCACGGTTGGCAAAGGGCATAGAACCTGTGTCCGGCGGTGATGATGGTGGTGGCGCCCAGCATGGCGGTAAAGGTGCGGCTGAGCAGGGCCCGAATCTGGTCGATGATCAGTGGTGGCACGGCGGCCGAGAGCACCTCGAAGGCCAGTAGGCGTAGGGGTGTGCCGGGCTGGATACGTAATTCGTCGAGTTCCGCCGAACTCAATGCCTCGGTGCTCAGCAACTTGCGGATGGCTTCGCTGCGGGTGCGGTTACTTTCGGTGCTGCGCCGTGTGGACTCCATGATCAATCCCGCGGCGGAGACCGCGGCGGCGCTCAGTGCCCGATGGTCCTCGTCATCTAGCGGTGAGTCATTGGTGCGGATCACCCAGATGCTGCCCAGATTAATGGTGCCGGAGCGCACGGCAATGGCCGTGCGGGGTAGCTGGTTTCCATCGCCCGGGAAGCACAGTGGTCCGTCGGCGCGCAGAACTTCCCGGTAGCGCGCATTGTTATGGGGTGAATCCGTGGCCTGGCGGCTCAGGATGCCTTCGGTGCGCAACGGGTCGATCAATTGGCCCGGGTGCGTGGAGTAGGCCACTATGGCCCGCCCGAGATCCTCGATGGAGACCGCCCCGCCGAAGTGACTGGCTAATGAGTTGACCAGATCGTGCAGTGAGCCGCTGCCGTGTCCCATGGGCCGGCCCTGCCAATCGCGTTCCCCTAGCGCGCCAGAGATCATCGCATCTAGGTACCGCCACGGAATGGAGTCTGCCAACAGGAGGATCGGCACTCCGGCGCGTTCGCCGAGCATGGCTAGCGTGGGGATGTCTTGGGGCGGCGCCTTGAGTCCCACGGCGCTGGCGTTGGCTGCTGCGGCGCGCTGCAACATGTTATCGAGCCCGCCACCGACGCTAAATCCTAGGGAGTGGGCCGAGGCGATATAGAAGAGCATGCCCGGATCGGTGCCCAGCGGTGCCGAGGTGTCGGCGAACTCGGTGCCGGTAACCACCGGGTGACCAGTGGTTTGCGGGTTCAGCAGTTGCACATTGTCATGACCCAGGGCGGCGATGAGGTCGGTGACGGTAACCGGCGCACCGGCGTCATCGTGGGAAGCGCTTGGTGAATTCCATGAACTCATGAGTTGAGTTTAGGGGAAAGCTACAAAATGAACCACATACATTTCACCTAGGCTGACTGCTGACCATTCAGTGACTCGCATCACCACGATCCGAAGGAAAGGCCCGCACCCCATGAATGACTTCAGCCCACGAGAACGGACGCAGCCCGCACGTCCGTCTGCCTGGCAGACCGGTGAAGACCGCGGCTACCAGCACGGGCTCAGCGCCCGGCAGATCCAGATGATCGCGATTGGCGGTGCCATCGGTACCGGACTGTTCATGGGCGCCGGCGGGGCGCTGCGCACCGCCGGACCGTCGATCATCATCACCTACATCGTGTGCGGTATCGCCGCCTATGCCATCCTTCGCGCCCTGGGCGAGCTCGTGGTGTATCGGCCGGCCAGTGGGTCGTTCGTCTCCTACGCCCGCGAATTCTTCGGTGAAAAGGCTGCCTATGCATCCGGCTGGCTGTACTGGATGAACTGGGTGATGACCGCCGTTGTCGATGTCACGGCGGTGGCCCTCTATATGGACTTTTTCGGAACGTACTCCGCGGTTTTCGCCGCGATCCCGCAGTGGGCCTATACGCTCATCGCGTTACTTCTGGTGACCGTGTTGAACCTCGTCTCGGTCAAGCTTTTCGGCGAGATGGAATTCTGGTTCTCGGTCATTAAGGTGGGCACCCTGGTCGCCTTCCTCGTGGTGGGCATCTGGATGGTCATCTTCGGCACCCCGGTCGAGGGCCAACAGGTTGGTTTCTCGCTGATCACCGACAACGGCGGGATTTTCCCCACCGGCCTGCTACCCGGGCTGATCGCCGTGCAGGGCGTGATCTTTGCCTACGCCGCCATCGAGCTGATCGGCACCACGGCCGGTGAGACCAAGGACGCGCGCAAGTTGATCCCGCGCGCGGTCAACACCGTGCTGCTGCGTATCGGCGTCTTCTATGTCGGATCGCTGGTCCTGCTGTGCCTGCTGTTGCCTTTCACCGCATACAAGGCCGATGAATCGCCCTTCGTTACCTTCTTCGCCAGCACGGGCATTGAGGGCACCGACATCATCATGAACCTGGTCGTGTTGACCGCTGCGATGAGCTCGCTGAACGCCGGCATGTATTCCACGGGACGTATTCTGCGCTCAATGGCCATGGCCGGCTCCGCACCGGCCTTTGCCTCGAAGATGACCAATCAGGGCGTGCCCTACGGTGGCATCCTGATTACCTCGGCGGTCTCCCTGCTGGGCGTCGTGCTCAACGCGCTGGTCCCCGAACAGGCCTTCCTCATCGTCTTGAATCTGGCCTCGGTGGGCATTATCGGCTCCTGGGCCATGATCGTGATGTGCCAAATGAAACTCGTGTGGCTGGCACGCCGCGGTCTGGCGCAGCGTCCGGATTACCGGTTGCCCGGAGGGATGGTCACCGGGTGGGTCGTGCTCGGATTCCTCGCGCTGGTCCTGGTGCTGATGGCTTTCGATAACCCGATCGGCACCTGGACTATCGTCGCCACGGTGGTCTTGCTCGTTCCC
The DNA here is from genome assembly GCF_048457885.1 of Glutamicibacter endophyticus. Lineage (NCBI taxonomy): Bacteria > Bacillati > Actinomycetota > Actinomycetes > Micrococcales > Micrococcaceae > Glutamicibacter > Glutamicibacter endophyticus. Next base: position 84,987 of record NZ_CP174200.1, read on the forward strand.
CTCATGATCTGGGGTTGGTACGGTTGCCGCGGCCGCGTGGCGCAGCTGGCGGCCCTGCGCGAGCAACAAGGCACCTCGGATCTGCCGCTGGTGGATTCTCACTGAGGCTATTGGCCGCTTAAATAATTCAGGGCGACACCCGTTTGGGTGTCGCCCTGAATTTTGTCCTTAGCCCTTGAAACGCTCGATGGAGCGGGCCAGCTCTGCCTCGGCAGCCTCGCGGCCTTCCCAGCCCTCGGCCTTGACCCACTTGCCCGGCTCAAGATCCTTGTAACGGGTGAAGAAGTGCTCGATCTCCTTGATCAGCCACTCGTCGATATCCTCGAGTTCCTTGATGTGGTCGAAGCGCTTATCGGCCGGAACGCAGAGTAGCTTGGCATCTCCACCGCCATCGTCGGTCATGTTGAATACGCCGATCGGGCGGGCCTCCACGACAACACCCGGAATCAGGTCCACACCCGGGATGTACACCATGGCGTCCAGCGGATCGCCGTCCTCGCCCAGGGTGTTATCGAAGTAGCCGTAGTGAGTCGGGTACTGCATCGGAGTGAACAGCACACGGTCCAGGCGCAGGCGGTGGGTTTCGTGATCGATCTCGTACTTGACGCGCGATCCGGTGGGGATCTCGATGGTGACGTCGTGGCTCATCTAAGCGCACTCCTCTACTAGTCTTAGGGGTATCCGTCGTTAAGATTATCGCTGATTCGTACTCCGCGTTGCCCGCCGGGCGCTGAAAGGGACCCATGAACACTGCCGTTGAACGGGCGTTAACACTGTTGGCGGCCGTCGTGGCGCTAATTGCCATGATCACGGCCATGGTCCTGACGCCCCGCATGTTCACCGGAGAGCCGGCCGGCGCGTTTACCGCGGCCAGCGCAGCCCTTCCCGACACGCCGAGCACGCAGGTCAAAGACCTGGACCCGCAGGCTCCGAAACCGGATCAAGCGCTGCTCACCGCGCAACTCGACGCCATCTTGGCAACCAAGCCCGACAAAACCTCATTCACCGCGCAGGTGGTGGATGTTCCCAGCGGTGAGGTGCTGTACAACCGGAACGGCGAACAGCCCGGAACTCCAGCCTCCAGCCTGAAGGTGGCTACCGCGATCGCCGCCTTGGACACCCTGGGCGGACAGCGCCAACTTGCGACCACCGTGACGCTCGAGGGCAAAACCCTGGTCTTGCACGGCGGCGGCGATGTCCTATTAGGTGCCGGCGTCTCCGATCCGGCGCATCCTAAGGGTTACGCCGGATTGCAGACCCTAGCCGAACAGGTAGATCAGGTGCTTGCCGACCGTGGAATCGGCGAGGTGGAGCTGGTCTTAGACGACTCGCTCTTCGGCACCGCGCACACCAATAAGGATTGGGATAAATCCCTGTTCACCTCGAACAACATTGCCCCGGTGTATCCCATTGCGCTCTACGCGGGCCGCGCCACCGAGAACACACGATCGGCCTATTCGCAGGATGCCGCCGCTCGGGTGCTGGACAGTTTCGCCGCACAGCTCAAAGTGAAGGTCCACCGCGGGGAACGTGGGGCCCGCCAGGGCGGTGAGGAAATCGCTCGAGTGCTCTCCGCGCCCTTGCGCGAACAAATCAACTACATGCTGTTGGTTTCGGATAACTATCTGACCGAAACCATGGGCCGGCTTGTGGCCGTCGAACGCGGAATGGACCCAGCCCAGGCCGGAGCCGCCGTGCAGGCGGTCGCTGCCGCCCATGGGGCCAGCGAGCTTAGCCTCGTCGACGCCAGTGGACTAGCGGCCAAGAACAAGATTTCCCCGGCCGCGCTCACCGCGTTGTTGCGTGCGGCGGCCGTTAGCCCAAAGCCGGAGCTGCGTGAATTGGTGTATTCGCTGCCGGTTGGCGGCTATAACGGCACCTTGCGCCAGCGCTTTACCGACGACGCCTCGCAGGGGCAGGTGCGTGCGAAGACCGGCTCACTGGCTGGGGTTGCTACGCTGACCGGAATGACCCTGACCGCCGACGGGCGCTTGCTGGCCTTTAGTATTTTCGCCGCACATCCCGACGGAGCCCTGGCACCGCATAAGCAGACCATCGACCAAGCCGTAAGGGCGATACATGCCTGCGGCTGCCGACCCTAAGGAGTAGCTATGACGCAGTGGATCGACTGGGAGCTGGCACTGAGAACCGCCAAGGGGCTGATTCCCGCGGGCCCCAAGGTGAGCGCCACCGAGGCCGCGCAGATCGTCGCCGACTTGCGTGAGGCCGCGCAGACCGGGTTGCAGCACGCCGAAGAGATCTCCCGGCTGCAATCCACTGGTCAGGCGCAGACCCTGGTGGTCGACCGGGCCGGCTGGGCCACGGCGATGAGCCAGAATATTCAGGCCATGCTGCCGCAATTGCCCAAGGTCCCACCGGCGTTGCCGGTGATCGCCGGGGCCGAGGTCGGGGCGGTGATCTCCGTGCTCAGCACGCGCGTGCTAGGGCAATTCGACCCCTTCAGCGGCCCACGCCTGCTGCTCAACGCCCCGACCATCACGCAGATCCGCGGCGAGCTGAACCTCAACGCGCGGGACTTCTACCTGTGGGTGGCGACCCATGAGCAGACCCACCGGCTGCAGTTCGAACACGCCCCATGGATCCAGTCGGTATTCACCGAGGCGCTGGAGCAGGTGTTCGAGGGCATCGGCTCCGGAACGCATTCGATGGCGCAGCTGGCCGAGAAGGCCAAGCAGATCTCCTCGGAGGTCGGGGAACTCACCTGCATTATGTCGGTGCTCGAGGGGCACGCCATGGTGGTCATGAACGACGTAACCACCATTGGCAGCATCAAGACAATCCGCCGTCGCTTTGCCGCGCGTGGGCAGAACCGTTCGCCGCTGGCGACGTGGATCGGTAAGCTCCTGGGCCTAGATGCGAAGGCCCGACAATATGAGCGTGGTGCAAAATTCGTGCGTCATGCGGTGGACGAGATGGGCTACGAGGGGTTCAACCGGATCTTCGCGGCCCGCGAAAACTTCCCGAATGCCGCGGAGCTCGACGATCCACAGCGCTGGGTCGAGCGCATGTCATGAGCCGCCCGCTGGATCGGGCGCGCTCGGCCATCGCCCGGCTTTGCGCCGGTGAACCGGCGCTACTCGGGGTCTCCGGCGGAGCGGACTCACTGGCGTTAGCGGTAGCGGCGAGCGAACTGGTAGCCGCCGGCAAACTCCAGGCCGGCGCGGTCATCGTCGACCATGGGCTCCAGGCGGGCAGCGCCGAGGTCAGTGCCCGGGCCGCCGAGCAGTGCCGGAGTCTGGGGCTGGACCCGGTCTCTACGGTGGCGGTGCACAGCGCGCCCAGTGAGGCGGCGGCCCGCACGGCCCGCTACGCGGCCTTCGATAACGCGCTCAGCGAAAGCGGGGCGGCGCATCTATTGCTCGGACACACCCGTGATGATCAGGCCGAGCAGGTGCTGCTGGGCCTGTTACGCGGCTCCGGGACACGCTCCCTGGCCGGCATGCCCGAACGCCGCGGCCCCTACGCGCGCCCACTGCTCGGGCTGAGTCGCGCCGAGACCGAACAGATCTGTCGGCGCGCGGGCCTGGACTTCTGGGTGGACCCGAGCAACGCGGACACCGGATATCGGCGCAATGCGGTACGGCACGAGGTGCTACCAGCCCTGGAACGTTCGCTGGGCCCCGGGATCCGCTCCGCGCTGGTCCGCACCGCCGAGTTGGCCGCCGCCGACGCCGAGGCCCTCGAAGAGTGGGCCCAGACCGAATTCGCGCGACTGACCCGCAGCGAGGGGATCGACCTCAAGCAGCTACGCCAGTTACCGCTGGCGGTGGGGACCCGGGTGCTACGGCTGGCCGCGGTGCACGCCGGTGCACGCAACCTCGGGCACGAGCGCACCGCGGCGCTCGCCGGCCTGGCCGGTGTGGGGGTCCGAGCCTCCCGTTCGGCCGGTCCGGTGCAACTCGAAGGCGGGATCAGCGCCTGGCGTCGAGGTCCGGTGATTGTTTTCACCGAGGGCGGCTAAACATGCGTGGAGATAATGTGGCACTCTAGTGGAGTACCGCACCACTATTTCAACGGGAGAACGCTCGTGGATTCGAACGCAGTCAACGCCGATCTGGCCTCCGTGCTTTACACCAAGGAAGAAATCCAGTCCCGCATCGAGGAACTGGCCGCGCAGATCGACAAGGACTACGAGGGCCGCGACATCCTCGTGGTGGGCGTCCTCAAAGGCGCCGTCATGGTCATGGCTGACCTGGCCCGCGCACTGAACTCGCACGTAACCATGGACTGGATGGCGGTGTCCTCCTATGGTTCGGGTACTCAGTCCTCCGGCGTGGTGCGCATTCTCAAGGACCTGGACTCGGACCTGATGGGCAAGCATGTGCTGATCGTCGAGGACATTATAGACTCCGGGCTGACCCTGTCCTGGTTGAAGTCCAACCTCGAGTCGCGTGGCCCGGCCAGCGTCGAAATTTGCGCGCTGCTACGCAAGCCCGAGGCGGCCAAGGTAGAAATCGACGTGAAGTACGTCGGCATGGACATCCCGAACAAGTTCGTGGTTGGTTACGGCCTGGACTGGGCCGAGAAGTACCGCAACCTCGATTGCGTTGGCGTGCTCGCCCCACATATTTACCAGTAGGGAACTTTTCGCGCCCCACGGGCGTTGAAGCTGTCAAAAGGTGGCGTTGCCCGGACGTCTGATGATTGCGTGAGGGGGATGCGGAGGTACGGGGCCCTCCGGATCAATGAAGACCAAGAAATTTTTTAATAGCTGGATCGTGTGGGTCATGTTGGGTGTGGCCGCACTGTTGATCTTCCTGCCGATGCTCTTCAACCCGGGCGCCGCCCGAGTCGACACCTCCGTGGGTATGAACCAGCTGACCAGCGGCAACGTTACCGAGGCGCGCGTGTTCGATGCGGACCAGCGCGTCGATCTGTTGCTGCGCGATTCGCTCAATGTCGACGGCGTCGACAAGGGTAAGCGCGTCTCCTTCTACTACTCCGTGGCTCGCGCCGATCAAGTGATCGACGCCATCAACGGCGCCAAGTTGAACAAGTACACGGATCAGCCGGTACAGAACAATTGGTTCCTGTCGATGCTCGGGGTCATCATCCCCTTCCTGCTGATCGCCGGTATTTTCTGGTTCATTCTCGCCCGTTCGCAGGGCGGCGGCTCGAAGGTGATGCAGTTTGGCAAGTCCAAGGCCAAGCTGATCACCAAGGATATGCCGCAGGTGACCTTCACCGACGTGGCCGGCGCCGACGAGGCCGTCGAAGAGCTGCACGAAATCAAGGAATTCCTCCGCGAGCCGGCCAAGTTCCAGGCCGTGGGCGCCAAGATCCCCAAGGGTGTGCTGCTCTACGGCCCTCCCGGTACCGGTAAAACCCTGCTGGCCAAGGCCGTGGCCGGCGAGGCGCAGGTGCCGTTCTACTCGATTTCCGGTTCGGACTTCGTCGAAATGTTCGTCGGCGTCGGTGCCTCGCGCGTGCGTGACCTCTTCGAACAGGCCAAGAACAACTCCCCGGCGATTATCTTCGTCGACGAGATCGACGCGGTGGGACGTCACCGTGGCGCCGGCATTGGCGGCGGTAACGATGAGCGCGAGCAGACACTGAACCAGCTGCTCGTGGAGATGGATGGCTTCGACGCCACCACCAACGTCATCCTCATCGCGGCGACCAACCGCCCCGACGTACTGGATCCGGCCCTGCTGCGACCGGGTCGTTTCGACCGTCAGATTCCGGTGGAAGCACCGGACCTCAAGGGTCGCGAAGACATTCTGAAGGTACACGTCAAGGGCAAGCCGGTGGATGCCTCCGTGGACCTGAACGCGGTGGCCAAGAAGACCCCGGGCTACACGGGTGCCGACCTGGCCAACGTGCTGAACGAGGCCGCGCTGCTGACCGCACGCTCCAACGCCAACCTGATCGATGACCGTGCCCTGGATGAGGCGATCGACCGCGTGATGGCTGGCCCGCAGAAGCGCACCCGACTGATGGATGAGCACGAGCGGAAGGTCACCGCGTACCACGAAGGCGGTCACGCGCTGGTGGCCGCGGCCATGAACCAGACCGCGCCGGTCACCAAGATCACCATCCTGCCGCGCGGCCGCGCGCTGGGTTACACCATGGTGGTGCCCGAATCCGACAAGTATTCGGTGACGCGCAACGAACTCCAGGACCAGATGGCCTACGCCATGGGTGGCCGTGTGGCCGAGGAGATCGTCTTCCACGACCCCTCCACCGGTGCCTCGAACGATATCGAGAAGGCCACCGCCACCGCCCGCAAGATGGTCACCGAATACGGCATGAGCGAGAAGGTCGGCGCAGTGCGCCTCTCCTCGGCCAGTGGCGACCCGATGTATGGGCAGGCTGGCTCGCGCGAATACTCGGACGAGATGGCACATCTGGTCGATACCGAGGTGCGGCAACTGATCGAGCAGGCGCATGACGACGCCTACTGGGCGTTGACCACCAACCGTCACGTGCTCGATCGCCTCGCACTGGCACTTCTTGAACGTGAAACGTTGAACCAGAAGGAGATCGAAGAAATCTTCTCCGACCTAGTCAAGCGCGATAAGCGTGAGGTGTGGTTGTCCAATGATCAGCGTCCGGTGCACCCAGAAGGCCCGGTGTTAAGCCCGAAGGAGCGCGCGGCGCAGTCGACCGACTAGGATCGAAGCCGTGAGTACAGAGCAAGAGATGACTATCGACCAGCCGCGCATCGCAGCAGCCGTGCGCGAAATCCTGCTGGCCATTGGTGAAGACCCGGATCGTGAAGGGCTGACCGAGACCCCGAGCCGGGTCGCCAAGGCCTATGCGGAGTTCTTCGCCGGGCTCCACCAGGAACCGGCCGAACACCTGTCGACGACCTTCGATATCGGCCATGACGAAATGGTGCTGGTCAAGGACATTCCGTTCTACTCCACCTGCGAGCACCATTTGGTGCCCTTCTACGGAACCGCCCACATTGGCTACATTCCGGGCAAGGGTGGCAAGGTCACCGGGTTGAGCAAGCTGGCTCGCCTCGTCGAGGTGTACGCCCGTCGCCCGCAGGTGCAAGAACGCTTGACCACGCAGATTGTCGATGCGCTGATGGAACACCTCAGCGCCTCCGGCGCCATCGTGGTCGTCGAATGCGAACATATGTGCATGTCCATGCGCGGGGTGCGCAAGCCCGGCGCGAAGACCGTCACCAGTGCGGTGCGCGGTCAATTGCGAGAATCGGCCACCCGTGCCGAAGCCATGAGTCTGATCCTGGGAAGGTAATTACATGTCACTCGGCGCGATCCCCGGCACCGGTCCGGCCACCAGTCCATTGAGCGTAGTGCGCAAGTCCAAGCGCAAGAACTTCGAGGATCTGCCCACCGGACGCACCCTGGTGATGGGCGTGCTGAACGTGACGGAGGATTCCTTCTCCGACGGCGGCAAGTACCTGGACGTGGAGGATGCCATCCGCCACGGCTTGGCGCTGCTCGAAGCCGGCGCCGAGCTGATCGACGTGGGTGGCGAATCCACCCGTCCGGGCGCCGACGAGGTTGACCCGGAGCTCGAGATTAAGCGTGTTGTGCCCGTCGTGGAGGCGCTGGTTCGCGCCGGCGCCGTGGTCTCGGTGGACACCATGCACGTGGCTACCGCCCGCCGCGCCTTGGCCGCCGGAGCGCACCTGATCAATGACGTCTCCGGGCTGACCTATGAATCGGGGATGCCGGAGCTCATTGCCGAGACCGGGGTGCCCTATGTGCTGATGCACCGCCGCGGTACGGCCAGCGACATGCAGTCCCACGCCGAATACCAAGACGTTGCCGCGGAGGTCGCCGCCGAATTGAGCGAGTTGCGCGATACCTTCCTGGCCGCCGGTGTGAAGCCAGAGCAGATCATCCTCGATCCCGGGGTGGGCTTTGCAAAAACCGCCGAGCAGAACTGGGAACTACTGGGCAACCTCGAGCCCATCGAGGCGCTGGGGCATCGCGTGCTGATCGGCACCAGCCGCAAGCGCTTCCTGGGCAAGCTGCTGTCCGTCGACGGCGTCGAGCGCGCCCCACTGGAGCGCGACGCGGCCACCGTGGCCACCAGCGTACTGGCTGCCCAGCGCGGGGTATGGGCCGTTCGGGTGCACGATGTGCGCGCCAACCTCGACGCGCTGGAGGTGTTGCGCGCCCATGGATCGCATTAGCATCCAGGGTATTAGTGCGACCGGTTACCACGGGGTATTCGACCACGAGAAACGCGATGGCCAGATCTTCGTCGTCGACGTGGTGCTACACACCGAAATCACCCGCGCCGCGCTGAGCGATAACGTCGCCGACACCGTGCACTACGGTGAGGTCAGTGAGCTGGTGGTCGCCCAGATTCAGGCCGGCCCCTGGGATCTCATTGAGAAGCTCGCCGTCCAAATTGCCGAGGCGATCCTCGTCGGATACCGCAGCGTGCGCACGGTCGACGTCACGGTGCATAAGCCTCAGGCACCGATTCCGGTGCCCTTTAGCGATGTAGCCATCGAGATCACCCGGCACCAGCCGGTGCACACCGCGATTATCGCGCTGGGCTCGAACCTGGGCGACTCGCAGGCTACCTTGGCCTCGGCGGTGCAGCGTCTGGGGGACTTTGTGACCGTCGAAGCGGTCTCCCCGTTGGCGCAAACCAAGCCCGTCGGTGGCCCCGAGGGGCAGGGCGACTTCCTCAATCAGGTGGTACGGATCAGCACCGAACTCGGGCCGCATGAGTTGCTGGACATCTGCCAGCAAATCGAAGCCGAGCATGAGCGTACCCGCGAGGTGCGCTGGGAAGCCCGCACCCTGGACCTGGACCTGATCACCTATGACGCGCTGCGCATGGAGGATGAGCGGCTGACGCTACCGCACCCACGTGCGCATTTGCGTGGTTTCGTGCTGGCCCCGTGGAGTTGGATGGACCCCGATGCGGTACTGGGTGGACAGTTGGTGACCCGCTTGGCCGACGTGGCCGAAGATACCAAGGATATTCGCCGACTATGACGAAATTGCGCGTGGGACTGTTGCTGCTCTGCCTCGGCGCCGGGGCGCTGGTGGGGTGGGCGGCCCTGCAGTGGCTGACCTCCGCGGGCCGGTTGGCCCCCGTGCTGGATTACACGGCGCTGTTTTCCATGGGTGCGGTGAGCGTCATCGTGCTGGTGCTGGGCATTCGCATTAAGCGCTCGACCTCGGGATCCGGGCATATCGATCCGATAGCGGCCGCCCGCACCCTCGTACTCGCCCAGGCGGCGGCCTATGCCGGGGCGGTTATCGCCGGCTGGCATTTGCCTGCGGTGCTGATGCTCTCCCTGGCAAGTGGCTCGAGCCCCACGCTGACCCGCGCGCTAGTGCTCGGTGCCGGAGGGGTCGCGATGGTGATCATTGGCTATATTGTGCAACACTTGTGCAAAATACCCCCGGAAGATCCCGAGGAGAATGCCGATGGAACCGTTACCGAATAACTTTGTCGCGGTTGACCCGCGTTATCTCACCGTGCGCACGATCAGTTGGGCCTTGGCCAGTGGTCTTGTTCTGCTGGTGGCACTGATTCCGGCCCTGCTGGGATTGTTGGGAGCCCCCATTCCGGGTTGGTTGCGACTTACGCTGCCGCTGGTGGTGGTTCTTTTCGCCCTGCTGGAACTGATTTTGCTACGTCGCCGGGTCGCCGCCATCGGCTACCTCGAACGCGACGAGGATTTGCTGGTGCGCTATGGCCTGTTGGTGCGTAACCAGCGTGCCGTGCCCTACGGGCGGATGCAATACGTCGAGCTGAAAAGCGGTCCGTTGGAGCGCCGTTTCGGACTCTGCCAGCTCGTGCTGAACACCGCCGCTTCGGCGGCGACGGCAACTATTCTCGGGGTTCCGGCTGCCGAAGGTGAGGCCCTGCGTGAACGGCTCGTCGCGGCCGGGGAAGCGCGGATGATGTGAGTACCGAGGATCCGCAGGCACCGTGGCTGCGGGTGCATCCGGCCAGCCCCTTCGTTCAGGGTTGGATCGCCATCCTCGGTCTGATCTTCATTTATCTGCAAAACACCCGCGAGCTGTCCTTTGCCGAGCGTTTTGCGCAGGAGCGGTTACCGATGACCGCGCTGATCGGCGGCGGTCTCTTACTGGCGATTCTGCTGGTCTACTTCCTGTCGTGGTACTTCACCCGCTACCGGATCACCGCGACTCACGTCTACGTAAACACCGGAATGATTTTCCGTAGCCAGAAGCAGGCACGCATCGACAAGGTGCAATCCATCGAAATCGCCCAGCCGCTGGTGGCCCGGCTGCTGGGCTTGGCCGAACTACGCTTCGATGTGGCCGACGGGTCCTCCTCGGTGTTGCGCCTGTCCTACCTGAAGAAGGACGAGGCCGCACAGCTGCGGCGGCAGATCCTCACGCTGGCCCACGGCCAACAACCGACCACGGCCGCGTCGGTCGAATCCGTCGATACTCCGGTGCCCGATATCGAGGATGAACGGCAACTGGTTCGAGTGCCCCCGGGCCGCCTCATTGGTTCCTTCCTGCTCCGACCGGGAGCGATCATCGGCACGCTGCTGACGATCACGCTCCTCGTGCTCACCATCGTGGGCGTGGGCGGGTTCGCTGCCGGCCTGCTTCCGGCCCTGCTAGGTTTCGGCGGCTGGTTTTACAAGGAACTCAATGGCGGCTGGAACTTCACCGCCAGCGTCACCGACACCGGACTGCGCGTGGCCTATGGACTGACCGACACCAAACAGCAATCGGTGCCGGTGCGTCGTGTGCAGGCCATCGAGATTTCGCGCCCGTGGCTCTGGGGATCGCTGGGCTGGTACCGCATGCAGATCAACGTGCTGGGCACCGGGTCCGGCGACGACGGTTCCGAGTCCACCACCGTGGTGCTCCCCGTGGGGGACGTGCATGCGGTAGCCCAGATCATGGGAATCCTCCTGCCGAATCTCGGCGTCGCGGAACAACGTGAGGTGCTGCTCACCGCCTTGGAAGGCAGCGGAGAGCAGCGCGGGTTCACCGTTTCGCCGCGCGCGGCACGGATCTTCTCGCCGTGGGCTTGGCGTGTGCAAGGCTTCGCCGTCACCCCCACCACGCTCATTACCCGGCACGGCCGGTTGGGTCGGCGGGCCACCTTCACGCCGCATACCAAGGTGCAGGGCACCAGCTGGCGGCAGGGTCCGCTCGACCGGCGTCGCGCCTTGGCCACGGTGCGGGTGCACAGCGCAGGTGGTACGGTGCTCGGTGAACTTGAACAGATCGACAGCGCGGTGGCCGCGGAGTTCTTCGAGGCCCAGGCGCAGCGCGCCAGCGAAAGGTAAGTATGCAGGCTCCACGACTAGGCATCGGCGTGATCTCCGCGGGAAAGGTCGGTGCCGTGCTCGGTGCCGCGCTCGCGGCGGCCGGGCACCGCATCACCGGGGTCCACGCGGTCTCCGAAGCCTCCTTGGAGCGGGCCGAGCTACTGCTACCCGGGGTCCCGGTTCTCGGTGCCGACGAGATTCTGCGGCGGAGCGAACTGGTGCTCTTTGCGGTGCCCGACGACGTGCTGGCCGAGCTTGTGGCCGGCCTAGCTACCGGGGGCCACTTCCAGCCCGGTCATTTGGTGGTGCACACCGCCGGCCGATACGGAACGTCGATCCTCGCCCCTGCGCTTGAGCATGGCGCGCTGGGCTTAGCCATTCACCCGGCGATGACCTTTACCGGGATGAGCATGGACTTGGCCCGGTTGACCGACTGTGTCTTCGCGGTGACCGCCGATGAGGCAATACTGCCGGTGGCCCAAGCGCTGGTCGTGGAGATGCGCGGAGAGCCGGTGACCGTGGCCGAGGCTGACCGCCCCACCTACCACGCGGCCTTGGCCCACGCCGCGAACCACCTCAACACGCTAACCGCGCAGGCCTCGGACATGTTGCGCCGAATCGGGATAAACGAACCCTCCGCGACCCTCTCGGCGCTCATGGGAGCCAGTTTGGATAACGCCCTGCGTTCGGGTCCCGGCTCACTCACCGGCCCGGTGGCGCGAGGGGATCTGGGCACGGTACGCGCCCACCGCGCGGCCTTGGCCGAGGAACCGGAGGAAACCAGGGCCAGCTACCTGGCGTTGGCGCGTGCCACCGCACAACGTGCGGCCACGCACGGACTGATCAACGACGAAAAATATGAGCAGCTTCGCGAAGTCCTAGAATAGTGGGCGTGAAAACCCCGCAGATCGTCCGTACCCGCGCGCAGCTACGCGCCGCCCTCGACGCAGCCCGCCCGGAAAGCACCGGATTCGTACCCACCATGGGCGCGCTCCACTCCGGACATGGTGAGCTCTTCGCCCGGGCGCGAGCCGAGAACGACTTCGTCGTCATTTCCATCTTCGTGAACGAACTGCAATTCAACGACCCAGGAGACTACACGAAGTATCCACGCACCCTTGAGGCCGATGTGGATCTGGCCGCCGCCGCGGGGGTGGACCTGGTGTTTGCGCCCGATGCCGAAGAGATCTACCCGGACGGCGCCCCGCTGATTGCGGTGAGCTCCGGAAAGCTCGGCGAGCTCTATGAGGGAGCCTCTCGGCCAGGGCACTTCGATGGGATGCTGGCGGTGGTCGCCAAGCTGCTCAATCTCGCGGATCCGCGTCATGGCACCTACCGGGCGTACTTCGGGCAGAAAGATGCGCAACAGCTCCTACTGATCCGGCGCATGGTGGCCGACCTCTGCTACCCGGTGCAGATCTGTAGCGTACCGATCGTTCGCACCGAGCAGGGCCTGGCGCTTTCTAGCCGAAATGCCTTGCTCGATGACGATCAGCGCCATGCAGCACTGGTGATCTCGCGGGCCATCCGCATGATCGCCGAACGGGCTGCCCACCACGAGCCGCTGAATATCGATGATGCGATCGGGCTCTTTCAGATGGAGCCGCTGGTGGAGCTCGACTACTTTGTCGTCGTCGATCCGCGCACGCTCCAAGAACTCGCCTTCAACTGCCAGGACACACCATTCACGGGTGAAGGGCTCATACTCGTTGCGGCCGTGGTCGGTGGGGTGCGGCTGATCGACAATCAGCCGATCTAGCTGAAGCGCTGCGCCGTGTGCGCCAGCACCTCGCGGAACTCCGCCAGTTCGGCAATGACCTCTGCGGCTGTTTCGGTATGCCGCACGAATTCCACGGATTGCCCGGCGTAGACCGGTGCCATGGTTACGTCGGCCTCGGTCCGCGCGCGAACCATCTCGCGTCGCAGGGAGTCGTCGGCTTTCTCTTCGAGGGCGGGGATACGATCGGCCCATCGGTCGGAGAAGGTATTGCGCAAGGCTCGTCCGCCATAGGCAGGATCCCAGGGCAGCTGCTGGGCGATATCGAAGGCGCGGGTATAGACGGTGTCATCCATCCCTGCTTGAAGGGCCCGTTCCTTCAGTCGCTGGTGGGCGCTGGATTCACTGCAGGCAAGAAAGCGGGTCCCGACCCATACTGCCTCGGCCCCGCCAGCCAGCGCAGCGGCGACTCCATGCGCGGTGGCGATCCCGCCCGCGGCGATAACGGGCTTTCGGGTTCGTTCAATGGCGAGCTGTAGTAGCGGCAAGGTGCCGATCTCGTTGCGTCCGTGCCCACCACCTTCGGCGCCACGAACGATCACCACATCGATGTCATCCTCGAGGGCACGGTTAAGCTCGGCGGCGTTACCCACCTGCATGGCCGTGCTGACGCCAGCCTCATGAGCCAAGGCGGCCCCGCGTGTGGGATCGCCGAAGCTGATGCAGATCAAGGCGGGGTCGTAGCCAAGGAACCACTCCAAGGCCGAGAGGTCCCGCTCGAGGGCCCAGCCCATAAACCCGGCGCCCTAGGGAAGTTCTAGGTCGCACACCATGCGGGCCTGCTCATCGACCCACGTCTGTGTAGTAGCGGCCGGGACACCGATCATGCCCACACCGCCCGCCGTGGCCACCGCTGCGGCCAGGGCCCCTGAAGCGGCACCGGCCATGGGGGCATTAAAGACCGGTTCGCGGTAACTCAATAGCTTCTGGAGGTCGCTCATAATTGAAGCCTAGGACAGTAAAAAGGCTATGACGCAGAACACGGCCCAGCGATTTGCATGGCCCCTAGAAAGTCCGTATAGTTTTTATCTGTCGCCGGAACGGCCACCACGGATTTCACGAGGTGTTCACCGGTTGATGAGCTTCCAGTCAGGAACTGCTCACCGGTTCGGATTTGCGTCCGACTCGGGGTGGTGGTAGGCTAAGAAAGTTGCTCCGAAGCGAAGCAGTCACCCGTGATAGTGGGTGGGTGTGGTGTCGAGAGTGTTTGTTGTTTGAGAACTCAATAGTGTGCCAAGTTTGTTGATACCGAATGTTTATTTATTTGGTGAATACATAACATTTTGCTTGGAATGATGCACCCCCGTGTGTTGTTCCGAGTGTTTTTTATTCGCCAGGATGTACGCTGGTTCGCCTTTATTTTCCGAAGGGTTCTAGCGGCTTTTTATTTTTTTATGGAGAGTTTGATCCTGGCTCAGGATGAACGCTGGCGGCGTGCTTAACACATGCAAGTCGAACGATGAACCAGGTGCTTGCACTTGGGGATTAGTGGCGAACGGGTGAGTAACACGTGAGTAACCTGCCCCTGACTCTGGGATAAGCCCGGGAAACTGGGTCTAATACCGGATATGACTGTTCACCGCATGGTGGGTGGTTGAAAGATTTATCGGTGAGGGATGGACTCGCGGCCTATCAGCTTGTTGGTGAGGTAATGGCTCACCAAGGCGACGACGGGTAGCCGGCCTGAGAGGGTGACCGGCCACACTGGGACTGAGACACGGCCCAGACTCCTACGGGAGGCAGCAGTGGGGAATATTGCACAATGGGCGAAAGCCTGATGCAGCGACGCCGCGTGAGGGATGACGGCCTTCGGGTTGTAAACCTCTTTCAGTAGGGAAGAAGCGAAAGTGACGGTACCTGCAGAAGAAGCGCCGGCTAACTACGTGCCAGCAGCCGCGGTAATACGTAGGGCGCAAGCGTTATCCGGATTTATTGGGCGTAAAGAGCTCGTAGGCGGTTTGTCGCGTCTGCCGTGAAAGTCCAAGGCTCAACCTTGGATCTGCGGTGGGTACGGGCAGACTAGAGTGATGTAGGGGAGACTGGAATTCCTGGTGTAGCGGTGAAATGCGCAGATATCAGGAGGAACACCGATGGCGAAGGCAGGTCTCTGGGCATTTACTGACGCTGAGGAGCGAAAGCATGGGGAGCGAACAGGATTAGATACCCTGGTAGTCCATGCCGTAAACGTTGGGCACTAGGTGTGGGGGACATTCCACGTTTTCCGCGCCGTAGCTAACGCATTAAGTGCCCCGCCTGGGGAGTACGGCCGCAAGGCTAAAACTCAAAGGAATTGACGGGGGCCCGCACAAGCGGCGGAGCATGCGGATTAATTCGATGCAACGCGAAGAACCTTACCAAGGCTTGACATGTGCCAGACCGCCTCAGAGATGGGGTTTCCCTTCGGGGCTGGTTCACAGGTGGTGCATGGTTGTCGTCAGCTCGTGTCGTGAGATGTTGGGTTAAGTCCCGCAACGAGCGCAACCCTCGTTCCATGTTGCCAGCACGTAATGGTGGGGACTCATGGGAGACTGCCGGGGTCAACTCGGAGGAAGGTGGGGATGACGTCAAATCATCATGCCCCTTATGTCTTGGGCTTCACGCATGCTACAATGGCCGGTACAATGGGTTGCGATACTGTGAGGTGGAGCTAATCCCTAAAAGCCGGTCTCAGTTCGGATTGGGGTCTGCAACTCGACCCCATGAAGTCGGAGTCGCTAGTAATCGCAGATCAGCAACGCTGCGGTGAATACGTTCCCGGGCCTTGTACACACCGCCCGTCAAGTCACGAAAGTTGGTAACACCCGAAGCCGATGGCCTAACCACCTTGTGTGGGGGGAGTCGTCGAAGGTGGGACTGGCGATTGGGACTAAGTCGTAACAAGGTAGCCGTACCGGAAGGTGCGGCTGGATCACCTCCTTTCTAAGGAGCTAAACCATTATGGTTGCCTGTTTCTGTCACGAGTGTTGGCAGGCGGGTTGCTCATGGGTGGAATATCAATGAATCGCGGCATCCTGTGGCGCCCCGTTGGTGGGGTGGTGTGGGGTGTTGGCTGTGCTTGGTGCTGTTGGTTGATGCGTGCGTAGTACGCCGTGCCGTTGCTTCGCTCCACTGTGGTGGGGTGTGGTGTTGGTGTGGTTGGAATCGTGGTGTTGGCCGGTGGTGCTGGTGTGGTTTGGCATGCTGTTGGGTTTTGAAGCAACAAGCCTTTGGGTTTGGTGTTTCGGTGTTTCCTGTGTCTGTTGGACGCGTACCCCTTGGTGGGTGTGTGGTCGGTGGGTGTGGGGTTGTTGTTTGGGAACTGTATAGTGAACGCGAGCATCTTATAAGATGACCCTTTTTCCTGCCCCCTTTGTGTGGGTGGGTTGCTGATGGCACTGTTGTCCTGATGGTGTTGTTGGTGGGTTGTTTTGTGATTTTGTTGATTGTTTTTGTTGCTCATTTTTGAGGACTTTGATTTGTGTTGAAGTTTTTAAGGGCGCACGGTGGATGCCTTGGCATCAGGAGCCGATGAAGGACGTGGGAATCTGCGATAAGCCTGGTGGAGTCGATAACCGGACGTTGAGACCAGGATTTCCGAATGGGGAAACCCCGCACCATGTTATGTGGTGTGACCTGCAGCTGAATGTATAGGCTGTGTGGAGGGAACGCGGGGAAGTGAAACATCTCAGTACCCGCAGGAAGAGAAAACAATAGTGATTCCGTTAGTAGTGGCGAGCGAACGCGGATGGGGCTAAACCGGTTGGTGTGTGATAGCGGATAGGCGTTGCATCATCGGTGTTGTGGGGTCCGCACGTTACCAGTTCTATCTACGCTGGTGGGATGAGGTGCAGGCGTATAGGTGAATCGGTTGGAATGCCGGACCATAGAGGGTGATAGTCCCGTAGGTGTAATGCGTGCTGCCGTTCTTGTGTGGATGCCCGAGTAGCACGGGGCCCGTGAAACCTTGTGTGAATCTGCCAGGACCACCTGGTAAGCCTGAATACTACCTGATGACCGATAGTGAATCAGTACCGTGAGGGAATGGTGAAAAGTACCCCGGGAGGGGAGTGAAATAGTACCTGAAACCGTGTGCTTACAATCCGTTAGAGCAAACTTGTTTTGTGATGGCGTGCCTTTTGAAGAATGAGCCTGCGAGTTAGTGCTGTGTCGCGAGGTTAACCCGTGTGGGGTAGCCGTAGCGAAAGCGAGTCTGAATAGGGCGTTTGAGTGGCACGGTCTAGACCCGAAGCGAAGTGATCTACCCATGGCCAGGTTGAAGCGCGTGTAAGAGCGTGTGGAGGACCGAACCCACTTCAGTTGAAAATGGAGGGGATGAGCTGTGGGTAGGGGTGAAAGGCCAATCAAACTTCGTGATAGCTGGTTCTCCCCGAAATGCATTTAGGTGCAGCGTTACGTGTTTCTTGCCGGAGGTAGAGCTACTGGATAGGCGATGGGCCCTACAAGGTTACTGACCTTAGCCAAACTCCGAATGCCGGTAAGTGAGAGCGTAGCAGTGAGACTGTGGGGGATAAGCTTCATAGTCGAGAGGGAAACAGCCCAGAACGCCAACTAAGGCCCCTAAGCGTGTGCTAAGTGGGAAAGGATGTGGAGTTGCTGTGACAACCAGGAGGTTGGCTTAGAAGCAGCCACCCTTGAAAGAGTGCGTAATAGCTCACTGGTCAAGTGATTCCGCGCCGATAATGTAGCGGGGCTCAAGCACACCGCCGAAGTTGCGTCATTCAAATATTTGCTTGGTTTCGATCGAGCGTTTGGATGGGTAGGGGAGCGTCGTATAGCGGGTGAAGTCGCGGTGTAAACCAGCGGTGGACGCTATACGAGTGAGAATGCAGGCATGAGTAGCGAATGACGGGTGAGAAACCCGTCCGCCGAATGATCAAGGGTTCCAGGGTCAAGCTAATCTGCCCTGGGTTAGTCGGGACCTAAGGCGAGGCCGACAGGCGTAGTCGATGGACAACGGGTTGATATTCCCGTACCGGCGAAGAACCGCCCATACCGTAGCGACGGATGCTAACCACCTCTGAGACCGTGCTCAGTGCCTTTCGAGGTGCTGGTGTGGTGGATGGGCTGGGAACCGATGTTGTGAGGTCAGCGTATTAACAGGTGTGACGCAGGAAGGTAGCCGAGCCAGGCAATGGAATTGACCTGGTCCAAGGGTGTAGGAAGAGTGGTAGGCAAATCCGCCGCTCATGTTTCTGAGACCTGATAGGCGCCCCTTTGGTGGGGTGATTCGGTGATCCTATGCTGCCTAGAAAAGCATCGGCGCGAGGTTCAAGTCCGCCCGTACCCTAAACCGACACAGGTGATCAGGTAGAGAATACTAAGGCGATCGAGAGAATCATGGTTAAGGAACTCGGCAAAATGCCCCCGTAACTTCGGAAGAAGGGGGGCCTGCCTCGTGACGGAGATTTACTCTCTTGAGCGGGTGTGGGCCGCAGAGACCAGGGGGAAGCGACTGTTTACTAAAAACACAGGTCCGTGCGAAGTCGCAAGACGATGTATACGGACTGACTCCTGCCCGGTGCTGGAAGGTTAAGAGGACTCGTTAGTGCTTTGGCGCGAAGCGGAGAATTTAAGCCCCAGTAAACGGCGGTGGTAACTATAACCATCCTAAGGTAGCGAAATTCCTTGTCGGGTAAGTTCCGACCTGCACGAATGGAGTAACGACTTCCCCGCTGTCTCAACCATGAACTCGGCGAAATTGCAGTACGAGTAAAGATGCTCGTTACGCGCAGCAGGACGGAAAGACCCCGAGACCTTTACTATAGTTTGGTATTGGTGTTCGGTGCAGCTTGTGTAGGATAGGTGGGAGACTGTGAAGCTCAGACGCTAGTTTGGGTGGAGTCATCGTTGAAATACCACTCTGGCTGTATCGGTCACCTAACTTCGGACCATGATCTGGTTCAGGGACAGTGCCTGATGGGTAGTTTAACTGGGGCGGTTGCCTCCCAAAATGTAACGGAGGCGCCCAAAGGTTCCCTCAGCCTGGTTGGCAATCAGGTGTTGAGTGTAAGTGCACAAGGGAGCTTGACTGTGAGAGTGACAGCTCGAGCAGGGACGAAAGTCGGGACTAGTGATCCGGCGGCACCTCGTGGAAGGGCCGTCGCTCAACGGATAAAAGGTACCTCGGGGATAACAGGCTGATCTTGCCCAAGAGTCCATATCGACGGCATGGTTTGGCACCTCGATGTCGGCTCGTCGCATCCTGGGGCTGGAGTAGGTCCCAAGGGTTGGGCTGTTCGCCCATTAAAGCGGTACGCGAGCTGGGTTTAGAACGTCGTGAGACAGTTCGGTCCCTATCCGCTGCGCGCGTTGGAAATTTGAGAAGGGCTGTCCTTAGTACGAGAGGACCGGGACGGACAAACCTCTGGTGTGTCAGTTGTACTGCCAAGTGCACCGCTGATTAGCTACGTTTGGAAGGGATAACCGCTGAAAGCATCTAAGCGGGAAGCCTGCTTCGAGATGAGATTTCCATGCACCTTGAGTGTGTGAGGCCCCCAGCTAGACCACTGGGTTGATAGGCAGGATGTGGAAGCAAGGACTAAAGACTTGTGTAGCTGACCTGTACTAATAGGCCGATGACTTACAACACACAACATAACGATCCTTTGAAAAACAAGGTTTTGTTCGCGTTCACTATACGGTTACGAGACAACAACCCCCCAAACACACGCGTGTGCGTGTGTGGGGCAGGTTGTATCGGTAACACATTTTTGCTTCGAGACTGTTACGGCGGTCATAGCGTGGGGGAAACGCCCGGTCCCATACCGAACCCGGAAGCTAAGGCCCACTGCGCCGATGGTACTGCACTCGTGAGGGTGTGGGAGAGTAGGACGCCGCCGGACTGAACTTATGATGTGGTTTGAGGCCCTAACACAGTGTGTGTTAGGGCCTCACCCGTTTAACCACACAACCCACACAGATGCCCACGGCCACCACCCGTTATCTTTTTGATAGCCCCCAACAAGAGGATCATGGGGGCTGTCGGCCGACCAGCCTCGGCATGGTGTCTTGCCCCTGTCTAATCAATGATCCGGGGGGTGTTGCCACCGAGGCTGGGAGGGCAGTGAGGTGATTGCTAATTAGGGGCACGACGCCACGCACCACCGGTGCACGGACGTCAGTCATAACGTGGATGTAAGACTTTGCTCCCGCAGGTTGGCCGACCGAATGAGGGACCAAGCGCAAAGGAGCCAGCCTCATGAAAACCGACGACATCCAGATCTTCCTCGGCCTCGATGTCGGCAAGACCGACCACTGGGCCTGTGCTGTCTGCACTGACGGCACCAAGATCTGGAACAGAACGTTGCCCAACGACGAAGCCAAGCTCACCAAGGTTTACCAAGAACTCAGCGCCAAGGGCACCATCCTGGTCGTCGTAGATCAACCGGCAACCATTGGCGCCCTGGCCGTCGCTGTCGCCCAGAATCTCGGTATTCCGGTGGCCTATCTGCCCGGACTTTCGATGAGGCGTATCGCAGATATGTATCCTGGCGCGGCGAAAACAGACGAAAAAGATGCCTTTATCATCGCTGACGCTGCCCGCACCATGCCGCACACGCTACGTAGCATCCAAGTCTCCGACGAGGACGAAGCCACCCTGGGCATGCTCACCGGCTTTGACCTGGACCTAGCCCGTCAGATCACTCAAACCAGCAACAGGATCCGCGGGCTATTCACCCAGATCCACCCGCCACTAGAACGGATCCTCGGTCCCTGGCTGGAACACGACGCGATCTTGGAAGTCCTCGCAGCCTGGCCCACCCCAGCTCAACTGAAGCACGCAGGCAAAGCCAGGATCGATGCGAAGTTCAAGAAGCACGGAGCCCGCCGCCACACCGCCTGGGCTTCAACCATCATCGCGGCCCTAGATGAGCAGACCGTCGTCGTGGTCGGCACCGACGCCGCAGGTCTGGTCATCCCGCATCTGGCCCGGCAACTGATCTCGTTGCATGCCCAGCGCGTGGACGTGGCCACACATTTGGAGGCCATGGTGGAGGCCCACCCTCTTTACCCGGTCCTGACATCCATGCCCGGGGTTGCCGTCAGGACCGCTGCGATCATCATTGCCGAGACCTCCGGCAAGACCTTCACCAGTGCTGCATCCCTGTCTTCTTACGCCGGCCTGGCACCAACCACGCGCCAGTCGGGCACGTCGATCAAGTCCGAGCGCGTTAGTCATTCAGGTAACAAGAGATTGAAACGAGCGCTCTTCCTCTCGGCGTTCGCCTCGATCAGGTTCGATCCGACTTGCCGGGCCTATTATGACCGGAAACGGGCTCAGGGCAAACGCCATAACCAAGCTCTGATCGCGTTGGCTCACCGGCGTCTCACCGTCCTGTTCGCGATGATCCGTGACGGATCGCTCTATGACGTTCCGGAGCTGAAAATTGCTTGACACAGAACATAGGGGCACCCCCCGCGGGGGCGGCACCTTCGCGCCCAGGGTGGGTCAATCGCGGATCAGACGCCAGCGAACCACGAAACTTTCCAGTGGCCGACTGCGCTGCCGCGATACTTCTTCTTTGACACACCTCCTTCGGTGACTTCCCATTTCATGCCAGATGCTGACGGCAAGATATTGCTGGTTATACCGGTCTGCAACTATGAATGATGAGTTCCAACAGCTTTCGGCAGTATCTTGCCGAAAAGCGCGGTTTCGTGGACTATGGAACTAGTAGCTACAAGAATCGGTAGCATTTTGCCGAAAAGGATGAGCCTTGAGTGCATTGGAAGAGATCGGCTTGCGTATCCAGCAAGCACGCAAAGAAAATTCGCTAACCCAAGAGCAGCTAGCTGAACTCGCCGGCATTTCGGAGCGGACGGTACGAGCCATCGAAACCGCCACGGGCAATCCCTCAGTAAATGGACTGCTAGCGGCTGCGTCCGTTCTTGGGTTACGGCTAGTGGTGACTGAATGAGCCGAGGACTCCAAGATCTCAAAAAGGTGCAACGGGCCGATGTCTATAAACAGGCGCAATTGGCCGGACACCTGACGCGCCTTGCCGACGGCAGCGTGGTGTTCACTTATACAGAACAATACCTCCAGGAATCCCCAGTGCCAGTGGCGACCTCTTTGCCGCTGAGCGACCAGGCCTACGCGGGCCCAGGAGGTGGATTGCCGGCGTTCTTCTCTGGACTATTGCCGGAGGGCCATCGACTAACAATGGTCCGTAATGTCGCCAAAACCAGTATGGCGGATGAGCTGACCCTATTGCTGGTCGTGGGTGCCGATACACCAGGGGACGTTCGAATCCTGCCAGCCGGTGATGACCTAACGGCCCCGCCGGCCGTCGTCGACTTCAGCGACGGGGACGAACTCGATTTCACGCAGTTGGCTACCAGTCTGGACCGTCACGCAATTCCGGGTGTGCAGGAGAAGATTAGCGCCACGATGCTTACCACGCCGTTGGCACTTGATGGGGACGCATATCTCCTGAAACTAGATCCACGGGACCATCCACATCTGGTTTCGAACGAGGAACTTCATCTCCGTGCAGCACGACAGCTAAAGCTCCCCCTCATGGACTTTCGTAAAGTCCATGATTCGCACCAAGTAGATGGTTTGCTCATCAAGAGGTTCGACCGCGCCTTGCCGATGGCCGGTGCTTCTCCCGTGCGGTACGCGCTAGAGGACGGGATGCAGGTCCTAGACCTGCCTCCCTCCATGAAATACTCCGTTGCCACCGAGGAAGTGGTGCGCGCTCTGGCCGATAGGTGCAAGGCACCGCTGCTAGCTAAGCGCAATCTCTACCTGCAGTTCCTCTTTGCATGGCTTACAGGCAACGGTGATTTGCACGGTAAGAATGTTTCCATTCTGGCGGACAAGGATCATCGTTTCTCGATAGCACCGATCTACGATGTCCCGTGCACTCTGATCTATGGCGATGACACGATGGCACTCTCTATTGGCGGGAAGCATAAGAACCTCAAGCAAAAACACTGGACCGAGTTCGCGCATGAGCTCGGGCTGACACCAAAGGCTACTGAGTCCGCGAACCGGCTCGCGCTCAGAGCCGCAGAGCACGTTGATCTCGCGATGCTGCCTTTCTCTGGTTCCCCATTGCGTGGTACCCAGCGGGAGCTACGGTTCAGACGTCTCGAAATTTCAGCAACGTAGAGTCCATTCGTGATTGCGCGGATGGAGGTATGTGCATGCGAGCGGTAGGTGGCGTGCGGGTTTCGCGGCTACCTTGGCTCGTTGGTACGTTTTGAGTCGACTGTCACTACCAACGGATCGGCGCCTTGGTGAATGACTACCCTAGGCCGCCCTGGGCCTCGAGATCTGAGATTGCGGTGAATACGCGTTGTTCGGGTCGTTCCGCGATCCGATTGAGAACGTATAACCACCAGTCGGGCCCGTACACGATGTATTCGCGAGTTTTGAACCCGTCCGCTCGCAGTTGGTCCAAGAGCTCGGTGCCAAGCCCTTGGAGCATTTCGAACTCAACGTGATCTTGGTACAGGGCAACCCCGAGGTCTGCTTTCAATTGCTCTAGAAGTTGCGGATCGTGTGTTGCAATGTTGACCCGGTGTCCCGCGTGCACTAGCGCAGAAACGGATTGCCGGTAGGTATTGCCCAAAACCGTCAGTTCTCGAGAGGCGGCAATCTTGTCTGTTTCTAGGAATGCACCTTTGACGATTCTGACCGGTCCGGGACGACCGAGCACCCTCTGAAGATCGTTCGGAGTACGGTATAGGCGAGCTTGTAAGGTGATCCCAGTTTCGGGGAACGCATCCGAGAGCCGTTCCCAAGTATCTAGCACGGAATCTGTGCGGTTTGAACCTTCTGCGGAAACCATCATGTATGAACCGGCGTTCCGCGCAGCCTGCGCGATCTTTAGTCCATGATTGAGCGCAAGTTCCGGGGAAACGAGCAGGCCAATATGCGAGAGATCGAGAGAAATCGTAGTATCCGTTGCGTGAGCAGGAATACCCTTGATGAGGCGAAGGATTTCATTCGTCACTTCCACTGCAATGGCTGGCTTTCGAACGGATTCGCCGACAAACTCAATGCTGCTTAGGTGATTTCGTAGGATGTTGTCTTCTAGAAGCAGCAATGCATCGCGCATTGTATGGCCAGCCACGTAGCGCCGAGCGATTTTGCTGGCAATCTGCAGCATAGCCGGGTCGTTCATGACCTCAGCTTTCAAGGATTCATTGAGAGCCCAGCTACGAAGTGTGTCCGCGGTCTTAGCAATGGTGGTTTTAGAGATTTGCATACCGCTAGGATCGTCTACGCGACGGAAAGCGTCTTGTACGTTCTTGCACCTAACGCCGATAGTCACCTGGTGTCGCGGATACATGAGCACGAAAAACCCGGTGAAAATGACTTTGGTCTGTAAACCCTAACGCTTGAGCGGTCTCAGAGATGGATAGCCCGCTGCGAAGCATGCGACGTGCTTTAGCGATACGGGTATTCTGCCGCCAAGCAAGTGGAGAAAGCCCTGTGGCACGGCGCATCGCGCGAATGAGTTGATATCTCGACATACCCACGGAGCTAGCTAGTTCATCTATCGCGGGGTTAGTCGCATCGGAACGTAGCCGGTCAAGCACTGGCTCTAGACGGTTGAGCATGCTGGAGTCCGTCTTGCTGGGCACCAAGTGAAGAGTACTGGTCATGCTGAGGCCTGAAAGTAGTGCTTGTAGTCGATGACTGAGTTGGTCTGCTGCTTCATCGGCGAAGACGGCATCGATGAGTTCGTTTACTTTGCGATAGAGAGCGGGGCGACGTAGAACGCGAATCCCGTCAAATAGTTCGTCCACAGTGTTTGACTGCATGATAGAAGCGGCCCAAGGTTGATCGATGTGTAGCATTTGATACTGCCAGGCACCTCCATATGGGTTACAAGCATGTACATGACCTTCGGGGATCACCACAACGTCTCCCTGCGCCAACCGCAGTCGGCCCTCGAATGGGCCGCTGAGTCTGGCAGCGCCGGTATCTACTGCCCCGATCGATAGTGCATCGTGAGAATGTTCCTTGTAGCAAGGATTCTCCTGACAGGAACGTCTTGCTTCCATGTGTGGGATGGCGGCACTGCGCCGGAACTCTGACAAGGTGCCGCCTCTTTCAACGTTTAATCCTGTTCCCCAGAGTAGCGTGCCCGAACTGGGTCAGATAGCGCACAGTGATTGGCTACTTGAGGCGATGCTTGATTCAGTGGCGGCTTTGGGGGAATTCCACGGGTCGGGCAATGCAGTGGGCGGAATTCGTCGGCTTGGGAGACAACCATAGGTTAATCACTGATCAGGAGTGGCTCTATCGGCTAGCAGGGCCGCTAATCATCAAAGACCTTCCTTCAGGATTACTGGCCGGGCTGTGTGCCGGTGGTCCATACATACACTCCGATGGCACGTGCTGGTACGGAGGGAAGAAATATGGTCGGCAACCCGTTGGAGTTCGCGGGTTTCTGCATGGCGGAGAGTCATCAAATGACATGTAACGACGATCACGGTCATAAAGTACCCTGCCGATTTGCACGACCCCCCAAACCCCTGTATAGTTTTTCTTCGTTGCCGCAAACAGGCCGGACAAAAAACCGGTACAAAAAGAGGCAACAAACCCCCAGAAAAACAACGCTTTTACACAGGTCACTGTGGAAAAGAATTGAAAGAATGGGACCCGAAAATACGGTTCAGATCACAAAGAAACGATTTGACACCGACGAAATAATCGGGATAAGATAAATGAAGAACGCTGGACGAAACGCCACCGAAGATAACGGTGGTCGCGGAACCGGTAAGTGTTTGTTGTTTGAGAACTCAATAGTGTGCCAAGTTTGTTGATACCGAATGTTTATTTATTTGGTGAATACATAACATTTTGCTTGGAATGATGCACCCCCGTGTGTTGTTCCGAGTGTTTTTTATTCGCCAGGATGTACGCTGGTTCGCCTTTATTTTCCGAAGGGTTCTAGCGGCTTTTTATTTTTTTATGGAGAGTTTGATCCTGGCTCAGGATGAACGCTGGCGGCGTGCTTAACACATGCAAGTCGAACGATGAACCAGGTGCTTGCACTTGGGGATTAGTGGCGAACGGGTGAGTAACACGTGAGTAACCTGCCCCTGACTCTGGGATAAGCCCGGGAAACTGGGTCTAATACCGGATATGACTGTTCACCGCATGGTGGGTGGTTGAAAGATTTATCGGTGAGGGATGGACTCGCGGCCTATCAGCTTGTTGGTGAGGTAATGGCTCACCAAGGCGACGACGGGTAGCCGGCCTGAGAGGGTGACCGGCCACACTGGGACTGAGACACGGCCCAGACTCCTACGGGAGGCAGCAGTGGGGAATATTGCACAATGGGCGAAAGCCTGATGCAGCGACGCCGCGTGAGGGATGACGGCCTTCGGGTTGTAAACCTCTTTCAGTAGGGAAGAAGCGAAAGTGACGGTACCTGCAGAAGAAGCGCCGGCTAACTACGTGCCAGCAGCCGCGGTAATACGTAGGGCGCAAGCGTTATCCGGATTTATTGGGCGTAAAGAGCTCGTAGGCGGTTTGTCGCGTCTGCCGTGAAAGTCCAAGGCTCAACCTTGGATCTGCGGTGGGTACGGGCAGACTAGAGTGATGTAGGGGAGACTGGAATTCCTGGTGTAGCGGTGAAATGCGCAGATATCAGGAGGAACACCGATGGCGAAGGCAGGTCTCTGGGCATTTACTGACGCTGAGGAGCGAAAGCATGGGGAGCGAACAGGATTAGATACCCTGGTAGTCCATGCCGTAAACGTTGGGCACTAGGTGTGGGGGACATTCCACGTTTTCCGCGCCGTAGCTAACGCATTAAGTGCCCCGCCTGGGGAGTACGGCCGCAAGGCTAAAACTCAAAGGAATTGACGGGGGCCCGCACAAGCGGCGGAGCATGCGGATTAATTCGATGCAACGCGAAGAACCTTACCAAGGCTTGACATGTGCCAGACCGCCTCAGAGATGGGGTTTCCCTTCGGGGCTGGTTCACAGGTGGTGCATGGTTGTCGTCAGCTCGTGTCGTGAGATGTTGGGTTAAGTCCCGCAACGAGCGCAACCCTCGTTCCATGTTGCCAGCACGTAATGGTGGGGACTCATGGGAGACTGCCGGGGTCAACTCGGAGGAAGGTGGGGATGACGTCAAATCATCATGCCCCTTATGTCTTGGGCTTCACGCATGCTACAATGGCCGGTACAATGGGTTGCGATACTGTGAGGTGGAGCTAATCCCTAAAAGCCGGTCTCAGTTCGGATTGGGGTCTGCAACTCGACCCCATGAAGTCGGAGTCGCTAGTAATCGCAGATCAGCAACGCTGCGGTGAATACGTTCCCGGGCCTTGTACACACCGCCCGTCAAGTCACGAAAGTTGGTAACACCCGAAGCCGATGGCCTAACCACCTTGTGTGGGGGGAGTCGTCGAAGGTGGGACTGGCGATTGGGACTAAGTCGTAACAAGGTAGCCGTACCGGAAGGTGCGGCTGGATCACCTCCTTTCTAAGGAGCTAAACCATTATGGTTGCCTGTTTCTGTCACGAGTGTTGGCAGGCGGGTTGCTCATGGGTGGAATATCAATGAATCGCGGCATCCTGTGGCGCCCCGTTGGTGGGGTGGTGTGGGGTGTTGGCTGTGCTTGGTGCTGTTGGTTGATGCGTGCGTAGTACGCCGTGCCGTTGCTTCGCTCCACTGTGGTGGGGTGTGGTGTTGGTGTGGTTGGAATCGTGGTGTTGGCCGGTGGTGCTGGTGTGGTTTGGCATGCTGTTGGGTTTTGAAGCAACAAGCCTTTGGGTTTGGTGTTTCGGTGTTTCCTGTGTCTGTTGGACGCGTACCCCTTGGTGGGTGTGTGGTCGGTGGGTGTGGGGTTGTTGTTTGGGAACTGTATAGTGAACGCGAGCATCTTATAAGATGACCCTTTTTCCTGCCCCCTTTGTGTGGGTGGGTTGCTGATGGCACTGTTGTCCTGATGGTGTTGTTGGTGGGTTGTTTTGTGATTTTGTTGATTGTTTTTGTTGCTCATTTTTGAGGACTTTGATTTGTGTTGAAGTTTTTAAGGGCGCACGGTGGATGCCTTGGCATCAGGAGCCGATGAAGGACGTGGGAATCTGCGATAAGCCTGGTGGAGTCGATAACCGGACGTTGAGACCAGGATTTCCGAATGGGGAAACCCCGCACCATGTTATGTGGTGTGACCTGCAGCTGAATGTATAGGCTGTGTGGAGGGAACGCGGGGAAGTGAAACATCTCAGTACCCGCAGGAAGAGAAAACAATAGTGATTCCGTTAGTAGTGGCGAGCGAACGCGGATGGGGCTAAACCGGTTGGTGTGTGATAGCGGATAGGCGTTGCATCATCGGTGTTGTGGGGTCCGCACGTTACCAGTTCTATCTACGCTGGTGGGATGAGGTGCAGGCGTATAGGTGAATCGGTTGGAATGCCGGACCATAGAGGGTGATAGTCCCGTAGGTGTAATGCGTGCTGCCGTTCTTGTGTGGATGCCCGAGTAGCACGGGGCCCGTGAAACCTTGTGTGAATCTGCCAGGACCACCTGGTAAGCCTGAATACTACCTGATGACCGATAGTGAATCAGTACCGTGAGGGAATGGTGAAAAGTACCCCGGGAGGGGAGTGAAATAGTACCTGAAACCGTGTGCTTACAATCCGTTAGAGCAAACTTGTTTTGTGATGGCGTGCCTTTTGAAGAATGAGCCTGCGAGTTAGTGCTGTGTCGCGAGGTTAACCCGTGTGGGGTAGCCGTAGCGAAAGCGAGTCTGAATAGGGCGTTTGAGTGGCACGGTCTAGACCCGAAGCGAAGTGATCTACCCATGGCCAGGTTGAAGCGCGTGTAAGAGCGTGTGGAGGACCGAACCCACTTCAGTTGAAAATGGAGGGGATGAGCTGTGGGTAGGGGTGAAAGGCCAATCAAACTTCGTGATAGCTGGTTCTCCCCGAAATGCATTTAGGTGCAGCGTTACGTGTTTCTTGCCGGAGGTAGAGCTACTGGATAGGCGATGGGCCCTACAAGGTTACTGACCTTAGCCAAACTCCGAATGCCGGTAAGTGAGAGCGTAGCAGTGAGACTGTGGGGGATAAGCTTCATAGTCGAGAGGGAAACAGCCCAGAACGCCAACTAAGGCCCCTAAGCGTGTGCTAAGTGGGAAAGGATGTGGAGTTGCTGTGACAACCAGGAGGTTGGCTTAGAAGCAGCCACCCTTGAAAGAGTGCGTAATAGCTCACTGGTCAAGTGATTCCGCGCCGATAATGTAGCGGGGCTCAAGCACACCGCCGAAGTTGCGTCATTCAAATATTTGCTTGGTTTCGATCGAGCGTTTGGATGGGTAGGGGAGCGTCGTATAGCGGGTGAAGTCGCGGTGTAAACCAGCGGTGGACGCTATACGAGTGAGAATGCAGGCATGAGTAGCGAATGACGGGTGAGAAACCCGTCCGCCGAATGATCAAGGGTTCCAGGGTCAAGCTAATCTGCCCTGGGTTAGTCGGGACCTAAGGCGAGGCCGACAGGCGTAGTCGATGGACAACGGGTTGATATTCCCGTACCGGCGAAGAACCGCCCATACCGTAGCGACGGATGCTAACCACCTCTGAGACCGTGCTCAGTGCCTTTCGAGGTGCTGGTGTGGTGGATGGGCTGGGAACCGATGTTGTGAGGTCAGCGTATTAACAGGTGTGACGCAGGAAGGTAGCCGAGCCAGGCAATGGAATTGACCTGGTCCAAGGGTGTAGGAAGAGTGGTAGGCAAATCCGCCGCTCATGTTTCTGAGACCTGATAGGCGCCCCTTTGGTGGGGTGATTCGGTGATCCTATGCTGCCTAGAAAAGCATCGGCGCGAGGTTCAAGTCCGCCCGTACCCTAAACCGACACAGGTGATCAGGTAGAGAATACTAAGGCGATCGAGAGAATCATGGTTAAGGAACTCGGCAAAATGCCCCCGTAACTTCGGAAGAAGGGGGGCCTGCCTCGTGACGGAGATTTACTCTCTTGAGCGGGTGTGGGCCGCAGAGACCAGGGGGAAGCGACTGTTTACTAAAAACACAGGTCCGTGCGAAGTCGCAAGACGATGTATACGGACTGACTCCTGCCCGGTGCTGGAAGGTTAAGAGGACTCGTTAGTGCTTTGGCGCGAAGCGGAGAATTTAAGCCCCAGTAAACGGCGGTGGTAACTATAACCATCCTAAGGTAGCGAAATTCCTTGTCGGGTAAGTTCCGACCTGCACGAATGGAGTAACGACTTCCCCGCTGTCTCAACCATGAACTCGGCGAAATTGCAGTACGAGTAAAGATGCTCGTTACGCGCAGCAGGACGGAAAGACCCCGAGACCTTTACTATAGTTTGGTATTGGTGTTCGGTGCAGCTTGTGTAGGATAGGTGGGAGACTGTGAAGCTCAGACGCTAGTTTGGGTGGAGTCATCGTTGAAATACCACTCTGGCTGTATCGGTCACCTAACTTCGGACCATGATCTGGTTCAGGGACAGTGCCTGATGGGTAGTTTAACTGGGGCGGTTGCCTCCCAAAATGTAACGGAGGCGCCCAAAGGTTCCCTCAGCCTGGTTGGCAATCAGGTGTTGAGTGTAAGTGCACAAGGGAGCTTGACTGTGAGAGTGACAGCTCGAGCAGGGACGAAAGTCGGGACTAGTGATCCGGCGGCACCTCGTGGAAGGGCCGTCGCTCAACGGATAAAAGGTACCTCGGGGATAACAGGCTGATCTTGCCCAAGAGTCCATATCGACGGCATGGTTTGGCACCTCGATGTCGGCTCGTCGCATCCTGGGGCTGGAGTAGGTCCCAAGGGTTGGGCTGTTCGCCCATTAAAGCGGTACGCGAGCTGGGTTTAGAACGTCGTGAGACAGTTCGGTCCCTATCCGCTGCGCGCGTTGGAAATTTGAGAAGGGCTGTCCTTAGTACGAGAGGACCGGGACGGACAAACCTCTGGTGTGTCAGTTGTACTGCCAAGTGCACCGCTGATTAGCTACGTTTGGAAGGGATAACCGCTGAAAGCATCTAAGCGGGAAGCCTGCTTCGAGATGAGATTTCCATGCACCTTGAGTGTGTGAGGCCCCCAGCTAGACCACTGGGTTGATAGGCAGGATGTGGAAGCAAGGACTAAAGACTTGTGTAGCTGACCTGTACTAATAGGCCGATGACTTACAACACACAACATAACGATCGTTAGACATTGATGGTTCGCGTTCACTATACGGTTACGAGACAACAACCCCCCAAACACACGCGTGTGCGTGTGTGGGGCAGGTTGTATCGGTAACACATTTTTGCTTCGAGACTGTTACGGCGGTCATAGCGTGGGGGAAACGCCCGGTCCCATACCGAACCCGGAAGCTAAGGCCCACTGCGCCGATGGTACTGCACTCGTGAGGGTGTGGGAGAGTAGGACGCCGCCGGACTAAACTTATGATGTGGTTTGAGGCCCTAACACACAGTGTGTGTTAGGGCCTCACCCGTTTAACCACACAACCCACACAGCTAAACCCTATACTTCTCGATAGAGTGATTACTGATACTCAGATCACGCTAACTTTAGGAGTTGTTCGTTGAGCACCCAGGCTTTGCAGCACCGCGACGATACGATCAGGCCGCAGGATGACCTGTACCGCCATGCCAATGGCAAATGGTTCGAAACCGCGACTATCCCCGGTGACCAAGGGATTTACGGGTCGTTCATGGAACTTCGTGACGAAGCAGAAAAAGCCGTCCACGATATTATCGAAGACTGCGTGAAGCAGGCCGAGGCTGGTAGCGCTGACGCGAAGATCCAACGCATCGCCAACCTCTACGGTAGCTTCATGAACGAAGACGTCATTGAAGCCCGTGGGGCTGACCCAGTAATCGAGTATCTGCAAGCCATCGAAGCCGTCGAGGACGTGGAATCATTCCTAAACCTCTCCGGCACTTTCTACCGTAAGGGAATCAGTGGGTTCCTGCAGGCCGGTGCAATGAACGATGCCGGCGATCCCGACCGCAACCTGCTGACGTTCTTGCAGGGCGGGCTCGGACTGCCCGACGAGTCGTATTACCGCGAGGAACAGTTCGCGCAGACGGTCAAGGACTACGAAGAACATCTTGCACGGTTGCTTGGCTTGGGGCAGCTACCCGACGCTGCTGACGCCGCGTCCGCCGTGGTGGCATTAGAAACCAAAATCGCAGCGCACCATTGGGATCGCGTAAAGGTTCGTGATGCACAGGCGCGTTACAACCTGATGACTGCCGATGAAGTTCTCACTCTGTTCCCCGGTCTCCTTGTGTGGCTTCAGGGCGCAGGAATCGAGGAGAAGTACTACTCAGAGGTTGTCTTGTGGCAACCGAGCTACTTCGCTGCGTTAGGCGAACTAGTGCATAGCGAGCCCCTCGAAGCGTGGAAGAGTTGGCTTGCAGTTCAAGTGCTTCGCTCCTTCGCCCCTTATCTTTCCAGCGATTTCGTCAATGAGAACTTTTCCTTCTACTCGGCGAAGCTTGGTGGCGTTGAAAAACTCAAAGACCGTTGGAAGCGTGGGGTCGCCTTTACCGAAGGGGCCGTGGGCGAAGA
Source organism: Glutamicibacter endophyticus (assembly GCF_048457885.1). Classification (NCBI taxonomy): domain Bacteria; kingdom Bacillati; phylum Actinomycetota; class Actinomycetes; order Micrococcales; family Micrococcaceae; genus Glutamicibacter; species Glutamicibacter endophyticus. Next base: position 117,510 of record NZ_CP174200.1, read on the forward strand.
CCTCGGACAGCTCTACGTGGCTAAGCACTTCCCACCGGCGGCCAAGCAGGCCATGGATCACCTTGTCGAACGACTTATCGAGGCATACCGTGAATCCATTGCCACCCTGCCCTGGATGGGTGCGGCAACAATCGAAAAGGCCTTGGAAAAGCTCTCCATGTTCCGGCCTAAGATTGGGTACCCGAATGAATGGATCGACTATTCGAGCATCGAGACTAGCGAGCTCGACGTCATTTCCAATCTTGCCGCGGCTAATGAGTTCGAGTTCAAACGAGAACTGAAGAAGATCGATGATGGGGTCGATCGTGAGCTTTGGTTTATGTTCCCGCAGACGGTCAACGCCTACTATCATCCACTGCTGAACGAAATCGCATTCCCGGCGGCCATTCTTCGCCCGCCATTCTTCGATGTGGACCGAGATATCGCCTCCAATTTTGGGGCCATCGGCGCGGTTATCGGACACGAAATTGGTCACGGGTTCGACGATCAAGGTTCGCAGTACGACGGTACTGGCGAGTTGAAGAACTGGTGGACCGAGGAAGATCGTGAAGCGTTCGAGCGCCTTACCGGGAAGTTAGTCGAGCAATACAACGCGCTGACACCGGCTGAGGCTCCGGAACACAAGGTCAACGGCGAGCTCACGCTCGGTGAGAATATTGGTGACCTTGGCGGATTGGGTATTGCCTACAAGGCCTACAAACTGGAATTGGCGGCGCGCGGTCTGGAAACGGACGAAGTAATTGATGGAGTGAACGGAGACCAGCGCTTCTTCTATTCGTGGGCCGAATGCTGGCGTACGCTGATTCGACCCGAAACTGCGGTTGTGCGAGTCACCACGGACCCGCATGCTCCGGGAGAGTTCCGCTGCAATCAGGTACCGAAGAACCTCGATGCTTTCCATGCCGCGTTCGGAACCCAGCCGGGCGACGGAATGTGGCTCGATCCAGCAGACCGAGTAGTTATCTGGTAGAGCAATAAAGGGGGTGCCGCGGCGCCCCCTTTATTGCTGTGTTAGCCAAGTCATGAGACCGCCCGAAGCGCCCACAGGCAACGTAGAATGGAGTACTGTGACTTCCGAAAATTCTTCCGCTCAGGCCCCTGATCCCAACGACCAGCGTCAGGTGCGTACCGATAAGCGCAACACACTGCTGGCTAACGGCGAGGAGGCTTACCCGGTTGGGGTAGCCCGGACCCACACCCTCCAGCAGGTTCGTGAACAGTTCCCGGATCTAGAACCGGACCAGGCTACCGGCGTTAAGGTTGGTATCGCTGGCCGTATCGTCTTTATGCGAAACACCGGCAAGTTGTGCTTCGCCACTTTGCAGGAGGGCGGCCCGCAGGGCTCAGGGACGCGACTTCAGGTCATGCTGTCGCTGGCCAACGTCGGCGAAGAGCGCCTAGCCCAGTGGAAGTCCTTGGTGGACCTCGGGGATCACGTTTTCGTACATGGCGAAGTGATCTCCTCCCGCCGCGGCGAACTGTCCGTCATGGCCGACGCCTTCCAAATGGCCTCGAAGGCTTTGCGCCCGCTGCCGGTGTTGCACGCAGACCTGAATGAGGAAACTCGCGTGCGTCAACGCTACGCCGACCTCATCGTGCGCAATGAGGCTCGCGAAATGGTTTACAAGCGCGCCGCGATCGTCAAGGCGGTGCGTGACACCTTGGGTTCGCACGGCTACGTTGAGGTAGAAACCCCAATGCTGCAGCTTGTACACGGTGGAGCCTCGGCACGCCCGTTCAAGACGCATCTGAATGCATTCGATCAGGATATGACCCTGCGTATTGCTACCGAGCTGTATCTCAAGCGTTGCGTTGTCGGTGGCGTCGACCGCGTCTTCGAGGTGGGCCGCATCTTCCGTAACGAGGGTGTGGACTCGACCCACTCGCCTGAATTCACCACGCTGGAAAGCTACGAAGCTTACGCGGACCAGTTCGTTATGGCCGACCGCATCAAGGAGATCATTCTCAACGCGGCCGACGCGATCGGAGCCGGCCGCCAGATCGAAACCCCGCGCGGCACCGTCAATCTGGACGGGGAATGGCGCTGGATGGGAGTTTACCCAGGCCTGTCCGAGGCAGTGGGCGTAGAGATCACTCCGGACACCGAGGCCGAGGTGTTACGCGAAGTCGCCGCCAAGCACGAGGTAAAGATCGATCCGGCCTGGGGCGCACAAAAGCTTGTCATCGAATTGTTTGGCGAGATTGTCGAGCCCACCCTGATTGACCCGACCTTCGTGTGCGACTTCCCGCCGTTGGCTCAGCCTCTGGCACGTCCGCACCGTGACAAGCCGGGCGTCATCGAGGCCTGGGACCTGATCATCGGCGGCATGGAGCGCGGTACCGCATTCTCGGAGCTTATTGACCCGGTGATTCAGCGTGAGCGCCTCACCGAACAATCGCTGATGGCTGCGGGTGGAGACCCTGAGGCCATGCAATTAGACGAGGACTTCCTGCGTGCCCTTGAATATGGTGCGCCGCCAATGGGCGGAATTGGTTTGGGTATCGACCGACTGGTCATGCTCTTTACCGGTGCCGGAATCCGCGAAACCATTCTGTTCCCATTGCTAAAGCCGGAGGCATAAGCGATGCCATATGTTGAGGCACTCCTGCCAACAATCGTTGTAGGACTCATTTTCTGGTATGTGATCAAGGCAATTACTAACGCTGATCGCAAAGAGCGCACGGCCGAAGCTGCGGCAGATGCAAAAAATAATGGATCAGTTCCTTTGCAATCCGCAGCCGATGATAAAAGTGAAAATCCTGATAATTGAGTGTTAATCGATCTTTCGGTTCGTAATTGACGACGAAATGCGCCTATAGTTATCTGTTGAAGAGGGCAATTGCCCAGTCAACCGAGCAAAAGGGGTATCGCAGTGGCTCGTCAGGTACAAATTGCATTGATCGACGACATCGATGGCAGTGAGGCCAGCGAATCAATCGCGTTCAGCGTTGGTGGGCAGCACTTCGAGATCGATTTAAATACCGAGCACGCGGAGGAATTCCGCGCTGCTATTGAGCCATACATTGAGGCGGCTCGTTCTTCGAAGAGCTCTACCGCCGAAGCGCCCGCGATCCGAGCTTGGGCCAAGGAAAACAACATTCAGGTCAACGCTCGTGGACGCCTGAATTCCGAGGTTATCGACGCGTATCACGCGGCAATGCGCAAGGGACGCGGTCGTTCCAAGAGCTAGGGTAATTCGAGACCTTCCAATAAAGGCCGAACCGCATTTGCGGTTCGGCCTTTGGTTTTTCTCACTGGGTAGATAATTGTTGGCGCCCTTTATAATCTCGTGATTATAGAAAAGATTCAGATAAATTGTGCACCAACAATCTTGTCGTGAATTCGAGCTCATGAGTCTTCCGGTTATCCCTGTGGCGAACAAGGGAGCGCTCAACGAGTTCGGTGCGTAGCATCGAAACATAGGTAAGCAAGGAGTGTGCCGGAGATGTTTGAGAAATTTACCGACCGTGCCCGTCGAGTTGTCGTGCTCGCCCAAGAAGAGGCGCGCATGCTCAACCACAACTACATCGGCACCGAGCACCTGTTGCTCGGGCTTATCCACGAAGGCGATGGTGTTGCCGCCCAGGCAATGGAGTCGCTGAACATTTCGTTGGGTGCCGTGCGTGAGCAAGTGCAGGAGATTATCGGCAAGGGGCAACAGGCTCCGTCCGGCCACATCCCCTTTACCCCGCGCGCCAAGAAGGTCCTCGAGCTGTCATTGCGCGAAGCCCTGCAGCTGGGCCACAACTACATTGGTACCGAACACATCCTGCTTGGCTTGATCCGCGAGGGTGAAGGCGTCGCAGCGCAGGTTCTGGTCAAGCTCGGAGCCGACCTTGGTCGCGTTCGCCAGCAAGTTATTCAGCTGCTGTCCGGCTACCAGGGCGGCGGAAAAGAAACCGCGTCGGCCGGCGTTAGCTCCGGTGGGCAGTCCGAGGGCACTCCGGCAGGTTCGGCTGTGCTGGACCAGTTTGGTCGGAACCTGACCGCCGCTGCCCGTGAAGGCAAGCTCGACCCAGTCATTGGTCGCGAGCATGAGATGGAACGCGTCATGCAGGTCCTCTCGCGCCGCACTAAGAACAACCCGGTGCTTATTGGTGAGCCGGGCGTCGGTAAGACCGCTGTGGTCGAGGGCTTGGCCCAAGCCATTGTGCGCGGGGATGTCCCGGAAACCATCAAGGACAAGCACCTGTACACGCTGGATCTCGGCTCGTTGGTGGCCGGTTCCCGCTACCGCGGTGACTTCGAAGAGCGTTTGAAGAAGGTGCTCAAGGAGATTCGCACCCGTGGCGACATCATCCTGTTCATCGACGAGATCCACACTCTGGTGGGTGCCGGTGCGGCCGAGGGCGCCATCGATGCAGCAAGCATTCTGAAGCCGATGCTCGCCCGCGGCGAACTGCAGACCATTGGTGCCACCACCTTGGATGAGTACCGCAAGAACATCGAGAAGGACGCGGCGCTAGAGCGTCGCTTCCAGCCGATTCAGGTGGCCGAGCCTTCGGTCGAACTGACCACGCAGATCCTGCGCGGCCTACGCGACCGCTACGAAGCGCACCACCGCGTCTCGATCACCGACGGAGCGCTACAGGCAGCTGCCCAACTGGCGCACCGCTACATCTCCGATCGTTTCCTGCCGGACAAGGCTGTGGACTTGATCGATGAGGCCGGAGCCCGTCTGCGTATTCAGCGAATGACCGCACCGCCGGCGCTGAAGGAGATGGACGAGGAAATCGCCACGGTTCGCCTCGAGAAGGAAGCGGCCATCGATGCTCAGGACTTCGAGGGCGCGGCATCGCTGCGCGACAAGGAGTCGAAGCTGATCGAGGCCCGCAACGACAAGGAAAAGGCTTGGCGCAACGGGGAGCTCGACGAGATCTCCGAGGTCACCGAGGAACTGATTGCCGAGGTGCTGGCGAACTCCACCGGCATCCCGGTTGTGAAGCTGACCGAGGAAGAGTCCTCGCGACTGCTGCACATGGAAGACGAGCTGCATAAGCGCGTCATCGGCCAAGACTCCGCCATCAAGGCGATCAGCCAAGCGATCCGTCGTACCCGTGCAGGCCTGAAGGATCCGAACCGCCCCGGTGGCTCGTTCATCTTCGCCGGTCCGACCGGCGTGGGTAAGACCGAGCTGGCCAAGGCACTGGCCGAGTTCCTCTTCGGCGAAGAAGACGCTCTGATCACCCTCGACATGTCCGAGTACTCGGAGAAGCACACGGTCTCGCGACTGTTTGGTGCCCCTCCAGGCTATGTCGGCTACGAAGAGGGCGGTCAGCTCACCGAGAAGGTGCGCCGTCGTCCGTTCTCGGTGGTGCTTTTCGACGAGGTCGAGAAGGCTCACGCGGATCTGTTCAACTCCTTGCTGCAGATCCTCGAGGACGGTCGCCTGACCGACTCGCAGGGCCGCGTGGTGGACTTCAAGAACACCATCATCATCATGACCACGAACCTCGGTACCCGAGACATCTCCAAGGGTGTGATGACCGGCTTCCAGTCGGCCGCCGACACCAAGACCGGGTACGAGCGTATGCAGGCAAAGGTGCAGGAAGAGCTGCGTCAGCATTTCCGCCCCGAGTTCCTGAACCGTGTTGATGACACCGTGGTGTTCCCGCAGCTGAGCCAGGACGAGATCGAGCAGATCGTGGATCTGTTCGTGCAGCGTCTGGCCAAGCGCCTAGACGATCGCGGTATCGAGATCGAGCTGGCTCCCGAGGCACGCACGCTGTTGGCCGAGCGCGGCTACGACCCATCGATGGGTGCTCGCCCGCTGCGTCGTACCATTCAGCGCGACATTGAGGATCAGCTCTCGGAGCGTATCCTCTTCGGCCAGATCGTTTCGGGCCAGAAGGTATTCGTCGAGGTCGAAGGTGAAGGCGCAGATCGCAAGTTCACCTTCCGCGCCGAGGGCGGTACCGGACAGCTTGAAGGCGAGCCAGCGCCGGCGGCATTGGAGAGCTAAGACCGGCCGTTCGCGGCCGTAGCGATGAGAACATAACCAAGGGGAACCGATTCGAGTACGAATCGGTTCCCCTTGGCTTTAACTTCTCTTAGCGTGTTGCGGCCCGTGCCACTAGCTCTGCGAGAAACTGTTCCTGAGCTTCGTCGAGGCCGGTGACGGCGAAAGAGGTCGGCCACAAGGTGCCATCATCTAACGCCGCAACGTCATTGAACCCGAAGGTTGCGTAGCGGGCATCGAACTTTGCCGCGTCCTGAAAGAAGCACAGCACCTTCCCATCGAGGGCGTAGGCCACCATTCCGTACCAGAGCTTCGGTGCTAGCTGGGGTGCCGCGGTGGTGACAGTGCGATGAATGCGTTCGGCTAGCGTCTTATCCGTTCCGCTAAACGAAGCGATCTTATCGAGGACGGCCTGTACATCGGCGGCCGCCTTTTCGGCCTTCGTCATGCGCTTCTTCGGAGCCCGGACCTCGGCCGCGCGCTCCTTCATCGCCGCCTTTTCGGCGTCCGTGAAGCCCTGCTGGGCGGTGTCTTGATTAGTTGCCACGGTGCTACCCCTAAGCCTCGGCGTTAATGCGGACCATATTGCCCGACGGGTCGCGGAAGGCACAGTCGCGTGGTCCCCATGGTTGCTGCATGGGTTCTTGGAGCACCTCGGCGCCCGAGGCGCTCACGGATTCGAAGACTGCATCGAGGTCGGGCACCGTAAAGACCAGACCACCCATCGCTCCCTTGGCAACCAGCTGCTCCAAGGCGGCAGCGTCGTCGTCGGAGCGCCCGGCGCCGGGCGTGGAAAGCACCAGGTTCAACCCTTGCTGGCCCGAGACGGCGAGTGAAACCCAGCGGAACCCACCATTGGCCACATCCGAAACGACTTCCAAACCCAACGCGTCGCGGTAGAAGCCCAGAGCTTCGTCGACGTCGAGGACGGTAACTGGCACATACTGCAAAGAAATGTTTGTCATGTCCTCAGAGTATTCGTCGCCTTGCAACTACCGCTTCTTCAAAACTGCTCGGTTTGCGGCAGCGGGGAACGAGGGGGTCGAAGCAGGATCTTGGCGATACATGCGGGAATTTCCTCGGTGGGACTGTGCTCCCGGTCCCGATACGCGGTGGGGCTTTCTCCGACGACCTCCGTGAAGCGGGCGCTAAAGGACCCCAGGGAGCTCCAACCCACCATCATGCACGTGTCGGTCACACCGTGCCCGGCTCGTAGTAACACCATGGCCCGTTCGATTCGTCGGGTCAGCAAGTAGCTGTAGGGCGTCTCGCCATAGGCGCGCTTGAACTCCCGGGAGAAATGGGCCGGAGACATGAGCGCACGCTGCGCCATGGCCGGCACGTCCAAGGGTTTCGCATATTCGCGATCCATCAGATCACGAGCCCGACGCAGGTGCGCTAGCGTCGCGGTGGATTGTCGTTCGGTGGGCACGTAATGAACGCTACCAGCGGATCGAAAGCGAAGAGTGGCCCCGACGGTTTTAGACTTGTTTCTGTGAATACTTTTCAGGTTCGTTCCGCCCGCACCAGCGATGTCGCCGCCATTCAGGCGTTGGTCCGCCCCCTGGCAGAACAACGCATCCTCTTGGATAAGGAAGCGGTGACCTACTACGAATCCATTCAGGAGTTTGTGGTGGTCGAGGACGCCGACGGCACTGTCGTTGGCTGTGGTGGGCTACACGTAATTTGGGAAGATATCGCCGAAATCCGCACACTTGCCTCCAACGCCGCCTATCGCGGTCAAGGTGTCGGGCACTTGCTGATGAATGAGCTGGTGCGCCGGGCCCGCGCCGTCGGGGTGCGGCGCGTCTTCTGCCTAACCTTCGAGGTGGACTTCTTTAAACGCCATGGATTCCAGGTGATGGCGGATCAAAGCGCCGTAGACCCCGGGGTCTATCAGGAACTATTGCTCTCCCGCGATGAAGGTGTGGCCGAATTCCTGGACCTAGCGCGCGTGAAGCCCAACACCTTGGGCAACACACGGATGATCTTGGAGCTCTAACGCGGCAGGTGCACCAGAGTCTCGCTCTGCATGGCGAGCCCATCTTGAATCAGCCCGGCTAGGGCGCGCTGACGTTGCTCCAAGGGGGCATTGAGCTTTTGCAGCCCGGTGTATTCGGCGGCCGGTGCGCCGGTGAGGTCCTCCAGGAAACTGGCCGCCGGAACCGGCTGTGGGCTGTGTCGGAGTACGGCCATGATCGCCCCGCGTACCTGACGGTCGGTGCCCGCCCACGACTGCCCCTTGGGCGTGTAATGCGGTTCCGGGCGTCCGGCGGCGATCCAGGCGCACTGGGCGAAAACCGGGCACTGATCGCATTTGGGGCTACGCGCCGTGCAGACCAACGCGCCGAGCTCCATCACCGAAATATTCCACAGATTCGCGGTGTGCCGATCGCTTGGCTGTACCTCGCGGGCGCGGCGAAACTCGCTGGCTCGCGGATGCGGTTCGGGCAGGGCCGCACCGCCGAAGAGTCTGGCGTGCACGCGGCGAATATTGGTATCCACGACCACGGTGGGTTCCCCGAACGCGAAGCAGGCGATGGCGGCCGCGGTGTAGTCGCCCACTCCGGGAAGCGCCCGCAACTCGGCTTCGGTGCCCGGCACCTTGCCGCCGTGGCTTTTAGTGATTTCCACCGCAGCGGCATGTAGCCGTTGGGCACGTCGCGGGTAGCCTAGGCGGCCCCATGCGATCAACGCCTCGGACAGTGGCTCGGCCGCGAGATCCGCCGGCTCCGGCCAGCGGGCCATCCACTGTGTATAGACGGGCAGCACGCGGTTAACCGGGGTCTGTTGCAGCATGAATTCGCTGACCATAATCGCCCAGGGGCTTGCCTCCGCCGAACGCCAAGGTAGCTGCCTGGCGTTGTTGCGGTACCAGTGATTAATCAACTCGTGGATTCGGTGCACCCATCCACTGTAGGCGCCCACAGATGAACTAACCTAAAGAGCATGAACACACCATCATCGGGCAGGCTTCCGGCCAGCGTATACCGGAGGCGACGGATCACAGTAGGCGTTATTGCGCTTCTTGTCATCGCCCTGGTGGTGTGGGGGATAACCGCCGGACTGAAGGCCTTGGGCGGCGAAGGAGAGCAGGAACCGAAATCCCAGCCTCCGGTCGCTAAAGAGAGCCCGAGCGCTGAACCCAGCGAGGAACCCGAGGAAGACCGGCGTCAGGGGCAGTGTGCCGCCAACCAGATCAAGGTGACCGCCAGCACCGACTCGGATAATTACGGGCCCGAACAGAATCCGGTGCTGATCCTGACCGTTGAGAATATTTCCGACGAGGAGTGCGAACTCAACGTGGGTACCGGCGAGCAGGAATTCCTGATCACCAGCGGTTCGGACCGAATCTTCTCAACGGTCGACTGCGCGGCGAACGCCGAGGATATCTGGCTCAAGTTTGCCCCCGGGCATAAGGAAACGGCGCGCTTTAACTGGTCGCGCGTGCGCTCCTCTCCGGGGTGCAAGGCTGTGGATGTGCAGCCGCGGCCCGGAACGTACGTGTTTACCGCGAAGCTCGGCGAAGTCGAAAGCGACCCGACCCGATTCAACCTGACCTAAATGTAGCGTTCAAGCAACGAGGATTCGGCCATCCGGGCCAGTCCCTCGCGGATTGAACGGGCCCGCTGTTCCCCGACACCCTCGATCTCCATGAGTTGGGCGGTGGTTGCCGCCATGAGGAGCTGCAGATCACCGAAGGCCGCGACCAGACGCTCACCAATCAACTTGGGTACCGAGCGGATCTGCGCGAGCAGCCGGTACCCCTTCGGAGTCAGCGGTTCATCTAGGCTGGCGGTGCGTGAAGGGAAGAGCACCTTCAGTAGCGACTCGGGTTCGATCAGTTCGGAGTCGCGCACCTCGTGCAGTTTGGCAAGGGCCGCGTCGATATCCAGCTCGGCACCATCGGCGTGGCTGTAGTCGCGCAGTAGTAACTGGCTGTCGGTATGAATACCGGACAGCAGCTCGGCATGCTGGGCGGCCAAGAGCCTACCGTCCACGCCAAGCTCGAGAACGTAGCGGGAAATTTCTTCGCTCGTGCGGCGCAGCATTTCGGTGCGTTGCAGAACCGCAAGTACCTCGCGCACCGTGGCCACATCCTCGATCTCCGCGGCCGAGAGCGCGCTGGTGACTTGATCGAGCCGGTGACGGTAGCGCTCGAGCGTGGCCACGGCCTGATTTCCGCGGGCCAAGAGCCGCTCGGCGGTCTCCAGGACGTGGCGCTCGCCGGCCGCATACAGGGTAATGGTATGCATTGACTGGGATACGGAGATCACCGGAAAGCCCGTCTGCAGGGCGACACGTTCGGCGGTGCGGTGCCGGGTGCCCGATTCTTGGGTTTCAATCGAGGCGTCGGGCATCAACTGCACTCCGGCCTGCAGAATCTGCCGACCGGTGGAGTCGGTGATGATCGCACCGTCCATCTTTGCAAGCTCACGCAGCCGCGTTGGGGTGAACTCGGCATTGATGCGGAACCCGCCCGAGCAGATGGATTCGACCTGCCTGTCGTGACCGAGCACGATGAGCCCGCCGGTGCGCCCGCGCTGAATGCGTTCGAGTCCCTCGGCCAGTTCAGTGCCGGGGGCGATCCGTGCCAGGGTGCTCAGCAGCTGTGGGGCAGGTTGCGGTTTCACGGGTGGCTCAAATCCTTTCGCGGGCTCACTTCAAGTCTATGGCCCGAACCGGCTCCGCGGGCTCACCGGGAACCCTTCTGCCGCTGCGTGAAGGCAATATCCAGCGCCTCGGCCACCGATTCGACCTGGAAAATGCGGATATTCTCCGGAACGTTCTTCAGCGGCTGTGGGGTGGCTGGCACCATCGCGAAGGAGAAACCCAAGCGGGCCGCCTCGGTAACGCGGCGGGCAATCTCGGGAACTTGGCGGACCTCACCGGCCAAACCCACCTCCCCGAATGCCACGAAGTCCTGCGGAAGTGGGAACTCGTGCAGCGAGGAAGCCAACGCCAGGGCGCAGGCAAGATCGGCGGCAGGTTCGCCGATCTTCACGCCGCCGACCGTAGCGATATAAGAATCCATGGAGGCCAGATCCATCTTGGCCCGTGACTGCAACACGGCTAGCACCATTTGGGCGCGGGCCGCGTCCATCCCGCTGGTGGCACGGCGCGGGGCCGGAGCCGCGGAACGCGAAAGTAGGGTTTGCACCTCCGCCACGAGTGGGCGGCGTCCCTCGAGGGTCACCGTAATGCAGGTGCCCGGCACTGGGGTGCGCGTGCGCGTGACGAAGAGCCGGGACGGGTCGGTGAGCGAATGGATCCCGTCCTCGGTCAGGTCAAAGCAGCCCACCTCGTCGGTGGGGCCATAGCGATTCTTTAGTGCACGCAGTAGCCGGAGCCGCGAATGCTTTTCGCCGTCGAACTGGCAGACCACATCCACCAAGTGCTCCAGCAGGCGGGGGCCAGCCACCGAGCCGTCCTTGGTCACGTGCCCGACCATAATGGTGGTCATGCCGCGGGTTTTGGCGCTGTTAATAATGCTGGCGGCCACCTCACGCACCTGTGAGACGCCGCCGGCGGCGCCCTCGATTTCGGCCGAGGAAAAGGTTTGGACCGAGTCGAGAATCAACAGCTGCGGGTCGATCCGTTGAATTTGGCCCAATGCCAGGGCCAGATCCGTTTCCGCGGCGAGATACAGCCGCGGCGAGATCGCGCCAATGCGTTCGGCCCGGGATTTCACCTGAGCGGCCGATTCCTCACCGGTGAGGTAGAGAACGGTTAACCCGGTGTTGGCAGCCTTGGCGGCGACGTCCAGCAGCAGGGTGGATTTGCCGACGCCCGGTTCCCCGGCCAGCAGGATCGCCGCGGCCGGAACCAGCCCGCCGCCGAGGACTCGGTCCAGCTCGGAGACGCCGCTGTCACGGAAGGCCGCGAGGGATCCGTCGACCTGGTCGATGGGTACCGCCGGGTTGGCCACCGTGCTAGCCGCGGTGGTGCGTGCCGGTACTTGGCCGACCTCTTCAACGGTGCCCCACGCCTGACATTCGCCGCAACGTCCGACCCATTTGGCCGTGCTCCACCCGCATTCGGTGCATTTGAAGCTGGCGGTTGGGCGGGTGCGGGTTTTGCTCATGCTCCCATGCTATGCGTTGTGGTGGACGCTTTGCCCCGACGCTAGGACAGTGGCGGCAACGGGTCCAGGGCCGCTTCGTGGTCACGGCCGGCAGCCTGCAACAGATCGACCAAAAGCGGGCGCAAAAGCAAAACCAGCCCCTCGGCCTGCAGCCCCTCGATCCCGAGTTCGTGCGGGTCCAGCAGCTCGGCGCAAGCCTCGAGCTGATGCCTGGCGAGCTTCTCGTACTTTCGCTGTCCCGCCACGGTTGGTTCACGGACCGAATGAGCCAGCGAATTCACCGCCTCGGCCAGTTCGCGCAGCAAGGTGGCCAGCCGCTCGGCCCCTTCTTCGCTGAGCACGCCGTTGCTCAGCACCGAGGCCAGGCGTCGGGCGAATACGCGGGTATTGCGGGTGGCTCGGTCGAAATGCTCGATGCGCCGCGCGAGACGCTTAATCTCGTGGCGGTGGCGGCGTGCGGTAGGGGAGAGCGTGGCGATCTCCTGGGCGGCACTGAAGGCAGCCGGGAGCCGGTCGAGATGGCGTTGCGTGGCGCGCGCCTTGATCAGGGCGTGGAAGGCCTCACGGTGATCATTGTCGCGGCTGGCCCAAGAACATTCGATGTAAACCTCGGAGAGCTCCTTGAGCAGGTCATTCAGTGCATTTATGGGGGTGCGCCGCGGGTCGGTGGGCCACACCATGATGATCAGCAGGGCCAGGGCCGAGCCCAGCACCGCATCTAGCGAGCGTCCGAATGGTCCGTCGGGGCTTACCGGAAGCAACACCACCAGCGCCGACTGCATGCCGAGCTGGGTGGAGAAGATCGGCCCCGAATCTAGGTACCGGGCCACGATCAGCGACAGTGCCATGACGGCCGCCGCCTGCCACAGCCCGGCGCCCCACCAGTGCACCAGTGCTTCGCCGAGCACCACCCCGAGGGTGCACCCGATGGCCACCTCGGCGGTGCGGCGCAGGGTGGTTGCCCCGCCAAAGCCCAGCGCAATCAGCGCGCTGGTGGCCGCAAAAATCGGTGAGGTGTGTCCGAGCACGGTTTCGGCCAGCCAGTAGGCGCCGATGCCGCCCAGGGTCATACGCGCGATGCGCGGCAGGGATTTGCGCGCGCGAGTAAGACCGATTCGGTTGCGCGCGACGAGGAAACTGCGGATGCGTCGCGGGAGGCTGGCCATGAATCTAGTTTGTCACGGCTGCCCCCACGGCGCAGGGCGTGAGGGAGCTCACGCGCCTGTGGAAAAGTTGTTAACCTTCCGTTCACCTTCGCCCGGCCATCTGGTTACCTGCGCCCCTTACCGTCGAAGACGTAGCGGTCATCACTTGGGGCCGCGCGCCAGAATTACACCACATATGATCCCTGGGGAGAGCACTCGTGAAGTTCCAACGTCTGGGCAGCGCCGCTGCCGTTTTGTCCGTCGCTGCCATCGCGTTGACCGCGTGCGGCTCCGACAACCCGACCGGTGCCGCCAGCTCGGCACCCGCCGGTTCCTCGGATGCAGCGGGAGCCGTTTCCGGAACTCTCACCGGCATCGGTGCTTCCAGCCAGAAGTCGGCCATGGAAGCTTGGGCCAACGGATTCGCCGCGGCTCACTCCGGAGCCACCGTGCAGTACTCGCCGGACGGCTCCGGCGCCGGACGCAAGGCCTTTCTGGCCGGCGGCGCGCAGTTCGCCGGGTCGGATGCCTACCTGAAGCCAGAGGAAGCCGATCAGGCCAAGAAGGTCTGCGGGCCCGAGGGCGCCTTCAACATCCCGGCCTATGTATCGCCGATTGCCGTGGCCTTCAACTTGGAAGGCGTCAAGGAACTGAACCTGGACGCTGCCACCATCGCGAAGATCTTCAAGAAGGAGATCACCACCTGGAACGATGAGGCGATCGCCAAGCAGAACCCGGACGCCGAGCTTCCGGACACCGCCATCACCGTGGTGCACCGCAACGACGAGTCCGGCACCACCGAGAACTTCGTCGAGTACCTCAAGGCCGCCGCCGGCGATGTGTGGACCTACGATGTTTCCGGTGACTGGCCGAAGGACATCGCCTCCGAGAACGCCAAGGGCACCTCCGGCGTGGTCTCGACCACCAGCTCCACCAACGGCGCCATCACCTACGCCGACTTCTCCGCCGTGGGCGATCTGGCCACCGTCAACGTCAAGGTTGGCGACGAGTACACCAAGATCTCCACCGATGCAGCGGCCAAGGCACTCGAAGCCGCAGAGCCGCATGACTCCGGCTCCAAGCTGGATATGGCCCTGGACCTGAAGCGCGACACCACCGAGTCCGGCACCTACCCGATCGTCCTGGTTTCGTACCACATCTTCTGCTCGAGCTACAAGGATCAGGCCACCGTGGACCTGGTCAAGGCCTTCGGTAACTACGTCGTCTCCGACGAGGGCCAGAAGATCGCCAATGAGTCGGCGGGCAACGCCCCGCTTTCCGAGGCCGTGGCCACCCAGGCCGCGAAGTCGATCGACTCCATCACCGTCGCCGAGTAATAACCGGCACACCACCGCGCGGGCCTGGCCATCACCACCCTTCGGCTGGGCCCGCGCATCCCCTCCACCCACGTGGCGTAGCTGCCACACCCTCCATTTCGAAAAGGCTTGTGCCATGACCTCCACTGCCGTCAAGAGCAGAGCGGCCGCCAGCGGCCGCGCCGGGGACAAGATTTTCTCCGGTGCCGCGCTAGGCGCCGGCGTCTTGATCCTGATTACGCTCTTTGCCGTTGCACTGTTTCTGCTGATCCAGGCGCTACCGACGTTCTCCGCGGACCCCGCAGAGATTACCGGTGGCGAAGGATTCTTCGCCTACATCTTCCCGATCATCATCGGTACCGTGATCGCCGCGGCGATCGCACTGGTTATCGCCACCCCGATTGGCATCGGTGTGGCCCTGTTCATCTCGCACTTCGCGCCACGCCAGATCGCCGGTCCCCTGGGCTACGTGATCGACCTGCTGGCCGCCATCCCCTCGGTGATTTATGGTGCCTGGGGTTATATGGTGTTGGCCCCGGCGCTGGTGCCCGGCTATGAATGGTTGAGCCAGAACCTCGGCTTTATCCCGATCTTCGAAGGACCGGCCAGCCAGACCGGTAAGACCATCTTGACCGCCAGCATCGTGCTGGCCGTCATGGTGCTTCCGATCATCACCTCGCTAAGCCGCGAAATCTTCCTGCAGACTCCGAAGCTGCACGAGGAAGCGGCGCTGGCCCTTGGTGCCACCCGCTGGGAAATGATCACCACCGCGGTCCTGCCCTTTGCCCGCCCCGGCATTATCTCCGCGGTGATGCTCGGCTTGGGCCGTGCCCTGGGTGAAACCATGGCGGTTGCCCTGGTACTGTCCACCGGCGGACTGATCCCGTCGCTGATCAAGACCGGCAATCAGACCATTGCGGCCGAAATCGCCTTGAACTTCCCCGAGGCCTTCGGTCTGCGTCTGGCAGAACTGATCGCGGCCGGCCTGGTCTTGTTCCTGATCACCCTCGTGGTGAACATGATCGCTCGTGCCATCATCGCCCGCCACAAGGAATTCTCGGGGGCTAACTAGTGAACAGCGCAACCATGAAAACTGACCAGGACCTCGCACCCAAGCAGCCCACCCCGCCAAGCCGCAAACGCAATTCGCTGGCGAAGGGCAAGTTACCCAAATGGGCCATTCCGGCAACCGCCGCCGGCTCGATCATCCTCGGCGCGGCTGCCTCCACCCTCGGCGGCTTTGCGATCGCCACCTTCGCGATCTACTCGGCGCTGCTTTTCGTCATCGCCGCCACCATCATCACCTCGCTCGTCGAAGGTAACCGCCGGGGCAAGAATGCGCTGGCCACCTACCTGGTCTACGGTGCCTTCCTGCTGGCCTTGATCCCACTGGCCTCCGTGCTGTACACGGTGCTGCAAAAGGGCATCCCGGGGATCAACATGCACTTCTTGACCTCCTCGATGAACGGTGTAACCGGTGCCGTAGATAACGCCACCGTGGAAAATGGCACTCCGGTGATCGGTGGTGCCTACCACGCGGTGATGGGCACCTTGCTGATCACGCTCTGGGCCACCTTGATCTCGGTGCCGGTGGGCATGCTCACCGCCATCTACCTCGTCGAATACGGCAAGGGCGGGCCGCTGTCCAAGGCGATCACTTTCTTCGTCGACGTGATGACCGGCATTCCCTCGATTGTCGCCGGTCTGTTCGCCGCGGCCTTCTTCGGCCTGCTGCTGGGCCCCAACTCTCGCATGGGTATCGTTGCCGCCGTCGCGCTGAGCGTACTGATGATCCCGACCGTGGTGCGTTCCACCGAAGAAATGCTCAAGATCGTCCCGAACGAACTGCGCGAAGCCTCCTACGCCCTGGGCGTGCGGCGCTGGCGCACCATTCTCAAGGTGGTCATCCCCACCGCGATCTCCGGCATCGCTTCCGGCGTCACCCTCGCAATTGCCCGCGTGATCGGCGAAACCGCGCCGATCCTGGTGACCGCCGGCATCGCCAGCAACATCAACCTGAACGTCTTTGCGGACTGGATGTCGACGCTGCCGACCTATATCTACTATCAGATCCTCACGCCGACCAGCCCGACGAATATCGACCCGTCGCTGCAGCGTGCTTGGGCCGCGGCCCTCTTGCTGATCGTTATGGTGATGGCGCTGAATCTCATCGCCCGCCTCGTCGCGAAGATCTTCGCCCCTAAAAACGGCCGCTAAGCTAGCGCCCACCCACAGATTTCACAAGGAAACATCATGTCAAAGCGTATCGACGTCAACGACCTCAACGTCTACTACTCCAAGTTCCGCGCCGTGGAAGGGGTCTCGATCAACATCGAGGCCAAGTCCGTCACCGCCTTCATTGGCCCCTCGGGTTGCGGCAAGTCCACCTTCCTGCGCACCCTGAACCGCATGCACGAGGTGATCCCCGGCGGCCGCGTCGAGGGTGAAGTGCTGCTCGACGGTGACAACCTCTACGCCCCGGGCGTGGA
The DNA here is from genome assembly GCF_048457885.1 of Glutamicibacter endophyticus. Classification (NCBI taxonomy): domain Bacteria; kingdom Bacillati; phylum Actinomycetota; class Actinomycetes; order Micrococcales; family Micrococcaceae; genus Glutamicibacter; species Glutamicibacter endophyticus. The sequence continues at coordinate 134,505 of NZ_CP174200.1, forward strand.
CCCGGTGACCGTGCGCAGCCAGGTAGGCATGGTCTTCCAGCGCCCGAACCCGTTCCCGACCATGTCCATCCGCGACAACGTGCTCGCCGGTGTGAAGCTCAACGGGAAGAAGATCGCTAAGTCCGACGCCGACGCGCTGGTCGAGAAGTCGCTGCGCGGGGCAAACCTCTGGAACGAGGTCAAGGATCGTCTGGATAAGCCGGGCGCCGGCCTCTCCGGTGGTCAGCAGCAGCGTCTGTGCATCGCCCGCACCATCGCGGTGAAGCCCGACGTGATCCTGATGGACGAGCCCTGCTCGGCTCTGGATCCGATCTCCACGCTGGCCATCGAGGACCTGATCAACGAGCTGAAGAACGACTACACCGTGGTGATCGTGACCCACAATATGCAGCAGGCCGCACGCGTCTCGGATAAGACCGCATTCTTCAACATTGCGGGCACCGGCAAGCCGGGCAAGCTCATCGAATACAACGACACCGCCACCATCTTCTCGAACCCGGCCGAGCAGGCCACCGAGGATTACGTCTCCGGACGCTTCGGATAAAGATTTCGTTTCCCGCGCAGGGTAGCTTCCGCGCGGGTAAGCGGACCGGAAGGGGGGTCTTCCGGGGATCCTGGAGGGGATCACCATCGGCGATCGGCCGCCACCGCGGCCGATCGCCGATTTTCTTATGTGCGCACCCCGCCCGTGCGCTGCGGGTGCGCCTATGTGGTGCTTAGGCCCGATCGTCTCCGCGCAACTCGGTTTGACCGTGAAGTGTGCCGGTGGATAGTCCGAGGGTGACCGGTTGCGGGGCACAGCAGGAATCCTCGGCCGCTTCGGGCGCCGGAGCGTCGCAGGATCCGGCCAGGTCGGTGGAGCAGACACCGGTTTCCGGCAGTTGCAGGTCCACCCGATCCGCCGCCGTCCGATCCCCGGCCAGGGCCGCGGCAATGGAGCGGACCTGCTCGTAACCGGTGGCCATGAGGAAGGTCGGGGCCCGCCCATAACTTTTCATGCCCACTATGTAGAAGTCCGGTTCCGGATGGGCCAGCACGCGCTCGCCGTGCGCGGAGACCGTGCCGCAACTATGGAACTCCGGGTCGATCAACGGCCCCAGCTCGCGGGGCGCCTCCACGCTCGGATCCAAATCGAGGCGCAGCTCGGCCAACATTGACAGGTCGGGCCGGAACCCGGTGGCCGGGACCACCAGATCCACAACTAGTTCGCGCCCGTCGGCCAGGGACACCGTGAGGTTGCTGGTGCCCCGGATCTCGGTGACGGCCACTCGCTCCAGCAACTTAATGCTGCCGTTCTCCACGAAGCGCCGCAGGCTGCTACCTAGCTGCCCGCGGGCCGGAAGTTGATCGGCATCTCCGCCGCCGTAGAGGCGGATGGGATTCGCGTCTCCACGTAGTCCCCAGAGGATTTCGGTATCCGGGTGGCGTTGTTTCAGCCGCCCCAAGCTCAACAGCGTATTGGCGGCCGAATGCCCGGCGCCGAGCACAAGCACGCGGCGCGAGGCAAAGCGGTCGAGGTCGGCGCCCAGCGGGTCGGGTAGCGGCGAGGTGATCAGACCGGCGGCGCGCGCCTCGGCTTCCCCGATGGCTTCGAGACCCGAGCGACCCACCGGGTTGGGTTGTTCCCAGGTGCCCGACGCGTCGATCACTGCCCGCGCCACCAGATCCCGTGGCCCCTCTGGGGTTTCGCATCGCACCACGAAGAGGCTGTCTTCGCGGCGGGCGCTGCGCCCCTTATCGACGCCGGCGCCTTGGGACGTGATGCGACTGACGGCCTTCACCCGGTGGTTATAGGCGATTCTCGGTGCCAGGCTCGGATGTTGGGCCAGCGGCTCGAGGTACTCGCGCACCATTTCTTCGCCGTAGGGAAGCCGGGTTTCACGAGGAGCGGCCCAGTCGCCCACGTAGCCGGCGGAAGAGGTCTCCAGCAACCGTCGGCAGGCGGCGTCGATGTTGTATTTCCAGGTGGAGAAGAGCCGGATATGCCCCCAGCTACGCATTGCCGCGCCGACATCGGATCCGGCCTCCAGAACCTGTACCTGCTGGTGCTGTTCCATCAGGTGCGCCGCGGCCGCCAGACCGATCGGACCGGCGCCGATGATAATTACCGGGTGTTCCATGCTCTTCTCCTAGGGTGGGTGGTGGCCCGTGTTAAGCCGGAAGCAGTTCCGAGATCAGGGTTTCGATGCGGGTACGAATTTCGTCGCGGATCGGCCGGACCGCCTCTAGGCCTTGGCCGGCCGGGTCCTCCAACTTCCAGTCTTCGTAGCGTTTGCCCGGGAAGATGGGGCAGGTATCGCCGCAACCCATGGTGATCACCACGTCGGATTCCTTGACCGCCTCGGTGGTCAGGATCTTGGGCACCTCGGCGGACATGTCGATGCCAACCTCCTGCATGGCGGCTACCGCCGCAGGGTTTACGCTGTCGGCCGGGGCCGAACCGGCCGATCGCACCTCGATACGCCCTTCGGCGAGCGTGCTGAGGAATGCGGCGGCCATCTGGGAACGTCCGGCGTTGTGGACGCAGACGAAGAGGACCGAAGGCTTGGTGTTGGTGGTGGTCATTTCATTTCCTTCTGTGCGAGGGTGCTGGGGAAAAATTTGCGCGACCACAGGGCCGCATAGACGAGTGCGACCAAGGCCGGGACCTCGATAAGTGGGCCGACGACACCGGCCAGGGCCTGACCGCTGGTGACCCCGAAGGTGGCGATGGCAACCGCGATGGCCAGTTCGAAGTTGTTGCCCGCCGCGGTGAAGGCCAGGGTGGTGGTGCGTTCGTAGCTCATGCCCAGGCCGCGACCGATAAGCATGCTGGCGCCGAAGACCACGGCGAAGTAGACCAGCAGCGGTAGCGCGATCCGCGCGACATCCAGCGGCTTGGCGATGATGGTGTCACCCTGTAGTGCAAAGAGGATCACGATGGTGAACAGCAAGCCGTAGAGGGCGAAGGGGCCAAGTTTCGGCAGGAAGCGGTTCTCGTACCAGTCTCGACCGCGTGCCTTCTCGCCCAGGGTACGGGTGAGGAATCCGGCGACCAGCGGGATGCCCAAGAAAATGACCACCGACAGGGTGATCGCCCAGACGGAGAATTCGGCGCTCGTGGTGGGCAGGCCCAGCCATGAGGGGAACAGTTGGAGGTAGAACCAGCCCAAGGCGCCGAAGGCGATGACCTGGAACACCGAGTTGATCGCGACCAGCACCGCGGCCGCCTCGCGGTCGCCACAGGCCAAGTCGTTCCAGATCAGCACCATGGCGATGCACCGGGCCAGACCCACGATGATCAGACCGGTGCGGTATTCGGGCAGGTCGGCTAGGAAGATCCAAGCCAGTGCGAACATGAAGGCCGGAGCGAGCACCCAGTTAATTAGAAGCGAGGTGATCATTAGCTTCTTGTCGCCAATGACCCGATGGGTTTCGTCATAGCGGACCTTGGCCAACACCGGATACATCATCACGAGCAGGCCCAGTGCAATCGGCAGCGAGACTCCGGCGACCTGTACGGAGTCCAGAGCGTGTCCGAGGCCGGGGATCAGCCGGCCCAGCCCCAGGCCCAGCGCCATGGCGGCGAGAATCCACACCGCCAGGTAGCGGTCAAGGGTGGATAACTTCTTGGTGATGTGGCCCGTATCGGCGGGCGCGCCGGTGGTTGTCACGAAAGATGCACTCCAAAAAACTAGGGATCGACGTTCATCGATATGTTGAGTATGCTTGCTTATATCGAAGATTGTCAATGCCTAACCGTGGGTGTGAAGGAAGCGAGGATGGGCGATGAGTATCGAGGCAGCGCAGCTGAGCGAGGAGCGTATCTGCGCGGGAAAGATTGACGCCGAGCAGGCGCCATGCTGCGTACCGGCCCAAGGCGAGGACGCGTTGCCGGCCGAAGAGGCCGAGGTTCTCGCCGCGCGCTTTAAGGCGCTCGCGGACCCGCATCGACTGCGTATCCTCTCGATTGTCTCTTCCAGCGACACCGCCGAAACCTGCGTCTGTGATCTCTCCGAGCCGCTGGGATTGCGGCAACCGACCGTCTCGCACCACCTGAAAATTCTGGTCGAGGCCGGGCTTCTGCACCGCGAGAAGCGCGGGGTCTGGGCCTACTTCTCGCTGGTACCCGGAGCTTTGGATTCGCTCGCCGCCTCACTCACCGCAAAGGAACGCCCATGACCGTGCCAAGCCCGCGCCGCAAACCAGCCGTGCTCTTCGTCTGCGTAAAGAATGGCGGCAAGTCCCAGCTGGCCGCCGCCTTGATGCGCCACGAGGCCGGTGCGGATATCACCGTGACCTCGGCCGGCACCCACCCGGGGAGCAAGCTCAACGCTTTAGCCGTCGAGGTTCTGAAGGATCTGGGGGTCGACGTCGGGGCCGAACATCCCAAGGCGCTGACCGAGGGGGCGATGCAAGCCGCGGGTCTGGTAATTGTGCTGGGAACCGAGGCCGAGGTGCCCGAAATCCCTGGGGTGCGTGTTGAAACCTGGGTCACCGACGAGCCCAGCCTGCGTGGCATCGAGGGGCGCGCCCGCATGGAGTTGGTGCGCGACGATATCCACACCCGCGTCAAGGTGCTCAAAGAGCATCTGCTCGCCGAAGCCTAGATATACCCACATTTTCAGTGGCCGCGGCAGCTATTGACGTGGAGCACTGTTTGGCGCATCTTTCGGCGCCAGCCGCCCCTGTGGCGAACGAGCTAAAGACGAATCCACCCGGCGAGCATCATTGATGTAAAGCAAGCTTGTCTGTAAAGTGAGTTTTACAAACACGATGGGAGGGGTTGTCATGACGCAACTGACGCAGAGATCAACATGGGGCCGGTCGCGGTTCGGGGGCGGATCCGCAGCGTTGATTATTGGAAGCGCGGTGGTAGGTCTTGGGTTGGCCGTGGGCGCTGGTGCTCTCTTCGCGTTTGTGGCGTACCCGCAGGCTCGGATTCTGGCGTGGAGTGTATTCTCGGCCGGGCTATTCCCGGTCTTAACTGCCGCGTGCTGGGCGTTAGCGGTGGACCGAAGCACGCTGCGCTCGGCACCTAGAGATCCCGAGCAGTCCATCGAGTCGCGCTGGTATGACAGCGCCGCCCAGGGTGCCTTTCACGACCTACTGGTGGCCGCCGGATTGGCTACGGCAATCTTCGCGGTTCTGAATGTAGAGGCGCCGGTTTCCTTGGTGCTGGGGGCAGTTCTACTCTTAACCATGCTGAGCTTTGCCGTGCGGTACCTATGGTTGAAGCGGGCCGAGGGCTAGTGGAGAATTCTGTGCCCGAGTATCGGTGTGGCCGCGGACTATCCCAACAGGCCCTAGCCGACTTGCTCGGAGTCTCGCGGCAGACGGTGATCTCCATTGAAAAAGGGCGATACGACCCCTCGCTGCCCCTCGCGTTTCGGCTGGCGGCGGTCTTCGAATGCCGCATCGAGGACCTGTTCGTTGCCGACGAATAGCTCGAATTACAGCTGAGTCAGTGGGTAGACCGCCAGCCCCATAATGGCCGCGACCACGGCACAGACCACGGGGGTGGCGAGCCAGATGCGCAATACCCGCAGCACCGAACGCCAGCGAACCGACTCGAAACGCTGATTGGCGCCGGCTCCCACGATCGCGCTGGTGACCGACTGTGTGGTGGACAGCGGAAGGTGCAGTGCCAGCGCCCCGACATACAGCATCAACGAGGCCACGGACTGGGCCACCATGCCGCGCAGCGGGTCGATCTTCACCAGCCGGTGCCCCAAGGTGTGGGTGATCCGCCAGCCGCCAAAAAGCACACCGAGGGCCAGGCAGGATGCAGCCGTCAGTTGGATCGTCCAGCTTATGGGGCCCGGCTCGATCACATGCCCGGTGATCAGCACGACGGCGATCATCGCCCCGGTGCGTTGGCCATCTTGCAGGCCCAACCCCAGAGCCACAGCGCAGGAGGAGATTGCCTGGCCAATTTGTGAGCGTACGGATACGTCTTTAGCCGTATCGTGGCGCACCAGCCAGGTGGCGGGAATGACCAGCAGATAAGACAGGCCAAAGGCTAGCAACGGCGTGAGCAACAGCGGCAAAAGCACGCCCAGCGCCAGAAAAAGCAGCGAGGCGCTGGCCGGCTCACCGCTGGTCAGCGTGGTGGCCACGCTCGCGCCCACCAGTCCGGAGATCAGCGCGTGCGTCGAGGAGGCGGGGATGCCACGCCACCAGCAATACAAACCCCAACCGCCGGCGGTGAGTAGTGCGGAGATCAGCAGTGCCAGCCCGGGCACCCCGTCGTGCAAGGGGATTTCGAGGCGTTGTACGAGGAACGATCCCAGCGAAGTGGAGGCCAGGGTGCCAACGAACGCGAAGATGGCGGCTACCGAGACCGCCATTCCCGGGGTCATGGCACGGGTGCGCACGGCCGCGGCGACCGCGGTGGAAGCGTCACGAAAACCGTTGAGTACGCCGTACCCCATGGCGAGGATGATGCCGATGGCCGTGAAGACGGTCATTGCCTCCATTTAGGATTCCTTCACCAGCACGCGTCCGAGGTGGTCGGCAAATTCGCGGAGCGAGCCGATGGCGCGGAGCAGCTGATCGGCCACGTTTTGATGCCGGTGCATGGTTGAGGCCTTGGAGAACTTCCCCACTTCCTGGCTCCAGACCAGATGAGTGCGGGTGGCACGCTTGGAAAGCTGCACCATCTGCAGCCAATTATCTTCCAGATCGTCGAGCTTATTCAGGCGCTGCAGCGAGTCGGCGGCTAGATCCGCCAGCTGGCTGAGCAGGCCTAACTGTTCGGCGGCGCGCTCGGACAGCGGCGTGGAGCCAACCTCACGGATCAGTTCACCGGTACCGCGCAGATGTTCCATGGTGGCGTGCAACAGGCGCGAGAACGTGTACATATCCTCGCGCGGCAAGGGCGAAACATAGCTGGTGCGCAGGTGCGTGAGTAGCGCGTAGTGCGTATCGGTGGCGCTGGTTTCGGCTTCGGCCAGCAAATGCAGTTGCTGCTCGCCGTCTTGTGGGTTGCCAATCATCTCCGCCACGGGGTTCACCGAGTGGCGGATAAGCGTAGCTAACTCACGCAGCAGGTCGATGCCGCGTGTAACGGACGGGAAGAGCTGAAATTTCACGACGAGTGATGCACCATTCGGAACGAGTGAATAAAGAGCTGATCAATATCTTACGTCGTGAAGGTTAACGAAGTTCGAGGGTGCCGGACCGGGAACGCCTCTCGGCGGAAGGCCGCTCGAAGCGGCAAAATGTTGGAGCCCGGGGTTACCAGCGGCCCGACACCGCCTCCTAGTTTTCTGCCAACGGCACCACGCTGTCAACCGCCCGGTGCACTTCGGTGGTTCATCTCACGTGCGCCGTATAGCCTTCTCGACACCCGAGAGGGCGAGTAGCCCACAACAGAACCAGATGGCGCCGGCAGGGCCGGCCCCGACGGTTGTTGCGCCGGCCGCCAGCGGCAATACCACCTGACCCAGCCGATTGCCCATGAGTCGCACGGCCAGCGCGGCCCCGCGATCCTGGGACGGGACCGAGGTGGAGACCATGGTCATGGTTACCGGTTGCCCCAGACCCAGGCAGAACCCGCCGACGAACAGCGCCAGTGACGCGGCAAGTGCATGTTCGATCAATACCGGCGCAAGCCCGAGCGTGGCGGCGGCACCAAATAGGCTGATGAGCAACATGGTTTGTCGTTTGAGGCGCCCGGAAATCCACGGCAGGATCAACCGCGAGAGCACCGAGGCCACACCGCGTACCGCCAGCAACAGGCCTACCGTGGCCGGCGCAACCAGATGTCGTTCCGCCACCAGCGGCAGAAACGCGGTGAGAATGTCGATGGCCGCGAGCAGGGTCATCGAGGCCAGCATGTGCGAGGGCATTGACCGGATCCGCAGTATCCCCAACAGCCCGGCCTGCTTGCGGTCGGAGGGGGTCAAGGCATTACCCAGCGGGGGTGGCTGAAAGTTCGGGGCCAACAGCGGAACCGCCAGTAGGGCGCAGGCGGCCGCCAGCCACAGCGCCAGTCCGATGTCGGCCACACGCTGGGCTTGCGGCACTTCCGTGGCCGTCCCCAAAATTCCGCCGGCGATCAACGGTCCGAGGAACTGGCCGGCCGAGTAAGAAGCGGTGAACCAGCCAAAACACTTATCGAGCTGGTCATCGGGGAAGAACCGGGCGATGGAGGACTGCCCGCCAATGGTGAAAATCAGGTGGCCCATGCCCAACAGAGCGCTACAGGCGGCCACCGCCCATAGCGAAGGGGAGAGGGCGATGCCTGCGGCTGCGACGGACAACAATACGGTGCCCAACAACATCAAGAGGCGAATGTTTTTCACCCGAGCGCTGGCGCGGCCCAACCACATGGCGCAGAACAGCGGAAGTAGCGCGTAGGCCGCGGTCACCAACCCAACCACTAATGAATCGGCGCCCAGGGATAGCAACTTATAGGTGGTTACCGGGCGGATGAGGTTCAAGGCGGTTTGTGCCAGTAATCCGGTGCCGATAATGATCAGTAACCACCGGCCACTGCCGTCGGATTTCTTTGCCTCGCCTGTTCCCACGTCACTCCCATCCTCAACCGTGCCGTAGCTCAGCCTACTGCCCGGCGGTGTTACTCAGTCCAAGGCGTTGCGGCGCCATAGCCGCGCGCTAGCCTCCAGATCTTCGGCTGTGTTCATGAGTGATTTGGCGCGGTGGGTCAGCTGGGTTCCGTGTTCATTGCTGGAAAGATCTGCGGCGTCGGCATGCTCGGTCATTCCCAGTGCCACCACGCGACAATAGGCGGCGGTGCGCTCCAGGGCGTGAGCGAAGTCACCCGTGAATGCCCCGGAAAGAATCGAATCGGTCATCTTGCGCAACTCGCCGGCGGTAGGCGGTTCGGCCACACCCGCCACCAGCCGCTCGACTTGCGCACGCTGGGCTCCGGCCACAAAACGCGCAGCCATTGCCTCGGGATTGTTCAAGGTCGCGGTGCGCACAGCGTAGAGGCGCCAAAGCGCTCCAGGCAACGACCGCGCCGGAGCCTCGGACCACAGCTCGGCCAGCATCTCCAGGCCCTCGGTTTCAGCCACCGCAATAAGCCGTGCGGTGACGTCGGGATCTTCGTTTTCTAGGCCGCGGTGCACAAAAGCCTGCGCGGAGAGATGGGCGGCCTCGGAGATGCGCGCCGGGTCGGCTCCGCCCTCGTAGGGGTCGAAATCGATCGGCATGAAGGGTTTGGGTTTATGGTGGCGGAAGCCCGAATCGTGGGCTACTTTCGATCCTGCGCGTGCACCTTTCATATCTTCGAGGATACGTCACGGGCTCCGGCTCTGGGATTCGCTCGAGCCGCCGCCTATCCGGTATGCTGGGATCTGGCTTTATGCCGTGCGCCTTTAGCTCAGATGGTAGAGCATCGGACTTTTAATCCGCTGGTCGCGGGTTCGATCCCCGCAGGGCGCACAGAAAAACCCGGCGCTCACTTGGTAAAACAGGTGAGCGTCGGGTTTCTTTTTGTGCCCTACTCTGGTCCTCGACCATAGTTTGACCATAGTTCTTCTCTGCAACTGATTTGTGGGCCAGTCGGTCGGGCAGTGAACTCACCTTGCTGGAGGGCTTGGCGGTGTCACTAGGCGGGTGGCCAATTCGCCAGGTTTATGCGTCTGGTGACCCGAAACTCGCAGACCGTACGCATGAATAGCGCCAGGCGCTTTGCTTTTCGAAATGTTTAGCAGGAGCCTTGTCTGCTCGATTGGATGAGCAATGCGGGCCGTGATCGCAACGGGGGTCCTCCCGGAGAAACTGAGATCTAACTGTCGTGCTGGAGGCTATCTTGCCGCTGTCGAGTTCCTAGGTAATGATGGCCGACGCTGTATGCGGCAAGCATGGATCCGAAGGGTACGGCAAGGCCGTGGACGATGGTCGTAATGAAGGAAATCGGAGTTCCCAGATACGGAGTGATTGGCTGGGTGTTTTCGAAGAACGCGTAAGTAACCAGCGGAAGCGCATAGCCGACGAGCAGACCGCCTAGCGCGATAACGAGGCCGATCGTCAGTAGTTTCTTGTTCGCCGAATCCATCGATGTCTCCTCTGGCATAGCTCGTATTGCTCGTTGATACGGTCTGCATGCGAGTGTCTTCTGAGTTTTCAGCGTAGTTCGTAGATGATGATTTGAGAACACTTTGGAATAAAAAGTAGGTAACGAATTGGCCTCTCACTCGTAATTACGAGTGAGAGGCCCGGTAGGAGTGCGGTCTTTTTACGCCTCGGCGTGATACTGCTTCGGCAGCTTCAGTCCGCGTTCCTCCATCAGCTCGCGCAAGCGGGTGGGATAGTTGGTGATGATTCCGTCGACACCCATATCCATCAGGCGCTCCATATCGGCGCGTTCATTAACGGTCCAGGGGATGACCTTCAGCCCGAGTTCGTGCGACTCGGAAATCAGCGACTCGGTCACCATCGCATGAGCCGTGGAGACCACGGCGTAGCCCTGGGCCTTGGCGGCCTTGGCGATCGACCCGTCGTAGTCGTCAATGTCGATTCCACCGAGCTCCGGCGCCGCACCAGGCTGGCCAACTTGTAGATGCTTTGCCCCCGAGCTGAGTGCCACGAGGTCCAGCTGTGGGGCCTTGCCATCGGCGGCCAACTCGCGAGCGAGGTTCAGGGTAGACCAGTCAAAAGACTGCAACACGGTGCGCCCGGCCATGCCCGAACGCTGAATTTCATCGAGCACCGCGACGGTCAGGCCCCGACTGGCTGGGCCGCCGGCCATGCCCTTTTCCACCTTGGTTTCGATATTAAAGCCGACCTTCTTGGCGTTGGCCCCGCGGACCAGGGCAAAGACGTCGCGCAACTCTGCAATGCGGTTACCTTCCGCAACGTTCTGCTCGGGGTAGCCCGGCAGCGGCTGGAAACCGCAGTCGAGAGTCTTGATCTGAGCAAGGGTCAGGTCCGCGACGCGGTCGCCGACGTAGGGGAACTCGGGATCTCCTGGCTCGGCGGGTTCGGTGTCGGTGCACTTCTCAGGCTGGATGCGGTCGTCATGCCAAACGATGATCTTGCCGTCCTGAGTGAGCAGGGTGTCCAGCTCCAGGGTGGTCACCCCGACGCGCAGTGCGTTGGCAAAGGCCGGTAGCGATTCCTCGGTCCATTCGGCCAGACCGCCGCGGTGGGCCTGCAGGTCGAAGGAGCCGTTGCGTTCGTTGCTGTGATTACGTTGTTCCGCCGGGGCGGCAACGGCGGGTGTGGCCAGGGTGGCGGCCAACAATGCGGCGGTGAATGCCGCGGTCAGTCGGGTGCGCATGATGGAACTCCTCGGATCCGGGTGAATGGGCACCCTAACCCTAGGAAGCGCATATGTCTGCACGGTCACCAGCCGGTGGCCACGGATTGAACGACGCGTAACCTTCCGCGCTGCCTAGAGCTCGGCGATCGAACGTCCGCGAAGCGAGATTCGGCATACGAGGATGCTCGCGATCGAGCCAAGTAACGGAACGCCAAGAACCAAAAGAACCAACGCCAATTTGATGCCCAATGGTTGGCGGCGCAGGTTGAACACCATGACCAAGGCGATGACCAGCAGGACGAACTGAAGCCAAACGCCAAAGGTTCCTAGAAAACCCAGTAACGATTCGAGACCCGGAATGAGCATGATATCCCTCCCGTTAGAGCTGAAGCTCGAGGTCTTCGGCGGGAACCGCCATACATGCCAGGATCTCGTCGTCGGCCACCTGTGCACTGGGCTCGATCGGGTAGGCGACGCTGCCCTTGAGCAGTCGCAACGCGCACTCGCCACAGGAGCCTCCGCGGCAGGAGCTGTCGGGGGTCAGCCCCTGCTCCTCGAGGGCGTCGAGCAGAACCCCGGCCTCCGGGCGCCAGGTGAAGTTCGTTCCCTCCGGGTGGCAGGTGACCGTGGCCGGCTCGAAGCGCTGGATCACCGCACTCATATCCTGCACCGGTGAGGCGAAGATTTCGCGGTGGATACGCTGGGCTGCTACGCCGGCCGCCTCGCATGCCTGCAGCACCATATCGGTGAAGTCCGCAGGTCCACAGACCATCACGCTGTCGCATCCGGCGACGATTCGTTCGATCTCGGGGCCGCTGGGCCGGGCGACGGTTGAGTCGAAGTAGTTGAAGTCGGTGGGCACCTTCGCCTTGCGCGCCAGTTCGTCCAGTCGGGTGGAGAGCACCCCGGAGGTGCCGCGCTGCACGTGGAGGATGCGCAGGGCGTTCAGCGTTGTTGCCTGCGCCGCGCCGCGCAGTAGGGCCAGACTCGGCGTGATGCCGACGCCGGCGCTGATCAGGGCGGTGGTGCCTTGCAGTACCTTGTGCGCGCTCAGTTGACCGTGTGGCCCGGAGGCCAGTACCGTATGGCCCGCGCGTAGCTTGGCCAGCTGGCCCGAGACCTCGCCTTGGACGCGGATGGCCAGCGTGATGAGGTCGTCGTTCACGGAGGTGATGGTGTAGTTGCGCCACTGCGGATCGGCAAGGTGCAGCCGCAGGTGCGTGCCGGGCTCGTCGAATGCGCGGATCCAGCCGAGTTCGTCGCGCAGGGTCAGTTCGATGCAGCCCTGATCGATGGGGCGGATCTGGTGGATGCGCAGCGGGCGCGGGGTGCGTTTGGCCTTGACCAGTGCGATGGCGCGATCGTCCTGCGCGGCGATGGTGATTTGGTCGTCGGCCTGGATGCGGCCGCCTTCCAGCACGGTGCCGTAGACGCCGCAGTGCAGATGCCCGCAGTGCGCGGTCAGCAGTCGAGGGCCGTTAACGTCGACCTCGGTGGACACCGGATTGACCGAGGTGGCCCGGCAGCGTTCGATGGATTGGGTGATGGCCACCGTCGTCTCACCGATGCGTAGCACCTTGCCGATCAGGTCGAATTCCGCGAAGGCCGGCAGGTCGGCGAGCAGAACATTGCCGCGGTAACGCAGCGGATCCAGCTCAACCCCGGCGGCCCGTGACAGGGCGGCCACGGACTTCGGGTTGATGAAGGAGATGCCGGATTTCTGCGAATCGAAAATGCCGGTGCTTCCGGAGATCAGCGCACGCGGATGGGTACCTTGGGCCGGAAGGCGTTCGGCCAGGAAGCCGGTGGCCGCGGCGCGTTCGTCGGCGTTGGTTGCATCGAAGGTTAGCTGACCACCACCGACCGCGGCGGGGGCGGTGAGGGTAATCAGCGGCGGCTGGGAGGAAACCTGCCACCGTTGCAGGCTGGTGTCGTTTTTCAGAATGGTGAACGTGGTGCATCGTTGCCAGGTTTCGTCCTGCACTGGCTGCGTGCCGTTGCTGAACGCTACCGTCCGGTCGCCGGTCAATCCACCGTTGACGGTGGCCACGGCCGAGCTGATTTCCTCAGCCGGCAGACCCTTGATTGGAAAGCGAAACAAACGTTCAATTTTCATAAAATCAGTTTATGACTTCGGGCTATGCGGTACCGAATCGAGGGGAACCATGGCGTCTGCAACGCGCTCGGGCATCATCGTGACGCGTTCGGTGAGGTCCTCTGGCGGGTAGTTGTCATCGATGCAGTCGCGCCAAAATTCTAGATGCCGGGCGTCGAGCCAGTGGCTGGATTGCTCGACGGGCGAGCCACCGGTGCCTTGCACGCTGTACCAATAGAGGTAGTCCACGCCGTTACTGGTTTCGGAGAAGATCGTTTCCACATACATCTGCTCGGGCTCGAGGGTTTCGCGCACGGCCGCGAGGTGATCATTGAGGAAGGTCATCCATTCATCGACCCGGGCTTGGGCCCCGGCTTTAACCCGGAATCGGGTGAGTTCAATGCGCATGGCTTTAGTCTGCCAGAGCATGCCTCATCCGGTCTTCGTCCGCCGACTAGTGTGGAGTTATGCAGTATGCGGGATTACGTCGTTACCTAGCACAGCGTGGACTACCGGCCGAGAGCATCGAGACCCTCGAGCTCGAGGAGCAGGGCAGCGATTATGGAGCGGCGCTGCTGCGCGTCGGGCAACAGCGCTGGCGGGTCCGGATCGGTCGGGTGACCGCCACCAAGCCGGGGGCGTTCGTCGCGGTCTGGCAGCGCGGCGCCGACGGGCAAACGCGTCCATTTCACGATGGCCCGGAACTCGAGGACCTGCTGGTGTTCGTGAATGAGGGGCCACACTCCGGGGTCTTTCACTTCACCGCGCAACAGCAAGTTGAGCTCGGCATTGTGCGCTCCCATGCGCAGGCGGGCAAGCGCGGGTTCCGGCTGTACCCGCCGTGGTGCCACGAATTGAACGCGCAAGCCAAGCGCACGCAGCGTCGTCAGGCCCCGTGCTTTACCGAACTCTAACGCGCTACTGCTCGGCTCCGGGCGGCAGCGAGTATTCGGCGCCGTCGATGGACCGCACGAGTAGCCCGTGGTCGATGAGGTAGCGGCGGATCAGCGCGACATCGTCGTGGATGACGCGCAGTCGGTCGCCGAGCTGTGCCTCGCTGACGCGCTCGCCGGGGCTGAGCACCGCATGCCGCACGGCTTCCATAACGGCTCGGCGATCCTCGGGCTTGGCCGGCAAGGTATGTAGCCGCGGTCCGTCGAAGAAGCGCTGAATGCCGGCGCGATCCTCGGCCGGTTTGCGGTGTGCCGCCAGTGCCTGGCTCAGTGCGTCGTCGTCCACCACGAGCGTTCCCTCACGTTCGGTGAGTAGGCCGATCGACTGCCAGCGGGACAGATTCTTGGCGGTGGCAGAATTCTGTTCAAGTTGTTCGCGCTGGTCGCTGAGCACCAAGCCAAGGGTTGCGCGCATGCCGGGATTCTTCAGGCCCGCGAAGACCTCCAACCAGTTCAGTGCCATTGGCGTTGTCCAGACTCCTTTCCGGGGTGCGGCCTAGCGGCCGCCACGTATTAGCTCTCGAGGAATGTGCGGATGCGTTCGAGTACCCGCTCGTAGCTCGCCGGATCGTGCCCCGGCAGCGATGGGTCGGTGAATAGATGGCTCGAACCGGGGTAGGTGAATAGTTCGCTTCCGGCCCCGGCGGGGCTGGCGATAAAGTTCTGCGCCGCTTCGAGATCCCCTTCCTCGGCGAAGAAGGGGTCCTGTTCCATTCCGTGGATCTGCGCGCGCAACGATTCTGGCCAGGGGCCGAAACTCCACGGCCCCTCCGGGTCGATAAACGCTTCCAAACAGATCAGGCGGGAAACGCCGGAGTCCTGCTGCGCCAACTGCTGGGCAATCGCGGCACCGAACGAGGTGCCGATCAAGGTATCGGCGCCACCGAGCGCCGCAATTTCTTCCGCCGCGCGGGCGCTCAAGGGGCCCTGGCCGAGGCCCTCGGCCAGCTCAATGCCCTCCTCGAGGCTCGCGGGCAACGCTCCATCGAAAAGATCTAAACAGTGCACTTCATGACTCCACGCGGCGATTTGCTCTGCCATTTGGCGGATGCCGGGGGTAAGGCCTTGAACATGGTGGATGACTATGACTCGGCTCATAGGCTTGAGCCTAGGCCTCCGCGGTGGGCCGGTCAATGGCTTGCGCCGTGCTTAGCGCTCGTCGACGAGCCCGGGGAGTCGGCGCGGAAGCTCGGGCAGGACCTGCTCCCACCCGTCCATGGCGCTGTTGATTTCGACGCTGTGTCCGTTGTCCAAAATGAACTCGGCGTAGGTCAGCTCGGTGTCGCCGGCGGCTAGCTGGTAGATGAAGGACCGTCGGATGTCGGCGAAATGCAAGGTGGCACGATCGTCGATGACCAAGCCGTCGGTTGCTAGTTTCACCGAACGCTGGGTGTAGGACATGGGCGGATGCTCCTTGTCGCGTGAGTACTACTGGGCTCCCACCATATCCCGGGTTGCCTCGTGCGCGGTGCCGTGCACCGGTGGGCTACAGCGCCGGGGCGTGCAACGCGAGCAGATCCTCGTAGGTTTCACGGCGGGCCACCACGCGGGCCTGCCCGTCGGCGACGAAGACGATGGCCGGCTTCAGGGCGCCGTTGTAGTTATTCGCCAGCGTGTAGCCGTAGGCGCCGGTGGTGGCCAGTACGGCGAGGTCACCGACCCGTGCCTCGGGCAGCGGGGCCTGATCGACAAGCAGGTCGCCGGATTCGCACTGGCGCCCGACCAGTTGCGCGGTGCCGGTCCACGATTCGGTGGGGCGGTTGCCCAGGAGCACCTCGAAACGCTGGTTGGTCAGCGCCGCGTCCATCTGATCGGCCAGCCCGCCGTTGACCGCGACGAAGTTGCGCCCGGTATGCTTCACGCTGGTCACCTCGTAGAGGGTTACGCCGGCGCGAGCTACCAGCGAGCGGCCGGGTTCGATCAGTAGCCGTGCGTCGGCCGGTAGATGTTCGCGGGCGGCCTGGACCACGGCGTCTAGGTACTCCTCGATGCTCGGGGCCTGATCGTCATAGGTGTACTTGACCCCTAGCCCGCCGCCGATGTCATAGGTATCGAAGGTTCCCACGGTGGAGATCTTGGCTACCGCATCGGCAAACTGGCTGGCATCAAGAATCTGCGAACCGATATGCAGGTGCACTCCGCGGAAGTCCATCAGTGGGTGCTTTTGCATGCGTTCAATGGCGTGCGCCGCCTGATCCATCGGCAGGCCGAATTTGGAGTTGTTCCCGCCGGTGGCCTGTGAGGCGTGAGTTTTGGCTTCTACTCCCGGGATGACGCGCAGCAAGAGCTTCTGCGGCCGGTCCAGGAGCCGTTCGAGGCGATCGAGCTCGTCCTCGTTATCCACGATGATGGTATCGATGCCGGCCTCGAGCGCCATACGCAGCTCGGCCTCCGATTTGGCGTTGCCGTGAAAGTGGAGCTTGGCCGGGTCGACGCCCGCGGCAAGCGCCATGCGCAGTTCACCGCCGCCGGCCACGTCGACCGAAACCCCTTCCTCTTGGGCTAGGCGATACATGCCCACGGCGGGGAAGGACTTCGAGGCGAAGAGAACCTCCGAGTTGGGCCAGCGTTCGCGCAGCCCGTCGACGTAGCGGCGGATCTGGCTACGCAACCCGGCCTCGTCATACACGTAGAGCGGGGTACCGTAGCGTTCGGCTAAGTCGGTCACCGCAACCCCGCCGATACTCAGTACGCCGTGGTCGTTGACCGCCGAATTTTCCGGAAGGATCTCCCACAGTTCCTCGAGACGAGTGCCCTCGGCGTGCGGTCGGTCGGTGGTGCGGTCGGCGGTATGGTTCATCGGCTTTGGCTTTCTCTTGAGGAGACATCGGGTGCTGAGATCAGTGTGCCGCGCTGGCGCCGCGAAGGGTACCCGGCAAAGTTCTGCCGGGTACCATACGCTGTATAGAACCTGAGGCAAGGGCTTACAAGTTTTTGAGGTGGGAGCATGCTGGATCTACGGCAACTACAAGCCCTATTGGCGGTGGCAGAAACCGGATCGATTACCGGGGCGGCGCGGCGACTGGGCTGGAGCCAACCGGCGGTGAACCACCATCTGCAGAATCTGGATCGACTGATGGGTGCCCCGCTGACCGGTCGGACGAGTCAGGGAACCACGCTGACCGACACCGGGCGGTTGGTAGCGCGCCAGGGCGCGGAGATTCTCAACCTCTCCGAGCAGTTGGTTGAGGAAGTGCGCGCGCAGGTTCGTGGGCAACGTCCCCGGGTGCGACTGGGGATTGTGGCCTCGGTGGTCTCGGCCTTCCTGCCGACGATCAGTGCGCGCCTGGCCGAGCGCGGCCTAGGGCTAGATACCCGGTTGGGGGAGAACCCCGACTTAATTGAGGCGGTGCAGCAACGTAGCCTCGATGCCGCGGTGATCTACACCTTGCAGGATTACCCGCCGGTGCTTGGGGAATCGGTACGTTCGCGCACCTTGCTGCGCGATCCGTTACTGCTCGCCCTGCCGGAGGATCATCCCGCCGCGCACGAGGTGCAGATTCAAACCCATACGCTCCGCCAGCTTCACCGTGAGCGGTGGGTGTTCGGGGTGACAGATAACGACCCGATCGATCGGCTCATCCGTGAGCACTTGGCCGATACCGACGCCATCGAATCGGTGATCCATACCGACGATTTCTCGGTGCTCTTGAGTGTGGTGGCCGCGGGCCTGTCCATTGGGGTGGTCTCGCGGCTGGGTGCTGCGCATCCGCCGCAGGGCGTGGTGCTACGGCCTTTCGCCGACCCGCGTTTTCACCGGATGATCACCCTGATTTCACATGAACGTTCGGCGGCCAGCGCGGCCGAGGTGCGCCACGCCATCGTTGATGCGGCGGCGCACCTCGAACCCTAGGCCGGTTGGCGTTACTTCTTGATCGCCCGGTGCACGGCCACGATGCCGCCGGTGAGGTTGCGGAACTCCACATCCTTCCAACCCGCGGCCAAGAACTTCGCCCCGAGAGTCTGCTGATCCGGCCACGCCGAAATGGACTCGGCCAGATAGACATAGGCTGCCGGGTTCGGCGAGACGAGGTAGCCCAGCGCCGGGATGACTCGCGGCAGGAACTGCTGGTACGCCACCTTGATCGGGGTGACGGTGGGGGTGGAAAACTCGCACACCACAATGCGTCCGCCGGGTTTGGTCACGCGCAGCATTTCCGCCAACGCGCCGGTGGTGTCGGAAATATTGCGCAGCCCGTAGGAGATGGTGACCGCATCGAAGGTCTCATCCTCAAAGGGCAGATTCATGGCGTCGCCGTAGACGAAGTCGAGCTGCGGGTAGCGCTTGCGCCCCTCGGCCAGCATGCCCTCGGACATATCGCACGCGGTTACCTCTGCGCCGGCGGCGGCCAGCGGCACCGACGAGGTGCCGGTGCCCGCCGCCAGGTCGAGGATGCGCTCGCCGGATTGCGGAGCGATGGCCTCGGTGGTGATTTTGCGCCAGTAGTTCACGATGCCGCCGGTCATCAACGTGTTCAACAGGTCGTAGCGAGGAGCTAGGTTGTCGAACATCTGCTGAACCTGAGTGGCCTGCTTATCCAGGCCCGCGCGCACGTTGTGGGAAGTCATGATTCCAAGTGTTCCATAATTCCGCACCCGTGCACTGCGTGCTTTTGCTCTCAGGACTGCTGCAACAGCTTCTCGAGCCGCTGATAGCCGATTTCCATGCCGTCGGCCATGCCGGTGGCGAGGATCTCATCGCGCACTTCGGTACTCGGGTAGTTGCCGAGGTAGCTGATCAAGGTGCCTTCTTGCAGTGGGGTCAGGGTCAGCTCGTTGCGTACCTCGGGTCCCTCGGTGCCGATCATCTTCTCGGTGGTTACCTCGTACACCGGAGCGTTGCGCTCGAGCAACGTGCCGGTGAAGCCGAAGCGTTCGCTACCGTCTTCCTGCTCCCATTCGTAGCGGTAGTCTTGCCCGACCTCGGTGGCGACCTCACAGACCGGCATGCGCCAGCCGTCGGGTCCGAGATTCCATTGCTTCATCAACTCGGGATCCTGGAAAGCTGCCCAAACGGCTTCGCGGGAGCCACGGACCACCCGCGAGACGCGGGCCTGTGTCTGGCCGATGAGCTGGACGGTGGTACCTTCGCCGCGGGAGAACGAACGCAGGTCGGCCAGCACGGATTCGATCTGCCCCATGGCCTGGTTGATGCCCTCTTCCATGCCCATGGCGACGAGCTGCTCGAGGTCTTGGACGGAGTCGAAGTGGTTGGTGACCGTAACGCGCGAACCAGCGTCCGTGGGGTCGAAGCCGAAGACCACTCGGGTGCTCGGTAGCTCGTCATTGGTGGTGCCCGTGCTGTCGGCGAAGGAATCGCGCACTTCGAAGAACTTGTGTTCGGCGACCTCGGTCCAATCCCAACGTCCGTGGAATTCTTCGCCGTCCGGTCCGGTCATGTAGTAACGGCTCACACCGCCCACGACGCCGTCGTGCCGCAGGAAGGTCGCCGGGTAGCCCGGAGGGCCCCAGAACTTTTCGATCTGTCGCGCATCGAGGTATGCGTCCCAGAGCCGGGCGACCGGCACTGAGAAATCGGCGGTAATGCTTAGGGTCAGGGTTTCTGGGTCTTTGGTGACCGCGGTGACAGGCATGGGGTTTCTCCTCAGGGAGTGTCGGGCTCTTGCAGTAGTGCATCGAGCCGCTCGAGGCGTGCGCGCCAGAGGGTTTCGTAGGCGCCAAGCAGGCCGGTGATGTACCGGAGCATTTCCGGCTGGGCACGCACTAGGCGTTCGCGCCCACGGGCGAATTTGGTGACGAGGCCCGCCGACTCCAACGCGGCGACGTGCTTCTGCACCGCCGCGAAAGACATATCGTAGGCCCGCGCCAGTTCGGAGACCGAGGCCTCGGCGTTCAAGGTCCGCCGCACGATATCTCGTCGTGTGGCGTCGGCCAAGGCGCGGAAGACCTTGTCTAACTGTGCTTCGCTCAACTGATCTACAACCATTTGGTTGTAGATTACCCCTCGCCACAATGCGACACAAGAGGTAGGGGATAAATAATCGCGATTTCCGCGTGCCCGTGGGCCGCAAGCATCAGCGCGCGGCCAGGGGAGGTCTTCTCAACCGCCGACTTCTGCCCTAGTCTGTAGGCACCGTGTCGCCAGCCGGCAAGCCTCAGGAGAAGTGCTCACCATGGGCGTGAAAACCTTGGATCTACCGACCGCGGCTCGCCAGGCAATTCGCGCCCACGAGCTGTTGGCCACCAGCGGTGCGCCCTTGGAAGATTTGCCGCTGCGGCAGGTGGTGCGCGAATCGTGGACGCGCGCTCTGGGCTCCCAACCTTCGTTGCGCCGCGAACCGAGCATGCTTTCCGACGCCGACTTGGCGGTAGCCCGTGAGCGAAGTGCCCTGCAACGCTTGTGGCCGGTCTTTGAGCGGCTGCTGGTCCCGGCCGCGGCCGAAGCGAATCTCGTGGTGGCGCTGGCCGATGCGCGCGGCACCTTGCTCTGGGTCGACGGGGCGCGGGGTGTGGCGCGCCGGGCCGAATCCGTGGGCTTCGCGCCCGGTGCCGACTGGGCCGAGCCGTCGATTGGCACCTCTGCCCCCGGGATTGCGCTGGCGACCGGAACCGGCGTTCAGGTTGCGGGGGCCGAGCATATGTATGAGCATGTGCATTCCTTCAGCTGCTCGGCCGTGCCCATTCGCAACCCGCGCAGCGGGCAAATCATTGGGGCGGTCGATCTGACCGGCGGTGAGGATGCCGTAGCCGTGCACTCGCTGCCGCTGCTCACCGCGGCCGTGGCCGCCGCCGAGGGGCAACTATTGCTCCCCGAGGATCATTGCCGAGAGTCCGAAGGCGATTACCTAGACCTCTGCGCGCCAACCGGTGCCTTACTCAATGGCGAACAGATCTCCTTGCGACATGCCGAAATCTTGACGCTGCTGGCCACCAGCGAGCGTGGAATGAGCAACCAGGAGCTCGTTGAGGCGCTTTTTGAGGTGCCTGATGCGGCGGCGGCCGGAACCGTCCGTTCCGAAATGGTCCGGCTTCGTAAAGTGCTGGCCGGCCGCGACGAACGGACGCTGGGTTCGCGGCCCTATCGGGTGCAGTGGCCGCTGCGCACGAGTGTGCATCGGCTGATGGAAGCGCTCGAGGCGGGCGACGTACAGCAAATGCTCGAGGTATACCCCGCCGATCTGTTGGCGCGCTCGCAGGCACCGGGGATTCACTCACTGCGCCACCGACTTCAGGCGGCCGCTCGCGAGCTGGTGCTCGATCGCGGCGGAGCTCACCAACTGCTGGACTTTGGGCGCAGGAGTGCCGATGCCCATGTGCTCCTCGCCGCGTTGCGAGAATTACCCGCCGACTCTCCGGCGCGCTCCTTGATAGTCGCCGAGGTGCAAAACCTGCAGGATTCCTAGCGACCACACTGCAACCTAGTTGCAACGTGGCTGTGATTAGCATCACTTGTAGGCGGGAGGGGCAAGGAAGCCGCCCGCGGCCCGAGTGAAGCGAAGGAGTTTTTCGAGCCATGAGTGTGTATGCGAATCCGAATACCGATGGTGCGCTGATCCATTTTAAGTCACGCTACGAAAACTACATCGGCGGCCAATGGGTGGCTCCGGTGAAGGGGATGTACTTTGAGAATGTCACCCCGGTAACGGGCAAGGCCTTCTGCGAAGTCGCCCGCGGTACCGCCGGAGATATTGAGCTGGCCCTCGACGCCGCTCATGCCGCCGCTCCGGACTGGGGTAAGACCAGTCCGGCGGAGCGTGCGGTCATTCTGAACAAGATTGCCGACCGCATCGAAGAAAATCTGGAAATGCTCGCCGTGGCCGAATCATGGGATAACGGCAAGGCGGTCCGCGAAACCCTGAATGCGGACCTGCCATTGGCCGTCGACCACTTCCGGTACTTCGCTGCGGCGATCCGCGCGCAGGAAGGTGGGATTTCTCAACTAGACGACAATACGACCAGCTACCATTTTCATGAACCGCTGGGCGTCGTGGGGCAGATCATCCCCTGGAACTTCCCGCTCCTTATGGCGACGTGGAAGCTGGCCCCTGCGCTGGCCGCCGGCAATGCGGTGGTGATCAAGCCCGCCGAGCAAACCCCGGCGAGCATCATGGTGCTCATGGAGTTGGTCGGTGACCTGCTGCCGGCCGGTGTGGTGAACGTGGTCAACGGCTTCGGCGCCGAGGCCGGCAAGCCACTGGCGACGAGCAAGCGTATCCGCAAGGTCGCTTTTACGGGTGAAACCACGACCGGACGTCTGATTATGCAGTACGCTTCGGAGAATCTGATCCCGGTCACCTTGGAGCTGGGCGGCAAGAGCCCGAACATCTTCTTCGAGGACATTGCGGCCGCCGATGATGCCTTCTATGACAAGGCTCAGGAAGGATTCGCCCTCTTTGCGCTGAACCAGGGCGAAGTCTGCACCTGCCCTTCGAGGGCGCTTATCCAAGAGTCCATCTATGACCAGTTCCTCGAAAAGGTGGTCGCCCGGACCCAAAGCATCAAGCAGGGTAATCCGCTGGATACCGAGACCATGATGGGGGCACAAGCCTCCAACGACCAGCTGGAGAAGATCCTGTCCTATCTCGACATCGGCAAACAGGAAGGAGCCCAGCTGCTCACCGGTGGTGGCCGCGCGGAACTCGGCGGCGACTTGGAGGGCGGGTACTACGTACAGCCGACCATCTTTGCCGGGCACAACAAGATGCGCATCTTCCAAGAGGAGATTTTCGGCCCCGTGGTGTCCGTGGCGAAGTTCAGCGACTATGCCGATGCGCTGTCGATCGCCAACGACACGCTCTATGGCCTGGGTGCCGGCGTGTGGTCACGTAACGGCAATACGGCCTACCGTGCAGGCCGGGACATTCAGGCAGGTCGCGTCTGGGTCAACCAGTATCACGCCTACCCGGCACACTCCGCCTTTGGTGGCTACAAGTCATCGGGCTTCGGGCGTGAAAACCACCTGATGATGCTCTCGCACTATCAGCAGACCAAGAACCTGCTGGTGTCATATTCCGAAGATAAGCTCGGCTTCTTCTAAGCCGCGTGACCCGCTGCGGGTGTGCCGGATCTGTCGGCACACCCGCAGCACAATGACCGACGAGCAGTGAGGAGCACCGTCATGGAAGGCATAACCGAATCGCGCCCGAGCATCGCGGGGGAGAACTTTTCTCGCATAGCCTTCACCGATGCCTGCCTAGAGCTACTACGCACCATCTGGTCCATTCACGGTCCGTTGATGTTTCACCAATCCGGTGGCTGCTGTGATGGTTCCTCGCCCATGTGCTATCCCGCTGGCGAGTTTCGCACCGGGCAGTCGGATATTCTGCTTGGCGTTTTGACGCTGGATGACGACCAGGGGGAGCCCTTGGGCGATATCGATTTCTGGATGTCGCTCGAGCAGTTCGAGTACTGGAAGCACACCAAACTCACCGTGGACGTGGTCAATGGTCGCGGGTCGGGATTCTCCCTTGAAGCCCCGGAGGGCAAGCGGTTCATGATTCGCAGTGAACTCATCGAGTTTCCGGAATCCCAGTGACCGCGACGTAAACTGCGCCTATGCGCTTATGGTCACTTCATCCGTCCCTGCTCGACGCCAAAGGTCTGGTCGCCTGCTGGCGCGAGACGCTACTGGCCCAACAGGTGCTCGAAGGTAAGAGCAGCGGATACACGGCGCACCCGCAATTAGTGCGATTCCGAGCCGATGCCGATCCGCTGGGCACGCTCGGTGGGTATCTGGGTGGCCTCTGGGAGGAGGCCACGGCCCGCGGCTATCGCTTCGATCGCAGCAAGATCCACGTCGAACCCCAGACGCCGCGTCGCTTGCAGGTAAGTACCGGGCAACTGGAATTCGAGGCCGCGCATTTGCTCCGAAAGCTTCAGGTGCGCGACCCGCAACGCGCCGCCCATCTGGCGGCGTTGACCAGTTTTCCGCTACATCCGATTTTCGATGAGGTGGCCGGCCCGGTGGCCGACTGGGAACGCGACCCCGCAGCCCGGAATTAGACGCCGGGCTCGAGCGGGCGCTTGAGCAACGGGGGCTGCGTGCCCAAGCGTGGGTGATGTTCCCGGGACAGCAGGACGCTTGCGACCACGACGGCCACAAGCGTGGCGATGCTGGCCAGGGCGGTGCGCGCGGAAGGTGTCCAGAGCCCGTTCATCAGCAGCAGCGCCGGAATGGTGCTGCTCGGAAAGGCGATCAGCGCCAGGTACCAGCCGGTAAAGCGTCGCAAGTCCACCGCGCCGAAAGTGGTGCGGTACAACGAAAGTTGCAAGAAAAACAGAAACCAGGCCAACGCCCACGACAGCCAGATCACCGACAGCACCGGATCGCTCGGGAACACCGCAGCTACCTCGTAGAGGGCGATGGCTGCCACGAAGAGGCTGTACCAGCCGAAGCCGGCCTCGTCGCCGCCGCTCGCCGCGTTATAGCCAACCCAGAGGTATGTCATGCCGAAGAGGTAACTTGGCCATGCTCCGGCGACCGCCTGCGGGTCACCCGAGGATTGCAGCATCACGATCGTGGGCAGCACCATCTGCAGGATGCCGACAAAGAAGTTCAAGGGCACTGTTGACTTCGCGCTGATCACGCCGAGCGAAGACAGTCCATTGACGAAGAGGATTACGCCAACAAATACGAGCCCAACATGCTCCACTGACACTCCATTTCCTACGCCTCGAGAAGTTTTTGCGCGCGCCAAATATGGCGGTTTTACGCCTGAGATTTAAGCGTCGCCAGAGTGGCGACAAGGCAATTGTAACCGCGATTACACCATGCATTGTCCCTAGTGGCGGATTGTGAATTCTCGGCCGAGCGTCCTCCGCGAAGGGGATACTCCCACCGTGTGCACAGGAACCGCGGCCGTTTCATGCGCCACACGTTCTTCGATCCGGGCGTAGTCTGGCCCCATGCAGATCAGTTACGCCTCTTCACTCCCGGTTTCGGTCGATGAAGCCTTCGCTTGGCATGCCCGCCCCGGTGCCATGACACGCCTGCTTCCGCCCTGGCAGCCGGTGAGCGCGGTGCATGAAAGCCAGTCACTGGCCTCCGGCCGAGCCGAATTGCGCCTCGGGCCGGGCCTGAGCTGGCAGGCGAAGCACCGCCCCGAAGATTTTCGTCCGGGGCGCGGTTTCGTCGACGAACTGACCCCCGAGGGGCTGCGGGCCGCTCCGCTCAAGGCGGTGAACTGGCGTCACGAGCACCTTTTTAGCCCGATCGACCAGAACAGTTGCCAGCTCGAGGACCGCATCACCACCAATCTGCCACGTCGGTTCGTCGAACCCATGCTGCACTACCGGCACCGGGTACTGACCGACGATCTGTTGGCCCACCGTCGGGCCGCCGAGCAGGGATTCACGCCCCGCGTGGTGGCGATCTCCGGGGCTAGCGGGATGATCGGTAGCGCACTGACCGCCTTTCTGCGCACCGGAGGACACCGAGTCATCGAACTGGTGCGACGGGCGCCGCGGCACGATGACGAACGCCAATGGAACCCGGATAATCCCGCCGCGGAGCTGCTCGAGGGATGCGACGCGGTCATTCATTTAGCCGGAGCCAATATCTTCGGACGATTCACCGACGCGCATCGAAAGGCCATTGCGCAAAGCCGGATCGAACCCACGCGGCGCTTGGCCAGCTGCGCGGAGGCCAACGGGGTCGGGGTGTTCATCAGCGCCTCGGGCATTGCCGCCTACCCGCAGGGCGATGAGCCTTGCGATGAGCAGGCTCCGCAAAACGCCGAGGGATTCCTCGCTCAGGTGGTGCGCGACTGGGAAGCCGCAGCACGTACCGGTGAGAGTTCGGCGATGCGCCGGGTGCAGATTCGTACCGGGCTCGTGCAAACGCCACAGGGTGGAGTGCTGAAGGTGCTGCGCCCGATCTTCAGCCTCGGGGCCGGTGGCCCGATCGCAGACGGCAGGGCCTGGCAGCCGTGGATCGCCCTAGACGACCTGCTCGATATCTACCACCGTGCGCTATGGGACGAGTCGCTTGCAGGGCCGGTGAACGCCTCCGCCCCGCACCCGGTGCGTCAACGTGAATATGCCCAGGTGCTCGCCCATGTGCTGCATCGTCCGGCCATTGTGCCGGTGCCGGCCTTCGCCCCGAAACTCGTGCTCGGCGACGAGGGCGCGGACCAGCTGGCGCTGGCCAGCATCCATGCGGTACCCGGCAAATTACTCGAGGCCGGTCACCGCTTCCGCTTCACGACGCTACGCCCGGCCTTGGAGCATCTGCTCGGGGCGTAGATCTTCTCATGGTGCCCGGACACGGGTAAGTTGATGCCATGGGAGCATGGGGCATCGGAGCCTTCGAAAATGACGACGCACTGGATGTACTCGACAGCCTGCGCGAGGGTGAGTTCAGCTTTGCGGAGGTTGAATGGGCCTTCGAGGATGATGACTATCTCGAGGCCAATGGCGGACAGATCGCCGTCGCACAGGCCGAGTTGGCCATCGCGGCCAACCGGGGCCAGCCCGAGCGAATCGAGGACCTCGAATTGTCGACGATCGCCGGGCACTTCACCGACGAGAACCTTCGTTTTCTTCGCAAACAGGTGGCGCGTACCCTCAGCGGAGCCGAAACCTCGGAGCTCTATGAACTCTGGGCCGACACCGAGGATTTTCCGCAATGGTTGGCCGCCACCGAATCCCTGCAACGACGCCTAGCGTCCGTCGGCAACTAACGACCGAAACTCGGGATGGCGTGCGAACCAGTCGGCCACATACCAGCAACGCGGCACCACTTGCTGAGTACCGCGCTCGGCGATGGCCCGAACAGCGCGTTCGGTGATAATTCCGGCGTAGCCATGGCCGCGCTGCGCCGGATCCGTATAGGCACGGGTGAGCTCGATCTTCTGGCCCTGCACGCGGTAATCAAGCACGCTGACAAGTTCGGTTCCGCTACGTAGTTCGAAACGCGACGCGTCTGCGGCATCACGAAAATCCAGTTGATCTCCCATACTCAGCACTAACGACCGCCGCGCGAACAGTATTCCGCGGCTGGCCCTCGTATCCGGCGCAAAGCCTAGCGCCCGGTGCGCCGGGTACCGTATGATCTATTCGTCAGGAACGCGCAGGCGCGTTTCCGGCGCTCTCAAAAGGGGCGATACCCGTTGCCGTGCGCAACCGGTAGCGGCAGACATATATGGAATTTCTTAAGCTCAATTTTGAAAGAGTCCATGATGTCTACAGTTTCGGCCGCAATCGCCCACGCCCTGAAGCCCGTCGCACCACAGATCTTTGGTCTGATGGGTAACGGCAATGCCCACTTCCTCGACGCCGCCGTGCGCTCCGGTTTCACCTACACCGCCGTTCGCCACGAGTCGGCCGCCGTATCGGCCGCCGATGCGTACTACCGGATCTCCAATTCCCTAGCCATCGCCTCGACCACCTACGGTGCCGGATTCACGAATACCGTGACCGCACTGGCCGAAGCCGTCGCGGCCCACGTGCCCCTGCTATTCGTCACCGGGGACGCACCGAGCACCGGGCGCCGCCCGTGGGATGTGGATCAAAGCGCCATCGACGCGGCGGTGGGAGCCACCACCTATGTAGTCGACGCGCAGAACCCGGGTGCCACCGCCCTGCGCGCCGCCGCCCATGCATTGCGCGAACGCACCGCCGTGGTGCTGGCCATTCCCTATGATCTGGCCGCCGCGGAAACCACCGAACAAGCCGACTTGGACTTTGCCGACTTCAACAGCACCCCACCGGCGCCGGAACTCAACGCCACGCAACGGGCGCATATCGCCTCGGTGTTGGCCTCGGCCCAGCGCCCGCACATCCTGTATGGGCGTGGCGCCCTAGAGGCCGCCCGCGGCGTGGCCGCGCTCGCCGACCGGCTCGGGGCCACCAGCTCCGGAACCCTACTGGCTCGCGACATGCTCACCCGCACCGGCGAGCTGGGAATTACCGGCGGCTTCTCCACCGCGAAGAACGCAGAAATTATCGCGCAGGCCGACGTGGTGCTGGTGCTTGGCGCCTCGCTGAACCAATTCACCACCCGCTTCGGGGACCTCTTTGGCGCGCAAAGCACGGTCATCCAGGTGGACCTGGCCGCGCAGGCCACGCACCCGCGTGTGGACTACTTCGCCACCGCCGACATTTCGCTCACTTCCACCGCCCTGCTCGCCGAGCTCGGAGAGGGCACCGGGGACTGGAACCAGCGTGTCGACCTCAGCGGACTGCGCGACCGCCCGGCCGGTGACGAGGTGGCCGGTGATGGCCTGCTCGATCCGCGTCGCGTGGCCAGCGAGCTGGAGCAGATTTTGCCGCAGAACCGTGTGCTGGTGCAGGATGGCGGGCACTTCATCGGCTGGGGTCCGATGTACTGGAGCACTTCCGACGCTCGCGCGCTGACCTGCGTGGGTACCGCCGTGCAGTCCATCGGGCTCGGTACCGCCTCCATGATCGGCGCCGGGGCCGCGGCCGCCGGGCGCACGGTGGTGCTTGCCGCCGGCGACGGGGGCTTCCTCATGGGTCTTGCGGACCTCGAGTCGATTGTGCGCACCGTGGCCAGCGGCGTCATCGTGATCTACAACGACTCGGCCTATGGAGCCGAAATTCACCAGTACGGCTCCATCGGCCTACACGAGGACCCGATGCTCATCCCGACCGTCGACTTCGCCGCGCTGGGCCGCGCCCTTGGCGCGCAGGCGGTGACCGCGCGCGAGCTGGGCGATCTGGACCCGGTGCGCCAGTGGGTGCAGCAGGGCGCGCGGGGAGTCATGCTTGTCGACGCCCGGGTCTCCGCCACGGTGCGCGCCCCCTATATGGAGGAAATCCTGGCGGCCAACGCACGTGCAGCGCAGCGCTCCGGCGCCGGAAAATAGTCCAGCTCGATTGCGGAAACTTCTCAGGAAAGCCACCGCCACCTGTGAAGTTTCCGCACAGGCGATCACAATCGGGTAACGGTGCTTCACTGCGCCAAGGGCACGGCGTAGGCTGGGCTCGTGCGCAAACTCCTGACCTCCACCGCGAGCCTCGCCCTCGGCGTTAGTCTCGTGTGCGTCGGCGTCCCCGCGCAGGCTAGCTGGTTCGACTCCGACGGACGGGCCGAGGCGGCGCAGAGCACGCCGGAACAGAGCGCGCCATCGGGTTTGCGGGTCGCCACGGTTGACGCCGAGCTCAGTGGGGCCGACCAAGGACAGCTGGCCATTGAATTGGCCAGCGGCACGGACCGTCGTGCCACGCGGTTGGCCGATCATCTGACCGAGGCGAATCCGGATATCGTCGTGCTCACCGGCATGGACACGGAACAGGCGGCCGTGGACGCCCTGCGCGCGAACTACCTGAACAACCCCTTCGACGACCGTGTGGACCTGAACCTGC
The DNA here is from genome assembly GCF_048457885.1 of Glutamicibacter endophyticus. Taxonomy (NCBI): domain Bacteria; kingdom Bacillati; phylum Actinomycetota; class Actinomycetes; order Micrococcales; family Micrococcaceae; genus Glutamicibacter; species Glutamicibacter endophyticus. The sequence continues at coordinate 164,056 of NZ_CP174200.1, forward strand.
CCTATAGCTACCTGGCCCCGGGAACTACCGGCGTGCAAAGCGGGGCAGATCTGGATGCCGACGGTGTAGTCGGTGGCCCCAACGATGCTTGGGGCGCCGGCGACTTTGAAGGTCAAGGCGGATTGGTGGTGCTTTCGCGCTACCCCATTGACCCGGAGAAGATCACCTCGATCACCGCGTTGCCCTGGCACGCGCTGCCGGGTGACCGCCCCAAGGCCGCAGGGCTGGATGGTGTGCTGGCCGGAGCCATACCGGTGATGAGCGGCGGGCTCTGGGACATTCCCATCGACTATCGTGGCGAAACCGTGCACCTGTTGGCCGCGCAAATGTCCGACCAACCCGCGGGCGTAGGCTTCGCAGGACAGCGCCAGCAGGATCAGCTACGGGTTTTGGCCGACTACTTCACCGGCGCCGCGTATGTGCGCGACGATGCGCAGCGCCCGGTGCACGCACAGCGCGGTGAACCTGTCATCGTGGCCGGAGACCTCGGCAGCATGCCGCAGGCCAACGCCGCACGTGCCCACCTGATGCAGGTGTTGCATCACGGACAAGACGCCGCAGAGACCGGCGCGCAGGTGCTGGCCGATCATTCCTGGTCAACCCAGGAAGCTGGGAGCGTCGGAGCGCCGGCCCAACCGGACCGCTCGGTCACCGGTATCGAAGAACTGCTGCCCGACTCCGGTCAGGTGCGGTACCTAGACCTCGGCCGCTAGCGGCCGGCGGGTCCGCCACAGTGATCGATCAATCGCTCGTCTGCTATTCGCAGGCCAACCCGTCCGTGGCCGGACGCGACGTCGTGCTCTGCCTGCACGGTTACGGTTCCGCACCGCAGGCCGTTGCCCCGTTTTTTCGGTCCCTACCCGAGGACGCCCTGGGTGTGGCGCTACCAGGGGTGTTTCCCATGGACGATGGTCAACGCGGCTGGTTCCTCCTCGACTACGTGCTCAACCACGACTTTGCGCGGATTACCGACGCCGCCGGGCAGATCTTTGACTGGCAAGCCACGCATCTAGCCGGCGCACGGAGCATCCACTTAGCCGGACACTCCCAAGGCATGGCCATGGCCACCACCCTCTATCGGCTACGACCTCAGGGCTATGCGACGATCGCCGGACTGAGCGGTTTCGTGCTCGATAACGAGTTGCTGAACCTGACCGATCCGACCGAGCAGATTCCCTGCTTCTGGGGTCGTGACAAGCTAGATTTGGTGATCAACCCGGAGGCGGTGAGCTTCACCGCCGACTGGGTGCAGCGGCATACCTACTGCACCGTGCGCACCTACGACGAAGCCACCCACGCGATCACCGAGGCGCAATTGCGCGATCTGCGCGCCTTCTGGGGCTACTACCTTTCGGATCCGTCACGACACTAGCTGTGCGTATGCGCTGAAGTGAGTCGGTGTGCAGGCTCGTTCGCTACAGTGGAAGACATCATGAGCAAGGATCCGATTTCCATGACCGTGCTGGGTAGGGATGGCGCCCCGCGCGCGGGTATCCAAGAGGCCATCATGCGTGCAGTGGGCGTGCAACGCCCGCTGGTGCTCGCCTATCTCAAGCGTCTGCGGGCCAAACACCCCGAGGCCAGCGCCTCCCGCTTGGCTGAGATCGCCGAGCGTGACTACTTGCTGGTGGTGACCGGTTCCGGGGCCGCGGTCGGAGGCACCGCCGCCGTACCTGCCGTGGGCACCGGGGTGGCGCTTAGCCTTTCGGCCGCGGCCACGATAGGTTTCCTGGAAGCCAGCGCACTCTACGCGCAGACCCTTGCCGAACTGCACGGGATCGCCCTGAAAGACCCGGAAGCCTCCCGGGTGCTGGTCATGGGTGTGCTGTTGGGCGAAGAGGGAAGCCTGATGATCGCCGGGCTGGCCAAGCAGGCCGCCGGTAAGGGCGGCGGCCCGGTGAAAGGCTGGGCCAAGCTCTTCGGCGCGAACAAGTCCAGTAGCTTCTACTCGCTGATGCAACGCAACCTGCAAAAGCGATTCATGCGCCGCGTGATTGGCACCCAGGCCGCCAGCGTGCTGGGTCGTGTGGTGCCCTTCGGCATTGGCGCGGTCATTGGCGGCGCCGGCAACCGTTACCTGGCCCGCCGGGTCATCGAGTCTGCGCGCAACGCCTTCGCCGGCATCCAAGACGAGCTCCCCAATGAGCTCGAAGACCTCGGCGAGTTGCCGCGGTCGGAACAAACCCCGCAGTCTTAGAGCACGCCGAGGATCAGTTGCCCCGCGGTATGTATGCCGAGGCCGGCCAGCGCGCCAATCACCGTGCCATTGATCCGAATGAACTGCAGGTCGCGGCCGACCTGCAGTTCCAGTTTGTGACTGGTTTCGGCCGGATTCCACGCCGCCACGGTGTCACTGACCAGCCCGACCAACGCCTCACCGTGGTTATTGGCCAGCGCGGTAGCCGCACCGGCGAGTCGCTCTTGGAGGTTGTGGGCCAGCGCCCGGTCGGTGAGCAGCCGACGCCCGGTAGCCCGTACGGCCTGGGTAAGGGCCACTCGCAGGGGCGAGTCCGGGTCGGCCAGCGAGGCGAGCAGACCCGCCTTCAGGCTTTGCCAGCCTCGGCCCAGCAGTTCTAGCAGGGCCTGATCGCCGAGCAGTGAATGCTTGAAGGCCTCCACCCGCGCGATGGTGGCCGGATCGTGCTGCATGCTGCGCGTAAAATCGGCCAGCCAGCCCGCGATGGACAGGCGCAGCACATGTCCCCGGTTGGCGCGCACCGCGCCGAGCAGGTTAGCCAGCTCGTTTTGTAGTTTGCTGGCCAACAGGTCATCGACCATACGCGGCACCCAGTGCGGAGAGCGGCCGGCGACCACCTCGGTAAACACCTGCGGATTCGCGCGCACCCACTCTTCGGCGCGTTCGGCCAGCAGGTCGATGAGCGCCTCGTGGTGCCCGTCGGTGACGAGCCGTTCGCCCAACGTGCCCAAGGTGGTGGACCATTCCGGGGCCACCACATAGTCTTCGGCCAGGGTACGTAGCAGGTCGAGCACCGGGGCGTCGTCGAGGGTTTCCAGCAGCCCGCTGGCCGTGACGCTCAGTTGTGAACCGGTGGCCCGCGCGCCCGCTTCGCTGGCCAGGTAAATGCCGGCGCGCTGCGGTAGCCGTAGTTCGCGCACTTTGGGGCCTAGCACCTGTGCGGTGAGGAAGTTTTCCTGCACGAAGGAGCCGAGGGAGGCGCCCAGTTCGTCCTTTTTGCGCTGGATCAGGTTGGTGTGCGGGATCTTCAGTCCCAGTGGATGCCGGAAGAGCGCGGTGACGGCGAACCAATCGGCTAGCGCGCCGACCATCCCGCCCTCGGCGGCCGCCCGCAGATAGCTGAACGGCTCCCAGCGTTGTTGCAACAGCAGGCCCGTCACGAAGAGCACCGCCATCGCGATGAACAGGGCGGTGGCCACGCGTTTCATGCGCGCCAGAGCCGCGGCCTTGAGCTGTTGAGAACTGAGCATAAACCCAACTGTATCGGCGGCTCGCGCACGTCACGCGTTCCCACACCTACCAGCGCCTCACCGGTAGCGTGGACCCCATGGAACCGCAGATTTTCGCCCACCGGGGCAGTTCGCACCGTTTCGCCGAAAACACCCGTGCCGCCTACCTGGCGGCCATCGATGAGGGCGCCGACGGCGTGGAATGCGATGTCCACCTCAGCGCGGACGGGGCGGTCGTCTGCCACCACGACCCCACGGTCGACCGCACCTCCGATGCCACCGGCCTCGTCTCCTCCTACACCGTGGCGCAGCTGAAAGCCATGGACTTCACCCAGCTAGGCAAAGAGGCGCTCCCGGACGGCTACGGCACGGTGCACGAGCAACTAGTGACCCTGCACGAACTACTAGGGCTCATCGACGCCCGCGGGGTGCGAATTGCCCTGGCCGTGGAACTCAAACACCCCAGCCCCTTCGGACACATTCTCGAGGACCGGGTGCTGCAGGTATTGCAGGAGTTCGGCTTCGACCCGGCTACCGGCAAGGCCGGACGCACGGGGCAAATCCAGCTCAGCTTCATGAGCTTTGAACCCGAAAGCATGCGCTACTTGGCCCGCACGGTGGACCGGGCCCTGCTCTGTCAGCTGATCACCGAAATCGACGCCGAATGGGTGCAGGAACTGCTCGATGGCGGACAGGTTTCCCGGGCCGCCGTCTACGAGGTCCTGCACCGCTCGGTGGCCGAAGGCGTGGAACTTGTTAACTCGGCCGGCACCGGGATCATCGGCCCCGGCGTGGCCTGGGTGCGAGCCAACGAGTCGCTCGTGCGTACCTGGCTGGCCCGTGGGGCCACCGCCCGAATCTGGACCGTGGACCGCCCGGCCGACGCCCTCTACCTGATGAGCCTGGGAGTCCAGCAACTAACCAGTAACCGCCCGGCCGCGCTGCGCCGCGAACTAGCGGCCGCCGCAAACGGCTAATCTTGGAAGGGTGAGCACTACAATCCAAGAGCAGGCATATCTGCACGACAGCTACTTATTTGCCACCGACGCCACCGTCATCGCCGCCGGTAGCGACGAAGCCGGAAATTGGGTGGCGGTAAGCCCGAATATTTTCCACCCACGCGGTGGTGGGCAAATGGAAGATAGCGGAACCCTCGACGGAGCGCCGGTCCAGGTGGCCCGCGGCGAAGACTCGCTGGTGGTGCTCTACGGAGAACAGCTACCGGAACTCGGGGCCACGGTCGCCACCGCCATCGACCCGCAAGTTCGGCTGAAGCACGCGGCGCTCCACACTGCCGGGCACATTGTGGGTTTTGCCGGTGAAGACCGCGGGTGGGAGCACCGTGGCCACTCACACTTCCCGGGGCAGGCGCGCCTGGACTTCGACCCGCAGAGCGTCGACATGCCGCTCGAGGATGACGCGCAGCGGGCCGCCGCCGTCGCCTGGCTGCAGTCCCGCGTCGACGAACTGATCGCTACCGGCGGCGAGGTGACCACCGCGATCGACGAGGCGGGGCACCGTACCGTGTCCATCGCCGGGGTCAACGTCGAACCCTGCGGTGGTACCCACGTAAATCACGTGAACCAGCTGCGCCAGGTGCGCATCGGACAAGCGAAGGTGAAGCGCGGCGTCTACAAGGTGCGCTACGAGGCGGAGCATGTCGACTAGCTGGTTCACCCCGGCCACCCGCATGGGACTGTCTATTGCGGTGGCCACCGGGCTCTATGGGATTTCCTTTGGGGCGTTGGCCGTGGTCGCCGGGTTGAACCTATGGCAGTGCATTGTGCTCAGTGCCCTGATGTTCACCGGAGGTTCGCAGTTCGCTTTTATCGGCGTACTGGCCGGTGGTGGCACCCCCGTGGCCGGGTATTCGGCCGCCTCCCTGTTGGGAATCCGCAACTCTGTCTACGGGATGCAGATCAAGCAGGCGCTACGTCCCAGTGCATCGCTGGTGCCCCTGATGGCGCAGGTGACCATCGACGAGTCCACCGCCACCAGTCTCGGGCAGTCCTCGCTCGCCGAGAAGAAGCGAGGCTTCTGGGTGGCCGGTGTCGGCGTCTGGTTGCTGTGGAACCTCTTTACGATCGTCGGGGCGCTATTGGGTGAACGCATGGGGGATCCGGCGGCCTGGGGTCTGGACGGCGCGGCAGTAGCCGCGTTCCTCGGTCTGCTCTGGCCGCGCCTGAAATCGGCCGAGCCGGTCTTCGTGGCCCTCGGCGCCGTGCTGGTCACCGCGATGGCGGTGCCGGTCAGCGCCCCGGGTGTGCCAATTCTGCTGGCCGCCGCCGCGGCCGTGATCTACGCGCTGATCACCTATCGGCGCGGAAAGCCTGCGACGGAGCACGGACAACGGCAGCGGGTGGAACCATGAGCGAACTGAGTTGGTGGATTCTGGCGGCCAGCGTGACCGCCTTCGCGATCAAGCTCTCCGGTTACTTCGTGCCACGCAAGGTGCTCGATTCTCCGGTGATGTCCCATGTGGCGGCCACCTTGACGGTGGCGTTGCTGGCCTCGCTGGTGACCATGAACGCCTTCACCTCCGGCACCCAGCTGGTGATCGACGCGCGCATCGGTGCCTTGGCGGCGGCCGCGATCGCCTTGATGTTCCGAGCTCCCTATCTGGTGGTGGTGATCGTCGGGGCCCTGGCAGCCGTGGGCCTACGCATGAGCGGGTTGGCCGCGTAACCGAAGGTGACAAGCAGGCCGGTGAAGGCGCACAGTTGAGCCATGATTGTTGCTTTTTCTGTGGCTCCCAGCACCGACAATGCCGACGGCTCCGTACACGATGCGGTGGCTGAGGCCGTGAAGATCGTACGCGACTCCGGGCTCCCCAACCGCACCAGTTCGATGTTCACCGAGCTCGAGGGTGAGTGGGATGAGGTGATGGATGTGGTCAAGCGCGCGACGCTGGCCGTGGGCAAGTACGGTTCGCGTGTCTCGCTCGTGCTCAAGGCCGATATTCGCCCCGGTTATGAGGGTGAACTCGACGGCAAGATCGAGCGTCTGGAGAAGGCGATCGAAGCGACCGCGGAGTAATCGGCAGTCTTCACTAGTCCACGCCCGAAGGTGCAGACCGCGCATCACGGGTGCAGGCACGTTGCCTCCTCGACGCGCCAATAATGGTGTATGGCTCGTTGCGTGGAACCAAGACGCAGACCCCGCGCAGAACGCGCACGTCCACGTCGCCGCGTCCAGAAGTGTGCATGGAAGTCGGAGCGCTGGCCGCAGCGATGAGTTCATCTTCTGAGATGTTGAATCGCTGGGCGTTGTCGCGGGCGCGCTGCGTGATATGCCAGTCTGCTGGCCGCTCGAGGACGGGCGGTGCTATTGGCGCTGCGATGCTCGGTGCGCCGTCGGCGAGAATCTCCACCGTAAAGCCGGTCGGGCCGGCCAGCGGGATGTGTGCAGCGGAGGCCAACTGCCCGGCCAGAGCTCCGGCAACCGCAGGAGTGAGCCGAACCGACGTTGGTGGTTGCTCGCCGACTGCGAGGCGGAGGATGACATTGGGCCCGTGTGACTCGAGGGATAGGTCACCGAGGAGCGGAGCGGGAGCCGCGAATTCTTCGTGGACTGTGACGTGTGATCGTGCTTCTGCATCGTAAGGCATGGATAAAGGCCGTTTCAGTCTGCCGCCACGGCTAGTAGCGGGCCAATGAGTGGTGGTGATGCGGTGTCGTTGCTTCTTTGGGAAATTCTCTTGGCGGACGACGCGTTAGCACGTACGAGACGATTCGTGCGTATCATCGTGCGCAACCTGGGGTTGGTGCTGGAGGATCCCCGCATCCGGCGTGGACGTCGACAGTGGTGTTAAAGGCGTGGAATTGCTTGGCGCCGCCTTGCGAGCCGCTACCAGCCCGCCCATCACTCTCATCGCTGGCTCCCGAGATAGAGCCAGTCGCCGACGGCGTGAACGTCGTATACCGCCAGCCGGGGCGCCGTACCGTCGAGACTCTCACCTGTATCCAACCGATAGACCTCCTTGTGCAGTGGGCACGCGATCGTATCGATGTGCTTCCCGTTGATGGTTGTGCCGCCCAGGATGCCCCGCGCCATTACGGTCGCGCCAGTAATTGGGCAGCGGTGTGAGGTGAGGTAGACGTGGTTCCAGGCGGTTCGGAAAATCGCTAACTGCCCGTTCGGATGCCAGATGGCTTCGCCCCAGTCGGGGGACAGCTCGCTGTAGCGGCACAGGAGGTCGAGGCTGGGGGTGGAGGTCGTGGCGACCGGTTCTGCCGCCTTGCTGTCATGAATGAAAGGGCTCATGGCTCGGTACCTTTCTTTGCCGGGGAAGGTCGTCGCCGTTGACACCATCAACAATATAAAGCGAGCGTTTCAGTAAATGGCGAGGTTTGGTTACTGGTTCGTAAAACGCGTCTCACATGATCGGATAGTTCTAGTTTTCCTGCGATCAGCCAGTCGCCGCGTCGTAGCGAACTTCTCGTGGACCTGTCAGGCATCGCGTTTGCCTAGGCCGGTTTGGAGGCTGCGCTGGCCGGGACAGATAGTCTTGCGGATACGACTCTGCTGGCTCCCGAGGCACCGACCGGTCACGACATTATCGTGGATGTATGCGCCATCTCCGTGAACCCAGTGGATGTGAAGGTCCGGCCTGGAGCGCAGGGCGCGACCGATAGCCGCGTCTTGAGTTGGGCCGCTTCGGGCGTCGTACTGGCGGTGGGGGGATCGAGTGACCGATTATCGTGCCGGCGATGAGGACTATTGCGCAGGTGCCCTGGGGAGGTTGCCGAACTGGATGATGGTGGTGTGCTGCGCACCCTGCTGACCAAAACCTACTCGCCGATCAATTCCGAGCAGCTGCGCAATGCGCACGCGGATATCGAGACCGGCCACGTGGTCGGCAAGGTCGTGGTGGCCGACGAAGACTAATCGGTAGATCACGGGGGCGGCCCCGACCGACTTTGGTCGGGGCGCCCCAACGATCGCACGGAGACTACAGCATGTGCGATGTCGATGGTCTGGCTGCGGGAGCTAGTTTCCGGTCTTCGCGGCTTGCGAGAAGCGTTCGCGGTATTCGGGGGAGTCGGCCGGTTCGCTGTCACCAAAGATGGCCTTCATCCAGTGACCGTCGGTCGGGTTGGGGAACAAGATGAACTTGCGCCCGAATTCCTCGGCGTCCTCCAGTGCCAATGACTTCCTTTCGCTGACGGACTCGACGTAGTACTTGCGTTTGAAGTCGTTGAGGTTATCGCCCAAGTAGGCAATGACCTCGTAGTCGTCGGCGATCTTTTGCTGCGCTTCCTCCTTATCTGAGCTCTCGCGCAACATGGTCACATGCTCATCGTCGGCGAAGGGCAGCCCCGCGGCTTTGAGGTTCGCAACGCCGAAGCGCTGGGTTTCTTCGCCCTGATCGCGGGAGGAAACGTAGAAGACCTCGACACCCTTCTCGGCCGCGTACTCAAGTGCTTTAATCGACCCGGCGGTTGGAGTTGGCCCGTTGTCGGCCACCCACTGGTCCCAGAGTTCGTCATCGAAGGACTGCTTGCCCGAGGCGATGAGCTGTTTCCAGTAGTCATCCGAGCTCAGCACGGTGTCGTCGATGTCGCTGATGATAGCCAGGGGTTTGTCGTTGTCCTTGTTGGCAAGGGCGGCATCGACACGGTCGGTCAGAATATTGAATCCCTGCAGGTACAGGTTGTCCCGTTCGGCTGCGGTCACTCGCCACGCTACGGCCGCCGTGAGGAGATTTTGTTCCGTCTGTGCCGCGCTGTCATTGGCGCTCGGTTCGGTCCCGCCCGTCGAGCAGGCACTGAGACTCAGGGCCAGCGTGGCGCCGAGTCCGAGTGCTAGTAGCGATGATGGCCGGAAGGGGTTGCCCATAAGTATGCTCCTTGGTGAATTTAAGTATTTCCAAGGTAAACATGGCGAGGATGATTCACGAGTTTCTTGCGTCGCTCCCGATATTTGTTACGCCCGTCACTGCTCCGGTGGCCCCTTGAGCCGAAGCTACTGGTCCTTTGGGTGGGGCGTTAGGCGATAATCCGCTCCGTACGGTCCTTGAGGTTTTCGTCGGGAGCGGCCGCCCGATTGACCTGAGTCCAAATTTCGTCGAGGGAGAGATCGACGACCGTGGCCACGGAGGCGATGGTGGCGAAGGAGGGCGTGGCCACGCGGCCGGTTTCGATTTTGCGAAGAGTCTCCGGAGAAATGCCTGCTTCCAGGGCGACCTGCAAAATGGTGCGCTTGCCGCGCGCCGCGCGCAGCAGTGCGCCGAGTATTTCGCCGCGGCGTATTTCAGCAGCGCTCAGTGGAAGTCTCACCATGCGGTCAATTATAGTACCGGTATAGAATTACCGGAATTGATTGACGACGGTGCAGGGAGAGGCCACATGATCGAGATACTGACGGATAGCGAGTTGCAGAAGGCCCGGGCGGCCGGGCGCATCGTGGGCGCGATCCTTGATACGGTGCGCCGCCGCTGCCAGGTCGGCACAAATCTGCTCGAAATCAACCAGTGGGTCCGCGAACTCATCGAACAGGCCGGTGCGGTGTCCTGCTATGTCGACTATGCGCCCGCTTTCGGGCGCGGCCCCTTTGGCCACTACATATGCACCGCCGTCAACGACGCAGTATTGCACGGAAAGCCCCACGATTATGACCTGGTCGACGGAGATCTGCTGACCCTCGACCTTGCGCTTCTCAAGGACGGTATCGCCGCCGATGCTGCCATCAGTTTTGTCGTGGGCACGGCGTCGAAGGCCGATCTGGCCATGATTGAAACTACCGAGCGTGCCTTGGCCGCTGCCATTGCCGTGGCTAAGCCCGGGGCACGCATCGGTGATCTGTCGCATGCCATCGAGCAGGTGCTCTCCGCCGAGGGGTACAAAATCAATCTTGAGTTTGGCGGGCATGGCATTGGCTCCACCATGCATCAAGAGCCTCACGTTCCGAACGCCGGACGTGCCGGGCGCGGCTATGAACTACGCCCGGGATTGCTCTTGGCCGTGGAGCCGTGGGTTATGGCCGATACGGACCGACTGATCGTCGACGAGGACGGATGGACGCTGCGAAGTGCCACGGGTTCGCGCACCGCACATAGCGAGCACACGATCGCCATTACCGCCGAGGGAGCGGAGATCTTGACCCTGCCGCCACAGACCCAGGGCTGACGCGGTCCGGGATCTCATGTAAGGATGAGGTCATGAGCCTGCCAACGCCCACGCTGACAACGTCACGTTTGCACCTGCGCCCCTTCGTCGAAACGGATGCGGAGGATATCTACGCGCTGCAAAGCAACGCCAAAGTCCTGCGCTACTGGGATTCCGAACCGTGGACCGATAGGGCGGCGGCTACCCGGTTTCTGGAACGGTGCCAACGCATGGAAGCGGAAGGTCTTGGCGCACGGGTGGCCATCGATCGGCTCTCGGACGGGACGTTCCTCGGCTGGTGTGCCATCAACGACTGGGACCCAGACTTCCGCAGCGCGTCGCTGGGCTATTGCTTTCGTGAGGAAGCCTGGGGGCAGGGTTACGCAACCGAAGCCGCTCGGGCCATGCTCGATTGGGCCTATGGCGCATTAGACCTGAATCGAATGCAGGCCGAGGCAGACACCCGAAATATTGCCTCGGGGCGAGTGCTAGAAAAACTCGGATTCACGCTCGAGGGCACCCTACGCGAAGACTGCATCGTCGGTGGCGTCGTGTCGGATTCCTGGGTCTACGGCCTGCTACGGCGCGAGTGGGAAAGCGCAGCCGCAAGTTCCGGCGCTGTTAGCGGTCGGAAGGCGCCGGGGGCAGTGGCTTCACCATAATCAGGCACGGTGTGTGCTCGCCCCAAAGATCGGTTTCCTCAAGCGGCAAAAAGCCGCACTTTTCATAGAAATGGCGCGTTTGCGCATAACCGGGATCCGGATGCGATGCACCGAGTGTTTTCACTCTTACCAAGCTGACGCCTTCGACGGCCATGCCATCGGCGCGGGCCAGCGTTACTAACGTGGGTTGCTAGATTGAGTGGCATAATCTCAGTCATGACCCTTTTCGCTCACGACGTGCTTATTTTCCAGCAGACAAAGAACTTCTCGAAGAACGACTTCGCCATTTATGATGAAGCCGGTCAGCAGGTAGCGCACGTCGAAACTGGCGGTAGCGCGCTGGGTCGAATGTTCGCCGGATCCCGCAAACTTACTGTGTTCGACGGGCCGGAGAATCCGGTGCTGAAGGTTGAAGACACCATGACCTTCGGCCGCGACCGGCTCGAATTGTTCGATGGTCAGGGCAACCCGCTGGCCAGCCTGGTCAAGCGCATCACGTTTTTTAAAACGCGCCTCACGATCGACCTGCAGGGTGAAGAACTGGACCTTACAGGAGATATTTGGGGGTTCGACTTCCAGGTCACCGGGGCCGCCGGTGTGCTTGCCAGCGTGTCACGTGAATGGTCGGGCGTGGGAAATGCCTTCCTTGGTAAGTCCACGTACGCACTACGTTTGGCCGCCGAACTGACGGTGCCGCAGCGTCAGGCGATTATCGGCGCAATTATCGCGCTGGACCTTATCCGCGAAAAGCAACAACGGAACAGGAACTAGGCAAGTTCCTCCTCGACGACATCGTAGCGTTGGCCTCGTCTGGTTATCACTGTGGCGCCGAGGGCAGTAAGGCTACCGGCGCGTAAGCGTCCCATGCTTATCTCCGCGCCGGTAGTCTAGCCCGGTGAAGCCTGCCGTAGGCGGGGTGGGCGGTGCCGTTCGTGGGAACGACCCCGAACCAGTATGTGCGAAGGGCTTATTCGTAGTCGTAGAAGCCGCGGCCCGAGCCCTTACCGAGGCGTCCCTGGTCGATGTAATCCCGCTTGAGGATTTCGGCGAACTCCTGCTGAATCGGATCTGGGTTGTTCTTGCTCAGGTTGTACGGGGTCATCATGCCGACAATGTCGAAGATCTCGAAGGGGCCCTTTGGTGCGCCGGTGCCGATGCGCCACGTCTTGTCGATGTCCTCGACGCTGGCGACGCCCTTTACGAAGAGGGCCGCGGCCGCATTAAGGAATGGCACGAGAAGCGAGTTCAGGACGTAGCCAGGCTGTTCTTTCAGTACACGGATGGGGACCATCTCGATCTCTTCGGCGAAGGCCGCGACCTGTTCGAAGGCTTCCGCAGAGGTTCCGGCATGACCCATTACTTCACCGGTGTTGTTCTTCCAGACCTCGTTGGCAAAGTGCAGGGCCAGAAAGTTCTCGGGCCGATCGGTAAAGGGCGCGATGTCGCTGGGCAATAGGGTGGACGAGTTGGTTGCGAAGATCGTCTTGCTCGGGGCGAGGGCACTGACCTTTTGCCAAGTGTCCTGTTTGATGTCGAGCCGTTCTGGGACCGCTTCGATCACCAAATCTGAATCGCTCAGCGCATCGGCTAAATCGGAAGTGGTACGAATGCGCGAGATGGCGTCCTCGAGCTTCTGCTCGGTGGCCTCTGGTAGATCGCGAAGGTATTCGCCTTTGAGGTATTCCCAGCGCGCGTCGAGCTTGGCTAAGATCTCGTCATTCAGGTCGTAAGCGACCACGTTCTTGCCGAAGTAGGCGGCCTGGAAAATGATCTGGGATCCGAGGACTCCGGTTCCTAGGACGGTGAGGTTCTGCATTATGTGCCTTTCTCGAAATTCACCGCAGGGTGCGCGGTACTTCGGTCCGGCGGCCGTGGAGTGTGGGCCGGCCGTCAGGCCATAACCTCAGGCTACTCTTTGGTAATCAAGATTCAAGACTGGCCGCAACAATGCGATCAAGCAGACAGGTCGGCGTGCTCTGAGCCACCGTCTAGGTGTCTCGTGAAGGGATCGGCTCACGGGACTGCCAGAGATTCGACACAAAAGCTACACATTCTCAGCTGCCAAATGAAGCGATATCTCGGTTTAGCGAGCCGCTGGTTTGCGTAATTTAAACCGTAGCAATGTGAACCGTTTTCTTGCCGACCCTTACGGTACATGGAGCTTGTCTTCCCGCATAGGCCAACATGAAACCCTCCACCGGCATTAGAGCTCTCCGAAGCTGAAACATTCGCGGAGATTCCTAGGAGGTAGGCCGAACTTTCCTTGGACGCTTGGGCTACCTTCGCAAGTGCTCTGGTGGTGTCCATGTGGAATGGTGCCTTGCTGCTGGTTGAACGGGCCAGTCGGCGTGCAGCTAGGGGGCCGACTCGCGAAAGCCCTAGTGCCTAACTGTGGATTCTCCGGAGCGGCTTATGTCCGAAGAGATTAACGAAGCAGGTGGTAGTAGTTAACCTGTGAAAGCACAAGACAAGAAGTTCTTACTCATCTCTACAATAATTATTGCGCTACTAGTAGCCTGTCTGTTCCTGCTTGTTACTTCCGGAGTTCTGGCTGACTTCTTTGATCCTGAGTCGGAGGTCAAGTACCGGGGAGTGGTGTAACGCGAAGTCCTTCGGAGGTTTGAATCAGGCGCTCAGCGCGTGGAACGGATCCGTCACCACCTCCTTCTCTATGGTGGGGTCCTGCCCGGGGGCCACGACGCGACGCTCAGCCGACACCGAGCCAACACGTCCAGCCCGAGATACCGGCGCCCTTCGGCCCATTCATCGGTCTGCTCGGCCAACACCGCGCCGACCAGACGGATGATTGCCTCTCGGGTCGGGAAGATCCCCACGCTATCGGTGCGCCGACGAATCTCTCGGTTCAATCGCTCATTCGGGTTGTTCGACCAGATCTGCTGCCATGCATCCTTCGGGAACCCGGTAAACGCGAGGATATCCTCTTTAGCCACATCACTGCCTCGTCTTGGTGAACCGCTTTTTGCGCTGGCTGTAGTCTCGTGTGTGACGCAACTGGTAGCCGTTGTATTTTTGGTTCTTGGGTTCGTTAAAGATCACAAGCTACCTGCCCCAGCGTCTCAGGAATAACCTAGAGACGACATGCCCCTCAGGAAACTGAGGGGCTTTATTTCCCTGAAACAGGCTGCGATAAATCCTTGCCAAGTTCGTTCGCATCCATTACCTATAATGGTCGCTTGGGCCGCGTCTAACGCAACTTTATTCTAAAGATCCTGGAGCATATTGCTGAGGTATCGGGAGTAGACCCGGGAGAGATGCTGGTGAGTGCCATCGATTGCACCAAAGTGACGAGAAACTCGGTTCAGAGTGCGCAACGTTTTCAAGATCTCGGTATGCAAAGCTGCCCCAGCCTAGTGAGTCCAGGCTAGGGCAGCTGGGTGAAACGCTGATAATTCTAGAGTTGCTATCGTGAAACGAAATCAATCGTTTGGAACACGCTAGCAATAAGGAATCCTGATCCGAGGACGAACAGCACCCAATTGGTTGTGTCGAATGCCGCAAACGTTCGCGAGACGATATTTTGGGTGGAATAGTTGGATTCAGGGACAACCTTCCAAGCTGTGTATAGCGCAATCCACAAGATCACGACGGAAACAACCCACGAAATGATTAGTGCAAACAAGCTGATAAACCTCTTCTATTAGCTATTTAGCTTTGACCATGTCAATGCATGCACCAATGCCAAAGATTGATCCAACGATTTTCCCACCTTCTTTTAGGAATGCGATGCTTGCAGCAGTCTTTTTGCTCTTATCCTTGTGCTTGGCGAAAGCTGATTTTCCACCCTTCTGCATGACAAGGCTTGCCGGACTTTTGAATTGTTTAACTAGCTCACTAAAACGTGATGAATTAGAAGTACCAAGTTTTTCCAAGCCGCATACGCCTTGCCTAGTTTACTAGCCGCACCTGCATTACGTATCTTGACCACAAGTTTTCCGAGCGCAACAGCAATCTTCCCGTATCCGAAGAAAGCCAGTGTTCCAATGCCCAGCGCACATTTAGTGCCCTTTTCCACCCACCAAGAGAAGCTAGGATCTGCGACAACTGGAAATGCTGAGTCTGCCTGAATATCCACAGTTTGAACAAGTGTATTGCCATCGATGCTGTAGGCCGTTCCTACTGGCTGGCCTTTTGCATCGACAGCCCATGGAGCTTCGATTGTACCTATGCGCTGGTTCTCAGTGACCGTCTTGGTTTCTGCCTCTGGTGCGGCTGCTATCTGTCGCGGGCGTGTGTTCCAGCGTTGTCCACGCTATTTCCGGTGTGGCTTGGTTCAGCGACTGGTGTGGCCTGCGGGTGTTGTCATGCTTCCGGTAACGCTGAATGCGCCGTCGCAGTTCGGTGAGGCCTTGGGGCTTATTGGGCTTGAGGAAGCGTTGTCGGGTTTGGAATGAGCGTTCGTTCTTACCCTGTGTGGTGGGCTTGCCCGGCATCCCCGTAACCGGCATGGTTCCCTTGGAAGCGAGAATCACCTCGACGGCTCCGACGACACCGCTACGCAATTGATTCAACGCCTTGGAATTGCCACTGAGGATCTCCTGCGGCGCCCCGTACGCGGCGATGGCATGCGCGAGCTATTCGTGGGTGTCGTGGCTGTTCTCGTGCCGGGCATGGGCACACGAGCCGACATCGTAGCGGGTTGCGTCATCGACGAGCTGATACACGGTACGGGTTTTCCCATCCGCGGTGGTGAATTCGAAGGCGTCCAGTTGCCATAGGGCCATGGCCGATGACCTAGCAAACGAGATGTATGAGGACCTGGGGGCGTTTACGTGGGTTGCGGTCGACCTGGCCAACCGCCGCTATCAGCCGGGCGATCGTGGCCACGGACGGCACCGTACCTCCGGGGAAGTCTTCGACCAACGCGGCTTCGTAGTGGATGGTTTTCGATCCGTAGTACCACCCGTCCTGCTTCAGATGCTTACGGAGCCGGACCAGTTCGTTGACGACCTCCGGCCCGTAGCGCCTAGCCAGTTGATGAGGTGCCCGAGATCTGGGATGCAGTGCTGCTGCAGCTTCGTTCGCGGCTCGTTCGCGCAGCCGGTAGAAGATGCTACGGGAAGTCTTCTGGGTCTTGCAGAACTCACTAATCGTGAGGGCTTCTGTCGCGGTCGAGTCGTAGTTGATGATCATGGCTCTCACGCGCGGTGGCAATGGTTGACTCGTGCTTCGACTGTGCCAAGAAACGGGCGGGCTTTGTCCGCGAAGCGTTGAGAGATGCTGTCTACGAAGTGCCGAAATTACACACCCGATACGCGCACACGCGCTACCAAATGCGTCTGCTAAAAAAGTTCTAGGCCACGAAGTGGCGTGCTTCGATTGATAGAGATTGATCTAGGCGAAATCATAGGCGTCAGGTGTCCCGTAGATGGTTCCCCCGCGGGACACCAATACACCGTTTCAGGAACCTAAGGCCGCCTCAACAACTGGATGCAGATGCGGAGACTCCACTGCGATGCGCGCCTGTTCAGCCGCGGCCTCTAATGCTTGTTGCACCCTATCTCCCGCCAAGCTGGCCGCTAGAAAGCCTGCCATGAACGCATCGCCGGCACCATTGGTGTCGCGGACCGTTGCTTGCGGGGCGGCTACGCCGAAGCGCTCTCCGGAGCTGTTCATCGCCACGGCGCCCTGCTTGCCCTGGGTGCAAACGGCCAATCGAGCCCCCGCCGCCAGCACCGAAGACATCAGCTGGAAAGCGTCGTCAGTGCGATCGTCGTTCATGAATACCACTTCGGCGGCACGCAGAAAAGGTTCGTGGAATGTCGAGGCGCCGTCGTAGTCGTGCAGATCGGTCCAGATGCCACGCAGGGGAGTCTGCGCAAGTACGCGTGCCCCTAGTTCACACAGATCGATCACCGCTACATCGGCCTTGCGCAACGCTTCGGCGGTCTGCGCCACTGCCGCCTTACTTGGTGTGCTGGGCGTCGCTACATAGAGCGAGACTCTTTCACCGGCGCGAGTCATTAGATTGACGTGCTGCTCGGTTCGTTCCGAGGCCACGGATGCCAGCGACACCCCGGCCCTAGATAGCACTCGTTGGATGGAATTCGAAGGTTCATCGTCGGCGAGTGCGGTATGCAGCGTCACCGACAGACCGCGCGAGGCCAGGTGCAGCGCCTTACCTGCCGAGGTGCCACCGATGGTTTTCCACGCCTCTTCGGCGAATTGCGTGTGCGGCGTAGGTTCCGGGAGCCGGTCCAGCACGATGAGCTGATTCCATGAGGCTGGGCCACAGAGGACGATTTGTGCAGTCACATCATTGATCCAAGCAGAAGCGCTGGTCTCGGGCAATGGCTAGCTTCGCTTCCTGAGCGGTAGCGGCGAGCTCTAGTCAGCGCGCCAACGCGGTGGGAAACTGACGGTGGGTAATCGAACTCTACGCAAGGAGTGGGTCATGAGCGGCGAGAAATCGGTCGCCCGCCATGCGGTGGCCGTCGAGGAATATTTGAATACCGAACTCAAGCTGGCCGATGCCGAGCTTGACGCAGGGCGCGAACACGCACGGGCCCTTGGTTTGCCATCGATCGAGGTGAGTCCCGCTCAGGGCAAAATGTTGCAACTGCTGGCACAGATCTCCGGGGCCCGTCGCGTGCTCGAAATCGGGACGTTGGCCGGCTACTCCACCGGGTGGCTGGCTCGCGGCGTCGGTCCCAGCGGCAAGGTGATTACCTGCGAATTCGCGCCGCTTCATGCCAGTGTGGCGCGTGAGAACCTGGAACGCGCGGGACTGGCCGATCGTGTGCAGATTTTGCTGGGCGTTGCTGCCGAGTCGTTGCGGGATCTCATTTCCCGTCATGAGCCAAGCTTTGATTTGATCTTCATCGACGCCGATAAGCGCAATAACCCGGTGTATCTCGAGCTGGCGCTGGAACTATCGCACAGTGGCACGGTGCTGGTGCTCGACAATGTGGTGCGCAGCGGTAGTGTCATCTCGAAGTTGCCCGAGGGGAGCGATGAGGCCCGCGACGTCGAGGGCGTTCAACTAGCGTTGCGCATGCTCGGAGAAGATTCGCGGCTGGAAGCCACCGCCCTGCAAACGGTTGGGGCTAAGGGGTGGGATGGGTTCGCGCTGGCCCGGGTACGGTGAACCGAGCCGAGGTGCCGTAGGGTATTGCTGTGCTTGAAACCAACGCCTACCGAATCCGGCCGGCAACCTCTGACGATGTGCGCCCGGCCCTTGAAATGAAACTGCAGGCTTGGCGGGAGGCCTATGCGCAGCTTCGCGATGCCGCGTTCTTCGACTTTCACGCCGCTGAGCTTGAGGGGCAGGTGACCTGGTGGGAGCGTGGGCTGGCCGCCGGGGCCGGTTTCTTTGTGGCCGAGCGCGCCGACGGTCGGATCATAGGCCTGGCCGGAGGAACTCCGGTGATCGACGAAGACCGTGATGCCGGGGTTGAGGTCGAGCTGGGCATGATCTACGTGCTTCAGGAGTACTACGGTACTGGGCTCGGGGAACACCTGTTGCAGACCGTGCTGGGCCAGGGCGATGCCCTGGTGTGGGTTGTTGAAGGCAACGACCGGGCGGCAGCCTTCTTTGCTAAGCACGGATTCGCACCCGATGGAACCAGTGAAGAACTGGTCGGTAGCTGGGCTGGACTCCGCGAGCAACGCTTGGTGCGCCGTCGTGGCTAGGGGTGCCGCAGATGACGGGCTGGTCGGCAGCTACCCGATCGATACCGGAACCGCGGAAATTGAGAAGGATTCCTACGGAGCCAACCGCTACGTGCTGAAGGTCAACGGGGTGCCCTCCTCGCACATCGACCTCGACGATCCCGAGTTCTTAGACTTCGAATACATGAAGTGGATGGAACCGCTCATATTGGCTGCCTTCGAGCCAGCATGCTTTGATGGGCGGGCCCGCAAGCTTCGTGCCCTGCATTTGGGTGGTGGCGGATGCTCCATGCCACGCTGGGCCGCGGCACGCTACGAAAATGCTCGCCAAGTGGTGGTGGAGCTCGATGGGCGGCTCGCCGAACTGGTGCGCACCCACTTTGAGGTACCGCGCGCCCCGCTGGTGCGGATCCGTGTGGCGGATGCCGGACAGGTGTTGCCCACGCTGGCCGACAATAGCCGGGATGTGGTGATTCGCGATGTTTTTGCCGGGAGCAGCACCCCGCGCGAACTGACCACGGTGTTCTATGCGGCCGAGGCCGCACGGGTTCTCGACCAGGGTGGGCTGTACCTCGTGAACTGCGGGGATACGCGGGATCTGAAAACCGCGCGGGCCGAGGCGGCTACCTTACGCGAGGTCTTCTCGGAGGTGGTGCTCGTCGCCGATGCGCCCATGCTCAAGGGGCGACGCTACGGCAATATCGTCATGGCCGCCGGAAACGGCGGTGTTCCTAGCGGGGCCGACGTGCAACGTGCGCTACGCAGCGCACCGCTTCCGGCTCAACTGCTGGCCGGTGGCGAGGTGGACCGCTTCATCGCCGGAGCGACGCCCATCTCCTAGTCTTTGCGTTTGCGTCCGATGGTGAAGGCGCCGACTAGAAAGCCCAGTAAGAGCGTCACCAACAACACGATCCACAGCGGCGCAATGGTGTCGACAAAGATCAGGCGCACCCGTACATGCTGGAAGTTCTGCAGAATGAACACCAGCACTACGACCGCAACGGCGATACCGGTCCATCCCTTGGCCGTGATCCTGCTCAGCGGGTTGGGCCGCTGACCCGTGGGTTGTTCACTCATCGAGGCCTCCTGCGGCGTTGACGCACTGGTTACTGCCGATTATTCATTGTCGCCGGCCGCAAACCAACCTCCACCGACGCTTAACGAGCCGTGGCTCGCCCGAAGGCGAGCCACGATGCATAATCGACCGGGAAATTAGACCCCGGTGAGTTGCTCAATGAGGCCGATGCCGAAGAACAGCACAAAGGCGGCGGCGACGAACCACATCAGTGGGTGGACTTCCTTGCCGCGTCCCTGAACGGCACGGATGAACACGAAGGCGATAAACCCGGCACCGATGCCATTGGCGATCGAGTAGGTGAACGGCATCAGCGTGAACGTCAGGAAGGCTGGGATAGCCAATCCCCAGTCAGCCCAGTCGATCTTGGCGACTTGCGAGATCATCATGAAGCCAACGACCACCAGCGCAGGAGCCACGGCCTCAAAAGGCACCAGGTAGATCAGCGGGGTCAGGAACATGGCCACGAGAAGCAGCAGGCCGGTCACCACCGAGGACAAGCCGGTGCGTGCACCCTCGCCGATTCCCGCCCCGGACTCAACGAAGATCTGCGCCGAGGAGCTCGAGGTGCCGCCACCGACGATAGCGCCCGCAGCGTCAACCAACAGCACCTTGTCGACATCCGGAATGTTGCCGTTCTCGTCGGTGAGTCCGGCCTCGGAGGCTAGCCCGACCATGGTGCCCATGGCATCGAAGAAGATGGACAGCAAGATGACGAAGGCCAACAGCGCTGCGGCGGTGAAGCCGAGGTGGGTGAAGGCGCCGAAGGGGTTGACCTGACCGATGAGGCTCAGATCGGGTAGCGTCCAGCTTGGCATGGAGGGGACCACGAGGGACCAGCCCTGCGGGTTTTCGGCCGAGGAGCCGCCGATTTTGAAGACCGCCTGAAGAATGTTGGCCAGAATCGCCGAAGCGACGATACCGATCAAGATGGCGCCCTTGGCCTTGCGCACCAGCAGCGCGATGGTCAGCAACAGGCCGAAGAGGAAGACCACGATCGGCCAGCCCAGCAGCTTACCGTCGAAGCCGAGACCCACCGGTACGGTGGTGCCAGCCGCGTCCGGGATGCGACGCACGAAGCCGGCATTGACCAAGCCGATCAACGCAATGAACATGCCGATACCGACCACGATCGCGGTTTTCAGGCTTTGTGGCACGGCGTTGAAAACGGCGGTACGGAAACCGGTCAGCACCAGAATAAACATCACCACACCAGCGATGAGCACCAGACCCATCACATCTGGCCAGGTGATTTCCGGGTTCGTGGCCACGGTAATGGCAACGAAGGCGTTCACACCCAAGCCGGTGGCCATGGCGTAGGGACTACGGGCCCAGATGCCCATGATGATGGTCAGGATGGCCGCCACGAACGCGGTCACCGCGGCCACGCGTTGAATACCCAGTTCGCCGCCCGAAGCGTCGGCGCCGGAGAGCACCAACGGGTTTAGGACGACGATATAGCTCATCGCGAAGAAGGTGGCGATACCGCCGCGAAGCTCGGTGGAGAACGTGGAACGGCGCTCGGAGATCCGGAAGTACCGGTCAACCCGCGCGCGGACAGAGGTGCCCGTAGGCGTTTGGGTGCTGGAAGACATAGGAAAATTCTATGTGTTTTTGTGCTTTTGCCGGTGAGTCAAAGACTTGTGAGTAGGCTCTGTGCGAAATCCTGTAGACCCACGTCACACGGACTTGAAAAATGGAAGTACATTGGTTGTTATGGGGATCACACCCATGGCAACGCAGGTCAATGAGGAGTGAGTTTGATGAGCGACGCAACTGGTGCAACGAGCGAGAAAATTGAGGGGATCGTCGTTGGCGTTGACGGTTCGGAACAAAGCCGTTGTGCTTTGCGCTGGGCCGAGCGCGAGGCGCAGCGCCGCGGCAGCGTACTGAACGTCGTCTCCGCCTACACCATCCCGGTATTCGCCGCGTCCTCGATGGACGCCGGTTACTCGACGCTGGATGATGATCTGATTCGTGGCGGCGCGGAGGATATCGTGCGACAAGCGCGAGCCGAACTCGAAGGCAGCCCCGTCACCATCCGCACCTACATCGAATCCGGGGACCCTGCCGGGGTGTTGTTGGACCTGAGCGAAGACGCGGACCTTGTTGTGGTCGGCACCCGTGGGCGTGGAGGCTTTGTCGGACGCCTGCTCGGTTCGGTTTCCTCGGCCTTGCCAGCCCACGCGAAATGCCCCACGGTGGTCGTGCCGCTGTGCATGGCCAAGGAACAGCAGGCTCAGGAGCCCACCCCGCCGGAGCGCGAGCATATCGTGGTGGGTGTCGACGGTTCCGACCGGGCCCGTATGGCCGTGCTCGCCGCCGCGGAAGCCGCGGTGGCCCGCCAGTTGCCGTTACGTGTCGTTTGCGCCGTGGCGCCGGTCTCGGCGGCTCTGGCCTGGATGCCAGCCACGGTGGATCAAGAAGCCGTTTTGGAAGACGTCCACTATCAGATGGATGTGGGCTACCGCTGGCTGAAGTCGCACTTCCCGGACCTTGAGCTGGAAACCGATGTGGTGCTTGGTCCTCCGGTGGAGGTACTGATCCGCGAATCCGAGCGTGCGGTACTGACCGTGACCGGTTCGCGCGGTCGAGGTGGATTCGCCGGCATGCTGCTGGGTTCAACCAGCCAGGGCGTGCTGCACCACTCAAAGGGCCCGGTGATGGTTGTCCCCGATATGGAGGACCCACGCTTGGCTAACCGTAACGATTTCGATACCCGCGCGAACGAAGAGTGAACCGGGGCTGAAAGTCCATAAATCATCGGGCCCTCCCGACGAGTTACTCGTCGGGAGGGCCCGATGATTTGGGGTGCGTGATCGCTTAGTAGCGAGCTGCCTTGTAGTGCATGTTGTTGACCCAGCTCAGCGGGGTCACCGTAATGCCGGCGTTGGGGTTACGCGCGTGGACTACCTGACCGCCACCGATGTAGATCGCAACGTGGTAGAAGGACGCGCCACCGTTGGAGGTGGAGAACACCAGGTCGCCAGGGCGCAGGTTGTCCAGCGAGACGTACTGCGGGGCAGAGGCAAACTGCTGGCTGGAGGTACGCGGCAAGCTGATGCCCGACTGGGCGAAGGCGCGCTGCGAGAAGCTGGAGCAGTCGAAGTAGTTCGGTCCGTTGGCGCCGAACACATAACCCTTGCTCGGATCATCAGCGGTCTTCAGGGCCCAGGCAATTGCGGCCGAGTAATTGCCGCTACCGGTCGGAACGGTGGTTTCCGGCTCCGGCTTAGGCTCCGGCTTCGGAGTTGGCTTCGGCGTCGGTGCAGGCTTTGGCTTCGGCTTAGGCTTCTCCTCAACCTTCGGCTTCGGCTTTGGCTTTGGCTTAGGCTTCTCCTCGACCTTCGGCTTTGGCTTTTCCTCAACCTTGGGTTTCGGCTTCGGCTCGGCCTTCGGCTTCTCTTCGGCCTTGGGTTCTTCCTTCTTTTCAGCCTTTGGCTTTTCCTCGGCCTTAGGCTCCTGCTTCTTCTCGGCCTTTGGCTTTTCTTCTACCTTCGGCTTCTCTTCGGCCTTAGGCTCTTCCTTCTTTTCAGCCTTTGGCTTCTCTTCGGCTTCGTTCTTCTTCTCGGCCTTTGGCTTTTCTTCTACCTTCGGCTTCTCTTCAGCCTTAGGCTCTTCCTTCTTCTCCGCCTCTGGCTTTTCCTCCACCACAAGTTCCAGTGGCTTCTCCACCATCAACGGGCGAGCCTCGCCCGGGGTGGCCGGATTCATGACCTTGGGCTCGACAACCTTGGCGCTATTTTCAATCGTCTGCTGCAAGCGCTCTTCGTCGGCCTTCGCCTCGGCCTTGGCCAGCTGTTCTTGGACCTTCTTCTTGTCCTGCTTCTTCAGCTCAGCCAGGTGCCCAACCAGTTCGTCGCGCAACTTCTTCTGCGGTTCGATGGCGGCCTGATAGTCGTTCAGGGTGCGCGTGGCCTCGGCCGACGCGGTGTCGAAGGCTGCAGCTGCTTCTTCGGCAGCCTTATTAGCTGCCTCGGCATATTTTTGCCATGCCTTGACGAGTGCTTCTGCTTCGGTGGCGGCGCTGACGGCACGAGCTCGCGAATCGCTCAGCGTGCTCATTGTCGCTGCCTTGTAGAGGACATTGCCCTCGGAGTCGTCTTGGACCAGTGCGGCCAACGCGGATCCACTGGCGCCATTGCGGTACATATCAGCGGCGATCGCAGCTACGTCGGCACGGCTATTTTCCAGATACTGCTGGGCGAGCTTGATCTGCTCGTTGGCCTTGTCGGCTTCCGCGGCGCGGTAATCACGCTCTTCGGTGGCACTGAGCAGTGACTCCTGCGCTTCAAGGGAGGTCGTCTCCAAGGCCTGAAGTTCGTTTCGGCTTTCGGCCAGTGACTGTTCGATGCGCGCAATCATGGCGTTGGCGGCATCCTTGTCTTGCTTGGCCTGCTCGATCTCGGCGTCGCTCGGCAGCGGCGAACGCTGCGGCTGTACCACTGCGGGTAGCGCGCCGGCCTGAGGGCTTGCGGACGCAGGAAGTGAGCCGGCGAGGCAGGATGCAGTCAGGGCCAGAGTGCATGCGGCGACGCTAAGTGCGTGGCGTTTTGCCATTTCATTCCTCACGAGATCGATAGATGTCAGCCGGAGTCAGTAGTTCTTCGTGACCGAAAGGGCACTCAGATAACAGTTTGGATAAGACTCCAAATATCACACTATGGCAACGATCTACGAATATGCAACACCAATCACATGAGTCACAGCATTAACAATCGTGCGCGGAGCGTCCATGTAGCGCTCTGATTTGCAGGTACGTGTTGCGGTGGGCGTGGCCAGGCGCACTAAGAATTTTTCGCATGCCTAACGGATGCATGGCGCCGACCGTTAATAATCGTGACCTTCGGCAGGGCATGGTTACAGTCCGATACCGCGACCCCCAAGTCCCCGAGACCGCTTAATACTGTGGCGCTACTCGTGCTGGGACGACCAAAGCTGTGACGTACTTCTCAAAGGAAGTTTTTTGGAAAATTGACCTAACCCCAGCCAAGTTCGTGCAGTTTTTCGTCGTCGATTCCGAAGTGATGAGCCACCTCGTGCATCACCGTGATGGTGATTTCGCGAACCACTTCCTCGCTCGATGCGCAGCTACGCAACGTCGGGTTTTTGAAGATTGTGATGTGGTCGGGCATCGCACCCGCGGCCCAGTCCTGATCGCGTTCGGTTAGCGATATTCCCTCATAAATCCCCAGAATCTCGCCGTTTTCCTGCTCCCCGGGCAGCGGTTCGTATTCGTCCTGCACGAAGAAAACGACGTTGTCCATGATCTCCATGAAGGGCTGCGGGATAGCCTCGATGGCACGTTCAACTAGGGCGTCGAATTCTTCATCGGGCATGCTCAGATCCATGTCCCCAGCCTACGGTTTGCGTGCTGGTGGACGGGTGGTGAAATCGCGGTTTGGCTCGATTTTGCAAACACCAAAATGCCACGTATAGTTATTGAAGTCCGCAGCGGAGTCGAGAGATTCCAAAGCGATCATAGGCCCCCATCGTCTAGCGGCCTAGGACACTGCCCTTTCACGGCAGCGGCACGGGTTCGAATCCCGTTGGGGGTACAAACAATCACTTGTGATTGTCAGGTGGAGAAATCCACTGGCTTGCGAAAGCAAGGCCCTGTAGCGCAGTTGGTTAGCGCGCCGCCCTGTCACGGCGGAGGTCGCGGGTTCAAGTCCCGTCAGGGTCGCTGAATTCACTGGAAACGGTGAGTTAGGTATCCACTGTTTACAGCGGACACCAGGCTCTGTAGCTCAGTTGGTAGAGCGTTCGACTGAAAATCGAAAGGTCACCGGATCGACGCCGGTCGGAGCCACGCAAGCCCTCGGTTCGCCGGGGGTTTTAGTCTGTGGAAGAAGCAATAGTTTCGGAAACATGGCCCTGTAGCGCAGTTGGTTAGCGCGCCGCCCTGTCACGGCGGAGGTCGCGGGTTCAAGTCCCGTCAGGGTCGCCATCGAAAAACCTCCTTTGGGAGGTTTTTCTCATTTAACTCCAGTTTGAACCCTCGCATCGCTTCGGCCCGGCGGTAGTGTGGAACTGACGTCGCATTAAGCGACTCAGGTCAGCGACGCGGTGGAGGTGCACGTGGAACCTGCAACATCACATCCTCAGGGCCGTGAGGCCATTGGCCAGACACGGCTTACCGAACTCGCGGTGGCCAAGGTGGCTGCCGCCGCGGCGGCCAAAGTGCCCGAGGTATTTGCTTTAGGTCGAGGTGCGACTCGTGCCTTTGACGCGTTGCGCGGGGCCGTGGGCACCGGCGCGGAAAGCCACCACGGGGTGAACGTGGAAATCGGCGCGACCCATGTGGTCATCGACCTGGTGATTGTCGCGCGCTACGGGCGCAATCTGCATGAGATCGCCGACGATGTGCGCGCCGCGGTTTACGAGACGGTTCACGAATTGACCGGGCTGACGGTCGTTGAGGTCAATATTGAGATCGGTGATGTCCACCTAGATGCCGCGGAGGCCACATCATGAAACCAACTCTGATTGGTGCCCTCGTGGGCATCGTGCTTGCCTGGGCTACCTTGCAGTACGGGCTGCTCGGCTTCCTGCTGATGGCCATCTTTATGAGTCTTGGCGCGCTGGTTGGGCGGGCCATGGAGAACCGGGTCGATATGCGGGCGCTGCGCGACGCCCTGCGTGGGCGGCGATCCTCGTCATGACGGCTACCGCACGTGCGGGCCACACACGCATCAGCGCCATGGCGTTGACCTCGCTCATTCGGATTGAGACGGCTCGTATCTTCGAAACCACCTTGCGGCAGATCAAGGTCGATCTCGCCGATGACCGCGGACTGCTGAGTATTTCGCTGACCATGCCGATGACCCTGCGCACCGCAGAACAAAGTTTTGCCGAACGCATTGAGGCGCAGCGTGCCGATCTCTCGGAGGCGGTACACCAAGGCACCGGACTCGTCGTAGGACGCGTGGATGTACGGATAACCAAGCTGGAGGTGGGCTAGTCGATGGCGGCAGGGGTGAAAGATCGAATCCTGCGTCGGGAGCTGACCGGCTCACGTAGCGTGTGGGTTGCCTGCTGTACGTTGCTGATCGGACTCGCGGCGGGGTACGTGGCACTTGAGCTGGCGCTCAGCGCACTCAATGCGCCCCCACTGTGGCGCAGTCTCGACAAATGGTGGTTGCTGCTGAGCGACCCGTTGCTCAGCCTAGAGCGTCCCGCGGTACTCGTTACGGGACTGGTCTGTGCCGTACTGGGTGTGGTGTTTATTATCGCGGCCCTGAGCGTGACGCGTCGTCCCAGACTGAACATCGAACTTGACGATGAACAGGGCATGCTGATCGTGGACTATCAGGTGGTTGCCGCAGCCCTCGCAAGGGTGGCCCGTACGGCTGCCGGCGTGGGGCAGGGGCAAGTATGGGTTTCGGTCGGTGCCGATCAGGCGCTGGTGCAGGTTCGCCCGACCTCGGGAATCCCGGTGAATGCCGAACGGGTTGGCCAGGCGTTACGCGATGAACTGCAACGCAATGGTCTAGCCGAGCAGCTTGAGGTGAAGGTCGAGATCAGCACGAATGGGGTGGTGGGCCAGTGACGTTAACTCCTCGTCTTACCAACCGCATCGTACTTTTCCTCGTCGGCCTGCTGTTGCTGCTGACCGGGAGCCACTGGATTGGTGTGTCGCTCTTCCCCGCCTATGCCGAGGCGGCCTCCCACGTATTGCATCTGCGATTCTTCGAAAACCTAGATACCCTGGGCGCCACGGCGCTGGGTGTTGGGATGCTCGCGGTGCTGGTGCTGTTTGTCCTGCTCTTGAGTTTGCAGGGTCGCGGAAAGCTGTCCTATTACAGCCGCATTGTGCAGGCCGAGGCCCAGCCACCCGGTGTGGTGGAGGTCAGCGACCAGGCTATTGAGCATGCCATCCGACAGGGGTTGGCCGACCGCAGTGACGTGGTCAGTGTGGCGGTGACGTCGTGGAAAGGCCCCGGGGAACCGGGGCTGCGGATTCGCGTGCAGCCGCGTAAGGCGGTGGCTCCGGGGCCGCTCGGTCATGAAGTGCTACGCATTGCGCAGCAGGTTCAGCAGCGCTTGGGGGTTTCCGGCCCGGTGCTGGTCCATGTGCTGTCCGGCGCTCGCTCGCGTTTTGGCCGCGAAGATCGGCTCCTGTAGCGCGGTAGCCCGCGGCTAGTTGGCCCGCCCCAGGTGGCGCGGGCCGAGCCAGCGGTTGCTCAAGCGCCGGTAGGCCGCGGCGGCCATCGTGGGGTCCGCGTCCTCGAGGGCCTGCAGCCCATGGAGCAGGTCGGAAGCCGAATCATCGGGCCAGATAATTTCAGCCAGTGAGCCGTAGTCCAGCTCGATCACCGATTCATCATCGAAGCTTTCAAGCCAGCTGCCTAAGGCGCCGAGTTCTTCGAAGAGCGGTGCCTGCGGGGCATGCTCCACCATGGTTTCGATCGCCCAGCTCAGTCGTTCCACCGCCTGCGCGAAGGGAACATGGACTCGCACCGTATAGAGGCGATCCTGTTCGTGCACCACTTCGGTGTGGTCGTCCTCGCGGAAGAGGGCAAACCAGCTTAACGGGATGCCCCAGGTGGCGGTGCGCGTGTGCAGGTGGGTGAGGTCTGCCGCTAGTCGTTCGGTATCGATCCGTGAGGCGTTGGCTTGGCGCGCGGCCGGTGGCACGAGTAAATCGAAGACCTCGGTGCGTAGCGACTCCTCGACCTGTTCGGCGGCTAAGAGCGTGCGCGCCTGCAACTGCCCCGGGCAGTAGAGGGTGTGTGGCTGCTCGGCGTTGCTCAGCACGTTGAGGGTGCGGAAATACTCGGAGTTGCCGTGGGGGAACGGATCGGTCACCGCGCGAAGGGTTCGTTGCCACAGGGCGCTGGCTTCGAGCCGGTCCCATTCCTCGGCGGTGTGTTGCGGTAGCGCGGCGATTTGTTCGCGTTCTGCGACCGGGAATGCCCGCAGCGGCTCGAAGACGCGCAGATGCGCGGTGGCTGGGAGCAGCTCGAGATGTGCTGCGGGCGAGGTCGGGGGCATCAGCGTCCTAGTTAGCTAGCTCGACAATGACCGGGGCATGGTCCGAGGCGCCCTTGCCCTTGCGCTCTTCGCGGTCGATGCTGGCGCCGATCACACGCTCGCTCAGCGCCGGGGAGCATAGGGCGAAGTCGATGCGCATGCCTTCGCCGCGAGGGAAGCGCAGCTGGGTGTAATCCCAGTAGGTGAACTGGCCCTCGGTGTGGGGGCGCACCACATCGGTAAAGCCCGCATCGACGAAGTTCTCGAAGGAGGCACGCTCGGGCGGCGAGACGTGGGTGAACTCGTTGGCGAGGAAGAGGTCGATATCCCAGACGTCTTCGTCGCGAGGGGCGATATTCCAGTCGCCCATCAGCGCGATCTGTGCGGTGGGATCCTGCGTAAGCCACTCGGTGGCGTTGCTGTGCAATTGCTTGAGCCACTCCAATTTGTAACCCATGTGCTCGTCGTCCAGTGCCCGGCCATTGGGCACGTAGAGGCTCCAAATACGCATCCCACCGCAGGTGGCGCCGATCGCGCGAGGTTCCTGAATGGGGTTCTTGCCGCCCTTGCCAAAGGTGGGCTGGTTGGGGAAGGTTCGTTCAACGTCCTGCATGCCAACACGCGAGGCGATGGCCACGCCATTCCACTGGTTTACCCCGAAATGGGCCACCTCGTAGTCGTTGTCTTCGAAAACTTCCCACGGAAAATTCTCGTCCTTGCATTTCGTTTCCTGGATAGCCAGGACATCTACATCGGTGCGGCGTAGCCAGTCTTCCACGCGGTCGGCGCGGGCACGCAGCGAGTTCACATTCCAGGTCGCAATCTTCACGTTTTCAACTTATCAAGTTTGGCGTGCTGTGCCACTTCAATTTACTTGGAAGTCCGAGTATATTCGTCACTGAAATGTGGCGACGATCACTCAAGGGGTGGGCTGATGGATGAGGTCCTGATCGAACAACGAGGTCAGTTGGGATTGATAACGCTCAACCGGCCGCAGGCTCTGAATGCCCTGACCGAGGGAATGTGTCGCACGATGCTTGAGGCTCTCCTGCGCTGGCGGCACGATGAGAAGGTGCGGCAAGTGGCCGTCGTCGGGGCAGGGGAGCGCGGACTCTGCGCGGGGGGAGATATTGTCGCGATCTATCGCGATATCAAGCAGGGCGACGGTTCAAGTGAGGCCTTTTGGCGGATCGAGTATCAGCTCAATGCGCTGATCTCGGAATACCCGAAACCCTATGTCGCCCTCATGGATGGGATTGTGCTTGGCGGAGGTATCGGCATTTCGGCCCACGGGAGCCATCGCCTGATTACCGAGCGCAGCCGCTGCGGAATGCCCGAGGCGGGCATTGGTTTCTTCCCCGACGTAGGCGGTACCCACCTGTTGGCCGCGGCCCCACGCGCGGCCGGACGCCTCGCGGCCATGACTGGTTTGAAGTTCTCGGGCCAGGACGTGATCGAACTCGGTTTGGCCGACGCGCAGATCGACAGCGCCCGTATCGGAGAGCTGCTTGTTGCGTTAGAAAGCCAACCTATTGAGCGGGTTTTGGCGGAGTATGAAGTTACCCCCAGCGGCGGAATGTTACGCGAGCGGTGGGTGCGTGCCTTCGCCGAACCCAGCACGGCAGCCATCCTCGGGTCGCTGAGCACCGAAACCAACGAAAATGCGCGGGTGGCCGAAAAGGCCCTGCGCGCGGCCAGCCCTAGTTCCTTGCAGCTCATCGCACGGCTGCTCGACGAAGCCGGGGACGACCTCCGGCTCGACCTGCGCCGCGAATTCAGAGTTGCCGTGCGACGTCTCGACGATCCGGACTTCGCCGAAGGCATCCGCGCCGCGGTTATCGACAAGGACCGGACCCCGCACTGGGTGCGCACCGTCGATGGCATCGGTGCCATCGAGCGCATTGACCGCCATTTTGCGCCCCTACCCGGGGCGGAACTTAATTTCGCGCTAATCGAGCGCGGAGCACTGGAAGGAAGCACGCGATGAACGACAAGCCCGTCATTGGATTTCTCGGCCTGGGTCATATGGGGCTGCCCATGGCCATCAACCTGCATAAGGCCGGATACGTGCTCAAAGCCTACGATGTGGTCCCCGAAGCGGTGCAGCGCGCAGCGTCCGAAGGGATCGAAACGGTGACAACGGGCGCCGCGGCGGCTACCGATGTGGACATTGTGCTCACCATGTTCCCCACCGGGCAACATGTGCTCGACGCCTACCGGGAAAGTCTTTTGCCAGCCGCACGCCCCGATACGCTCTTCCTTGAGTGCTCCACCATCGACGTGGCCCAGGCACGTGAAGCCGCCGCGCTGGCGGTGGAAGCGGGGCACCGTAGCGCCGACGCTCCGGTCTCCGGCGGTGTGGTGGGCGCCGAAGCAGGCACCCTGACCTTCATGCTTGGCGCCGACGAGGCCGATCTGGCGCAGATCACCGAGGTCCTTGAGGTGATGGGCAAGCGGATCGTGCACTGTGGCGGCCACGGTGCCGGTCAGGCCGCCAAGGTCTGCAACAACATGCTGCTGGGTATTTCGATGCTCGGGGCAGCGGAGGCCTTCGTGCTCGGTGAGCGGCTTGGCCTAAGCCACCAGGCACTCTTTGACGTGATTTCCTCCGCCTCCGGCCAGTGCTGGTCGGTAACCACCAACTGCCCGGTGCCGGGCCCGGTGCCCACCTCGCCGGCAAACCGGGATTATCAGCCGGGTTTCGCGGCGGCCTTGATGGCTAAAGACCTTGGTCTGGCCACCAGCGCACTGGGGCATACCGACACCGATGCGCATCTGGGCACCTTGGCCGCGCAGCTGTTCAGCAAGTTCGCGCAAGATCATGCGGGGACCGACTTTTCGGGCATCATCAACGCGGTGCGTGATGGCAGCCTATAGAAAGTCCCCCGAGGAGCGACGCAGCCGGGCGAGGATCTCGAACAGTTGGCGCGAGTCCTCGGCGCTGAGCTTGCTGTCGGAAAAGAGCTGTTCGTTCAAATCGGCGCGAGCCTGTTCGAGTAGCGTTCGACCGGCCGGGGTGATCTCCAACAGGCGAGTGCGCCCGTCGCTCGGATGGGCCACGCGGCGCACCAGATCTTTCGCCTCGAGGCGGTCCACCGAGTTGGTCAGGCTGGTGGCGTGGACCTGCAGCAGGCGGCTGGCGTGGCTCATGGGAAGCGAGCCGCGTGAAGAGAACCCCAGCAGCGCCAGAACCTCAAAGCGGGCAAAGGAGAGGCCGTGGGGTTTGAGGATTCCCTCGGCGCGTTGCAAGAAGATGGCGGCGCTACGCAACACCGCAGTGATGGCTGCCATGGCATCGGCTTGAGCTTCCCAGCCGTGAGACACCCACTCCTCACGGGCCTGGGCGATCGGATCGCGAGACAGCGGACCATTCATGATGTACCCCTAAATGACGGAACTAGTCCAACAATATACTTGGACATCCAAGGTTTGAAGGAGACCCCAGATGGACCTTTTGGGAATTGCACAACAACTCACCGAGCCCGAACGGGAGCGGCTGGAGAAAGTGCGCGCGCTGGTGCAGGATAAAATCCGGGTGCCGGCGATCGAGTATTGGAATCGCGAAGAGTTTCCCGATGAATTGATCGCGGTATTGGGTGCTGCCGGGCTGGGCGGATTGCAGCTCGATGGGTCATCGGCCCTGCTGCGCGGGCTCATTCACGCGGAAATCGCCCGTGCCGACGTATCCCTCTCTTCCGTCGTGGGGATCCACAACGAACTGATTGTCGGCATGATTGACGCCCTGGGCTCCGCCGAGCAGAAGCAACGATGGCTGCCGGACCTCTGCGCGTTGAAGGCCTTCGGATCCTTCGCCTTGACCGAGCCGGAACACGGATCGGATATTGCCGGGGGACTATCCACCCAGGTGCGCCGCGACGGTGATGAGTATGTCATTACCGGCACCAAGCGGTGGATTGGCATGGGAACCCTGGCCGATTTCGTGTTGGTCTGGGCAAAGGATGTGGAATCGGGCGAGGTGGGGGCCTTCTTGGTCGAAACCGACCGGCCCGGATTCTCGGCGCGCAAGATTGTAAACAAGATCGGGCTGCGGATCATGCAGAATGCGGACATCGAATTGGACCGCGTGCGCATCCCGGTGCAAAACCGACTGCCCGGGGCCACCGGTTTTGCCGCCGCGAATGAATTGCTTATGCAGTCACGCGCATGGGTCGGCTGGCAGGCGGTCGGCGCCATGATGGCCACCTTGGACATTGCGCGATGCTACGCGACGAAACGGCAACAGTTCGGCAAGCCGTTGGCCTCCTTCCAGCTCGTACAGCAGTCGCTTGCCGAAATCGCCGGCCACCTCACGGCGTGCTTGGCGATGATGGCCCAGGTGGCGGCCAAGCAGGAGCGCGGAAAGCTGGAAATGGTGGATGCGGCCCTTGCGAAGTCCACGGCCACGAGGTTGGCGCGTTCCTCGGTAGCGCAGGGGCGCGCGCTGCTCGGTGGTAATGGCGTGGTCACCGACGCGGAAATTGCCAAGGTCTTCTGTGACGTGGAGATCTTGCATACCTATGAGGGCACGTACGAGATTAACTCGCTGATCGTCGGGCGTTCGCTCACCGGAGTCAGCGCGTTCGTATAAATCATCAGCTGTGAATCCCGGTGCGGCACCGTCGGTGTGCACCGGGATTTTCCATGTCCAACATGCCCGACGATGACCCAGAAATGAAGCTAAAAAAGTACTTTCCAATCTGGAAAGTACTTGCTAAGCTCGAAGAGTCAGAGCGGAAGACGTGGGAAGGTGGATTGTCATGCGAAACTCATTCAATGCTCGGTACGTTCTCGCCGTTGTCTCGGCGGGAATAGCGTATTTTGCGCTGGCCCTCGCGGCCTACCTCAGTGGGGTGACCAGCCTGTTGTTCATCGGTCTGGGGTTGTTCCTCGCGGTGGTGCTCACCATGAGCACGCTCGCGGGGCTACGCCAGCAACGAGCACGCGCGGAGGTGGCGTCATGAGCGAGGAAAAGCCTCTGGACCCGGAGCAGCAGTTGCGCGCTTTGGGCAAGGCGGAAGCCGAAATGGGTCGCGCCCTCGCCTACGGCTCGCGACTCTTGGGGTGGTACTGCATCGTACTGGGTCTTACCATCGGTGCCTTGGCCGCTATCTTGCAGCTGAACCGACCCGATGAGCACGCTTTCGGGTTCTGGCTGGTGATCACCCTGTACGTCATCGTCATCGTCGTACAGTCCGTCGTATACGGAAAGCTCTACCGATCCCTGCCGCAGGGATATTCAACGCGCTACCGGCGGGCCTTCGTGATGAGCATCGTGTTCTACGCGATCTCCATTGCGCTACTTGGCTTGGAACTTTCGCACTGGGCGCTGTTGATACTGCTGGGCTTGATCGTGGCCGCGCCACTATTGATCACCGGTACTAAGATGGTGCGATCATGAGCTCGCATGCCAGAGAACGACTGAACGATGACTTTTCCAATCCGGTTCGGCTATCGATCATGGGTTCCTTGCAGACCGCCGATGAAGTGGACTTCAAGACCCTCAAGCTCGCCCTTGGCGTTTCGGATTCGGTGCTCTCACGTCAGCTCAGCGCACTCGAAGAGCGCGACTACGTCGTGATCCGCAAGGGTTTCGTGGGAAAGCGCCCGCGTACCTGGGCCAAGCTCAGCGCCACGGGCCGTGCGGCCTTCAACGAACATGTGCAGGCACTTCGCGAGATCACCGGACTTAGCTAAGTGGCCTAGGGCTGCCTGCCGGTCGTGTGCCAAATAGTTGGGAAGGGGAGAATCCCGCGGGAACTTTCCCCTTCCCAACATCCTGTGATCGGGCAAGACTGGGGTATGGGCGTTGACCGGCGGTTGTGGGCAGGCCAGGCATTTCCTTCCGTCGCGGGCCACAGAGTGAGCGGTAGCCGGCCACGCGGGATCGGTTGCACAAATTTTTTCGCGGCAGGATGTCGATCTTGGTGCGGGCCGTTCGTCACTCTAATGTCGAGCCACTCGGCCCGACACCGAACCCGTCCACCGAGCGGCCCTTATGCGGCGCTCGGTGGCACGATCGAGGAGGAAAGCATGAAGTACGCACTGCTACTAATGGGGCACATGAACGATCCGGCCTGCGGCGAGGAAGGCGGCGCGAGCCCCGAGGAATTCTTTGCCTTCGACCAGGA
The DNA here is from genome assembly GCF_048457885.1 of Glutamicibacter endophyticus. Taxonomy (NCBI): domain Bacteria; kingdom Bacillati; phylum Actinomycetota; class Actinomycetes; order Micrococcales; family Micrococcaceae; genus Glutamicibacter; species Glutamicibacter endophyticus. The sequence continues at coordinate 199,058 of NZ_CP174200.1, forward strand.
AATCACCGCGGCCGGGGTTGTGGTGAGCTCATTCGCACTTGAAGACCCTGACCAAGCGGTCACCGTGGGCAGCAACGCACAGGGGGAGCGGATCGTCTCCTCCGGGCCTTTCGCCGAGGTGCAGGAGTTCGTGGGAGGCGGATACATCATCGACGTGGCCAACATCGACGAAGCGATCCAGTGGGCGCGTAAGAGCCCAGCCTCGGCGGCCGGCGGCCATGTGGAGATCCGGCCCGTGGCACCCTACTAAGCCGATGACGAGTCCCGAAACGGTGCGCCGGGCGCTCGCCGCGATCGACCGCGACGCCCGCGCCCGTATCCTTGCGACGTTGGCACGACGTTTTGGCGACCTCGACCTCGCCGAGGATGCAACACAGGACGCCTTCGCCCAGGCGATCACCAGCTGGCCGCACACCGGGGTGCCCGAGTCTCCGGAGGCCTGGTTGAAGACCGCGGCCAAGCGTAAGGCGCTCGATGTGGTGCGCCGCGAAAGCGTTCTGGCTCAGAAGCTTGCCAGACTACGTATTGAGCAGGAACGTGCGCCCGCCGCCGATCGCCTCGGCGATCCCGCTGACGCCACCGCAGCGCAGGCCGTGCCCGATGAGCGGCTGGCGCTATTTTTCGCCTGCGCGCACCCGGTAATGAGCATCGAGGACCGGGTGGCGCTCACGCTGCGCTTCGTCGCCGGACTGACCACCGCCGAGGTGGCGCACGCGCTACTGGTTCCCGTGACAACCATGCAACAGCGGATCGTACGGGCGAAGAAAAGGATTCGCACGCTCGGCGTTCCGCTCGAGGTGCCGCCACGGGAGCAACTTCCGGCACGGCTGTGCGAGGTGCAACGCGTGGTGTATTTGCTGTACGCCGAAGGTTTTGCGCGTTCGGCGGGCGAAGCACATGTGCGCGATGACCTGACCAGCGAGGCGATTCGGCTGGCTCGCATCCTGAGGGCGCTCGTGGGCGGGGAAGCCTGCGCCCAGGCCGCATCATCCGAGCTAACCGGCCTGCTGGCATTGTTGCTGCTCACCGAAGCGCGGCGCCCAGCGCGCGTGAACGGATCGCAGGGTCAACCGGTGCCCCTAGCGGCGCAGGACCGCCAGTTATGGAACCGTGAGTTCATCGTGGAGGGGCTGACGCTAGCCGAGGCGGCCGCCGGGGCTCCGGGCGCCGGACCCTACGCGATTCAGGCGGCGATCGCGGCGGTGCACGCGGAAGCCGAATCATTCGCGCAGACCGACTGGAAGCAGATCGCAGTGCTCTATGGGTTGCTCGAAGCCCTTGAGCCGGGACCGGTTGTTCGGCTCGGCCGTGCTGTGGCGTTAGGGCGGGCCCACGGCCCGGCGGTGGGTCTGCGGCTACTCGACACGTTGGCCGATGACCCGGCGTTGGCGGGCTTCCGTCCCTTCCACATCGCCCGCGCCGTGACGCTCGAAGAACTGGCTGACTATCCAGGGGCGGTCGCCGCTTATCGTCGAGCGCTCGCGATCCCCGGCAACGAGGCCGAGGATGGCTACCTCGCTGCGGCGCTGGATGGCATTTTGGGGGGACTGCGCGGATAGTCGGCGGTGCTGCTGCCTAGCCCGTTAACGCACGTGGGCCCCGGATTGCTCCGGGGCCCGCGTGGTAGAACTTCTAGTCGCGCCACCACGTGTCGGCCGGCATGGGTGGGACCGCACGCTTGTGGCGGGTGGTGAGGAAGCGGCGCTCGATGGACTCGGCCACAGCCTCAGGCACCTCGCGACCCTCGAGGTAGTCGTCGATCTGCGCATAGCTGAGCCCGAGCTCGTCCTCATCGGCACGCTGCGGGGTGCCGTCGAGCAGATCCGCGGTGGGCTGCTTTTCCCAGAGCGGTTGCGGGGCGCCCAACTCGCGTAGCAGCTGTTGATTCTGGCGCTTATTCAGGCCACCGAGGGGCAGCAGGTCGGCGCCGCCGTCACCAAATTTGGTAAAGAATCCGGTCACGGATTCGGCTGCATGGTCGGTGCCGATCACCAGCATGCCGCGGTCCCCGGCGATAGCATATTGCGTCACCATGCGCATCCGGGCCTTGGCGTTCCCGCGCGTGAAATCGCTCAGCCGGGGGTGGCCAGCCTCCTCCAAAGCCTGATCGAGGGCTTGCACGGGGCCGGCGATGTTGACCTCGAACAGCTCATCGGCGTCGATGAACCGCAAGGCGGCGGCGGCATCGTCGGCGTCGTGCTGCACGCCGTGCGGCAAGCGCACCGCGATGAAGCGTGCCTCGGTGCCCTCGGCACGCAATTCTTCGGCCGCGAGCTGGGCCAGCCGCCCGGCCAACGTCGAATCGATACCGCCGGAGATCCCCAACACAAAGCCCTTGGCGTGGCTGGCCTTGAGGTAATCCTTGAGGAATCCCACGCGGCGGGCCACCTCGGCGGCCGGGTCGATGCCGGGCTGCACGCCCAGTTCGCTGATGATCTGTGCCTGTAGTTCGCGCATAGCACCATCCTAGGGGTAGCGACCGGGCCGCGCCGACGAGGTTACTGCTGTTCGGACTGCGGGTCTTCCCAGCCGAGGTTCTTGGCCATCTGTTCCAGCGAAGCCAACGTGGTGGTGTACTGCTCGGCGCTTAGGCCCTCGCTGCACCGGTTGCGGATGGATTCCACCAGTTCACTCAGCTTGGTAAAGGAGGTGTGTCCTCGCTCGGTGATCGAGTACATCTCCCCGTCAAAGGTGATCCATCCGGATTCGGCCAGTTCTGCGACATGTTCCTTAACGCTCGGTGGTTCGTCGGCAGACACGAAGAAGGGTGCCAGCGCCTCGATCAGCTCCTTTTCTGCGGCCGGTCGCTGCTCGAGCAAATTCAGCAACTGCCACTGCCGACGCGTCACGCCGTGCTCTTCAAGCGTTGCTGCAAAGTGCTCGTCAATCAGCGAATCTACTAGTTTCAACCAGAATCCCAAAGGGCGAGTCACGTTCATGGCATCAGCGTAACTGGGATGGCGATTAGAATCGAGGGTATGAGCAAATCGATCGCCCGCGAGCGTCTGAAAGAACTTATCCAGGAACTTGCCATCGTCCGTGGCAAGGTCACTCTGTCCTCCGGCAAGGAGGCCGACTACTACATCGACCTGCGTCGCGTCACCCTGCACCACGAGGCTGCACCCCTCGTCGGCGAGGTCATGTTGGAGATGCTCGACGCTGCCGAGCTCGACTTCACTAACGTGGGCGGTCTGACCATGGGCGCCGACCCGGTGGGCACCGCCATCATGCACACCGCCCGCAATGCCGGTCGTGCGATCGATGCCTTCGTGGTCCGTAAGGCGCAGAAGTCCTATGGCATGGGCCGTCAGGTCGAGGGGCCGAGCGTCGAGGGTAAGAACGTGATCGTTCTTGAGGACACCTCCACCACGGGTGGGTCGGCGCTCACCGCCGTCGAGGGCGTGCGCAAGGCCGGCGGCAACGTCGTGGCCGTCGCCGTGATTGTTGACCGCGACACCGGCGCCAAGGAACGCATCGAGGATGAGGCCGGGGTCCCGTACCTCTTCGCCTACGGCAAGGATGAGCTGGGCCTGTAAACCCACCAACCGAATATGCCTTCAAGGCGCGGCTGCCAGCGCGGTTTCACCGCATCGGCGGCCGCGCCTTGCCATATGTGCTGCGCGTTGAGCTGCGGTGGGCCAACCAGCCTGGGCTAGGCTCACACTGGTAGGTCCAGTACTGGGCGCCGGTTGCACGGCTAGGAATAGGAGCACCATGTCTGTACGCAGGAAACCCGGATATGACACGCTCGTTTATTTCTGGTGCGCGGTCGGCCTAGCCTTTGTCGGCGCGATTTTGCAGGGCATCGATGCTGCTTCCCGGGTGCATGCTTCGGGGTCGATGAATTACCTGCTGATTACCCCGATGAATATCGGCGCGTGGGGTTGCTACCTCTTGTCCTCGGTATTCTTCCTCGTCGTTGCGCATAAGGTGATCGCCATGTTGGTCTACCTCGTGCACCACAGGCCCTCGTCGTCGCAGGAGCATTAACGCACGCTATGCGTTGGCCACGACTCGGTAACCCAGGGACTGGCCGGGTCCTCCAGTAACCACTGGGTGCCGGAGACGTAGCCTTTGGTGCCGCGTACGCCACTGGCTCGCAGTCCTGCGAGGTAGGAGGTGGCGTAGTCCTGCCAAGATCCATACACCGCCACTGCCACGGCTCCCACCCGATCGGAGGCCGCTTGGGCTTCGGCCAGCGGTAGGAGACCGGTACTGGCTGACCAACGGATCAAATTCGCCAAGCGCGCTATATCGAAGACCGTCGCATCCCGGTCGCCGGTCAGCCCGGGAGGGGTCTGGGCGATCGCAGCGAGCAGATCCGCTACAGCGTCCTCGGGCGCGCCGGCGTGCAGAAGCCGAGTTTTGAGTGCCGTTGCATCCTCCTCTCGCAGGTCGGACACATCCACTGCGCCGCGGGCGAGCAGGATCTGCACGTATTCTGCGACCTTCGCCACCGCATGTTTCGGGGTGCGCACACCCCAGTCGCGTGCCAACGACTGCCGGGTGACATTCGGCGCCACCGCCGCGGCATAGCCAAACCAGGTTTGCTCCGCTGAGGCCGAACGGCGAGCCCCACGCGTAGCGGTCCACTCCACCCGGGTGTAAGGGGCCGCTAGGGCGCAACTAAAGCGCCGCCACGGATTCTGTGGTGCCTCGACGGAAGCATGTCCTGGGCCCTGGGTGAAGAGTCGGGTTCGTTGCTTGCGAATCGTCAGGGACCGGCCGATGGCAACAATGCCAAAGATGATCACGGCGGCGAAGATCAGGATGACGAAGGTCGTTGAGGAACTATCCATAACTGCCTTGTATTAGGTGGGGGAGATCGGACCAAGCATAGCTGCGCGGGGTTGAAATCACGTCAGTGAGTGGTCAGTGACAAATGACGCATGCAGTCACTTCGAGCTTCGGTACCGTTTTCATTGACGGTAGCCTCGTGAAACGTGGCCGGTGCTACTTGTTGCCGTGAAGCGTTCCGGGTTCGATTGAGGGTGAGCCAGATATCCCGGATACCCTAAAGCCATTATGGCGAACTCGAAGTACCCCCTCCAGGCACTACGCGAGCGAGCGACCAGACTGTGCATCGAGGCCCGGAAAGATCCCGAGGCCCGTACCGGAGCAATCGCCAGGATCGCGGAGCAGACCAACGTGCATAAAGAGGCGTTGTGATCCTGGGTGAAGAAGGCCGAAGAACATGACCTACCGGTCGACCCGGAAGACAGCGCGGCGCGGATCCGGCAGCTGGAAAAAGAAAACCGTGAAATGCGCCGGTCCAACGAGACCTTGAATTCCGCGGCGGCTTTTTTCGCAGCGGAGTTCGACCGCCCACAAAAGTGATCGTACTGTTTCTTCGACGAGCACAAGCATCGGTGGGGTATCGAACCGATTTGCCGGATTCTCAGCGACGAGTTCGGCCTGAAGATCGCCTCGCAAACTAACTACGCCTTCATCAAGTGCGCCCCGTCCGCTCGAGCGCTGCGTGATGCGGCGTTGAAAGAAGAAATCTTGACCATTCACTCTCACCCGCGCCGGAGGGTCTACGGGATCCGGAAGATCCACGCACACCTGAACCGCGCCGATCACCGCAGAACCGAGGGCACTCCGGTGGCCCGGTGCACCGTTGAACGGCTCTGCAAAGAGCTCGGAAACCGCGGCACCGTGCGCGGCAAATACCACCGGACCACGCGGCCGGCCCCGGAGACCGGCAGGCCGATGGACTTGGTGGACCGCGACTTCACCGCCCCGGCCCCCGACCGGCTCTGGGTCGCGGATCTGACCTATGTGAAAACCGCCTCCGGCTGAGTGTATGTCGCGTTCGTCCTGGACGCGTTCTCCCTGATGATTGTGGGTTGGCAGGCTTCGACGCGCATGTATACCGATCTCGCGTTGGACGCGCTGCGCATGGGTCTGCATCGGCGCGGTCAACAAGGCGCTGATCTGGGATCTGTAACCCACCGTAGCGATCGCGGAGTGCAATATCGGGCCATCCGGTATGCCGAGGCGCTGGAACAGACCGGCGCTGTCATGTCCAAAGACGATTCCCTGTTAACCGGCTAATGCCATGACAACGCCATGGCCGAAGCGTTGAACAGTCTCTATAAGGCCGAGCTGATCCGCCTCGACGGGCCTTGGGAAGGACACCACGACGGCGAGCGGGCCACGGCCGCGTGGGCGCACTGGTTGAACACTGACAGGCTCGACAGCATGCTCGGCTACCGCACGCCGGCCGAGGTCAAGACGGCGTTCAACGCCAGCATACGCAACCAAGCGTTAGCGGCATAGAAAATTCGCCCGCTGACCCTCAGCAAAGCCCGGGACTTGAAATAGCTTAAATATGCCATGACTTTGTCAGCTAATCAGGCGTACACTGATATTGGAGGGCTCCCCTACCGATATATACCGTTTCCGGGGTTCTTCACCGGCGTATGACTTTTGTGCCGTCTCCTTCTGAGAGACGACGTTCAGATTAAAGCAACAGTGTTGAACCGGTTGCAATCAAACCAGAGAACAATTTTTCTACTGGGCTCTCAAGAACAGTGCGATGCACGCTTCATTCTATGTATAGAGATAGTTATCCCATGAGAATTCCATCAAACTTGTTCAACCACCTGCCACGAATTCGTGGCTTGGTATGTTCAGACTGCTCCGTCTTATCCGCAACGATCCACGTCAGGACCTAGCGAAAAGGATGATGATTCGTCGAAGCTGCATGGTATGAGACCCCCCGAAATTTATACATCCGATCGCTTCGTGAAGACGCGGCAGTTAGCTCGGAAGGAGCAGTGTCAACGTCATGCAAAAGCCCGAACGTTGCCCGCTATGCCTCAGGAAATCTGTGGTGGAAACGGAAACCCGTCGCTACCAAGACGATGAAAATCAACTACGTCGCTGGGACAACGACGGAGGCCACGACGAAGGAATGCATCAAGACGTAGAAGTGACGATGCGAGAAGTGTTGTGGACCTGCACTTTCTGTGGCTGGCACCGCGTAGCTTACAGCGCTCAAGAACCTCATCTTGGCCCCGAGTCAAATCCTAACTAATCCTCCCACAACCTTCAGCTCCGTACCCAGTCAATGCAACTGATCTTGGAGCATCCTATTCTCAAGACGAGAGATGATGACCAATGGAACATCAATCACAACGTGTCCCAACAAATCACGACCCTCTAACCGTGGGCGACGTACTGGCGGATTCGCTGCCTGGAACCCTCTTCACGGAGCATGCACCCGAAAAATATATGGTTGCAGCAGTGTTTAATCGCCGCCCTGAACCAGATGAAATTCGAAATATCCTCAGTTCCGAGGTTCAGGAACAACTTGCGTCATCTGGCTACGCTGACATCAAACTCAGTATCTCTAACCGACGGTTAGAGATATCAAATACCTCTCTCGAAGAGCTACGTGACGGGTTAGCCTTTGCAATTGCCTGCGCGCTCGCCCAACAAAGCGAGAAGTTCCAGCATCACCAAGACATGACCGAAACTCAATTTCGTAAAGACATCGACGCAGAAACACAGCGATCGCAGTCAGTACAAAAACTAGCGAAGTCGATTTCCTTCGGGTCTTCGATCTAATCAGAATTCATCCAGTCAAACCACCTGAACAAGAGCACATACCCTAAACACCAAGTACCTCGTGATCTCTAAGGAGCCGGCATCCATCATGAAGAAGCCTTCCGTTCCATCATCTGAAGCACGAAAACCATCCACGCCGAATTTGAACCAACCATCCACAATGCACTCGCACGCAAAGCCCTTTGACGCCCACGAAATCTATGAGTCGACGACGTCCCCCAATACAACTGGAACGCCACAATATAAGGACAAAGCGTCTCGCACTGCGGTTGTATGGGCGGCCCTGATCGTCGGATTACTTCTTCTAGTTCTGCTCATCATTTTCATTGCTCAGAACCAGGCTGCTGTCACGCTTGAATATTTCGGTTGGAACGGTTCTGCTGGCCTAGGCCTGACCATGTTTATTTCCGCTGTTGCCGGTGGATTGTTGGTCGCTGCTGTGGCCGTTGCCCGGATCCTGCAGCTCCGATCCATTATCTCGGCACAGCGCAAGGAACTTAATCACCAGTGAGCGTCAAGTGGTTGTTGTTGTTAGGGCCATGCACTTTTGAGTTCTATGGTTCGTTGCGGAAATGGTGAAAACTGTAAATCAGCGTGCCCAAAGCGATTATCCCAGAACCCATGAGGGTTAAGCCTGTGCCCCACCCTCCGAACAGCCACCATTGAGAATCAATTGTCCACCATGTGGGTACGGGCGTTCCGATGCCCCACCACGTGCCTATTCCAAGAAGGAGACAAGCAAAGAGCGTACTAAGTAAGATTCTGGGCCAAGTCTTGACACTCAGACGAGCTAGACCCATAGCTTTTCGCTTAATCGGTCGCAAGAGCCTTTTGGCCCATTTATAGCGCACGGACAATAGTGCCACTCCTCCGGCAGTAAGCAACAGCCCAGGGCCCGGAAGAATCAATGCAGCAAGACCAGTGAGAACGAGAAGCCAGCCAGCGGCTTCAACACCGCGGAATTTCAGCCATTGGGTCGCTCTCCGATTCCACTCTTTCATTAGTTACGTTTGCTCCCGTCTGGCATATTGAGTCCGAGTTCGTTGGGTTAGATCTAACTTAGGCCTACATCGACGAACACCAAACTGGTAGGAACAATTCACGGCGAACGCGCATTTTACACTGTCTATCGCCTCAGCACCGCTAATCCATGTGAAAACACCCCAACGACACAAACATAGAACCAGTTTCTTCAGAACCCACTCCAAAATTAGACAGGTAAGCCAGCTAGATTCAGGCTGAGTCCCGAAGTTGTCCTATTTCATCGCACAGGAAGTCTCGTGACCAATCCGCATGCCGCAGTCGTTTACAATCCAGTTGCAGCGCCTCTAGAAGAACTCAGACAGGACGTTCAGCGCCAAGAAGCACGACACAAATGGGCCCCGACAACTTGGCATCCTTCCGATCCTAAAGACTTTGGCGCAGGTGCCGCTGTACAAGCACTCAAGAATCACCCCGAGGTCATAATCGTCGCAGGAGGTGATGGAACAGTCCGCTCAGTAGCCAGTGTGCTCATTGATTCCAACGTTCCGATAGCTATGGTGCCCTGCGGCACTGGTAATGTGCTCGCACGAAACCTCAAAATTCCGCTCAATAATGTTGCCGACTGTGTTGCCAGGGCATTCCAAAAGGACTCGATTCTCATAGATGTTGCTGCTATCGAGCTTTGTCGCCCCGGTGGAAACCATGACAGGGAAATTTTTCTGGTCATGTCCGGGGTAGGTCTAGACGCCGACATGGCTGCTGCCACAAGCACACGATTAAAGAAGTACCTTGGCTGGATCGCATATAGCGTGCCAATCGCTCAATCGGTCTTCGCGCATAAACTCTTCAGCCTTACCTATTCCATCGATAAACAAAAGCAGAAGAGTACCCGTGCACACACTGTCATCATCGGTAATTGCGGAACTCTGAGTGGAAACATGCTTCTCATCCCCGCTGCTCGATTCGATGACGGTCTCTTGGACGTGGCCTTGATGCAGCCTACGCGACGATGGGGATGGACTAGAATTACGACAAAGTTAGTATTGCAAGGATTGATGCGGAAATCGGTACTCGGCCAAGAAATTATTGCCGGTGCGATGAACCATGATTCGCTCTCTTATCTGCAGGGAGATCGGTTTGACGCAACGTTTTCTATCCCACGACCTATAGAGCTCGATGGGGACAGTTTTGGTGTCGCTACGCAGATATCTGTAAGAATTATGCCTGATGCTCTCAGAATTAAGTCCATCTCGTCTGACTAAGATGATGCTAGAAAACTGAGATACTTGGGCTGTTTTCAAGCTGAACTTTTCCGAAAAGAGCTGGTAAAGGGACAGATATGAATCACCATGACCGTCGGAACATTGAGGAGAGCCCGAGGAATGACCTGCGTGCTGAGGAATGCTGAACAGGTAACAATGTGAACCAGGTATTGCTCTGATCCCCAGCGATCCAAGCTTCCTTGTCTAACATCCGACTTACAGGGACTTCAGTTGGGCGAAAGTCGAAAAGTGAAAGTTACTTTCTACGTTCACCGCTGGTATTATGCTTCTCTACGGGGATCTTGTGGTTATCGATCTGGATGGTCCCGGAGGGACAAAGATACTCAGCTTCTAGGGCGGAATGGACGTCATCTTGAGAGGGGTACATTTGCAGGAGCTCAACGAATCCGTGGTTTTCCTCCCTGTTCTGAAAAAGGCTAGGGGCTACCAAACCACAATTACCCGAAGCCACGCACATTGCGCCGTGGACAATAATCTTCATTTCGTTCTCCTTCTTTCCGTGCCTGCGTGAGAAGTTGCTTTTGGTCGCAAAACCTACGTTATGTTGATCAGCCTCGGTACCTGCGTACCAGGGGGCAGGCATAAAGGTCTTCAGCTTGTGACCCTACTTGATTGAGATAGGACACCACATGGGTGAAGGCCTGCCCTAAGCTCTGCTCGGTGTATTCAATGCCTAACTCAGAACAACGCTGGCGGACTATTTTCTGTACTTCAGGCAAGTTCGGACGCGGAATGACAGGAAACAAGTGGTGCTCAATCTGGAACTGCAGACCGCCCATCAAGAACCGTACTAACGGCCCATCAGTGATATTTCGGGACATGACCACTTGTCTACGGAGAAAATCTAGTTGTACATCAGCTGGAACAGTTGGCCTTCCGATATGGTTTAGTGCGAAAGCTCCGCCGAGCATAATCCCAAAGACTCCCACTTGAACCCCCAAGAATGCGATTGTTTTTCCCAGGGGTAAAAACGTCAGTAAAAAGACGACGTAAGAAGCATGTCGGATCATAATCATCAGCAATTCGACGTATCGGTGCCTCAAACTGGGGGTAGAGAGCAGCATCTTCACGGACGCAACATGCAAATTCAAACCTTCAAGGCACAGTAAAGGAATGAAAAACCAACCTTGTAAGCGTGAAATCCTGGCAGCTAATCCTTTGCGTCTCTCGCCGCCATCGGGAGTGAGAACCAGCACCGTAGACTCAACATCAGGGTCAGCACCTTCTTTATTCGGATTAGCATGGTGGGTATTGTGCTTGGCCATCCACCAGTTGTAGCTCAATCCCATTAAGAGCCCGGAGATGCAACGAGAGGTTCCTTCATTCCACTTCCTCGATGCGAAGATCGTTCGGTGAGCTGCTTCGTGAGACAGGAAACCAAGCTGGGCCATCACGAGCCCAATGAGCATGGCTGGGACCAGTTGTAGCCATGAATTGCCAAGTATGGCGACTACCGCCAGCAGACCAGCTAACGCCAGAATCCACCCGAGGATGCTCGTGGCGAAGTACGTGTACCTGCGACGAGCCAGTCCAGCATCATGGATATTGGCACTGAGTTCTCGGTACGATTCGACAAATTGATGAGATTGCATCCTGAACCTCAATCTGAGTTGAACGGCCAGCTTAATTCTGGCCGACTACAGAACTACAAGGCCACCATAGATCAGTCTGAGGCTGAAGCATACAGGAGAGTAGGTTTATGAGGCATTGCCTCGAAATACGCGAACTTTCGCTCAGCTTCAAGAATGAGGGGATCTTTCACTTTTGCAAAGTTAGGACCGACAGCCCCGCTTACGAGATCGTCACTGCGCGCCTGGCAGCCAAGTATACCGTCATCGTTGTTTGCAATTAACTACCATTTGAAGATGAGAGTTACAGAACTAGGGGTGTCTCTAGGCTGGAAGTAGCAGGCCCGTACCCGTCTAAGATCGTCTAAGTGCTTTTTCCTTGCCCTGATGACCGGAATGTAAAGACTTCCAATACGTCAAAATCTAGGTGGTCTTGATTGATTTGGCTCAAACCCCAGGATGGCGACCGCAATCAGGAAAACTTTGATTCCCTAGATACGAGCGAGCATTCTGAACGGGGCAGCGAAAGTGTTATCTAGGTCAGATCGTGGGAATGCGAAGTGCTGTCCCAGTAGAGATGCATCGACACGGGTATTGCTGAGGAGTCACGAGCGGTAAACGCAAGCGGATGTGAAGACTACTCGCGCCGACGATCGGCCTCAACGGATTGCGTCACCCAGGCGGCCACCCCAGCGGTGATCGAACCCAGTAGGGCAATGCCCACGAGCATCAACCCCACGGCGATGAGCCGCCCGGTGCCCGTGACGGGATAGAAGTCGCCGTACCCGACGGTCGCGCTGGTCACCACGGCCCACCACAGCGCATCCGAGAAGGTGGTGATATTCGCATCGGGGGCTCCCTGCTCGGCGTCCAGCACGGCCAGCGCCCCCAGCCCGATGCAGGTCAGTGCGGTAAAGCCGACATATACGCTGACCCGGCCCACCAAATGCCGGGTCAGGATCCGGTTCACCAGACGGGCCGCGGAGAGCACCCGCAAGATGCGAAGCGGGCGCAGAAAAGGTACTGCTATGAGCAGCACGTCGTACCAGTGCCGCAGGATGTAACGCGAACGTTGCTCGGCCAAGGCAATACGAATCGCGAAGTCAGTGGCGAAGGCGCCCCAGACCGTCCACGACACGGCGCGCAGGATCTCGGTCAGCGATGGGTCGAGCCGAGGGTTGAGTACCGGCCACGCGTAGGCGACGAGAAAGGCAAGGGCGAGGAGCACCAGTGGTACCTCGGCGCGCCTTTCCCAGCGCTCTACACGGGTCAGTTCGGTTGGCTGGGGGCTTGCTGGCATAGGCTCCAGACTAGAAAACTCCCCACGCGCCGTCGAATTACTCGCTCTCTTCGCTCTGCTCGAGCGGTGCGTTTAGTTCCGCGTGGAGTTCGGCCACCGAGGGGTAGCTGGTGTCTGGGCGGAATGGGAAGGAGGCGACTTCGTCGCGGGAGGTGATGCCCGAGTGGACCAGAACGGTCAACAGCCCGGCCTCCATGCCGGCGATGATGTCGGTGTCCATGCGGTCACCGATCATCGCGGTGGTCTCCGAATGGGCGTCGATCCGGTTCAGTGCCGAACGGAACATCATCGGATTGGGCTTGCCCACCACATAGGGAGTGCGCTTAGTCGCCTCGGAAATCAGTGCGGCCACCGCCCCGGTGGCCGGTAGCAAGCCTTCGGCCGAGGGACCGGTTGCATCGGGGTTCGTGCAGATGAAACGCGCCCCGCCTTCGATGAGACGGATCGCCTTGGTGATGGCTTCGAAGGAGTAGGTCCTGGTTTCGCCGAGGACCACATAGTCGGGGTTCTGGTCGGTCATGATGAACCCGGCATCGTGTAATGCGGTGGTGAGCCCGGCCTCGCCAATGACGAAGGCGCGACCGCCGGGCCGCTGGCGTGCCAAGAATTCCGCGGTGGCCAGTGCGCTGGTCCAGATGTTCTCCTCCGGCACATCCAGGCCGCTCGCCAAGAGGCGCGCACGTAGGTCGCGCGGGGTGTAGATCGAGTTATTCGTCAGGACCAGAAAGCGCAACTCGTTCGTGCGCCAGTAATCGATGAGTTCGGCGGCGCCGGGGATTGCCTGATTCTCGTGGACCAGCACCCCATCCATATCGGTGAGCCAGCATTGAATGTCATGAATGGAACGAGCGGCGGTTTTGACCATAGTCACGAGAAGTGGTCCTCTCTGGGATGTTTCAGGTGGGAGGCTATCGCCATTGATTGGTATCCCTCGGTACTCAAATCATGGCACATTCGGCGCGGACACGGCGGCTCGCAGAACGAACTACGCTTAAAGGTGTGAGTGAAGATCCGCAACAGCCCAGTGAGCAGCTACCCGTCGAGCCCGAGGTTGGCGTTGGCCCTTGGGAAGGTACCTGGCCCGAAGGAGGGCATTACGACCGTCAGCTTTTGGCCGAGGGCGACCGGCGCAATGTGGCCGACAAGTACCGGTACTGGTCCATGGATGCGATTATCGCCGACCTCGATGAGCGGCGTCACGATTTCCATATCGCCATCGAGAACTGGCAGCACGATATGAACATCGGCACGGTGGTGCGTACCGCCAACGCCTTCCTTGCCAAAGAGGTGCACATTATCGGCCGACGTCGCTGGAACCGGCGCGGGGCAATGGTCACCGATCGTTACCAGCATGTGCGCCACCACGCCACGGTGGAGGAATTCGTGACCTGGGCCAAGGGTGAGGGACTGAGCATCATTGGCGTAGATATCTTCCCCGATTCGGTGCCGCTCGAAACCTATGAATTGCCGCGCAACTGCGTTTTGGTGTTCGGGCAGGAAGGCCCGGGGTTGAGTCAGGAAGTGCATGAGGCCGCCGAGGCGACCTTATCCATCGAGCAGTTCGGCTCCACCCGCTCGATTAACGCGGCTTCCGCGGCCGGGATCGCTATGCACGCCTGGATTCGGCGGCATGTCTTCGGACAACGCGTCGGGTAACAAATAATGTATTTTGGAGTTCTTTTTGTCGAGCACCTAGATTAGTTGCCTGCTTCGTCTTAGGCTGGAGATCGGTTATCAAATCGTGATCCGGGGGCAATGATTGTGAAGAGGCGTCATCAGGTAAACCACGATCTTTTGTTGCCCGGACTGCCGCGGCGAAAGCGCTCTCTTGTCGTGTGGTCGAGCTCGGCAGTCGTTGCCTTAGGCCTATCCTCGGCGCTGGCATGGCCCATCGTGGCCCAACCGGGTGATAATCGGCAAGGAAATGCACCCATCGCGGTCGACGCCATCAACGTTCCCGAATCTTTCAAGGGGCCGGTGACCGTTAGCGAAGACGCGCCGGTCGCAGCCTTCCATGGCACTGGTTGGGACCTGGCCATCGACGGCCGCGTGACCGAATATGCCGGAGAAATGGCAACCGACGAATCCGATGAGGCCTCCGCCGCTTCTTCTGCCGGTGACGAAGAGGGCAACGCTCTGCTTGCCGGAGCCGTGGGTCAAATCGGGGATCTGCCCGGTGGCCTGCAACTGATGCATCCGGTAACGACCCGTCGCATTTCCAGCCCCTATGGGTGGCGCCAAAACCCCACCGGACCCGGCAACCAGATTCACATTGGCCAGGACTATCCGATCGCCTGCGGTTCCCCGGTGTACGCCAGCGAGGCCGGTACGGTCATCGTCTCCAACTGGGCTGGGCACTCGGGTATGCGTGTCACCATCGATCACGGACATAACGTCCAGACCGGGTACAGCCACAATTCCAAGTTGCTCGTGAAGATCGGCGAAAAGGTCAAGCAGGGGCAGCTCATCGCCTTGGCCGGCACCACCGGAAACTCCACCGGTTGCCACGTGCACTTCGAGGTGCTCATTAATGGTCGCTGGCACGATCCACGCAACTACTTGCCACGCATCCCGGGACAACCGGACGCTATGATCGACTCTTCGCACCTGACCGTGCGTTCGAAGAACGCGCCGCGCGGCAACAACAATCAGCAGACGGCGCCGAAGGACCAGAACATCAGCAAGGATCCGGATGTCGTGGTGCCGAAGGACGACACCCCGGTCGTTCCGAAACCCAAGCCGAAGCCGAAGCCGAAACCTTCGCCTAGCGATAAGCCGTCGACCAGTCCGAGCGAGTCGGAAAGCAAGACGCCGAGCACCTCGCCCACGGATAAGCCCTCGCCCAAGCCGACGAAGCCGACTGATCCGAGCGATAGCCCGAGCCCGACCGGTAGCGACAGTAAGACGCCGTCGCCCAGCGATGATACGAGCACGCCTACCGAGCCATCGGGCTCGCCGACGGAAAAGAATTCCGGGTCGCCGACGAAGCCGGTTGAAACTGAGGATTCTCCGTCGAATAGTTCGATTCAGACGCCGACTGCGCCGGCGGCTACTCCGAGCCTGAAGCCAAGCAAGTTGCTCACTCCCGAAACCCCGGCACCGACCACGAGCGCCGCTCCGAAAACCACCACCGAGGTCTCCCAGACGCCGGTGCCGCAGCGCACGGTTTCGGTGAAGCCATCGTTGAGCGAAACCTTCGTTCCGGAAACCGTCGTGGAACCGGAAGCGAGCACTACCTCCACGGTCACCAAGTCGGTATCGGACTCGACGGCGACGGAGTAATCTGCCGCGTCACTTAATGCGATCCGCGGCACATTTGCGCCCGGAGCCGATAGGATGGAGTGGAACTGCCGTCGACGGAGACGCGTCACCCCCGCTAATCACTACAGGAGTGAAGCATGCCTATCGCAACCCCCGATAAGTACAATGCCATGATCGATGCCGCGAAGGCCGGCGGTTACGCCTTCCCCGCGGTGAACGTCACCAGCTCGCAGACTTTGAATGCCGCCATCCGCGGTTTTGCAGAGGCTGAGTCCGACGGCATCATCCAGGTTTCGACCGGTGGCGCAGCCTACTGGTCTGGCGCCTCGATCAAGGACATGGTTGCCGGCTCGCTGGGCTTCGCCGCCTTCGCCCGCCAGGTCGCTAAGAACTACGGCGTGAACATCGCGCTGCACACCGACCACTGCCCGAAGGACAAGCTCGACTCCTTCGTATTGCCATTGCTTGCCGCCTCCGAGGCCGAGGTCGCCGCTGGCCGCGATCCGTTCTTCAACTCCCACATGTGGGACGGCTCGGCCGAAACCCTCGAGGAAAACCTGCGCATTGCTGCCGAGCTGCTGCCACGCACCGCGGCCGCCAAGCAGATCCTCGAGGTTGAGATCGGCACCGTCGGTGGCGAGGAAGATGGCGTGGAGAACGCCATCAATGACAAGCTCTACACCACCGTCGAGGACGCCCTGGCCACCATTGAGGCACTCGGCGCCGGCGAAAAGGGTCGCTACATCACCGCGCTGACCTTCGGTAACGTACACGGCGTCTACAAGCCGGGTAACGTGAAGCTGCGCCCGGAGATCCTCAAGGATATCCAGACTCAGGTTGGTGCCAAGATCGGTCAGGACAACCCCTTCGACCTCGTCTTCCACGGTGGTTCGGGTTCGTCCGAGCAGGAGATCGCCGACGCTGTTTCCTACGGTGTTATCAAGATGAACATCGATACCGACACCCAGTACGCCTTTACCCGTCCCGTTGCCGGACACATGTTCAGCAACTACGACGGTGTGCTCAAGGTTGACGGCGAAGTGGGCAACAAGAAGACCTACGACCCACGCGTGTGGGGTGCCAAGGCTGAAGAGTCCATGGCCGCCCGCATCGTTGAGGCTGCACAGCAGCTTGGCTCGGCCGGGAAGAGCATCAAGTAACGATGGTCGGAGAAAACCTGCTGGGAATCCCCGAAACGCTCCTGCCGGAAGAGACCGAGGTGATCGACCGCCTCGGCGCCGGCGACGAGCCGGCCGACTTGGCGGCAAAGTTCCCGTCGTCCTCACTGGTGTGGGCGCTGCTGTCGGACGAGGCACACGCCGAGGGTCGCATCGTGGAGTCCTACGCCTACGCGCGTGTTGGATACCATCGCGGGCTTGACGCATTGCGTAAGGCCGGCTGGCGCGGGCAGGGCCCGGTGCCGTGGCGGCATGAGCCTAACCGAGGATTCCTGCGCTCGCTCTACGCCCTCGGGCGCGGAGCGGCAGCCATCGGGGAGGTGGAGGAAGTCGAGCGGATCGGCAAATTCCTCAACGATTCGGACCCCACGGCTAAGGCTGCTATCGAGTCGAACTAGAAGCGCTACTAACGGTGGCCGACAGTACTGTCGGCCACCGTTCGTGTTTTGTGCGCTATCGCCTTGTATCGATTCTTACAAGTGTTTAGTTAGAGCGAAGACTAGAGGAAGGTGTAGCATGCGGACTGTGGGTCAGTGGGTTCAAGGCAAAGCCCAACTCGGGGTGAACGCCTTGACAATCGCGGTGCTCGCGCCGTTGTCGCTCGCCGGCTGCACGAGTCAGGGCACCGATCCAGCAACCGAATCGCCGGCCGCTTCAAGCCCTGCCGCGTCGCACCCGACGCCGGTGGCGATTCCGCAGACCCCGGCTGGTACCAAGGCAGAGAAAATTCTCGACATCCTCAATGCCCCAGAGGAAAGTACCGAGAATGATTGGAACGAGGAGCTGGCAAAGAGCTTCACCGACGCGGTTTCGGTGCAACAGGTCGTGGAGCTGACCAACCGGCAACTGCGCGGCGCCGGGCCCTACACCGTCGTTGGCTACGAGGGCGCGGAGCGCACCGCCTCGCTTCGGCTGGCTGGTCAAACCCCGCCCGATCTCACGATGCACCTGAACCTCGATAAGGCAGGGAAAGTTGGCGGGTTACGTTTCGTCCCCGCGCAAGATGAGCAGCGCACCCCGCTGGCCTCTTTCGACGAGGTCTCCGACGCTCTCGAAAAGCTCCCGGGCTCGGTGTCTGCGTACGTGGCTCGCACCGACGGCTCTGAGGTTTTCCTCGAGCAGAATGCCGATGAGAGTGCCCCACTGGGCTCAATGTTCAAACTGTACGTGCTGCTTGCCCTCGCTCAGGAGGTCGAAACGGCACGTGATCTGTCGTGGGATGACCAGTTGATCCTGCGCGATAAGGATAAATCGCTGCCCAGCGGTGAGCTCCAAAACGAGGCTGACGGTACGCGTTTGACGGTCTACGAGGCCGCTCAAAAGATGATTTCGATCAGCGACAATACCGCCACCGACATGCTCATCGACGCGGTTGGTCGCCCTGCGGTGGAGCGCTCCGTGCGGGACTCGGGGCACCACGACCCCCAAGAGCTTCATCCCTTTTTGAGCACCAAGGACATGCTGAAGCTGGCTTGGGGCAACACCGACCTGCTGGAATCCTGGGCGCAGGCGGACTCCGATCGTCGCTGGATACTGCATGAAAAACTTCAGGCTGAACCCTTCAAGGTCACGGTCGAGGACGTCGGAACCGAGCCGGCCTGGGATGAAGGCGCCGAATGGTTCGCCTCACCGAAGGATATAGCTCGCGTACATAACGCGCTACACGAACTCGCTGAACCTAAGGTCGCTCGAATTTTGACGGAGAATCCCGGAATAACGATGGACGGTTGGCGCCATGCGGCCTTTAAGGGTGGTTCGGATGTCGGAGTGTTGGCCGGAAGCTGGTTGGTCTCCGACGAAGCGGGTAACTCCTATGTCGCGGTGCTTCAGCAGAACTCCAAGGAACGGCAAGAGGCTCAAGATATAGCCGAGCAAGAGCAAGAATTCTTTCACATTGCCGGTGACATCATGAAGCTTTTGCCCAAGGGCTAACTCGCACCAACGAGCAGGACGTCCAAGTGCCTGCTTGGCTTAGCGAAGATGTTCGAAAATAATGGCGGTTTGCGTCGAGGAGAAGGCACGATTCGCTCCTAAATGGGTAGCGACGAACTGGCGAAGCTCGTCGATGCCACGGGTGGCTACATGAACAAGCAGGTCCGGGGTGCCGCCGAGGACGTAGACGTCCTTGACCTCGGGTAGTTCTCCGAGCGTTTTTGCCGATGCCAGCAGGCGATCTCGGGCATTGGCGGCGACGACGATGGAGATCATGGCCTTGACGGTGACGCCCAAGAGTTTTTCATCGATGTCCGTGGTGTAACCGCGGATCACGCCCGAGCGGCTCAGCGCTTTGACCCGGCCGAGGCAGGTAGAGGGCGCCAGTCCCACGCGTGCGGCCAGGACATTATTGGCCAAGCGGGCATCGTCCTTGAGTTCGCTGAGAATGGCCAGATCGATCTCATCGACACGCACCGGATTCGGCACGCTGGCTCCTTGGACGCTCCATTGTGAATCTGCCACGGTATTCCTCGTATTTTCTGACGGATAATTCGAGAGCGATCGAAGCACGCTGACTTTGATTCTACGATAGGGGCAGAAATAGGTCGTTCGGAAAGGTAGTAAACGGTGGCACTTGATCGCGAAACTCTGCAGGAACTAGACCGGGCCGATGCGCTCTCAGCTTTTCATGGACGCTTTGCGCTGCCGCAAGGCGTGATCTACCTCGACGGCAATTCCTTGGGTGCGCTTCCGGTGGGCTCTGCCGAGCGTGCTGCTCAGGTCATCACCGAGGAGTGGGGCCAGGGGCTTATCCGATCCTGGAATTCCGCGGGGTGGTTCGAGCTGCCGCAGCGGCTGGGCAACAAGCTTGGCCAGCTTCTTGGTGCTCACGAGGGCGAAACCGTGGTCACCGACACCACCAGTCTGAACCTGTTCAAGGCCCTCGCCTCGGCGCTCCGCACCCAGCGCGCCGACGCACCGGGCCGCCGAGTGATCATCACCGAACGCGATAATTTCCCCACGGACATTTACATCGCACAGGGCCTGAGCGACCTGATTAATGCCATGAGCGAAGAAACCGGGATCGACTATGAGGTCTTGTTGATCGACAGCGAAGCGGAACTGCTCCAGGCGCTCAATGAGCACACGGCAGTGCTTTCACTGTCGCATGTCAATTACCGCACCGGTGCCATGTGGGATATGCAGTCGATTACTGCCGCCGCCCACGACGCCGGAGCCCTGATGATCTGGGACTTGGCCCATGCGGCCGGCGCGGTGCCCGTCGACCTGAATCGCGCCGATGCCGACTACGCAGTGGGTTGCACCTACAAGTACCTCAACGGTGGTCCCGGCGCCCCGGCCTTCATTTGGGTCCATGCGCGCCACCACGCGCGGTTCTGGCAGCCGCTGGCCGGATGGTGGTCGCATGCCGAACCGTTCGCGATGGCCGAGAACTATGCGCCGGCTGACGACATTCGCCGCTTTATGTGCGGTACCCAGCCCATCACCTCGATGGCCATGGTCGAAAACGGCCTAGACATTAGCCTTGAGGCCGGGCTCGATGCGCTACGCCGTGCCTCCTTGGAGTTCACCGACCTGTTCATCGAGCTGGTCGAAACTCAGTGCGCCGACTTTGGCCTCGAGTTGATCACCCCGCGGGACCACGCGCAGCGCGGTAGCCATGTGAGTTTCCGCCACGCACATGGCTACGAGATCATGGCCGCGCTGATCGATCGCGGCGTCATCGGCGACTACCGCGAGCCAGAAGTGCTGCGCTTTGGCATCACGCCGCTCTACCTCTCGCGTACCGATGTCTACGATGCGGTGCAGATCCTGCGCGACGTCTTGCACACCGGTGCCTGGCAACGCGAGGAGTACCGGGTGCGTAACGCGGTGACCTAAGCCAGCGCCCGGCGATGGCACGCTAAGCTTGAAGGTCGTGGGCCGAGCGTGCCCACGACATTCGGGAAAGAGGGCACAGGTTTTTATGATCGGCACACCGACACAGTCCAGTCAGGAATCGAACGGGCTACGCCGGGTGCTGACCTCTCGCCAGCTGACCATGATCGCCCTTGGTGGTGCCATCGGCACCGGGCTGTTTATGGGCAGCCAGTTGGGGATCGCGATGGCAGGATCCAGCGTGATCTTGAGCTACCTGATCGGTGGCCTCATCGCGTTACTGGTTATGGGTGCCTTGGCCGAAATGACCGTCTATCGAGCCGCGGCCGGATCCTTCGGCCAATACGCACAGGACTATCTCGGTGACTTCGGCGGCTACCTGATCAGGTACATCTACTGGTCCGCACTGGTTCTTGCGGTGGGTACCGAGGTCAGTGCGGTCGGCGACTACATGCAATTGTGGTTCCCCGAGGTCCCGGCGATCTTTTGGGTGGTGCTCTTTTCCGCGGCCCTGCTGGCGGTCAACCTGGCTAATGTCCGAGCCTTTGGCGCCACCGAGTACTGGTTCTCGGCGATCAAGATCTTTGCCGTGGTGGCCTTCATTATCTTGGCCGCTTGGCTGGTCTTCGGGTCCGGTAATCCGTCTTATGGGTTTGCCAACTACACGGCGGAATCTGGATTCTTTGCACATGGCTTCGGAGGTATGTTTGCCGCCGTCATCGTCGCTATTTTCTCGTATATGGGTGTCGAAGTTATTGCCATCGCCGCCGCCGAGTCCAAGAATCCGTCGCTCGCGGTCCGCAAGGCCTTTAAGGTGACCTTTCTGCGCCTGCTGGTGTTCTACGTGCTGACCATGGGGCTGATTTTGGCGCTGGCGCCGGCCAGCGCGCTCTTGGGTGCGGGTTCTCCGTTCGTCACCGTGATGAGCACGGTGGGTATTCCCTTCGCCGATTCGGTACTGAATGTTGTGCTGATCGTGGCCGCGCTTTCGGCGATGAACGCGCAGCTTTACGCCGCCACCCGTACCCTACGATCGCTGGCTACGGCGGGCCTTGCGCCCTCCTTCGCCGCGCGGCTTGCCTCGAACGGTGCCCCGGTATCCGCCGTGGTGCTCTCCGCGGCCGGTATCGCGGTGGCGGCACTGGTCTACATGGCCACGCCCTCGGGAGGCCTTGGGGTGATGATCTCGCTGGCCACCTTCGGGGCCATGGCTACCTGGCTGCTCATCTTGCTGACCCACGTGGCCTTCCGACGCAAGCTGAGCGCGGCGGGACGCACCCTCGAGTTCCGTCTGCCCGGATATCCGCTAGCTTCCCTGATCGGCGCGCTGCTATTGGGCGCACTGCTGGTGACCTCGATTTTTACCGAACAATTTCGGCTGACGCTGATCTTCGGGTTGCCCTTTACGGCGCTGATTTCAATGCTCTACCTCGCCACCGGCCAGCGTCGTCGGCGTGCCGGGCGCCCCGGCGGTCCGGAGCGACTGGACTAAGCTGGTACGCGGCCCGGTAGGGGCTCAGTGGCGATAAAGGATGATACGTGGCGAAACTGTATTTTCGGTATGGGGCGATGAACTCCGGCAAGTCGACGGGTTTGCTGCAGGCCGCCTTCAACTATGAGGAGCGCGGTCAACGAATTCTCTTGGCAAAGCCCGGTATCGATACCAAGGGCGAGGCATCGATTGTTTCGCGGCTTGGATTGCAGCGCGATGTTGATTTTCTCATTGGTCCCAAAGATTCGGTGCGGGAACAGTTTCGCGCTCAGGCTTCGGGCGATGATCCCAACGCCCTGCTCACGCACGTGGACGCACCGCCGGTGGCATGCCTACTCGTGGACGAAGCCCAGTTTCTGACTCGTGAACAGGTCGATGACCTCTTGCGCATTGCCGTACTCGATGACGTTCCGGTGTTGGCTTATGGCATCCGGACGGATTTTCGCACCAACGCATTTCCGGGGGCCGCCCGTTTGATGGAACTGGCGCACACCCTTGAGGAGCTGAAAACCATCTGCCGTTGTGGGCGCAAGGCGATGTTCAATACACGGCGCGTGGGGGATGCGGTGGTTTTCGACGGGGACCAGGTGGCCATCGATGGACAGGACGTCTGGTACGAGTCGCTGTGCGCGAAGTGCTACCTCGAACTCTCGGGTGGCGCTCTGGGCTAGGGCAGGAGCCCAGCGACCGCGCGTTCTAGGCCAAAGTTGAATCCATCGGCCACCGGAGCGTCGATATCCAGTTGTACGAGGTTTTGCCGGTGGGCCACCGAGCCGAGGATGTGATTCAACAGTAGTTGCTGTCCGAATCCGGCCTGCATTTCGGTCAGTCCGGCGGACTGAAGGAGCTCGATGAGTTGCACCAGTGGGCGTAGTGGTTCGCTCTGTAATGCGATCGCCACTTGTACAACTTCGGGGCTGTCCTGAATTGGTAGCAGGGCGACATAGAGCTTACGGGTCAGGTGGAGTACGGCTTCGGCGGGCCGTGGATAGGCGCTCGGGTCGATGCTCAGTCCCGGCGCGTTAAGGAGTTGCGCCGCGACCTGGGCCAGCAGTTCTTGCTTATTCTTCACATGCCAGTAGAGGGCGCCGACCTGAACATCTAGTTCCTTGGCCAGGCGACGCATCGACAGATCGGCTAGGCCGAAACGCTGCAGAATATCCAGCGCGGTGTTGATGACCGTCGTCTTCGTCAATGCCATACCTTCAATTCTAGTGGTGTGGTTGGGGGTATAGCCTATTTAGGTTTCATAGACAGGTCTGTCTATTTAGACTAACTTGTCTACTGGAGGTGGTGCAGATGACGAAACCCAGCGCACGCACAAGAATTCTGCAGGCCGCGGCGGACCGCTTTTACGCCGACGGGATTTCGGCCACCGGCATCGACGCGATCATCGCCGACGCCGGTGTGGCCAAAATGAGCCTGTACAACAACTTTGAGTCGAAGTCCGGACTCGTCATGGCCTACTTGGAGCAGCGGCATACCGAATGGCTTGAGCTCTACGCCGCGCGGCTGGCGAGCAGCACCTCGGCACTTGAGCGGGTGCTCGCGGTGGTCGACGCCTATATCGATCATGCCGAAGCCGGCTATGCCCACGGGTTTCGGGGATGTGGACTGCTCAACGCCGCGGCTGAACTTCCGGTCGGGGAACCCGGACGGGCGGTGGTAGCCGGCCACAAGTCCCAGGTGCGAGGCTTTTTCGCCGAGCACCTCGAAGCGAATGGCTGCGCGGACCCCCAAGAAGTGGCCAGCCACTGCTCCTTTGTACTGGAGGGGGCCATGGCCCTGGCCGGCCTTGAAGGAAATAGTTCCGCCCTGCGCAAGGCGCGAACACTCATTCGCGAGTTAGCTGGTGGGCGGTGACGACGCGCGCCACCGCCGGGATGTTGCCACTGTTGGTGGCATCGGTGCTCTGGGGCACCACGGGTACCGCGGCGCACTTCGCGCAGGGGCTCTCACCGCTGGCCATTGGCGCCGCATCCCTAGGGTTCGGTGGGTTACTGCAGGCTTGCATTGCGCTGCCGGCCCTACGAAGTGCTCGCGCTCAGCTGGCTATACAACTCCGCACGATCGTGGTCGGCGCCCTGGGTATTGTGGTGTATCCACTGGCCTTCTATAGTTCTATGGCTATCGGTGGCATTGCGCTGGGTACCATCATTTCACTCGGGAGTGCCCCGTTATTCTGTGGCGTGCTGGAGCGGCTGCTCGGTACGGGAAAACTCACCCGTCGGTGGTGGGCTTCGGCCGGCCTGGGCATCGCCGGAACGGCGCTGCTGGGAGTATCGCGCACCGCCGGACAGGACGCGATGCCCGTGGTCGTGGTGGCTATCAGCGTGGGGTTGGGGCTACTGGCCGGGGCCAGCTACGCTGTGTACTCTTGGGCAACGGCGTGTCTGCTTTCCGCGGGGGTGCCGCGTGGCGCGGCCGTGGGGTCTATTTTTGGGCTCGGCGGGCTGCTGCTGATGCCGGTGTTTGTCATCACCGCCCACGGACTGTTCGCTGCCGCGCATAACGTTCTGGTGCTCGCCTATTTGGCGGTCATCCCCATGTTCCTTGGATACCTGCTTTTCGGGATGGCCCTGACCCATGTTTCCGCGAGCACCGCCACGACCGTCACGCTCAGTGAGCCCGCGGTGGCCGCAGTGCTAGCCGTGCTCATTGTCGGGGAGCGGCTTGGAGTCTATGGATGGTGCGGCATTGCGTTAATCGGCCTTTCGCTGATTCTGCTGCTGAGTCCGGCGCGACCGAGAGTTAAGCCACCGGCTCGCGGTGACGCAAAAAGGGATCGCCCGGTACCTGTTCCCGATCCTTCTTGAGCGTGAAATACCCGTAGATCCCGGCTAGCAAGACCACCGCGGCGATGAGCAGAAAGGTCGTGCGGTAGCCGGTCGTTTCATGCAACCACCCCAGCGGCGCCGAAAGCAGTACGTTGCCGACCTGAGCCGAAACTTGGAAGCCAACCATATACAGGGTCGCCGAGAGGGCTGGATTGAAGTGCAGTGTGAAGTAGCGAAAGACCGGAAGAATGAACAGCGGTGTCTCGATGGCATGCAACATCTTAATGGCCGAGACCAAGACCGGGTCGTCGACGAGGGCGCATCCTAGGATGCGGAAAAACATGATTCCCACGCCTAAAAGAAGTGCCGTGCGAACGCCCACGCGGCGCATCAGTAGGGGAACAACACCCATCATGGCCGCCTCGACGAAGACCTGCACGGAATTAAGTACCCCGTAAACCTGCTGGCCGGTTTCCTGGCTAGCGAAGAGCCCGGTGTAGAAATCGGGGAACATCTGCTGATCGAAGACCGTGTAGAAGGTCCAAGAGAACATGACGAACACAATGATCAGCCAGAGACTAGGCAGGCGTAGCAGACCCATCATGTCCCGTAGCCCGGGGGTGGAGGCCGTAGAGAGCTGCTGGTGAGAGCCCTCGGTTAATTGGGTGTCGCCCGCCGGCCAGAACACGAGTAGTAGCAGGTGAAGCAGGCCGAACGCCGAACCCACAAAGAAATTGATCATTGGATTGATGGTGAACAGGAAACCCGCGACGAGCGCGACCATTGCATAGCCGAAGGAACCCCACATTCGAGCCTGGCCATACTCGAAGCCGTAGCGGCGGCTGAACCGTTCGGTGAGAGCCTCCAGTAGGCCCACGCCGGCTAAAAAGGCCACCGAGAGCACCACCGCCCCCACGACAACGCCGAGCATGAAATGGGTTTGCAACAGGGGTTGATACACCCACAGGGCAAAGGGCCCGACTAGGGTGGAAACCGCTGCCACGAGAATGGCCAGGTGTTTCTTGGAGCCCAGCCGGTCCTGCGCGGCGCCGTAGCCAAACATCAACAGGAGCGTGACCAACGAATTTACCGAGTAAACCGTGCCGACCATCGAACCGCTCAGTCCGAGCCCCGAGTCCTTACTAGTGAGCCAGATCTGGAAAAACGACCACCAGATACCCCAAGAGGCGAAGAACAGCAGCATGGACAGCGAGCTGTGTAGGTAGGCGGGGTTCTTGAAAGGGTGTGTGGCGGTCATCGTTGACGGTACTTTTCTTCTAGGGTGGATCGGCTAGTCGGATAGGGCGGCGGCAAATGTCTTGGCCCATGGAGGGTTGGCCCCGCGCTGGGCCACGGTCAGCGCCGCGGAAGCTAGGGCATGATGTAGTGCACGGCGTACCTCGGGCGCGGTCGGTGAGCTGCCGGCGCGCAGGGCCTGGGCCAGTTCTCCGCTGAGTACGCCGTGGAGCAGGCCCGACATAAACGCGTCACCGGCACCGATGGTGTCTTGCAGCGTGGTCGGTAGCGCCGTGGCCTCGTAACGCTGGCCATCGGCTAACGCGCGGCAGCCGTCGGCTCCGCGGGTCATGACGCACAGCTTTGCGCCCAGCTCGGCTAGGTGCTCGAGCACCTGCCATTGATCGAGTTCTGGATAGAGCCACTGCGCGTCGACGTCGCTGAGCTTAACAACGTGACTGAGCGCCACCAACACTTCGATGCGCCGCACGGTCGCGGCGCGGTCGGTCACGAGATCGGGGCGCAGGTTCGGATCGTAGCTTCGTAACGTGCTCGGCTGCGCCGCACCGAAGGCTTCGACAATGCTATGTCCAGAAGGTTCGACCCAGACGGCGATCGAGCCGGTGTGCATGAGCTCGGGTGCTTCGGCCTCGCGCACTGGCGGTAATTGCTGGTGAATGTCGAAGGTGTAGTGCGCGTTGGAATGTTCATCCATTTTCACCAGTGCTACCGAGGTGCTCCGGTCGCTCACCGAGCCGTCGGCGAGCTCAACGCCCGACTCGGCGAGGTGTTCGGCAATTGCGCGTCCGTAGTCGTCGCGGCCAAATTCGGTATAGAAGCGCACCTGCTGACCGAGACGGGAGAGTCCCACCGCGACGTTCAGCGGTGAGCCGCCCGGATGGGCAATCGAGTCGACGACATCGACGAGGGACTCGCCTAATACAACAATCTTGGTCATTTGAGCTCCTGAGTGGCTGTAGACCCGTGTTGGGGTAGTGGCGTACAGGCTACGTCACTCTGCGCACCGCCGGGAATGGTCAGTAGCACGCGGGCCGGTGTCTCTTCTCCGGTGAGTTGGTCGGTCAGCGAGCGCAGGCCACCGGCGGCGAGCACTTCAAGTGACCCGGCGTCGAGCAGGAGTTGCGCGCAGAGCCGTCCATCCGATGGTGGAAGCGGCATGTGCTGGGTTGAGGGGTAGAGCTCGTGGTCGACACGGCCCGACGGTCGCTGGTGGGAGATCTGTTGCGCGCCGAGGAGCAGTTCGCTGAGCGGGCTACCGTCGGCGCGGAAAAAGCGTGCACGCACCGGTTCCTCGCCCAGGTCGCGGGCCTGCACGTCGATGAGCGTCGGTCCTTGAAGTGCCAGCTCGTGGGTGCCAGCTCCATAGCTTTCCGCGGCCGCCGCGGCGGGAAGTCCCACGAAGCGTTGGCGTACCGCGTAGCCGGTATCGGTGCGCAGTAAGTCCACCTTGCGGGCGGTGGTCATGGATCCGCGCCACCGCTCATGGGGCAGCTGACGGGCGTAGTCCCAATTGCTCATCCAGGCGATCAGCGTGCATCGGTTACGGGGCAGGCCATGGAAACTGACGCCGGCGTAGTTATCGCGTCCCCAATCTAGCCAGGCTCCTTCGGCAAGGGTAGCGAAATCCGTGTGATCTCGGGCCGGTTGCTCGTGGTCGGGGGTAAAGCTGGTGCCGTCGAAATCGCCGATGAAGTACTGCGTGCCCGAACCGCCGGCTACACCCCCGGGATTCAGCGAGAGCACGAGCACCCACTTCGTTTCGGCGCTGTCTTCGACTGGAAGCTCGAGAAGATCCGGGCATTCCCAGACACCCGCGCAGGCTGCCTGCGGCCCAAAGCCCGATAGCTCGTCCCACTCCAGTAGGTTTTCGGAGCGATAGAACAGCACCCGCCGTTCGACGGCCTCCACGGCCACCATTACCCAGTAGTCCCCGGCCGGACCGGAGTACCGAAAGACCTTGGGGTCGCGAAAGTCGGCGGAGTTGCGATCGAGTACTGGATTGCCGGCGTACTTGGTGAAGCTGTAGCCCCCATCTAGCGAGTAGGCCAGCGCCTGCGCCTGGTTCGAGCCGTCGCGGGCCGCAGCCGTGTAGAGCGCGATGACCGGTGCCGTGCTCCCGTCGCCCAACCCGCTGCTGTTATGCCGGTCGATGACGATCGAACCCGAGAAGATGTCATGCCTCTCGTCGTGCAGGATGGCCACCGGGTGTTCGCTCCAGTTCACGAGATCGCTGCTGGTGGCGTGGCCCCAGGACATGTTCCCGTGCTCTACACCGTGCGGGTTGTACTGAAAGTACAGGTGGTACAGCTCGCCGTCGAAGAAGAGCCCGTTGGGATCGTTCATCCAGTGTTGAGCCGGGGTGAAGTGGCGCGTGGGGCGCGGGACGTGAGCGATGGATAGCTGCGACAAGAACGCTCCTCGCGATCGTTGCTAAATTGATTTAGCACAAAACCATAGCAGTGGAGTCGGCGCCGAGCAATAGGCTAGGCTCAAACAATTGCAAAGACAGCGGTAGCAAGAGGGATACGTGAGCGCAGAAAAATCCAAGCGAGTCACCCTGGCGGACGTGGCCGAGGCCTCGGGCATGTCCAAGGCGTCGGTCAGCCTGATCCTGAATAATCGTCCCGGAAGCAGGTTGTCCGCCGCGGCGGTGAAACGCGTCCGCGAAGCGGCGGAACGGCTAGGCTATCGGCCCAACGTCGCGGCGCAATCGTTGCGGCTGGGTAAAACCCGCACGCTGGGATTCATTTCGGATCAAGTGACGGTGACCCGATTTGCTTCGGCGATGATCACCGGAATTCTGCGGGCCGCGGCCGATAACGACCATACGGTGCTGATTACCGAAACCCGCGGCGAGCCAGCCGAATTGACCAAGGCCCTGGATCAGTTGCGACAGCGCGATGTGGACGGCCTCATCCTCGGCTTCATGGACTCGCGGCTGCGCGATCTTCCCGAGCTACCCGAGGATCGGCCCGTGGTCCTGGTGAACTCCCACGACGTGCAACAGCACCCCAGCGTGATGCCGGATGAAAACGCGGCCGGTCGGCAGGCCGTACAACGCCTTGCGCAGACCGGAGCGCGTACCGTGGCGCTGGTCGGTGCGCTGCGCGCGGCCCAATCGAGCCCGGAAAGCTACCCCGGGATCACCCGACGCTTCGCGGCCTTGAACCAGGCGTTGGATAACTCGCCCCTGCACTTACTGGGGCAGTGGGAACTGGAGGACTGGAACCCGGCCGATGGCTATGTAGCCACCACGCAGCTCCTCGCGCAGGGGCACCGACCTGACGCGTTGATCTGTGCCAACGACCGCGTCGCCATGGGGGCCTATCAGGCGCTCGCCGAACACCGCTTGACACCGGGCGCGGATCTTTCGGTGATTTCCTTCGACGACGAGGTCATCGCCGGTTATCTCCGTCCCCAACTGACCACCATCGCCCTGCCCTACGAGCAGATGGGCGTCCGGGCGGTGCACAGCGTGCTCGGACAGCAGGAGCACTCCGGCGAGCAACTGATCGACATGCCACTCATCGAGCGGCAGTCTGTGCGCGACTAGCTCTGGCTGAGCACCTCGTCGTTGACCATGCGAAGAACCCATCCGGTGCTTTCGCGCTCCAGCAGGGCCACCGATCCATTGCGAATGGTGTCTAGGGTGTGCCCGGCAAAATGCGAGAGCGTATAGCGGATGATCGTGCCGTGGCAGACCACTGCCACATTCTTATCGGGGTAATCGGCGGCGATGCGCTCGATGGCTCGCAACCCGCGATCCACGACGGAGTCCAGAGGTTCGATGCCGCCGCCGATCTTCCCGGGCCAGCGCTCGGCGGCCACCGTTTCTTCCACGCCTTCGCCTTGGCCGTAATCGCGTTCGATCAACAGGTCATAGGCGGGCCCGAGCTCTAGGCCCAGCCCCTCGGCGATAATCTGCGCCGTTTCCCGCGCGCGGGAGAGCGGGGAGGAGACGATCACATCCCAGTCTCCCGCGCCGAGCACCTGCACTGCCTGGCGAGCCTGCTCGCGACCGGTGTCGTTGAGCGGAATATCGCTACTGCCCTGCAGTCGACCTTCGAGGTTCCATTGCGTTTGTCCGTGGCGGACGAATCCTAGTTTCACCCCTCCATTGAATCAGCCCGACGTACCGGTTGCTGCAATTCGGTGACCCAATCCTGCTGATCGGCGGAGTCGCTACGCACATAAAGCTCGCGGCAGGGGCCCGAGGGTACCAGTCCGCGGGCGATCAATTGTGCGTGGATGCTCTGCCAACTTTCGGCGATGCGGTCCATGGATCCAAGGTGCACCCCGCAGATTGCTGTGGCCTCGGCCGGCAACTGAATCTCTTCGAGCCCCTCGGGTACGGGGATCTCGAGCTCGTAGCCCACGCAGATGTGCAATCCGTTCTCCGTGGCCTCGTATTGAGCGATCGGCATGCCGAGATCTGTTCCCTCCAGCGTCGCCTCGACGCGGTGGAAGAGCGGACCCACAACGGCCCCGACCTCGGGCTGCTCGTTGACCGTGTGACGCGCCCCGAGCAGTCGTAGGGCTGGGAGTGACTTCTCGACGATTTCGATGGTGGACATGGCGTTTTCCCTTTCGATCAGGTGAAGCCGTCGCTGTACATCGCGCAGTCGGGCCGCCGCGGTCTGATATTCCCGTTCAACCTCGTCGTGACGGAGCTGCAGAAGCTCGGTCAAACGTTCAGCGTCAACTCCCTGCTGCAGGATCAGCGCAATATCCTCAAGGCCGAACCCCAGTTGTCGCAGCGCCACAATGCGGTGCAGGCGAGCCAGTTGCGAGGGATCGTAGGAACGGTAACCGGTGAAGCGATCGACATGGGCGGGTACGAGCAGACCGGCCGTGTCCCAATGCCGCAACATGCGGTGGGTTACCTGACCGATCTGCGCGAAGGCTCCAATGGATAGCATGTCTTTGTTATCCAATCTGCCACTGTGTCAGGGTCAAGGGGTCTGGCGTTAGCTTAGCGGCTAGTGACGCTGAGCATGATCTCGCGCAGTTGCCAGTACGCCTCGGACTGCATGATTTCCCGGGCTGCCGCAAGGTCCACACTGTCATCGTCGAAGCCCGCGGCCTGCGCAAAATCCTCGGTGGATTCGAAGATCGAATAGAAGTCCGCTCGCGGCATGAAATAGGACAATTCCGGCCCGGAGCCGCGTTGCTGCGCCCGGTCTGCGGTGCTGAGGAATAGGACGATCTTCTTTTTCGCATCTGCCGCATTGCCGGGCTCGGTCTTGACATATTGTTCGGCCACGAACACCGCCGGCGTATGCAGGTCGGCCGCCACCTCACGTGTTTCCAGCTTGGTGCGCTCGTAACGATCCGTGTCGCCGTCGGTGTCCTTGGCCGAGTTGGCCTCGAAAGTCGCGATCGCGAATCCTCGGTCGGTCACGATTTCCCACTGAAGGTAAGGGTTCTTGGGGTCTGCCGAGAGGTCGTCGTCCGCGCGGATCACCCAGTTCGGCGGGTATCTAAAGGAGATATTAAAGCTCTCAAAGCTCTTCCAGTTTGCGGTATCGGCTCCGTCCGGTGGCGTAGAGGGGCTCGTACTTGTGGGTCTATGGTCGGTGCCGAGCGGGTGGGGGAGGGTTCATTGGGAGAGGGCTCGGCCTGCGGCGAACTGCAGGAGATGAGCAGCGTGAGGGTCGGTATGACGGCGAGCCAGCGACGTACGGGTTTCACCGTGGATCCTTCGCGTAGGTCAAGCGTGCGGTGCGCAGTGGAGTGAAGTTAAGCTGTGTGTCCATGATGTCGCGCGCCGGCCTTTAATCAAGGTTTTGGAGCGAAATGATGCGGTCCTGAGCCCGGAATACCGCCGCCCGTTGCCAAATTGAGATCAGGCCGCGACCCGATGGCTCGCCTGTCGGCTCGCACATCCGCGCACGGTTCGGTAAACTTTGGTCGTAAGAGCCCCCTAACTCTTACATGGAGCCCCATGGGCCATGCGAGAAGTGTTAGGGGTTTATTTCTGCCCGGCACCGTGTCGGGACGGCGCGAAGCACGCCGGTCCACTGCTTTTTCGCAAGGGGGAGGATCCCATGCCAGCAATCGTGATCGTCGGAGCCCAGTGGGGCGACGAAGGTAAGGGAAAGGCCACCGACCTGCTCGGCGGCGAGGTCGACTACGTGGTCAAGCCCAACGGCGGTAACAACGCCGGGCACACCGTGGTGGTTAACGGGGAAAAATACGAGCTGAAGCTACTTCCGGCCGGCATTCTCTCCCCGAACGCAACCCCGATCATCGGCAATGGCTGCGTGGTGAACCTGGAGGCCCTCTTCAGCGAAATCGACGGTCTCGAAGCGCGTGGCGCCGACACCTCTCGCCTGCGCGTCTCGGCCAACGCCCACCTGGTGGCCCCGTACCACCAGACCATGGACAAGGTCACCGAGCGCTTCCTGGGCAAGCGCGCCATTGGCACCACCGGCCGCGGCATTGGCCCGGCCTACATGGACAAGGTGGGACGTCTGGGCATTCGCGTGCAGGACGTCTTCGACGAGTCCATCCTGCGCCAAAAGGTCGAAGGTGCACTGCGCCAGAAGAACCAGTTGCTGCTCAAGGTCTACAACCGCCGCAGCGTTGAGGTTGAGGAGATCGTCGAGTACTTCCTCTCCTACGCGGAGCGTCTGCGCCCGCTGGTCATCGACTCTACCTACGTGCTCAACAAGGCGCTGGACGAGGACAAGGTCGTGCTCATGGAAGGTGGCCAGGCCACGTTCCTCGACGTCGATCATGGCACCTACCCGTTCGTGACCTCCTCCAACCCCACCGCCGGCGGCGCTTCGGTGGGTTCGGGCATCGGTCCGACGCGTATCAACCGCTCCATCGGCATCATCAAGGCCTACACCACCCGCGTGGGTGCCGGGCCGTTCCCCACCGAGCTGTTCGATGAAATGGGCGAATACCTGCAGAAGACCGGTGGCGAGTTCGGGGTGAATACCGGTCGTCCGCGTCGCTGCGGTTGGTATGACGCCGTGTTGGCCCGTCATGCCTCGCGCGTTAACGGCTTCACCGACTACTTTGTGACCAAGCTGGACGTACTGACCAACATCGAGAAGATCCCGGTGTGCGTGGCCTATGACGTCGATGGCGTGCGCCACGATGAGATGCCGATGACGCAGACCGACTTCCACCATGCCAAGCCGATCTTCGAATACTTCGATGGCTGGACCGAGGATATCTCCGGGGCTAAGACACTCGAAGACCTGCCGGAGAATGCGCGTAACTACGTGTTGGCCCTTGAGAAGCTCAGCGGTACCCGGTTCTCCGCCATTGGTGTGGGACCGGATCGTGACCAGACGATCGTGCGTTACGACCTGATCAACGACTAAGCGTTTCGCGACGTTCGCGAACCAACTCAACCGGCCTCGGGTGACGACATGTTGCCCGAGGCCGTTGCTTATTCACGGTGCATACTTGAAGTGTGCGTACGGTTACCGGTCCCCGAGTCGAGCTTCGTCCCTGGCGAGCCACGGACGAAGATTTTCTTTTTGACCTCGAGTCGCGCTGGGAAACCGTGCGTTATCTGGGGCCTGCCGCGCGACCAATGATCTCGCGCACAGAAGCGCGTGCCTCCATCGCGCGTCGGCGTGCGTTGCGCCATCCGATTCACGGGATCTGGCTTATCGTCGACCGAGCCACGCAGCATCCACTGGGTAACCTTTTGCTCAAACCGGTACGCCTCTCGAGTGGAGTCGTTGGCCCGGCGCCCGTGGAAGTAGGGTGGCATCTGCATCCCGACGCGCAGGGTGCGGGTTATGCCACGGAGGCCGCTGTCACGATCTTGGATGATGCCGCTACGCGCGGGCTGAAGCACGTGATTGCCGTGGTTGATCCGCGCAACGAGGCGTCGCGCCGGGTGTGCTGGCGGATTGGCATGGTTCAAGGCCCGATGAGTGAGGCTTACTACGATGAATGCAGCCAAGTGTTTAGCTTGGATCTGCCCCGCGAGCCTGCTGCACTCTAAGGCAACAACCTGTGGGGATGAGCCTAGGTCTGCGAGCAGTGAATCAGGACTACGGAATCCCTCGTGGCCGGGCGCTGGCTTGGGTGCGCTTGCCGTTGCATAGGGTCAAGCATGCCAATTAACTCGAAGAACTAGTGCGAGCCCATGGGTACTTCTCCCCAATTGCTTGAGACGAGATAAAGCAGAGCTGTAGATTTATGGCGGTAAATCCCCTCAATCTATGAAAGGTAGCCATGAAAAAGAGGATGAGTCGATCCGTGGCCGTAGTTGTCGCGCTGAGCCTAGGAACCGGCATTGCTGCACCGGCCGTGGCGCAGACCGCGCCGGCCCCAAAGGTTTCGGTTGAGCGTGTAATGACGCAACCCACCGGCGGCGGAAGCGTTGGCATGCTGCAGTATGAGCAGACTTCCCGGGTGCTGCAGCAGGGCATTCCGCAGGGTGGCGAAGCCGCCTTCTGGCAGAAGTACGCAGTCAAGGCCGCCTTGATGGCGTTGAAGAAGACCAACAAGAAGCTTTACAACAAGATCATCTCAAAGGTCGGGCTGGGCAAGAAGAAGTTCGTGGCCTGGTACAACAAGTACATCCGACCGCATATGCCGGGCATCCTGGGCAGCATCTCTGCCGCGGTGATCTACGACGTCATTAAGTGGATCATCGGAATCTAGCGATTCCGAGAAATCTTGGTACAGCGTAGCGGTCCGGGAGGGGTATCTCCGGGCCGTTACGCCATAACTCGCTAGATTTTCGAGGCTCGGCGTAGCGCGCGCAGGAAGTCTATGAGGATGCAGAGGGCAATGACCCCAAGCGCAGGGAGGAAAGTTACCAGCATGTGCCCAAGCGTGACGGCGTCGTCGGCGGACGTCTCGCGTCGGACGATGTTGGAAATTATCCACAGTATGGCGAGCGTACTCCCGATGAACATGAACAGGGGCATACGACGTTTGGTCTTAACCTCCGGGAAAGCTGACGCGTACTCCTCCGGCTCGCCAAATTTTTCGACAGCCTCAGCATAGGTCGAGCACTCACTCGAAACCTCATCAAGTATGTCCCGGATGGTTGTCTTGTCGAGCTCTTGAAGGAAGAGTGAGAAACGAAGTTCGCGTCGGTAGTCATCCACGGTTTTCATATTGTTCTCCTAGGTCAAGGTGTCAATCCAGTTGCGCATTTCCTCGAAGTTGCGCTTTCCGTCAGCGGTGAGTTCGAAGATTTTCCGCGCGGGCCCTCTGTCTGATGTTTCCCATGTCGCCGCGACGAGGCCATCTTCTTCAAGGGTTCGTAACAGCGGATAAAGGGTGCCGCTCTTAATGCCGGAAATCTCCATGGCCTCGAGCTCCTGAAGGATGGCGTATCCGTGCGTGTGGCCCTGTTGGATGGACTTGAGTACCGCGAAGGGTAGGAATGCCCGCTTCAGCTGGTTGTAGGTCTTGGTTCCGCGCACACTCTAAGTATGGTTTCGATCTATGTAAAAAGTCAACATACCGAGGGAGTGCATTTTGACTCGCTACAACCGCGCAGCGTGCGCCGCCTGCCTACAGCCGGGCAACGCCCTCAAAGCCGATCGCGGTGCGACCACCCACCCAGATGATGCCGTCCTCGGCGCGAATCTCGATTTTCCCAGTGCGGCCAAGTCGTCGACCCTGCCCCACGCAATAGCTGACCGGAGCCTTCCCTGTACGAATCATCCACAGCGCGACACCGGCATTTAGACTTCCCGTGACCGGGTCCTCGAGCGCGGGACCACGCGGGGTGAAGGCGCGGATTTCGAAGGAAGCAGCCGAGCCGGTGGGGTAGGCGCCGATGGCACCAACCTTGGTTCCACCGAGGGCCTCCATGTGCGGTTCGAGTGCCAGGACGTCTGAAGCGCTGGCCAGCTGTACCACTGCCCAGCCCGGACCGTTATCGACCCACTGGTGATCAAGGATTTGCGCGCGCTCAATGGAAAACGCGGCGGCGATGCGAACGAGTAGTTCCTCCTCGAGTGGCCCCGAACGTAGGGTCGGTGGGGCCGCGAAGGAAAGCGTGGATTCTTCGGCGCGTACTCGAATCAAGCCAGCGGTGCACTCCTGCGTCACTTCCCCCGGGACTTTCGGTTGCCCACCGTAGTGCAACCAAGCCCGTGCCGAGCCAAGGGTGGGGTGCCCGGCGAAGGGTAGTTCGGTATGCGGAGTGAAAATCCGTGCCCGATAATCTGCCGCCGGGTCGCTGCTTGGTAGCAGGAAGGTGGTTTCCGAGAGGTTTGTCCATCGGGCGATGCGTTGCATGTGCTCGGTGCTTAAATCCCCGGCATCGAGGATTACCGCGACCGGGTTTCCGCCGAAGGCTTCCTCGGAGAACACATCGACTTGGGCATAGGGGTAGGTGCGCGGCATGGTGAACTCTCTCGTCGGTACTGGCCAGTAGGCACAGATGCCGAGCGTATCAATTCTTCGCCGACCGCAGATAAACAGAACACGCCGCCCACGAACCTCGGTTCGTGAGCGGCGTGCGCAGTAATTGGCTCTAGTGCCAGAGGCCCAAGGCGAATTCCGCAATGATGGTGGCGAAGATGAACGAGGCGGTGATTGCCACCAGTCCCACCGGCACGATCTTCCAACCAATTTTCTTCAGCAAGCCCACATCCTTGCCCAGAGACAGTCCTGCGCAGGTGAGCACCACCGTGGTGATAGAGAGGAAGGGGACCGCGGTAAGCGTCGCGACCAGGAAGTCAGCAATCGGTGAAATGGGGCTACAGGCTGCCGCGATCAGCGTGGTCAGCCAGATCAACGAAGGGATCTTGTTCTTGGTGAGCTTGGCTAGATACGCGCCGAGCACCACTAAGAGGCTGATGACAACGTAGGAGAAGATCAGCTGCCAGGTGAAGCCTTCGGCGATTACCGCGGTAGCGATGCCCATAATCGAGAGCACCGGCAGGGTGACCCACAGCGGCACATTCTCTACGGCGCCGACCTCTGAAGCCGACTCGGCGAATTGTGCGTTGGACTCCTCAACCTTGCTGCGGGCGATGTCCTGATCGGCGAGTTCGCCGTTGGCCGCGGCGGAAGTGGCGGCCTGGGCCTTGCGCTTCGCGCCGGTGAGCAGGTTGTAGCACCTGTTCGCCAGCGGCAGGGCAACGAACATGCCTACGTAGGTGCCCATGATGGTGGTGATCAGGTTCGACACCGCCGCCATAGACAAAATGGCTTGTTCCATCTCGGGGTGGGCGGCGGCGATACTGGCCGCGGAGGCGGCCATCATCGACCCGGAGCCCACGCCGGCACCCATGGCCATGGCCAGCGGATCGAAGAAGCCCCAGCTGGCCACTACGGAGGTCAAGAGCGAAATGTAGATCGCGCCGAAGATGGTGCCAAAAACATACATGGCCAGCACACCGCGGTATTCGTCGGAGTTCGAGCCGAAGCGAGCGGAGACCATCGCGAAGGAGGACTCACGGTCGATGGAGAAGGTGGCACCCACGGTCGAGCGCCCCATGCGCAATAACACCGCGAGCGGCAGGGCCAGCACAATTGTGCCCAGCAGGTGGCCAATCTCCTGCAGGAAAAGGGCCGGACCGGCCGAGACGAGTACCGGGATCTGCGGGCCAATATCCGCGGCCAACCGTACCACCAGAAGGAGCACCGCAACGGCGGAGAAGCTGGCGGCAATTTTCTGGGCACGAATGGATACGGGCTTGAACTTTTGCAAGGTCAGCACGGTGCCGATGATCAAGCCCCACACCATCGGGAAAACCAGCAGGGTACCGATCCCGATGTCGAAGGATTTCTTGCCGATGAGTTCGGCGATGATGGCGACCAGCAGGGCGAGGGCCGAGATGGGCAACGCATGTTTGGCGCCGATGGCGGCGGGTTCGGAAATGGTTTTCATGAAAGGTCCTATTGCGAGTGGGTGGGCGGCTAGGCCCGCTGGTAGGCAGCGGTGATGTAACGCTCTCGGTCGGCGCTCACGGCGCCGGCGACCGTGGCCGCGAGACCGAGTGCGGCGTCGTTCATGGCCGTGTAGGCCATCTCGGTGTTGGCCGAAGCGGTGAACCCGGCGGAGTGCACGGGGGCGGTGGCGCCGGGAACGGCGAACATCGGGTGGATCGAGGGGATGACCTGCGAAATGTTGCCCATGTCGGTCGAGCCGCCACCGCCGGTTCCGGCAGGAAGCTCGGTCACGTCATTGCCGCGTACGGCCATCGCCTCATTCCAGAAGGCCGCCATGGCCGGGTCTTGAAGTACGGGTTCGTAGAGTGGTTCGGTGGCCTCGAACTCGAGGCTGGTGCCGGTGGCGATGCTGGCTCCTTCAAAGCAGCGGCGCACCTTGCCCAGTGTCTGTTCGTACTCCTCGAGCGAGAAGGCGCGGACCTCGAAGTGCACTTCGGAGTAGTCGGGGATGATGTTGGTAACCTGCCCGGCTTCGGCGATGTACGAGGCGACCCGGTGCTGGTCCGGTAGTTGCTGGCGCAGCAGACCGATGGCCACCTGGGACAGGGTGGCGGCATCGGCGGCGTTGATCCCGCGGTGCGGCATGGCGGCGGCGTGCGCGGCCTGCCCACGGAACATCGCCTTGAAGCGGCCTACGGCCTGCGTGGTGGTGCCCAGCGGGTTGCAGCTGACCCCTTCGGACATCGGATGAGCCATGAGCGAGAGCCCGACGCCGTCGAAGGCGCCACGCTCAAGGAGTAGGGCCTTGCCGCCTCCGTGCTCTTCGGCTGGGGTGCCGATGACCTTGAGCGTAATGCCGAGTTCGTCGACCAGCGGGGCGAGCGCCAGGGCCGCACCCACGGTGGAACCGGCAATGAGGTTGTGTCCGCATGCGTGCCCGACGACCGGCAGGCAGTCATATTCCACGCAGATGCCCACCACGAGGTCGCCCTGACCAATGGTGCCCTCGAAGGCAGTGGGCAGGTCGCAGATGCCCTCGGTGACCGTGAAACCGGCATCGCGTAGCACCTTGGCAATGGTGCCCGCGGCGCGGTGCTCTTCGAAAGATAGTTCCGGGTGAGCGTGGATATCCCGTGCCATGGCTTCAACCGTGTCCTGAACGGCGGCATAGTTCTGCTCTAGGCGGCGCGAAAGTTCGGCGTCGTGCGCGATGAGTTTACTCATGTGATTTTGGGTCCTTATCTGTCGTAAAGGTCCAGTGCGTCCCACAGCTCGTTGACCTGTTCGAGGTGGGGGCGAATACTGCGTGATTGATGAGCTTCCATGCCGGCGAGGAGTCCATAGACCACCGATAGGGCGGCGGTGGCCGACTGGAATGAGAAAACTCCTTCGCTGGGCACCGGCAAGATATGCGTACTGTGTTTGGCCACCGGGGAGGTCGAGAGGTCGGTGATGGCAATGACGGTGGCCTTGCGTTCTGCGGCGATCCGAGCGGCGGTGCCGAGCTCGCGAATCGGACGCCACAGATGGGTTATGAACACCACGTCTTCTGGCCCCAGGGAATTGAGCGCCGCCGCCAGATGCACGCCCGAGCGCTGCTCGTGCATGGCCGGGTAACCCATGACCGATGCCAGGTGGGCAAGGACCAGCGAGGGCGCACCGTGCGAACCCTGGCCCAGGCAGAGGATGCGCCGCGCCCCACAGAGGGCTTCGATGCTCGCGTCCACGGCCTCCGCGCTGATCAGCGAGCGTGCCATCTCTAGATTCTTGCCGTCCTGAGTCAGCGAGTCATGCACCGGCGAGGTGACCGGTATCAGGTTGCTGAAGGGCGCACTATGCGAGACGTAGACCAGGAACTGCGCGCGTAGCTCGCGTTGCAGGTCGCTCCAACCGCTGTACCCCAGAGCTTGTGCGGTGCGCACCACCGTGGAGCTATTGACTCCAGCACGCGCGGCCACCTCGGAAAGCTCCGCGTAGGCGGCGAACTTCGGGGTCATGCTCAGCGCGTCCACCACGCGTTGCTGGGATTTGGTGAGTTTCGCGCCGGCGAACAGTTCACCGTGCCACGCGGTGGCGGGTACGGCAGCGTCGGTGTCGGGCATGGGTGGCTCCTTTGGCGAATATGTGATGCGCGGCATAGCGCGCACCCTTGCTTGCAAGAGTAAATGCAGAAAGAGCATTTTGCATAGACCGTTGCAGAAAATTGCGCTTCGTTTTTTCTCCGGCCTCCAGCCCACTCGATAGGATGCCAAGTGAAGATCGCGCCGCGAAGCGTGCGAAGGCACTGGGGGAGAAGAGGCAAGCGCCGATGAACGATGCACTGATCCAAAGCCTTGAGCGGGCCGTGAACGCGGCGCCGCAAGACCCGGCGTTGCGCCTGCACCTCGCCCAGCTGCTCACCGACGCGGCCCGGCACGCCGAGGCCTTAGAGCACGTCAACGTGGTGATTCAGCTAGAGGCAGGAAACCGCCAAGCACTTGGCTTGCTGGCCACCATCAGTACTGCGCTGGCCGGAGCGCAGGGCGCGGAAACTGCGAGCGACACCGCCGAGCAGAGCACCGCCGAAGATGGCTTCGACTGGGACTCGGCCGCCGCGCAACTCGGTGATCTGGGTTCCGATCCCTTCGTGTCCGAGGAGCCAAAACTCTCCACCAGCTCGGTCACCGACGAAAATGCCGCGGCGCCATTGGAACCGACTCCGCCGCAGCGGATCACCCTTGCAGATGTCGGTGGCTTGGATGCGGTGAAGCAGCGCCTCACCGAGTCATTCCTCGCGCCACTGCGCAACGCCGAAATCGCAAAGGCCTTCGGAAAGTCCATGCGCGGCGGCCTGCTGCTTTACGGGCCCCCGGGCTGCGGCAAAACCTTTCTGGCCCGCGCCGTGGCCGGGGAATTAGGGGCTTCCTTCCTGCAGGTCTCGATGGCCGATGTGCTCTCCCCATACATCGGCGAGAGTGAAAAGAACCTCCGGAAGCTTTTCGATGAAGCGCGGGCCGCGGCCCCGGCGGTGCTCTTCCTCGATGAAATCGACGCCCTGGGTCTACGTCGTGGATCGCTCACCGGATCGGCTTCTTGGCTTCGGCAAATGGTGAACCAGCTGTTGCTGGAAATGGATTCGATGGCGTCGAATAACGACGGTCTATATGTCCTTGCCGCTACGAACCATCCGTGGGATTTGGATGAGGCGCTGCTGCGTCCTGGACGGTTGGATCGCTCAGTACTGGTGAGCCCGCCCGACGCTCCTGCCCGCGAAAGCATCTTGAAAACCCATCTGGAACAGCGGCCGATCGCCCGGATCAATCTCGCGCAACTCGCCGCGCAGACCGACGGTTTTTCCGGGGCTGACCTTGAACATCTGTGCGTGACCGCCGCGGAGAAGGCCATGATGCAATCCATCGCCGCCGATAACCTCACACCGGTGAGCATGGATCACATGGCGCTGGCGCTCAAGGAAGTGAAACCATCGGTGCTCCCGTGGCTGGAGGCGGCCCGCAATGTGGTGCGCTTTAGCAACGAGAACGGACGGTACGACGATCTCGCGCACTACTTGAAATCACGCGGAATGCTCTAGGCGATGCTCGATTTTGACACCTTGGCGGTGCGTGTACGGCATGCGCTGGCGATCTCGCAACCAGAAACTGCTCGCCGGTTGCTGGCCGAGCACCTCACCGAGCACCGCGGCGAGCCGCACTTCTGGCTTTATTATGCCGCGGCGCTCCTGGCGCTGGAGCGCAACGTGGAAGCCGAGCAGGCCGCACGGCAGGGCCTCGAACTTAATCACCAGATTCCCAATCTGGCCGAATTGCTGGCCAACGCGGTGTACGCACAGGGGCGGGTCGACGAAGCCATCGCCCTGATCCGCGTGCTTATCGAACAGTTTCCCGAGTATCCCGGTGGCCATTACCGATTCGGTCTGTTCCTGCTCTCGCGTTCGGCCAGCCGCGACGATCTGGTGCTAGCGCGCGCGGCGTTCGATCACGCGTTGCACCTGGACCCCGAAGACCCATATGTCTATCAGGCGGCCGCCGTGGCCGCCGACCTCATGGACGATCGCACGGCAGCCCAGCAGTACTTGCGTACTGGGTTATCCCTCGCCCCACAGGATGAGGGTCTGAAATTGGCGGCCATGACCATCGACGGTGGTGAGAAGGTCGTCGGCGACGGTGGCGCACTACTGCGGGGCATGATCGCGCAAAATCCCACCGATGACCGTTTGCATCGGGATTTTGCCGGACAGTTCGTGTCCCGGGCTGCCACCTTGAGCAATCCGATGTGGCTACACATTCCGGTGGTTGCCGCGCTTGCAGCGTTCGGTGCCCGGGCCAGCGAAGGGGTGAGGTGGCTGGTGGTGTCGCTGATCGTGCTAGCTACCGGCGCACTAGTGGGCTACGGATACTTGCGGCTACGGCAAGTCGCCCAGCATATGCCAGCGGGTTATCTAAAAGACGTGATGGCCGCACACCGGCCGCTGGGACGGGCCGGAATGGTGGCCGGTGCGGGGCTACTGGCCGGCGCCGCCGGTGCGGTGGGCGCGGTCTTCGAGCCCTCCCTTTCGGTGTCCATGGCGTTACTGCTACTCGGGGCGCTCGCCGCACAATTCGCGATACAGGGCACGCTGCGTCAGGCGGCCGCGCCGGTGCCACGTACTGCCGACGTCGAACAGT
Source organism: Glutamicibacter endophyticus (assembly GCF_048457885.1). Taxonomy (NCBI): domain Bacteria; kingdom Bacillati; phylum Actinomycetota; class Actinomycetes; order Micrococcales; family Micrococcaceae; genus Glutamicibacter; species Glutamicibacter endophyticus. Next base: position 242,066 of record NZ_CP174200.1, read on the forward strand.
TCGAGCGTTTTGGTTTGCGTCGCAGCGGCATGCTCGCCGCCGGAGGACTGCGCCGACTACTCACCGGCGGGGTGATCTTTCTGCTAACCATGCTGTGCACCGGGATCAATTCGTCCCTAGGCGGGGTGATCGCCGTGGCCCTCGGGCTCGGCCTGCTGAGTACCGGCTGCGTGGTGGGCTACTGGCAGTTGCGGCTCGGACCACGGAGGAACGCCTGGGCGGTCGGTTCAACGATCAGCACCTCCGCCCGATTCCGCCGCTGGGCATTGGTGCGTGGCAACCTCGGAGCGCTGTATTACGTGGCAGCCCACCTGATTGGAGCGGCGCTCTTCCTGCTCATGGGGGTCTCGCTTCTCGCCGAGGGAGCCTAGCGGTGGGAGCGCACAGCGCTCAGTGCTCGGCGAGTTTCGTGCCGGGATTTTCCAGTCGGCTGTACGCCTTAGAGGGTTTGAGCTCGCGCGACTCGAACAGCTTCGAGACGGTCACCAGATGATAGCCCCGCTCCTTGAGCTTGCTCGCCAGCTTCGGCACCGCCTGAACCGAACTTTCGTGGATATCGTGCATCAGCAGTATGGACCCCGGCTTGACCTCATCCAGCGCCGTGGCCACCGTCTTCTTGGCATCAAGGGTTTTCCAGTCCAGGGTATCTACGTCCCAGAGCACCAGCGGCATCGGAATCAGCCGGTCATAGACCACCCCATGGGCGCCATAGGGAGGACGAAGCAGCCGCGGGGTCACCCCGGCCGCCTCGTCGATCGCCTTATTCGTGGTCGACACTTCCCGCTCGATCTGTTCGCGGGTGGACTTGGTGAGATCTCGGTGGTCATAGGTATGGCTGGCGATCTCATGCCCCTCGGCCACCATGCGACGAAGCGCCTCGGGGAACTTGGGTACATTCTTGCCCAGCACGAAGAAGGTGCCCGGGGCCTGCGCCTCGGCTAGTTCGTCCAGCAACCGGTCGGTGTATTTGCCCGGTCCGTCATCGAAGGTCAGCGCAACGCACGCATCGACGCTGCAGTCCACCGGAGCTGGGGCGGCAGGGGATTCGGGTGCCGTATCGGCGGCAGGTTGTGCCGGAGCAGAGCAGCTGGACAATAACAGTGCGGCGGCCATGGCCAAGCCGCACAGGGCACGCGAAGACTTGAGGCGAACGGGCATGAGACTACCTTCGCCGAGCGCCGCATGCCACCCGATCGCGGCGCGCGGAACGTATCCGAAACTTTATGCAAAGCGTGAGCTTCGCCCCAGTCCGGCGAGCATCTTGGCACCGGCGCGCGCCCGGTTTAGGATGAAATGCCACCGTGAGCCGGTGGTGCAGTGCCAACAGTGAAAAAGGTGGACACAGAATGTCGCATATGGGCGAGGAGCTCATCGAAGCGTGGGCCGATGCAACCGCAGAGATCTACAACGAATCGGTGACCGGGCTGAACCTCACCCGGTTGCCCGTGGCCGTGGACCAGTACATTGACCTCTTCGCACGCAGTGAAGAGTTGACCTTCAACCCAGAATCTTCGCCGCTGCACTACTTCGAGCGGCACCCGCACCATGCCGTCTCCGCCATCCTGCGCACCCAAGAGGCCACCGACGAACTGGATGACGAGCAGCTCGAGGCTCTCGAAGCGCTCGCCGACTTCGCGCAGGCTTGGTACGACTTCGACCAGCAGCAAGAGCCCGAGCTGGGGGTTTCAGAGGCCGACGACGAAGAGGGCTGGTAGGAGCTAACCCCGCCTCGCCGAGCCGTCCTCACGGCGGGTATAGGCCTGCCCGTCTCGCATCTCGGTGTCGGCAAAGAGGTCTTCAACGCGCACGAGGGTGAAGCCGGCTTTGCGCAGGGACCGAATCAGTGGCGCCGCGGCGCGCACGGTACTGTCATTGTGCTCATGCATGAGCACGATCGAGCCAGGCCGCGCCTTCGCGAGGACGGTCTTCACCAATTTCTGCGGATCCTGATCCCGGGTGTCATTGCTACCCACATCCCAGAGCACCAGCGGCATTGGGGTGCGCGCGGCGACGCGCTCATCATAGGCGCCATAGGGCGGGCGGAAGATCTGCGGCTTAACCCCGGTGGCCTGCTCGATCACTTCATTGGTCCGCGCCAGCTCCTCGGCCAGTTGCGCATCACTGAGCTCGGTGAATCGTGTGTGGCTGAAGCCATGGGCGCCGATTTGATGCCCCTGTTCTCTTATGGTGCGCAGCGTGTCGTGGCCGGCAGCCACCTTGTGGCCGAGGACGAAAAAGGTGGCTGGTGCTTGGTGCTCGTCCAGGATCCGCAAGAGCCGATCGGTATTCGCGCCCGGGCCATCGTCATAGGTCAGTGCGATACAGCGTGCCACCGAGCAATCGACGGGCGCCGGTGATTGTTCTTCGCCCCGAGCGGTGGGCTCCGGGTCTTCGGTGGGTGCCGCGGCACAGCCCGCGGCAAGGGACAGCGCGGCGAGTAGTACCGCAGGGCGCGTACGACGCGCGATTCTGTCGGTCATGGTTCCAGACTGCCCGGTGACCGGCAAGAACATCAAGTCCCGCAGTCGCTAGCCGGTCGGGCTGGTGGCGGGGCAGAATGCAGCTATGGACTTCGATGATGCTCCGGTCGCTCGAAAGGGGCGGACGGCTCGGGCGGTATGGACCATGCTGTGTGTGGCGGGGATAGCTGTCGCCGGTTATTTTCTGGCTCTTTGGCTTGCGCCGGATGTCAACGCCAGCGGTCAGTGCAGCGGCATTGGTTTTGGGTGCACCCTGACCCCGCGGGACGCGTTGCTGTTCTTTGGATTTCTGCTTGCTCTGCCGGTGCTGATCGGACTGATCATATTTGGCGGTGCCACGGCAGCATTGCTCCTAAGGCATACCCACATGCATCCGGTGCTGATAGGTCTGATCAGTTCCATCGGAGCGCTACTACTTTCGCTGGTGCTTGGCTTCGTTCTGCTCTTCGCGGCGTACTAGCCACAAGCAGTTTGTTATCCACAGTTTGGCTCTTGGCAGGCCGATACATCGCAGGAGCGCGGAGTCTGGGGCCATGACTCAGCAACTACAAACGGCCCGCCAAACCGCCAGGGAACTTAAAGATCGCCGTCGACGCAGGCTTCAGGCATGGATAACGCTCGTCTTCGTGACCTGCGCGAGCTACAAGACTTACGCGGCGCTCACCGCTGCCGCACTCAGCCGGGTCCCCGAAGGGACCCGGCATGGGATCTGCGATAGCTGCGCGTGGACCAGCTACGACACCCTGTATCTGATCGGCACCGTCGCTGGGATCCCCGCGCTGCTGGGGGCAGTCTTTGGCGGTTGGGCGTTGATAGTGGTGCTGGTGCGCACCACCTCGCTGCCCGGGCCGCTCATCGGACTGATCGCCTTGCTTGGCGGAGTTTTCACCCTGCCGATCCTGATCCTCGGCTTGATCATCGCGGTCTAGTCGGTTCGCTGAACAGTATCCGCAGCGCGCAGTGGATGCTCCAGTTCGTCGCGTGCAAAGGCTCCAGCCTTCCATGCGATCACCCCGAAGATCGGAGAGGCCAGCCCGGCCACGACGAAAATCGCGGTCAGCCCCACCAGTTCGGCCAACGGACCGGCCACCGCCATCGACAGGGGCATCAGCGCCAAGGACACAAAGAAGTCCAGGCTGGAGATCCGTCCGAGCAAACGCTTCGGCACCCGGCGTTGCAGCAACGTGCCCCAGATAACCATGCCGATGGCGTCGGTGACCCCGAAGAGAAACAGGATGGAGCAGAGCACGACCAATGAGTCGAGCACGCCCACCAGCGCCAACGGGATCGTCCCGAGTGACCAGCAGGCGGTCATCACGCTCAGGTAGCGACGGGGGAAGCGCGCGGATGCGGTCAGCATGGATCCCAGCGCGGAGCCCACCCCAAAGCACGCCAACACCACACCAAAGGTGCGCGCATCGCCGCCCAGATTATCGCTGACCACGAACGGGATCAGCACTTCAAAGGGCCCGATGAAGGTAAACACCGACACGATCGAAAACAGCAGGGTCCACAGCAGCCACGGGGTTTTGAGGGTGTAGCTGGCTCCTTCGCGCAACTGCTGAAGCATTTTGGGGCCATGCTCATCCTCGGAATCCTGTTCAACCCGGTCGTAATCCGGATTCTTACGGATGAGGCAAAGAACGGCCCAGGCCACTGCGTAGCAGGCCGCAACACCGAAGATAGCTGCGGCTGGAGACAGCGCGGCGACGAGAAAGCCCGCGGACATCGGACCTAGCGCCGTGTGCACCACCGGTCGAACGGTACCTTCGAGTCCATTGGCGGCCAACAGGTCATCCGCGGGGAGGATCCGAGGCAGTAGTGCCGAGTACGCCGGGAAGAAAAATGCCATGGCGGAGCCGGTGACGAAACCGGTGATCATCAGATGCCACAGGGCAAGCTGTCCGGTGAGTGCGAGTAACGCCGTGACACTAAGAACCACGGCGTTGATCGCTTCGACGCCGATGACGATGCGGCGACAAGAGTGGCGATCGGCCATCACCCCGCCGAGGAGCACGAAGAGCAAGAGCCCCATGGCGTTGGACGTCGCGACCATGGACAGTTCGAGGGGTCCGCCGCCTAGCTGGCGAACCTGATAGACCATGGCGACCGCCCACATGCCCGAGGCAAAGGTCGCGATGATAAAAGCGCTGGCCAGTACGACGTAGTCCCTTTGGTGAAAGGGCTTGGTCAGGCGCAGCACGGATGATCGGATAGCTTGCATGTGCTGCTCCTGAGGTACGTGCGGTAACACCATTCTCAGGCTAGTGATTGAGTTCTGTCAATCAGTATTTTTGCGGGCTCGTCAGGGTGTTTCGGTGGTGCGTTGCGTGATGCTCAGCAGCACCCGGAGCAGTTATCCCCGGCTTGCTCGCCCGTCAGGGCGGCTACTGGTTGGGTGCAGGCCTCACCGCGCCAAGCCTCCAGCCCCTCGCGTACCGCGAATGCGGCGATGAATAGGGCCGCCACGGGATCGGCCCAGCCCCAGCCGAAGAGGCTATTTGCCAGCAGGCCAACGAGGACGGCGGCGGAGAGATAGGAGCAGATCAAGGTTTGCTTGGAGTCGGCCACGGCGGAGGCCGATCCCAGTTCTCGCCCGGTGTGCCGCTCGAACCAACTCAGCAACGGCATGATCACAAGACTCGTGACCGTCAGGATGATGCCCACCTTGCTGTGCTCGGGCTGCATTGCTCCGGCGAGGGTCAGTACCGCGCTGATCGAGACGTAGGCGGCTAGTGCGAAGAAGGAAATGGCGATCAGCCGCAGGGCCTTCTTTTCGCGAGACTCTGGGTCGGGGCCGGCAAACTGCCAGGCGACGGCTGCGGCCGAGAGCACCTCGACAATCGAGTCGAGGCCAAATCCAATCAGTGCCACCGACGAGGCGCCGGCTCCTGCGACCAGGGCAATAATGGCCTCGATGACGTTGTAGCCGATCGTCAGACCGACAATGAGGCGGATACGTCGCTTGAGGAGCTCGCGGCGTCCGGGGCTTAGCGCGGGGGAATCTAGCATGTGCAGGCCGGCCCTTCGCAGCAGTCTCTTGAGGGGTGCAGGGCCACCTTGGCTAGCTCGTCGAGGGCGGCGGCCAGGTGCTCATTGCCGATACGGTAGCGGCTGCGTCGCCCTTCGGGTTCGGCCTCGACCAGTCCACAACCGCGCAAACAGGCGAGCTGGTTGGACATCACTTGGCGTGAGACATTCAGTTCGTCGGCCAGATCGGAGGGGAATGCGGGTTTCTCGCGCAGGGCGAGGAGGATTCCCACGCGGGTGGCATCCGATAGCGCGTGGCCGATGCGGGCCAGGGTGGCCGCATGCGAAACCGGGGCAAGTGTGCTCATAAATTCATAGTACATGAAACCATGAATTCAGAAACAGCTGAACTTGCCCCGGCGACTACAGCCGGCTAGTGACCGCCTCCGAGCTTCCCGGCCAGGCGTTCCTGCATTTGCTGGCTGGCCTGATTGAGCCCCTCGATCTCAACGGTCTTGCCATACTTCGCGTACTTCTCCTGGATGGAATCCAGTGCGGCGATGGTCGAGGCATCCCAAAGATGCGACTTATACATGTCGATGACCACGTGGTTGGGGTCTTCGGCGTACTGGAACTGGTAATAGAGGTCATTGGAGGAGGCGAAGAATAGCTCGCCGTCGACCTCGTATTTCACAATCTGCTCGCCGAAGTGCTCCTCGATGCGACGATCGACGGTCACGAAATGCGCCACACGACGCGCAAAGAGAACCATCGCCAAGATCACGCCTCCGATGACGCCGATGGCCAGATTGTGCGTCGCGACGGTCAGGATGACGGTGACTACCATGACCGTGGTTTCCGACTTAGGCATGGTCTTCAGCGAGTTAAGGCTGATGGAGTGCCAATCGAAGGTGGCGTAGGCGACGAAGACCATGATGCCGACCAGGGCTGCCATTGGAATGATGCCCACGATATCGCCAAAGGCTACGACCAGAATGAGCAAGAAGAGTCCGGCCAGGAAGGTGGAAATGCGGGTGCGAGCACCGGAGACCTTGGTGTTGATCATCGTCTGACCGATCATTGCGCAACCGCCCATGCCACCGAAGAAGCCGGTGACGATGTTAGCTACGCCTTGGCCCCACGACTCGCGGGTCTTATTTGAATGGGTATCTGTGATGTCGTCGACGAGCTTGGCGGTCATCAGGGATTCAAGCAATCCTACGAGCGCCATGGATAGCGAGAATGGGAAGATGATCTGGAGGGTTTCCAGATTGAGTGGAACGTCGGGGAAGAATAATGATGGGAGGCTGTCGGGCAGTTCGCCTTTGCTATTCACGTTTGGAACGTCGATGCCGACGAAGACCACAATAAGGGTCAATGTAACGATGGCTACCAACGGTGCGGGGACCACCGTGGTGAGCTTGGGTAAGAATAGTACGATCGCCAGCGCCAGGAGCGCCAGCGGATATACCATCCACGGAACGCCGAAAAGCGTCCAGTCGTGGGTGTCGATACCCAATTCACCGAGCTGCGACATGAAGATGAGGATGGCCAGACCGTTGACGAATCCCACCATCACCGAGCGTGGAATGAAACGCATCAACCTAGCAACGCCCAGCAGTGCGAGGATGATCTGCAGCGCGCCGGCCAGAATCACCGCGGCGATGAAGTAGTCCAGCCCGTGGCTCTTGACCAGAGGGGCGATCACCAATGCCACCGCGCCCGTGGCCGCCGAGATCATAGCCGGCCGTCCGCCGACGAAGGCGATGGTCACGGCCATCGTAAAGGAGGCGAATAGGCCTAAACGTGGGTCCACGCCGGCGATTACCGAGAAGGCGATGGCCTCTGGGATCAGCGCCAACGCCACCACGAGGCCGGCCAGGACCTCGGTCTTCATCAGCCGAGGGGATTTCAAGGTATGTAGAACGGATTGCCGTTCCAGCGGTGTGAGTTCGTGCGTAGCCGTCGCGGCGTGAGTGCTCACGAAATGGGCTCCATTCATGAAAGGGACAGGGATGATTCCTGCGATCTGTGGGTAATCCGGGCTGCGCGCGGCGATGCGCGGTCGAAGACGGATGGTGCCTTGTTGGCAAGTCTCCGGGACAGAGCTTAACCCTAACCTAACGTAAGGGTAGAGTTGAAATTTCTGTGCGTATAATCGCGGTGAACATTGAGCTACGAAGAGAGGCCGGCTGATGCTGATAGGTGATCTGGTCGAGGCCACCGGCCTGTCCCATCGAACCATTCGCCACTATGACGAGGTCGGTCTTCTGCCCGCCAGCACCCGGAGCGAAGGGGGCTACCGAGTGTATTCCGAATCGGACTTGCGGCGCATGCTTCGGATCCGCTCGATGAAACCATTGGGCTTTACCCTCGATGAAATGCGTGAGCTCTTGGACACCATTGACACCTTGGACGCCGATCCCACCGACCCCGCGGTGCGCGAGAAATTCGCCGCTTATGTGGCTTCGGCACAGGCCAAGCGCGATAAATTGGCGCTGAATTTGGAGCGCGCGGATGCTCTGCTGGACGAATTGACCGGGCGTTAATTACTGCCCGAGCGCGTGAGGGGAAGCCAGTCGGCGTTCGAGTAGTACGGTGTCGCGCCAGTGCCCGGCCAGCGGACCGTGGCTCATCAGACCGATCCCTTCGCGCACCCCCACGACGCGAAATCCGTGGCGCTGATGCAGAGCGAGACTGGCCGCGTTTTCGGGAAAGATCGATGCCTGCAACATCCAGATGCCGTTGACCTCGGCCTGTGCAATGAGGTGCCCCAGTAGCGCCTTGCCGATGCCTTGCGCGCGACGCGTTGGATCCACGTAGAGTGAATGCTCAACCACCCCGGCGTAGACCTCACGAGTCGATACCCGGCTGGCGGCGCACCAGCCGAGTACTTCCTGTTCCGCGGACCGCGCCACGGCGCTGAGGCCCGGAATTTTGCCTGTACAGAACTCTGCCCAGTCCTCGGGTGGTGCTTCGGCGAAGGTGGCGTGACCGGAAGCGATCCCGACGGCGAAAATTTCGTGGACGCGCGGCCAGTGTGCCGCCGTCATGGGAATTAGTTGGACTGCTGGCGTTGGCTCGATGGCGTCACCGCTGGTGGCGAACGGTGGTCTGTGCGAGGTCATGCCCACATTATTGCCGAAGCGCAGCGGGAGAGCGTAGCGCGTTTCAGCACACAGGGCACTGTGAATTTTCCGGCAGACCATAGCCGCGGACCGCGGCGCAATGGCATGATGCGGGTATGAGTGAAGTGACGGTATTTGAGTCCTCCGGGGTGATCCGGCTGTCCGTGGCCCGCGTCTGGGAACTGCTCACCGACTGGGTTTCCATGCCGCTGTGGGCGCCCGGGGTGCAGCGCATGCAACCGGCCGAGGACCGCTTGGCTCCCGGTTTGCGTCTGGACTACCTCAGTGCGGGGCATGAGCGTCAACTCACCGTCCACGAAGTGGATCCAGAAAAGCGCTTGGTTTTGCGCACCGGAGATGGCCCGGACTCCTTGGCCTATAGCTTTAGCCTCGACGAGAGCGCGGGACAGGCCAAAATGCTGCTGCGCATCACGGTGCTGAACCCGGATCTGTCCAGCGCGGAACTCGCGGATCTGGCCGAAGAGGTCGCCAAACGCGACGGGGCCACGCTGTATCAGCTCAAGCGCTACGCCGAGAGCGCACCCTAAACGACCCACAGCAGACTTAACCTGCGAAGGCAGGCGACCGATGATCCGGGCGCCTGCCTTCGTTCTGTGCGCGCCGGCGGCGCGCAGCGAGTATTACTCGGTGTCGTGGTCGGTTTCCAGCACGGCGGCAAGGGTATCTAGGACCGCTTCGGCCCCTTCGCCCTCGGCGCGTAGCACGACCTTGGTGCCGTATTCGGCGCCGAGGCCCATGAGCGAGAGGATGCTCGAAGCATCCAGCGCGTCCTCGGCCGGCTCACCTTCGAGGGCGATGGTGACCTCTAGCGGCTGCTCGGAGGCGGCCTCGGCGAAGATCGCGGCCGGACGGGCGTGCAGGCCTACACGGCTGCCAATGGTTGCAATGCGTTCTGCCATGATGACTCCTATTGGTGTGGGTTGTTTGAAGATTACAGGCCGTAGCGTTCGAGTTCGGGTAGTTCGGCGCGCACCAGGGCACGTGCCTCTGCCGCGCTAGGCGCGGCCAGCGCCCGCTCGGCAAGGCTGCGGGCCGTCGACAGGTTGATGGTGCGCAGTACCGCAGCCACCGGGGCCAGTGCTCGCTTGTTCATCGAGAGCGTGGCGACGCCCAAACCGACCAGCACCACCGCAAGGGCCGGATCCGCTGCGGCTTCACCGCACACACCGACGGGCTTACCCCCGGCATTCTGGGCGCCCCGGCAGGAGGCGGCGACCAACTGCAGAACGGCCGGCTGCCACGGGTCGTTCAGTTCCGCCAACGCACCGAGCTGCCGGTCGGCGGCCATGGTGTACTGGGTCAGGTCGTTGGTGCCGATAGACACGAAGTCGCAGGCGCCAAGAATTGGTTCGGCCAACAAGGCAGCGGAGGGCACCTCGATCATCACGCCAGTGGTGCGCAGCTCTGCCTCGGTGGCCAGCTGCGCAAAGTTTGCGGCTTCGGCCGGGGTGGAGATCATCGGGGCCATCACCCAAACTTCGGCCTCGTGGTCCGCCGCGGCCTGGGCAATGGCGGCGAGCTGACGGGCCAACACACCCGGGGTGGCCCCGTCCGTGCGGTAACCGCGCACACCCAATGCCGGGTTCGGTTCGCTGGCGTCGGTGAGGAACGGCAGTGGCTTATCCGCACCCGCATCGAGGGTACGCACCACAACCTTCGCCCCAGCGAAGGCCTCGAACACCGCGCCATAGGCCTCGACCTGTTCTTCGTGGCTCGGTTCCTTATCCCGGTTCAAGAAGCAGAATTCGGTGCGCAACAGGCCCACGCCCTGCGCCCCTGCCGCCGCGGCGGCCTGCGCGTCGCTGCCGCTACCCACATTGGCCAGCAACGGGACGAGGTGGCCGTCGGCCAATTCCCCGGTACCCGAGAATTCCGGCACCTGCTCGCGTGAGGCATAGGCGGTGGCCAAGGCGATTTCCGCGCTACCGGGGTTGCGCACCACGCGGCCATCGATGCCGTCGACGAAGACGAGGTCACCGTCGGCCAGCTCGGTGCTCTGCCCGGCGGCGACTATGGCCGGCAAGCCGAGCGAACGCGCGATGATTGCGGTATGCGACTGGGGCCCGCCATCGGAGGTCACTAGGGCCAGTACCTTGGCCGGGTCGAGGGTTGCCGTATCGGCCGGCGCTAGGTCCACGGCGGCCAGCACGAACGGTTCGTTAGCGTCGGGAATTCCGGGGGCGGGCACCCCGCGCAGGGCCGCGACGATGCGGGCCCGGACGTCCAGCACGTCGGTGGCGCGTTCGGCCATGTAGCCGCCCAGGGCGGTGAGCTGGGTGGCCACGGCGTCGGCGGCTTCCCAGATGGCCGACTCGGCGCAGGTGCCCGAGGCGACGAGCTTGGTCGCGGACTTCAACAGCGAGCGGTCCGCGGCCATCAGCGCGGTAGCCTTCAGCACGGCCTGGGCGTTGCCGGTGGCGTGCGCGGCGCGTTCCTTGAGCTGCGCCGCGACCTGGGCGGCGGCATCGGCTAGGCGCTGGGTTTCGGTTTCTACGCTGGCCCCTGGCGGGAGCGGAGCCCCGTCGGCCGGGGCCGCGATCGGGTCGGGCATCCTGAGCACCGGGCCGATCACCCGTCCGGCGCTGACGCCGACCCCGGCGAACACTTGTTGGGTTGCGTGACTCATGCTGCGACCTTTCCTGCCGTGGCAGCGCCGGCTTCAACGGGTGCCGAACGGCGGGCGAACTTCTTGAGCAATACGACCAGTCCGGCGGAGACGACGGTGCCGATGGCGGTGGCCACCAGGAACATCGGCCAGGTGTTGTTCATGGCGAAGAAGACGAAGATACCACCGTGCGGGGCCTGGGAGAGCACCCCGAAGCTCATGATCAGCGACCCAGTCACACCGGCTCCGACCATGGCGGCCGGGATAACGCGCAGCGGGTCGGCCGCTGCGAAGGGGATCGCGCCTTCGGAGATGAATGCGGCGCCGAGCAACCAGGCGGCCTTGCCGTTTTCGCGTTCGGCCTGGCTGAAGAGCTTGGGGGAGAGCACCGTAGCGAGGGCCAGCGCCAGCGGCGGAACCATACCGGCGGCCATCACCGCGGCCATGATCATCAACGGGGCCGGGTTCTCGGTGATCGACCCGGTTCCTAGACCGGCCACGGCGAAGGAGTAGGCAACCTTGTTCACCGGACCGCCGAGGTCGATGGCCATCATCAGACCGAGGATCAGACCAAGCACCGCGGCGGCGGCACCGGACATGCCCGAGAGCCAGTCGTTCAATGCGACGGTGAGCTTGGCGATCGGGCCGCCGAGGAACAGGAACATCAAGCCGGAGGCAATGATAGATCCCAGCAGTGGAACGATCACCACGGGCATCAGCCCGCGCATAAACCGCGGCACATTCCACGAGTTGATCCAACGCGCCGCGAGACCGGCGAGCAGACCACCGACGATACCGCCGAGGAATCCGGCGCCCATGAATCCGGCGACGGCACCGGCGGTGAAGCCCGGGGCAATACCCGGACGGTCCGCGTAGGCGTAGGCGATGTAACCGGCGAGCGCAGGCACCAAGAAGCCCATGGACAGTGCACCGATCTTGAAGGCCACCGCCCCCAGGTAGGCGGCGAGGCCACCTTCGGGCAGGTTGAACAGCGTATTAGCGCCCAAGATCTCGTCGGCGACATCCGTGATGTCATAACCACCGAACAGGAAGCCCAGCGCGATCAGCAGACCACCACCGGCGACGAAGGGGATCATGTAGCTGACACCGGTCAGCAGCGCTCGCTTCAGTCCGGCACCGACGGATTCCTTGCCGCCGGTCTCTTCGCTGGACTCGCTGGGGCCGCCGGCTGGTACCTTGCGCGCATTCGGGTCATTGGAGGCGGCGGTGGCGTCCTTGATGAGCTTTTCTGGCTCGTCGATGCCGCGCTTCACCGGCACCTGGATCACCGGCTTACCGGCGAAGCGGGCGCGATCGCGCACGTCGACATCCACGGCAAAGATGACCGCGTCCGCGGCGGCGATGGTTTCGGCCGGCAGCGGGGTGGAGCCCGAGGAGCCCTGAGTTTCAACGGCGAAGTCGACGCCCAGATCGGCTGCGGTTTGTGCGAGCGAGTCGGCGGCCATGTAGGTGTGTGCGATGCCGGTCGGGCAGGCGGTAACGGCCACGATGCGCTTTTTCGCCGCCGGCGACTCGGTGGCGGCAGCGGTTTCGGCCGGTGCCTGGGCGGCGGGGGCCTGCGGGGCCTCGGAGGTGACCGCACGGACTAGTTCGACGATCTCTTCGGGGGTCTGAGCCTCGCGCAGCGCAGAGGTGAAGGTCTTCTTCACCAGTGCACGGGCCAGCTTGGAGAGCAGTTTGAGATGGTCCTTATCGGCACCGGCGGGGGCGGCGATGAAGAAGATGAGATCCGCTCCGCCGTCCTTGGCGCCGAAATCCACGGTCTGCGGCAACCGGGCCATGGCCAGGCTGGGCACGGCGACGGCGGCCGAACGGCAGTGCGGAATCGCGATGCCGCCGGGGACACCGGTAGGGGTCTTTTCCTCGCGTGCCAGCCCGTCGGCGGCCAGGGCATCCGCGTCGGTTGCGCGGCCGGTGCCGGCCAGCAGGGCCGACAGCTCCTTGATAACCTCGGCACTGCTGGAACCCAGCGGTGCGTCGAGGCTCACCAACTCGGGGGTAATCAATTCGGTCATTGTTATGCCTTTGCCTTGTGCAGGTCCCTCAGGGATACCGCATTCACTGTTAGGTCGTTGGGGGTGGGGATGGTGGAGCCGGGAAGCGCCACCGCCGCCGAGCCGTATGCCACGGCGCGGATGAGGCAATCAGAAAGTGGATCGCCTGCACTTGAAGCCAAGAGGAAACCGGCCAGGGCCGAATCGCCGGCACCGACGGTGCTGCGCGCGGTCACTGGTTCATGTACCGCGTGCAGCGCCTGGATACTCGAAACCAGCACCGCTCCGGCGGAACCGAGGGTGGCCAGCACGAGTCCGACTCCGCGGTCGACCAGCGTTGCGGCCGCCGCGGCGGCGGCTTGCAGATCGGCTTCCAAGTCTTGGGTTGTGCCGGTGAGCTCTGCCAGTTCCTGAGCGTTGGGTTTGATCAGGTCGGGCAGGCTGGCCGGGTTGGCCTCCCGCAGTGCCAGCAGCGGCGCGTCGGAGGTGTCCATCGCAATGGGTGGGCAGCTCTCGCCGAGCGCCTCGCGCAGTGCCTGGGTCAGCGTGAGGTAGTAGTCCTCGGACACTCCAGGGGGCAGCGAACCGGCGAGTACCACCCAGCTGGCCTGTTCCGCGTGCTCGATCAAGGTGGCGAGCACCTGATCCAGCGTCTGCGGTTCCAGAGTTGGGCCCGGTTCGTTGATCTTCGTGGTGACGCCCGCCGGGTCGGCCAGGGTGATATTGGTGCGGAGTCGGGCGTCGATTGGGATGTTGCGGTAGGCCAGCGCGTCGGCGGCCAGCGCCAACACCAGCGGGTCATCGTCGGCCCCGGGTAGCACGGCCAGCGTGGGTTCGCCAGCTTGGGCGACGGCCCGCGCGACGTTCACCCCTTTGCCGGCGGCCTGCACCGAGCTCTGCACGGCGCGTTGCACCTCGCCGGGGGCCAGGCTGTCGGCCAGTTGCACGGTTTGGTCCAGTGCGGGGTTCAGGGTCAGGGTCAGGATCATGCGTAGAGCACCTCCACATCGGCATCGGCCAGAGCCGACGCCAGGGGGGCGTCGGGAGTGCCGGTGGTTATCAGGGTGTCGATTTCGGCGAGCTCGGCAAAGCGCACCAGTGAGCGTTCGTTGAACTTCGAGGCATCGGCCAAAACCACCACGCGCTTCGCGGCGGCCACAATGGCGCGTTTGACGTCTGCTTCCATGGGGTCCGGGGTGCTCAGCCCGAAGCTCGGGTCGATGGCGTTGGTGCCGACGAAGGCGATGTCGGCGCTGAGCCCGTCGAGTTCGGCCACCGTGCGCGACCCGCTGGCCGCGCCGGTCAGTCCGCGGATGCGTCCGCCGATGAACTCGATCGGCAGTTCTGGGTTGGCACTGATACTCGTGGCGATGGGCAGCGCGTGGGTGATCAGCAGGTGCTGATGTTCGCTGGGGCTTTGGGCGATGAGTTCGGCCAGGAGCCCGGTGCTGCTACCGGCATCGAGCAGGATCGAGGTATCCGCGGCGGGAATGAGGTTAAAGGCGGCCCGCGCGATCCGCGCCTTGTCATCGGCGTGGAGCGTGCTGCGCACCAGATGGCTTTCCTCGCGGGTGCTGGAGCTCAGGGTGCTGACGGCCCCGCCGTGCACACGGCGTAGCGAGCCGAGCTGTTCGAGCTGATCCAGATCGCGACGCACGGTTTCTCGGGTGATTTCAAAACGCTGGGCCAAGTCCGCGACGGTGACCTTTCCGGCGCTGGCTAGCAGCTCCGTAATGGCCTGCTGGCGTTCCTCGGCAAACATCGTCTCCACCCTTCGTGACCTGCCACACGTTCTGTGTTTGTATGACTTTATGCCCGTTTATGTGGCATCGTCAAGCTTAATTTCGGGAGAATTTTACGAGTATCTGTGTTTTTGTTGCAGTGCTTCTGTTTGACTGGCCACTGGCGGGCCGCTGACGTGGGGAGTTAAGCCGAATTAAGCGCCCGGGTGCCAAGCTGGAGCCATGGCAACGCGAGCAGACACCGATCATTGGCCGCGCTATAACAAGGCGCAGCGCACTCGTGGGGTGCGCGACCTCTGCGCGGAGATTATCGACGGGGCCGGTCCCGGTGCGGGGCGCCGTGCGCTGGACCTTGGGGCCGGTGCGGGAGTGGAAACCCGAGCCCTGCTTGCCGCCGGATGGTCGGTCCACGCGATCGACTCCGCCCCAGGTAGCGCCACGCAGATTCGAGAGGGCCTCACGGGCGAGCGCGCCGCCCGATTAACCATTGGCGAGCACACCTTTGCGGATCTCGATGCGCTACCGGCCAGTGATCTGGTTTACGCGGGGTACTCGCTAACCTTTATGGATCACAACGCATTTGACGATTCTTGGCCCTTGCTCACCGAATCTGTTCGTCCCGGCGGCTGGGTGGCAGTCAATCTTTTCGGGGTGTCCGATACGTGGGCTGCCGATACGTCGATGAACTTCTGGGAGCACTCGGTGATCGAAGCACTCTTCGCGGGGCTGGAGCGGGTCGAGCTACGGGAGGCCGAGTACGACGGAATGTCCTTCAGTGGTCCGAAGCATTGGCATGTCTTCGACGTGATCGCCCGGCGTAGCGGTCGATAAACTATCCGGAGTTTCGTTGACGTGCCACGGGTCTGATGCCTTGGGGCTCTATGGCGGGGATGCCGATGGCCGGATCGTTGTGGTGGGACGTGCTACTGGGAGTCTTGGTTGGACTTCTGGTGTTTTGGTTTACGCTTATCGTGGCGTTGGTGCTCGTGCGGCCCCGCGGTGATCTACTGCGCGAGGCGTTGCGGCTCTTGCCGGATCTGTTGCGGCTATTGCGCCGAGTGGCAGCAGACCGCGCGCTGCCGCGTGGGGTACGCGTGCGCATCGTGTTGCTCATGCTCTATCTGGCACTACCCATTGACCTAGTGCCCGATTTTCTCCCGGTGATAGGTTATGCCGACGATGCCATCATCGTGGTCTTGGTGCTACGTCAGGTCGTGCGCCGGGACGGTATCGACGCGGTGCGCGCCCACTGGCCCGGTTCCGCGGACGGATTCGCCGCCCTCGTGCGCCTATGCAACCTCCACGACCAGTGAATCGAAGGAACTCTAATGACCTATCCACTTGAGACGATATTGTCAGGTATGTAGGCTAATGAGCGCCCTAGCTGGTCAAGTGAGTCGACATGTCAAAGGAGTACGTATGCGAAATTACCTCGGACTAAACACTGCCTCCGATGGTTCACATCCGCCGCTCTGGCACGGGGTCAGCAGGGCCAAGCGTGCGCTCGCCGCCGGTGTGAGCCTCGTAATGGCCATCGGGGTTTTCGTGATCTCCTCGTGGCTTCTTGCCCCGGCGACGGGTTTCGCCAGCTACGTACCCTGGCTCTTCGCCGCCGGTGCCTTGCTCCTGTCGACGCTCATTGCCGAGCGTCGATGGTGCGTCTCATGACCCCTTGAACGCCGACGCTTAGCGCTCGTCAGAGTTCTGCACATAGAGTAGATGGGTAGATGCAGGAGGCGGGCAGTGGATCGGTTGCTAGGTATTACATGGCTCGAAGCCAGTGCGGTCGCTCTGGCCACGGTGGGAATGTATGTGGCTCTGATCCTTCTGGTGCGATTGCTGGGCCAACGCATGCTCTCGAGCATGTCCAGCTACGACCTTGCTGCAGTGATTGCGTTCGGCGGAATTATCGCCCGGGCAGCGCTGGGGGATTCTCCACGTCTGGGCGGAGGCATCGTGGCATTGGTGACGCTGGTGGGATTGCAGGCAGTCTCGGGGCTGCTGCGCCGCACGCGATTCGGTTCTTCATTGATCGCCAACCGTCCGGTCCTCCTGATGGCCGGACCGAAGATCATTGAGAAACATATGAGCCGTTGCCACGTGTCGCATGCGGAGCTCGACTCGCGGCTACGGCTCGCTGGCATTTCGCATCCTTCGCAAGTAGGTGCAGTGGTATTCGAACCTTCCGGAGCATTGAGCGTGATCCGCGCGGGGCAACCTATCTCCTTGGAAATCTTCGACTCGGTTATAGGCGTCGACTACCTGAAATCGGTGCAGCAATGACCACTCCACAAGCTTGGACCACCGTACGCAATATGGGGTCGGCCTCGGCGCAACGGCTGGAAGCGATCGGTCTCGCCGATCCAGCGGTCCTAAGTACCCTTGGCCCGGTGGAAATCCATCTGAGGTTGTGCGACGCCTATCCGGGGCAAATCTCACGCACCATGTTGTGGTGCTGGCCGGCGCCGAGCTCGACCTTGATTGGCGCGAATCACCCAGCGAGCTACGAGAACAGCTGCAAGGTCAGGTCGCCGAGAGCGCCGATTAAGCACCGGATGAGAGTTTGCTCAGAGCGCAGACTGGGCTGGTGAAGTGTCGATGGTGCTCTGTTAGCCTGAGGCGAGAGCACCGGCGAGATCTCGCCGGTGCCCATCGAGCCAAGGAGACTCACATGCCCAATGTTCACGAACTGGCCAGCACACTATCCACCGCTCACAGCTCGGGTCGTTTGCTCGTGCTTCCCACCGTCTGGGACACGTTCAGCGCCGCCGTGGCCGTCGATGCAGGTTTCGAAGGGCTCACCGTTGGTAGCCATCCGGTAGCCGACGCAATCGGTAGCGCGGACGGCGAAAAGATGGATTTCACGCAGTATCTGGCGGTGGTCCAGCGCATCACTTCCTCCGTCGAGGTGCCTGTTAGCGCCGATGTCGAATCAGGATATGGCCTTGCCCCGGAGGAACTGATCAATCGGCTCCTTGAAGTTGGAGCCGTGGGAGCCAATATCGAAGATGTGGTTCACCGCGAAGGTGATCGAGTGCGCGATCGCAACGAGCACGCCGACTACATCGCCGCCGCCCGCCAGGCAGCCGATAACGCCGGTGTGGACTTCGTCATTAACGGTCGGACCGATGCGGTCAAGCTCGGCACGGACGTCTTCACCGACCCGCTGGCCGAGGCCGAGGCTCGCATTCAACTGATGGAACAGGCCGGGGCCCGTGCGGTCTATCCCGTTGGCTTGAGCACGGCAGAGCAAGTGACCAAGCTGGTGGCCTCCGTGAACGTCCCGTTGAATGTCACCGCGCATCCGGTCAAGGGCCACGGTGCCGGGGATCTGAGCGCGCTTACCGCACTGGGTGTGCGCCGGGTAAGCTTTGGCCCATTGTGGCAGATGTGGTTAGCCGAGACCTCCAAGGAGCAATTGGCTGCCTGGCGTAGCTAGCATTCCGGCGGCGGCACAACTCGCCGTACCCTAGTCGGTGCCCGGGCGGCGCCGGAAGCTCTTAGTCTCGGAGCGGCGCCGTTTCGCCTCGATACGTCGGCGTTGCGAGCCCTTCGTGGGGCGCGTGGGACGCCGAGGTATCGGTGGAGCCAGCGCCTCACGCAGGAGTCCGGCTAAACGTTCGCGCGCCGCGGCACGATTCTGTCGTTGTGAACGGAACTCTGAGGCATCGATACTCAGCACCGTTCCGCTCAGTTTGCTCGCTAGTTCCTTCAGCGCCCTCAGACGTTGCTCTTCATCCAAAGCCGTGGTGTTGGCCAGATCTAAACTGAGTTGCACCCGTGAGTCGGTGGTATTGACGCCCTGACCGCCCGGCCCCGAGGCGCGCGAAAACTGCTCACTGAGTTCGGCGGCTGGAATTCGCAGCCCCTTGGGTGCCCCGGGTCCCGGCGGTACGAGCAGATCATCCATCTCACCAGTGTGCCCTACAACCGGTTGCCTCAAGGAACGCAGTACCCGGGCACGTGCCGGTTCGTGGTCCAGCCCCGGCTTATGGTGCCCGGGGCGTACCCGTCGTTGAATCTGCCTCGGAGTTTTGCACATTGGCCAGCGATACGTAGTAAGAGCGCAGGGTGCGCGAACCGTGTAGCTCACCCACAGAGTCTCGTTGCATGCCCTCGATGAAGAAGCGGGTCAACGAACCGCTACGTGGCCCCATCCGATCCGCAACCCAGGTTGCGCAGGAGGCCAGAGCATGCGGGACGGCGACATAGCGAGGGGTCTTTCCCGCAGCCTCGGCCGCCAGCTCCACGATCTCGCGGTAGCTCAGTGCCTCGGGGCCTCCAACATCCCACGAACCCGCCCCATACGACAGGCGCTGGACACAGAACTCGGCCAAGTCCGCGCCGTGGATGGGGCTCAGCCGGACACTCGCGTCACCGAGACCCACGGCTAGTCCGCGCCGGGTGAGCTCGAAAATCTCGGTCAGATCGGAGAAGTAGCCGGAAGGATTCACGATCTGACCGGCGACCTTCGAACGTTTGAGCGCCTGCATGAAGGCGTACTTCGCGCGCATCAGCGCCGAGGTGCCCTCGGCGGCATTCATCACCCCGACGTATAGGAATGAATCCACCCTCGCTTCCTCGGCCAGCTCGAGATAGCGCAGATTCAGGCGGAAATCGATGTCCCAAGGATCGGCCTTCTGCCGTGTCACGCCCAACGCCGAGAATACGTGGTGCACCCCATCGACGACCGGGGTCCCGAGCTCGGAAGCGTCGCGGGCGACGACCCACTCATCGACCAAACCTTCCAAGGGCGGTGCGCCGAAGGATCCGGTGGCCATCGCCCGGTCTTGGTCGCGCACCACGACACGGATGATGAAACCCTGTGCCCTAAGCCGGGCGACGAGAAAGCGTCCGACATAGCCGGTGGCCCCAACTACCAGTGCCCGTTTGTCCCTGGGTTCCATGAAGTTCATGACCTTTCGACGAGGTGCATTGCGGGAGGTGCCCGCCCGGTCAGTTATATGCAGGGTCAGGGCCGCATTGAGTCCGAGCCGTACACGGAATCGACCTAGTTAATGATCTCTGCCTTAGATTCGCGAATCCCGGCGATCCTCTCACGCCAGAGCGCCAGTTGCTCTTGGGTGAGGCGAGTCCAGTCGGTCACTTCCTCGAGCACTCTTAGTGGCGCTGCGCTCCGGTAGGAGCGCGTCGGATTGCCGGGAAACTTCTTGTCCGTGACATTTGGGTCATCTTCAAAGTCACCGGTAGGTTCCACCCGGTAAACATGGGCGCTCGCGCCCTCGGGCCCCAGCATTGCCGCAATCTCAGCGGCCAGCCCGGCTCCATCACGCTGCGCGGTGAAATACACGTGGTTCATGGTGATCTCCGGACGATAATTCGAGGGGTATCCGGCGATAATGAGGTCGCCCGGTCGCAGTTCGGCGCGGGTTCCATGGAAGAAGGTGTCTTGGTCGTTGGCGTTCTGTGAGCTCACGCCGCGATCATAACAGGGCGGGGCGTTTCGCGGACGGAACATCAAAGCGGCGGTCGTTTCCCGCAAATCCTGCGTTAGCTTGGCCAGGCTGGCCGCCGGGTATGGGACGGCGGCCAGAGGGTAACGAGCAGCGGAGGGACCCAGCCCGGTGCCCTCCGCTACTGCGAAGTCTCAGGCCAATTGTTGACGCTTGGAGGAAATAACCCCGGTATTGAAACCGGCCAAACGCAAGCCGCCGTAGAAGCGCGCATGCTCAATCTTCACGCACCGGTCCATCACCACATTCATACCGGCAGCTTCGGCGCGACGAGCAACCTCTTCATGCCAGGACCCCAACTGTAGCCATAGGGTCTTGGCGCCAACGGCTAGCGCCTCGTCCAATACCCCGGGAAGGTCATCATGTTTGCGGAAAACTTCGACCATATCCGGCACCTCGGGCAGGTCGGCCAGCGACTTGTAGACCGGTTGTCCCAGAATTTCATCCAGCACCGGGTTCACGAAGTACACGGTGTACTTACTTGAAGAGAGCAGGTAGGTAGCCACAAAATAGCTAGCCCGCGACGGCTTATTGGAGGCGCCGACAATGGCGATGCTCTTCGTTTCGCGCAGAATCTTCAGTCGCTCGGCGGCCGAAGGCCCCTGCCAGCTGCGATCGTGCGTCATGCTTAAGCCCCCTTCGGAGTAGCGATGGTGCAGGCTGCGCCATCGAAGTTTGCCGCTACGGCTGGCGATGGCTCGGCAACCTGCTGCGCGGCTGTCAGGGCCTGATCGAGATCCCAAATAATGTCCTCAACATCTTCAAGGCCGACGGAGAGGCGGATCAGGTCTTCGGGAACGCCGGCTGACACGAGCTGTTCGGCGGTGAGCTGCTGGTGGGTGGTGGAGGCCGGGTGCAGTACCAAGGTGCGGGCATCACCAATATTGGCCAGATGGCTGGCCAGTTGCAGGGAGTCGATGAATTTCGCTCCTGCGGCCCTCCCTCCGGCCACACCGAAACTAAAGACCGAACCGACGCCCAGCGGCAAGAGCTCACTGGCTCGCTGGTGTTGCGGATGTCCCGGCAATCCGGCGTAATTGACGTAGCTGACTCGCTCATCTGCCTCCAGCCAAGCTGCCACAGCCTTGGCGTTGGCCAAGTGAGCGTCCATCCGCTGGGGCAGCGTCTCTAGGCCTTGCAGCAATTGGAATGCCGACTGCGCCGGTAGTGCCGGGCCAAAGTCGCGTAGCTGTTCGCTGCGGAGCTTGGTCAAGAAGCCGTATTCACCAAAGTTGCCCCACCACGAAACATTCCCGTAGCTGGGGACCGGTTCGGTCATGGTCGGGAAATTTCCATTGCCCCAGTTGAAGGTGCCGGCCTCGACGACCACGCCGCCCAAGGTGGTGCCGTGCCCGCCGATGAATTTCGTGGCCGAGTGGATCACAATATCTGCGCCGTGCTCGATGGGTCGTAGCAGGTAGGGAGGAGTCAGCGTCGAGTCCACCACAAGGGGGATGTCGTGACGGTGCGCCGCCTCGGCGAGCCCCTTCACGTCGGCAATATCGCCGGAGGGGTTAGCGACTACCTCCGTGTAGAGCGCCTTGGTATTGGGGCGAATCACCGCCTCAAAATCTGCTGCTTCATTGGAATCGATGAAGGTGGTTTCGATACCAAAGCGCCGTAGCGACACATCAAGCTGGGTGATGGTGCCGCCATAGAGCTTCGCCGAGGCGACGATGTGGTCCCCGGCTTGTGCCAGCGCTGCGAAAGTGATGAACTCCGCTGCCATGCCGGACCCTGTGGCGACGGCGCCGATGCCGCCTTCGAGGGAGGCCATGCGTTCTTCGAACGCGGCGACCGTCGGGTTGCCGATGCGTGAGTAAATATTTCCGTACTTTTGCAACGCGAACAGGTTCGCGGCATCGTCGGAGTCCTTGAAGACGAAGGACGTGCTTTGGTAGATCGGGACCGCGCGGGCACCGTGTTCGGCGTCGGGGGTGCCCCCAGCGTGTAGTGCGCGGGTGCGGAACCCGAAAGTATGGTCGGCCATGGGAAGGTATCGGCTCCTTAGTCGAGGCTGAATTCGAGGCAAGGAATCCCGAGGCTCAATGTCACTTTGCGGCCATCGAGTCGAGGCGGAAAGTTGCTCCATCGTTTCTGGCGGTAGCACCGTAACCACCGGCTGTGGCAGGTTGCTGCGGCGTCATCGAACCAGATCTCTCGGCCGCTCGGGATGGTACGTAACAGTTTGCCAATGTGACCGTTTGTGAACCAAGTATGCGTCGTAACGTTGCGGCCTACGGTGGTTAGACTCGGTGCTATGACTGCTTCGATTGCCCTAATTCGCCACGGACAAACCGACTGGAATCTGGCCGGGCGCCTGCAAGGTCAAACGGACATCCCACTAAACGCTACGGGGCGACAACAGGCGCGCGAGGTCGGCCGCTCGCTACAGGCGGGCGCCTGGGACTTGGTACTCGCCTCTCCACTGGGTCGGGCACAGCAGACGGCCGAGCTCATCGCCGAAGAAACGGGGTTGGCCACCGGCCGACCGGTTGCCGGGGTGATGGAGCGATTCTTCGGCGAGCTGGAGGGGAGGATCCCGGCGGAACTTCCCGAGGGAGCCTATGAACGGTTATTGGAATCGGCAGAATCGAGCCACGCGGTGACCGCCCGATTGACCCAGGCCCTGTGTGCGCTCGCCGAAGAGTACCCGGGACAACGCATCCTTTGCGTGAGCCACGGCGGTGCCATGCGCCGGTTGCGTGATGCTCTGCTCGGGCGTCGTTTGCCCGAGCCGGTCGCCAATGGCGAGATACTGCCCGTACCCTTGCCGCGGCTATACGAGCTGGCGGGGGAACTAAGGATCGAAGTTCCTGCCGCTACCCGTTAGCGTTTGGGCTCGCCAGCGGGCCGAGCCTAGCGCGGTAGCTGCTCACCACTGCTCGCCTTGCTGGCCGGCGAACGCGGGTGGACCTAGGGGCAACGTAGGACTCGTGGCGAAACGACAATCGCCGCAACCCCTTGAGGGAGTTGCGGCGATTGGTGGGAGAGGACGGGCTGCGTTAGCTACAGGGTGCGCAGAATGTCTTCGACACGCTCCTTGGCGTCACCGAAGAGCATTTGCGAGTTCTCCCTGAAGAACAACGGGTTTTGCACGCCGGCGTAGCCGCTGGCCATGGAGCGCTTGAAGACGATCACTCGCTCCGACTCCCAGACACGGAGCACCGGCATTCCGGCGATGGGGCTTCCGGGATCTTCAGCGGCTGCCGGGTTCACCGTGTCGTTGGCACCGATCACGAGCACCACGGTGGTTTCGCTCAGCTCGTCGTTGATCTCGTCCATTTCCAGCACGATGTCGTAGGGCACCTTAGCCTCGGCCAACAGCACGTTCATGTGCCCGGGCAGTCGGCCCGCCACCGGGTGGATACCGAAGCGAACCTTGACGCCCTGTTCGGTGAGGCGGTGAGCGAGTTCGGCGACCGGGTACTGTGCCTGAGCGACGGCCATGCCGTAGCCCGGAGTGATCACTACGCTATCGGCCGAAGCAAGAAGCTCTGCGGTTTCCTCGGCGGTGATTTCGCGGTGTTCGCCCTGCTCCTCGTCTTTCGACGCGGAGGCTTCGATACCAAAGCCGCCGGCGATCACCGAAAGGAAGGAACGGTTCATCGCCTTGCACATGATGTAGGACAGGTAAGCACCGGAGGAACCCACCAGCGCACCGGTGATAATGAGCAGATCGTTGCTCAGCAGGAAGCCAGCGGCCGCAGCGGCCCAGCCCGAGTAGCTGTTGAGCATGGAGACCACAACCGGCATATCGCCGCCGCCAATGGATGCGACCAGATGCCAGCCCAGCACGAATGCCAGAACGGTGACGGTCACGAGCTGCCAGAGGGCAGTGTTCTGCACATACAGCACCGTGAGCACCACAAAGGCCACCAACAGCACCAGGTTGATGAGGTTCTTGCCCGGGAGTGTGAGCGGTCGCGACTTCATCCGTGCCGAGAGCTTCAGGAATGCCACGATCGACCCGGTGAAGGTCACGCCACCGATGAAGATGCCGATGAACACCTCACCCCGGTGAATATTCTCCAGCGCACCATCGAGCGGTGGGTGCTCGAGATGACCGTTCCAACCGACCAGCACGGCGGCCAAACCGACGAAGCTGTGCAGTAGGGCGATGAGTTCGGGCATCCCGGTCATTTCCACAACCCGGGCACGCCAGAGTCCAATGGCGCCACCCACGACGACCGTGACCACGAGCAGTGTGAGGCCAAGTCCCTGGTTACCTTCGCCAGGGGCACCAAACAGGCTCAACGCGACGGTTGAAAGTAGGGCCAAGGTCATGCCGATGATGCCAAAGACGACGCCTCGCCGTGAGGTTTCGTGCTTGCTCAGCCCGGCAAGGCTGAGAATAAAGAGGAGACCGGCGGTGATGTAAGCCGCGCTCGCCAAGGAGCCAACGGTCAAGAGACCGGGAAGCTGATCGGTCACGAGAGAACTCCTAAGGTCAGAAGGTCAAGGGCGATTGCGGGGTTAGTCACGAGCCGAACCTCCGCGTGAGAACATCGCGAGCATTCGTCGGGTCACCGCGAAGCCACCGAAAATATTGATTGTGGCCAGTAGGACCGCGCAGGCCGAAAGGATCTGCACCAGCAGATTTCCCGAGGTGATCTGCACCATCGCGCCGACCACGATAATGCCGGAGATCGCATTGGTGACCGACATCAGTGGCGTGTGTAGCGCGTGCTTAACCTTGCCGATGACGTAGAAGCCAATGACGACAGACAAGATTAGTACCGTGAAATGCTGCGCGAGCGGAGCCGGGGCCACCGCGTTGACGAGGAACAGCAAGGCAATGCCGACACCAATGAGAACGCCTTGCCCCTTGGCACCAAGACCGCCGGAGTGTTCGCTGGCCGGCGTAACCGGCTCGGCTGGTTGCTGCTGCGGCGGGGCTGCGGCAACCTGTACCGGGGGAGGTGGCCAGGTCTTTTCACCGGAGCGCACCACGGTGACCGAGCGCTGCACCACGTCCTCGAAGTCCAGCACCAGTTGTCCGTCCTTGCCGGGGGTCAAAAGCTTCAGCAGGTTGAGGATATTCGTGCCGTAGAGCTGTGAGGCCTGGGCGGGGAGACGTCCGGGCAGGTCGGTGTAGCCGAGGATGATGACGCCATTCGGGGTCACCACGCGCTCTCCAGCGACAGAACCTTCGACGTTTCCACCTTGGCCGGCGGCCATGTCAACGATGACGCTACCGGGCTTCATGCTGGCGACGTCTGCCGCCGTGATGAGCCGGGGCGCGGCACGGCCTGGAATCAGCGCCGTGGTGATGATGATGTCGACCTCGGCGGCCTGTTCGCTATAGATCTGGGCGGCGCGCTCGTTGTACGCGTCGCTGGTCGCCTTCGCGTAACCGTCGGTCGACTGCATCTGCTCTTCGACCTCGACCTTGAGGTATTCGCCGCCGATCGACTTGACCTGATCGGCTACTTCGGGCCGCGGGTCGGTCGCGCGGACAATGGCACCGAGGCTACTGGCAGCACCGATCGCCGCGAGTCCCGCGACACCGGCTCCAGCGACCAAGACCTTGGCCGGTGGAACCTTGCCCGCCGCGGTGACCTGGCCGGTGAAGAAGCGCCCAAACTCATGGGCAGCTTCGACCACCGCTCGGTATCCGGCGATATTGGCCATGGAACTGAGCACATCCATGGATTGCGCACGGGAAATGCGCGGCACTGCATCCAATGCCAGTGCGGTAATCGGGCGCCGGGCCAGATCTTCGACCAGCTCCGGGCGCAGGCCCGGACTGAGTTGTGCGATCAGCGTGGCCCCCGTCTGCAGCTGGTCTAGCTCATCATTGGTCGGCGGATTGATCTTAAGGACTACATCGCTGGCCCAAGCCTCGGTCGTACTCACAATGCGAGCCCCAGACTGGACATAGGCGTCATCCGGGAAGGAAGAGGCCGCTCCTGCCTGAGTCTCGACGAGAACCTCGAAGCCTAGGGCCAGAAGTTGTTTAACCGTGGCCGGTGTGGCCGCAACACGTGTTTCGTGACCCGCTTCGGCCACGATGCCTAATTGCGTCAAATTGAAACTCACTTTCGTTACTCGAGCGGGCATCATTGCCCGGAACGTTCACGACATCAAGCTTGGTATATCTTTGATATATTACGAACGAATATACTACTAGCCGGTCGATGTTGGCTAGGAAATGTATATATTGTCCGAAAACTGGGCGGTGTTCGGCGCCGCACAACGGCGCCGTTTCCCGCCCAAACGAGCCAAGACCCCGAACCGGAGAAGTGCGGCCCGGGGTCAACCTTGCTCGGCGATATGCCGTAGCTCGCGGAGGTTAGCTGTCCAGGGTAGGTCCTGGCTGCAGCTCATGAGGTACGAAGCGCACCATCATCGCCTTGAACCCTGGCGTGTTCGACTCACGCGCCACCAGATCGCGATGCACCAAGGCATTCGCTTCCGGGTAGTACGCCGCCACGCAACCCCGAGCAGTGGGGTAGGAGACCAGCCGGAACCGGTTCGCCCGCCGCTCGCTACCGGCAAAGGTCGAAATCACATCCACCAAATCACGATCGGCGAAGCCGGTCTCCGCCAAATCATCGGGATGGATCAGAATTACGCGACGTCCATCCTTAATACCGCGGTACCGGTCGTCCAAGCCATAGAAGGTGGTGTTGTACTGATCGTGAGACCGCATGGTCTGCAAGATCAAGTGTCCTTCCGGAGCGCTCAGCGACTCAAACTCGCTGACCGTGAACTGACCTCGACCGCTGGAGGTGGCAAAGGAACGGGTATCGCGAGGAGGATTCGGCAACACAAAGCCATTCTTCTGGCGAACGCGCCGGTTGAAATCCTCAAAGCCCGGCAACACCCGAGCAATGTGGTCGCGGATCACATCGTAATCCTCGGCCATGCTGCGCCAATCTACCGGGTGATCATCGCCCAAAATCGCCTGCGCCATCCGTGCCACAATCACCGGCTCGGCCAGCAAGTGCTCCGAAACCGGGGTCAGTCGGCCCTGGGTGGAGTGGATGACCGACATCGAGTCCTCCACAGAGAGGAACTGCGCGCCCTTCGGGTGCTTATCGTCCTTATCGGTACGTCCCAGCGTCGGCAGGATCAGCGAGGTCTGTCCGTGGACCACATGTGAACGGTTCGGCTTCGTGGAAATATGTACCGTGAGCTTCGCCCGGCGCATTCCGGCTTCCAGTGCCTCGGTGTCCGAGTTCGCCAACGCGAAGTTTCCACCCATGGACACAAAGACATCCACCTCATCATGCTCAAAGGCATGCAGAGTCTCGGTCGAGTCGTACCCGTGGGCGCGCGGAGAGGTAATCCCGAACTCGGCGTCCATGGAAGCCAGCAGTGCCTCGGTGGGCTTCTCCCAAATACCCATGGTGCGATCGCCCTGCACGTTTGAGTGTCCGCGTACCGGGCAGGCGCCAGCCCCTGGCTTACCGAAGTTCCCCTGCAGCAACAGCAGGTTAATGATTTCCTTCAACGTAGGCACCGAGTGCGGCTGCTGGGTCAGACCAAGCGCCCAGCAAATGATGGTGGCCTTGGACTTGGCCAACAGTTGTGCGATCTCGGTGATTTGCTCCCGCGATAGGCCCGTGGCTTCCTCCGTGGCCGCCCAATCGATTTCGGAACGTGCCTGACGGTAGGCCTCGAAGCCTTCGGTGGCAGAGTCGATGAATGCCTGGTCGATTACGGTACCCGGGTTCTGCTCCTCGGCCTGCAGGAGCAGGTGCCCGAAAGCCTGGAACAAGGCCAGATCTCCGCCGACCTTGATTTGCAGGAAGTCGCTACTAATCGGTGCCGACTTACCCATCATGCCCGAGGCCCGCTGCGGGTCCTTGAACCCCATGAGCCCGGCTTCTGGCAGCGGGTTAATGGACACCACGCGGGCACCACGCTCGCGCGCCTCGGACAGCGCCGAAAGCATGCGCGGGTGGTTCGTCCCGGGATTCTGTCCCACCACGAAAATCAGTTCCGCATGATCGAAATCTTCGAGGCTGACCGTGCCTTTACCAATGCCAATCGTGGGATTCATGGCGGTACCCGAGGACTCGTGGCACATATTCGAGCAGTCCGGCAGGTTGTTGGTGCCGATGCTGCGGGCCAAGAGTTGATACAAGAATGCGGTCTCGTTCGCCGTACGCCCCGAGGTGTAGAACACGCACCGGTCCGGGGTGGTGGCATTCACGTGCTCGGCGATCGTCGCAAAGGCATCGCCCCAGCTGATCGGGGTGTAGTGAGTTTCGCCCGCGCGAATAATCATGGGGTGGGTGATGCGGCCCTGTGAGCCGAGCCAGTACTCGGTTCTCTGTTCGAGCACCGAAATCGGGTGCTCTTCGAACCACTCTGGGGTTACGGTTCGGGCGGTGGATTCCTCGGCGATGGCCTTGGCGCCGTTCTCGCAGAACTCGGCAGGCTTCCGCTTGCCGGTAATCGACTCGGGCCAAGCGCAGCCGGGGCAGTCGAATCCGCCGCGCTGATTCACGCGCAGCATCGAACGGACCGTGCGCGAGGGGCCGGCCTGCGCGAACCCGCGCTGCAAGGAGACCATTACCGCTTCGAGACCCGCGGCACTTGATTTGGGTTTACTGACCTTAAGGTCGTCTTCGTTAATATCTTCGATCGGGGCCTTGCGATGCATGGTCGTTGTCCTTCGTACGAACGGGGAGGTAAGGGGATCTAAGGGAATTCTCTCGCAGATGCCTACGGCCGGCCACACCCACCAGATGGAAGGGGTGACCGGCCGTGGGGAACTGGCGGGTTTAGCTGGCCGAGCTGGTTAGCTGCACGCCACGCAGACGCTCCATCTGCGGGTCGTAGAGCGGATCGTCCACAACGGTCGCCGGGATCTTGCGGCCGAGGTATTCGATTTCGACCTGATCGCCGGTTTCAACGCTCCGTGGCAGCCACGCGTAGGCGATGGGCTTGCGCACGGTGAAACCGTAGGCGGCGCTGGTGACGTATCCGCTGACCTCGCCACCGACGTACACCGGCTCCTTGCCGAGAACGACCGAAACACCATCGTTGACGGTCAGGCAGCGCAGGCGCTTGGTAGCGGCCGCGGCGCGCTCGGCCAGAGCCGACTTGCCGACGAAGTCATCGGTCTTGGCGGCCTTGACGGCGAAGCCCAGGCCAGCCTGTTCCGGCTCGTGCTCGGTGGTCATGTCGGTACCGAAAGAGCGGAAGCCCTTCTCCAGACGCAAGGAGTTGAATGCCTCGCGGCCACCGGCGATGATTCCGTATTCCTGACCGGCTTCCCAGATGACATCCCAGAGACGGTGTGCAACATCTGCCGAAGCGTACAGCTCCCAACCGAACTCGCCGACGTAGGACAGGCGCCAGGCGGTCACCGGGATGCCGCCGATGGAGACCTGCTTGGCGTTGAAGTACTTCAAGCCTTCGTTGCTCAGGTCATCGCGGGTGATCTTGTTGATCGTGTCCAGTGCTCGCGGACCCCACAGACCGATGCAGCAGGTGCCAGCGGTGACGTCGCGTACGGTGACCCATTCGCCCGGGTTCTCTTCCGTGTGCTTGCGTGCCTCGCGGGAGATGTAGGCCAAGTCCACGTTGGAGTTCACACCGGCCTGGTAGAGCTCCTCCGAAAGACGGGCGACGGTGATGTCACTGGTGATGCCGCCATCCTCGTTGAGCAGCAAGGTGTAGCTCACCGCACCCGGCTTGCGCAGCATGCTGGAAGTGGTTAGCTTGTGCAGCATCTTCCCGGCACCCGGGCCCACGATTTCTAGGCGCTTAAGCGGGGTCATGTCGTACATGGCCACCGCGGTACGGGTCTTGTAGGCCTCCACCGCAGCAATCGGGGAGTGGAACTTGTCCGACCATGCGTCGCGCTCCGGAGCTACCCACTCTTCGGGCAGTTCGTCGAGCAATGCGGCGTTGGCTTCGAACCAGTGCGGACGCTCCCAGCCGGTGCCCTCGAGGTAGAACGCACCGAGTGCCTTCTGCTGCTCGTGGAAGGGGCTGACGCGAACGTTGCGCGGGCTGGTGCGTGGCTCCAGCGGGTGGCGCACATCGTAGATTTCCACGAAGTTCTGCTTCGAGGTTTCCTCGACGTACTCGGCGGTGGTCTGCATGTCTTCGAAGCGGTTCAGATCGCAGTCGGTCAGATCGGTCTTCGAGGTACCGGTAGCGATCAGTTCGGCTACTGCCTTGGCAATGCCCGGTGCGTGGGTGACCCACACGGCCTCGGCCACGTAGAAGCCATCGACCTGACGGGACTGGCCGACCAGCGAGCCGCCGTCCGGGGTGAAGGAGAAGATACCGTTGAAGCCGCGCTGGATCTCGGTGTTGCGCAGATCCGGCAGGATCTCCTGGGTGTCTTCCCACTGCTGTGCAAAGTCTTCCAGGGTGAAAGGTAGCGAGGAAGGCATCTTTTCGCTGGTGATGTCCTCGGGCTTGTAGCTTGGCAGGGTGTCCAGGTCCACGGCCATCGGGCGGTGAGCGTAGGAACCGATGCCGATGCGGTCGCCCCATTCGCGGTAGTACAGGTCCTTGTCCTGGTAACGCAGGATGGGGCGGGAAGCGCCGTTGGGCAATTCGTTGACGCCGGCTAGGCTCGGGGCCGAGGTCGACCAAGCGAACTGGTGGGCCAGTGGCAGCAACGGAATCGGGGTGCCGACCATCTTGCCGATGTTCGGGCCCCAGAATCCGGCACAGGAGACCACAATGTCGGCTTCGAATCGCTCTTCGCCGGCGATCACGGCGGTGACCTTGCCACCGGACTGTTCAATATCGGTCACGATGGTGCGGTCGCGGAATTCAACGCCCGCGGCCTTGGCGCGCTCCATGACCAGCTGGGTTCCCTTTGCGGCGAGGGCCAGACCGTCACCCGGGGTGAACAATCCGCCGAGCACCAGCTCTGGGTTCAGCATTGGGAACTTCTTCAGGCACTCCGCGGCGTCGATGACCTCAGCCTCGACACCGTAGGCACGGTTCCAGCCGGCGCGGCGGTGCAGATCCTGCAGGCGCTCCTCGTTGGTGGCGATTTCCAAGCCACCAACCGGAAGGAACGAGCCTCGGCCATCGGAACCGACCAGAGAAGTCAGCTTCTCGATGGTGTACTGGGCAAACTCGGTCATCGACTTTGATGGGTTCGAGGAAAAGACCAGACCCGGGGCGTGCGAAGTGGAACCGCCGGGAATGCCTAGCGGACCCTGCTCCAGCACAAGGATGTTGGTGTGACCCAGTTGGACGAGTTCATCAGCCAGGTTTGCGCCGACGATGCCAGCGCCGATGATGACGACCCGTGGGGAAGTGTTCGTCACGGTGGACTCCTAAGTATTAAAGCGTGTGGTGTGGTTGGTGTGACGTGACGCTAGGCGTCGATGACAAGGTCACTGTTCGCGGTGGAGCAGCAGGGCAAGAACTTTCCGGCCTCGATTTCGCGGGCGCGAATGCCACCTTGGTGGTTCATATCGATCTCACCGGAAAGCTTCACGACCTTGCAGGAGCCGCACATGCCTTCTTGACAGTTTGCGCCGATACGCACGCCCGCGCGCTGCGCGGCGTTGAGAATGAACTCGTCCGGGCTAATGCGCACATTCACCTTGGTGCGGGTAAACGACATGGTCAGTTCGCCCTCACCGACGGTCTTGAACGAGCCCGTGTCGGGTGTCGACGGGGCAGCGTCCTCGGCCGGAGTCTCGGCCTCGGAAACCGGCACCGGAACCTCGGCGTCAACGGCCACCAGCTCCATGCCGCTAGCCTCCAGCGTGCCTTCGGAGTCATAAGCCGGTTCGTACATGCTCAGTGCCTCGGGCTGTGCCTCGAAGTACTCCTCGGCCGACTCGGCAATTTCCTCGGCGTACTCGCCAGCGATCTCTCCCGCGATCTCGACTTCCTGCGCGTACTCGAGGATGGTCTGGCGATCTCCGGAGAAGAACTCCATGAAGATGGAGGTGTCGTCCACACCCACCTTGTTCAGCAACTCCGCGGCGATATTCAGGTAGCCTTCCGGGCCACAGGCGAAGACCTTGCGCCCGTTGGCATCCGGAGCCACCTGATCGATCATTTCGGCGGTGAGCCGTCCGATCATCCCTTCCCACACGCCCGGCTTGCTTCGGTCGCCCAATGAGTAGAAGACCTTAACGCGCGAATCGACCTGCGAGAGGTACTCGAGCTCCTGGGAGAAGGCGAAACCGCCAGGCTCGGCGCCGTGGTACAGAATGACCACGTCGGCCTGACCCGGAAGCGAGCAGATGGTGCGCACCATCGACATGATCGGGGTGATACCGGCACCCGCGGCCAGGAAGAGGTAGCGGGCGCGGCGATCGGCGTCGGGCAGGTGGAAGGCACCCACCGGGCCGAGCATGTCCAGCACCATGCCGGGGCGCACATTGTCGTGCGCCCAGCCGGAGACCAGGCCCTTGGGGTCGCGTTTGATGGTGACGCTGAAGGTCCATGGTTCTGTGGGGGCGCTGGAGATCGAGTAGCTACGATCGACCGGGTCCTCGTCCGGGCCGTTGACCGGAAAGGCAATATTTAGGTATTGTCCGGCGCGAAAGGCCAGCGGGGCACCATCGGCGCGGCGGAAGACGAAAGTCATCAGTCCGCCGGCCTCGGGGATGGTCTCCACGCACTCGGCGAGGAATTCCTGGGGCCGCCACGGACCCAGAGCGCGGGCCGCACCAGCGGGACCCTCGGAGCTGCTCAGTACTCGGTTCCACGGCATTTCCAGTCCGCGGATGCGCTGAGCCTCCACCGTCGTACTCAGAGTGGCGACTTCTTCGCTCATGCCAGGTGCTCCAGAGCGCGCTGGGTGTACCAGTTGATGAAGGCCTCAACCTGGTATTCGCTCTTCATGTACGGGCCCTGCTCGTAGGCCGGGTTTGCGGCACCTACCTGGCAGAGTTCCACGAAGTTCTTATCCTGCAGGTTGGTCTGCTTCCAGGTGTAGGTCAGCTTCTCCAGATCGTAGTCATCGCCTTCGACTGCGTCATCGGCGACGAGCCAGGTGGTGCGCACCAGGGTCTGGTGTTCGTTGATCGGGAATGCACCGAAGGTGATCACGTGGTCGGACTGGAAGTGGAACCAGCTGTTTGGCTGCAGGTGCATGGAGCAGCGGCCAAGGCGGAAGTCGCGCAGGTCGCCGAGCAGCTTCTTGGAGAGACGGTGGCCATCGGCGGAGAAGGATTCGCCGTCCCCGTCGAGGGATTCACGGGAAATGCGGAAACCGGCGATGCGGGTGTCCAGTTCCTCGAGCACCTCGTACGGCAGGCCGTAGCGGCGGCAACGTGCTTCCAGATCCGCCTGCGCGGTCTTGTTGCGCTCCCAGACCTCTTCCAGGTGCGGCGGGATGATGCCGTCGGTCAGGCCCCAGGTCGGGAATAGCGAGCAGGCAAGCTCTGGGTGACCATCGCAGTGGTAGCACTCGCGATTGTTCTCCATGACGAGCTTCCAGTTGCCCTCTTCGATGATGTTCTGCTGGTAGGCAACCTTGGTCTTGCCCAGGTCATGCGGTGCCAGGTATGGCTCGAAGATCTTGGCGACTTCGTCAAAGTCGGTTGGCGGTTCTTCGGCGATGCACACGAAGATCAGGCCGGCGTAGACGCGGCTATGTGCCTTCTTGAGCGCGAAGCAGTTCTTATCAAACTTTCCTTCGCCCGGCGAGGAGGCGTGGATGAGGCTGCCTTCTGGCGAGTAGGTCCAGGAGTGGTAACCACAGACGAGGTTGCCGGTGGTGCCCTGAGCCTCGGTGAGTACGCGAGCGCCACGGTGACGGCAAACGTTGTGCAGGACATTGACCCCGCCGTCGTCGTTACGCAACACGATGAGCGAGTAGGGCCCGTAGTCCAAGGTGACGTAGTCGCCCGGCTCGGGGATCTCGGCGACGCTGGCCGCGAAGAGCCAGTGCTTGCCGAAGATAGCTTCCATATCGACCTTGAAGAGATCTGGATCGGTATAGAACGGACCTTCCAGCGAGTACCCTTCGCGACGGTTTTCGAACAGCGTCTTGATTTCAGCGAGACGAGTATCGGTAAGTGTCGCTGTGAGCTTGCCGGGTGTGGTGCGCGGTGCGCTGACCGAAGCAGTCATTGTCGTACTCCTAGATGCACAGAGAACGGGTTCATAAGAACGGAGTTATAAGGGGGGAAGTAGGTGACAGCAATCACCTCTAAATTGACGGTAAGCACTTTGGCGCTGAAACAAAAGCGCAAGAAAGTGTCTGCAACTGTACAGTTTCGTTGCATGATTGATGCACGGCTCAAAACCCTCAGGGTGCTTGCCACAACTGGTACCATCGCCGCTACCGCAGACCTTACCGGATACTCGGCCTCTGCGGTCTCGGCGCAGATACGTGAATTGCAACGAGCGCTCAATATGAAGCTTGTTGTACGCGACGGTCGCGGGGTGCGATTGACCGCGACGGGACGTCACTTGGTGACGGGAATTGACGCAATTATGTCGCAGTGGGAGCAACTGCGCGCGGAGTCCATGCAAGCTGGCGGTCAGTTGCCGGCGAATTTAGGCCTTGGTGGATTTTCAACCGCGGCAGCCCATCTGCTGGCTCCGCTGGTTAGTTCCCTGCGGGTGACGCATCCGCAGCTATCGGTCCACGTGATGGAGGCCCAGCCGCAACGTTGCCTGGAATTGCTCCTGGCCGAACGGATCGATGTGGCGGTTATTGTTGCTTCGCATATTGAGGCGCAGCCCGCCGATGCGGAGCGTTTCGAGCAGACGCCGTTGCTCGATGACCCGCTAGACGTCATCCTGCCTTCGAGTCACCCGCTGGCAGCCCGGGACTCGGTCACGCTCGAAGAGTTGGCTGGCGATGACTGGATTACCGATGTACACGGTTCGGTCTATCGCTCCCTGTTCACTGCTGCCTTCACCATGATTGGCGCAACTCCTCGGGTGGTTCACGAAGCCGTGGAATGGGAGACCATGGTGGCTTTCATCGGTGCCGGCATGGGAGTTGGGCTGGTGCCGCGCTTGGCGTCGCTCTGGCAGGCCGAGAATGTTACTCGTTTGCGTATTACGGGCAGGGCCAAGCCTGCGCGTCGCATTGTTGCCGTGGCCCGCAAGGGGAGCATGTCGTCACCGGTGATCCGTCAATCGCTTGAAGTGCTTCAGAATAACGCTCGAATAATTCTGGCCGAACGTCTGGCCGAAGAGCACAAGTCGGAAGACGAGCTCGCGCTAATTGAGAATGATTATCAACATACCTCTGAGTAGGAAAAATTTCCTGCGCTGAGTATTGACACCAACTGAGCG
Source organism: Glutamicibacter endophyticus (assembly GCF_048457885.1). Lineage (NCBI taxonomy): Bacteria > Bacillati > Actinomycetota > Actinomycetes > Micrococcales > Micrococcaceae > Glutamicibacter > Glutamicibacter endophyticus. The sequence goes on from NZ_CP174200.1 coordinate 277,708, forward strand.
AGTGGCATGATTGGGGGTATTCGCCAATAGGTATCCAACTGATATTTCAATGAAGAAAAGGTGGACAATGAGCAACTTGGCAGTCAGCTATGCCGGTCCAGGCAAAGTCGAGCTGATCGACACCCCCTACCCAGAGTTCGAACTGAAGGACGGCCCGGGCGTCAACCCGGCAAACGTTGGTCGAAAGGTCCCGCACGGCGTCATCCTGCGCACCGTGGCCACCAACATCTGTGGTTCCGACCAGCACATGGTGCGCGGTCGCACCACCGCGCCAGAAGGCCTGGTCCTCGGGCACGAGATCACCGGTGAAGTGGTCGAGGTCGGTCCCGACGTCGAGTTCCTCAAGGTCGGCGACATGGTTTCGGTTCCCTTCAACATCTCCTGCGGACGTTGCCGCAACTGTAAAGAGGGACAGACCGGCATTTGCCTGAACGTTAACCCGGATCGTCCCGGATCGGCCTACGGCTACGTCGATATGGGTGGCTGGGTCGGTGGCCAGGCCGAGTACGTGCTGGTGCCCTACGCAGACTGGAACGCCCTGAAGTTCCCGGATCGCGACCAGGCCCTGGAGAAGATCCTCGACCTGACCATGCTTTCGGACATCTTCCCAACTGGTTTCCATGGCGCGGTCGGCGCTGGCGTGACCGTAGGTTCGACCGTGTACGTGGCCGGCGCCGGTCCGGTGGGCCTTGCCGCTGCCACCTCGGCGCAGCTGCTCGGTGCAGCCGTTGTCATCGTTGGTGACCTGAACGCTGATCGTTTGGCCCAGGCGCGCAGCTTCGGGTGCGAAACTATCGACGTCTCGCTGGGCGACCCGAAGGATCAGATCGAGCAGCTGCTCGGCGTTCCCGAGGTTGACTGCGCGATTGACGCAGTGGGCTTCGAGGCTCGTGGACACGGCCACGGTGCAGCCAGCGAGCAGCCCGCCACGGTGCTGAACTCGATGATGGACATCACCCGTGCCGGTGGCTCCATCGGTATTCCGGGCCTCTACGTCACCGGTGACCCAGGTGCCGTGGACGAAGCTGCCAAGGTGGGCTCGTTGTCGATGAGCTTCGGCCTGGGCTGGGCTAAGTCCCACACCTTCGTGACCGGTCAGTGCCCAGTCATGAAGTACCACCGTGGCTTGATGCAGGCGATCCTGAACGACAAGGTGTCGATTGCCAAGAACGTGAACGCGACCGCGATTCCGCTCTCCGAGGCTCCGCAGGGCTACGCCGCCTTCGACGAAGGTGCTGCTCAGAAGTTCGTGCTGGATCCGCACGGTATGATCCGTCGCTAATATCCCCACTGCTTAAGAGGTGGATCGGAGCAACCCGATCCACCTCTTTTGTCATGCCCTAGACGCCGCACACAGAAGCTTGTGGGTGCACTCTGTCGTGACGGTCGCAGCGCCGCCAAGGCACGGCTAATCTAGCCGTGCCCTGGCGGCGCTGCGAGTTAAGGGGTGAGGCTAAAGGGTCTGGCGGATGGCGGCTTCAAAGTTGCGCACATGGCTCGATACTAATTCCGCGGCCCGGTCTGCATCGCCGTCGAGAATTGCGCGCAGTAGCCCGGAGTGCTCCCGGATGTGCCCGGCAATGTCGGGCAGTTGATCGATCACCAGGCACCAAATGCGGGTAACCAAACTGTCGAGTCTCACCAGCGTCTCTTCAAGGTGCGTGTTATCGCATGCCTTATAAATGAGGCGGTGAATATGCATGTCCGTGAGCAATAGGCTGCGCTGATCGTTGATCTCACCTAGTGCATCGATTCGCTCTAACTGTTCCGCGATTTCGGTGCGGATGGCCGCGTCGGGGTTCAGTGCGGCATTGCGAACGGCCAGCGGCTCGAGTCGCTGGCGGATTTCTGAAATTTGCGAAAGTTCACGGAATTCAACGGCGGTGGCGAAGGTGCCGCGTCGTGGGTAGGAAACCACCAGGTGATCGGTCTCCAAACGCTTGAGTGCTTCGCGAATCGGGGTGCGCCCAACGTTTAGGTCGGCTGCAAGCTGAGCTTCGTGAATCGGCTGTCCCGGGGCGATGTCCAAGAGGATGAGTTGATCGCGCAACGATTCATAGGCGTGTTCGGCCATTGATTTATCGCTGGCGCTGGGCTTCTGGACTGTGATGGACACCTGATATGCCTCTCATCTCACTATTGATGTATTAGAGAATTCTGTTGAGTCACACACTAGCGCTTAATTGCCTTTTCGGGGAGTGCTCGCCCAGGATTTGCCAAGCTAGCGGCCGTGAAAGGGCTAGCCGCTAAACAGTGCGCTGTGGACCGAAGACTCAAAGTCGGAAACGTGGTGGTGGGCGAGTTCGCTGGCCTTATCTTCATCGCCATCGATGATGGCTTGGAGTAGCGCGACGCTTTCGGTGACGTGATCTGCCACGCGGGGTAAGCGTTCGATAACGAGGCACCAGATGCGAGTGGCCAAATTGTTGTAGCGAATCAGTGAATCCTCGAGGTGGGGATTCCCGGCGGCACTATAGATTGCGCGGTGAATCGAAGCGTCGCATTCGAGAACCTCGGTGGTTGTCGCCTCTTCGATATCGAAGGACTTGAGCTGCTCGATGAGGTTCTTGAGCCCGGCACGCTGTTCTGGAGAAGCGACCCTAGCGGCGCGCGCGGCGGCCATTGGCTCCAGTTGCGTGCGTACTTCAGATATATAGGACAGGTCGGTAATCTCCACGCGCGTGGCGAATGTGCCGCGTTTGGGGTAGCTGATGACCAGTCGGTCCACCTCGAGTCGCTTGAGCGCCTCTCGCACGGGGGTGCGCCCCATACCGAATTCCTCGGCCAACTTGGCGTCGTGGATTGCCTCGCCCGGGGCGATATCGAGAAAGAGGAGCTTGCGCTGGATCGCTGCGTAGGCCTTGTCCGCCAAAGATGTCTCGGTGCCGGCAGTCCGGTCCATGGCAAAGTACGACACGTTCTCGCCGCCCCTTTCGCAGATTTTCCTCAGGCTATTGACCCCTGTTCTTTCTGCGCTCTAGACTATCTTAACCTCTAATATATCAGTCATGCACACTCTGGTGTATCTATAAGTCTGGAGTCCCAATGGAGCTTCTTCAGCCCGCCGATAAGGATCTGGAAATCTGGGAAGGTAGCGTCGAATCGCCTACTTTCATCTTAACTTTTTCCGGCCTTGATCGCCCTGGAATTATCCATGCTGTCACCACTTTCCTCCTTGAAAAGGGATGCAATATTCGGCAGCATCAGCAGTTTGACGACACGGAGAATGGCACCCTACATGGGCGCACGTCATTCACCGGGCCGGTGGGTCTGGCGACCGAAACGCTCGCCGATGACTTCCTGGACACGGCGTCATGGTTTGGCCTGACCTACAACTTCTATGACCAAAAAGCTCCGCAGCTATTGGTGATGGTCTCAAAGGCCGGCCACTGCCTCAACGATCTGATCTTCAAGGATCGCAATGGGCAGCTCGGCGGCGAGGTGGCCCTCGTGGTGTCGAACCACGAAGATCTGCGCCCGATGGCGGAGTCGGCGGGTCTACCCTTCGTGCACATTCCCGTGCAGCCCGATACCAAGGAAGCCGCCGAGGCGCGCCTGTTGGAGTTGGTGGAGCAATACAATATCGATCTCGTAGTGCTCGCCCGCTACATGCAGGTACTTTCGGATGACCTGTGCCGGAAGCTCGAGGGGCGGGCCATCAACATTCACCACTCCTTCCTGCCTGGTTTCAAGGGTGCCCGCCCCTACCACCAGGCCCATTCCCGCGGCGTGAAGCTAATTGGTGCCACCGCGCACTATGTCACCGCCGACCTGGATGAAGGCCCAATTATTGAGCAAGAGGTCATCCGCGTCGACCACACGTACTCTCCGAAAAACCTGGCCTCCGTGGGCCAGGATGCGGAAGTGCTGGCTCTCTCGCGTGCCGTGAAATGGCACTGCGAACATCGCGTACTACGCGACGGTGCAAGCACCGTGGTTTTCCGTTAGGCCATAAAGAAAGAATGAGCAGGAGTACTCGATGATTAAAGACGAGCCTATTGGCGCGTATCTGGAACGATTGGCCTCACGCGCGCCAACTCCCGGCGGAGGCGCGGTGGGTGCCCTGCATGCAGCTCAGGGCGCCGCGTTGGTCAGCATGGTGGCGCTGTATAGCACCGGTGAAAAGTTCAAAGCCCACGAGGCGCGCGCTCAAGCCATGGCGGTCCGCGCGCAGGAGCTGATCACTCAGTCCCTGAGTGCTGCGGATGAGGACGAGAGTGCTTTCGCCTCGGTCATTGCTGCCTACCGGCTTCCGGCAACCACGGAAGCGGAGAAGGCTGCGAAGACCGCGCAGATACAGCAGGCGCTGGGCCTGGCCAGTCGCCCGCCCCAGCGTTTGGTGGCGTTGTCCATTGAGCTGATCGACCTATGCTCTGAACTCAAGGACTTCGGTAATCCCAATGTGCTCAGTGACGTGGCGGTAGCCGCGGAATCTGCGCGTGCCGCCATTGGCACCTCGTTGGCTACATTGGAGATCAACATCGCCGAAATCCGAGACCCTGAGGTCGGGGCAAAACTGCGCGCCTGTGTGGCGCTCGGGGAGCGGGCCGTGATTGACGCGGAAGATGTGGCTCGTGGTGTGCGTCAGGTGGTCGCGGCATGACGGCTCATGTACTAGGCGGAAAGCCTGTGGCCGCGCGCATCCGCGAAGAAGTGGCTCAGAAGGTCGAACAGCTCCAACAGTCGAATGTAAAGCCGAAGCTTGCCATCGTGGTGGCCACCGACAACGGTGCTACTCAATGGTATGTCCGCTCTATCGAGCAGTCGGCTCATCGCGCGGGCATAGCCTGCGATGTGCATGATTTGGGTAGTCAGGCCACGGTGCAGATCATTGCCGAGACGTTGAATCGACTTAGTGCCGATCGCGAAGTCCACGGCATTATTCTGCAGACCCCTTTGCCTGAGGGCGCATCCCTGGAGATTCTGGCTTCGCATATTGCGGTGGAAAAAGACATTGATGGGGTCAACCCCATGAGTTTTGGGTGTCTCTCCGCTGGGCTTCCGGCCTACGCGCCGGCCACGGCGCGTGCGGTTATCGAGATCCTGGATCACTATGAGGTCCCCATGGCGGGGCAAGATGTAGCCGTCGTGGGCCGTTCAATGGTGATCGGCCGACCGGTGATGCAGTTGCTACTGAACCGTCACGCTACCGTGACGGCCTGCCACTCGCGCACAGTCGACTTGGCCGCGCATACGCGCCGGGCCGACATCGTGGTGGCCGCTGCGGGTAGCAGGGACCTCATTACCGCGGAGCACCTGAATCCGCAGGCTGTGGTGATCGATGTGGGAACCAATGTCGATGAGCAGGGCAACCTTGTTGGCGACGTTGACTACGCCGCGGCGACCGAGGTCGCTCAGGCCGTTACGCCCGTACCAGGCGGTGTGGGAACGGTGACAACGTCGCTGTTGCTCCTGCATGTCGTCGAGTCGGCGCTTCGCCTCGGCCGGCCCTGCGCCGAGCGTTGGGTATCCGACGCGCCCTTGGTCGCCGAGCCGTGGAGCGGCAGCTGGTAAAGACCCCGATGCTTCAAGACCCCCGGAAGAACAACATGTTCTTCCGGGGGTCTTGTCATATGCCGATTGATTTTTTGTTGCATTAGGTGCCGGAACCCCCGGAATTCCGGGGAACAGCCGCCGCCTGGTAGCGCCGAGATGAAGTCATTTAAAAATGGTTGGCTACTCCTCTTGACCCTATGATGCATGACACATACGATTGTGATCAGTTCTTGATATATCAGTAGTTGATCATAGATTGGAAGACACGCGATGACACAGCAAGCTCAGTTTGAATCTCTTGCCCCGGCGTCGTTGACGCAGTCCTTGGCGGAGTTGGATCCGGAGGTGGCGGCTCGTATTGATGCGGAGTTGGCACGTCAGCAGCGTGGTCTGGAGATGATCGCCTCGGAGAACCATACGGCGCAGGCTGTGATGCAGGCGCAGGGTTCGGTGTTGACGAATAAGTATGCCGAGGGGTATCCGGGTCGCCGGTATTACGGTGGTTGTGAAGAGGTCGATGTGATCGAGACTCTGGCGATTGATCGTTTGAAGGAGTTGTTTGGTGCGGCGTTTGCTAATGTGCAGCCGCATTCGGGGGCTCAGGCGAATGCGTCGGTGTATCACGCGTTGGTGCGTCCGGGGGATACGGTGTTGGGGTTGAACCTGGCGCATGGTGGTCACTTGACGCATGGGATGAAGTTGAACTTCTCGGGTCGTTTGTTCGACATGGTGGCCTACGGTGTGGATGAGCATACCGGTGTGGTGGACATGGACGAGGTTGAGCGTTTGGCGGTGGAGCATCAGCCGAAGATGATTGTGGCTGGTTGGTCGGCGTATCCGCGGCAGTTGGATTTTGAGCGGTTCCGTGCGATTGCGGATAAGGTCGGCGCGTATTTGTGGGTTGATATGGCGCACTTTGCTGGTTTGGTGGCGGCGGGGTTGCATCCTTCGCCGGTGCCGCATGCGCATGTGGTGACGTCGACGACGCATAAGACGTTGGCTGGTCCGCGTGGTGGGATTATTCTCTCGAATGATGCGGAGATTGCGAAGAAGTTGAATTCGGCGGTGTTCCCTGGTCAGCAGGGTGGTCCGTTGGAGCATGTGATTGCTGGTAAGGCGGTTGCGTTTAAGATTGCTGGTTCGCCGGAGTTTAGGGAGCGTCAGGAGCGGACGTTGGCTGGGGCTCGGATTTTGGCGGATCGTTTGATGCAGGCTGATGTGGCGGCGAAGGGTATTAGTGTGCTCTCCGGTGGTACTGATGTGCATTTGGTGTTGGTGGATTTGCGTGAGTCTGAGTTGGATGGTCAGCAGGCTGAGGATTTGTTGGCGCGGGTGGAGATTACGGTGAATCGTAATGCGGTGCCGAATGATCCGCGTCCGCCGATGGTGACTTCGGGGTTGCGGATTGGTACGCCGGCGTTGGCGACGCGTGGGTTCTCCCAGGAGGCGTTTGCGGAGGTTGCTGAGGTGATTGCGCAGGCGTTGATTGCTGGTGCTGAGGGTGATGAGTCGGTGTTGGTGGGGTTGCGTGAGCGTGTGGAGGCTTTGGCTGCTGCGCATCCGCTGTACCCAGAACTGAAGAAGGTAGGAGAGTAATCATGGCGGATCTGCTTCCAGAGCACCCGGACTTCCTCTGGCGGAACCCGGAGCCGAAGTCGTCCTATGACGCAGTGATCGTCGGTGGCGGTGGCCACGGCCTAGCCACGGCCTACTACCTCGCCAAGAACCACGGCATGACCAACATCGCCGTGCTGGAGCGCGGCTGGTTGGCCGGCGGCAACATGGCCCGTAACACCACCATTATTCGTTCTAACTACCTGTGGGACGAGTCGGCCGGTATCTACGAGCACTCCCTGAAGCTATGGGAGCAGCTGCCCGAGGAACTGGACTACGACTTCCTGTTCTCGCAGCGTGGTGTGCTGAACCTGGCCCATACCCTTGGCGACGTCCGTGAATCGGTACGCCGCGTTGAGGCCAACAAGCTCAACGGCGTCGACGCCGAATGGCTCGACCCGCAGCAGGTCAAGGAAGTTTGCCCGATCATCAACATCGGCGACAACATCCGCTACCCAGTCATGGGTGCGACCTACCAGCCGCGCGCAGGTATCGCCAAGCACGACCACGTGGCCTGGGCCTTTGCCCGCAAGGCCGACGAAATGGGTGTGGATATCATCCAAAACTGCGAGGTCACCGGCATCCTCAAGGAAGGTAACCGCATCGTTGGCGTACAGACCAGCCGCGGCACCATCCACACGCCAAAGGTCGCGTTGGCCGCCGCCGGGCACTCCTCGGTGGTCGCCGGGATGGCCGGGGTACGCCTGCCCATCCAGTCGCACCCGCTGCAGGCGCTGGTCTCCGAGCTCTTCGAGCCGGTACACCCCACCGTTGTCATGTCGAACCACGTACACGTGTACGTCTCCCAGGCACACAAGGGCGAACTGGTCATGGGCGCCGGCATTGACGCCTACAACGGTTACGGACAGCGTGGTGCCTTCCACGTGATCGAGGAGCAGATGGCAGCTGCCGTGGAGCTCTTCCCGATCTTCGCTCGTGCCCACCTGCTACGCACCTGGGGCGGCATCGTGGATACCACCTTCGACGCCTCACCGATCGTCTCGAAGACCGAGGTCGATGGACTGTACGTCAACTGCGGTTGGGGTACCGGTGGCTTCAAGGGAACCCCGGGCGCAGGATTCACCTACGCCCACACCATCGCAAACGACGAGCCGCACGCGCTGAATAAGCCTTTCGCGCTTGATCGTTTCGAAACCGGACGTTTGATCGATGAGCACGGCGCCGCGGCCGTGGCCCACTAAGCGAGGGAGAGGCAATGCTGCTAATTGAGTGCCCGAATTGCGGGCCGCGCGACGAAACCGAGTTCCACTACGGTGGACAGGCCCACGTGGCCTACCCGGAGAACCCTAGCGAGCTCAGCGACAAGGAATGGGCCGAGTTCCTGTTCTACCGCGATAACACCAAGGGTCTATTCGCAGAACGTTGGAGCCATTCGGCCGGGTGCCGCAAATGGTTCAACGCCATCCGCGACACCGTGACCTACGAATTCAAAGCCATTTACCCCATGGGCCAGCCCCGCCCAACGCTGAAGGAGGACAACGCATCATGAGCTCACAGCGACTCGATGCCAGCCGTGCCCCCGGCCATTCGATCGACCACGGCACCGAGCTGACCTTCACCGTTGATGGTCAGGAATACCGCGGAATAGCCGGCGATACCATCGCCAGTGCGCTACTCGCCTCCGGACGTGTTGACTGCGGCAACTCCCTGTACTTGGGGCGTCCCCGCGGCATCATGTCCGCCGGTGTCGAAGAGGCCAACGCCTTGGTTTCCGTTTTCGACAACGGCCAGGGCGGCGTCAACGAATCGATGCTGCCTGCCACCACGGTGACGCTGCGCGATGGCTTGCAGGCCGAGCTTCTGAGCGGTCTGGGGGTCCTCGACCCGCGTGAAGACACCGCGGTCTACGACCGCAAGTACGTGCACACCGATGTCCTGGTCATCGGCGCCGGCCCGGCAGGAATCGCCGCGGCCCGGGAAGCCGCCAAGGGCGGAGCACGCACCATTCTGATGGATGACCAGCCGCAGGCCGGTGGCTCGCTACTGTCCACTCGCGAGGAGAGCATCGACGGGCGTCCGGCACTGGACTGGGTCGCCTCGAGCCTCGAAGAGCTGGAGCAGGCCGAAGACTTCACCTACCTGGCCCGCACCACCGCGTTCGGCAGCTACGACGAGAACTACGTCATCGCCGTGCAGCACCGCACCGATCACCTGCCGCAGGCGGAGCGCCCGGGCGTGTCCCGTCAGCGCATCTGGCACGTACGCGCCAGCCAGGTCATCTTGGCCACCGGTGCGCACGAGCGTCCGCTGGTCTTCGAAAACAACGACCGGCCCGGCGTCATGCTTGCCGGGGCCGTGCGCAGCTACCTGAACCGTTACGCCGTCGCCGCCGGATCGCAGGTCATCGTGGCCACCACCAACGACTCCGCCTACGCTCTTGTCGAGGATCTCTTCCTCGCCGGAGTCAAGGTCGAAGCCGTATTGGACTCGCGGTCCGAAGCAACCGAGGTCTCCCGCGCGGTAACCGAAGCTACTGGTGTGCAGGTGCGCTACTCCAGCGCCGTTGTGGACACCGAGGGCGAAGGCCCCGCCGGGCGCGTGAGCGCGGTATTCGCCGCCAGCCTTGATAGCAACGGAGCCATTGCCTCGGAGATCGAGCGCATCCCCGGTGACTTGCTGGCCGTCTCCGGCGGCTTCTCGCCGGTGGTTCACCTGCACAGCCAGCGCCAGGGCAAACTGGCCTGGGACGATCAGGTGGCAGCATTCGTGCCTTCGGCACCGGTGCGCAACCAGCAGACCGCGGGCGCCGTCACCGGCAGCTACTCGCTGGTGGCAGCACTCGAGCAGGGTGCGGAGGCCGGCCACAAGGCCGCCGATCAGGTTGGCTTCGCCAGCGAACTGAGCGTACCGCAGGCCCAGCCGCGCCCCGAGGGTCCGATTGCTCCGCTGTGGCTGATCCCCGGCCGCACGGGCGTGGCCAGCGAGTGGAAGAACCACTTCGTTGACCTGCAGCGCGACCAGTCCGTGGCCGACGTACTACGCGCCACCGGCGCCGGTATGCGTTCGGTGGAGCACGTCAAGCGGTACACCTCCATTTCCACCGCCAACGACCAGGGTAAGACCAGCGGCGTAAACGCCATCGGCGTGATCGCACATGAGCTGAATGCCGCGTCCCTGGGCGAGGTGGGCACCACCACCTTCCGCGCTCCCTACACCCCGGTGGCCTTCGTGGCACTGGCCGGTCGCCAGCGCGGTGAGCTCTTCGACCCGGCCCGCGTCACCTCGATTCACCCGTGGCATGTTGCCGCAGGTGCCCTCTTCGAGGACGTGGGACAGTGGAAGCGCCCGTGGTACTACCCGCAGCCGGGTGAGGACATGGACACCGCGGTGTTGCGTGAATGCGCCGCCGTCCGTGAATCCGTGGGCTTCATGGATGCCAGCACGCTGGGCAAGATCGCCATCCGCGGTAAGGATTCCGCCGAATTCCTCAACCGCATCTACACCAACCCGTTCCTGAAGCTGAAGGAGGGCATGGGACGCTACGGCGTGATGTGCACCCCCGACGGCATGGTGCTCGACGACGGTGTGACGCTGCGCGTGGCCGAGGACGAGTTCTACATGACCACCACCACCGGTGGAGCGGCCAAGGTGCTCGAATGGCTCGAAGAGTGGCACCAGACCGAGTGGCCCGAACTCGACGTGGTCTTCACCTCGCTCACCGAGCAGGTTTCAACCATCGCCGTGGTTGGCCCGAAGTCCCGTGCGGTGCTTGAGAAGGTTGCCCCGGATCTGGATGTCTCGCAGGAGTCCTTCCCGTTCATGGCATTCCGTGAGACCACCCTGCCAGGAGGTATCCCGGCACGCGTCGCGCGTATCTCCTTCTCCGGTGAGCTCGCTTTCGAAATCAACGTCGATACCTTCTACGGGCTGCATGTCTGGGAGGCCGTTGCCGAGGCTGGGGCGGAGTTCAACATCACCCCTTACGGCACCGAAACCATGCACGTGCTGCGTGCGGAGAAGGGCTTCATCATCGTCGGTCAAGACACCGACGGTACGGTCACTCCGCAGGATGCCGGCATGGACTGGGTGGTTTCCAAGAACAAGGAGTTCGTCGGCAAGCGTTCCTACGCACGCGCCGACACCGCTCGAGAAGATCGCCGCCACCTGGTGGGCGTGCTACCCGTGGACAAGACGACGCGTCTGCCCGAAGGCGCACAGCTGGTCAACGCCGGAACGCCGATCACTCCGGAGCTGGCACCGGTACCGATGGAGGGCTACGTCACTTCCTCCTACTTGTCCGCTGCCCTAGAGCGTCCGTTCGGCCTGGCGCTGATTTCCAACGGGCGCAACCGCATCGGCGAGATCATCCAGTCTCCGGTCAACGGAGTATTGGTCGACGTCGAAATCACTTCACCCGTTCTTTACGATCCGGAAGGGGCACGCCGCGATGGCTGAGCACACCTTGATCACCACCGAACCGAACGCAGAGGCTCAGGCCTTGAACAAGCTTCGGGTCGCGCCGGCGGCCCACCTAGCTCAGGCAATGGCCGATGCTCAGGTCGACGGTGAGCGTTCCGTGGCACTGCGCGAGACTCCCTTCGCCGTGCAGCTCGGCGTCCGTGCGGTGCTCGGCACCGCATCGGCCGAAGCCATCGAGGGCATCCTAGGGTTCGAACTGCCCACCGAACACGGGCAGACCACCGGTAACCCCGACGGAGTCCACGCCCTATGGATCGGTCCGGATGAATTCCTCATCGTCGATCCCTCGCGCCAGCAGGTGCAGGGCGAGGCCACCACGTTGCAGGTGGCCTTGGATGGACTGCCCGGTCAGGTGTTGGATCTTTCCGCCAACCGGACGCTCTTGACGCTCACGGGCAATAGCGCCCGGGCGGTCCTTGAAAAGGGATGCCCAGCCGACCTGCATCCGCGCGTCTTCGCGGTGGGAACCGCCATCGCCACGGAACTTGGTCCGGTTCCCGTGCTACTACACCGGAGCGGGGAGCAGGAATACCGCATCTACCCACGCGCCTCGTTCGCCGATTTCGTGGTGCGTTGGATCCTAGACGCGAGCGTCGAGTTCGCCTCCCCGGAAGTTCCCTAACCGAGGTGGCATACTTCGTGGGCCCGGCGTTGTGATACGCCGGGCCTACGAACCCCTTAGAGCAGTCAAACCACACATATTTCAGCCCGTCCGGTAGCGTCCGGCGGCTAACCATCAGGAGCAATAAATATGGACTCTCGTGCCGATAGCTACGTGCTGACCTTGTCCTGCACGGACAAGGTGGGCATCGTGCATGCCGTCACCGGTGTGCTCGCCCAGCACCACAGCAATATCACCGAGCTCAAGCAGTTTAACGACGTCCGCGCCGGTCAGTACTTCCTGCGGATTGAATTCAACCTCGGCAGTGCCTCGGACGCCTCCAACAACATCGATTCCCTGGAAGCTGCGCTGAAGCCGGTCGTCGAGAACTTCGACGCCACCTGGGGTTTGCGTCCCGCGGGGGCGAAGAAGCGGGTGTTGGTGATGGTTTCGAAGTTTGGGCATTGCTTGAATGATTTGTTGTTTCGGGCGCGGATGGGTGAGTTGCCGGTTGAGATTGCGGCGGTGGTGTCGAATCATCCGGATCATCGGCAGCAGGTTGAGTGGCATGGGATTCCGTTTTTCCATGTTCCAGTGACGGCTGAGACGAAGCCTGAGGCTGAGGCGCGGTTAGTGGATCTGATTGATCGTTTTGAGATTGATTTGGTGGTGTTGGCTCGTTATATGCAGGTGTTGTCTGATGAGTTGACTCGTCAGTTGACTGGTCGGGCGATTAATATTCACCATTCGTTCTTGCCTTCGTTCAAGGGTGCTAAGCCGTATCACCAGGCGTTTGAGCGTGGTGTGAAGACGGTGGGTGCGACGGCTCATTATGTGAATAGTGAGTTGGATGAGGGTCCGATTATTGCGCAGCAGGTCAAGGATGTGGATCATTCGTATGGTCCGGAGGATTTGGTGGCTGCTGGGCGTGATACGGAGTGTAAGGCGTTGTCGGATGCGGTGCGGTGGCATTGTGAGGATCGTGTGTTCTTGAATGGTTCGCGTACGGTTGTGTTGCGTTAGTCCCTGCCCTGACGCCCCGCGCCACTAGCTAGAGAGCCTCCCGAGTCGTTGCTGTCGACTCGGGAGGCTCTCTCGCGTTTCGCGTGTTTTTCATGAAAGTTCGTTGCCTTAAACCGACCAGCCATCTCACATCTCGGACGATCCGCTAAGCGGGCAAGATTTACCGAGTGGCGGAAACATGCAGGTGGGAACCTGTTTAGGGGAAGAGTTTTGGGGGCTGCGAGCCCTAGGAAAAGCTGAGAATATACATATATATGTTGTATATCACTCTCGTGTCAGGTTAAATCTTTAACAAGCTTGCACATCGCGGAATGAATCGAATGCCCCCATGTGCATAGGCCGGAAGGGCCGCGTTCTTGCTCCCTAGGAAAGTAGACAACATTGTCGGAAGCCTCCAGATCTCAGCGCCCATCTCTGCCGCGGACGAGCCGTCGCTTGCGAGCCGAGGACTGCATCGTCGTCGACCGGAAGGAGCTGCGTAAGGCGCAGCTCGGTGCCGGTGTCGGCAACTTCATCGAATGGTACGACATTGGCATCTACGGCTACCTGGCCGTGACCATGACGAGCGTTTTCACCGAGGGGATGGACGAGAGTCTAGGGCTGCTCGTGACCCTTTTGGGCTTTGCGGTCTCCTTCATCGTTCGGCCGCTCGGCGGGATGATCCTCGGGCCCCTTGGCGATAAGATCGGCCGCCAAAAGGTTCTATTCTTCACCATGGCCCTGATGGCCGGAGCTACCACGCTCATCGGTCTGCTGCCGTCGGCTGGCCAGGTCGGATTGTGGATCATTATCCCGCTGTACCTGCTGAAGATGCTTCAAGGGTTTTCGACCGGTGGCGAATTCTCCGGCGCCTCTACCTATGTTGCCGAGTTCTCTCCGGACAGTCGACGTGGCTTCTGGACCGCACTGCTGAATGCTGGCTCGATGCTTGGATTCGCCTTCGGCGCCGCGGTCGTGGCCTTGACCTCCGCGGCCGTGACCTCGGCCTGGGGCGAGGGAGCCATGCTCGCCGGCGGTTGGCGGATCCCCTTCCTGCTCGCACTTCCGCTGGGCATCGTGGCGATTGTCATGCGAAGCCGAATCCCGGAGTCGCCAAGCTTTGAGGCCGCTCAGGAGCATGGGGAGTCCGAAAGCGAACTCGATCCCATTTTCGTGCGGCATGACCTGAAGAACATCTTTCGCCACTACTGGCCACAGATTCTCATTGGTTGCGCGCTAATTGCTGCCGATGGAACCTCGCAGTACATGCTCACCAGCTACATGCCCACCTACCTCGAAACCCAACTCGGCGCTCCCGCGGCACATACTGCGGTCGCTGCGGTGACGGTGCTGTTGCTGCAGGTGGTCTTGATTCCACTGGTGGCTACCTGGTCCGACAAGATCGGACGGCGCCCAATGTATCGCATCGCTACCATCGGCAACCTGGTGCTCCTGCTCCCGGCCTTCTGGCTCATGCAACAGGGAACGCTTGCTTCCCTCTATTTGGCCCTGTTCCTCGTCGCCCTGCCGAGCGCATTCTTCCTGGCCATGACCGGCGCGGTGATGTCCGAGCTATTCCCCACGGCCTCGCGCTACGGCGGAGTTGGGGTGACGCACAACCTGGCCATCTCGATTTTCGGTGGGACGACGCCGCTGGTTGGACAATTACTGGTTCAACTAACCGGCAACCCTTATGCGCCGGCGTACTACATCATGTTTTTCTCCGTCCTGGCGCTCATTGCGGTGGCGATGATGCGCGAGACGGCCCAACGTCCGCTACTCGGCTCGGTTCCCGTGGTCAGTAGCCGCGCCGAAGCCGAGCGGTTGGCCGGCGGGCAAGATGAGGATGACCGCATCGATACCAGCACCATGCTCTTGGGCGAGGAACCGAAGGTCGGCGCCTCAAGTATCTAAAGATTTACGCGGCAGAGTTCGTGCCGCGACCCAGGCTCGTGCCCCTGCGTTGGAATTTGGTCATGGATCCAGCGCGGGTCACACGGTTCGACTCATTCAACCCGGAATGGGAAGAGCCATAGGTGGGCGGAGTGCTCTCTACCTGCCGGCCGGGCATCCGCGGTGCGGATGCCCGGCACTCTTTTTAACGCGCCCGCAGGGGAATGGCGCGTACCCTCCGATGTCACGTGCGGTGTTTGAGCTCGTGCGTGGTTTATGCCGTTCTGCCGGTGGTAAACCCCGACTTTTGGGGAGTTTTGCGCGCCGGGACGGGGGCCTCAGGAGCGAAAATCGCGATTAATCTGTCTTAGATTCCTTCGTAACCATTGTCACGCGATTGATATATCAGTATCGTACTAGTCAGCAGATTTCACCCGAATCCCTCAATCACATTCGACGACGAAAGATTGTGTCATGCAACAACTAGCAACTCGCCTCGAGCGGCTCGGTACCGAAACCGCCTTTAGTGTGGCTCAAGCTGCCGCAGCGTGGAAGGCCAAGGGTAACGCCGTCTACCCATTCCACCTCGGGGACATCAACATCCCTACCGCGCCTCATATCGTTGAGGCGATGAATAAGGCGATCGCTGACGGTTACACCGGTTACTGCCCCGGTCCGGGTATCCCGCAGCTGCGTCAGGCTTTGGCCGAAGACATTGGCTCGCGCCGC
Source organism: Glutamicibacter endophyticus (assembly GCF_048457885.1). NCBI lineage: Bacteria > Bacillati > Actinomycetota > Actinomycetes > Micrococcales > Micrococcaceae > Glutamicibacter > Glutamicibacter endophyticus. The sequence continues at coordinate 293,483 of NZ_CP174200.1, forward strand.
GGTATGGAATTCAGCGCTGACAATGTCGTGGTGATGACTGGCGGCAAGCCGGTGATTACCAAGTTCCTGCAGGCCGTGATGGATCCGGGTCAGGAGGTTCTCTACCCGAACCCTGGCTTCCCGATCTACGAATCCCAGATTGAATACCTCGGCGGTACGGCCGTGCCTTATGGCTACCTCCCGACGGAGTCCGGTTTCGCGATCGATATCGAGAAGATCCGCGCCTCGATCACCGAGAACACCACGGCGATCATCTACAACGACCTGCAGAACCCAATTTCTGCCGAGTCCACCGCCGAAGAGCGCCAGGCCGTCGCGCAGCTGGCCATTGAGCATGACCTCTGGGTGCTTTCCGATGAGGCCTACTTTGAGACTCGCTACGAGGGCACCTCGAGCTCGATCGCTGCACTGCCTGGCATGGCCGAGCGCACCGTCATCCTTTACACCTTCAGCAAGAAGTTTGCGATGACCGGCTCGCGTCTGGGATGTGCCGTCGCGCCGCTGGAGATCGCAGAGGTCATGAGCAAGCTGAACACCAACGATGAATCCTGCACCACCCACTACGTGCAGTGGGCCGGCGTTGCCGCGTTGCAGGGGACCCAAGAGCCAGTTCGCGAGATGCTGGAGATCCTCAAGGAACGTCGCGACGTCGCCTGCGAGATCGTCAACTCCATCCCTGGTGTATCTGTCGCCGTGCCGCAGTCGACCTTCTACCTATTCCCGGACGTCACCGAGGCCATGGAGCGCAAGGGCTTCACCAACGTCGGCGACTTCGCGACCGCGGCGCTGGAGAACACCGGCGTGTCCTTCTGCACCCGCGAGCACTTTGGCCGCCGCCTGCCCGGCGAAGACCGTCAGTACATCCGCCTGGCCTACTCGGGGATTGAAACCGACGCCATTCGCGAGGGGCTGGGCCGACTACGAGAATGGATCGAGGCATCATGAGCAAGGTCGTAGTAACTGGGCGCGTGCCCGAAGCCGCCCTGGAACTGTTGCGCGCCGAGCACGAGGTGGACGCCTGGGATGGCACCGAGTCCATCGACCGTGCCGAGCTCTTGCGCCGAGTGGCGGGTGCGGACGCGATTGTCAGCCTGTTGACCGAACGAGTCGATGGCGAACTGCTGGACGCCGCTGGTGAGCAGCTCCAGGTTGTATCCAACGTCGCGGTCGGATACGACAATATCGACGTACCGGCCTGCACGACCCGCGGGGTGCGTGCGACCAACACCCCCGGCGTGCTGACCGAGGCAACCGCGGACATTGCCCTGGGCCTTATTCTCATGGCCACTCGCCGACTGGGCGAGGGGGAGCGGTTGATTCGCGCCGAGGAGCCCTGGAAGTGGGGAATGTTCTTCCTGCTTGGTAGCGGGCTTCAGGGTAAGACCCTAGGCGTCGTGGGTATGGGCGGCATTGGGCAGGCGACCGCCCGCCGAGCCAAGGCCTTCGGCATGGAGATTGTCTACCAGTCGCGTAGCGAACTGGATCCGGCAGTGGCCGCTGAACTGGGCGCTCGGCGCGTCGAGCTCGACGAGCTGCTCGAGATTTCCGATGTGGTTTCCCTGCACTGCCCCTACGGGCCGAACACTCATCATCTGATCGGCGCCGCGGAGCTGGATCGCATGAAGTCCAGCGCGTACCTGGTCAACACCGCGCGCGGTCCCATCGTCGACGAGGCCGCTTTGGCGCGCGCGTTGCGTGATGGGGTAATCGCAGGTGCCGGGCTCGACGTGTTCGAAAAGGAACCGCAGGTGCACCCGGAGCTGCTGGAACAGCAAAATGCGGTCTTGGTGCCGCACCTTGGTTCGGCGACCGTGGAAACCCGTACCGCCATGGCGGTATTGGCGGCGAAGAACACCCTTGCGGTGTTGGCCGGGGAGGCTCCTCCGACCCCGGTGAACTAGCTCGAACGACGGTCGGTGGCACCTGCGCCGCGCACATGTGCGCCCAGGTGCCCCGGCCGTCGGTCCATGGCGCTCGTCTTCTTCTGCTCCCGTGAGTGCACCTATAGCGCCACGGCCCCCTAGAATCGGTGCCCCCACGGCGGGCGACCGACACGCTCCGACTTCTTGCGATAAGCCCACGCTTACGGCGATCTACGTACGCGATGGGCGTATTCGTGCTGCCCTTGAAAGCCACGTCGGTAACTGATCGTCAAAAGATATATTTCCCTCTTCCCAGAGTTTCCGTGCGCGACTAAGATCGAATCACAAGCGTTGAGACCCGCGTCACATGAGCAGGCGCTGAGCCGCAAAGGCGGCTCAGGTCGACATGCTTCACGAGTATTGCGTGTGTCCCGCACAACGTCAGCTATGGGGCAGACGTAGCGTCCCACGGGTACGACCGTGGACAAGGTCCCGCAAGGAAGTCCACAGCATCGGACCAGCGGGCATTCCCCTATCATCCCGAAAGGATCCGAGGATAGATGTCGTCCAAAGAACAAACCGGGGGCCCCGCCAATACGGTGAGACCTCGCTCGACGCGTAGTTCGTCGATTCTCAAACCCGTATTCATTCCCGCATCAATTGCGATCATTGCTCTGATCGTGGCCACCGTCATCGTCGCGCACGTGGCGGGAGATGAACTAGCCGAGGTTACCGCGGCTATCAACGGCGCCGTGACCGACACCGTTGGCTGGTGGTACGTCCTAGCGGTCAACATTTTCATCATCTTCGCCCTGTACTTCGCCTTCTCGCGCGCCGGAAAAATCCGGCTTGGACGCGACGATGAGAAGCCAGAGTTTGGGATGGTCTCCTGGTTCATGATGCTCTTCAGCGCCGGCATGGGCATCGGACTGGTGTTCTTCGGCGTCGCTGAGCCGCTGAGCCACTACATGAACCCACCCGCCGCCCTTGGTGACGCCCCGGCCTCGGCCGACGCGGCGCGCGACTCCTTGGGCATCGTCATGCTGCACTGGGGACTTCACCCCTGGGGTATTTACGCGATCGTCGGACTGGGCATGGCCTACATGACCTTCCGTCGTGGTCGTCCGCTCGCGGTGCGTTGGCTACTCGAGCCACTGCTGGGCCGCGAACGCGTCGAAGGCTGGGCCGGCCACGTCATCGACACCATCGCCATCGTGGGAACCCTCTTCGGTGTGGCAACCTCCTTCGGCTTCGGTGTCACCCAAATTACCTCGGGCCTCGAGTATCTCGGATGGATCAAAACCTCTAACGGTCTGATCATCGGGTTGATCGCGGTCATCACGCTGATTGCTACCTGGTCGGTGGTCACCGGTGTGCACAAGGGTCTGAAATGGCTATCGAACATCAACATGTCGTTGGCAGCGCTCCTTGCACTAACCATCTTCATCTTTGGGCCAACGATCTTCCTCTTGAAGGCCATCCCAGAAAACTTGGGTACCTACCTGAGCCTGTTGCCGGACACCATGCTGCACACCGGCCCGTTCTCTTCCGACGGCTGGGAGAAGGCGTGGACCATTTTCTACTGGGGCTGGTGGGTCAGCTGGGCACCGTTCGTGGGCATGTTCATTGCTCGTATTTCGCGTGGCCGCACCGTCCGCGAATTCATTGTGGGCGTTCTTCTGGCACCTACGCTGGCCAGCCTGCTGTGGTTCACGATCTTCGGTAACTCCGGCATCCTCTACCAGATGCAGACCGGAAATATGCTCAGCGAAGACCCGACGAGCGGCGAGCTGGTCGTCAACAGCACCACCGCGCTCTTCCAGTACTTCGGATCATTCCCCGAGGCTGTGGCAGCAATTCTCAGCGTTGTGGCCATGTTTGTGGTCGTATTCTTCTTCGTGACCTCGTCCGACTCGGGCTCGTTGGTTATCGACATGCTGGCCTCGGGCGGTAGCACCAATACCCCGGTGGCGACCCGCGTGTACTGGGCCGTGCTCGAAGGTGTTGCAGCCGCGGTACTGCTGATTGTCGGTGGTTCAGTGGCCCTGACGGCGCTCCAAACCCTGTCTATTCTCACGGCGGCACCGTTCTCAATCATCTTGGTCTTGGCCTGTGTCTCGCTGTTCCGGGCCTTCCGACATGAAGTGGCGCAGATGCCGAGCTACATGCAGGTGATTCCTGCGTCGGATGCCACCGGCAGCCTCCCGGCCTTGAGCCTCCAGACCGGTCCGTTGAAGGGTCTGCGTCACGCATCGACCAAGCTTGAGAGCTTCCCGGCCCCACCGGTGCACAGCGAGGACTCCAACGGCGAGGCACATATCATCACCTTCCGCCCGGTGGAGCCCAGCGAGGTGACCATCGACCCGGATACCGGTGATGCGCACCTGAACGAGGAAGTGACCGATCCGTTGGCCGGACAGGTGTTCGATACGCCGGAATTCGAGATCTCGCAGGAGTACCTCAACCAGGGTGGTCATCTCGAGCAGGCCAGTGATGACGATCCCGACGCCCAGCGTGAGAACGCACCGGTCTAAGCACATAGGCTGTATCTCTGGACCCGTATCCCAACCGGGCAAGCATTAAAGATTCAAGGAGGAATCTCATGGACACTCGCACCGATCGCTATGTGTTGACCTTTTCCTGCGCTGACGGTCCCGGTATCGTGCATGCGGTCACCGGGGTGCTCTCCGAGCACCTGTGCGACATCCGAGAACTCAAACAGTTCGATGACGAGCGTGCCGGCCACTTCTTCATGCGCATTGAATTCGCACTGGGCACTTCCAAGGAAGCTACCGGCGAGGCGGCCGAATTGGAGAAGAGCTTCGCATCGCTAGCCAAGACCTACCAAGCCACCTGGGGTTTGCGTCCTGCGGGGGCGAAGAAGCGGGTGTTGGTGATGGTTTCGAAGTTTGGGCATTGCTTGAATGATTTGTTGTTTCGGGCGCGGATGGGTGAGTTGCCGGTTGAGATTGCGGCGGTGGTGTCGAATCATCCGGATCATCGGCAGCAGGTTGAGTGGCATGGGATTCCGTTTTTCCATGTTCCTGTGACGGCTGAGACGAAGCCTGAGGCTGAGGCGCGGTTGGTGGATCTGATTGATCGTTTTGAGATTGATTTGGTGGTGTTGGCTCGTTATATGCAGGTGTTGTCTGATGAGTTGACTCGTCAGTTGACTGGTCGGGCGATTAATATTCATCATTCGTTCTTGCCTTCGTTCAAGGGTGCTAAGCCGTATCATCAGGCGTTTGAGCGTGGTGTGAAGACGGTGGGTGCGACGGCTCATTATGTGAATAGTGAGTTGGATGAGGGTCCGATTATTGCGCAGCAGGTCAAGGATGTGGATCATTCGTTTGGTCCGGAGGATTTGGTGGCTGCTGGTCGTGATACGGAGTGTAAGGCGTTGTCGGATGCGGTGCGGTGGCATTGTGAGGATCGTGTGTTCTTGAATGGTTCGCGTACGGTTGTGTTGCGTTAGTTCCTGCGCCGGCGCCCCGCACACTCAAGCTAGTACCTAGGTAGCAAGGCTCCCTCCCATCCGAATTCCTTGGATGGGAGGGAGCCTTGCGTTAAGGTGTCGGTCCACAGAACGCGGCGTAAGTTAGCGAGTGGTTGTATCTGCCGAACGCTTCGGGCGCTCGCCTCGACCGCCGCGGTCGACGTGCCCGGTGTCAGCTGTGGCCACCGCGTGATCACCGGGGCCGGGCTCGGAATATTGCAGGTGATCTGGTGTTGACGTGTCGCTAGCCTGTTCGGCTGGTTCGGGGGCAGCGGTGGCTGGCATGGAACCAAACCCCAACAGGCTGGCGATGGCCAATGTAACGGCGGAGAATCCTAAACGGGCGCGTCGGCCCAGAGCGTGCCCGGGGCGTGTGTTGGTCGCTGAAGTATCCAAGGCGCTATCCCTTCGTCAATGCGGAAGACCCACTGCGGTGCCTTCCTTCTCAACGCTAGGAACCTAAGATAGCGACGCGCTGTGGCTTCACTCGCCGGTCGCTTGGTTTCCGACGGTAATTTCCCGACCGTGGTCTATGACCCCGCTGTGCGTGAGGGGCGGAACCGCTCATGAGTGCTGCCGGTACCCGAGGCAACCGCGGCGGCCAATTCTCCAAGTACCGGAGCGAATTTGGCCCCGTGCCCGGAACAAGCCGACAGAATGGTGAGACCATCGACCTCGTCGATAACGAAGTCTTCCGTGGGGGTGTTGGTAAACAGGCAGGTCGTTTCCGCGTAGGGGACCGGCTCAACTCCGGGGATGTTTTGCGCGACGTAGTCGACGACGGCCGCGCGGTTGCCCGGGTCGACGATTCCATCCTGCGCAGCGGCCGACTGGATAATCTTTCCGCCGTTGAACTCGGCGACCTTGAGGCCAGCAAAGCCGGAATCGCGACCGCCGGGCAAACCGTAACACTCCCACCCGGAGCGCAGATGGATGAAGGTGGGCCACTGCCGCTGGGGATCGCGAAAACGGAAATGGTAGGCCTGCTCCTGACGCACCTGGAATTCCGGTAGCGCTGCTCGGAAGTGCTCAGGCAAGGGCAATCCGGGCAACAGGTATGGCAACCAACCACCGGCCGCGACGATCACTCGCCGCGCAGTAATGTGCTGTCCGGCTACCGACGTCGCGACGAATCCATCCGTGCTGCGCTCCAAGCGCTCCAGGGTCCAGCCGGTGTGAAGCCGGGCTCCGTGCAGTTGCGCCTGATCGAGCATGGCTAGAACCGCAGACTCGGCGTCGATCACCCCGGCGCCCGGCTGCCACAATACCGGGGTGTCGAAGGCGAACTGGGGCCAACGCTGGCACGCTTCTTCCGCGGAGAACAACTCATGCTCCACCCCGCACCGCCGCAACACATCGGCCAGTTGGGCCGGGTCGCGTACTTCACCGTAGTCCACGGCCCCGCAGCTACTGACTAGCTCCTGACCGGCTAGCTCGCTGAGTTCATCCCAACCCGTTTTCGCGCGTTGTGCCAGCCGCACATAGAGTTCGTCGGTGTAGGCAAAGCGGAATATGCGTGCCGAACCATGGGAGCTACCTTCGGCGCTGGCGGGACGATCCCGTTCTACCACCTGGACCTCGTAGCCTTGCCGGGCCAATTGCCAGGCCGTGGCCGCGCCGGCCAGACCGGCACCGACAACGAGGTATTCCGTGGATTCCATGGCTGAGCTCTTCCTTCGGGGACAGGGTGTTAACGCGGGGCGTAGGCCTGAATCCAGTAGCGCACCGCGCACGGCCGTGCAGCAACTTTGGGTAGCGAGATGACGCGACCTTTAACGCACAGCGTCCTCCCCACCAAGGTGGGGAGGACGCGGGCCGGGGGATCACCCGGTATATGGGTTGTCTATGCGACGTGAGGTTCCGGTGTCCTTGTTGTAGTTGGTGTCGGCATCAATCTCGTGGACCTTGAGCTGTACCCAGCGAATCCGCTTGCCGTGGTTGTGGTAGCTCTTTCTCCATTCGAATCGAGTGCCGCAACCGTTGGTATCCTTCCCAACCCGGTAGCCTTCCTGGCTTCCGTTCATATAGCGGATGATCACATCCGCATAGGCGCCGAAGCCATCACCACGGCCATTACGGGCGCAGAGGTCGCGTACCCCGGCGTTCACCGTGAAGGCGTACCTGCCGTGATAGGTGATCGATCCCTTGGCTTGAGCCTTGCCATCGTTGGCAAGGTAATCGGAATAACCAGTGGATACGTTGTAGTAATAGGTTGCGCTGGCTTGGGCTGGTGCCCCGACGCCCAATAGGAGCCCGGCGCTCATGGTGCCGACTAGCGCGGCCTTGAGTAGCTTTTTCATCAGGTTCCTCCAGATCTAGCCGGTGTACGGGTTGTCGATGCGGCGGGTTGTGGAGCTGTCCTTGATGTGGCCAGTATCGGCATCGTATTCGTAGACTCGTACCTGGACCCAACGGATCTTCTTGCCGAACTTGTTGTACTCCTTGAACCAACGGAACGTTGTGCCGCAACCATTATTGTCATGGGCGACATTACCGGCCTTCGACGTACCGTCCATGTGCCGGATCATGATCTGTACGTAGGCACCGTAGCCATCGCCCCGGCCATCTGGCCCACACAGGTCGCGAACCCCAACGTTGTAGGTGAAGGCGTACTTACCGTGGTAGGTGATGGTGCCCTTGGTATGTGCCTGACCGTCGTTGTTGTACTGGCCGTAGGTGGTGGCGGTGTTAAAACCGTAGGACTGTGAGGCCTGAGCCGGGACCCCGACGCCCAACAAGAGTCCGGTGCTCATGGTGCCGACTAGCGCGGCCTTGAGTAGCTTTTTCATCGGGTTGCTCCAAACCTAGCCGGTGTACGGGTTGTCGATGCGGCGGGTCGTGGAGCTGTCCTTGATGTGGTTGGTGTCGGCATCGTATTCGTAGACGCGCAACTGGACCCAGCGGATCTTCTTGCCGAACTTGTTATAGTCCTTGGACCAACGGAAAGCGGTGCCGCAGCCGTTGGTATCCTTGGCGATGGTGCCGACCTTCGTCGAACCGTCCATGTGGCGGATCATGAGCTGTACGTAGGCCCCGTACCCGTCACCCTTGCCACTGGGGGCGCACAGGTCGCGGACGCCGACGTTGTAGGTGAAGGCGTACTTCCCGTGGTAGGTGATGGTGCCCTTGGTGTGAGCCTTGCCGTCGTTGTTCGAGTAGGTGTAGTCGGTGGCGGTGTTGAAGCCATAGGACTGGGAAGCCTGCGCTGGAACCGTTGCACCGAGCAGCAGTCCGGCGCTCATGGCGCCGACCAAACCGGCCTTCAGAAACTTATGCATGATGAATCCCTCCGTGCGGTGATGATGTCTGCTGACTCTTCGAAGGTAGGCGCCGCCGGACATTCCAGTCGATGGGCAGAACTACCCGACCGGATATCGGCACTTATCAACGCGGGATTTACGGTCTGGTGTGTACCGAGGGTTAAACGCCGCTCGGGCGGGAAATGCATCCCGCCCGAGAGATTTCTAGCTAGTTAGCGTTGCAGGTAGCGCGTACGCACGACGAACAGACCGATCAGCGAAATCACTGCGATCGCCATGTAGTAAATACTCGGCGCGTTCAGCGAACCGGTGATATCCAATAGCCAGGTCAAGACCAGCGGGGCAATACCACCGAGCAGGGTCACCCCGACGTTGTAGGTGACCGACAGGCCCGTGCCGCGGATCGCGGCCGGGAAGAGAGCCGAGAGCAACGCTGGCAGCGGTGCGAAATAGAAGGACATGATGATCCCGAGCAACGCGATCACCACAACGAGTACCGGCACGGTTGGGTTGCTGATCATCACCTGGAATAGCGGCCAAGCCAGAAGCAGGGCGCCCACAGCGGCCCAGGTCATCACGCGGGCCGGTCCCTTACGGTCGGCAAGACTTCCAACGATGGGAATCAGGACGATCGAGACCAAGCCGGCGACCACACCGCCCAGGTAAGCGGCACTTGCCGGGATCTTCAGATTGGTCACCGCAAAGGTCGGCATGTAGAGGATCATGTAGACCGAAATGGTGGCCACACCGATAATCGCCGAACCGGTGAGTACGCGTCCGTAGTTGTGCACCAGCAGGCTCTTGAGCGGGGCACGTTCCTTCGGTGCCGTCACGAACTCCTCGGTTTCCTCAAGCCGCGCACGGATATAGAGACCGACCGGTCCCACGAGCAAACCGACGAAGAACGGTACGCGCCAGCCCCAGGAATACAACTGTTCCTCGCTGAGCCAGGAGTTGAGCGCGAAGCCAAAGGCCGAGGCCAAAAACATGGCTGCGCCTTGAGCGGCAATTTGCCATGAAGCGTAGAACGCCTTGCGGTGCGGTGCCGTTTCGATGAGGAATGTGGTTGCCGTACCAAACTCACCGCCGGCCGAGAAGCCTTGAATGAGCCGCGAAATCAGGATGATGATGCCAGCCCAGGCACCCACCATTGCCGCGGTGGGGGCCAACGCCATGATCAGCGTTCCAAGCATCATGAGCATCAGCGTCAGGGTGAGCGCCTTTTTGCGTCCGCTTCGGTCGGCCATGCTGCCAAGCACCATGCCGCCCAGGGGGCGCACCACGTAGGAAAGGGCGAAGGTAGCGAAGGTGAGGATGAGACCCAGTGCGCCCTTGGTGTCGGGGAAGAAGTTTGCCGAAATCACCACCGCAAAGGAGGCGTACACGATGATGTCGAACCACTCCAAGGCGGCACCGATGGAGCTCGAGATCACCGCCTTCTTGGCGGCTGCCAACTGCGCCGGGGTGGCCGCGGGGGTAGAGATTGTCATGAAGGTGCTCCTGACGGGATTACTGCGAGAGGGAGGCGAGCATGGCGTCGAGCATCTGCTCGCAGTGAGCGATCTGTTCCAGCTCGATGAATTCATCCGGGGCGTGGGCCTGGGCGATATCGCCCGGACCGCAAACCACGGTTGCTATGCCGGCGTTGGCGAAGAGACCGGCTTCGGTACCGTAGGTCACCTTGTCCTCGCAGGGCAGCGCACCCCACGCCGCGGTGTCGCTGACGATGCGTGAGCCGGCGTCGGTCTCCAGCCCGGGGGAGGAGGCGATAACGGTGAACTCGACCCCGGCTTGTTCATTGGCCTGGCGCATCTGCTGATTCAGCTCTTCGGCCTTAGCACGGAAGCGCTCGATCAGCGCCTGCTGGTCGGTCGCGGCGATGGAACGGAACTCGAAGTGCAGTTGGCAGTCGGCCGGAATGGTGTTCACCGCGATGCCACCGGCGATCTGATTCACCGTCGTGCTGGTGTAGGGCACCAGATAAGCCGGATCAAAGGGACCCTGCTTGGCGAATTCGGCGGCAAGCTCATGGACGAAGCTCGTGAAGCGCGCCGCGTAGGCGATGGCGTTGACCCCTTCTGTCGTCAGGGACGAATGCGCGGCCACCCCACGGAAATCCACACGGAAAACGTTGACCGATTTATGCCCGCGGATCGCGCGCATGCTACTGGGTTCGCCCACGATGCAACCGCGTGGCTCCAACCCGAGTTCGGTGATTTTTTCGACGAGAGAGACCGCCCCTACGCAACCAACTTCTTCGTCGTAGGAGAACGCGATGTGGATGGGCTCGCGCAGTTGCGCCGCGGCAAAGGCTGGGAAGTATGCGACCACGGCACCGAGGAAGGACTTCATATCGCAGGTGCCCCGGCCGTAGAGCCGATCATCACGCACGGTGGCGGTAAACGGGTCGCTCTGCCATTGCTGGCCATCGACCGGGACCACATCCGTGTGCGCCGAGAGCACGATCCCGCCGGTAGTGCTACCATCGGCGGCGGGGAAAGTCGCTAAGAGGTTGGCTTTGCGCCCGTCTTCGTTGTGGATCAGGACCGGTTCGATGCCGTGGGCGGCCAATGCTTCGCTGACTTGGCCTATGAGCTCAAGGTTGCTATCGCGGCTGGTGGTGTCGAGGGCAATGAGCCGCTTGATGACGTCAAGGGTCTCTGGGGAGGGCGAAATGCTCACGTGTTTCTCCTGTCGCTTAGAACTCCGTTCTACGCCCTCGACTCCACGGTCTTCAAGTGGCTGACAGTTAAGTCTCACTATTCAGCAATGTGTGCTGAGGAGGGAGACTATCGTCCCGAGCCCAGTGATATGTCGAACGGACCTGCCCCGGCCGCTCGTTGAGCGAGGAAGGAACCTCGAGGGACTCACGCCGGAGGATGAAAAGGTCCAAGTTGGGGCCGAAGGGGTTGTCCGCGTCCTCTAGGTGAGGCGCAGCGAGCTAGGCAGGGTGCCCGATAATTCTTGCTCGGCCTGCTCGGCCCGAAACTCGGCGGGCTGGCGCCCGCGTATTAACGACGGAATCCGCCCCGCCATAGTTGGCGGGACGGATTCGCGACGCGGTTTGTTCCGAGTCTTACTGTGCGGCCACAGCGTCCAGCTTGTTCACGCGCAGTTCGAAGCGGTCGTTGTCCATGACCTTGGCCCATGCCTGAGCGAAGTCCTTGACGAACTTCTCCTTGACATCGTCCGAAGCGTAGAACTCGGCCAGAGCGCGCAGCTCCGAGTTGGCACCGAAGACCAGGTCCACGCGGCTACCGGTCCAGCGACCGTCGGCGGTGGTGTAGGTCTGCTCGTCGGCCGACGGGATCCAGGTCTGTCCCAGATCCAGCAGGTTCACGAAGAAGTCGTTGGTCAGCACGCCCGGGGTGTCGGTGAAGACGCCCAGGTTCGAGCCATCCCAGTTGTTGCCCAGCACGCGCAGGCCACCGGTCAGGACGGTCAGCTCCGGAGCGGACAGACCCAGCAGGTTGGCGCGGTCGATCAGCAGATACTCGGCCGGCAGGTTGATGAAGCCGGAGTTGTAGTTGCGCAGGCCATCGGAAACCGGCTCCAACCAAGCGAACTGGTCGACATCGGTCTGCTCCTGAGTGGCGTCCACGCGACCCGGGGTGAAAGGCACAACGATGTTGTGGCCGGCGGCGAGAGCAGCCTGCTCCACGCCGACGTTACCGGCAAGCACCACGACGTCAGCGAAGGAAACCTTCACGTCCGACTCGGCGTTGAACTCGTCAACGATCTGCTCGAGCACGGCGATAACCGGCTTGAGCTGCTCCGGCTGGTTGACCTTCCAGGAAACCTGTGGCTCCAGGCGGATGCGACCACCGTTGGCGCCACCACGCTTGTCCGAGCTGCGGTACGAGGCCGCAGCCTTCCAAGCGGTGGAGACCAGCTGCTGGATGGTCAGACCGGAAGCGGCGATCTTTTCCTTCAGCACAGCGATCTCGGCGTCGCCGATCACGCGCTCCGGAGCGGCCGGCAGCGGATCCTGCCATGGCAGATCCTCGGCCGGAACCTCTGGGCCGAGGTAGCGCGACTTCGGGCCCATGTCACGGTGGGTCAGCTTGAACCAAGCGCGAGCGAAGGCGTCGGCGAAGTCCTCCGGGTGATCCTTGAAGTGCTTCGAGATCTCGGAGTAGATCGGGTCGAAGCGCAGGGCCAGGTCACTGGTGAGCATGCGAGGCTCGCGACGCTGGGATGGGTTGTGAGCCATCGGCACCATGTCGGCGCCGGCGCCGGCCTTCGGACGCCACTGCTTGGCGCCGGCCGGGGACTCGAACAGCTCCCACTCGTAGGCGAAGAGGATGTGGAAGAACTCGTTGTCCCAACGGGTCGGGTGGTAGGTCCAGGTGACCTCCAGGCCCGAGGTGACGGTGTCGTCACCGTGGCCGGTGCCGTAACCGTTGGCCCAACCCAGGCCCTGGGCCTCAAGCGGAGCGGCTTCGGTGTCCGGGCCGAGCTTATCGTCCTTGTGGGCGCCGTGAGTCTTACCGAAGGTGTGGCCACCGGCGATCAGTGCCACGGTCTCGCGGTCGTCCATGCCCATGCGGCGGAAGGTTTCGCGGATGTCGCGGGCCGAGGCCAGCGGATCCGGGTTACCGTTCGGGCCTTCCGGGTTCACGTAGATCAGACCCATCTGGACGGCGGCCAGCGGAGCTTCCAGCTCGCGGTCGCCGCTGTAACGCTCGTCGTCCAGCCATACCTTTTCCGGACCCCAGTACACGTCATCGTCGGCTTCCCAGACGTCCGGGCGGCCACCGGCGAAGCCGAAGGTCTTGAAGCCCATGTCTTCCAGGGCCACGTTACCGGCGAGGATGAACAGGTCGGCCCAGGACAGTGCCTGGCCGTACTTCTTCTTGATTGGCCAGAGCAGGCGGCGAGCCTTGTCCAGACTGACGTTATCCGGCCAAGCGTTCAGCGGGGCGAAGCGCTGCTGACCGGTTCCGCCACCACCGCGGCCATCGTGCGAACGGTAGGTACCGGCCGAGTGCCAGGCCATACGGATCATGAACGGGCCGTAGTGACCGAAGTCTGCTGGCCACCAGTCCTTGGAATCCTTCTGCAGGTTGGCGATATCGGCCTTGACGGCAGCCAGATCCAGGCTCTGGAAGGCGGTGGCGTAGTCGAAGTCCTCATCGGCCGGGTTGGTCACCGAGGTGTTCTTGGCCAGAATCTTCAGGTTTAGCTTGTTGGGCCACCACTCACTGTTGGCGTTGCCCTGAGTTGGGTGGACTCGGCCTGCGCCGACCACGGGGCACTTGCCTGCGTTCTCAGACATTTGGTTCCTTCCAGGGAATTGGGTTGGGGGATAATCGCGCATCCCGACGGCTATGGACCGTTGGATGCGGTGAATTCGTTACGGTGTCTGCGAGGAAAACTGGCACTCGGGGCACAGCCCCCAGTAGATAACCTCGGCCTCGTCGATCAGGAAGCCATGGTCATCCGAGGCGCAAAGGCAGGGTGAATCTCCCACGGAGCAATCCACATCGGCAACCATGCCGCAATTGCGGCACACCACATGGTGATGGTTGTCGCCTACCCGCGCCTCATAACGTGCGCTGTGCCCATGAGGCTGAATTTTGCGTACCACGCCCAGCTCGGTGAGGAGCTTAAGGGAGTCATAGACAGCCTGATGAGACACCGTCGGGTACTGTTCACGCACCGCTGCGATCACCGTTTCGGTGTCCGCGTGCGGATGCGAGGTGACGGCAGAGAGCACCGCGACGCGTGGACGCGTCACGCGCAGGGATGCCGCCCGCAGTACCTCTTCGATTCCGACCATCTCAGTCACAGTCTCCAGCATGACGGCTTTTTTTGAATGAGTCAAGATAACGAAAGGTGTGTTGCAGGTTACGTAAACTTAACGCGCTCGGTACGGTTTCGTGGTCTCCAACGGGGGCTCGTGTTGCCGCATTAATCGGCGCCCCGTGCCGCGCACATTTTCGCGGAGTTGGCTTTGGTGCACCTAGCGCGAACGTAACCTGCCGTGCCTTGGTTTCACCGGGAGATCCTTCAGGTTGGGCCCGGTAGTGGTGAACGTAGTATTCCCCTGTGTTCCGGAGGGCACCAGTTCACCGTGGGCGGCAACCAGAAGACGCCAGTCTCGCGACAGCGCAGGTCCACGGGGGAGTGCGAGAACTAGGTGGCTCGCTGGTTGATCGGAGCAAGGCGCATGCACCGGTGTGGCCTGCCGCAGGGGCGATGTGCGCTGTATTAGTCGGTGTGGTTATCGACGCTGAGCAAATCCTGCAACATGTTGCGGTGCGCGCCGAAGTCGCCGTCGCGGCGCTGGTGCCCGGCCGCGGTGTCTAGGCGCAGATCCCGGATGACGCCGGCCGGAATGCCCGGTGCCTCGCGGCCCAGTACGATCACTCGGTCCGCTAACTGCAGGGCCTCGTCGACATCGTGGGTCACGAGCAACACTGTGGTGGGAATGGCCGCGTGAACCGCGCGCAACAGCTCCTGCAATTCGAGTCGAGTCAGCGCATCCAGAGCCCCGAAGGGTTCATCAAGGAGCAGCACGCCGGGGCGGCGGGCTAGGGCGCGAGCCAGCGAGACGCGTTGCGCAAGGCCGTCTGAGATTTCCTGCGGGTGCACGTCGGCTACCTGTGCCAGGCCGGTAATCTCGAGCAGTTCATCGATCAGGGTGGTGCCCTCGTTCTGGTCCAAACCCAGTGGCAGGCCGAGCTCGATATTTTCGCGAATCGAACGCCACGGCAGCAGTCTTGGTTCTTGGAAGGCGACCGAGCAGCGCTCGTCAATCCCGGCCACCGGCAAGTCGCCGATGAGCACCTGCCCGGAGCTTGGCGTATCTAGCCCGCTAGCTGCGCGCAACAAGGTGGATTTTCCGCATCCGCTTGGGCCCAGAATGGCCACCAGTTCACCGGCGGCGATCTCGAGGTTAAAGTCCTGCAGTACTCGGCGGGTTTCGCTGCGTGTGCTAAAGGTGCGTGCAAGCCGGCGGAAGCTCAGCGGCAGGGCAGTATTGGTTGAGGTGTGCGCGGGTGCGTAGGCAAGTGCCATGATCATCTCCATCGGTTCTGGCGGTAGCACCGTCCGCGACCAGTTCATGGGCGTGGTGGTTGCTGCGGCGTCGTCGAGCCAGATCTCTCGGCCGCTCGGGATGGTTCCGCAACAATCGAACCGCGTCGAATGAACCGAGGGCAAACCTTTCGTAACATGACGAATCTTCGAAAGATGGTGGCCGGACGCGAGAAATTCTGATTCTTCTTTTGATAAGTGTGGATTCGTTGATGAACTTGAAGGATCGACGAAGCGCCTTTCGTGGCCACCGGCCTACATCTCCTGAAGTATGACTGGCGTCACTACTACGGCTCGTTACTTTGTGACGCCCGGCTTGGGACGTGAAAGGACGTAACGCTACAAATGATTACGAACCCATCCAGAGCGGCCGAGAGATCTGGCTCGACGACGCCGCAGCAACCACCCGCGTGACGGGCCGGTGCTACCGCCAGATCCGATGGAAAGAAATGAGGATTTTTCCAGTGTCTTTCGACAACGCCAACATGGACTTCAACGCATTGAGTGACCCCGCCGGGGCTTCGGCCCGTAATCTAGATGACCACGTAGAGCCGGTGGCCGTGCGCCAACTGTTAAAGGTCACTCCCGGGCCGTGCGCGGATGAGCAGTACGAACGCCTGGCTGCGATTTTTCGTCCGGTGTTCGCGCAAATCGCTGACGGAACCAATGAACGCGAGCAGCTTCGTCAGCTTCCCTTTGAACAGGTCGGCTGGCTCAATCGCGAGCGTTTTGGGGCGTTGCGGTTACCGGTCGAAGCCGGTGGCCACGGGGCACGGCTTTCGGATGTATTTCGCTTGTTGATCGAGTTGGCTGAGGCGGATTCCCACATTGCTCAACTGTGGCGGGCGCATATTGCCTTCACCGAGCATGTGCTCCGGCTTGAGGACGAGGCACTGCGTAAAAAGTGGATCGCGCGCATTGCGTCCGGACATATCGTCGGTAACGCCTACACCGAAAAGGGCGGCAATCCGCTCGGGACACTGAATACGGCCGTCAGTGAGGTCAATGGCCGCTGGGTCGTTAACGGCGAAAAGTACTATTGCACCGGCACCATTTTCGCGGATTGGACCACCGTCGCGGTCAGCCACCCGCAGCGCCCGGGGCGTCACATTGCCGTGGTTTCCACCCAGCACAGCGGCGTTAAAATCATCGATGACTGGGACGGGTTCGGCCAGCAACTGACCGGCACCGGCACCACCGAATTCAGCAATGTCCCGGTAGATAGCTTCATGCCCGAAGACCCCATCGATCCGGAAGCCGCGATCTTCCAGCTCGTGCTGCTTGCGGTCCAGGCAGGTATCGGCCGGTCGGCGCTGAACGACATGCGCCTGGCGGTTCAGTCGCGTACCCGCAGCTTCTCCACCGGCACCGGCGTGCCGGTGCATCAGGAACCACAGGTATTGCAATTGGTCGGGGAGGTCTCCGGTGCGGTGTTCGCCAGCGATGCGGTGGTGATGGGGGCCGTTTTGGAGGTTGAAGCCGCGCTGGCCGACAGCAACCTCAATGACCACGAGCGTTTCGCCGTGTGTGAGCTGGCCGCCAACCGCGCGCAGAGCGTAGTGCAGCCCATGGTTATCGCTGCCACCAATAAGCTTTTCGACGGGCTGGGGGCTTCGGCCACCCGAGCGTCCTTTAACTTCGACCGGCACTGGCGCAATGCGCGCACCATCGCCACCCACAATCCTGCGGTCTACAAGTCACGTATCGTTGGCGACTACGAAATCAACGGTGTGCAACCCAAGCGCCTGTCGGTAACCGGCGAGGTGACCTCAACGTCTCATACCAACACCACTGGCGGATTCTAGAGGCGGCTGGCTTCCCATGCGCCGGAACTGACGCGGAACTCTGACCAAACTCGTCGCGATGAACTGTCCCGTGCCTCGGCCCGGGACAGCGATCGATGACACGCTCGATCATCCCCGTGGACACAAAGAGCGCTGGCCCCAGACAGAAGTCTGGGGCCAGCGACTTTTTGAAGCTACGTGCTGCCGTTACTTGCCTTCGGTAATCGGGCCAAGCACCGGATCGTCGGCGTATGCCTCGGTGACGTTCTCCTTGGTTACGATCTGCGGATCCAGCAG
Source organism: Glutamicibacter endophyticus (assembly GCF_048457885.1). Classification (NCBI taxonomy): domain Bacteria; kingdom Bacillati; phylum Actinomycetota; class Actinomycetes; order Micrococcales; family Micrococcaceae; genus Glutamicibacter; species Glutamicibacter endophyticus. The sequence goes on from NZ_CP174200.1 coordinate 311,223, forward strand.
ATTCGCCGGAACGGTCTTCGAGCCGTTATCGAAGGACTCTGCATCGGTGACCTTTGGCTCTTCACCAGCCTGTAGTGCCTTGACCATATCGATCGCCTCGGCCACCAGGTTGCGGGTGTCCTTGTTGATCGTGGAGTACTGCTCCCCGGCCATGATCGACTTCACCGATTCGACCTCGGAGTCCTGACCGGTGACCACCGGAAGATCCTTACCGGCAGCCTTGACCGAGGTCAGCACGGCGCGGGCCAGGGTGTCATTCGGGGAGAGCACACCATCGAGGTCTTCCTTGCCGTAGTTACCGGTCAAGATGGTGTCCATGCGCTTCTGCGCATTTTCGGACTTCCAGCCCTGGGTTACGGCCTGCTCGAAGGACTTCTGCCCGGAGAGTACCTTCAGGGTTCCGTCGTCGATCTTCGGCTTCAGCACGCTCATGGCTCCGTTGAAGAAGTCATCGGCGTTGGCATCATCCGGGGAACCGGCGAAGAGCTCGATGTTGTAGGGAGCCTTGCCCTTCTTCTCGAGCCCCTCGAGCAGTGCCTTGCCCTGCAGCTCGCCGACCTGGAAGTTATCGTAGGCCACGTAGTAGTCCACGTTCTCCGTGTTGGTCACCAGACGGTCGTAGGCGATCACGGTCGCCCCGGCTTCCTTGGCGGCGGCCAACTGGGTGCCCAGCTGCGAGCCGTCGATGGCGCCGACGATGATGACCTTGGCGCCGTTGGTGACCATGGCGCTGATCTGATTCTGCTGTTCGGCGACGCCGCCGTTGGCGAACTGCACGATCGGCTCGAAGCCGGCATCCTTGAGTCCGTCGTTGAACAGTTTCTCGGCCAGCACCCAGTTTTCACTGGTCTTCTGCGGCAGGGCCACGCCGATGGCCGAACCCTCTTCGAAGCCGCTGGCTTCGGATCCGGTGTCGGTCTGACGGCCACAGCCGGTCAGGGCCAGAGCCGCGATGGCCGCGGTGGCAGCAAGCTTTCGCATGGTGAACTTCATTGTTTTCACTTTCTCTCAGGTGGGTGACGAACTGAACTAGACGGAAATTTTTTCCGGGGTTGGGGGTGCTGGGGTGGAGGGCTTATTGAAGGAACGCATGAGCAGGCCGGTGATCGAAGGCTTGCCCTGGGTCTTGTTGTAGACATCGAAGGCCACGGCGGCCAGCAGCACCAGACCCTTGATGATCTGGGTGGCATCCGCACCCACACCGAGCAGCTGCAGACCGTTATTCAAGACGGCCATCACCAGACCACCGATGATCGACCCCATGACCGTACCGACACCGCCGGAGACGGCCGCACCGCCGATGAACACTGCGGCGATTGCGTCGAGTTCCCACATCACGCCGTCGAAGGGGCCGGATGCGGTGGAACGGGCGACGAACATCATGCCGGCCAGCGCGGCCAGAATCGACATGTTCATCATGACCAGGAAGTTGACCTTCTTCGAGCGCACACCGGAGAGCTCGGCGGCGTGCTTATTGCCACCCACCGCGTAGACGTGACGGCCCAGAATGGTGCGCGTGGAGATGAAACCGTAGATCAGCACGAGAACCAGCAAGATCAGACCGGAAATCGGGATCGAGGTGCCCGGTCGTCCGGTGGCAAACAGGTAGGTCGCGTAGAGCACGGCCGCCGAAATCAGCGTCACCTTGGTGACGTCGACCCACAGTGGGGCAACCACGGCACCGAGGGTGCGGTTCTTAATGCGGGCCCGGCGGCTGCTGAGGATGAAGAAGAGCACCGCACCCAAGCCCAGGAGCAGGGTCAGGTTGTTGTAACCGGTCACCGGCCCGACTTCCCACAAATAACCGGCGCCAATGAACTGGAAGTCCTCGGGAACCGGGACCGTGTTGGACTTGCCAACGAACTGGTTCAACCCACGGAAGAGCATCATGCCCGCCAACGTGACGATGAAGGCCGGGATCCCCACGTATGCGACCCAGAACCCCTGCCAGGCACCGATAACGGCACCGAGCACCAGGCCGAAGACGATCGCCAGCCACCAGGGCAGATGCCAGTCGCGCATGGCGATGGCCACCGCGATACCGACGAAGGCCGCAATGGAGCCGACCGACAGGTCGATATGCCCGGCGATGATGACCAGCACCATGCCGATAGCCAGCACCAGAATGTAGGCGTTGCCGTTGATCAGGTTAATGACGTTGCCGGAGGTCAGGGTGCGGCCGCCGGTGCGGAACTGGAAGAAAAGGATCAGCGCCACCAAGGCGAAGATCATGCCGAATTGGCGGGTGTCCCCGCCGAAGAGCTGCTTGAGCGCATTCATGCTGAATTCCTGCTGTGATCGATGGGTTGATGGGTGTCGCTAGCCGGCCTGTAGGCCGGAGTCCGCACGGTCGGCGGTCATGAGGCGCATCAGGTTTTCCTGGGTCGCCTCATCTTTGTTCAGCACACCGGTGATGGTGCCTTCGAAAATTGTGTAGATACGGTCCGAGAGGCCGAGCAGTTCGGGCAGTTCCGAGGAGATCACGATGACCGCCTTGCCCTGCCGGGCTAGTTCCTGAATGATTCCGTAGATTTCATACTTCGCACCCACGTCGATGCCTCGCGTAGGCTCGTCCAGAATGAGTACCTCGGGGTCCGTGAACATCCACTTGGCAAGCACGACTTTCTGCTGGTTACCGCCCGAAAGCTTCGCCACGGATTCATCCACCGAGGGAGTCTTCGTGCGCAGCGAGGTGCGATAGTTCTCGGCGACCGCATATTCGGCCCGGCGATCAACCACGTCATAGCGGCTGATCTTGCGCAGATTGGCCGCGACGGTGGTGGTCTTGATGTCGTCGAGCAGGTTCAGCCCTAGACTCTTGCGGTCTTCGGTGACGTATCCGAGACCGGCGTCGATGGCCTGGCGTACATTGCGAAGCTGGACCTCCTTGCCGTGGATGCGCACCTGCCCGGAGAGGAATCGTCCATAGGAACGTCCGAAGACCGAGCGGGCCAGCTCGGTGCGACCGGCGCCCATGAGGCCGGCGAAGCCGACGATCTCACCGGCCCGTACGAAGAAGTTCGAGCCCTTGCACACGAGTCGGTCTTCAACGTTCGGGTGGGCGACGGTCCAGTTCTCCACCTCGAGCAAAACGTCGCCGAAATGCGGGGTGTGATCCGGGAAGCGGGACTCGAGGGAGCGGCCCACCATGCCCTTGATAATGCGGTCTTCGTCGACCCCGCCCGCCGAGACATCGAGGGTTTCGATTGACTTGCCGTCACGAATGATGGTGATCGAGTCGGCCACCTGCTCAATTTCGTTGAGCTTGTGCGAGATGATGATCGAGGTGATCCCCTTCTCACGTAGCTGCCCCATGATGCGCAGGAGGTGCTGCGAATCTTCCTCGTTCAGCGCCGCGGTGGGCTCATCCAGGATCAAGAGCTTTACGTCCTTGTTCAAGGCCTTGGCAATTTCAACCAGCTGCTGTTTACCCACGCCAATGTCCTTGATCGGGGTGTCCGGGTCATCATGCAGACCCACCGAATCGAGGAGGTCCACGCTGCGTCGCCGGGCTTCGGCCCAGTCGATGACGCCCATGCGGGCCGGTTCATTACCCAGGAAGATGTTTTCGGTGATCGACAGTTCGGGAATCAGGGCCAGTTCTTGGTGGATGATCACGATGCCAGCCTTCTCGCTGGAACGGATATCACGGAACTGGCGGACCTGGCCGTCGTAGAAGATGTCTCCCTCGTAGCTGCCGTGCGGGTACACCCCGGAGAGCACTTTCATCAGGGTGGACTTACCGGCACCGTTTTCCCCGCAGATCGCATGAATTTCGCCGCGGGCCACCGCCAGGTTCACCGCATCCAGGGCCAAGACCCCGGGGAATTTCTTGGTAATGGAACGCATCTGCAAGATGGCGTCCGCGGTCATCGTTTCGGTCATGGGATCTCTACCTCGTTGAAATTGGTGTGCAGGTCTACCGCACGACGCACCGCGAGGGTGGCCGCGCCGAGGGCTTCGGCTCGTTCGCCGAGCGAAGCGGTGACGATACGGGTGGTTTCAAAGAGCGTTTCGCTCGTATAACGCTGGTGTCCGCGGCGAACCGGGTCCAGCAACAGCTCGCCTAAGGGGCCTCCAACGACGATGACTTCCGGGTTGAGCAGGCTCGAGATGAACCCGAGGGTGCGCCCAGCGGCCAATCCGGCGTCCTCGAGCACGCGTAGCGTCGGCGGGTGCCCGTCGAGGGCGTACTCCACCAGCTCCGCAACCGACCGGGGCGGGTCGATGGTGTGCTGTAGTCGATCGAGCATCCGGTCGGTCGAGGCCTGCGTTTCGAGGCATCCACGGTTGCCGCAGCGGCAGGGTAGGCCGTCATCCTGCATCGCCGCGTGGCCGATTTCGCCGGTGATACCAATATGTCCGTAGTGGATCTGGCCGTTGAGCAGAAGTCCGGCACCGATACCGCGATCGATTTTGAGGTAGAACAGCTGCTCGCTGGTGGCGTGCTCGGACCACGTGGCCTCGGCCAAAGCCGCCAGATTGGCGTCATTGTCGATCACCGTGGGCACCTGAAGTGCCTGGCCCACGGCGGCTGCAATATCCACCCCGGCCCACTGCGGCAAGATGGAGGAGCTGGCCAAGGTGCCGGTGCGGTGGTCGATCGGCGATGGCAGCGACACCGCTGCCTCCAGAACAGATCCACGGCTGATCTCTCCGCTGTCGACCATCTGCGTGAGTAGTTCGGCAGCACGGGCGATACAGGCCTCGGCGCCACTACTGGCCGGCAGATCGCTGGTGCGTTCGGCGACGATGGTGTTGCCAGAGGCGACGACGATCATCCGCAAACCACGACGACCAAAGTCGATGCCCAGCCCCAGGGCGCCGGGCCCATTGAGCACGATGTTCAGTGCCTTGCGTCCGGAACTGATGGTCGGTTCGGTGTGGGCCCGTCCCTGAGTGATGAGATTCTTGACGATGTTGCTGACCGTGCCGGCCGAAAGGCCGGTATCACGTGTCAACATGGCCTGAGTCCGCGGACCAGAGGCCAACGCAAGGAGCACTCGACGTGCGTTGCGGTGGCGCAGGGCGCTCTGTGAACCCGGTTTTCCGAGCTGCGTGGATTCTGGCATGAAAATAAGTGTGAACCAGATCACCAATGTCGTCAATGGGTGAATGGAAAATAGTTAGAAACTAGTTTTTGCATTCAGTTATTGAATGCAATGACCTCGGCACGCTTGGGCATTTGAGGGTGACTCTAACCGCTGTGCTAACGCCGCAAAACCCATAAATTCCGCACTGTTTGGCGCTTGAGGCGATCATCCATGCGCCAGCGCGCGACCCGAGCGATTCTTGGCTTGTGCTCAAACGATGAAAGCTATCCGGGTGCTTCCCGGTCCGTTGGAGCAGATTCCTCGGAGAAAGGTGCCGAGCCCGTCGACCGCGCGCCCTATAAGTGCCAGAGCTAATCGTGTAGGTTGATCGCCAGAGTCCGCGGGCACGGTGAACCGTCGGGGCCGGTACATCGTGTCCTACCCGTGGAAGTGTGTGAAGGAGTGCCCATGGCACGCGCGCGACAGGAGACCATGGCCCGCATGTACGAGTTACATGCCGCGGCACTCTGGCGCTATGCGTGGCGGCTGACCGGCGATCGACAACTGGCTGAAGACATCGTGCAAGAAACACTCTGCCGCGCCTGGAAGTCGCGCAAACTCATGGAGCAGGATCCGCAGACGACCCGTGCGTGGCTCTTTACCGTTGCCAGGCACTTGGTGATCGATGAATCCCGCTCGGCGCGGTACCGGCGCGAAGTGCCGGGGCTGGAGCAACTCGAGCCGGTGCGTGAAGATCAAACCGAGCAACTCTTTGATTCAATGGTCGTGATCGATGCTCTGGCCGCGCTGAGCGAAGAACACCGTCAGGTGATTGTTCGGGCCTACGTGGGTGGTCGCAGTACCTCGGAGATGGCCCAAGAATTAGGTATCGCCGCGGGCACCGTGAAGTCGCGCCTACATTATGGGATGCGGGCGCTACGCCTTGCTCTGGAAGAAAGGGGAGCGGGCTCATGACCGGCGCCGAATGCCGCTATGCACAATGGGATGCCGCCTACGTTTTATACGCGCTGGAGGACGCCGAGCACGACGAATACGAGCGCCATCTGGACCAGTGCGCTCAGTGCCGGGCAAATGTGGAACAACTGCGTGAGACCGCCGCATATCTTGAGGCTCTTGATTCGCAGTCCGGCCTCGCCCTCGAACCCGAGCTACCCACCGAGCTATTGGCAACGAGTCTGCGGCGGCACCGGGCACGCTGGGTGGCTCCGGCCTTAGCCGTTGCGGCGGCCGCGGCACTCGTGATTGTCGCCGTAATAGGCACCCTGGCTTGGGTGAATCGCGCGCCCGAACCCACTACTGCGGTGTCGCTGATACCGGCGGCCGCGGTGAAGCTCAGTTCAAATGTTGAATTGACCGAGGTTGGCTGGGGCACCAAAATTCGGGTCAACTGCAGCTACCCGGCAGGAGAGCAGAACCTGCAGGGCCCCACGGGCGATCGGTACGCCGAATCCGCGGCCGGATATGCGCTCGTGCTCACGGATCTTCAGGGACGTGAGAGTCAGGTTGCGACATGGGGTGCGGTGCCGGGTAAGGAGATCGAACTGCAGGCGGCGACCGTACTTCGCCCGAGGCAGATTTCTCGGATCCAGATCACGGCGCAAGACGGTGGAGTTCTGCTCTCCGCCCCAATTAGTGTGCGGTGAACCAAATGGGCGACGGTCTCGTTTCACTTCCTACAGCAAGTTGTTCGTTGATGGAGGGGAATCCAATGAGAACACGAATTATGCTTACGACGGCCGTGCTCAGCGCCGGATTGCTGGCGCTAACGGCCTGTGGTGACTCGTCCGAGTCGCCCGGTGGGGGCGGCGGTTATGGCGCCCCCAAGAGCGAAAGCCCATCGTCGAGTCCCGCCGCGATGCTCGGGGTGCACGCCCTGCATGTCGTGGAATCGGATCTTGGGCAGATCGTCACCGACGACAAGGGCATGGTGCTCTACCAATTCGACAAGGATACCCAGGGGGCCGATAGTTCCGCCTGTGCCGACGAGTGCCTCAAAGCATGGCCACCGGTGCCCGCTGGCGAAGAACTGCCCGAGCTGCAGGGGGTGACCGGTGAGGTGGGAACCATTACGGGAACCGACGGAAGCCGGCAGTTGACCCTCAACGGCTGGCCGCTGTACTACTTCGCGGCCGATGTCGAAGCCGGAGAGGCCAAGGGACAAGGAGTCAAGGACGTCTGGTGGGTGCTCGACCCGGCCGGTGAACCGATTCGGGAATGAACCCGCGGGGATAGGCGGCGCCGGCGTCGCGAGCCTTCGAATCGAAAAGTAAATCTTCAAAGATTGCTTTGTTCCACGTAAAACCACGGCGCGCCTCGTCCAAGAGGGCCGCGGCGCACTGTGGTTGCGCCCCGAAGGCATCGAGTTTTCTGCGATAGGCGTCCTTATAGACCTTGGGCTTCGCAATGGAATCGAAACGCCACATGTTCAGGGCCTCGGGCGGAATCTCGTAATGCCGAGCCACAAGCCGGCCAATGGCTAGGCCACCGGATAGGTCTCCGAGGTACCTGAGGTAGTGATGGGCCACCAGCCGCGCCGGCTCCGCCGCGGCGGCACGGATCGCCGCGACATACCTTGCGGTGGCCGGTAGCGGTTCTGGGCAGCGGCTCATTCCGTGCATGGGTAATAGGACGCTGAGGTCACGGCTCAACTGTTCCGAACGTTCAAGGGCCGGATCGAAAAAATCCGCGACTTCGGGCAGGCCACGGAGATTGGCGACCTCATCTTCAAGGGCCCGGTACAGGTGGGCGTACTGGGCGATAAGCAGGGTGTAGTCCCGGGCGCTTCGGTCCCCGGCCATGAGCGTCGTGATGAACTCGCTGGATTCTGCCGCGCCGTGCTCGGCCTCGGTGGCCTTGCGCAGTGTCGTCGAAAATGGTGTGTCGCTGGCAAAAGGCATGGTCGCTCCGGGAGGTAACGGTTGTGATGCTGCGTGGTTATTCAGGCTAGTGCACACGCCTGTCGCTGTCAGCACCGGCAAGTCTGGGCCCGCCAGGCAAAAGGGCGCCGGGCTCGTTGCCATCGCAACGGGCCCGACGCCCAAAACACGCGTATTTTGTGTCCGTTAGCGTGTTGGCGAGAGCACCATGGCCGATCCACCGCCGCGTCGCCGCGGTTCGGCGGCCGCCGTCAATGTTCCATCTTCTGCGATCTCCACCGCGGCCACCGCGCCGATTTCGGCCTGTGGCGTGAAGGAGTCACCGGCCGGCACAAACTGATGTCCGTAGGACTCGAGCTGCTGGGCGTGCGCGTCAATGAACTCTGGTTCGGCGGTCACCTTGCTGGTGTTGCGCTGCGAGGCGCGCGGGGCAGCAATGGCTTCGGAAATATCCATGCCCAGATCCACCCGGTTGATGAGCGTCTGGAGCACCGTGGTGATGATCGTTGAACCACCCGGGGATCCGACCGCCAGCATCGGTGCGCCGTCGCGCAGCACGATCGTTGGGGACATCGAGGAACGCGGACGCTTCCCGGGTTCAATCCGGTTCGGATCCGCGGGGTCATAAATCGTCGAGAAATCCGTCAGCTCATTGTTCAGCAAGAAGCCACGGCCCGGAACGACAATTCCCGAGCCACCGGTCTGCTCGATGGTCAACGTGTAGGACACGACGTTGCCCCACCGGTCGGCTACCGATAGGTGCGTGGTGGAAATGTTCTCGGTATCCTCCTCGGCGGCCGGTGCGACCGGCGAGGTCGGGCATTCTCCGTCGTAGTCGGAGACATCGCCCGGAGCCACCGGCTTGACCGCGGCCTGCTCCGGATCCAGTTCGCAGGCGCGTTCGGCGCCAAATAGCGCATCGGTTAGCTCTGCGGTGGGCACATCCACGAAGGCCGCATCTCCGAGGTACTTACCGCGATCGGCGTAGGCCAGCGCGCTAGCTTCGAGGTAATGGTGCAAGGCATCGGATTCGTCCATCGAGGACAACTCGAAGGTGTTGAGAATATTCAGCGATTCACCCACGGTGGTGCCACCGCTGGAGGAGGGTGCCATCCCGAAAACATCCAAGCCACGGTAGCTGACTTCGGTGGGATCCTGCTCGAGGACCTCGTAGTTCGCCAGATCCTCGACGGTCATGCTCCCGACGGGTACCGGCAGTTCGGTATCTGCTGAAACCGGGGGTGCCTGAACCGTGGAGGCGATTTCTTCCGCCAGTTCGCCCTCGTAGAGAGCGGAGACGCCCTCCTTGGCCAACAGCCGATAGGTATCGGCCAGCTCATGGTTGGTGAAAATCGAACCGACCTGCGGCGCATCTCCGTCGGGAAGGAAGAGGTCGCGGGTCGAGTCAAAGGCCTCGAAGCGTTCCTTATTGTCCAGGGTTTGCTCGCGGAAGGTTTCATCCACCACGAAGCCGCGGGTAGCGGTCTTGATCGCCGGCTGTAGCACCTGACGCAGCGGCATCGTGCCCCAGTTCTCGAGGGCCTGCTGCCAGGTGGCGGCCGTGCCTGGAACGCCGACAGACACCCCGCTGGTGACGAGCTCGGGGGTGAAGCGGTAGGGCTCGTGCGTTTCCGGGTCGATGAAGGCATCGTGAGTTATGCCAGCCGGCGCGGTTTCGCGCCCATCGAGGGTACTGACCTTCCCGGACTTGGCGTCGTAGTAGAGAAAGTAGCCTCCACCGCCGATGCCGGCGCTATAGGGTTCGCTCACCCCGAGCGCCGCGGCCGCGGCCACCGCGGCATCCACGGCATTACCACCCTTGCGCAATACGCTCAGGGCGGCCGCCGAGGCCTCGGGATCAACCGTGGCCACGGCCCCTCCGGAGCCGGTGGCGGTAGCCTGCTTGTCGGTTTGTCGCGGTTCGGCGCTCGCCGGTGCAGAGGCCAGCGCGCCACAGCCAAGTGCCAGGGCGGCGGCCCACGCGGCAGCACGGACACTTCGTCGTGTCATTAGATGTCACTCCTTGAAGGTTGGGTGCGATCAGCACTGGCCAACCTATGCCACGAAGGCGGCGAAGCATTTGGGTGACACGCGTCACAGGCTTATGTTGCGTGGCTTCCGGCGCGGGCAGGTCATGCCGCTTTGAGGTCCCGGCGGCGGAAACCGAGGTATCCAGCTGCCCACAGCAACAGGCCGAGCACGCTGAACATTAAGATGGCTCCCGACGCTGGGTTGTGCCGCGGGTACTGCCCGATGGCTTGGAAAAGCGAGTTGTCGACGAGCTGTTGCTCGAGGCCAAGCAGGCTACCGAACAGCGCCAGGAAAACACTTACGGCGTAGAGGATCCAGTTCACGCCGGTTGCTCGTGGAACCCAGCCGTAGAGTGCCACTCCGACGGTGAGCAGCAGCCATAACGCCGGCAGCTGTACCAGGTGACCGAGCACCGCGCCGCAGAGCAGGGTGGGGTCCCCGGTGCTGAAAGATGCACCGAGCCCGGTGCCCAACCCCGCAGTGCCTAACAGCGCTCCCGAGGACACGAGGGCGTAGAGCGTCCACGCCGACACCCAGGTACCGCGGCCCATTCGGTCGGCTAATAATATTTCGAGACGGCCTTCGGATTCCTCGCCGCGTAAGGCGCTCACGCAGCGTAGCGAATACACGGCGACCAGAATGGCGAAAAACATCGCCAAATAGCCCACGTACCCTTTGATAATGGTTCCGGGCCCACCCATGAGAAGGGCGATCTGCGTAGGCATCGCCGTAATGCTCTGAGCCATCAAACCGGTTAGCGACCCCAAGATGATGCCGCCGAGCAGCACCGCGCACAACCACCATGCCAGTCCGGGGCCCTGCAGACGGACCACCAAGGCCCAGGGCGTCGCCAGCCACCTTGCAGCCCGGGCACGACCGGGCCGGTCGGCCAATAACCCGGCACCCAAGTCACGCCGCGACTGGATCCGCAAGGCGAGGGTGGCCACGACGAGTGCGCCGCTAAGGCTCAGCAGGAGCGGCCACCAATGATCATCGGTAAATGGAGCCGTCCGCTGTGCCCAGCCCAGAGGGGAGAGCCACGCAAGCCACCCCAAGGGGCCCCCGGCCGCGGCCGACATGTCACCCAAACCGCGCAGGATGAATGCGAGTGCCAGCACGGCCCCTGCCATCCCCGAGGCGGTTCGCGCCGAGGTCGTCAGCTGAGCGGTGAGGGCTCCGACGGCCGCGAAGAAGAATCCCACGCTGCCGATGCTCAGACCAAAAAGCAGCGAGGGGACGGCGGCTGGATGAGCGACCGAGCCAATGAACGCCAGCGCGATGCACAGGCTCACCGCCAGGTTCAGGGCGGCCGCGGCGCCCAGGGCGGCAAGCAAGGGGATCTGGCGACCTAAGACGTGGGAACGCAATAACTCTGCGTGCCCGCTTTCCTCTTCGGCGCGGGTGTGGCGTATGACGGTTGTGTGGCTCATCAGCGCGGCGCCGATCATCAAGAAAGTTGCGTAAACTCCCACCACGTAGCGTTCGACCGTGATCGCCTCGAAACCGAATCCGGGGCCGGAGATCAAGGCAAGCATGGGGTTGCGTACGAAGCCGGTCATCGATTGCAGCGTGGCTGGATCCATCAACAAGGTGATGGCAGTGATGAAGTACAGGGCCAGCAGGCCCAGCGTGAAGACCCACACCGGCGCACGCCACCGGTCGCGTCGGGCGATGAACCGAAGGTAGGGGATCATCCCCAGAGGTGTTGCCTCGGCCTTGTGCCGGGCTGGGCTACTCATTTCCGTTCCGCCGAGGTCGTGCCGGGCTCGCCATAGTGCCGTAGTAGCAGCTGTTCGAGCGTCGGCGGCGTGGCCGTCAGCGATGCGACGCCCCAGTCGGAGATCAGCTGCATAATTTGCGGTAGGTGTTCCTGATCCGCGCTAAAGCGCACCGTGCCCTCATGCGAGTGCACGTCATGCACGCCCGGCGTGCCGCTCAGCGTTTCGATCACTTCGCGTGGCTCGCTCAGTCGGAGCGAGATGCTGGTGCTGGCCAAATGGCGCAACTGCTCCAAGCTACCGCTTTCCACGACGACGCCGCGCCGGATAATCGAAACCGTATCGGCCAGTGCCTCCACTTGGGCCAGAATATGGCTCGACAGCAAGATCGAACGTCCCTGTTGGCGGACCTCGCGGATGCATTCTTGAAACTGGGCCTCCATCAGGGGATCGAGACCAGAGGTGGGCTCGTCTAGGAGCAACAGTTCGACCTCGGAAGCTAGCGCGGCAATGAGTGCGACCTTCTGCCGGTTGCCTTTCGAGTAAGTACGGGCCTTTGCCCGCGGGTCTAGGTCGAAGCGTTCAATGAGTTCGTCACGCCGGGCGGGGTTCGCCGAACCGCGTAGGCGCATGAAGAGGTCGATGGCCTCACCACCGGTGAGATTGGGCCACAGCGCCACATCGCCGGGCACATAGGCTAACCGGCTGTGAAGTTCGACCGCATCGGCCCACGGGTCTTTACCCAAGACCTGTGCGGTGCCCGCATCGTGACGTAGCAACCCCAGAAGAATGCGTAGGGTCGTCGATTTGCCGGCGCCGTTTGGACCGAGGAACCCGTGCACCTCTCCGGTCTGCACCCGCAACGACAGCCCCGCAAGGGCTTGTTTGCGACCAAATGATTTCGTCACCTGCTCCAGGTTCACTGCTGGGATATCACTCATCATCCGGTCCTTTTCGAGTCTGTGCCGTTCATGCTCGAGCCCTGCTGACTTTTCCCGCCCGCATGTCGACACTCAACACCCGTTACTTACCCCTGTCAACGGTTGGCGTTCCCCGCAATGAGTGGACACATGATCTAGAGTTCATGCGGTTCACACCGGCAGGGTTTCACGTCGATTGCCCAAGGAACTCCGACCTTTCAATTGCTGAGCAAACTCCACCGGAGGGCCCATCTTCAAACTTGAATACAACCGGTGATGGTTATAGAAATCTTCAATCCACCGAGCCGCTTTCTGCTTCATTTCGGCCCGGTTAGCCCACAGGTACCGGCCATGGAACTCGGTCCTCGGCGCCGACCAGAATGACTCGCTTATGGCGTTGAGGCCAGCGGGCGCCCATGTACGCTACGGACCGTAGCGGATCCGGCCGACCGCAAGGCCATGCAACTGCGTCGGGGCGACGTTGCCGCTTCGGTCTGCGTGGATGAAGACCTGATCTGGTCCCTGCCCTCGCAGGGTTCATGCCGTACGCAGTGCCCCTTCCACCCGATCAGCGTTCTGTGCAGTATTTTCACGTTCCGTTCAAGAGGCGCGATAGCCCTGGGCCGATGGGGTCTAGAGCAAAGACGCCATCGTGGATAGCGAGAACTCGCCCTTCAACGCGAAAAGGGAGGATGCTTTTCCCCGCAACCGGCAGTCCTTCCGCAAATCGACGACCTCCATACGCAGGCGTTTGAGTTCTTCTCGTTCGTGCTCGTTCAACGCTCCGGTTACCTCGCCATTAAGACTGCGGCGAGAGCGTTCTATATTCACCGGATTCTTAATAGCTTTTGCTACGGTGCCACCACGGAGTATCGCCGATACTGCAGGGAGTCTGTACTGGAGTTTCGGTGTTGTTCTCATAGACTTTGCATCCAACGATCGAACGGACAGTGGGCATCGAGTTTTTACTAGCAATGCTTTTCGGGATGGCGTTCATCGCCGCGTGCGCTTCCTACGGGCGCTACCGCAATAACCGGAAAAATCGCGATCAGTAGGCCTTGGATTGGTGCCGCTGGTGGCTCTGGCCCGGCGGTGGAAGTCCGCGAGCAGGCGGTCACCTCAGAGAGCTTGATTGAGGCGATGTGCTGCACTGGCGAGTCCCAGCCGGATGAAGCAGCTCGCAAAATCGAAGTGCCGCTGTTGTCTTTCGTGACCTGCCGTAGCCATTCTGAAGTGTCGCGGCGGAGCTTCTCCGCGTAGCGTTACCAACGATCTCTCGTCGCACTTCTAGGATCCTGCGGAACTGATCCTGTCCAACGCGTCAAGGGCCGCGCGTAGTTAAAGCACAGCCGGCCGGTCAATGACCGGCCGGCTGGATGCTTAACCCTTGGTCGCTCCCGCGAGTAGCCCGCGAACGAAGAAACGTTGCAGTGCGAAGAACACCAGCAGCGGGATAATCATCGAGATAAAGGCGCCAGCGGTAAGAAGCTCCCAGGACTGGCCGTAGGTTCCGGACAGGTCCTGCAGTGCCTTGGTAATTGGCAGCTCCGTGCCGGAGGTAAAGACCGTGGCGACAAGCAGGTCATTCCACACCCATAGGAACTGGAAAATACCGAAGGAGGCGATGGCCGGCATGGCCAACGGCAAAATAATGCGGTAGAAGATCTGCCCGTGTCCGGCCCCGTCCACCCGTGCCGCCTCAATTACTTCACCCGGGATCTCGGAGATGAAATTGTGCAACATGAATATCGCCAGCGGTAGCGCGAAGATGGTGTGCGCAATCCACACCTTTGCGTAGGCGCCTTCCAATCCGTTGACCCCCAATCCCGGAAGGATATACAGCCCACCGATCTGCACGCCATCGGAGAACAGTTGTAGCAGCGGCACCAGTGCCATCTGAATCGGCACGATCTGCAGGGCGAAAACCGCCACGAAGAGCGTGTTACGACCCTTGAAGTTGATCCACGCGAAGGCGTACGCCGCCAGGCTGGCCAAAATAATCGGCACAACGGCCGCCGGAATCGTAATGGCCAGCGAATTCACGAACGCCTTGGACAGCGTGAGGCTATCACCGGAGTTCAGTGCCTTCGCGTAGTTCTCCAAGGTGAACGATGGATTGGCAAAGGCCGTCCACCAACCGGAGGTTTTGATGTCATTGGCCTCGCGGAAGGAGGAAATGAACAACCCTAGGGTCGGTAGCGTCCAAATGGCCGCAATAATGAAGGCCGCGAGCGTGGCGCCCCGTGAGGTGGCCGCACGCTTGAGCTTCCCACTGGTCGCCTCGGCTTTGCGCAGGGCACGCCGTGTGGTTTCTGGCACCAAACTCATCGGATTTCCCTTTGCTTCTTGAGCGAACGAACGTTGTAGATGATGATCGGAAGCACCAGCAAGAACAGCACGACGGCTAGCGCGGAACTGAAGCCGCTACGCCCGCCGAGCTGGAACTGGCGCACCATTTCGAACGCCAGCACCGTGGTATCCGAACGCCCACCGGTCATCGCCGAAACGATATCGAAGACCTTCAAAGACGCAATGGAGATCGTGGTGAGTACCACGATGATCGAGGAACGAATTCCGGGAACGGTGACATGCCAGAAGCGTTGCCAGGGGGTGGCCCCGTCGAGCTCGGCCGCCTCAAGTTGCTCCGCCGGCAGCCCCTTGATGGCTGCAGAAAGAATCACCATGGCAAAACCGGCCTGCGTCCAGATCAGGATCACCACCAAGAAGAGCGTGTTCCACGGTTCGAGGCCCAGCCAGTCGACCGGTTGCCCACCGAAGGCGGTGACCACCGCGTTCAGGACACCGATCTGTTCGCCGACGCGTGCGTCGTAGAAGAACTTAAAGATGATAGATGCGCCGACAAAGGAAATCGCCATCGGCATGAAAACGAGCAGCTTGAAGAATTTCTCACCGCGGCTACGGTCAATGAATACCGCGTAGGCCAAACCAATGGCCGTGGACACGACAGGAGCGACCAGCACCCACACAAGCGTGTTGATCAAAGCGGTCAGTCCGTCCGGGCTGGTGAGCACCCAGGCGAAGTTATCGAGGCCGGCAAACTTTGTGCCGTCGTTCGTGATGAACGCGTTCATCAGCGTGCGTAGCGCCGGGTAGATAAGGCCCAGCGCCAAGAGCAGCATCGCCGGGGCCATGAAGGCGATCAGCTGGAGGAAATAGCCGGAGCCTTGCCGCGATCGGTAGTCGATGATGAACAGCACGCCGCCGAGCGCCGCGGCCAACACGGCGACCCAGAGCACGGAGTTATACAGCCCGAAGAGCAACAAGATTGCCGCCGGTACCAGGACGGTCACCAGCAGGCGCAGGAGGGTGTAGCCGCGCCCGGGGCGCGTGGCGTACTCAATAAAGAACAGCACCGCGCCGATCAGCGCGATGAAAACGACAAGCACGATGGGTACTTGGGCTAGGGGCGGTAGCCCCGCAAGCCATTGAAAGAAGTCAGACATGATTCGGGCCTTTCACCGGCAACGCCGGATGCCGAAATATTCGGCATCCGGCGTCGCAACTGCCTTGGATTAGGAGTCGTATCCGGCCTGAATGGTCTTCAGGACACTCTCGGTAGAATCTCCATCAACCCAGTCCACGATGCCCTTCCAGAACGAATCGGAGCCGACGCTCTTCGGCATCAGATCCGAGCCGTCAAAGCGGAAGGTTGTCTCCGGATTCTGCAGCAGCTCAACGGCCGAACGTAGCAGGTCGCTACTGGCGTTGGCCGGGTCAAGACCGGAGTTCGCGGAGATGACACCGCCGAGCTTTACTCGGTTGTTGGCCCACTCGGCGCTGGCTAGGAACTGCTGAACCTTCGCGGTATCTTCATCGGTGCTGAAGGCCGCCACGAATTCGCCGCCACCGGTCACCGCGGCGGCATCATCGGCCGAAGCCGGCGGGGTGACGAATGCCCAGACATCACCGTCGGGGGCGACCGTAGGCTTCTTACCGTCTGCGTTGGTCGAGTCGAGGATGAATCCCTCGAGGAAGGAAGCCTGGTGGGTTAGTGGGCAACTGCCATCGGCGACCTTGGCGCCGATGTCGCCGAAGGCGGTGGCGTTAATCGACTTCACGCCACCGTAGCCGGCGTTGACCAACGTGTCATCGAGCAGAATGTTGCCCACCGAGTCGAATGCCGCGGCAATCTCTGCGTCGGTGAACTTCACCTCGCCGTTGACCCACTTGTCGTAGACTTCCGGTCCAGCCTGACGGAGCACGGCGTCTTCGATCCAGTCGGTGCCTGGCCAGCCGGAAGCCTCACCCGAGGCGAAACCAGCGCACCAGGAAGGCTTGCCGGTCTTTTCGGCGATGGTCTTGCCCAGCTGCTCCATTTCGTCCCAAGTCTTGGGAACTTCAACGCCCCACTTTTCGAAATTGGACGGCGAGTACCAGATGTACCCCTTGACGCTGGCCATCAGTGGAGCGCCGTACTGCACGCCATCAACCTGACCGTAGGCCTGCCAGTCCTCGGACCAGTTGGCCGAAACTTCTTGCTGAGCTCCCTCGGGTAGTTTCTGCACCTTGCCGCTGGAGACCGTGGCCTGAAGTAGGCCAGGCTGCGGGTAGATCGCGAGGTCCGGGGTGTCGCCGCCCTGGACTCGAATACCGAGCTGCGATTCGAAGTTCTTGTCGCCGGTGTACCGGATCTTGATGTCATTCTTCTCGGACCACTCCGCCCAGGATTCTTCGAGCAGGGTTGCCTCGGTTCCCGTGATGGGTCCGTAGATATCGACAACCCCGTCCGACGGCTGGCTCTGGTTGGCACCGCCCGAGGCGTTGGGATCGTTCGGGTCGGGCCCGCCACAACCAGCGAGGAGCAAGCTGCCCGCGGCCACCATCGCTGCTGGCGCCAGGCGCCAACGTTGCATTCGAGAATTCATGGGTTCCTCCAAGGTGAGTGTCATGCGGGCCGGCACGGCCCGGTTCCCTGCGATCCGATCAAATGTGACGCACGTCATCGACGCGCGTCAATGGTCGTTATCATGTCAGAGTAGGGCGCCCCCTGGCAAGGCTTATGAGCTTAGTGTGGGCGCGGGTCCGGAGCTTTGACGGCAGGTCAGTACCGGAGTGACCAATTCCTGCACGATAGGGCCCGGGTAATCGTCGATGAGATCCACCAAGGCGTTGATTGCGGCATGGGAAATCAGCGCAATCGGAGGCGATACGCTGGTCAATTCTGGGGAGATCATCTGCGCGGCCCGCTGCGAGACGCCCAGCCCCACCACCGATAGGTCTTCTGGGATGCGCAGTCCACGCACCGCCGCTTCATTGATGAACCCGGCGGTCGCAAACTCGCTAAAACCCAGTACGGCGGTGGCCGGCGGGTCAAGCTTCAGTACGGCCTCTAAAGCCTCTCGACCACCGGCGGCGCTGTGTTCGGTAGACACCATATGAAGCCGCACACCGTGGGCCTGCGCGGCCCGCTGCAATGCCTGTCGCGTGCGCACCGCTGGACCGTAACCGTGGTGCTGGTCCTCGATCTGCAACCCCAAGTAGCAAACGCAACGATGCCCCAGTTCCGCTAAATAGCCAATGGCTTTCTCGCCGAGCGCCTCAAAGTCATTATCCGCGTAGGACAAATCCGCGGTGTGACTCGGACGCCCGATGGAGACGAAGGGCGTGGATGACTCGCGCAACAATTCGAAGCGGGGGTCGATGATCGAAGCCTCCATGAGCACCACGCCGTCGACGAGCTTCTGACTCACGAGGCTCCGAAGCCCCGCCACATCGTCGGTCGGGTTGGTCCACAACAGCAGGTGCAGCCCGCGCCGGCGTGCCTGTTCAACCGCTGCGGTGACGTACTCGAATTCGGTCGAAGAGTACCCGCCACCGGAGGTGGGGAAGTGCAGAGCAATGATTCCACGGCGTGCCCCGGCCAGTCCTTGGGCGAAGGCATTGGGCGTGTAGTTCAGCTCCTGCATGGCCTGCAGCACGCGTGCCTTAGTCTCTTCGGAGATGCGGCGCCGTCCACTAATGACGTAAGAAACCGTGCTGGCCGAAACCCCGGCACGACGCGCAACGTCGTCTCTGGTTGCCAAATCGGTCCTCTTCGTTGAGTGACGTGATGCTGTGGCTCTAATTGAAACATAGCCGCCGCACTATTGCGGGACTAAGTTAGTCGACCGGCCACACCAGGCAGAAGATATTGCCAGCCGGGGACGCATAGACGTTGAAGTTGTCTTCGGCTTCCGCCTCGCGCACCAGTCGGGCGCCGTGGGCGAGAACTTCCTGATGGGCAAGAGCCCGATCGGCCACCCACAGATCCAGATGACTACGGGCCGGTTCCTCCGGCCAGCGCGAAGGGCGGTGCTGTGGAGCGAGCTGCACTCCTACCGAGACCACCCCTTCGGCGGTGCGCACCGACTTCCATTCCGCATCGCCCACTACCTGCCCTTCAAAGACCTCGGCCCAGAATCGACTTTCGGTCTCGATATCGGCGGCGTCGAAGACGATGGTTTGTCGAGTAGTTTTCATCTAGCCAGTCTAGGGCGCTACGCCAAGATCACGGGAGCCACCCCCGCAAGCCACGTTGCAAACAGACCGATAGCATGGGAGCAAGCTCAGGAAAGGCATGTGATGTCCACGAACGACGATGAAGCTCAACACGAGATTTGGCGGCGCATCTGTCTGGATCAGCCGTGCGCCTTCGAAGATTTTCCCTTCGGCCCGGAAGCCGCGGTGTTTAAAGTCGGTGCGACCCCCGAGCGCTCGAAAATGTTCGCCTTCCTCTCATGGCATCGCGGTGACCTGATCCTGAACCTGAAATGTGAGCCGCCCATTGCCGACCGGCTACGGGCACAGTACCCGCAGATTACCCCGGGCTATCACATGAACAAGAAGCACTGGAACACCGTTCGCGTTGGGCTACCCGAGCAGTTCGTGCGGGAGCTCATCGAGGACTCCTACGACCTGGTGGTGGCGGGCCTGAGCCGACGTGATCAAGAGTTCATCAAAATTCAAGGCATTGTGCAGGACTCATCACTAGACTAAAAATCATGTATTTCATTGTGGTCAAATTTCAGGTCAAGCCGGAGTACGTCGACGGATTCATGGACCGGGTCTCGGAGTTTACGCAGTCTACCCGCGCCGAGGAAGGTAACCTCTGGTTCGACTGGTCGGTGAGCGTCGAAGACCCCTCGCAGTTCGTTCTGGTTGAGGCATTCCGTGACGATGAGGCCGCCGCTGCCCACGTCAATGGCCCGCACTTTGCTGCAGGTCTCGAGGCTATGCGTCCGGCGCTGGTCAGCACTCCGAAAATCGTGTCCCGTAAGGTCGAAGGTTCCGACTGGGATGAAATGGGCGAGCTGAAGATCGACTAACGTTCGCGATCTATCTGGTGCCGTCTTGTCAGCGATTACCGTTGGCCGGGCGGCACTAGACTTTAACCTATGAGCGATACCTTGCCCCCATGCCCGCGCTGCGCCAGCGGCTATACCTACGAACTCGACGCGCTACTGGTATGCCCCGAATGCGCGCATGAATGGAATGCGGAGCAGGACGAGAACCAAGAATCGAAGTCCACGGTGGTGAAAGACGCGGTAGGCAACGTATTGCAGGATGGCGACACCGTCAGCATCACCAAGACAATGAAGGTCAAAGGGGCGCAGGGTGCCCTGAAGGCGGGGATGAAGGCGCGGAACATCCGTTTGATGCCAGAGAACGGCGATCACGACATTGCGGCAAAGGTCGACGGTTTCGGACAACTCGAGCTGAAGTCCTCCATCGTCAAGAAGGTCTAGTCACGCCCCAGATCCCAGATAGACAGAAGTGCCTGCCTCCGCCCAAATTGGCGAAGGCAGGCACTTTTTAGTGTGGGTAATTAGTGTTGACGGCGGCGAATCAAGACGATCGCAATACCGATAAGCAGCAATACACCGGCAATGATTCCGACGGTAGCAGCCGTGAAACCGGTGTCGGCTAGATCATGATCCGAGTCCTGCGGCTGGTAGGTAGCCTTCGGGCTCGAACTGTCCTTGGTCGGCTCCTGAGTTTCGCTCGGAGTCTGGCTCGGCTCGGGCGACTGGCTTGGCTCCGGGGACTCGCTGGGTTCCGGAGATTCGCTTGGCTCTTCGGTTGGGGTTGCGCTCGGGCTGGTGACCTCGAAAGCCACGCGAATATCCTCGTGCTGCACCTGCGAGATCACCAGCTCGTGGCTACCCGCGGTGGTCTGCGAGTCGACCGGCAGGTCGAAGGTTACGATGCCCTGCTCGTCTGCCGCAGGTAGTTCGTCCAGAACCAAGGCGCCTTCGAAGGCCGAAGCCGTAATCTGGGAACCGGGCTCGAGACCGCTGACCTCAACGCTGAGGGACTGACCTGCCTCGATAGTCTCCTCTGAAAGCTTGACGTTAGCCCAGTCGGTACCGGCTAGCACGGCTCGGCCCAGCTCCGCCGGATCGACGACATCGTGAGCCTTGAAATAGTTCACGGTGGCATCCAGGTCGACTTGACCGCTGTCCTGATGGTTGGCTGCCTCGGCGAAAGCGGTAAAGAAGTCGCCGCCACTTGCCAAGAAGGCATTGACCGCAACCTTGTAGCTGGCTGACTCATCCAGTGGCTCACCGTTGAAGGTGATTTCCTGAATGTGTTCGCCCGTGGCCGCGTCTTCCAGGTAGGTGTAGGACAGCCCCTTGGAAATACCAAGGTGCAGCTTCGCCCGCGAAGCCTCGGCTGGCTGCCATTGCTGTTCGAGGACCTCGCGAATCTGCGCGCCGGTCATATCCATCGTCACCAAGGTATTGGCAAAGGGCTGAACGTCGGCCGCAGCCTTATAGGTGACGGTCCCGTCCTGCCCATAGAGCAGATCCGCACGCAAACCGCCGGGGTTCATGAAGGCAATTTGTGCCGGTTTGCCGGCAAAGTCCTCGTTGGAGGTTGCCCACAGGTGAATGTCCGCCACGGTGTTACCTAGCGAAGACTCCACGCCGCGATCTTCCCCTGGAACCTCGCCACCACGCAGAATGTCGGCGGAAATGGCACCGATTTCCTGGCTGCCGACGACCTCGGCCTCGGCCAGTGCCTCATCGACGATGCTCTGCACCTCGGGGACGGCCGGGTATGCGCCGACGTCGTTGCCGTTGGCATCCTTCTCGGTCAATGGCAGGAGCTCGGTATCTGCGGACAGAACCTCCCCGGAGGCTGCGTCAACATCCAAGGAAATCTTGCCCAATGTCGTTCCATACTGGTGGGCGGAAACTACTGGACGCTCGGTGCCATCCGGCGCCGGGATTGCGCACTCATAAGGCATGTGGGTGTGGCCGGAGAAGATCGCGTCGATATTCGCATCGGCTTCACGGATTAGTTGCCCGTAGCTACTTTGCTCGGAAGCAACGGAAGCGCAATCGGTGGCCTCTGAACCGTTGTGGGTAAGCAGTACCAATACATCTGCTTCGCCGTTCTCGTCATTACCATCCGAGAGCTGAGCGGCCACGCGATTGGCTGCTTCGAGTTCGTCACCGAAGTCGATGTCTGCGATACCCGAAGGCGTGACCAGGGTCGAGGTGTCTTCGGTTACCGTGCCGATAAACCCGACGCGCACGTTATCGACGGTGCGGATGGCGTATTCGCGCAACGCCGGATTTTGCGTGCCCTTTTCATAGACATTGGCTCCCAAGGCGAGGTCAGCACCGTCGGCACCCGAGGCCGAGGAATAGCGGTCGATAACTCGCGTCTTCAAGTCCTCGAACCCACGATCAAACTCGTGGTTGCCCACGGTGGAAACCTCGAGACCTGCTGCTGCCAGCGCGTCAATGGTCGGGGCATCCTGCTGGGACGCCGAGGCGAAGGTCGATGCTCCAATATTGTCGCCAGCCGACACGAAGACTGTGTTTGGGTTGGCACTCTTGAGCTCTGCGACCGCTCCTGCGAGCACTGCCGCACCGGCGGAATCACGGCTCGCGTCTATCCGTCCGTGGAAATCGTTGATGCCGAGCAGATCGATACTTACGGTTGCCGCCGGCTCGGCTTTGTCGGTGACGGTCGAGTGAGCGGGTAAAGCCGCAAACCCAACCATGGAAACAGTGGCCGCAGTGGCCAGAGTTAGTTTGCCGATGCGTCTGAACGCAGACATAGGTCCTCCCTAGGAAACAAGTGATCTATGTCATTCCTATCCTATGGAGATGAACCTGTCGATGCTGCGGCGTGAATTTTTAGTCGTCAGCGTTCACTTCTGCTCAGAATTCGCACCTGAGCTGCGGTTGGTTCCGAGCAGGGAATTCATCAGAAGCATCGCCGCGCCAGCGAAGCAGGCGCAGAACGCGACCCAGAGTCCGGCAGCAGCTTCGCGCGCCTGTAGTTGCACTGCTATACCCAGCAGAGTAACGCTGAGTACCAGCAGACATACCCCCAAGATTCTGGACTTCATTATCCGTGGCCCCTAATTAGCAAATGAGTTGATTTATACATCATCTCATGGTGCGCGAAGCCGCGCCATCATACTTCTGGAGTCATTGATAACTCCCAGCTTCGTACTTTTGGAGGAGGGGAGGGGCTACGTGAGGCAGCGCGTGAGCAGATCCTTGATGGCAGCGTGCTCCGCTTTGGTCATCCAGGCGCCATACTTTGCCTTCACCTCAGTTTGTCGAGCGACATAGTCGCAACGGAACGACTTATTGCTGGGCAGCCACGTTGCCGCGTCCTTGTCGGATTTTGCTGCATTGGCCGGGCCGTCGACCGCCAAGAGGTTAAGTGGGTCGTTGGCGAAGAGTAGCCGTTGCTCGGCACTCCATCGTTGAGCTCCCTTCTGCCAGGCGTCCGACAACGCGACCACGTGGTCGATTTGCACTGCGGTGCTTGTGCGTTGGCCGCGCAGAAAGTCGATCTGTTTGCCCGTATAGGGATCGTCGAGCTTGCCGCTGGCCACTACGCAATCGCTCGTGCCTTTATAGGTCAGATCTCTTAGGTCTCGGGCAAGGATGTCGTTGCGGGAGTCGCATCCATTGCGATCCGGATCCTTCCATCCCTTGCCAAATTGATCTCGTGAATACCCGGTCTTTGGCGCCCGGCCTTTTTGGTCAATCGTCTCAAGGGTCTTGAGCGCTTGGCGGTAATCGTCCTGATGCTCGGCAGAGTTCGGAGCTGGTGGCGCTGCTTCGATTTGAATGGCTGCCCCGCAGCCCGTGGTTAGCAGGGCACTACCAATTAGGAGCAGGGCGGCAACTTTAGACTTCATGGAATTGAGCACCCGATCGACTCTAGTGTCCTTCGGCGACAATTTAGCGGAACGTGCCCGGCCTCGACCCTGTGAGGTTCATCGACTGGGGGACGGCTTGTCTCCATGTCGAGTCTTTCTACCTCGAAACGCTTTAGGCAATACGCATAAGGCTCTCGTGGCGTGACGCTGAGGCGCATCCACGTACCCAACGCGTAATAACGGGATTTGCTCGCCATGCGGTGTGGCGCATTGCGCTCTCTTCTCCTTGGCCTTCGCGAAAGTTATTAAAGGGCTCGCAAACCGATCTGAGTAGTGGGTTAATTTCTTTGCCCGAAAACCTTAGAAATGCGAGGGGTCGTGTTTACATTCATTACCACCTAGTAGCTAAATCGCTACCGCCCAGTAGTAACGATTAAAACCTTAATTCCCGCCGAAATACCTTGGGATTCAGTAAAAATTGGGTGTAGTTTAACTGGCATCGGGGAGCTGTAATGTCTTGGGGGCGAAAGTAATAATGACCAAAAAGTAACTTCTGGGCGCTCTGCCTAATATCTGACTTATTCCGCGGCCGGATGACCTTCGGCCGATAAGCGGGACAACACTGCCGACGTTGCTATGCGCATTAAGTTCATAGCGCTAATTGTCGTGCCATTTTGCGTAGCGAGAACAAAGAATTCATGCGCTACGCCCACACTCGTACAATCAAGGGGTCTAAATGTCTAGGCATTTAAGGCGGAGTGGCTTCAGTGTCATCCGCCATGAGATAGCGCGCAGAGGCGGAAAGCCTGCGCTGGCAATTTTTGCCACGATGTCGATATTTCTTTCGGTGCTTGTTCCAGGTGCCGCGGTAGCCGCGGAAGAAACCGAAGAGCCAGCGCAAAGTATCAGTTCACAAGAGACAACGGACGAGCAGCGAAGCTCAAGTCCGGCGGCCGAATCAACCGAACCCAGCGTGGAAACCGAGCAGGCAGAGGACACAAAGGTTGTAGCGGATCCATCGGTAACACCCGTGGACAATGAGCCAGAGCTCGCAGAGGAGACTGCGGCAGACGGGCCGAGCAAAGCACCCGCTAAAGAACCGGTAGCCGCACCAGAAGCGATAGAAAGCGCGGACGTTTCCGCCGAGGACGAGGGCTCGGCGCAGAAGCCGGCCGCCAAACTGGCGGCTCCACTACAAGCTCCCGCGAAGCCGGCAGTTGCCGGGGTTTGCGACACCAATAGCGGCGACGGGAGCGTCACCCAGTTTGCGCAGCGTTCTGATGAGACCGATTGGACTCCCGGCAATGTGCACGATGGCCTGTATGAGGGCGGTGTGGTGCATGAGCGAGTCATTATGAACCTGCCGGCCGGTGAAAATGAACTGGTCATTCAATACAAGGTCAAGGAAGCCAGCAAATGGGCCTATGACTTCTTGCTGAACTACGAGATTACGGGGCCGGACGGTACCTCGATCAGCAATATCAACGTCATCCCGGGCGGCAGCGACGACGCAGCCGAACGCACCGACACCGTAGAAGTCACCATCTTCGTGGGTGGGGAGGAACCCGAGAACAACGTGGTCCTGTTCTTCGACGCGCATATTGCCTCGGAACTCGATCATGGTCCGGGCACCGGTGCCTCGTCGATTAACGGTTCGCCCTATCACGTGAACCTGTTGAGCCTGAACTGTGCCCCCAGTGGGCAACAGGACAACCAGATCCAGGCAGCAGCTGTGCAGGTTGGTTTCGTCACCGTCGTTAAGGAGGCCGTGCCAGCCGACGGCACCGACTTCGACTTCACCCTGTTCGAAGACCGTTTCGGTGATTCCGTGGGCTTCCAGCTCGATGACAGTGCCGAATCCGATATGGGCAACGAACTGCCCGACAGCGTGACCTATACGGTCGCCCCCTCGAATGTGACGATTAGCGAACAGGACATCCCCGAGGGGTGGAGCCTGAACAATCTCGTATGTGAGGGCACCAACGCAACCTGGGGTGGTGGATCGTCCATCACCTTCGCGTTGGCCGACAACCAGCAGGTCACCTGCACCTTCACCAACGAGAAAGTGCAGTACGCCGACCTGTCGCTGACCAAGACCGTAGAGCCTTCCTTCGATCGTGATTATGACTGGACGATCGACAAGCACCTGGCCGAAGGCCAAGAGCAGACGGTGAGTTCGGAGAACAGTACCGAAGGGTTCGATTACCAGCTTGACGTGACGGCCTCCGAGGCGAAAGACGATAATTTCGAACTGTCCGGCACCATCACCGTCACGAATCCCAATGATGTTGCCGTCGACGGCGTATCACTCAGCGATGAGCTCGACGGTGCTCAGTGCACCATCAGCCGGGCCGGCGAGCCCATCGGGGATACGGTGAGTGTGGCTCCAGGAGAAAACCAATTCAGCTACGAGTGCGACCTACCGGATTCAACCACTGCCGAGAGTGCCGGAACCAATACGGTCAGCGCCACCTGGGATGCCGACGCCTATTACGGCACCACGGGTACCGCAGAGGGCAGTGCCGACTATGACTTTTCGGCGGTGAACCCGAACATTACGGATGGCGAAGTGACGGTCACCGACGACCACTATGATCTGTCCACCTTGCCCGGCGGCAACGTGGTGCATGTCAGTGAGGCCCCGAAGAGCTTCAGCTACACCCTTGACTGGGACGGAACGCCCGGTCATTGTGTCGAGGGAACGAATACCGCGACGCTGAGCAGCGATGATGCTCAGGACCTCACCGATTCGCAGACCGTTGAGCTTTGTGTGGGCGCGAATCTTTCGGTGAGCAAGAACGTCGTCACCAGCTTCGACCGCTCCTACCTGTGGGGCCTCGATAAGGAGCTAGTCTCTGACGAGCCGATCACCGCCGACGAGAACGGTGAGTTCACGGCCGAGTACCGGGTGACGGTGACCCGTGAGGGCACCTCCGACTCGAACTGGGCGATGAGCGGTGAAATTACCGTTCAGAACCCGAATGAGTGGCAGGACATCGAGGCAACCGTAACCGACAACGTGGATATCGGCGGCGGCGCGCAGTGCACCGTGACCGGTGTTGTGGGTGAGCCGGAGCGGACGGATGCAGACCCCGCAACGCCGGGATTCCAGGTCACGATCTCACAAGAGACCCGCGAACTGGTCTTCAGCTACAACTGCATCTTCGACAGCCAGCCAGAATACGAAGGGACCAACACCGCAACGGTGAGCTGGGACCGCGAACAGGCCCACACCACCGAGTCGCAGGCCAGTGGCGCCGCGGAGGTGACCACCGAAGGATGGAGCCAGACCCCGGTCAACAAGCAGGTGGAAATCACCGACGACCACTTCGACTTCGAACCTGACTGGGTGCTGGACTATGACTCGGCCACCGACGAAGAGCTCACACGTAACTACACGCTGAGCTGGACGGTAACGGAGCAAGGAACCTGCCAGATCTTTACCAACGTCGCCACGCTCACCGGTTCGGAAGGGTTGGTGCTCGGCGATGAACAGGCCGTCACCGGATGTCGGGAGGCGAGCCTGACGGTCGATAAGAGCGTGGATGCCGGCTACGACCGCACCTACCTTTGGGATATTGACAAGGAGTTCGCCGAAGGTCAGGAGCCCGAGGTCATTGTCGATAACGACGGTAATGCCACCGTTAACTACCGTGTGACGGCCAGCAACACCGGGTACACCGACAGCAACCAACACATGTCGGGTGTCATCACGGTAAGCAACCCGAACGACTACAAAGACGTCGAAGTCACGGTCGCGGACCAGACCACGCTCGAGGGAGTTGCCTGCGTGATCGACCCGGAGCAGGACGTGAATCCCGGTGTTGATGGAGTGCAGATCCTCGTCCCGGCGGCCACTGCCGAAGGCAACGGGCAAGCTCAGGCGAACTATGCCTGCGATGTCTCCGCCGTAACCGAGCAGGACTACTCGGGGCACAGCAACACCGCCACGGTCAGCTGGGGCGAGGGCAACGAGGCCAACAGCGCTCCGATCCCGGTGGAATTCCTGCTCGGGAACACCACGGATGAGGCGGTGGATGTTTACGACGATATGGCCGGCACGAGCGAGAATCCGCAGTGGTTGGGCAGCGTCAACGTCAAGGATGGAAGTGGAAGTTTCGATTATCAGATCGAGTTCACCGACATTCCACGCGATGAGCAGTGCCATGAATTCACCAACGTGGCCTGGGTCGATCTCAGTGGAGGAGAGAATCCACGGGATTCCCTCACGGTGAGTGTCTGCGACCAGAAGCAACTGACCGTCACCAAGGAAGTCACGGCCGGTTACGACCGTGATTACAACTGGTCGATCGAGAAGCAGGTGGAACAAAGCCGTTACTTCACCGATGGAGATGGGCAAGTCACCGCGCGCTATACCGTCACCGCCACCCCATCCGAACCCATGGATTCGGATAAGAGCGTTGCCGGTACCATCACCGTCAACAATCCGAATACCGGCGCCGGTGACCAACTGGTGACCGTCAGCGACACGCTCGGTATCCCAGAGTCCAGTTGCCTAATCCTCGGAACGGATGCCGACGCGGAGGCCGACGGCTTCCAGGTGATGCTTGGCGATGGTGAGCAGATCACCCTCGATTACGAATGCCAGATTCCCGCCGATACCGATGTATCGCAAAGCTACGAGAACACGGCATCGATCAATTGGGGCGTGGACCGCTCGGCAACGGCCACGGTCGAGTTCTACTTTGAACTCAACGAGCTTACGGACGACAGCGTTCAGGTGACCGACGACCAAACTAACCCGGAGAACCCGGTGCAGTTGGGTACCGCCACGGTCAATGACCCACAGTCGCAGGTCTTCAGCTACGACCTTCAGCTAGATGGGGTGGCCGGTGAATGTACCAGCTACACCAATACGGCCGTAATTGACGAGGTCCGCGGGGCGGACGAGGACAACACCGGTTCGGCTCTCACAGAAGTCTGCGCCGGGGCGGAGCTGGTGCTCGATAAGAACGTCGTCACCAGTTTCGACCGCAGTTACGACTGGGACATCCAGAAGGAGGTACTCGGCCAGTCGCCTTTCGCGGCCGACCCCGACACCGGTGAAGTAACCGTGGATTACCGAGTCACGGTGACCCCGACGGGGCACGAGGATTCGAACTGGGCGATGTCTGGAACCATCGAACTGCAGAACCCGAATTCCTGGCAGGACATCGCGGTGACCTTGATGGATGAGACGGATATCGGTGGCGGTGCGAGCTGCCAGATCACCGGTACGCAGGATGGCACCGTGGCCGACATGTCACCGGACCCGGGCTTCCAAACCGTGATCCCGGCAGACACCACCTGGGTGCTGAACTACCTGTGTGAGATTCCGGAGCAACCCAATTACGAGGGCCGGAATGTCGCGACGGCAACATGGGACGCCGCGCAGGCGCACACCGCACAGTCGACGGCGAGCGCCGAGGCGCCCGTTGTCGCCGACGAGTGGTCGCAGACGCCGCTGAATGAAACGGTGACTATCACCGATTCGCGGTACGACTTCGACCCGGAGTGGACCGTTGAGCTATCCGAGGAGCCGCAGAGCCGCGACTACTCGGTGACCTGGACGGTTGATCAGGCCGGTGAATGCCAAGAGTTCGAAAACATCGCGACCCTCACCGGAGCCGATGGGCTAGTCAAAACCGACAACGAGATCGTGCAGGCCTGCCGCGAGGCGGCCCTCGAGATCTCCAAGACGGTTCAGGCCAGCTATGACCGCAGTTACCTGTGGGATGTGCAAAAGGACCTGTCCGAGGGGCAGGAGCCGCGAGTGGTGATCGATGAGGACGGTACGGCCCGTGTCGAGTACACCGCGGTGGCCAGCAACACCGGCTACCAGGACTCCGACTGGACATTGGATGGCACCATCACCGTGCGGAACCCCAATGAATACACCTCGCTCGAGGCGACACTCGAAGACCACGTCCAACTCGAAGGAGTAACCTGTACCCCCAGCCAGAGCGAAATCTCGCTTCCGGCCGGCGGCGAAGTGACGGTGGACTACGACTGTGACCTCAGCGCCGGTGTCTCCGAAGAGGACTACGCGCAGAGTCTGAACACCGCCACGGTTAGCTGGGGTGAGGACCGTTCGGCGAGCGTCGAACAGACCTTCTCCTTCGATCTCGATGTGCAGAGCGACCACGAAGTTTCGGTATTCGACGATTTCGCGGGAACTACCGAGCAGCCACAGCTGCTGGGTACCGCAACCGTCGATGAGTCGCCCAAGAGCTTCGACTACAGTGTCGAGCTGCAGGGCGAAGGTGGAGTGTGCACCACGCACACCAATACCGCCTGGATCGATCTGAGTGGCGAAAACGATCCTCGTTCCGAGGCGCAGGTGCAGGTGTGCGAGCAGCTGCCGCTGAGCGTCACCAAGGATGCGGCGGCCAGTTTCGACCGACTTTACCTGTGGGATCTGCAGAAGCTCGTGGATCGCACCAAGCTCACAGTGGACCAAAACCACACGGCGAACTTCCGGTACACCGTGGCGGCCACACCGGATGGTGTGCAGGATTCGGGGCATCGGGTCACCGGCACCATCGCGGTGAGCAACCCGAACGCCTTCGCAGAGGCCGAAACCATTGCGACGGTCAGTGACAGTCTAGATATTCA
The DNA here is from genome assembly GCF_048457885.1 of Glutamicibacter endophyticus. Classification (NCBI taxonomy): domain Bacteria; kingdom Bacillati; phylum Actinomycetota; class Actinomycetes; order Micrococcales; family Micrococcaceae; genus Glutamicibacter; species Glutamicibacter endophyticus. Next base: position 341,571 of record NZ_CP174200.1, read on the forward strand.
GGGCGTCAGCTGCAGCGTGATGACCAAGGATGAGGACCCGGAGGCCGATGGTCTGCAGGTGCTGATTCCCGCTGGCTCCGCGCAGGGTCCGGCCATGGTGGAGCTCGACTACGAATGCCTGGGTACACCCGAGCAGCTCGATGGGACGAATACCGTATCCGTCAACTGGGGTGAGGGCCGTAAGGCCACGGCGAGCGCCGCGGTTCACTACGACATTGCGAAGGAGACCAATAAGTCGGTCACCGTTCTCGATGACAAGGCGAACCCCGACAGCGAGCCGATCCAGCTGGGTGTTGCCACGTGGAACGCGGAGGGTAACGCCACCGAGTTCAGCTACCTATTGCAGCATCGGGCGGTCACCGGTGAATGTACGAAGTTCACCAATACCGCGCAGATCGCCGAGACCGGGCAGGACGCGCAGAGCACCGTGCAGCTGTGCGGCCGGGCCGCACCGAAGCCGCCGGTGCTGGTGGAAACCGGCGTGTCCTCCGCTATCTGGACCCTGATGGGTCTCGGGGCGGCAACCCTGGTGGGCGGGGCATTGCTGCTCCTGCGCACCCGGCGGCGTATGGGCTAGGCGGTAGCGCCGATATTTCATCGAGACACACCGTGGCGGGTCTTCCCTCTCAAGGGGCGGGCCCGCCACGGGCGTGTCTCGAGCTTTGTGAGCGGTGATTGCGTACAAGATTTGCCGTGGGTACCCGTGGTCGCCTAGGCTTTCAGCCATCCATTGAACACTGTTCAGGAACCGAGGTAAGACCGTGCCACTTTCCAGTGCAGCGCCCATAATATCTTCGCGGCAGAGGCCCGCGAGCCGGGGATTGATCGAACGGGACGCCGGGTTGCTGGCCCACCCCTACGCACCGGTCGACGAACCACCACTTTTCGCCGTCGAAGCGGCTTCCGGCGCCCGGCTGACCCTGCGTGACGCCGATGGCACCAGCCACGAGGTTATCGACGGCATGGCCTCATGGTGGTCCGCGATCCACGGGTACCGCCACCCCCGGCTCGACGCGGCCGCGCGCGGGCAGCTCGAGCACTTCAGCCACGTCATGTTCGGTGGGCTGACCCACGCCCCGGCGGTAGAGCTCGCCGAACGATTGACCGCTCTGGCGCCGGGCGGATTGCCGCATGTGTTCCTCGCCGATTCCGGCTCGGTGTCGGTGGAGGTGGCGTTGAAACTCGCGGTTCAGGTGCAAAGCGCACGGAACCGTCCACAACGGCAGCGTTTCCTCAGCCTGCGCGGCGGATACCACGGAGACACCACCGGGGCCATGGGGCTTTGCGACCCGATTGATGGGATGCACGCCTCGTTCGACGGGCTACTGGCACGCCACGAATTTCTCCCCGTACCGCCCGCCGGGTCGCGCGACGCCAGGGGCGAGTGGAGTTACGACGCGCAGCAACTGGAACAGTGGCGGGCCCAGACCACCGAGATCCTGCAACGTCACGAGGGAGAACTGGCCGGAATTATCGTCGAACCGGTGGTCCAGGGCGCCGGAGGCATGCGCTGGTACCCGCCGGCGGTGCTACGGATCCTGCGCGACCTGGCCGACCGCTGGGACCTGCTACTCATCGCGGACGAAATCGCCACCGGATTCGGCCGCACCGGGAGCCTTTTCGCCTGCGATCAGGCCGACGTCGTGCCCGACATACTGTGCGTGGGGAAAGCCTTGACCGGCGGCTATCTCACCCTCGCGGCCGTGCTCTTCAGCGAGCGGGTTGGTGCCACCCTGAAGGCCTCGGAGCACGGCGCGATATTGCACGGCCCGACCTTTATGGGAAACCCCCTGGCCTGCGCCATCGCCTGCGCCTCGCTCGATGAACTCGGTGTCGGCGCGGCACCCGAGGCGAGCTGGGCGCGGCACATCCAGCGCCTCGAAGGCGCGCTGCGCACCGGATTGGCCCCGGCCCGAAGCCTGAATTCGGTGAGCGACGTGCGGGTACTTGGCGGAATCGGCGTGTTGGAACTGAGCACGGGCGTCGATGCTCGCCGCGTGTCACAGCGCGCGGTGAAATACGGGGCCTGGGTGCGGCCCTTCCGCAATCTGGTCTACGTCATGCCGCCCTACGTCACCAGCGACGCGGAGCTGGGCACGCTCACCAACGCCATGGTGCACGCGGTCGCGGAGGTCCACGGATGAGCGGCAGCTGGGATTCCTGGCTGGCCGACCGGGCTCGGGTCCGGCAGGCCAGGGGAGTGCAGCGCCACGATCCGGTACGCCGGATGCGATTCGATCTAGCCTCGAACGACTACCTTGGCATGGCCCACAACCCGCAGGTGACCGCGGCGGCGGTCGAGGCCGTGCGGCGTTACGGGTGCGGGGCCGGGGCAAGCCGCGTGGTCACCGGGACATCCGAGCTACATCATGGGCTAGAGCAGGCCCTAAGCGAGCTGACCGGACGCAGTGAGGCGCTGAGCTTCGCCACCGGCTACGCCGCCAACCTCGGTGTGCTCAACGCCCTCGCCGGGCCCGGCACGCTACTCGTACTCGATGCGCACGCCCATGCCAGCCTGCACGACGGGGCACGACTCGCGGCGCACCGCACGCCGACGCTCTTCGCCCACAACGATCCCGCCGAGCTCGAACGCATCCTCGCCACCCGCACGCAACCGCGCGCACTCGTGGCGGTCGAGTCAATCTACTCGGTCCTTGGCGACCGGGCTCCATTGACCGAGCTCGCCGCGATCTGCGCCCGCCACGACGCCCTGCTCATTGTCGACGAAGCCCACGCGTTGGGAGTCAGCCACCCCGGAGGGGAAGTGCGAGCCGTCGGGTTCCACCAGGCGGCCCATGTGCTGGTGACCACCTCGCTGTCCAAGGCCCTTGGGGCGCAGGGTGGTGCCGTACTTTTCGGCGGCCCCAATGCCCGTAGCTTTCGAGAGCAGCTGGTCAACGCGGCGCGCAGTTTCATTTTCGACACCGCGCTGGCCCCGGCGGCCGCCGCGGCCGCGCGCACCGTCGCCACCATGCTGTGCAGCGACCCAAGTCCGCTGGCGCATTTGGCCCAGCGCAATCGGCAGATTCTCGAGGCCTTCGGGGACCTTGGCTGCTTCGAGCCCGGGGCCGGCGCCATTCATTCGCTACGCATGCCCGACGCCGAAACCGCCGCGCACGCCATGCATGTCCTGGGTGAAGCCGGTATCGCGGTGGGGTGCTTCCGGCCGCCGAGCGTGCCCGATGGGTTCTCCCGGCTCCGGCTCACCGCCCGTGCAGACCTGGACCCCACCGAACTAGCACAGGCGCTGACATTGATTCGCGCCACCCTCGCCCGACAGGGAGCCTTTGCGTGAACGACACAGCACTTCTGAGCGTCGCCGATCCTGCCTTGGTGCGAGAGGTCTTCGAACGCACCGAGCACTTCGTGCCTAGTAACGCCCTGACGGCCGTCACCGAGCTGAGCCCGCAGGCCCTGCGTATTCTGGCGCGCGAAGGATTCGCGCTACCGCCGATACTCGCCTCGGCCAGCGGCCCGGAACATTTGCGGGTGCGCCGCATCGTGGCTAAATTCTTCAGCCCCGCCAAGGTCGGTGCGGTGGCGCAAAACATCCGAGATATCGCGCGAAGCTCGGCCCGGTTATCGGCCGACCAACTGGCCGCGCAGGGCCGGAGCGATCTTGCGGGCACGGTAGCCGCGGACGTCCCGCCACGAATTATGGGCACGCTACTTGGCGTCGAGCTACCGGATCAGCGGCTACTGAAAATCTGGAGCCGGGATTCGCTCGAGTTGTTCTGGGGTTGGCCGGATCAGGAGCGGCAACTGCAACTGGCGCAAAGCGCGGCGCAGTTCTACGCCTGGCTGCGGGACAGCGTACGCCACGCGCAGGGCCAGCAGAATCTGTGGGGCGTCCTCGGGGCCACCGGTGTACCCGAGCGTGAAATCTGCTCGCTCGGGTACTTCCTGCTCATTGCCGGTCAGGAAACCACCTGCCTGCTGATTCAAACCGTGCTCTACCGTGCGTTGCGCGACCCGGCGATCTGGGAAGCTTGTGCGGGCGGTAGCCAGGACGCTGCCCAAAAATTCGTCAAGCGGGTGCTTGCCACGGAGTCGTCGGTGCATACCTGGCGTCGCGCGGTCACCGAAGACACCGAGCTCGGCCCCCACACGCTCCCCGCCGGCGCCGAAATCCTGCTGGAACTCTCCGGAGAACATCTGGCCGCAGACCCGTACGGCCATAAGCTCGCCTTTGGGTACGGCCTGCACCGTTGCCTCGGCGCGCGGCTGGCCGAAATGGAGGCCGTCATCGCACTTGAAGAAACGGCGCGCGCGCTACCGGATCCCGCCGCGCTCGCCGTCACCGAATGCCCAGAATCCCACTGGTTAAGGTTGCTGTCCTTCCAAGCCCCACTGAAAGTTGAGGTGCAGTCGTGAAATTGTGCGTGACAGGTACGGATACCGGCGTCGGAAAAACCGTCAGCACCGCCGCATTGGCCACCGGCTACGCGCTGGCCGGCTTATCGGTCGCGGTGTATAAACCCGTGCAAACCGGTGTGCTCGGCGATCAGGCAGGAGACATCGAAGAGGTGCGGCGGCTCAGCGCACAGGTGTTGGGCACCAACGCGAGTACCCTCTCGGTGAGCGAAGGTTGTCGCCTGCGTGAACCCATGGCACCTCGGGCGGCCGCGGCCGCAGAAAACGCCGTGCTACCTAGGTTGGCAGACCATCTCGAGCGGCTGGCCGAACTCGAGGAGGCTTTCGACGTGGTCATCGTGGAGGGGGCCGGCGGGCTGCTGGTCGAGTTGACCGAGGCGGGAGAGACTCTGGCCGATCTGTGCCGCGCCTTCGAAGCCGAACTCGTGGTGGTGACCCGTCCGGATCTTGGGACGCTGAACCATACCGGGCTGACGCTGATGGCCGCGCGCTCCCTCGCACTGCGCTTGGCCGGGGTGCTCATTGGCAGTTGGCCGCAGCATCCCCAAACCCTGCACCTATCCAATCGCAGCGCGCTGAAGCAGAGTTGCGCCGCCGACAACATCCCTTGGCTGGGTGAACTGGCCGAACATAGCGGTTTAGCCGCTGGGTTCACCTCGGAGGTTGTCAGCAGCGTGGTGCTTCCGCGCGCCTCTGCGGCGGTGTAGTCCGGCAGATGCGATGACCCCGCGGCGCCCACGGAAATCTGGCCCCGTGGCTTGGTCGTGAAACACTTCGGGCCCCGATCCACAATGGATCGGGGCCCGAAGTTCGGAAACTTACCGAGGGCGACTACCCGAAGTACTTCTCCATGGTTCCTTCGTTGGCCTCACGCAGCTCGTCCACCGTGGCGGTGAACAGACCCTGCACCTCGAGGGCGCCGGACTGCGCATCAACGACGCCGAGGCGGGCCACGGTGATGCCGCGGGCGCTGGTCATATCGTTGAAGCGAACCTCTTCGCTACGAGGCACGGCCACTAGGGCACGGGCCTGCGACTCGGAGAACAACGCGGTGAATGCGTCAATGCCGTCGCGCTGGCAGATTTCATCCAGGGCCACCCGGGCACCCACGCCGTAGCGCAACACCATCTCGGACAGGGCGGCGGCGAGGCCACCTTCGGAGAGATCGTGCGCGGCGTCGACCATGCCGTCGCGGCTGGCGTTGATCAGGATAGCGCCCAGCGCCTTTTCGGCTGCCAGATCGACCTGCGGCGGCAGACCGCCGAGGTGCCCGCGCAGGTTCGCGAATTCCGAACCGTCCAGCTCATCCTTGGTGGTACCGATGAGGTAGATGGCCTGGCCGTCGGCCTCCGGACGCCAGCCCGAAGGGGTGCGGCGCGCCACGTCATCCAGCTTGCCCAGGGTGGCAACCACCGGGGTCGGGTGAATGGCCTTGTCGCCGGTCTGGTTGTACAGCGAGACGTTACCGCCGGTCACCGGCACACCCAGTTCCATACAGGCGTCGGACAGGCCGCGGATACCCTCGGCCAGCTGCCACATCACGTCCGAGTCTTCCGGGGAGCCGTAGTTGAGGCAGTCGGAGACGGCGGCCGGGATAGCGCCGGAGGTGGCGACGTTGCGGTAGGATTCGGCCAGTGCCAGCTGGGCGCCGACGTACGGGTCGAGGTAGGTGTAACGACCGTTGGCGTCGGTGGCGATGGCCACGCCCAGCCCGGTTTCTTCATCCACGCGCACCACGCCGGCATCATCCGGGGCGGCCAGTGCGGTGTTACCGCCGACGTAGCGGTCGTACTGGCGGGTGATCCAGGACTTGTCGCACATATTCGGGCTAGCGATCAGCTCGAGCACGGCGGACTTCAGCTCCTCGCCGGTGGACGGCAGGTTGGCGCCGGCCGCCGAGGAACGGAAGGTGTCGGCCTGCAGGGCGTCCTGCCACTCGGGGCGGGCGTAGGGGCGGTCGTAAACCGGGCCGTCGTGCGCCACGGTCTTCGGGTCCACGTCCACGATGACCTCACCCTTCCAGGTGATGATCAGTCGGTTGGTGTCGGTGACCTCGCCCAGCCAGGAGTATTCCACACCGTACTTGTCCATCACGGCCTCGAAGGCGGCGACATTGGCCGGGGTAACCACGGCCATCATGCGCTCCTGCGATTCCGACATCAGGATTTCGCCCGGGGTCAGAGTGGGGTCGCGCAACAGCACGTCGGTCAGCTCGACCTGCATGCCGCCCTCACCGTTGGAGGCCAGCTCGCTGGTGGCGCAGGAGATACCGGCCGCACCCAGATCCTGGATGCCTTCGACGAGCGAAGACTTGAACAGTTCCAGGCAGCACTCGATGAGGACCTTTTCGCTGAAGGGGTCACCGACCTGCACGGCCGGACGCTTCGAGGGCTTGGTGTCGTCGAAAGATTCCGAGGCGAGCACCGAGGCGCCACCGATGCCGTCGCCGCCGGTGCGAGCACCGAAGAGCACAACCTTGTTGCCCACGCCCGAGGCATTGGCCAGGCGCAGATCCTCGTGGCGCAGCGCGCCCACGGCCAGGGCGTTCACCAGTGGGTTGCCCTGGTAGATCGGGTCGAAGACGGTTTCGCCGCCGATATTCGGCAGACCCAGCGAGTTGCCGTAGCCGCCGATACCGGAGACCACACCGTGCACCACACGCTGGGAATCCTCGTGGTCGATGGCACCGAAACGCAGCGGGTCCATGACGGCGATGGGGCGGGCACCCATGGAGATGATGTCACGCACGATGCCGCCGATACCGGTGGCCGCACCCTGGTAGGGCTCGACAAAGGAAGGCGAGTTGTGCGATTCGATCTTGAAGGTCACGGCCCAGCCGTCGCCCAGGTCGGTCACGCCGGCGTTCTCGCCGATGCCGACCATCAGGTCCTTCTTCATCTCCTCGGTGACCTTCTGGCCGAACTGGCGCAGGTGGTTCTTCGTGGACTTGTAGGAGCAGTGTTCGCTCCACATCACCGAGTACATCGCCAACTCTGCGGCGGTGGGACGGCGACCGAGTATCTTGACGATCTCATCGAATTCGTTCTGCTTCAGGCCCAGCTCGGCCCAGGGCAGCTCCACATCCGGGGTGCCTTCGGCGTTTTCGACCGTGTCGATGTTGAATTCCTGGGTCACTTCTTGCCTCCAACAAGGTGGGTCAAAACGCTGGTGAAGAAGGTCAGCCCGTCGGTGCCGGTGGCATCCGGGCCGAAGCCGACCTCGATGGCATGCTCCGGGTGCGGCATGAGGCCCACCACGTTGCCCGCGGCGTTGCTGATACCGGCAATCGAGCGACGCGAACCGTTCGGGTTCCATCCCACGTAGGAGAAGGCCACACGGTTCTCGGCCTCAAGCTCGTCCAGGGTCTTCTCGTCGGCGACGTACTGGCCGTCCTGGTTCTTCAGCGGGATGGTGATCTCTTGGCCCGCCTCGTAACCGTTGGTCCACGCCGTGGTGTTGTTCTCCACGCGCAGCACCTGGTCGCGGCAGATGAAGCGCAGGTGATCATTCTTGATCATCGACCCGGGCAGCAGATGCGACTCGGTGAGGATCTGGAAGCCATTGCAGATCCCGAGTACCGGAAGCTTGGCCTCCGAGTTCGCCGCGTCGACGATCTTGGACATCATCGGGGCAAAACGCGAAATCGCGCCGGCACGCAGGTAATCACCGTAGGAGAAGCCACCGGGGATGATGACGGCATCTACGTCGCCCAGATCGGAGTCCGCGTGCCACAGGGATACGGCCTGAGCGCCGGCGGCGCGTACGGCGCGTGCGGCGTCGCGGTCATCCAGCGTGCCGGGGAAGGTCACAACGCCAATGCGGGCGCCGGAAAGTTCAGCGGTTGGCGTCGAATAATCGCCAATCAGGGGTAGGTCGTTGCTCATTAGTCGTCGATAACCTCGACGTTAACGACATCTTCGATGACCGGGTTCGAGAGCATGGTCTCGGCCGCTTCGCGAGCCTGAGCGAGGATTTCTTCGGTCACCTCACCATCGACGGAAAGTTCGAAGCGCTTGCCCTGACGGACGGCTTCAAAGGCGTTAAAGCCGAGCCGGGGCAGCGCCCCAGCAATTGCCTTGCCCTGAGGGTCAAGGATTTCGGGCTTGAGCATGACATCAACAACGATCCGGGGCATCCGGCATATCTCCTGTGCGCGAGGGGGTTTAATGCCACACGGATTGCCGTCTCACACCAAAGGGTAATGGCGCTCCGCGAGCTTGCGTACCTAAGTCTACCGGGAACGCAGGGTGCTCGCGGTGTCGCGTAGCGCACGTTTGAAGCGTTGGCACGTAAGCTGGCCGCATGAAGAGCACTGCCCCTTGCCCCTGCCGCCAACTTGAAGACCAGCCACGCAGCTATGGCGAATGTTGCCAACCGTGGCATCTCGGGCGTGCCGATCGCTCCGCGCTTCCGCCCACCGCCGAGCAATTGATGCGCTCACGGTACAGTGCGTTCGTGCTCGAGCTGGGGGAGTATCTGCTGGGCACTTGGCACCCGGATACTCGCCCCGCTGACCTGGACTTCGATAAGACGGTGGACTGGACCGGATTGGAAATTCTCGCCACCCGGGCCGGCGGAGCGCAGGCCACACGCGGGGTGGTGCATTTTGTGGCCCACTATCGCAGCGCGGGAAGAGCGGACAGCCAAGAAGAGCGCAGCACCTTCATCCGCGAGGACGGGCTGTGGTTCTATCTCGACGCGCTCTAGCGCGCGGTGTAGTCACGCAAAATGGCGAGCATGCGCGAATGACCGCGTTCGGCGGCAATATCAACCGCGCTCTTGCCGGTGGGATCCAGGAGTTGCGGGTCGGCTCCGCCTTCGAGCAACAGCTTCACCACCGAGAGGTAACGGCTGGAATTGCCGCCCAATACCGCGGCCTCATGAAGCGCCGTCCAGCCCAGGTCGTTGACCCGGGAGACCGACAGTCCGTGTTGCAACAGCAGTTTGACCGCGGCCGGATGTCCGTTCTCGCTGGCGACCATGAGTGCGTCGGAACCGAGCCGATTAGTGGCCTTGATATCTGCTCCGTGCTTGAGACAAGCGGAAAGCACCGCGGTCATGCCGTTCGCACTGGAGCGCAGGTACGGGGTGTCGCCCATCGGGTCGCTGGTGTTCGGATCGGCTCCAGCGCCGAGCAGCTTCAAGGCAATGTCCTCGCGCTTGTGGATCACTGCGCGCATGAGGGCGCTGCGGCCGGAAGCATCGAGCGCTCCGATATCGGCCTTGTTTTTCAACGCTTGGCTGGCCTTGGCGGTGTCGCCGGTCTTGATGGCGGTGAAAAGCTGTTCGGTGGCGGGGCTCAGTTTGACCGACGGGCTGGTGGGCTCGACCACGAGCGAGTCCGATTTGGCCACGCTGCCTCCGCTGGCCAGTGGACCGATGCTCTGGGCTGCATCGCTCGTGCCCGAGGGGCTTGCGGTGGGCATCCGGGACGCGGTGGCGGCGGCACCCTGACCGCTGGCCGAACCGTTGGCGCGACCGGCCGAGGGCGTTGAGCTGGGCGTCGCACTGGTCGACGGGGCCTGGGAGAAGCTGGCCTCGGCGGTGGGGGATGAACTTGGCGAACTACACCCGGTGCTTACAACGCCAATCAGCGTTGCAACAGCAACCATGGAGATGCCAGACGTGCGGCGGCGTGCCGAACGGTTCGTGCGTACTATCATCGGCCCCATTCCAGATCGAGTGCACAAGGTCTTATCGTCGACCCTTGCCGGGTCGATCATATGTGAGCCTACCGGTGGAGTCTGGAAATTCACGGTCAATAACCGTTGAGTATGCTTCATCCGCCGGTAGCAGGCGGTCGCTAAGATTGTAGACACCATGGAATGTCTGTATTTCGCCGCCGAGCGGTGCCGCTCCTGTACCCAACTGGCCACGGCCTACGAGCAACAGTTGCGGACCAAGGCCGAGCATTGCGCGGGCTTGCTGGCCGAGTTCGATAGTTTGCGCATGCTTCCACCGCAGGCCAGCGCCGAATCCGGGTTTCGGAATAAGGCCAAGATGGTGGTGGCAGGAACCAGCCAGAATCCGACCATTGGCATTCTCGACGCCGACGGCCACGGAGTTGATCTGCGCAATTGCTGCATTTGCGACCCGGCGCTCCGGGCGGCTTTTGGCGTCATTGAGCGATTCATTATTCGGTTGGGGCTCATCCCTTATGATGTGCCGCGCCGCAAGGGCGAGCTGAAGCATGTGATCATCACCGTCAATGAGGCTGGCGCGCTGATGGTGCGTTGGGTTCTGCGTACCAAGAAGCATTTTGTGGCGCTGCGCGATTCGTTGCCCGAGTTTCTGCGGGCGCTCCCGCAGGCCACGGTGGTGTCGGTGAATTTCTTACCCGAGCACAAGGCGGTGCTGGAGGGTCCCGAAGAGATCGTGCTGACCGCCGCGCAGACTCTGCCCTTTACCCTCAACGGGGTGCAGATGCATTTGCGCCCGCAGGGTTTCTTCCAAACCAATACGCAGATCGCGGCCGCACTTTATCGGCAGGCGCGGCTATGGATCGACGATATTGCCCCGGCTAGCCTGTGGGATCTCTATAGCGGCGTGGGAGGCTTTGCGCTGCACTGTGCGCGGCCCGGGCGGCAGGTGGTTGGGATCGAAACCAGTGACCAGGCGGTGCAGGCCGCACGGGTTTCGGCGGCCGAGTTGGGATTGGATGATATTGAGTTTTTCTCCGGCGATGCCACGGAGTTTGCGTTGCAGAGCCAGACTGCTCCGGAGGCCGTGATCGTCAATCCGCCGCGCCGCGGCATCTCCGCGGAGCTCGCCGACTGGCTCAATGACTCGGCGGTGTCCCATGTGGTCTATTCGAGCTGTAATGCCAAGACCTTGGCCCGTGATTTGCAGCGTATGGATAACTTCCGGCCCGTTCTGGGCCGTGTCATGGATATGTTTCCGCAGACCGATCACTATGAGGTCATCACCCTGCTTGAACGTCGCTGACATGACCTTATCGAATGCCCTCGCCACTGGCGGGGGCATTCGTCGTTAACGCCGAGGCAAGGGGGCTTCCCTAATATGGTAGGAAACCTTACAATAAACTAAATGCGGCGCTGAACCACGGCCGCTTCAGCAATTCCTGGTATCGAAGGAGCTACAGGATGTCCTTGCTACAGGACCTTAAGACGACACCACGTCTCGGCATACTGACCGGCATTACCGCCGCGGCCGTCGGCATCATCTACGGCTATGACATGTCCAATATCGCCGGCGCCCTCGGGTTCCTGGAGATCGAATTCGACCTCAGCACCCAGGCGCTTGAGCAAATCACTACGGCGGTGGTCATCGGCGAGGTGCTTGGCGCTCTGATTGGCGGCTGGCTGGCCAACAAGGTCGGGCGGCGTACCGCGATGATCGGCGTGGCCACCGGTTACGCGCTCTTCGCGATCCTCTCGGCGTTGGCACCCACAGTGCCGGTGCTGTACGTTGCTCGCCTCCTGTTGGGTCTGACCATTGGTGTATCGGTCGTTGTGGTGCCGGTCTTCGTCGCAGAATCCTCGCCGGCGAAGATTCGTGGAGCCCTGCTCGTGGCCTATCAGGTCACCACGGTGATCGGCGTGATCCTGGGATACGTGATCGCCTACTTCCTCTCGGGGGCCGGTAACTGGCGCATGATGCTTGGGCTGGCCGCGGTACCTGCCATTGTGGTCCTGGTCATCGTGGTACGCCTGCCCGATACGCCGCGCTGGTACATGATGCAGGGCCGCGAGGAAGAAGCCCGCACCGTGCTGAACCGCATCGAAGGCGAAGGCAGCCTGAACGTGGCGCTCGAGCTGGCACAGATGAGCCGATCCTTGCGCGAAGAAAGCGGTGGGGCGATCCGTGAAATGCTGCGCAAGCCGTTCTTGCGCGCCAGCATCTTCGTCGTGGGTCTGGGCTTCTTCATCCAGATCACCGGCATCAACGCCATCGTGTATTACAGCCCGAAGCTCTTTGCGCTCATGGGCTTCGAGGGGCACGCCTCCCAGCTGTTGCTGCCGGCGCTCGTGCAAGGTGTGTCGCTGATTGCCGTTTTCTTTTCGCTCTCGCTCGTCGACCGCATTGGACGTCGGCCCATCCTGCTCGGTGGCATTGGCACCATGATCGCGGCGAACATCCTACTCATTGCGATCTTCCTGATCTCAGATGACTTCGGCGGCATTTTGACCGCGCTGGGCTTCACCGGCGTGCTGCTGTTCACCGTTGGATTCACCTTTGGTTTCGGCGCGCTCGTCTGGGTATATGCGGGCGAAAGCTTCCCCGCGCACCTGCGCGCCCTCGGATCCTCGGCGATGCTCACCAGCGACCTGCTGGCCAACGTCGTGGTGTCGATGTTCTTCCTGAGCATGCTCCAGCAGCTCGGGGGAGCCGGAACCTTCATGGTCTTCGGCGCCCTAGCGGTACTGGCCTTTATCTTCGTGTTGCGCATGGCCCCGGAAACCAAGGGGCGCAACCTGGAAGACATCCGCGAGTTCTGGGAGAACGGCGGACGCTGGGAAGTGAAGAACTAAGCCCCGCATACGCCAAGATGACGCGAACGGCCAGCCCCGGAAAGATCCTGGGACTGGCCGTTTTTCGTGCTGACGTGCTGACGACAAGGGCCGTTGCCGCCGCTTGCGCGAGGCAATTTAGCGGTCCAGCACCACCGTGCGCTGATCGAGGCGCTCGACGATCTCGTCCACCATATGCGGGTCGACCCCGCGCTCATTGCGGGCCTGCATCAGCTCGTTGCGTGCAGCGTTCAGGGCCCGCGACTGCACGGTATCGGCCGCTGCCACGAAGGCGCGCAACCTGCCGAGTTCTTCGCGGCGCGGCTCATCGATATCTGCCTCACCCTGCTCGAGCAGCGTGTGTAGCGTCTTCAGGCGGCGGGTCATCGAGTCCCGGAAATCCTGTGGGAGCCGTTCGAGTTCCGGTGATTCACGCATGACCTGTAGGGCTCGCTGCTCGGCCCGCTTGGCCAGTTTGCGTTGGGCCGCGGCGAAAAGCTTTCCATCGCCGGGCAGCTTGAGCACGCGCATCAACGCTGGCAGGGTCAAGCCCGGGAGCACCAGGGTTGCCACGAGCACGCCACAGGCGCAGGCCACCACGAAGTTTCGTCCCTCAATCGGGGAACCATCGATGGTGGTGGTGGGCAGCGCGAGGGCCAACGCCAAGGTGGCAAGTCCGCGCATGCCACACCAGGTGAGCACCAGTGAATCCTTGGCCGTCATTCGGCGGCCGGCGATCACCGACTGGGGCAGGTAGTAGGTGGCGAACATCCAGATCGCGCGCACCGCGATAACCACCACGCTGACCGCCAATACGCCGGGGATAAAGGCGATGAGATCCGCTCCCTCCTCGGTGATCACGCTGTTCATTTCAAAGCCCATCAGCCCGAAAGCCAGACCCGTAGCCAGCATCTCGAGGACTTCCCAGAAGGAGTTACGGGTCAACCGTTCGCTCGCATCCTGGGGACGGGCACGGCGCCCCAATTCCAGGGCGGTGACGACCACGGCGACCACTCCCGAGGCATGCAACTCCTCGGCGAGCAGATACACCGCATAGGGAGCGACGAGGGTGGCCGCGCAGCGGGCCACCATATTCGGTACGAAGCGGTTTAACGCGCCAATTAGCCAGGCCATGGCGAAGCCCAACACGACGGCGATGGCCGCGCCGATCAGGAACTGCGGGATGATTTCCCAACCGACCTCGGTGCCGTTAACCGTGGCGGTGACCGCGAGCTGGAAGATCACGATGGCCATGGCGTCGTTGAAGAGCCCCTCGGTCTCCAGGATGGAGGTAAGCCGGCGTGGAATCTTCACCTTGGTGGCGATGGCGTCCACGGCCACCGGATCCGGCGGGGCCACAATCGCGCCTAGCGCGATGGCCAGCGGAATGGAGGCCAACGGGCTGAAGACCCACGCGGTAGCCGCGACGGCACCGGCGGTGATCACGATGAGTACCACCGCCAGACGAATCAACGACTTCCAACGGAAACGGAAGACGGACCACGAACTGCGTTGGGCGGTGGCGAACAGCAATGGCGGCAGGAAGATCGGAAGGATTAGCTCCGGCGGAATATGCACGACCGGCACGAAGGGCAGGAAGCCGGCTAGGACCGCGAACACCAGCATCAGGATCGGGTACGGCAACCCGATGCGCTCGCTGACCCCGACGATCAAGACGGTGGCGAAGAGCAACATGATCAGCACGAGGAAAAAGTCCATGCACTCAGTTTATGGCGCGCGAATACCGTCCGAGGCTACAGGCCGCCCGATCCCAGAAGCGGTTGCAACGTGTCCCAGCGGTGAATGGCACAACCATTTGAACGATCGAAGGTCGCGTCCACCGAGATCCCGTTGAGCGTGCCGCGAATCGTTGCACGATCAGGGCCACCATAGATCATGGTGCAGGTCTGCTCCGTGGGCGTGGGTTCGGTGAGCAACGCGGGCGAGTCGTGCAACAGCTGGCAAGCACTCGTCGCCTCGGGAAGTGTGCTCTGGGCTAACGCATCTCTTCCCGAACAGGATAGGCGGTGTTCGGCGCTGAGCTCTTTGCCATCGGCAAACACCTCAATGCGCAGATCTGTTTGCGGCGGACTACTCTCTGACGGGCTGCTTTCCGAGGGGCCGGGGGCCGCGGCGGGTGGCTGGCACGCAGAAAGCATCGCGGCCGCACTCAGCGCGGTCACGATGGCAATAACCCGGGCCCGTTTCATAGCCCCATTGTGCGCCCGGCAGCTGAAGATCGGCTAGGACTGCTCTAAGGGAAGCGACTCGGCCACCGCCAGCAGGCGGGCTCGTAGTACCTCTGCACGGTCGGCGAAATCACGCTGTAAGGCCACATATTCGGCCTTGCCTTCCGGCGTTTCGATGGCGATCGCGCGGTAGCCCCAGTCGGAGAGGTCATAGGGAGAGGCCTGCATATCCATGGTGCGGATCTCCCAGGCCAGCTCAAAGCAATCCATCATGAGTTCGCTGGGGACCGCCGGCGAAAGCTTATACGCCCACTTATAGAGATCCATATTGGCGTGCAGACAGGCCGGCTGTTCGAGCTCTCGTTGCGTTTCACGGCTGGGCTGCAGTTCGTTCAGCGGTACGGCCTGCGGGGTGTAGAAGCGAAACGCGTCGAAGTGGGTGCAACGGATTCGGTGCTCCTCGACCACCGCATCGGTGCCCTGCGCGCCAAGGCGCAGGGGAAGGTACTCGTGACGAATGCCGTTGACCTCGGACTTGTAGGCCATGGCCCACTCGTGGAGACCGAAACAGGCGAAGTTGCCCGGGCGGGAGCTGGTGCCGGACAGGATGATTCGTGCAAAACCAATGGCGGCGGAGCGGGCCTGCGCAAAGGCGTGCAGGTCGAGCTCCACGCCGGGGCCGGCCTCGGTATGCACCGCGCGATAGAACTTCCAGTCGAGCCGTTCGAGCGCCGGTTCGCCGAGTAAGACAACTCCCGCGCCCGGGTGCCAACGGTAAAGTTGGCCGGGCTTCTGGGTGTAGTAGGTGAAGAGGAAGTCCTCGATCGGATGCTTCCGACCCTTCATACGTCGTCCCACAAAGGGCTCGCCAAAGGCCCGCGCCCGACGTTCATGCGTCTGGGCCTGCGGTATCCACTGCGAGGCTTCCAGTATCGCGTCGGTCAAAGGCATAGATTCAATTATTCAATTCATGGCGCGATGAAACCAGTTTGGTAGGTCAACTCACACTTCTGCCTGACCCGCACGGTCAATGTACGGTCGGGCCAATGCTTTGTTCACCGTCTGGCCCGAGCCAAACCGCATGCTGCGCTCGCTTAGCCGCACAGCTTTTCGCTTGCGGTCCGGCTGGTAACCTTCACGGGCTTGTTATCGGGTATCCGCAATGCCTGATGGTCCTGCCCGAGCACCAACTGGATTTCCTTGACATCGGCGACCGAGGGGGAAACATCGAGTTTGATGGCCTTGGCGAAGCCGGTGGCCGCCTTCTTGGCGCCCGCCGTATCTGGAATGAGTAACCGAGTCTGCTCATGGAGCGAGGTAGCGGTGCCGATCGATGAAACGGTAAAGCCTTCCTCCGCGGCGGCGTCGGCAAACTTGCCCGCCAGACCGTAGACCTTCGTGCCGTTGAGGATGCTCACCGGGAGTTTCTGGGCGGCCTCGCGCGCTGGTTCCTCGTCTGCCGAGCTCTGCGCTTCAGAATTGATCGGGATGTCTTTTTTGATGCGCTCGAAAATCAGTGCTGCGTCGGGTGCGGGGACAACCCGGTTGCGGTTTGTCGGTGCAGGCTGCGTTGGCATCGCCATAAAGGTGATCTTGTCCGTGGGCACCGCCTGAATCCGGGCGGCCAGCGAGGCCAGCGAAGGCAATGAGCTCAGTTCCTGATCGACGGTCATGGAAGAAGTGATCGCGTCAAGGAACGCATAGAGTCGTTCCGGACGTGCGAGCACCTCTCGACTTGTCGCCCGCTGGACAATGGCGGACATGACCTTCTGTTGGTTGCCCAATCTGGCGATATCGCTTCCGTCCCCGACCGCGTGGCGGGTGCGGGCTAGGGCGAGTGCATCGGTTCCGTCCACGGTTTGTCGTCCTGCGGGAAGGTCTAGATTTGCCTTCGGGTCGGTCATCGGCTTTTCCAGGCACACGTTGATGCCATCGAGAGCATCGACAATGGAGATGAAACCTTCGAAGTTCACTTCAATGAAGTGGTTCAGCTGGACGTCGGTGAGGGCTTCGACAGCGGCGACGGAACAGGCTGGCCCGTAGTTCAGCGCCGAATTGATCATTCCATAGCCGCCCGGGTAGGCGCCGAAGCCGGTATCGGCGCATGCCGGGCGCTGCAGGACGGTGTCCCTCGGGATCTGGACCGCTTCGATACGTTCATTGTTCGGCGATAGATGGACCAAAAGCATAGAGTCGCTACGCCGGGTTCCGTTGTCCGCACCGAAACCTTTCGTGTTGAAGTCTCGACTATCCGAACCCAGAACCAGCACGTTCACACCTTCGCTGGAATCCGGAACGTCAATATCCGAGGACCTGAGGGCCGAAACCGAGATATTGCTCTGCAACCGCAGCACGGCGATACCGGTAGTCACAAGCACGGCCAGTACCAGCACTGCCGCAACGATCGCGATGATGCGACGGCGTGTTCGCCGGGCACGACGACGGGCGATCGGAGCTTGGTGCTGCATGTTCATAACGATGTGTTCCCCTGCATAAATCGTGAGAGCAATAGAAAATTAGCTGATCACGAGTCGCGTCGCAGATACCAATAGTCCGAGCGCCACGAACCATACGTCCGCTGTATGGCTAGGTAGGATTCGGCATAAAACCGGGGGTGCAGCGACGTTACGAGACATCGGTCTCAGAGGTGCTCGAGGAACTCCGTAAGCGCGGGATTGCGTTGTTCATCGCGCCGGTAGATGGCACCCAGGGGTCTGCCGGCCGAGAAATGCAAGGGAAGTTGCCGGCCGCCGAAGATTTCGGCCGTCGCGGCAAGAACATCCGGAACCATGGTGATGCCACCGGTGGCGATGCTCAACGGCACCAGTGCATCACGTTGTGTTGTGGTGATAACTCGCGGTGCCACTGCCTTGAAGTGCCGGTAAACGTCGTCGGTGACTTGGCGAATGGAGGTCCCCTGTGGGAGCGTCACCAAGCTCAGCGACTCAAGCGCCGAGGCATCGATCACCGTATCGTTGTCCACCGGGCACTCTTGCGAAACGACCGCCGCGAATTGCTGATCACGCAGGGGCACCCCGATGAGATCAGCGGGGATATGCCGATTCACGCCAAAGGCCACGTCGGCCCGATTTAGGCGCAACGCTTCAACGAGTTGTTCGTTGTCCTCCACGCTGAGAATTTCAATTTGGATGCCAGGATGGCTGCGGTGGAAGGGCCCGAGATAGTCGGGCATGATCCCACCAATCAGCGAAGGCAGCCCCGCGATGCGCAGGCAGCCGGTGGTCAAAGCGAGCGTAGACGAGGCGATGCTCCCGATCGAAGCCACCTCCCGTAGCGCTCGACGACCGGCCGGAAGAATACTTCGCCCAATCTCGGTGAGCACCATTTCTCGGCCGACAGGGCGGAAGACGTGCAGGCCTAAAGTTCGTTCTAACCCGGTGGTTTCATGGCAGGCGCGTCATTAACAGTCATTAAAACGAAAAAGTGATCCGGACTTGGGATAATAGGAGTGTCGAGCTTCTATTCCACCGAAATCAAGGATCACCTTTTCAGTGAACCATTCTACCCGAGTTTTCCCTGCCCTCCCGACCCAACTCACCAGCCAAGCCCTGGTCTCCCACGCTGGCCTGTCGGTGCTCAGCAACTTCCTGAACGCACTGGACTTCCAACGGGTCTGCGAAGACCGTTTCTCCCAGTTCGCGCCAGCCACCGCAACCCACCGGCCAGGAAGAATCCTCGGAGCACTGGCGCTCTCGTTGGCCGCCGGCGGCGAACAAGCCACTGACATCGACCAGCTTCGAGCTGCGCCGGACCTCTTCGGCCCAGTGGCGTCCGATGCCACGGTCAGCAGGTTCATGCACCGGATCAAGGAGCAACCAGAAGCCTTCTCCTACGGGTTCGCCACCATGACCCGGACCCTGCGTTCCAAAGCCTGGACGGCAGCCGGACCACGCAACCCTGCCCGGCAGGCCACAGCGAACAACCCTCTGATCATCGATGTCGATGCCTCCTTGGTGCACGTGCATTCCGAGAAGGAACACAGTGCTGGCACGTATAAAGGCGGGTACGGTTTCTCACCGATGATCGCCATGGCTGACTACGGCAAACCCAACGGCACCGGAGAAGTCCTCGCGGTGCACCTGCGTCCGGGCAACCGGGGCGCGAATTCAGCGGCCTCGCATATCGAAGTGCTCACCCAGGCCTTGGCCCAGCTGCCGGATGATTTCTATGACGAACACGGGAACCTCATAGGCGAGAAGATCCTGGTCCGCACCGATAGCGCCGGCTCCTCCCGCGAGTTCCTGCACCACCTGGACTCGCTGAGGATCCAGTTCTCCACCTCGTATTCGCTGCCGGTCATCAAGGAACGGTTCATCCGGTGGATCGATGAGAAGAAGTTCTGGGAACCAGCCCTGGACGCTGACGGTGTCCAACGTGATAACGCGTGGGTGATCGACGCGTCCAAGGTGATAGAGCTGAAGGACTACCCGCCCGGGACAAGAATCTATTTGCGGGCCGAGCCCTTGCATCCCGGGGCGAAAGCGAACTTGTTCGATACTGACGGGAACCGTGTCACGGCGTTCTTGACCAATAGCCCGCGGTTCAACGTGGCATTCCTCGATGCCCGGCATCGGGCGCGGGGCCGGTGCGAGAACAGGATCAAGACGTTGAAGAATGCGGGGCTGGGCAAGCTTCCGTATTGGTCTTTTGCCGCGAATCAGGCGTGGGCGGACCTGGCGATGCTTGCACTGAATCTGGTGGCCTGGTTGCAGCTGGTCGTGCTGCCCAGCGGGCATGAGGCAAGTTGCTGGGATGTGAAGCGGTGGCGGTACCGACTGTTTTCCACGGCGGGGAAGATCGTTTCTGGCGGTAGGCAGCGCCGGCTACTGATCCATGAAAGTGCACCAGAAGCGCAACTGCTATTCCTGCTTCAACAGAGTATTGGCTTGCTGTTCCATCGGTGGCGGCACGGCGAGTTGGCTGCCTGAACTGGTGGTTGCCCTGTTGCTTCTTTAGTTTTGAAAGGTCATTTCAACCCAGGTCGGTGGAGCCTGGCACCCTGCGCTGGTGGTTCAGGCGCTTTTTGTCGTGGGTGGAATCGACGACGGCCACCGGGAATCATTTGGTACTGGATTCCGGTGGCCGTCAGCGGCCACATGAAAAATTTGGGCTAAGGCGCTGATCCTGCGGGATAGCGATGGTTGGGAAATGCCCAGAACGTCTGCGGCCGCGGTAAACGAGCCAAAGTCCACGATGGCGATGACAGCTTCGAGCTGGGCGAGCGAGATATTACCGTCGAGTGGCTCTCTGTGCATGGGCGAAGCGCTTCCTTTATCTCTGTAGAGAATTACCAGCTATCCCGATATGAGAGTTCGTCGACATCGGGGCAGGGCCGCCGACTGGACCGCGGGTTATCGTGTTGCGATGACCCTTCCCCGTAGGGTGCCCGTTGAGCCTTTTCTCCGGATTTTTTCACAGGACGCTGCCTTTGGCCCGAATCGCCACTTGTCCGGATGGCCAATTTCGCATGGCAGGTGGCTAGCGTCTACGCAAGCTCATGTCTTCGTTGGGCGGTGGCTCCATGCCGGATGTTGGTCTTTCTACAGGACGCCTTAATGCCACCGAAGCTCTCCCCGAGAAGCCGGACGCTCAGGTCTCTGGAACGAGCAAGTCAGGACCCAGCGCGGGAGCCTAGTTCAAGGCCAGGAGCCAGCGTTGACGGTGGGATTCGCGATACGGCACGGTGCCATGCAACTGCAGTCCGCTGCGCTGTGCCACACGGGCCGAGGCCCTGTTGTCCTCGTGGATCAGTGCAACCACAAGCACCGGGTTACCTCGTAGCCGTAGTTCTTCAATACATTCGCGCGCTACGGTTGTCGCCCGTGAACGCCCCCAAGCCTCGGGAGCGAAGCGATAGTACAGGTTGGCGATGCGGCGCTCGCCGTCATACTCACCGTTGAATCGAAGACCTGCCACGCCGAGCAACGCTTGTGACCGGCTGTCGCGCACCAGATGGTAGCCCAGCTGGTGCACGGACCAATCGGAGACCCAGGTGCGTAGCATCTCTTCGCTGGCCTTCGGTGTCGGAGGTCCGGCCGGATTGAACTGCTGGGTGCGCGGGTCCTCGTGGATTCGTCGGACCTCGGCCACATCGGCCATGCTCGGCACCGCAAGCTCGGCGTCGAGTTCTGCCAGGTTGCGCGTTGCACGCAGCGGCATTACTGGACCAGCGGGAGATTGAACGGGTAGTTATAGGCGCGCCCGGCTCGGTATTCTTCGGGGGCCTTCACGGCCGCAATGATGGCGAAGACAAAGAGCACGAGTGAGCCAATGGCAAGGAACCAGCCGAGGACCGGTATGAAGGTTAAGAGACCAACGCCCAGGCGCAACAGACTGAAATTCAGGGTTTGCCGGTGAAATTCGGTGACCAGCGGACCCTGCTGCTTATCCACCACGTAGAAGATCAGGGCCGGGATCCAACCAAAGAACACCGAGAGCCATGCGTTGAGTTGAATGCGTCCCAGTTCATCCACACTGTTCCCCGCGGCCTGCGGGTAACCGGGGTAACCCTGCGGCTGTTGTCCGTTGGGGTCGGCGGCGTTCTCATAGGGGTTCTGCGACATGGCGTTCCTTTCCTCGGCCCGGCCGAGTGCCGGTACGCGCTTAACTGAGCGACTCATCCAAGAGTCCTGGTGCAGGACTCTTGGATGAGTCGGATCATATCCCGTTGAGGCGACAGAAAGTACACCTGTTGGTGAATATGTTGTGCCTTGCCTTGCGGGGGTTACCCCATGCGGATGGCGCCGAACAAGACGCCAGAAGCCAGCATCACGAGGCTGACCACGACCGCGCGCCACAGCACCTTCTTGTGGTGATCGCCCAGGTCCACGCGGGCCAGCGAAACGAGCAACAGGATTGCGGGAACCAGTGGGGACTGCATATGCACCGGCTGGCCGGTAATCGAGGCTCGTGCCATGTCGACCGCGTCGATTCCGTAGTGTGCCCCGGCCTCGGAGAGCACCGGCAAGATCCCGAAGTAGAACGCGTCGTTGCTCATCAGGAAGGTGGCCGGAATTGAAATCAGGCCGGTGAGCACCGCCATGAATGGCCCCATGGAGTCCGGGATGACCTCCACAAGCCACTGGCTCATGGCGTCGACCATGCCCGTGCCGGACAGGACACCGGTGAGCACTGCGGCACCGAGCACCATGGAGACCACCGCAATGATTTCCTGCGAATGGGCCGCGATCATCTTTACCTGATCCGAGACGCGGGGGAAGTTCACGACGAGGGCTAGCGCGGCGCCGATCATGAACAGGTACGACAGTGGCATCACGTCAACGATGAGCAACACCATAATGGCCACGGTAAGCGCCAGGTTAAAGGGGAACAGCTTGGGGCGCAGGGTTTCACGGGTCGGATCCAGAACGGTGCCGTGCATGGTGGCCGTCTCGCTACCATCGCCCTTGGTGGCCACGGATTCAAGGAGTGCAAGCGAAGTGCCGCCGTCGAAGGCGGGAGACTTGGAGCCGTTGCTCAAGGTGCCGCCGCCCAGCTCGGTACCCCACAGCTCAGGGTTCTCGCGGTGCAAGCGACGTCGTTCGGACAGGCCCAGCTGCCATGCGAAGATCGCGATCACCACAAGCCCGATGCCCAGCGAGGGGAGCATGGGTACGAAGATGGCCGAGGCATCGACGCCCAGCGCGGCGGCGGCACGCGCCGTTGGACCGCCCCAGGGGACAATATTCAGCGTGCCATTGGTCAGACCGGCGACGCAGGTCAGCACCACCGGAGACATCCCCAAACGCTGGTAGATCGGCAGAAGCGCCGCGGTTACCACGATAAAGGTGGTCGACCCGTCGCCGTCCAGCGAGATGAGCGCTGTCAGTAGCGCGGTACCTATGACGACCTTTGCCGGGTCGTGGCCGACAATCTTCAAGATGCCAGCGACCAGCTTGTCGAACAGCCCGACGTCAATCATGATGCCGAAGTACATGATCGCGAACATCAACAGGGCGGCGGTACCGGACATGTCTTTAACGGCGTCCATCACCATATCGCCCACGCCGAACCCGGCGCCGGCGAACAGTCCGAATGCGGTGGGGACGATGATCAGCGCCAACAACGGTGTCATGCGCTTGGTCATAATCAAGGCCATGAAGGTGGCGACCATGAGGAAGCCCAGAGCTACCAGCATGTCTGCTCCTTGGGTAGTGCGGAAAATTTCTCTTCCTCCACGCTACGTGCGCCATATCACGTGCCGGATTTAAGCTGGCTTCTGCTAGCTTTTGGTTTTTGCGTGCTTTTTGCTCATTAAAATCATGCCCGGCGTATGCTGGAACCATGATGGTCCACCGCCGCGCCACTGGGCACTTCGCCGCGCGAATTATGCGCCTGCAGTTTGCCGTGTTGGCCGTGCTCGGAGTGCTGATCACCGCGACCATCCTCTACACGAGCTATGAGAATGTCTTCACGAAGGCTCAGGAGTCATCGCTGACCATCGCGCGCACTATCGCCTCTGATCCCGAGGTGCGTAGTGCGGTAGCCGCCGAGGCGCAGAAGGAAACTCTCGATCTTCCGGCTCTACGCGACGGCTACTTACAACACCTTGCCACCGAAACCGCCGCGGTCAACGGGGCGGCCTTCGTGGTGATCACCGAGGACCGCGGGCTACGGCTGACCCACCCGCACCCGGCGCAGATCGGTCAACGGGTATCCACCGAGCCGGTGGCCCTGCGTGGAGTCGAAGAAGTGACCCGGGCCCATGGCACCCTGGGCGAGTCGGTTCGCGCGAAGGTGCCCGTCTATGCGCCGGAGGGTCCAAAGCGAGTCGTCGGCGAAGTCTCGGTAGGCGTGGGAGTCCAATCGCTCTCCGATGAGCTCTGGCGTTCGGTACTTTGGGTGGCAGCCTTCGCACTGGCCGCGGTGTTGCTCAGTGCCTGGGCCGGACTGGCCACGGTGCGCCGCCTGAAACAGCAAACACTGGGACTGGAACCCGGGGAAATCGTGCAGCTGGTGCGCGATCAACAGGCGGTGCTCTACGGCGTCACCGAGGGCATGATCGGTTTGGGGGCCGACGGGGTGATTACGGTGCGCAACCGCGCGGCCCGGCAAATGCTCGGGCTACCGCACCGGACGGACAAGGCCGATGTGGTGGGGCGTCATTACGCCTCGGCCTCGCTTCCCGAGCGACTGGTGCAGGCGCTCCGCGAGGGAACTCGAACACCCATACGACTCGAGGTCGGCGCCAACTCGCTGGTCGCCACCATCAACCCGGTGGTGCGCGACGGGGTCGATCTAGGGCGCGTCGTGCTGCTCACCGACGTCACCACGGTCGAAGCATTAGGCACCAAATTGGATGCCGTGCAGGATATGGCCGATGCGTTACGCGCACAACGCCACGAATTCGCCAACCGCATGCATGCGATTTTGGGGCTGCTCAACCTCGGCCAACAGGAGCAGGCAAGGGACTACCTGCGCGAGGTACTTGCCTCCGGGCCATTGGTCTCGCCCGTACCCGGTTTGCAACGGGTGGCCGACCCATTCCTCAGTGCGTTTATCTCCGCGAAGGCCATTACGGCCCAGGAATTGGGAATCGACCTGAGGATTTCCGAGGATAGCCAGCTCTTCGCGCAGATCGCCTCGGCGCGCGACGCCCAAGACGTCACCGCGGTACTCGGGAATATGCTGGATAACGCATATACCGCGGCGCTGGCCAATGACGCGGAATCCTGGGTGGAGATCGACCTGCTCTCGGAAGGCGACACTCTACATCTGGCGGTCGCAGATTCTGGTCCGGGGATTGCTCCCGGGCTGGAAGTTTTCGACCCCCAAGTCAGCACCGGTAGCCACGTCGGACCGGGTCATGGGCAGGGTGTGGGTCTGCCGCTGATCCGTCGCCTGGCACGGGCCCGCGGCGGCGACGTGTGGATCGCCGACCCGGGCGGCGGCGGTGAGGGTGCCGTGGTTTCGGCCCGGCTACCTGCCGTGCTCACCGACGACAATCACTAGCGACGACCATCAGCAACGAGAACTAGGAAGGGTGCCAAGGCATGCCGAGCAATGGAAACTACCGGGTGCTCATCGTCGACGACGACTTTCGGGTGGCCCAATTGCACGCGAGCATGGTGGACGCGGTGCCGGGATTCGAAGCGCTCGAACCACTACTGGATCCGCGCCTCGTGCCCGCCGAGGTCGCCAGGCTAGAGCCCGACCTAGTGTTATTGGACCTTTACCTCCCGCACGTCAGCGGGCTCGAACTTCTGCGGGCCATCGATGCGGACACCATGATGATTTCCGCGACCACCGAACCGGCGCGCATTGCCGCGGCCATCCGCGGTGGCGCGCTGGCCTTCATTATCAAGCCCTTCGAACCGAAGACCCTTGCCGAGAAACTCAAGGGATGGGCTCGCTACCGACGACAGCTAGAACAAGCCAGTGATTTGAACCAAGCGGCAGTGGACCGGCTCTATCGCTCCCTGATGGGGGCGGAGGAGACCGGCGCAACCAACGCCGGCACACCGGCACCTACCGAGCAGGCGGTATTTGCCTCCGTCAGTGCTGCCACCCAACCGCTGAGCGTGGCCGAGGTCGCCGAAGCCGTGGGTGTCGCCCGCGCCACCGCTCAACGTTATCTGGCCGCACTGGTCTCCGCCGAAGCGCTGGAGCTGCAATTGAGCTACGGCAACCGCGGGCGTCCCGAACATCGTTACCGGGTACCGCGCGACTGATACTCAAGCGTCTTGCAGCGTTTACCACCACGCCATCTCGGGGTAATTTCGCTGCACCAAGCTTTATCGGGTGAGCACTCTTTCGCGACGCACGCTAATGACCGGCGCCCTCTCGGCCGGCGCCTTAACGCTACTGGGCCCCTCCGCGGGCGCCAGCGCCCCACGCCTGATGCGTGAACGCCTGGCGCTGACGCACGGTTTTAGCATGGGAGATCCCGGCACCGATTCTGCCGTGTTGTGGGCCCGATCCTCCGGGCGTGGGCGGCTGATCGCCAAGCTTCGCGCCATCGACGAATCGGGCGCGGTGATTCGCGGGCGCGGACAGTTCAGCCGTACCCTGCGCGGGTCGCTAGCCGGCCCGGAGAGCGACTACACCGCGAAAATCGCCGCCACCCAGTTGCCCGCCGGCACCCGCTTTGCGCTGGACATCGGGTTCGAAGATGAACACGGGACCATCGGCCAACTCGAATCGGGCAGCTTCCGCACCGCGCTGTCGCTGACCGGGAAACGCAATCACGGAGCCAAGCGCCGGCAGAGCTTCGTCTGGACCGGGGATACGGCCGGGCAGGGCTGGGGCATCAACCCCGACATCGGCGGCATGCGCACCTACGCTGCCATGCATGCGCTGAAACCGGACTTCTTCATCCACTCGGGTGACACCATCTACGCCGACGGGCCGCTGGCCGAGGCGGTGCGCGAGCCCGACGGGCAAATCTGGCGCAATGTGCTCACCGAGGAAGTCACCAAGGTGGCCGAAACACTGGCCGAATTCCGCGGTCGGCACCGCTACAACCTGCTCGATCACAATGTGCGGGCCCTCTACAGCGAGGTGCCAATCATCGCGCAATGGGATGATCACGAGACGCACAATAACTGGTACCCCGGAGAACGTATCGACGATGAGCGCTACACGGTGCGCGAGGTCGACGTGCTCGCCGCCCGTGGCCGGCGGGCCTGGCAGGAATACCAGCCGATCGCCGACACCCGGTCGCTGCGCCCCGGCAGCGGGTTCGAACCGACGCGCATCTATCGCAAAATTTCCCGCGGACCGCAGCTAGATCTGTTCGCCCTAGACATGCGCAGTTTCAAGAACCCGAACAGCGACGGCAAGGAGGTGGATGGCACCTCGATCCTCGGCGAAGAACAATTGCAGTGGCTCATTCGGGAGCTAGCGGCCTCCACTGCCACCTGGAAGGTGATCCTCAATGATCTGCCGCTGGGGATTGTGGTGCCCGACGGTGCGGCGCAGGAATCCATCGCCAATGCCGAGCACGGGGCACCCTTGGGTCGCGAACTCGAACTGGCCCGGCTGCTGGCCGAGCTGAAACGCCGCAAGGTACGCAACGTCGTTTTCCTCACCGCCGACGTGCACTACTGCGCCGCTCACCACTATGCGCCGCAGCGTGCGGCCTTCACTGATTTCGAGCCATTTTGGGAATTCGTGGCCGGGCCGGTCAACGCCGGGTCCTTCGGCCCGAATCCGATGGATGGCACCTTTGGACCCGAGGTGGTCTTTGCCCAGGCCGGCCGCGCCCCGAACCAGTCACCACGCGACGGAAAGAGCCAGTACTTCGGTCACGTCGAATTGGATGAGGACGACCAGTTCAACGTCTCGCTTCGCAACGCACTGGGCGAGGTTGTCTACAGCACAAGCCTGCAACCGCAACGCTAGCGACAGCTCGCGCTAGGTGGCATCCCAAAGTCGTCGGTAGAAGTCGGCTCGACGCGCATCCGCGCTCACCCCGTAGCCGGCATAGACCAAGTCGGTCAGACCCGGGCCATAGTTCCATTCGGTGCTCCACGCCAACACGGCCAGGTCGGCCCAGCGGTCGCCGACCCCCAAGGTGCCAAGGTCCACGTGCCCGGATAGTTCCCCGCGGTCATCGAGGAGCGTGTTCGGGGCGCAGGCATCGCCGTGGCATACCACCAGATCTTCGGTCGGTGCCTCGGCGCGGAAGACCGCGCGCTCGGAGGCGGGCAGTTCGGCTAGCCGCGTTTCCACATCCCAGCGGTACGGGCAGGCATCCAGCGGCAGGCTCTCGTGCAGGTGCCGCAGTCCGGCACCGAGGGCACGTGCGGCGCGTCGTGGACGCTGGATCCACTTCGGGTCCACGGCGCTGGTGCCCGGCAACCCCCTGGTGATCAGTAGTTGTCCCTCCTGCGTCTCAAGCAACTCCACCACCTCTGGCACGCTGGCATAGGAGCGGGCCCAGTCCAGTCGCTCGGCCTCGTCGCGGAGATCGATCCCGGCCGCGGTCGCTGACCACTTGGCGAAGTGCACCTCCTGCCGCTCGCCACGAGGTTCGAAGCGGAAGGTGAGACCGCCAACCTGATTGCGCCAAACCGGGGCGATGACGCGTCCACCGGCAGCGGCCTGCACCACGGAGGGGACGGACACCGCACCGGTGGGCACCGTGGCTAGGGGAGCTCTGCTCATGTGTCCTCCAAAAAAGAGCGCGAGGCGATCACCGCATCGGTGATCGCCTCGCGCTGCACGAGTGCTGGTCGCCTAGCGACCGGTTCCGCCGTAGACGGTGGCTTCGATATCGGTATCGAGGTCGAAAGCCGAGTGGATTGCGCGGACCGCGTCGTTGAGCTTATCGGCGTCGGTGACCACGGAGATGCGGATCTCGGAGGTCGAGATCATGTCCACGTTCACCCCGGCCTGGTGCAGGGCCTCGAAGAAAGTGAAGGATACCCCCGGGTTTGAGCGCATGCCGGCACCGACGAGGGAAAGCTTGCCCACCTCTTCGTTGTACTCGATGTCCTCGAACCCGATTTCGGCCTTGGCGGTATTCAGCGCGTCGATAACGCGCTTGCCCTCGGTCATCGGCAGGGTGAAGGAGATGTCGGTGTGACCCGAGCCGTGCGTCGAAATGTTCTGCACGATCATGTCGATGTTGGCCTGCGCGGCGGCAATGACGCCGAAGATCTGCGCTGCCTTGCCGGGGATATCGGGCACGCCAATGACGGTGACCTTAGCCTCGGAGTGGTCGTGGGCAACGCCGGAGATTATGGGCTGTTCCAAGGGTTCTCCCTCTTGAATGGTGATCTTGTCGTCGGGGTCTGGCAGCACCCAGGTGCCTTCGTGGGTGCTGAAGGAGGAGCGTACGTGCAACGGCACGCCAAAACGGCGGGCGTATTCCACGCAACGTAGGTGCAGGATCTTCGAGCCGCTGGCGGCCATCTCAAGCATTTCCTCGCTGGAGATCGTTTCGATCTTCTTGGCCGAGGACACCACGCGCGGATCGGCGGTGTAGACGCCGTCCACGTCGGTGTAGATTTCGCAGACGTCCGCATCCAGTGCGGCGGCTAGCGCGACGGCGGTGGTGTCGGAACCGCCACGGCCCATGGTGGTGATGTTGTTGGTTTCCTTGCTCATGCCCTGGAAGCCGGCGACGATCGCCACGTAGCCGCGGTCGATAGCCCGGCGCACGCGCTGCGGGGAGACCTCCATAATGCGGGCCTTGCCGTGGGTGGCGTCGGTGATCAAACCGGCTTGAGAACCGGTGAAGGACGCCGCCTGCTCGCCGAGTTCGTTGATGGCCATGGCCAGCAGCGACATGGAGATGCGTTCACCGGCGGAGAGCAACATATCCATCTCGCGGGCCGGGGCATCGTTGGTGAGCTGACCGGCCAAGTCGAGCAGATCATCGGTGGTGTCACCCATCGCGGAGACAACGACGACGACCTCGTTGCCCTTGGCCTTGGTGTCAATAATTCGGCGCGCGACACGTTTGATGCCCTCGGCATCCGAGACGGAAGAACCACCGAACTTTTGAACAATGAGGCTCATGGGCAAGCACGCTCCAGCTTGTGAGTTGTGTATTGCCGCCGGTGCGAAGACGATGACCGCGAGGTACGCGGATCGCGGCGCACTTGCAGCATATCTACCAATCACTCATTGTGACAGCAGAGTCAACCATTCGCCTAGTTGGCCGGGTAAACATTGGTCATATTGTCCAACGCCCTCGCCGGTAAGCCTAAGGATCGCCTACTCAGCTATCCAGTGAGCCCAAGACTTGCTTCCAGAAGTCCTTCCATGACGCCAGATTCTCCGGTTCACGAATCTTGCGCTGATTGACGCTGAGCGAGGTCTTAATTCCCTTCTGGCCGATGTCGACCGAAACCCGCGACCCGTCGGAAAAGGCTGCTCGCCAGTAGCGCCAGTTCTCGCTGCCCGACTCGGTGGGCTTACCCAGCAACGAAGCGCCGTTGAAGGTACTGAGCGTGGCAACCTGCGCCCGCCACAGATCCAGTGCATGATCGAGATCGGCCTCGAGAGTTTTACTCACCGATCCTTGGAAGCTTCCGTCGGCTGCTTGCCCGGGCAGACGCCGACCAATGTGTTGTTCATAGGCCACCGCCACCGATTGGGCCCACCAGCCGGGGTTCGCCAGATCATCGGGCATATGTTCCACGGCGTGATCGGCGATCTGCGCGTGGGGTAGATCCGCCGCGCCGTGTTGCTCCAACAGCTCACACCAGCTTTCCCAATTCCTTCTGGTGGCTTGCTCGATGGCCGGGAGATTGCTACTTCGGATACCCATGGACAGAAGTGTAGCCACGTCGCCTTGGAGAATCTTCTCCGAAGCGACGTGGCTAGTGACGATCCGAGTTAGAGCAAGCGCAGATCCGTGTTCAGCCGAACCATCAGGTGAACCAGCCGATCGAGGTCCTCATCGCTCCAGTGGGAAATGCGTTCGCGCAGTTTTGCGCGCCACTGGTTGCTCAGGTCCTGCCAGCGTTCGCGAGCGAAGTCCGTCGGGATCAGGTGCACCACTCGACGATCGTTTTCGTCGATCTCGCGAGCGATCATTTCGGTCTCTTCCAGCCGAGCGACGAGCCGCGACAGGCTGGCCTTGTCCGTCATTAGATGCTCGCAGATTTCCGACTGGCTGATCTTCGACGCGTGCATCACCATCCCGAGCACCGGCAGGGCAGAGGGCGGGAGCCGTTCGTCCAATGCCGCCGCCAGGTGCTTGCGCGACTTCGCGGTGATGGAGATCAGTGCGAAAAGCTCCTGTTCGGTGGCATCGAGCAGATCGCTACGGGCAGGGAGTGAAGCGGTTGCGTCCATGACTTTCCCCTAGGCTTCGGTAGAACCGAGCTTGGATCCGTCGTTCTCCTCGGCCAGACGCTGGGTGTTGGTCTTGGTGCTCAGCGACTGGTTCGGGATCAGCAACACGGCCACGATGGTGATCAGCGAGATCGGGGCGGCGACCGCAAAGAGGTGGGCCACGCCGTCGCCGTAGACCGACTCGAGGATTACACGTACCGGTTCGGGCAGGCTGGAGATGCTTGGCATGGTTCCCGAACCGAGGGCTGCGGTGACTTCCTTGGCCTTATCGCCGAGGGTTGCCAGCGCGGCAACCAAATCGGACTGACGGTCGGCGATCATGTTCGGGATGTTCGCGGCGAGGATGGCACCGAGCCCGGCGGTTCCGGCGGTACCGCCGAGGGTGCGGAAGAAGTTCACGGCCGAGGAGGCCACGCCCAACTCTTGCGGGTTCACCGCATTCTGCACGACCAGCACCATATTCTGCATGACCAGACCGACGCCGGCACCCAGAATGAACATGTACAGACCCACAACCCAGAACTCGGTGTCGTAGTGGATCGTGCCCAGTAGGAACAGGCCAGCGAGCTGCAGGAACGAGCCGGTGACCACGAAGGCCTTCCACTTACCGAAGCGCGAGATCATTGCGCCAGCCACGGTGGAGATAACCAGCAGGCCCGCCATCATTGGGAAGGTCATCAGACCTGCCTGCGTGGCGCTCGCACCGCGAGCCATGATCATGTACTGGCTCAGGAAGACCGAGGTGCCAAACATCGAGACACCCACGGCCAGCGAGGCGATGACTGCGAAGGTAAAGGTGCGGTTCTTGAACAGCGACAGGTTGATCAGTGGTTCTTCGGCCCTGAGCTCCACAACCACGAACAGCAGCAGGGCGAGAACCGAACCGCCGACCATGGTCCAACTGGTGATCGAGTTCCACTCGAATTCGCTACCGCCCAGCGACATCCAGATCAGCAGGGCGGCGACACCGGCCGACAAGAGAACGATGCCAAGGTAATCGATCTTCACGGCACGCTTGGTATGCGCTGGCAGGTGCAGGGTGCGCTGGATCAGAATGATCGCCACTACGGCAACCGGCAGGGCAACGAAGAAGTTCCACCGCCAATTGATGGTGTCGGTGATGAAGCCACCGATCAGCGGGCCACCCACGGTGCCAAGGGCCATCACGGCACCAAAGAGCCCCATGTACTTGCCGCGTTCACGCGGAGACAGGATGTCGGCCATGACGATCTGGCTCAGCGCGCCCATACCGCCACCGGCCAGACCCTGAACTACACGCATGGTGATCAGGAAGTTCGTGTCCTGCGCGAAACCGGCGGCCGCCGAGGCGGCTACGAACAAGCCCAGTGCAATCTGCAACAGCAGTTTGCGGTTGCCGAGGTCGGCGAACTTGCCCCAAATCGGGGTGGAAATGGTGGTGGCCAACAGGGTAGCGGTCACTACCCAGGTGTAGGCGGTTTGGCTGCCGTTGAGATCGGAAACGATCACCGGTAGCGAGCTGGATACGACGGTGCCGGCCAGGATGGAAACGAACATGCCCATGAGCAGACCGGTCAGTGACTGTAGTACTTCCCGGTGGTTCATTTTCGGAGGCTGGACCTGCGATGCAGTGGTCATCTGAGGCTCCTTAACGATTGGTTGATTGTTGTCAACTATAGAACTTTGGTTGACGAACCGCAACTAAAATTCGCCTTACGAGACCGTGAGCTCCGGCACGTCGGCAGCAGTCGTGAATGACACCCTTCGGGCATGCCCGGCACCCGCGTGGGTAGCCACTTGTTAAAGCACACTGGCGGGCCGGGATCGAACCCCGGCCCGCCAGCGCAACGGTTGTCGGAGGTTAGTTGGCGAAAGCTTCTTGGGGTGTTGCGGTGATACCCAGATTGCGGGTGGCAACCTTATGGGTCTCGCGCAATCCGGCGGCGCAGCCGATGAGCACCAACGAGGCAAACGCGGTGTACAGCGCTACACCGATGGGGTTGCCTCCAAAGGCCGTGAAGAGTGCTGCCGCCACGGTGGCCGCGGTACCGCCGCCGAGGGCTGCGCCGGTTTGATAGGTCGCACTGATCGCTGACATGCGGGTCTCGCGGGGAAACTGCTCCGAAAGGAAAGCCGGGATGCAGCCCTGCGGGGCAGCCATGAAGATGTTGATCAGCGCATAGGCCAGCACCACCATCCAGACAACATGCCCATCAACCATGGGGAAGAAGAGGAAGAAGAACCCGGCATACAGGGCGGTGCCCCAACCCACGACTCGTTTACGCCCGTATTTATCCGACAGCGAGGCCATGAGCGGGGCGGAGATGACAAACACGGCGGCACCAAGAACCTGCAGGACCATGGAAACCGTGGGGGAGTAGTCGCGCTGTTCGGCATAGGTGACGGTGAAAATGGAGCCGATGTACGCCAGGGTGTTGTAGCCAAAGGCCACGCCAATGGCGAGCAGAATCTGTTTCGGGTGCTTGCGTAGGGCCTGAATAAGTGGGGCGCCGGTGGCCTTGTGCTCGGAGGGTTCCTCCTGCGGCATACGGGTTCGTGCGATGACCCCGACGAGTACCAGTGCGCCACCGATCCAGAATGCAATCCGCCAACCGAAGGCGAGTAGTTGCTCCTCGGGCATCAGCGTCAGCAGAGCGAACACTCCAGAACCTACGAGGCTACCGAGCCCGATGCCCATGGAGGTGAAGCTACCGAAGAGGCCGCGCTTATGCTCCGGTGCGTTCTCTACGCCGGTCAGCGATGCTCCGCCCCATTCGCCACCGGCCGAGAAACCCTGAAGCAGTCGGAGCAGGACGAGCAAGATTGGGGCAACGACTCCCAGGGTGGCATAGCCAGGCAGGCAGCCAATGAGGAAGGTGCTGGTGCCCATGATGATCAGCGTGGTGATCAGTACGGTTCGGCGTGAATACTTGTCGCCGAAATGGCCAAAGACAATGCCACCGAGGGGGCGGGCCAGGAACCCCGAGCCAAAGGCGGCGAAGGCAATAATCGTCCCGACCAGTGGGTCGAAATCTGGGAAGAATAACTTGGGAAAGATTAGTGCGGCGGCAAGGCCGTAAATGGTGAAGTCATAGAACTCCATCGCCGTGCCGAAGCCGGCGACCATGAAGATCTTGCCGGTAGAAATTTTGGGTCGAGTGGATGTATCGGTGCGGTTCATCTCGGTCCTGGGATCTAGAAGGTGAGCAGGCCGTCTCGGCTGGCGAGGTCGGGATTTGTGTTCGAGTACTGCAGTGTGAAGTTATCGGTGTCTAGGCCGATGCTCAGCAGGGTTTCCCACTGTTCGGTGGCGGGTTTCCCCGGCTCCG
Organism: Glutamicibacter endophyticus; assembly: GCF_048457885.1. Classification (NCBI taxonomy): domain Bacteria; kingdom Bacillati; phylum Actinomycetota; class Actinomycetes; order Micrococcales; family Micrococcaceae; genus Glutamicibacter; species Glutamicibacter endophyticus. The sequence goes on from NZ_CP174200.1 coordinate 375,684, forward strand.
GAGCCATGCAGAGTAGCGGTTGTTCATCGGGTCCGCTGGCCAGCAAGTCGAGCAGCTCCGCGGTGGAAGCGGCCGCCGCGCCAGACGTGCGCTGGCTCAGGTAGTCATAGCGTTCCGCAGTGGTGGAATCGGCTGGCATGACATCTTGGCTGAAGAGTCCGGCATCGAGGAAGTGGTTGGTATGCAGCGCCCAGCCGTTATCGGTGCGGTTGACTATGCGCTGGCCAAGCGGGCTGAATTCGAGGCTCGCAACTTCCGGGCGTTCGCCCCCGGTGACCACGGTGAGTACCGTGGAGGCGCAGACCGACGCATCGGCGGTAAGGTCGATTGCCTCATCGAGAGTGGTTGCGCGCTCGAGAACCGAGCGTGCAATGGAGTGAACGGGCACGCCGCCGCCCGGATGGTCCGTGGCGTGGGCAAGGATATTGAAGTGTAGGCCCAGTCCGTCGGAATTCACTCCGATCTTCCCGTTGATGCCGAATTCCGTGAATTGCTTGATGCGACGCGAGCCAGCGCATTCGAGTTCGTGGAGCAACCCGTCGGCCGCGAGGTGCGGATGCCAGTCCCACGTCTGTAGGGTCACCGGTGCACCGCGCCCTGACAGGAATGCGCTCGTGGAGCACTCTCCTTCGCGGCTGGGCTCGGCCGCCGCGAGCACCTCGGTGCGTGCATTCAAGGCCGACAGTTGCCAGAGCTCGATCTCCAGCGCCTCGGCCTGCGCGCGCAGTTCAAGGGCCAGTCCGGCGTCCCATTCATGTAGTGCCTCGAAGCAGTTTTCCGCGGTGCTTCGTACCTGAGTCTCTGGGATTGACTTCGCGGAGAAGTGCAACAGGTAGTCTCGGACGTTTCGCGTGATCAGGGTGCCAAAGCGAGCTGCGAGTTCCTGACCACGCGCGGCGGGGTCATGGGTGGTGGTGCGGAAGCTGTGAAGGCGCATTCAGTGCTCTTTTCTCGGGTGTGCATCTTGCATGTGATGCCCGGTGCCAGTGAACTGAATTACACGTTAAGGATATAAAACGTTTTATACAACGAGTTCGAAAGGGTAAATTTAACTAGCCGTTGATCAGGGCGAAAAGAGAGGTTCCTAGATGGCACGGGCTAGAAAGACGACGATTCATGATGTGGCGCGCGCCGCAAACGTCTCGATAACGGCCGTTTCGCACGCCCTGAACGGCAAGGGGACGCTCAGTGAACAGACCCGAGAGCGAATCATCCACACCGCAGCTCGCATTGGGTACCAAGCCGACGCGCTAGCTCGCGGGCTACGCAATGCGCCCCTCGGAGCCATCGGGGTGGTCTATCGATCGCTGGATGTCTTGGGGGAATACTTCCATCCGGGAGTCGACGCTTTCAGCCACACACTAAGCGCGATGAGCGCTCTCGCACTACAGCGAGGCTACGCCCCGATGATCCTCCCGGATTTGACCGGAACGAATATTCCGACCATTTCCTTCGCACTAGACGGCTACGTGGTGATATCCCCACATCGTGCCGACCCGGTGATCGACCTACTTCGAAACCGTGGCATTCCTTATGTCACCGTCGGGGCCGACCCCGACCGACCGGAATTTGCCGCCTGGGCTTCCGAGGACGATGCAGAAAGCTGTACCCACGTGCTCGAACATCTTCGCCGACAGGGTGCACGCCACCCGGTCCTGCTCCGCGGAGCCGATGAAAACGCGTGGAATATCGATAGCGAGCTTGCCTATCTGAGCTGGTGCCAGGATTACGACCTATCGCCGCGGGTGTATCGTCTAGCCGAAGCCAGTGGAGTAGGCGGCGCGGCAGAGCTCCTGCCCCGAATTTTAGGCGAGGGAAGCGTCGATGCCATCTACGCCATGACCGCCCGCCATGCCTGCGGGGTGCTGCATGCGGCCACCGATCTCGGGCTTCGGGTGCCCCACGACCTTCTGGTGGCGACCGGGTCGGATGCCGAATCGGCACGCTTCAGCCGCCCGGCTATCAGCGCCGTACAACTAAAACCCGAAGTGGTCTGCGCCGATGCGTTGGACTTGTTGCTCGAACAGATCTCGGGGCAGGTAAGCAGCGGGCCGCGTCGTTGCCGCGCAAAATTTCGCGCGAGGGGCTCAACGCTGCGCAAATAGCGGGCAGACTATCCGTCGGAGGATGCGGTAGACACCTCAACATCGGTGTCCTTTGAGGCGGCGGGAGCTGCGCCGCTACCAGCTAACCGGCGCCCCTCAAAGGCGCGTGCCAATGTGACCTCGTCGGCATACTCCAGATCTCCGCCGACCGGAAGGCCCGAGGCCAGCCGGGAAATTTCGATACCCAGTGGACGCAGGGTACGCACCAAATAGGTGGCGGTTGCCTCGCCCTCGAGGTTGGGGTCGGTGGCCAGGATCAATTCGGTGATCGACTCATCGCCCAAGCGGGAGAGGAGTTCGCGGATGCGCAATTGTTCCGGGCCGATGCCCTGCATCGGATTAATCGAGCCGCCGAGGACGTGGTAGAGACCGTTAAAGGCCCGTGTTCGCTCAATGGCCAACACGTCCTTTGACTCCTCGACGATGCAGATCTTGCTACCGTCGCGGCGTTCGTCGCGGCAGATGGCACAGGTCTCCTGCTCGGAGATGTTGAAGCAGACGGTGCAGAACTTCACCTTCTCTTTAACCGTCTGGATCGCCGCAGCCAGCTTCGTCATTTCCTGCGCGTCGGAATCCAGAATATGGAAGGCGATGCGTTGGGCCGACTTTGGGCCGATGCCAGGCAAGCGACCGAGCTCGTCGATCAGTTCCTGCACTGCGCCTTCGTACACCTGTGCCACATTCCTTTCGGTTACCGCGCGGTGGGGGTTCCCACCGCTGTAAAGTTTCGCGGTCTTGACTGTATTGTCTCACCACGACGGTTTGGGTTAAAGGCCGCGGTTGATCTCCACCACGTTGCCGTTAACGTCGCGTTGTTCGATGACCACACCCTCGAGCAACCGCTCGATGGCGGGAACGCCGATAAGGGCCGAGTCCTCGACGGCGATGTCGTCATCGCTGGGCACGAAGTCCTCCGGCTCGGGAGCCGGTTCGGGGACAGGGGTCGTGTGGGCCGGAGCTCCCCAGTTGCCAGCGGTCGGCGCGGGTACGTTGCCGCCGTTGCTCGGACTCTGCGCCTGGCTCATGAGCTGTTGATAGCGGCTGAGTTTCTTGCCCGCCTCCGGTGCTTGTGGGGCAGGTTCGGATGGTGGCTGGACGTCGAGACCGGACCGCGCGGGGTCGCCCCAACCGCTAGCCGCGGGCTTAGGCGGCGCCGCAGGGCGCGCGGAATCGCGTTGCGGTTCAGGCGAGGTGCTCTCCGGTGCCGGTGGTGCTGCCGGTTGCTCTACCGGGCGGGGAGCCGCGTCGTGCGAATCCTGCGGGTCTGGCTCCGGGGTCCGGGCCGGAGTGCCGGATTCCGGCGCTCTGGTTGGAGCCGGCTCCTCGGGCGCAGGAACCGCCATGGCCGCGAACGTATCGGTGGTGCTGCCTGGATGCAGTGGTGTCGCGGAGACAGGGCGCTCGATGGTGGGGCGTCCTGCCTGTTCGGCAGTGCGCGCGGCCATGCCAGCGGTCATCACCGGCTTCGGCGCCACCGGGGGTCCATCGAAACTACGCGGAGCACGGCTCGGCGCCGGGGCAGCGGCCGGTTCGGGCTTCGATACCAGACGCGGCGTGGACACCGAATCGGTGGGACGCTGTCTCTGTTCGGCAGGTGCCACCGGATCCGGGTACCCGTAAGGGTCGCCTCCCGCAGGTGGCGCGTCGTAGTACTCGTCGAACGGAGGCTCGTCCGGGTAGGGGGCCTCGCCGTAGGGACCGCTCGTTGCCGGTGCCGTTGGCCGGGAAGGCGCTGGGCGCGACGCTTCTGGCGCTCTACTAGGTGCCGGAGCTGAGTCGCTGGCACCCCGAGGCGCCGGAGCAGCCGGTGCGGTAGCTACTGAACGCGCCGGCTCGGGCCGGCGATCACCTTTTGGGTTGCCACCACCGCCTGGAGCAGAGCCGCCTTCCGTGAGCACAATATTCACTTGCCGCTGGGCCGTTTGCGACACAACGTTGGTCAACAACTGCATCATGTCGGGGCGGTTGTTGAGGTTGTTGAGTGGACCCTTGTTATTGAACGCGAGGGTCAACGTGCGTCCGTCGAATCCGGCGATCGTGGCGTAGTTAGCCACCATCGAGTGCAGAACCCGCGAGCTGGATTGCAGTTGTTGCAGAATGCTAGGCCACGCCTGCTGGAACGCCTGCACGCCAGAGCCCGATGGAGCCTGGCCTTGCTGCTGCGGCTGGCCTTGCTGCGGCTGGCCCTGTTGTTGCGGCTGCGCCGTATTAGGAGCCTGCGGGGCCGCGACCTGCCGCTGTGGTTCAACATGCTGCTGACGCTGGGCCTCCGCGCGCGCTTCAGCTTCACGTCGTGCCGCTTCTTGACGTGCGGTTTCTTCTGCTTGCCGCTGCGCCTCGGCGCGTTGTGCTGCTTCACGCTCGGCGGCTTCGCGTCGGGCGGCTTCCTCGGCCTGTCGCTGGGCTTCGGCCTGCTGTTGGCGTTCGGCCTCGGCGCGCTGTTCGGCATCTCGTCGTGCCGCTTCTTCCGCTTGTCTCTGGGCCTCGGCGCGTTGTGCTGCTTCGCGTTCGGCGGCCTCGCGTCGAGCCGCTTCCTCGGCCTGACGCTGTTGGTCAACCTGCTGTTGACGCTGCGCTTCGGCGGCGTGATCGTGCTGTGGTTGGTTCATGCCAGCGGCAGACTGAGCTTGCTGTGGTGCTTGCGAGGTTTGGTTCTGCTGCGGTGCGGACTGGGGGCGATTCGCCGCGGCACGTCGCGCAAACTCTGCCATGGCAGGGTTCTGCTTAACATCGTCGATTGAGACGCCGGTGCCGAAGGACAGATCTTCATCGGGGTCGGGAACTAGGCTGAAGGGCGAAACACCGTCTGGGCGCTCGGCCGGGACGCTGGGCCCAGGCTGCACAGGTGTTGTCACCGGCGTACCTTCGTCCTTTGGCCCCCAGGTGGCACCCCAATCCGCGTCCGCTCCTTGATTCAACGAACGATTAGCTTCCGGGTCTAGTGGTCCGTCGGCGTCGGGCTGCGCTGAATTTTCGCTGGGCTGCTGCGGCTGGGGCTCTTGGCGAGCCGGATCTGGGTTCGCGTCGGCGGATGCAGTGGGTTCCTGAGCAGGTGCCGCAGGCTGCGACGCAACAGGTTGCGGCGCCGCAGGTTGTGGAGCTGCAGGAGCCGAAGGCGCTTCGCTCTGTTGTGGCGTGGCAGCTGCCGGTTGTGCATCGGGGGCACCAGCCTTGGCGGCCGCTAGTGCTTCACGCACTGCGGCGGCTCCCTTGCGCACAACTCCAGGAGCCGGGGCGGTCGGTGAAGAAGCCGCGGCGTCCGCAGCCAGATCTTCTCCCAGCTCCGGCAACCCGCCACCAGTCATGGCATGGCGTTCTAGGCGGTCAAGGCGTGCTGCAAGCGAGCGTTCGGACTGATCGGCGGCGGGTAGGAGCAACCGCGCTGCCAACAGTTCGAGGTGCAGGCGCGGACTGGTTGCTCCGGTCATATCGCTCAGCGCCTGGTTGGTGACGTCGGCCCAGCGGCTGATTTCGGCCGAGCCAACCTGCGCGGACTGTTCACGCAGGATATCGAGCTGATCAACCGGAGTAGCACGCAGAATCTTTTCGAGTCCCTCGGGCACGGCCTTGGCAATAATCATGTCGCGCAGGCGTTCCAGAAGATCTTCGACAAATCGTTGCGGGTCTTGACCGCTTTGCACAATCCGATCAATGGCACCAAAGAGTGCGGCCCCGTCTGCCGTGCGTAGTGCCTCGGTGACATCATCGAGCAAGGTCGCATGCGTAAAGCCCAGCAACGAGGTGGCCATCTCGTAATCGACGCCGTTTGCTCCCGCGCCGGCCATGAGCTGGTCGAGCACCGAAAGCGTATCGCGTACCGAACCACCACCTGCGCGGATAACCAAGGGGAGTACCCCGTCAGAGACGGGCACGTTCTCGCGCTCGCAGAGCAACTGCAGGTAGGCCAGGAGAGCCTCGGGTGGCACCAAACGGAAAGGGTAATGGTGGGTGCGTGACCGGATGGTGCCGATGACCTTGTCCGGCTCGGTGGTCGCGAAGATGAACTTAATGTGCGCCGGTGGCTCTTCAACGATCTTCAACAATGCGTTGAAGCCGGCAGGGGTGACCATGTGGGCTTCGTCAATGATGAATATTTTGAAGCGGTCGCGCGAGGGCGCAAAGGTTGCGCGTTCGCGTAGATCGCGTGCGTCTTCGACACCGCCATGGCTTGCAGCGTCGATTTCGATGACATCGAGCGAACCGGGGCCGCCGCTGGCCAGATCACGGCAGCTGGGGCAGGTTCCGCAAGGGGTTGCGGTGGGGCCCTCGGTGCAATTCAGGCATCGCGCCAAGATGCGCGCACTGGTGGTTTTACCGCAACCACGGGGGCCGGAAAATAGGTAGGCGTGATTGACGCGGTTCTTTTCCAGCGCGGTCATCAGGGGAGCGGTCACATGCTCTTGCCCGATAACGTCGGCAAAGGTGTCGGGACGATATCTGCGGTAAAGCGCTGTACTCACACCGGTACCCTATCCGTTGTGCGATGCCCGCGGCATCAACTGGTGAACAAATTCATCTGGCTCGACTATCCACGGTTCACGTGGTAGCCGAGCTGGGTCGAAAGCGGCCAAGGCCGCCTCTAACGAGGCGCCCGGTAGGCTCAATGACTCTAGCAAGCCGAACCGCACGAACCGGGGATCTATACCTTTCTCGGAAAGGTCTTCGAGCGTTACCGCGCCGTCTCTTTTGGCCAGCCGCTGCCCTTGAGCGTTGAGGGCCATCGGGACATGAGCGTAATGCGGAATTTCATACCCCAGAAGCTGGGCCAAGTATGCCTGTCGCGGTGCCGATGAGAGCAAGTCGTCACCACGGACGACTTGATCGATCCCGTACTCTCCGTCGTCTACTACTACTGCAAGATTGTAGGCAGGGGTACCGTCATTTCGAAGAAGCACGAAATCATCGACGGGAGCCGTCACTTCGCCCGATAACTCGTCCTGAATCGTGAATTCGGCAACCTCGGAGCGAAGGCGAATAGCGGCGGGACGGGATCGTGATTTTTCGGCGCGTTGGGCGTCGGATAAGTTGCGGCAAGTCCCGGGGTAGGCGCCGGGGGCAGCGTGAGGCGCGCTGGCTGCCTGCGCGATGTCTTTGCGCGTGCAGTAGCACTCGTAAACAAGATTACGGGCGCGCAGGTTGTCTACCGCCGCGTGATAGACCGCGCGGCGGTCATTCTGCACGACGAGCGGGCCGTCGAAATCCAGGCCTACGGCTTCAAGCTCGTGAAGTTGTTGCTCCTGCGCTCCGGCACGAGCACGATCTAGGTCTTCGATGCGGAGCAGAAATTCGCGGCCCGTGGAGCGGGCGAAAAGCCACGCAAGAATTGCGGTGCGCAAATTTCCAATGTGGAGCGGCCCAGACGGGCTGGGGGCGAAACGTCCAGCGCCCACAACGACTCCATTCGGATTGCTAGAAAAGTCAAAGACCCCTCATGCACCTGCCAGAGCCCATCTACCCTTGCTACCTTCCGGTCCTGGGGGAGTTCAACAGGATGACACCACACGAGGGGTCGATTAAGAAGTTTACCCGACCACTCGCGATGAATGGAAATCGAGTGAGGTGCGGTTGCTCTCAGCGACGTTTCCGAGGAAATGACTATCCTGCCTCCCGAGCCTCGCCATCATGCCACCCCAGTGCCTGACGGGTCCGACCGTCGAGTTTTACTACCGGCAACATTGCTGGCGGCTCATCTCGTTGACCGAAAACCTGAGGTGTCGTGATGCTTCCGGGAACTTCGAACATGACCACCTCATGGGGTGAACGCCATTCGGCAGAGCCGTCGGGCAGGTAGACCACCTGCCAGCCCAATGCGTGCTTGAACATCTGGTGCTGCTTGCAGAGCAGTCGGCAGTTCTTCCGCGTAGTACCGCCACCTTTGGCCCAGTCGTCGATATGGTCGATCTCGCTTCGTTCCGGAAGGCGATTGCATCCGGGGAACTGGCAGGTTTGATCACGGTAGCGCACCAGATCGCGCAAAGCCTGCGGTGGACGGTAGCGAGTGCGTCCGACATCTATAACCGCCCCGGTCCATGGATCTGTGAGAACCTTCAGAAAGGACGGCGCCTGCTCGGTGAGCTTGAGCGCGGCACCCAATGGAATGGGCCCGTAACCCTCGAGATCCGCAAGGGTCCGCTTGGGGTCAGCCAGCATCTCCACCGCTGGAATGGTGATGGCCACCCTTGGCTTAAGTGGCGTGCCAGCACGTTCCGGCCAGCCGTCGAGGAGCGCATCACGGAGGATGTCCACTCGAAGCTGCTGGTCACTTCGTTGATCGTCGGGATCACGATGTGCTCCAGCGTGCCAATTAATGGTGTTGACGATGGCTAGGACGTCCTCGGCCGGCATATAGGCCCGAAGTACCGCCATCCCGTCATCCTCGGGCCACCAGACGACCGAGCGTGCCTCGCGTACCTGTTCATGACGTTCCTCGACCGGCTGCGGATGGAGCCGATCTCGCATCTTGCGGGCCCGGTTGGAAACCGTTTGGTCCGAAGCTGTGTGCGCAATTGGCAACAGAACTTTTTCCATCTGCTCCACATCTTCAGGGAGCAAATCTTGGGCATGCCGCACAATTTCTTGGGCGCTCTTGCCGGTTATGGCTGCTCTGGCCAGCGCGTTGAAAGTATCCGGGCAAAGCGAGCGTAGACCTTCGGCGGTCATGAGCTTTGTTTGCATGGATCGTTCGCTGACACGCAAGGCGCCGGCGGCTTCGGCGACGAACGACGAGCGTATTGTTGGTTCCTCGCTGGGATTAACGCCGTAGCATTCGGCCGATTTTTCGCGAAGCAACTCATCGGGGATCAATGGGTCCGTCCGTTGAACTTCGGCTTCGCGGATTGAGAGTTCGAAGCTATCGGAAAGGAGCATCGCCTCGGCGGCGTCGATCATGCTCCTGAGTCGTCCGATGGTTTCGAGGCGAGACAAGCCTTCGGCCGCCGTAGTTGGCGCACCCATGTCACGCAGTTTGGTTGCCGTGTCCAGCAAAGTGCCAAACACGCGATCGCTTTCAATCTCTGCAGACCAAGTACCGTCGCGCGCGGTGTATTCGCGGCTACCCGGTGGAGTGATATGCAGGCGATGCGGATCGTCATCGCTGTGAAATACCTCTCGTTTACTCATACTTCTATGATCCAGATCACTACCGACAGTTTGGTTTCGAGTCCTGAAGCGGTGGATGCAGGGGGAGTGGCCGCGGAATACCGCGGATTTTGGTGAGGGATTCGCGCGGAGAGGTAAGTGCGACCGTCCGATTCGTGATTGGGGAAAATCTTCGGTATGCTGGAACCTGCTCTACGGAGCGCTGAGGAGGATTCGCCTAGCGGCCTATGGCGCACGCCTGGAACGCGTGTTGGGTTAACGCCCTCAGGGGTTCAAATCCCCTATCCTCCGCCGAGGTCAACACCCCGGAAGATTGCGAAAGCGATCTTCCGGGGTGTTGTCGTTTAATCCACCGTCGGCGTGGCGGGTCGGACCTATAGGCCAAAAAGTGTGTCTGGCCCGGGCATGTCGCTAGGGCCAGACACACTAATATTCATTGATTAACAGTGTGTTCAGGCGCTTCTCCCGCCCCAGCCGACCCGCGCGTAGAGCCCTTCCTCAGCGTTCGCCGCCGTGCCGTAAAGCTCTGGCCCGATCCGCTCCTCGACGAGTTCTTCAGCTGCTAGTTTCCTGGCCCGCTGTGTGTAGTGTTCGGGCCGGATCAACGCCCCTAGGCTGGTACGTGAATCCTTGGCGGTATGCTCCCAGCAAAACCATTCCACCGCTCTGCGGCGGTGCTCGACGGGCATGCCCCGGTGGTAGAAGATCATGGCCCGGATCCCGGAATTGATCGCGCCTTCGATCATGTTCGTTGTGGCATTGATTCTTAGTGCTTCGAGCTCTTCTTTGAGATAGGTGAACAGGTGCCCACGTTTCAAGACAATGTTCATGCTGGAGTAGGCCTTGCGTAAGCGTTCGTACGTGTACCACCAGACCCGGGTGCTTCTGATGCCTTGGGGGCGGACATCGGTGAAGTCTTTGGCGTAGGTTTTCTCATTGAGGTAGTGCTGGAATTCGGTGTGCCAGGCCGCGAATAACGCAATCCAGGCGGTGGCTTCTTCCCGGGTCTTGATTCTGGTTAGTTGCAGGCTCAAAGCACGTAGGGCCTTGCCAGCAGGGGTTTTAGGTTTCATGGTGAGTTGGGTGCGTACGTTTCGTTGGATATGCACCAGGCAGCGTTGGATCTGCACCTCGGGCCAGAGTTCTTTCAAGGCTTTGAGCAGCCCGCTGCCTCCGTCGGTGACCACGACCCTGGGCTCTGCCAAGGGCCGTAGCAGTTCGAGCCACGCTATGGACTTCTCTCGAGCGCACCATTGCCAGCCGATGACTTTCCCATTGGCGATGGCGATTAACGCGCACCAGCCTTTGCGCAGGTAGATCCCGTCAATTTGGATTTCGTCGAAGACCTCTCCGGTTTGGGGAAGAGTGGGGTGCACGTTCCAGCACCAGGCGGTATGCCGTCGGAAGGTGCGGGCGCTGGTGGCAGCGTACTGCGCTTGGGTTTGTTTGCTGAGGATCCAGCCGACGAAGGCGGTGAGTTGGTTGCGGGCGGTGGTGTCTGCCCGCGTCATTGTGCTTGAGGTGCCGCAGTTGGTGCAGCGCCATCGTTGGGTGCCTTTGGACGTGGTGCCATTTCTCTTGAGTGGAAAATGACAGATACTACAGAGGTGGGTTTGTCTACTATCTTTCACACTTATGGATTCAATACCCATGTGATTGCTGATCCTGCCCCGGGATGAAGGGGCAGGATCAGGATTGCAGACACACTTTATGACCTATAGGCCCGGGGTCGCTGGTGTCGTGGCATGCTGGGCTTGCGAGGGATCGAAAGGATGCGCCGATGGCTAGCAAGCTCACCGAGGTAGCGATCGATTGTATGGAGCCGCAAAAGCTGGCGGATTTCTGGTGCCAAGTTTTGGGCTATGTGGTGGTGGACGCGAGCGATGACGTGATTTCGATTGGCCCGTCCGAAGGTCGGGAGCCACGCGAGCTGGAGGGGCCCGCGGCTTGCCTGTTGACCTTTGCGCGAGTTGCAGAATTCAAGGTAGTGAAGAACCGCCTACATCTTGATGTCAACCCGGTGGGTTGCACTCAGGATGAGGAGGTGCGGCGGTTGCTGGCCCTTGGCGCGCGTCGCGTGGACGTCGGGCAAGGGCAGGTTCCCTGGGTCGTCTTGGGCGACCCGGAGGGAAATGAATTCTGCGTGTTGGCGTCGCCGGGACGTTAGTCCAATGCCTCGGCATCCGCGTCGGGCACCCATCGCATGAGGTCCCCTGGTTGGCAGTCGAGAGCCTGGCAAAGTGCTTCGAGGGTTGTAAAACGCACCGCCTTGGCGCGGCCATTTTTTAGGACCGCGAGGTTGGCTGGCGTAATGCCGATGCGTTGGGCGAGTTCACCTACTCCCATTTTGCGCCGGGCGAGCATCACGTCGATATCGATGATGATCGCCACCTAGATCACCTCACCGAGTTCGTCGCGCAGGTGAGTGGCCTCGAGTTCGGTGTCTGTGGCCTGCTTGAGTAGTAATCGCAGGATGACCACGATCAATGCCACGCCTCCCATGGCTAGCGCTAACCCGCCAACGAGGAGCACGATTCCCGGCGGGACGGCTTCGCCCGGGGCCAGGGTGACGCCGAGGGCCAGGGTCAGCAGTGCAGCGAAGCCGACGCATCCGATGATGGTGTTGACGAACTTGAAGGCGGCGGGGGAGAAGACGGTGCGCTTATGCACCATGCTCGCCAGTCGCCAGACGCAGAGGGCGCAGATCTGTAGTGCCAAGAGGAGCAGGCCAAGGTAGAGCAGCACCGAGATGCGCTGGTATTCGTTCGGTGGTGCGGGCGTGGGGCCGTCGGCGATGGCTAGCGGGATCATGAAGCACTGCACGAATAGCCCGCCGAGTATGGCGGCGGCCAGCACGATTTTTAGCAGGTGTATGGTGGCGCGTCCCATGACAGAGTCCCATCGTTAAGCGATTGCTATCTATCGAAAAACGATACTCTGGTCGATCTGGAAGGGCAAGTGGTGAGGTGCGACGCCGAACATGTCGCGACCCGCGTCCCCGATGAACGGCGCGGACGCGGGTCGCGATGCGGACATGCCCGTAGCTAGGCGCTCCTGCGAGTCTTCACCAGCTGTGGGTAATGCCGCGCGGCGGTTTCCGGGTGCGCGCGGAGCCAGCCCTTGAGCACGTTGGCGCCGTAGGAGGCGAGCATCGGATTGTGCGGATCATCCGAGACACCGCGGGCCGCGGCGGCCAGCTCGGCGGGTAGCTGCACCTTCTCGATCACCGCGTCGAGCCGCGGGGAGTAGAAGAAGGGCACCGAGTAGCGGTCAACATCCTTCGGCGGGGCAATCACGCGGTGGATGGTTGCCATGAGGTAGCCGTCGGTCGCCACCTCGAGCATTTCGCCCAGGTTCACCACCAGGGCCCCCGGCGTGGGTGGCACGTCGATCCAGTTGTCCTGCCCGTGCGGCTGCACCTGCAGACCGCCGACCTCGTCTTGCAGCAACAGGGTGATGAAACCGTAGTCGGCATGCAATCCCACGCCCTGGTTTCCGGCGCCAGGTACCGCCCCGCCGCCAACATAGTGCACGAGCTTGCCCATCCACGCCGGGCTGTCGGCGAAAGGCTCGTCGAAGTAGTCTTCGGGGAGGCCCAGCCCGACGGACAGCGCGGAGAGTAGTTCGTGCCCGGTGTGGTGCATGAGCTCGGCCCACGCCATGGCGCGCTGCTCGAGCTGCGGGAAATCCGCGGGCCACTGGTTCGGGCCCTGCAGGTTCAGGTAGGGGGCATCGGCCGGCACGGTATCGAGGGCCGGGCGCTGCGGTCCGTAGTCGATCTGTTCGCGGGAATCGGCGCGCCCGCGGGTGATCTCGGCGCCGAGGCGGGTGTAACCGCGGAACTGGGCGCTGCTGCGGTTATCGAGCTTCAGCTTCTCTTCGGTGGGCTTGGCGAAGAACTGCGCAACGGTGTCCAGCAGTTCGCGATCCTGGCCGGGGTAGGCGGCATATCCCACGACCTGGAAGAAGCCCACGCGGTGCGCGGCTTCGCGCAGGGCGTCGACGAATTCGACGTTGAAGGAGCCATCCGCGGTGCGTGCGGTGGAGATGTCGAGCACGGGGATCTGCGTGATTGCGTTGTTCATAGCTCAAGGGTGCACCTGTGCGCACCTTTGTGACTAGCCTTCGTTACGTAGGATTTGCCCGAGTTAACCCACGCGTCAAAAACTTTGCATCGTGCCGATATTCGGCGCATAATATGCGCCCGCTATGTGCCGGGTCGCTAGGTGGGCCCGTGGATGACGAGATATGTCAGAGCGCGGGGCAAACGTATGCTGGAAAGGTGATTTTTCGTTCCGTGGGCGACGAGCGCCCCTACCCCGAGCATGAGCTTCGCACACCGGCCGATTGGGCGAGCCTGCCGCCACAACAGGTGCGGCTGGCCGATTTGATCACCACGAAACGCACCCTAGACCTCGAGGCCCTGCTCGCCGAAGATTCGACCTTCTATGGCGATCTGTTCCCGCACGTGGTGCGCTACGACGGGGCGCTCTATCTGGAGGACGGATTGCACCGGGCGGTGCGTTCGGCGCTGCACCACCGCACCGTCATGCATGCACGAGTTCTGGACCTAGACTCGTCAGGGCCGACCTGAGCTGTATAGGCTGGGCGCACAGCGTGGCACGCCGGGTGAAAGGGGCAAGGATTCGTGGGACAACGGCGCAAGGATGACCCCAATGAATGGCATGGCCAGCATATTGTCTCCGAGGCAGAGCTGAGCTTCAGCTCCGATGCGGCGGCCAAGCGCCGTCGACGGCTGCGGCAGAACTGGGTCTTTGGGGTGCTGGCGGTGCTGGTGCTCGCGGTCTTTGCCCTAGCCTATGCGGTGTTCACCGGGGTGGTGACACTGCCCGGGCAGGCGGCCCCCGCCCCGCGCAGCGAACAACCACAGATTGAGAACCCGAGCTGCCCGGACCTTGAATTCACGCCGCCGCCGGCTGCGGAGGTGTCGGTGCGCGTGATCAATGCGACCACGCGCGGCGGATTGGCCTCGCGCACCTCGCAGGATCTGGTGGAGCGCGGCTTCGACATTCACGCCACCACCTCTGGGTCCAGCGACTACGCGGAGCAGACCGGCGCGGTGATCGCCGGCCCGAAGGGATATGCCGCGGCGCTTGCCATTCAGCGTCAGGTGCCCGACGCGGTGTTCGTGTTCGACGAAAACCGCACGGACGCGATCGTCGACCTGGAACTGGGGGCGGAATTCGAATCCCTGGCCCGCGAGCGCAAGGTGGCCACCGGGCCAGGCACGCTGCGCTGTGCTCAGTAGTTAAGCCGCAGGCCCGGAAAGTTCCGCGTGCACCTGGCGCAGGGCGGAGGCGAAGTTCTCGCTCGGTTGCGCCCCGGAGATTCCGTACTTGCCCTCAAGCACGAAGAAGGGCACCGAATTGATGCCCAACTGCCGGGCCTGGTCGATATCGGCGTTGACCTCATCGCTGTAGGCGGTGGACCCCAACAGCTCGGTGACCGTGGCGGCGTCCAAACCGTTCTCGGCGGCCAGCGAGGCGAGCGTGGGCACATCGGCGGTATCCAGTCCGCGTTCGAAGTGTGCGGACAGCAACGCCTCCTTGAGCTGATCCCCCTTGCCCAGAGTTTTGGCGTAGGCCAGGAGCCGCAAGGCGGTGAAGGAGTTGCCCGGGCGTAGCGCGGCGAAATCGTAGTTCAGCCCCTCACCGGCGGCCTGCTCGGTGACATGTTCCATCATGCGGGTGACGTCGGCCGGGTCCATGCCCTTGGCCTGGCACAGGTACTCATGTTCGCTGCCCGGGTAGTGCTCCGGCAGGCTCGGGTCCAGTTGATAGGCGTGCCAGTGCACCTGAATCTGGTCGGCGAACTCCAACGAGGCCACCGCCCTTTCAAAACGGCGTTTGCCGATGTAACACCAGGGGCAGGCGATGTCGGAAAAGATGTCTACGCGCAGGGTCGTTTCGCTCATGCCCGGTGTAACCACGCCGCCACCGCGCACATTCCCGGCGCACCGCTACGCCGCTGCGTGAGCTTGGCAACCAGCGCCGGTCGCGGCGCTAGGCCCGCGGCACCGAGCTGGCTCGCCGACGACCTAGCCACAGGTAGCCCAGGCCGAGCAACGCCAACCAGCAACCACCGGTGTACAGCGCCACCCGGGTGTCCGCGCTGAGCGCCAGCAAGGCCACCACCAGGCCCATGAAGCCCAGCGCCACCCACGCGGAGAGCGCGCCGCCGGGCAGTTCGTAGGCGCCGCGCTCGCCGGTGGCGGGGTGTCGGCGGCGCATGGCCAGATAGGAGGCGAGGATCATGATCCACACCCAAACGGTGGCGAAGGTGGCCACGGAGGCGATCAGCAGGAACAACGATTGGGGCAGTACCGCGTTCAGGATCACTCCGAGCACAAGGACGAGGGCCATCACCAGCACGCTCAGGTAGGGCACTCCATTGGCGGAGACCCGGGCGAAGGAGCGCGGGGCGTGGCTCTGGCCGGCCATGGCGTAGAGCATCCGGCCAGCGCCGAAGGTATCGGCGTTGATCGCCGAGACCGCCGCGGTAATCACTACGGCGTTGAGCACATGCGCCGCCGCCGGGAGCCCCAGCGCCTCAAAGATCTGCACGAACGGACTCGAGGAACCGTCGATGGCCCGCCAGTCGAAGAGCATCATGACCACCGCGAGCGAGGCCACGTAGAACAGCAGAATGCGCCAGGGCACGGTGTTGATGGCCGCCGGCACCGCGCGTGCCGGGTCCTTGGCCTCACCGGCGGTGATGCCGATGGTTTCGATGCCACCGAAGGCGAACATCACCACGGCGAAGGACAGCAGCAACCCGGTGAAACCATGGGGGAAGAGCGTGCCGGCGGCCAGTAGCGTGTCGAGGCCGGTGGCATGGTCGCTGCCGGGCGCCTGAAAACCGAAGACGATCAGCGCCGCGCCGCCACCGATCATCGCCAGAATCGCCGCAACCTTCACCACGGCCAGCCAGAATTCGGTTTCGCCAAATACCCGCACCTTCATGAGGTTCACCGCCGCGATGAACAGCACCACGGCGGCCACCCAGATCCAGCGGGGCACCTCGGGGAACCAGAAGCCCATGTAAATGCCGAAGGCGGTGACGTCGGCGATGGCCACAATGGCCATTTCGAAGGTGAAGGTCCAGCCGGTCAAGAAGCCGGCGAAGGGCCCCAAATATTCGCTCGCGTACTGCGCAAAGGAGCCGGAGACCGGGTGTCGCACCGCCATTTCGCCCATGGCCCGCATGACGACGAAAACCGCGGCGCCGCCAATCATGTAGGCCAGCAGCACGGCCGGGCCGGCGGCCTGAATAGCCGCGGAGGAACCATAGAAAAGCCCGGTGCCGATGGCCGATCCCAGGGCCATGAAGCGGATATGTCGTGCCGAAAGTCCGCGGGAGAGAGTGTTTGTCTCGGTGCTCCCTGCGGGGGCCTGCTGTAACTGCTTCATACTCGCTTCACGGTGTGCTGGCGGGGGAGCCGCCGGGCGCGGCCCAGCGTACAGTTTAACGGCGCCGCGGCAGACCTGGCGCCCGGATGTGGCGGGGGCAACGCGCCGCGCTAGTTGTTATTCGTCACGTCCCGCGCCAGGCCGGCGAATCTTTCCGTGCGGCCGGAGGCCAGCACGTCGGCCAACCAGCCGGCGGTGACCGTATAGGCCTGAGTGCGCACCGGACGGCGCGAAAGGAAAATATCGTGCAGGGCTCCGTCGAAGCGTGAAATGGTTAGCCGAGGGCCCAGATCCAGCGCGCGTTGCGCCACGGCCCGCACATTCAACGCGGTGTCCGCGCTCAACGCCCGCACATCCCAGCGCGGGGCCAAATAGTCGCGCGCGGAGAGCAACACGTGGACCGGGATGGGCAGGTCCAAGCCGTGGGCGAGCTTCTCCTGACCAGCCAGTACCGCCGAAATAAACCCGGTGGTCAGCGGGAAGCCCTGCGCCGGACGCCAGGCGAGGTTATAGTCCCATTCGCCATCTTGGGCGGCGTTGACGGTGCGCGTGTAGATGCCCGGGTCCATACCCGGCAGGATCCGGTGCGGGTTCACGAAGCTGCCCGCGTCGATAAGCGGCTTCAAGGCCTCGCGGCCGTACCTGGTGGCCTGAAATTCGAGCCATGGAGAATTGAGCACCAGTGCATCCACCGCCCGGGGATGCTCCGCTGCATACAGGGCCGCGGAAAGCCCACCGGTGGAGTGCCCGAGCAGCACCCGCTGCGCGTCGGGCTGCTCGGCCTTGATAATGGCCAAGGCCGCATCGAACTCCTCGGCGTAGTGCGAAAGATTATCGATGTACCCCGGTTCCAGCGCCGGTTCGCCGGGAGTCGGTACCAGGTTGCGCCCATAGTTGCGCAGGTCCACCGCGTAGAACGCTGCCCCGGTGGCCCCAAAGAACTCGGCCAGCTCACGTTGGAAAAAATAGTCGGACCAGCCGTGCACCGCCAGTACCGCAACCGACTCCAGCGGTGCGCGGGGGACCGGATGAAAGAGCGAGAACCGCCGTGGACCACCCGGCGGCTGAGGCGGCCGGTAACGTACCAGCGTTGCCCGCTGCCCGTCCGAGAGCGGCAACACCCGAGACACGAAGGGCTCGCCGAGCACATCGGGCTGCCAGTTCTGCGCTGCCTGGTTCATGGCTCCAGCGTAGTCCAGCACCGGCCGACGCGTGCCTTAAGCACCGGCTACGGCCGGCCACCCCCCCGAGTGGGGTTGGCCGGCCGTAGCCGGTGCCGGGGTGCGAGCCTAGCCCACCAGTTCCAGTGCTGGGCTCGGGACGTCCAGATAGCGCAGGTAGGCTCCGGCGGTCATGAACGTCGGGAAATCATCGCGCAGGGCGCAGGCTTCGAAGAGTTCCATCGCGTCCTCGAAACGGTCGCCCTCGAAACGTTCGATGCGCTCCATGATCTCGTCGGCCAGTTCGCTCACCCAGGCCCGAGAGATGATCTCTCCGGTGTCGGTGATGGCCGACTGGTGGATCCACTGCCACAGCTGCGAGCGGGAAATCTCTGCGGTGGAGGCGTCCTCCAATTGCTGGCGCAACACCACCGCACCGTTACCGCGCAGCCAGGACTCCAGGTAGCGCAGCCCGATCTCGATATTGTCGCGGATCCCCTGCTCGGTGATCGTGCCGGGCAGGCTGGCGATATCCAACAGGGCCGCGCTCGAGACCTGCACATCTTCGCGCTGCCGGGCGATCTGGTTCGGCTCCCCGCCCAGTGCTTCCTCGAACTCGCGGGCGGTCACCGGCACCAGTTCCGGGTGGGCCACCCAGGAACCGTCGAAGCCCTCGGCGGCCTCGCGGCGCTTTTCCACTCGTACCTGCTCGAGCCCCGAGGCGGTGCGTTGCGGCGACTTCTTGCTGGGAACGAAGGCGCTCATCGAGCCGATGGCACTGGCCCCACGGCGGTGGCAGGCCCGCACCAGTTGTTCGCTGAAGGCCTGCATGAAGGGGGCCTGGTTGGTCAACGTGGAGCGGTCCGGCAAGACGAAGCGGGCGCCGCGGGAACGGAAGTTCTTAATGATGGAGAAGACGTAGTCCCAGCGGCCGGAATTCAGCCCAGCGGCATGATCGCGCAGCTCGTAGAGGATCTCCTCCATTTCGAAGGCGGCGGTGATGGTCTCGATGAAGATCGTCGCGCGCACGGTGCCCTGCTCAATTCCCAGCAGGTCCTGGGCCGCGGTGAAGACCTCGTTCCACAGCCGCGCCTCGAGGTGGTTCTCCAGCTTCGGCAGGTAGTAGTACGGTCCGAAGCCGGCGTCGATCAGCTTCTGCGCATTGTGGTAAAAATGCAGCCCGAAGTCGACGAAGGCACCGGAGAGCGGTGCCCCATCGATCAGCAGGTTCTTCTCCGGCAGGTGCAAACCACGCGGGCGCACCACCACGGTGGGCAGCGCCGAGAGCTCGTTGTGCACCAAGCGGTGCTCCACACCCTCGGGGTCGCTGAAGGAGAGTTCCCCGGCCAGCAAGCGGCGGATATTGACCTGATTCTTAATGACGTTCTGCCAGGTCGGCGAGCAGGTGTCTTCCATGTCGCCGAGCCACACATTAGCCCCGGAGTTCAGTGCGGCGATCATCGCCTTGCGTTCGATGGGGCTGGTGATTTCCACGCGACGATCACGCAGGCCCGGTGCCAACGGGGCCACCGACCACGAGGAGTCCTCACGGATCCGACGGGTTTCCTCGAGGAACTGCGGGTTGCGCCCATTGGCGATTCGCGCGCGGTTGACCTGGCGACGCTGCATGAGCTCCTGGCGGCGGTGCTCGAAGCCACGGTGCAGCGCGGCCAAGAATTCCAAGGCACCCTCGGTGAGGATTTCGTCCTGGTAGCGCACGGGGGTGGCGGTGATGGTGATCGGGCAGTGGGAGGTTGCGGTGTTCATGGCAGCGTGTCCTTAAAAACTAGTGATTTGGCGTCAGCCGGTCGGTGCGTCGAATCGACGACTGACAAGGGGTACGACGCAGGGTCGACCGGCTGACGCCAAGGCTCTAGGAGAGCGGATTAGTGGAATTGGCCTTCCTCGGTGGATCCCACCAAGGCCAGAGTCGATGCGTTCGGGTTCAACGCGGTGGAGATGGTGTCGAAGTAGCCGGTGCCGACCTCGCGCTGATGCTTGGTGGCGGTGTAGCCGCGGGCCTCGGAAGCGAACTCCCGTTCCTGCAGATCCACGTAGGCGCTCATGCCGTTGCGAGCGTAGCCGTGGGCCAGATCGAACATTTCGTGGTTCAGTGCGTGGAAGCCGGCCAGCGTGATGAATTGGAAGGTGAAGCCCATGGCGCCCAGTTCGCGCTGGAACTTAGCGATCGTAGCGTCGTCCAGGTGCTTCTTCCAGTTGAACGATGGCGAGCAGTTGTAGGAGAGCATCTGGTCCGGGAACTCGGCCTTGACCGACTCGGCGAATTTGCGAGCCAGCTCGAGGTCCGGGGTTCCGGTTTCCATCCAGATCAGATCCGAATACGGGGCGTAGGCCTTGGCGCGGGCAATACATGGTTCGATGCCGTTGTGGACCTTGTAGAAGCCTTCCGCGGTGCGTTCGCCGGTGATGAATTCGCGGTCACGTTCGTCGACGTCCGAGGTGATGAGGGTCGCGGCCTCGGCGTCGGTGCGGGCGATAATCACGCTCGGGGTGCCGGCGACGTCGGCGGCCAGGCGGGCGGCGTTCAGGGTGCGAATGTGCTGCTGGGTGGGGATCAGCACCTTACCGCCGAGGTGGCCGCACTTCTTCTCGCTGGCCAGCTGGTCTTCCCAGTGCACGCCCGAGGCGCCGGCGGCGATCATCGACTTCATCAGTTCGTAGGCGTTCAGTGGGCCACCGAAGCCGGCTTCGGCGTCGGCGACGATCGGTACCAGCCAATCCTCGACGGTCTTGATGCCCTCGGAGAATTCGATCTGATCGGCGCGCAGTAGCGCGTTGTTGATGCGGCGCACCACCTGCGGCACCGAGTTGGCCGGATAGAGCGACTGGTCCGGGTAGGTGTGGCCGGAGAGGTTGGCGTCGGCGGCGACCTGCCAGCCGGAGAGGTAGATGGCCCGCAGGCCGGCCTTGACCTGCTGGACGGCCTGGTTGCCGGTCAACGCGCCGAGTGCGTTGGTGTAGCCGCCGGTCGGGGCCTCGTCGGTGAGCTGCTTCCACAGCTTTTCGGAGCCGCGACGGGCTAGGGTGTGTTCCTCGCTGACCGTACCCTGCAGCTTGACCACGTCGGCGGCCGAGTAATCGCGGGTGATGCCCTTCCAGCGCGGGTTGCTCTCCCAGTCGTTTTCGATGGCTGCGATGCGGTTATCGATCGAGTTCTGCTCGGTCATGGCTGTGCTCCTTTGCAACACCTGCATTGGTCACCGTTTCTGGTGAAGTTCTTCGTGAGAACAACTTTTCCGCAGGGGCAAGGCACTGCACAGAGGTTTTCGGGATTAAGATTCGCCAGACTTCACTTTAGGAGAAGAAATTCAATTTACTGCGCAGATATGCGTCGTATCACGCGAGACTGCGCAGTATTCGGGAAATCGCGTGTGAAGAACCGAGAATTTTAACTAACACTCGCGTGAGTCCGGGTCGAGGGAGACCAACAACAACACCCCGCGGCCCTTGATGCGCACCTCGGCGGCGTCACCTCCGAGCAGCACGTCGCGCACCGCCAGTTCCTGCACCGCACCGTCGCCGGCGCTAAAGCTGGCCTTGCCTTCGGCCAGCAGGGCCAGCTGTCCATCGAACAGGTACTGTTCGCGCTGCTTGGATAATTCCAGGACCCGCACGTTGCCGCGAACCTTGCCGCGCCGAGTCAGCAACTGGAGGGTTAAAACATCGCCGGTGGGCAACTCGGCGCTGGCCGGCACCCCCGCGTCCAGACGCAGCGGGCGGTAGCGCTCCACCGCTTGAGGCGAATCTGCGACGACTTGCAAGACCTCGCCGAGAATCACCGTCGTGGTGCGTTCGAAACCCTCGTTCAGGGGCAGCGGCCCGGTATGTTCGACGGAAGCCACCGCAAGAATCCAGTCCGGCTCGTTGGTCGCATCCTGAAGTTCTCCCTGGGCCGTCAACGACCCTTGGGCGATCAGCCGTTGGTCACCGAGCGGCCAGGGGTTCTTAGGGCAGTGATGCAACTCGATGAGGTTGGCGGGTGCTGGTAGGCGCGGTGTCTGGCTCATATCTGCAAGCTTACGTGCCCATCAGCTTGCGCAGTCGTTCGAGCACCACGGCGGGCTCCGCCTCCGCGTCGATGACCGGCCAGCCATAGGCTTTGGCTAGGCGCAGGTACTCGAGTCGACTTGCCATCAGATAGCTCAGGGTTTCCTCGTCTTCGCCGCGGGCGCGGACTCGGGCCAGGGCCACCAAGGGGTCGACGTCCAGCACCACCACCCGCGCACTACCCAGCACCCCGCGCGCCGCAGCTTCAAGCCAAGGACCGTCGGCTAGCCCGCGCACGCGGCGCAATACCAGCTGGCAGAACAAGTGCCGGTCGGAAACTACCCAGCCGGAAAAGAAACCGGCCAAGAGCCAGGTGAACACGGCATTTAGCGCGCGGATCGGGGTCTCGATGGCATCCTGCCAGCGCACCGGCAATAAAGACCGGCGCCCCTCCAAATGACGCTCGAGCCAGCGTCGGCCGGCCGGATTCGCGCGCTGCACCGCCGCGTACCCGGCGGCGCGAAGTTGCTCGGTCAGTGCGGTGGCCGCGGTGGACTTGCCCGCGCCGTCCATGCCCAAGAGCACGAGACAGCCGTGGGTAGGGGTCGAGGCGGCGGGCGCGGAGAGTGCCCATTGGTTGCACTGAGTCATAGCTCGCTCCTTCCCGTGCTGCTGATGGCGAATCCGGTTCTTAGTGTCAAACGAGGCGGATGACCTCAAGGTGCCCCATGCCGACTGTGCGTTTGCTGTAAGTTCATCTGGTTGCCACAGTGCAGACGGCAAGAATGTTGCTTTTTCGCGTAATTGCGGGTGTAAAGGGCCGGATCTCGGCACAGTTAGCGGATGACTCTGGAAAATTTGCCAGTTCTTCGCCTAGCCTTGAGCTATGACCTCTGCCACATGGGACCGCGGGCTCGCCTTGGCTCCGGCCGGATCCGACGGGACCGACGAACTGGATGCCATCGCGTTGGGCCGGCGCATCCGCCATCTACGCAAGAGCCGCTCGCTGACCCTCGACGACGTGTCGGCGGCGGTGTCCTTGGCACCCAGCGCCCTATCGATGCTCGAAAACGGGAAGCGGGAACCGAAGCTCGCCCAGCTCAAGGCGCTCGCTGCCTGTTTCGAGGTTCCCGTCGACGAACTGTTGGGCACCGAGCCACCCTCGCGGCGCGCGGCTCTGGAAATTCAACTGGAGCGGGCCCAGCGTGGGCCGTTGTATCAGGCGCTGGGTCTGCCCACGGTTCGCGTGGGTTCCCGGCTGCCGATGGACGTGCTCGAGTCCCTCGTCGGGCTCCAAAACGAGTTGGAGCGCCGGCTCAATGAACAGGCGGCGACCCCGGAAGAAGCGCGCCGGGCGAATACCAGCCTGCGCCATGAGATGCGTCAGCGTAATAACTACTACCGCGAAATCGAGCAGGAAGCCGCGCGGGTGTTGGCCGCCGTCGGACATTCC
The DNA here is from genome assembly GCF_048457885.1 of Glutamicibacter endophyticus. Classification (NCBI taxonomy): domain Bacteria; kingdom Bacillati; phylum Actinomycetota; class Actinomycetes; order Micrococcales; family Micrococcaceae; genus Glutamicibacter; species Glutamicibacter endophyticus. The sequence goes on from NZ_CP174200.1 coordinate 398,938, forward strand.
GGCGGCCCGCTTTCGCAACACAAGGCCGCGGATATCGCCGAACATTTGGGCTTTAGCCTGCACTATGTGGGGAATTTGCCGCATTCCACCCGTTCGGTGACCGACCTGAAGAACCACCGGATCTATCTCACCCAGGTCTCGCGGGCCGACCACGATCCGCGCTCGGTGTTACTTCAAGCCTTGGGGCACTACGTGCTGGGACATCAGACCCCGCAAAGCTACGCCGAGTTCCTCTCGCAGCGCGTGGCCACCAACTATTTCGCCGCCGCCTTGATGATGCCGGAGAAGGAAACCGCCGCCTTCTTGCATCGCGCCAAGGATGAGCGTGAACTGGCCGTTGAGGACCTGCGCGATGCCTTTGCCGTGTCCTACGAGTCCGCCGCACACCGCTTCACCAACCTCGCCACCGAGCATCTGGGCATCACCTGCCACTTCCAGAAGGTCCACGAGTCGGGTATTTTGCATAAGGCCTACGAAAACGACGGGGTGAATTTTCCGGCCGATCACACCGGGGCCATCGAGGGGCAGTCCATTTGCCGCTACTGGACCAGTCGTGTGGTGTTCGACGTGCAGGATAAATTCCGCTCCTTCGAGCAGTACACCGACACCATCAAGGGCACCTACTGGTGCACCGCGCGCACCGAACGGCATTCCTCGGGCCTGTACTCGCTGTCGATCGGGGTGCCTTTCGAGCATGTGAAGTACTTCCGCGGACGCGATACCAAGGAACGCTGCCAGTCGAAATGTCCCGATGAGAGCTGCTGCCGGCGGCCTCCGGCCCAGCTGTCCGAGCTCTGGTCCGGTAACGCGTGGCCTGCGACCCGAGCCAACACGCACCTGCTCGCGGCCATGCCCACCGGTGCCTTCCCCGGGGTGGATGAAACCGAGGTGTACCGCTTCTTGCAGGACCAGTCCGGCTGAACCTATGGATCTCTCTACCCTGTTTTTGCCGGTGCGCCGGATCGAAGCCGATGTGGTGGCAGCTGCTGAGCATGAGGCAGATCAGTGGCCGGGCACGCTGCCTCCGGTGCGCCAGCTGTTGCGCGAAGGGCTGGACTTGGGGCCGGTAACCATCCTGACCGGGCAGAACGGAACCGGGAAATCCACGGTGCTCGAAGCGTTTGCGATGGCCTACGGGATGAATCCCGAGGGCGGTTCCACCGGGGCGATGCACGTGACCAGACCTTCCGAATCGCCGCTCCATGAGCAACTCAAACTTATCCGTGGGGCCGCAGCCTCCCGCAAGGGCTTCTTCCTGCGCGCCGAGACCATGCACTCTTTCTATAGCTACCTCGAGGAAAGCCGATTCAAAACCAGCCTGCATGAGCGCAGCCATGGCGAGTCCATTCTCGAACTGATTCAGGAGCGCCTGCCCACGGTTCGGGGCTTGTGGCTATTTGACGAGCCAGAATCGGCGTTGTCTATGCACAGCTGTATCGAACTCGTGCACCTCATGCAGCGGGCGATCCAAGACGGATCGCAGGTGGTGATATCCACTCACTCGCCGGTGCTGGCCGCCTTTCCCGGGGCCCAGATTTACCAATTGAGCGATGCCGGTTTTGAACTGGTGGATTACGACCGATTGGAACTGGTCACCGGGTGGCGTAGCTTTCTGGCCGATCCGGCCGGGCATTTCAGTGGCCGATGAGCATTACACCGACGACGGAGATGAGCGTAACCAGTGCGGTGGCCAGGGTGCCGGCAATAAAGGGCTTGGCCCCCAATGCGCGCCACGTGGCCAGCCGTACCTTGCAGCCGAGGCCGAACATGGCCGCCGCCAGCAGCAGGGTCTGCGCCGTTCCCAGCGCGCCGCCCACTGCGGCGGGAATGGGCAGGAGCGATGCGAGCAGCATGGCCGCCAGGAACCCGAGTACGAATAGTGGTACCAGTGGCGGACGCTTACCGCCGACGGGTTGCGGCTGGTGGCGCCGCTGCAACAGGTTGAGGGTGAGCATTAGCGGGGCCATGAGGAGCACGCGGGCCAATTTCATGACTACCGCGGTTGCCAGTGCCGTGCCGCCGAAGAATCCGCCGATCACCACGACCTGAGCGACCTCGTGGGTGGAGGCTCCGGCCAGCAATGCCACCGCGTGCGCGTCGAATCCGAGCAGTGCACCCACGGCGGGAACCACGGCGATCATCAGCGTGCCAAAGAGCACGACCAATCCCACCGCCAGGGAGACTTCTTCGTCTTTGGCGTGGACAACACTACCGGCCCCGGCCACCGCTGCGGCTCCGCAGATGGAAAAACCCGAAGCGATGAGCAGGCTTTGAGCATGTCCCATGCCTAGCCAGCGGCATATCCCGTAGCTGCCAACTAGGCCCAACACCACGATTGCGACCGCCAAGAGGATGGCTCCACCGCCCAAGGTGAGAATATCGGCGAGCACCACTTTGAACCCCAACAGCACGATGCCTGCGCGTAAGGCGGTGCGCGAGAGCCATTCCAATCCCGGCTCCCAGTAGCCGGGCAAGGTGCAGAGGTTGCGGGCCAGTACGCCGCCGAGCATGGCTAATAGTGCGGGGGAGATCAGCGGTTGCCAGCGTGCGGCCAACCAACCCAGCACGGCCAGGGTGAAACCGGTACCGATCGGTGCCAGTAGTTTGCCCCGGGTCTGCCGTGGGCGCGAGGTTTGAAGAACGGGGGTGGTGCTCATGTTCTCCATGATGTCGCGCCTGCATCGCTCGCACCATTGCCAAAGGCGCAGCAACTCATATCAAAGCGATATGAGCAGGTGCTTGATCACCGGCGTAGGAAGTCTACCGAGGGGGTGGCTAATTGCGCGCCGTCCTCGGCGACACTGCGACCGGAACGAGCCACCTTGAAGGAGTGGTCCCCGCCCTCAATCCAGTGGACCACGGAGTTTTCGGGGAGTTGCGCCAAAGTCTGTGGCAGCAATGACGACTGCGCGAAGGGGTCCCCGGTGCCCTGCAGGAACAGCATCGGGACCGATAGCTCGGGCAGATGCTCTGCACGGATTTTCTCGGGAGTTTTCGGCGCATGCCAGGGGTAGCCCAGAAATACTAGGGCGTCGGCGGACAAGCCTTCGGCCACCGCCAAGGACGCCATGCGCCCACCGTAGGACTTACCGGCCGCGATGAGTGGTCCGGCGAACTGCTCGCGGGCCCAACTCATCACCGAATGCCAGGTGGCAATGGCCTTTGGCGCGCGATCGGGGAATTTCTTGCCCGTATCCATGTACGGGAAGTTGAAGCTCAGAACCCTTACTCCCTGGTCGGCCATCGCCTGAGCGTAGCCGCGCATGAAAGGGTGATCCTTACCCGCGCCCGAACCATGGGCGAGCACCATCGTGGCCCACGCGCTTTGCTGCGGATGATCGATCAGCGCACTGAGCGCCCCTTCGTCGAACTCGATGGTGGTTTCGGTCGCCATGCCCGTCCTCTCGTCACTTATCCTCAATGATATGAGTTCTCGCGTAGATGTTATGGCCTTGCGTGTCTTCGTGGCCATTGCCGACCTCGGGTCGATTGGTGCCGCCGCGGATCACGTAGGCATGGCCCAGCCCAACGCCAGTCGTGTGCTGGGCCGTTGGGAGAAGGAGCATCGAGTCCGGCTCTTGGAACGATCTACGCACGGCACTCGACTGAGCGCCGAGGGGCAGATGCTTCTGCCCCGCGCCCGGGCCGCGGTGCTCGCCCTCGATAACGTGGCCGCCGAACTCGACGATATTTCTGGTTCCGGGCGTCAGCTGCTGGGCATTGGGGCAAGCCAGACTATCGCCGAGTACCTGATGCCGCGCTGGCTTGCGGCCTACCGGTCGGTGAAACCCGAGGTGCGGTTCGATGTGCGAATCGCTAACTCCAGCGAGCTTTTCGACACGGTGCTGGCCGGTTCCATGCGTCTTGCCTTCGTTGAGTACCGGCAGATTCCCGAGGGTTTAGAACACCGGCACGTTGGTTCCGATCGCTTTGTGTTGGTAGTTTCCGCAGATCACCCCTGGGCTCTGCGCGAAACGCTGGTCACCCAGCAAGAGCTGGCCAGTACGCCGCTGGTGGTGCGCGAGCCCGGTAGCGGTACCCGACATGAGTTGGAGCTGTTGCTGGCTGGCTGGCAGGTTGAGGGTGAGTGGATCGAAGCGTCGAGTAATGCCGCGGTAAAGGTGCACACGCTCTCCGGGGTAGCACCGACCTTCATCTCCGAGCAGGCGGTGCGTAGCGAACTGGAGGCCGGCATGCTGGTGTCGGTGCCGTTGCGCCTGGGGTTGCGCCCGCGAGCCTTCCACGCCGTGTGGCGGCGCGGGTTGAAGTTGCGCTCGGCGGAGATCGATTTCATCAACACCGCGGCGCGCAGTTCGCGCAGTTCGGGGAGCTAAGCCAGTGGACGGTTGAGTCCGCGCCGCTTTCTACAAACGGCCGCGACTTGGCTTTGCACTCATTCGAAACTAGGCATCCTGAAAAATTTCGGGGTGACGTGTAAAGGCTCGTCTCGTGCGACGAATGTGGCTATACAACAGTCGACGCGCTTCGCTCGCGTCACGGTCTCGGAAGGCCGCGAGCATGAGCTGGTGCTCGAGGTGATTGAGACCAAGCCCGTCATCGCCGACAAGATGTGAATACGCGCGGCGATAGTGTTGAGTCGTGTTCCACATACGTTCAACGGTCTCGAATAAGATCGGCGAGCGGGCGGCTCGGTAGCTTTCCACGTGGAATGTCCGATCCGCAGAGAGAAACTCTTCGACATTGCTTGCCATGGCAACGGCTCGCTCCAGCTCCGTCAGGCGCGCAATGTCTTCGTCCGTATAGTTCGGCACTGCAAGGCTGACAAGTAGCGGGTCCAGCTGTTCTCGAATGCGGTAGATTTCTACACATTCGTCGAGCTCAAGTTTTGAGACGCGCGCGCCCGCATTAGAGACCACGGTAACCAGCCCCTCGGATTCCAGCATGCGCAAGGCTTCACGGACGGGTAATCGGCTGGTGCCATATTGTTCCGCCAAGGCTTGTTGTCCGATGCGCTCGCCGGGGCGCCGGGTGCCCGAGAGGATCTCGTCGCGCACACCGGCGGCAATGATGCTGGATTGCGCCAGCCCAGTTCCATTACGCAAAATCTCCGTCACCGTGCCAGCTTACCGCTCGGCCTAGTGGGTTAGCGGGAGTGCCTAGTTGCTGATGGAAGCCCTCGGCAGGGGGAGCGGGCGGAGGCGTACTATCCGCGCCGCAAATCGAACGGTGGAGGTGATGGGAAAATCCAGTATTGGATCCTAAATTTGGGATACATGTTGAAAAAGCGCTCTATTCTCGTTACATTGGATCCAATTCACAAACTAGGTTGTGTAGCTCACATACCTGCGATCCAAGATTGGGACTATGCCACAGCACACGGGCCTCGCGCCGAAAACACCTTGGGTGGAGCTTTGCACCACCGACGATGATTGGAAATCTGCGGATCCAGCGCTACTGCGCACCTTCCTCGGCCAATTGCAGCTCATCCGCACCTTTGAACAGGTGGTTCTGGATCTTGCCGGTGCCGGCTTGGTACATGGACCCGCTCACTCGAGCATCGGCCAGGAGGGTGGCGCCGTCGGGTCGATCGTCGGACTGCGTGCGAGCGATGCAATTAATGGATCCCATCGCGGACACCATCAGTTCCTGGCGAAAGCGATCGGATTCGTGCGTCCGGACCTTGGAGACCTAAGCGAGCTCGTGGACACGGCCACCGAGGATGTGCTGTACCGGACGTTGGCGGAAATTCTTGGCCTCGCTCCAGGTTTCTGCCACGGGCGCGGCGGCTCGATGCATCTGCAGTGGTTTGAGGCCGGCGCGTTGGGCACTAACGCCATCGTCGGCGGCGGGGTGCCCTTGGCCGCCGGTAATGCTTGGTCGCAACGACACGCGGGGACGTCCGATGTGACGGTTTCGTACTTCGGCGACGGCGCCACGAATATTGGGTCGGTTCTAGAGACGATGAACCTAGCCGCTGCATGGAACCTGCCGTTGGTGTTCTTCATCGAGAACAACCTTTACGCAGTCTCAACCAGAGTCGACGAAGTGACCGCTGAGGAACGGCTCTCGGGGCGCGGCGCGGGATTCGGCATCCCCGCCTGGCGGGTCGACGGCATGGATCCGCTCGCGGTACACCTAGCCATGGAGGAGGCGCTGGAACTGGCTAGGAATGGCGGGGGACCGGCGGTGATCGAGGCCGAGACATATCGCTACTTCCACCAGAACGGGCCGTTCTCGGGTAGCGCCTTCGGCTATCGCACCAAGGAAGAGGAAACCCAATGGCGTGCTCGTGACCCGTTGGATCGAGTCGCGACCGAGATGCTCGAGCGGGGGCTGATCGATGAAGCGGGCCTCGCTTCCGTCAAGGAGCAGGCGAAGGCGGCGATGGAACGCATAGTCAACCGGCTGGTGGAAGCGGATCCGGAGAACCCCGGCAAACGAAGAATTCGACCTGACCTGTGGCCGGACACCGCGTTTGTCAACGTCGGGGTGCGCGGTGACGGAAGCGAGCTCGAACAGTATCCAGCGCTGGAACCAGCCAATTACACAGGTGAGTTTGAGGAACGACGCTTCATCGACGTGGTGGCTGGCGTCATGGAGCGTCGCATGGAGAACGATCACCGCATCGTCGTGCTTGGCGAGGATATCCATCATCTCAAGGGTGGAACCAACGGTGCCACGCGTGGGCTCGTGGAGCGATTCCCCGATCGCGTTCTAGGTACTCCGATTAGCGAGAACGCATTTGCCGGTTTGGGTGGCGGGATTGCCTTGGATACGAGATTCATTCCGGTGATTGAGTTCATGTACCCAGATTTCCTTTGGGTGGCTGCTGACCAGTTGTTCAACCAGATCGGTAAGGCCCGACACATGTTTGGTGGGCAGAATCCCGTGCCTCTAGTGATGCGTACCAAGGTAGCTATCGGCTCCGGTTACGGGTCACAGCATCTGATGGACCCCGCGGGCATTATGGCGACTAATCCGGGCTGGCGTATTGTTGCTCCGTCCTGCGCCGCCGACTATATCGGCCTCATGAATGCGGCCCTAGCGTTGAAAGATCCGGTACTGGTCATCGAGCATGTGGATCTCTATCCGCGCCGCGACCAGGTGCCAGCCGGCGAGTTGGACTATATTCTTCCGCCAGGCCAAGCAGTACTGCGGTGTGAAGGAACCCAGGCCACTGTCATCAGTTACCTGTCGATGGTTCACCATTGTGACCGGGCGTTGGATGAAACCGGGCTGGAGGCCGATCTCATCGACCTGCGGTGGCTTGACCGGGCTTCCATCGACTGGGACACCATCGGGGAGAGCGTCCGAAAGACCAACGCGGTCGTCATCGTGGAACAGGGCGCCGAGGGTACCTCCTATGGTGCATGGCTGGCAGACGAGATCCAGCGTCGCTACTTCGACTGGTTGGATCAGCCAGTGACCCGCGTGACCGGGCAAGAGGCTTCCCCCAGCATCTCGAAGGTACTTGAGCGGGCCGCGGTGGCCGGATACGAAGAGGTCGTCGAAGCTTTCGAGGGTGTACGTCGCGGATTGGGTGAAATGTAATGCCACAGGTTATGAGGATGCCGGAGGTACTTACTGGCATGACCGAAGCCGCGCTGCAGACATGGTTGGTGGCCACCGGTGACACAGTAGCGGCAGGGACGGCTATCGCCGAGGTGGAGACCGAAAAGGCGATGGTGGAGATTTCTGCCGAGATCGATGGCGTCGTCGAGATGTTGTTGGTTGCCGAGGGGGACACCGCGAAGGTCGGCGAACCTATTCTGCAGTGGACTGCGAAGGCGGGTGCTGGGCAGAATCTGCCCGAGGCAATTCCGGCCGGTTCCGTAGCCCGAAACGAGGCAGGTGCCCAACCTGACAACCAGCGGATCTTCGCGTCGCCGATCGTGCGCCGACTTGCTCGGCGCAGCGGAACGGACCTACGCAATTTGCGCGGGACAGGGGATGGCGGACGCATCGTCCGTCGAGATTTGGAAGCCTACTTGGCCGCCCGGGCAGTGGACCTGCCCGTCGTGGAGGAGCCCACTGTCGCAAAAACCGAGACGCAGGTCGTGACGAGCGAAGGCAGCCGCATCGTGCCGTTGACCGGCATGCGGCGGGCCATCGCTCGTCGCCTGACCGAGAGCAAGACGACGGTGCCGCACTTCTATCTGTCTTCGAATTGCGATGTTGGCCGCCTGTTGGAGTTGCGTCATGAGGTGAACGAGACTCGCACGTCGCGCGTGTCCGTAAACGACTTCGTTGTGCTGGCCGCCGCACGGGCCCTGATCGCCGTACCGGAAGCGAATGTGATCTGGGGCGGCGAGCACCTAGTCGCCTTTGATTCCGCGGATGTGGCGGTGGCCGTAGCTACTGACGGTGGGCTGCTGACCCCGGTCGTTCGCGGCGCTGAAGGGCTCGGTGTCGGCGGACTCAGCGCTCGGATCGGTGACCTCGCCAGCCGTGCCCGCACGGGGCGCTTGCGCCAGGAGGAACTCGAGGGCGGCAGCTTCACGGTGTCGAATCTGGGGATGTATGGCGTTGATCAGTTCAGCGCGATCCTCAACCCTCCGCAGAGCGGCATCCTTGCCGTCGGCACGATTGAGGATCGCGTGGTCGCGGTTGACGGCCAAGCCCAGGTACGGCCGATGATGAGCGTGACGGTGTCCTGGGATCACCGAGCCGTAGATGGTGCCGTCGGCGCCCAGTGGCTGCGCGCCTTCGTCGAGAATATCGAGCACCCGCTTGGGATGCTGATCTGAGTATGAACTACCTATACGAGCGCCGGGGAGCGATCAAATGAGCAATTGCACGTGGAACTTTGAGGGGAAGATCGCGGTAATTACCGGTGCCGCCGGTGGAATTGGCGGTGTTCTGGCCGAACTTCTGGCACAAGCCGGGGCGAGCGTGGTGCTCGCCGACCTCGACCGAGACGCCCTTGACGACTCGGCCAAGAGGCTTGAAGCCCAAGGGCACGATGTCCTTGCGATGCAGGTCAACGCGGCGGATGCGCAGAGTATCGATGCGCTGATCGCGCAGGTGCGTGAACGCTACGGCCGGATCGACTTTCTCGTACCGTCGGCGGGCATCTACCCGGAGTCCTCGGTGGCCGAAATGCCCGATGACCAGTGGCGAAGGGTGCAGAGCATCAACCTTGAAGGCGTCTTCCTGCTGATCAAGCGCGCGATCCCGCTGCTGGTGGCGGGATCGGCGATCGTCAACCTCACCTCCGTCGCGGGGCATCGAGGTAGCCGGAACCATGCCCACTACGCGGCCAGCAAGGGCGGGTTGATTGCCTTGACACGGACACTTGCCCTCGAGCTCGGTCCCCAGCGGATCCGGGTCAATGCCGTCTCGCCCGGAATTATCGACACGGCGATGACCACCGAGGCGAGGGCCTCGCACGGCGAGCAATGGGTTGCTGCCACCCCGCTGGGACGGGATGGAAGTGCCCAGGAAGTGGCGGATGTCATCGCCTTCCTGCTCAGCGACGCGGCCAGCTTCGTCCACGGGGAGGTCATCCACGCAAATGGCGGCCTGTTCATGGCCGGATAGCCTGACCGCACGGACGCAACCGCATCCACATATCAACCAAGTGATCATCAACGACGCTCATCACGAGAGGCAATGACCTTCATGTCAGCACAGCACACGCCCACCGGAACCGAGACGAAGAACGGCAAGCCGCCGAACCTCAAGAATGCCAAGAACGCCGCGGTATCGGGATTCGTCGGCACAATGCTCGAATACTACGATTTCTATATCTTCGCCACCGCCGCGGCGCTGTACCTGCAGCCCTTGTTCTTCCCGGCAGCCGGTGGCGCCGGAGCGATCTTTGCGCTGGCCACGGTCGGCGTCTCCTATGTCAGCCGGCCTTTCGGCGCGATCCTCTGGGGGTGGCTTGGGGATGTCGTCGGACGCAAGACCGCCCTCATGGCATGCATCGTCCTGATGGGCGTGGCGACTTTCGTCATCGGAGTCATCCCGACCTATGACACGATCGGCATTGCCGCTCCGATCATCGTCGTCGTCCTGCGCTTGCTGCAGGGCTTGTCGGCTGGCGGGGAATCCCCGGGTTCGGCGTCCCTGTCCATGGAGTCCGCGCCGGAGCATCGGCGCGGGTTTTACGCCAGCTGGACGATCGCGGGCGCCACGGCGGGCCTGGTGTTGTCCTCTGCGATCTTCATTCCCTTGAACCTGATTCCCGGCACGTTCATGATCGACTTCGGGTGGCGCATTCCGTTCCTACTGAGCATTCTGGTCACCGTCGTCACGGTGTTCATGCGCGCACGCTTGCACGAACCGGAGGTATTCGAAGAAAAGAAGGAACAGCATGAGACGGTGAAGTTTCCGTTGTTCTACTTGCTCAGGAGTTACCCGCTACAGATGTTGCGGGTGGCCGGAATGGCACTGTTCCTATTGATGGTGGGGCTTTTCAGCACCTTTTCGTTGGCCTACGGAACGAAGGTCGCCGGCATTGAAAGCAGCGAAATGCTGGCCCTGATTACGGTGTCCAACCTGGGCACTCTTGTTATGGTCCCGGTACTCGGCCACCTATCCGACAAGATCGGACGACGCCCGGTTTTCATCGGCGGGTGCGTGGGCATGATGGTGCTGGTTGTCGCATATTTTGCGGCGCTATCGCACGCCGGGCCAGGAAATACCCTGCTCGTGTGGGTTCTGGGGATCTTGCTCGTCTCCTTCGCCTATTCGGCTTCGAACGGAATCTACCCGGCATTCTTCCCGGAGCAGTTCCCGGCCCAGGTCCGCTACAGCGGCATGGCCATCAGTTTGATGCTGGGTCTGGTCATCGCCGGATTCGCGCCGGCCATCGCCCAAATCATCAATGGGGAGAACGACAACTGGCTCGGTGTTTCTTTGTTCGCAGCCGGTGGTATCGCGATTTCCGCGCTGTGTGCACTGTTCACACCGGAGACGTCGAAGGTGCCCACCGCAGAACTCGGCCTGAAGAAATAATTTAACCGACGAGGTGGTGGTGCGGGGTATTGATCCCCGCACCACCACCGTCGCATTGCAATAGGGAGTGTTTATGAAACTCGCTCAACCAGTCGCGCTAATCACCGGTGGGGCTTCGGGGATAGGCTTGGCCTTCGCCCGGCATTGGATGGAGTCCGGAGGCAACGTCGTCTTGGCCGATCTTGGAGAGGATGCTCTGGCACGGACCACGCAGGACCTCGGTTCCGGATCCCGCGCCGTGATATGCGATGTGACGTGCAGGCCCGCCGTGGACGCTACCGTCGCTTCTGTCGAGCAGATCGAGGGGCGCCTGGATGCCGTCTTCAATTCCGCCGGTATTGCGCGGCCTCAGCCCAGCGCGGAGATCACGGACGACATGTTCTCACTGATGTTGGATATCCATGTCACCGGTTCGATGCGAGTGTGCCGGGCGGCGTACCCGCTTCTGTGCCGCAGCGGCGGTTCGATTGTGAACGTGGCCAGCGTCGCGGCTTCGGCGGGCATGCCGCACAGGGCCAGCTACACGGCGGCCAAGGCGGCGATCGGTGGATTGACCCGAACCTTGGCCGTGGAGTGGGGAGCGTCGGGTGTCCGTGTGAATGCCATTGCCCCGGGCTACGTTCGAACGGCCCTGACGGACGCGTTGATCGCCGAGGGGAAGCTTGCCGATGACAAGATCCGCGCACGAACTTCATTGGGGCGCTTCGCTGATCCCGCGGAGATCGCATCGGCCGCGTATTTTCTGGCCACGTCGGCGTCGTCCTTCGTCAACGGACAGGTTCTTGCGGTGGATGGTGGGTTGGGCATTGACGGGAACTGGTACTGAGCGTCATAGGCGGCCTCGACCGGTGCTACTGTCTGGTGTCCCAAAGCCGCACGGCGGCCTCGGTTTCGTAGGCCTTGCCCTGTGGGAAGCTGACAAGTTCGAACTGCATGCCCCACGGCGAGAGGAAATACACCCATCGCTGCCCTTGGCTAGGTCCGCGGCTTTCCGTGGGCTCACCAAGCACTCGAATTCCCTTCGCGTGCAGATAGGCCACGGCTTCGTCTAGGTCGTCGACGTACAGAGCGATGTGATGCCCGCCGACATCGCTGTTGCGGGGTGGAAGGAGACGGGCATCCTCGGCCTCATACTGGAAAACCTCGAAGTTTGATCCATTGCCGCAGCGGTAAAACCGGATCTCGCGCATGGTGGTCGAGTCGGCGACGTTCAGATGCTCGCTCATCCACGTTCCCTGCGACGGGAATGGTCCCAGCCGGTAAATTTGGACGCATCCGAGGACATCGACGAAAAAAGCGTGTGCTTCGTCGATATCCGGCACCGTGAAGCCAATATGATCATTGCCGCGTAATCCCGGTAGTCCGCTCATTGTTCCGTCCTTGCCGTTAAGGAATCGCCCCAGTAGTCGAGGGAGCACTAACTAACAATAATGGTAAAATTGGATCCAAACAACAGATATTTCCGCTGCTTTTCGCCGCGAATGAGCATTTTTGGATCCAATACGGTTGCGCCTTTGGTCGAGCGCTCGACGGGTCCGGTAATTAAGCCAGTGGACGGTTGGAGTCCGCGCCGGTTTGCTCATCATGCCAGCGCAGGATCTTAGCTTCGTCGAGGCTCGGAGCCGGACCAAAGCGGGCTTCGCGGGTGGTGACGGAGAAGCCGCTGGCGCCCCTACGGTAGCTCTCGACCCACAGCTCGAGTCGCCGCTGCGCCTCGCTGTCGGGCGCCGGCCAGATCACCGTGGGCGCGGATAGCCCGATGCGCCATGGTTTGGGGCTCAGTCGGGCTCGGTAGCTGTGCTGTGAGCGGCAGAGTTTGGTGTAGAGCTCATCGGACCCGAGCTCACGTAGGAGGTGTTCGGCTTCGGCGCTATCCGGCGCGGCCGAGGAGCCGGTGATGAAGACGCGGAACCCGGCGCTGGTGCGGTAACTGCGCACACCGAGCGTCGGGTGTGCGGCGGCGAAGGTTGCAATACGTTCGCGGATGTTATCGGCCGGGTCTTCGGCGGTGGCCGTGCCGCGGCCGAAAAGCCGGGAGAACCAGCCAGGCTTCGGTGCATTGGGCAGGTCGACATCGGCGATCAACACCGCGTCCGTATTGAGCACCGTGGCCCCGTAACGGTTGCGGGTGATCACCGCCAGTGGTTCCGGGCCATCGCCCAGGCTCTCGAGGCATGGTTCGCGAAGCGGTGCGGCCGGGTAGTACCAGTCGCGCTCGGCACCGGTGGGGCCGCCACGGGCGATCAATTCCTGAAGCCGGGTGCGGGCATGGCGTTGTGCCTGCTCGAGCGAGGTCTGCGACCAGCCCCACATCGTCAACCACCAGTGCTTGCCCCGGCGGTCGACAAACTCTTGGGTCTGACGGGACCAATAGGCCGGAGGTGGTTTCATGGTCGCCTAGTGAGCGTCGCTGAGGCAGAAGATCATGCCGAAGGGGTCGCGCAGTACATCCCAACCAAAGTCCTCGCTGGGTTGGTGCGAATCCACGTGGCTGGCCCCGGCGTCGACGAAGGCCTGCACGCTCGCCTCGCGGCCGAGATTCGGGTCGGCTTCCAGATCGAGGTGAACCCGGGTTTCGTCGGCCACCTCGGTGACCTGCTGGAAGCCAAGCAGTGCCGGTAGCCCGGGAACCTGCAGCATCATGAAACCCGGGTAGTCGCCGGCAACGGTGGCATTCAGGCGTTCCTTCCACCAGTGCGCAGTGCGGGAGTAGTCGGTCGAGTTCAAGGTGATCATGCCGATACGCGTCATGGCATTAGCCTACGACGGCCCGAGCCCACCGGGTAGTGGGCTCGGGCCGTCGATTATCGTGTCGGCTAGGCGTCGAAGTACGCCTCGGTGGGGCGTACCCCGCTGCTTGGCACGGCCTTGGTGACCTGCAGGCGGTCATTGGCCACGGCGACCTGCACGGTATCCCCGGGCTGCAATTCGTTGCCGATGAGCAGATCGGCGATGCCGTCCTGCACCTCGCGTTGCACCAGTCGACGTAGCGGCCGGGCACCGAACTCCGGATCGTAGCCCTTGGCACCGAGCCAGGCAATGGCCTGATCGGTGGCGCTGAGCTTCAGGTCCTGTTCGGCCAGTCGCTGCCGCGTCTCGTCGAGCACGAGCGAGACGATCTGGGCGATCTCGGTTTCGCTGAGCTTGGTGAACAGCAGAACCTCGTCGAGCCGGTTCAGGAACTCGGGGCGCATGAATTCACGCACCTTGCCCATAACCTTGGCGCGCACCTGATCGTCACCGGCCGCTCTCTGGCTCGAGGTGAAGCCCAGCGCGCCGGAACGGCTGGCCAGGTACTCGCTACCGAGGTTGCTGGTCATCAAGATCAACGTGTTGGAGAAGTCCACGGTCCGCCCGGCGGCGTCGGTGAGCCGGCCGTCATCCAGTACCTGCAACAGCACGTTGAAGATGTCCGGATGCGCCTTTTCGATCTCGTCGAGCAGGATCACCGAGTAGGGGTTGCGGCGTACCTTCTCGGTCAGCTGCCCCGGCTCGTCGTGACCCACATATCCCGGAGGGGCACCGATCAGGCGTGCCACGGTGTGCTTCTCTGAGTATTCGCTCATGTCCACGCGCAGCAGCGCATCCGATGAGCCGAAGAGATTGCTCGCCAAGGCCTTGGCCAGTTCCGTCTTACCCACGCCGGTGGGGCCGAGGAAGAGGAAGGACGCCAGCGGACGGTGCGCCGGGTTCAGCCCGGTGCGGGCACGGCGTACCGCGCGGGCCACCGCGGCGACCGCATCGGACTGGCCGATCACGCGTTCGTGTAGCTCCTGCTCCAAGTTGGCGAGTTTTCCCTTGTCATCAGCGGTGATCTTGGCGACCGGAATACCGGTGGAGCGTGCGATCACCTCGGCAATTTGGGCCTCGTCCACCACCCGGGTGACACTGGCGTCCCCGTTGGCTTCGGCCGCCGAGACGCGCTCGGAGAGCTCGTTGGCGTGGTCGCGCCAGGCGCCGGCATCCTCGAAACGCTCCTCGGAGATGGCCCGGGCCTTCTCGCGCTCGCATTCGATGAGTTCCTGACGCAGGGCTTGAACATCCTGAGCGTCCCCGGCCGCGATGGAGCGTCGGGCGCCGGCAATGTCGAGCAGGTCGATGGCCTTATCCGGCAGCATCGCCTCGGTGAGGTACCGAGCCGAGAGGGAGACGGCCGCCTCGAGCGCCGCGGGGGTGTACTGCACCTGGTGGTGGTCCTCGTAGGATTCGCGCAGGCCTTCGAGAATCTTCAGCGTGGTCGCTTGATCCGGTTCGGGGACGGTGACCTTACCGAAGCGCCGAGTCAGTGCGGAGTCCTTCTCGACCTTGCGGAACTCGTTGAGCGTGGTGGCGCCGATCAAGTGCAACTCACCACGGGCGAGCCGTGGCTTGAGGATATTAGCGGCATCCATGGTCCCGGATTCGCCGGCCCCGGCGCCGACCAGCAGGTGCATTTCGTCGATGAACAAGATGACCTGTCCCTCGAAGTGGGCGACCTCATCCAGTAGACCGGTCAGGCGCTGCTCGAAATCACCGCGGTAGCGGGTGCCGGCCAGCATCCCGGGCAGGTCCACCGAGACCAGAGATACGCCCTTGAGTTGTTCGGGTACCTCGTCGGCAACGATGGCGCGTGCCAGCCCGTCGACGATAGCGGTTTTGCCGACACCGGCCTCACCGAGAAGCACCGGGTTGTTCTTGGTGCGTCGCGCAAGAATCTCAATGACCTGTTCGATCTGCGTTTCGCGGCCGATCACCGGGTCAATTTGCCCGTCGGCGGCCAGCGCGGTCAGGTCGGTGCCGAAGCGCTCGAGCATGGACTGCTCGGGTTCTTCTTCCTGCTGGTTTTCGGCAGTTGCGCGCTCGTGCTGCGCCATGGCCGCTTGCTGTAGCGCCTGAGCGGTGATTCCGTGTTGCGCCAGCAAGTTGCCGACCGGCGACTCGGGGGAAAATACGAAAGCGAGGAACAGGTGCTCCGGGTCGATGTAGGTTGACCCGTAGTTGCGGGCCACCTGGTACGCATCGAAGAGGGTGCGCTGGGCCGCAGCCGACAGCCGGCTGGGCTTTTCGGCGCCTTCGACACGCTGCGGCATACGTTCGGCGGCGGCCTGTTCCAAGGCCTCGAAATCAATGCCCATGAGCTTCAGGTGCTGCCCCACCGGTTCGGTGTGTAGCAAGGCTAGGAGCAGGTGTAGTGCGTCAATTTCCTCGTGCCCGTTTTCGTGAGCGCCGGATGCCGCCTTGGAGACCACCTCGTGGGTACGCTGCGATAGCAGGCGAGTGATGTCGATGGGACGGGCGGCCTGAGCTCGCGAGGAGAGGAACCGCGACAGGAAATCCTCAAACGAGCCGTCGGATGAGGAACCGAAGAATGCTGGCAAGTGAGCCTCCTAAAACATGAGTGGTCTTTGCTCATGTTTAACGCATGAGGCGCAAATCTATTCCCGCCGGGTTCCGAAAGATTAACGATTGAGGTTAATCAGGCCGATCCGGGCTGCTTCTACCAGTACCTGAACCCGGTCACGCACATCGAGCTTCACGAAGATTTTGGCCATGTGTGTCTTGATTGTTGTTTCGGCGACCCCTAGTTTCCGGGAGATCTCCGGATTGTTCAGCCCCTCGGCCAGCAGGTCTAGAATTTCGAGCTCGCGGGCAGTGAGCGCTAGCTCCTTGGCCAAGGGCTCTCTTTGGCTTACCGGATTGTAGGCCTGTTTGACCGCGCCGATGAGGTCATTGGACACCGAGGGGGAGATTGCCGCCGTGCCCTGATGAACCGAGATAACCGCGTCGACAATCTCATCGGGTTCACTGTCTTTGACCAGGTAGCCGCTAGCGCCGGCCAGGAGCACCGGCACGAGGTAGTCGTCGGCCGAAAAGGCGGTTATTGCCAGTACCGCGGGGCTGTGCGGCAGCTTCTTGATCAGCTCGGTGGCCGTAACGCCATCCATGACAGGCATCTGTAAATCCATGATGACCACATCGATCTCATTCTTTTCGCAAAACTCCAGCGCGTCTTTCCCGTTATTTAGAGAATTTACGAGTAAAATTCGCTCATCCGTTGATAGAATCGTGCCCAAGGCATGGCGGATCAGCGGCTCATCGTCCACGATTAGTACTTTAATTTGGTTCATCGGTGTCCTCTGATGACTCGTATATTCCGGTCTAGACTGCGGTGTCTTGAAGTATATAAGTAATCAGGTTGGGGGATCATGATGAAAGTTCGGAGTATGCTCGCGGCGCTGGCGATGGCCGTGGCTCCGGTGGCGGTGCTGGCAGCACCTGCCTCCGCGGCTTATGGTGGTTCTGGCAGTCAGGCTTCACAGCCGGCCGGATGGGGCGATGATTTCAGGGATTGGATGTGCCGCACCTACGGCAAATACTGTGACTAAATCGCCCATGAAGTAGACAAGGCAGGTTAACCACACTGGACACGGAAAAAAGAACTCGTCTTTTCGCGGTAGCCCGTTGGATCAGGTCACTGACCATCACAGGCCGTCAGGCAGTGATCTGGTCCGGCCTTGTCCTTATCGCGACGACCACGGTCTCCGAACTAATGACTCTGTTGGAGTTCGGCATTGATGGGTCGTCGGAGGCCACGATCACCGGTGCGGTGGTCGGGCTGATTATTTGTGTTGAGCTACTTTTGGCCTTGCGCTGGCTGACGCTGACGCTGGGCCTTTATTTGGCCACGCTCTATATAGGCCTCAGCGAGTTCGATAATCCGCTGATGGTGATCATCACCCTGCTGGTATTTATGGCGTTGGCCGCTAGTTCGACCAAGTCTCGAGTGCGCACCCTGTATCTGATCTTCAGTGCTCTCTGGGTACCATATAGTGTTATCCGCGCCGGCGATGCTGCCTTCATTCTGGTGGTCTTGGTTCCCCTGGCCCTTGGCGCCTATGTCGCCGCGCGCAGTGTTTTCCGCTTGAGCCAGCGAAATTCGGAGCATCAGCGACGCCTCAACGAGGCCCAGGAGCAGGCCGAGCGGGCGCTACGTGAGGAGCGCAAAAACATTGCGCGGGATTTGCACGACATTGTCGCTCACGACATCACTATTGTGGCCATGCAGTCGAAGGCCGCTAAATTCGCGCGCGATGAGCAGACCGCCCGCGATGCCTTGGACACGATATCCAAGCTGAGTTCCGAGACCTTGCACGACTTGCGACTCATGCTCAATGTGTTGCGCACAGACGGGACGATGAGCAGCGGACAGGGCGAGAAGAACAGTGCGCCGGCGGCCACCACCGTGCAGGTAGTCCACGGGGCCGAAGTCTTTAGCACCCGCCTGCGCGAAGCAGGGTTTGCGGTAACCTCCAGCGTGGATGAGGAAATTGCGCATCTGCCGCGGTCGGCGCAAACCGCGCTGTATCGAGTGATGCAGGAAGCGACGACGAACATCATCAAACATGCGCTGCCGAACTCCCCGGTGACCTTGAATCTGTCCAAGAATGGGGCCGTTGCGGTCCTCGAGATGATCAACGTGCCCAATACCGATGGAAAGCGGTCGAATTCGCTTCCCTTCGGAGGCAGTGGGTTACTGGGAATGAAAGACAGGATGAACACCTTTGGTGGCAGTTTTACCACCTGTACCGCGGAAAACCGCTGGATTCTGCGGGCATCCATCCCTTTCTAACCGCTACCCTCCTACTAAAGTATGATTTCGCATTTTTGCCGGACGCGATAGGTTAGTTATGTATCGGTGGAAAGCCGATCACAACCGGGAAGCCGATGATGTTTTGCGAGTGGCGTCATAGGTGCTCCGGGAGTGATTAAAGGTGTATTGCGCCGCCCTACGAACCGATCTTTCACGGATCAGTGCCCCCATCACTGATCCACGTTCGTAGGGGGCGCGATGCACCTTTTACGCGGCAATACGATAATTCGCCACAGTAATCGTGACGAAAGATCAAGGCAGGGACACACACCTTCGGGTGAGTCCCTGCCTTTAGCCTTTTAGAGTGAGTTCTACGCCTCGCCGGATGGCTCGACGGTTTCGGCCGAAGCTAGGAGCTGATCGGAAACTTTCTCCAAGGCGCGTTCGAGCGCCGCACGCAGAACTTCAGGCACGACGATGTTCTCTTCGATGTGCACCATGCCCTCGCGCTCAAAAATACGCAGCAGAGCTTCGACCTGTGGAACCGACTCCTGTAGCAATGGAATCAGGTGGCGCTGTTCTTCGGGAAGGTCTTCTGCGACCGGAACCTGCAGGGCGAACTCCGTCCGCGGCGGTCGGGTGGAGGCGGCGTTGGTGAGCACCCCGGCGACCATTTCCGCGACCTGACGCTGTCCCTCGGTCTCCAGTGCGTTGAGCAGCACATGCGAGAAGATAACCTCGGCGATCAGTTCCTTAATCAGGCGGCTGCCCGGTCCCGCACTGCCGAGCAGAGCTTCGCGCAGGGATTCGGTGGGAACCGCGTTGGGTGCCTCGTAGCGCAGCATGGCCGTGCCGATCAACGCATCCCACAGAGCCGCAAGGCGGGGGATCTGACGTAGTTGAGCCACAACGGTGCCGTCGGCTGGCTCCCATGGCTGGGTGAGTTCCTGCTCGGCATTGGACTCAACGGTCACCGTCAAGCCCAAGGCTCCGGCGGCCCCGCTGAGCTCCTCGTCGTGCAGTACGCCCTGCGGATCGGTTCGCTGCCCTTCGCCCACCCAGCGGATCAGTTCGCGTGCGGCAAAGACAAAGGGCATCTGCTCGAGTGCCGCGTTGGCCTCCTCGTCCTCCATGAAAGGCACCACGATGGGGGAGTCGCCCGACATGCGCGAGAGAAACTCGAAGGTCTCCTTGAAATCGTCCACCGAGCCACCGAAGTTCGCGCTGTTACCGAGGAAGACTAAATAATGCTTGAGCAACGCGGCGCCGGCCTGCGAGGCTTCGGAGCCCAGAGTAGCCAGGTGTCCGAGCTGCTCCCCGAGCACCTTCTCATCAAAGGTGGTCACGTCGACGCTCTTGCGCAGCTGAGCATGGACGGTCAGCAAGGTCGTCAGCCCCTCGAAGGCCGCACGAGTTTCGCTAGTGGGCTGTCCTTCGCGCTGGAAATGTGCGAAAAGCTGCTGCTTAAAAGGCTGCAGGGCCTGACGTACTTCGGCTTCGAAGGGAGCCGTGCCAGTGGAGGCGCTACGTGCCGGGTGTCCGGTGGAGGTGTTCTTCTTTTTCGGGGTCTTACGTGTGGCCATAATCGGCGAAAAGTCCTTCGAACGAGTGCGGGGTTTACTTCAAGTCTACGCAGGGCCATGGTGTGGCTGGCCATTCGGTGGCATGCGCACCCCATTGCCAAAGTTCGTGTGGCGCGCGAGAGTGAACTCAGGCGCCCGTGTGGGGCGCGTCGGGCACACAAGGAGCGTGGAGCGTGGCGAGGGACGCTGGGCCGGAACATGTGGTGATCGTCGGTGCCGGGATCGTTGGGTTAAGTACTGCCTGGTATTTACAGCGTTATGGGGTCCGCGTAACCGTGGTGGACCGAGGTGTGGTGGCTGCCGGTTCCTCATGGGGTAATGCTGGTTGGCTGACCCCGGCGCTCACCCTGCCGTTAGCCGAGCCAGCAATTCTGCGCAGCGGTTTGAAGATGATCCTCGACCCGGCTTCTGCGTTGTATATTCCGCCGCGACTTGACCTTGGGGTCCTGCGCTTTTTGCTTGGTTTTGGCTGGCATTGCACGCCCCGGCAGTGGGCGCGAGCCATGGCGGTCTTCTCCCATCTTGGTGGCTCCGGGATGGAGGCCTACGCCGAGCTCAGCGAGGCAGACACGGCAGGACCCGGGGTGAGTGAACCTACTCGCGCCGCGACTCCGTTTCTTGCAGCCTTCCGCACCGAGACCGACCGGGCAGTCCTTGCACGGGAGTTTGAGATGATCTCGCGTAGTGGTGGATCGGTGGACTTCCGGTTGCTCGATGCGGCGCAATTGCGCGCCATGGAACCGAGCTTATCTCCGCAGGTGCGCTGCGGTGTGGCTATTGAACATCAGCGCTTCATCAACCCGCCAAGGTTTCTGGCGGCGCTCGCCGACAGCGTGCGCGCCCGTGGCGGGCAGATCATCGAGGCCCTTCAGGTCACCGACGTGCGTGCCGGTGCACGACAGGTGAAAATCATCGGTAGCTCCGGCCGGGCGCTGACCGCGGGCCGGGTGGTATTAGCTACCGGGGCCTGGCTGGGTGATCTGGCTCGCGACTTCGGCGTGCGGGTCAGGGTGCAGGCCGGGCGAGGTTACTCGTTCAGCGTGCAACCCGAACAGCTCCCGAGTCGTCCCATCTACTTCCCAGCGCAACGGGTGGCCTGCACGCCGTTGGGAGACCGTTTGCGCATCGCTGGGACGATGGAGTTCCGTGACGCGAACCATCGACTCGAACCGGCACGTATCGAGGCCATCGTCGCCGCGGTTGCACCGTTATATACCGGTATTGAATGGGAGGAACGGGCCGAGGAGTGGGTCGGCGCGCGTCCCTGCACCGCCGATGGGTTGCCGCTGGTGGGGCAGACGAACGCCGAGCGCGTGTTTGTGGCCGGCGGGCATGGCATGTGGGGAGTGGCCCTCGGCCCGCTCACCGGCAAGATGCTCGCGGCACAGATCGTCGGCGATGAACCGGTGCCGGAGTTAGCCGCGCAGTTCAATCCGTTGCGCCGCGGGTTCTAAGCGACTGGCTGCGGCCGTGGCTAGGGGTGGCGCACTCCCTGTCCGGCCAGCATGGCGCGGTAGCCCTCGCGGTAGCTGGGGAATGCCGGTTGCCAACCGCTCGCGCGTAGCCGGGCGTTGGAAATGCGGCGGTCACCGCCGCGCCGGGCGGTCGGCTCGGCGTTCTGCTCCGGCGGGAGAGGTACCCCCAGTTCTGCGGCGAGGAAGGTATAGACCTGCGCCAACTGAGCCGGCTCGTCGTCATTGACCATGTACAGGTCCTGCGGTGCATCCAGGGCGGCGACATGGGTTAGCGCGCTGGCCAGGTCATCGCGGTGGATGCGGTTGGTCCAGTGCGAGCCGGTGGGCAGCACGGCGGTGCCGCCTTGCACCAGATCCAGTAGCCGGGTACGCCCGGGACCGTAGATGCCCGAGGCGCGCAGGATCGATACGGGAAGCCCGCTAGTGCGCAGGAGCTCTTCGGTTTCCGCGAGCACCTGCGAGGTCTCACGGCTGGGGGCCAGCTCAGTGGATTCGTTGACCCACGCTCCGTCCGTGCCGCCGAGCACCGCCGAGGAGGAGACATACAGCAAGCGTCGCAGGCGCGGGGCCTGGGAGTTCAGTTGCGCGATCAGGCGCTGCGCCACCTGCAGGTAGCTACGCCGGTACCCTTCCGCGTTTCGGGCGGCCGGAACCGGCGTCAACACCACGATGTCGGTGGCCTCATCGATGCGCGGGTACTCGGCGGCCGCGGTGAGATCCACGCGTTCCCCGTGGAAACCGGTTGGGAGCTTCTCCGGGGTGCGCCGCCAGGCGGTGACCTGATGGCCGTCGGCGAGCCACCGCAGGCCGGCTTCGGTGGCGACATCTCCGCAGCCTACGAGCAGAATCTTCATGGCACCAACCTACCGCGAATAGGTGCCGACCCTTGCCTGCCCCGAGCGGTGGGAACTTGCTAGAATCACCCTGAGGTCGAATATGTGTTCTAGTTAGGGGGTGGGGTGATGCAACAGGGGATGATTCCGGAACCCGAGGAGGCCGGGCATCGCCCTGTGGCAGCGGTGGCAGCCATGGGCTTTCCCTCACCGGCACGCGACTACTTCGATGGCGGATTGGACCTGAACCGCTTACTGGTGCGCGACCGAGTTTCTACCTTCATACTGCGCGTCGAGGGCCAGGCCATGGTCTCGGCCGGGATCTTCGACGCGGACGAGATCATCGTGGATCGCTCGCTGCCGGTGAAAGATGGCAGCGTTGTGGTGCTCAGCCTCAACGGCCAGATGCTGGTTCGGCGCTGGGTCGCACGCGCCGGTCGCACTGGTCTACTGTGCGATGAATCGCCGCTGCCGGTGTGGCTGGCCGAGCAGGATGACCTAGAGGTCTTCGGGGTGGTGACGCGCTGCCTGCACCATGTGCGGTAGCTAACACGTTGATGCACCCGGCGCCGAAACGGAGGCTCACGCGCGCGAGGGTGGACGCTGGGATGGCCAGCTTGATGCCCGTGGCACGGTGCATCAATAGGGTGTCAAGATTCCGCTTCAAGGCATTAAGCGGGCATTAAAAACCGGGGCGCTCAACGCGAAGTGGCGCTGAACTGGAAGAGAACGGCCCACGCCGGTCGCCAACTCCAGCAGCATCCCGAAAGGTCGTCTTCGTGCCTTCCTACCAGCGGCCAAAGCCCCCGACGATACAGCGTCTGCCCTCGGCACCTCGCAAGCAAAATCGCTGGCAAATCGACAATCCGGTGCGGCTGGTTCCGGTGGGCTTTCTCGTGGCCGTGTTGCTGGGCGCCGGGCTGTTGATGCTACCGGTGGCACGGACCGGCCCCTCCGGTGCCGACCCGCTGACCGCGGTTTTCACCGCCGTGTCCGCCGTATGCGTCACCGGACTTATCACGGTGGATACCGCAACCTATTGGACGCCCTTCGGGCAGTTGGTCATCCTCGGGCTGATTCAGATCGGCGGGTTTGGAATCATGACCCTGGGTACGCTGCTGGCCCTGCTGGTGCGGCGGAAGTTGGGGTTGCGCGGGCAACTGATGGCAGCGACGGAAACCCGTTCGCTGAACCTCGGCGATGTGCGTCATGTGCTGTTACTGGTTGCCAAAATTACCATCGGCATTGAGCTGGCCGTCGCGGCGGTCCTGTCTGTGCGGTTCTGGGCGACAGGGCACGACATCCCGCATGCCATCTATACCGGTGTCTTCCACGCCATCTCGGCCTTTAACAACGCGGGCTTTTCTACATACAGCGACAGCCTGATGGGCTTTGTGGACGACCCATGGATCATCATTCCGATCTGTGTGGCCATCGTCTGCGGCGGACTCGGCTTTCCCGTGATGATCGAGCTGCTGCGCCGCAATGAGGATCATCGAGGCTGGGCGTTACACACGCGTCTGACCGTATGGGGTACTGCGATTATGCTGGCGCTGGGTTTCCTCGCGTTGGCCAGCTTTGAATGGAACCGTAGCGAAACGCTGGGGCATCTCTCGCCCGGCGGCAAAATACTTGGTGCGCTGGGACTGACGGTCTTTCCGCGTACTGCGGGCTTTAACAGCATTGACTACGCCGACGCCTCGTCCGAATCCCTTCTTGTCACCGACATGCTGATGTTCATCGGTGGCGGAAGCGCCGGTACCGCCGGTGGCATCAAGGTCACCACCTTCTTGGTGCTGGCTTTCGCCCTGTGGAGCCAGATTCGCGGGCACGAGCAGGTCACGCTGGGTAATCGGGCCATTGGCGAATCGGTCCAACGTCAGGCACTGAGCGTGGTCTTGCTCGGCATCGGCGCGGTGCTGGTCGGCATGATCGTGCTCCTGCGAGTAACCTCCCACACGGTCGAAGAGGTGCTCTTCGAATGTGTTTCGGCCTTCGCCACTGTCGGGTTATCCATGGGGATCACCGGAGATCTGCCGCCGGCCGGACAATGGGTGATCATTCTGTTGATGTTCGGTGGCCGCGTAGGAATGGTCACTGTGGCCACCGCCCTGGCGCTGCGCTCAAAGATGCTGATGTACCGGCTGCCCGAGGAGCGACCGATCATTGGTTAGCGTCGCAACAGCCCGGAACCTGCCGCACCATATGATGCACTGGGGAGACAACTGCCAGCAGGAGGAGATGGCCGCGGTGGAACTAGGGATGAGCGATACGAGCGAACCACCCCGGACGGTACTTGCCGTCTCGGGGCGGGCGGAATCCAGCGGCTTGATCGAGCGGGCCCTGCGCGGCCTACCAGAGTCCGGCGAGCTCATGGCCGTGCACGTGCCGGAACCCGGTGCCGCGGAGCAAGAACG
The DNA here is from genome assembly GCF_048457885.1 of Glutamicibacter endophyticus. Lineage (NCBI taxonomy): Bacteria > Bacillati > Actinomycetota > Actinomycetes > Micrococcales > Micrococcaceae > Glutamicibacter > Glutamicibacter endophyticus. The sequence continues at coordinate 423,739 of NZ_CP174200.1, forward strand.
GGAGAACCTCATGCGGCTGCGCGAGCGCATCGAAGCCGCCGGCGGTACCTGGCATACGGTGATCGGGCAGGACGTAGCCAGCGCATTGCTCGGCTTCGCGCGCAGCGCGCGAGCCGACCGCATCGTGGTGGGGCGCTCGCGTTCGACCCGCGGCATTCGTCGCCGGGATCTGGCCGCGAGCCTCGCAAAGGCCGGTGCAGAAATGGATGTGATCATTCTGCCGCACTCAACCAGTACGGCTACTCGGCGCAGGGTTCCGCGGCCGTACGGGCCGCACGGGGCACGTTTGGCCTATGGATGGGGTCTAGCGGCCCTCGGGCCGGCCTTGCTGACCGCCACCTTCTTGAACACCGAAGGCTCCGGGCAGGAGCTGACGCTGAACTTTCTCTGCCAGCTCACCGTGGTCGTCTTCGTCGCCCTGCTCGGTGGCTGGTGGCCCGCACTGGCCGCCGCGCTGACTAGCACCTTGCTGTTGAACTGGTTCTTCACCGCGCCCACCGGACAGTGGCACATCCACGAACCGCTCAATGTCGCTGCGCTGTGCCTGTTTTTGCTGGTCGCGGCCGGAGTCGCCCGCGTGGTTGCCATCGAGGGGCGGCGTACAGCCGAAGCCGGACGGGCCCGCCGGCAGGCCGACACACTCTTCGAACTCTCCGGCGGAGTTATCCGGGAGGGCATTAGCGTTCCTGCCCTGCTCGAATGGTTGCGCCGCTCGTTCGAGCTGAATGCCGTTAGCCTGGCAACCCGCGCGGACGACCCGGCCGCACGCCGGGTGTTGGCCAGCGCCGGGCAGCCGAAACCCAACCCTTTTGACTGTGACAGCACCGTGATTGTGGATGCCGAACATATGCTCCTGATCGACGGACTCACCCAAGATGCTTCCGATCAAGGAGTGATGGAGGCCTTTGCCGGTCGTGTCGCCACGGTGCTCCAGCATCAAGCGCTCGCCGATGCCCGGGTGCAGGCCCAAGAGCTCGAAGCTGGCAACGCCATGCGCACGGCCCTGCTCGCTGCCGTATCCCACGATTTGCGAACACCTTTGGCCGGTATCAAGGCTTCCGCCTCGAGCCTGAGACTGAGCGACGTGGTGCTCACCGAACAGGACAAGGCCGAACTGCTGGCCACCGTCGAGGAATCGGCCGATAAACTCAGCGAACGTATCGAGGACCTGCTGAGTATGAGCCGAATTCAGGCGGGACACCTCGTGGTGCATCGCGGCGCGCTTCAGATGGAAGATCTCGTGGCCTCGGCCCGTCGCGACCTCAGCGGACAATTGGGTGATTCGCACCTAGATATAGAGATTCCTGCAGATTGTCCCGCCGTAAGCGGGGACTACGGACTTGCCGTGCGCGTTATTGCCAACCTCGTGGAGAATGGTGCCCGCCATGGTGGTGGCCAGCGCGTGGACCTGCGTGCCACATGGGACGAGCAGCAGGTGCACCTGCATGTTATCGATCATGGACCTGGCGTGCCCGAGCACGAGAAGGAGAACATTTTTCAACCCTTCCAACGCCGCGGCGACCGCAACGCCACCGCGGGTCTGGGTTTAGGACTGGCCGTGGCCCGGGGTCTTGCCGAAGGGATGGGCGGACGTGTCGAGGTCCGGGACACCAGCGGTGGCGGTGCCACCATGATTTTTAGCCTTCCCCTGACTGAGGAGATCTCGTGAATCCCAGCGTGCTCGTAGTAGAAGACGACGCACAGATCGCCCGTGCCCTATTGGTGAACCTGAGGGCCCGCGGTTACCGGACCTATCACGCGGCCGACGGAAGGCACGCTCTGCAGCTGGCCGCGGATGAGCATCCAGATCTCGTCCTGCTGGATCTAGGCCTGCCCGATCTCGATGGCTCCGAGGTTATCGATGGGATCAGAGGCTGGTCCACCGTCCCGATCATCGTCGTCTCTGCTCGCCATGAATCGCATAGCAAGGTCGACGCCCTAGACCGCGGTGCCGATGATTTTGTTACCAAACCCTTCGCCATGGACGAACTGCTGGCACGACTGCGTGCCGCGTTGCGGCGCAACGCCCCAGAAACCGGCCATGCCGTGGTGGTCACCGGCGATCAACGCGTGCGGATCGACCTTTCGGCGCGTTCGGTGAGCGTGGATGGGGAATTGGTGCGCCTGACTAGGCTGGAATGGCGCCTGCTGGAGGCCTTAGCCCGCGCGCCGCACCGGCTGATCGGGCGCAGCGAACTACTGCGAACCGTGTGGGGTCCCGAATATGGAGAAGAATCGAACTATCTGCGGGTGTATATCTCGCAACTGCGCACCAAGCTCGAGGCAGATCCCGCGAATCCGGAATACATCCGAACCGAACTCGGCATGGGTTACCGCTTTACTCCCTAACCACTCGTTGTGATTCGCCCGCGGGGTAGGAACGCAGCGGCAAATACCTACGTTAATGCCAGTTGCCAGATGCTATGGCTTCACATTTGGATGGTCGGAGCCTGTGTGACCGGGCCGGACAATTTAGCTGCCGAATCGTGCTGCTAGGAAGAACGCAGGGCCCGGTGGCCGGCCCGGTGTGGTGCGATACCTAGGTCGGGAACCTGTCGGGTCTGGGGGCTACACTGGCCGAGGTAGTGCGGCAGGAGGAGTCATCGTGAGTACACAAAGCATGTCGGGCGCCGGTCATGTGGCGCTAGTGGACGTGAATAACTTCTATGTCTCCTGCGAACGTGCTTTCGACCCGACATTGCGGCGTCGCCCGGTAGTGGTGCTCTCGAACAACGACGGTTGCGTGGTTGCACGGTCGCAGGAGGCCAAGGCGTTGGGAATCACGACCGGTGAGCCCTTCTTCAAGGTCAGGCAGTTGATCGACAGCCATGGCTTAGCGGTTCGCTCGAGTAATTACGAACTGTACGGGGACATGTCCGCGCGGGTGATGGAACTGCTCGCCCGCTATGGAACCTGGCAAGAGGTGTACTCAATTGATGAGTCATTCGTCGGTCTAGGAGGAACGCTTGAGCAAGCGCACTCCACCGCGTCGGACATTCGCTCGGCCATTTGGAAAGGCATTGGGGTGCCGGTGTGCGTTGGCGTTGCCTCAACCAAGACGCTGGCCAAGTTCAGTAACCATATTGCCAAGCACAATGATGAGCTGGGCGGGGTCTGCGTACTCGACTTAATGGACCCAGCTGTGGTCGAACGAATTCAGCGGCATGTTCCAGCCACCGAAGTCTGGGGTGTCGGGCGCAAAACCGGCCAGAAACTCGCCGGTCTGGGCATCGAGAGCATCGCGCAGTTGCGGCAGGCAGATCCTCAACTGATCGGCAAGAAATTCTCCGTGGTGCTCAAGCGTACGGTGCTGGAATTGCGCGGGCAGCGTTGCATCGGTCCCATCGAAGAGCACGCCGACCGCGGGCAGGTGATGTTTACTCGATCATTCTCGTCACCCGTACGAAGCCGCGCCGAAATGGGCGAGGTCATGAGCATCTATGCGCAGAAGGCTGCCGCACGGCTGGCAGCCGAAGGACGTTACGCAACACTTTTGACGGTGACCGCGGGAACTAGTCGTTTCGCTGGTGGACAAGGCTCTTTCCCGAGTGCTCAAATCCGACTAGGGCGCCCCACCCGCGACCCGATTTTCCTCACCCGTACCGCCGTTGCTGCGATGAACGAACTGATGGAGTCCGGCCGTGACTATGTGCGCGGCGGGGTGATCCTCTCCGGCCTCACCGACCAGCCCGGACCTGAGGAGCTGGAACTGGGGCTCGAAGACACCGCGGGTGACCAAGAAGCTCAGGGAGAGTCCGTTGGCTCGGTGGTGCAACAAGTATCGGCGCGCTTTGGGGCTAAAGCCATCGGTCTTGGCGTGGCTGGCCTGGCGGCCGACCGGCAGTGGTCCATGAAGCGTGAACATATGTCTCCGCGCTACACCACAGAATGGGATGAACTGCTAACTGTCCGCGCCTGAATAAACCAGCGCTCTGCCTGCCCGACGGGCGAGCGACGACTCACAGGGCACGGTGCAACAATGAGAGCATGAAGTCGCCTCTGCTCAAGCTGGTATCCCCGCTACTTGTCGGGTCATTGTTGCTAGTGGCCACCGGGTGCGGGCCTAGTGAAGGGCCGCAAGCAACGACGCCGACCGGGAGCAGCGGAGCGCCACAGAGCCCGACAGCCCCGTCGTCGACGGATCCCACGTCCGCTGAACCGTCGAGGTCGGCGACGTCCCCAGAGCCGACGGCACCTGTTCCATCGACCGAGCCCAGCACCGAAGCGCAACGTGCAGCACGGCTGGCCGCGCAGATGTCTTCCCGGGAACAAGCCGGCCAGCTGGTCGTGGCTGGTGTCGAAGCCACCGGTGCCACGAAGGCGACGTTGAAGTCACTGTCCAAGGCAGGGGTCGCGAATGTGTTCCTGCGTGGCCGGAGCAAACTGTCGGTGAAACAGACCGCGGCGGTGACCGGGCAATTACGTAGTGCGTTATCTGCCAATTCCCCTGAGGGTTTGGACGCCTGGGTGGCCACGGATCAAGAGGGAGGCTACGTCCGGGTGCTTCAGGGTAGCGGGTTTAGCGACTTGCCGACCGCGGTGACCCAGGCGAAATGGTCTACACAGCGGCTAGATAGCACGTGGCGCAGCGTAGCCAAGGAACTGCAGAAAGCCGGTGTGAACGTCAATCTCGCCCCGGTTGCCGATGTTGTTGACCCCGCGTTGGGTCGTGCCAACGCACCCATTGGGTACTTTTCGCGGAACTATGGTTCCAGCCTTGAGAGCGTGACCGAGTCGATTCGGACGGTTAATCAGGCGCTATCCGGGCAGGGTGTACAGCCGGTCGTCAAACACTTCCCGGGTCTTGGAAATGTTCGGGGGAACACCGACACCACCGCGTCGGTGACCGACACGGCCACCAGCGGTGACAGTGAGTCGCTGCGGCCCTTCGTACATGCCATTGAGCAAGGGCAGGCATGGGTGATGGTCGCCAATGCTCGCTATACGCGGATCGACAAGAAAAATGATGCGCCGTTCTCCCGGGCGCTCATTCAGGGTCTACTGCGTGAGAAGCTCGGATATGACGGGGTGGTGATCTCCGATGATCTGTGTGAAGCGAAACAGGTTGCCTCGGTGCCGGTCGGGGAACGGGCTGTACGGTTCATTGATGCCGGTGGCACCCTGCCGTTGTGTGTCGATGCGGAAAAATCCCGGACCATGATCAACGCACTGGTCAAGCAGGCCGATACCGATGAACAGTTCGCGCAGCGGCTGGAAGATGCGGTTACGGTCGCGCTGACCGCAAAGCTGGAAAAGGGCAAAGAATAACCCGCCCGGGCCAGCACGTACTCGCAACGCGCTGACCCGAGCGGGTCGTTTCTTTCAGTTACCCCAAGGGGAGCCGTAGGTTACTTACCCTTGGTCACCCGGAGTACCTGAGCCTTTTCATCCGTGCCATTGTGCAGGTGCAGCAGCAGCGCGTCGGAGGCCACCGAGGTGTCCGCGACGGTCACCGGAATGTTGGTGCCCTTCAGGTCGGTAAACACGGCGCCGGAGCCTCCGAAGTCCACCTGCGGCTCTGTGGTGTTGAAATCGATCCAGTCGGTGGTGTCGACCGGGACGAGCCCGCCTTCGGGGTCGGTGTGGTACCAGGTGTAGGACATCACGCGGTAGGAGATGTCACCGGAGTGCCCGTCCAGACCCAGCGCTGCCAGCGATACCGGAAGGATCGCGGTGTTGGTGTCGAAGGTGTTGGTATCAACATCGCCCAGTACGCCGTTGACCGGCTGCAGGTCGACCTGTTCACCGGTGGCCAGATCGTAGGTGGCCACTAGGTCAAGGTCGATGTCCGAGAGGGTGGTGGTGAAGGAGACGAAGTCGGCCTTGCCATCCTTATCCACGTCGATTTCGACATCCAGTTCGGTGGCACCGGCGAGGTGGGCCCAGTTTTCCCAGGTGGCCACGCCGATGTTCAGGGTTCCTTCGTCCACGCCGGTGCGTGGCTGGGTCGAAGAAGCACCTACATACTTCAGATCCATGGCGCGCGCCACCGGGATGCTATCGAGCATGTCATCACCGCGTGGGCTGGAGGCGCCCAATTCGAATGCACCGAGCAGCGAGGTGACGCTGGTGGCCTCGGAGCCAACCTGAATGTCCTTGCCCTTTAGCGACAGGGTGGTGCTGTTCGACCCCTTCTTTAGCTTCTTGAGCTTGCCGGACATGTCGGCGGCCAGCTTCGGGGCAGCCTGCACCGGAACGCGAAGCGTCGGGGCCGAGTCGCTGGTCAGCTGTACACGGCCGGTTACATCGGCCAGCCACGCACGGGCGATACCCGACTGTGCAGCCTCCATGGTCGGATCCATGGTCTTCTCCCACTTGCTCGGGTCGACCGTCAAGGTAACCTGAAGCTTCGCCTCGCCACCGGCCGGAACCGTCACGCTCTGGCGATCCAGAGTGATCGAAGCGCCAGGAATCTGCGTTGCCGAAAGGTACTCGGCGTCGTAGCTCTGCTCTTCGTCGGAGGTGTTCACCACGGTGATCTCACGAGTAGCGGTGAACGCCTTCTTGCCACTGAGCTCGGTCACACCGAACACGACGGAGGTCAGATCCGGAGCTTCCGAATCGAACGCATACACCGGCGAGTTAATGGCGGCGGCGGCCATGACACGACCCGAGCCGACCCGGTTCGGGCCGAAGACCTCACCGTGATCGGCAATAACATCGGCAGCCGCGGTGTTCATGATCAGGCTCTTGGCCTGCTCGGGAGTGTAGTCGCTACCCTGCAGAACCAGGGCGGCTACACCGGCGACCATGGGGGTTGCCATCGAGGTACCGGACATGACGGCCGGCCCGTTACCGGTACCCACGCCGGCCGAGCCGATCTGGGTACCCGGTGCGGCCACGTCGGGCTTTACGACACCATTGCTGCCGTGGACACCACGGGAGGACGACGAGTTCAGCGCGTCCTTGGCGCCCGAATCGCCCGAGACGGCGCCGACAAGTTCCGGATCGAGAGTGACCTGCAAGGTGCCGGCCTCGGCGGCTGGGCGGAGCTTGTTGGAGTTATCCAAGGTCAGCTGCGCGCCAGGGATCGTGGCGTTACCAGCAATACCGGAGCTGAACAGGTTGGTCTCGGAATCCAGAATCACACCGGTTGCGCCGGCGGCCTCAGCGTTGTTGAAGCGACCCATCGAGCCACAGGGGAATTCGCCGTTTTCGCTCCAGGTCAGCCAGACCCACTTGCCGTCAAGGGAGCCGGGCTCGAATGGTTCGCAACCAAAAGCGTTGTCGCTTGGAGCCATGACCACGGCTCCCGAAAGCTGGGCGGGGTCGGCGTTGGTGACATTGAAGTTCGCGGTGTACTGACCGGCGACCTTACCTGCCAGGTCAGCCGGTGCGTTGACCTCGATACCATCCAAGGTGACCTGTGAACCCACCGAGTTTGCCACGGTCAGCGAACTACGGGAGTTACCGGGGGAGCCGCCCACATCCGTTACGTCGCTGGCGTTACCCGAGGCGACCACCGAGAGGATGCCGGCCTTGGTCAGCTCGTCGACGATGTCATTTTCGGGATCTTCGGTGGGGGAGTGATCCGAACCGAGGGACATGTTCACGACATCGGCACGGTCGGAGAAGTCGCCGTCACCGTTGGGGTCAAGTACGTAGTCCAGTGCCTGACCCACCACGGAGGAGGAGCCGCCGCAACCGAAGACACGGATGCCGATCAGCTGGGCCTGCGGAGCCGTACCCGGGCCGATCTTCATGTCAGCAACGGATTCTGCATCGAGCCCGGAGTAATCGCCGGTGAAGGTGCTACCGTCGGCATTCACGCCGTAACCGGCGGCGGTGCCTGCAACATGTGAACCGTGACCGGCCGCTTGGCAATCCAAGGGATTCGGGTCTGGGTGCGGCACTGGCTGGTAATCGTCGGAGTCCGGGTTGGCGTTGTAGTCGTCGCCGACGAGGTCCCAACCACCGATGAACTTATTCGCATCACGTAGTCCGGAATCTGCACTGGGCAGTTCCTCGGATGCTTGGGCTTCCTTGTAGGCCTCGAGGGTGCCGGGGCCACCGAAGTCTGCGTGTGTGTAGTCGATGCCCGTATCGAGCACGGCGATCTTTACGCCTTCACCGGTCTTGTCGAGTTCGGTCCAGCTCTTCAATGCTTCGGTGTCGATCACGCCGCCGCGGTTGGACGGCTTCTTCGGCACGATCGCGCTGATCTTCTTCACATCGGAGCGCTTGGCCAGGGCGCGCAGATCATCCGCGTCACCGGTCAGCGCAACACCCTGCACCGTGTTGTGCGTGGTGTAGAGGACCTTGGACTTTGCCTTCGCGGCGAGTTCCTTACTCTTGCCCTTGACCTTGGCACGAATGTTTTTGACCTTGGCGGTGTCCTTGGACTTCCCGCTCTTCTTCACGCTCTCGAATGCACCGTCTCCTTCGAGCTGTACGAAGACCGAGACTTCTCCGCTGGCCTTAGCCAACGGGGCAGAGACCTTGCGTTCGGATAGTGACTGGGGCGTGGAAATCGGCAGTGATGCTGCGTTCTGTCCCTCCGAGGGCCGCGGGACGTCCGCAGCAATGGCGGGTGCGGCCATGGTGACGGCCAACGCCAACGCGCTGGTGGCCCCCAGGATGCGGCGCGGCAATCTTTGATTGCGCTCAGTGACCATGATGCTCCTAGCTCAAGCTGGATGGCGGAGGACGACCGAGCCTGCAGGGGCACGGTGAATCACGGCGCGGCGCGAGCTGACGACGATGATCCGGGGTGGGCGTCCGCTGGCGCCCGCTCCCTAGTTATGAAATCTTAGGTGAGCCGGCCCACATATCAAGGGGTTGTTGAATAAAAAATCCGGAAGGCTAGAAGCCTGCCGGATTTTTTTCATATTTCTTCCCCGGAGCTGAGGGGGAACCCTGCCCGCCGGGGCAATGAAACGTGCAGTGAACTTTCAGATTCGAAAGCGTCTTTATTACTTCACAGTAGATTCACCGAGGACCCGTCGGATGAAGGCATCTACCCGTACTGGGAGCTCGGCTATCCGCTGGGCGACAACGAGCATCGGATCGGGGTTGATGGGGTCCTTGGGCGGTGCCACGCGCACATTGGCGGAGCACTGAAATTCACTGCAGATCATCGTGCCCAGCGTGTCACCCTCGCGCCCGGCCTGGCCAGCGCGGCGGGTGGAAAAGAGTACGACGGGGCAGGGCAGGGTGACGTCGCGGCACATCTCGCACATTGCCACACTGCCGGGACGGCGCGTGGCGTTGCTCGTGCGCATCAGCAATCCGCGAGTGGTGCCCTGGGCATCGGTGAATAGCAGATAGCCGCGTTGCGGCATCTTGGGATCACGCCAACCGAGGTACTCGATGTTCTCCCAGTCGATCTCATTGAAGTTTTCGGGGAGATTGAGCTTCTTTGCCTCTTGGCGGCTGGCGTTGATGAATGACGAACGGATGGTTTTTTCGGACAGTGGCTGCATGAGCTGGCTCCTAATTTAGGGCGCGAAAAGGGAAGGAAAATTCATCGAGAGATGTCCCCGGGCGCGAGCCAATCTATGCTTTGCGGAGCACGACGCCGCAGACGCCGCGATATGCGGAGTCTGATTTCTAGCGTGCAACCCCGTCCGCCACGGAGACGAACGGGCAGAGGTTCAAGCAGGCCATTGCGGCCACCTCACTTTCCCGCGCTCATCCATGCGCTCATAGCTTCTGTCGTACGTGGCGGCACCGGTGGTGCCTACGGAAATTATCGTAGCAAATGAGTCGCGGCTATCGGGCGTATGGTGAGGGAAAATACAGCAGCCATGTACTTAGCGTGAGTTGCGGCTGAGTGGGACTCAATAGGCCTTAGCGGGATGGAGGGGGATACTGAGGCACTGCGATGCGCCAGCTCTTCTTCAAAGCTTCATAGATAATGTACTTAAGTCATGCGTGGCACCGAGCAGGTTTCAGCGAGCAAGGCGACGGCTAACTGCTCACGGACTGGTGTTGAGATTCTCCGCCTCTGGGCATGTACGGCTATGAGCCAAGCTAATGCGCACTCCTGCGCGGTTTGGGTGAGCGTGTGGCGACAGATCAAAACGAACGAGGAATGATGCCGGTGAACGTCGTACGAGCATATGGGTGGTTATTGCCGACCGCTATTTTCGGAACGCTGGCGTGCGTGACCTCGATAAACCCTTGGGTGCTTGGGGCCTTTGCCGCGGTGAGTATCGCGATGATTCATTTCTGCGCAATGAAAATACAGCGCAGACGCCAAGCCCAGCAATAAAGTCGACTGAGTTGTCACTGGCCTATCTGGTAACTGAGACCGCACCGCGCCTCGCGCGTTGCCTGTGTCCGTTGCCAGCACTCGACGTCCACTGGGGTGGAGGCCGAGTGCCGGCGGCATGTGGTCGTGCTAGTTGCGGCGTCCACCCTGCCACAGCGCGTCGAACGGGGTCTGTCCGGCGACCCGGTTACGGATGCCCTCGGTCACGAAGGCCTTGGCGGTGCGGGCGGCCTCCAGGGGAGCTGCGCCCTTGGCCAGTTCTGCGGTGATTGCGGCTGCCAAGGAGCAACCGGCTCCCGAGACCGCCAGGTCGCCAATCTTCTTTTCGCGTAGAACCTCCAGGGTTTCGCCATCGTAGAAGACGTCGATGGCGTCTTCGCCCTCGATGCGGACTCCGCCCTTGGCGAGCACGGCCGCACCGGAGACCTCGTGGATCTTCTTGGCGGCGGCGATCAGTTCGGCTTCGTTCGTGATGCTCAGGCCGGAGAGCTGCTCGGCTTCGAAGTGATTGGGAGTGACAAAGGTGGCCTGGGGTAGTAACTGGGACTTCAAGGCCTGATCAGTGTCCAACGCGTGCCCCGGCTCCTGACCTTTGCAGATGAGTACCGGGTCCAGCACGATGTTCTTCCATGACTGAGACTTCAGCGCGGTTGCCACCGTATCGATCGTGGCCGGAGAGCCCATCATGCCCAGTTTCACGGTGTCGAGGCTGCCGGAGTAGCAGGTCTGAATGGCTTCCAGCTGGTCGGCGATGACCTGTGGTTCCACCGGGACGAAACGGTGATTCCAGTTATCCTTCGGATCAAAGGACACGATGCAGGTCAGCGCGACCATGCCGTAGGTGTTGAGCTCCTGAAAGGTTTTCAGGTCTGCCTGTGCTCCGGCTCCACCGGTAGCTTCCGAGCCGGCAATAGTCAGGGTGAACGCTGGGCGTGGGGCGGTGATATTTTCAGTCATTGTTCCAAAAATCGTTTTTGAGAAGGGCAGATGTCAGCTCTGCTGCCAGATGCTGATCGTCGTGGCCTTAGACCAACCCTCCGCAAGGTGTTCGGCGTGGTCTTCGGACGCAATTAAGAATATCCAAGGTAGGCCATGGGCAAAGGCCGACCCCGCAAAACTAGCGATAACTGCTCGCCGTGCGGTGTCGGGGTCACTGGGCGCGAAAAGATCGGGGTCCGAGATCAATCCGAACGTTGATCCATAATGCATCCGGCCGCGGGCCACGGGGCGATCGAAATCGGCAACCTCAACAACGTCGTAGTGATCCATGGGTGCTTCGAAGAGCACAGAGGTTTCAGCCAATTTCACGGACTGTTCCACGTCGGTTGGCTGTGCCGCCAGCAAGGTCATCGTGCTCAGCGGGGTGAAGCCCGCGCTACGCAAGGATTGCGTGTTGCCGTCGTTGCCGGGCCCTAGGAGAATGAGTCTGCGTACGTCGGCAGGCGGTGTCCAGTCCGCGGCCGGCCAGTAACGCAGAATTTCGGCGTCGTTACCGTCTTGATCTACGGAGCGGACCTGATCTTCGCCGGGAAAAGACGCGATGCGATCGCGCAGAAGCGCATAGGCGGCGGTCCATTCGGGAAGTTGCCGCACTGCTGTGCCCATGGTGTATCCAACTCCTTGCCGTGGTGGGAAAAGGGATCCTTCATTCAGACTCTACGCCCACCATGACCGAGCACAAGAAATGTGGTGAACCGTAGGTTACGAAGCCTTGGCCTGTAGTCGTTCGGAAGGATCGCGCTCTGCGGTCCCGGTGGTGGAATCCATGAGTTCCATGACATCCGTGAACAGCGAACGGACCACCGGCAGGCGGCAAAGCACGGCAAACTTTGCGATGACCGGCGCCAAGGCTATGGCCAACGCCCGGGAGCGGCGTTGCGTCTCGGAGGAGTCGTAGGCCCACACCGACATCAACTGGCGCGAAACGAGCCAGAGGAAACGCGGTAGATCCTTTCGGATGCCCAACGGCGGCAGGGGCCTGGCTTCGTCAACCACTTGACGCCATAACGCAAGTTCTATGCCCTCTCGCTGCGCGTCGGTCGCGTCCTGAGTCGCGGAACGCAGTACCTGCATAAAGGCCGGCCCGAAGTCGTGATAGGGGCGCATCACCTCGATCGCTTCCTTGAACACGATGCGAATATTGGCCTCAAGCGTATTGCCTTCGCCGAGCAACTCCTTGCATCGGCGATATTGCTCCGTGCGCAAATTCAGCAATAGGTGCCCCACGATCGCCTCTTTGGAGTCGAAGTAGTAGTACGCGTGAGACAACGAGACTCCGGCGCGCTGGGCAATAGTGCGCATGCTGGATTCGCGATAGCCGGACTCTGCGAAGCAGGTTAGGGCGGTATCCAACAGGTGCGCTCGAGTCGCTTTCCCTTTGGTGGTGCACGGCTGCATCCAAACTCCCTTTCCCGTGACTTTTCGTCTTCCCAGTCTAGCCATTTTTTGAACGCGTTCAAAAATTGCGCGTGGGCCACTGGAGTCCATGCGAACCGCATCACCGACCAAACCGATTGTTCAACTAGCTGGTGCGAAGAATACGTAGTGAGATGCTGAATTTGCGGTCTTTGACCTTTCAAATACCATTTGGGCGTGAAGCGCCTCACGGAAGCGTGTCTCGTACACCATGGGATACTTGGCAGGTAAGTGCTAATACAGCGGGAAGTGACTGACGCGAGCTTCGACTCGGCTCAATTCCTGGCGAACCACTTTGACAAGGACTTTTCTTATGGGCGTTGAAACCGCCATGCCGTCCGCGCGGCCTTCGCGGGCACGTTTTGCTACGCCGGGTTCGGCGTACTTCTCCACCTTGCTCACCCTCATGGGAGCGGTGGTGATTCTCTCCAACATCGGCGCCTCTAAGGGCGTGATCATCGGACCCCTGGTCACCGACGGCGGGTTCTTCCTGTTCCCGCTGGCCTACATCTTGGGCGATGTGATCTCCGAGGTGTACGGACTGAAGGCGGCGCGGCGCTCGATCATCACCACATTCGCTCTCGCGATTTTTGCCGTGGTGTGCTTCTGGATCATGATCCAGCTACCCGCGGCAGAGTTTTACGACGGCCAAGAAGCCCTTGAGCGCACGCTCGGACCGGTGTGGCAGATCGTTCTAGCCTCCGGACTGGGTTTCCTCGTCGGACAGCTCACCAATTCTTGGGTGCTGGTTCGGCTTAAGGAACGCTTTGGTGAGCGGGGTCTGATCGGTCGTCTGGTGGGATCCAGTGGCGTCGGGGAATTGCTGGATACGGTCATTTTCTGCTCGGTGGCCGCACCGGTTCTGGGGATTGCAGACGCAGGTACCTTCTTGAACTACGTTGTCGTCGGGTTCGTCTACAAGACGGCCGTTGAAGTCCTCTTCGTGCCAGTTACGGCGCTGGTTATCCGTTGGTTCAAGAAAGTCGAGCCCGGCTACAACGTTGAGCCCACTCAGCCTTAAGTCGTAGGACCGGTTCAGCACACCGAGCGACGTGTCACGCCCGCTCTCGTTGGTAGCGTGAGCGCTATGGATAGTACCGACGTAGCCCTGCGGCTCGATTCTTTGGAATTTGGCTACGCAGGACGCGCCTTGTGCGAACCGGTCACGGCGGTGCTGGAACCCGGAACCGGGTACGGCATCATCGGGAGCAACGGATCCGGTAAATCCACCCTGCTACGCACGATGGTTGGGGCTCAGCCAATGGTGGCAGGCGGCGTGTATTACCGCGGGGAGCCGTTACGGGAAGCCGACCGCATGGTGCGTGGGCAGGTCGCCGTTCAAATCGACGATGGCGCCTTCTTCGAAGAGCTGACCGTGGCCGAGCATCTGGAACTAGTGGCGCGCGGACATCGGGTAGCCCGCTGGGAACGGGCAGTCGAGCACGAACTGGAGTTTTTCGCCCTTGCCGATGTCGCCGAGCATTTGCCGGCCGAGTTATCTTCGGGGCAACGCCGCAGGCTTCTCTTGGCCTCGACCTTGGTACGTCCGGCAAGTTTGCTCATATTCGACGAGCCCGAGCAGCGTCTCGACTACCAAATTCGGCAACGGCTCTACCATCGACTGGCTGAGCTCCGCGATGCACGCGGGGTGGGGCTGCTAGTGGTGAGCCATGACCCGCAATTGATCCGCCAATCACTGCAGCAGGTGCTGCTGCTCGAGGGGCGAAGCATCCGGGCGCTCGACGCCGAATCCGGTGCCCGCTGGCTCGAAGGCCGAGTGTCATGACCGTCGCCAGCACAGACTTCGAGCCACAGGATATCTTCAGGCGTGCGCGCGCACGGCGCAGTACCCAGGAGCGTTTTGATCGCTTTTCCGACGGATATATCTGGGTCTTAGCCGTCCTGATTCTCTTCACCTATGCCGTATCGGCCAGCAACGCGGTGCTGTATGTTCTACAATCGGCCGCAGCAGATTCCGTCGTCCTGCCGACGGCGGTACTGGAGGTTTCACAGGCTCTTGCACTGCTTTTCCCATTACTGGTGTGCGGCGTGCTGGACCTCCTGCGGCGGCTTGGACCCTGTTCGATCAGCGCCGCCGAGTCCACCTGGGTGATGACCTTGCCGCAACGGTCGCGGGCCTTGCTGCGTGCGTGCCGCCGCCGGGCTCTCGGCCTTGGCGCCGGAGCCATGTTTCTGACTTGGGCCTTGTGGTACGTGGCGCTGATCGCGAGCGGGGCGAGTTTCGATCCGCTGACCCTGCTCGGTGGGTCGGTGGCCAGCGTGTTGCTGGGCACTTTGCTCGCAGGCCTTGCGATGCGGGCCCAGATCGTCGGGCGCCGAACCACACTGCGTCGGACCCTGCGCTGGGTGTCGCTCGGCTATCTCGCTACCTTAGGACTTCTGTGGTTAGGATCCATGGCGGGAGCCGGGCACTTGCTCGCACTAATCTCGAGCCGACTCGTTGACCTATGGGCGGCTCCGGGTAGCTGGCTGCTGATTGGAATCCTCGTCCTGCTTGGGGCATTGCTGGCCGTCGGCTCCACGCGCAGCGGGCTGGAACGGATCAGTCGTTTCGAGCTATCGCGGTCCGGAGCCCTTCAGGGCTCGCTAGTAGCCGCGCTCAGCCAGCTCGATATCCGAAATTTCGCGGCAGGGCTGGGAGAAGAGCGGCCGACGGGGCGCAGGAGGCGTCGCGGGCCCGTGGCACGGTTGGCACCGGTACCGCAGATCCTGACATTGAGCCTCTGGCGCTCGGCGCGCTGGCGACCGGCCGCGGTTCTTCTCGCCACGAGCGTGCTGTTGTTCCTGGTGGTTCGTGGGGCAGCGAATCCGCTGATGCTATTGCTCACGAGCCTAGTGCTGGTGGCATGCGCGAGTTTTCTGTTGGGATCGTGCGCGCGGCCACTCATTTCGGTGCCCGGGCTCAGCCGCCTACTGGGCCTGCCACAGCAACAAATCCGCCGAGAGGTGGTGAACGGTCTTCTGGCCGTTGGCGCGCCGGTAGTTGTGGTGTGGGCTCTTGTTGCCCCGATGCTGGGAATCCTGCCCGCCGGCACGCTGCCGTGGTGGTTGGTGGCCTGTGCCGCGTTGCTCCCCGGCATCGCCGCTGGCGCGCTGGGCTACGCCGGGCGACCGATGCGCGACTGGGAAGAAATGCTCACGGTGGCGGGCAACGATGAGGCGATGGGTCTGTGGGCGATGCGGCAACTGACACCACTGCTCAGCGCGCTGGTGGCGGTGCTTCCCGTCGCGGCGGTGCTTCTGGGCCTCGCGCCACCAGCGCTACTGGTCGCGCTGGTGGTGAGCCTGCTCAGATCGCTACCGCCGCTGCTGGGAGCGTTGCGTACTTAGCGTGCCGGAGGGTTCTGCGGATCCGGCCCACCGGCGTAGTACTCGGCAAGTACCTGCTCCTTGAGCTGATAGAAGGTGCCGTCCTCGATGGCAAGGCGGGCACGCTCAACCAGATTGACGGTGAAGTACTCGTTGTGGATTGAGATCAGCGTGTGGCTGAGCAGTTCCTTGGCCTTGTAGAGATGGTGAATATAGGCCCGAGTGTAGTGTGCGCAGGTGTAGCAACCGCAGCCTTCGGCCAGCGGCGTGAAGTCGCGCTTGTAGCGTTGCCCGGAGAGATTGAAACGGCCGTGCGGGGTGTAGAACGCCGAGTTACGGGCCACGCGGGTCGGGGAAACACAATCGAAGGTGTCGGCGCCGTTCTCAATTGCGGTGAAGATGTCATCCGGCTCCGAAATACCCAGCAGGTGCCGTGGCTTGTTTTCCGGAAGCTCCTCGGCGCACCAGCCGACAATGGTTCCCAGATTCTCCTTTTCCAGGGCGCCACCGATGCCGAACCCGTCGAAGGGCATTTGCGAGAGGTCGCGGCAGGCCTTGCGCCGCAGGTCTTCATACTGGGCTCCTTGAATCACGCCAAAGAGCGCCTGATAGTCCTTGCCGACGCGAGTATCGGTCAGCCGGAAGTGCTCGTCGATGCAACGTTGTGCCCAGCGCCGCGTACGTTCCAAGGACTCAACCTGGTAGCCACGAGAATTCTGCAAGGTGGTCAACTCGTCGAAGGCGAACATGATGTCGGCACCGATCTGGTGCTGCACCTGCATCGAAACCTCCGGAGTGAAACGGTGGCGCGTGCCGTCGAGATGGGACTTAAACCAGACACCATCCTCGTCGACGTTGGCCATGCGTTCCTTGCCCGGTGCCACGGCATCATCGGGCCCGGAGTTATCCACCGACTTCATATCGATGACCTTCTTGAACCCCGAGCCTAGCGACATGACCTGAAATCCGCCGGAGTCGGTGAAGGTGGGGTGCTCCCAGTTCATGAACTTGCCAAGGCCCCCGGCATCGTCCAGCAAGTCAGCGCCCGGCTGGAGGTAGAGGTGATAGGCGTTTGCGAGAACCGCTTGGGCCCCGAGTTGTGCGACCTGCTCGGGAGTCACGGCCTTAACCGTGGCCTTGGTACCTACGGCAATGAAGGCAGGAGTCTTGATGGTGCCGTGCGGCGTGGTGATCGTGCCGGTTCGGCCAAGAGTCGGGTTGCCTTCGGAATCGACCAGTCGTGTACCTACTTCGTAGGAGAATTCGGCCTGGCGCGGGTGGGTTTCGCTGGGGGTAAAAGTCTGTTCGGACACCTTACTAGTGTGCCGTATGCGCGGCTGGGTGAGGAAAACGATAGCTAGCGGTGAGCGGCGTCCTAGCGATTCGTGCAGGTCGGCGCGAAAATGGTTGAAGAGTCTGCGGTGTTGAGGTGGAGGTTGCCAGTGGTTGAATATGCGCTAAAGCCCTTCGCGCGTTCGCTGATCACCCTGGGGCCAGCAACGAAAGACCACTGGATCGCGCTACGTACCGCGGTGGGCATTTTTGCCCCACTGACTTTGCTGCTGTTACTCGGCCGCCTGGACCTCATGGTCTACGTGGTGTTTGGTGCCTTCACGGGC
This sequence comes from Glutamicibacter endophyticus, assembly GCF_048457885.1. Lineage (NCBI taxonomy): Bacteria > Bacillati > Actinomycetota > Actinomycetes > Micrococcales > Micrococcaceae > Glutamicibacter > Glutamicibacter endophyticus. The sequence goes on from NZ_CP174200.1 coordinate 441,316, forward strand.
GTCTACGGCCGTGTGCCGGGGTATTGGAATCGGCTACGCATGCAAGCACGTTCTGGCCTGATGTTTTTCATTCTGATTCTCGGGGCCATGCTGGCCAGCAAGTACTGGATTGACGCGGCAGATCCGAGCGGAGCGGCCTGGCAAATCATCGGGTTGACCACGGTGGTGGCGGGCGCTGGATCGGTAGTTTCGGGACTGTGGCAACTGCGCCCGACCGGTTCGCTATTCCACATTTTCGCCTTCGCGGCCATTGCCTCACTCCCACGGCAGGCGCCCATGGTCGATGCACTCCTGGCCGCCGGAGGAACGATACTTTTGGCCCTGGGGCTCGGTGCGGTGGGTTCGCTGGGAGCCGGTCCGGGAGCGTGGGCACGCACCGAACTTCCCAAACTGTCATCACGCATTCGCCAAGCCATCTGGTGGGAGGGCCTCTTCCACGTGCTCACCGCAGGGGCCGCGGGGGTAGCGGCCACGCTCATCGCACCACACCTCTCGGCGGGTCATACCTACTGGGCAATGGTCGCCGCCGTGGTGCCCTTGGCCGGGCACACCACCCGCCACCGCGTGCGTCGCGGGTTGCATCGTGTCTTGGGAACGTTGGCTGGCATGATCTTCATGCTGGCCTTGATTCCGCTGAACCCGCCCTTGTGGGCCTTGGTGCTCACCTTAGGGTGCTTCCAATTCCTGACCGAGATGTTCGTGCTTCGCAACTATTTCTTGGCACAAATCTTCGTCACCCCGATGGCCCTCGTGGGTGTTTCCTTGGGCACCGGTCTAGGCGGGGCGGTCATTTATGACCGCATCATCGAAACCGTGATCGGTTCGTGCATCGGCGTGCTTGGTGTGGTGGCGGGAAGCCTGCTCGGGCGGGCGCTACGCAAGAAATACGGGATCGCTTAGCGGCGGCGCCCGCAAGGCCTAAATGTTGATGCCCACGTGCGCCATGGCTTGGCGCAGAATGTTCTCGCGGCCGCCGGCAAACTCCGATTGAATGTCTTCGCTCAGCGCCTCGGCCGGGGTAAGCCACGTGAGTTCTAAGGCATCTTGGCGTGGTGAGGACTCGCCACGTACCGGCACGATGTAGCACATCGAGACCGCATGTTGCCGATCGTCGGTCAGTCCGGTTTCGCTCGGGGCCGGGAAGTATTCCGCGATGGTGAAGGGCACCGGGCTCGCCGGTAGCTGGGGCAACACCATCGTGCCCAAGTCCTTTTCGATATGCCGGGTGAGGGCAGCGCGAATGGTTTCGCGGTACATCACACGACCCGAGACGAAGGTGCGGCGCATCTGCCCCGAGTGATCGGCGGTCAACAGGAGGCCGACCTCGTTGACATAGCCCAGCGGGTCCAAGCGCACCGGAATGGCCTCAACGTAAAGCATCGGCAGGCGCTGGCGGGCCTCGTAGAGGTCCTCCTCGCTGAGCCAGCCGGGATAGGGATCGGGTGTGCGCACGTTCATAACTCCATCTTGGTACATGGCCGCCGCAGATCCGCGAATCGGCTAATTGTGTCGCGTAATTCACTTTTTTGACGCCCGTCGTTTGCTGGTGCTCACTTCGGTGGATCGCTACTATTGATAGAGATTTATCAATCACTCGTGGAGCGTCTGCGGCCACACCATTTTGCTCATCCCTTCCTGAAGCGGAGCTGGACATGTCGACCTCGACCGAGCGGTTAAGTCCGCAAAGCCTGATGACGATCACCGTATTGATCGTTTCCACCTTCGTGGTCATCCTGAATGAAACGATCATGAACGTGGCGCTGCCGGTGCTCATGCATGAATTTTCGGTCAGCCCCGACACGATTCAGTGGTTGGCCACCATCTTCATGCTCACCATGGCGGTAGTGATCCCCACCACCGGCTTCCTGCTGCAGAAGCTCAGCACCCGCAAGGCATTCATGCTGGCCATGGGCTTGTTCACCGTCGGCACGATTCTGGCTGCCGCGGCCCCGGGCTTCTCGGTGCTGCTCATTGCTCGCGTTATCCAGGCCTCGGGCACGGCAATCATGATGCCGTTGCTGATGACCACCATCCTTGATCTGGTGCCGCCCGAACGTCGCGGCGTACTGATGGGAAATGTCTCCATCGTGATCTCGGTGGCTCCGGCGGTAGGGCCGACGATCTCGGGACTCATTCTGCAATTCCTGTCGTGGCGCTTCATGTTCATCGCGGTAGCACCGATTGCGATCCTGGCCCTGCTGATTGGTGCCCCGCGACTTGGGAACGAGCCCGGCGAATCGCGGGCACCGCTGTCCTTCGTCTCGCTTCTGTTGGCCGTGCCCGGCTTCGGCGGTCTGGTCTACGGCTTGAGCCGACTCTCGGCGGCCGGTTTCGACGCGTCGAACGCCATGATTCTGGCCGGTGCGCTGATCTGCCTGGTGGCCTTCGCGTTCCTGCAATCGCGCCTGCAACGAAACGAGCGAGCCCTACTCGATCTGCGGCCCTTTACCTACCGCCCCTTCACGCTGGGTCTGCTTTTGATGATCTTCGCGATGGTGGCGCTGTTCGGTGTAATCATCCTGCTCCCGATGTACTTCAGCAATATCCTGGGCTTTGAGACGCTGACCACCGGATTGATTCTGTTGCCCGGCGGTCTGCTCATGGGCCTGCTCGCCCCGACGGTCGGTCGCCTATTCGACAAGTTCGGACCCGCGCCTTTGGTGGTGCCTGGCGCCGCATTGCTGGTCCTGGTGTTGCTGGGATACGCGGTGGTCTTGGGGCCGGAGACCGCCGTCTGGCTTCTGATCGTGATGCACTTGGTGATGTCTCTGGGCATGGCACTGATTTTCACCCCCGCCTTCACCACCGCATTGAACCCGCTGCCGCATGAACTTCATTCTCACGGTTCTGCCGTCCTCTCGACGCTCCAGCAGCTCGGCGGAGCATTGGGCACCGCGCTGGTCGTTGGCGTGGTGGCGGCCAGCACGACGGCCAAGCAGGCTGCCGGGATACCGCAGCCACAGGCGAGTATCGAAGGGTTCTCGGCCGGATTCTTCGTCGCCGCGGCCTGCGGCCTCGCGGTCTTGATCCTTGGGGCCATGCTGGGCGGAAAGAAAGTCGTAGTTGAGCCGGCCTCCGAACCGGGGGCCGTACCGGCCGACCACTAACCCATTCGACAACGGTGAGGGCCGCCGGGAGGCGCACCGAACAGGTGCTACCTCTCGGCGGCCTTTCACATATGCATATTTAGAGCCCGCCCGCGACGCGCAGAATGCTACCGGTGGCGTAAGTGGCTCCGGGGCTGAAGAACCAGTCCACCGCAGCGGCGATTTCCTCGACTTCTCCGGGTCGCCCCAGCGGGATCCGTTCCGCCACACGATCCGGCCGCTGCGGATCCAAGTGGAAACCGGTGCGAATTGTTCCCGGGCTCACGGCGTTGACTCGAATACCCTCTGGGGCGAGTTCTTTGGCCAGACCGAGAGTGAAACTTTCAAGGCCTGCCTTGGCCGCGGCGTAATGCACATATTCCCCGGGAGCCCCGCTGGCGGCCGCAACCGAAGAGATGTTAACTATCACCGCGCCACGGTCCATGCGTTGTAGCGCATATTTCGTGATTTGGATGGGTGCGGTCAGATTGAGCGCAAGATCTCGGCTGATCGCTTCATCGGGGGCCTGCCTCAACGGCCCGCTGTAGGAAATCGCCCCGGCATTATTGACCAAGCCATGCAGGGGGCCAAGCTCATGGATATTGGTAAAGAGCTCTTGTAGCTGCAGAGCGTCGCTCAGGTCGGCATAGCGTAGATAGGCCGCGCGGCCCATCGCCGCTATGTCGGCGCAGACCTGTTCGGCCTCGCTACTGGGGTGTCGGGCGTGAACGATCAGATCAAAGCCCGACTGGGCCAACGTTCGGGCGATCGCCGCTCCAATCCCGCGGGCTGCCCCGGTGACCAATATAAGGCTCATGAGCAGAAGCCTACCGCGCGTCGCGGGGACCGTTGCTTCAAAATTTCAAGGAGCGCACCTAGGCTGGCTGTGAGCCATCCCACCGCGGCAGATCCTGTGGTGGGGCGGGTGCACACGAGCAAAGGAGCTTTTCCATGAACTTGTCCGGATTTACCGCCATCGTTACCGGAGGCCTTTCTGGCCTGGGGCGGGCGACTGCCACGGAGCTGGCTGGCGCCGGCAATACCGTCGCCGTCTTTGACCTGCCACGGGAGGACGGTGAGCAGTTGGCCGCACAGATTGGCGAGTCGGTGCATTATTTCCCGGTGGATGTGGCCGATGCCGAGCAGGTCGAGGCGGCCGTCGAACAGGTGGCCGCGCTAGGGCCGCTACGTGTGGTGGTCAACTGCGCCGGTGTGGCGACCCCCGGGAAGGTTCTGGGACGAGATGGAGTGTTGCCTTTGGAGAAATTCGAACGAGTGCTTCGCGTGAACGTCACCGGCACCTTCAACGTGATTCGATGTGCCGCCCAGAACATGAGCGAACTCGATGCGCTCTCCGATGGTTACGGCCGATCCGAGCGCGGGGTAATCGTCAATACCGCCAGCGTGGCGGCCTTCGATGGGCAAATCGGCCAACCCGCCTACGCGGCTTCCAAGGGCGCGGTGGCGTCGATGACCTTGCCGTTGGCTCGTGAACTAGCACGACATGAGATTCGCGTGATGACCATCGCCCCGGGAATCTTCTCCACGCCCATGATGGCCGGCCTGCCGCAGGAGGCGCAGGACTCCCTTGGCGCCCAGGTGCCACATCCCTCACGACTCGGGCAACCGGCGGAGTACGCCCAGCTGGTGCGGCACATTGTGGAGAACAGCATGCTCAACGGTGAGGTGATTCGACTCGACGGAGCCATTCGGATGGCTCCGCGGTAGTCAGAAATCTAGCTCTTCACCACGTAGGGCACGATGCTCGGCGTGGTTGATCTGGTAGCGCCGATTTTCTGCGCTGAGCGCCACCACGATGGCTAGTAGTCCGTAGCCGAGGCCTAGCCACCAGCCGGCACTATGATCCAGGAACACCATCACCGCTGCGAGCAGTAGCGGTAGCGTGAAGCCCAATGCCACCGAGTGACGGCCCCGTTCGGAATGTGCAATCGAGGTGGCTACCAGGCTGGCCAGGAAGACCACGCCCAGCGCCGCCCATGCGTTCTCGGACAGCGGTTCGGGCAAGATGGGTAGGATCCATTGCGCCGTGAGAAAGAGCAGGTAGCCGGCCGCCAGCCCGAGTGGAGCATCGCAGAGAACTCGCTCGTTCCAGCTCCGGGCGGTGTGGCGGTTGAGCTGTCGAATGGCCAGTAACGCGCTGATGGTCGCGCACACTGCAAACCCAGTTGCCGGTAGCGGCAAGAACGCGGCGGCAAAGGTCAGGGCCACGGCAAGGAGCGCCCAGGTGGCGATGGCATAAGGGGTGGCCGCGCGCTGTCGTCGAGCACTACGCTGGGCGCTGAGCCAGCCGAATCCGGCATGGGCAAGGGCCGCTACCGCCAGGAGCACCAGGAGCCACGGTTGGATCGTCGCGTCGTTGAGCAAGTCGCTTCCGGTGCGTTGCTGGGCTTGCGGGCCGAATGCCAGGACGGTGATCAGCAGTAGCAGCGCCGCGCCCACCGCCGTCGCCTGACGGTACGTGTCGACCGGCTCGGGGGCTGGATTGGCCCTCCGATCCGGGGCCGCATAGGGCAGGGGCACCGCGCGGGGACGCCCAGCGAGAATCGCGTCGCGTGCCTGCTCCACGAGTTCGGCCAGGTTGCTTTGCTCCGGGTTCTGCTCGCGTTCACCGCTCATCGGTACCACCTTGCGCCTCGGCCACGGGTTACTTGTTCCACAGCCTAGACGCGCCAGCGCGCCCTGAACAGTCCCGCTTAGCTCGAGGGAGCCTCGCAGAGCGTGCGGTGTGAGGTGAACTCGCGGCGTTCTCCGCTCAGCGGATCGGTGAAGGCAATGCTGCGGGCCAGAAGCTGCAGGGGGCGGCGGTAGTCATCCTCGGCCCAGTCCCACAGCCTCGGGTAGAAGGCATCATTGATAATGCCTAATCCTAAACTGGCAAGGTGCACACGTAGCTGGTGGGTTTTGCCGGTCAGCGGGTCCAGATCGAGTAGCGCCACGTCGGTTCCGGCGAAGTGCCCGGCGCTACGGCCGCGGGCGGCCACGGAGATCAGGGTGCTGGCATTGGGCGTGCCTTGTTCGACCACCGAGCGCAGTTGGCCTTTGACCTTGGACATGCGGTTTTCGTAGCGCAACGGCATTTGCTGGAGCACCTCGCCCAGCTCGTGCGGCTCGAGGGAGGGCAGTTCGTCCGGTAACCGCACCCCTGTTTCCAGCCCTGAGCGCGGTTCAAGCGCCACCACCGCCTGATAGCGCTTGGTGATTTCGCGGCGTTCGAACAGGGTTTGATAGGCTCCGCGCGTTTCAGGATTGACCGCGAAGAGGATGACGCCGGCAGTGGCACGGTCGAGCCGATGCATCGGAACCAGATCATCGATCCCTGTCTGATTGCGCAATCTGACGAGTGCCGATTCCTGAATGAAGCGGCCCCCGGGAGTCGTTGGCAAAAAATGAGGCTTATCCACGGCGAGCAGATGCTCGTCGTGGTGCAGGATTGCCGCCTCAAAGGGAATCGGGGTCTCGACCGGAAGCGAGCGGTAGTACCAAATAAACTCGTGAGCGCCCAGCGGCGTATCCACGGTCAGTGGGCTGCCGCCAAGGCCGACGATCTCCCCGTCGGTGAAACGGCGCAGAATCCCCTCGGGGTCCACGTGACCGAAACGCTCGAGTAGGTAATCGGCGACGGTGTGCCACGGGCCGCTGCTGGGAAGCCGCAGTCGGGTGGCATTAACGCCATTGCGCACCGGGAGAGGGGAAGCCATTGCCATGGTTTCATTCTCCCAGCATCCGCAACCGCGTTTAAATCCGGCGGCGCTGGCACGTAGGCTGGGGCCGAGAGAGAACGGTTGAGCTACCCGGAGAAAGGCGCTGGATGAGTCTGAGCCTTCGAATTATTGCCGAATCGGATGCCGAGGCGCTGTGTGAACTGCTGCAAGCGAATAAGGAGCATTTGCAACCGTGGGAGCCGCTACGCGAGCCGGCCTTCTTCAGCGAGCGGGGGCAGCGCGAACTGATCCGCCAGTCGTTACGGTCCCACGAGCTAGGTTCACAGTACCCCTTCGTGATTGTGGGTGAGAACGGTGAGCTGCTGGGCAGGCTGAACCTCAATTCGGTGATTCGAGGGGCGTTGCAGTCCTGTGCGATCAGTTATTGGGTGCGCGCCGACCGGTTGCGTCGGGGCTATGCCTCGCAGGCGGTTCATCAGGCCGTGAGATTCGCCTTCGACGTGCTCGGGCTGCATCGGGTGCAGGCCGAAACACTTCCGGAAAATCTGGCCTCACAGGCGGTGCTTAAACGCGCCGGGTTCACGCTTTATGGTGTCACCCCGCAATATTTGAAGATTAACGGGACGTGGCGCGACCACCTGATGTTCCACATCTTGTCTCAGTAGCCGCTACGGCAACGGTTGGCACCGCGGGCACAAGTAGCAGGTCCGTTCCTGCGCGCTCTGTTCATCGCCCACGGTCAGCGCCTCGATACGGGTGCCGCAGCGCAGGCACGGGCGCCCCGCGCGGCCATAAACCCAGTACGGTTCACGGGTACGCGCCAGACCGGTGGTCACCCGGCGTCCGCGGTCCTTGTTGACCTGAAGCAGTTTGCGAGCAATCTCCACCATGCCCGGCAGGTCGCCGACGCGATCCACCGGGCATAGCGGGTGGGTCCGAGCCAGAAAGAGGGTTTCGCAACGGTAGATATTGCCGATGCCGGCAAGTAGCCGTTGATCCAGCAGGGCTGTGCCGATCGGCCGCTGACCGGTACCGAGCAGATTCTCCAGCGCCCGCCGTGCGTCGAAGGCCGGGTCAAGCAGGTCGGGCCCCAGGTGACCGACGACCTCGGATTCGTCGGCGGTCGGTAGCAGTCGCACTTGAACGATATCGAAGCCTACGGCCTGGGTGCGCTGCGTCTCTAGCACCACACGGGCGGTATGGGCCGGTTTACGCCAGCGCTCCCCGGGCCGATACAGGTCCCAGCGCCCCTCCATGAGCAGATGCGAATGCAGGCTAAGCCCGGGCCCATCACCGTCCGGGAGCATCCTGATCAGCAGGTGTTTACCGCGCGGAACCACTTCGTGCACCGTGTATCCGGCCAGATCTGTGGTGGCCAGTTGCGGCACGCGGAAGCTCGTGGCGCGTAAGCGGTCCCCGGCCAGTGCCTCGTGTAGGCGCGCGGTCGCCCGATACACCGAATCGCCTTCTGGCATGTGTCCTCCCCACTCTCGACCCGCACACTAGCCGCGGAAGCGAATTCCCTGCACCGTGCTGTAGAAACCGGCCTCGAGTAAGGCGGCACCCAGCGGGTGCTCGGCTACCGGCAGCCCGTTGACCGTAGCCACGGCGATCTTATCCACCTTGGCCACACGCAACACACGGACCAGCTCCTTGGCTACCGCCGCAACCTCGGCCGCGCCCGGTTCAGCAAAGGTCAGCACGGTTCGACCGCCGCGTTCCAGATACAGATAGAGCCTGCCATCGAGCATGCCCACCAGGGCACCGGCTTTCCGCCCGGGGCGGTGGCCGGTATTCGACGCCGGCCACGGCAGCGCGGCACCGTAGGGGTTCGCCGGGTCGGTTGCGGCCAACACGAGCGCTTGGGTGGTGCGCTGCGGGTCTTCGGGTAGTTGATGATTGCGCAAGCGGTCGATGGTGGCGGAGCTGGAGAACTGGGCGGCACCGAGCTTCTCCACGAAGTATCCGCGCCGAGCATGACCGGCTTCCTCGAGTTTGGCCAGCACCCGGTACAGCGTCCCGAAGCCACCGGGCACGGCCTCGGCGGCCACCGACCCACGCGTGAGTACCCCGTAGCGTTCAAGGAGTACTTCGGCCGCAGCGTGTGCGGCTATGGTCGGGTCATCCACCGGTTGTGGGAGCAGGGCCCAGCGGGCTCCTCCGCGAACCGTGCGGCCGGTGCCCTGAGTTCGTGCTATGCGGGTGAGACCGGAGAGCCGGTTCAGTCGCGCGGCGCGGGCCCGAGGTGCGGGTTTGGCGATCTTATGCGCCGTGCTGCCGCCGGCCAGATAACCGCGCACCGGGGCCAGGGTATCCGGCGAAATGAATCCGGCCCAGAACAGTTCCCAGCAGGCCTCGGTGACCTCGCTCAGTTGCACGACCTCATCGCTTGGCTTCAGACCGGCGGCTAGCTCCTCGATGAAGTAGGCGCCGGTAGGTTCGAAAGAATCCAGCAGCCGCACCGCCAGTGCCGAAAGAGCGGAGCGGTCCCCTGCACGCAGCGTGAGTTCGGCGTGTTCGGTGGCATGGAGCGAAAGCCAGCCATCCTTCCCACCGGCGGCGCCGGCCCCACAGATCAGTACGTCGCCGGAACTGGTCAGCTCATCGAGCCAGCCCGGTGCGTAGTCCGTGAGGCGGGCCGGCAGCACCAAGGATTCCAACGCCGAGGCCGGCACCTGGGCGCCGGCTAGCTGAGTGATGACCTCATAGAGCCCGTCGGCGCTGGAGCGTGCCGTGCCGACCTGCTGCCACGCGGGCAGAAAGCGCGCGAAGGTTGGCTGGTCGACCGGCTCCACCTCGGCGCGCAGCGCCGCCAGCGAGCGAGTGCGGATGGTTCGAAGGACCGAGACGTCGCAGTATTCGTCGCCGGTGATTCCTACGGGGACGAGCTCGAGGGGCCGGAAGGCTCCGAGCGCCAGACGCCCGGCGGACACCATGGATTCCAGGGTCGGGCGTAGGGCCGCCACACCCAGCCCCAGCGCGGTCGCCAATTCGGTGACGGTGAAGGGCGGGTGCGTGCGCGCATAGCGCGACACGAGATCGGTGATGGGTGCGGCGACCGGTTCGAGGAAGGTGGCCGGGATACCCGTGGGCAGTGGGGTGCCTAGGGCGTCTCGGAGCTTGCCGGCGTCCTCGACCGCGGCGTAGGCGATGGTGCCCGCGACCCGTAGCGTGAACGCCCGGCGGGTGGCCACCAGCGTTTCCGCGTGGGATCGCGCCGTCGCTTCATCCAGCGCCGCCCCATCGAGATCGGGGTCGTTGAGTCGCCGGGCCAATTGCGCGGCGGACAGCGGGCCAAGGAGCCGCAAGAGGTCTGCCGCGCCTTCCACCCCGCTGAGGCGGCGGGCCGGGTCGGTGTGTTGAAGCTGTGCACCGAGCTGTTCGATCACCGCGGCATCGAGCACTTCGCGCACATCGTTGCGCCCCAGTAGCTCGCCGAGCAGCACCGGGTCCAGGCTCAGTGCCGCGGCGCGCCGTTCGGCCAGCGGGGCGTCGGACTCGTAGAGAAATTGGGCCACATAGCCAAAGAGCAGCGATTGGGCAAAGGGTGAGGGCAGTTCGGTCTGCACTTCGACGACCTGAATCGAGCGGGCGGCGATGGCTCCGAGCAAGTCGACCAGAGCCGGCAGGTCGTAAACGTCGTTGAGGCATTCGCGCACGGTTTCCAAAATGATCGGAAAATCCGGGTAGTTGCGTGCCACATCCAGTAGTTGGCTGGCGCGTTGGCGTTGTTGCCACAACGGGGTGCGCTTGGTCGGGTTGATGCGTGGCAACAAGAGGGCGCGTGCGGCGCATTCGCGGAAGCGTGCCGCGAAAAGCGCGGAATTTGCCACCTGCGTGGTCACCAGCTCCACGATCTCGTCGGGCTCGAAAATGAATAGCTCCGCGCCCGGTGGTTCGTCCTCCATCGCCGGAATGCGTAACACGATTCCGTCGTCGGCGGCCATGGCCGAAGCGTCGAGACCCCAACGTTCGCGAACCCTCGCCCCAATGGCCAAGGCCCAGGGGGCGTGCACGGCCAGGCCGAAGGGGGAGTGCAAAATGACCTGCCAGTCGCCCAATTCATCGGGGAAGCGCTCGACCACGAAGCGCGTGTGGTTCGGGACCTGGCCGGTGGCCTTGCGCTGGTCGTCGAGGTAGCCGAGCAGGTTCCTGGCCGCGAAATCGTCGAGCCCCTCGGAGCGCAGGCGAGCTAGCGCGGCGGCGGGTTCGGCCGCCAGCAGGCTGGTGGTGAACTGGCCAAGGTGCGCGCCGAGTTCCACGGGGCGCCCCAGCCCGTCCCCATGCCAGAAGGGTAGCTTGCCCGGTTGCCCGAAGGCCGGAGAGACCAGCACCCGGTCGTGGGTGATGTCTTCGATCCGCCAGCTGGTGGCACCGAGGGCAAAAACGTCACCCACTCGGGATTCGTAGACCATCTCCTCGTCCAGCTCGCCCACGCGCTTGGGCGCCTTGTCATCTTCGGCACCGGCGAGGAAGACGCCGAAGAGCCCGCGGTCCGGAATGGTGCCCCCGGAGATCACCGCCAGCCGTTGGGCCCCGGGCCGGGCAGAGAGCATGCCGCTATCGCGGTCCCAGAGCAACCGTGGTTTGAGGGTAGCGAATTCGTCGGAGGGGTACTTGCCCGAGAGCATGTCCAGCGTGGCCAGGTAGGCGCTACGCGGCAACTGTTGGTAGGGCGCGGCGCGGCGCACCAAATCGAACCAGGCCTCCACCTCGAGATCGTCCATGGCCACCGCGGCCAGAGTTTGCTGGGCGAGTACGTCCAGCGGGTTGGCCGGGATGCTCATCTTCTCGATGGCTCCGGCACGCATGCGAGTGACCACCAGCGCGGTGGAGAGCAAGTCCGCGCGATGTTTGGGGTAGAACACACCCTTGGAGACCGAGCCGACCTGGTGCCCGGCACGACCCACGCGCTGCAGGCCCGAGGAGACCGAGGTGGGCGATTCGACCTGAATGACGAGGTCGACCAGTCCCATGTCGATGCCGAGTTCCAAGGAGCTGGTCGCCACCACGGCGCGCAGTCGGCCGAGTTTAAGATCCTCTTCGATTTGCGCGCGGGTGTCCTTGGAGACCGAGCCATGATGGGCGCGTGCGAGCACGGGTGCTTCGCGGACCAACCCGGCCGTGGAACCGGCCTGCGCCATGATGGCCGCGGGTGTGTTCGCGCCGGACTCGGGGGCGGCGAAGCCCTCGCGTTCGGCATAGATTTCGTTCAGGCGCCCGGTCAGCCGTTCGGCTAGCCGGCGCGAATTCGCGAAGATAATCGTCGAGTGGTTGGCCAGCACCAAATCCACGAGCTGATTTTCCACATGCGGCCAAATGCTGGCACTGGCGGTGGGGGAGGAGCCGGGCCCCAAGTCATGTGCCGCCGCGGCGGAGGGCAGATCGGTCATGTCCTCAACGGGCACATGCACCGACAGTTCCCAGCTCTTGGTGGAGCGCGGGCGGACGATGTTGGCCGGTGCGCCGCCGGCGAGGAAACGCGCGACCTCTTCTGGCGGTTCAACCGTCGCGGAGAGACCGATGCGTTGGGCCGGAGTTGTCAGCAGGGCGTCAAGCCGTTCCAGAGAGAGCGCAAGATGCGTGCCGCGTTTGGTGTTGGCAACCGCATGCACCTCGTCGACGATCACCGTATGGACTTCGCGCAGCGCGCTACGGGCCTGACTGGTCAGCATCAGATACAGCGACTCGGGCGTGGTGATCAGAATGTCCGGCGGGGTCTTTGCTAACCGCCGACGTTCCGCGGCCGGGGTGTCCCCGGAGCGTACGCCCACCGAAACAGTCGGGGGCACGAGGCCAAGCTCGTGGGCGGTGGCCGCGATGCCAGCCAAGGGGGAGCGCAGGTTGCGTTCAACATCCACGCCCAGAGCTTTCAGCGGAGAAATGTAGAGCACCTTGGTGCCGTTGCCTTCCGGGGCGCTCTCGAACCCGGGTAGGGCCGGGGTGGGTGACTCATGGCGGTGCAAGGAATCCAGCGCCCACAGGAAGGCGGCGAGGGTTTTGCCGGACCCCGTCGGTGCGATGACGAGCGTGTGCTGCCCCTGGGAAATGGAATCCCAGGCGCCGATCTGAGCCTCGGTGGGCGCGGCGAAAACCTCGGTGAACCACTTCCGGGTGGCTTCGCTAAATCGCTCGAGAACCTCGCTGCTCATATCTCCGATCCTACGGTCCACACCCGACCGATAGACGGCAACCGGAGTTACGCGTCGCCGGTGATGCTACGCAACGCGGCAACATGGCCGGTGTAGGCCACTCGTCCCGCAGCGGTCAACGAGATACGCAGGCGGCTGCGACCCAACTTGGTAAACCTTTCGATCCGCACATACCCGGCGGTTTCCAAGGTCTTGAGGTGCTTACTGAGCACGGAGTCCGCCACCTGTAGAGTTTCGCGCAACCGGGCGAATTCAACCCATTCCATGGTGGCCAAGGCCGCACAAGCACGTAGCCGCAGTGGCGAATGGATTAGCTCGTCGAACTGCGCGGGGCTAGTGGGCTCGTTCATGGGCGTCCTTGACGCGTGCTCTGCGTTCGAGGAGTGTGACCCGCTCCAGACAGGCCCACCCGATGGAGAAGGTTGCAAACCAGCAAGCAAGGATCGGCCAGAAAGCCCTGAGTTCCACCCAATCAGTCACGATGGTCAGCAGGACGGGGACGACGACGTAAAGACCGGTGTCCTGATCAGCGAACTTGAGGGTGCGCAACTTGCCCCGGCGTTTTGCAGACAAGGCGTACCAGAGCACCGTGGGCACGAGCCCGACGAGCCAGAGCAGGAAAACTGGAAGGCCGAGCAACTGCCTGAACGACAGCATGCTCGCGATGATCGCAGCTACGAGTATCAGGAGCCATCGCGGCGATCTTTGGGTTTCCAGCATCTGGGCGGAGGAACTGTCGATTTCGGCGAGCAACCGGGCTGCTTGGTCGTGGTCGAGGGGTGACTGTTCGGTCATGGATCACTCACTTTCCGTTATGGAAAGTCTTGTCTTTCCACTCTGGAAAGTCAACCGGCGTCGGCGCTTAGACGTGATGGTACTTCCCGCCGGCGAGAATATCCTGCGCGCGGTACAGCTGCTCGGTGAGGATCAGACGCACAAGCTGATGCGGAAAGACCAGTTTTGACAGGGACCAAGTGAAATTGGCCCGCGCGTGGACCGAAGGATCCACACCGTAAGCCCCGCCAATGATCACCACAACGTTGCGCGAGGAGTCGATGGGGGTACGCAGCGTCTCGGCCAAGGCGGGGGAATCAATATTCTTGCCGCGCTCGTCGAGAAGAATTACGAAGTCGCGGTCGGCGACTTTCGACAGGATCCGGACGGACTCTTCGCCGCGCGCCGCGTCGTGTTCACGGGATGAGTGTGGAAGTAACTGCCACGACAGATCGAAGGGCTTCTTCAGCCTCTTCTCGTACCGTGAGATTCCCTCATCAACCCAGGATTCATGCTTCTTGCCAACGGCCAGCACCTTGATAGTCATGCTCCCATTTTCCATGAATCCGGAACCGAGCCCTTGCTAACTCGGTGCCGCGCTGGCACGGTGACAGTACTTAGTCGATGGGCGAGGGGAGGGGTTGGACCGATGGCTCAACGGATCCGTGGTTGGCTCATGCTATTGCTCCTTGCGGTTGCCTTGCTCGTGGGAGTGCTAGCTGGCGGGTACTTTCTTCCCGTCGCCAGCGACCGGGAATTCTGGCGGGAGTTCTGGGTCAGCCCCGCGGTGGGTGGACTGGCCGCCGTCCTCGCCGCCATCGTCGCGTTTTTCGCTTCGCGCCATGTAGCGCGGGAACAACGCAGAGCCGCCCAGCGTGCCGAGTGGTGGGAACGCGCCGAATGGGCGCTAAACCGCGCTATTTCAATCCACAGTCACGAACGCGACGCTGGCTTAAGAGCCCTCATGGCGTTGGTGGACACCGCCACCGATACCGAGGCGGACATCATTGCCGGGGTCACCAGCGCGCTGTATGCCGGAACAACGGCAGGAGGTGAGCGCAATGAGTTCCAAACCGAATGAGGATGCCGGCGAGCACGTCCAACCGCCGAACTACCAACCCAGCAGCGACCTGAAAAAACGTATCGATGCGGGCGAAGCCGACCCGATAACGACCGAACAGCAAGCGATGGCCGCCCGACTGAGGGTTAAGGCGGATCAGAGGATGGGGAGGCAAACCCCACAGTGGATCATCGATCTCTCGCATAAGGCCTGAATTAGGATTGAAGGCATGCGTTTGCCTCGACAGTACCCATCTGGCTCGCGATCTGTGGCTGCAAAGCTACTCTGGATAGTCTTCGGCATCGTGGTGGTGATGGTGTTCTTCACCCGGCGGGTGCTGGTATCCCTGCGGGCCGGTGGCTGGAGTCACGCCATCGACGAACCGGTCTATCAGTGGGTACTGGAACATCAGGTGCCGTGGGCTCATTGGCTCGCCACGTTGTTCCATTACTGGGGCTCAACACCCGGCATGACCCTGACCATGGTGCTTATCACCGTGGCGCTGTGCTGGTGGCAACGAAACCTGTGGCCCCTGGCCACCACCGTGGTGACCGCGCTGGGCTCGGTGCTCTGCACCATCGTGCTTAAGGCCCAATTGCTTGTGGTCCGCCCCGGCGGCGTACCCGGTGGAGTTGCTCCGCCAGAGACCTTTTCCTTCCCCAGCGGACACACCCTCAACGCTGCGGCACTGATTGGCATCTCTGCCTATTTGGCGATTGTCTTAGGCTGGCGTCACTACGCGAAATGGATCGGCATTGGAGCCGGGATTTTCGTCATCTGTATGGGACTTTCGCGGATCTACCTGGGCCACCACTGGGTTTCAGACGTGGTGGTGGGCCTGACGATCGGTGTGGGGTGGGCCGCAGTGGTGGCCATTCTGCACTTCAATTACGTGCCGCGTCCAGCTAGTCTGACCGGGCCAGGTCAGAGGCGCACCCGCTAGCAAGCCGTCGCCCCTAGTTGGGTTAAGACCGTGATGTTGCGGCGTCCGGAGCGGGGACCACTTGCAATTCTTCTCGCTGAATTCGGGCCCGACCCCATTCACCTAATGGGCCCAACGCGTCGTTGAGCGAAGAGCCGGTTTCGGTCAGCGAGTATTCAACACGCGGAGGAACCTCTGCGTAGACATTGCGGTTGATTAGCCCGTCTTCTTCCATCTGACGCAGGTGTTGGGTCAACATTTTCTCACTAACTCCAGGTAGCGCGCGCCGAAGTTCTGCAAAACGTCTGATTCCATGAGCCTGTAGCTCCCAGAGCACTAAGCCCTTCCATTTGCCGCTGACCACATCGAGGGCGGCGTCGATACCGCAGATGTAAGGACCGACCCGTTCCGAGCTCATGCTGATTTCCTCCATGGCTAACCAAAAGGTAAGTACCGCAGAAATTAGTGCGTACTTCCGGAATGCTACCGTCTTTCACACCATAGAGGTATGGAGCAATCAATCGAACTGCAAAAGCCTGTCAATGCCTACAGCGCGCACCCGATCGATGTGAGCGTCATCGGCCTAGGGCCCATGGGTCAGGCCATGGTCCGAACGCTTCTGGCCGCCGGTCATCGCGTGACGGTCTGGAACCGTAGTCCGCATCGAGCGCGAGGCGTAGTCGCCGAAGGGGCGACACTGGCCGATTCCACCGCAGCAGCGGTAGCAGCCAGCGACCTCGTGATCCTTAGCCTGACCGACTACCGAGCGATGTATGACGTATTGCAGGACGCCATAGCCGAATTAGCAGGCTCTACGATCGTGAACCTCAGTTCCGATACTCCCGAGCAGGCCCGTCGGGCCGAGACGTGGGCAGCGGCGCAGGGGGCCCATTTCGTTACCGGCGGCATCATGGTGCCCGCCCCGATGGTGGGCACCGAGGCCTCCTACGTGTACTACAGCGGCGCCTTGGAGCACTTTACAAGGCACCGTCCGGCACTTGCCACCCTGGGGCAGCCGCGGTATCTGGGGGCCGACGCGGGGCTCGCGCAATTGATGTACCAAGCTCATCTCGACCTGTTTTTGACGAGTTTGTCAGCGCTGATGCATGCCACGGCGCTCCTCGGCACCACTGGGATCAGTGCCAGCGCGGCGATTGACGAGTTGATGACTACCCTGCGCGATATCCCCGCGATGCTTGCCGGTGGGGGAGATATCGGCGCGCAGATCGACGCAGGCGAGCATCCCGGACAGCTGAGCACCGTGACCATGATGGGTGCGACCGCCGATCATCTGGTGGCCGCTAGCGAGGCCGCCGGCATCGAATCGGCGCTACCACGCGCCGTACAGGCACATTACCGACACGCGATCGCCCACGGGCACGGGGGCGATAACTGGACCCGGATCATTGACGGCATCCGCCCGGCGCGAGTCGGAGCCTAAATTGGAGTCCACCGCATCCACCGCGGTCGGTGTTTATTGCATGACGCGGATGGGGGCGCCCTGAGCCCAGGCACGAATATCCTCGGCGGCGTCGGAGTAGAAAATCTCGTACTGCTCCGCGGTGACATAACCGATGTGCGGGGTGGAGATGAGTCCGCGGGTGGAAGCGATCCGGTCCGCGGCGGGCAACGGTTCGCTATCGAATACGTCCACGGCGGCAGCCTGCAACAACCCGTTATCCAGCGCGTCAAGCAGCGCGGTGGTGTCAACGATGGCAGCTCGAGAGGTGTTGACTAGAATCGCGTCGGGCTTCATCCACGAAAGCTGTTTGGCTCCAACGACGCCGCGGCTCCTCTCGGAGAGCTTGAGATGAATAGTCAGTATGTCGCTGGTGGCGTAGAGCTCGGTTTCGGAGACCAGCTCCACGCCGACCTCGTTGGCCCTCTCCTTGGTCAGATTTTGACTGTAGGCGATCACCCGCATCCCGAAGGCTTTACCAACCGCTGCAACCCGTGCACCGAGCGTACCCAGTCCTAGTATGCCGAGGGTTTTCCCGGACAATCCGAGGCCCAGCGTGGACTGCCACGGTGCGCCTGCAGGGCGGGGACGAGCCGCAGAGAAGAGTTCAACGTCCAGTCGTCGCACCGAGGCGAGTATCAGTGCCCACGTGTGCTCGGCGGCATCGGAGGGTACGTAGCCGGTGTTACAGACCGTGATACGGCGTAGTGCTGCCGCCCCGAGGTCAATGGAGGAATTGCGTCTGCCGGTGCTGACCAGAAGTTTTAGCCGGTCGAGGCGCTCGATGCGGGCGCGGGTGAACGGTGTACGCTCGCGCATCGCGACGATCACCTCAAAAGGCTGCAGCGCGGCGCATACGGCGTCGTCGTCAGCCCCTAGGTAGTCGGTGAAAACGGTGACCTCGGCGTTGAGCTCATGGGCCAGTTCATGCCAGTCCACAATGCTGGAGGAAACATTCTGGTAGTCGTCGAGGATCGCAATTCGCATGGCTTCATCCTATCGATGGCTTAGGAACTGCGGCGAGGTAACCAGTAGTTCATGGCAACCAGCAGCACGTTAGCGAGCAACAGCACCGTCAGCGACGCCGATTGGGTCGCCTGCTGGGCAAGCCACGATGGTGCTGCGAAACTGTCTCCACTGTGCACGTATTCCATGTAGCGGCGCGGGATGCTGCCGGCCATGAGCACCGCATATCTGGCGATAAAGCACAGCAACGTCAAGGCGCTGACGCTAATAAATGCGGTTGCATACGGTATTGGTCCGGCCGGATGCGCTTTCTTGCTTGCACTTCGAAATAGGCAAACTACGGCGCAGCCGGCACCAAGCCCCAGGAAAACAGAGCTCCACCAAGGTGCCGTGGGATTCAGCACTGACAAACAAGCAGCTAGCAGGGCATAAAGCGGTAGAGGACCCAAAGCACTGCGATTAATCCGGCCCGTGGAACCCGGAGAAGTGATCATTGCGGTAGCTCCTCACCCTGAGCATCTAGGTTTCGCAGACGGTGGTCATATGGTCAGGCCGTGCCTCCTGCTAGTAGCTCCAATTCTCTTTGAGAGCGGTGTTGCTTTCCTTGCCGTCCTGCGTAGCGACCGTCAGCTTCTCTACTTCGCCCAGAGACTGCTGGTTGATTCTGATGATCATGTTGCTCGAGACGAAGAGGACACCTTCGTTCTGGCTTTGGTCATAGGTGTTTCCCCTCCATTTGCCGTCGGAGAGCGTCACTAATAATTCGCCTTCGGCCGGTGCCGTCACCGATTTGATATACGCATGTGGGTCGGCGGGAATGCATTTGCGGTAGTCAGACAGTTCGGTGATCTTGCCGCAGAGCGATTCGTAGGTGAAATTCATGCTAGTGAGCCACTGAGAATATTTCTCGTCGGCCCAGGCATCAAGGTCCGAAGGGTCGGCCCCGGTGCGAGCACGCTCGAAGGCGCCATGATGCTTTCCGTTTTCCGTCTGGAATTTGATCGTCTCAAGCTCGGGAGATTCAGCGCCAATGCTTTCGAACATCACCAGGGCCATGCCGTTTAGCTCATCCAACGACGTATCCCAGGCATTGCCGCCTTGATTCACGTACTTGTAGGAATTATCTAGGTAGAGAGTAATTTCACCGGGCCCGGTTGCTTTCCAGGAATTGATCAAGGCGAAGCTTCCCAAGAAACCCTTGACCGACTTGATGCCAGAATTGTCGGTCCACATCTTCACCTTGCTATCCGCCCACTCCTGGGTGGTGGCATTTTCGGGGTGGGAGATATCTGGCGCCGGAGTGGCCGCCGGGGACGATTCTTGGCTCGACTCCACCGCTGCCGGGCTTGCTGGCAAGTCCGCAGAGTCAGAGACCGATTGTGGCGATTCGAGGTTGGGGGCGGAGCATCCGGCGAGCGCAGCGCAGAGCGCCATTCCAGTGGCAATATTCCGAATTCGACCCGCAAGCTTCACGATTTTCCCTCACAAAGAATCTAAGCAACAATGCCTAGAACGCTATCATCACTTCGCTTGCAAAACTTCGAGCCAGTCAGAAAATAGATTACAGTTTGATTAACTTCGAGTGCGATGTCGTGTCACTCGTGAGGGTGCGTCGACCGTGCGTAGTGGTACGCAATTCCTTGACCGTCTCTGCCCATGCTTAGGAGATGACAGGTCGGCGCTAAAGTTTGCAGTATGGCTATCGGCGCAACTATGCACACCTTTGACATCCAACTCGCTGACGTGGATCGAGGCGTGTATGAGGAACTGTCGCTACGCGTCGCGCAGCATCCTTCGGAGACCGACGCTTATATGGTTACCCGCGTCTTGGCGTATTGCCTGGAATTTGCCGAGGGAATTGCCTTTGCCGCCGGAGGGGTCTCGTCGAGCGAAGAACCGGCCGTGGTGATTAAGGATCCGACCGGCAGGTTGACAGGCTGGATTGAAGTCGGTGCACCGGATGCCCAGCGCCTGCATTTCGGAAGTAAGCACGCCCAGTACACCGCCGTGTATACGCACCGGGATCCTCAAAAGCTTCTGGCTTCATGGTCCGGCAAGACGATTCACCGGGCAGCGGACATTGTCATGCGTTCCTTTGAACCGAAGTTTATTGATTCAGTGGTCTCCGAAGTGTCCCGCCGGAACTCCATGTCGGTTTCGGTTACCGAGGGGCAGCTATATCTAGAAATCAACGGGTCCTCGTTGGAAACCGAGATTCACCAGCACCAGATCGATTGATCGTTGGCGGTGGCCCGCCTAGGCGATGCGACGAAAGCGCGGTCCGCGGTATTCGTCTCGTTCGACGTATTCCTCGAACATTGACAGTGGACGAGCCCAAAAGCTGTAATCC
The DNA here is from genome assembly GCF_048457885.1 of Glutamicibacter endophyticus. NCBI lineage: Bacteria > Bacillati > Actinomycetota > Actinomycetes > Micrococcales > Micrococcaceae > Glutamicibacter > Glutamicibacter endophyticus. The sequence continues at coordinate 461,768 of NZ_CP174200.1, forward strand.
CCATACAACGTACGGTAGAAGACCAACTGCTCCTCGGTCTCACTGTGTTTGCCAACGGCTATGACCTCGTAGCGCTGGCCCTTAAAGTGCTCGTAAATACCGGGTTCAACGCTCATGGCGGTAGGCTCCTTGCGCTTCTAAGATCGAATCGTTCGCAGTTGAGTCTACGTCTCGCGATTCCTATTTCGGGGCTGCGCTAGGTTAGATGTCGGTTGTTTGGCATAGGTGGTTCCGGCGAACTCAAGGGTGTCAGGGGCGTGCCTGCCTAGGTTTCGTGCAACCCAATGGGCAGGGCCGCCGCGTAGATGCAATAGGCGCCACGCGCTATCTCTCCGCGCCAGTCGGGTGCGCCTCCCGATCTAATTCTGTGTAGCAACTCCATAGCCATCCTCGAAACGGGTCTTGGTGCTTTCGGTGTCCAGACCGGAAGCTTGGTATTCGAGTCAGGGCGGGGCATTACTACAGCCGCTAAGACCCCAGTGGTAGCTTGAATGCTAATCAAGGAAAATCAGGAGCCTTGGTTTTCCTCGTCGCCGGACAATGGTCAACCAGATAGGGGAGACGGGATGGCAATGATGCCAGAATCCGACATGAGTGATCTCGCATTCGCCTCGCGGGCGGTGCTCAAACCAATAGCGGAGATTGCCGAGTCTGCAGGTATCCCGCAAGACGCGGTCGAGCCCTACGGCAAATACAAAGCTAAGATCGACCCCACATTGTTACCCGATCCCGGCACCCGCCTCGGCAAAGTGGTCCTAGTAAGTGGGATTTCCCCGACACCGGCAGGCGAAGGGAAAACCACCACGGTCGTGGGGCTCGGCGATGCGCTAGCGGCAACGGGGACGAGAACCATAATCGCTCTACGCGAGCCATCCGTGGGCCCCACGTTCGGCATGAAGGGTGGCGCCACCGGTGGAGGCCAATCTCAAGTCCTGCCCATGGACGAGATCAACCTGCATTTCACCGGGGATTTCCACGCCATCACCAGCGCCAACAACCTATTGATGGCACTGATCGACAACCACCTGCAGCAAGGAAATACGCTCGGCATCGACCCGCGATCCATCACCTTCAAGCGTGTTATCGACGTGAACGATCGAGCGCTGCGCAACGTGGTCATCGGATTGGGCGGTCCCTCCAATGGGGTCCCGCGAGAAACCGGTTTTGAAATTACCGCAGCATCCGAGGTTATGGCGGTTTTCTGTCTGGCGACCGGCCTTGAAGACCTGCGCGCTCGACTCGGCCGCATGACTGTTGGCTATACCTACGACAAGGCGCCGGTCACGGTCGATGATCTGGGTGGGGCAGGCGCCATGACGATGTTGCTTAAAGATGCCATCAAACCCAACCTCGTCCAAAGCATTGGCGGCACACCGGCGTTTATCCACGGTGGACCCTTTGCCAACATTGCCCATGGCTGTAACTCGGCCATCGCGACCAACACCGCCCGGGCGCTCGCCGACGTTGTCGTCACGGAGGCAGGTTTCGGCACAGACTTGGGCGCAGAGAAATTCATGGACATTAAGGCACGATATGCCGGGTGCGCCCCCGATACGGTGGTGATTGTCGCGACCATCCGTGCTCTGAAGATGAACGGAGGGGTCTCCAAGGAAGCCCTGAAGCATGAAGACGTCGCGGCGGTGCAGGACGGCATGCCAAACCTCATGCGCCACGCTTCGATCATCACGAAATTCGGCATCCAACCGGTGATCTGTCTCAACAGATTTGCAACTGATACGGAAGCTGAACTGGACGTGGTTACCGGGTGGGCGGAAGCCAACGGTATTGCATGCGCCATCACCGATGTGTGGGGGCAAGGAGGTGCAGGGGCCGGCGAGCTTGCCGCGGCGGTTTTACGGGCTATCGAGGCGCCAAGTAGCTTCGCTCCGATCTACGAACTTCAGCAACCCATTGAAGAAAAGATTTCGACCCTCGTGCGTGAGATTTACGGAGGAGCGAATGTCGAGTATTCGGCCAAGGCAAGACGGATGCTCGAGCAGATTCACGCCAACGGCTGGGATCATCTGCCAATCTGCATGGCCAAAACTCAATACTCCTTCTCCGATGACCCAAAGCTGTTAGGTGCGGCCGAAGGTTTCACGTTGCAGATTCGAGAACTGATCCCCAAAACTGGTGCCGGGTTTATCGTGGCCATCAGTGGTTCACTCACAACCATGCCGGGGCTTCCCAAAGTACCGGCTGCCATGCATATGGACGTCGACGAGGATGGAAACGTCGTCGGACTCTCGTAAGACGAGATGTACTGGCAACCGGCACGGTCCCTTACGCGCCAGAAGAAGACTGGCCGCCAACTGTGTTCGATGTACCCTGCGAGTCAAGAACGGAGCGGATAGAACTGTTGCAAATCATAGGAGGTTACCTAGCTTCCTAGTTGGGATTTGTTAGGGTCTAGGCGCCTTCCAAGGAGGAATCACCCGTCGAATCTGTGCTTGCGTCTTCCCTCATTACTTCCTGTGCTCGATTACCGAGCACCGCTTAACGCCTAGTGAACCATGCCATAACATGGGCCCATGGACAGAGTGGTTTGGTGGGAAGTTGAAACGAGGGATCCGGAGCTCTTTCAAAAGTTTCATGCCTCGCTGTCAGGCTGGTCATTTGAGCCAGCCTTCGCGGATACGGAGCTGGGCGCCGACTATTGGATAATTCAGGCAGGAGACCGCGGAATAGGCGGACTTCAGCGTGCGGATCCGTCGGCATCACCGCCGGCCGCTGGAGCGCGACTGTATTTAGCTGTTGACGATCTTGAGACAACGCTCGATCGCGTATTAGCGCTCGGTGGGGTGGTGGAGCGGTATCGGACCGCATTGGGCGGTGACGATCGATGGTTCGGCATTTACCGAGATCCGACAGGGGTATCTTTCGGTTTGTGGACTGCGCACGCCGAACGCCCCTGAGGCCGTTCGAGGTAGTCGTTGCTTATGGGCCGGTTGCCCGAACCAGTATTGGTATGGGTGGCTGCAACGGTTTGGTGGAGTCAGGGGCGTTGGGCAACGATGCGAAGCGGACTCTCGGAAGAATTCTGATTCGGAACCCTCATCGTTGGTTAGCGTTGGAAAAGAGGAAGACCCCTACGTCCTTGCTAGTTCAAGGAGGTAGGGGTCTTGCTTTGGCGGTGACGGTGGGATTTGAACCCACGGTACGGGGTTACCGTACACAACATTTCGAGTGTTGCACCTTCGGCCGCTCGGACACGTCACCAGACCTGATTACTCTATACCGGTCATGGTGCGAACACCAAAACGAGTGGCCGGTAACACATTCGGGTTAGTGGCGCTTGCTCTGGAAGAAGCTTTTTAGGAGTTCGGCACATTCGGCTTCGCGTACCCGCGGGTACACCTCGACGAGGTGATTTAGCCGTGGTTCACGCACGATGTCGAAAACCGAACCGCAGGCACCAGCTTTCTCATCCCAAGCCCCGAACACCAGCTTCGGAATGCGAGCCAGGACGATGGCTCCGGCGCACATGGCGCAGGGTTCGAGAGTCACCACGAGGGTGCAGTCCGCTAGCCGCCAACCATCTTCTTGCCCACGGCGCTGTAATTCCTGCACGGCGTTACGGATAGCCACCACTTCGGCATGCGCCGTGGGATCGAAGCCTGCTTCTCGTTCGTTCCGTCCGGTGGCCAAGACGGTGCCGTCGGGGGAGAGAATCACCGCGCCAATGGGGACATCGTCGGTCGCCAACGCGGCGCGTGCCTCGTCGAGCGCAAGTTGCATCCACTGATCCATCACATCGGCCATAGTTCACTACTTTAGGACGAACTGCGCTGCGGGCGGCTCGGCGGCTGTTTCGCTGGGCACAATTCTTGGCGGTGAGCCGCGAATTTTCGCGCTAGGAGCGCTGTGCAGCTGGTAACCGGCTGGTAGATTTTAGGCATGCGCGTACAGGTAGTTGACCACCCACTGGTGGCACACAAGGTTTCGGTTCTTCGAGATAAGAACACCCCGTCCCCGATTTTCCGCCAGTTGACCGATGAGCTGGTCACCCTGCTGGCCTACGAGGCAACTCGTGAAGTTAAAACCGAGCAGGTTGAGGTCATCACGCCGGTTGCGACGACAATCGGTACCGCTTTCGCCAAGCCGACCCCTCTTGTTGTGCCGATCCTGCGAGCCGGTCTGGGCATGCTCGAAGGGATGACGCGGCTGGTGCCGACCGCCGAGGTGGGTTTCCTCGGGATGGCGCGTAATGAAGAAACGCTCGACATCATCACCTATGTTGACCGCCTGCCCGATGACTTGACCGGCCGTCAGGTCTTCATTCTGGACCCGATGCTGGCTACCGGCGGAACCTTGGCCGAAGCCATCAAGTTCATTTTCGACCGTGGCGCCGACTCGGTGACCTGCATCTGCCTGATCGGTGCTCCCGAAGGCATCGAACGCCTTCGCAAGAGCCACGGCGACGATGACCGCGTGCACCTGGTGCTCGCTTCTCTCGATGAGCGGCTGAACGAGAAGTCCTACATCATCCCCGGCCTGGGAGATGCCGGTGACCGCCTGTATGGCGTGACCCCGCCACTGGTCTAAATCCCGAGCTAGTTCCGCGCCGGGCCGGTCGAGGCTGGCCCGGTGGAACGCTCGGTCGGCCCAGAGGCCACCGGCAGGCGCACCTCGAAGGTGGTATCCCCGGGGCGGGAAGACACCGTGATGGTGCCCGAGTGCGCCTCGACAATACTTTTCGCGATGGGCAGACCCAGCCCGGTGGTGCCATCAGACCCCGAGCGTGCGGTGTCGGCGCGGGTAAAGCGCTCGAAAACGCGGGGGAGGAAGTCCTCGTCGATGCCTTCCCCGGTGTCATGCACGCGCACGATGGCCTGATCGGTGGCCGCGTCCCGTGCCACGGTGACGGTCACCGTATTGCCCGCCGACGTATGTTTGCGCGCGTTGGCCAACAGATTGGTGATCACCCGGCGAAGCGACGCGGCATCCGCGTCCACGTACAGTTCCTCGGCCTGGCATTCGAAATCCCAGTTGTGCTCCGTCGCGGTGATCTTGAAATCCTCGGTGATATCCGCCGTCAGCAGGCCTAGATCCACCCGTTCGAGGGTGAAGCCTTCGCGTTCATCCAGGCGAGCCAACAGCAAGAGGTTTTCCACGAGGGTGCTCATCCGGTTGCTCTGCTGGAGCACGCGGTCCACCGACCGGCGGCCGTCTTCGGAGAAGTGCTCGGTGGCCGAGAGCAGTTCGGTGTAGCCGCGGATCGCCGCCAGTGGGGTCCGGAGTTCATGTGAGGCGTCGGCGACGAATTGGCGCATTTGCGCCTGAGACTTTTCACGTGCGGTCAACGCGGTGGAGACGTTATCGATCATGGCGTTCAACGCCCAGCCCACGTTGCCCACCTCGGTACCAGGAATGGCGTCCTCGCTGGATACCTTGTCCATCGGCGCCACGGTGCCGGTCTTCAAATCTTCGCTGGCCACCGAGGCGGCGACCGAGGCAACACGCTTGAGCGGCGCGAAGGAACGGGTGATCCACCAGGAGCCAGCCAACCCGGCCCCCAGCACACAGAACAAGGCGATAAACAAGGTCAGCCACGACATGCGGAGCAGCGCCGCATCGGTGGTGTGCAAGGGCAATCCGACGATCAGGGTTCCACCCGAGCCGGGGTCCTTGGTGGCCAGCAGCAGGTAATCGCCGATGGAAAGGTGTTTGCGCACCGGTTCGTCGCCCACCTTGAGGGTGACCAGCGGGGTGGTGTCGGCCTGCGTAATCTCCACGCGTTCCCCGGAGGAATCATCCAGAATCGCGCCGGAGAAGATGTACGGGTAGATGTAGCGGGCCGTGAGGGTGCCCGGGCCCTGACCCGGGGCAAAGAGCTTGTCTCCGGGCTTGTTCAAGTTATCCGAGTACGCCGCGGCTCGGGCAGCTGTTTGGTAAAGCTGCTCGTTGAGCTGGGCCATCAGGGTTTGCCGCACGCCGGCGTTGTAGAGCAACCCGAGGAGCACCGCCACGGTGGTCAGCGAGCCGAGCAGGATTACCAGCAGGCGCCGTTGCAGCGCATGCGGATTTCCTCGCAGGGTGCTGTTGAACAGACTCATGCCGCCGGCTTCAGCACGTATCCCACGCCACGGACGGTGTGAATCATCGGTTCGGCATCGACGTCGATCTTCTTGCGCAGGTAGGAAATGTACAGTTCCACGATGTTGGCCTGGCCATCGAAGTCGTAGTGCCAAACGTTATCGAGGATCTGCGACTTGGACACGACGCGGCGAGCGTTGCTCATCAGATAGCTCAGCAGGTCGAACTCTGTGGCGGTCAGGGAGATCTGGCGTCCGGCGCGTGAAACATCGTGCGAGTCCATATTCAGCACGAGATCGCCGACGACCAGTTCGGAGGTATCGGCGCTGGTAGCACCCGAGCGTTCCACAAGTCGATGGAGCCGAATGAGAACCTCTTCGAGGCTGAAGGGTTTGGGCACATAATCGTCGGCTCCGGCGCCGAGGCCTTCGATGCGGTCCTCCACGGCGTCCTTGGCGGTCAAGAAGAGCACCGGAACTTCCGGCAGGTAGGTGCGGACCTTGCGGAGGACCTCGGGACCGTCGAAGCCCGGAAGCATCCAGTCCAGTACCAGCACGTCGGGGGAGAGGCTGCGTGCGGTGGCAACCGCCTGCGGCCCGTCGTGGGCGATTGTGGCCTCCCAGCCGAGCATGCGGGTACCCATGGAGACCAGTTCGGCCAGCGACGGCTCGTCGTCGACCACCAGCACCTTGATGGGAGTGCCATCCGGGTGGGTAAGACGTGGCAGCTGCGAGGGGGAGAATCGGGAATCGCTCATGTTTACCAGCTTCCGCTATTGCTTTGAGGTGTCTTTGTGATTTACCTGTGCAGACCCTATGTGCGTTAGCGATGATTTTATGCGGCTTCCGCGTCTACAACCAGTGAATTATTTGGTCAAGGTAGGACTTATGCGAATGTTTGAGGGGTGGACTCGGGTTAACTGTGAATGAATATTCATAGGCGTGAATGGTGTGGTCAGATTGATCGATTGTTTTGGAATCACTGCTCACTGCGCATAGTTAAGCGCTTGATGTTTGTAGTTTTGACTAAAGTGTCACTCGTCACAAATGGACACATCTGTCTCACATTATGGACGCCTGTGGTTTATGTTACTTGCAAGTTGTGAATGTTACGGGGAAACTAGAAGAGTGAGTACAGCGCAAAACACCGAAATCGGCGGAAATGGCACCGACGTGCACACCGCAATGCGGTGTTGCCGAATGCTCGGCGCCAACGGATCTCATCATTCGTAGATGATTCGTTGGCGGGACACCCAACTGTTGTTCGTGGAAGAAGGCCGCGGGCAACGCAAGTAAAACCCGAAGCATCGGCGCCAAGTCACTTGGCCTTCGCAGCAAAAGAGGAAAAAATATGTCGGCAGGATCCGGATACGTCCACGTTTCAATTCGCAACGCACAGAATCGTGCCGCGGCGGCGCAGCGCGCAGCCGCCGGTAACTATGCACCGGCCGGTTATCGTCCGCTGCGTGCCGTATCGAATATTCATGAAACTCGTGAGGCCGCCGGCGCAAGTACCCCGGCACCGGTACAGAACGCCCCGGCACCTGCTGCCGATACTTCGGCTCGTGGCTTCGTGCTCTACGTCGGTCTGGATGAGACCGTAGCCCAAGAGCAGGGCACCTCGCTGGGTAAGCTGGCCACCCAGGTACGTTCCTTCCTCGCAACGCTTTCTCCGCAGGCGCAGACCCACGCTGCCGTGGCGCTGGCCCCGGCGAGTGCGCAGGGTGAGCCTATCGATGTAGTGCGTCAGGCTCTGGGTGATCCGACGCTGACCCGCCGTAACCGCGTCGAGAACCGCCCGAGTGCTCCGCGTCCCTCCGGTGTGCTGATCGACCTGTCTCGCCGCGAGGTATACCTCGATGGTGAAACGCTGAACTTGACCTTCAAGGAGTTCGAACTGCTGAACTTCCTCGTTGAGAACGGTACGCGCACCGTGGGCCGTGATGAGTTGCTGGAAAACCTGTGGCGCAATGCCGAAGAGGTTCCCAACGAGCGCACCATTGACGTGCACATCCGTCGCCTGCGTTCGAAGCTGGGCCGTCTGGCCAACACCGTGCGCACCGTGCGCGGTCAGGGCTACCGCTTCTACGAGCACCCCGAGGTCGTCGTCTGGGCCGCCCCGGAATACTCCATCTAAAGCATCTGCCGCGGAAGCGGCACCCGAAGGGGACGTTCGAATCGCAGTGCGCGAGGCGGGCGTCCCCTTTTTGTTGGCTGGCGATGGCATGCTTGAGATATGACAGTGCACACTCGCCGCCTCATCCTCATGCGTCACGCTAAAAGCGACTATCCCTTGGGAGTTGACGATCACGACCGGCCGCTGGCTGCCCGCGGGGACCGGGAGGCCCCGGCGGCCGGACGCTGGCTCGTCGAGCACAATCTAATACCCGACTACATCATTTGCTCGGATGCGCTACGGGCGCGTTCCACCTGCGCCTGGGTGCTTTCGGAACTCGGGGAGCAGGGGCCAACGCCCTATATCGACACGCGTATCTACCGCGCCGGGGTCAGCGAGCTCTGTTCGATCATCAACGAAACTCCCGCTTCTGTTTCCACCTTGTTGGTGATCGGCCACCAGCCGATCCTGCAAGATCTCGCGTTGCGCTTGGCCTCGGCCGACTCGGATCAGGAGGCAGTGTATGAGCTGGCTATGAACTACCCGACGCTGGGGACCACCGTGTTGGAAACCGAGCATCCTTACTCGCATCTGGACGCGCGGGACGCCCGGGTAACATTCTTCGCCGTGCCACGCGACTAGCCGGGCGCCCGGTTTACACCCGTGCAGATTCCGCCCCTCAGGTCTGCCGCTACACGGCGCCAGTGGCGGATCTGGTCAACGGGTCGTGCCGCCGGCCATCAGCCCGTCGATGATCAGCATTGTGGCCCGCACCGCAGAGTCCTTGTCGCCGGGGCGTTGCGGGCTGGCGCTTTGCCGCACGGCGAAGAGCGCCGCACCAAATAGGGCTGCGGACACCGTGCTGCGCAGTTCGCTGGGCAACTCGACCAAACGCACCAGCACCCGCTCGATCACCTCGACGACCTGGGTGTGCAAAACCTGTAATTGCATCGCCCACCGTTCGGTACGTCGCTCGTTGAGCAACAGCTGAGCGTAGGCCGGGTAGCGTTCGATGAAGTCGACCGCTACCTCGATCATCAGACGCAGGGCCTGATACGGGTCCTCATGCGAGGCAGCCTCGTGTAGCGCCGAAAGCAGCGTCTCGGTACCAAAGTCCAGCATTGCCTCCAACATCTGGTCCTTCGACCCGAAGTTGTAGTACACGGTGCCTTTGGAGACTCCGGCGCTGGCGGCGATCTCATCCACGGTAACCGACTGCGGGCCGTGCACGCCCATCAGCTGCATGCCGGCGGCGAAGAGCCGCTGCTTGGAAGCGGTGGCGCGAACCCGCTCACGTGGGGTAGGGGCTTCGGCGACCATGCTCATTCCCCTAGCTCCGGCTGCAGCGCCTTCAACGTCCACGTCTTGTGCTTACGTACCGCCAGAGTGGAGAGCACTAGACCAAGGATGGTGTATCCGATCAGACCCAGAATAACCTCGCTGAGCACGCTCAGGTCAGCGCCGTACATCAAGTGCCGCATACCCACGACCACATGCCCCATGGGCAGAATGCGGTGCAGCACATGCAACGGTTCGGGCAGGGTTTCCCACGGGAAGGTGCCGCCGGCGGTCACCAGCTGCAGCACCATCAGCACGAGCACCACGAACTTGCCTGCTGTGCCCAGCAGCGCGCAGATGCCTTGAATGAGCGCGGTAAAGGCCATCGAGGCGAGGAAGAACAGTCCCCAGGTCATCCATGGGTGGGCGGTATTCAGGCCGAGCCAGAAGATCACCACGCAGTACAGAATCGAGGACTGGATCACCGAAATCAGGAAGAAGGGTAGCCAGCCGCCAATGGCGATCTTCCAATTCGGGGCGTTCGAGGCCAGCGCACGCTTGGTGATTGGGCGCATCACCTGGGTGAGAATGAAGGCACCAATCCAGGTGGCCAGAGTCATGAAGAACGGGGCAAGACCCTCACCGTAGGCCATGGCCTTGGTCTGGTCCGTGCGGGTGACCTCGACTGGGTCACCGATGACCTCGGAGAGCTTTTGCTTGGTCTGGTCATCCGGGTTCGGTACCTTCTTGGTGCCGTCGCTGAGCCCATTGGCAAGCGTGTTGGAGCCGTCGGAGAGCTGGCCTGCGCCATTGGCCAGGTCGCCTACACCGTCGCGCAGGGTGTGTAGCCCGGTGGAGAGGGTGCCAGCACCCTTCTCGAGCTTCGCAGCACCGTCGTCGAGCTTGGCGGCCCCCTTGTCGAGCTTGGCGGCACCATCGTTGAGCTTAGCGGTTCCCTCCACGGCGCTCTTCTCACCCTTGTAGAGGGTGTTGGCGCCACTGTCGAGCTTGGCCGCGCCCGTTGCCAGTTGCTTACCACCATCGGCGGCCGAGGCGATGCCGTTGACCAAGGTCGGAACCGAGGCGTTGAGCTGGGCGGTGCCATTGGCCAGCGTGCCTAGGCCGCCGGAGAGCTGCTTGGCACCCTTGGCCACCGCCTCGGAGCCGTCGGCCAGCTGTTGGATTTGCCCCTGCGCCGTCTTCAGCTGGGTCTTGACCTTTTTAGCCTCGGCGACCACCTTGGAATCGGCCGCCGCGCTATCGATGGCGGCGGAGACCTCCGAGGTAATCGAATCGGCCTGGTCCTGGGTGATGACCCCGTCGGCTACAAGCTTGTCGAGGCGCACGGTGGCCTGGGATTCGGCCGTATCGAGTCGGTCGGCGGCGTCCTGCTCGAGAGCGGTGATCACCCCGGCAGCGTCCTGAACCTTTGCATTGAGGGCCGCGTTTCCGTCGGCCACCTGGCGGGCACCGGAGGCGAGCTGCTTGGAGGCGTCGGAAGCCTTGGCGGCCCCGTCGTTCAACGCCTTGGCGGCAGCTGGCAGCTTCGCGGTCTTCTGCTTCATTTCGGACAGCCCATTGGACAGCTTGTTGGCGCCCGTGGACAGCTCACCGGTGCCGGATGCCAACTGCTTGGAACCATCGCGCAGCTTCTTCTGCCCGGCGAGTAGTTCGCCCGTGCCGGAGTGCAATGTTGACGTACCCGAGTGCAATTCTCCGGTACCCGAATGCAGATCGCTGGTGCCCTGGGCGAGCTGGTCGCCTCCGTCCACGAGCCTGTTCACGCCGTCCGACAGCGAGCCGACACCGTCCACAAGTTTGACCGATCCGGTGTAGAGATCACCGGCTCCGTCGGCCGCTTTTTTCATGTTCTTGTGAATGTCGACAAACCCGGTCAGCAGTGCATCGGCGGTCTGGGTGCCGACTTCGGTGGCCACCGAGTCGTGCACTGTTTTCGCGAGCTTATCGGCGAAGGTACCGACCATGTAGTTGTTGGCATCGTTGGTGGTGATCTTCAGAATGCCTTGTTTGGCCTTCTCGAAGTCGGCCGGTGAAGCGAGATTCTTCGAGAAGTCCTTGGGGATGGTCATGGCAAAGGAATAGTCGCCGCTGGCAACCCCGGCTTCGGCCTCTTCCTCGGTGTCCACCACAACCCAGCCGAAGGTACCGTCCTCGAGTAGCGACTCGGTGACGTCGTCGCCGACCTGCAGCTTCTTACCGGACTTTTCGGCCCCTTCGTCGAGGTTGACCAGTGCTGCCTGCACTCCGGAAAGGTGCGATTGTGGATCCCAGTTGGCGTAGAGATAGAGGGCACCGTAAATCAGCGGAACACAGCTCAGGGCGATAATCGCCAACTTGGGCAGGGTGCCGCGGGTCATGCGCTGAAGTTCGGAGAGCGCTAACCGAAGCGTGGTCATGAATTGTCCTTTGCGCGGGTCGTCTCGCTGGGTTGGTCGGGCGCCGCCGGAAGCGGTGTGGTGCCTTGCTCCGCGGACTCGCCGTCCGCGACCTGCTCCTGCTCGGCCTCAAGGTTTTGGGGTGATTCAACGTTTTCGTCCGTGGTGTCAACCGGTGCTGGGGTGGCGGCCGGGGGCGCCTCGGGCGTTGGGGTGGGTGGCAATACGATGGCTTCGGTAGCGGCCGCCGGTTCTTCGGAAGGCAGAGACATTTCGAGTACTGGTTCACGCTGGCCCATGACGACCGCCGGTCCTTGCCAGCAGTCCGGGATGCGGGAGACCACCGCGACCACGGCGAAGGTTTCGTCGTCCTGAGCGATCCCCTCGAGGAGTTCGAGCCAGTCCGCGTCATCTAATCCGTGTCGTTCCGGGGAGTCGAAGACGGCTAGGCGAACTTCGTGATATTCCGCGGCTAGTCGGGCCATGATCTGGAGCCGGATAAGCGGGTCGAGGCTGTCGAGCCACTCGTTGGCGACCTTGCGAAAGCCATTGCGGTCGAGCCAGTCATCGATACTGCGTTTGCGCCAGAGCGGTACGGGGACGAGCGAGAGGTCTTCAGCCACCAGATCGCGAACCTTCAAGTGCTGTTCCGGGGCATTGATTTCGGGGGAATCGACCAGTGCGCTGTGTTTGCGCAGGGAGGCGAGCTTATTCGAGTGATTCCATGCCACGCTGCCGGTGGAAGGGGCCATTCGACCGGAGAGTACTAGGCTCAGCGCGGTCCGGGAAATTTGGGTTCCGGCCTGCACCACAAGTAATTCGCCGAGCTTCACCTGCAAAGAGGTGGGGTCGACAAGCTGTCCGTGGCGTCCGGCGACGGTGATCTGGTCTGCAACTAGCACACTTCCACACTAATTGAACTGACCGGTCAGTTCAATTAGTGTGTCTGTTCTTCTGATCACCTCTCGTTTTGGTAGACCGAGCCGAATTCACGTGTCGTTTACCAAAGTGTGGGGAAAGCCACCTAAGATCGGTAAATCATTCATCCATGACTACGATCACAAGGAACCTTATGGGTAAGCACCCCACACGCACCTTGGCTACGGCTGGCATCACCGCCGTGGCACTGGGACTCGGCTTCGCTCCGGTGGCTACCGCTACCGGAACCGAACCCACCTTGACCGAAATTTCCGCCGTGCAAGGCACCGGGGAGAGCACTCCCATGGACGGCGCCGAAGTTACCGTGCGCGGTATCGTAACTGCCGCTTATCCCACCGGTGGGATCAACGGTTTCTACTTGCAAACTCCTGGAACGGGCGGTGACGAGCTTCCGGAGGCCAGCGAAGGCATCTTCATCTATGCCCCGGGTCAAACAGAAAAGGTCAGCACCGGTGACTATGTTCAAGTCACCGGCGAAGCCACCGAATATCACGGGCTGACCCAAATTCGCGCAGCACGCTCTACCGTTGCGGTGCTCGACGAACCTACCGAAGCGGTCAAGCCGTTGGATATTGAACTTCCAGCGGGCGCTGCTGAGCGCGAGGCACTTGAATCAATGCTGCTGGCCCCCTCCGGCAATTGGACCTTGGCCGATAATTACTCGGTAAACCAATACGGTGAGCTCACACTGGCTTCCGGCACCAGCGAAATCTTGCCCGGTGAAAAAGCACTACGTCAGCCCAGCGATGTTTTTGCTCCGGGAAGCAGTGACGCCCTAGCCCTGGAAGCTGAAAATAGTCGCCGCTCCATCACTCTGGATGACGGTGCGACCCTTAATTTCATGGGGGCAACTTCGTCGAAGAACAATCCGCTACCGTACCTTGAGGCTGGGACCGCATTGCGGGTCGGGGCGCCGGTGAACTTTCAGACCGGTGTCATTCTGGACTACCGCTACGATCAGTGGCGCTTGCAGCCCCTCGGGCAGGTTAGCGGGACCCAGCGCAATAACCCGATCAGCGTCGGGGATACCCGTAGCGAACAGCCCGAGGATGTGGGCGGGAATGTCACTGTCGGCACCTTCAATGTGCTGAATTACTTCACCACCACCGGCGACAAGCTTCAGGGTTGCAACTACTACACCGATCGCGAGGGGAACCCGGTGACCGTGCGACGTGGTTGTGACGCGCGTGGTGCGGCCAATGCTGAAAACCTCGAGCGACAGGAAGCCAAGATTGTCTCGGCGCTGAACGCCATGGATGCTGACGTTGTCATGCTTCAGGAAGTCGAGAATTCTGCACACTTCGGTCAGCCACGGGATACCGCCTTAGCAACACTCGTCGATGCGCTGAATGAAAAGGCCGGGGCGGGCCGTTGGGCCTATGTGCCAAGCCCCGAGGAACTGCCTGCCTCTGAAGACGTGATCCGGAGCGCCGTGATCTATCGCCCTTCGAGCGTCAAGCCCATTGATGAGTCCATCATCGATGATCATGAGGCTTTTTCTAATGCACGCCAGCCGCTAGCGCAGGCATTCCAGCAAGTGGGTGGAAACTCCAAGACGCGATTTGCTGTCATCGCGAACCACTTCAAGTCCAAAGGCTCGGCACCCAGCGACCCCAATGATCCGAATGCAGATCGCGGCGATGGGGCAGGGGCCTGGAACCAAGCGCGAGTTGAGCAGGCCTCCGAACTTGTCTCCTTTGCCCAACGTGTGAGCAAGGAGCGCAACACCGATAAGGTATTGCTCGGTGGCGACTTCAACTCCTATGGTGCCGAGGATCCGCTACGCGTCTTGGCTCAAGCCGGCTACTCCGATATCACCGCCGCTAGTGGCAAGCACAGCTACCTCTATGGCGGCCGGGTGGGTTCGCTCGACCACGTCTTCGCCTCTCCGGGCGCGGCCGAAGTCGTCACTGGCAGCGACGTTTGGCAGATCAACGCCAATGAACCAGTAGCGCTGGAATACAGCCGCTTTAACTACAACGCCACCGACCTGTACGTGGCCGATATGTTCCGTGCCTCGGACCACAACCCGGCCGTGGTGGGTTTGCAGTTGAGTAAGCGCTAGGCGCGAACCGAGTGCAAAGCAAAGATCCCGGAACATTTGGGTAAGTGTTCCGGGATCTTCGTGATTTGTGCGCCCAAAGGGATTCGAACCCCTGACCTTCTGTTCCGTAGACAGACGCTCTATCCAGCTGAGCTATGGGCGCATATTTAGTTTTCATCGTCGTGACGACTCGTATAACTATACACAGCGCGCCGGGGGCCGTCGAACCGAAATTGCCAAAAGTGGCTCGATTCACATTATGGTGGGCTCAGTAGGAGGTTCGTCCGGTGAAGGAGGCGCAGTGCCAGTAATCGAAAGCCTGAAGGCTCAGCGCCGCCTACTGTTCTCAAATGCTTTCGATGCGGCGGGTCGCTCGGTGGCAGACTTCGCCGCCGACTTGATCTTCGTCCTGTTACTTGGAGCGAATGCCTTCCAAATGGGCTTGCTCAATGCCTTGGGCTCGGTGGCTTTCGTGGTCGTGGGAATTCCATTGGGCCACGCGGTGGACCGTTTTACGCCCTTGCGGACCTTGCGGGTCGGACTTGCCGCGAAGTTCTTTCTGTTGCTGGCGATGGTATTGCTG
The DNA here is from genome assembly GCF_048457885.1 of Glutamicibacter endophyticus. Classification (NCBI taxonomy): domain Bacteria; kingdom Bacillati; phylum Actinomycetota; class Actinomycetes; order Micrococcales; family Micrococcaceae; genus Glutamicibacter; species Glutamicibacter endophyticus. The sequence goes on from NZ_CP174200.1 coordinate 477,159, forward strand.
CTTATCTTTGGGGCCTTACAGATACCCATAGCGTTACTGCTGGCCACCTTGCTTGGAGTCTGTAACGCCCTTAGTGAGACTTCGCAGGTTAGTCTCGCCCCCGCATTGAGCGCAGCGGAAGGAACCGACCGCGAACGAGAACTGGCGCCACTACTGGCCAGATTGGCCGCGGCGGATCAGTCATTGGCCATCATTATTCCGGCAGCCGCCGGAATCGGATTCACCATACTTGGGGCACCGGCACTCTTGACCGTGGCGATCGCACTGCTGGCATTGGCGCTGTACTTCGCCTTATTGCTCAGTGTGCCGTCTCGAGGCGAAGGCCACGAGGTGCCGGAAGAGCATCATGAAGTTGGTTCCTTTATGCGCCGAGCTCTGGCCGGCTTCTCCTACTTGGGGGCACAGCGGCCGCTTCTGATGATCACGCTGATCGCAGCCTGCTCGAATCTGGGATTGGCCATCGGGTCCTCGGTGGAAGCGATTTTCGTGTTGAACTATCTGGACTTAGGTCCTGCCTGGTTTGGTGTACTCGGGGCCGTTGGCGGAGTCGGCGGAGTCGGCGGCGCCTGGCTGGCCCCACGGATCGCCCAGCGCTACCACGCCGTTGGCCTCGTTCGTGGAACGACGGTGCTTCAGGCAGCGCTTGCCGGACTAGTATTCCTCGCCGCATTTCTACCGCCGTGGGCGGCGTTGAGCCTCCTGGCCGTACATAGCTTGTTCTGGGGAGTGGCGGTTATTGCCATGAATGTTGCGGTGACGACATGGTCGAGCCTGTTGACGCCCGAACGACTGCTTGGCCGCGTGGTGAGTGCCCGCCGCACGCTGACTTTTGGGGTGGTTCCGCTGGGAAGCTTGCTCGGGGGCTGGGTAGGGTTGCACTTCGGGGTCCCCGTCGCTCTTGGCGGGTGGGTCGTGGCTACCCTCTGTGCCGCTGGGTTTGCTGTCGGAGGTTTGCGAAGCGGGGCGCAAGAGGTTGCCAGCTGATCCCGCCAGCGGAACCGGTGAGCTGAAAACTTTGCGGATAACAAAAATTCCCCCGGCCTGTGACCGGGGGAATTTTATTTGGTGCGCCCAAAGGGATTCGAACCCCTGACCTTCTGTTCCGTAGACAGACGCTCTATCCAGCTGAGCTATGGGCGCATCTTCAGTTTTCGGCTCGCCGTGACGAACCTCGAATAACTATACAGAGATTTTCGCGCCCGTCAAAATCCATCCTGCGGCCCATACGAGGGAGCCGGGTAGCACCAGAAAAAGTATACCGGTCTACGTGACCTTAATCACAGAAAGTCGATGTTGATTAGTTCGAAATCCCCGAGATTTAGCGGAACTCAGATTCTCGAGCGGTCCAAGGCCGGTCCGCTGAGGTTTGTGTCACAGAATCCGTCGGAGCCCACCACCTAGCCTTGATTTATTGCTAGTTCAGCCCAATGGAGGGAATGGATAATGAGCCCGAGCTCGGATCAGAACGTTATCGACGCAGCGCCAACCACGCACGCCAAGCTGGTGTCGTGGGTCGAGGAAGTCGCCGCACTGACGAAGCCGGACCGGGTTTATTGGGTTGATGGTTCCGCCGAAGAGAACGACCGCCTGTGCGCGGAACTCGTCGAGGCCGGAACGCTGATCAAGCTGACCGATCCGAACTTCCCGAACTCCTACGCGGGTTTTTCTGACCCCAAGGACGTGGCCCGCGTCGAAGAGCGCACCTTCATTTGCTCCAAGGAGAAGAAGGACGCCGGCTTCACCAACAACTGGGAAGACCCAGAGAAGATGAAGGCCAAGCTCGATGGTCTTTTCGACGGGGCCATGCGCGGTCGCACCATGTACGTTATTCCGTTCGTGATGGGCCCCCTAGACGCCGAGAACCCCGCCTACGGAGTCGAGATTACCGACTCTGCCTACGTGGTCGCCTCGATGCGCATCATGGCCAAGATCGGCACCGAGGTGCTGCGCAAGATGGAAGCCGAAGAAGCCTTCTTCGTCCCAGCGTTGCACTCTGTCGGTGCCCCGCTTCAGCCGGGCGAAGAGGATGTTCCGTGGCCGTGCAACGAGGATAAGTGGATTGTGCACTTCCCCGAAGAGCGCGCCATTGTTTCCTACGGTTCGGGATACGGCGGCAACGCGCTGCTGGGCAAGAAGTGCTACTCGCTGCGTATTGCTTCGGCGATGGCTCGCGACGAAGGCTGGTTGGCTGAGCACATGCTTATTCTGAAGCTCACCAGCCCACAGGGTAAGGCTTACAACATCGCTGCGGCCTTCCCGTCGGCCTGCGGCAAGACCAACTTGGCCCTGCTGGATCCGACCATTGAGGGTTGGAAAGCCGAAACCTTGGGCGACGACATCAACTGGATGCGCATCGGCGCCGATGGGGAACTGCGTGGCCTGAACCCGGAATACGGCCTGTTTGGTGTTGCTCCCGGCACCGGCTGGTCCACCAACCCCAACGCAATGCGTGCCATCGCCAAGGGTAACTCCATCTTCACCAACGTCGCGTTGACCGATGAGGGTGGCGTCTGGTGGGAAGGCATGACCGACGAAGCGCCGGCGCACCTGACCGACTGGCTTGGTCAGGACTGGACCCCGGAGTCCGGCACCCCGGCCGCTCACCCGAACTCGCGCTTCTGCACGCCGATCGACCAGATCGACATGCTGGCCGACGAGTACTACTCGCCTAACGGTGTGAAGATCGACGCGATCCTCTTCGGCGGACGACGCAAGACCACCATCCCGCTGGTCACCGAGGCGCGTAGTTGGACCAACGGTGTGTTCATGGGTTCGACGCTTTCCTCGGAGACCACCGCGGCCGCTGCCGGCGCCACCGGTGTGGTCCGTCGTGACCCGATGGCGATGCTGCCATTCATTGGTTACAACGCCGGTGACTACCTCAACCACTGGGACAAGATTTCGGCGAAGCTCAATCCCGAGCAGGCTCCGAAGGTCTTCCTGGTCAACTGGTTCCGTCGCACCCCGACCGGTGGATTTGCGTGGCCAGGCTTCGGTGACAACTCGCGCGTGCTCAAGTGGGTTATTGAGCGCATCGAGGGTACCGCCGAGGCTGCCGAGACCCCGATCGGCAATGTGCCCACCGGTGAGTCGTTGGACCTGACCGGCCTGGAGAACTTCACCCCCGCCGATGTCGAGGTTGCCGTGAACGTCGATAAGGATGAATGGTTGGCCGAAGTTGCCAGCATCGAGGAATGGTACGCGAACTTCGGTGAGGCCCTGCCCGCTGCCCTACGCGCTGAGCTCGATGGCCTGAAGCAGCGCTTGAGCGCCTAGTCGCACAGGATCGCGAAGGCACCCAAGCTCCCCGCACCACCTCGTGGTGCGGGGAGCTTGCTTTAACCGAACCTTAGGAACGCGCCGGGAGAGTGAGCCCGGCGGAGTCTGAGTGGAAGCGATCGGCCGTGTAGATCAAGGCTGCGAATGACACTGCGGCGCAGCAGAGTAGCACCACGGCCAAACCCAGCGCCGAGTTCTCCCCGCGCATGCCGACCAGCGGCGTCGCCATCGCACCCACCGCGAACTGCGCCGCGCCGAGTAAGGCCGAGCCGGATCCGGAGACTTCGCGGACCTCGGCCAGCGCGAGTCCGGTGGTGTTACCCGTGGTGAAACCGATGCTCGCCACCAAAATAAAAATCACCGCCGCCAAGGCCAGCGAGCGTACGCCCAGTAAGACGAGGATCAGTAACAGTAGGCTCGCGCCAAGCATGACGCTCAGCGCCACGCTGATGGTACGGCGCAATGGAACGCGCGTGGCCAAGCGAGCCGAGGTGAAACCAGCTGCAATCAAGCCCAGGGCATTGACGCCGAAGGCAAGGGCATAGAGCCGAGGGCTGAGCCCCATCACATTCTGGTAGACGAAGGGGGAGGCCGAAACATAGGCCATCATGCAGGCGAACCCGAAGGCGAACTGGAGCATGTAGCCCACAAAACGAGGACGTGAGATGGCCTGTCGCAAAGGAGCGAGATACCTTCCCGAGCTACGAGCCGTGAGCGGAAGTGTTTCCTTATAGAACGCCAGACAGCCGGTGCACATGATCGCGGCAACTGCGGCCAAGGTCCATAGCACGGCACGGAATCCGCCGATCTGGGCAATGAAAGAGCCGAGAATTGGCGCGACAGCCGGTGCAACACCACCGATAGTCATCAGGATGCTAAACATCCGTGCGGTGCGTACACCGCTGGTGGTGTCGGCGACGATGGCCTTGGAGATCACCAGACCGGCGGCGGCTCCTAGTCCCTGCAGGGCACGGGCGGCAATCAGTGATTCCAGGGTCGGGGCCAGCGCCGCGCCGACACTTGTCAAAACGAACAGGCCGGTGCCTAGGCGCAGCGGCAGGGCGCGCCCCAAGCGGTCGGACAGTGGCCCCCAGAGGAGCTGACCCGCTGCCATTCCCAGCAGAAAAGCTGTGAGCGTTAGCTGAATCCGCGTGGCCGAGGCGCCGAATTGGGTTGCCATCGCTGGAAACGAGGGCAGATACATGTCTACTGCCAGTGGGCCCGTGGTGCCCAACACCACCAGCAAGATGAACAATATGGGGGTCAGTTTCGAATGTTCAGCGCGGGCGGACATGCTCCCATTCTAGATTCCATAACAGGCGAGCTCCTGCGGCCGATCGCTCGAACCGGAATTGCTCCCCGTAAACGCAGGTCGGGTGGGTGTGTTATCCACTATCTGTGACAAGATGTGATTATGGTTTTGGCACGATTAATCTTGGGTCTGCTCTGTTTATCGCCGATGACAGGCTATGAATTGAAGAAGCATTTTGACTCGTCGATTAACCACTTTTGGAATGCGGACAAGGCGCAGATTTACCGAACCCTGGCCCAACTGGTTGACCAGGGCTACGCGACTGTGCGTACGGTAGAACAGAGCAACTACCCGGATCGTCAAGAGCATCACATCACCTCTGCGGGCCGTCAGGCACTGGTCGCTTGGCTTTCTCAAGGCCCGGCGAGCGGTACCGAGCGTGATCCCTTTATGGGACAGGTATTTTTTGCCGCAGAGCTTGGTAAGGAACAAATTCAACAGTTACTCACCGAGCGGAGGAACGCGACCCAACGTGTGCTCGACGACTACCTGTCGCAACGGGAAGGGATCGATATGCGTGCCGCAGCCGACCGGCGCAGCTTTCTGATGGCTGCCACCCTTGATCATGCCATTCGGCAGCAGGCCGCCGAGTTGGACTGGCTTGACGCGGTCATGGAGTATCTCCCATGAGCGGCGATCAGCGGAACGAAGCGCTAGACCCTAACGGCTATGCTCAAGTGCACCCGGCTTCCTCCGGCTCGGCCGCTAGCGGTTCCGAACAGACCCTGGTTCTGTTGCACGGTGGCTCGGTGGGCAACTGGGTATGGGAACCGCAGGTACGTGCCTTCGCACGAGCCACCGTGCTCACCCCGCATCTGCCTTCCTTTGGCGCGCGAAGCGACGAGGACTGGGCCGGGCTGCAATCTGCGGCCGACGACGTTGCCGCGCTGATCGCAGAAGAAGTTCCCAGTGGTGGCGTCCACCTCGTCGGGATGTCCGTGGGAGGGCTTATCGCCGCCCACGTGGCCGCGCGGCATCCCGAGCTCGTGCAGAGCCTTCTGCTCAGCGGCACCCCCGCCTCGGGTGTCCCGGCGTTGGCTCGCAACCTGAACCGCTGGCAGCTGAAGCTAGCCGGCAGCCCCTGGTATTGGCGGTTCCAGGCCGGGGCCTATGGGATGGTCGACGACGAAAAGGAGCTTTTCGCGCGGCATGGGGTAACGCTGAAAGAGCATAACCTGCGAGCAATTACCGAAGAACTGGCCGCGGGCGGACTGCCCGAAGATCTGAACAACTACACGGGTTCCGCCTTGGCGCTGGCCGGGGCGCTCGAACCAAAGCTCGTGGCCTCCTCTTTCCCCGCTCTACAGGCCAAGCTTCCGCAAGTAGCGACCCGACTCGTTCCCGGTGTGCACCATCAATGGAATATTGAAACTCCGTTGCTGTTCAATGCGGTTCTGCGCCAATGGGCATTTGAAGGCAGGATTCACTCGAAGCTTACCGAAGCGCCCGCACGGGCGGGTAAGAGTTCGTCCCTGGGGGCCAAGTTCGGCAAACGCCCTGCCACCGACCCGGCCCCTGGAACTGAAACGCAAAAGCCAGAGGACTAGGCGGCCAACCAGACATCTGGGCCGAAGACTTCATAGTGAATCTTCTGGGCCGGTACCCCAAGGCTCAGTGCCTGCGAGCGCAGCGCATGCATGAAGGGCAAGGGTCCGCAGAGGTACAGTTCGCTGTGTTCATCAACGTGTCCGGTCAGATCCATGAGTCCCTGACGCGACTGGTAGGCCTCGGGCAATGGTCCGTGCTCGAACCACGTGCGGAGCGTCGCCTGCGGAAGTTGCCGCAGCGAATCGAGCATCTGGTGTTGTAGCGCCCACGCCTCGACGCTAGCCTCCGCATGCAGGATGCTCAGGCGTCGTACTGAACCTGCGGCAGCGAGGCTGGAAAGCGCCGCGGCCGCCGGAGTGCACCCAATGCCAGCGGTGGCAATTACGAGTGGTGTGCCCTCGGCATCAATGACCAAATCTCCGTAAGGGTTCGACAGCTCCACCACGGCCCCCGGCTGCAAGCTATGCAGGGTCGTGCTCACCTCTCCGTCGACATCCAGCTTGACCGTGATATGGCGACGGCTCGTTGCTTCCGGTTGCTGACTGAGTGTGTATTGACGTACCTGACGGGTGCCATCGGCGACCGGCAGGCGTAGGGAGACGAACTGTCCTGGACGTGCCGCGGCCACGGGGGTTTCGTCGAGCGGTTCGAAGCTAAAGCTTACGCAGTCGGTGCTTTCGGTCTGTCGCCGCACGAGTCGCCAGGCACTGTAATCGACGCTATTGGGTTGCGCCGCGTAGAGCTCACGCTCCAACTTGATCAGGGCGTGTGCCATGAGCCAATAAACCTCGGTCCAGGCCGCCGTGATTTCTGAAGTCAGGGTATCGCCTAAGTCTTCGGCAATGGCGGCGAACAGGTGCTCGTAAACCACCGGATATTGCTCCTCGCGGACGCCGAGCGAGGCATGCTTATGGGCGATGCGCGAAAGCAGGGTTTCGGGAAGTGCCTGCGGGTTGGCCAGCAGGTAACTGGCGAAGGTGGCGATGGAACCGGCGAGGGCCTGCTGCTGTCGTCCATTGCGCTGATTCGAGCGGGAGAAGGTTCCGTCGAGCAATTCGGGGTGGGCGGCGAAAAGCCGGCGGTAGAACACCGGGGTGATCTGCCCAATGCGCTCGCCGATCAGCGGCAAAGTGGCTTCGATGAGCGGGCGGGATTGGGTGGACAGCATGGGAACCTCCGGAACACAGGGATTTACTTGCATTTGATATGCAAGATTTACACTATAGTTCTACGCCTTGTAGAAGAGATGTGCAAGTGCCTCGAATGCCGCTCGGGTGCCACGCCTCGGCGGCGGCGCTAGTTGGGAAGGCGCGGCGAGGGGAAGGGGAGCGTCTGCAAGGCTGGTGAGGTGCAGACTTCGCGGACGGTCAGTTCGTCCAGACTGGCGTAAAAGGCTTCACGGGCCGCGCGCAACGCCTGGCGCAGACGGCAACCGGCGGCTAAGGGACACGCGCCCGCGTTGGTGCTGGGGGAGCAGTCGACAACATCTTCACGCCGGTCGAGGTGGCGTAGCAGGGTGCCCACGGAGCTGTTCAGGCCGGCCTCGGTGATGCTGGCGCCCCCGGAGCGCCCGCGCGTCACCTCGATCAGGCCGAGCGTTCGAAGTTCGAGGACGGCCTTAGTGACGTGGTTGTACGGGGTATTTATCAGCTCGGCAATTTGCCGACTGGTCAGCTGACCCGCGGACGGTGCCCCGAGCACCATGATGGTGCGCAGGCACACGTCCGCGAAGGCTGACAGACGCATGAGCTAGTTAGCGTCCTGCGACCAGATCGAGGCGGTGGCAGACTCTGCGGACGGATCCTCGAACTGCCACGGGCCACCTGGCTCTTCAGGCATGGCGTAAGGCTGAACAATTGCCAGCGCTAGGCCCTGACGATGCTCGGCAACCACATGGATTGCGTCGCGCTCATCTTCCTGCAACAACACATCGGAGGCGATGGCTACGGCGCTGAAATCGGTACCTTGCTGGTTAAGTACTTGCACCAGATCGGCTGCCATGCTCTCGGTGTCGATGTCGGCCTCCGGGTCCTCCGGATCATCCGTCGGTGGCACCGCGATGAGACGCAATTCGCCGTCCTCGCCCTCGGTGCCGGGCTCCAAACCGATGGCGAAGGGCAGGAATACTCCCTGCTCCTCGAGCTGTTCGCGGGCCACACCCAGTGCGGTACCCAGGACCTTATTCAGATCATCCTTGACCTCGTCGGTCATGTCCTCAACGTTCATCATGGCTCCTTAGGAGTTGGGGTCGGTGTCGCGAACGATCCCCAGCACGCTATCACGGACCGGCTCAATGATCGCCGCAGTGAGACCCTCACCATTGAAACGCAAGAACGGCTCGGTATTCGACGGACGGAGGTTAAACCACCAGCTACCATCCTCTGCGCTAAACGTCGTGCCGTCCATGGTGCTCACGCTCACCGGCTGACCCGCGAAATGCGCCGCCACACGGGCGATCGCCGCATCCTTATCCTCGACCCGGGAGTTGATCTCCCCAGTGGCGGTGTACGGCTCAAAACGAGCCCCCAGTTCCGAAAGCGGCAACGTGCTCTCACCCAACGCGGCCAACACATGCATCGCCGCCAACATCCCGGTATCAGCGTTGTAAAAATCACGGAAATAGTAGTGCGCCGAGTGCTCACCACCGAAAATCGCCCCATGCTCGGCCATCTTGGCCTTAATGAAGGAATGACCCACACGTGTCTGCACCGGCACCCCGCCGACCTGCGTGACGAACTCCGGCACCGCCCGCGAGGTAATCAAATTATGAATCACCACCGGGCTCGACTCCCCAGCAGCCTGAGCCCGCGCAATTTCACGCACCGCAACCAGCGCGGTCACCGCCGAGGGAGACACCGGGTTACCCCGCTCATCGATCACAAAGCAACGATCAGCATCCCCATCGAACGCCAAACCAATATCCGCCCCGTGCTCACGCACCGCGGCCTGCAGATCCTTAAGATTCTCCGGCTCCAACGGATTCGCCGGATGATTCGGGAAAGTCCCATCGAGATCGAAATACAGATCCACAATCTCCAACGGCAACCCGGCCAACACACTGTCACCCAGCACGGCAGGAGTCGTCAGCCCGGCCATACCGTTACCGGCGTCCACGACCACCTTCAACGGCCGAATCCCCGACAGATCAACCAAGGAACGCAGGTAGGCCGCGTAATCAGCCAAAACATCCAACTCACGCACCGTACCGGAGGGGGCCTCGGTCGAAACCGGCAGCCCCTCGGCCAGATAGCTCTGCGCGAGATCACGAATATCGAACAGGCCAGTATCCGACGAAATCGGCACGGCCCCGGCCTTGGCCATCTTCAACCCGTTGTATTCCGCCGGATTGTGGCTAGCGGTAAAAACTACACCAGCGGCGTCGTAGCGGCCCGCCGCGAAGTACAGTTCGTCGGTGGAGATCTGGCCCAACAACACCGCGTTCGCCCCGCGATAAGTCACGCCACGGGCGAAAGCCTGAGCGAAGTCGGCGCTCGAAGGCCGCATATCTCCGCCAATGAGCACATCCTTGCCGGAAAGCGCCAGCACATCGACAAAGGCAGCTCCAATAGCCTCGACGGCTTCGGCGTTCAATTCCTGCCCAACGATGCCACGCACGTCGTAGGCCTTGAAGCTCTCGTGTAGATCAATATCAACAGTCACGTCCATCAGCCTACCGGGTTCATCTGCCGGAGCGCCGTTGCCGGGGGCGTAAAGACGGTAGGAGCTGGCTAACATTTTCTTCCCACGGACAGCGCCCACAGCCCGAGAGCGCGGTGTCGAACTGTCCGAAGCGACTGCAATACTTGGGTACATGAACGCCACTGGGAACCAGCCGTTGTATCAGGAGGCCCTAGCTAAGCTCCGGGCTCTCGTGCAACGCGAGGACGCGCATTTTCACGACGGTCAGTTCGAAGCCATTGAGGCGCTCGTAGCACATCGCCGGCGTGCGCTGGTGGTGCAGCGCACCGGCTGGGGAAAGTCCGCCGTGTACTTCATTTCCTCTCTGTTGCTTCGAGCCCAGGGACGTGGGCCGACACTAATCGTCTCCCCGCTGCTGGCGCTTATGCGCGATCAGGTGGCTGCAGCCGAGCGTGCAGGAGTGCGCGCCGCGGCCATTAACTCAGCGAACGTTCTGGAATGGCGTGAAGTACTTGCGAAGCTGCAACGCGATGAGATTGACGTGCTGCTGGTCTCACCCGAACGTCTGAACAATCCGTCCTTCCGCGAGGAGCAGCTGCCACTGCTGCTGGATCGTCTCGGGCTGCTGGTGATTGACGAGGCTCATTGCATATCTGACTGGGGCCACGACTTCCGTCCCGATTACCGCCGAATCCGCGAGCTGATCAACCGGTTGCCGGCCAGCCTACCGGTATTAGCCACCACGGCCACGGCCAATTCGCGGGTCGTTGAGGATGTGGCGGAACAGTTGGCCGCCGATGGCGCCGAGGTCTTCACCCTGCGCGGATCGTTGGCCCGGGACTCTTTGCGGTTGGGTGTGTTGAAGCTCGCTTCACCACGCATGCAGTTAGCTTGGCTACTTAGCCATATCGAGAGCTTTACCGGTTCCGGGATCATCTACACGCTCACCGTCTCGGCGGCTGAAGATGTGGCCCGGCTGCTTTCCGAGGCCGGTCACCGAGTAGCCGCGTATACCGGACGGACCGATATCTCTGAACGCGAGCAACTTGAATCCGCGTTGAAGAACAATGAAGTCAAAGCCCTCATCGCCACTAGTGCGTTGGGGATGGGATTCGATAAGCCGGATCTGGGGTTCGTTGTCCATCTCGGCGCGCCAAGTTCCCCGGTGGCCTACTACCAGCAGGTCGGTCGTGCCGGTCGTGGAAGTATCAATGCCGACGTGTTGCTACTGCCCGGGCCCGATGACTCGGAAATCTGGCAGTATTTCGCCACCAGCTCGATGCCCGACGAGCAGCGTGCGCAGCAGGTGCTCGACGCTCTTGCCGCGGTGGATGGCCCGGTCAGCGTGCCCGCACTAGAGAGCGCGGTCAACCTCCGACGTTCCCCCTTGGAACTGTTATTGAAGGTGCTTGCGGTGGATGGGGCGGTGCAGCGTGTCGCGGGAGGTTGGATCCGCACCGATATGCCGTGGGTTTATGACGCGGACCGTTATCGCCGGGTCGCGCAGAGCCGAATTCATGAGCAGAACCTCATGATCGATTACGAGAATACCGCCCGTTGCCGGATGGAATTCTTGACCCAGACACTCGACGACCCGCAGGCGGGCCCGTGCGGAAAGTGCGACAACTGTGCCGGGGCGTGGTACGACGATCACATTCCGCAGGAGTCTAAGGACAGCGCACAGGCCGCGCTGGTCAAGGCCGGTGTCCGGATTGAACCTCGTAAGCTCTATCCTTCGGGTCTCAACAAACTCGGTTATTCCCTCAAGGGCAAGATCCCCGAGGACGAGCAGATTCTTGAAGGACGTGCACTGGCGCGCTTAACGGATCTGGGCTGGGGAAATAGACTGCGCCAGCTCTTTGCGGACCCGACCGATGCTCCCGTGCAGCAAGCCATGCTCGACGCATGCGTCAAAGTGCTCGCCGAATGGCAGTGGCCGCAACGACCCGTGGCGGTGGTGGCTATGGCTTCAGCCCACCGTCCGCAACTCATAGAATCGCTAGCGCAGTCCCTGGCCAGCGTTGGCAGGCTGCGTTACCTCGGAGCGCTGCAGTATCGGATGGGCCCGCCGGAGGGCGGACCCGGTGGAAACTCGGCTTTTCGCCTCGCAGCGGTGGCTGATGCTTTTGAGATTCCGCCGCAGATGGAGGAACTCTTGGCTAATGCTCCTGGGCCCGTGCTTCTCGTGGATGACCTAGCTGATTCCCGGTGGTCTTTGGCCATGGCTGGACGAGCCTTGAGGATCGCGGGGGCACCGGGTGTGTTGCCTTTCACCTTGGGCTTAGCTGGGTGATCATTCAGTTAAAAGAAGTAGGCTGGAGGTATGGAGTTTCTCATCATTATCGGCGTTGTTGTGCTCGTCCTTGGCGCGGGCTACTGGTGGCTGCAGTCACTGCGTAAGCGGAACAGCGCCGAAATCTCTAAAGCAGTGAGTCGTGAGGCCGCGCAGGCGGCCAGCGCCAAGCTTGATGAGGCTTCCCGGAAGGCCATTTATCGTAATCTCGCCAAGGGAGACGTCTTGGCGGCCGTGCAGAATTATCGTGCGGTGACCGGAGATCCTGTCAAGGATTGCGTTATCGCAATTCGTTCCTTAGACGCGTACCCGCAGGTGGCTGAGCAGCAGAAGCCGCAACCGGTCAGTGAAGAGGATATTCAGGCGCTGCGCGCAAAACTGGAATCACACGGTAATGACGGTGAAGAAGAGCCTCCACAGTCTGAGAAGGATTCGGAGCCCGCCTCCAAAGACCCCGAGCCGTCGCCAGCGCCAGCCAGCGGTGAAATTCAAGCCATGCTACCGAAGGATGATGCGTGGGTCGTGCCCGAAGAATGGAGCGAACAGTTCGGGTCGCAGAACGAGCCAAGCTCGACACACTTCAAACTTGCTTACGAGGTTGAAGGTGTACAGCATGAGTTCTCGAGCGAACAATTGCCACCCAACGAGTACGATCAACTGTTCTCGATGCTTCGCGACGAAAACTATACGGAGGCAGCGCAGATCCTCAACACCCATACCGGGTTGCCGGTTGAGGATCTAGAGCGCATGATTTCCACCTCCCCGATGGCTGCCCACGGCGGTAATGCAAATGTGGCGGACTTTCGCTTCGAGGGGCAGGGGCCCGATGGCCCGGTGAGTTTTGACGCGGCGGAATTGCCGGAGGCCGAACGTGCCGAACTCTTTGCCGCCATTGCCGACACCGATTTAGACCGCGTGGCGGCCATCGTGGTCCGGCATACTAACCTTCCCGAAGATATGGTGCGCAACATGTTGCGCAACTTCGTCGAGCGCGACAAGTAGAGTCGCGGGGCACTACCGGCAGACCACGACGCCGGCGCGTATGGAAGTGCTAAATACCAAGGGTAGTTAGTCGTCAGGATCGGGTCATTGCGCTGGCGTGTGCTGTGCCAGCGCAATCCTCAATTGCTAAAGTGCGGCCGTCATGACTTGTCCTCGGAGTGCGGAAACCCCTATTTGAGTAGGGGTTTTTGGAGTATGCGGGGATACGAGCCGCCCGCTTTCCCCACGTGAATCCGTGACTTACCGTATCTAAGTGCTCGCAATAGAGGTTATTACGCGTAGCTCTCGGCAACTTCTGAGACAAGTTCGGTCACTATGACAACCGCTCGGAACCTTGGCGGAGCATCGAGTCGACCGTGCATGAGCACGATGGGGGGGATTTCATGACTATGCAAATAAAAAACCCCTACCTGAGTAGGGGTTTTTGGCGGACACGGGGGGATTTGAACCCCCGGTCGAGTTTAACCCCGACCCTTCATTAGCAGTGAAGTCCATTCGGCCGCTCTGGCACGTGTCCATCCGCTGTTTCCAGCGTTAATAAGCCTACCCGAACTTCCCTCCGTGTTCCAAAACGGGGCACGCTAGCGAATTTGGCGCCAAAGATATTCGTAGCTTGTGGCCAGCATGCGTGCGGTGGATTCGTTGTCAGTTGAACCAGCGTGGCCCCCGTCCTGCGGCTCGTGGTAACGAACATTGGTGATACCGCGATCCATCATGGCTGCGGCCAGCTTGCGAGCCTGTGAAGGTCCCACCCGGTCATCGGTGGTAGTGGTCCAGATGAGGCTCGCAGGGTAGCTATCAGGATGCTGTGGCTCGTCGAAAATGCGGTGAAGCGGTGAGAAGGTGCGTACGTACTTCCACTGTTCTGGGATTTCGGGATCGCCATACTCGGCGATCCAGGAGTGCCCGGCCGCCAGTCGGGTGTAGCGGCGCATGTCCAGTAGTGGGACCCCGCAGGAGATAGCACCAAAAAGCTGCGGGTAGCCGGTGATCATATTGCCCATCAGCAACCCACCATTGGATCGTCCGGTGGCCGCCAAGTGTTCGCGACTGGTGACCTGCCGTCTGACGAGGTCCTCCGCGATCGCTGCGAAATCCTCATAGGCACGGTGCCGGTTGGCCTGCAGCGCGGCCTGATGCCATCGTGGTCCGTATTCTCCGCCGCCACGAATATTAGCCAGTACATAGCTGGCACCACGCCCGTCGGCGGTACGACGTTCAAGCCAGCCCCGCCCAAGGGCCGGAGAATACCCCGGGGTCATACTGTGCTGGAAGCCGCCGTATCCGTCCATGAGCACTGGATTTCGTCCATCTAACACTAGGTCGCGGGGCGAGACTTGGAAATACGGTATTCGGGTCCCATCGGCCGAGATCGCGAAGTGCTGGCTCACTTCGAGATCGTCCGCCGAAAAACGAGCCGGGGATGACTTTACGGGAGTGAGCTGAGCTCCTACTGGCCCACGCGACAATATGGTCGGCGTGGTGAAGCCGGTGGAGGTCATCCAGATCTCGTCGGCGCAACTTTCATCTTCATCATCCACAGCGGATACCGAAACGCTACACAAGGGGTCATCCAACGTGAGGCGCTGCGGCTCGGAGTTAGAGTGCAGATCCAATACGTGAACTTCGCTACGCACATCGGTCAGTAGCGTGAGTAATAGGTAGTTGGCCGTGAAGTCCATCCCCTGCAACGAGGAGTTCGACTGCGGCGTGAACACCACGCGGTCTATAGTGCCCGATTCCAAAAACCTGTCCACCGTCGTCATAATCAGGCTTCCGGCCGGGTAGGTATTTCCCGCGTGTTGCCAATCGGTGCGTGGGGCAAACAGGAACCATTGACGATGCAGAAAGACATTGACGTCAGTAGGAACGTCCACCGCGATGTTCTTTCCGGCGATCTGTAGATAGGTGCGGCTGTTGTAAAAATCGAGCACGTCGGTGAAAATCGTGCGTTCAAAACCCGGAGTGGAATCGACTTGAACCCCGGCCAACACGTGCTCAGCGTCCACCTCGAAGACCACCGGAGCGTCGCGTAGCTCGGCTCCTCGGGTGAGCGAGCGGACGGTGCGGGCATACGTTGAACGCGTGGTGTCCAACGGATTTGTCGCGCTAGCTACCAATAGGGTGTCGGCATCTAACCAACTTGCGGAGGTCTTGGCCACCGGAAGTTGGAATCCTTCGGGCACAAAGACTTGGTTCTCTAGGTCGAACTCGCGGATTGCGACTTGGTCACCACCGTCGGGGCTGAGCCGCACTAGCGCTTGGCGATAAGGCTCTCCCGGTGCCGGTCGCAGGAGCTGGGCGCCGGCGAAGTGCCAGTCCTGGCCTTCTTTGACTGCGAGATCGTCGAGATCTAGCAAAATTTCCCAGTCGGGATTATCCGTGCGGTAGGACTCCCACGTGGTCCGTCGCCATTGGCCCAAACGGTGCGCGGCGTCTTTCCAGAAGTTGTAGTAGTGCTCGCCGCGCTTGGTCACCATCGGTATGCGATCAGGTGAATCCAGTACCTCGCGGATCCGGTCGACTGTGGTGTGGAACTGCGCGTCGTAGAGTTCGCGCTCCGTGCGCTCGGTGTGCTCGCGCACCCAAGCTAGGGCAGTGTCCGATTGAACCTCGTCGAGCCAGTCATATTCTTCGGTTGGGTCGCTGGTCTGTACCGATGTTTCGCTCATAAGCCACAGTCTAGGGCCCGAGGCATTAATCTTGGATGGTGAGCAGCGCAACAGATACCTCGGATCCCCAGTTCAGCGTCGCCGTCGTGGGTGCAGGCCCACGCGGGACAAGCATCGTGGAGCGGATGGCAGACCTGCTGCGACGTAGCACGCGAGTGCCGGTTCAATTGCAGGTGACCATCTTTGACCCTTACCCCGGTGGCTCGGGCATGGTGTGGGACCCTGGGCAATCGCCAAACTTCTGGATGAACACACCAATGTCCTACCCTACAGTGGCCCCCGAACGGACGGGTGATGGTCCTGGGCTGAGCTTCGAACAGTTCGTGACTTCCGGAGGCGACGGGGCACCTCTTACCGCACGGGAGGCCGAGGAAATTTCCTCGCTTGGACCCGGTAGTTACCCCACCCGAGCGTTGTATGGCAGATATTTGCAGCATGTCTTTCAGCGCAGCGTGGCGCAGCTAGCAGCGCATCCGCAAGTCAACGTCGCGCAGATTCAGTCCGAGGTGCTTGCGGTTCGTCCGGAGCTCACCGGCTATCAAGTGGAATATCGCCATCCAGACTCGGAGGCTTCTGCCACGGCACGGTTATCGGTGGATTGCGTGGTGCTGGCCCTAGGCCACCAAGATTCGGCCGTGAATCCGTGGCAACGACAGCTCGCGGAGGCGGCCGATCGCAACGGGCTGACCTACCTGCCCCCGAACATTCCAGCGAACGTCGATTACGCTCAATTTCCGCCTGGAGAGCCGGCTTTGATTCGCGGGCTAGGCCTGAACTTTTTCGACGCCATGGCAGAGCTCAGCCTGGGCCGCGGTGGTCGGTTCGTGACCGATCTCGATGTGCCCGGACACCGACTTCGCTATGAGCCCTCGGGCGAAGAGCCACGCCTGATGGTGGCCTCACGCCGCGGCACCCCGTACTGGGGGAAGCCGGTGGCCGACGCGTTTATCCCCGAGCAGATACAGCTCGAGTACATGGACGCCGAGGAACTGATGGATTTGGTCGTGGAGGCACGGACCTCGGGCAACCCAAACGCGTCCTTGAGCTTTTCACGGCATATATGGCCACGTTTGCACCGCGATATCCTGCTGGCCTACTACAGCCAAAGTGCGCGAGTATATGAGGATCAGCTACCGCAAGGAAGCGAAGCATTCATCGCGAAGGTTCGAGAGATCCTTGATGCCGAGCACCATGAAGGTGTCCAGGTTTGGTTGAGTCAATTGCATGAATACATTGACCGGTTCCCACGCATTGGGTGGCTGGACGTTCCCTTGTTGGCCCACCCTTTCGACCAAGTTGGCTTTGAGTCCCACGCGCACTACCAACAGGCGGTTCGTGACTACCTGGTGCACAATGCCCAACGCAGTGAGCCAGGGATCGAAGATCCGCTATCACGCGCCATCATGACGATGAATGCTGGGCGCATGATAATCAAGGAACTCATTGCCCGGAATCTGGTAGACGAGCAGTCCCGTATTACCGAAATACAAGGGAAATTTGAGCCCCTGGTCGAAGGTCTGTCTTCCGGGCCACCCCTTGAACGTATCGAGCAGCTCTTGGCGCTTTCACGGGCAGGATTGGTCGAATTTATTGGTCCGGACCCACAGTTTGGCTTCGACGAAATTACTGGACTGTTCACCGCCTCCTCCCCGTGGGTCGACGCCGACGAGTTCACCGCCAAGGTGCTTTGCGAAGCGATGATGCCAGCCAACCGGGTGCTACAGAACAAGACACCACTGATGCGGCAGCTGCTTGGGGAGTCTGTGGCTCGAGTGCACACATGGACCAATGATGATGGAGAAACGGTACCCGGTTCCGGCTTTGAGGTTCGTGGAACACCCTATCGACTCGTCGACGGCCAAGGCCTGGCGCACCGCGGTCTCTTTGTCCTCGGTCTGCAATTGTCCTCGGCACAGTGGGGTACGGCAATTGCCGGTCAGGCTGGCGATCTCGCACGGCCGGGCGCGCGGACCCTACGCGATGCACAGGACATTGTGAAGGGAATTGCCCGACTGGCGGGCATTGAAATTCCGGAAACACCGACCGAATTCGACCGGGTGGATCGCATCGGCGGGCGGGTCTAAGCTGAAAATAAAGCTAGGCGGCCTCCCCGAAAATTCGAGAAGGCCGCCTAGTCAACGCGGATGGTATGGGATTTGAACCCATGAGACGGGGTTACCGCCTACTGGTTTTCAAGACCAGCTCCTTCGGCCGCTCGGACAACCATCCAACCCGAACGAGTATACGGCATCGATACCTGCACAGGAGAATCAGCAATGACCGGAGAACAGATGGACGCCTATATTTATCGCGGTGCCGGTGGGACCGAGGTTATTGAGCAGACGCGTCGCGAAGTTCCCGAACCAGCCGCCGGAGAGGTCCTGGTTCGTACCGCCGCCTTTGGTCTTAATCGGGCGGATGTACAGCAGCGCCGTGGATACTATCCGCCGCCTCCGGGAGCCAGCGACATTCCGGGACTGGAAGCCTCAGGAACCATCGTAGGAGTAGGTCCGGGCGTCACTCGATGGCAGATCGGCGATCGTGTGGCGGCGCTGCTTAGCGGAGGCGGGTATGCACAATATATTGCAGTGCCCGAGGGCCAACTACTTCCGGTTCCCGAAGGAATAGATCTGGTTGCTGCCGCCGCGGTACCTGAAGTGACGTGCACTGTGGTGTCTAATCTGTTTCTCGAGGGCGACCTGAGAAACGGTCAGAGCGTTCTAATTCATGGCGGGGCCGGAGGGATTGGCTCGATGGCCATCCAGCTGGCCAAGGACGCCGGGGCGACGGTCTACACGACAGCATCCGATGCAGGGAAGCTGCAACATTGCCACGCGTTAGGTGCGGATCATGGCATCAACTACCGCGCCGAGGACTTCTCAACCGAGATTGAACGACTGACCGAGGGGAGGGGAGTTGACCTCATTCTCGATGTCGTGGGGGCCAAATATCTAACACAGAACGTTAGCGCGCTCGCCGAAGGTGGCCAGTTAGTCATCATTGGGCTACAAGGCGGGGCCAAGGCCGAGCTGAATATTGGCCAGCTGATGAGTAAGCGTGCCCGGATTATCGGAACTACCTTGCGTTCGAGGAGCGTGGCGGAAAAGTCTGAGATCGTCCGACACACCATTGACCGGATCCGCCCACTGCTTGAAACAGGCACTCTAGATATGAGCGTCGGTGCGACCTTTGAATTCGACGAGCTTCGAGAAGCTCAGGATTATTTCGATTCCGGTGAGCATCGCGGGAAAATCTTGGTACGAGCTCCTCGCTGAGTGCACGGTAATTCGGCTTTTACGGCGGTGGCGCGAAGTGCTACTCGCAGGCCGTAAGGTAATAAGTGGCAGGCACCATCGACCCGTAAAGAGTGCAATGGTCTTTTTCTCTAGGCTCCGTGCCGAACGCGCGGCCAACCGCGACCTCGGCAATGGCGTGTGGCGTCGCGCCCATGACCGGTTCAATCGCTCGCTTGATCGCGTCTTTCAGGTCATTGAGGGTATCGAGGATGATCGGCTACATAACGAGTTCGTGGCCCGAGCCAATGACCTTGCCGAACTACTGCCTGTCGTGCGTGAAATATGCCGCGAAGCTCAGGCGCTGACTCCTAGCGAAGACGAACAGATTCCGCAGCGAACAGCTCGGATACATCGGGCCCTGACTAAGTCGGCCAATGACCTGGCAACCACCGCTCAAGCTATGGCGATGCTTCGGATTCAGGCCGAAGCAGGAGGGGCGGACATGCTCTTTGCTGTAGATAATCGTGCGCGCATCGTCACCGAGGAAGTAGGCCAAGCTCAGCGGCTCCTGCGCGAATTATTCGACTAGGGTTCATTACGCGTTGGGCGCAAGGTGGCTGAAGTCACCCCATCTGTCACCTTCGGGCAATAGAGTATGTCTTATGACTTATTTCGTACCCGAAAAAGTGTTCCGTGATGGAAACTCCATCGACCAGCTCGGCTACGGCGTGTGGCAGGTCGCCGATGACGAAGCAGAAAAGGTGGTTGGGCTAGCCCTCGAAACGGGCTATCGCCACATCGATACCGCCATGATCTATGGCAATGAGGCCGGTGTGGGACGCGCTGTAGCTGCCAGCAGCGTGCCGCGTGAAGAAATCTTTGTGACCACCAAGGTGTGGAACGCGGATCAAGGCTACGAGCAAACACTTGCCGCGATGGACGCCTCCCTTGAGCGCCTCGGCCTCGATTACGTGGATCTCTACCTGATTCACTGGCTTCAGCCGAAACGGGGCAAGTACGTTGACACGTGGAAGGCACTCATCGAGCTGCAGAAAGCTGGAAAAGCCAAGTCCATTGGTGTCTGCAACTTCAACATCGAAGCTCTCGACGAACTGTACGCCGAAACCGGGGTGCGGCCAGTAATCAACCAAGTTGAAACGCACCCCTACTTCCCGCAGAACGAATTGCGTGAATACGAAGCCGCGCACGGGATTCTGCACGAGTCGTGGTCGCCGCTGGGACAGGGTGGTGAGGTGTTGGAGGATGAGGCCGTAGTCGCTGTGGCCCGTAAGCACAACGCGAGCCCGGCGCAGGTCATCATCGCTTGGCACTTAGCCAAGGGCAATGTCGTGATCCCGAAGTCGGTCACGCCGGAGCGTATCGAAGAGAACTTCAATGCTCTAGGCGTCACATTGGATGCCGAAGATCTGGAAAAGATTGACGCTCTGGACCGAGGTGCGGAAGGTCGTATTGCGGCCGATCCCGCCACCGCTGACTTCCAGTAACCATTTCGGTGGTTTACTAAATGCGAAAATCCCCCGGTATCGCGCAGTGCGATACCGGGGGATTTTCTTCACATCGGAGCCCCCGGCCGGATTTGAACCGGCGACCTGCTCTTTACGAGGGAGCTGCTCTACCCCTGAGCTACGGAGGCCTGCGCCCGTTACCGGGCACCACGTTAATCTATCCGAGGTGGCAGATGAACGTCAAAACGAGCACGAAACGGTGTGCGCGAAAGCTAGCAGCGAGTACCTTCTGCTGGCAGGGTACCCTCGAGCAGGTAGTTATCGACAGCCTCATTAATGCAGTCACTACCTCGTCCGTACGCGGTATGGCCCTCGCCCTCGAAGGTTAGCAACCGGGCGTTATCTAGTTGCTTGGCCAGCGACTGTGCCCACGCATAGGGCGTGGCTGGATCGCCGGTGGTCCCAACAACCAAAATCGGGCCCGCGCCCGTCGCCGATAGGTTCGCAGGTTTTCCGGTCGGTTCATATGACCACGTATCGCATCCGATGGCACCGTAGGCAAGGTACTTGCCGATGGTAGGAGACGCCTCGGACAATCGCTGTGCTTGTTTCTCCATGGCCGCCTCGGATGCATCCATCGGGCGGTCAAGGCAATTGATCGCGGTGAACGCATCCATCGAGTTTGAAAGGTACTTGCCCTCTTCGGTGCGTTCGTTCGATAGATCCGCGAAGAACAGGATGCCATCCACATCACCGTTCATGGCTCGTTGCATGGCGGTACGCAACAACGGCCACGAACTATTGTCGTAAAGCGGGACGATAAAGCCAGTAACGAAGTCAACCACCGGCACCTGACGTCCGTCAGAGGAAGTCATGGGTGTGCCTTCGAGGCGGGAGAAAAAGTCCCGCAATTCGGTCTTGGCTTCGTCAAGGGTTCCGGAGAACGGGCAGTCCTCGTATTCCAGGCAGTCGGTCAACCAAGCATCGATCGAATCTTCAAAACCCTTGGCCTGTCCCAGCGTGACTTCTTCTTCGGACAGTGCAGGATCCATAGCACCATCGAGAACCAATCGTCCGGCGCGCTGCGGGAAAAGATCGGCATAGGTTGCCCCAAGGAAAGTTCCATAGGAGAAACCGAGATAATCTAACTGCCGGTCACCGAGTAGCGCCCGAATAATATCCATGTCGCGGGCGGCCGAGATGGTGTCGACGTGACCAAGCAATTCGCCGGTGTGCTGCGCACAGTCTTGAGCATATTTTTTGCCTTCGGCGACGATTTGCTCACGGTCGGCTGGATCCCAAGCATGGAGGTTCGATTGGCGGGAGTCATCCTTTTCCGCATCGCTTTGACAAGTAATGGGGCTGCTTTCGCCCACACCCCGGGGGTCAAAACCAATCAGGTTGTAGGACCTTTGTAGTTCGGGGGTAAACATTGACGTGGCGGACTGGGAGACCAGCGTTAGCCCAGAACCACCGGGGCCGCCCGGATTAACTAATAGATTTCCCTTAGCGTTCTGCGCCTTGCGCCGGTTCAACGTTAGCTCGATGCGTTCGCCATCGGGTTTCGCGTAATTCAGTGGTACCTCAACCGTGGCGCACTCCAAGGTGCTACCGCAGGCCTCCCACTTCACGCTCTGCGTGTAATAGTCTGCTAGCTCGGCGGGAAGGTTCGCGTCGAGGACCGTGGATGGTTCCGTGGCCGACGGCGAGCTCTCATCGTTCGTGACAGCAGTGCAGGAAGTCAGTAGCAGCGTAGCCGCCATGGCAAGGGCCGTTGCTTTGCTCAGCGAACGACTCACGGTGTAAGGCACGAAAGGGTACTCCTAAGGTAGGTGCGTCGACTGCTTCAGCGACGTGCCGGGTTAGCCAGCAGACGCGTCATGAGAGCCTCTAAAGCGAGCAAGGGGGCGACGTTGGCGCTCAAGCGGCGCCGTGTCTCATTGATGGCATCGATCTGTGACAGGGTCTTTTCACTTCGCTGGGCTCGAGCATAGTGCTCGATGTCCTCGCGGCGATGCTCATTGACCAACTCCACCTGGCTGCCCAATTGGATGCTGAGCACATCACGAAAGAACGTGGTCAAATCGATCAAGGTGCGATCCAGCGCATCGAAGGTGGCGCGCCGTGCCTGGCGTTTGGCCGTTTCTTCGAGCGCTTTAAATTGACTACGCAGATTTGGCGGAATCGGCTCGTCTTCGCTCAGGCCCGTGGTGTGTCGCAGCGCGGCGGTCTGTTGCGCAAGTTGCTCACCGGTGATGGCCTCGGCGTTTTCATTGGCTAGTGCAACAATGTCGGCGGCGGCACTCATCGCTTGGGGGAGGGTGCTCATCCGTAATGGGAGGAAGACCGCCTTTTCGCGTCGGTCGCGGGCGGCAGGATCGCGCGCAAGCAACCGGGCTACGCCGATATGTGACTGTGCCGCGCGTGCAGCAAACTCCGCCAACTCCGGGGCGACACCGTCGCGTTCGATTAGCAGGCTCGCGACTTCGGCGGTCGAAGGAATGGCAAGGCCCACCGAACGGCAACGAGAACGGATAGTGACCAGCACATCTGCAGGGGAAGGCGCGCACAACAACCAAATCATGCGTTCGGGCGGTTCCTCAATCGCCTTCAGCAGCACGTTTGTGGTGCGCTCGGTCATTCGGTCGGCGTCTTCAATGATGATGATGCGCCACCGCCCTTGGCCGGCCCGTTCTTGGGCGCGACCAATGAGTTCGCGAACGTCATCAATCTGGTAAGCGACCTTCTGGGTGCTGACGAAAGTGACATCTGGGTGGCGCCCCTCGAGTACTGAGACGCATCCTTGGCAACTTCCACAACCGGCCGGCGAACTCGTGCATTCGAGTGCTGCCGCGAAGGCGCGGGCGGCCGTACTGCGTCCCGAACCAGGAGGGCCGGTAAACAGCCAGGCATGCGTCGGGTTTCCGGCGTCGACTTCACGGGTAAGTGCGTCGATGACGCGCTGTTGCCCGGCGAGCGAAGCAAATACAGGGCGCATTAGAGCAGCTCTTCCAGACGCTCGCGAATTAGATCCTGTAGCTGTTCGGCCGAAGCGGTGGCGTCCAGCACGAGATAGCGTTGCGGGGCTGCCTTGGCCAGCTCGAGGAAGGCGTGACGGATGCGTTCATGGAAATCGTCGGGTTCGGCTTCGAGACGATCCGAATCATCCACGCCACCGGTGTGCGTCAGTCGGCGCAGCCGGCCTTCTGCCGCCGAAATATCTAACAGGATCGTCAGATCTGGGCGCAGGCCGTCCGTGGCGAATTCGTTGATCGCGGCCACTTTCTCCACGCCCAAGTTGCGCCCGACTCCCTGATAAGCCAATGAGGAGTCAACGAAGCGGTCGCAGAGCACATGCCGGCCGGCCTGCAGGTTAGGTGCGATGAATTGCTGAACATGCGCTGCTCGAGCAGCGGCGTACATCAGCGCCTCGGTTCGCTCATCGATGGTGCCATGCCCGTGCTCCAGCACAAGCGAACGTAGCTTCTCACTGATCTCGGTCCCACCTGGTTCGCGAGTACTGAGCACTTCACCGCCGTTGCGCTCCAACAGTTGGCGCGTCAGACGTACCTGGGTAGATTTGCCGGCTCCATCGCCGCCTTCGAAGACAATAAACAGACCGCGCGCAGGCGTTGATGCATCGCTATTCACATGCTCTAGCCTAGCGAAGAGCTGGCCCGAAACCGGCACCGTGCCCGCGGTGTACCGCCATGAAATCTTTGGAAATCGACAGCGGCGCTTTGCCTACCGAGGCGTAAGGTTTTGGCTATGACTAGCACCGCATCACCCGTGGGTGGCCCTGACCGCCTAGACCCGAAGACTCTTGTCGTGGCGGGCGGCCGCCCAGCCCATGGGCACGATGGTGCCGTAAACCACCCGGTGACTTTTACTTCGACCTATGCCTATGCGCCGGAGCGTAACGACCCGGCGCGCACGTACGCGCGATTCTCCAATCCCACGTGGGATCCGTTC
Source organism: Glutamicibacter endophyticus (assembly GCF_048457885.1). Classification (NCBI taxonomy): domain Bacteria; kingdom Bacillati; phylum Actinomycetota; class Actinomycetes; order Micrococcales; family Micrococcaceae; genus Glutamicibacter; species Glutamicibacter endophyticus. Next base: position 501,578 of record NZ_CP174200.1, read on the forward strand.
GAAGAGGTACTGGCCACGCTCGAAGAAGCCGAGCTTCCGGGTCTGTTGTTCGGTTCGGGGATGGCGGCGATTGCTGCGGCACTGAATCTCGTGCCTGCCGGTGGTCTTATGGTGATGCCACGTCACTCCTACAACGGCTCACTAGCGCTAGTGCAGGAGCTTGAAGCTGCTGGCCGGCTTCGGGTGCAGTTGGTTGATGTCGCCGATACCGACCAGGTAGTGCAGGCACTTGAGCAAGCAGATGTGTTGTGGATTGAGTCGCCGACGAACCCAATGCTTGAGGTAGCAGATGTGCCCCGCTTGCTCTCGGAAGCCCGTGGGAAGGGTGTGCTCAGCGTCGTTGACAACACCTTCGCCACCCCACTGCTTCAGCGCCCGTTGACGCTGGGAGCCGATGTAGTGCTGCATTCGGTGACCAAATATCTTTCCGGACATTCGGACGTCATTCTCGGTGCGGTGCTGACGAGCAATGAGGAGCTCCACGCGAAACTGCACGGTTACCGCACCCTGCACGGGGCAATCGCTTCGCCCATGGATGCGTTCTTGGCTCTGCGCGGGCTGCGAACGCTTTCGGTTCGGTTGGAGCGCTCGCAGGCCAACAGTCAGTTCTTGGCCGAGGAGTTAGCGAAGCACCCAGCCGTGGGTGAGGTCCGCTACCCGGGACTCGTAGAAGACCCGGGCCATCAGCGCGCTGCCGCCCAGATGCAGGGCTTTGGCTCGGTCATTTCCTTCACCGTAGGGGACAGCGCCGCCGACGCAGATCAAGTCGTTGCCGCATTCGGGCTGATCACTGCGGCCACCTCGCTTGGTGGTGTCGAATCGTTGGCCGAACGCCGGGCACGCCATGCCTCTGAACCACAGTCGGTGCCGGAGAATCTCATTCGTCTTTCCGTCGGCATCGAAGCCGCCACTGACTTGTGGGCCGATCTGGCCCGTGCCTTGGACACGCTCAAGCGGTAGGGACGTAGGATAGAACTATGCAGTGGGCGATAACGATTGAGCACTTTCTCTACTACGGGCTGTCGTTGGTGATCCTTGGACTGGCAGTGTGGGCGCTTCTGGACGCTTTGCGGCACGGTGCGCAACGCTACCTCGAGGAAGGCAAACGCACGAAGGGCTGGTGGCTAGGCTTAACTGGCGCGAGTACCTTTGTCGCGCTGCTTTCGGCACTACCGTCGATGATCGGTGGTCCGCTGTTCCTCCAGCTCATTGCCGCATGTATCGCCTGTGTCTACCTCGCCGATGTCCGCCCGGCGGTCAGCGGCAAGAGCGGAAACTGGTACTACTAGCTCTTACTGGCGACATACTTTGACGCGACCCGAAGGCTGAGGACCCAGTTCGCTAGGATGGACTGTATGAGCCATACTTTGATTTTGCTCCGCCACGGGCAGAGCGAATGGAACGAAAAGAACCTATTCACTGGTTGGTACGACGTTTCTCTCACCGAGAAGGGACGCGCGGAAGCTACGCGCGGCGGTGAGCTGATGGCAGAGGCCGGCTACAAGCCGCAGGTTTTGCACACCTCACTGCTAACCCGCGCGATCACCACCGCAAATCTTGCACTCGAGGCCGCAGGCCGTTCGTGGATCCCGGTGAAGCGCGACTGGCGTTTGAACGAGCGCCACTACGGAGCCCTGCAGGGCAAGGACAAGGCAGAAACCTTGGCCGAGTTTGGTGAAGATCAGTTCATGCTGTGGCGCCGCAGCTACGACACCCCGCCACCAGCGTTGGACGACAACTCGGAGTTTAGCCAGATCGGTGAGGAGCGCTACGCCGACTTGGGAGATTCCGCCCCGCGTACCGAATGCCTGAAGGACGTGCTTGAGCGCATGCTTCCTTACTGGGAATCGGACATCAAGGCAGACCTGTCGGAGGGCAAGACCGTCCTGGTCACCGCTCACGGTAACTCCTTGCGTGCGCTGGTTAAGCACCTTGACGGAATCAGCGATGACGATATCGCCGCGCTGAACATTCCTACCGGCATCCCGCTGGTCTACGAACTGGACGAGAACTTTGCCCCGATCACCCCGGGAGGCACTTACCTCGATCCGGAAGCCGCCGCCGACGCCATCAAGGCAGTGGCCAACCAGGGGCGCAAGTAGTCTGTAGCTCTTTGCGGCGTGGGCTGGGAACGGCATGTTCTCCGGCCCACGCCGCCGCTACTTTAACAGGAAGTTGCCGGGAAATAACCGCTGTGAGCGAAATTATGGAAACGGATTGTATTTTCTGCCCTCGTATGCTGTAATCTCCTATCTCGAATAGGCTCAATGGCTCACGTTAGGAATGCAATTCGTGGCAACTGATTACGATGAAGTCCGCCCGGATGTTGCCGAGGCGCGTAAGGCTTCACTAGACGCGGTAAAGTCCGCTAATGCACCGGACGCCAAGAGCGTTGTGCGAGAAATGGACGAGGCCGACCACACCGACGGCATGGATCTGCCGGGTGCGGACCTGTCCAACGAGGAACTGACCGTGACCGTCGTCCCGCAGAAGGACGATGAGTTTATCTGTGGTTCTTGCTTCTTGATCCGCCACCGTTCGCAGCTGGTGCACGAAGACGGCGGAATTGGTTACTGTGTGGAGTGCGAGGGCTAAGACCCACTGACACTTCGCCACCGAAGATCTGCGGCGCCCAAGTGGCGCCACAAAGCGGGGGTCTTGACCAAACACAGTGTGTTTGGTCAAGACCCCCGCTTTTTATGAGCCGGTTCTAGAACCAGCCGGTCCTAATATTCTGAACTCGGGGCTCGCCTTCTTCCCACTGAATTTCTCCACGGAAAGTCACGCTGATTTCATGTGGGTCAAACTCGAGAGTGCCCAGATCGCTCTTCTTATATCGAAAGGTCACCTGTCCGGCGGTGAAGGAGTCCTTATCGAGATCGATCACCTCGGTCGCACGCTCCACTACGGAGAAGGATTCAAGGTCGGACTGCCGCAACTGGTATGGGCAATAGGCTTCGGTGTTGCTAGGTACTTCTACACAGGCCTCGGCTGCTTGGTTGACGGCATCTAAGACCACCTTTTCTAGGGCATCCGTCGGTTGGGTTTTGACATCGGCCCTGAGCACTCCGGTGGTGGGATCCAGCACGCGCAACTGAGCATTTGAAGCTTGCTCATACTTTGTTGACTCGCCTGTGACCTCGTACAAACCCGGGTACGCGTAGAACGTACCGCCGTAGCCCTGCCCACGATGTAGGAGGCCACCGCTGTCTTCCCGCAACGGAATCTGGGTGCCCGAGACCTTAACCGTTTGTTGCCCGGAGCGTAGCTGAACTTCGGCGATCAGCGGATCCTGAATGTGCCACGTCGTCAGTAGGCCGTACTCTTTCGGCCCGCGCGCCACTTGAAAGCGGTGAGTTGCTTGCTGGCCGTTGACCGAATAGACCGCCTCGACGCTCGCCGCGCGAGCCGTTTCGGATACCAGACGTACCGATTGCGGCTCGAGGCGAGCTTCACTGGCCTGAAGTACCTCATCGCTGAGTAGCACACGCTGGCCGTAATCGACCCCGGGATCGACCATATCGCCGGCCTGCGTGGCGTGCCCCTCGGAGAGCAACTGTAGGTAGCGTTGCACCTCGGCCTCGGGCTTACGTTGCGAATTCAAGAAGGCGACCGCCCCGAAGCCCAGCGCTAGCAAGATAATCACGACCAACAGACCGATACCGGCGAACCGGAGTTTCTTTTTGGTCGTCGCCGAGAGGGGCTGGTCCGGCACTACATCGTGAGGCACCGGCGAGGGCGAGACCGCTGAGCTAGCGTCCTTCGTTTGGTCGCCGGCAGGGTGCTCGCCGGTCACCGGATCGGGGGTGGCGAAGCCAGCAGGCCGCGCGGCAGGTTGGATCATCCAGACGGTGGGTGTGCCGGCGGCCCAACTGGCGGTGGCTTTCCGCCCACCACACAGGGTCAGCACCCAGGGTGCAAAGCGGTAGCACCAGTACGGTGCGAATTCTGCGAGCACCGAGATAAGTGCGGCAGCTAAGGTCAGGAAGATCGGCGTGAACCACAGTAAGCTCATCCGGAAACCCAGCTCCGGCAAAATAGAGCCAGCGGGAGACGGATCGCCGCCCCAGACGCTGAGCGCCGAAACGTTGATTAGGACGAGCCACAGGATCAGCACCCCTGCTGGAAGCTGCCAGATGCGCCGCGGATTGAACCGCTGCTGCGTACGTCCTCGGCGCACCCCCAGGGCAATGGAAGCGATAACCACCGATAGCGCGGTCGCAACCAGGAGCCAAGCTCCCAGCCCGCTACCGAGATCGAACATGTCGATATTCTGTGCGGCATCTGCATCCGTTGCTTGAACATCAAGCGGCCGATAGAGCTGGGCTAGTTCGGGAGGTACGTAAATTGACAGCTGCCCGAAGAAACCTAGGCCACAAAGGATCACCGCAGCATTGATGAGCAGGGCGAGAAGCAGCAGTAGATACTCGAGACTTTCACTGACCGAAAGTGAGCCCTTGACCGAGAGCACCACGAAGAAGACGAACGCTGCAACCGAGAATAGGCACAACGCAATACTGGTGAACACGGTAGTTTCTCGAATGAGCGCGGTGAGGGCTGTCCATCGACTCGCTGAGCGGGCTGGAAGAGCTAGAAAGGTGCCGATGGCACTGCTGATAAAGACGGCGAGAAAGACCGTCCCGAAGTTTCCGGAGATCATCACCTGGTTTCGCTCATCACCCAGGCGTATCTGGCCAATCAACGAGAGCGCCGCAAAGACCAAGGCAAGTATCACGGAGTTTGCTAGGGCAAACCAGCGAGGAGCGATACCGGCCAGACGTCGGCGGGCATGCCAGCGGTAGAGCCCGAAGACTCCCACACCCACGAGGGCCAAGAAGGTGAATTGGCTCAGCCCCAGACCGAGGTCAAAGGAGAACGGTCCGGTAAAGAAGACTTCGGCTCTAAGTACAACGTCGAGTCGACCACCGAGCACAAAAGAGCACAGCAGCAGAAAACTTTCGAAGCTATTCGCGATGGAAGTCGTCTCGGAACCGAACAGCTGCTCGCTGACGAGGTTATCGATCGCGCGCCCGAAAAATTGCTGATAGCACAGCGCGAGCAGAGCGGTCGCCAGCGCAACGAATGCGGCATGCAACGCGAAAAGTCGTAGGCCGGGTCCGGAGAGCAGGAAGCGAAAATAGCCTTGCAGGATCGTACCGGCTCGAGCCCCGATGGCACCGTGCTCCGTGGAGACGGGCACCGGCGGCTCATGGGCTTTGCCCGCCGGAGCGCTGGTTGGCGGAGTCTTCTCGGATTCGGGTTGCTGGTCGGAGCCCATAGGTCCTCTCCTGAATGGTTGTGGCACACAAATCGCCACATCACACCCGCACGTGTCGGTGCCTTACCACTACAGGTTAGTCGAGCTATACGATCATTTCCTGACTGAAAGCTTCCGGGCACAAAGAAAACCCCGCCGATGCGTAGTGGCATCGACAGGGTTTCTGCTTTGTTCGGTGCAGCCCTACAGGCTGGTCGGCTCCCATTCGCCGGTGACCAAGTAGGTCACCTTGCGGGCCACGGATACCCCGTGGTCGCCGAAGCGCTCTAGGTACCGGCTGGTGAGCGAGACATCCACGGTCGTCGGTGCATCGGCACTCCACGACGGATCGGCCACGGCGGTGAAGACCGATGCATGCAACTTATCGACCTCATGGTTCAGGCCGATAATTCGCGAAGCAATGGACAGATCGCGGGTGTCCAGCAGTTCGCCGACCGCCTGGGCGATCTGGATATCAAGCTGGGCCATTTCGTTGAAGACGCCGCTGATTTCCGAGGGCAGTGCCCGCTTCGGGAAGCGCAGGCGCGTTAGCTGTGCCAGGTGGCGGGCCAGGTCGCCCATGCGCTCGAGTGAGGCGGACATCCGCAAGGAGCCGACGATCATGCGCAGATCGCTGGCCACGGGGCCCTGCAAGGCTAGGGTGTCAATAGCTCGTTCGTCGAGCTGGTTCTGCAGGAAATCGATTTTGGCGTCGGCGGCGATAACCTCTTGGGCAATCTCCACGTCGGCGTTGGCCAGCGACTCCCAGGCCCGGTCCATGGCGACTGCTACGAGATTGGACATCTCGATCAGTTCTTCGCCAATCTGCTGCAGATCGGCCTGAAATACCTTGCGCACTCGGCAGTCCTTTCGAATGTTTACGGATCGTCCCCACCTGATTTCGGGCAGGGCGGAGGGTCGATCTCAAGCTTGTCAGCCTAGCGTAAACGAGGGGGAGGGGAAAAGTGAACGTTCGGTGAACAGCGTGTTGAATTGGGCGCTTTGCGGTCATTTCGTCCATCGTCGGGGCGCAAACACCGATACGCTAAAAGGGTGAACGACGTCTTCTCGATCATCATCGCCGGGCTGATCGGCCTCCTGCTGGGTGTGGTGGGTGTAGCCGCCTACCGATACTCCCAGTCGCGCGCCGCGAAGCTCCCCGCGGTCGACGAGCCCGTGTTGCCCGAAGGAGCAGCCGCAGTGCTCTCCGTGATCGGTCGCGCTTTCGTGATCCTCGATGACGTCGACGGCGTGGTGCGGGCCAACCCGTCCTCTTACGCCTACGGGTTGGTGCGCGGGCATACCCTGGTGCACGACCAGCTCCTGGATCTGGTGCGCCGGGTCAGGGCCGACGGGGTGATCGCCGAAGCGCAGTTCGAGCTGCAGCGTGCCACCTTGGGCGCCGGGCAACTCATTGTGCACGTGCGCGTCGCACCGCTGGGTGACGAGTACATCCTGTTGTTGGCCGACGACCGGACGGAAATTACCCGCACCGAGGCCATGCGCAACGACTTCGTGGCCAACGTGTCCCATGAACTGAAAACCCCGGTCGGTGCCATCTCGCTGCTGGCCGAGGCCATTACCGATGCCGCCGATGATCCGGTGGCCGTACGCCGGTTTTCCACCCGCATGGACAAGGAATCGCGACGGCTGGCCGCGCTGGTGCAGGACATCATCGAACTTTCGCGCTTGCAGTCCAGCGACGCCATTGTGCACGGACACGAGGTGAATATGGACTCGGTGATTGCCGAGGCCGTGGACCGCAACCAGCTACTGGCCGAAGAGAAGGCAATCCGCATCTCGGTCGGCGGCTCGCTTGAGGCCCCGATCCACGGTGACGCCGACCTATTGATGACCGCGGTGCGCAACCTCATCGACAACGCCATCCGCTATTCGCCACCGAACACCGCGGTCGGCGTCGGATTACGTCAGCGCGATGGGTACGCACAAATCTCCGTGACCGACCAGGGTCCGGGTATTTCCCTTGAGGAGCAAGAACGCGTCTTCGAACGTTTCTACCGGGTGGATGCCGCCCGCTCCCGCTCTACCGGCGGCACCGGCCTGGGTTTGAGCATCGTGAAACACGTGGTGGCCAACCACGGCGGTGAGGTGACCCTGTGGTCGCAGCCCGGACAGGGCTCGACCTTCACCCTAAGACTTCCCCTAGTGGATGAGGAAGAGACCGCGCTGTCTCGCGCGGACTCGCAGACGACAAAGGACAAGACGGAATCCGCCTCCGCGGCGGACCGTGAAGGAGGACGCCGATGACCCGGATTCTGATCGTCGAGGACGAGGAATCGCTCTCTGACCCGCTCTCATACCTTCTGGAGCGCGAGGGTTTCGAGGTGAATATCGCCGACGATGGCATCGTAGCGGTCACCGAATTTGAACGCCATGGCGCCGATCTTGTGCTGTTGGACCTGATGTTGCCGGGGCAACCCGGTACCGAGGTCATTCGCCAGATTCGAGCTACCAGCCAGGTGCCGGTCATCATGCTGACCGCGAAAGACTCGGAGATCGATAAGGTCGTGGGTTTGGAGCTTGGCGCCGACGACTACGTCACCAAGCCCTACTCCTCGCGGGAACTGCTGGCGCGCATTCGTGCCGTACTCCGCCGTCAAGGCGAGAGCGACGAGTTGATCAGCAACGTCGTAACCGCCGGTCCGGTGCGGATGGACGTCGAGCGTCACGTGGTCTCGGTGCATAACACCGAAATCGCCATGCCGCTGAAGGAGTTTGAACTGCTTGAAATGCTCCTGCGCAATGCCGGACGTGTGTTGACCCGCGGACAGCTCATCGACCGGGTATGGGGCAGCGACTACGTCGGTGATACCAAGACGCTCGACGTCCACGTCAAGCGGCTACGTTCGAAGATCGAAGCCGATCCGGCGGTACCCGAGCACCTGGTCACCGTGCGCGGACTGGGCTACAAGTTCGTCGCCTAGGGCCGACTGAGCCGAGGCCGACCCCGCCACCGCTTCGCTTTGCCGGAGGGGTGGCGGGGTTTTCGATTCCTGAACATGCAAAACGACGCCCGTCGCACCCCAACTGGGGCGACGGGCGTCGTGATGTTGCGCGAAATGAGCGCTGAGTTTAGTGGTGTGCCTCTTCGCTCTTCGGCGACGGAGTCAGGTGGTCACGCACGTGCGGATCGGAACCGCCCGGCACGAAGTCGCGGTACTCGGGAAGGGTGCCGTCAACCACCGGAATGCTGGATTCAACGCTTTCGCCACCTACGCTCAAGGTCACGTCGATGTGCTCACCGGGAGACTTGGTCAGGTTGCTAACCAGCTGCTCGTTCGCATCGTCTTCGAGCTTCAGCGCGGTATCGGCCGGAACGTTCAGGCGAATGGGAGCCAAGCCCTCCGGAGCGATGCTCAAGGACAACGCGGAATCGCTTCGGTTGACGACCGAACCAATGAGGCGTGCTTCGTTGCTCTCGTCGTTGACGACGAGCAGGATGTTGCGGGCCTTCGCCTCGGCAACGGTGATGTTCGAGCCATCGCTGGCGGCGTAGTTGGTGGTGGTTGCCTGCTGGTTGATGGCACCACAGCCAGTGGCGCCGAAAGCCAAAGCAGTCAGAGCAATAGACGCGGCGATCCGGCGTCCAGCGGTCATGCGTGCGGTGATCACGACACTAACTCCTCGGTGAGACTAGGAAAGTTGCATGGTTTCGTGGCGGCCTGCGGGCTGCACTCAGCGCGGGGCACGGGGCACACGAGGACCACGACTAGTACCTAGCCTAACTGTTCTGGCCCGAAAAACATGATTTCGCGACCTGCGCCACAAACTTTTCGACAGGCCGTAGAGGATTTGGGAGTGGAAAGGGGTGCAGGCTCCGCCGCACTTGCCCTCCTTTCTTACCACGTTTCTCTCCCATTTGGAAGAGGTAGTTCCCCGTGATTTCGCGGTTATTTGGGGCACATGAAGGTCGTGGGCAAAAACGCCCGTGGTAGACTTAATACTGGGAAAGGGGTTAATTCACATGGTTTTTGAGGTTGGCGAGACTGTTGTCTACCCGCACCACGGCGCAGCAATGATTGAGGAAATCAAGATGCGCAAGATCAAGGGCGAAGAGAAAATGTATCTCAAGCTCAAGGTGGCGCAGGGTGACCTGACCATTGAGGTCCCGGCCGAGAATGTCGATCTAGTCGGCGTTCGTGACGTGGTGGGCCAGGAAGGCCTAGATCACGTCTTCGATGTACTGCGTGCGGAGTTCACCGAAGAGCCGACCAACTGGTCGCGCCGTTACAAGGCAAACTTGGAAAAGCTTGCTTCGGGCGATGTTATCAAGGTCGCTGAGGTCGTTCGCGACCTGTGGCGTCGCGAAAATGACCGAGGCCTGTCTGCCGGAGAAAAGCGGATGCTTTCCAAGGCGCGCCAGGTACTCATCAGCGAATTGGCCCTGGCCAAGGATCTCGATGAGGTCAAGGCCGAAGGCTTGCTTGACGAGGTTCTGGCTTCGGCATAACGACGCAGCGGCATTAACTGGGACCGTGGGACGCTTAGCGGCCCACGGTTTTTGCTGTTAAATCCCACGATAAGCTGTAGGGCGTGAGTACAGAGCAGAAAAGCGCCGCCGTCATATTGGTAGCTGCCGGCCAAGGAACTCGGCTGGGCGCGGGTATGCCCAAAGCCCTAGTGAAAATTCACGGCACCTCGCTGGCGGATCACGCACTGGCTCGCATCTCGCAGGTTTCGCGCGTGGAGCACGTGGTGGTGGTGTGCCCCGCAGGGGATAACCGCTTGGCTCGGGAATTAGACACCTGTGGCGTCTCGGTGAGCTTTGTTGACGGAGGTACGAGCCGCGCTGCCTCGGTACGGGCCGGTCTTGCGGCGGTACCGGAACGATTCCCGCACGTACTCGTGCACGACGCCGCACGCGCTTTCACCCCGCCTGAGGTCTTTAACCGCGTGCTTGACGAACTGGAACAGGGTGCCGCTGCGGTCATCCCCGCGCTCGACGTCACCGACACCATCAGCGAAACCGAACTCGGTGCCAACCAGGTACGGCGGATTGTCCGGACTCCGGCTCGCGCGAACCTCCGTGCCGTGCAAACACCGCAGGGGTTCAATTCGCAGCTACTTTCCGCGGCCCATGCGGCGTTGGGGGAGCTGTCCGAGCCGGAGCTCGAAGCCCTGACGGACGACGCTTCGGTGGTGGCAAATCAGGGTCACCCGGTGCACGTCGTGTCCGGCGCGCCACAAAGCCTGAAAATCACCCGCCCCGAGGATCTGCGGGGCATCGAACAGTTACTTGGTCTATCTCAGGAGCGCACCATGGATCAGCACCCCCTTATCCCGCGGGTGGGCAACGGTGTCGACATCCACCAGGTGTCCACCGACCCGAACCGCCCAATGTGGTTAGCTGGCTTGCACTTCCCCGACGATATTGGACTGGCGGGGCACTCCGACGGCGATGCCGTGGCCCACGCCGCCTGTGACGCCCTTTTCGCCGCCGCCGGAATCGGCGACCTCGGCACGCATTTTGGGGTCGATCGGCCCGAATTCGATGGCGCCAGCGGGGTGAGCCTGCTATCCGAGGCCGGACGCCTGGTCCGCCAAGCGGGATTCGAGATTGGCAACGTGAGCGTGCAGTTCGTGGGTCGCCGGCCACGCTTTGCCGAGCGTCGTCTCGAAGCGAACCAGGTACTGAGCGCCGCGCTCGGCGCCTCGGTGGACGTAAGTGCCACGACGAGCGATGGCCTGGGCTATGAAGGAGAGGGCACAGGAATCACGGCCTACGCCACAGCCCTGGTGTATCCAGTTCCACGCAACTAGGCGGGTGTAGGGCAGCGATCTTCAGCTAACCTTAAAGACGTGAGCCTGCGATTTTATGACACCAAGACAGCTACCATCCGAGACTTCAAGCCCCTGAGCGAGGGCGAAGCGTCGGTGTACTACTGTGGTGCCACAGTTCAGGGCATGCCGCACGTAGGGCACGTACGCAGTGCAATCGCCTTCGATATCCTGACGCGCTGGCTCGAGTACCGCGGCTTCAAGGTCACCACGGTTCGCAACGTAACCGACATCGACGACAAGATCCTGCAAAAGTCTGCGGCCTCCTTCGCAGAGGACTTTGTTCCGACCGAGGACTACCCGAGCGAGGAACCGTGGTTCGCACTGGCCTACCGCTTTGAACAAGAATTTGCGAAGGCCTACGAAGTTCTTGGCGTACGCCGCCCGACCTATGAGCCGCGAGCTACCGGCCACGTCCCGGAAATGCTGGAGCTTATCGAGCGGTTGATCGAGCGGGGCCATGCCTATCCGGCCACCGATGGCTCGGGAGACGTATATTTCGACGTGCGCTCCTTTGCCGGCTACGGGGAACTGACGCGCCAGAAAATCGATGACATGCAGGCGGCGACCGATGCCGACCCGCGGGCGAAGCGCGATCCGCGCGACTTTGCGCTGTGGAAGGGGCATAAGGAGCAAGATCCGCAGACCGCGTCCTGGCCTAGCCCTTGGGGACGCGGGCGCCCGGGGTGGCATTTGGAATGCTCGGCCATGGTCACCAAATACCTGGGCACGACTTTCGATATTCATGGTGGTGGCCTCGATCTTCGGTTCCCGCACCATGAGAACGAACTCGCGCAGTCCGCGGCTGCGGGACATGGCTTTGCCAACTACTGGATGCACAACGGCATGGTGACCTATGCTGGCGAAAAAATGAGCAAGTCGATCGGCAATACGATCTCGCCTGCCGAAATGCTGGAGCTAGCCGCACCTCGTGTAGTGCGCTACTTCCTCGGGCAAGCGCAGTATCGATCGCAACTGGACTACCGCCCAGATTCGTTGGCCGAGGCGGGCGCCGCTGTGGAACGGATCGACACCTTCCTGACGAACGCCCGTTTTGCCTTGGACGCTGCGGCGCGTGAGTTGCCCTCGGCCTCCGACGTACCTGCAGGTTTCGGTGAGGCCATGGACGATGACCTCAACGTGCCAATGGCCTTGGCGGTACTGCACGATACGGTGCGCCAAGGGAATACCGCCCTGGATGCAAGGGATCTTGACACGGTCGCATCTGCCTATGCTCAAGTTAGTGCGATGACCCGGGTCCTCGGGCTCGACGACGCTGGCGCGGACACCCACAGCCAAGACGATGAACTTACCAATGTGCTTGATGCCCTCGTACAGGCGCAGCTAGCCGAAAGGGCCGAGGCGCGCGCCGCAAAAGACTGGGCCCGTTCGGACGCAATCCGTGACGCGTTGGCCGCCGTCGGTATTACGGTCCTCGATTCGGCCGAGGGCGCGCGCTGGACTCTCAACAAGTAGCCTCACGGCGAACCTAAACTCAGACCAAAGGACAATGAACTCATGAGCACTTCCAAGGGACGGCCCGGAGCCGTACGGAAAACTAAGAAGGGCCCGACCAAGGGTAGTGGCGGCAAGGGCCGCGCCTCGCTGGAAGGCCGCGGACCTACGCCTAAGGCTGAAGACCGCCCGTACCACAAGGCCTACCGCGCCAAGCAGCTGGCCGAACGTTCGGCCGCGAAGCACTCCGGCAATCGTCGTAGCGATCGACCGAAGGTCAATGCCGAAATGGTTACCGGGCGCAACTCGGTTCTTGAGGCACTACGGGCTGGGGTGCCTGCAAAGGCCCTGCATGTGGCAATTCGAATCGACGTGGACGACCGCGTGCGCGAAGCCCTCAAGCTTGCCGCCGAGCAGGGCATTCCATTGATGGAAGCTAGCCGACCAGAGCTGGACCGCATGACCGATGACGCGATCCACCAAGGTTTGGCGCTACAGATCCCTCCCTATGAGTACCAAGACGCAGTGCGACTGGCGCTGAAAACGGTTAAGGACTACGACAAGGGCTACCGGCGCACGCAGCCACTGCTTCTAGCCCTAGATGGAATTACCGATCCGCGTAACCTCGGCGCGATCGTCCGCTCGGCTTCCGCCTTTGGCGCAGATGCCGTGATCATTCCGGAACGTCGAAGCGTCGGTATGACGGCTTCGGCGTGGAAGACTAGCGCCGGTGCCGCCGTTCGCGTTCCAGTTGCCAAGGCCGGCAACCTTACGAGCGCCTTGAAGGAAATTAAGGCTGCAGGCGTATTCGTCGTTGGATTGGATGCCGGCGGGGATATGCAATTGCCGAATTTCGAATTGGCTACCGGTCCGCTGTGCATTGTGGTTGGTTCGGAAGGCAAGGGACTTTCCCGTTTGGTTCGCGAGAACTGCGATGCGATCGTGTCGATCCCAATCGATTCCGCGATGGAATCACTGAATGCATCGATGGCCGTGGGCATCACTCTCTATGAGGTTTCGCGGCTGCGAGCCGAATCCGGCACGTCCAGCTGATAACCGCACAAGCTCCTCGTCCGATCCATCGGGCGGGGAGCTTGCTGTTTGTGTCCCGCTTCACATCAGTTGTTTTTGGGGGCCACGGTCCCGCTGATACGTGGCAGATTGGGAAAACCCTGATGTTTTCGGGGATTTCTGGGGGTCGCTCGGCGAGCCTGCCCGATTTTGCGTTGCTCTGGAATCCGTGTATAGTTTTTCTCTGTCGCCGGAACGGCCACCACGGATTTCACGAGGTGTTCACCGGTTGATGAGCTTCCAGTCAGGAACTGCTCACCGGTTCGGATTTGCGTCCGACTCGGGGTGGTGGTAGGCTAAGAAAGTTGCTCCGAAGCGAAGCAGTCACCCGTGATAGTGGGTGGGTGTGGTGTCGAGAGTGTTTGTTGTTTGAGAACTCAATAGTGTGCCAAGTTTGTTGATACCGAATGTTTATTTATTTGGTGAATACATAACATTTTGCTTGGAATGATGCACCCCCGTGTGTTGTTCCGAGTGTTTTTTATTCGCCAGGATGTACGCTGGTTCGCCTTTATTTTCCGAAGGGTTCTAGCGGCTTTTTATTTTTTTATGGAGAGTTTGATCCTGGCTCAGGATGAACGCTGGCGGCGTGCTTAACACATGCAAGTCGAACGATGAACCAGGTGCTTGCACTTGGGGATTAGTGGCGAACGGGTGAGTAACACGTGAGTAACCTGCCCCTGACTCTGGGATAAGCCCGGGAAACTGGGTCTAATACCGGATATGACTGTTCACCGCATGGTGGGTGGTTGAAAGATTTATCGGTGAGGGATGGACTCGCGGCCTATCAGCTTGTTGGTGAGGTAATGGCTCACCAAGGCGACGACGGGTAGCCGGCCTGAGAGGGTGACCGGCCACACTGGGACTGAGACACGGCCCAGACTCCTACGGGAGGCAGCAGTGGGGAATATTGCACAATGGGCGAAAGCCTGATGCAGCGACGCCGCGTGAGGGATGACGGCCTTCGGGTTGTAAACCTCTTTCAGTAGGGAAGAAGCGAAAGTGACGGTACCTGCAGAAGAAGCGCCGGCTAACTACGTGCCAGCAGCCGCGGTAATACGTAGGGCGCAAGCGTTATCCGGATTTATTGGGCGTAAAGAGCTCGTAGGCGGTTTGTCGCGTCTGCCGTGAAAGTCCAAGGCTCAACCTTGGATCTGCGGTGGGTACGGGCAGACTAGAGTGATGTAGGGGAGACTGGAATTCCTGGTGTAGCGGTGAAATGCGCAGATATCAGGAGGAACACCGATGGCGAAGGCAGGTCTCTGGGCATTTACTGACGCTGAGGAGCGAAAGCATGGGGAGCGAACAGGATTAGATACCCTGGTAGTCCATGCCGTAAACGTTGGGCACTAGGTGTGGGGGACATTCCACGTTTTCCGCGCCGTAGCTAACGCATTAAGTGCCCCGCCTGGGGAGTACGGCCGCAAGGCTAAAACTCAAAGGAATTGACGGGGGCCCGCACAAGCGGCGGAGCATGCGGATTAATTCGATGCAACGCGAAGAACCTTACCAAGGCTTGACATGTGCCAGACCGCCTCAGAGATGGGGTTTCCCTTCGGGGCTGGTTCACAGGTGGTGCATGGTTGTCGTCAGCTCGTGTCGTGAGATGTTGGGTTAAGTCCCGCAACGAGCGCAACCCTCGTTCCATGTTGCCAGCACGTAATGGTGGGGACTCATGGGAGACTGCCGGGGTCAACTCGGAGGAAGGTGGGGATGACGTCAAATCATCATGCCCCTTATGTCTTGGGCTTCACGCATGCTACAATGGCCGGTACAATGGGTTGCGATACTGTGAGGTGGAGCTAATCCCTAAAAGCCGGTCTCAGTTCGGATTGGGGTCTGCAACTCGACCCCATGAAGTCGGAGTCGCTAGTAATCGCAGATCAGCAACGCTGCGGTGAATACGTTCCCGGGCCTTGTACACACCGCCCGTCAAGTCACGAAAGTTGGTAACACCCGAAGCCGATGGCCTAACCACCTTGTGTGGGGGGAGTCGTCGAAGGTGGGACTGGCGATTGGGACTAAGTCGTAACAAGGTAGCCGTACCGGAAGGTGCGGCTGGATCACCTCCTTTCTAAGGAGCTAAACCATTATGGTTGCCTGTTTCTGTCACGAGTGTTGGCAGGCGGGTTGCTCATGGGTGGAATATCAATGAATCGCGGCATCCTGTGGCGCCCCGTTGGTGGGGTGGTGTGGGGTGTTGGCTGTGCTTGGTGCTGTTGGTTGATGCGTGCGTAGTACGCCGTGCCGTTGCTTCGCTCCACTGTGGTGGGGTGTGGTGTTGGTGTGGTTGGAATCGTGGTGTTGGCCGGTGGTGCTGGTGTGGTTTGGCATGCTGTTGGGTTTTGAAGCAACAAGCCTTTGGGTTTGGTGTTTCGGTGTTTCCTGTGTCTGTTGGACGCGTACCCCTTGGTGGGTGTGTGGTCGGTGGGTGTGGGGTTGTTGTTTGGGAACTGTATAGTGAACGCGAGCATCTTATAAGATGACCCTTTTTCCTGCCCCCTTTGTGTGGGTGGGTTGCTGATGGCACTGTTGTCCTGATGGTGTTGTTGGTGGGTTGTTTTGTGATTTTGTTGATTGTTTTTGTTGCTCATTTTTGAGGACTTTGATTTGTGTTGAAGTTTTTAAGGGCGCACGGTGGATGCCTTGGCATCAGGAGCCGATGAAGGACGTGGGAATCTGCGATAAGCCTGGTGGAGTCGATAACCGGACGTTGAGACCAGGATTTCCGAATGGGGAAACCCCGCACCATGTTATGTGGTGTGACCTGCAGCTGAATGTATAGGCTGTGTGGAGGGAACGCGGGGAAGTGAAACATCTCAGTACCCGCAGGAAGAGAAAACAATAGTGATTCCGTTAGTAGTGGCGAGCGAACGCGGATGGGGCTAAACCGGTTGGTGTGTGATAGCGGATAGGCGTTGCATCATCGGTGTTGTGGGGTCCGCACGTTACCAGTTCTATCTACGCTGGTGGGATGAGGTGCAGGCGTATAGGTGAATCGGTTGGAATGCCGGACCATAGAGGGTGATAGTCCCGTAGGTGTAATGCGTGCTGCCGTTCTTGTGTGGATGCCCGAGTAGCACGGGGCCCGTGAAACCTTGTGTGAATCTGCCAGGACCACCTGGTAAGCCTGAATACTACCTGATGACCGATAGTGAATCAGTACCGTGAGGGAATGGTGAAAAGTACCCCGGGAGGGGAGTGAAATAGTACCTGAAACCGTGTGCTTACAATCCGTTAGAGCAAACTTGTTTTGTGATGGCGTGCCTTTTGAAGAATGAGCCTGCGAGTTAGTGCTGTGTCGCGAGGTTAACCCGTGTGGGGTAGCCGTAGCGAAAGCGAGTCTGAATAGGGCGTTTGAGTGGCACGGTCTAGACCCGAAGCGAAGTGATCTACCCATGGCCAGGTTGAAGCGCGTGTAAGAGCGTGTGGAGGACCGAACCCACTTCAGTTGAAAATGGAGGGGATGAGCTGTGGGTAGGGGTGAAAGGCCAATCAAACTTCGTGATAGCTGGTTCTCCCCGAAATGCATTTAGGTGCAGCGTTACGTGTTTCTTGCCGGAGGTAGAGCTACTGGATAGGCGATGGGCCCTACAAGGTTACTGACCTTAGCCAAACTCCGAATGCCGGTAAGTGAGAGCGTAGCAGTGAGACTGTGGGGGATAAGCTTCATAGTCGAGAGGGAAACAGCCCAGAACGCCAACTAAGGCCCCTAAGCGTGTGCTAAGTGGGAAAGGATGTGGAGTTGCTGTGACAACCAGGAGGTTGGCTTAGAAGCAGCCACCCTTGAAAGAGTGCGTAATAGCTCACTGGTCAAGTGATTCCGCGCCGATAATGTAGCGGGGCTCAAGCACACCGCCGAAGTTGCGTCATTCAAATATTTGCTTGGTTTCGATCGAGCGTTTGGATGGGTAGGGGAGCGTCGTATAGCGGGTGAAGTCGCGGTGTAAACCAGCGGTGGACGCTATACGAGTGAGAATGCAGGCATGAGTAGCGAATGACGGGTGAGAAACCCGTCCGCCGAATGATCAAGGGTTCCAGGGTCAAGCTAATCTGCCCTGGGTTAGTCGGGACCTAAGGCGAGGCCGACAGGCGTAGTCGATGGACAACGGGTTGATATTCCCGTACCGGCGAAGAACCGCCCATACCGTAGCGACGGATGCTAACCACCTCTGAGACCGTGCTCAGTGCCTTTCGAGGTGCTGGTGTGGTGGATGGGCTGGGAACCGATGTTGTGAGGTCAGCGTATTAACAGGTGTGACGCAGGAAGGTAGCCGAGCCAGGCAATGGAATTGACCTGGTCCAAGGGTGTAGGAAGAGTGGTAGGCAAATCCGCCGCTCATGTTTCTGAGACCTGATAGGCGCCCCTTTGGTGGGGTGATTCGGTGATCCTATGCTGCCTAGAAAAGCATCGGCGCGAGGTTCAAGTCCGCCCGTACCCTAAACCGACACAGGTGATCAGGTAGAGAATACTAAGGCGATCGAGAGAATCATGGTTAAGGAACTCGGCAAAATGCCCCCGTAACTTCGGAAGAAGGGGGGCCTGCCTCGTGACGGAGATTTACTCTCTTGAGCGGGTGTGGGCCGCAGAGACCAGGGGGAAGCGACTGTTTACTAAAAACACAGGTCCGTGCGAAGTCGCAAGACGATGTATACGGACTGACTCCTGCCCGGTGCTGGAAGGTTAAGAGGACTCGTTAGTGCTTTGGCGCGAAGCGGAGAATTTAAGCCCCAGTAAACGGCGGTGGTAACTATAACCATCCTAAGGTAGCGAAATTCCTTGTCGGGTAAGTTCCGACCTGCACGAATGGAGTAACGACTTCCCCGCTGTCTCAACCATGAACTCGGCGAAATTGCAGTACGAGTAAAGATGCTCGTTACGCGCAGCAGGACGGAAAGACCCCGAGACCTTTACTATAGTTTGGTATTGGTGTTCGGTGCAGCTTGTGTAGGATAGGTGGGAGACTGTGAAGCTCAGACGCTAGTTTGGGTGGAGTCATCGTTGAAATACCACTCTGGCTGTATCGGTCACCTAACTTCGGACCATGATCTGGTTCAGGGACAGTGCCTGATGGGTAGTTTAACTGGGGCGGTTGCCTCCCAAAATGTAACGGAGGCGCCCAAAGGTTCCCTCAGCCTGGTTGGCAATCAGGTGTTGAGTGTAAGTGCACAAGGGAGCTTGACTGTGAGAGTGACAGCTCGAGCAGGGACGAAAGTCGGGACTAGTGATCCGGCGGCACCTCGTGGAAGGGCCGTCGCTCAACGGATAAAAGGTACCTCGGGGATAACAGGCTGATCTTGCCCAAGAGTCCATATCGACGGCATGGTTTGGCACCTCGATGTCGGCTCGTCGCATCCTGGGGCTGGAGTAGGTCCCAAGGGTTGGGCTGTTCGCCCATTAAAGCGGTACGCGAGCTGGGTTTAGAACGTCGTGAGACAGTTCGGTCCCTATCCGCTGCGCGCGTTGGAAATTTGAGAAGGGCTGTCCTTAGTACGAGAGGACCGGGACGGACAAACCTCTGGTGTGTCAGTTGTACTGCCAAGTGCACCGCTGATTAGCTACGTTTGGAAGGGATAACCGCTGAAAGCATCTAAGCGGGAAGCCTGCTTCGAGATGAGATTTCCATGCACCTTGAGTGTGTGAGGCCCCCAGCTAGACCACTGGGTTGATAGGCAGGATGTGGAAGCAAGGACTAAAGACTTGTGTAGCTGACCTGTACTAATAGGCCGATGACTTACAACACACAACACTAACGATCGTTAGACATTGATGGTTCGCGTTCACTATACGGTTACGAGACAACAACCCCCTCAAACACACACGCGTGTGCGTGTGTGGGGCAGGTTGTATCGGTAACACTTTTGTGCTTCGAGACTGTTACGGCGGTCATAGCGTGGGGGAAACGCCCGGTCCCATACCGAACCCGGAAGCTAAGGCCCACTGCGCCGATGGTACTGCACTCGTGAGGGTGTGGGAGAGTAGGACGCCGCCGGACTAAACTTATGATGTGGTTTGAGGCCCTAACACACAGTGTGTGTTAGGGCCTCACCCGTTTAACCACACAACCCACACAGGTGCCCGCGACTACCCACGGGGGCGGCACCATCGGAGGTTGGGGTGGACGCCCGTGGTGGGTCAACCGCGGACTAGACGCCAGCGAACCACGATTGCTTCGACCTGGATCACTTCTACGGGGAACTTACTTACTGCAAACGTGGCATCACGCTCATGCGCGGGGCCGAGGTCGCGGACGACTTCCATTCGATAACACGCCTTGAGAACAGCGCGGGCGCGTGAGCCGGACGTGTAGGGAATTAGTTTCTATCGAGTACCAGTTTCCGCACGTCATAGCAGGTAGCACCGCAGAGTACGGCTAATAGCAGTCGGCATCGTTTGCTCATCTGTATGGCCATGATGCCGGGTCAGGCGATAGCCGGCTACCGTCAGAAACTATCGGCCTGAGAAGCGGCCCATGTGCATCGTTATGATGGGCCGCGTTCAAGCCAGAAATTAAGCAGTCGTCGCTGTGTCTATACAGTCGCCGTTTGGGATAGGCACCCCACGATGTCAATTGCAGCGCTGGCGAGTAGGTTCGGTAGTTCCGGAAGTTGCTCGGGCGCATCGCACGATAGCTTGCCAAGATGGCTATACCGCTTGTTTGGCGCGCATCACTTTGAGTTTCGCCGGCAACTGGAACGCGAGGGCCGGTCTCGTGGAAGTCATAACAGAGTCATTGTGAGTTAAAAGCGCTTGGTAGCGTGGCTCAAATCGCGGTGGAAGCCGCAACAACGAGTCTAAGAGAGCTGGAAGTGGTCGATGACCACAAGCTCTCGGCGCCCGAAGGCCTATAACCCTTCTCCAACGGGATGCTGCAGACCTAAGAGCTGGCCACGCATGGTTGTGAACTGTCCCGCGCGTGGGATTGCAACGGCTGGACTAGCCAATGTAGCGACAACGACCTCTTAGTGCCTCATTCTCGTATTTGAAGCATCAGGAACCACCACAAGCTATTTGCAAAACCTGCCACCGTGGCGATCGTTGCCATCACGCTCTTCTTGGATGCTGTCAGTACGACGTCGATTCCGGCTTGTTGTTTTGGTACTCAGTCTCTTTCACCCATGGACTTCTTGCGGACTTAGTCAGGACGGACGACGAGACGGAACTTTCAGCTGAGAATGGTCCAGGGTCAATGGCTGCGCTTCGAAGCAGACGGCAGAGGAATCCGCGCACAGATCATGTCATGTTTTGACCGCTTCTGCCTACCGCTGTACTCGCCTAAACGGCATTTCCATCTGGCTACCGGGCGGTACCGATACGCATTCGAGCAGTTGAAGAGTAATCGTCGTGGAGAAGTGCACTGATGTAGATAACCTGTCAGTAGGCTTGGACAGGACGGAAGGCGAGTAATGAGGGCTATGGCCTCTGACAGTTTTGCTGAATTTCTAGAAACCCTGCGAGGTGCACTTCCAGCAAACCGCATCGAGAGCAATCTCCAGACGTTGCGTGAGAATGCGCGTGATCTTGGCCAGCTAATCGGAGAAGCCATACCGCCACGTGCCGTCTTGTATCCGGAGTCGGTTGAGGATGTACAAGAAATTATGCGGACCGCTACTCGGTATCGCGTCCCAATTATTACGCGTGGCGCGGGATCTGGCGTTTCGGGTGGGGTACATGTGCTCGGGCCGGCCGTGGTTCTCAACCTGAGCAGAATGAATCGAATCCTGAATGTCAGCCCGGAGAACGAAACGGCGACCGTCGAGCCAGGAGTTATCAACCATGACCTAAATGCAGCGGTTGAAGAATTCGGGCTTATGTATGCACCCGATCCTGCAAGCTACCGGATCTCGACGATAGGTGGGAATATCGCCACCAATGCTGGTGGACTGAGATGCGCTAAGTACGGCGTCACTCGCGAATCAGTGCTTGCCCTAGATGTAGTACTCAGCGATGGTCGGCTTATCCATGTGGGGCGCAAAAGCTTTAAGGGCGTTGCCGGATATGATCTCGTGGGTTTGTTTACGGGGTCAGAAGGCACATTAGGCGTCGTGGTCGGGGCTACCGTCAGACTCCGATACCTACCGGTCCAACAGCGAGACCTTTTCTGTGTGTTCGACTCAGTCGAGACTGCAGTACGTGGCCTCCAGCATATTGCCCAAGCACGCGTTCAACCAGCAATTCTTGAACTTGTAGACGGAGCGACGATGAGAGTTCTGGATCAGTCTTATGGAACAAGTGTCTCGCGTGAGGGCGGTGCGCTCCTCTTGATTCGTCTCGATGGCTACGGTGCAGAGGCCGAAGAACAAGCGATTCGTCAGGTGCTTGGGGCGGTTGCGTTGCGTCTGTCCGTGGCAGAGGATGAGTTCGCCACAACTTTGATTGAGATGCGGCGAACCAGTCGTGGTGACACCCAGGACGATGCTTATCGGATGGGCGAGGACGTGGCCGTTCCTAAGGGAGAGATGCTCAGGTTTGTGCGCCAGCTCAACAGCATTGCGCTCCGAAATGAAGTGAACCTACGGCTTATCGCCCATGCCGGCGATGGTAACTTCCATCCGACATTCTTCGTTGATCCCAGCACCGGGCAGGCAGGGTTATCCAGGCTGAATGCTGCACTAGAAGAATCGGTACGGGAAGCGCTGAGACTTGGTGGAACGATCACCGGCGAGCACGGTGTTGGATCGGTGAAATTACCATGGCTTGAGTGGGAGCAAGAGCCGGATGTTATCTCGCTACAGCATGCTCTTAAAGAAGTCTTAGACCCACTGGGGATTCTCAACCCGGGCAAGGCAATTCCAGATCTTTCAGCTCGATAATCGTGCCGGCAAGGGCTGATCCGTGAATGCACGATGTACGGAAATGTCGCGACGACGGCTTCTCGATTATGCGATCTGAAGGCACTCGGTGTAGAGTATTCACGTTGGCCGATCACGGGATATGGCGCAGTTTGGTAGCGCGCGTCGTTCGGGACGACGAGGTCGCAGGTTCAAATCCTGTTATCCCGACTCAACACAAAAGAGGGAACCGATAGGTTCCCTTTTTTGCTTTAACTAGTTACGGGCTGCTCCTCCAAGAGAGGCGTAGATCACGCATCCATGGGCGTCTTTCGATGTGGCAGTTCGGCGAAAATTCTGTATAGTTAATTCCTGTGCTGAGGTGTTCAGCCGATGAACCTTAGTTCAACGGAAGGCATCTAGACACTTTGGGATATGGTGTAATTGGCAACACAACGGTTTCTGGTTCCGTCATTCTAGGTTCGAGTCCTGGTATCCCAGCGCTTCGCTGACGAAAGTTAGCGAGCTGAGTAAGTCAGCATACGGCCCCATCGTATAGCGGCCTAGTACTCCGCCCTCTCACGGCGGCAACGCGGGTTCGAATCCCGCTGGGGTCACATTTACAAGATCCTCCCTGATTCAGGGAGGATCTTTTTGTATCTGCTGTTGGGCACTCCCATATTCTCTTTCGCCCCCGCCGCCTGGCTTGCGGCCTCTGCCCAACTCCCTCTCTGTTGCCAGGCATCAGGGGGCAGGTTCTATATATGGAGACGTGTCACCGCAGCACCGGGGACATGCCAAGTACTGAACGGGTAGTGGCAGCATTTGGTTCACCCTCTTTTCAATGGACAACTAGCTCTGCCTCTCGTTAGGCATCGGATCTTCAACTGCGACCAGGCAGCAACGTTGAAACTCGAATTCCAGTGGACATGGTGCGCGTCCGGTTGTTCTCGGGTAACGCTTGGATAGCTCGCCCCGCGCTGTATGGGGAGGCAGAAGACGGTCGATACCTACCTCGGCTATCACTGGATGACATGTAACGACGATCACGGTCATAAAATACCCCACCGATTTGCACGACCTCCCAAACCCCTGTATAGTTTTTCTTCGTTGCCACAAACAGGCCGGACAAAAAACCGGTACAAAAAGAGGCAACAAAACCCCAGAAAAACAACGCTTTTACACAGGTCACTGTGGAAAAGAATTGAAAGAATGGGACCCGAAAATACGGTTCAGATCACAAAGAAACGATTTGACACCGACGAAATAATCGGGATAAGATAAATGAAGAACGCTGGACGAAACGCCACCGAAGATAACGGTGGTCGCGGAACCGGTAAGTGTTTGTTGTTTGAGAACTCAATAGTGTGCCAAGTTTGTTGATACCGAATGTTTATTTATTTGGTGAATACATAACATTTTGCTTGGAATGATGCACCCCCGTGTGTTGTTCCGAGTGTTTTTTATTCGCCAGGATGTACGCTGGTTCGCCTTTATTTTCCGAAGGGTTCTAGCGGCTTTTTATTTTTTTATGGAGAGTTTGATCCTGGCTCAGGATGAACGCTGGCGGCGTGCTTAACACATGCAAGTCGAACGATGAACCAGGTGCTTGCACTTGGGGATTAGTGGCGAACGGGTGAGTAACACGTGAGTAACCTGCCCCTGACTCTGGGATAAGCCCGGGAAACTGGGTCTAATACCGGATATGACTGTTCACCGCATGGTGGGTGGTTGAAAGATTTATCGGTGAGGGATGGACTCGCGGCCTATCAGCTTGTTGGTGAGGTAATGGCTCACCAAGGCGACGACGGGTAGCCGGCCTGAGAGGGTGACCGGCCACACTGGGACTGAGACACGGCCCAGACTCCTACGGGAGGCAGCAGTGGGGAATATTGCACAATGGGCGAAAGCCTGATGCAGCGACGCCGCGTGAGGGATGACGGCCTTCGGGTTGTAAACCTCTTTCAGTAGGGAAGAAGCGAAAGTGACGGTACCTGCAGAAGAAGCGCCGGCTAACTACGTGCCAGCAGCCGCGGTAATACGTAGGGCGCAAGCGTTATCCGGATTTATTGGGCGTAAAGAGCTCGTAGGCGGTTTGTCGCGTCTGCCGTGAAAGTCCAAGGCTCAACCTTGGATCTGCGGTGGGTACGGGCAGACTAGAGTGATGTAGGGGAGACTGGAATTCCTGGTGTAGCGGTGAAATGCGCAGATATCAGGAGGAACACCGATGGCGAAGGCAGGTCTCTGGGCATTTACTGACGCTGAGGAGCGAAAGCATGGGGAGCGAACAGGATTAGATACCCTGGTAGTCCATGCCGTAAACGTTGGGCACTAGGTGTGGGGGACATTCCACGTTTTCCGCGCCGTAGCTAACGCATTAAGTGCCCCGCCTGGGGAGTACGGCCGCAAGGCTAAAACTCAAAGGAATTGACGGGGGCCCGCACAAGCGGCGGAGCATGCGGATTAATTCGATGCAACGCGAAGAACCTTACCAAGGCTTGACATGTGCCAGACCGCCTCAGAGATGGGGTTTCCCTTCGGGGCTGGTTCACAGGTGGTGCATGGTTGTCGTCAGCTCGTGTCGTGAGATGTTGGGTTAAGTCCCGCAACGAGCGCAACCCTCGTTCCATGTTGCCAGCACGTAATGGTGGGGACTCATGGGAGACTGCCGGGGTCAACTCGGAGGAAGGTGGGGATGACGTCAAATCATCATGCCCCTTATGTCTTGGGCTTCACGCATGCTACAATGGCCGGTACAATGGGTTGCGATACTGTGAGGTGGAGCTAATCCCTAAAAGCCGGTCTCAGTTCGGATTGGGGTCTGCAACTCGACCCCATGAAGTCGGAGTCGCTAGTAATCGCAGATCAGCAACGCTGCGGTGAATACGTTCCCGGGCCTTGTACACACCGCCCGTCAAGTCACGAAAGTTGGTAACACCCGAAGCCGATGGCCTAACCACCTTGTGTGGGGGGAGTCGTCGAAGGTGGGACTGGCGATTGGGACTAAGTCGTAACAAGGTAGCCGTACCGGAAGGTGCGGCTGGATCACCTCCTTTCTAAGGAGCTAAACCATTATGGTTGCCTGTTTCTGTCACGAGTGTTGGCAGGCGGGTTGCTCATGGGTGGAATATCAATGAATCGCGGCATCCTGTGGCGCCCCGTTGGTGGGGTGGTGTGGGGTGTTGGCTGTGCTTGGTGCTGTTGGTTGATGCGTGCGTAGTACGCCGTGCCGTTGCTTCGCTCCACTGTGGTGGGGTGTGGTGTTGGTGTGGTTGGAATCGTGGTGTTGGCCGGTGGTGCTGGTGTGGTTTGGCATGCTGTTGGGTTTTGAAGCAACAAGCCTTTGGGTTTGGTGTTTCGGTGTTTCCTGTGTCTGTTGGACGCGTACCCCTTGGTGGGTGTGTGGTCGGTGGGTGTGGGGTTGTTGTTTGGGAACTGTATAGTGAACGCGAGCATCTTATAAGATGACCCTTTTTCCTGCCCCCTTTGTGTGGGTGGGTTGCTGATGGCACTGTTGTCCTGATGGTGTTGTTGGTGGGTTGTTTTGTGATTTTGTTGATTGTTTTTGTTGCTCATTTTTGAGGACTTTGATTTGTGTTGAAGTTTTTAAGGGCGCACGGTGGATGCCTTGGCATCAGGAGCCGATGAAGGACGTGGGAATCTGCGATAAGCCTGGTGGAGTCGATAACCGGACGTTGAGACCAGGATTTCCGAATGGGGAAACCCCGCACCATGTTATGTGGTGTGACCTGCAGCTGAATGTATAGGCTGTGTGGAGGGAACGCGGGGAAGTGAAACATCTCAGTACCCGCAGGAAGAGAAAACAATAGTGATTCCGTTAGTAGTGGCGAGCGAACGCGGATGGGGCTAAACCGGTTGGTGTGTGATAGCGGATAGGCGTTGCATCATCGGTGTTGTGGGGTCCGCACGTTACCAGTTCTATCTACGCTGGTGGGATGAGGTGCAGGCGTATAGGTGAATCGGTTGGAATGCCGGACCATAGAGGGTGATAGTCCCGTAGGTGTAATGCGTGCTGCCGTTCTTGTGTGGATGCCCGAGTAGCACGGGGCCCGTGAAACCTTGTGTGAATCTGCCAGGACCACCTGGTAAGCCTGAATACTACCTGATGACCGATAGTGAATCAGTACCGTGAGGGAATGGTGAAAAGTACCCCGGGAGGGGAGTGAAATAGTACCTGAAACCGTGTGCTTACAATCCGTTAGAGCAAACTTGTTTTGTGATGGCGTGCCTTTTGAAGAATGAGCCTGCGAGTTAGTGCTGTGTCGCGAGGTTAACCCGTGTGGGGTAGCCGTAGCGAAAGCGAGTCTGAATAGGGCGTTTGAGTGGCACGGTCTAGACCCGAAGCGAAGTGATCTACCCATGGCCAGGTTGAAGCGCGTGTAAGAGCGTGTGGAGGACCGAACCCACTTCAGTTGAAAATGGAGGGGATGAGCTGTGGGTAGGGGTGAAAGGCCAATCAAACTTCGTGATAGCTGGTTCTCCCCGAAATGCATTTAGGTGCAGCGTTACGTGTTTCTTGCCGGAGGTAGAGCTACTGGATAGGCGATGGGCCCTACAAGGTTACTGACCTTAGCCAAACTCCGAATGCCGGTAAGTGAGAGCGTAGCAGTGAGACTGTGGGGGATAAGCTTCATAGTCGAGAGGGAAACAGCCCAGAACGCCAACTAAGGCCCCTAAGCGTGTGCTAAGTGGGAAAGGATGTGGAGTTGCTGTGACAACCAGGAGGTTGGCTTAGAAGCAGCCACCCTTGAAAGAGTGCGTAATAGCTCACTGGTCAAGTGATTCCGCGCCGATAATGTAGCGGGGCTCAAGCACACCGCCGAAGTTGCGTCATTCAAATATTTGCTTGGTTTCGATCGAGCGTTTGGATGGGTAGGGGAGCGTCGTATAGCGGGTGAAGTCGCGGTGTAAACCAGCGGTGGACGCTATACGAGTGAGAATGCAGGCATGAGTAGCGAATGACGGGTGAGAAACCCGTCCGCCGAATGATCAAGGGTTCCAGGGTCAAGCTAATCTGCCCTGGGTTAGTCGGGACCTAAGGCGAGGCCGACAGGCGTAGTCGATGGACAACGGGTTGATATTCCCGTACCGGCGAAGAACCGCCCATACCGTAGCGACGGATGCTAACCACCTCTGAGACCGTGCTCAGTGCCTTTCGAGGTGCTGGTGTGGTGGATGGGCTGGGAACCGATGTTGTGAGGTCAGCGTATTAACAGGTGTGACGCAGGAAGGTAGCCGAGCCAGGCAATGGAATTGACCTGGTCCAAGGGTGTAGGAAGAGTGGTAGGCAAATCCGCCGCTCATGTTTCTGAGACCTGATAGGCGCCCCTTTGGTGGGGTGATTCGGTGATCCTATGCTGCCTAGAAAAGCATCGGCGCGAGGTTCAAGTCCGCCCGTACCCTAAACCGACACAGGTGATCAGGTAGAGAATACTAAGGCGATCGAGAGAATCATGGTTAAGGAACTCGGCAAAATGCCCCCGTAACTTCGGAAGAAGGGGGGCCTGCCTCGTGACGGAGATTTACTCTCTTGAGCGGGTGTGGGCCGCAGAGACCAGGGGGAAGCGACTGTTTACTAAAAACACAGGTCCGTGCGAAGTCGCAAGACGATGTATACGGACTGACTCCTGCCCGGTGCTGGAAGGTTAAGAGGACTCGTTAGTGCTTTGGCGCGAAGCGGAGAATTTAAGCCCCAGTAAACGGCGGTGGTAACTATAACCATCCTAAGGTAGCGAAATTCCTTGTCGGGTAAGTTCCGACCTGCACGAATGGAGTAACGACTTCCCCGCTGTCTCAACCATGAACTCGGCGAAATTGCAGTACGAGTAAAGATGCTCGTTACGCGCAGCAGGACGGAAAGACCCCGAGACCTTTACTATAGTTTGGTATTGGTGTTCGGTGCAGCTTGTGTAGGATAGGTGGGAGACTGTGAAGCTCAGACGCTAGTTTGGGTGGAGTCATCGTTGAAATACCACTCTGGCTGTATCGGTCACCTAACTTCGGACCATGATCTGGTTCAGGGACAGTGCCTGATGGGTAGTTTAACTGGGGCGGTTGCCTCCCAAAATGTAACGGAGGCGCCCAAAGGTTCCCTCAGCCTGGTTGGCAATCAGGTGTTGAGTGTAAGTGCACAAGGGAGCTTGACTGTGAGAGTGACAGCTCGAGCAGGGACGAAAGTCGGGACTAGTGATCCGGCGGCACCTCGTGGAAGGGCCGTCGCTCAACGGATAAAAGGTACCTCGGGGATAACAGGCTGATCTTGCCCAAGAGTCCATATCGACGGCATGGTTTGGCACCTCGATGTCGGCTCGTCGCATCCTGGGGCTGGAGTAGGTCCCAAGGGTTGGGCTGTTCGCCCATTAAAGCGGTACGCGAGCTGGGTTTAGAACGTCGTGAGACAGTTCGGTCCCTATCCGCTGCGCGCGTTGGAAATTTGAGAAGGGCTGTCCTTAGTACGAGAGGACCGGGACGGACAAACCTCTGGTGTGTCAGTTGTACTGCCAAGTGCACCGCTGATTAGCTACGTTTGGAAGGGATAACCGCTGAAAGCATCTAAGCGGGAAGCCTGCTTCGAGATGAGATTTCCATGCACCTTGAGTGTGTGAGGCCCCCAGCTAGACCACTGGGTTGATAGGCAGGATGTGGAAGCAAGGACTAAAGACTTGTGTAGCTGACCTGTACTAATAGGCCGATGACTTACAACACACAACACTAACGATCGTTAGACATTGATGGTTCGCGTTCACTATACGGTTACGAGACAACAACCCCCTCAAACACACACGCGTGTGCGTGTGTGGGGCAGGTTGTATCGGTAACACTTTTGTGCTTCGAGACTGTTACGGCGGTCATAGCGTGGGGGAAACGCCCGGTCCCATACCGAACCCGGAAGCTAAGGCCCACTGCGCCGATGGTACTGCACTCGTGAGGGTGTGGGAGAGTAGGACGCCGCCGGACTAAACTTATGATGTGGTTTGAGGCCCTAACACACAGTGTGTGTTAGGGCCTCACCCGTTTAACCACACAACCCACACCACCGTCAGAATCCGCATGAGTGGCGGAGCTACGCATCTCGGCGGGATCACCGCAACCTATACGCGGAAGTAGGAGCTGGCGGACCTAGACTCTGCGCGTTCCTGCGGAACAAGGGTTGCGGATTCTGCAGACGTGCCCGTTACCGAAGGCTAGGGGGCAACCGCTCGCAGCTTTCCCTAGACACTACTGGGGTTGCGTTGTCGCTGGACTGGGATTGCGGCGTTGCCGCTGGCCAGCATTCGGCCGTTCCGGCACGGCTCATCCTGTCGATATCATCCTTTTGACGGTCACTATTGGCCTGGAGCGCCCCCAGAATAGAGTCATGGCGTCCTTGTCTACAGCAGTTTTCGTATTAGTGACCACCCTGCTTACGGCGTGGGCCGTAGGCATCGGTATGCGAAGGATCCTTGGGCAGCCAGTAGGACGGCCACGAACCTATCTCCTGTCACTTCTCTTGGTTTCGCTAGGCGGAAGCGCAGTCACGTCCATTGCCTCAAGCATGGGACTGAAGAATTCCGAGGATTTCGTAGACCTTGGCTGGGGTCAGATTCTCATGTTGAGTTCAGTGTGGCCGTGGATTTTCGTGGTGACGCTGGCGGTACTGCTCCTTCTTGAAGTTCTATTCCCCACAGGAAGTATTGCGCCTCCCTGGATGGCTGTACGTTCTCTTCGCGAGGGAATGCGGAACCTGCGACGCTATTTCCACATCATCTGGATTCTTGCGAAGCATGGGCTGCTGGGTTTTCTTGGACGAGGTTCGGGGCGGCGCCGGGCCCGGTCGTTCCGGAACGCGGAGTTGTTTCGCTCCTTAGCGGTGAGTTTGCGATCGGCACTGACCGAGGCCGGCGTCGTTTACGTCAAACTCGGACAGATGTTGGCCACGCGCATCGAGCTCTTTCCTCCCGCGTTCCGTGAAGAGCTCGGGAAACTGCACAGCGGCGTACAGCCCATGGGGGAGACGGACGTGCAGTCAGTACTGGAACACTCGTACAAACGCCCCGTTTCGGAAGTTTTCGCATCCTTTGAGAGCACACCACTGGCTGCCGCTTCCATCGGGCAGGTACATCGAGCACGATTACACGACGGCACCCAGGTCGTGGTCAAGGTGCAAAGGAGGCAGGCTCGTGCCCAGCTCGTACGCGACACGTCCATCATTCGCTCGCTCGCCCGCCGAATGGAACGAGACACCGTATGGGGACGCGAGATGGGAGTTGAGGAGCTTGGTCGTGGTTTCAGTGACGCGTTGATGGAAGAACTGGACTTCACGCACGAAGCGGCAAACACGATGCTGCTTCGCTCTGAGAAACAGGATGCGGATCTCCTGCGTATTCCTAAGGTCTATCCGGCGCTCAGCAACTCGAATGTACTGGTGATGGAATGCCTACAAGGAGTAGCGCTCGACGCGGCAGCCTCGAGGCTACGCAACCATACTCCCGAGCGCCGGCGGGATTTGGCGGCTGGTTTGGTGGCCGCAGTGATGGACCAGGTGGTGCTGCGCGGAGTATTCCACGCTGACCTGCATCCTGGAAATATCATGTTGCTCGATCAGGGAGGCCTAGCTCTCTTGGACTTCGGTTCCGTTGGGAGGCTGTCACGCGCCGAGCGGCATGGAATTCTTGCGCTGATGATGTCGACCAAAACCGGCAATGAAGTTGCTGCAGTTCAGGCCATGAATGAACTATTCGGAAGGAGCGAGCAACTTACGCAGATCGAGTTGGAACGACTGGTAGGTCGCATGTTGACCAAGTACCAACCGTCAGCATCGTTTTCAGCTGAGATATTCGCAGACATTTTTGAGATCGCCAGCGTTGCCGGCTACCGTGTGCCGGATCAACTGGGGGCGCTCTTCCGTACTTTTATTGCCCTGCAATCTTCGCTTGAGGTTCTGGATCCCGGCCATGACCTCGTTGCCAGCGTGACTTCACATGCGCCCAGTCTGATCGCCCATCTGACGAATGTCCGTCGTCTCACAGATGACGTTACGAGCCAAGCGCTGTCGCTACTACCCGAAGCCCAGCGGATGCCCGGGCGGCTCGCCTCGCTACTGGCCGACCTTGAAGCAGGCCAGCTCAAGGTAGCTGTGCAAATGGGACCAGATGAAGTTACGAGCCGAACGGTGGGGCCGGTGGCCCGTCTGGTGGTGACAGCGCTCTTCGGTAGTCTGTTTCTCATCGCAGCAGTGTTCTTGCTAGCAACCCCGGGGGTAGCCGTAGCTGGTGGCGTCCCCTTGAATTGGCTCATCGCGTCGCTGACAGGGTTACTCGGTTCGGTACTGGCCGTACGGGCCCTGTTTCACGTGGTGCATCGAAGCCGATAACGTATCCAAGTGTGGCGGACGGCACGTCTAGGGCAGGCTCATCGATTCGTCTTCTCGCGCGGGACGATGCTATATTTAAGTAGTTGCCGCGAAAGCGATCGACACCGTAGTTTTCCCACGGTTTACCGTGCGGGTTAGAGTTACGGCGATCATAGCGTGGGGGAAACGCCCGGTCCCATACCGAACCCGGAAGCTAAGACCCACAGCGCCGATGGTACTGCACTCGGGAGGGTGTGGGAGAGTAGGACGTCGCCGAGCATATTTGCCAGAGGCCCCGAGATTTTCTCGGGGCCTCTGATGTTTAAGATTTGGCCCTTGCGCACCAGCTAAGCACGCAAAAGGTAATGCCCGGTTAGTCTCGAACTGAGACCAACCGGGCAGGAGCCTTACAGCTTATTAGTCGGCCAAACGCAGTCCGGACTCGGTATCGAACAGGTGGATGTGGCGGAGTTCCGGCACAATCTTCAGCAAGTCGCCGCGCTGCGGGGGAGTGCGCCCGTCCACACGAACGACAATCGTCTGAGCCTTGCCGGCCAGCTCAGCGGTTGCGTAGATGTATGCGTCGGCGCCCAATTCCTCAACCACGTCGACGGTGAGAGTCACGCCTGGATCGCCAGGCTCTGCCATCTGGATGTCTTCCGGACGAATGCCCAGAGTGACCTTACCTGATGCGCCAGGGGCTGCGATGATCAGTTCGCCAAGCTGCACCTGGCCGTTTGCGGAATCCAGCTCAACCAAGTTCATGGCCGGCGATCCGATGAAGCCTGCGACGAAGACGTTGTTCGGGCGGTCGTACAGTTCACGCGGAGTGCCGACCTGCTGCAGAAGCCCATCCTTGAGTACCGCTACGCGGTCACCCATGGTTAGCGCTTCGACCTGATCGTGCGTCACGTACACGGTCGTCACGCCCAAGCGGCGGGTCAACGACGCGATCTGAGTACGGGTCTGCACACGCAACTTGGCGTCCAAGTTCGACAGGGGCTCATCCATCAGGAAGACCTGAGGGGAGCGGACGATGGCTCGTCCCATGGCTACACGCTGACGCTGACCGCCGGAGAGCGCCTTGGGCTTGCGGTCGAGGTACTTTTCCAGGTCCAGAAGCTTCGCGGCTTCACGCACGCGTTCGTTGCGCTCTTCCTTGCTGACACCGGCGATTTTCAGGGCGAAGCCCATGTTTTCGGCGACCGTCATGTGCGGGTACAACGCGTAGTTCTGGAAAACCATTGCGATGTCGCGGTCCTTGGGAGGAACGTTGGTGACGTCGCGGTCGCCAATGAGAATACGACCCGAGTTAATCTCTTCGAGACCTGCGAGCATGCGCAGGGTGGTCGACTTGCCGCAGCCCGATGGGCCAACAAGTACGAGAAACTCGCCATCCTTGATCTCAAGGTCGATTGCATCGACGGAAGGAACGAGTGCGCCAGGATAGACGCGGGTGGCCTTTTCGAAGGTCACTGATGCCATGATGACATTCCTTTCACGGGCAGGTACGTGCCCGACGATCCGTAGTGAAAGTGAAGTGGAACACAACTATCCTCGCATGAAAATCAGCGATTCCAAAAGTGCAGGTAGGTCGGCAGCCTCGTCGATGCGAAATTGCGCGGCTGTTTCTCCCGCTCCGACCTTCACGCCGAGATCATCCCCGGTAAGCACCTTAAAGCCGTCCTCATCTGTAACATCGTCACCCACGAACAACATTGCCGGAACGTCCAGAGCCTCCTTGAGCCAGCGCAGCGCAAGACCTTTATCCGCTTCGTGCACCGAAGCTTCAATCACGGACTTTCCTCGTAATAGTTTCACGCCATCGAAGGATGCGAGGGCGCTGAGGGCCTGCTCGGTCGCCCGTTGCGCGTCACCGGCATTGGCTTGGCGTGTATGCAACACCGTGGATGCCGGCTTGAACTCCAATGTGACGCCCTCAAACCGATCACTTACTTCACCGAGGGCTTCGGTGATGGAAGCTAGAAGGCTCGCCGCGTGCTCGTCGAGGGCTATGTGCAGTTCGGACTCCTCTGCCAGATGCGGTACCACACGCTCGGCTCCGTGAGAGCCAATGAGATTATCCGGACGACCTTGCGGGTAGACCTCGGCAAGGGAGTCAAGGTTTCGGCCCGACACGAGGGCCGTATGTACGCCAGGTAGCCGTCCGAGTCGAGCCAGCGCGCTGGCCGTTGCCGGCAACGGCCGCGCGTTCTCTGGCCGGTCGACCAAGGGTGAAACGGTGCCATCAAAGTCGAGAGCTACCAGAATTTGCGCATGCGCGGCAAAGGTAGCTAGTGCCTTATGCAACTCCGCGTTGAGTTCACTCATACTTCGGAAACCTTCGTGGGGGAGGTCGGGCGGTGGGTTTCGGCAAGCTCATTCAGATCATCGAGGAAATGCCGTGACCAGTGCTGAACGTCGTTGTGTTCCAGATGCTGAATCATTCGCTGCATTCGTTCTGACTGTTCCGCCTCGTCCATCGTCACGGCGGCAATGATCTTCCGCTTCATGCCGGCAATGTCATGGGGATTGACCAAGACGGCATCATTGAGCTGGTCTGCAGCGCCGGTGAATTCGGAGAGCACGAGTACGCCACGGCCGTCCTGATGACTGGCAACGTACTCCTTAGCCACTAGATTCATGCCATCGCGCAAAGCCGTGACGAGCAGAACATCCGCAGCCAGGTAGAGCGCGATCATTTCGCGCAACGGATATGAATGGTGCAGGTAGCGCAGCGTTGTGTGGCTAATCGTGTCGTGTTGCCCGGTGATTTGCCCGACCATGAGCTCGACCTGATTGCGCAGTTGCATATATCGACCGACGTTCTCGCGGCTCGGGCTGGCGACCTGGATCAGGCACACCTCGCCGGCTTGAAGCGCCTGATCGGAGAGCAGTTCCCCGTAGGCCTTGAGGCGGTGGCGAATACCCTTGGTGTAGTCCAGCCGATCCACGCCAAGCATCACAGTTTTGGGATTGCCCAGCTCATGACGAATCTGTGCCGCACGCGCGATGATTTGCGGGTCACGGGCCAGGCGGGCTACTTCACTGGTGTCAATGGAGATCGGGTGCGGGGCTGCGGTGCAGATGTTCTGGGTGTCATGTTCGAACGGCGGTGTCGCTTCGAACCCTTGGATTGAGTAATCCGTGAAGTTCTGCAGGCAGTTCATGAAGTTATCGGCATCGTCCTTACGCTGGAAGCCCACGAGATCGGCGCCGGCCAGGCCCTCGAGGATTTGCGTGCGCCAAGGAAGTTGGGCGAACAAGCTCATGGAGGGGAAGGGGATGTGATTGAAGAAGCCGATCTTCAGATCTGGGCGTGCCATCCGCAAGATGCGCGGTACTAGCTGGAGCTGATAATCGTGCACCCAGACCGTGGCCCCGGGGGCAGCAACGCGGAGGGTGGCATCGGCAAACCGTTGGTTGATGGCCTTATAGGCGTCCCACCACGTTCGATGGTACTCAGGTGGAACGATGACATCGTGGTAGAGCGGCCAGAGAGTGGAGTTCGAAAAGCCTTCGTAGTAGAGCTCGACGTCCGCTTCGCTTAGGGCGACGGGAACCAAGTGAATACCGTCATTGTCGAAATCTTCGAGAGTCTCGTCGACTGCTCCATGCCAGCCTACCCAAGCGCCGCTCGAGGCCGACATGATGGGGTGAAGGGCGGTAACGAGACCGCCGGGAGCCCGCCGGAATCCGCTGGTCCCATCCTCGTTAGTGACGCGGTCGACCGGTAGTCGGTTGGCTACTACAACAAAGTCGTACTGTCCGGTTTCGGTGGTCGCGGAACCGGGTCTGTCGGTATTCACGATGAACCTCCTTTAGTCTGCCGCTATTGGCCGTTTTATTAGGCCCTCCAGCGGCTGCTGGCGAATATTTCGGTGGTTGCTCGGTAACCTCTGTTACTCATGACACTAGTTGACACAGGCTCACAGGCAGAATAAACCGTAATTATTGTTTCGGCTTGTATTTACGCGGAGCCGCTACCGTACCGCGGACTTTGCTAGCAGTTGGCGAATCTTATGTAGCTGCTGTGAAGGTGCGCTTTTCACAAGATTCCGGGGCAATGACACCAGGTCTTTGGCTAAGCTTGAAGAAAGCTTTCTGATTATCGTTATATTCCAAAGGACCGTATACACCTATGGCATCGAACAACGAGCGCCCGTCCAAGGCCGAGCGCAATGCGAACGCACGGGCCCAGGCTGCGGCGCGGCAGGCGCAACTCGAGGCTTCACAGAAGCGCAAATCACTGATGGTAAAACTCGGCGTCCTGGCCGCAGTGGTCGTGGTTATCGCTCTGGTGGTGGCGCTGATCGTGCAAAACAACAATGGCAAGATTGCCGAAGAGGGTGCCATTCCCAGCGGTGGAACCAACGGAGGCGGTATTCTCGTTACCTCTGCCACCACCTTAGGCGGAACCGGTAGCGGCATGGTCAAGGCATCGGCCGAAGATCCTGAGTCGCCAAAGGATCCGGCAGATCCTCGTGACCTTGTCGTTGGCAAAAAGGGTGAACCGGTTAACATCACCATGTACGTGGACGTGAACTGCATTCACTGTGCAGAATTCGAAGCGAAATACGGTGAGCAGATCAACAACTGGCTGGCAGATGGCAAGGTAACTGTCGAGTACCGTAACGTCGGCTTCCTGGACCGCGGTTCACCGACCAACTACTCCTCGCGTGGAGCTAACGCACTGGCCTGCGTGGCCGATAAGTCTCCTGAGTCCTACACGAAGTTTGTATCGGCGATCTGGGGACATTACAGCCAGGGTGAAATGAAGAACTCCGAGCTGATCAAGATGGCTCACGACAGCGGAGCCAGTGACGCGGTGGACTCTTGCATCAATAAGGGCGACTTCCGTCCGTTCGTCGCATACGCAACCGCTGCCGCCCAAGCCGATGGTGTACGCGGTACGCCGAGCATCTACATTCAGGGCAAGGAATTCCAGCTGGGAACCGATGACTTCGTCACCGAGGTTGAGGCCGCGATCAAGGCGAATGCCTAAGTTTCAGTTGAAATATCTGTAGCAAGCGGGTGGGCGTCGGGTAAAATATCGCTCATGATCTCGCACCCTAGCGATGGGGGAGGCCACCGGTGAAGGTGTCCTTCCCCATCGCTATTTAAGCTCACCGATTCGCGGAGTCGCGGGGCGTCCGATATTCTTAGAGGGCTTGCCTCCTTAGCTCAGCTGGCCAGAGCAGCTGTCTTGTAAACAGCAGGTCACCGGTTCGAATCCGGTAGGGGGCTCGGAGTGAGAGGTCCTACATCCGAGATATGGATGTAGGACCTCTTTTTGTCTTTTTGTCTTCTTTGGCTGTAAACGCTGTGAATGTCATTGGATGAGCCCTGGGCAGAGAGCTTTGGCGCGTGTTGTTTCACGTTGGTGACACCTTGACCCGCAGACGGCCACGTACCATTGGACCAACGAGTCGACTTTATGAAAAGGAACGCACATGGCCGGTGGTCTAGTAGCACTGCTTGACGATATTGCGGCGCTAGTGAAAATCACTGCCGCTTCCATCGACGATATTGCCGCTGGCGCGGGACGGGCCAGCACGAAGGCGATGGGCGTGGTTATCGACGACGCAGCAGTGACGCCGCAATACGTCGAAGGAATATCGCCCAAACGAGAACTTCCGATTATCTGGAAGATTGCCGTTGGGTCGATCCGCAACAAGCTGGTTTTCATCCTTCCCTTAGCGTTGCTGCTGTCGCAGTTCGCACCGTGGGCGTTGACCCCGATTCTGATGCTCGGCGGTTGTTACCTCGTCTTCGAGGGCGCCGAGAAGTTATTGGAAGCCGCAGGAATCTTACGTCACCACGCCGAACACGGGGAGGCAGTGCGCGATGAGAAGTCCATAATTGGGGCCGCCGTGCGCACGGACCTCGTGCTCTCGGCTGAAATCATGGTGATTTCACTGAACGAAGTCGCTGACCAGCATTTCTGGATGCGCACCGCGATCCTTGTTGTCATCGCACTGCTAATGACCGTGGTTGTGTATGGAGCCGTGGGGCTGATCGTCAAAATGGATGATCTGGGTCTGCGGTTGGCTCAGCGCGACTCGAAGGCCTCACAAAGCTTTGGTCGAGGACTGGTCAAGGCGATGCCAATTATCATGTCGGTGCTGAGCAAGGTTGGGGTTATCGCAATGTTGTGGGTGGGCGGCCACATACTGCTCACCGGGCTCGATGAATTAGGTTGGCACGCTCCTTATGGGTTCGTGCATCACCTTGAGGACCTCGTCCATCATGCCACCGGTGCATTTGGTGCGTTTCTTGGCTGGTGCGTCAACACGGCGTTCTCATGTATCGCGGGAATCCTCGTAGGCACCGTGCTGGCGTTCGCCATTACGGCCGTGAAGAAGGCCCGGGCCAAGGGCGGCGCTACCAAGCACTAGCTCAGAGCGCTGGCACGGCAAGGACTTGTGAGTCCACTTTCGGAGCGACGCTCGAGGACGGTACGAGAATCGGCGCAGGAGCCCTCCGTGGCTCACGTAGGGCACGGTAGATGAACTTGGTGGTCTCATCTTGCTCAAAGACTCGCTCGCGTTCCCAGGCATCACTTCGTTCATA
Organism: Glutamicibacter endophyticus; assembly: GCF_048457885.1. NCBI lineage: Bacteria > Bacillati > Actinomycetota > Actinomycetes > Micrococcales > Micrococcaceae > Glutamicibacter > Glutamicibacter endophyticus. Next base: position 539,857 of record NZ_CP174200.1, read on the forward strand.
GAACGCCCACGAGGCAGGGTTAGCCGCGTCGATGACCGTGATCGGAGTACCACCCAGCGCCCGCGCACGTTCGAGGCGCAGTGCTGTTACGCGTTCACGGATTCCCAACTTACGAAAGGCCGGGTGCACCGCCATGCACCCCAACTCGAGGGCATCCATCGATTCTGTGGGAGCCAGAACTGAATCGTGAACGATGCCGGCCGCGATGAGTCTTCCCTCATGGCGGACGGTGACAAGGCAGAGGCAGCGGTCCATCTTCTGATGCCAGCGCTCGCCGGTGTGTGGGTAGAGTGAGGCCAGCTCTTCACGAGCGAGCCCCGCAGGGGAGGAAGAAGCCACGGCAAAGGTGAGGGAAGTGCGCACTGGGGACGGTCCTAAAAATCAGAACGAACGAAAGGGTCGTGATGCCCGGGACGCCGGGCGGTTTCGTTGGCCTTGAGGGGACCGTTGTCAGTGGATTCCGACAGCTTCCTTGTAGGGCCCAGTTTTTGGCTCTGTGAGCTAAGAAAATTATGAGGTTCCGAAGGGTGCGGCACAAGAGGGAATTTCGGCTTTTTTGTGAACATTCGGAGAATATTTTTGCCGCCCTTGAATGGACATATGGTGACGCGGCTAACAAGCGGTGCCGAGTCCTCGATTTGGCGCTGGACGAGGATTGCCGCTAAGATCATTTAGGTGCTGAACCGCGAGGCCGGCATCGAAAATGGATCTTTAGCTCAGTTGGTTAGAGCGTTCGCCTCACACGCGAAAGGTCGCTGGTTCGAGTCCAGTAAGATCCACCCATTGCGTCTTTCGGGAACACGCGACATAACAAAATGTTGCGGGTTCCCGTTTGTCGTCTCCGGGGTCCTCACCAGCGCTGGTCGAAGCCCAGCGGGCAGCAGAAGTAGATTCGGTAATCTGCCGGCGAACGCGTACGAGGGCTCTGCGCATCGTCTGGGCAGGGCACCACTCGAAGCGCTCCCCTCCGGTTGGCTAGAACTCGGAATCCGAGCCCTATTTCTCAAGAACGCGCCGTATGGCTTCGATGGTCGTTTCGGGCGAATCGTTGAAGCAGAACAGCGTGCCCGGCTGCAGGGCGTTCACCACGTTGATGACCCGTTCGAAGATGGCCGTGAACTCTGTGGAGGTCCGCACGCCGGCTCCGACCTCGACCACGTCGAATCGGGCTCCGGCCAAGAAGGTCTTCAAGGTTGGCTCCACATCGTCGGGGCCATCAGACAGCAGGCAGACCGTCACATCGAAACCGTTGGTTTGCAGCAGTGTGGCCGCGTCGTTGATCCGCGCGCGAAGGTGGTCGGCATCTTGCCCGGGCCACGGCGAGAAATCGATGACCGCTGGGTCCATCCCGACCTGGAGCACACGTAGCTTCCTCATGTACCAACAGTAGTCCCGCAAGCTTCTGGCTAGAGCATGCTCACGTCTTCGCCTGCCCCTGCCTCGGTGAACCGAGAGAACCGGCGCGATGGCCGCCCCTTGCACCCACTAAACGCAAATGCGCCGAGAGTCCTCGGACGTTTCGCGGCCTTCTGCAATTCACAAGCGGGGCACCTTTCGGTTCTCCCGGTACGTAGCGGGGGAGTAGTGCTAACAAGTGTGTGCGGCGTGACGTCTTCTCTGCCGATATTTTGCCTCCTTCGGCGAAGACTCCGTTGTATCGTGAAGCAAGAGGAGTAGTTATCGGGTGTGAGAGGGGGAAATCGCCGTGGCGCAACAGCAGTCGGACGAACCGGAGGGCCAGGTGGAGCAGTCCGCCGGTCAGGACCCGGCGCCCGCCGTTAGCGCCCTACCACTAGTGACGACGAACCAAATCAACGTGAATGTGGGTAGTCAAGAGCCCGACCCAGAACCGGCTCCTGAACCGGTGCGTGCTTCGGCCCTACCACCAACTACCGCACTTAGCGCCACACTGACCACAGCCGACGCCGATGATGCCGGTTCGTGGCTCGGACAAATGTCGATCACCGACGAGGGCGTGACGGTTTACCCGCAACGCGCCAACCCGGTGGCTCGTCGTTTGCTGGCCAAGATTTGGGTGTCCGATGCGCCCCCGACTCAAGCCCTCAATTTGGTTGATCGGCTCCAGGGCACTCCCTACGCCAATCCCAAGGTCAACGAGGAGCATGACGCGTCGACGCGCCGTACCATCGAGTTTGCGCTGGATCTGGGCGAGACGCTTATCCGCTACGGGGCAGGGGCCCTGGAGGTAGAAACCAGCGTCATTGCGGTGACTGCCGCCCTTGGGGTCAGCCACTTGGATATGGACACGACCAATCAGTCCTTGCACCTGAACTACAGCCCACCTGATGCAGAGAGTTTCTCCGTACTGCGCGTCGTTCGCTCGTCTACGGCCAACTACGCCGGTCTGGTGTTGCTCCACGAACTAGTTTCGGACATTATCGCCGGTGGCGTCTCGCGACAGACTGCGGTGTCCCGGCTGAAGAAAATCCAGCGTCAGCCTAAGCCGTTTCCGCGTTGGTTGGTCGCCACCGGACGCAGCGTCTTCGCGGCCGCCTTCGTGTTGTTCATCGGAGGTACTTGGCTTGGTGCCCTGATCGCGATGGCCTCGTCCGTCTTGGTCTCGGAAATCGGCAAATACGGTAGTCGGTGGCGTGTGCCCGAATTCTTCACCATATCCGCTTCGTCCTTTGCGGTGACGGCCATTGCACTACTAGGCTTTCAGGCCAACGCGCCGCTGGATCCGGCCCTGGTCGTCTCGGGCGGTATCTTGCTGCTCTTACCATCGGGCAAGTTCGTTTCGGCTCTACAAGATGCGATCAACGGATTCCCGGTGACAGCGATCGGGCGCTTGTTCTCGGCGGGTTTGACCTACATGGCCATAGTTGTGGGTATTTCCGCGGCTCTGGTGGTGTTTTCATTATTTGATGCTTCGGCCGTTGACGTTCATGAGATCAAGACCATCGACTACCCCATCTGGTTCATGGCTCTGCTGGTGGTCATTGCCATTATTGCCGGCGCCGTCACCGAACAAACGGCGCGGCGACTGTTGCTGCCCACAGCCGGGATCGCGTTGCTTGGCTATTTGGTGTTCGTCGTGATGGAGGCAGTGGGCATGGGTGAGCGTGGTACCCCCGCGGTTGTTTCAACCGTCATTGGCTTCGCGGCACGCTATTTGACCGACCGGCTCAACAGCCCCCAACTGGTTCTGGCAGCTCCGGCGGTCATGTTCATGTTGCCCGGTCTGATGATCTTCCGTGCCATGTATGTGATCGTTTTTGAGACAACGAACATGTCGGGTGGTCTGGTTGAGATGTTCAACGCTTTGGGCATCATGCTTGCGATCGCCGGCGGCGTGGTCTTGGGCGATACGCTGTGTCGCCCGTTGACCTCCAGCGCACGGCGCGAACGTCGCCGGATTCGCCGCCGCTAGGCCGGAATCTTCCAGTCAATCGGTTCGCGTCCGAGCCGGGCCAGTGCCTGATTCGTGGCGGAGAAAGGGCGCGAGCCGAAGAACCCGCGTGAGGCCGAGAGCGGTGAAGGATGCGCGCTACGAATCTGAATAGACCGCGAGAGCATCGGAGCAAGGGGTTGTGCCTTCGCGCCCCAGAGGATGGACACCACCGGCTCCGCGCGTTCGTTCAGCGCCCGCAGGATCGCCTCCACAATGGGTTGCCAACCGAGCTTTTGATGTGAGCCGGCCTCTCCGGCCGTGACGGTCAATACCTGGTTCAGGAGTAAGACGCCACGCTGGTGCCACACACTGAGATCGGGGTGTGCTGCCGGTGGAATGCCTAGATCTGACTCGAGTTCCTTATAAATGTTCGACAGGCTGCGTGGAAGTGGGCGGACATGGCGTTCGGCGGCGAAAGCCAAGCCGTTGCCGTGCCCCGGAGTGGGGTACGGGTCCTGGCCCAGGATAAGTACCTTTACCTCGTGGAGTGGCAGTTGCAGGGCCCGCAGGATGTTCTCAGGCCTCGGAAGGATGCGCTCGCCGGCGGCGGAGCGCTCCGCTAACGCCGTGGCTAGTTGCCGTAATTGCGCATCGACCGCACGCAGCGCAGGAACCCAATCGGCCGCGATGAGCTGCAGCTCAGCGAGGTGCGCAACACCGTAATAGAACGGGAAGTCGGTGGCCTGCAACGGGTTGTTCGGCGAGAAATCTGCCTGGTCGAAGAGCGTCTGCTGCGGGTTGTCCATACATTCAATTGTGCCTTTGCGCGCCGACAGGGTGTAGCTCACACGGCGTTTTGGGACGCCAATGGGTAGAATATCTGTGGCGTCCCGGCTGCACGCTGGGTCACCATGAACGAGTAGAAGCCCACAGGCGAGAGCAGAGGAATCGAGGTGAGCGTGGTGTCAGAGCAAGAGTTCTTAGCTGATTTCGTGATGAATCCGGACAGCGAATTAGACGAGCGCTCGCAACAGATTCTTTACATGGAGCGCCTGTGGTGGAAGTACGCCGGTGCCAAGGAACAGGCCATTACGCAGCAGTTTTCGATGTCCGCGACCCATTACTATCAGCTGCTCAACCAGCTGATCGACACGGACGCTGCGTTGGCCTATGACCCGATGCTGGTCAAGCGGTTGCGTAGACTACGAACTACGAGGCGACGCGTGGGCGGCGCCGTCGGACAGGGACGTTGAGTCACTCCCGCACACCGACCGCCGCCAGTTATCCATCGAACAAGGACGAGAATGACCAACTACCCGCGTGATGAGTTTGATCGCGTTCCGGAGTTCAACACCCGAGTGGGATCGCACCATGCCCATGGATGGGCGCAATCTGCTGCGGCAAAGTCCGCGGGCGGGTCGCTACGCTGGGTGATTATCGCCGCGGTGTCCGTGCTGATCATTGGAGCCATATCGTTCTTCGTCTTTAACCAGCAGCCTGCCTCGCCTACCGCTACGGAGCCGACCGCGACGACAACGGCAAGCGAGGAGACGAGTTCCTCGCCAACCCCGAGCGAAACCGAGGAGCCCTCGCCCAGCTTTAGCATCGACGACTCCGAAGTGCTCTACGGGCAGCGCGTGGGTATCTACAATGCGTCCGGGGTACGCGGATCGGCCGGAACTGCGCAAGAGCAGTTGCTCGAAGAGGGCTTCACGAATCTGCGCACCGGCGATTGGTCGCGACTGGAAACCGAATCCGCCGTTTACTACGCGTCTAACGCGTACGAGATGACTGCTCAGAAGACGGCGGCTGCGCTCGGTATTGAGGCGGTACTGCAAACCAGCAATATTCCCGACCGAATCTCGATCGTTATAGGTAGCGATGTGACCGAGGAACAGTAGCCTCGAATAAGTCTTCGCCTAGAGCCGACCGGCTTGCACTCGCACCGCGAGAGTGCCAATATTTGTATTAGCACTCGCGCGTCGAGACTGCTAATTCCGGTCGGTTTCCGGTTTAACCGTTTCCTTCCGGAAGCACGGTCACGTTGCGCCGAGGCGAATTACCTCAGATAGCGAGAGCTGGTTCGTCTCCGGTCCGATGCCGGAAACGGAACACTCGTCCGTCGCGGGCGCTGTCTGTCGGTTGAACTTTCGCATGATTGTCCCGAAAGGACCGTAAGCCACTATGGCCAAGATGATTGCATTTGACGAGGAAGCACGCCGCGGCCTCGAGCGCGGCCTGAACACCCTGGCCGACGCCGTGAAGGTTACCCTGGGCCCGCGTGGGCGCAACGTCGTACTTGAAAAGAAGTGGGGCGCACCGACCATCACCAACGACGGTGTCTCCATCGCCAAGGAGATCGAGCTCGAGGATGCCTACGAGAAGATCGGCGCCGAGCTGGTCAAGGAAGTAGCTAAGAAGACCGACGACGTCGCAGGTGACGGTACCACTACCGCAACCGTGCTGGCTCAGGCACTGGTCAAGGAAGGCCTGCGTAACGTTGCCGCAGGCGCCGACCCGATCGCACTGCGCCGCGGCATCGACAAGGCCGTTGAGGCCGTCACCGCCGAGCTGTTCACCGCTGCCAAGAAGATCGAGTCCAAGGAACAGATCGCTGCTACCGCGTCGATCTCCGCTGGCGACACCGAAATTGGTGGTCTGATCGCTGAGGCTTTGGATAAGGTCGGCGAGCAGGGCGTTATCACCGTCGAGGAATCCAACACCTTCGGCCTCGAGCTTGAGCTCGCTGAGGGTATGCGTTTCGACAAGGGCTACATCTCGGCCTACTTCGTCACCGACGCGGAGCGCCAGGAAACCGTCCTGGAAGACCCTTACATCCTGATCGTCAACTCGAAGATCTCCAGCGTCAAGGACATGGTTTCGCTGCTGGAGAAGGTCATGCAGTCGAACAAGTCGCTGCTGATCATTGCCGAGGACGTCGAGGGCGAGGCTCTGGCAACCCTGATCCTGAACAAGATCCGTGGTCTGTTCAAGTCCGTCGCCGTCAAGGCTCCGGGCTTCGGCGATCGTCGCAAGGCCATGCTGACCGACATCGCTATTCTGACCGGTGGCCAGGTTGTTTCCGAGGAAATCGGCCTGTCGCTGGACAACGTCGGCCTTGAGGTCTTGGGTACCGCCCGTAAGGTGGTTATCACCAAGGACGAGACCACCATCGTGGAGGGCGGCGGCGACGCCGACGCCATCGAGGGTCGCAAGAGCCAGATCGCTGCCGAAATCAAGAACACCGATTCGGACTACGACCGCGAGAAGCTGCAGGAGCGCCACGCAAAGCTCTCCGGTGGTGTGGCCGTGCTGAAGGCCGGCGCCGCTACCGAGGTGGAGCTCAAGGAGCGCAAGCACCGCATCGAGGATGCCGTGCGTAACGCTAAGGCAGCCGTGGAAGAGGGCATCGTCGCAGGTGGTGGCGTGGCTCTGATCCAGGCTGGCGAAGCCGCCTTCGGCAAGCTCTCCCTCGAGGGTGACGAAGCCACCGGTGCGAACATCGTACGCGTGGGTATCGAAGCTCCGCTGAAGCAGATCGCCCTGAACGCTGGTCTCGAGCCGGGCGTCGTTGCTGACAAGGTCAAGGGTCTGCCTGCTGGCCACGGTCTGAACGCCGCCACCGGCGAGTACGTTGACCTGCTGGACGCTGGCGTCAACGACCCGGTGAAGGTTACCCGTTCGGCACTGCAGAACGCTGCCTCGATCGCTGGTCTGTTCCTGACCACCGAGGCGGTTGTGGCAGACAAGCCGGCTCCGGCTGGCGCTGCCGCTCCGGGCGGCGATGAGATGGGTGGCATGGGCGGAATGGGCGGCTTCTAAGCCTGACCCGTTTGGCTCAATAGGCCTCAAGGCGCGGGGTCGTATCCTTTGATGGATACGGCCCCGTGCCGTTTCATTTAACGCTCTGCTGTGGAGCTCAGTCCGCTATTCAGTCGTCGAATCTCGCGCTCGATATTGGCTCGAGCCGCGGACTCCCAACGTTTTTGGGCCTCTGGCGTGGCGTAGATTGCCGGACGTTGCAGAAAATCGTCGAGTATACGTAACCGCCCCTGAGCGAAGAGCACGGGGTCCAAGTGGGCGTATTCTTCGGCTATGGCAGCTACGTAGCGATCGTAGGCAGGTTGGGGACGGGCAAGAACCTCAAGATCCGCGTCGCAGAGCGACATGGCCACATTGTCCGAAGGGCTGGCGCGATGTGTGGCGGTCACTAACACCAGGGCACTGACCCTTTGGCGCTCTTCCACAGGCAGGATCCCCGCCAACAATGATTCGGCCAGTTCTGCCGATTCCTGCTCGTCGCTCGGGCTTCCGTTATAGACGGCGTCATGAAACCAAGCGGCCAAGTATGCCGCCCGGCGTTCGCTGTGCGATATGCCCTCCGGAAGCAACAGATCGAGTCCCTCGAGTATTGCCAGTAGATGCACGCGATCATGGTAACGCCGATGAGGCTCACTCCACCGGGTCAATAGAGCTCGTCCCAGGGCCAGCTCTAAACCGACCTCACGTTGCCATCGGTCGAGCAACACCCGATCCAACTTCTCCGGTCGATACCGCGCCGGAACCCTTAGCCCGGATGTCATCAAGGCGCGGACCAGTTCCGTGCCGCTCACTTCGTGGGCACCGGCTTCAACTAGCTGCTGGTACCGTCGGGCAGGAACATCGTAATGATCTCTGTCGAAGGCACGGGCATCGATGCCATTGGCGGCGGCGAATGCGTGGAGCTCTGCGAGCGACTGATCGGAGATCAAGTGGGAGAACTCGGTGCCGTGGGCGGGCCAGCGTGGCGGGTCAATCAGGATCATCGCCTCAGCGTACCTAATTGACCCGCCCGGTGGGATATCAGTACCGGAAGAGCGAGGCGTTGACTTGCTCGACTTCCTCATACTGTTGCGAGGCGTGGGTCAAAGCACCTGCGATGTTGCTGAGCGCTTCTTCGATCTTGATATGGGTTCCCCGCCATTCGGCCACGATGGCATGGAAGGAAGCGGCCGCCGAGCCCTGCCATGTGCCCTGCAACTGGTCGAGGTTCATTTGCATGGCGGCGACCTCGCTGCGAAGCCGATCGATGGTGCTCAATACGGCTTGCGATTTAACCTGCATGTCGCCGGTGTCGGTGGAAAATGTACTCATAGTGCCCTCCTAGGCCGTGGTGATGTCGATGGTCAACTCACCCTAGGGGGCATGGAGGTACTCGTAGGTCGAGATCGGCGGATTGTGGATAGCTGCCGATTGGTGTCAGTTTTCTGGGGGAACGAAGGGCAGCGAGATGCTCATCGTGGTCCCGCCGCCAGGCGTTTCGCTGACCGCGACGGAACCGCCATGCTGTCCGGCGATCGCCGAGACAATCGCCAGCCCGAGCCCCGAGCCGCCCGTCTCGCGCTGACGTGAGGAGTCGGCGCGGTAGAAACGTTCGAAAACGCGTTGGGCGTCTTCTTCCGGTATGCCGGGCCCATGGTCGCGGACTTCGAGTACGGCGTCGCTGGCACCAGCCACGAGTGAGCGTACCCCTACCGCAATTTCGATTGGGCTTCCCTCCGGGGTATAGCGCAGCGCGTTTGTCAGCAGGTTGGCAATGATCTGGCGGATCCGCGCATCATCACCAGTCGTTGAAGCCGGCGCGGGCATGGGGCCATCGAGACCGACGAGCGTTACCGTGCGTTCCGGGGCACGTACTCGAGTATCTTCCACGGCGTCCTGGCCGATGACCAACAGGTCCACCGGGTTCATCTCTAGCGGGCGCTGTTCATCAAGTCGCGCCAACATGAGCAGGTCTTCGACCAGCTGCGCCATTCGCTTAGACTCGGCCTCGATACGGCCCATGGCGGAGCCCACGGCTTCCTCACTGGCAAGGCCACCATGACGATAGAACTCGGAGTACCCCTGGATGGTGACCAGCGGTGTGCGCAACTCGTGCGAAGCGTCTTGGATAAAGCGTCGCATTTTGCGTTCGGAGGCTTCGCGATCCTTGAACGCGCGTTCGATCTGCGCCAGCATGGCATTCAGTGAACGGGAAAGCCGTCCTACCTCGGTCTCTGGCGGGTAATCTTGCACGCGTTGCGTCAGATCGCCGTCGGCGATGAGCGAAGCCGTACGCTCTACCCGCAAGAGCGGAGCTAACGCGCGCGTGGTAACACCGTAAGCGATCATGGACATCAGCAGAGTCGCCAATAGGCCGGTGGAGAGCACGAGTGCGGCAGTCTTTTGCACGGTGTCACTGACCGTGTCCAAGGGCAGGGCAAGATAAAAATGTAGACCGCTGGTTTTGAGGTCCAAGGAGATCGCACGCCAGCCTGCTGACCCGGTGTAGCTACCGGGCACCGTGATCGGTGTGCGGGGATTCGCGTTGAGTTCGGCGATCTGTTTAGGGCCCAGCAACGGAAGCATCGAATGCTCGCTGGCCACACGGTTGGTGGGCATGATGTATTCGATGGTGCCCTCGGCATCACGAATATCGGCGTAGGCGCGGTTGAGCCCTAGCAGGCTCGGATCGACGCCACCGGTATTGCCGTTATCGGCGTCCAACGAATACAGGTAGGCCTTGTTCAGGCCATAGCCGAGGGGAGGAGCAGCACTAATTAATTGCTCATCGAGCTGCTTCGTCAGTGAAATGCGCAAGGTATGTGCCGAACCGACTGCGGTGGCCAGCACTCCAATTGTCATCAGCGCACACATGAGCATGACCAGCTTGGTGCGCAACGAGGTACGCCGCCACGATCTTCTCAGTGCCTGCATCTGAAGATTCTCTGTTCCTTCCCTCGGGTGGTGCGATCGTGATTAGCGACGGTCTGGGGTGCGCATCAGGTACCCGACGCCTCGTTTGGTTTGGATCAGCGGCGTCCACTCCGGTCGATCGACCTTGCGGCGCAGGTAGGAGATGTAGGACTCGACGATCGAAGCATCGCCGTTGAAGTCGTACTCCCAGACGTGGTCCAGAATCTGCGACTTGGACAGTACTCGATTTGGGTTCATCATCAGGTAGCGAAGTAGCTTGAACTCGGTCGGGGAGAGGTCGATGATCTCACCGGCACGACGGACCTCATGCGCGTCATCGTCGAGTTCCAGATCGGCCACGACGATCGAGGCGTTTTCTTCCTCGCCAGAGGCCGTGCGCCGAAGTACGGCACGAATGCGCGCGACGACCTCGTCGAGGCTGAAGGGCTTGGTGACGTAGTCGTCGCCACCAACGGTTAGTCCCGTGACCTTGTCGCTGGTGTCATCACGTGCGGTAAGGAAGAGCACCGGGAAGTGTCGGCCCGCGGCGCGCAGCTTACGGGTGATGGTAAAACCATCCATATCCGGCAACATGACATCCAGGACGGCGAGGTCTGGTTCTTCGTTTTCTACGGCGGCTAAGGCTTCACGACCATTGGCCGCGGCCGTTACCTCGAAGCCGGCGAAACGCAGAGAAGTTGAAAGCAACTCGCGGATATTCGGCTCGTCGTCGACAACCAGCAATTTTGCTTCAGGGCTTTTTGCATTCATGCGTCTCAGTCTGCACGCGTTATCTGGGAGTCTGCTGAGCGCGTCCTGTACAGGGTAGCGTCGGAAGAAGCAGTGTGGTTGCAGAAACCTCAGCTGTTGCGGCGTTGAAGAATATTGTTGACCACCACGACGCCTCCCAGAATGAAAGCGATGGGGAGCCCGAAGATGCCAATGGCCATCACGACAGCAGGGATCGACATTTCGGCGAAGTAGAGGACGAGAATCGCGATAAGTGAGACGGTCGAAAGAGCCGCGATGACAATGGCGGTGCGGGAAATCACTGAAATGACGGTCGAAGAAGTGCTCACGGAGTCCAACTTTACCCGGCTTTGGAGCGTTGTCTGTCGGAGCGGTGAACATCCAACTGTGAACAATCTAGCGCTGGATGACATAATCTAAGGTATTCGACTTGATTCGTGCCCAGTGGTAGAGCACCCGGATGAATGAAATGTAGATTCCCGGTTGGATGCTCCCTGCGGCTCGAACGCCTGAGCACGCGCCGGTCACCGCGAACGCGGAGCGCGATAGATACGAGAAATGAACGAGGAGACCGATCATGCCTACCGGCAAGGTTAAGTGGTATGAGAAAGCCAAAGGTTTTGGCTTCATCACCGCCGAGGACGGTAAAGAAGTGTACTTGAACGCCGCAGCATTGCCTGCCGGTGTGCAAGATTTGCGCGCGGGAACGCGCCTGGAGTTCGGCGTTGCAGATGGTCGCCGCGGTCCGCAGGCACTGGGTGTGCGCATTCTTGAGGCTGCCCCTTCCGTGGCCCGGGCCAAGCGCAAGAAGCCAGAACAGGAAGCGGCGCTGATCGAGGACCTGATCAAGTTACTGGACTCGGTGTCGAACACGTTGCGCAAGGGGCGTTATCCTGATCAGGCACACGGAAAAAAGGTTGCCACCGTGCTGCGCGCAGTGGCCGACGATCTGGACGTATAAAACATGCCCCGTAAACCCAAGCTGGATCAAATCCTGGCAGATGCCGTGGCCGAGGCTCGAGCTGCCCTTGTTGAGGTGACCGAAGAAGGCGAACTCGGCGAGCATGTGGCAGCCGAAGCGACTGGTGAGCGATTAGTCACCCATCGATTTGTCTCCCATAAGCGTGGGTACCGGGGCTGGACGTGGTTCGCAACTCTGGCACGTGTGCCACGGGCTAAGGCTAAGGATTTGACCGTCTGCGAGGTAGGGATCATCCCCGGGGAAGACGCACTGCTCGCGCCGGCCTGGGTTCCGTGGGCCGAACGTCTGGAAAAGGAAGAACTAGAAAAGGCCCAGCGGGAGCAAGAAGACGAAGCTAACGCCGAAGAAGCCGCCGAGCCAGGCGCTACGGCCGATGCCACGCCCGACGCAACCGAGGAAGCCGCACAGGATTCCGTTGAGTCCGAAGCAGCTGCACGTTCGGTAGCCGAAGACACGACCGAAACGTCAGATACCGATACGCCGAGCACTCAGGAGCCGGATATCGGTCAAGCGCAGACGGTAACGGCTCGTAAGAGCACGCGTCGTCCCGTGCGCCGCCGCCGCACGGCGCAACGCACGGCAGCGCGCCGCCGCGCGGCACAGCGTCAGCGGGGCAACGATTCCTAGCTGCTAGATGCCTTAACGCACTGATGGCATCGAACCAATTGGTTCGATGCCATCAGTGCGTTAAGCCCAGCTGTGATTAGAGCTGCTCGATCACGTAGTCAATGCAATTCAACAAGGCCGCAACATCGGAGGGTTCGATGGCTACAAAAGTCGCGATGCGCAACTGATTCCGGCCAAGCTTGCGGTAGGGCTCGACATCAACGACACCGTTGGCGCGAAGCGCCTGAGCGATGGCGTTGGCATCAATTGAGTCATCAAAGTCGATCGTGGCAATCACATTGGAACGGTGCTCCGGATTGCTCACGTAGGGCGCCGTTGCTTCGTTGGCCTCGGCCCAAGCATAAATCTGACCGGCGCTCTGAGCGGTACGTTCCGCGGCCCACTTCAGTCCGCCATTGGAATTCAGCCACTGAATCTGCGCATCGAGCGACACGAGCGTTGTGAGCGAGGGCGTGTTGTAGGTCTGATTCTTCAGCGAGTTATCTAGTGCGGTCTTCAGATTCAGGAAGTCAGGAATCCAACGGTCCGAGGCCGCAATTTCCTCGATGCGTGCAATCGCCGCGGGGGACACCATGGCGATCCACAAGCCCCCGTCGGAGGCGAAGTTCTTCTGAGGCGCAAAGTAGTAGACGTCGGTTTCGCTGAGGTCGACATCCAGGCCGCCGGCGCCGCTGGTAGCGTCAACGACAACGAGGGCGTCCTCGTTAGCGCCAGCAACGCGCTTTACCGGAGAGGACACACCGGTGGAAGTTTCGTTGTGCGGCCAAGCGTAGACATCAACGTCGGATTCGGCGACGGGCGCTGGTAGCGAGCCGTTCTCCGAGGTGATGATGCTGGAAGGAGCGAGGAAAGGCGCCTTGTCCGTAGCCTTGGCGAACTTCGAACCGAACTCGCCGAAGGAGAGGTGCTGAGCCTTGTTGCGCACTAAGCCGAAGGCAGCAGCGTCCCAAAACGCGGTGGAACCACCTACGCCAAGCAACACTTCGTAGCCTTCAGGAGCATTGAAAAACTCTTTCAGGCCGTTTTGTACCGATGCCACAAGGTTTTTCACCGGGGCCTGGCGGTGCGAAGTGCCGAGGAGGGTCGATCCAGCATCGACAATCGCCTGTACCTGCTCCGGGCGGACTTTAGAAGGACCTGCACCAAATCGACCGTCTGCGGGCAGTAGGTTTTCCGGAATGATGATTGCTGTGCTCATCGCGCTCCTAAGCGTTTTAGCGACTGGGTCAAAACCTTGCCCCTGGCGCTCGCCGAGTTACGGCGGGCGGAGGAATAAACCAAACAAGGTTTTGCGTTGCAACTACCATCTTCGCAAATAGCGGTGGCCGTTGGGGAAAACGGGAGCTTGGGTTACGCCGGTGCAACATCGAGCGTTGAAAGGCGAGCTGGCGGTCTAAGCAAGTAGAGTGGACTATGACGTCTCGTTTTCCTAAGCGACCTTGAACTGATGTTAATTCCCAGGAGCGACTACCGTGTCTGACCTCATCGATACCACAGAGATGTACCTGCGTACCATCCTCGAATTGCAGGAAGAGGAGATCGTCGCGCTGCGTGCACGTATCGCGGAGCGTCTTGGCCATTCGGGACCAACTGTTTCCCAGACCGTGGCGCGTATGGAACGTGACGGTTTATTAGTCGTGTCATCGGATCGTCACCTTGCCTTGACCGAAAAAGGTCACGAATTGGCAACGAGCGTGATGCGCAAGCACCGACTCGCGGAGCGACTCCTAGCGGACATGATCGGCTTGGATTGGGAATACATCCATGAGGAAGCGTGCCGTTGGGAACACGTGATGAGTGAGCGCGTCGAACGTCGCCTTTACGAGTTGTTGGGCAACCCGACGGTTTCGCCGTACGGTAACCCGATTCCGGGTCTCGAGGTTCTCGGTGGCCCCAATGTGAGCAAAATCTCAGTTGACGTGCAGAATCTAGATACCGCGCTACTCGAGGGCAATCACGGGCCGGTTACCATTGAGCGTCTGGCCGAGCCCATTCAGACCGACCCAATCCTGCTCGGACAACTGAATGAAGGTGGAATTACTCCGGGTGCGGTCGTCACCCTGGAGCGCGCGGATGACTATGTCGTGGTCCGTGTGGATGGCATCGAAGGGGCTCTGGAGCTACCGGTAGAGGTCAGTAGCCACGTCTTTGTGCGCTCTCTCAAAAGATAACGAAATTGTAACTTTACCGTTCGACCGGTAGGCTAGATATGGCTCCGCACGTCTGTGTGGACTGCTAATTCCGGACACTACCGCCGAGTATTGCCCTGTGTCCGGATGCGTTAGGGACAAAAGTAGGGCAATAGCGGGGGACCCACATCTTTTGGCGCGACTGCGTCTTGGGGTGAAGCCATGTTCTTGGGGGATCATGGCAGGCCTTTTCTCAGGGGCCGAACCCGACAGCTAACTTCGCAGGCGCGAACGTGAGAGGGAAAGTTTTGGCAGAAACCAACGTTTCGGGGCGCCGTGCTGCGGCGACCAAGGTAGACGAGGTGCAAGAAATTGCCGCGGCCGCAACCGAGCAGGTTGGCGGACGTCGTGCGCGACGCGTAGCCGAGGTCTCCATGGAGGCGCCTGCGCCCACCCATGCCAATTATGTCGGCCGCCGTTTCGAAACGGTGCGTCGATACGGTGTTGCTCCTCGTCAGGCGGATCTGCATGCCGCAGAATCGGTTGAAGGCAATGTCATTGCCTTCCCGGCGCCGACGCCGAGTGTCAATGAAGCTAATGGTGCTCTGGTTCAGGAGCTCAAGCGAGCTCCGAAGAAGAGCCTCAACCTAGGATTTACGCACAAGGTTGCCGCAGTGGCCGCCGTGTCCGGTCTTGCCCTAGCCGCGGTGAGTCCGCAATTGGCAAGTTCGGTAGACAAGCAAGAACATACTGTCCAGGCTGAGCGCGCTGCGAACTCGGCGGTTGTTGACGTCAAGGCTCCAAATGCTGGTGGGCTTGACGTTCAGCGAGCTTCCTTTAAGTCTGAGCGCAATCCGGAAGTTGCCGCTGAGGAGAAGTTCTCCGAGGTCATGTCCGCTTCAGGTGGCGATGTAACGGCTATTGAGTCGGCTGGTCTGCTAAATGCGCCGGTGAACTCAAACCGCATCACTTCTCCCTTTGGACACCGCAAGAACCCGACCGGACCCGGTTACATGATTCACAGCGGCATGGATTACGGCGTAGCGTGCGGCACCGAGGTGCGGGCTTCTGCGGCCGGAACTGTTACCGTTGCGGGCTGGGCTGGTCACTCCGGCAAGCGCGTGACAATCGAACATGGCAACGGTCTTGAGACTGGGTACAGCCACAACTCGCAGCTTTTGGTCAATGTGGGGGATAAAGTCGAGCGAGGCGATCTCATTGCATTGAGCGGTACTACCGGCAATTCGACGGGGTGCCATGTGCACTTCGAGGTCATCGTCGATGGTGACTTCAAGGACCCGCGCGGCTGGTTATAACGATCTTGGTCACCAATTCGTGACCAAAATGTGACAATTGGAGTTCGCTCCTATAGACTTGAACTCGTGCCCAGGGAATCGCTGGGCAACATCGCGTGAGAACCGAGCACTGTCAACACGCGGTGGTAGTTATACACAACTCGTACGGCAGTGGCGGGGGAACCAACATCGGGTGATTGGCTAGGCCAATAACCCTAGGGGTGAAGTGGAAGAGAAGGAAACTTCGAATCCACCGAGGTAACTCCACTTCGAACCCGACAGCTTACCTCGTAGGTATCAAGGAGAGGCTTTATCGTGACCAAGCGCCAGTCGCAGGGACGCCACCGCGCCCCATCGGCAAGCACCAACCCGCTTGAGGTTATCTCTCAGGCAGTGTCCTCGAATGCAGGATCGGTTGGACGCCAGGCAGCAGTAGTAGCTGCCGCATCCGGTTTGATCGTCGCATTGGGTGTGCCAGGCCAGGCCACCGCACCGCGCGATGTTTCCGCATCCCCGGTTGACACCATTAACCCGGAACGAGTTTCCGTCAAGGCAGTGAAGGTTGCCAGCGACAAGTCTGAGAAGGTTCAGATTGAACGCGCCGGCTTCACCGCTGAAGCGAAGCCGGAGCCTGTAGTCGTGGCCGTGGCCAACGACATCACTCCGACGACTCGTCAGAACCGTAGCGGTGGGTCCACCACCACTACCACCAGCAGCAACTCCAACGGTGGCGGAAGCTTGGCTCCGACCACCCGCCAGAACCGCAACGGTGGCCAGGACACTTCCGGAACCACGCAGAGCACTGTGACGAAGGAAGAATCCAGCGTCCAGACTTCCAGCCTGTCGGGTATTGCTGCGACCGCAGCCAAGTACGTCGGCGTTCCTTACGTGTGGGGCGGTTCCTCGCCTTCCGGTTGGGATTGCTCGGGCTTCGTGAAGTACGTTTACGCTCAGCACGGCATCAACATCGCCCGTGGTACCTCGGCAATTCTGGGCTCCGGCCAGTTCAAGCGCACCAGCAGCCCGAAGCCGGGTGACCTTGTCTTCCAGAACGGTGGCGGTCACGTTGGCATCTACCTAGGTGGCGGCAAGATGATTGGCGCGCAGAACCCGACTGTGGACACCATGATCCACTCGGTGACCCGTAACCCGCTCTACGGTTACTACACCCTGGCTCGCTAGAATCATAGCTTTGACGCGGCCCCCGAAACCTCACGGTTTCGGGGGCCGCGTCTTTTCTACGGTGAACTTTTGTCCTAACGTAGGTGAAATGTTCTTTGTCAGGGACCGTATCGCTGACATTAGTACTAGTCTTCGCCTAGGCTACAAGTGGAATGAGTAGACGAAGCGAAACAGGCACTGCACTGAAAGAGGTGCACAGCAGACGCCGGAAAGAAGCACGCGCATGAGAACACTGGTTTTGAACGCAGGGTACGAGCCACTCGCCGTGGTTACCTTTCGTCGAGCGCTCCTTCTTGTGCTAGCCGAGAAAGCTAGCATCGTGGTCGAGGATGTTGCAGCACCTGTGCGGAGCACGCACGGCCAGCTGCCGCGGCCCACAGTTATAGTTCTCAAGCGTTATGTTAGACGCCCCTACAGGAGCATGAACCATGTCTCCCGTAGGGGCGTTCTTCGTCGAGACCACTTTCGTTGCGCCTATTGTGGACGCGCGGCGAACACCATAGACCACGTGATACCGCGGTCGCGCGGCGGGCTCAATACGTGGGAGAACCTGGTAGCAGCCTGTCTGCCTTGCAACAGCCGTAAGGCGGACAAGACGCTGGCCCAGCTGGGGTGGAAACTCAAATTTACCCCGCGTGAGCCCAGCTACGGTGGGCATTTGATCAGCGGCCTGGACCGCATCGATGAGACGTGGAACGAGTACTTGCAGGCTAGTTGAGAAATAGAATCGCCGCCTAGAGAGTTATGCCTAGGGATCTTGGCCTAGGTAGGAAGCGGGTGCGGCGATTATGAGCATGGAACATGCGGCGTGGAGTTCTTTGTGGAAACTTCAGCACGAAGGTTCCGAACGGGCGTACGACGAGCGGACTCCGCGACGTGTGCTACGTTTTGCCGCCGCCTACAAGCCTCGCCTGGTCATCTTCGTCCTATTTTCGATTATTTCTGCTGGGCTCGCGGTGATCACCCCGGTGTTGGCCGGCCGAGTGGTTGATGCGATTGTTGGGCAAGACAGTTGGGAGACCATACGCAATCTGGCGATGATCATCGCGGGTGTTGCGGTGCTCGACGCCGTTGTGTCGATGTTGGTGCGCTGGCAGTCCTCCAACCTTGGCGAACGCATTATCTTTGACTTACGCACTCAGGTGTTCGATCACGTGCAACGCATGCCGGTCGCGTTCTTTGCTAGGACGCGGACCGGGGCCCTGATCTCTCGTCTTAATTCCGATGTGATTGGCGCGCAAGCGGCCTTCGCGGGAACGCTGTCGGGTATCGTCTCCAACGCGGTTTCACTGGTGTTAACGGCGGTTGTCATGTTCACCACCTCATGGCAGGTTACCCTGCTGGCCTTGCTGTTGTTTCCGATTTTTGTGCTTCCAGCTCGCCGCTTCGGTCGGTCACTCGCTGGGCTGCGGAAGCAATCTGCAGACCTGAATGCGTCTATGAGTACGCAGATGACCGAGCGTTTTTCTGCGCCAGGTGCCACCTTGATCAAGCTGTACGGTCGTCCCGCCGAGGAGTCCGCACAGTTTGCTTTGCGCGCAGATAAGGTGCGCGATATCGGCGTGAAGATGACCATCCGCCAGTTCGCCTTCGTTACCGCGTTGAGCCTCGTGGCCGCCCTGTCGCTGGCCATGGTGTACGGACTTGGCGGGTTCTATGCGCTGCGCGGGCAGATGGCCGCAGGCGACGTCGTGACACTAGGCATGCTCATCGTGCGCCTTTACACACCGCTGACGGGACTGGCCAATGCTCGAGTCGAGATCACGAGCGCGTTGGTGAGTTTCGATCGAGTCTTCGAGGTGCTTGATCTTGAGCCGCTAATCAAAGACCGCGATGATGCGCGCGAGCTTCCTGCCGGGGAACTCAACGTGCGGTTCAACCACGTGAATTTCGCGTACCCCAGTCCCGAGGAGGTGTCGCTTGCGTCGTTGGAAGATACTGCGGTGCTCGACACTCGCGGGGGCGAGCAGGTGCTCCATGACATCGACTTTGAGGTGCCCGCTGGACACACGGTGGCATTGGTCGGTTCCTCGGGAGCCGGAAAGTCCACGATTGCCCAGTTAGCGTCACGGCTCTACGACGTGAGCTCCGGAAGCGTGGAGATTGGTGGCCGCGACGTTCGAGAGGTGACCTTGCAGTCGCTGCACGCCGCCTTGGGCGTCGTCACGCAGGATGGCCACCTGCTTCATGAGACGATCCGAGCAAATCTCCTGCTAGCAAACCCCGAAGCAAGTGAGCAAGAGTTGTGGGAGGCGTTGAGCGATGCCCAGCTTCGGGCGCATGTGCAGAGCCTGCCCGACGGTCTCGATACTGTCGTGGGGGAGCGCGGTTACCGACTGTCGGGCGGGGAACGGCAACGACTGACTATCGCCCGTATGATTCTGTCGAACCCACGCTTCGTGATTCTGGACGAAGCGACCGCCGCGCTCGATTCGCGGAATGAGCGACTTGTGCAGCAGGCACTCACCCGTGCCCTGGAGCGGCGCACCGCGCTGGTGATTGCCCATCGGCTTTCAACCATCCGTGATGCGGACGAAATTCTCGTGGTGCACGATGGGCGTATCGTCGAACGCGGTACCCATGAGCAGTTGCTTGCCGTAGGAGAGCACTACGCTCAGTTCTATCGCACCCAGTTTCAGGAATCCGGCTCGTCCTAGGCAGTGCTCGAGTTCGCCGCGACGAGGCATCAGAAAGTATTTACACGGAGAAAAAACTTATTGAGGGGTTAGCGGCTCGTTGCCTGCTGTCGTTGCTCGGCAATGAGGTTGGGAAGAACTCGGTCGCGGAGCAACGGCGCAATATCATCGCGAGCGAGCGCCAACTCTGGGCTTATCCAGAGAACTTCTTCCAGCTCAGCTTGCGGTTTTACCTGACCGTGGAATGCTGACTTGAATAGGTGAGCCACGATTGAGGTGTCCAATTCATTGGCGGCAGGTCCTTCCCAAAGGCCCCAATTTTCGAGATCAGCCTCCTCGAAGCAAAGGCCCAACTCCTCCTGGATTTCGCGTCGCACGGCCGATCGAGCCGATTCGCCTCGTTCTAGCTTGCCGCCAGGCTGCATGAAATACGACGTGCCGCGTTTGCGGACGAGAAGGATTTGCCCATCATCATTCACTAAACATGCGGCCGCGATAGTCAAAATGTTTTCCACTTAATCAGCATATCGCGTGTGATTATGTGTCAGAGGTGGTAACGTGCTGAGGAGGATCTCCAACGTTTTTAGTTGAGACGAATTCTGGCCCACGACTCGCACTCAGGGGCCGCATAGAGCTCGCCAGCAACCAAGAGCATTGGAACGAAAGATCGATCCATCTAATTTAGAGACCAATGGAGCAGTCATATGCAACGGGGTACCAACCTAGGCCGTCTTGGGGACTTTAACCAGGCCGTAATTTTGGAATCCATCCGCCGAGCACCGGACGGGATCAGCCGAGTTGAACTCGCTGGATCCACCGGACTCTCACCACAGACCATTTCGAATGTTGTGCGTCGACTTCTGGACGATGGAATCGTCCGCGAGGATCGCACCATCGTTTCCGGTCCAGGCAAACCACGTACCGTACTGGAGCTTGAAGGCAATCGCCTGATCTCCATCGGCATCCACCTGGACCCAAGTGTTATCACCTTCGTGGTGATGAACCTGCGCGGCGAAGTGATTCGCCAGCGCAAGATTGAAACCCCGAACCTGGAGGTCATTTCCGAGACCATCCAGACCATGGCGACCAACGTCAAGGAGCTCATCGCAGAGATCCGAGTGCCGAAGAAGCACGTGGTCGGCGTCGGAATTGCCGTACCTGGCCCGGTGAACGTTGAAGACGGCATCGTACTGAACCCACCGCTGCTGGACGGCTGGGCCGACGTTGAACTTGTCGCACCGTTGCGTAAGCTGCTACGCCTGCAGGTAATCATCGAGAAAGACACCATCGCCTCGGCTGTTGGGGAACTCTGGCACGCACGTGAAGATCAGGAGCAGGATTTCGTCTTCGTGTACTGCGGCCATGGCTTCGGCGCTGGCCTCGTGCTCGGCTCGGACGTGCACCGCGGCTCGAGCAACAACGCCGGTGAGATCGGGCACCTGTCCACCGGGTACAAGTCCGTACGCTGCGAAGAGTGTGGCGCGGATGACTGCCTCGCGGCAGGAACCTCCTACGAATACCTCGCCAAGGTGGGTAACGAACGCGGACTGAACCTGCCTACCCCTGAGGTCATGGGCCCCGAGCAGCGCGCCGAAGGCATGAAGCAGCTCGTGGAACTGGCCAAGGACGGCAACGCTGTAGCCAAGGAAGTTCTTGTGGACTGCTTAGTCAAGGTCGGCGAAGTCGCCGGTCAGCTGGCAAACACTTTCGACGTGCGTGAAGTCGTCTTTGGTGGGCCCCAGTGGGATGTCGTACGAGAGCTTGTTGAGGACGAAGTGAACGAGGCAGTTCAGCGTCGTTTCGCGCTGCGCGGTGTGCATGATGTCACCACTCGCACCTCTACCCTCGGGTCGCAGGTCGGCGCCGTTGGCGGTGCCTGCGTCGTGATGGACGCGTCGTTGTCGCCAAAGGCAACCGCGTTGCTTCTGCGCTAATAGCCGGAAAGCAAAGCGTGAGGTCCCGCCCGGGAATTCCTGAGCGGGACCTTTGCGCCATATGCCCTAAGTGGTCGTTATCTACAACAAAAAGCGCCGCTTGACTGGAGAATCCAGCGCAAGCGACGCCCGTAGTGAGTGTGCCCCTGGCCGGAATCGAACCGACGGCCTACCCTTTAGGAGAGGGTCGCTCTATCCTACTGAGCTACAGAGGCAACGGCCCCGAAGAGCCGTTTTAACAGTATCCTATTGCGCTCCTAGGCCGTGAATTAGACCCGAACCTAGCCCTGGGCCTCGGCGATTTTGGATCTAACCGTCGCAAGAATACGGCGAATAGCGAATCCAACCACTAGGGCCGCGGTAATCAGCAGGGTTACCCAGCGAACCGTCGTGAGCAATGAAGCGACAAACACCGCACCGGCCGTGGGATCGCCGGTGAACAACGCATCGATCACAAAGTTTTCGATGATATCGCTGACGGCAAAAAGTAGCGGGGCGCTAAAAGCCAGCCAGCGTTGCTTCCGCACCGGTATCCAGCGAGCCAGCGCAAGCATCGAAAACAAGGCCGCGATCAACGGGAAGAGCAAGCCGGCCGTCTTGTGCAGGTAATTCAACTGCCCGATGGCATCGTCATCCATGACCGACTTCAACGCCTGGATATCGGAGAGGGTGTACCCGAAGATACGCTGATCGGGCATGGCTAACCCGTTGCTGAGGTCTGTCATTTGGTTCAACGTCAGCACGTGATAGTAGACGAAGAGAAACACAGCGGTAAAAAGACCGGCGGAGATCAGCAACATCGGGTTGGACTTAGCGTCGCTGCTCGGGGAGGGAGTCGGCGCCGCCGCTGGCTGCGTCGGCGCGGTGTTGTCCGGGCGACGGTACACTTTGCTCTTCTTGATCTTTTTAGCCATACCCCCATTATGGTGGCTCGGGAGGCCAACTGTCCGACGCCCCACGTAGACTGTCAGGACCATGGATTTCCTTTTCGATGACTTTTCCCAGGCTCCTAAGGCACCAGTGATGCCCACCGCCGACGAGTTGCTCGTAGGCATGAATCCGCAGCAGGAAGAAGCCGTGCGCTATCAGGGCGGCCCCCTTTTGATTGTTGCGGGAGCGGGATCGGGCAAGACTCGTGTGCTTACCCACCGCATCGCCTATCTCTTAGCGACGGGGCGAGCACGGCCACATGAAATTCTTGCTATTACCTTTACCAACAAGGCGGCAGCGGAAATGCGCGAACGCGCTTCCGAACTGATCGGTGAAACGAACGCGAATAAGATGTGGATCTCCACCTTCCACTCCTCCTGCGTGCGAATTCTGCGTCGTGAAGCCTCCGCCATCGGTCTGAAATCCAATTTCTCCATCTACGATTCGGCCGATTCATTGCGCCTGATCACGATGGTGGCCAAGGGCCTCGATATCGACCCGAAGCGGTTTACTGCCAAATCCATGGCACACAAGATTTCCTCGCTCAAGAACGAGCTCATTGACAAGGAAGACTATGCGGCGACGATCAATGAGAACGACCCATTTGCCCGGGCCGTCGCCCAGGTCTACCGGGGATACGCTCAACGAATGCGCTCGGCCAACGCGCTGGACTTCGATGACCTGATCGGCCAAGTCGTGTACATGTTCCGCGCCTTCCCGGCCGTGGCCGACAACTACCGGCGGCGTTTCCGGCACGTGCTGATTGACGAATATCAAGATACGAACCATGCGCAATACGCTCTGGTGCGTGAACTTACCGGCCCAGACGGCCTGACTCCGCCCGGTGAGCTCACCGTGGTGGGTGACTCGGATCAGTCGATCTATGCATTCCGCGGGGCCGATATTCGCAACATTGTGGAGTTCGAGAAAGACTACCCCGACGCGGCCACCATCAAACTCGAGCAAAACTACCGGTCTACGCAAACCATTCTGACCGCGGCGAATGAGGTCATCAAACGCAACCCGGATCGCAATGACAAGCGGCTTTGGACCGCAAGCGGTGAGGGCGAGAAAATCGTCGGTTACGTCGCCGAGAACGAAAGCGACGAGGCACGTTGGATCGCCGAAGAGATTCTGCGGCTCAACGACGAAGAGCAGATTCGCCCCGGCGATGTAGCGGTGTTCTACCGCACCAATGCGCAGTCGCGCGCCTTGGAAGAACAGCTGATGCGCGTGGACCTGAAGTATCGGGTTGTCGGTGGAACCAAGTTCTACGACCGTAAGGAAATCAAAGACGCGCTGGCCTACCTGCGCGTCCTGGTCAACCCCGATGATGACATCAACGTCCGCCGAATCCTCAACGAACCCAAACGCGGCATCGGTGATCGTGCGGAAGGTGCCGTGGCAGCGCTCGCCGAACGCGAACGCCTGACATTCATGCAGGCACTACGCCAAGCCGACCAAGCGCCGGGCTTAGGAACCCGTGGCATCAAAATGGTCGGGGCCTTCGTTGCACTCATCGACGACCTGCACACCGTGGCCGAAGGATCGGGTCCGGCCGAGGCACTCGAGGCTGTACTGGAGCAGACCGGGTATCTGGCGACCTTGCGCAGTTCCACCGACCCACAAGACGAGTCGCGCGTGGAGAACCTGGCCGAACTGGTGGCCGTTGTGCGTGACTATGTCAAGGACGAACCGGAAGGCGGGCTTGAAGGATTCCTCGAGCGTGTTGCGCTGGTCGCTGACGCAGACCAGATTCCGGAACAGCCTACCGACGCCGAAGGTGCCGATATGGCCGCACAGGAGGGCATGGTCACGCTGATGACCTTGCATACCGCCAAGGGCCTGGAATTCCCGGTGGTATTCCTGACGGGCATGGAGCACGGGGTGTTCCCGCACCAGCGTTCGATGACCGATGAGAAGGAGCTCGCCGAAGAGCGGCGACTGGCCTACGTGGGGCTGACCCGGGCGCGCCAGCGGCTCTACCTCTCCAGGGCTGAGCAACGCAGTCTGTGGGGGCAGTCGCAGTACAACCCGGCGAGCCAATTTCTCGGGGAAGTGCCCGAGACGTTGATCGATTGGAAGCGAGAAGGTTCGGCCACTAGCTGGTTGAGTACGGGTGCGTCGAATTTCACTTCCAGCCGTTTCGACGGCGGATCGCACTGGGGTGCAAGTGCCGGCGGGAACACCCGATCCGTCACTCGTCCGGGGCTGACCGTGTCCAAACAACGTGTCCAACAGCAAAAGGAAATCGTCATTCCCAAGGTTGGGCAGCAGGTCAAACACGCTAGTTTTGGCCAAGGCGTGGTCATTGCGCTGGAAGGGGCAGGCGACAAGACTGTGGCGAAAGTCCAATTTCCCGAGGCGGAGAAGCGACTGCTACTACGCTACGCCCCGTTGGAAATCATAGACTGATCCGCACCTTTAGCTTCGGTCTCGGTGTCCGCCGGGCGCATTTTTAGCGCGTTTGAGCTTTCTCTACACGCTGTAAAACTGGGAACTTGCGGGATGAAGGGCTAGTCTGAGAGGTGCGCACGGGCTACGGCGCTTGAACATGGCCGTTCAGTTGCGTGCGCTCTCTATGGCGTGGCATGTTTTGGCATGTTCGCGCCACGAGTCAGCATGAACTTCGAACGAAGGACACAAACCCGTGGACCTGTATGAGTACCAGGCGCGCGATCTATTCGAGGCACACGGCGTTCCCGTGCTCGCCGGAATCGTCGCCTACACCCCTGAAGAAGCCAAAGCAGCAGCCGAGAAGATCGGCGGCGTAGTTGTCGTCAAGGCTCAGGTCAAGGTGGGTGGACGTGGCAAGGCTGGCGGCGTGAAGGTCGCTAAGACTGCCGACGAAGCCTTCGAGCATGCCAGCAACATCCTCGGCATGGATATCAAGGGCCACACCGTCAACAAGGTGATGATTGCTCAGGGCGCCGACATTGCCGAGGAGTTCTACTTCTCGGTGCTGCTGGACCGCGCAAACCGTAACTACCTGGCCATGTGCTCCGTTGAGGGCGGCATGGAAATCGAGCAGCTGGCAGAGGAGCGCCCGGAGGCGCTGGCCCGCGTTGCCGTTGACCCGCTGGTGGGCATCGACGCAGCGAAGGCAGCCGAAATCGTTGAGGCCGCAGGCTTCGCCGAAGAGCTGCGTGGCAAGGTTGCCGAGACCCTGCAGACCCTGTGGACGGTATTCAAGGAAGAAGATGCCACCCTCGTCGAGGTCAACCCGCTGGTGAAGACCGGCGCCGGCGACATCGTGGCGCTGGACGGCAAGGTCTCCCTGGACGACAACGCCTCCGAGGTGCGCCACCCGGCTCACGAGGAACTCGAGGACAAGGGCGCAGCCGATCCGCTGGAAGCCAAGGCCAAGGAAACCGGCCTGAACTACGTCAAGCTCGACGGCGAAGTCGGCATCATCGGTAACGGCGCCGGTCTGGTTATGTCCACCTTGGACGTAGTGGCCTACGCGGGCGAGAACCACGGCGCAGTCAAGCCAGCGAACTTCCTGGACATCGGTGGCGGCGCCTCGGCCGAGGTCATGGCCAACGGTCTGGACGTCATCCTCAACGACCCACAGGTCAAGAGCGTATTCGTTAACGTCTTCGGCGGTATCACCGCATGTGACGCAGTAGCCAACGGCATCGTCGGTGCGCTGAACACCCTGGGTGACTCGGCCAACAAGCCACTCGTGGTCCGTCTAGACGGCAACAATGTCGAAGAGGGTCGCCGCATCCTCTCCGAGGCCAACCACCCGCTGGTGACCCTGGCCGCAACCATGGATGAGGGCGCCGACAAGGCCGCCGAGCTGGCCTACGCAGCGAAGTAAGAGGATACGCGAAAATGAGCATTTACCTGAACAAGGACTCCAAGGTCATCGTCCAGGGCATCACCGGCGGTGAAGGCACCAAGCACACCGCACTGATGCTCAAGGCTGGCACCAACATCGTCGGCGGTGTCAACGCCCGCAAGGCCGGCACCACCGTGACCCACGGTGACAAGGACATCAAGGTGTTCGGCACCGTAGCCGAGGCTAAGGCCGAGACCGGCGCCGACGTATCCATCGTCTTCGTTCCGCCGAAGTTCACCAAGGACGCCGTCATCGAGGCCATCGAGGCCGAGATCGGTCTGGTCGTTGTCATCACCGAAGGTGTGCCGGTCCAGGATTCGGCCGAGTTCTGGGCATTGGCCCAGTCCAAGGTTGACGCCAACGGCAAGCAGATCACCCGCATCATCGGGCCGAACTGCCCAGGCATCATCACCCCGGGTGAGGCACTGGTGGGTATCACCCCGGCCAACATCACCGGTAAGGGCCCCATCGGCTTGGTTTCCAAGTCCGGCACCCTGACCTACCAGATGATGTACGAGCTGCGTGACCTCGGCTTCTCCACCGCCATCGGTATCGGCGGTGACCCCGTCATCGGTACCACCCACATCGACGCCCTGGAAGCCTTCGAAGCTGACCCGGAGACCAAGGCCATCGTGATGATCGGTGAAATCGGTGGCGACGCCGAAGAGCGCGCGGCCGAGTACATCAAGGCCAATGTCACCAAGCCGGTCGTCGGCTATGTTGCCGGCTTCACCGCTCCCGAGGGTAAGACCATGGGCCACGCAGGCGCCATCGTTTCGGGTTCGGCCGGTACTGCGCAGGCCAAGAAGGAAGCTCTCGAAGCCGCTGGCGTGAAGGTGGGCAAGACCCCGTCGGAGACCGCGCGCTTGCTGCGCGAGGTTTTCGCTTCGGTTTCCGCTTAATCGCGAAACGCAAAGAAAGGCTCTCCTCGCCGTGGGCCGGTGCCATCATTGGCATCCGGGCTGTGGCGAGGGGAGCCTTTCTCGTTAGTTTCTAGGTGATGCCAAGGCCGAACCTCGGTGTGTGTCCGGCTCGGGGAGGCCCCACGGACCTTCGCAGGAGCGAAAGTCCGCTAGGGCTAAGGAAACATTCTCTGGGGCCGATAAAGGGCCGCAGGATGGCGGTAGGACCTTATTAGTCCCGTAACCCGCCCGCAGCGTCCGAGTCGACGCGCAGGAAGGACGAGCCGATTACCGCGAACGCTCCAGGGATGAGGAGCATGCGGTGCTTGGGATTGTAGAAGATCTCCTCCAGCGGCGAAGCGATGATACGCCTGATTTTCTGGAGCAGCGGCTCGTTCTGCAGGGTAATGCGTCCCTGCTCAGTTTCAATCACTACCCGATCCACGTCGGTGCTGATCTGAGCATCCAACCAGTCATCGCTGTCGGTACCCACGGCCTCCGATTTGATCAGTGACACGGTTATCCACCTTAGTTGTGCGTTGCGTCTGTCGCAGAAGTCCCGCGACAAACGGGCTGGAATACCAGCGATCCGTCGTGGAAAGCCAGTATGTCAGCCATATCGAATATAACCCCCGGGGAGGGAAATATGCTCCCTTTGGCCCCGGATTAATCAAGCTGTTACTCGAGCAGCTCTCGAATATCTTGCGCCGAAAGTGCCTTGGCAAAGCCATCTCCGTCGTCCATAACCGTGGAAATCAGCTCACGCTTGGCCTGTTGCAGGGCCACGACCTTCTCTTCAATAGTGCCCTTGGAAATCATCCGGTAGACCATTACATGACGTTTTTGACCAATGCGGTGCGTACGATCGACGGCCTGGGCCTCGACGGCAGGGTTCCACCACGGGTCCAGCAGGAAGCAGTAGTCCGCTTCGGTGAGGTTTAGACCGAACCCACCGGCCTTCAACGAAATCAGGAACAGCGGTGCCCGCCCCTCCTTGAACTGGTTGATGACCTCGGAACGATTGCGCGTATTGCCATCGAGGTAGACAAAGTCGATGCCGCGTTCTTCGAGCTGCCGGGCAAAGACCTTTAGGTACGAGGTGAATTGCGAGAACACCAACGCGCGATGCCCCTCGCTGAGTACGTCCTCTAACTGCTCGAACAGTGCGGCGAGCTTCGACCCGGGAACACTGGCCAACTCGGGGTCAACCAGCGACGGTTCCAAGGCCAACATGCGCAGATGGGTGAGCGACTGGAAAATGGTGAACCGGTTCTTATCCAGATCGTCAATGAGACGCAGGATCTTCTGCCGTTCACGGTTCAGATGGGTGTCGTAAACATGCTGATGCTCTTCGGTCAGCGTGACCAGCACTTGCTGCTCCTGCTTGGCTGGGAGGTCGAGCACCACCGATTCCTTGGTGCGGCGCAACATGAAGGGTTTGATTCGCCGCTGCAACAAGTTCAGGGTATCGGTGTCGCCGAGCACCTCGATTGGCCGGGCGAACTGCCGGTTAAACTTCGCGGTGCTAATAAACAGCGCCGGGGCGATCAGGTGCAGTAACGAGCCCAGCTCGGTGAGGTTGTTCTCCATCGGGGTACCGGTGACCGCGAGCTTGAACGGGGCGTCTAGATTGCCAGCGACCCGGTAGGCCTTGGTGGAGCGGTTCTTCACGAACTGTGCCTCATCCAGCACCAGACCAGCGAAGCGCTGACCTTCGTAGAGTTCGTCGTTGAGCCGAAGCAGCGTATAGGTGGTCAAGACGATGTCATTGCTCGCACAGAGTTGTGCAAGGTCTTGGGCCGAGGCAAGGGTGCCTTCCACGCTGGCCACATCGAGCCCCGGGGCAAAACGGCGAATTTCGGTTTCCCAGTTGGAGACCACCGAGCTGGGAGCCACCACCAAGAACGGGGCACGCTGCCGCTGGGCGGCAGGTAGCTGTTTCTTGGCCGTCGCGTCGGCCCAGACCTCGTGGACGTGCAGAATCAGGGCGATGGTCTGCAGCGTTTTACCCAACCCCATGTCGTCGGCCAGAATTCCGCCGAAACCACCGTGGTAGAGCCTGGTCAGCCAGGCGTATCCCTCGCGCTGGTAGGGGCGCAACGTGGCATCTAGCGCCGCCGGGACCTCCGGGTCGGGCGCTTCGGCGATGTTCAATAGCGCACGCATGCGCGCAATGAACAAGTCCGCCCCGTCCACCCCTTCGGCCAGCTCGTCGAGTTCGCCGAAGAGCGAGACCTGCATCAAGGTGACGCGGAGGTCTCCTTCCGGAGGCACATCGTTGAGCCGCTGTGCCTCGTCGACAAGGGCCTTAAGCTTGGCAAAGAGCGGCTGGTCCAAGGAGAACCAGGTGTCATCGGGCAGTTTGACCTTCATCGCTCCGGTGCTCAGCGCCTTCACAATGGTGGCGAAGGGCACCTCATAGGAGCCAATCGTGATCAACA
Source organism: Glutamicibacter endophyticus (assembly GCF_048457885.1). Classification (NCBI taxonomy): domain Bacteria; kingdom Bacillati; phylum Actinomycetota; class Actinomycetes; order Micrococcales; family Micrococcaceae; genus Glutamicibacter; species Glutamicibacter endophyticus. The sequence goes on from NZ_CP174200.1 coordinate 569,575, forward strand.
GCCCCAGATCTAGCCAGTCGTTTTGTTCGGAGGGGACCGCGTTAATTTTCAACTGCGGCAGCTCGGAGAGCTGACGAAAAACCGGTCGGGTTCCGCGTTCGACAACCTCGATACGTTCGGTGCTCTGTAGCGCCGGCAGAAGCGAGGAGACGAAGTCAATGAGCTGTTCACCGGTAAAGAAGCGTGGCGAGAGATCCGCGTTGTGCAGACCGGTCTGCTCGGTGAACAGGTCGTCGACCAGCGCAATTAGTTCACGTTCGGCGGCGGCATCATGAACATCGTGGCGTTCATCGATCCCCGGGTACTTGATGGTGAAGGACAGCTCGGCCGTATCTTCGGTGCTACCGCTGGCGGTACTGCGCTTATAGTCCACCCGGGCACGCACCACCGGGGGTTGCAGCTCGGGCAGTTGCAGCTGCTCATCGATGCTGCGCACCGCGAAACGGCGAGCGAGTAAGGGGTAGCTGTCGGCGAGGAAATGCTCGCGGTCATCCTGCGGAATCTGAAGTGGCTCGCGGTGGGTGAACCAACGCCGCGTCTCGGTCGGCAGGGGTTCCCGGCTTGGGGCCAACAGGATCTGCGATGGCTGCTGACGTTGTAGGTAGTAACCGTGGTTGCCGATGGTCCCTGCGGGGGTGTCGGCGGAGAGCGGGATGATCTCCTCGCCCAGCCGCAAGGCACCGGTCAAATGTATATCACCGGTCTCATCGCAATGCGCCTGAAGTTCATGGGTGGCTGGCTCGAGCAATGCGATGCTGGTCTCTGCGCGCATCGGCAAGAGCTCGATGCCCAGCGCCGAGGTTTCCTCGAGCATCGACCACAGTAACGGCGAGGAATACTCGTCGAGGTACAGCCAGTCCTCATCCACCTTGAACTGCAGCTGCGTGTTGGCATGGGCCAGCGCCGCAAAACGGGCGAACCAGTGATGCTGGGTGCGCAACAGGTTCCAGCCGAAGGTTTTGTACACCAGCGTGGTCCAGCGCAGTTGGCCGCGCACCCAGCGACCTTCGGCGTTGCGCACCATGGGGCGTACGCCGAGGCGGAAGCGCTGATGGCGCACCGCGGCCGGCAGCTGATGCCCGGTCGGCGCCCACTGGGTGGCGGAGGCGTCATGCGCGTCGAAAAGCATGACCTGCAATGCCATCGGTGTGACCGGATCATTGGCCGAACCGGTCAACCCCGCTTCCGGATCGTTTTCCAGTGGCTCATACCAGGAGTTAATGGTTTCTTCCCAAGCCGCGTGGGAACGTTCGACGGTTGCCGGGGTGCCGGTCGCGGGGGTGGCGCTGGCCTGCTTGCCACTGGCGATGGCCAAGGCGGCGACATGCTTGCATTTCGGGGCCTGCTCGCAGTCACACCAGGCTTCGTCTATCTGCCAGCCGCTACCAGAACGCACCAATTTCAGGCCCGGCTCGGCCAGTAACTGAGGCTCTTCTTGCTCCTCGGCGGTCTCCAGAATCCGCCCCGTGATGGTGTGCTTCTCGTTGTCGAACTCGCAGGAGATCGTCACGGCCTCCTGCGCCGCTAACTGCTGGCCATAGAAATAGGGCGCATTGCCCAAATAAGCCAGAAGCACTCTGGAATCGAGGATCGGTGCGGCATCGTTCATCCGTATATCGTTTCACGATCCGCGCCGGGGCCGAAATTTCGGTGTCGTCTTGATGCGTTCGGCCTCCGGGGCGCGTAGCGTAGTGCCATGTCGCAGTCCTACTCACTGTTGCCCTCACGGGCCGTGAACATCACGAGCCTGGCCGAGTTCGATCGGTTGGCCACTACCGCGGTGGAAACCGATGCAGCATTGGCCCGCAATTGGCGGGTTCATCAGCTCGACTTGCGCGAGCGTACCGGGATGTTACGTCGCTTGGACTACACGGGGTGCCTTTTCATCGGGTGCACCTTCGCCGACGGGGTGCAAGAACAGGTGCAACTGCACGGGGCACTCTGTCTGGGGCAGTCGACCGAGGTCGCACCCTTCAACGCCCAACGCCGTGCGCTGTACACCGCCGAGGAGCTGTATGCCGGAATTGAACAACTCCGGTACCGGCAGGTGCCCGACGCGCTGATCTACGCCTTTGCCCAACAACAGGCGGTGCCCGGCCGGCCGACCGAGGAATTCGCGCTGGCCACAACCTTGCATGATCACCACGTCGCTCGAGCATTGGAGCACGAGGTGTATGAGGGCAGGTTTTCGCGCTCGCCGATCGTTGGGGTGATGGGCGGACATGATTGTGTTCGCGGAAGCGAGAGCTACGCCCAAGCAGTACGCCTCGGCGCGTTGCTAACACGTAGCGGGTATAGCGTGGCCACCGGGGGAGGCCCGGGTGCGATGGAGGCGGCGAATGCCGGAGCCTGGCTCGCGGGGTACGAAAACCCGCAAATTGATCAGGCCATCGACATGTTGGCCGAGGCACCCCTGGCACAGGATAGTCGCACCGCATGGGCGCGGAGCGCGCTGGCGGTGCAACAACGTTTTGCCCGGACGGGCTGTTCGCTGGGCATACCGACCTGGTTTTATGGGCACGAGCCACCGAACTTGTTTGCCAGCCACATTGCGAAGTTCTTCGCCAACTCGATGCGTGAATCGATCCTTCTCGAGCAGTCCAACGGCGGGATCATCGTGCTACCCGGATCCGCCGGTACGGTGCAGGAGATTTTCCAAGATGCGTGCGAAAACTACTATGCCCCCTCGGCCCGCGTGACCCCGATCGTCTTGGTCGGCGTCGAACATTGGACGAAAACCCTGCCGGTGTACCCCCTGCTCAAAGCGCTGTCCGCCGGTAAAGCAATGCGCTTCCGGATTGCCCTGGTGGACTCGGGGGCCGCGGCCGTGGAGTTCCTGCAGTCGGTCCAACCGCTACGCCGTCGTACCCGTGCGACGCTGCAAAGCTAGCGCGTGTACACATCACGGAACGACCTGTGACGTGGGCAACTATCTTTGCTAGCGTAGGCGCGGTCAGGCCGGTCGGAGTACCGGTTCGTACCGCATGGAGGAAACGATATGAAGAAGATGATTGCTGTGGCAGCCACCCTCGCCATTGGTGGTTTGGGCGGGTACGCGCTAGCCAGCGGTGAGCCGGCCGCCGCGGGAGCCGAGTCTCACTGTGAGGTCGCGGAATATGCCATGGGGTTGCGCTGGCAACAACAATCGGCCGAGGCCATGGCCTTGCAGGGACAAACCTACGCGTTGGCCACGCAGCAACTCGAAAAAGTGGTCCAACAGGCCTCCAAGGGACGAAGCGGCAAACTCCGCGAAGACCTGGCCATCATCACCGACCTCGATGAGACCGCCATCGATAACAGCGCCCTGCTAGCGCGCGATTTAGAAAACTGCCACGACTACAGCACCTGGGACACCTGGGACCATTGGGAACGCGAAGGCGATCCCACGCTCATCCACGGGGCCCTGGACTTCTTTAAACGAGCCGACGAGCTCGGGGTGCACATCTACTACATTTCCGATCGGACCGAAGCGAACCTCGACGATACGTTGGCGGACCTGCAGCGCCTGGGCCTACCGCAGGCCGTTGAAGACCAGGTGCTGTTGCTCGGGCCTCCCAAGGAGGAACGACGCGCTGCGGTAGAGAGCGAGCACCGTGTGGTCATGCAACTGGGCGACACGATGCATGACTTCGACGCTGCCTATGCCGGAAGCGATCTGGAAACCCAGCATGAACTGGTGCAGCAGCAAGCCGACAAGTTCGGCCGGGAATGGTTCGTCTTACCGAACCCAACCTACGGCAGCTGGTCCAAGGCCACGCTCGAGAGCTGGGATGTGGAGCCAAGCGAAGGCCGGTGAGGTTAGACGGCGGTGGTCCCGAAGAGCAGACCAAGGCAGTAGGTGACCGCCGCCGCCCCCAACCCGATGCCGAGCTGACGCAAGCCGCGCTTGAGCGGAGAGGCGCCGGAGAGCAGCCCCACCACGCCGCCGGTACCAAGCAGCGCCAACCCGACGAGGACCAGCGAGAGCACGACCGCGCCGGTGCCCGACAGACCGAAGATATACGGCAGGATCGGGATGACGGCGCCGGAGGCGAAAAAGGCGAAGGAGGAAGCTGCCGCGCCCGGGGCCGAGCCAAGCTCCTCGTGCTCCTTCTCAAGTTCTTCGGCGCGAGCCTCTGGATGCAAGGAGAAGGAAGGGTTGCAGTCACAGGTAAAAAGGCCCATGCGTTCGGCAACTCGGTGCTCGGCATCTTCGTCGCTCATGCCGCGCGCCTTGTAGATCAGCACAAGCTCATTTGCATCGAGGTCCAGGTTCGGGGCCGCCGCGAGAGTGACCTGTGTGGGCCGCGAGGCGGTCAGCAGCTCGCGTTGCGACCGTACCGACACATACTCACCGGCTGCCATGGACAGCGCGCCGGCCAAAAGGCCCGCGATACCCGAGAACAGCACGAAACCAGAGGCCACGCCGGTGGCCCCGACGCCCATGACGAGGGCCAAGTTGGAGACCAAACCGTCGTTGGCCCCGAAAACCGCGGCCCGGAAATTGCCCGAGAGGCGTGCCCGTCCCGCCGTGGCTAGCGCCCTGATGACTTCCTCGTGTACCTGTTCGTCCGCCGCCATCTGTGCGGTGGCGTCGGCATCCTTTTCGTAGGGGGAGCTACTTTCCGCGCGCTGAGCCAAGGCCAGCACGAAGACCGACCCGAAGTGACGTGCCAACCAGCGCAGGAACATGCGGCGGGTCGACGGACGCACATGGCGTGCATGCTCGCCGAGTTTGGTCCGCCAATAGGCCTCATGCCGTTCTTCGGCCTCCGCGAGCCCCAGCAGGATCTGCCGTTCTTGCCCTGTGCGGCGTTCGGCCAGCTCTCGATAGATGGCGCCTTCGGCGATTTCATCGGCCAAATAGCGCCGCCAACGGCGGATCTGTGCCGAGGTGGGCTGTGCTGACGAGCTGTCGCTACTCATGCGTTGTTGCTCCTGGGGCAAAGCCGGGCTGCTACGCCCGGCGAAGGCGAACTTCTCAGCTCCCCACACTAGCCAGCGAAGCGGGACTGGGGAATTTGGCAAGACTAAATACGCGCAGCCGGCCTCCGCGGGCTCCACGCGCGGCGGTGCGGATCAACAATTGCTGTGTTTCGGCGTCGAAGCGTGGCCGATCGACCGCGCGCGAGAGCGTACCTAGCAGTTCGTCGGGATTGGCTATGCCCCATTCTTCCCAGCGGCCCTGTCTCCGGAATCGGACAACATTGGCATGGGTATCGATCAAGGGAAACACGGCGTCGGCCATGGGCGATCCTTCGCGCTTAAGCTCTTGCCCGTGGCAATGGCACACGGACCGCTTCCTCATCCGAACCACCCATGAACTTGGGGTTGGTGTGTGGCCAGTCGGAGCTTGGCGCCACATCTCGTGAAGCTACACGGCCGATATTACCGTACGGCGTGGCCTACCGAATTCTGTTACGGCAGATTCGGGGCATGGGCGTACAGTCCGGCGAAGCCGTCGAGCTGTTCTCGCAAGATGTCGATATGACCGGCATGGCGGGCTGTTTCGCCGAACATGTGAGTGACGAGGCGGGCCAGATTGGTGTGCCGGTGTGTGACCCACCAGGTTACTTCGGCCGCGGTGGTGGGCTCGAGCTCGTCGCAGGCGGCTTCGGCGAAAGCGATGGCGCGGCGGTAGCTTTCGCAGACCTCGCGCAGGGTCAGCTCCTTTGGGACGGTGAATTCTGCCTGTGGGTCGTCGCTGGCCAGCACCTGACGCATGTGTTCGTCCTGCGGAGTTCTGCCCAGGCATTCGCCGAAGTAGGCGTACTCCGTTGCCGTCAAATGATGCACGATCCCGATGATGCTACTTCCGGTGGCGGTCATTTCCTGCCGGGCGTGGGCCTCCGACAGGTCGGCGCATTTCCATAACACTGCTTCTCGCGCCTCGTTGAGGTACTCTCGAACGCGCTGCGCGCCTGGATCCTGACTAAGACTCATGGTCCACAGCCTAGGAAGATCTCCAGCAAAAGAACAGGGGCCGCGAACCAAGTGGTTCGCGGCCCCCTGCCGGTCAGCGGGTGCCCCGGCTAGCTGCGGCGCACGCCTTCCTCGGTCGAGCGACCGGACAAGCGTTCGCTCCAGTGTGCGAGAACCGAGTCATCGGTCGGCTTGGTGGCCAAGGAAACGACCACGTAAACGATGGCGGAAATGGCCAGGCCGTAGTAGATCGGTTCGTTGGCGTACACGCCTGCGAAGGGCGCTTCGGCCTGAATCTCGAGGTAGATCATGGTGCCAAGGGTCACCAGTGCCCCGGCGGCCATGGAGGAGGCCGCACCGATTCCGGTGCCGCGGCGCCAGATCAGTCCGCCGAGGATCGAGACCAGTAGACCGCCGACGAGGATGTCGTAGGCAATGGTCAACGCGGCCACCACGTCGGTAAAGACGATGGCCAGCAACATGATCAGCACGCCGAGCCCCAGCACCCAGTAACGGTTGGACTTCACGTCTTCTTCCGGGTTGCTCTCGTGATCCACCTGCACCGTGCGACCGAATAGGTTGGCCACGACAGGCAACACGTCGTTGCGAGCAACGGTTGCCGAGGCAATCAGGGCGCCGGAGGCGGTGGACATCATGGCAGCCAAGGCGGCGGCCAGCACGATGCCGCCCAGACCGATGGGCAGCAGGTCGCTGGCCACGGTACCGAAGACAACGTCCGGGTTGTCCTTCGCGGTTTCGGCCAGTCCCGGTAGCGCCACACGAGCGCCCATACCCACCATCGCGCCGGCGACGCCGTAGATGATGCAGTAGATTCCGGAGGTCAGCCCACCCCATTGGGCGACCTTGTCGGTACGGGCGGTGAAGACGCGCTGCCAGATGTCCTGGCCGATCAACATGCCAAGGCCATAGACGACGAAGTAGGTGATGATGGTCTGGGTGCCAATGCCGTCCCAGGTGAAGAACTCGGCTTCGAGGCGGTCGCGAATAGCTGAAAGTCCGCCGGCCGACGACAGCGTGAAGGGCAACATCAGGGCAAAGACACCAACGGTGGTGATGAAGAACTGGACCTGATCAGCCAGGGTAATCGACCACATGCCGCCAATGGTGGAGTAAATCAGCACAATGGCGCCGCCGATGAGGATCGCCAGCCAGCGGTCCCAACCGAAAATGACGGTGAAGACCGTGGCGTAGGCGCCGGTGGAGGTAGCGGCCAGCATCAGCGTGTAGCCGAGCATCACCACGCCAGAGCCGTTCGTGGCCGTCTTCGAGCCATAACGCAGGCTCAGCATCTGCGAAACGGTAAAGATCTTCAAACGCTGGATTTTTGGCGCGAAGAAAAGCGATAGGGCGGCCACGCCGATACCGATGGCCGCAACGAGCCAGGCACCGGAGAGGCCAAATTTGTAACCGAGTCCGACGCCGCCGACGGTGGAGGCGCCCCCGAGCACGAGGGCTGACATGGTGCCGGTGTAGAGCACGGGGCCGAGTCGACGGCCCGCGACGAGGAAGTCCGAATTGGAGTGCGTGCGGGTCTTGCCCCACCAGCCGAAGGCGAGCATCCCTAGGAGATAAATGATGACGATGGCGCCATTGACGATTTCCATCATGGTCCCTAACTTACGAGTGCGAGTGTGTCTCCGCGTGGATGATTGCGGAAACAAAATATTTCTATTGGTAAACGAATGGTAGTTTACGATGCGTGGGCATGTAACCCCTTCCGGCGAAAATTACGTTGGATTGAACCTGGGGCACCCACCCGAGGAAAGGGGAACTGCCCGAATGAAGGCGTTGCCGGTTGAGCCGAGTGGCTCGGCCATCAATATTGGATCCCGACTGCGAGTCGCACGTCAGGCTCGTCGCCTGACCATTGAGCAGGTTGGCGAAATGACGGGCCTGACCAAGGGCTTTCTTTCGCGCGTCGAACGCGATCTCACCAGCCCGTCGGTCGCTACGTTGCTTTCGCTGTGCGAGGTGTTGGGTATCGAGGTCGGGGAGCTGTTCAGCGTGCCCGAGACGCAGATCATTCGGCTGGCCGATGCTCCGCGAATTTCCTTGGGCGGCGAGGGCATTACCGAGCAGTTGATTACGCCGGGAACCGAAAAACGAGTCCAGGTTATCCGTGCGGAGATCGCTCCACACGGAGCCGGCGAGGACGATCTGTACTCGATGGATTGTCAGGTCGAGATTCTGCATGTGCACTCGGGAAAGTTCATCCTCATTCTTCCGGAGCGACGCATTGAGCTCAGCGCCGGAGACACCGTCACCTTCCCGGGCCGCGAACCGCATAGCTGGATCAATCCCATCGATGAGCCCTGCGTGGTCACCTGGACAATGGTGCTCTAGCCTCCGCTGACCGCGTATTCTTAAAGTCGGTGTCCTCTGTGTTGACTACGGCGGAGGAAAAGTAGCGGCGCGGGAGGGAGGAATGCGTGAGCAAGGATAAATCCAACTCGACCCCGAAGAGTATTGGCTGGGGGTTGGCGTTATTCACCGGCCTGTTGGTTGGCGTGACCTTCACATTCCTGCGCACGCAACGAAACTTCTTCATTATCGGGGCGGCTATTTTGGCCGTCGTGATTATCGCCCTCGGAGTGGCTACGGTGCGCCGCAGGGCGCGGTACCCGCAGCTCTTTGGGGCACATACCTCCGCGATGTATCTGCTCTGGAGCATGTTCATTCTCGTGCTGGCCGGACCGGTGCAACTGGTCTGGGTGGCGTACTCGCTGGAGCAACTGATGATTAAATCTCTGGCGGTGTCCCTGGCCTTTGGCATAGGGATCCATGAGGTCGACAGGGCGTTGGTCCGCGGGGCTCGGCCCCCTGTGAGTGCCGCAGATGGCCGAGTCGACGGCTAAAAATTAACCCGGGTTCGCCCGGGTTTTTTCATGTCTTGGCGGCGTAGCCTTGACGTGACCCTGCCCTCTAAATAGCATGGTAGAAAACCTACGTTTCATATTTGACAACTCACCGTGGAGTGTCAGATCGACAGTGAAAGGATCTTCGCCATGGAAGAAATTCGCATCGAAGACAACGGCAACCTTGGCCCAATCAACGCCGCGCTCACCCCGCGCTACGCCGGCCTGGGAACCTACGCCCGCCTGCCACGTTTGGACCAGGTAAAGCAGGCCGACGTAAAGATCGTCGGCGTACCCTTCGACTCCGGCGTCTCCTACCGCCCCGGAGCCCGCTTCGGCGCCAACCACGTGCGCGAAGCCTCGCGTTTGATCCGCCCATACAACCCGGCCACCGACGTTTCCCCGTTCGCGTTGAGCCAGGTCGCGGATGCCGGCGACATGTCGGTCAACCCCTTCAACATCAATGAAGCCATCGAAACCATCCAGCAGAACGCCCTGGACCTGACCGCCGATGGCTCCTCGCTGGTCACCATCGGTGGCGACCACACCATCGCCTTGCCGCTGTTGCGTGCGGCCACCGAGCGTGCCGGCCAGCCGGTCGCCATGCTGCACTTCGATGCCCACCTCGACACCTGGGACACCTACTTCGGTGCCGAATACACCCACGGCACCCCGTTCCGCCGCGCCGTCGAAGAAGGCATCCTGGATACCGAGGCGATCAGCCACGTGGGTACCCGCGGTCCGCTCTACGGCAAGAAGGATCTCGAAGACGACAAGCGTTTCGGCTTCGGTATCGTGACCAGCTCGGATGTCTACTACCAGGGCGTGCGCGAAATCGTCGACAAGCTGCGCGATCGCATTGGCAACCGCCCGCTGTACATTTCCATCGACATCGACGTCTTGGATCCGGCCCACGCACCGGGCACCGGCACCCCGGAAGCTGGCGGCATCACCAGCCGTGAGCTGCTCGAAATCCTGCGCGGCCTGCGCGGCATGAATGTGGTCGGCGCCGACATCGTTGAAGTTGCCCCGGCCTATGACCACGCCGAACTGACCGGTGTGGCCGCCTCGCACGTCACCTACGACCTGATCTCCCTGATCAGCGAGTTCCGTCAGAACAACGGCAAGAACAAGCGGTAGCGGTTATGGCACAGCGCAACGGCGGCGACCTCGTCGTCGAAACACTGTCGGCACTCGGCGCCAAGACCGTCTTTGGCATTCCCGGGCAGCATGCCCTGGGGCTCTTTGACGCGCTCTCGCGTTCCGAGCTGCAGTTCATTTCCTCGCGCGTGGAAAACAACTCGGCCTTCGCCGCCGACGGCTATTCACGAGCGACCGGGGAAGTGGGCGTACTCTTCCTCTCCACCGGTCCCGGCGCCTTGACCTCATTGGCCGGTTTGCAGGAAGCCTACGCCACCGGTGTGCCCATGGTCGTGGTCGCCAGCCAGATCCCATTGGATGGACTCGGCGCCCGCCGCAAGGGGATGCTGCACCAGCTGGATGACCAGAAGGCTTCGGCCGCGAACGTCACCAAGTCGCAGCGCACCGTGCACCACGCCTCGGGTATTCCCTCGGCCATCCAGGATGCGTGGGCGGATGCCATTACGGTACCCATGGGCCCAGTGTGGGTCGAGGTTCCACAGGATGTGCTGTTGGCACCGGTTATGGTGCCACCGGTGCGCGATGCGCTAGCCGAGGCCTATGAGCATCCGCCGCGGGTGGAGCTCGTGGCCGAGGCCGTACGCTGGCTCGCCGAGGCCAAACGCCCGGCCGTCGTTGCCGGTGGCGGCGTGCGCCGTGCAGGGGCCAAGCAGGCGTTGCTCGAGGTCGCCGAACTGCTACAGGCCCCGGTGCTGTGCTCACCCGGCGGCAACGGCGCGTTCCCGTGGAACCATGAGCTATCCCTGCAGTCCTGGGTAGAGGACCGCTACGTGACCGAGGTGCTCGAGGACGCCGATGCGCTCATCGTCATCGGCTCCTCGTTGGGCGAAGTGACCAGTAACTACTTCACCCTCACCCCGCGCGGCAAGATGATCCAGATCGACGCCGAACCCCGGGTGCTTGAGTCGAATACCCCGGCCTTGGGTATCCGCGCCGATGCGCGCGCCGCACTGGAGTACCTGGCTCAGGCGCTTCGGGATGCCGAGCATCAGGCGGCCGTGGACTGGCATGGGGAATCGGCGGCCGAATTGGTCGCGAACACGCTGGATAAGGTCAAGGGCCGCCTCGATGCGCAGGATCTGGCCAAGGAACGTAAGTTCATGGCCGACATCCGCGAAGCCGTTCCATCGACCATGCAGACCTACTGGGATATGACCATTGCCGCCTACTGGGGTTGGAGCTGCTGGGACTCGCGCGAGGGTGAATTCCACTCCGCTCAGGGTGCCGGTGGACTTGGCTATGGATTCCCTTCGGCGATCGGCGGTGCCATTGGCCTCGAGGTCGCCGGCGCGTCGCACAGCGACGCGCGCGTCTTGGCGGTCTCGGGCGACGGGTCGTCGATGTACTCGATCGCGGAACTGGCCACTGCCAAACAGCACAACGCGCCGGTGACTTGGCTGATCGTCGATGACGGCGGTTACGGGATCTTGCGTGAGTACATGGAAGGCGCCTTCGGTAAGGCGACGGCAACCGAGCTGTCCCGCCCCGACTTCGTCGCCTTGGCCCAGTCGTTCGGGGTGCCTGCCCGTAAGGTGGCCCCGGAAGACATCGGTCCCGCGCTGCGCGAATCCTTCGCCGCAGACGGCCCGAACGTCATCGTCGTGGAAACGCTACTGAAGATGTTTGCTCCGACGCATTTGGACTAAGCGCCACCTGAGCTAAAGTCTCGGGACAAAGATGTGGCCCGCTGCCGTGAGAACCTGTTTCTCATTGGCGGCGGGCCGCGTTGCGCTCACCTTCTCGCCGTTAGTGCGTGAAGTGGTAGACCGTGCCGAAGAGCACGGCGGAAATACCCATCGATACTCCGATGAGCATTGGCTCCCAATCCAGGGCTCGGGTAGCCAACATCACCGCGAAGACACCGAAGAGCAAAATTGCTCCGATGCCGCCGAGGATCACCCCTCCGCCTCCATGGTGCCGCACGGCGGAGTGTGCGGTCCGATGAAATAGTGGTGCCATACCGCGGATGATACGCCGATCTGCGCGAAGTGCAAGGGGTGCTGACGCTACGGCCAATCACCGGTGCCCAGCGACCTTGTCGTCGTCAGGACGTAAAGAGTTCATTCGGTACCTCCAGAGATTGCCCTCAGGCCCAAGAAGGCTCGACCGTTGCGACGGATCCACCGAATATACCGAGGTCACAGGGGGATTATTGCGAGGTCGGCGCAGTAGGTGGGCTGTGGATCGTCTGCGGAGTGGGCGTAGATTTCTTTCCTTGCGCCGGTAGGAATATCGAGTCTGGGCCCTAGCGTTGGCCGAGCCTGCGCAGCACGTGGCCGCTGGCGACGAAGTGTGAACTATCGTAGGCGATGTGCCCGCAGACGGATGCTGGGGTGATGCGACCTGCTCATTGAGCGTCGCGTCGTGCGGCGATGATGCGATCGGCCGCGCGCGCCAGCGAGGGATAGTTAGCTCCCGGTCCTTGGGCGATGAAGCCGGGGGCGGCGTGGGCCGGTCCCTTCGTATCGTCATAGCGCAACCCACGGTAGCTACCGCCGGTGACCGTCACTAGGTGCGCTCCGGCGGCCACATCCCAAATTTTGGTGTCGAAGCCGATCACCGCATCGCACCAACCGGCGGCCACATGGGCCAAGGAGAGTGCGGCGCACACCTTGCGTCGAACGGTGGCGAAATCAACGATCCACTGTCCTAGTAGTTCCAAGGCGAGCGTCCCGTCGACTCCGATGGATTCGGCTCCCGGGTAGTCCGTCATGAGATTCGCCCTGGTCTGCTCCGGGCGAGGGCTCGGGTGAAGCGGCTGGTCGTTGAGGAATGCGGTGTCGAGGTTTGCGCTGAATTCGTCCTGCGAGATGGGATCCACAATAGCCGCAGCGATGAGCTGACCGTCGACTGCGGCAGCGATCGAGATTGCGAAGAACGCCACGCCATGGACGAAATTGCTGGTGCCGTCGATGGGATCGACAATCCACTGCACCGCACCGGCGGCATGGTTTTGCGTGCTGTCATCGCCTTCTTCGCCCAGAACCCACGAACCGGGCAGGCTCCGTAGCAAGTGGTCGGTGATTATCTCTTGGCTCTGGCGATCGACCGAGGTCACCAGGTCGTGCGGATTGCTTTTCTCATCGGCGTGCACGCCGAGCCGGAAGTTCTGATTGACCACGAGGGCCGCGGCCCGAGCCGCCTGTAGCGCATCGAGGCGACGATGTTCGGCGAATTCGGGCGTGACGTTCGGTGGAATGCTCACGACAATAAGCCTATCCGGTGCCCGGTGGCGATTTAGTTGACTAGGTCAACGAATCGCCATACTGTTGACCTAGTCAACAGTTGGGAGTTTCAACTAATGGAGTCACGCAGCTCGGCCGCACGACTGATCGAGGAATTATCCCGTGGATCTCGTTTGCTCCACGTGCTCGCGCAGCTAGACACCACCGCTCAGGCCGTGTCCAACGGGGCCTTTCACGTGTTGCACGTGATCTCGAAGAAGGAACCCACCCACGCAGCCGACGTAGCTTCCGTCATGGGCATTGGGACGGCAGCCGTGAGTCGCCACTTGACGGAGCTCGAAGGAGCCGGGCTGATCGCTCGACACACCTGCTTCGATGACGCGCGTCGGGCCATCCTGGCTTCGACTGAGGCCGGTCGCACCGCACTGGCCACGCGCGAAGCCCACCGCGCCCAGCGTTTGACGGCCGCGTTACCTCAGTGGTCTGCGGAGCAGATGAACGCTTTGGGGCAATCGTTGGGTGAGCTCAACGACGCGCTGCGTGAGGCGATTGATGACTATCGGCTACGAACGACGGACCAGGAGAAGCAGGCGTAGATGAACCCATCAGAGAAACCGGTCGATCGCACTGAACGCACCGCGGACAAGGCGCAAATGAATCAGCGCGAAGTTTTGCGTTCGATCGCCGGGGTGCTGGCCTCGTTTTTTGCGGCCATGCTGGCTACGACCATTGTTTCTATTGCCCTTCCCACGATCATGGACGAGCTGGGCGGATCACAGACCGACTTTAACTGGGTGCTGACGACCACACTGTTGGCTAACGCTGCGACCACTCCCATATGGGGGAAACTGGCCGACCTCTTCGATAAGAAAAAGCTCCTGCAAGGCGGCATTCTTCTTTTCGTGCTCGGATCGGTCCTGGCCGGGTTCGCGATGAACATTCCCATGCTGCTATCCGCCCGTGTCATCCAAGGCATTGGAATGGGTGGGCTGACCGCGATGGGAATGGCGGTTATCGGCACCGTGATCGCGCCGCGCGAACGAGGCCGTTATTCGGGGTACTTCGGCGCAGTGATGGCAGTGTCCACAGCGACCGGTCCGCTCCTCGGCGGGCTATTGGTCGATTCACCGCTGGGCTGGCGGTGGTGTTTCTTCTTTGGCGTACCTATTAGCTTGTTCTCGATATGGCTTATTCATCGCACGTTGCACCTCAAGCACCTCAAACGCAAAGTGCATATTGACTGGTTAGGTGCGATTTTGCTGACCGTCGCCGTCAGCGTGTTGCTGATCTGGGTTTCTTACGTTGGCAAACCCACAGCCTTCGGATGGAATTCGTGGCAGACCTACACCATGGTGTTTGGGGCGTTGTTCCTCGCGGTCTTTTTCGTGCTGGTCGAGAGACGAGCCATTGAGCCCATTATTCCGTTGAACATTATCGTTACTCGCACCACGGCGCTGGCCATTGTGGCCTCAATCGCCATCGGCGTGGGGATGTTCGGTTCCGGTGCCTTTATCGGTCAATACTTCCAGATTGCCCGCGAAGCCAGCCCTACGCTGGCCGGGCTCATGACCCTGCCGATGATCGTCGGAAACTTTACTGGTTCGGTGACCTCCGGACAGCTGATTTCCCGCTTCGGTCGCTGGAAAGTATTTCTGGTGATCGGTTCGGTCACCAACGTGCTGGGACTCGGACTGCTGGGCAGCATGAATGCGGACACCGCGTATCCGCTGTTGGCCGTTGGCATGTTCCTCAACGGAGTAGGGATGGGGTTCATGTTGCAGAACCTCGTGTTGGCGGTGCAGAACACCGTAAAGGTCACCGATATCGGTGCGGCCAGTTCTTCGGTGGCCTTCTTCCGTTCGGTGGGAGGATCCGCTGGTGTGGCGGTACTCGGCGCGATGCTCTCGGACCGGGTGACAGATTTGGTGGCCGCGGGCCTGAACCGCCAAGGAGTCGGCGGGATACCGGTCGGTGGCGGTGATTCGTTGAACCTTTCGGCCATGCCCGAGCCGGTGCGGCTGATTGTGGAGAACGCTTATGGTCAAGCAACCGGCACCGTTTTCATGGCTTCGGCCGCGGTGGCGGCCGTTGCGATCCTCTGCGTGCTGCTCATCAAGGAAGTGCCCCTGCGTCAGTCGGTGTAAGCCACCGGTTTTCGTACAGTTCGCACAATAAGTTGGTCGGGGCCGCGAACTCTCCGGAGCTGAGAGCACGTAGGGTGGCATTAACACATTGACGTGGGAAGGCTGTGTAGATGACCGGGATTCGGCCGCTTGAAGGGCTTGTCGTCGCGGATTTTTCGCGGGTGCTGGCTGGACCATTGTGCACGATGACGCTTGCGGATCTGGGCGCTACCGTTATCAAGGTGGAGCGTCCGGAAACCGGGGACGACACGCGCAGCTGGGGACCGCCCTTTTCCGCGACGGGCGCGACCTACTTCGAATCGGTCAATCGCAACAAGCAGTCCATCGCTCTTGACCTTCAGGATCCCGCCGATGCTGCAATCGCCCGTGATCTCGCGCTACGAGCCGACATTCTGGTCGAGAATTTTCTCACCGGCGGTATGGAGAAACTGGGGCTTGGTTATACCCAACTTAGTGAGCAGAATCCGGGGCTGATCTACGCGTCAGTGACCGGGTTTGGGTCGGCGGCCGGGGCGCAGCTCCCCGGCTATGACTTCATTGTCCAAGCGCTGGGTGGGCTGATGTCCATTACCGGTGCCCCGGAAGGGGAACCGATGAAAGCTGGAGTGGCGCTGGTCGATGTACTCACCGCGAAGGACGCCACGATCGCGATTCTCGCTGCGGTGCGTCACCGAGAACAAACGGGAAGCGGTACCCACATCGAGGTGAACCTGCTCTCGAGTCTGCAGGGGGCCTTAGTCAACCAGGGGCAGGCCTACCTCGGCGCCCAATCGGTGGCGCAACGGATGGGAAACGAACATCCCTCGATCGTCCCCTATCAACTTCTGGACGCCGCCGATGGACCGGTGGCCGTCGCATGTGGCAACGACCGGCAATTTGCCCGGCTCTGCGCCGAACTGGGTGCCCCCGAGCTAGCCTTAGACACGAAATTTGCCACCAACACGCAACGCGTTGCCCATCGCAGGGAACTGGTGGACCTCTTGGAAGGTCTGCTTCAATCCGACACCGCCGCAAACTGGCAGCACCGGTTGACCGCCGTCGGTGTTCCTGCCGGCAAGGTGGCGAATATCGCCGAAGGTCTGGCCTTCGCAGACTCGCTCGGGCTGGATCCTGTCATGGATGTCCTCGACGCTGATGGTGGGATCGTCGGTCGTCAGGTACGCCATCCGGCCACCTGGTCACCGCCACTGGATAGTCCGCGCTTGGCACCACCAAAGCTGGGAGAGCACAACCAGGCGGTGCGTAGCTGGCTCGCAGCGCAGACCGAAGACGTGGGGCGAGGCTAAACGGATTCGCGGTGACGGGCCAACGCCAGCCAAAGATGTGCGGCGACATCGGGGTCATCCAGGTCAACCTCCAGCAGGCTTTGGGCCAGTTGAATGCGGTAGCGCAGCGTATTGCGGTGTACACCCAAATGTCGAGCGGCTTGATCCCACACGCCTCGACAACGCAGATACCCGGTCACCGCTCCGAGCAGATCTGCACGCTGATAGCTGGATAAGGTGAGCACCCACGCATCCGCCTGGGCCTGCGAGGACGCGGCCAGCAGATGCACGCAGCCGGCCGGTACGTGAACTAGGTCGGCCGCGAGAGTCGCGAACTTCTCCGCCACGTTGCTTGCATCGCATCCAGTGGCGAGCATCGCCGTAATGCCGGCACCGCCCAGCGGAATGGAACCGGCGTCGGGTGGCGAAGTATTCGGGCTGGTGTCTGCTCCGTCGGTGGTGGCGGACACGGTGAGTAGGGATTCGTCCAGAACGTAATAGGCGGCATCGTCGGTGCCAAAGTATGGCGCACCCGCGGCCAAGGCCTGCGTGAAGTGCAGTTGGTCGCAGGCCGGCAGCGTCTCGAGTATGCCCCCAAGCTCGGCGGGGGATAGCTCTGTTGGTGCGCCGCGGACCCCGAGGATTGCCACGCGGGCGGGAATATCCCCCAGACCGGCGTCCGCCGCAAGCAAGCGAGCCGCCTCCAGGTGGCCGTTGACCACTAGTTTTGCTGCGGCGGCTGCCAACGTGGCGTGAGTTTGAACCTGCTGTTCATGGTTGCGCGCTCGCAGGGTGAGCAGCACCGTTACCGTCAGGAGCACCTGGCGATCCGCGGGAGTCAGGCGGCGACCGGGGCCGATGCCGAGTACGCCATGCACCTTAGCGCCTAGGTGAATTGGATAGAGCACCGCCGGATGGTTCTGCAACTGGAAGGTCGCCGCCGATGGCGCGGCGTTGCGGCTGAGCCGCTGTGCTTCGGCGCGCAAGGTTGGCAGGTAACCCTGTGCGGTCTCGGGCCAGACCAGGTCACGACCGTTCTCGTCGGAAAGGTAGGCGGCCCAGCCGCCCAATGCTTGGGCCAGCGCCTTCAGTACGGCTAATCCGGCATCGGGGCGTATGGCGGCGCGGGCCAAGGCGGTTTGGGTGCCCACCAGTCCGGAAATTCCCTCGCTTGAGCCGGCCATTGATAACGACCAGAATCGGCGGGTTACTTCTTGGAACGCGGCTTGTTCCGGAATGAGCACGAGATCGAGTTCGTACTTCTGGCATGCCTCGAGCAACGCCGTGGGTACTTCACGAAGGCTCGGGCCTAGTCCCAGCCCTAAGGCGGCCACACCGTGGTCCTTCAGGCGTTGAACGTAGGGCCCGGGGCTTAGCTGACCACTGGCCATGAGTAATCCAGTGGTGAGCAGCAGCTCTCCACCATCTAAGTAGTCGGTGGGATCGGCAAGTTCGGAAATATGCACGCCGCCGATTTCGCTAGCTGAATAGCTCTCCGGGCTCAACGGTTCAAGGGAATCGCCTAGGGCTTCGCCCAGTTGCCGCAAGGTGATCATGGTGAGAGTGTCCGATTCGTTCCAGGTTTTAGGTCAATGTGTCTAATGTTCTCATGTGCTTGAGGTCATAAGTTAGAGAGGTAGCCTCGCCGAACCTGACAAAGGAGCCAGAACCGTGACCGAACAACTGCTGGACCCCTCGGACCTGATTAATCTCGATTCGTTGCTCACCGAACAGGAGCTGAGCTGGCGGGCCACGGTGCGTGAATTCGTCACGGAGCACATCAAGCCGAATATTGCCGCCTGGTACGAGAAGGCCTACTTTCCCCGCGAAATCGTTCCTGAGCTGGGCTCTCTTGGAGTCCTAGGCATGCACCTGGACGGACATGGTTGCGCCGGGCGAACGGCGGTTGAGTACGGGCTGGCTGCAGCGGAGCTCGAAGCGGGGGATTCGGGTCTCAGGACCTTCGTCTCCGTGCAGGGCTCACTGGCCATGAGCGCGATCCATAAGCATGGATCAGAAGAGCAGAAGTCACGCTGGCTGCCAGCCATGGCCGCCGGTGAAGCGATCGGCTGTTTCGGGTTGACCGAGCCGACCGCTGGCTCAGATCCCTCGAGCATGAAGACCTTTGCGCGCCGCGACGGCTCGGATTGGGTGCTCAACGGAGCCAAACGATGGATCGGTTTGGCGACGCTTGCCGACGTTGCGGTCATCTGGGCGCAGACCGAGCAAGGGGTGCGGGGATTCTTGGTACCCACCGAAACTCAGGGATTTAGCGCCACACCCATTGAGCCGAAGCTCTCCATGCGTGCCTCGATCCAATGTGACATCGAACTGACCGAGGTGCGGCTACCCGCCGACGCGGTACTGCCGGATGTGACCGGACTCAAGGGTCCCTTCAGCTGCCTCAACGAGGCGCGCTACGGCATCATTTGGGGATCCATGGGGGCTGCCCGCGACGCATTTGAGGATGCTTTGGCCTACGCGCAGCAACGTTTGCAGTTCGATAAGCCGTTGGCCGGATACCAGCTGACCCAGCAGAAGCTCGTGGATATGGCCCTGGAGATCAATAAAGGATTCTTGCTGGCCGTGCACATCGGGCGACAAAAGGATGCTGGGACTCTGGACCTGCACCAAATATCTGTCGGCAAACTCAATAACTGCCGGGAAGCCATTGAGGTCTGCCGGGAGGCCCGCACCATTTTGGGTGGAAACGGCATCACCATGGACTACTCGCCGCTGCGTCATGCCAACAACTTGGAGTCGGTTCGCACCTACGAAGGCACCGATGAGGTGCACACCCTAATCCTGGGGCAACGACTCACCGGTGTCCCGGCCTTTCGCTAGGCCGTTAGAGGAAGGAACACGACCATGAGCACCTCGCCGTCCGCAACAGAGCTGCGTCATTACCTTGATGGGCGTTGGCTCCACGGATCGGGGCCTGTCATTGAGTGCCGCTCGGCCGTCGACCCGGACCGGGTCCTTGCCGTGGGCCGCTCGGCCGATACCCAGCAGATCGATGCGGCGTTTGCCGCGGCCGGAAAGGCCGCGGGAAGCTGGGCGGCGCTGCCCATGGCGGAGCGGGCCACCTATCTGTTGCGAGCGGCGGATCAACTCACCGGACAAGCTGACGCGCTGGGTGCGGAACTCGCCGTGGAAGAGGGGAAAACCATTGCCGAAGGCATTGCCGAGGTACATCGGGCGGCACAGGTCTTGAACTATGTGGCGGGCGAGGCGCAACGTGAGGCGGGAAGCATCTATCACTCCCCGCGAGCCAATGAGCAAATTATTGTCGGATATCGCCCACTGGGAGTAGTTGCAGTAATTACCCCGTTCAATTTTCCCATCGCCATCCCCGCCTGGAAGATCGCTCCGGCGCTCATCTACGGCAATACCGTCGTGTTCAAGCCGGCGAGTGCCGTGCCGCTGCTGGCTACCCGACTGGTACAGGCTCTCGAAGCCGCTGGTTTGCCGCACGGAGTGCTGAATATGGTGTTGGGTCCCGGCTCCCTGGGCGACGAGCTAATGGCGCATCCGCGACTACGGGGCGTCAGCTTTACCGGATCCACCGAGGTGGGGCGCCAGCTCTGTGCCGCGGGCGCGGCGCGTGGAATTCCGGTGCAAGCAGAAATGGGTGGGAAAAACGCGGCCGTCGTGCTCGCGGATGCCGACCTCGAGATGGCCTGCGAGCAGGTGCTCTTGGGCGCCTTTCGTTCCGCCGGCCAAAAATGTACGGCAACGTCGCGCCTCATCGTCGATCACCGAGTAGCCGACGAGTTGATTGAACGCCTCTGTGACCGCCTCGAGACATGGGTTACCGGGGATCCGCTGGCCGCGGACGTGCACATGGGCCCGTTGGTCGATGAGCGTGCGGCATGTTCGGCGCGGGACCGCCTCGCCCGTGCGTTGGCCTCCGGAGCCACCGAAGTGTTCCACGGGACGGCACCTGCGGGGAAGAACTTTTTGCCTCCGACGCTGTTGGAAGTGACGAATGATGCCGTGGGCCGTGCGAATCCGGCATGGAATGAGGAGTTCTTTGCCCCGGTGCTCACGATCGTGCGCGTGGATGGTGAGGCGCAGGCCTTCGCGGCGGCCAACGACGGTGAATATGGCTTGAGCCTTGCCCTCTTCACCAAAGACCTCGGGGCGGCATTGCGTGCGCAACGCTCGGTCGATGTCGGAATCTTGCATGTGAATTCCGAATCGGCAGGTGCCGAGGTGCACGTGCCCTTTGGTGGCGCAAAGTCCTCGGGTTACGGTCCGAAGGAGCAAGGGCGGGCGGCGCGTGAATTTTTCACGCACAGCACCACCGTTTATTTGCGGGCCTAGCGCGTAGCGGAGCTTAGACGTCCATCTCTGGCTGGGCACCAAGCTGGAAATGCCTGCCGTGAATTTCGGCCACGGTGATACGCACCCATACTTCCTTCAAGGTAGGAATCCAGGGGCTTACACCGCTGGAACGGGCTTCGTTGACGTCGGCCTCGTGCTCGAGAATTTCGGCGCGGCCACGGACCACTACGGACCAAGCCTCGTCGGAGAGGATGCCATCGGCCTCGAAAGCCACTGAGTCGTTGATATTCAGCGCCGCAAGCTTGTTTCCCGGGGCGGTGCGCAGGTAGAGAACGCGCTCCTTGACGACATAGTTGACCGGGACGATGTCGATAAATCCCGCGGCACTTGTCGCCAACCGTCCATGGGAGGTGTGGCTTAGAAGTTCCCAAGACTGTTCCTCGGAGAGAACGAGGACCGGTTCGTCGCTGGCATGTGTGTATCTCATGATCCTAGTTTTCTACGACTTGTAGAAAAAGGCAAGGGGTGGCGTTGCTTCTTGAAAGTTATCTCCGTGCGGCCACTCGTGAAAGACTGGTGTTCATGAGTCACGCACCCATGGATGGCGCCGCGCGGCATATCGCCTCCCGACTGGAGGACAATTTCCACCTTTGGCGCGCCCGGCGCGCTCGCGCCCGCGGCCTACAACCGGTCATCATGCCCTATCCCGGCTATGGATTGCACCGAGTGTCTGGTGGATGGGTGCGCGTCTTCGCTCGCCTCGTGCTGGCGCGCCCAGGCGCATTCGAAGGTGGCCGCCATCAGGCCCAGGTGATCGAGGACGGCATCCGCGGATTCCGAAATTTCGTCTCTCCGGTGCTCCCTTTCGGGCACGTGACGGTCACGATCGGCGGGGACCGCTTTGAAATACAGGCAGATCGTGGTGGCGTGATCGACGTCAAACTCGCCGCCAACCTGGCCTCGGGCTGGAATTCGGTGAAATTGCAGGCAGTCGGAGGGGAATCTGCCACCGCTGAGGTGTTGGTGATCGACGAGGAACAGCAGTTCGGAGTGATCAGCGACGTTGATGACACGGTGGTGGTCACTGCGCTTCCACGTCCGCTGCTAGCTGCCTGGAATTCGTTCGTGCTCTCCGAACACGCACGCGTGGCGACTCCGGGGATGGCCGTGATGATGCAGCGCGTACTGGATCATCATCCGCACAGCCCCACAATCTACCTCTCGACCGGCCCCTGGAATGTCGCTCAAACGCTTTCGCGTTTTATGTCGCGCAATCTCTTCCCGCGCGGACCAATACTTCTGACGGATTGGGGTCCCACCGATCGGGCATGGTTCCGTAGCGGCATGCAGCATAAGGTGGATCAGCTGCGCCGCTTAGCCGAAGAGTTCCCGCAGACCGAGTGGTTACTCATTGGTGATGACGGACAGCATGACCCGGCGATCTATGCGGAGTTTGCCCGCCGCTATCCCGAGCGCGTGAAGGCCATTGTCATTCGTCAGTTGACGCCTTCCGAAGCGGTGCTGGCTGGTGGACGTTCGAGCGAGTTGCGGCGTGCGACGCCCGGTATTGAATGGGTGTACGAGCTGGACGGATCGCGCATGCTGGCGCGGCTCAAGGAGCTTGGTTTGGTCGGGGAGGATGTTCAGTGGCAACAAGAGATCAAGTAACGCCGCAGAAACTGCGTGTACAGGTGCCCATGCGCTGGGGCGATATGGATGCCTATGGGCACGTCAACAACGTGAATCTGATTCGACTGATGGAAGAGGCACGAATCGCGGGCTTCGGGGTGCCCGGCGGTACCGGCGCGCCCGGTGTCGAACCGGCGGTGCAGATTTTTTCGGCCGTTCCGGCCGGCGTGCAGATTCTCGTGGTGGAACACCGGGTGCGCTACGCCCGCCCTCTGGAATACCGCAACGTTCCGGTCAACGTTGACCTGTGGATTGCTTCCGTCAAGCCGGCAAGCTTTGATATTTGCTACGAGTTCCGGGACCCGGTGGATGGTGCGCTGTGCGTGCGAGCCAGTACGACCCTGGCGTTTTTCGACACTTCCTCCTCGCGCGTGCAGCGGCTCACGCCAGCCGAGCGGGCCGGACTCGAGCCATTTATGGGGGCGCCGGTTTTTCCTAAATAGCCAGGGCCGTCGAATCGAAATAGGATAGAACTATCTAACGTATTCGACAGGAAGTGGTCTTGTGTCTAACTCTCGTGAATCCCGACCGGCCCGTCCGCAAGTAGTTCTGCAAGTCTTAGCGCGCCGCGAAGTCTCTGCGCATTTGGTCAGCCTTACCCTCGGAGGCCCTGGGTTCGCCGACTTCGTTGATAAGCCGGTAACAGACCGCTACGTCAAGCTACTCTTTGCCAAGCCAGAGCTGGGCCTCGAGCCTCCCTATGATATGGAGGCGCTGCGCGAGCGGCTAGCCCCGGAAGATATGCCGGTGCGCCGCACGTACACCGTTCGCCGGGTGAACCCGCAAGAGCAAAGCATTGATATCGAGTTCGTGGTTCATGGTGATGAGGGGATCGCCGGACCGTGGGCGCGCAATGCGCAACCCGGTGACACGCTGTGCTTCGTGGGACCTGCGGGAATCTACGCTCCCGATGCAAGCTTTGATCGTCACCTATTGGTCGGCGATGAGACGGCGATTCCGGCAATCAGTGCGGCGCTAGAGTCCATGGATGACTCATTTGTAGCCACTGTGCTGCTTGAGGTTGCTGGCCCCGAAGATGAAATCGAACTACCCCACGCAAAGAGTGTTGATGTGCGCTGGGTGCATCGTGGCGAGGCCTTCTCCCCGGAGTCGACGATCCTTGAACGCGAGGTTCGGGCCCTGCCGTGGCCGGAGGGGCGGATGCAAATCTTTGCCCACGGTGAGCGTGAAGTGATGAAGAACCTTCGCCGCTATTTCCACAATGAGCGAGGGGTGGATCGACGCGACATGTCCCTCTCGGCCTACTGGGCTTTCGGGCGGGCCGAAGATGCTTTCCAGGCCGAAAAGCGCACCCCAGTTGGGCAAATCTTCGAGGAAGCGCCCATCAGCTGACCCTAACTTAGTTCCGCCTAAGAATCTTTTCGAAAAAATACGAAAGTTTCTATTGACCTTATTGGGGGTCGCTGGGCTAAGCTTTAGTCAACGCCTTCTCCGTGTGTGGTCGGAGAAGGCTAAAACTTCGCCGATGACCTCGGCGGGTTTGCCGCCAGGGAATTGCTCAGCCCCGGCGGTCGTCGGGAAACCGGCATCTGTAAGGGGAAAGGGGCTTTGGTGACCTGCTCAGTCACCGGGTCGCATGCAGAATCCCGCCAGGTTTGCACACCCTGGCGGGATTCTGTGGTTAATTGCCCTAGCTTTCCGCGCGGTCCGCGCGCATTAGCCAGGCCAGATTCCGGAGCATCCGCGTCGGTGGGAGCCGAGCAGGTGTGTGTCGATAAGGCCCACCGCTTCCATGAGAGCGAACATCGTGGTGGGTCCGACGAAGCGGAAGCCACGCTTCTTCAATGCCGCGGCCAGCGCCTTCGACTCGACGCTTTGGGTGGGGATTTCATCCATGGCCCGCGGGCAGGGTGTGCGCTCGGGTTTGAAGGACCAGATGAACTCGGCCAAGCCGCCGTCGGCGCGGAGGTCGAGTGTTGCTCGCGCGTTGTTGATCGTCGCCTCGATCTTCAGTCGATTGCGCACGATGGAAGAGTCCTGCATTAGCCGTGTGACATCGTGTTCGGTGAACTGGGCTACCGCCTCAGGTTCAAAGTTCGCGAAGGCTAGGCGGAAATTATCGCGCTTCTTCAAGATGGTGGCCCATGAAAGTCCCGACTGAAAGCCTTCGAGGCTCATGCGTTCAAAGAGCCCCTGCTCATCGCGTATGGGCATGCCCCATTCGGTGTCGTAGTAGTTGCGAAGGATTTCACTGCTGGTGGCCCAGGCGGGGCGGGCTAGGCCGTCGGGTCCCATGATTAGGTCGTTGCTCACGCCGTTAATCATGGCACTTTCGCTGCGGGAGGGGTGGTTTATTGGGGACAAACGGGCTATCATCGCTATATGGCGATAATAGAGTCACTTGGCGATGCAAGGGAACGCGTCGAACTGGCTGCCGTTTTTCATGCACTAGCCGACCCCACGCGTCTTCTGATATTGGAGCACCTGCGCACCGGGGAACACCGCGTGAAGGATCTCACCGAGCATTTGGGTCTGGCGCAAAGCACCGTGAGTGCGCACCTAGCCTGTCTGCGTGACGGTGGATTGGTCTCGGCGCGTAGCCAAGGGCGGGCGAGCTATTTCTCGCTCGTGGACGAACAGCGCATCGCCCGGCTGCTGGCCGAGGCCGGTGCGGCCGCACAACCGCGCGGGCACGAATGGCACGAACACCACATCGAACATGCCGAAGGGAGCTAGCTGTGGGACATAACCACTCGCATCACCAGCACGACTCTGCAGGATCGAATCGCACTCGTCTTGCGTGGGCTTTTGGCATCACCGCCAGCATTCTCGTGGCCGAAATTATCGGCGCCCTGCTGACCAACTCACTCGCCTTGCTGGTGGACGCGGCGCATATGCTCACCGACGCCATGGGGCTCTTGTTGGCGTTGACCGCGGCCCACTTGATTCTGCGTAAACCCACCACCAAGCGAACCTGGGGTTTTCGCCGCGCTGAAGTGCTCTCGGCGACCTTGCAGTCTTCGCTCCTCTTGGCCGTAGGCATCTACGCTGGGATCGACGCCATTCGGCGCCTTTTCGAACCCCCGGAGGTGCAAGCTGCCGGCCTGCTGCTTTTCGGTGTCATCGGTCTCGTTGGCAACCTGATATCCATGTGGATTATCTCGGCTGGAAAGCACGAGAATCTCAATATGCGCGCGGCCTTCCTCGAAGTGCTCAATGATGCGCTCGGCTCGGTGGCTGTCATTATCGCCGCATTGGTTATCGAATTCACCGGTTGGACACGGGCCGACTCCGTGGCCGCCCTGTTGATTAGCGCCTTGATTATTCCTCGAGCAGTGCGACTGCTGGGGGAGACAACCCATATCCTGTTGGAATCCACCCCGCGCGGGCTCGACCTGATTCAGGTGCGCGCCCACCTCGAGGAACAGCCCGGCGTGCTGGCGGTTCATGATCTGCACGCGAGCCAGATCGCTTCGAACCTTCCCGTCCTTTCGGCACATGTGGTCGCCGAGGACGCCATGTTTGACGCGCAAAGCGCAGGAGCCCTGCTCCGAGACTTGCAACGCTGCGTGGCCGACCATTTCGAGGTCAGCATTGAGCACTCGACCTTCCAAATTGAACCTGAGTCACATCACAGCAGCGAACATCACGCACAGTGCTAAAGTGCGCCAGGGATCCTGCGGGGGAGTGGGCGGCAGGTAAATGTCCACCCTAGGTATGAGCCCGGGCGCGCTAAGACCGGTCGCTGGGTCGATCAGATTTGATACAGCTAATTTATAGGCTGTTCATATGACTACAGAAACCCTGAACTCGACCAGCTACGCCGTGCAGGCGCAAGGTCTGTGCAAAAGCTACGGCCATGACTCCACCCGGGTCGACGCCCTGCGCGGCGTAGACGTTGCCATCGAACGATCCCGCTTCACCGCGATCATGGGCCCGTCGGGTTCGGGCAAGTCCACTTTGATGCACTGCCTTGCCGGGCTCGACACGGTGGATGCCGGTGACATCATTATCGGTGGCGTCAATCTCAGCCAGCTGAATGATGACCAGCTGACCACGATGCGCCGCGAACAAATCGGCTTCGTCTTCCAGGCCTTTAACCTCGTGCCCACGCTCAACGCAAAGGACAACATCCTCTTGCCGCTATCGCTCGCGGGCAAGAAATACGATCGTGCGTGGTTCCGCACCGTGATCGACACGTTGGGACTCGGGGAACGCCTCACCCACAAACCACATGAACTCTCCGGCGGACAGCAGCAGCGCGTGGCCGTGGCCCGTGCCCTGCTCACCCGCCCCGAGGTGGTCTTTGGCGACGAGCCCACCGGTAACCTTGACTCGCGCACCGGCGCCGAGGTGCTTTCCCTGCTACGTGCCTCCACACGTGAAATGGGGCAGACCATCATCATGGTGACCCACGATCCGGTAGCCGCCTCCTACGCGGACACCGTGCTGCTGATGAAGGACGGCGAGCTCGTGGGCACCCTTGCGGACCCGACCGTTGCCTCGGTGAGCGAGGCGCTGGCCTCGCTGGCGGAGTAAACGTCATGTTGCAAGTAGCCTTAGCGAATATCAAAACCTATGCACGGCGCTATATTGCCGTGTTGTTGGCGGTGGCCATTGGCACCGCGTTTCTTGGCGCAACGCTCGCGGTGAACTCCTCGACCACCGCGACGCTGAAAAATAGCCTCGGTGATCAGTACAAGAACGCCGACCTCGTGCTGAGCCAAGATCGAAAAACCGCTCCCGATACAGCATCGGCCCTCACCCTGAAAGATGTTGAGGGGCTGCGTGCACTGAATTCGGTGGCCAGCGCCAACGGAACGGCCAACTCGATGGCCTCCATGCGTACCAGCCAAGACCGGTTCGACGTGTTCACCCAGCCGGTGGCCGCCAAGCCGGCCGCATCCCAGACGCTACTCGAAGGCCGCGCGCCCAAGGGCGAGCGAGAGGTGATCCTCGACGTCGAACACGCTAAGTCGATGGAGGTAAACATTGGCGACACCGTCGCCATGGAATTCCCGGGCGAGGAGACCGTAACGGCCGATGCGAAGGTCGTCGGTCTGCAGGCCAGCTCTACGAACCCGATGCGCTCGGGTTATGCTCAGGTTGGTCTGGCCGAGTCGTGGTGGCAGACCGTGACGCCTGAACCGTCGGCTGAGTTTGGGCAGATCGTGATCGACGCCAAGGGCGATGACCCTAGCGCCGCGCGCGAGGAGGTCTCGAAGTACTTCGCCGACCAGAACATCTCCTACATCAAGGTGCTGAGCGCCGACGAGCAAGTAGTTCAAGACGTCGCCCAACTGACCGGCGGCAACGACCAACTCACGATCATCCTGCTGGTATTCGCGATGGTGGCATTGGTTGTCACCGGCCTTGTCGTGATGAACACCTTCTCCGTGGTGATTGCGCAGCGCACCCGCGAACTTGCACTATTGCGAACACTGGGGGCCAAGCGCGGTCAAATCCGCTCCTCGGTGCTCCTGGAGGCTTTGCTGATCGGTATCCTCGCTTCCGCGGTCGGAGTGCTATTGGCGATCGGTCTGCTCGCCGGGCTGATTGCGGTCCTCAAGTCGCTGGTGCCGACCATGAGCTACGCGACGTTGGACTACTCAATGACCGCGATTTGGGTGCCGCTCCTGGTCGGTGTGCTGATGACCGTCCTAGCGGCCTGGGTTCCGGCCCGCCGCGCCATGAAGCTTGCCCCGCTGGCGGCGCTGCGTCCCTTCGACGCGGCTAGTGTCCGCAACCGTGCCGGTGTGCTGCGGATCGTCTTTGGCTCGTTGCTCACCCTTGCCGGAGCCATTGGGCTCGCCGCCGGCATGGTGCTACAGAACCTGCTGATTGCCTTCGCCGGAGGACTCCTGTCCTTCCCCGGCATTTTGATGCTGGCCTCTCTGTTTGTTCCGGGCGCCGTGTTCGGTGTTGGCAAACTGGTTACCTCGGGGTCGGTGGCCGGACGCCTCGCGGCACTGAACTCCGTGCGTAACCCCGGGCGCACCACCGCTACGGCCACGGCACTGCTCATCGGTGTGACCCTCGTGTCGATGATCATGGTTGGCGGGCAAAGCGCCAAGTCGACACTCAATGAAGGCGTTATGGCCGAGTACCCGGTCGACCTGAGCGTCTACTCGGAGAAGCCGTTCAGTGACGACACACGGCAGCAACTTGAGGCTCTGGAATCCGTGCAGGCCACGGCCACGCTACAAATGAAGCAGGCCGAGATCAGCTACTCGGACGGCACCACCATGGAAACGGAACTACAGGTCGTGGATCCGGAAGCCATGCGTAAGGTCGCGCTGAACCAGGACATCGTCCCGGCCGAGGGCCAGCTGGTCTATACGCCATGGAGCGATGAGGAGCTTACGGCGACCATCAGCGGCACCAAGCTTGAAGCCAAGGCTTCTGGAGCGTTGATTTATGCTCCATACATCAGCAAGCAGACCGCCACACAGCTGGGCCTGAAGGATTCGCCTTCGGCCATGGGC
The DNA here is from genome assembly GCF_048457885.1 of Glutamicibacter endophyticus. Classification (NCBI taxonomy): domain Bacteria; kingdom Bacillati; phylum Actinomycetota; class Actinomycetes; order Micrococcales; family Micrococcaceae; genus Glutamicibacter; species Glutamicibacter endophyticus. Next base: position 598,529 of record NZ_CP174200.1, read on the forward strand.
GCCTTGATGCTCAAGCTCGATGCCGACCTGAGCCCGTCAGAGGTGCAACAGGCTGCGCAGGATATCGCCGATATCGCCGGCGTCGAAAGCTATCAGGTCTCCGGTGGAGCCATTGAGAAGTCGATGTTCGGTCAGGTCATCGACGTGCTGCTGATGATCGTTTCGGGTCTGCTCGCGGTGGCCGTACTCATCGCGCTGATCGGTGTGGCCAATACCTTGAGCCTGTCGGTTCTCGAACGAACTCGAGAGAATGCGCTCCTGCGTGCGTTGGGCTTGAAGAAGGGCCAGTTGCGTTCCATGTTGGCGACCGAAGCCGTGCTGATCGGCGGGGTCGCGGCACTGCTCGGCATCGTACTGGGCGTCGCTTACGGCTTGATGGGCGCCTATAGTGCCTTGGCCGCCGTGGGTACCGTGCACTTCAGCATCCCTTGGCTGCAGCTGCTGGTGGTGCTGGCTGTGAGCGTTGTCGCCGCGCTGCTGGCTTCGGTCACTCCGGGCCGCAAGGCTGCCCGACTCTCACCGGTGGAGGGTCTAGCCACCGAGTAGGTCTCGTAACCCGGAGTTTGAAAGGGCCCGGTGCCCGTCAACGATCCCATGCGGGAGAGCTGACGGGCACCGGGCCTCGTTCTGTTACCGGCCGGTATCAAGGAATCTCACAGACTAGTTTCCTAAGCTGATGACGATCGTTCTTTTTACTACTGTGTAGAACGTTCCCGTGCTTTCTGGGGAGAAAGCACCCTTGGGGTTCCGGGCCAGTTCGTATATGGCCGGGCTATGCCCGGACCTCAGGGAGAAACTGGCCCGCAGTAGCAGGCGAACCCATTGTTTTAGTCACCCAGCCTGATTGTGGTGGCCACCGCCGGCGAACGCCCCGTAGTCACGAATCCCGAAATATTCGACCCGGGATGTTTGATGATGTCGGTAATCGATCCCAAGTGCCGGCTCAAGTCGATCTTGTCTTCGGGCGCGGCCAAGACCAGGTGGAAACCGAACTCCTGCAGGGCGCGAATGCCCGCCGCCGCATAATCGGCGTTGGCCTGAATGAAGGCTTCATCGATCATCACCGTGCCGTACGAGGTAAAGCCTGCGGCCGCAAAGCCCAGCTGGTAGGCCAGGGCTGCACCCATGATAAATGAGGTGAAGCGCTGCCCCTCGCCACCGGAGAGCGTTCCGGGCTCCAGCCCGGTTTCGATCTCGCCGTTGGTTTTGTGTTCATTGCAGCTGATCACCACATGTTGGCGCACGTCGAGCACGGTAGAACGCCACGCGCTGCGCTGCGGGTCGCTCAAGGCCTGCACGAGTGCTTCGAGCGCCTGATACGAACTAGCGAGGGTGCTTTCTTCCTTGGTCGTATAGGCCTGAGCCAATGCCTGCTTCAGTTCGTTTCGGAACGTCCCGGCTTCGGCAGGAATCGAGTTGCTGACCTCGAGGCGCAGCACCGATCCATGTTCGAAGGGCACATCGGCCAGAATCTGATTCAGCGGCTTAATGCGCTCGGAAATCATCCGGCGTTCCTCATCGAGCAATTGCAGCAGGTCGCTGAAACGCTCGTAGGAACGGTTGGCAAAGTATTCGCGGAACTGCTCCTCATGGTGCGGCAGTCCGTCGGCAACGATTTGCGCGTGAAGCTTGGCGTAATGCTCTGCGGCTTGGGGAGACGTACCGTGCGTTTGTGCCTGAGCCGGACCGAATTCCCGGGCGAAGCGTTTGAAGGTTTCGCTCAGTTCACCGGCGACTTCCTGACGTTCGCTACGCAGCTGATTCAGCTCGGTGCCGAGACTCAACTTGAGATCGGCGAAAATTTCGGTGATCGAATCATTGCTCGGGCACTGTCCTTCGGACAGCTGTGCCAGCAACTGATGGATCGTCGGCTGCTGTGCCAGCTCGGCCGGTACCTGTCCGATCCAGTCCTCGGCGTCCTCGCCGTTGGTGCTGGCAAGCACCTTTTCTGCTCGGGCGATCTGGACAGTGGTATCTTCAATGCGGGCCCGAGTCAGCGCCAGCTCTCCGACTACCGACTCGCTTTGCGCGGTGGCTTCTTCGATATCGGCGCGCACCCGGTGCGTATCACCGGTCAACGTCATTGCGTCGCCGAGCTGCTGCTCCTTGGCGCGGAGTTCGGTCAAAGCGGCCGTGGAGTCCAGTTGCGCGAAGCTACGGTCATCCTGCATAAGGGCGGTGAGCAGCCGCGTCTTGGCCGCCATCTTGTCCTTGGCCGCGGTCCGCTCGGTGGCGGTCTGTTCAGCCTGGGCAATTTCGTCCTGCAGCTTGCGCGCCTTGGCCTGAAGCTCAGAAATCTTTGACTCGTTGGTAAAACCGAGCAGGTACTCGCTGGCCGGCAAGGTTCGGGTATCGCGTTCGTAGCTGCCCTTCCCCGACTTGATCGTGCCGGCTGGGGTGATTGCCTTGGCGTGTAGGTGCATCTGCGCATCAGAATCCACGCACACCAGTGGGTAGTCGGCCGCGATCTTGGCGCGAAGCCACCGCCCCGCCGGCGTGGAGGCGAATTCCAGCTTGCTCACCAGATCGTTGGGTCCTTCGGTGGCTTCACGAGGTGTGGTGGACATATCCGCCCAGCGCACGCGTCCCAGGCCGGAGAGCTGGTCAATGGCGTGGGTGACCTTGGACAGATATTCGCCGGGTACCAGAATGGTGCGCGCCAGCGTTCCCAGTGCCTTCTCGGCGGCCAGGCGCCAGTCGTTCTGCGTGCCGGCCACATCCATGAGTTCACCGGCAAAGGGCAGATCCGATTCGGATAGGGAGCAGGCCGAGGCGATGGCGCGTCGAGCGGCCACCGACCGGTCGTCAATGTTGCTACCTCGGCGCTGGTAAGAGACGATCTGCTCGTTGAGCGTATCGGCACGCTTGCGCAGATTAACCAGTGCGGCCATGGCCTCGTATTGCACCGTTTGCACGTCGGCGGCGATCGATTCCAACTGCTGAAGTCCGCGCGCAGCATTCGCACGAAGCTCATCAAGGCCGGGTCCGCTGAACTCAAACTTCAGCCCTGCCTCGCTGGCCTGCTCCTGAAGTTCGTGGATGACCTGCTGCTTTTCCGCCAAGGTTTTGCGCGCCGCGTCGGCCTCGCGCTCGAGAAGCATCAGTGAGGTGGTACCAGAGTCATTACTGGCCGCGTGCAGGGTTTGCAGCCGGGAGTCGAGCTCCTCTTTACGGGCCACCAATTTTGCCTCGCTGGCCCGCAAGGATTCCAAGCTTTGCGTGTGCCGCTGTAGGTCATTGCGCAATACGTGACGGCGCACCTGGGCTTCGAGCTGGGCGATGTCTGACTCAAGGAGTGTGCTGGTGGCCTCGATCTTGGCACCGAGGGCTCGGTACGTCGCGTCCTGGGCCGGGACCTTGGCCAACACATCGCGTTGCGCCCGAGCGGTGTCCAGCTGCCGGTAAATTCCTCGCAAGTGGGCAAAATCTTCGACCGCGGCGGCGGCGGCCTTCAACGTGGCCGGTTCAGCGAGCACCTCATGACGGAAGAACAGGTTAACGCCCTTGGCTAAGCCCTTGCCGTTCTGCAGGGTACGCAGCAGCGCGAAGGCCTTATCGGATTCGACACCAAGCCGGCGGCGTACCTTCTCAATAAACGCCTTATGCGTATCAAAGGCCTCGGCCGGAGCCAGCGCCTTGGCCAACGAGGACATCGTGAAACGGCGCGGACCGTGATCTTCCAAGTCGGAGATCTGCAGCGGACCTTCACACAGCAAATAGTGCTTCGAGACCTGAGACTCGAGACCTGCATCGGGCAGGTCAAAGACGGCGCCGGCGCTCACCACGTTGCCGAGGCCGTCTTCATAACTCAAGATAATGGCGCTCCAGGTCGCCCCTGGCCGCTGATAGACGGTCCCGGCAGCGGTCTTGAACTTTCGTCCGCGCATGTAGGAGAACGTGGTGCGGCGGTCCTCGCGCGAGACTGCCTCGTTCGCCGATTCATTCAGTCGTGGGCTGGCGAAGAACACATGCCCCATGGCATCGAAGAGCGTGGACTTGCCTACCCCGGGGTGACCGGTGATCAGTGTTCCACGCCGGTCGATCTCCAGGGAATGCAAACCATGGAAGGTTCCCCAGTTGACGATTTGGATACGGCTGAGGCGATGCTGGCCCGGGTTCAGTCCGCCGCCGATGGGCAGGGTCATCTCAATGCTCATGGGTTACTCCTGCACCAATTCGATGGTTTCTTGCGCGGCAGACTCACCATCTGAGCTCACATCCAGCGTGGCTTCATTGGCGTCGATGGCCGCGATATAGGCGGGAATGTCGGAAATGCTGGCTAACGGCAATGCCATGGCGAGCGCCGGCGAAATCCGGTACTCGTCCGGGATTTCCGTGCCAGTCAGCAGACGCAAGGTCAGCAGACGGCCAATAGCCGCGTCGCAGGACTCGGCGAAGCGCTTGTCGTCCCGGTCCCCGGCCGGTCGATGCTCGGCGAGGATCTCGTGCATTGCACTTCGCGATATGGAGGCGTCGCTGCCGGTACCGGCATGCTGCTCGAGCAATAGTCGTAAACGTAAAGCCAGCAGAGTTTCGTCGCGGCGCAGGGCGCGCCGCGGGGCGATCGGTGCGGTATGCGCGTGATCGATCTCAGCTGGGGTGAGCATCGCGATCTTGCGTTCGGCATCGATCGTCAAGAGCAGAAAAATCTCGCTGACGTAGGCCTCGATGCTTTCGCGCTGATCAAGCAGAAGCTGCCAGCCCGTCGGATCGGTGGCACCATCGAGGTAAGGACCACGCAGAAGTCGCACCAGTAGCTGGCGTAGTGCCAGATCGAACCGGCCGCGGTCGCCTTCGAAGAGGGGGTCGGTGATCGGCTGGTTCATAGCGGCTCCTTCGTGAAACTCAGGGCGGGGACTGCGGCGGTGCGGATGCTGCCATCGATTTGGGTGAACTCGAGGGTCAACATGTGGTGTGTATCGAGCGGCTCGGAGTTGACTCGGCCGATCTCGATCAGCGCTCTGATGCTGTTCACATGGCGATCGCTCGGCGGCAAAGAGTGGAACACCTCATCGAGCCCGACCTGACTACCCCGGTCGGTCAGCCGGTCGGTGATGTGTTGGCGAAGCGCTGGCATGTTGGCCTGCGGGGTGCTTGGGGTGCGCACGATATCTTCGGCACTGAACTCGGGAGCCGCAGCCAACGGTGGTGGCGCCACATGCTCGGAGGGATCGTAGATTCCCAGCCCGGATAATGTCACGAACTGTGGGGCGAATAGGCGTAGGGGAGTGAGGGCACTACGTGGCTTGAGCGCGGTGGACCGAGCTACGGCTGTTTCGGCCTCGCGTACCGCGTGGCGTAGTAACTGCGACTCATGGTAGTCCTCGGATTGGATGAAGGCGTGCAGCGATTCGGAAAGCTTGCCGTAGGACTCATGCACCTCGGCAGCCTGACGGCGCAGTTCACGTAGCAGGTTGGTCAGAATATGGCGTTCGGGTGCCTGCAAGTCATCGACGAAATCGCGTTCGAGAACCTCGGTCACGGCCTCGCGGAAGCGCCGCTGCGCTTCGGGAGAGTTGAGGAATTCGGTGAACCCTTGGAAGGTTTCGCCCTCTGCGGTGGAGCGTAGCTGCTTATCGGCGGCCAATACCTGACCAATGGCGACACCCTTAGCCGTGGAGGCATCGACAATATCCTCACGCAGCGAATGCAGCATTTGCAGAACGCCGTCACGCATCCGCTTAAAGTCGGCCGGCAAGCTTGACGCGAGGTCCAGCACCGAACGCGTGGCCGAGAGCGCGCTGGAACGGGAGAGTACTTCGGTGCCATCGCCACGGCGGAGGGCATCGATCTGTGCTTGGCGGGTCGCGATTTGAGCTTCTAAGGCACGGATTCGCGCTTCGGGATCCGGGTCGGTGTCGTGCGCCAAAGACTCCAGCGACGAGAGCAAGGTGTTGAGCCGTGAGGAGTTCAGATGGGAATCCTCGGTGGAAAAGTCGGCCAAGAAACGCAGCACGCGCAAAGTGTGTGCACTGGGTTCATAGACGAAGTGCCCGTCTCGCAGCGGGCGCGCCAAGATGCTCTGGCGTACCCAGAGCTCGGCGTAATCCGCCGCCGTATAGCTAGTGGCCAGCTGTTCGCCGCTCTCGCGCACGACCTTCAGAAATGAATCCAGCGAGGCGTGGAATATTTCCAAAGCCACCTGCGGCTTGTTCGCGGAGAACTCGGCCTGCATAAAACCCAGGGCCCACGGTTGCGTGGTCAACAACCGGTAGGCCGCGGAATTCCTGAACGATTCGGCTTCTTGCCACAAGCGCTTCGCATGCTGCGAGGGCTGCATACTTTTCCTTTGACTTCCGAGGGCCTAACTTGTCAATTCTAGTTCATCGGCGCACCCGTCTCCGAGCGATCTGCGGGCATCGGGCTGGGAGCTAACGCACAGTACCGGTTTGCCCACGCCACGAAGCTCGCCACTGGCTCCGTGGTGTTTGCGGGCACCACACCTCACGCAAAGTGAATTCATGAAGTGGATTGTCAGTCTTTATTCCTTCACGTGACCACCGAAAATGTGTAGGGTCGACAGCAAGATAGCGATGTGGTGCAAGAAGGCACGAAACAGCGAAGGGGCCTGGGATGCGGAGCTCGCAACTAGTATCGGCATTACTCATTGGCGCTCTAGTGCTCAGTGGCTGTAGCGCTCAGCCGACGAGCGACCCGACCGAATCGTCCTCTGCTTCATCCTCCGGGCCAACCGCCCAAGAAAAAGAGGCTGCCCGGGTTAGCCAGGTGAAGGAAGAGATCAACCGTCTTGCCGATGGTTACGATCTAGACGCAGCCATCAAGCTGGCCGAGAGCGACTCCAACGAGCAGATCACCTCGATGGTTCGGGGCCTGAAAGAGGAAAAAGAAGATCTCGTGGCCTGGAAGTCGCCGCAGAAAATTTCGCATCTGTTCTTCCACTCGCTCGTGGTTGATCCCAAGCGTGCCTTCGATGGCGACGAAGACGCGCAGGGATATAAGGACTACATGGTGACGCAGAAAGAGTTCGAGGCGATATTGGCCGAGCTCTACAAGCGTGACTACGTACTCGTGAACCCGCATGATTTCGCTGGACTCAATAAGAAGGGAAAGATGGCCTACCGGAAGATCAAACTTCCCAAAGGCAAAACCCCACTGGTCATATCGGTCGATGATCTGAGCTATTACGAGTACATGGAGGACGATGGATTCGCCAGTAAGCTCATCATCGATAATGACGGCAAGGTCCGTAACCTCTACGTGGACGGAAAAGGCAAGGAACATGTAGGCGCTTACGACGTCACGACGTTGATTGACGACTTCGTCGCCGAGCATCCAGACTTTTCCTACCGCGGAGCCCGTGGCATCGTGGCGCTGACCGGCTACAACGGTATTTTCGGCTATCGCACCTCGGCCAGTCAGTACAAGGACAGTAAGACGCTGAAGAAAGATCAGCAGACAGCACAGAAGATCGCTGAAGCAATGAAGGACACCGGTTGGGTGTTCGCGTCGCATTCCTGGGGCCACATCGCCACCGGAACCGTAAGCATGGACCGTTTTGACCGTGACCGCAAGCTTTGGCGCAAGGAAGTTCGCCCTCTGATCGGAGACACCGATCAGTTCATTTTCCCCTTCGGCTCGGAACTGGCCGGCGTGGGCACCTATCATTCGGCACGCTATCGTGCACTGGCGAAAGATGGGTTCGACTTTTTCTATGGAGTCGACGGCACCACCACCTCGTGGATGCAGCAGGGTGAGAAGTATCAGCGGCAGATGCGGATCAACATCGACGGATTGCAGTTTGCCAAGCAACGCAAAGGCGACCGGCCCGTGCTGGACGATTTCTTTGATGTCGACAAGGTTATCGACCCAGCACGGAAATAGTCGTTGGACTCTATGAGAGATTGAGGAACGCGCCGAGCTGCTCCAACGCTGGAATGCTGGTGGGCAGGAAGTTTGTCAGATCGGGCGACCGTACGATCACCGCGCGCCATTGACCACGTGAGATGGCAACGTTGATGCGGTTGCGATTGAGCAGAAAGTCGATACCACGGGCCGCATCCTCGGCCGAAGAGCATGCCATGCTCACCAGCACGACCGGTGCTTCCTGCCCTTGGAACTTATCCACTGTGCCGACCTTTACACCGGCTAGGCCATGAGCCTGAAGAGTTTCGCGCAGCAGATTGACCTGCGCGTTGTAGGCTGCCACGACAAGAATGTCCTCTTCCGCTAAAGGTCGGGTCTCCTGCGACTCATCAGCGGCCCAGGCCAGCCCCAGGTGCTCCTGAACCATCTCCACGATGGCCGCGGCTTCTTCGGGGCTACTGGTGGTATTTCCTCGGTGCGGTACCAGGCGTGTCTGCACTCCGGCGCTTGGGCCGCGCAACGTACGGGCAGCAGCGGCCGGAGTGGACCCCAACTGCCGGTCATAGCTCAACGCCGAGACCTTGGAACAGAGCTCGGGATGCATCCGCCACGAATTCGCAAGGAAATAGCCCAGATGTGGTGGAAGCGTGGGATGGCCTGCGGACAGCCACCCCAATGCCGACTCGTCCACCGGTTGTGGGTGAGAGCCCTGAGTGACCTGCGGCAGCTGCTGTGGATCGCCCAAAAGCAGCAGGTTGCGCGCTGCTACGGCCACGGCGAGCGTATTGGCTAAGGAGAATTGCCCTGCCTCATCGATGACTAGCAAGTCCAAGCTGGCGCGGGGCACCGAGGAGCCGGTGAGCGTCCAGGCGGTACCGCCTATCAATCCGCCACCGTCGGCGGCGAGTAATGCCGCCACGTCCTTCTTTGTGCGCGCCTGCCAGGGAACGTTGCGTTCTGCCGGCACCTCCTTGGCGACCAGATCTTGGGGCAATCCGGCGGCGATCGTCTTGATCAGTACGTTTTCGACTACCGCATGAGATTGGGCCACCACCCCGACCTTCCAGCCCTCTAGTACCAATTCCTTGATCACATGCGAGGCGACGAAGGTTTTTCCGGTTCCGGGAGGGCCCTGTACCGCCAGATACGAGTGGTCAAGGTCGCGTACGGCCGTCAGGACCGCTGGATACACCTGCGGTAGTTCATCGACCACCGCAGGGGTCGGAGGCTCACTCAAGGATTTGAATCGCGGAGGAAGCCGGCGCAGGAGATCCAAGGCCGCATTGCGCGGCAGTTCCGGAACCGTCGCGCCGACCGTCTGGGCTATTTCGCTGAGTGCCGCTTCGATGCTTTTGGTGGCGATAGGACTCGGCGGAGTTAATGCCAGCGGAAACGCTCCGTACGTCGGAATCTTCGCGCTACTTTTTTCCTTAACCTCCAAATACCCCTTGCCGATGCTGAGCACGGTGGTGTTAAAGGCGCCGCCGCGTTCGGCGGTCTCGTTCTCCATACCTTCGGGCAGTGGGGAGGCGAACATGGCGAAAAATGCGCTCCCTGGCGCTACCAATGAGCCCTCAGCCAGTGTGCCCCGTAACCGGGTAATGCGTGTGAACGTGCGGGCTCGCTCGGTCTCCTTATGCCAGTCCTCCAGGACTTGAGCACTGCTCACGGTGAAGACTCCGCGCTGCTCGCTCCAGTCGTCCAGCGGGGCGGAGAGCCTATCGAAATGCTCCCACCAATACTGCTTGCGTTCGCGGCGGTGATAGCCGGTGGCGGCCGCCACCATGGCGATAGCGCGCTCATCGTCGCTGAACTGGTGGCTTGCCGGTAAGGCATTCAAATACTCATGTAGCCGCTGTTCTTCTGGGCTTGGTTCGGCTTCGGAATTAGGTAGCGGTTCTTCGATGGCTCGAGGCCCGCGGCAGTTCTCCGGGCCACCGATCAAGTCCAACAGCCAGTCGCGCAGTCGCAGGGTCGACAGGCAGTCGTACTCGTTGTAGTCGGCGATGGAATCCAGGATGTGCTGAGCGCGGATCGAATCGCCGTTGGCCAGCGCATCGCTGTAGTGAGCGTAGGCGACGACCGAGGCCCCGGCATCCGTGACCTCTCCTGACCGCAGGTGCTCACCCATGTAGAGCGGCTCGAGTTTTTTGATGGAGTAGGAACGAGCCGAGACCAGCAAAGATTGGCGTACCGTCTCATAGAGATCGACCAGTAACCCGTCGCGAAGCCACTGGTCGATATCGTCTTCGGCGCTAACATGGATCTGCGAAAGTTTACGCAGAGCCGTTTTTTCATAGGGTGCGTAATGGTAGACGTGCATCTGCGGGAAACGACGTCGTCGTTCGTTGACGTACTCGACGAAGTCTAGGAAAGCCACGCGTTCCTCGGCGCGGTTATGCGCCCAGAAAGGCCGGAACACCGGTTCCCCGGTGTCGTACTCGATCACGCCGAAGAGATATTCCAGACCCCACGAGAGGTCATGAGGGTCCTGATACATTGGGTCGCCCTCGAAGTCGAAGAAGATGTCCCCGGCATCGGGTTGCGGTAGCCGCTTAATGCTCTCCGTGGATTTGAGCTTGTACCGCACCTGGTCAACGGCCCCGTCGTATTCGATGGTGCCCAACTGCATTTGCGCCTGCTCGACATATCGGGCGCGTGAACTGCCAGCGGTGGCAGTGGCCTGGGCGAGCTCGTCAATCGTGAAAATGCCCTCTTTACGCAGGGTCGCACGTTGCGCCAGCGACATACCGGCGACGAGAAGCAGATCGCGGTGTTCCGCAACCTGTTCGGCACAAAAATCGCAGCGCCCGCACACGCGCAGCGAGTCGCCGTCCCAAGGCACCTGGCGATCTGCTTCCCGGTGAGCCCGAACGAGATCTAAGAAGTGGCGACGCTGTGCGTGGAACACCGGAAGAATTTCCGCGATTCGGTGTTCACTCGTGCTGTCATCGCCCAGGACGAGACTGGCCACCGGGTGCACGGCGATCCCCTCGGCCTGCAGCTGGTCTGCGTAGGCGGCGAGTTGTAGTAGCGCAGACACGCGAGCATGTCTGGCCAACTTGGTGTCCCACACCGCCCAGCTGCCGTCGGGTTGGCGCACGAGGAAGTCGGCAAAGCCCACCATGTGCCCATCGAAAAACGTCGCCTGAAAGACCACGTCGGCCCCGGAACGCAGCACCTCCATAGTCGCTTCATGGGCTGCCCGAAGCGCGGACTCGCTCATTTGAGGACGGTCGGCAAATTCCTTGACCCCGGTGGCGGTGGCCGGATCGTATGCGCCGAAGCGTTCGCGCAGCCGAGCAAGCACCCGTTGCTCATGTGCGTCGCCAAGGACCGCAGTGCGCTCGAGCATTTCGTCGGTTGCGAAGTCTGGTTTCGCGCGGCGTCCGAGCTTCACATCCAACAGATAGAGGCACTGGTATTCGCAACCTACGGCTACCGAGATATCACTGGGGGAGTAAATGAAGTTTTGTCCCTGAAAAAACACGGTGACCAGTGCCTCTCATCGAGCCGGAGTGTCAGGAATCAACTTAGCATTGGGAAACGACGGTTTGTCACTGACCAGTGAAGCTTAGTCTTTCTGGCGACGCTTGCCACCAAGCAACAGAGACAAGACAGCGACCGCGCCGGTCACGGCATTGACCGCCGGCCATGCACCCATTTTCTTGGCCAAGGGGTGCGAACCGCCGAAGGCCGCGAGGTAGCAGACGGTGAGCAAGCTAGCTCGCCCGGCGCCGGCGTCCTTCTTCCATATCGCGAACGCTCCGGTTCCGGCCGCGGCAAGCACGGCCCCGCCCAGCGGCCGATTCTTTGTGCTTCGCGCCGTGGCAAAGCCACCGATCAATCCGGTAACGGCTAGTGCGGTCGATGCAATACGGGCCATGGTGACTCCTAAACTCGGGGTGGGAATTATTCTTGCCCTTCATCTTAGGCGCTTGTCCGAAAGCTTCGGCGTGCTCACCTCTGGCGCTCAGCGAGAGCTGGAAAGATGAATGGATTATGGAGGAGTTCTTCACGCACCTGCTTGAACGGTTAGGGCAGATGCCCGCGCAGCCACCGACGGTGCTACAGCTCGTGATCGTCGCAGCCCTAGTGGCGCTGCTGGTGCTTCCGCGTCCGCTATGGCGGGTCACCGGCATGTACTGCACACTGATTCACGAGCTGGGTCACGTTATTTTCGCGCTCTTTACCGGTCGTTTCGTGACGAGCCTGCAATTGGGGTGGGACCACTCCGGTCAGGTGGTGAGCCGGGGCCGACGCGGATGGTCCTCGGCCATTTCTGGTGTTGCTGGGTATCCGGCGCCCTTGTGGTGCGCCGCGGGGCTACTTGCGGCGGCTGCGGCCGGTTATTCCGGGTGGGCACTGTTGGCCTTCGCCTTGCTCTTTTGCGGCGCCTTAGTATTCGTGCGTAATCTTCCGGCCATCCTCGTCTGCGGCAGTAGCGCCGGCGCCGCATTGGCGATTTTGGTTTTCGCGCCGATCCCGTATTTCACCTTTGCTGTGTTGTTCATGGGCGGATTTCTATTGCTCGCAGGGCTACGCGACATGCTGAAGCTTCTCTCGGTCCACCTCTGGCGAAGGCACCATCGTGAACAGTCCGACGCGGTGCTGATAGCACGTTCGACCGGTGGGTACGCGTGGATCTGGTTATGGCTGATCATGATCCTCTGCGCCTGTGGAGCGTGGGTCGCGGTGCTAGGTGTATTGCACCTAGTCGCGCTCGCCGGGTGAGTGCTTCCGAGAAGTGTGTTTGGCCCGCGACCACCGGGTGAACCCCCAACCGGCAGCCAGGGCCACGGCAACCGGTAACCAGCGTGTTTTACGTTTGCCTGAGTTGCGCGGCTCTTCCCAAGACAGTCGCATCAGCGGATCTCCGCCGTGCTCGACCATGATGTTCTGAGCGTTCGCGTTGTCCTTGTGCTCACCGAACTCCTGCTTGCGAATTTGCGTGTCGTCACGCACCGGTAGTTGGAGGTGTTCGGCGGCCGGAATACCGGCACGTAGCTGACGTAACCGGGCGAATTCGATGTCGACCATGGCCCCGTAAAGCAGTGCGATATTACTGATCCACCCGGCCAAGACGAGGACGATGACACCACCGATGGCCCCATAAGTGGCCGAGTAGCTGGCAAAGCGGGTGAGGTAAAAACCGAATCCGAGTACCGCTAAGACCAAGGTGGTCAGCGCGGTCAGCGTACCGGGGGAGAACCAGCGGAAGCGCTCGCGTTTCACATTCGGGGTCAGATAGTACAACAACGCCAAAATCAGCAGGAACATCACGAGCATGATTGGCGGCTTCGCCCAGTTCCACAGGGTCACGAAGTTATCGCCCAAGCCAATAAGGCTCCCCAACCCGCGTGCGATCGAACCCGAGGTTACCAGGAACACCAGCGAGATGACCGCGACGAGCATCATCATGAGCGTGATCATGAACATCTGAGGCCGGCGCTTCCACGAGGGGCGACCTTCTTGTACTCCGTACATGCGGTTCATGGCCCGGGAGAAAGCTTGGACGTACCCCGAGGTACTCCAGATGGCACCGAGCGAACCGATCAGGATAGCGATCGTGGTGCCGCTGGCCTCGGAGGCAAGCCCGTCCAGTAGCTGCCGGGCGGTGTCGAGCAATTGCTGCGCATCGCCCTGCAACGGTTCACCATTCGGTGACATGGATCGTTCAAGCAGGTCCATGATCCACTGCGAGCCGCCTTCGCTGGCCCCCGCGAGCGACAGCAAGGAAATCATCGCCAGTAAGCCGGGGAACATGGCAAGCACCAAGAAGTAGGAGAGCGCGGCGGCGGCATCTAGCCCACCAACGCGCAGGAATTCACGTAGCGCCCGCGGAAAACAATCCAGTGATTCGCGGAGTTTTTGGTGCTTCGCTTGCCTGCTGTCCATCGCTACCTCCTCGTTAGCCCGCCGGGCACCCATGATGGTGTCCTGTGCAACACCTTAGCGAAGGGCACCGCATCTATGGGGGACGACGTGGGAAAACTCTGGCTAGACGGCTATCTTTTTGCCGAAGAATGTCGAGACTTGGTCGGCAGGAATCAGTGGGTGACCATCTTGGCTTCAGGGGGTATCACTTTGAAGCGGTAGGTCCCTAGCTGGCTGGAGCGCACAGTCGCACCCCCGGGGTGGCTCGTCTAGAAGCTACAACGGATCATGAGTCCCACCGGGGCTTGTCGGGCGGGACCGAAGCATGACCGGTTTCGGGGAGTAGGTGGCTCCTAGGAATCCACCGGCCCGCTGATGGCGAGAAGGATGAGCCTGGGTACCAGATAGGCAGGTGCGCGAAGTTTTCAGCTCGTTTCTTGACAGGTGCAAGAGCGCACCTGTCGGTCGGGCCCCGAGACCCCGCCGCAAGGGGCCGGGGGCGGCGAAGCGCTCGCCTTAGCGGTTCAGTAACCGATGCAAAATCTCCCATGAATTACCCAGTGAGAGCCGAGGGGTTTGCGATATATACCACATAAATTACATGGGGTGCGAGTTTTGTTCAATAACGTTTCGATAGCGCTGAAGGCCCAGAAAATGCCCTTTCGAGGGGTCTGCAGAAAAATTTTTTAAGCCGTATTGACCTGTAATTTAGGGGTTTCTGGAGGTTTCCTGAGTTGCAAGGTGCCCGCAACGTCCCGTTATCGTGGTTTGTAACGTTTCGATAACACTCGCAGTGTTATTGGGGAAACAAGCGTCGGACGGTCTTCACATCGCCTGCCGAGACGGCGCTTCATCGAAGTCGAAATGCGACGCCGGGCGATGCACCACGAAGGTCTGGGAAGACCTGAGTGTCGAAGGGCCACTGGAGAGCTATGATCCAGCAGAAGACCAAGAAGATTGTTCGCCGCGGTTCGGCTACCCTGGCCGCCGTCGCCGTGGCAGGTGGCGCCCTCGTAGCCACCACCGCACCAGCCAACGCTGCCGGCACCTGGGACGCACTGGCAAAGTGCGAGTCCAGCGGCAACTGGAGCATCAACACCGGAAACGGCTACTACGGTGGCCTGCAGTTCTCGCTGTCGACCTGGCGCGCCTTCGGCGGCTCGGGTATGCCGCACCAGGCGTCCAAGGCCGAGCAGATCCGCATTGCCACCAAGGTTCAGGCATCTCAGGGCTGGGGCGCATGGCCTGCCTGCTCCGCCAAGCTGGGACTCAGCGGCAAGCCGACCGGTAGCGTGACCCCGCAGGAAACCTCGGTTAAGAAGGCCGCTCCGACCAAGCAGAGCACTTCTAAGTCCACTACCAAGAGCGTGGCACCGAACAGCACCGCCAAGAAGCAGACCGTGCAGCCGAAGTCCGTTCAGCGCACCACCGTGAAGAAGAGCACCGGCAAGCGCGTCGCCCAGGCACCGCAGCAGAAGGTGTACAACGTGAAGGTGAGCGATTCGGGTAAGGACTACACCGTCAAGAGCGGTGACACCCTGTTCACCATCTCGCAGAAGCTGGGCTTGGATTCCTGGCAGGCCCTGTTCGTCCTGAATCAGGACGTTGTGGCCAACGCCGACCTGATCTACGTCGGTCAGACCCTGGATATTCCTGCCAAGTAGGGATTCCGTCAACCGCCCCGCGCCGCCTAAAGCGGCGCGGGGCGGTTGCTCGTTTAATCCACCGCCGAGAGCACACTGTGCGCAAAGTCGTCGGCCCCGGGGCGCAATTTCTGCATGCGTTCCATAAACAGCAGGCGGCTCTCGGTTCCCGGCCATCCCGCGGGCAGCATCTGCGGAGGCAACCCTGGATCCAAGTAAGGAATGGCCCGCCATGAATCGATGAGCCGGACGAAGGAGGCGTAGTCCTCACGGGGGACACCACTGACCGGTAGATCTTCAGCGTTCGCGATGAACTGCTGATGCCGTGTGGCAAGATCCGTCAGATTCCACCAACTCTCCGCCGACTGCTGGGCCGAGATCGGATACTGGGGGTTCTGACCGGTAAATAGGGTCGCGTTATTGCGTAGCTGGAGTGCCTCGAGTACCTCACTGACTTCGCCGTGCAGATATTCGGGAAAAATCCACAGTCCGGCATTGACCAGTCCACCGCCGAGGTTCAATAGGTGGCGGCGTAACTGGTGTCGGGCGGCGCGCTGTGATTCAGGTACTGAAAAACTCAGCAGGAGCCACGAGTCCGCGTCGGCCATTTGACGGGGAGTGAAAATGCGTCGGTCCCCGCGTGCGAACATGGCTCGCGCCGCCTCCGTGACCTCGATCTTCGATGTGGTCCCAGTAGCGGCTAAGAGACCTCGTTCGCAGAGGCGAGTGATCGCAGTCTGCGCGGTGCCCACCGAAACATTGGCCGCGGAGAGTAACTTAAGAACGGTTGCTCGCGCGACGGGAGCTGGATGATGCCGAAGGTATAGCCCGCCGATCGTGCGCAATAACGAGGTGGCGCTGCCGATGCGCACCTCGAAGTCGTCGAGGGCGAATGCCGCGAGAGGTTTACGAGACTCCAATTTCCGTCCGCACCGCAAAAAGCTCGGGGAAGAACGTCAGATCCAGGGCGCGCTTGAGGAAGTTGACGCCGGAGGAGCCCCCGGTGCCGGTCCTGAAGCCAATGGTGCGCTGCACGACCCGTAGGTGGCGGAAGCGCCAAGCTTGGAAATTGTCCTCCACATCCACCAGATCCTCGCACGCCTGATACAGGCTCCAGGCGGTGTCTTCGGACTCGTAGATGTCCTTGAATACCGGGACGAGCTCCTCGGTGAAATTCCACGGCTGGGTTACATCGCGAGTCAGCACCGAGTCTGGGATGGCGTACCCGGCCCGATGTAACGCGGCAAGGAAAACGTCATAGAGCGACGGCTCATGCAGGAGCTTCTCGAGCATTTCGTGGGCCTTGGGATCGGACTCGTGAACCTTAAGCATGCCGGCATGCTTATTGCCCAGAATGAATTCCACTGCGCGGTACTGATACGACTGAAAGCCCGAAGAGGACCCTAGGAAGCCGCGGAACTGTGCGTACTCCCGCGGGGTCAGCGTGGCTAGAACAGACCATTGCTCCGTGAGGGTCTTCTGAATGTGTTTCACGCGGGCAAGGCACTTGAGTGCCTTGCCGAGTTCATCGACCGTTATGAGTCGTCGAGCTTCGACGAGTTCGTGCAACATCAGCTTCAGCCACAGCTCACTGGTTTGATGCTGAATGATGAATAGCATTTCATCGTGGTGCTCCGGCTGGCTGACCGGGTGCTGGGCCGAGAGCACGCGCTCAAGATCCAAGTAGCTGCCGTAGGACATCGTGTTGTGGAAGTCGGTGCGCACTCCTTCTTCGATGTCGCGCTGGTTGGAACTCATGGGGCATTGCGAGGTCATGCGCCGATGGTATCAAAATCAGAACGAGCGTCACAATAGTGAAACTGCTAGATGGGAATATCGCGTGGCGTCCCTGCGTTATTACATGCAAACGCATATAACTAAGGAAAGGTGGATACGATGAGCGCCTCGATTGTCGTTATTTCCGGTGGCCTAGGCACCCCTTCAAGCTCCTCGCTACTTGGCGGACAGCTTGGACGGTCGGTCAACGAGCAACTGGCCAGTTCCGGGCTAGAAGCTGATGTTCAGCTCGTCGAGCTGCGCGAGTATGCCGCGGACATCACTAACAACATGCTCACCGGTTTCGCGGCACCCGCATTGCAGCAGGTGATCGATGCGGTGGCGGCAGCGGATGTGTTGGTAGCGGTATCACCGGTGTTCACCGCATCCGTTTCGGGCCTGTTTAAGTCCTTCCTCGACATTCTCGATCCCAAGACCTTGGAGTCAAAAATCGTGATACTCGCAGCCACCGCGGGGACCCAGCGGCACCAATTGGTCATCGACTACGCCATGCGGCCCATCTTCGGCTACTTGCGTGCGCAAGTCATGCCCACCACGGTATTCGCCGCTTCCGAGGATTTCGCGGGACAAGGCCTGAGCGGCACCCTTGAGCAACGAGTGCAGCGTGCAGCGCGCGAGGCTGCGTTGGCTCTGGGGGCCACTGCGCCGCAGCTGGGCGCCAAACAGGATCTGGGGGACACACGCTCGATCACGCCAAGCGTCAGCGAATTCGCCGATCCCAACGACTCGATGTCATCGCTACCCTTCGAGGCTTTGCTCGCCAGCGTCCAAGCCGGACGCTAACCGGTACTCGGCCCCTCGCGTAGCATCGAGCACTGTCGTTAGGGTGGAAAGCAGGAGACGGAGCCAGAATGAATCGAAAGAGCTGCCAACATGGAAGCAGATCTTGAGCCAACGAAGCGATATGGAACATCCACTGCGGCGCTGGTCGTGCGTATCCTCGCCGGTGCACTCACCCTTGCCGCGGGCATTGTCTGGTTCACGGGAGCCAGCACCCCCTGGTGGTGGGGTGTGCTCTTGTTGGCTTCGGGCGCGGTGGTACTCGGGGACGCGGTGCTTGCGTGGCGCGCACGCAGTAGGCGGTAGGCCGCCGCGGTTCGTCTTCTGCCAGGAATTTCGCCGGGTGGAACCCGAGGAGCGAAGGGGCTGAGCCGCCGCGCTGGGCTAGCTCATGAAATTCACGCTCATCGTTACGACCCCGGAGACCCCGAAATATAGGCCAATGAGCATTAGGGTCCGAAACTTTCTGGTGGTCTCGCTATCGCTATTGGGTTGAGTCTTCGCGATACGAGAAGCGAAAAGGCAGAGGCCGCTGAAAATAAGCATGCATAAGATTCCGAGAGCTAGCGTGGGAGTCATGAGGTCGGGGCCTTTGGGGTGATGATGGCGTGTATTGCGGAGCGGGTCGTTTCCGTACCTCGGCCGTTGGGCCGGCACTGTATCGCCGGGTAGGCGACCAATAAGGTTGTCTTTTTGTCTTTAAATACGCTAGTCAGTAACCAAAGATCTGCACATCGTACTTTGGGATGATTTTTGCGATGCTCACCTATCGTCTAGGGATGATCTTCCCGGAGCAGCGGCACCGCTCGCGGCCGACGGGCGAAATCTAAGTACGATGTGCCAGCCCTGCCACCGCTCGATACCATGGGCGATGTGAGCCAAGGCATGAATCGGCTCGCGCCACAGTGCCATGCGTGCGAAAGGTGAACCATGCTGCCCGAGGAAACAATCACGGCGATCGCCGACGAATTGGTCGCGGCCGGGGAGACTCGAACCCCGGTACCGTTGCTGACCGCCCGATACCCAGAGATGACGGTGGAAGATTCCTACCGTGTCCAGAATCTGTGGCGCCAGCGCAGTGAAGCCAAAGGCCGTGTTCTGGCCGGGCGAAAAATCGGGCTCACCTCACGCGCCATGCAGATGGCCACGGGCATCACCGAACCCGACTACGGAATCATCTTCGATGACATGGTGCTCGAAACGGGGTGCACGGTGCCTTGGGACCAATACACGCACCCACGCATTGAGATGGAGCTGGCGTTCAAGCTCAAAAAGGATGTCAGCGGACCCAACGCGACAATTTTCGATGTGCTGGACGCGACAGACTACGTGATCCCGGCCCTTGAAATCCTCGATTCCCGCATTGAAATGCAGGGCCGCACGATCGTCGACACGATCAGCGACAACGCCGCCATGGGCGCGATGGTGATCGGCGGCAATCCGGTGCGCCCCGAAGCGGTCGACCTGCGCTGGGTCGCCGGCATCCTCTACAAGAACCAGACGGTGGAAGAGACCGGCGTAGCCGCCGGTGTGCTGAACCATCCGGCCTCGGGTGTGTACTGGCTGGCCAACAAGATCGCTCCGCATGGAGATAAACTCTCGGCCGGCGAGCTGATCCTCGCGGGCTCCTTCACCCGCCCAATGTGGGTGGATAAGGGCGATACCGTCATGGCCGACTATGGAGCATTGGGGACGGTGACATGCCAGTTCGTGTAGCCGCCGACCGCTCGTTCAAAGATGTGCTGGCCTCCAGCGACCGCCCGCTGGCCGGTGTATGGGTATGCTCCGCCTCGACGGTCAACGCCGAAATCTGTGCCGGGGCAGGGTTTGACTGGATTTTCCTCGACGGCGAGCACTCGCCCAATGATCTCGGAAGCCTGCTGACCCAATTGCAGGCCGTGGGTGGTTACCCCACGGTGCCCGTGGTACGTCCTCCGGTCAACGATCCGGTGATTATCAAGCAGTATCTGGATCTGGGCGCCCAGTCACTGATCATCCCGATGGTGCATACCGCTGAAGACGCCGAACAGGCGGTGGCTTCCTGCCACTACCCACCACGCGGGGTCCGCGGGGTTGGCTCGGCCCTTGCCCGCTCTGCTCGCTGGAACCGCATCGACGGCTACCTGCAACGGGCCGGCGATACCATCACCGTGATCGTGCAAATCGAATCCGAGCAGGCCGTGGATAACGTCGAGGCGATCCTCGCTACCGACGACCTCGATGGGGTGTTCATTGGGCCTTCGGATCTGGCCGCCACCATGGGCCTCATTGGACAGCAAGGGCACCCGCAGGTGGTGGAGGCTGTCCTGAAGGTGATCGCCGCAGCCCGCGCGGCTGGTAAGTACGTGGGCGTCAATGCTTTCGACCCTGCCAGCGCCCAGCGCTATATCGAGGCCGGAGCGCAGTTCGTGGGAGTTGGCGCCGACGTTGCGTTGCTCGCCCGGGCCAGTGAACAGCTCGCCGAACGGTATCGCGGTGAGTCCGACGCTCCCATTACCTCCAGCTACTAGCCGATGACAAGTACGGCCCAGCGACCCTTGCGCGTCGCTGGGCCGTACTTGTCATGCGCAGTGGGATTATTGAAGGGATGAGCCGCGAAAAGAAACCCATGAAAGCCGTCATGTTGCGCCTGCGCAATGGTTGGCCGATGCCCCTGGCGCTGCAGGGTGCCTTCGAGATCCTGCAGTCGGTCGTATTCTGCCTGGCCATCTTCGTCGTCCCGTTGATCGCCGTATATTTCTCCGGCGGCTTCCTCGAGGAGTCCTTCAACGTCATCCTGCAGTTCGGCGGCCAGTTATGGTTGCATGCGCACGGTGTTCCCGTTGAAGTGCTCAGCCTGGGCGAGGGGCAAGGCAGCGGATGGATCACGTTGGTTCCGCTCGGACTGAGCCTCTTGCCGCTGATGTTTTGTTGGCGTGCCGGGCGCCGCATCGCACGTGCCTCCTACACCGATCAACTGTGGCAAGGACTGGCCGGTGCGTTGCTGACCTATGCCCTGCTGGGGTTGGCCGCCGGGTACCTCTGCACGAATCAGTACGCACGGGTGAATGTGGTGGCAGCGGCGCTGATCCCCATGGCGATTGCCTGCGCGGGCCTGATTATTGGCGCCCGGCGCGAAGCCGGCTCTTGGGGGCGGCTGATCGGTGTGGATACGGCCAGCTACCTGCAGAGCATTTCGCCGCATCGGCGGTGGGCCGGATCCTATGTATGGCACGTGATTGTTGCTGGTTTCCTCGGTTATGTGGCGGCCGTGGGCATTGCCGGCGTGCTGGTATCGGTATCCGTGGGCACGCACTGGGCGGATGTAGCCAACGTCTATCAGGATCTGCGCCCCGGCCCGTTGGGGTCCTTTGCGCTGACCCTCTTGCAGTTGGGCTTTATCCCGAACGCGGTCTTTTGGGCGCTGTCGTGGATTTCCGGCGGAGGATTCAGCCTCGGCGTGGGTAGCACTCTTTCCACCCTTGAAACCACGGTGGGGCCGCTGCCTTCCCTACCGTTAATGGCTGCGCTTCCTTCTGGCTCCAGCAGCTACAACTGGCTGTTCCTGCTCCTGCCAGTGGTGGCCGGCATTGTCGCCGGGTGGTACTTCCTCCGCGTGGGCGAGAACCACCTCGAAGATTGGTTCGCGCGAAGGATTCCCTACGCGGCACTTTCGTTGGGTGTATCGACCGTTTGTCTCTCGGTGTTTACTGGCCTTGTTACCGGCCTATTTAGCCTTCTTGGTTCCCTGCTGGCCTCCGGGTCGCTGGCCATTGGCCGGCTGACCGAAATCGGGCCACATCTGTGGATCACGGCCGGGGCGTTGGCCTTGCAGATCGGTGTGGGCACCGCCATCGGCTATCTGATCGCCCCGCTCTTTGAAACCGACCCGGTGCTCGAAGGTTAGCCAGGGCCGGTTATATTCACGCGCCACTCGTGGTGAGTAACCGGCACCGGGTAGCGGTGACTGGCTGCCGCCAAGCGCTTCGCTCGTGCTGCAGTTGGCTCAGTCCGCCTGCACATCCCAGAGGTGATGGAGCACGTCATGCCAGGCATATTGAGTCAGGCTCAGCACCGTGAAGGCCGCGCCGTTTGAGCGAAGGCCACGGCGCGTCAGGTCGGCTTCGGGTATTTGGGCCAGTGCGGCGCAGTAGCGCTCGCTCGCGGCCCGCAGTGCCTCTCGCACGGCCTCGCGACCCAGCGCGTTATAGTCGCCGTCCTGCGCGGCTCGATCTTGGTCCCAGTCGGGAAAAGTCGGGGCGTCCATGGTGCGCATCATGGTCAGCCGCTCGATCATCACCGGTAGCATCTGTGCCACGTGCATGACATATTCTTGATCGCTCCATCGGGCGGGGTCGGTGCGTTCGGCGGCAGCCGGCCGCTCAAGTACCACTAAGAGCCGTTCAACCGCCTGCGGCAAGTGCTCGATGACGTCATCGAGGGTTGTCGCGCGCACATCCTGACCGCACTGGGTGCAGGGCTCGCGCAGGACAACCGTCCAGTCTTTGGTATCGGGAACGATCTGGCTCATATGTGCTTCCTTCACGGAGACCGAGGGTTCAGGGCCAGTCTATGCCCGTGGTCAACCGTAGAATGGTAGCTATGCGCATAGTAGTTCTGGTTTCCGGCACGGGTTCGAATCTTCAAGCGGTTATCGACGCCGTGCAAGCGGGAGAGCTACGCAATGTCGACATTGCGGCCGTTGGCGCCGATAAAGAAGGCACCTACGGGGTGCAACGCTCGGCCGAGGCCGGGATCGAAACCTTCGTCGTGAACTTCAAGGATTACGCCGATCGTGCCGAGTGGAACCATGCGCTGACGCAAAAGTGCCTGTCCTACGCGCCGGACTACGTGATCTCCTCCGGGTTCATGCGCATTGTCGGCGAAGAGTTCATCAACGCCTTCGACGGCACCTACATCAACACCCATCCGGCCCTGCTGCCTTCCTTCCCCGGGGCTCACGGGGTGCGAGACGCTCTAGCCTACGGGGTGAAGATGACCGGGTGCACCGTGCATATTGCCGACGCCGGGGTGGATACCGGACCGATCTTGCGCCAGGAGGCGGTGGAGATCCTGCCCGACGACACCGAACAGTCGCTGCACGAACGCATTAAGGTCGTGGAGCGCCGCCTGCTGATTGCGACCCTGCAGGACCTGGCCAACGAGACCGAAGCCGCCCATTAAGCTAAAAACCTGGGGTGCCCCCGAGCTTGGCTCGGGGGCACCCCAGGTTAAGCCAGCGGCGCTGGCGGCGGAGTTTACTTCTCGTTGGGGGAGTCGTTCTCGTCCGCGGTCAGCACCGGCACCTCGTGGCCGCTTGCGTCAATGATTTTGCCGTTCTTGATGGTGTCGCCCTCGGCGAGGATGCAGTCGGTTTCCAGCAGACGCGTAAGGTCTTCCTCGCGAATCGCGCGCCCGGTGCCGGCCACGAAGACCGAACGATCCGAGCGGTCCTTATCCTTCTGCCCAATGTGGTTAAAGAGGAGGTTCAGCAGCACGGCCATAATGGCGGCCGAGGAGATCCCCGAGTGCAAGATGATGCCGACCCAGTCGGGGAATGCATGGTAGAAATCCGGGTTGATGATCGGAATCAGACCAAAGGCGATGGATACCGCGACGATGATCATATTCAGATTGCCCTCATACTCCACCTTGGCCAGGGTGCGGATACCCGACGCGGCCACGGTGCCAAAGAGCACGATGCCCGCGCCGCCGAGTACCGGCGAGGGAACAGCGGCGACAAGTCCACCGACGATCGGCAACAATCCGAGAATCACCAGAATCACGCCGCCGGCGGTGACCACGAAACGTGACTTCACGCCGGTGATGGCCACCAGGCCAACGTTTTGCGCGAAGGCGGACTGGGTGAAGCTGTTGAACACCGGGGCCACGGCCGAGGAGATCATATCGGCGCGCAGGCCGGCGGCGATACGCTTGGAGTCGACCTTGGTGCCCACGATCTCACCCACGGCGATAATGTCGGCGGTCGTTTCGGTCATGGTCACGATGATGACGATGAACATGGAAATAACTGCCGCCACCGATACGGTGGGCCAGCCAAAGGCGAAGGGTTCCGGGAAGGCCAGGTAGCCGCGGGCGGCGACGTTGGAGAAATCTGCCCAGCCAAAGATGGCGGCGATGATGGTACCGATGACGATGGCGAGCAAAATGGACAGTCGCGAAATGGCCGCGAGGCCAACCCGGCTGAGGATTAGCACGATGCCCAAGGTCAGCGCCGCGAGCCCGATATTGCGCAGGCTTCCGTAGTCTTCGGCGTTGGCGTTACCGCCCATCACCCAGCCAACGGCTACGGGCATCAGCGAGAGCCCAATGGTGGTGATCACGGTGCCGGTGACCACCGGCGGGAAGAAGCGCACGATCATGGCGAAGAACGGGGCGATCAGCAGGCCCATCAGCGAGGCGACGATGACCGAGCCGAGGATGCCGGGAATGCCTTCACCGCCAGCGAGAATGGCGGTCATGGTGGCCACACCGGCGAAGGAAACGCCCTGCACCAGCGGCAGCTGGGAGCCGAAGAAGGGCAGGCCGACCGACTGCAAAATGGTCGCCAGACCACCGACGAACAGGCAGGAGGCGATCAGCACGCTGATCCCGTTGGGGTCGAGCCCCGCGGCGTTGCCGATGATCAAAGGTACCGCGATGATGCCGCCATACATCGTCAAAACATGCTGCAAACCGTACGTGGCTAGTTTGCCGAGGGGGAGTTTTTCATCCTCCGGTCGGCGTTGTTGCGCGAGTGTAGTCATTATGTCTCCATCAAATGCGAGCCGCGAGGACTGGGCTTGCGCCCACCGCGGGACGGCTCATGGAATTTCGTATATCGGAAAAGATTTTCCCTTTTTGAACCGCTTGAGTTCTACCATAGGGCAATTTGTGATTTGCGCAACACCTGAGAGGTTGTGTTACCGTCCTTAGGTATCGTCGATGAACCCATCGACCGGCGGAACAGCAGACGCCGATAAACCTGAGCTGGCGGTCTACGCCTCCGGCTCGTGTCGCCAGCAGAGAGGCGACACATGTCAAAACTATGGATTCGCAACCCTCGCGCGGTGCACCTCGGAGCGGAGCTCGATTCGAGCCAAGCCGCCGGTGGACTGGTCATCAACACCGGCAGCGGACTCATCGAGGCTTTGGTGCCTGCCGGCGTGACACCGGAGGTCGATGAGATCTTCGACGCCACCGATCTGGTGCTCACCCCGGGCTTGATCAACACGCATCACCACTTTTATCAAACGCTGACCCGAGCGTGGGCTCCGGTGGCCGACCTTCCGCTCTTCGGCTGGCTGACGAATCTGTACCCGGTGTGGGCTCGACTGACCCCGCGGGCGCTCGAGCTGGCGACCACCGTGGCCATGGCCGAGCTCCTCGAATCCGGATGCACCACCGCGGCGGATCACCACTACCTGTTCCCTTCCGGAATGGATCAGGCCATTGATATCCAGGTTGAGGTGGCGCAGCGACTGGGAATGCGCGCCATGCTCACCCGCGGGTCGATGTCTCTAGGGACCGATGACGGCGGGTTACCGCCACAACAAACCGTCCAAGATCCCGAGATCATCCTGGAAGACTCGCGGCGGTTGGTGGAGCAGTACCACCAGCGGGGTCCCGGATCCATGATCCAAATCGGGCTGGCCCCCTGCTCCCCGTTCTCGGTCACCACCGGGTTGATGCGCGAGAGTGCAGCCCTAGCGGAGGAACTCGACGTACGCCTGCACACGCATCTGGCCGAAACCCTCGATGAAGAGCAGTTCTGTCGGGAGCGCTTCGGCATGCGCACGGTAGAGTATCTCGACTCCGTAGGCTGGCTCTCCGAGCGGACATGGCTGGCCCATGGCATTCACTTCGACGATGCGGAAATTACCCGATTGGGTGCGGCGGGAGTCTCCGTGGCGCACTGTCCCACCTCTAATATGCGCTTGGCCTCCGGCATCGCGCGGGTGATTGAGCTTGAACGCGCCGGAGTCGCGGTGGGTCTCGGGGTGGACGGTTCGGCCTCGAATGACGCCTCGAATATGATTCGCGAGGTACGCCAGGCCCTCTACCTCCAACGACTACGCTACGGGACCGAGGCGGTGACCAGCGCCCGGGTGCTGGATTGGGCCACCGCGGGTTCGGCCGCCGCCCTGGGCCGCGCCGATATCGGCAGAATTGCGGTGGGGCGACAAGCCGACGTGGCCATGTTCCGACCAGAGGGCTATGCCTTCTCCGGGGCGCACGATCCGATCGCCGCCCTGGTACTCTGCGGGGCCGAACGCGCCGAACGGGTTATGGTGGCCGGTCGCTGGCGGGTGATCGACGGCCGAGCGTTGGGCATCGACCGCGACGCACTGATTGCCGAGCACCAGCATCATGCCCACCGTCTGGTGGCTGGTTAAGTGTCTTGCTGTTCCGGAAGCTCGGTCAGCTTAGGCGATCCGGACTTGATGACGCTGTGCTGGTAGAAGCCATACCCGAACAGGATGGTGCCCAGAAGCAGGATCACCCGCGAGAGGGCGATCGCAGCGATGGCGGTTGCCCCGGGCACTCCACCGGCGGCGAGCACCGAAACCATCACCACTTCGTAGGCGCCTAGTCCGTTAGGGGTAACGATCACCATCGAAGCTACCGTCGCGGCCCCGTAGGCCACGAACACCAGCGCAAAGTCGGCCTGATAACCAAAGGATGCCAGCGCCACCAGAAATAGGCCAGCATCTAGCGCGTTGACGGCAAAGGATAGGAGGAAGGGCACCAGCAGGGCGCGCGGTTTAGCGGTGACCTCGGCGAACTCGCGATACATGTGATCCACGAAGCGTACGAAATGCGCCACGTTGAGCTTGTCTTGGCGACCAAACCAGGACAGCACCCGGTAGGCCACCGAAAAAATAAACCCGGCGATGCGGTGCAGCAGGCGACGTCGACGGAAAATGATGGCTCCGCCCACGGTGACCACCAGTGCCAGGGTGCCGACGATGGCCATGGTCACCATCACCAGCATGGTGCCGCGGTGGGTCAGCAGTAACCAGAGGGCGGCCGCGGCCAACATCAAAACGAAGGAGACAAAGGTCAGTGCGAAGCGGGTCAGCTGCGCCAAGGTGGTGCGACTGGCCGACACCCCGAGCGTGCTCAGCTTCCAGTTGGTGTAGGCGATACCGGCTGCCCCGCCCGAGGGCAGCATGTGATTGGCGAAATTAAACTCCAAGGACATGCGCATCGCCGCGGCCGGATGCATGCCATGCAATTCACCGCGGCCACGTAGATAGGAGAAGAGCACTTCGCCGGTGAACCAGAAACTCGCTAACTGCACCGGAACCAGCAGGGCCAGAACGCCCAAGTTGACCGTGGCCAGCGATTCGAAGGCCGCCCGCACATGCTCCCACGCCCCGGCGATCACCAGGCCGACCAGCACGAAGGTCAGGACACTGACCCAGAATCGCAGCGAGCGGTACCACGGACGGTGCTCGGCAGCCGAACTCACTGTGCGGAAGCTTCCGCCTCGAGGGCGGCCCGGCGCTTGGGATTCCCATAGCAATGCCGTGCAAGTGTCAACGAGTCGGTCCGGTAGTATCGTTCGAGCTTTTCCCGGTCGATGGAGCGGAATAGGTGGGCCTTGACCAACAGCCGAGGCTCAAAGGCCAGCCGATGTCCGCTACGCAGCAGGGCGATGGTCAAATCCAGATCTTCGCTGACCTGCTGGTCATCCATGGCGACCAGCTCGCGGGCCTGCCACCAGGCGCTGGTGCGCATCGCCCCATTGAAGCCGTAAATCATCGGCCGCACGCCGATGCTGCGCTGGTGCCACCAGCGGAATCCGCGGTACCACACGGAGAACCAGAAAAAGGCGGCCGGTGACAACTCGGCAATGGCCGCGCCGCCACCGACGGCATCCAGTCCGCTGCCCGGGGCTAGTCGCTGGCGGATCAGGGTGGCCCAATTGCGTGTCACCCGGGAATCGGCGTCAATGCGGGCAATGAGTTCGCCGCGGGCCGCGTCGAATCCGGTGGTGCGGGCGTAGGTGATGCCCTGACGGGCTTCGCCGAGTACCCGCACGGTGGGAAAGGACGCGGCGATGGCCGCAGAGTCATCGGTGCTGGAGTTATCCACCACGATGATTTCTTCTGCCGGATCGTCCATGGCGAGCAGGGATTCGAGGCAGGCTTCGAGAATACCCGCCTCATTGAAGGCCGGAACTACGACGGATAGCGTGGGGAGCCCGTCGCTGCGTGCGGGCAGCTGCTCGGGCTGGTGGTCGTCAAAGGGCATATGCGTGTAGTGGTACTTTCGCTCTACGTCGTTCGGGCGTCCTACCATCCTATGTTGCTCCGGGGCCGAGTTACCTCATCCCGTGGGTGGAATAATTCGCTACGGGCCATCCCGCCCGAGCCGGAGACACTCTAGGTCATCTTCAAACGCAGCGTGCGTACTTCAAAGGGACGAAGGGTGAAGGCCAGCCCGTCGGCTTGCTCCAGTTCGGCTTCGATGAGGCTTGCCACCCGGATTTGGTGCACCGGCTGCGAGAGCTCCAGACGTGCTTCGGTCCGCCGACCCAGCGCCTCGTAGACGCGCACCACCAGGTCTCCGGAGCGGTCCGCCGCCAATTTCACCGAGCTCAGCTGCACCCCGGCGCCGATCACCTGTACCAGCGGTGCCACCTGCCTTGCACCGTGGACGGTACGCGGGGTGCTGTTGAGCCGTTGCCCGGAGGCTACGGTTTCGGCGAGGTCGGTGCCGATCAACAGTCCAAAGCTGTGTTCCTGTACACCCCGATCCGTGCGCGGATCGGGGTAGCGTGGAGCGCGCAAAAGCGAGAGGCGCAGCGTGGTGCTTACCTCGCCGTCCACGGCATCGCGGCTGACGTCGTAGCCATACATGGAGTCGTTGACCAGCGCGGTGGCGAAGCCCGGCTCCTCCACATAGACGAAGCGGTGCATTGAGGTCTCGAACTTTGCGGCTTCCCAGCTGGTGTTCACATGGGTCACCCGGCGTTGGTGTCCGAACTGCGTCTCGGCCACCGTGTGCTCGGCATGCAGATCGAAGGGGAATGCGACCTTGAGGAACTTCTCGGTCTCCTGCCAGTCGGTCTCCTGATCGATCCGGACCAGTCGTTCGCCAGGGGCTAGGGTAAGGCGTTGGGTCACCGTGGACTTCGAGAAGTGACGCTCGATGTGGATGCTCACCTTGCCGTGTGGGCCCTGCTCGGCCCGGATCGCGTGAAGCTCGGTGAGATCTGTGCAGTGATTCCGGTAGAACTTGTCGACATCCCAGGCATCCCACATGTTCGGAAAATCCTGGTGCAGTTGGAGCAGATTACCGGCCCGCCCGGCGGCGATCGCCTCACGACCGGTGCGAAGGTCAACGGCGGAGGTCAGCAAGCCGCGCTCGTCGATGCGCAGGCGCACGAGGGAGTTTTCCAGGATGTAGTCGGCACCATCCCGGTAGAGCTCTACCGCCTCGGCCTGCGCTTCGGGGCATGCGGCGATACTTGTCGCCGGCAGCTCGCCGCGCGCGGTAAAGGCCGAGTTGACCTCGAGACGGGTGTCTCCCTCACCCACCAGGGCGCGCACGGCGGTATCGATGAGCTGCTCGGCCTCGGCCGTGATGCGCTCATACTCGGCTACCGCCTCGCGGTGCACCCAGGCGATCGAGGTGCCGGGAAGAATGTCGTGGAACTGGTGCAGCAGCACCGCCTTCCAGAGCCGGTCCAATTCCTCGTAGGGGTAGGGCAGTCCGACGCGAAGGTTCGCGGTGCTGGCCCACAGCTCGGCCTCGACCAGCAGTTGTTCGGTGCGGCGGTTGCCCTGTTTCGTGCGGTGCTGGCTGGTGAGCGTGGCGCGGTGCAGTTCCAAATACAGTTCGCCCACCCATACGGCCGGGTCGGACATTTCGGCGCGGGCGCGGGAGAAGAAATCATCCGGGTCTTCCCAGCTCACCCGGGCGCTACCCTCCAGGTCCGCCAGCCTCCGGGCGATGCCGGTCATTTCGCGGGTGGTGCCACCACCACCGTCGCCCCAACCCACCGGAGCGATGGAGCCCGAGGACTGGCGTGCATCGCGAAATTGTCGGGTAGCCTTGGCCACCTCCTCGCCGGAGAGCTGCGCGTTATACGTGTCCATGGGCGGGAAATGCGTGAAGATCCGCGACCCGTCAATACCTTCCCAAAGGAAGGAATGATGGGGAAAGACATTACGTTGATTCCACGAAATTTTCTGGGTGAAGAACCACTCGAACCCCGCACGCTTCATCAACTGAGGCAGGGCCGGGGAGTACCCGAAGGAGTCCGGTAGCCAGACACCGGGGCTACTAATCCCGAATTCTTCGCGGAAGAATCGTTGGCCGTAGAGGAATTGGCGGGCCAGCGCCTCACCGGATGGCATGACGGTGTCCGACTCCACCCACATACCGCCCAAGGGGATGAAGCGGCCTTCGGCCACGGCACGTTTCACACGTTCGAAAACCTGCGGGCGGTGTTCCTTGAGCCATTCGAACTGCTGGGCGCTGGACATTCCGTAACGGAAATCCGGATCCGTTTCGAGCAGCTCAACCATCGAAGAGCAGGTGCGTGAGACCTTGCGAATGGTTTCTCGCACCGGCCAGAGCCAGGCGGAATCAATATGAGAATGGCCAATGGCCGACAGTCGATGGGCGCTCGGCTCGGCCGGTGTTTCGAGTACGGTGCGAAGTGGTTCACGCGCGGCGCGTGCGGTGCCGGGGATATCCTGAAGATCTAGCGCATCCATGGAGCGATCGAGTGCCGCGAGGATTTGGGCACGTCGGGACCCGGCCGGTAGCTGCTCTTGTAATTCGAGCAATACCTGTAGATCGAGCGACAGTTCGTACACCTCGGATTCGAAGACCACCAGATCCAGCCTGGCCAGCCGGTAGAGCGGTGCGCGGCTGGCGGTGCGCACATCACCCTGTTCGGTGGGCAGGAAGGGATGCTCCTCCAGCAGTACCGGGTTGGAGGCGGCCTCCAAATACAGCTCCACGTGCTCGCCGCCGGTGGCCGCATCGGTGATCGGCACCCACTGGTTGCGTGGGTTGATCGCCTTGATGGTTTCGCCGTTACCCCTCAGCACGAGGGCTTCGCATTGAAAGCCCGTGCGATTGACGTCAAAGCCGAGATCGATGACCGCCTCGACCTTACGCCCGGCCCATTCGGCGGGGACTTGTCCGGTGAGTTTGAACCACGTGGTGCCCCAGGCCGGACCCCATGCCTCGCCCACATGCACCGGGGCGAAATCAAGGCGCAACCCGTCGGCGATCGGCACCGGTTCGCCGGGTAGTTCATGCCAACTGGCGTCCAGTTCCACATATGTGCCGTGAATGGCTGGCCGTATGCGCTCAGTCAACACCCGATGAACTCTGCCGGTAGTCAGGGTGATGTCCTCGTGCATGACGGCCTTTCGACGAAGGGGACTAAACCGCGGGAAGCTACGTGAAGGTAGCTCCTCGTGGCTAGACTATCGCACGATAGGCACCTGTCGACAGTAATGAATTCTCAAGTCACAAGGTGGTCTCTGGTGATCTAGCCCAGGTCCCGACCCCGTGTCTCGGGGGCTTGGAATGCCATCAACAGCACCGCCAGAAGTACCAGGACGGTTGCTGCGCCGAAGAGCGTGGGAAGTCCCAGCACGGGCCAGAGCGCGGCGAAGAGCAATGGGCCGAAGCCGGCGCCGAGCCGGGACATCGTCGAGGCCCAACCGAAGCCCGAGGCCCGCAGATGCGTGGGATAAAGTTCCGAAACATAGGTGTAGAGCACCGGAATCGCAATCTGCACCACGACCCCAAATACCAGCATCCAAGCCACCGCGGCGGCCGGAACGTCGAGGCTCAGTCCCACGATTACCAGCACTAATCCGGAGAGTGGGGCGCTGACCCCGAGCACCCATTTACGTCCCACCCGTTCAACGAGCGTGGCAGCGATCAGCACGCCGATGAGCCCCGCCAGCGCCATGACGCTGGTGGCAAAGAAGGACACCGACTGCGCTAGACCGGCCTCGGTGAGAATCGAAGGCAACCAGGTCAAAGCCAGATAGTAAATGAGCAGCACGGTGACAAAGAGCAACCAGCTGGTGGCGGTCAGGCGCGGCGAATACGCCCACAGCCCCGCCAGTTGCTCCCACCAACGGTTCCGCTCCGGCAAGCGTGACCCGGAGAGCGTGTACTCTACCGGGGTGGCCCCGGTGCGCTTCACGAGCCGATCGATGATCGCGCGGGCCTCGCTATCGCGTCCCACCGAGACCAGATACAGGGGCGACTCGGGCACCTTGCGGCGTACCACGTAGACCAGCAAGGCGGGCAGGATCATCACGGCCAGAATCAGTCGCCAGTTCTCGGCGGTGGCCATCACCCAACCGGAGACCACAAAGGACAGTGCGGCACCAATTGGCCACCAGCCATCCATGGCCGTCAGCACCCGGCCGCGCAAGCGTGCGGGGGTGAATTCGCCGACCAGCGCATAGTCCACCGGGATGCAGCCGCCCAGCCCCATGCCGGCTAGGAATCGGAAGGCGATGAAGAAACCAAAGTTCGGGGACAGCGCCCCGAGCACCGTGAAAATGGAGAACATCAACAAGGTCAGCGAGAAGGCCTTGGTCCGCCCGTAGCGATCGGCGATCCCGCCCCAGAGGAACGCCCCAACGGCCATGCCCACCAGGTTTGCGGTGCCCAGGAGGGCGGCGGTGGGTCGATCCAAGCCCCATTCGGCGGCCACCAACGGGATGAGCGCCCCGTTGAGCGTGACATCCCAGGCGTCGAACATGAAGCCCAGCCCGCCAATGATAAAAATGCTGCCCTGCACCGACCATTTAAAGGGCAGGGACTGCACCACGTGGGTGCCAGAAGGTACGGCGGTTGTCGACACGGTTTATGGCGCCTTTCGTGGGAAACGGGGATGGCCCGCAGGTAGCATACCCGGAATCTCGCGCAATACGCCTAAAAGTCGGTCGCGTCAAGGCTGTCATGTGCCACGGCTTGGGAGTAATCTCGGGGCATGGGAGTAGATTGGACCGCTCTCGAAGAGGCGCTACGGGTGTCCGCCCTTCGACATGCGGCGGAAGTGATACGAGAACACCCGGACCAGGATTTCTACGCCATCGCGCTCTACGGGGTGAGCACCGATCCGGATACTCCGGTCGCCATGCCCCTGCTGGCGCTTAATTCACTGCAGGCTTTGGAACGGGACCGCCGAACGGAGCTTCGCGAACAGCTGGTTGAACGCGGCGAAGACCTGGATGATGAGCCGACTTACGAGGAACGGCCCGACGCCTTCGATGAGCCCATCGACGACGCGGACGCCGCCGATGCCGAAGACTCGGACTATGAGGCCGACGCCGAGGATCTCGACGAGGTGCTTAACGCGCTCGAGGCCGAACTCGAGGGCGATGATCAGGAGAGCTTCTACTCGGATAAGTGGGAGCCGAGCGATTGGCATTGGTCCTCGATCGACCTCTGCGAGGATGTGGCCGCACAGGTATGGAGCGAAGCCATCATGAAATTGGCCGAGCTCGAAGGCTGGGAAACCACCATCCGACGCTATTACAGTTCCTTGGTCAACGTGGCGATTTCGCTTCGTGAAGAGCTCACCGTCAAGGTCAAACCGGATCTGGTGACCTATGTGGCCGACGACGATCACGCGCAGCGGCTGTTGGAGTTGTGCCTGACCCCGGCGCAGTTGGCCGAACATTTCCCGCAGCTCGAACGCGGAGACAAGGAGCTCAGCGGGCAGCAGGGGTAGTGTTCACGCGTCGTGGCACCCCGGTGAACTTCGTGCCGGATCCCGGTGCGCGAGGGGCGGCTTAACGCCAGCGGGTAATGGCGCGGGCAACCGATAGAATGTCTTCGGTGGCCCGTCCACTGCATCGAACCCCCATCGCCAACGCCGGGAGAGCATTTTTCGTGAGCACGATCGATTTGGATCGCGTGGCGATCCGCCGCGCCTTGATTTCCGTTTACGACAAGACCGGGTTGGAGGAACTTGCCGCGGGCCTGCACGCCGCCGGAGTGCAGCTAGTCTCCACCGGTTCCACCGCCAAGAAGATCGCCGCCGCCGGTATTCCGGTGACCGAAGTTGAGCAGGTGACCGGTTCCCCCGAGATGCTCGATGGGCGCGTGAAGACCCTGCACCCACGGATCCACGGCGGCATTCTCGCCGACCGCCGCGTGCCGGAGCACATGGACACCCTCGCCGCGATGGAAATCGACGCCATCGACCTGGTTGTGGTGAACCTTTACCCCTTCGTACAGACCGTTGCTTCGGGTGCGGCCCGCGACGAGGTCGTCGAGCAGATCGACATTGGCGGCCCGGCCATGGTGCGCTCGGCGGCAAAGAACCACGCAGCGGTTTCGATCGTGGTGGATCCAAGCTTCTACCCACAGGTTATCGACGCTGCAGCCAATGGCGGCTTCGATTTGAAGACCCGTCAGCGTCTGGCCGCCAAGGCCTATGCCCACACCGCCGCCTACGACACCGCGGTCGCCACCTGGACCGCTAGCCAGTTCCTCGACGAGGACGGCGACGGAGTCATCGAGTGGCCAGCCTACGCCGGTGTCGCGCTCGAACGCGCCGAGGTGTTGCGTTACGGCGAAAACCCGCACCAGCAGGCCGCCCTGTATGTGGATCAGGCCGCCCCGGCCGGTATCGCTCAGGCCGACCAGCTGCACGGTAAGCCAATGAGCTACAACAACTATGTCGACGCCGACGCCGCGCTGCGCGCCGCCTTCGACTTTGAGCAGCCCGCCGTGGCCGTGATCAAGCACGCCAACCCCTGCGGTGTGGCCGTGGCTTCCCCGGATGCCGCCGACCCGATCGCCGACGCCCACGCCAAGGCCCACGCCACCGACCCGGTATCTGCCTTCGGCGGGGTGATCGCGGCAAACCGCACCGTCACCAAGGCCATGGCCGAG
This sequence comes from Glutamicibacter endophyticus, assembly GCF_048457885.1. Lineage (NCBI taxonomy): Bacteria > Bacillati > Actinomycetota > Actinomycetes > Micrococcales > Micrococcaceae > Glutamicibacter > Glutamicibacter endophyticus. Next base: position 633,331 of record NZ_CP174200.1, read on the forward strand.
ACCGTCAAGGGCATCTTCACCGAGGTTGTCATCGCCCCGGACTTCGAGGACGAAGCCGTAGAGATCCTCTCGGCGAAGAAGAACATCCGCCTGCTGGCGCTGCCCGATGGCTACGGTCGCAACCAAAATGAGTTCCGCCAGGTTTCCGGCGGCATGCTCGTGCAAGCCGGCGACAAAATTGATGCCGCGGGCGATGCGACCGAGGGCTGGACGCTGGCGGCCGGTGAGGCCGCCGATGAGCAGACCCTCGCCGATCTGGCCTTCGCGTGGCGTGCGGTGCGCGCCGCGAAGTCCAACGCGATCCTGCTCGCCAAGAATGGTGCGGCCGTGGGTATCGGCATGGGCCAGGTGAACCGCCTGGATTCCTGCAAGCTGGCCGTGGAGCGTGCGAACACCCTCGGCGTGACCGTTGATTCCGGGGCCGACGCCGCCGGCGGTGCCGAGAATGCCGACACGAGCGCCTCCGAACAGCGTGCGCTGGGTTCGGTGGCTGCCTCCGACGCGTTCTTCCCCTTCGCCGATGGTCTGCAGATTTTGATCGACGCCGGCGTCAAGGCCGTGGTGCAGCCCGGCGGTTCGGTGCGTGATGATGAAGTGATCGCCGCCGCGAACGCCGCGGGCATCACCATGTACTTCACCGGTGCCCGCCACTTCTTCCACTAGGAGTTTCGCCTCTAGGCACAGCTACGGCGGCCACAGCCCAGTATGGGCTGTGGCCGCCGTAGCCTTTTAACTACTATTCCTGAGACAGGCCGGCGCTGAGCAGCCGGAAATTCTCGCGCGCCCAGGTGGCGACCGGAGCCTGGGTCTGCGCAGAGTCATCGGCCCAGGATTCAATGGCCAGCCGAATGGAACAGGTTGCGGCGGCGGCCCACAGTAGCGCACGGTGCGGCGCGAGCTCCGGTTCCACCTCGCGCAGCAGCGGACCGAGGGCCTGTTCGGAGCGGGCGTTGACACGGTGCCAGATATCGATGACGCCTTGATGGCCATGTCGCTGACGCAACAGAACCCGGGTGGCGTCGGCATCGCCGGTCTGTTGCAGCGCTCCGGCGTCGAGAACCTCGGCGATGGAGCGGTCGATGCGCTCGTAGAGGCTCAGTGCCGTACCGCTGCGCAGGCTTTGCTGCCAGGCCTCGGCCCCCACCTGCAGTAATGGGGCCAGTGCCTCCTCCTTGGTGGGGAAGTAGCGGTAGAAGGTGCGCAGAGAGATACCGGCGCTCTGGGCAATGCGTTCGACGGTGGTTTGGTCGAGGCCATGTGCTGCGAAGAGTTTGGCGGCGGCCCGGGCAATCTCTAGCTCGGTGGCAGCGCGGCGGCGTTGGGTGAGGTTCAACCGTTCTGAGGACACAACTTAACCATAGGCGCTATCCCTAATGTCACAATCTGCATTTATGGCACGTTGTGCCACAAGGGCGTATCGTGAAGATAACTACCGAGGAAGGGAATCTCATGAATCGCTATGAAAACCGTCGCGTGATCGTCACCGGAGCAGGATCCGGAATTGGGCAGGCCACCGTGTTGCGGATGCTCCAGGAAGGCGGTCGGGTGGTCGCCGCCGATGTGTCCGCTCCGGGCCTTGAGGACACCGTGCGCGCCGCCGGGGCGGCGGCCGAGCGGCTGCATACCGTGCAGATCGACGTCTCTGACGAGGGGTCGGTACAGTCCGGAGTGGCTCAGGCCGTGCAGTGGCTTGGAGGTCTCGACGCGCTGGTCAACGCGGCAGGCATTCTGCGCTCGGCGCACACCGAGCAGATGAGCACCGAAGCCTTCGAGACCATCCTGCGGGTCAACTTGGTCGGTACCTTCCAAATGATCCGCGAGTCCCTAGCCCACCTGCGGGGCGGGGATCAGCCCTCCGTGGTGAACTTCAGCTCCACCTCGGCCGTCTTTGCCCACCCCTATATGGCGGCCTACGCCGCCAGCAAGGGCGGGATTCAATCGATGACCCATGCGCTCGCCGCGGAGTACGCCAAGGACAATATTCGCTTTACGGCGGTGCAGCCCGGTTCGATCGCTTCGGGCATGACCGATGGGTCCGGAGCCAGCGGACAGAGCAAGGGCCCGGGGTTGCCCGAGGATGCGGATATGTCGCTCTTTGCGAAACTTGCCCCGGCCTTGGGGCAGGGGTTTGCCGGACCCGACTCCGTCGCCAATGTGGTGGCGCTGCTCGCCAGCGCCGAGGGGTACTTCATCACCGGTACCGAGGTGCGCATTGACGGAGGCACGCACTACTAGGCCGAACGCAGCCTAACGGCGGGGTCGTCGGGCCGAGCCTGGTCCGCGGTGACCCCGCCGTGGTATTGCCGCTTTGCTAGACTCAAAACGCGCGATTCACGGCCTTTCGCGCGCCCAGCGCCCGCGGTCGGCAGGAGGAAATGCCCATGAACGAACGAGGTTCAACCATCGTTCTGGGAGTAGTACCTGGCCAACCCGCCGAGGTGCTCGAGCAGGCGGCGGAGCTAGCCCTTGCGCTCGACGCTCAGTTGATTTGCGCCACGGTGGACGACTCTCGCTACACCATCGCCCGGCAGGCCGACGGGACGATCCGCTCGCTACCCATCGATCCGGATCTCGTCGAGGACGAGGCCGGCGGATTCGACGCAGACCTCTACGCGCACCTGGCCTCAGTTTTGCAGGACCGAGGCGTGCGCTGGTCGGTGCGCGCGTTGGCCGGTGGTGCCGCAACGGAACTCGCTTGGTTGGCCGATGTGCTCGGGGCGCGAATGATCGTGGTGGGTACCCGCGCGGGAGGATGGCGTGGTTCGGCCCGCGAATTGTTCAATGGCTCGGTCGCCGCCCAGCTAGCCCACCAACAGCATCGACCGGTGATGGTCATTCCGCGACGCACGGGTGATGTGCAATGAACCAACGGCGTCCGGCCTACCTGCAACCTTCGTCCTTAGCCCTGACCTTTGTCGGTGGAACGCTTGGGGCCGCGGCCCGCGAGGGGATTTCGCTGGCCTTTCCCGCGCAGGACGGTATCGACTGGGCGGTTTTTGCCATTAACCTCAGTGGCGCCTTCCTTCTCGGGGTGCTCCTGGATGCACTGGCTCGGCGCGGACCGGACCAAGGACGCCGCAGGGCCCTGCGGTTATTGGTGGGCACCGGGTTCATGGGCGGATTTACCACTTTTAGCACCTTCGCCGTGGGGCTTGTCGCTCTTCTGGAAGCCGGCTCCATCTCGGCGGCACTGTTCTACGGGCTCGGTACCGTGCTCCTAGGTGCCCTGGCCACCCTGGCCGGAATTTCGATCGCCACGTGGATGCATTCGAAGTCCGGGGAGGGCACGGAATGACGTTCTGGCTTTTCGTGGGCATCGCCGTGGCCGGAGGGCTGGGGGCGTGCTGTCGACTCGTGCTCGACGGGGCGGTGCGCTCGCGGGTGGCAGGTGCCTTCCCTTGGGGGACCGTGCTGATTAATCTTTTGGGTTCTTTTCTGCTCGGATTGCTCACGGGTCTGGTCTCCGCGCAGATATTGCCCGAAGCCATTCGACTCGTCGCTGGCGTCGGTTTTCTCGGGGGATTTACGACCTTCTCCACCGCAAGCTTTGAGACCGTTCGGCTTCTGCAAGCGCGCAAGTGGGTGGCCGGGATACTCAACGGTCTCGGCGTCATGGCCGGCACCGGGGCACTGGCTGCTCTCGGCCTCTGGGTGGGCAACGCGCTATAGTTCTGCGCCGCCATCAATCTCGCCCCAAAATTGTTGAACAACCCCTTGCCTAGATTGTTCAACAACATGTAATGTTCTGTGCGTTACACGAATGTGTGGCACCCGTCACCGCATCTGCAACGGAGAACACCATGGCGCACTCGCAGTCACCCGCTAAGCCAAACGCCTCAGCACGCCGTACGGCGTTGCTTGGCGCGATGTTCCTGATGGCCACCAGTGCCATTGGCCCGGGATTCATCACACAGACCACGGAATTCACCGTTCAAATCGGTGCTTCCTTTGCCTTCGCCATCCTGGTCTCGATCCTCGTCGACATTGCCGTGCAGCTCAATGTCTGGCGCGTCATCGGTGTTTCCGGACTGCGCGCCCAAGAGCTGGGCAATAAGGTTCTACCCGGTGTGGGCTGGTTCCTCGCGGCCTTGGTTTTCCTCGGCGGCGCGGTGTTCAACATTGGCAATATCGCCGGTACCGGGTTGGGGCTCAACGCCATGCTCGGAGTGGACCCCAAAATCGGCGGGGCGATCTCCGCGGTCATCGCGATCCTCATCTTCCTTTCGAAGAAAGCCGGCATGGCTCTGGACCGCATCGTCGTGCTCCTCGGCGCCATCATGATTCTGCTGATGATCTACGTGGCCATTGTCGCGGCCCCGCCGGTGGGCGAGGCCCTGCGCAATACCGTGCTCCCCGAAAAGGTGGACTTCCTGATCATCACCACCCTGATCGGCGGCACTGTCGGTGGATATATCACCTATGCCGGTGCGCACCGCATGATCGACTCGGGCGTCAAGGGTGTGGGGGACGTGAAGGAGATTTCCCGCGGCTCGGTGCTCAGCATTATTGTCACCGGCGTGATGCGTGTGCTGTTGTTCCTCGCCATCCTCGGCGTTGTGGCCGGCGGGGTGGCGCTCACCGGTGACAATAAGGCGGCCGAGGCCTTCGGGCACGCAGCTGGTGAAATCGGCATGCGGTCCTTCGGGGTCATCCTCTGGGCTGCCGCGTTGACCTCGGTGATCGGCGCCGCCTATACCTCGGTGTCCTTCGTAACGCGCTCGAGCACCCCGGAACGTACGCGCAATCTGATTACCACCGGCTTCATTGCCGTGTGCGCGGTCATCTTCCTGCTGCTGGGCAAGGCCCCGCAGACGCTCTTGATCTTTGCCGGAGCCGTCAACGGCTTGATCCTGCCCGTGGGCTTCGCGGTGCTGCTCTACGTGGCCTGGCGTCGTCGCGACCTGCTCAACGGCTACAAGTACCCGCTCTGGCTTCTGGTCATCGGCGCCCTGACCTGGCTGCTGACCGTCTACCTAGGCATCAATTCGCTCTCCGGGCTCTCGGCCCTCTGGGCCGGCTAAGACGCACGCAGAGAACAGGAAATGAGTATGGACTCGATACATCCACCGGCCCGGGCCGAACGCGCAACCCTATCTCCGGCGCAAGCCCGCACGTTGTTCCGTGCGGGGCTTGAGCTACCCACGGCGGGGTTCAGCGACGGTTACGCGCAAGCGAATCTGCTCATCGTACCCCGGCAGCTGGCCTTCGATTTCTTGCTCTTTGCCCAGCGCAATCCCAAGGCTTGCCCGATCTTGGGGGTACTGGAGGCCGGAGAAACTACCGGTGAGCTGCTACGCGACGGAGATATCCGCACCGACGTGCCGCGCTACCGCGTATTCGACGGCGGGCAGCTGGTGGCCGAGCCCACCGACCTGCTCGACTACTGGCGCGATGATCTCGTGACCTTCATCATCGGCTGTTCCTTCACCTTTGAATCCGCGCTACTGGCCGAAGGGATCGAGGTGGCTCACATCGCCCAGGGCGTGAACGTCCCGATGTATCGGACGAACCGTTCCACCACCCCGGCCGGGTCCCTGCACGGTCCACTGGTGGTCTCCATGCGGCCGATCCCGGCGGAGCGGGTCGCCGACGCCGTGCGCATCACGTCGCGCTACCCGGCCGTCCACGGCGCGCCGGTGCACGTGGGCGAGCCGCAGCGGCTCGGCATTGCCGACCTGGCGCATCCTGACTTTGGGGATCCGGTGCACATTCCGGAGGGACACGTCCCGGTTTTCTGGGCTTGCGGGGTCACGGCGCAGGCCGCGGTGATGGCTTCGCGCCCGTCCTTTGCCATTGCTCACGCCCCGGGGTACATGCTTATCACTGATGCTCCCGACCGGCGCTATCAGGTGCCCTAACGCTCGCTCCACACAACCCGCAGCCCACCTAGGCTGCGGCTTGCGTGTTAGTTCTCCTGTGCCGCGCGCAAATGTTCGAGCAGCTCCGCCTCGGCGGTATCCAGATAGCGACGCAGCGCCTCGGCCGCCTCGAGGCGCTTTCCGGCCTCAAGCAGCTCGAGCACATGCGCATTGCCCTGCACGTAGTGGGTGTGAAAGTCCGGCGCGTCGCGCATGGCGTGGAAGACTAGGCGCATCCGCGCCAAAACACGTCCCATGAGTTCGCCGAGCAGTGAGCTGCCCGATGAGGCGACCAAAAGTTCGTGGAAGCGCTGATTGGCTCCGGCCATCCCGGGCACGTCGCCATTTCTCTGGGCGCTCCGGGCGGTCTCAACAATGTCTCGCAGGGTGCTCAGATCCAGTGTGCTACCCCAGGCGGCCGCGGCCGGTTCGACGGTGCGGCGCACCGCATAGATCTCTCGGACGTCGTCGGCGGTGGGCGAGGCGACGAACACGCCCCGGTTGGGAATGCGGGTGATGATCAGTTCGCTGTCGAGCAGCGTGAAGCCTTCGCGCAACGTATTGCGCGAGACTCCCAGCGCCTGAGCCAGTACCTGTTCCGAGAGCTTGGTGCCCGGTAGCAGTTGGCCTTCGGCAATTTGCCGACGCAAGGTGGAGGCCACCCAAGCACTGGTGTGTGCGTGGGTGGCCTCTTGGCCGAGGTCGAGGGTTGAAAAATCCATGGACGCATTCACCCCTCTAATCTAGCGGCTTCGGCTACGGTGAGCCGTGTGCGTGTCAGTCGATGCGTCCGAGAACATCGCCTTGAGCTACGGCCTGTCCCGGGTTGAGATCCGCCCGGCTGAAGGTGCCCGAGCGGTGTGCCTGCACCGCGGACTCCATTTTCATGGCCTCCAACACCGCCACCGTCTGCCCGGTTGTGACCTGCTGACCGTCCTCCACGCTGAAGGAGACGAGGTTACCGGCCATGGGAGCGGTGAGCTCTTCCTCCTCCGACGTGTCGGCGCTCTGTGCGGCGCTGCTCGGAACGGAATCCGACCCGCCGGTGCGTAGTGCGGCGAGCAGATCGGCCGGCACGGACAGCGTCATTGCTTTTCCGTCGATGCCCACGGTCAGCTGCTCGCGCGGCCGGTCCGCCGGCGTGCTGGCCAACTGGTCGCTGGCTTCCAGCTGTTCGGTGAACTCATCCTCGATCCAGGTGGTGTAGATCCCCAGATGATCGGGCGCCGCGAAGGCCGGGTGAGCGATGGCCGCTCGATGGAAGGGCAATACCGTGGGAACCCCTTCGATGACCATTTCCTCCAGGGCGACCGCGGCACGGCGCAGCGCCTGCGGGCGGTCGGCTCCATGCACGATGAGCTTGGCCATCAAGGAGTCGTAGTGTCCCGGGATGAGGCTGGCGGAACGCACCCCGGAATCCACGCGAATCCCGGAACCGGTAGGCGCTTCAAAGCGAGTGATGGTGCCCGGCGCCGGGAGGAAGCCGCGGGCTGGGTCCTCGGCATTAATCCGGAACTCGAAGGCATGACCCTGCGGCTCGGGGTCCTTAGTCAGGCTCAGTGGATGGCCGTCGGCGATGCGGAATTGTTCGGCCACCAAATCGAGGCCGGTGGTCTCCTCGCTGACCGGGTGTTCAACCTGAAGCCGCGTGTTGACCTCGAGGAAGGAGATCAGCCCGTCGGCACCCACCAGATACTCCACCGTACCTGCGCCGGTGTAACCGGCCTCGCGGCAGATGGCTTTGGCCGAGTCATGGATCAACTGCCGCTGTTCCTCGCTGAGGAAAGGGGCCGGGGCCTCTTCGATCAATTTCTGATGGCGGCGCTGCATGGAGCAATCTCGGGTGCCCACGACCACCACATTGCCGTGACTGTCGGCGAGCACCTGCGCCTCGACATGGCGCGGCTTATCCAGGAAACGTTCGACGAAGCACTCGCCGCGGCCAAAGGCGGCCGTGGCCTCGCGGACGGCAGAGTCGAAGGCCTCCTCGATTTGCTCCATGCTGCGGGCAACTTTCAATCCGCGCCCGCCACCACCGAAGGCTGCCTTGATGGCCACCGGAACCCCGTGTTCCTCGGCAAAGGCTCGTACTTCGGCCGCGTCGGCCGCTGGTTGCTCGGTACCTGGCACCAGTGGGGCGCCGGCGCGCACCGCGATCTGGCGCGCCGTGACCTTATTTCCGAGGGCCTCGATGGCCTCGGGGCTGGGTCCGATCCACGTCAGTCCGGCGTCTTGGACCGCACGGGCGAACTCGGCGTTCTCGGAGAGGAAACCGTAGCCGGGGTGCACCGCGTCGGCACCGCTGCGGGCGGCGATGGCGAGAAGCTTTTCGATGTTGAGGTAGGTATCCGCGCTGGCACTACCCTCGAGCGCGTAGGCCTCATCGGCGCGGCGCACATGGAGGGCATCGGCATCCGGGTCCGCGTAGACGGCCACGGAACGCAGCGAATTATCGGCCGCGGCACGGGCAATGCGCACGGCGATTTCGCCGCGGTTGGCAATGAGTACTTTTTTCATTCGGCAGGTCCTTAGCGTGTGGCCGGGTTGAGTGCCCCGGGAGAATCGAGGGTAAAACGCACGTGGGTGCCCGGGGGCAGTTGTGCGGCGAGTGCTACGTCGGCCTCGCGCACGGTGGCGATGACCGGGTATCCGCCGGTGACCGGGTGATCGGCGAGGAAGAGTACCGGCAGCCCATTTGGGGGTACCTGCAGGGCCCCGAGCGGTACCCCCTCGCTTTGTAGCTCGCCGGTGCGGGTGCGCTCCAGCGGCTGCCCCTGATCGGTGGTGGATAGTCGCATGCCCACGCGGTTGGAGTCGCTGCTGACCACCCAGTCTTGTTCGGTGAGGCGGGTCAGCCCCGAGGCACCAAACCAGTCGGCCCGTGGTCCGGGGGTGATGCGTAGCAGGTAATGCCCCTCCGCCTCGGGTAGCGGCAGGGTGCTGGGTTCGGGCGCGCCAACGATATGCCCGGAAAGTACCGGGGTCACCGGTAAGAAGTCGCCGCCGCACAGCGGCGCCGGCCCGAGCCCAGAGAGCGTATCGCTGGAGCAGGAGCCAAGTTCGGCTTCGACGGCGAAGCCGCCGCGGATACTCAGGTAGCTACGGAGCCCGGCCGCACCGGGGGACAGGCGCAGTCGCTCACCATCGAGCAAGGCGAAGGGTGCGTTCAGTGGTGCCGGCCGGGGGCGGCGTAGCTCGTCGTGCTCGGCCGGGGTGATGTCGGCGCAGACGTCGGCACCGGCGAGCGCCAACACCAGATCTCCCTGGGCTTGCACCTCCAGCCGGCCGGTGAGATTCTCGATGGCCGCGCGCGCCGGATGGTTGCCCACCAGTCGGTTGGCCTGATGCAATGCGGTCAGGTCCGCGGCCCCGGAGCGCGGGACGCCGAGGTGCCCTAAGTGTGCCCGGCCCTCGTCCTGCAGCAGTGACTGCAAACCGGCGTCGAGGATGCGCAAGCCCGGTCCCTTCGCGGCAGACTCGCCGTTACTCGGTGGGGTGCTCGGTTGCGCCGTGGTCGGCTCGGACAGGGTTGCGCGGGCCGGGACGGCACGAAAACGCACAATATCTCGCGGGGCGATGAGCGCCGGGTTCTCCCGGTGCGAATCCCACATTTGTAGCTCGGTGTGTCCCAGTAGCTGCCAGCCGCCGGGGGACTCGCGGGGGTAGACCGCCGAGTAGTTGCCGGCCAGCGCCACCGAACCGGCGGGGACCGCGGTGCGGGGGCTGTCGCGGCGGGGGACCTGCAGGGTGTCGTTCTCGGCGGCGAGATAGGCGAAACCGGGGGCAAAGCCACCGAATGCGGCCGTCCACTGCTGTGCACAGTGGGCGTCGATGACCGCCGCAACGCTCAGCCCGGTCAGCTCGGCCACCGCGGCGAGGTCGGCACCGTCGTAGTGCACCGGGATTTCGATCAGGCGACCGGTGCTCGCAGCGGACTCTCCGAGCGCGATGTCCGCGGCGAGGTGCATCGCGGCACGGGCCTGTTCCGGGGTGTTAAAGCTGAGTTGGACCGTGCGGGCCGCCGGGAGTACTTCGGCTTGTCCGGGCAGCGGGTGATCGAGCAGGGCGCCGTTCAGTGCCAGCACCGAGTCGAGGTCGGATAGCTCGATGAGAAGCGCGCGTTCGCCGGCCGGCCGCACCTCGAGGATGCTCATGCGAAGCTCCGGATCTGCACGCCGGCGGCCTCGAGCCCCTCGCGTACCGCTGCGGCCATGGCCACGGCTCCCGCGGTGTCCGAGTGGACGCAGATACTTTCGGTGGGCATCTGGATGAGGCTGCCGTCCACGGCCCGGATCGTGCCCTCGGTGGCCAAGCGCACCATATTGTCGGTGACCTGCTGTGCATCGTGAATGACGGCATCGGGTTCACGGCGCGAGAGCAGGGTGCCTTCGGGAGTGTAGTTGCGGTCGGCGAAGGCCTCGGCCACACCGCGCAACCCGGCGGATGCCGCCTCGTTGAGGGCGAGCGACCCGGGTAGCAACAGCACCGGGAGGTCCTCGCCGAAGGCCTTAATTCCGTCGATGACCGCGCGGGCATGAACCTGGTGGTGCACGATGGTGTTGTAGAGCGCGCCGTGGGGCTTTACATAGGAAATCTTGGAACCGGCGGCCCGGGCCATCGCCTGCAAGGCCCCGAGCTGGTAGAGCACGTCGTCGGCCAGCTCGGTGGCCGTGCAGTCCAAGAACCGGCGCCCGAAGCCGGCCAGATCGCGGTAGCCCACGTGGGCGCCGATGGTGACTCCCGCTGCGACGGCCTCACGGCAGGTTGCGGCGATCACGCTGGGGTCCCCGGCGTGAAAGCCGCAGGCGACATTGGCCGAGGAGACGGAACGGAATATCGCGGCGTCGTCTCCCATGCTCCAGTTGCCGAATGATTCTCCGACGTCTGAATTCAGGTCGATAAATGGCATTGTGATCCCCGTCTCCTTGGAAGTCTTTCTCCTAGCATGCCGCAAATCACAGGATTGTTCAACAATCTTTTCGTGCGCGAGGCGTTGTGACGAGATAATAGAGTCGGGAACCGCCGTAGTGGACCGGAGCTACGGGATGCGGCAGAGGATTTCACCGTGCACGAGGGTGAACCATCCGTCGTCGGCGCGCGCCCACTTTTCCCAGCCGTGGCTGATGCGACGCAACTGCTCCATCGTGGCCAGCTTTGAGTCAATAATTTGCCGCGCCATCGCAGACTCCAGGATGCGCTCCTGCCACATCCCGCCCCACCATGCACGGTCCGCATCGCTGCTATAGCACCAGGTGCTCGCCGTTGCCGTGATCTCGCTCAGGCCTGCCTGGTGCGCCCAGGACTTCAAGCGACGTCCCGCATCGGGCTCCCCGCCGTTCGCGCGTGCCGCCGCCTGATACAGCTCCATCCATTCCTCAAGCTCGGGCACCATGGGCCACCACGCAAATGCGGAGTAGTCGCTGTCACGGGCGGCCACTAAGCCACCGGATTTCGTCACCCGGGACATTTCCCGCAAGGCCCGCACCGGGTCGGCAACATGCTGGAGCACCTGATGGGCATGGACCACCTCAAAGCTCTGATCCGCCCAAGGTAAGGCGTGAATATCGGCGACCGCGAAGTCGATGTTGTTCAGTTTGCGTTCCTCGGCGGTCTGCCGAGCCAAGTCCAGCTCGTCGGGTCCCACCTCGGTGGCGGTGACACGCCGGACCCGGGTGGCGAAGTCCGCGGTGATCGTTCCCGGTCCCGCACCAATGTCGAGCAACCTGTCGCTGGCCCGCAGGTGCGGTAACAGGTATGCGGCCGAATTCTCGGCGGTGCGCCAACGGTGCGAGCGAAGCACCGATTCGTGGTGGCCATGCGTATAGGAAGCCATGGGAATTCTTTCTGTCGTGCCCAGCCCTACGGTCCAATCCGTGGGCATGAACTTGCCTGGGGTGTAGCGCATCGGGCATTCTGCCACTGCGGTAACTCCATCTTCGGCGCGGCAGCATGGACGCGGAAGGCCGCAGTTTTCCTAGGAGTCGCACACCTACCCGCGAGGTCGAAAGGATTGCCGCCATGGCCAGTGAACTGGGATCCTTTTTGCGCGCCAGACGCACCGACCCACGGCTTCGGCCGGAGCAGCAAAGCCTCGGAGTGCGGCGCGTCAGTGGGCTACGTCGCGAAGAGGTCGCCGCTGCCGCGGGTATCAGCATCGACTACTACACGCGGCTCGAGCAGGGCCGCGAAACCAATCCGAGCGATGCCGTGTTGCGTGCCGTGGCGCGCGTCTTGCGCCTGAAAGGGGACTCGCTGGAGTACCTCTTTTTGCTGCGCTCCACCCCTGAGGTCGCGGTGCTCTCGGTGGATGACGGCACGGACTTACGCCGACGTGCCGAAGCTCTGGTCGCGGCCGTGCGTCCCAACCCGGCCTATGTGCTGGATCGGTTGAGCAATGTCTTGGCGATCAACGCCGAAGGGTTGGCGCTGCTCGACGGGCTGGAGAGTGAACCGGCCGATGCGCGCAATATGTGTACCTACCTGCTGACTCATGCGCGAGCCCGCGAAATTTTCGTGGACTGGGAAGATATTGCCCGCGGGGCCGTGGCACAATTGCGGGCCGCCAATGCTGGAAATCTGCGCGAAGCGCGACTGCAAGAACTGGTGGATCAGTTGGCGGCCCGAAGCTCGCGTTTTGCCGGCTGGTGGTCCGGGCACCTCGTGGGGCGGCGCCGGTCATCAACCAAACGCCTGCGCACCAACGCCGGTGAGGTCGAACGCCAGTTAGAAATCCTTCAGATGCCCGACGAAGGGCTGCGGATGACGCTGTGGTTGCCCGCCTCGGCAGCCAGTGCCTGAAAGTTAAGTCGAGGCAGGTGGCGTCTGAGCGCCAGTCCCGCCGCTGGTATTCAAGAGTTAGGCGGCGCCGCGCGTAGCGCAGCGCCGCCGACAGGGTTATCGGCTCTGCCGCTTGAGGGTAATCAGCGGGGCGATCGCAATAGCCGCCGTGGTGATTATGGCACCGACGATGAAGGCACTATGTGCCCCGTCGAAGAGTGCCGCCGTCGCCTGCTCTCCGGCGGTGAGCTGGCGTGCGGAGAGCATGGAGAAGATCGTGACGAACATGGTGGTGCCGATGGCGCCGCCGAGCTGCTGGGCGGTGGTGAAAATCGCCGAACCGTGGCCATAGTGCTGTGGCGGAACGGTCGACAGTGCCGAGGACATCAGACCGGTCATCAACAATGCCATGCCGATGGAGAACACCACGTGAATCGCGCCGAAGGTCCAGAGGGGCGTTTCCGCGTTCACGGTGAGATACAGCCATTGGCCCGCGGCCAGCAGGATGGCTCCGGGGATCAACACCGGGCGCGGTCCGTGGCGGTCGAAGACCCGACCGAAGATGGGGGCACTAATGGCCTGGGCCAAGCCGCCGGGCAGCAACATGAGGCCGATGGCCAAGGTGCTATGTCCCGCCCCGGACTCCAGGATGATCGGTAGCATCATCAAGGTGCCCAGCAGTGTGCCCATGCCGATCATGATCAGCAGCACCGAGAGCGTAAAGCTGCGATTGGTAAAGGGCGACAGATTCAATAGTTCTCGGCCCTCTCGCGTCAGGCGTAACTGACGGCGGATGAATAACCCGAGCGCCACGAGTCCGATGAGGAAACTGGCGATGGTCATGGTGAGGTTATCGACCGCATGCTCAAGGCTTGAGATGCCATAAACCAACAGGCCAAAGGCCAGTGCGCTGAGAATGACCGAGGCGATATCCACCGGGGTGCGTCGTGTAGCGTCCGGCACCCGGATGAAGATGAGGCCCGCCACGAGGATCACGGCGGCTAACGGCAGCATGATCAGGAAGATCGCGTTCCAGCTAAAGGCGTTGACGATGGCCCCCGACACGGTCGGACCGACCGCCGGCCCCACGGAAATCACGATGGAGTTCAGCCCCATTACCGTGCCGCGGCGTTCGCGCGGAACCAGTTGCAAGGTTGTGGTCATTAGTAGCGGCATGATGATCGCGGTGCCAACGGCCTGAATGATTCGGGCGATCAGAAGCACCGCGAAACTTGGGGCCAGGAAGGCGATGAGCGTGCCGATGATGAAGCTAAGCAGTGCGAAAGCAAAGAGCGTGCGGGTGCGGAAGCGCTGAATCAGGTACCCGGTGAGGGGTATGAGTACCGACATGGTCAGCAGGAATCCGGTGGTCAGCCACTGTCCGGCCGCAGCGGAGACCTGAAGATCTTCCATGATGGCCGGCAGCGCGACCGACAGCACGGTTTCATTTAAGATCATCAGGAAGGCCGCTAGGGCGAGTGAACCGATAATGCCGGTCAGCTTCGTTGTCGCCGGTGGTGCCGGGGGTGCGGCGTGGGTTGTGCTCACTGAGCCTCTTTCTCGCGATGCAAAACAAGTTCTGTCACAGTCTGACAGAAAATCGTCTAAATTCTGTCAGAGTGTGACAGAAAACAATCGTGCGTCACAATGGAAGGGTGAATGCGAGTGATCAGCCTCGGCCCGGCGTTCGGGCGCAACGCAAAGCGGAAACGGCCCGACAGGTGCATTTGGCGACCCTGGACCTTGTGGAAGCGCAGGGGCTCGAGCGTGTCACGGTGGCGCAGATCGCCGCACGCGCCGGAATTTCCGAGCGGACCTTCTTTCGCTACTTTGACTCCAAGGAAAGTGCAACCTTGATCGGGCATGACACCTTGCTCGACATGCTTCAAGAATTTCCTATCCCTGCCGGAACTCCGGGGCAGATCTATGCCGCGCTCCTTCGGGTCAGCCGCGAGCAATTTGAGGTTGCCGTGCGTCCTCATGAGTTCACGCGGGTGTCGCGGATTATTCTCGAGGAACCGCGGCTGTTGCGTGCCATCGCACAGCGCGAAATGGAGCTGATGGCTCGGTTGGGAACGGTGTTGACCGAGCAGTACGGCGTCGATGCCGTGGATGGCATGCTCGTTGCTGAACTGTTGGCATCGGGGTGGCGTGTGGCGTGGATTAGCGTGGCCCGCGAGGTTGCCGCAGGCCGCGATTTTGAACCGCAGCAGGTCTTTGACCGCGTCTCGAGTCGGCTCGCCGCCCTTGCTAGCACGCAACTACCTGACTGAGTTATGGGCCATTAACTTAAATGTGACGAATACGGTGTGGGCTATTCAGCCCGGGATTTCGGGCGAGAACTCATCTCCCGCGGTTTCTCGGGCTCGGTGGAATCGTGTCAAAGGCCGCAAAATCGGGTAAATTGGGAACGTTGAGTTTAGGGCGATTAACCCCGCTTCCACACGACGTTCAGGGAGAAGCCACACCTATGGCCAAGATTATTTACACCCACACCGACGAAGCGCCCATGCTGGCGACTCACTCGTTCCTTCCGATCGTCGAGGCCTTCGCCTCCACGGCAGGCGTGGAACTCGAAACCCGCGACATCTCGCTGGCCGGACGCATCATCGCCACCTTCCCCGATTACTTGAGCGAAGAGCAGCGCATCGGTGACGCGCTCGCCGAACTGGGTGACCTGGCCAAGACCCCCGAAGCAAATATCATCAAGCTGCCGAATATCTCGGCTTCCATCCCGCAGCTGAAGGCCGCCATCGCCGAACTGCAGGCCGCCGGCTACGCACTGCCGGACTACCCGGACAACCCGGCTTCGGATGAAGACACCGACGTCCGCGCCCGCTACGACAAGATCAAGGGTTCGGCCGTGAACCCGGTGCTGCGCGAAGGTAACTCCGACCGCCGTGCCCCGCTGAGCGTGAAGAACTACGCACGCAAGTACCCGCACTCCATGGGGGACTGGGCCGCCGATTCCAAGACCAACGTGGCCACCATGGGTGTTGACGACTTCGCGTCCAACGAGAAGTCGGTAGTCATCGACAAGGACAAGAGCATCTCCATCCGCTTCGTCGGCGAAGACGGCGAAGTCAAGGTGCTCAAGAAGCCGTTCAAGGTGCTCGCCGGCGAGGTCGTCGACGGCACCGTCATGCACGTGGCCGCTCTGCAGGACTTCCTGAAGTCCTCCGTGGCCCGCGCCAAGGAAGAAGGCGTGCTCTTCTCCGCTCACCTGAAGGCCACCATGATGAAGGTGTCCGACCCGATCATCTTCGGTCACGTCGTCAAGGCATACTTCTCCGAACTGTTCGAGACCTACGGCGACGAACTGGCCGCCGCCGGGCTGAACCCGAACAACGGCCTAGCAGCCATCCTCGGCGGGCTCGACGAGCTCTCCGACGAGGTACGTGCCGGCGTGGAAAAGCTCATCGCCAAGGGCCTGGAAGAGGGACCGGCCGTGGCAATGGTCGACTCCGATAAGGGCATCACCAACCTGCACGTGCCATCCGACGTGATCGTCGACGCGTCGATGCCGGCCATGATTCGTCTCGGCGGCAAGATGTGGAACGCCGAGGGTGCCACCGCGGACACCCTGGCCGTGCTGCCGGATTCCTCCTACGCCGGGGTATACCAGGCGGTTATCGAGGACTGCCGCGCCAACGGCGCCTACGACCCGACCACCATGGGCACCGTGCCGAACGTTGGCCTGATGGCCCAGAAGGCCGAAGAGTACGGATCGCACGATAAGACCTTCGAACTGGCCGCCAACGGCCACGTACAGATCCTCGATGAGTTCGGTACCGTGCTCATCGAACACCAGGTCTTCGCCGGTGACATCTGGCGCGCCTGCCAGACCAAGGACGTGGCAATTCGCGACTGGGTCAAGCTGGCCGTGAACCGCGCCCGCGCCTCGGCCACCCCGGCCGTGTTCTGGCTCGACGAGAACCGCGCCCACGACGCCGTGCTGATCGCCAAGGTCAACGAGTACCTCAAGGAGCACGACACCGAGGGACTGACCATCGAGATCCTCTCGCCGGTCGAAGCCACCAAGTACTCCATCGAGCGCATTCGCCGCGGTGAGGACACCATCTCGGTGACCGGTAACGTGCTGCGCGACTACCTCACCGACCTGTTCCCGATTCTCGAATTGGGCACTAGCGCCAAGATGCTCTCCATCGTGCCGCTGTTGGCCGGTGGCGGACTGTTCGAGACCGGTGCCGGTGGTTCGGCTCCGAAGCACGTGCAGCAGCTGGTCTCAGAGAACCACCTGCGCTGGGATTCCTTGGGTGAATTCCTCGCGCTGGCTGCTTCCTTTGAGCACCTGGCGGTGAACAACGACAACGCCCGTGCGCAGGTACTGGCCGACACCCTGGATGCGGCCACCGGCACCTTCCTGCTGGAGGACAAGTCGCCTAAGCGTAAGGTGGGCGAGCTGGATAACCGCGGCAGCCACTTCTACCTGGCCAAGTTCTGGGCCGAGGAACTGGCCAAGCAGGATCAGGACGCCGAACTGGCTTCCGCTTTCGCTGCTGTAGCCAAGGCCTTGGGTGAGAACGAGCAGACCATCGTCGCCGAACTCGCCGAGGTACAGGGTCAGCCGGTGGATATCGCCGGCTACTACCGTCCGGATGAGGCCAAGACCGCTGCGGTGATGCGTCCGAGCGCCACGCTGAACCAGACGCTGGAACTGCTGACCAAGTAGTCACCGGTTATTACCGCCGTTGGGCGTCACCTCACCTCGAGGTGGCGCCCAGCGGCCTTTAACGCGTGGCGCGATTTACAGCCACGGAAAACCGTCGGGTTCGTCGGCCGCACGGCGACGGACCAGATCGGGGTCATGCCGCCGCGGGCGCAGCGGTAAGTTCTCCGGCGTCACGGGGATCTCGGTGACCACGGGCACCGGTTCGGTGGCGATCCACTGGCACTCGGTGATATGCCCCAGTTGGCGGTCCGTGTAGCTGGGCATGCGGCGGAACTGGGCGGCCGGAAGCACGTAGACCACCCCGGGACTCAACGGCCATCGGCTCGAGGCGGTGCGAGCGTAGGAGAGAAAGATCCGGCGTGCCGACCACTGCCCGGCACGAGCAGCGGGGTAGAAGCAGGCGTTAAGAAAGGGGCTGGATTCCGCCGTGCGCAGCGCATAGCCCATGGCCCATGTGGGATCCTCGGTCGCGTAGACCGCCGTTGTCTTCGAGAAGTCATCGACACTGAAGTCAATGGGAGCGCGCGGTTCAAGGACGCGCAACCCTGTGGTGCGCGAACCATGTAAGAGGTAGTCGCCGCCGTGCACATAGGAGACCAACTGGTCGAACACCGCGTCCCCACACATTGGGGATGGTACATGCCAGGTCCGCATGGGGCCAGCCTAGCCGCCGCGCAAGCCAGCCGCGAGCCGAGGATCAGTCCCGCGATGGACCCGGCGAGAGTTACCGTTCGGTAGTGTTGAGACAGGACCGATGCACTAGCTCTAGAGGACTCATGACTACCGTCGCCGCACCACCGAAGGCCGTTACCGCCGCTCAGCTTGTCTCGCATATCCTGACGCCCGTGGTTCTCGGCAGTGCTCTGCTCCTGAGCACCCCCGTGCGACACCCCGAGGTTTCATGGCTATCGGCGGCTCTTGGGACCGTATTTACCATGCTATTGCCCTGGTCGATTCTCGCGGTGGCTCGGCTGCGGGGCAAGGTCAGCAATATCCACGTTTCACAACGTCACCAGCGACACTGGATTTACGCGGTGACGGCGCTGTCCATGGTCGGCGGGCTGGCCCTGCTCACGGTGATCGGTACCGCTACGGCCCTATACGTCGAAGTCGGGGCCTTCGCGGTGGGCCTGCTGCTCGTTAGTCTCATCAACCTCTGGTGGAAGGTCTCGGTCCACCTGGCCGTGGGGACCTACGTGGTGCTTCACGCCTTTGCCGACGTGGCACCAACCGCGGTGATCGTGCTCTTCGTGGCCCTGCTCTCCTGGGCGCGGGTGCGCTGCTCCGAGCACACCGCCTCGCAGGTATTCGGCGGCGTGCTGGTTGGCGTGGTGGTCAGTTACCTAACTCAATGGGCGAGTCAGTTGCTCCTCTCATGAGGCCGCTTGGCTTCCCACCGAACGAAGGAGACCGATGAGCGCGCCACACTCGCCTCTGGTCCGGATTGCCGAACAGGCCGATGCCGCGGCCATCGACGCGTTCTGTCAGACTCTAGGCATCCACAACTGGTCGTCGCTGCTGCCCGAAGCGGAGGAACGTTGCTTCACGGTTGCCTACCTTCCGCCGACCGGGCAGGTGGTCGGGATTGCCAAGATCCATCATCATCCGCTACCCGCAGGCGATGCTCCGGCCGGCTACTACCTCGGCGGTATTTACGTTGCCGAGCAATACCGGCACCGGGGGATCGGGCGCCGTCTGACGGAGTTTCGTCTGCGAAAGATCGCGGAGCACGCAAGGCAGGCGTACTACTTCACCAACGAGCGCAACATCGCCTCGCAACGTCTGCACGCGGGCTTGGGCTTTGAACGCATCGCGGTACTCTCACAGATTTTCGCGCTACGCCCAGATGATCCGGACACGCGGTTATGGTTGTACCGACTTCATTTGCCGTGACCCGAAGCATGGTCTCCGTCAAGCTCCACCGCCCTCGGCCCCGTAGGGATGCCGGGTAATGTCATCACTCAGTAGCGACCCGAGGAGCCGATGGTGCGTACCTACTTTCCAGAGCTGACCGAGGCCCGGTTACCGACCGCAGGGCCAAGTTTGGCGAAAATCTGCGGACCGCATGACTTCGACACCAATCAGTCCACGAAATTCGGTGGGGCGCCCTACTGGACCGGCAACGGCGTACCGGCGGAGATCGCGTCGGACATGCGTGTACTGGGGCAACTCAATAGCTGGATCTGCACTCTGGAACATCCCGAAGACTACGTCGAAATCGGTAACCTGTGTTTTGACGGGACCGGCTATCTTTACGACCAAACGCCCGAAGCTTCCCGACCCGACCTGAGGTTTGTCATCAGCCGATAACCGCCCTGCGCACCGTTCGGCGCAATGTTTCTGGCGCAATATCCTTTCCTCGAATTTATGGCAGTAATGTCTATCCCACGAGTCGGTGACGTTGAGCCTTGCCGACCGGACTCGCATCAGGGGATGGAAAGGAAACTGCGGTGAATACGACACATGCAGAATCGTCGGGCCTAGCAAAGACGCTAGGTAATTTCGACGCATTGGCGCTGGGCTTTGGCGCCATGATCGGCTTCGGTTGGGTGGTGTTGACCGGTGGCTGGCTGGAAAACGCCGGCACCCTCGGCGCCGTACTAGCCATGGTGGTCGGCGGTGGCATTATGGCCGTCGTCGGCTTGACCTATGCCGAACTGACCGCCGCCATGCCCAAGGCAGGCGGCGAGCACAACTTCATTTTGCGTGCCTTGGGCCCGCGACCCTCATTCATTGGTTCATGGGCGATTACCGGTGGCTATGTCACCATTGTGGCCTTCGAAGCGGTCGCGCTCCCGCGCACCGTGGAATACATTTTCCCGGGCATGAGCCAGATCCCGCTGTGGACCGTGGCGGGTTTCGAAGTAAACCTCACCTGGGCCCTGGTCGGCGTGCTCGCCGCCATTCTGATCACCTGGATCAATATCCGTGGTGTTAAACAGGCCGGTGTGGTGCAGACCTTCGTGGTGATCTTCTTGCTGGTCATTGGCCTGTTGCTGATCTTCGGTTCCTTCATCGGCGGCGAGGTGCAGCATATGCAACCGCTGTTCAGCAACGGAATCAACGGCTTCTTTGCCGTGCTGGTGGCCGTGCCGTTCCTGTTCATCGGTTTCGACGTGATCCCGCAGTCGGCCGAGGAAGTCAACATCCCGGCCCGACAGATCGGTAAGCTCGTGGTGCTTTCGGTGGTGCTGGCCACCGCCTGGTACGTGATGGTCGTGCTGACCACCTCCTCGGCCATGCCGGCGGGCGAACTGGCCGGGGCTGACATTGCCACCGCCGACGCCTTCGGCGCACTGTTCGGCTCCGCCCTGATGTCTAAGGTGCTGATCGCCGGTGGTGTGGCCGGCATCTTGACCTCGTGGAACTCGTTGCTGCTGGGTGCCTCGCGCCTTGTCTACTCGCTGGCTCGCAGCGGCATGCTGCCGGCATGGTTCGCTACGCTGCACCCGAAGTACAAGACTCCACACAATGCCCTGATGTTTATCGGTGGTATCTCCATGCTGGCCCCGTTCTTCGGGGTGCAGATGCTGGGGTGGCTCGTGGACTCCGGCGCACCGAGCATCATCATCGCCTACCTGCTGGTATCGGTGACCTTCTTGGTATTGCGCAAGCGCGACCCGCAGATGGTCCGTCCCCTGCGTGTGGGCGGAGCCGGGATCGGCGGCGAACTGATCGGCTGGACCTCGGTGCTGCTGACCGCGGCCCTGTTCACGCTCTACATGCCCGGGATGCCGGCCGCCCTGACCTGGGAGCCATGGCTGATCTTCGGCGTCTGGTGGCTGCTGGGCGCGGTGTTCTTCTTCAAGGTCCCCGGCGGCATTAAGGCCGGACCGGACGCCGAGGAACAGGTGCTCGCCGTGGTTCGTGCCCGCAAATAGACTCCATCTCGACACCGCATAACGGACCGCTCTCACGTTCCCACGTGGGGGCGGTCCGTCGTGTAGTACCCGTGATGGTGTCTCGAACCTCACCCGGAGCTTCGGTTGGTTCGATGTGCCAGATGATCGGCCGGAAGGCCGTGCTCGATAAGATTCTTGGGTGCAAACTCCTGATTTTCCGCGTTCAGTGACCGTCTTTACCGGATCGGCGACCGGGGCATCTGCGATCTACGCCGAGGCCACGACCGAACTTGCCCGGGCTTTGGCCGAGCAGGGGGTCGAAATAGTCTATGGCGGAGGCCATGTGGGGCTGATGGGCACCTTAGCGGATGCCGCCCTCGAGGCCGGAGGCCGCGTGCGGGGCGTGATGCCGCAGTCGCTCGTGGACGGCGAGATTGCCCATCCCGGACTGAGCGAACTCGACATCGTGGCCGATATGCACGAGCGGAAACAGCGGATGGCCGAGCGTGCCGAGGCCTTCATCGCGTTGCCCGGCGGCGCCGGAACGCTCGAGGAGTTCTTCGAGGTCTGGACGTGGCAGCAACTAGGCCTGCACCGCAAACCCGTCGCACTGTACGACGTCAACGGCTTCTGGCAACCGCTACTGTCCATGATCGAGCACTTCGTCGCCGAGGGATTCCTCGCCGAACGCTACCGTCAGGCACTGATTGTCGTGCACACACCTGCCGAACTGCTAGCGGCGTTGCAGCAGTGGGCACCGGCCCCAGCGAAGTGGTAATTTCCCTGGACTAGCTCCGCACACTCACGACATCCGAATTAACGCCCAGTCGATACCTAAATGCTCGCGGAACCCGTGACGTCCAGCGTCGGTCAGTACTACTTCGCGGCGCTTTGCCCCGTGGGAAACCCAGCCCAAGTGATGGAATTGCTGGAGCAGCGCGGTGGCGAGCGAACCGGCTAGATGTTCGCGGCGTTCGGTCCAGTCAAGACATAGACGAGCGAATGGTCGCCTGCGCGAACGAACGGTGTCTAGATCAACGCCGAGTGCGGTGCACCACTTGTCCCCAGCGACGGTAAGTACCGGGTCCGGGTCCAACGCGAGGTAGTCGAGGCCCAACAAACGGTCCAGCAGGGCGACTCCCAACGAACCGGCGAGATGATCGTAGCAGGTGCGCGCGGAGCGTAAGGCCGCGTCGGACCGAGCGCCCTTTAGGGACTTAGTCGGCGGTGCCGGAAGGGTCGCTAGCGACAAGGTCTCGATCAGTGATGCGGAGCGGGCGTCGGCGAGACGCAGGTAGCGGTGTCGACCCGAGTAGCGCTCCTCGAGAAGCCCGCATTCCACCAACGTATGCAAATGCGCGGTGGCCGTTGAGCGGGCGATGCCTGCATGGTCGGCAAGTTCCGTTGCGGTCCAGGCTCGTCCATCGAGCAAGCCAAGCAGCATCGTAGCTCGGCTCGGATCCGCAATGGCACCTGCAATCCGTGCGAGCGACTCACCGTTTTGTCGATCGTTCACCCCACCCATTATTCCTTAGGGACCCTTCGGCGCCGACCGAACAATGGTCGTCGAACAATGGTGAACTATGACTGACACACCAACTCAATACGAGCGCCCGACCACGGACCTCGGTTCGGCACACCGAAGCATCACGCCCTCCATTTTGTATTTTGGAACGCCGGTCGGGGTCATCTCGACTCTCAATGAGTCTGGTTCTACGAACCTCGCGCCGATTTCCTCCTACTGGGGTCTGGATGATTTGCTGGTCATCGGTCTAGCGGCGACGGGGCATACCGTGGCCAACCTACGACGGCACCCCGAACTTGTCCTCAACCTCTGTTCTGTCTCGCAGTGGGAGAGCGTTGAATGCCTCGGGCGGCTGACTGGCGCACACCCCGTGCCGAGGCAGAAACCGAGCGGGACGCAATTTGCTGCGGATAAGTTCGGCGCTGCCGGATGGACACCGCTTGCCTCCACCTCTGTCATTCCGGAGCGAGTGACCGAGCTTCCGGTGCATCTCGAAGCAGCGGTAACGGGTATTCGGGACGAAGCCGACCAACTCGCCGTCGTGTTCGCACGGTGCCAGGCAGTGCACGTGCTCGACGAGCTTACGGTCGCCGGGACCTCACACATTGACCCGGGGAAATGGAATCCACTGATCTATAACTTCCGGCACTATTTTGGGCTTGGCACACGACTCGGAATCGCGGCGCGCGCCGAGGTGCGTGCCGCGGGACGTTGCGAAGTGGAAGCCTAGAGCCCGCGCCCGGCTTCCCATAGCGCCTCGGAAGTGCCCGACAGCATCGAATTAATCGAGATGGCCTGCGCATCGGTCAGCGACGCAATATAGTCCACGATGGCCCGCGCCTGACCGAGCCGGCGAATCTCTCCGGCATCGGTCTGCGGCAAGAGCTCGGGAGCATCCGCGAGCACCTGCTCGTATTCGACGGTGGCCGCTTCGATGGAGTCCAACAGACGCCGCGGGGCGCGCGCCGCATCGTGTGGATCGTTGAGCCAGGCGTTGAAGCCCTCGGCCAGCGAGCGCAAGATCCTCGTTTGGCCCCGCTGATACACCGCCAGATCCGGGCGGTCGAGCACGAAGCGTTCGTGGACGAATTTGAGCACCACCACGTCATGCCAGGCCGCATCGCCCAGCCGGGCATGTCCACTGCGCACACTCGGTTGGCGTTCCACGGTCACCGAGGCCTGGAGCCGGGCCATCCAACGCCGGGTGAACGCCTTGACCATGCGGTCGGCGTCCAGCCCGCCGTCGTATGGCACCGCCAGCAACCCGTCGACCAGGTCGTGTCCCACACGCTGCACCGACTCGCGGAAGGCCTGAGCATCGGCGATCCACGGATCTTTCGCCTGAAGGTGACGCCAGGTACGCTCCAAGGCATGGCCCGGGCGACGCAGATCCAACTGGGTGATGTCCAGTGCCGCCAGTTCACGACCGTGTTCGAGCCAGCCGCGGAACTCCTGCGAAATTTGGGTGTACTGCAGAATGCCGGCACGATAAAAATCATCGAGATCGTGCACCGCGTAGGCGATATCATCGGCCAAATCCATCACCGAGCACTCAAGGGTTTGCTGGTGCGGCGCGATGGCACCGAAGACCGAACGCGCATCGGCCATTTCGGCGGCCTCAATGGCGTAGGCCGAGAATTTCGCCGCCCCGATCTGCGGGGTGATCCCCACCCCACGCGGCAGGTCGTGCGGTTCGGCACGAGAACCGGCGAACTCGTGGCGGGTCCACGGGTACTTCAGTACCGCGGCACGCACCGCGCGGCTCAGATTCAATCCGCGCGCGGTGGCATCACAGCTATCCAACGCGGTGAGAATCCGGAAGCTCTGCGCATTGCCTTCGAACCCGTCCGGGAGCCCCAGCATGCCGCGGGCAACCCGGTCCAGCTCCTGCTCGCCCAGATGCCCGAATGGCGGGTGCCCCAGATCGTGGGCGGCCGCGGCGGCCTGCACCACCACCGGGTCGCAACCGCCGAGCTCGCGCACCAGGGCCACGGTGCGCTCATCGGCGTTGTTCAGCGCGATGGCAATGGTGCGCGCCACCGCGGAAACCTTCAGCGAATGAGTCAACCGGTTATGAATCAACGCCCCGGAGCCAGCTTGCGGGATCACCTGAGTGACCGCGGACAGCCGCGAAAAATAGGGGGAGAAACGGATGCGTTCAACATCGACACGGAATTCATCCGCTCCGGGCTGCGCCGCCTCGGGGATCGTCCGATCGCGGCCACCGGTGGTGTGGTTCATCTGCCTACTGCTGCTCATAGTGCCTTCAGCCTATGCGACGCCTGCCCGTGCAAGCAGGAACAACGCCATATTTGTGCTCGACGGTCTATCCCGTGGGCCCCTGCCCTTGCTCCAGGTCGGCGAGGAATTTCTGCAGCCTGGCCGTGCGGGTGCGTTCGGTGCGGGCAATCATCAACTGATGCAAGATGTGATATCGGGGCTGGGACTTCAGCGCGGCGAAGGCGGCCGCCGCCGTCGGTGAAGCATCCAAGGCGGCCTGCAGATCCTCCGGGACCGTGGCGGTGGCCTGCCCCTGGTAGGCCTGCTCCCAGCGGCCGTCGGCTTTCGCCTTGGCAACTTCGGCCATTCCGCGCGGACGCATCCGCCCCTGCGCGATGAGTTCTTCGACGAGCTGGGTGTTACGTTCGGACCATACCGATCGGGCCCGGCGCGGCGTGTAATGCTGCAGGAAGGTCGCATCGTCACGGCTGCGACGGCGCCCGTCGATCCAGCCGCTGCACAGAGCCTCGGGAAGCGCCTGATCCACCCGCAGAGTTGTCGGGGTGGTGGTGCCCTTTTTCGCCACCACGAGCCACACCCCGTCGCTGGACTCCTCGTGCTCGTCCAGCCACGCCCGCCACGCGGCGACGTCGGGCAGGATCATTTCCGCAATCTCGACCATGGGCACATTGTCACCCGGCGGCGCGGATAAAGCCACCGGCGGCCTGCGCGAATTGCCGGCACGCCGAGATTCGCAGTGAGGGGAGCTGGCGTCGCAGCCTATTCATCGCGGTATCCACTTAGGAGTGTTCGTCCTAGCCAACGCGCTGGCGCAGCATGGGAAGCTCAGTGCGGAGGAAGACCAACACTGGCGGGCCGTGAACGTTTGGTACACCCAGCGGTTGCACTCCACGCTGAGCTACTGCACGCCGGTGGAGTTCGAGGAACTCTATTAAGCCGAAATCAACGGCTCGTCGCTCGACGTTGCCGTTAGTAAATTAGCGGCATAGTTTTCGGGACGATTCAGGTTTCGTCTGACTTTGGAGCGAGGTGACTCGCCAAAATTTGGTTATTCTGGCGCTGCTTCGATAAAAATAGTCCCTGTTAGACGTCCTATGGAATGTCTATGCCAATGCTTTGGTGCGCGTGAGTGCACGGGATCCCATGGATAGTCGGGGAAATCTGACTCCGCGGCAGGTTGTTGGATTATGAAGCGTGTAACTTTGCGGTTCGGTGTTGCGGCGTTGACGATATGTTCGACGGCGCTGGTTGGAGGCGTTGCGAATGTTGCCACGCAGTCGTAGCCTGACGCGGTGGAACCCGCGTCAGCGCCCGGCATTAACGCGAAGGGCGTGAGTGTGGATATGTCTATTGTCGACTTAAAAACCCTTGACGCTCAGGAGCGTCATGCCCTGGGGGCTCTGGCTCAGCATGTTGAGCAGCAGGGTGGCCGTGTCATTCTTAGCGTGGACTCCGTAGAGTACATGCCCGAGCAAACTGGGATCGCGACAGCGGCAGCCAAGCTACCAGGCGGGTGCCATCTGGAAACGGGCTCCTACCACTCGCCGAATAGCCGTAACTACAGCAAACTGCTCGGGGGAGTCATGAACCATTGTGATGGCGCGTTTTCGCACAAGCTCGATATTGATACCCGAAAGACGAAGGCTGGTGCGCCAGACAGTGGAACGATCGTGGCCAACAAAATGACATTCGACGCTGACGTAGACGTGAGCCACACCTGCAAAACCGGAATCGTTGCAGAATTTAACGCAGTATCTGAGGGACGAGTCACGAATGCTGGTACGCGCTATTTGGCAGAGCGAGCAGCCGGGTGGAGGCTTTTTCCCTGTGGTGGCTAACAGACCAGGCGGAGGGAGCTTCGCAGAATACACTCAGGACGGGCACCTTGAACCGGCGTTCAGAGAACACCGGTTGTCAGTATTACGCGAGCAATGCCTCCCGCTGCCCGAACTAGGAACTGTCGTTTCGTCTATGTCGCAGGCTATCGGCCGTAATGTGCATGAAGACATAACAGCGCATCATCTGAGTGGACTTGCTATTTCCTACCTCGAATCACTGAGAGGTCAGCAACTTGAGAGGCCTCAGCAAAATGAGGCAATCATGAACGTGGCAGCTTCAGCGCTGTCTCTGCGCGAGCGGTTGGGGCTACCTAAAGATGTAGAGACGGTGGATTCTATGCTCTGGAGGGTCTACCTATACTTCCTCCTTGAGGAACCGTCAGCGAAGGAATTGTTGGACGATCTGCGTAATTAGAGGTACTCCAACCTTCTGACGATTCTGGCCGGGAATCGAAAACGTACTAAATCGTGTGGGCAGGGTGAAAGCCCTGCCCACACGATCTTTAGCGGCCTTAGTCGGCCAGCGGTTCGGTGATGATCTGGAAAGGCCCGGTGGCCACGGCTTCGTCGAACTTCGAATCCACGTACAAGCTTTGCCCGTGAAGCTTCGCCACGGTGGTCAGCACGCGCTGCGGGTCGGTGGCCCGCTGACTGATCTGCCGGACCTTGGTGCCATCGGCGCTGACCTGCAGTTCGGTGAGTAGCTGGCTGAAGTTTTGCACCACGCTCAACCGGTTCCCCTCGCGCAGTAGCCCATCGGCGTTGACCAGGTTCAGGCCAGTGGTGTCGATTTCGCTCACCTTTCCGGTGCGTGCCTCGAAACGGAAGAGCTTGCCGGTGTTGCCCTGAGCGACGATGAAAGCCGAATGATCGGCGCTAAGCACGATCCCGCCCAGGTTAAAACCCTCGCGGCGTTCGACCAGCTCGCCGGCGTCGGCCCAAAGCTCGACGGAGTACGCCTCGTCACTGGCCGCCACCCGGAAGATCTGCGGGTCGTTGGAATTGGTGAAGTAGGCCGCCCCATCGGCCCCGATGGTCACATCGTTGAGGAACACATCGTCCCCCGGGGCCTTCAGTGCGGCCAAGAGCTCACCGGCCGGGCTGTAGACCCACAAGTCCGGGCGCTCATTGCCCAAACCGTTGGGGCCACCGGCGATATAGACATTACCCTGAACGTCCACGGCGATGCCGCGGGCGGTGTAGCGACCGTCGGTGCCGTCGCCGGCCAACCATTCCTCGGTCTGCGCCACCCCGGAGAAACCGCGGTGAATTTCCCCGCCGGTGACCTCGGAGACGTAGAAGCTGCCACGGCGCTCATCGGCGCCGATGCCTTCAAACTTCGAATTGCCCTCGGTGCTGGTCAGCTCGTAGTTGGTCACCCGCTCCTTAGCTGCGGCCGGTGCGGCGAGGGCCGAGCTGGCGATGCCGCCGGCCAGTAGCGTGCTGGTGAGGATGCTGGAGGCCACAACGGCCTTCGGTGAAATACGCAAGGTGCGCTCCTGTCGCTTGGTGAACTACTTTCTATCCTCCCGGCGTGGCACCCGTGGGGGTATCGGGCAAGCGGCCACCGGTAACTAGCCGATCGGACGATAGTGTGCCGCCGCTCCCGGGACGTAATCTAGGAAGTTATGGACAACGAACACCGGTCCGCGCGGCGCGGCATCCTCGGGCAGTTCTCCCGGCTCGACGGCTGGCTACACCTGATCTTCCTGGTGTTGGTGACCACCAGTGCGCTGCGCTATCACTTCCGGCACGACCTGTTGGCCGACGGCTGGTTGATTCTTGTCGGTGCGCTGGCCCTGGTGGTCGGCTACCTGCTTCGCCCGGTGGCGGCCGCGCACCACCTGACGGTGGTTTGGAGTCTGTCGGTGGTGCTGCTCTGGGCCGCGCTGACGCTCAAGGCACCCAGTTTCGCCTGGTGTGCGGTGCCCATCGCCTTCGCCGTTCTTCAAGTGCTCAGCTTTAGGGTGGCCACCGGCATTGTGGTGGCCATGATGCTCACCGTGAGCGTGGGTTGGCTTCGCGTGAGCCACGATGTGGATCCGACCCTGGTGGCCGGGCCGGTGGGCATCGGCCTACTCACCCTGATCGCCTACCGGGCCCTGGAACGCGAGGCCGCCGCCCGGCAACGGCTGGTCGATGACCTGTTGCGGGCCCAGGAACGCCTAGCCGAGGCCGAACGGCAAGCCGGGGCACTGGCCGAACGTGCCCGCCTCTCCCGCGATATCCACGACTCCATCGGGCAGGACCTGTCCAGCATCAACCTGTTCCTGCAGGCCGCCGAGCAGTCCTGGGGCGAGCCGCAATCCCGCGAGCGGGTGCACACCGCCGCGCGTACCGCCCGGGGTGCCTTGGACGCGGTGCGCCGCGTCGTGCACGACCTTGCCGATGAACGACTGGCCGGGGCCGCCGCACCGGAAATCACCCGCCGGCTCCAGCAGATCGCTGAGCAACCCTGCGGCGATACCCGGGTGCAGCTGCGCGTCGACGGGGCCAGCCGCCCGCTCTCGGCCCCCTTAGCCGAGGCAGTGATCTTCACCGTGCGCGGAGCCTTGGCCAATGTGCGCGATCACGCGCGGGCTGAACGGGCCATGATCACCCTGACCTACGACGATGACCGGCTACGCCTTGATGTGCGCGACGACGGATGCGGCTTTCAGCCCGGCACGATCCGGGCCCCACGCAGCGGAAACATGCGCGGACACGGGCTCGCCGGACTGCGCCAACGCGTCAGCGCATTGGGCGGTACCCTCGAACTAGATAGTTCCCCTGGCGAGGGGACCACTCTCTCGGCCGTTTTCCCGCTGGAGGCTTCATGATTCGCGTAGTGCTGGTTGACGATCACCCGGTGGTCCGCGCCGGAATCAAGGCCCTCTTGGAAGGGGCCGAAGACCTCACGGTCGTCGGCGAGGCCCACGACGCCGACAGCGCCCTTCAGGTGGTCACCGAGCAGACCCCGGACGTTGTACTCATGGACCTGCATCTAGGAGCCGGCCCCGGTGGCATCGAGACCACCACGCGGGTACGTGCCCTGCCCGAAGCCCCGCAGGTGCTCGTGCTAACCACCTACGACACGGAGTCGGACATTCTCAAGGCGCTCGACGCCGGCGCGCTGGGCTACCTGCTTAAGGACGCTCCGCCGGCCGAGCTCTTCGCCGCCGTGCGGCAGGTCGCCAAGGGCGATACTGTGCTGGCTCCGACGGTGGCAGCCACTCTGGTACGTCGTAGCGCCAACCCGGCCCCAAGCATCACCGCCCGCGAGGTCGACGTGTTAGAACTGCTGGCCAAGGGCATGGGCAATAAGGAGATCGCCAAGGCGCTGTTCGTCTCCGAAGGCACCGTGAAATCACATCTGGCGCACATCTACACGAAGCTGGGCACCGACACCCGTGCCGGGGCGGTGGCCGCGGCCATCGAGCGACGCATCATTCGCGCCTAGTGCGTGCCACCGGGCGCGGAATCGACAGGAGTTGCGCGGCGGCAACGTGAGCGGCGTGGTGGTGCGCCGCGGTCAGACCGTGCGCGAGCCTTGGACCTCTGGCAGCGCCAGCGTGCAGCACTATCTGCACGCCCTGCACCGAGCGGGAGTGGACGTGCCCGAACCACTTGGGCAAGACGAAGCCGGCCGACAGGTTCTCGAATTCATTCACGGGGCACTAGCGATCGACTCGGCGCCACTGACCGGTAGCGAGTTGCGCCGCGTCGGGGCGCTGGTGCGCCAAATTCACGACGCGAGCACCCCAGCTATCTCCCGCCTAAGGTTGCGCTCTGGGAGGCGGTAATTCCTGCCCCGGATGAAAACTGATATGCCATAACGACCCGGCACCGTGGAACCTGGTGCTGGGAGCGCACTGGACGTTTATCGAATAGGATGGCGCCGGGGACAGCACCCGGCCATGGGATCTGGCCTATGCCGCGCTGGCATTCACCCTCAACGATCCGATGCAGGATCCGGAACTCGCCGCGGCGAATCTGGCAGCCTTTGTCGATGGCTACGCGGCCTCAGCAGATTTTCGCACCCAGCTACCGCCTGTCATGGCCGAACGTGCAGAGGCTGTGTACCGGTTACTCCACGATGAACGTCGTAAAGGGAAGGAACCCTTGGGGACCATGTTTACCCAAGGACATGTCGAGCACTGGCGCAAAGCCGCGGACTACGTGCGCACGTATCAGAGCGACTCGGTGTGTGCCATAGCATGACTCACCTCAAAGAGAAATGGACCACGTTGGACTGTCGATACATGCATGCGTGGGCTGCCCTCTATGGGTCATCTGACCATCCCACTGCGACGGTTCACGCGTGTTTTTGGGCGCGTTCGGAATCATTCTTCATTTGACATGCAGGGTCGGTAATACATCTGGCCTGCGTCTTCGATGAGCGGATTGCTTCCCAGTCAAATTCTGGCACGTCGACTGACCAAGCTTTCCTTGTGTTCTTGACGACGCTCAAGGTGTCCCGGGTAAATGCCTAGGATCTGGCATTGATGGCCCCAATTCGCCCCTTACTGGGACTCTTCTGGGTCTTGCCAATCCAATATTAATTCAATGAGTCCTGGGAACCGATCGTTTAAGTCCACTGTGCGCACTCTACTTCGGCGCTCAAGCCCATATTGGCGCTGATTGATAAGTCCTGCTTCTCTAAGTGCTTTGAAGTGGTGAGTTAATGAAGACTTTGGCCTGTCGAAACCAAACCAACTGCAGGAATGATCAAAATCGTCAGAAGAAGTCAGTAGCCTCTGCATGATGCGCAATCTGAGCGGATCCGAGAGAGCCGCAAGAACTTTCTCCAACCTCAGCTCGTTGCTCTCCGGCTGAGGGAGTGGTTCTGGAACTCCTTGCGGGATCTCCTGCTCGATGTAGGTCCTCGCTAGCTTCTTCATGGATTCAATATTACCTACAGTTCGAAAATAGTCGTACTTTGAGTCAATCTAAGCTACGCTCGCTCTTGTACGAGAAAAATCGAACTATGGAGTCAGGTGTGTTAACTCAGACGAGCCCCCGCAATCTAACGAGGTCCCTGGCAGCCGCGATCGTAGTCATTGCTGTCTTTGCCCTTTCCAACGCCGCAACACCGTTCTACGTCCAATGGCAAAAAGCTTGGGCGTTCAGTTCAGGAACCCTGACCATCGTGTTCGCCACTTACATCGCTGGTCTGATAGGCGCACTACTCTTCGCGGGAAGAATTGCTGATGAAAAAGGCCGAAAAGTTGTCCTCATCCCAGGGCTGGTGCTGGCCTTGGCATCGAGTGTGATCTTTCTAGTTGCCAACAACGTCCTAGCGCTGATCATTGCGCGACTTTTCGCCGGAATCTCCGTTGGCGCAATCGTGACGGCCGGAATGGCCGCCGTGGTCGACCTCGCCCCTGAACAACGCAAACGTACCGCGTCACTGATTGCCTCATCCGCTATGGTCCTCGGCGCGGGCCTTGGCCCACTGCTAGCCGGTGCCGTTTCTCGCTACAGCTCCACCCCACAACCGTTGGTCTTCGGCTTACTCGTGATTACGAGCGCCATCGCTTTAGTCGTTGCGTGGACTCTCCCGTTCCCGGCTCCTGCCTCTGTCAAGAAGTCTCGGTGGCATTTCCCCGCGCCACCAAAAGAAAACTGGAGGGAAGTCTCATGGGGAATCGCCACGTTCGCACCAGGAATCACTGCGACATCCTTTGTGCTCTCCTTAGGGCCGTCAGTCCTTAGCAAGGTCCTAGGACAAACAGACGCATTGCTGGCAGGACTAATTGCCTGCTGCATGTTCCTCGCTGCCACAGGCGTTCAGTTTGCTCTCGCGAAAATCTCCACTCGAAACCACCTACTTCTAAGCTCCAGTGCAGCACTGGTTTCGACGGGCCTGCTCATCATGACGGTCAGCAACGCGGGAAGCCCTGTTGTTTTCTTTGTATCGGCGCTTTTGGCGGGAGTCGCTCAGGGACTGGGGCAATTAGCGGGTCTCACACTCATTGCGACGAACGTCCCGATCAGCCATCGGGCCGAATCCAACGCGTCGCTGAATATTGCAGGATACATCCCAGCCGCACTGCTCCCGGTACTCACCGGGTATCTCTCCGACGGAGCTGGGCTACCAGTTGCTGTGGCCACCTTCGCAGTCATTCTGAGCGTGGCGGCAGTTATCGCGTTAGTAGCTGTTCGAATCAGTAGCCAGGTACTCACGGCTAAGGCTGAATCAGACAATGAACCTGCATCAGCGTGAAAGCCCCAATTTTCGCTGGACACTCAAACCCAGAGACCTTGAGGGCCAATGGATCCCTGGATCGAGGTGAACCGTGCTTGCATTATTCGGCGCGAGCGACTGTGGTGACGTCGCAGAAATGCGTAAATCGTCCACGCTGGGACAGTCGAACAGCCCCTTGCTACAGTGCAGGCATGTCTGTCGGTGAGTTCGGAATCTTTCTCAATGGGCCGTACGGTGTCGGTAAGACGTCTGCCCTTGCACATCTGGGGGGACCGCTTCGAGGGTGCCGGGTTGCCTTTTGCGCTATTTGACGTGGACTGGTTTCACTGTTCTTGGCCGGTTGCGCCAGACGACCCGGCAAATACCGGTGTCGAAGCCGAGAATATACGAGCGGTCTGGCAGAACTATCGACGTAGCGGCTCGAAGACACCAATCATTGCAGGTGTCATCGAAACAACGGGAGACCACGAGCGATATGAGACTTGCTTTGGCCTCGATCTGGCTGTTGTGCATTTAGACGCATCGTTTGAAGTGGCTGCTGCAAGGCTTCGAAAGCGGTATGCGGCGGGTAGAAGAAACGCACTGCGCTGGCATCTCGAAAACCACCAAAAACTTACAGAGCGCCTTAGATTCGCATGCTCCTGCGAACTAGTTATCGATACCGACGACAAAAGCTCTGAACGGGTCGCTGACATCGTCTTTGAACAGTTCTCCCCACGTTTACTACCGCCGTCCACGGATTGAGGCACTACTGAGAAAATGCGCCGGTAATTCAGACTGTAAGTAGGAGGTCGGGCCCTAACGATGGCTTCTTGCTCCATCACATGCCCGACTATCGTAGACTTTGGCAAATACCGTGGGTGCGGCTTAAAACGATCTCGGGCAATAAAGTGGCGATCGCAATGATGGCTGGCGAACTGATCTAGCGTGTTTTACCCCTGGAGATCGTTGCAGTTCATGGCTTCGTAGCGCTCGGCAACCATCATGTAGACCTGCGCATCTCGCGCTTACGGAGTACGCAGTACCTTGACCGGATCCGCGTGTGCGGCATACGCAGCAGGCACTAAGGTGCTGACTCCAGCGGCAAATAGCGCGAGAACTAGGACGCCGATACAGAATCCCATCGGGGGAGTTGTACCTGAGCCAATCGTGATTCCCAAACCTGCGATCACGCCCGACAGTGTGCCGAGAACAGCAGGTATCAATGTCCTTAACAACATGAGTTGAATGATGTCACTTCGGGCTGCGCCCAATGCTCGCCGGCGGCCAAGGTCTTTGCGCCTCACGAGGATGTCGGCGAAGACCACGACGGCCACCAAAAGTGCGCCGATGCCGATGGAACCATAGAGCATCGAGCGGCCGAAGGCTCCGAGATCGCCGACGATCTCGTCATGTAGTTGCGCCAGTTGAATCGGCGAATGAACCGAGATGGATTCCGGATCTTGCAACTGACCAAAGAGCCCGATGACCGATCGCTGAGCAACCGCGGCTTGGCTGGCATCACGCAGAATCAAATGCAGATTCGTTGCGGTGCTACCTATTGGAGCTTCGAAGACCACTCCCTGGGCCATATCATCGAACGGATCGAGTGGGGTATAAGACCCGACAATTGCATAGTCCACCGGTAGTTTGGTGTTGGAAATTTCAACAGCTCCTACAGGTTGTTGCATTCCGAGCTTTGCCAGTGCGGTGGTGGAGACCAGCGCTTCCCCAGGACCCGGGTAACGACCAGATTCCAAGTGGACGACCGCTGTGATGTCTCCGATGACAGCCCAGGCGGGTACCGGTTCTGCCCCGTCACCGATAGCCGCGTTCTTGACGTCAATCGGCGAACCCAGTCCCACAGCCCGGTCGGCCACGGAGAAGTCTGCTGCCATTGAAATGAGTGAAGAATTGATCAGACCATCTGACTTCTTATCTGTCACCACTAGTTCTCTGGCGCCCGCGGAATTGATCCGCTGCGCTACCTGTTGTTCCGCGGCGGCCGTTCTTCCTACGGTGGATATGGTCATAATGCACATTGCCGCCGTGATCAGGCAAACTAGAGCGGAGGGCACCTTGCTAGCCCATGCAGTGGCAAGTGCTTCGCGCAGAAGAGACCGTAGGCTCATAGTTCTAGCACCTCATCTGCCCGGCTGATGACATAAGGATCGTGGGTGGCGACAACAATAGTGCGCTGCTTCGCCTCGGCTGCCTCGCAGAAAATATCTAGGACTCCGGCCGCGTTGGCTGGATCGAGGTTTCCTGTCGGTTCATCCGCCAAAATCACCGAGGGGTTGTTGATCAGAGCGCGCGCAACCGCAACGCGTTGAGCCTGACCACCGGAGATCTGACCGGGCTTGTGGTCACTGCGTGCGGCTACGCCGAGTTGTTCGAGGAGTTGAGCCGCCCGATCTAAGGCGATCCGGCGCTCAACACCAGCATAAATCGTTGGCTCAATAACCGAGTCGATGATGGTTCGTGACGGGTCAAGCGAGGAATCTTGGAAGACAAAGCCCAGCTGCTGAGCACGCACCTTGGAACGAGTAGAGTCCGGTGCCTTCGACTGGGACTGTTCGTGGAGAATCACCTCGCCGCGACTGGGGGTCAGCATTAGGCCCAGCACGTAGAGGAGTGTGGATTTACCTCGTCCTGAGGGGCCAGTGAGAGCGGTGACTTTCCCTGGAGCGAATGCGTAGTTGAGTCCGTTAAAGAGTTCCTCAGAATCTGTGGTGTAGCGGAATCCTAGATCTCTGACGCTAAGGATGCTCACTGTTCCTCGCTGCGGGCGTTGAGCACCTGAACGTTGGTGCCTTCCTTTAGGCCGGTGACAATGACGATTCCTTGCCCGCTAGCAACGATTTCCACCGGGGCCGTGCCATCCTCGGTCACGACTTCGGCGCTTCCCTCCGGGGTAGTTGATACCGCTGCAGCCGGGATACCGATGCCTTCAGTTTCCGGGACCACGGTGACCTTGGAGCGTAAAGTGACATTGCTTCCGGCCGGTAGCTGGTCGCATTCAGTCCCGCAGACCGCCTCACCGTTCGGGGCGGTGAGCGTGTGGACGACATTGTTTGATTCGTCGGTGGAGGTCTGCCCAATCTGCGCTTTCCAGGTCAGCTTTTCGTGCTGAACCTCAATGGCAGAATCCAAGGGAATCAAAGCCGCCTGATCTGCAGTGAGTGACATGGTGAAGCTTCGGTCCCCGCTGGGCGCCAGTACCGCGTCTTCGCCACCGGCTAACGTCTTGCCGGGCTTGATTGCTTCGTCAAGGTCCACCTGCCCGGGCAGCGAGGGGATCGAAACTAGCCGTCCCAGTGGAATGATCCCATTGGGCTTCTGTTTGGTTGCCTTTTGCCACTTCTTGATAGCAAGTGTGGTCTGTGAAGTGAAGCGAGAGTCCGGGGTGCCGGTGAAATGTCCTTGATCCTTGAGGAAGTCTTCCAGTTGCTTCACATTCTCGCCGGAAGCCCCGGGGCCCATGTCCTGGTAGTAGGGCATCTTGCCGGGAATGACGTAGACGTTCGTTCCTGCCACTGAATAGAGCACATCGCCAGGGTTCTTGGACCCGGGAAATACTTCAGATACGACCCCTGGTATGTGGTTGCTGGCAACGAGTTGAACTGGCTGTTTGACGGTGGTGCTGAGGTTCAGCGAAGAACCGATCGATGAGGGTTTTGCTTTGATCCAGACAGATTGCGAAGCTTCGGGGGATGCGTTGGCACTTTGGCCTACAAGAGTCGCATTAATCGCCCAGCCGAGAGCTCCGAAAGTAATGGCAACGAGGAGCATGAGCGACAGGAATCGCGACGACAGTCCTTTCTGCCCGGAGGCTTTCCTAGTTCCCATAAAGTTCCTCCGCCGCTGGCATGGAAGGACAATTCTGGTTCATGGAGTTCACATCGGCAGAGGAAAGGTCGATTGCATCGTAAGGGGTCCACGGGTTTGCACCACTAGCGGTACCTTCAACATAGGTCTCTTCGCTGGGCAATTCGCCTGGTTCAAAGCCGAGGCCTTTTAGGCATGGGATAAGTGAATCTCGGTAGTGCGCATAGATAGTGTGCAGTTGTGTGCGCGTGAATGCCTGACTGTATTTCAGGTCCATGGGGTACTGAAGCTCGCAGGTGTATCTTGCTTCTGCGGCCGCTTGTTCCTGGACCTCTGTGATTTTGGTGGAGAACGACCCATCGTCTTCTAGCGTGCTGGGGAAGCCCAGATTCGTCATGCACTGAGCTTGTTCTGAGGCCCAGTCTTCTTGAGATACGAACCGGATTCGCTCGACGTCAGGCCAAGAGGAGAGCCCGCTTGCCTTTTTCTTGGCTTCAACGAAGTCCTCCCATGTGTATTCGGCGTGGCCGCCGTTGTCGAGGGGATCATTCTTGTCGCTTGCCGCCGGAGTCTGCGAGCTTGTCGGCGTTACAGACGGGGTGGCAACTGATGGATTACTTTGCTCAGTCGTAGGACTGCTGCTGCTACATGATGCTAGAGCGAGCGAAACTACCGCGGTAACGCCCAAAGCGCGGAGCGTGGTGCTTCTAAACATGGAGTTCACCTTCACGAACGGATGCATCGAGGATGGCGTTGTCGCAAAGGCGCAAACTGAGCCGCGTCTGTGACCTGCCTTACTCCGCAGTATATCCATTAGGGGCGTTTATTTTGTGAGGGGACTCAGTATCTAGAAGAGATACATCTGAGGTGAGGCGTTTCGCGGGACGTATTCATGGTCGTTGCAATATATATGACATTGGGAGTGCACGTTGCCAAAAATGCCTTGCTAATAACAGCCCCGACATCTCGCGCGAATGCAGAACTTGTTTCGCGAGGCACTTCAGTGACTGATTTGTGTTCCGCCCACCGTCCGCATCATCGTTACGAGACTAGTGCGCAATTCTTGGAGGGTCCAGGCGTGGAATTTGAATGAACCTATCAGTTCGTCATTTGCTGATTTGGGCGCGGAGGGATAGGTCCCTCATTAATGCGCGGGGAAGGCTACAATGCTGGCCGCCTTTTCTCAAAATGCCGTGGCGCGTTGACTTATCAAGTTTCGGCTGGGTGACTGTGCCCGGTGCCGACGTGGTGTAATCCAACTCGGGGCAGGATGAATACACGGCTTTGGGTGGAAACAAGGTATCTCGGAAGGAAGCGGCGAGGAAATCCGAGGCATGATGCTGAGAGCGTCAGGAGCCTCGCAAAAGAACCGTTATCACTAGGCGTAACGCGTTCGTTCAACCAAACCTAGCGGTTAGGCCCCTTTTTGTTCGCTCGTGCAATGGAATCACGACCTGTGCGGGAAACCTAGCGCGATTAACTCGCTTGAATCTGTACCACCATCGTGAAATGCCGGGTGAGAAACGGGTAAATCAGGTATAAGCGTGAATCGCATTTATAAGTAATCTAAGGCAGGTCGAATTAGTCGACCAAAGTGGTTGTAGGGTCGTGTGCGCGACGTGGATCTATGAATGAGCAGTGTTTCGAAAATGCTCAGACTTAGAAACGACGTCGCGCTACCGCAGCCGCATTCTGTCACCGTCTGCGCCGCGGTTCCAGCGTCCTACAGATCTCGCTGTGATTCGCCGATACTTTCTGGAAAAGCACGGTGCCGGAAACGGGGCAGGTCACTAGAACGTCCTCAGCCGTCGAGGCGGGAATGATCACCTAGGCGGTGCCAGGTGCGGTTGTGATAGACCAGTGCATCTCCAGCGCCGCCCGGCTGCGCGTCGCGCGCAATCTGCGATTCCACTGCGCGGGCGACCACAATCGTCGAGGTTCCGGCCTGCATCCGATCGACGATTACGCAGCGAACCCAAGCGCGCACCCCGTCAAACACGGGTTCGCCGGTCTCCAGGCGTGTCCAGGTCTGGGCCTGCGCGAAGCGATCGATGCCACTGGTGGCACCCAGCTTCGCCACCTCCACGTCGTTGCCGTCGAGGAAATGCACCACAACACTCTCGGCCCGCAGCAGAGCCTCGGCGGTCGAGGAGAGCGACGAGATCGAGAACACGAGCAGTGGAGGCTCTGCGCTCACCGAGGCGACCGATGAGGCGGTTAGGGCCACCGGCCCGTCGCCAGCATCGGCCGTGATGACCGTGACGCCGCTGGGGTGTCCGCGAAAGACGGCCTTGAAGTCCTCGGCGGCCAGAGAGGATGCCGAAGCGTGCATAGCGTCACCGGTCGGTGCCTCGGTGGTCGTAATTTCAGACGTGGGCACCGACAAGCTCCTCGCGGAGGATGGAGGCGCCCGCGCTCAGTGCGCTCAGCTTAGCCAGCGCAACATCCCGGGGGAACGGTGCCATACCGCAGTTGGTGCTTGGGATCAGCTTGTCCGCGTCGACGTACTCAAGCGCCGACCGCAGCGTCTGGGCGACCTCGTCCGGGGTTTCGATCTCCACGTTGGCCACGTCGATCGCTCCGAGCATGACCTTCTTGCCGCGCACGAGCTCGACAACCTCGAGCGGAACGTTCGAGTGATGCGACTCCAAGGAAACGGTGTCGAGGCAGGAGCGCTGTAGCAGCGGGAAGGACTTCTCGTAGTGGCGCCACTGGGTGCCGAGGGTCGCCTTCCAATCGTTGTTTGCCTTGATGCCGTAGCCGAAGCAGATGTGCACCACGGTCTCGGCCTTCAGTCCCTGGCAGGCACGTTCCAGCGCCGCGACGCCCCAGTCGGCGACCTCGTCGAAGAATACGTTGAACGCGGGCTCGTCGAACTGGATGACGTCGACGCCGGCGGCCTCGAGCTCCTTCGCCTCCTGATTCAGGATGGTTGCGAACTCCCAGGCCAGCTTCT
This sequence comes from Glutamicibacter endophyticus, assembly GCF_048457885.1. NCBI lineage: Bacteria > Bacillati > Actinomycetota > Actinomycetes > Micrococcales > Micrococcaceae > Glutamicibacter > Glutamicibacter endophyticus. The sequence goes on from NZ_CP174200.1 coordinate 673,055, forward strand.
CGCGGCTGCGGTAGTGCGCGTCGTAGAGCGTGTCGACCATCGTCATCGGGCCGGGAAGGGTCCACTTGATCTGGCGGTCGGTGCAGGAACGCAGGAAGGCCGCGTCCTGGACGAACACCGGCTTCTCGCGCTCTACGGCGCCGACGACGCTGGGCACGCTCGCGTCATAGCGGTCGCGGATGCGCACGGTTTCGCGCTTGTCGAAATCAACCCCGGTCAGGTGCTCGATGAAGGTCGTGACGAAGTGCTGGCGGCTTTGTTCGCCGTCGCTGATGATGTCGATGCCGCGGTGGGTCTGCTCCAGCACGGCCGCGCGCATGGCATCGTACTTGCCTTCGCGCAGTTCGCTACCCTCGAGTTTCCACGGGGACCAGAGCGTCTCGGGCTGAGCCAGCCAGGAGGGCTTGGGCAGGCTGCCGACGATGGAGGTCGGAAGTAACTTGTTAGTCATGGTGCGTCCTTGGGTCTTTAAGCGACGGGAGTCGGGTAGGCGGCGGCCCACTGCTCGAGTAGTTCGCGGTTCGGGGTGATGAAGTGCTCCTCGGTGTACCGGCCCTGCGTCGCCCCGAGACGGGTGCGCTCCTCGCGATCGTAGGAGATTAGGGTCCGCGAGAAATCATGTGCGTTCAGGCTGGGGCGGTAGACCGCCGGCGCGGCCGAGTTCGCATTGTAGATCTCGGGGCGGTAGATCTTCTGGAACGTCTCCATGGTGCTGATAGTGCTGATCAGCTGCAGGTTGGTGTAGTCGTTGAGCAGGTCGCCACGGAAGTAGAAGGCCAGTGGTGCCACGCTGCCGGCAGGCATAAAGTAGCGCACGCGCAGACCCATCTTCGCGAAGTACGCGTCGGTGAGCGAGTAGTCCTCCTGCTGGTACTCAAGACCCAAGACAGGGTGGCTATTGCCCGTGCGGCGGTAGGTCTTGGAGGTGGAGACGCTGATGCAAATCACCGGTAGCTGCGCGAAGTGCTCCTGGTAGGCCTCGGAGTCGAGGAAGTGCTGGAAGAGCTGACCGTGCAGGTCGCCGAAATCCTGCGGGAGCGCCGGGGTGCCCGACTCGTCGACCGCGGCGGGCAGGACCACGCTGAAGTCATAGTCCCGTACGTAGGAGGAGAAGTTATTACCGACGATGCCGTGGGTCCGGGTGCCGGTCTGCTTATCGAGAATCCAGGTATCGAGCACCTCGAGCAGCGGGAACTGCTGAGGCCCGTCGTTGGAGGTGAAGTGCACATTGGCCGAGATGATCTTCAGTTCGAGGGCGTAGCGGTCCCCGTCCGGGTTGTCCCAGTGTGCCAGCGCGTTGAAACGGCGGTTGATCATCGTCAACGCGTTGCGCAGGTTCTCCTGGCGGTTCTCACCGCGGGCCAGGTTGGCGAAGTTCGTCGTAATGCGCGAGCTCGCCGACGGGGTGTAGTGCTCGTCGAAGTCAGTGGTGCTGATGCTAAAGGTAAACGCGTGTGCCATGGCGGCCAATCTGGTGCTAGGGGGCCTGAAGTAAGGCCGGGGGAAGTCGTTTCGTCAATCATGCAGTGAATCGGCGGATATCAGGTAACTCGACGTGACTATGGATTCGTATAGACTAAATCTATGGCTCAAGGAGTGAACGGTCTCACGCTGCAGCAGTTGCGCTATTTCCTCACGGTTGCTTCCGAGGGGTCGATCTCCGCGGCCGCCGACCTGCTCTACGTCGCACAGCCAACGATGTCCGCGGCGATGAAGGAACTCGAAACCCGGGTTGGGCGCAGGCTTCTGGTCCGCTCCGCGCGGGGCGTGGCCCTGACCGTCGAGGGCGGGGAATTCCTCGGCTACGCCCGGCAGGTGCTCGAACAGGTCGAACTGCTCGAACAACGCTATCTCGACCGGCCGCCGGCACCCCGCCTCCTCGGGATCTCCACCCAGCACTATTCCTTCGCCGTCGACGCCTTCGTGAAGATGGTCCAGGCCAGCGGGGCCGAGCAGTACGAGTTCTCGCTGCGCGAGACACGCACCGAGGACATCATCGAAGATGTCCGCACACTACGCAGTGAAATCGGCATTCTCTACCGCAACGACTTCAACCGGAAGGTCATCGACAAACTGCTGCGCGAGTCCCGGCTGGTGTTCCACCCGCTATTCCTCGCCGACCCGCACATCTTCATCTCGCGTAGCAACCCGCTGGCCTCGCGGGAGCGGGCGACCCTTGAAGATCTCGAGGAGCTACCGCGGCTCACCTTCGACCAGGGGGCGAGCAACTCCTTCTACTTCGCCGAAGAAATCCTCTCCACGCTCTCGAGCAAACGCGAAATTCGGGTCTCCGATCGTGCAACCATCTTCAACCTGATGATCGGACTCGGCGGGTACACGATCTCGACCGGCATCATCAGCGACGAACTCGACCCCTCGATCGTGGCCATCCCGCTGGATGTGGACGAACGCATCGAGATCGGCTGGATCGACCACGCCGCGGTCCCGCTCACCGATCAGGCCCAGCGCTACCTCGACGAGGTGCGTTCGGTGGTCGCGAGCTTCGGAGTTCACCTGCTCGGCTGACGCCAACGCTCTTCCTGCGTGTCATGAACTGTCATCGGGCGACCCGGCGCGACATCTTTTGGCGCTCGAATCCCGGAATTTCGCGGATCTTGGCTCACCGCGCATGTCATAAAGAGGCGTTCACCGGGCCGTCAATATGACGACACTGCGACATATGACGCGGATTGGCGTTGTGTGAAGCACGCGGTTCGGTGCCGTTTGCCTCCTCGGGCGCCCATGCCGAACCATGGAATTACAACACCCCATCAAGAGCGACCGAGAGATCTGGCTCGTCGACGTCGCAGCAACCATCGGGAAACCGAAAGGTGCTACCGCCAGGAACGATGGAGCAGTTCCGACAACGCCCTTGGACGTTGCGCTGTGCCTCGTACCGTGAAGGGGAGGGCAGCAACCCTCCCTACCAGGTACCTCGCATAGACGCCGATCGGTGCACTCCCTCGTGTGACGAGAAACGAGGAGGAGACATGAGCGAAGCAATGGCATCGCCACCCCGCCAACACGCACCGGTGCGCCACGTCGCCACCAGTATGCAACGCACCGGCATGCGCATCAGCGCGCACGCCTGATCTCCGCCCACCCCACCCGACATCCAACCGGCAAGGAACACGCACATATGTCACAGCCGAACAGCACCTGGCACGGGGCCACCTCAGCAGTCCACGCCGGATACTCGCCCGAGGGCCCCTACCGTCCACTCACCGTCCCGGTCTACGCCGCCGCGGCCTACGAATTCGGCTCGCACGCCGAGGCCATCGAAAAATTTGCGTTGCGCGAACCCGGATTCACCTACTCCCGCACCGGCAATCCCACGGTCGCTGCCCTCGAAGCACGCGTCGCCACCCTCGAAGGCGGGGCCCAAGCGGTGGCCACCGCCACCGGGCAGGCCGCCGTCGCCCTCTCGCTGCTGGCGCTGACCCAGGGCGCGAAGCACATCGTCGCCTCGAATAAGCTCTACGGCGGCACCGTGGACCTGTTCACCGACTCCTTCAACGACTTCGGAATCCGCGTGAGCTTTGTCGACCCGGAAGACCTCAGCGCCTGGGCCGACGCCATCGAAGAGGACACCCGCGCCTTCTTCGTCGAATCGGTCTCCAACCCGCTGTGCACGCTGCTCGACCTGCAGGGACTCTCCGAGCTAGCACACCGCCACAACATTCCGGTGGTCGTCGACAACACGTTGGCCACCCCCGCGAACTACCGCCCGATCGAGCACGGGGCCGATATCGTCGTGCACTCGGCCACCAAGGCGCTTGCCGGACACGGCCAGGTGCTTGGCGGACTGGTCGTCGACGCGGGAACCTTCGATTTCTCCGACGCCGCACGCTGGCCGCAGATCGCCGCGCCGCGTCCGCGCTACGGGCAGTACTCCCTGCTCGAACGCTACGGCAGCGCCGCCTACGCCATGCTGGTGCGCTCCAAATTCCTGCATGACCTCGGGCCCTCGCTGTCGCCGGCCGCCGCCTCCGGCATTCTCACCGGCATCGAGACGCTCAATGTGCGCACCGAACGGGTGCAGCGTACCGTGCTGGAACTTGCCGAGGCCGCCGCCGGGCACGCGCTGGTGCGCCGGGTGCACCACCCGAGCCAGCCGGGGCACCAGGACCACGAGCTGGCCGCCCACGTCGCCCCGCGCGGCACCGGCTGCGTGCTGGCCATCGAACTGGCCGACGCCTCCCTGGTCTCCCCGGTGCTCGACGCCCTGCAGCTCTTCACCCTGGCCGCAAACATCGGCGACGTGCGCTCGATGGTGGTCCACCCGGCCACCATGACCCACTGTCGACTCAACGACGAACAACTGGCCGCCGCCGGACTCTCCAAGGCAACGCTGCGCCTATCCATCGGTCTCGAGGAGCCGGCCGACCTCATCGCCGACCTGTTCCAGGCCCTGGATCACGCCGCCGCACAGATCACCCTCGCCCCGGAAGGAGCCTTCGCATGAGCACCTCACCACGCCACGGATTCAACACCCTGGCCGTCCACGCCGGCCAAGGCAAAGACCCGCACACCGGGGCGGTCATCCCGCCCATCTACCAAACCAGCACCTTCATCCAAGACGGCATCAACGTGTTGCGTGCCGGGCATGAATACTCGCGCGGCTCCAACCCCACCCGGGGCGGCTTCGAAGAGCAGCTCAGCGCCCTCGAAGGCGGGGCCGCGGGTTTCTCCTTCGCCTCCGGCATCGCCGCCGAAGACGCCCTGCTGCGCGCCGTGCTCGCCCCGGGCGATCACATTGTGCTCGGCGCCGACGGCTACGGCGGCACCAACCGGCTGATCACCCGGTTACACCACAAGTGGGGGATCAGTGCCAGCACCGTGGATATCACCAACCTCGATCAGGTGCGCGGCGCGCTGCGCCCAAACACCGCCCTGCTCTGGCTGGAAACCCCCTCCAATCCGCTGCTGGGCATCGCCGACATCGCCGGGTGGGCGGCGCTGGCCCACGAAGCCGGGGCGCTGCTCGTCGTCGATAACACCTTCGCCACCCCCTACCTGCAACGCCCGCTGGACTTTGGGGCGCATGCGGTGGTGCACTCCACCACCAAATACATTGGCGGGCATTCCGACGTGCTCGGCGGTGCGGTCATCGTCGCCGACTATCTGCACCGCGGACAGTCGCTGGCCGAGGCCGTGGGCTACCAGCAGTTCGCCGGCGGCGCGGTATCCGGGCCGCAGGATAACTATCTGGCCGCCCGCGGGCTGAAAACCCTGGGGTTGCGCATGGAACGGCACTGCGCCACCGCCGGCCGCATTGCGCACTGGCTCACCGAGCAACCGCAGGTGGCCGAGGTCTACTACCCGGGACTGGCCGACCATCCGGGCCACGAACTGGCCGCCAGCCAGCAGCGCGGTTTCGGCGGAATCGTCTCGTTGCGGCTGCACAGTGAACCCGCCGCGCGGGCGCTGGCCGAGTCGATGGAACTGTTCCAGCTCTCCGTCTCGCTCGGCGGAGTGGAATCGCTCGTGTGCTACCCGCGGGAGATGACCCACGCCAGCCTGATTGGCACCCCGCTGGAAATCCCCGGCGAACTCGTGCGCCTGTCGGTCGGGATCGAGGATACCGAGGATCTGCTGGCCGACCTCGAACGCGGGCTGGCACTGGCCGAGCGCGCGGACCAAGGCGCCGTGCTCACCGTCTAACACGCCATCCAGGCGCGCCACCCCGGCGTTGTCCACAACTCGCTCGCGCCCCGATACCGGTCACGGTGTCGGGGCGCAACCTTGTGGTTATGAGTACCGACGACGCGACCGTTCTGGCCCAGCTGGCCACCGCGGTCAGCACCCTCGAGCGGGCGAGCCTTGAGCTGCTGGGGCGCGAGATGGCCCCCGGGCATGCGGCCTACCTCGCCGCGCTCACCGACCGTGCCGAGGCGGCGTTGTCCCGTACCTACCCGGTGGTGATCGACGCACTGGAGCGAAGCGCCGCGCATCAACTCACCACCGCCTCGCTGGATCGCCTGGCCGCGCTGCCGTCGGCCCCATCGCCCCAAGAACTTCGCGCGCTTACCGGCACCCGGGCCGACGGCCGCGGCGCTTATGCAAACAGTATCGACATGCTCACATCCTGGCTGGGTGTCTCGGTGGGTGTGGCCCGGGGCCGCCAGGCCTCGGCCCGCGCGCTGATTGGCTCCGTCGCCGCGGACGGCACCCGCCGCGCCCCGCACTTCCCACTGCTGGCCGAACAATTCGCAACTCCGACCACTTCCACCACCCGTAATACCGGCACGACCCCCGGCGCGGGCGAGGCACCCGCGGTGGATCCGCGCACCCTACGCACCGCGGCCAGCACGCTGGAACGGCTATCCAACGACCTTCCCGAGGCCGACACCGATGTGCAGCGTACCGAGCTTGAACACACCGCCCTGCGGCTGATTGCCGAGGACCCGAGCACCGCATCCAAACGGCTGCGCGACGAGGGTGCCGCCCGGGTAGCGCAGCAGCGCAGCATGCGCGCGCTACTGGCCGAAGCCGGTCTATATAAACGGGGTCTGCGCAATGGGCTGATGCACTACACGCTGAAGATGCTGCCGGACCAAGCCGAGGTATTCGAGCGAACCGTCGACGAGGGTGATAACCCGCGCACAGGGGTCGGAAACCGGCTCGAACTGGCCTCGCAGGCACTCGATAGCGTCGCCCAGGCTACCGGTGCGCTCGCCGCGCCCTCGTGGGACGACGAGGAATCGATGCCGGACTGGGCCCGCGACCCGAACCCCGCGGCTCCCGACGTCGGCGCTTCTGATTCCGGCCCCGAGTCGACGGGCACCGAGATAGATAAACCCGCGGCCAGTTCACCGGCGACCCAGGAAGAGCCTATAACCGAACTCCCCGAGCTGACCGTCGAACTACGCCGACTGACCGCACTGGTCACCGCGCTGCGGACCCGCGGCAGCCGCCGCGGAACCGGCAGCCTGCCCGGTGCCAGCGTGATCGTGCATCTGGACTACGAGAAGATGCGCGCCTGCCAACTTGGGGCTGCGGTGACCGAACACGGATTGCCGCTGACTGCGGAGGAGCTACGGCTTGAACTGTGCCGGTCCGGAATCTACCCGGTGGTCTTCGGCGGCCAAGGCCAGGCGCTCGACGTGGGCCGCGCACAACGACTCTTCCCACCGCATATGCGCCGGGCGTTAGCGGCCCGCGACCGCGGCTGCATCTACCCGGGCTGTCACATGCCCGCCGGGCGCACCGAGGCGCACCACATCAAACACTGGGAAGACGGCGGAGAAACCTCAACGGATAACGGTTGTCTGCTCTGCCCGATGCACCATATTGCGGTGCACGCCGGACTGTTTAAGATCGTCACCTATGAGGACGGCTCCCCACCGGCGGTGCTGCTCCCGGACTATTTGGGACGTGGCTCCCCACCGGTGCGCAACAGTTACTGGTTCGCCGCCTAATGCAGATGGAGTGGGTAGCGCCTAGCTCTGCGCGGCGCGGTGCTTCGCCTGCAATTGCAGATAGGTCGCCGAGTTCTGCGCCAAGCCGGCCACTTCCTCGTCGGTCAGCTCGCGGCGCACCTTCGCAGGCACACCAGCGACCAGTGAGCGTGGCGGAATCTGCGTGCCTTCCAGCACGAGCGCGCCGGCGGCGATGAGCGACTGCTCGCCCACAACGGCACCGTTCATCACGGTGGCGCTCATGCCGATCAGGCATCCGTCGCCGATGGTGGCCCCGTGCACCACTGCCGAGTGACCCACCGACACCCGGTCGCCCAGGGTGCATGGGAAACCGGCGTCGGCGTGGAGCACGACGTTGTCTTGAAGATTGGTGCCGGCTCCGACCCGGATAGGGGCGGAGTCCCCGCGAACGGACACGCCGTAGAAGGCGCTGGCCTCGTCGCCTAGCTGCACGTCGCCGCTGAGAACCGCGGTGACGGCGAGGAATACGTCCTGACCGACGGTGGGGGTGTGGTCGTTGATGGTAATGAGGTGAGCCATAGCACTACTGTAGGCGCCGCCGGGGTCCGCTGGTCAATCCGTGCCAAAGCATGTCGCCGACGCCCGACGAGCCGATGACTGCTAGGCTGACATGGGAATTTATCCGATGGACGAAAGGCGAGGGGTGTTGTGGCCGCAGAGAATGACGTACTGAAGCGGCTGATACGTTTCGCCGGCGTCGGAGGTTTCTGCTTCGTGCTCACCCTCGCGGTGAACTATGGGCTGAAGCTGACCGTGTTGGGAGCGCATCCCACCACCGCCTTTCTGATTGCGAACTGCGTAGCCACCGTGGTGTCCTTTCTTCTTTCGCGGCACTATACCTTCCAGGGGCGCAACAACGCCCTGGCCAAGCGCTATCAGGCTCCGGCTTTCGTGATCGTCTCGGCGTTGGCCGTGGTGATCAATTCGGCGCCGCTCTACCTCTCACGTTGGGTGTTCGGCTTCCATACCCCGCGGGTGAGCCTCTGGGTGCAGGAAACCGCGGACTTTCTCGCCGGGCCGATCATCGGCACCCTGCTGGCGATGGTCTTTCGCTGGTGGGCGCTGCATCGTTTCGTGTTCCCCGAGCAATTGGCCGGGACGCCGACGCCGCGGGCCGACGTACCGGCCTAGCTCCGGTTAGAAATCGGCGCCGGGCGCAACCGACAGGAGCTTACCCGTGTCGACGTCCATGTAGAGGGTGGCCGGCGCGCCGGAATTCAGTAGCTCTCGCTCTTCGGCGGTGAGATTCAGTGTCTGAGTGCTCTGCGCGTTCGATGCGGTCTCGGGGGTAAAGACCGACTCGATCGGCGCATGCATCAATGGTCCCGATTGCCATGGAACTGCCCCTGCCGGGGCGGCGACCAGTGCCAGACCCGCCATCGGTGCGGCGACTAGCGCGACCCTTATTTTCCAGCTGCTGCGCATTACAACTCCTTGTCACATCGTATTTATGCGGTGAGTCCATCAGATCACAAGGCACGTGGTGGCGCCGGGGTTCACACCGCGTGTCGAGCCGTAGGCTTGCTCGACTTCGCCTCTGCCGGGCTCCGACCGCGTGCGGGGCGCGGTGCGCAACGGATGGCCTGGCTGGCTATGGTGGAAGTCAACGCACCGCCGGAGGCTGGGAGGGCCATGGGCAACGACAAGATCTATGACGATACGCGAAACCGGATCCTGCCGGTGAGCCATGACGCGTGCCTTGTGCTGCGTGCCGAGGGGCGCGAGGAAAATGACCGGCTGGATCGTATTGCCAGCGGGATCGGGCGTGCAGGCGTCCCGATTCGGTTGATCCTCGGCGGGGTAGCGGCGCTGATTGTGGCGCTCTTGATTCCCGGTTGGCGGCAGGACCCACCGGTGCTCACTGCGGTGCTCGGCGGTTTCCTCGCCGTGCTCCTTGCCGCAGGGTACATAGCAATCTCGGGGCGGAACCGGCGTTCGGGCGTGGACGTGGCGCGCGGGGCCGATGACTTCGTGCCGGTTGCCGTGCCCGGTTTCAAGCTCGTCGCGGTGCGCGTCCCGGCCAGCTGGGTTGAGGACAATCCGAAGCTTCTGTTGCGCTGGTATGGCGCATTGGCGGCCCTGACGCGCGACGAAGCGGCGCTGGAGCGCAGTCCAGACACGGCAGAACACGAGAAACTACGGGCCCACTTGGGTGCAGAGATCCAGCGGCACCGTGCGGCCGAGCGGCGGCTGTGGAAAATGCTCCAGCGACGCCACGAGACCAGCCACGACTAGGAGAACACGATGGTGCGCTGACCGTCGAGCATCACCCGGTGTTCGGCATGCCACTGTACCGCGCGGGTCAGGGTGCGGCCTTCGACGCTGCGGCCCAACGCGACGAGCTGCGCCGGGGTGCGCTGATGGGTCACCGAGGTGACCTCCTGGTCGATAATTGGGCCCTCGTCGAGGTCGGCGGTGACATAGTGGGCGGTGGCTCCGATGAGCTTCACACCGCGCGCGTGGGCCTGGTGGTAGGGCTTTGCCCCCTTAAAGGAGGGCAGGAAGGAGTGGTGGATGTTGATTACGCGACCGGCCATGCGTTCGCAGAGCCCGTCGGAGAGAATCTGCATGTAGCGGGCGAGTACCACCAGTTCGATTTGGTAGTCGTCGGCCAGCTTTAGCAGTTCGGCCTCGGCCTGCTGCTTGTTCTGCGGCGTAACCGGCAGGTGCACGAAGTCCACGCCAAAGAACTCGGCCATCGGCTGCAAGTCCAGGTGGTTGGAAACGATGACCGGCACGTCGATGGCCAGTGTGCCGGCGCGCTGGGCGAAGAGTAGATCGTTGAGCGCATGCCCGGCCTTGGAGCACATGATCATCGTGCGGGTACGCGCGCTTGCGTCGTTGACCTGCAGGCTCATGGCGAATTCGTCGCGTGTGGGAGCCAGCGCGGCCCGCACCTGCTCGAGCGACTGTTCGGTGGCCACCTCGATACGCATGAAGAAGGTGTTTGAATCGGGCGATTCGTACTGTTGTGACTCGGTGATATTGCATCCTGCGCCGAGCAGCCCGCCGGAGATGGCATGCACAATGCCGGGTCGATCTTGGCAGGACAGGGTCACGATGTACTGATTGCTCATGGTTTCTAAAGGTACGCATCCCGGTGCGCGGGCGCCACTTGGTTGCCGAAGATCACAACGCCGACGCGCCCCTTGCGGGCACGGGGCGCCGTGGTTTTAGCCGCCGACGCCGGCGGGTACCGCCAGTCGCTCGCCGGACGGGTCGTGCGGATCGGCGGGTAGCAACCCGCCGTCGCGCAACTGCGCAAAGGCGGCAAGCGCGGCCTGCCGGCCGGCCCGCGTCGCACCCAGTGTCGACGCCGAGGCCCCGTAGCCGACGAAGTAGAGTCCCGGGGCTTCGAGTGCCTGAACGGTATCTACCGCGATGCCTCCGTGTTCGGTGCGCAGGTGCAACTCCTTGAGGTGTTCGAGCGCCGGACGGAAGCCGGTGGCCCAGAGTACCGCGTCGAGAGGCTCATAGCTACCATCGGCAAAATACACCCCGTCGGCATCGAAGTGGTCGATGCGGCCGCGGCTGTCCATCCACCCGGCGTCGATCGCTTGGCGCATGGGTTCGGTCAGCGCCAGTCCGGTGTGTGAGACGACCGAGCCGGCCGGTAGCCCACGCCGGGTCCGTGCCCGTACGTCGGCCTCCACCCGCAGTCCCCATTGCCCGGTGAATTCTCGCCACTCCAGTGGGCGTCGCGTGGAGAGGATCGTCTGTGCCCCGGCGGCGCGCAGGGACAGGATGAATTGGGTGGCGCTGGCTCCACCTCCGACGACGAGCACTCGTTGCCCGGTGAATTCGGTGGAGGAGACGAAATCGTGGGTGTGCAGTTGGCGGCCCGCGAAGTGCCCCGGGTAGCTTGGCCAGAAGGGGCGGTCCCAGGTTCCGGTGGCGTTAATCAGCGCCGCCGCGGTGTAGTTGCGCGTGTCGGTGTGTAGCTCGAAGCCGCCCTCGACGCTTCGGGTGACCGAGCGTACGGGAACCCCGTGCAATACCGGGAGCTCAAAGCGACGCTCGTAGTCGGCGTAATATTCGGAGACGACGTCGGCGGCCGGACGGCTGGGATCCGGGTCGCTCAGCGGCAGGCCGGGCAGCGGGTGGATGCCGTGGGCATCGCCGAGGCGTAGCTCCTCCCAGCGGTGCTGCCAGGCGCCGCCGGGGCGAGCGTTGGCATCGAGCACCAAAAAGTCGAGATATGGACGTAGCCCTTTGCGCCGCAAATGCCAGGCCGCGGAGAGTCCGGCCTGGCCGGCGCCGATCACAATCACTGGAAAAGTTGACACGTCTATTACAACGTCGGGACGGGGCCGGGCATTCCCGTTAGAATGATCTGGACAGCGTGACTGGCGTGAGGTGGAGCCACCACCGGGGAGCGAATCACATGGCCGCGCGGACCGCCCGCCTGGGTCCGGGCCACAAACCACGGGTGAGATATGACAGCACAGATTTTGGACGGCAAGGCCACCGCGGCCGCCATCAAGCAGGAACTGACCGAACGTGTCGCGGCCCTGACCGCGGCCGGCGCCACCCCAGGACTGGGCACCATCCTGGTCGGCAACGATCCCGGGTCGGCATGGTACGTCGGCGGGAAGCACAAGGACTGCGCCGAGGTGGGCATCAACTCCATCCGCGTCGACCTGCCCGAAGAAACCACGCAGGAAGAACTGCTGGCCAAGGTGCGCGAATTGAACGAGGACCCGGCCTGCACCGGGTACATCGTCCAGCTGCCGCTGCCGGCCCATATCGACACCGATGCCGTCCTCGAGGCCATGGATCCGGAGAAGGACGCCGACGGGCTGCACCCGATGAACCTCGGCCGCCTGGTGGCCAACGTGAACAAGCCGCTGACCAGCCCCGCGCCATGCACCCCGGCCGGCTGCGTCGAACTGCTGGCGCGCCACGATATCGACCTCAAGGGCAAGCATGTGCTGGTGATCGGTCGCGGTGTGACCATCGGCCGTCCGGTGGGTCTGCTGCTCACCCGACGTGCGGTCAACGCCACCGTCACCCTGGCCCACACCGGCACCACCAACCTGCCCGAGCTACTGGGCGAGGCCGACGTCGTCATCGCCGCCGCCGGCAGCGCTCACATGGTTAAGGCCGCGGATCTGAAGCCCGGAGCAATCGTGCTCGACGTGGGCGTTTCGCGCGTGGACGGGAAGGTGACCGGCGATGTGGAGCCGGCCGCACGCGAGGTGGCCTCCTGGCTGTCCCCGAACCCCGGCGGCGTGGGCCCGATGACCCGCGCGATGCTGCTGGCCAACGTCGTGCAGGCCGCCGAACGCACCGCCGGCCTGGTGGTCCACCAGTAAGGGACCTTCGCCGCGCTCTCGCGCGGACGTGATGACTTGATGGCGGCGTACTCCCCGGGGAGTACGCCGCCTTCGTATATCTGTACCCGCCGGGCACTGCCCGTTGCGCGGCGGGAGCGGTAGTCTTCAGGGCATGAGCACCCGTCAACGCGCCGTGTGGTGGCTACCGCTGCTGATTCTCACCATCGTGCTGACCGGAACTTTCTTCGCCGCCCGCCGGCAGGACGCGCAGCTTTCGCTCCCGGCCGTCCTTATCTTGCTGGCCAGTGCTGGGCTACTGGCCGCCCGGCGTCGCGCCCCCGGATATATGGTGGCCGCAATTGGGGTACTCACCGGCGCATACCTGGTGGCGGCCAGTAGCGCCGGACCCGATAGTGGATTTGTCTACGGTCCTTTCGCCGTGCCGCTGATCATCGCTCTGGTACTGGCCATCCACGCGGGGGCCCGCTGGTGGGCCTGGGGGACCGGCGCCGGATGCGCCTTGCTGGTGGGGATCATGGCCAGCCTGCATGGGGCACCGGTCGGCGCCTGGTTCGCGGTGATCTGGATTCTGCTGATCCTATTGGCGGCCGAGTTGGCGCGCAGCGCACGGATGCGGCGACGGCAGTCCGCGGCGGCTGCCATCGCCCGCGTGGAACACCAGCGTGACGAACAGCGACTGATGCTGGCCCGCGATATTCACGACGTCGTCGCCCACAGCCTGTCGATGATTCACGTCCAAGCCTCGGTAGCCCTGCACCTAGCCGGCAAGGACCCGGACCCGCAGCGCATGGCCCAGGCCTTGCGCGAGATCAAGGCCGGATCCAGCCAGGCGCTCGCCGAGGTGCGGCAGGTGCTGGCGGTGTTGCGGCAGGATGCCCCGCTGGCCCCGGGCGGACGACTACGGCAATTGCCGGAGCTGGTCGAGTCGGTACGTGGCGAATGGCTCGATGTGCAATTGCAGATGCCGGCCGACCCCGGTGCCGATTGGCTCAATGAACGCGCCGAGCACGCCCTGTATCGGGCGGTGCAGGAGGGGCTGACCAACGTGCTGCGTCATGCCAAGGCCAGCCATGCCCAAGTGCAGCTGAGCGTCGATGAGCATCAGGCGCTCCTTGAGGTGCGCGATGACGGCATCGGGCTCGGCGACAGTGTCCCGGGCAACGGCCTGCGCTGGCTGGGCGAACGTGTCCGCGCCCTCGGCGGGGAGGTCGAGCTGAGAACGACGGACCCCGGTACGCTACTACGTGTGCGCCTGACCCGGAAGGAACTGCCCGATGAGTGAACAGCCCACGGCACACGCGCCGCTCGGGGTGCTGGTCGTCGACGATCAGTCGCTCATCCGCGCCGGGTTCGCCGCGCTGCTCGACGCGGAAGACGACATGCGCGTCCTGGGGCAGGCCGCCGACGGGGCCCAAGCGGTGCGCATGGCCCGGGCATTGCACCCGCAGATCGTGCTCATGGACATACGGATGCCCGGCACCGACGGAATCACCGCGGCCGCGACGATCAGCGCCGACCCGACCCTGTCGCAGACCCGCATCATCATGCTCACCACCTTCGAACATGAAGAGTACATTCTCGCCGCGATCCGGGCCGGGGCCAGCGGATTCCTCGTCAAAGACACCGAACCGGAGGACTTGATCCAGGCCGTGCGGGTGGTCGCCAGCGGCGATTCCTTGCTCTCCCCGTCGGTGACCCGCACCCTGTTGGCCCAGGTGGCGGCCTCCCGCGAACGGCAGACGCCGCAGGCCGCGCAGCAGTTGGATGCCCTCACCGAGCGGGAACGGGAGGTGCTGGCGCTGGTGGGTACCGGGCGCACCAACGCGGAGATCGCCGCGGCACTGTTTATCACCCCGTTGACCGCGAAAACCCATGTCTCGCGGATCCTCGGGAAAACCGGGATCCGTGACCGCACCGGGTTGGTGGTGCTGGCCTATGAGAGCGGTCTGCTCACCCCGGGGCAGAGCGAGGAGAGCTGAGCCTGCTTCCGTGCGCACCCGCCCGGTCTGCCCGGGGAGTAGCAGAGCCGGTCAGATTGTCTCCTCACGGCCGACCCGGGCCGCCGGCTCTCCGGCGCACAGTGGAGTTAAGGCTCGACCGGACGGTGGCCGAGCGATAACTCAAGGAGTGAGAGACGATGTCCATCATGATCGGCACCTTTGCACAGGCCCTGCCGCTGGCCCACCCCTATATGGGCGGCCCAGCCGGTGGCCCGGGCTGGTTCTTCCTGTTCATGCCGTTGCTGTGGATTCTGATCATCGGCACGGTGGTGTTCCTGATTCGCCGTAGCGGCTTTCGCCGCGACCTACATCAGGCCGCCGCTTCGGCCGAAGGCGTATTGCGTGAACGCTATGCCCGCGGCGAGGTCGACGAAACCGAGTACCGGCAGCGCCTAGAAGTGCTCCGCGCCCCGCGCCGCTAGCTCACCGGAGCCGCACCGTCGGCGGGCGACGACCCGTCGGCGGTGCATTCCCTGTGAGGGCCTATCGCCCAACGGGGACGATGGGCATAATGGGTAGCACCGCAACACCGCGCTCGATGGCAAAGGTGGAGAACATGATCGGCACATGGCATGCACTGGTAATCGACTGTGAAGACCCGGATCGGCTGGCAAGGTTCTACGAGTCCCTGCTGGGCATGATCAGGGTGGACAATGAGCCCGAATGGGTGAGCATCGGCGATGCTCCGGACCGGCCCGCGCTGGCGTTTCAAGCGGTCAGCCCCTACGTGGCCCCCGAATGGCCCGGGCATCTACACCCGCAGCAGGCGCATATCGACGTGCGCGTCAAGGACCTGGATATCGCCGAAACCGAGGTGTTGGCGCTCGGTGCCCGCGCTACCGGCGAGGGGAATAAGACCTTCCGGGTGTACCTCGATCCGCAGAACCACCCATTCTGTCTCGTCAGTTGGTAACGGCAGGATCGTGGGCTGGGTAAGCCCAGCCCACGATCGGCGCAATCGCAACGGGGTACCTAACGAAGTTGCGTGAAGGCGATGCGTGCGGCTTGCAATCGTGAGTCGACATGCAGTTTGGCCATCACCCGCGACACATGGGTTTTGACGGTGCTTTCACCGATGCCCAGCCGCTGGGCCAACTGTGGGTTGCTCAAGCCCTCACCCAATCCACGCAGTACCTCGAGCTCCCGGTCGGTCAACGTTTCAAGCGATTCGGCCGGAGCAGAGTGCTCACCGGCGGCCGGGACATTGGCCATGGCCTGCGCCACCACCCGGGCGGTGACCTCGGGGGCCAGCACCGATTGGCCACGGGCCGCACGGCGTAGTGCGTCGAGGATGTGCTCCGGCGCGGCGCTTTTGAGCAAGAAGCCGTGCGCGCCGGCCTGTAACGCGCCGAAGAGATACTCGTCATCATCGAAGGTGGTTAGCACGAGCACCCGAGCGGTTTCGGCGGCGACGATGGCCCGGGTGGCTGCGATACCGTCGAGCACCGGCATGCGCAGGTCCATCAGCACCACCGCGGGTCGCAGGGCCGCGGCCATGGCAATGGCCTGACGTCCGTCGGCGGCTTCACCCAGCACACTCAGGTCCGCGGCGCCCTGCACGATCAGCCGTAGTCCCATGCGGACCGTGCTGTGGTCATCGACGATCAGTACCCCGTCGGCGCTCATCGTTCCTCCTCCGGGTTGGGGTTGCCAAGTTCCACCAGAACGCTAAAGCGCTCGCCGGTGAGCACCTGCACGGATCCGGATAGTGCCCGTGCCCGGGTGCGGATATTTGCCAGGCCGGTGCCGGCCCCGACGCTCGTGCTGGACGATGCCTGCAGGTCACCGGCCGCTGCGGGCGAGCCATCCGCAGAAGGTAGTTCGTTGCTCGCCTTTAGACAGACGCGCGGACCCTCGACGTGCAGGCGCAACTGCAGCAGCGTATCTGGGGCATGCTTGGCGTGGTTGACGAGCAGCTCGCGCAGGGTGCGGTGAGTTGCGCTTTGCACCGCCGGGTCAAGGCCGTCACCGGGGTCGCCGGACTGTTCAAAGTCGATGCGCTGCCCGGCCGCCCGATACGACTCGACGAGCTCGGCCGTGTCGGCCAGCGTACTGCGCAGGGCCGAGGAGGAGCCGGAATGCAGCATCCGCACCATCGCGGTCATCTCCTCCAACCCGGCCACCGCCTCCTGCCGGATGGTCTGCAGCGCGTGTTCCTGCTCGGTATCTCGTGCGGAGGAGGATGACCCGCCGTGTTCCGTATCGCGTGCAGCAGGTAGCAATGCCGCCGAGAGCAAAGCGATGGCCGAAAACCGGGCGGAGAGCACGTCGTGCATTTCGCGGGCCAGCGCGGTGCGTTCGGCGGTGACGGTGGCCCGATGCTCAACGGTCAGCATTTGCTCGCGGGCCTGCGCGGCCGTTTCAAGCGCCGCAGCCCGCTCACCTTCGGCGCGCGCCAGCTCGGTGGCCGTGCGCACGCTTTCAGCCCAGGTCATCGGGGTGAACACCAGGAACCCTGAGGTCAGCAGCGCCAGCACCGGTGCGTCGGCGCGCTGGGTTTCGGAGAAGGCCAATGCCGCCAGCGTCGTGGAGCCGATGATGCCCAGCACCAGTGTCCAGCGGCGCAGCCGAGGGCCACCGAGCAGAAAAATACTGAAGATGGATTCGAAGACGAGGAAATAGCCACCGATGCTACCGCCAAGAAGCAGCAGGGCGGCCGCGAGAAGTTGCAGCAGGGCGCTGAGTAGCACGTAACGGCGGCGCACCAGAATCGCCGCGGAGCCACCCAGAATCAGCACCGGCCACCACGGGCTCAGCCATTCGTAGCCCGTCTGGGGTGAATTCACCAGCCCGCTGAGTTGCAGCAGCGCGGTAAGAAGCACGTAGAGCAACGCAGCCTGGGGTTCCTGGTCGCTGCTGGCTAGCCGCGTGCGGAGTTTGGCGGCGGAGATGAAGCTGGACACGTGCCCAGCATGCCGTAGGTAGACAGGTGATTGCGTCCTCCTTAAGTAGGACGCGCTGGTGGACGAATGCCGGATGTGCCGCGTCTAGAGCTGTCAGAGGCTGAGGCTATGGACGTTTTGAATCAGGCAACCCCGCTCACCTTGGTGCTACTCGCGCTGGTTGACGCCACGAGCATCGGCACCTTGATCATTCCTATCTGGTTGCTGTTGCGTCGCGATTATCGGCGGGCCGTGCCGCGGGTGCTGCTCTACCTGGGGATGATTGCCGTATTTTATTGGTGCGTCGGATTGCTGCTTCGCTCCGGGGTGCGCTTGGGTCTAAACGCCCTTCCAGAGTCGGTGCTCGACTCGCCTGCGCTCCGAATTTTGGCCGTCATCCTCGGCGCCGGCATGTTGGCGTGGTCCCTGATGGTGCGGGATCCGGCGAAGGACGAGGCATCGGCACACGCCGAGCGGCGACCAGGCGGGAACCGCACATTGAAGCAGGACGCCGACCACGCGCGGCAGCGCGGCACCTTCGCCGGCGGGCAGCGTGAGGGGGTCCTGCAACAGAAGGTAGAGCTACCCCGGAGGTTGCGGCACCGGGTGGACCGGGCGCTGGATAGCAAACTCGGCCTGCTGATCCTCGCGGTGGTGGCCGGAGTGCTGGAACTGCCGACGATGTTGCCCTATCTGGGGGCCATGTCGGCGCTTGCACACAGTGGTTGGGCCGACGCCACACAGATTCTGGCCCTGGGCGGCTACTGCGTGGTGATGGTGTTGCCGGCCGTCGTACTCACCCTGGCCCGTCAGATGTTGGGGGCGAAACTGGAGGCGCCGCTGCGCCGCTGGGGTGCGAAGTTGAGCCGGATGGCGCGGGAGTCACTGCCCTGGATCGTGGGGATCGCCGGCTTCTTCCTGCTGCGGTGGGCGTTGAACGGGGTAGACATCGGTGAGCTGCTCGATCGGGTGGGCCTCTGAGCAAGCCAGAGGGCGCCTAGGCGCTGGTCGAGGACGGGCGCTGAGCTGTGGGCGAACCAGCACCGCGGCAATTAGCCAGTGGTGGCGCGGCGGTGAGATAATCGGGAGCATGGAACCACTTGGCAGCGGCGCGTCGAAGGACCGCAAAATCACCCTGAATGCATCGAGCTTGGCTATGGCCGTCATGGTCATCGTGCTATTGGTGGCCGTGGTGTTCGCGGCCAACTCCAATCAGGTGGTTGGTTGGTTTGTGGTGGCGATCTCCGCCGGCTGGCTCTTGCTCTCGCTCTTTTTGGTGTTCGGTCTCAAGCGCGGCGCCGATAAGATCAACTCCTCGCTGAGGGAAGCCACCGCGGCCGCAGCCGGACGGGCCCAGCCGGCCAGCACCGTCGTCATTGACGAGGCCACCAGCCAGCGCGATATGAAGCTGGATCACTCCTTCAAGATCGTCCAGGTGCAGGCGAAGGTCATTGCCGATGAACGCGCCAAGGGCGAGGACGGTTCGGCAGAGATGATCGACCGTGCGCTGGACACCATCGCGATGACCGCGTCGAACGCCCGAGATATGCTCAAGCCGCAGTCGAACCCGATCGACGGCGAAATTATTAACTAATCCTGTTTATTACCCCTCGACGCAACGTTCTGCACGGACGTTGCGTCGACTGTTTTGTAAGGTGGAGACGTGATACCTACCAGCGTGGAAATTTTGGGCAAGCTCGACGGCGCGGTGCGCGTGGCCTCGGTTAACGTCAACGGCATCCGTGCCGCCTATAAGCGCAATATGGCTGACTGGGTGGCCGCGCGTGACGTGGACGTGCTGTGCCTGCAGGAGGTGCGCGCCCCCGACGCCGTGGTGCGCGAGCTGATCGGCGAAGGCTGGCATATTCTGCACGCCGAAGCCGCCGCCAAGGGCCGCGCCGGGGTTGCGATTCTCTCCCGCAACGAGCCGGTGGCCACCCGC
The DNA here is from genome assembly GCF_048457885.1 of Glutamicibacter endophyticus. Classification (NCBI taxonomy): domain Bacteria; kingdom Bacillati; phylum Actinomycetota; class Actinomycetes; order Micrococcales; family Micrococcaceae; genus Glutamicibacter; species Glutamicibacter endophyticus. Next base: position 692,618 of record NZ_CP174200.1, read on the forward strand.
GGCGACATCGGTGATGAGTACTTCGCCGACGCCGGCCGATGGGTGGAAGCGGACTTCTCCATGCCGGATGGCTCGACCCTTTGCGTGGTCTCGGCCTATGTGCACTCCGGGGAGCTGGGCACCGACAAGCAGGTCGATAAGTACCGTTTTCTGGACCGGATGATCGTACGGTTGGCCGAGCTGAAGGCCGAGAAGGATCATGTGGTGGTCGTGGGCGACTTGAACGTCGTGCACACCGAGAAAGACATTAAGAACTGGAAGCCGAACCACAATAAGCGGGCCGGCGTGATGGATGAAGAGATCGCCTACTTCGACCGCTTCTTCGGCGACGAGATCGGCTACAAGGACGTGGCCCGGGAGCTGGCCGGCGATGAGCAGGGCCCGTACACCTGGTGGTCCTTCCGCGGGCAGGCCTTCGACAACAACGCTGGCTGGCGCATCGACTACCAGATGGCCACCCCCGAGCTTGCCGCCAAGGCCATTAAGTCGCACGTCGACCGGGCGTCGGCCTACGACCTGCGCTTCTCCGACCACGCACCGCTGGTCGTCGACTACCAGTTCTAAGGAAGATTCATGAGCAAACCCCGCGTCCTTTCGGGCATGCAGCCCTCCGGTGACTCGTTGCACCTGGGCAACTACCTCGGCGCCCTGGTGAACTGGGTGAAAACCCAGGATGCCTACGACGCCTTCTTCTTCATCCCCGATATGCACGCGATCACCGTGGAGCAAGATCCGGCGGCCTTGCGCGCCCGCACCCGGAAGACCGCCGCGCAGTTCATCGCCGGCGGGATCGACCTGGATAAGTCCACGCTGTTCGTGCAGTCCCAGGTGCCCGAGCACGCCCAGCTGGCGTGGGTGCTCAACTGCCTGACCGGTTACGGCGAGGCCAGCCGGATGACCCAGTTCAAGGACAAGTCCGCCAAGGGCGGGGCCGAGAACTCCTCCGTGGGTCTGTTCACCTATCCGGTGCTGATGGCCGCAGATATTCTGCTGTACCAGCCCGAGGGGGTGCCGGTGGGCGACGACCAGCGCCAGCATGTGGAACTGGCTCGCACCCTGGCGCAGCGCTTCAACCACCGCTTCGGGCAGACCTTCGTGGTGCCCAAGGCGCAGATCCCCACCGAGGGTGCGCGCATCTACGACCTGCAGAATCCGACGAGCAAAATGTCGAAGTCCGCGGCCTCGCCGAACGGCCTGATCAACGTGCTCGACGAGCCGAAGGTGATCGCTAAGCGGATCAAGTCGGCGGTGACCGATACCGACACGGTGATCGCCTACGACAAGGAAAATAAGCCCGGGGTGTCGAACCTGCTGGACATTCTGGCGGCGGTCACCGACCGCCAGGTGCCTCAGCTGGTGGCCGAGTTCGAGGGCAAAATGTATGGGCACCTGAAGGTGGCGGTGGCCGAGGCCGTCGTCGAACGCCTCACCCCGGTGCGTGAGCGCACCCTTGAGCTGCTCGATGACCCGGCCGAACTGGATCGCTTGCTGCTGCACGGCGCCGCGAAGGCCCGCGAAGTCGCCGGTGCCACGCTCAACGAGGTCTACCAGAAGGTTGGCTTCCTGCCGCCGTTGGGAAGCCTCAGCTAGGCGTGAGCGCACCGGAGCACACCGTGAGAGACGACCCCCGGTTTACGCTGGGGGTCGTTATCGGTGTGCCCGAACCACAGTTGGCCGAGCTGCGCGCGTGGCGCCGCGAGTTCGGGGGACCGGCCACCGAACCCATCGCCCCGCATATCACCCTGATCTCCGGGGTGCACACCGCCGGGTGGGGGCCAGCGGCCGCGCATGTGCAGCAGGTCGCGACGCAGACCACCGGCTTCGAGGTGCGGTTGGGGCCCGGGGCCGCCAGTTTCCGCCCGGCCAGCCAGGTGGTGTACTTGCCGCTTTCCGGTGGTGCGGAGCAGTGCCGCGCCTTGCATCGTCGGCTGGTGGGCGACTATCTGCAGCACACCTCGGCCTTCGCCTATCACCCGCATCTGACCATTGCCCAAAATGTGCCCGACGAGCGCCTCGATGCCGCGCTCCAGGCCTTGCGGGGGGTGCGCATGAGTTTTGCGGTGGAACATATCGACCTGTTCGACACCGGGGTGGGGCACTGGTCCCTGGTGCAGCGCCTGCCCCTGGGGAACTAATCCGGATTTCTCGCGCCCTGCCGCGCCCGGGCGAAAGATTTGGCAGAATCTAAGAGTACGGGCCCGACCCGTGACATTCTTCGAATTCGTACCGAGCGTTGGAGGCCCGTAGATGACCTTGCCCCATGAGAATATCGACCCCGATGGCCTGCTCGAGTATTCGGTGGTGTTTACCGACCGCTCGCTGAACCACATGTCGGTCCGTTTTATTGGCGTGATGCAGCAGCTGCTCGCCGACTTCCGTGAGACCTATCAGGCACACTCGGTGGCGATCGTCCCCGGTGGCGGGACCTATGCGATGGAGGCCGTCGCCCGTCAATTGGCCACCGACAAGCAGGTGCTGGTGGTACGCAATGGGCTCTTTTCCTTCCGCTGGTCGCAGATTCTGCAAAGTGGCGGCATCACCGACCGAGTGCAGGTCGCCGCGGCACGACCGGTGGAGGATTCGGCCCAGCCGGCCTACGCACCGGTGCCGATTGCCGAGGTAACCGAGCAGATTCGCACCCAGCGTCCCGCGGTGGTCTTCGCCCCGCATGTGGAGACCGCGGCCGGGCTGCAGCTGCCCGCGGACTACCTGCGTGAGTTGGCCGCAGCCGTACATGAGGTCGACGGGCTGCTGGTACTGGATTGCATTGCCTCCGGGGCCTCCTGGGTATCGATGGCAGACACCGGTGTGGACGTGCTTATTTCGGCCCCGCAGAAGGGCTGGAGCGGCACCCCGTGCGCCGGCTACGTGATGCTCTCCGAAGCCGCGGAGCGGGCCGTGAAAGCCTCGCAGTCCACGAGCTTCGCCCTCGATCTGGTGAAGTGGTTGTCCATCGCCGAGGAGTATCGGGACGGGCGCGCGGCCTATCACGCCACCATGCCCACCGACTCGCTGGCGCATAACGCCCAACTGATGCAGGAAGCCAAGACGATCGGGCTGGAGCGGCTGCGCGAGGCACAGCAGGAGCTGGGTACTGAAGTGCGCAAGCTCCTTGCGGCCCATGGATTCCGCTCGGTGGCGGCCGATGGTTTCGCCGCACCCAGCGTGGTGGTGAGCTACACCAACGACCCGGCGGTACGCACCGGGGCGGCCTTCAAACAGGCCGGCCTTCAGGTCGCGGCCGGGGTCCCGCTGCAGGTGGGGGAGGGCGAGGACTTCTCGAGCTTCCGTGTTGGCCTGTTCGGTTTGGATAAGCTCACCGACGTGGCCGGCACGGTGCAACGCTTGGCACAGGGGCTGGAGCGCGCCGGGCTGTAGGGCTAGCCCTCAGCGGCGGTCAGTTCCGCCGCGCTGGCCCCGTCGATGGACTCACGGAGGATATCGGCGTGGCCAGCGTGCCGGGCGACCTCCGTGGCCAGATGTTGCCAGACCCAACGCCCGGTGACGAACGGGCCGCTGCCTGGCCACTGATGATCGCCGAGAGGGATGTCGACGGCCAGATCGAAAAGCCCCGGCCCTTCGGTGCGCACAAAGTCGATCACCCGATCGAGCTGTGCGAGCACCTCGTCGGCCGGCATGTGCCCCAGATCCTCGCTGCCCGCATACATTTGGCTGAAGCCGATGCGGGCGCTGAGCTGCGGGATCTCCTGCGCGGCCACCGGCTCCGGGGCGCGTTCGGCGGCCAGGAGCCAACCGTGGACCACCTGGGCACTGTGTAGCGCGAGCCCGGAGAGGGATAGCGCGCTGACGGTGGGTCGGCTAGCGGCTTGGGCGGTGGAAAGCCCCTGTAGCGCCGCGCGCAGCTGCGTCAGTTCGTGAATGATCAGGTCTGGGAAGTCTTCGTCACTGGCGAAGGGCGGGGGCATCAGGCTCACGGGTAGGGTCCTTTCGGTAGGTGTCCGGTGATCCCGAGGCTAGCGTTATCCCTGGCTTCTGCCAAGGGTGCCGCGAGCCGAGCGCGGCAAGGTACCGATCCGTCGCCAAGAAACGACAATGGGGCCGCTTCCCGGTGGGAAGCGGCCCCATTGCTGCGCGTGGTAATTACACGGTGCGCGACAGGATTGCCTGCTTGACCTCGGCGATTGCCTTGGTCACCTGGATGCCACGAGGGCATGCTTCGGAGCAGTTGAAGGTGGTGCGGCAGCGCCAGACACCTTCCTTGTCATTCAGGATCTCCAGGCGCATGTCGCCGGCGTCGTCACGCGAATCGAAAATGAAGCGGTGCGCGTTGACGATGGCAGCCGGACCGAAGTACTGGCCGTCGGTCCAGAACACCGGGCAGGAGCTGGTGCACGCGGCGCAGAGGATGCACTTGGTGGTGTCGTCGAAACGCTCACGGTCCTCAGCGGACTGGTAGCGCTCCTTGGTCGGCTCGTGACCCTTGGAGATCAAGAACGGCATGATCTCGCGGTAGGACTGGAAGAACGGCTCCATGTCCACGATCAAGTCCTTCTCCAGCGGCAGGCCCTTGATGGCCTCCACGGTGATCGGCTTGGAGGTGTCCAAGTCCTTGAGCAGGGTCTTGCAGGCCAGGCGGTTGCGGCCGTTGATGCGCATGGCATCGGAACCGCAAATACCGTGGGCGCAGGAGCGGCGGAAGGACAGCGAACCGTCGTGCTCCCACTTGACCTTGTGCAGGGCGTCCAGCACACGGTCCGTGCCGTACATGGTCAGCTGGAAGTCTTCCCAGTAGGCATCGGAGCTGGCTTCCGGAAGGTAGCGGCGCACCCGCAGGGTGATGTTGAACGTTGGGATTTCTCCGCCGCCGCCGACGCCTGGCTTCAGCTCAATCTTCGATGCTGGTTCTGGCATTTCGGTGCTCATTAGTACTTACGCTCCATTGGCTGGTAACGGGTGAAGACCACCGGCTTGGTCTCCATGCGGATGCCGGCAATCCCCTCGGTGGTGGCGTTGTAGTCGCGGTAGGACATCGAGTGAACCATGAAGTTCTCGTCGTCACGATCCGGGTAGTCCTCGCGGTAGTGTCCACCACGCGATTCCTTGCGGTGCAGGGCGGCGGCGGTCATGACCTCGGCCAGATCCAGCAGGAAGCCGAGCTCAACGGCTTCGAGCAGGTCGAGGTTGAAGCGCTTGCCCTTGTCCTGAACGGACACGTTCTTGTAGCGCTTGCGCAGATCGGCGATGACGTTCAGCGCTTCCTTCAGCGACTTCTCATCGCGGAACACCTGAACGTTGGCGTCCATGATCTCCTGCAGGCTCTTGCGCAGCTCGGCGACCTTCTCGGTACCGGTGGAGGAGAGCAGGTTGTTCAGCTGCTCGGTCACCAGGGCCTCTGGTGCCTCGGGCAGTTCGACGTAGTCGGCGTCCGCGGCGTACTTCGCAGCGGCGATACCGGCGCGACGACCGAACACGTTGATGTCCAGCAGCGAGTTGGTGCCCAGACGGTTGGCGCCGTGCACCGACACGCAGGCGACCTCACCGGCGGCGAAGAGACCCGGGATGGTGGTGTCGTTATCCTGCAGCACCTCGGTCTCGATGTTGGTCGGCACACCGCCCATGGCGTAGTGCGCGGTCGGGTAGACCGGCACCGGATCGGTGAACGGCTCCACACCCAGGTAGGTGCGGGCGAACTCGGTGATGTCCGGCAGCTTCGATTCGATGTGCTCGGGCTCGAGGTGCGTCAAATCCAGCAGCACGTAGTCCTTGTTCGGGCCGCAACCGCGGCCTTCGCGGACCTCGTTGGCCATGGCGCGGGCGACGATATCGCGCGGCGCCAGGTCCTTAATGGTCGGTGCGTAGCGCTCCATGAAGCGCTCACCGTCGGAGTTACGCAGGATCGCGCCTTCACCGCGGGCACCTTCGGTCAGCAGAATGCCCAGACCGGCCAGACCCGTCGGGTGGAACTGGAAGAATTCCATGTCCTCCAGCGGCAGACCGGAGCGGAAGGCGATGCCCATGCCGTCACCGGTCAGGGTGTGTGCGTTCGAGGTGGTCTTGAAGACCTTGCCGGCGCCGCCGGAGGCGAAGACCACGGACTTGGCCTGGAAGACGTGCAGTTCGCCGGTGGCCAGGTCGTAGGAGACCACGCCGGCTACGCGCTTCTGCTTGTAGGCGGTGCCGTCCTCACGGTAGGCGTCTTCCTCGACCAGCAGCAGGTCCAGCACGTAGTACTCGTTGTAGAACTCAACGTTGTGCTTGACGCAGTTTTGGTAGAGGGTCTGCAGGATCATGTGACCGGTGCGGTCGGCGGCGTAGCAGGCGCGGCGCACGGCGGCCTTGCCGTGATCGCGGGTGTGCCCACCGAAGCGACGCTGGTCGATCTTGCCCTCGGGGGTGCGGTTGAAGGGCAGACCCATCTTTTCTAGGTCCAGCACCGCGTTGATGGCTTCCTTGGCCATGACTTCGGCGGCGTCCTGGTCGACGATGTAGTCGCCACCCTTAATGGTGTCGAAGGTGTGCCACTCCCAGTTGTCTTCCTCGACGTTGGCCAAGGCGGCGCACATGCCGCCCTGGGCCGCACCGGTGTGCGAGCGAGTGGGGTAAAGCTTGGTTAGCACTGCGGTGCGTGCACGCTGACCGGATTCGATCGCGGCACGCATACCTGCACCGCCGGCACCGACGATGACGACGTCGTACTGATGTACCTGCATTCTTGATGCTCTCTTTTCTTGAAGTCTGCTCGAATTTAGCGGCACTGTGCCAGGTCGCTACCGGCTACGCAGGGGTCGAAGGTGAAGATCACCAGCGAGCCCAACACCACGATGAAGATGGTGGCTACGTACAGAATGCCCTTGAGCCAAGCGCGGGTGGCGTGCTTTTCGGCGTAGTCGTTGATGATGGTGCGCACACCGTTGGTGCCGTGCAACATCGAGAGCCACAGCAGGGCCAGATCCCAGAACTGCCAGACCGGGTTGGCCCACTTGCCGGCGACGAAACCGAAGGACAGGGCGTTGATGCCGGTACCGGTCATCAGGTTGGCGAACAGGTGCCCGAAGATGAGCACGACGAGCACCACGCCGGACAGTCGCATGAACAGCCAGGCGAGCATCTCGAAGTTGCCGCGGGACTTCGGACCGCGTACGTACTTCGGGTCCAGACGCTGGCTACGAGGGGCAGCAATATTGACGCTCATGGTTTAGTGTCCTCCGAAGGCAAGCGAGAGGTGGCGGATGGCGAAGGCGGCGAAGACGACGATCCAGACGCCCAGCACACCCCACAGCAGCTGACGCTGGTACTTGGTGCCCTGCTTCCAGAAGTCCACCAGAATCAGACGCAGGCCGTTGAAGGCGTGGAAGAGGATCGCCGCGACCAGCGCGGTTTCACCCAGCGCCATCAGCGGGTTCTGGTAGGTCGCGATCACTGCGTTGTAAGCATCGGCGTTGACACGCACGAGTGCAGTATCAAGGACGTGCACTAAGAGAAAAAGGAAAATAACGACACCGGTGACTCGGTGTCCCACCCATGACCACATGCCTTCACGGCCGCGGTATAGGGTGCCTGACGAAGTCTTCGACACTGAACTAAACCTCCAAGACTCGCAACGGCGCATGTGTATCTTGCACACAATGAGATTTGACGCACTTGTGCGAGCGTTCCTTGTGCGAGTCTAAACCAATTGGCGAGCTCACTCCTATCCTGCATCCATTTCCTGTGAGCATGTTCACCGAACGGCACCATCATTACGATAAAAGGGCGAAAATCCGCGGAAATTAGCTCATGAACCGCTTGCGTATTTGAGGGTGCCGAACGGGGCGCGAAGCACCGGCTAACAGCAGAAAATAAGAATTCTCAATTAGGATTGCAAACGTGAATGCAGACATTTTTTCGCGTTTTTATGGTGTCATCCCTGCTGGCGGCGTCGGGTCGCGGCTGTGGCCGCTCTCGCGCGCCTCGGCCCCGAAGTTCCTGCACGACCTCACCGGGTCGGGATCGACACTGATTCGCGCCACCTATGACCGCTTGTGCCCACTGGCCGACGAGCGGGTCATGGTGGTGACCGGTCAGGCGCACCGTAAAGCGGTCCTGTCCCAGCTGCCGGAGTTGGCCGACGCCAACTTGGTGCTGGAGCCCGAGCCGAAGGATTCGGCCGCCGCCATTGGGCTGGCCGCGGCCATTTTGTACCTGCGCGACCCGCAGACCATCATGGGCTCCTTCGCCGCCGACCAGGTCATAGGCCCGGTGGATGTGTTCCTCGAGGCGGTACGCGAAGCGGTTCTGACCGCCGCTACCGGCAAGATCGTGACCATTGGTATTCACCCGACGCACCCGTCGACCGGTTTTGGCTACATTCAGACCGGCGAGCTGCTCGGTGTCGAGGGCGCACCGAGCGCCCGTGGCGTCGTGCAATTCGTGGAGAAGCCCGATGAGGATACGGCGCGTGGCTACTTGGCCCGCGGTGGCTTCCTCTGGAACGCCGGGATGTTCGTCGCCCCGGTCGCGCTGATGCTCGAGCACCTGCGCGCCAATCAGCCGCAGCTGCATGACGGGTTGATGGAGATCGCCGAAGCGTGGGATGGCCCGCGACGCGATGAGGTGATGGCACGGGTCTGGCCGCAGCTGCCGAAGATCGCCATTGACTACGCCGTGGCCGAACCGGCGGCCGCTGCCGGGGACGTGGCCGTGGTGCCCGGTGTCTTTAACTGGGACGACGTCGGAGACTTTGCCGCCATCGGTCGACTGAACAAGGCCAGCGAGGAAAGTGGCATCACGATCCTGGGGGATAAGGCTAGGGTTTACTCCGATCAGGCCTCCGGGGTGGTGTACGGAGACGTGCCACGCGTGGTGGCGTTGATCGGCATCGACGACGTCATTGTGGTGGACACCGCCGACGCGTTGCTCGTGACCACAAAGGAGCATGCTCAACGTGTGAAACAAGCGGTCGAAACCCTTAAAGAAGAGGGTAGAGTCGACGTATTGTGATACACGCGCCCGCGCTTTAACAGCGCGGGCGTTTTGCGTTAACAGCACTTGACTTGGGATTTAATGCAAGGTGACCATGTGATGTCCACCACATATACCGTATATCAATAATATATCAAGACCTTGATATCTGTTGAAGGACGTTGCTAGGCTCGAGCGCCATGAGTACCGAGACAAAATCCGGGGCAGGCCCCGGATCATCAGCGGATCATCCAACTAATCATCCCGAGCGCCGTACCCGAGTAAACAAGGTCGTTTTCTACGGCTCCGCCATCGGCGTGTTGGCCATCGCCCTCTGGGCGATCCTGGACCAGGAATCAGCCGACCTCGTCATCAACGCCACCGTGGGCTGGGTGGGCAAGAACTTAGGGTGGTATTACACCCTGATCGTGGTCAGCGTGCTGATCTTCGTGATCTACGTGGCCTCAACCAAGGTCGGTAAAACCCGCCTCGGCCCCGACCACGCACGCCCCACCTTCAGCCTCTTCACCTGGACGGCGATGCTCTTCGCCGCTGGCATCGGCATCGACTTGATGTTCTTCTCGGTGTCGGAGCCGGTCACCCAGTACTTGGCTCCGCCACGCGGAGACGGCTCAACCGTGGAGGCCGCCCGCCAAGCCGTGGTGTGGACGCTGTTTCACTATGGCCTGATCGGCTGGGGGCTTTACGCGCTGGTCGGAATGGCTCTGGGTTACTTCGCCTACCGCCACAACCTGCCATTGAGCATTCGATCGGCCCTGTACCCGATTTTCGGAAAGAAGATCAACGGTCCGATCGGACACGGCGTAGACATCGCCGCGGTGATGGGCACGATTTTCGGCATCGCCACCTCGCTAGGTATCGGCGTGGCGCAGCTGAACTACGGCTTGCACTTCATGTTCGGCATTCCGGTCAACACCACCTGGAAGGTCGCACTGATCTCGCTATCTGTTGTGATGGCAACCATCTCAGTGCTCACCGGTGTGGAGAAGGGCATCCGCCGCCTCTCCGAGCTGAACGTGATCCTGTGTGTCGTGCTGATGATCTATGTTCTGGTGACCGGCAAGACCGCCTTCCTGATGGATGCGATCATCGGCAACGTCGGCGATATGATCGCGCAGTTCCCCTTCATGGCCATGGACACCTTCGCCTATGACCGACCCGACGACTGGCTGAACGCATGGACGCTGTTCTTCTGGGCCTGGTGGATCGCTTGGGCACCGTTCGTCGGGCTCTTCTTGGCTCGCATTTCGCGCGGCCGCACCATCCGTCAGTTCGTTTTCGGTGTGCTGTTCGTGCCGATGGCGTTCATCCTGCTGTGGATCTCGATCTTCGGTAACAGTGCCCTGTCGCTGGTGATCGGCGGCAACTCGGCCTTCGGCGAGGTCGCAATGAACACGCCCGAACAAGCCTTCTACACCATGCTTGAACAGTATCCGGGGGTCCCACTGGTCGCCGGTATTGCCACCTTTACCGGTCTGCTGTTCTACGTCACCAGCGCCGACTCCGGCGCACTGGTGATGGCGAACTTCACCTCGCATTTGAAGGATGCCGAGTCTGATGGGTCGAAGCCCGTGCGTCTGTTCTGGTCGCTGGCCATCGGTATCTTGACCCTGGCCATGCTGCTCGTCGGCGGAGTGCCAACCCTGCAGGGTGCCACGGTCATCATGGGTCTGCCGTTCTCGGTGGTGCTGGTCTTCGTGATGCTGGGGCTATGGAAATCCCTGCGCGTGGAGAACGCATTGGCCAAGAGCTATGACGAATCGCTGCATTCGGTGATCTCCAGCCGCAGTAGTTCACTAAGCGACCGACGCAACTGGCGCCAGCGACTCTCGCGAGTCATGAGCTACCCGGGCCGCCGCCAAACGCGCCGCAGTATTGAAGAGATCATCAAACCGGCCCTGCAAGAAGTCCATGATGAATTCATGGCGCAGGGCGTTCAGGTTGAGCTGCAGGTGGAGCGGGTACCGGGGATGGACCTGGATTCGGTGGACCTGTTGGTGCTCACCCACCCCGCGGAACGTCCGTTCAAATACCAGGTGTACCCCGTGCGCGTGGACCTGCCGACCTACGCGCGAGTGCAGTCGAGCTCGGATGTGTACTACCGCCTGGAGGTCTTCAACCAAGAAGGTAGCCACGGCTTTGACCTGATGGGCTTGGGCAAGGAGCAGGTGATTGCCGACGTACTCGACCAGTACGAAACCTACATGGCCTTCATGCACCACCAGTCGCAGCACGACTCACGCAGCCTCATTAACGACGAGGTGGGTTCCAAGACCGACTGGGAACGCGACTTCGATACCGGAATGATGCCGATTGTCGGTGCCCAGACGGATGCCGGAAGCATTGACGATGACATCGATGCTAATGACGAGACTGAAACAACCAAGGAGAAATCATGACATTGCCCAGCAGCCCCAATCCGGACCTGCTATTGGCCGGGACCTCCATCTTCATCGATGGGCGTTTCGCTCCGGCCGCCTCGGGCGAAACCCGTGAAATCCACTGCCCGGCAACCGGCGAGAAGGTGGCCTTGGTCTCCGAAGCCGGCGAGGCCGACTCGCTGCGCGCCATCGCCGCGGCCCGCAAGGCCTTCGACTCCGGGGTGTGGTCCTCGGTGCAGGCCCCGCAGCGCGGTAGCTTCCTGCTGCAGGTGGCGGCCAAGCTCAGAGAGCGCAAGGAAGAATTCGCGCTGGCCGAAACCCTGGATACGGGTAAGCGGATCATCGAGTCGCGTATCGACATGGATGACATCATCGCCTGCTTCGAGTACTTCGGGAAGCTGGCCGGTCAGGACGCCGGACGCCTGGTCGATGCCGGGGATGCCAACGTGCTCAGCCGGATCGCCTACGAACCGGTGGGTGTGGCCGCGATGATCACCCCGTGGAACTACCCGCTGCTGCAGGCGGCATGGAAGATTGCCCCGGCGCTGGCCGCCGGCTGCTCCTTCGTGCTCAAGCCCGCCGAGCTGACCCCGTCCACCGCGATCCTGATGATGGACGTGCTGCGCGAACTGGGTCTGCCCGATGGGGTGGCCAACCTGGTCACCGGTGCCGGTGCCAAGGCCGGTGCGGTGCTTTCCGAGCACCCGGACGTGGATTTGGTGTCCTTCACCGGCGGCCTGATCACCGGCCGGAAGATTGCCGCGGCCGCGGCGGGCACCGTGAAGAAGGTGGCCTTGGAGCTGGGCGGGAAGAACCCGAACGTGATCTTTGCCGACGCCGACTTCGATGCCGCCGTGGACAACGCGCTGAACGCCGCGTTCGTGCACTCCGGTCAGGTGTGCTCCGCCGGTGCCCGTTTGGTGGTGGAGGAGTCCATCGCCGAGAAGTTCGTCGACGCCTTGGTTAACCGTGCCGAGAAGATCACCCTGGGTGGTCCTTTCGACGAGAACGCGGAGACCGGCGCGTTGATTTCCGCCGCGCACCTGGCCAAGGTCGATGCCTACGTGCAGGCCGGTATCGCCGAGGGTGCCCGCGTGCGTTGCGGCGGCCGGCCGGCCACCGAGGCGGACGGTGCCGGTTTGGGTGCCGGGCACTTCTACCTGCCCACGGTGATCGATCAGGTCACCTCGCAGATGTCGGTGGCGCAGGATGAGGCCTTCGGCCCGACGGTCACCGTGGAGACCTTCCGCACCGAGGACGAGGCCGTGGCCATTGCCAATGACACCGTCTACGGTTTGGCCGGTGCGGTGTGGAGCCAAGACGCCGGTCGTGCCCAGCGGGTGGCCGGGCGTCTGCGTCACGGCACCATCTGGATCAACGACTACCACCCGTACCTGCCGCAGGCCGAGTGGGGTGGATTCGGCCAGTCCGGCGTCGGACGTGAACTGGGCCCGACCGGTTTGGGTGAGTACCAGGAAGCCAAGCACATCTACCAGAACCTTGACCCGCAGGTCACCGGCTGGTTTGCCGAGAAGTAACGAGAAAGGGCGCATACGTTGAGCATTGAGAAGAAAGACTTCGACTACATCGTTATCGGTGGCGGCTCGGCCGGTGCCGCGGTGGCTTCGCGGTTGAGCGAGAACCCCGAGGTGACCGTCGCGCTGGTTGAGGCCGGCCCGGATGATCGCGGGATCGACGAAATCCTGCAGTTGAACCGCTGGATGGAGCTGCTGGAGTCCGGCTACGACTGGGATTACCCCATCGAACCGCAGGAGAACGGCAACTCCTTCATGCGTCACGCGCGTGCCAAGGTGATGGGCGGCTGCTCGAGCCACAACTCCTGCATCGCCTTCTGGGCCCCGCGTGAAGACATCGACGAGTGGGAGAGCAAGTTCGGTGCCACCGGTTGGAATGCCGAGATGGCTTACCGGCTCTACAAGAAGCTGGAAACCAACGAGGATGCTGGGCCTGAGGCCCCGCACCACGGGGATTCCGGTCCGGTGCATCTGATGAATGTGCCGGCCAACGACCCCTGCGGGGTGGCCCTGCTCGATGCCTGTGAGCAGGCCGGGATCCCACGGGCGAAGTTCAACAACAACGAGACCGTCATTAATGGTGCGAACTTCTTCCAGATCAACCGCCAGGCCGATGGCACCCGTGCCTCCTCGTCGGTCTCCTATATCCACCCGATTTTGGAGCGGGAGAACTTTTTCCTGCTCACCGGTCTGCAGGCGCGCAAGCTGAACTTCGATGATGCGAAGCGGTGCACCGGTGTGGATGTGGTCGATGGTGCCTTCGGGCGCACCACCACGCTGAACGCGGCGCGTGAGGTGATCGTCTCGGCCGGTGCCATCGACTCGCCGAAACTGCTGATGCTTTCCGGGATCGGCCCGGCCGAGCACCTGTCCGAGGTCGGCATCGACGTGCTGGTCGACTCCCCGGGCGTGGGCGAGCACCTGCAGGATCACCCGGAAGGCGTGATCCAGTGGGAGGCTAAGAAGCCGATGGTGCAGTCCTCGACCCAGTGGTGGGAGATCGGCATTTTCACCCCGACCCAGGAGGGGCTGGACCGTCCGGATCTGATGATGCACTACGGTTCGGTGCCCTTTGATATGCACACCTTGCGTCAGGGCTACCCGACCGGGGAGAACACCTTCTGCCTGACCCCGAATGTCACGCACGCCAAGTCGCGCGGTACCGTGCGCCTGCGTAGCTGCGACTTCCGGGATAAGCCGAAGGTCGACCCACGCTACTTCACCGACCCCGAGGGTCATGACGCCCGCGTGATGACCTACGGTATTCGCAAGGCTCGTGAGATTGTGGCGCAGTCGCCGATGGCCGAGTGGGCCGGCGAGGAACAGTTCCCGGGGGCCCAGGCGCAGAGCGATGAGGAGATCTTCGATTACCTCAAGCGCACCCACAACACCGTGTATCACCCGGCGGGCACGGTGCGCATGGGCTCGGAGCAGGATGAGATGAGCCCGTTGGATCCGAAGCTGCGCGTCAAGGGCGTCAGCGGTCTGCGTGTGGCCGATGCCTCGGTGATGCCGGAGCTGGTGACCGTGAACCCGAACATCACCACCATGATGATCGGCGAGCGTTGCGCGGAGCTGGTGGCCGAAGAGCAGTAGTTTCGGCGCGCACCGCCGCGCACCGGTGAAACTCTGCAAGGGGCGTCGCGTCCATCCACCTCATGGGGGTGGGTGGATGCGGCGCCCCTTGGGTATTTCCGTCTGGGGCCCGGTGGGTGGTTAGGGTGCTGCCGGAGCCGCCGAGGGCCGGGAGCCGGTAGGTGGTGCGTTGCCCGGGCCGCGGCCCGCGGGCCCGGCCCCGCCGCTGGGCGTGGTGCGGGTATCGACCGGGACGGTGAGTGCCACCGTGTAGCCGTTCCTGACATCGCCGGTGACGGTGGCCAGCTGCCTGGCACCGGAGTCGTCGCCAAAGACGTTATCGGTATCCAGCGAGAGGCTTGCCAGGTTGGCCACCGAGGACTCGTAGCCGTCGGTGGCATAGACGGCGTCGCACATATTCTTGGGCAACGCGACCTGGCTGGTGGCGATCGCGTTGCCGGCATCGTCGATGGAATCGCGGTCCGGGTAGACCTCAAAGTGGATATGCGGCCACCGACCGGTGTAGCAGGCCGGGACGATGGAGGTGAAGCTGACCTTCCCGTCGGCGTCGGCCAGCTGCACCCCGCGCAGGAAGTTCTCGTCTTCCACCCCTTGGGTGTACATCGAGTAGCGTCCCTGAGCATCGCAGTGCCACACATAGACGGCCACCGAGGCGAAACCCGCCCCGGAATTGGTCAGGTCGAGAACGTTCAGCTCGAGGGTCATCGGGACCCCGGCGGCGGTGCCATGGGCGTCGCCGAAGCTCGAGGTGATATCGCGTCGGATAATCCCGGACTCTTCTAGGACGTCGGGTCCATTGGAGCCGTCGCCGGGGTAGGGGCCGGCGGTTTCGTCGGGGATCTCGGCGAGGGTGTCGCTCGCGGCGTTGGAGCTCGTGCCGTTCGACGGTGATGATTGCGGTGTGCAGGCGGCCAGCCCGAGACCCAGCGCCCCGAGGCCCATCGCCGAGAGTACCTTGCGGCGTTCGAGCAATGTGCCGATATCGAAGCCCAGACCCTGATCTTCGAGGTCTTCGGCGGGTTGGGCCAGGGGCCGGTCTCCAACCCATTTGCGGGTGGGTTTTCCATCCATTGTGTGGTCCTTTCGTCACGGTGCGGCGCTGGACTTTAGCGTAAGGAGCGAGTCTGTGGCGGTTCTAGGCCCTGCTCCTGTGCCGGGTATGAGCTACCGGCCGCCGGTGGCGCTGGCGTGTCGTAGTGTTTCACCGTGGGGCCGAAGATGACGCTCATAACTGGGATGAGCCGCTACGTGCAAGTAAGCTCGAGACTGTGCATCATGTGAACGACCGCAGACCCGACCGGAGCCCCGTGGGGCAGCTCGTTGACGTGCTGCTGCCCGAACTGATCGACTTTCGGCGCGCGGTGCACCGCAACCCCGAACTCTCCTTTGCCGAACATCAGACCACCGAGCGGATTCTGGCCACCCTGCGGGCCGCGGGCCTGAATCCGGTGGCGCTGGAAGGCACCGGCGCCTATGTGGACGTGGGCAGCGGACCGATCGCCATCGGGTTGCGCGCCGACATCGACGCCCTGCCGATTATCGAAGAAACCGGGCTGGAGTACGCCTCACAGGTTGAGGGCGTCGCGCACTCCTGCGGCCACGACATTCACACCACCGTGATGCTCGGTGTGGCGCTTTTGCTGCGCCGACTCGAGGAGGCCGGCGAGCTGCACGGTCGCGTGCGCGTGATTTTCCAGCCCGCCGAGGAGAAGATGCCCGGCGGCGCCCAAGCGGTGATCGCCGCCGGTGTGCTCGACGAGGTACCGCGCATTTTGGCGTTGCACTGCGAACCACGGATCGACGCCGGGAGCGTGGGCACGCGTATCGGTGCCATCACCTCGGCCAGCGACACGATCAAGATCGAACTGACCGGTCGCGGCGGACACACCTCCCGCCCGCATCTGACCGAGGACGTGGTCTTCGCGATGAGCCAGATTGTCACCCAGGTTCCGGCGATTCTCACCCGCAAGGTGGACGTGCGTTCGGCCGTCTCGGTGGTGTGGGGGCAGATCCACGCAGGTAGCGCCCCGAACGCGATTCCGGGCACCGGATATTTGGCCGGGACCATGCGTTGCCTGGATGGCGACGCGTGGCATGCGGCGGGCGAGCTCTTAGACGCCACGGTACGCCAAGTCGCCGCCCCTTATGGGGTCGAGGTCAAGCTCGAGCACACGCGCGGGGTTCCACCGGTGGTCAATGCGGCCTCGGAGACCGAGCTGATTGAAAACGCGGCGCGGGCCGAAATCGGGTCGGCCTCGGTGGTGCTGACCCCGCAGTCCATGGGCGGGGAAGACTTTGCCTGGATGACCAATATGATCCCCGGTGCCATGTTCCGTTTGGGGACCCGGGCCCCGGGCGGGGAGACCTACGATCTGCATCGTGGGGATTATATTCCCGACGAACGTGCCATTCCCACCGGTGTGCGAGTGATGGCCGCCGCCTGCCTGCAGGCCATCGCGGAGATGAACGGCAACTAAAAAGCCGCAAAAATTTTTCTTGCCGTTGAGGTCAGCGGCTACTTGGCCGGTGACTTGGCGCAAAACGTTAAGCGCTTGCCGTTGGTGGCCGAAGCGTTACCGGATTGTCATGTTTTGGCACTTTACGCGCGGGTAATCTCCGATAGGCTATGGACACAGTGGGAATGATCGCACATTCGCCGTGCCCGACGAGGGGATCCGTCGACGGGAGGCGCCACTTTCGCTCCCCGATAATCTCGCAACGGACCTTGGAGGATTTCATGCGCATGCTATCGCGCAAGGCCGGCGTGGCAACTGCCATGCTGGGCATTTCGGCATTGGCACTGAGCGCCTGCGGCGCCGCTCCCGAGGAGGGTGGTGCAGCGAGCGCCAACTCCGACTTCACCGGCTGCATCGTTTCCGACTCCGGTGGATTCGACGACCAGTCCTTCAACGAGTCCTCCTACCGTGGCCTGCAGAACGCCAAGAAGGACCTGGGCATTCAGGTTAAAGAGGCGGAATCCAAGTCCAACTCGGATTACGCCACCAACCTGCAGGGCATGATGAACGCCGGCTGTGACCTGACCGTAACCGTTGGCTTCCTGTTGGCCGATGGCACCGAAGCCGCGGCCAAGGCCAACCCGGACGCACATTTCGCACTGGTGGATGCCACCACCAAGGAGCCGGCCGACAACGTCAAGCCCATCATCTACGACACGGCCCAGGCTGCCTACCTCGCCGGCTATGTCGCCGCCGCCACCAGCAAGACCGGCAAGGTCGCCACCTTCGGCGGCATCAAGCTGCCGACCGTGACCATCTTCATGGACGGCTTCGCCGACGGTGTGGCCAAGTACAACGAAGATAAGGGCAAGGACGTCAAGGTCCTGGGCTGGGACAAGAAGAGCCAGGACGGCACCTTCACCGGTGACTTTGAGAAGCAGGATAAGGGTAAGCAGACCACCAAGAACCTGATCGATCAGGGCGCCGACGTGGTCATGCCGGTGGCCGGCCCAGTGGGTAAGGGCGCGGCAGTGGCCGTCACCGACGCCGTCAAGGCCGGCAAGGACGTCAAGCTGATCTGGGTTGACTCCGACGGCTTCCTGACCGCCCCGGACTACAAGGAGGTCATGCTCACCTCGGTGATCAAGACCATGGACGCCGCGGTGGAAGAGGTCATCAAGAGCGATATCGATGGCAACTTCGATGCCACCCCGTACGTCGGAACCCTGGAGAACGGCGGCGTCGATATCGCCCCGTTCCACGACCTGGAGTCCGAGGTGAGCGAGGAGACCAAGGCTGAGGTCGCCAAGCTCAAGGAGCAGATCATTTCCGGCGAGCTGAAGGTTGAATCGGACGCAAGCCCGAAGCACTAGTCGCCGCTCAGATGCCGCGCCCCTGCACACCGCCTGTCGGTGGGTGGGGGCGCGCCTGTGAGCACGGAATCTTAACTACAGCCCACCGAACAAACGAAACGGTACCATCGTGAAACTCGAACTGCGGGGAATCTCGAAAGCTTTCGGTACTTTCTACGCCAATAAGGGCATCGACCTCGTGGTTGACGATGCCGAAATTCACTGTCTACTCGGTGAAAATGGCGCGGGAAAGTCCACCTTGATGAATGTGCTCTACGGGCTGTACCAGCCCACCGAGGGCCAAATTCTCGTCGACGATCAGGTCGTCGACTTTTCCGGTCCCGGCGACGCCATGGCGGCCGGCATCGGCATGGTGCACCAGCACTTCATGCTCATCCCGGTGTTCACGGTGGCCGAGAACGTGGCCCTGGGTGCCGAAAGCACCAAGGCCGGCGGCCGCCTCGATCTTGAAACCACCCGCCGCAAAATTCGTGAGATCTCCGCGAAGTACGGGTTCGACGTGGATCCCGACGCGCTGGTCGAAGACCTCCCGGTGGGCGTGCAGCAGCGCGTGGAAATCATCAAGGCTCTGGTGCGCCAGGCCCGTGTGCTGATTCTCGACGAGCCCACCGCGGTGCTGACACCGCAGGAGACCGACGAGCTGCTCGATATCATGCGTCAGCTCAAGGCCAACGGCACCTCCATCGTCTTCATTTCCCACAAGCTACGCGAAGTCAAGGCGGTCTCCGATCAGATCACCGTGATTCGCCGAGGCGAAGTCGTCGGCACCGTCTCCCCGCAGGCCGACACCACCGAGTTGGCCTCGATGATGGTCGGCCGTTCGGTGTCGCTGTCCTTGAACAAGGAGCCGGCCACCCCCGGCGAGGCCACCTTCCAGGTGCGTGACCTGTCGGTGATCGACGAGGCCGGCACCCGGGTGCTGAACGAGGTGAGCTTCGATATTCACCGCGGCGAGATTCTCGCCGTCGCCGGTGTGCAGGGCAACGGCCAGACCGAACTGACCGAGGCCATCTTGGGTACCCAGCCGGTCAGCGGCGGATCGGTCCAACTCGAAGGCAAAGAACTGCTGGGCCGCTCGGTCAAGCAGGTCCTTGCCGCCGGTGTCGGGTTCGTCCCCGAAGACCGCAGCGTGCACGGCCTGGTCAGCCAGTTCAGCATCGAGGAGAACCTCATCCTGGACCTCTACGATCGGGCGCCCTTTGCCAAGGGACTGTCGATGAACCTGGCTCAGGTGCGCAAGAACGCCGCCGAGCAGATCGAACGCTTCGACGTGCGTACGGATAACGCGTTGAACCCGGCCTCGAGCCTTTCCGGCGGTAACCAGCAAAAGGTTGTGATGGCCCGCGAACTGGGCCGCGAGCTGAAGCTGTTCATTGCCTCGCAGCCCACGCGCGGCGTGGATGTCGGCTCCATCGAATTCCTGCACCGGCGCATCGTGGCCGAGCGCGATACCGGAACCCCGGTGATGATCGTGTCCACCGAGCTCGATGAAGTGATCGAGTTAGCCGACCGGATCGCGGTGCTCTACAAGGGCTCGATCATCGGCATCGTCCCGGCCGATACCCCGCGCGACGTACTCGGCCTGATGATGGCGGGGGTCAGCGCCGATGAGGCGGCCGCACAGCACAAGAACCAAGGAGAAGGCCAGTGAGCGCTGAGAAAACCGCGCCGGCACCGGCGAAAAACGACCTATTCAAACAGATCACCCAGGGACCGGGGCTCGTCTCGGTGCTCGGCGTGATCGTCGCCCTGATCATCGGCGGACTGCTCATTGCGGCCACCGATGAGCGCGTGGCGACCACGGCCGGTTACCTACTTCGTCGTCCTTCGGACTTCTTCTCCGCGTTGTGGGAAGCCGGCACATCCTCCTATGTGGCCCTGTTCGAAGGCTCCATCTACAACTCGGCGCAGGGCTTTGCCCCGTTCCTCGAAACGTTGACCGTGTCCACCCCGCTGATCTGCGCCGGTTTGGGTGTGGGTCTGGCCTTCCGGGCTGGCCTGTTCAACATCGGTGCCCAGGGGCAGATCATCATCGGCGCCGCGATGGCCGGGTATGTCGGTTTCGCCTGGCATCTGCCGGTGGTGCTGCACCTGCTGCTGGTCATCGTCTTCGGCCTGCTCGGTGGTGCCCTCTGGGGCGGTCTGGTGGGTCTGCTCAAGGCCCGCACCGGTGCCCACGAAGTGATCTTGACGATCATGTTCAACTACGTGGCGCTGTACTTCCTTGACTTCCTGATGAACACCCAGGCCTTCCGCCGACCGGGGGAGACCAACCCGATTTCGCCGATCCTGGATACCACCGCGGTCTTCCCGGCGCTGCCCGGTTCGCGGCTGCACGCAGGCTTCCTGCTCGCGGTGCTGTTGACCTTCGGCATGGGCTGGCTGCTGAAGCGTTCCACGCTCGGTTTTGAGCTGCGCGCCGTGGGACATAACCCGCTGGCGGCGCAGACCGCCGGTGTGAATGTGCAGCGGGCCATGATTGTGGCCATGGCCCTGGCCGGTGCCTTGGCCGGTGCCGCCGGCGTCGCCCAGGTGGCGGGCACCGAAAAGGTGCTGACCGCCGGCATCGCCGGGTCGCTTGGCTTCGACGCCATCACGGTGGCGCTGCTCGGGCGCTCGACCCCATGGGGCACCTTCTTCGCCGGCCTGCTCTTCGGTGCCTTCCGTGCCGGTGCGGTGAATATGCAGATCTCGACCGGAACCCCGATCGACATCGTGCTGGTGGTGCAGTCGCTGATCGTGCTGTTCATTGCCGCCCCGCCGCTGATTAAGGCGATGTTCGGGCTGAACCCGAAGAAAAAGAAGATTCAGGCCGCCGCGGCCGCAACCCAGGGTGGTGCACAGTAATGACCCAGCCAGCAGTTCTCCCCACCACGGTTGTGGCGCATAGCGTGGGCAAAAAGGTGCCGCTCACGCTGAGCGTTTTCGCCGCCATCGTGCTGGTGTGCTTCGGGGCCCTGGGCTCCACCGCCAGCGCGCACTTCGGGCTCTCCTCGGCCGGTGACGCCTTCACGCTACCGGAACTGGTCTTGCCGGGCCGGATCAGCAACCTGATCATCGGCCTGTTCATGGCCGGCATCGCCGCGCTGGCCTGGGTGCGCCGCAATCAGGCACGTCCACTGGGCCGCGGGTGGATCATCGCCTTCGCCGCCCTCTTTGTCCTCTCCTTCCTGATCTGGGTCGTCTCCGGCGCACGGACCCCAAGCATTTCGTTGGCTGGCCTCTTGGCCGGTGCCGCGGTGCTGGCGGTTCCGCTGGTCTTCGGTTCGCTGTCCGGGATCATGTGTGAACGTGCCGGCGTCGTCAACATCGCCATCGAGGGCCAGCTGCTCGGCGGCGCCTTCACCGCCGCGTTGGTCGGCAGCATGACGCAGAATGCCTACCTCGGGCTGATCGCCGCCGGTGTGGCCGGTGCGCTGGTCTCGCTGGTGCTGGCACTGTTCTCCATCAAATATGTTGTCAACCAGATCATCGTCGGTGTGGTGCTCAACGTGCTGGTCTCCGGGCTGACCGGGTTCCTGTTCACCACCGTGATGCAGGCCGACGCGGAGCTGTATAACCATCCACCGCGGCTACCGATCATCGAGATTCCCGGGTTGAGCGCCATCCCGATTCTCGGACCGATCCTGTTCAAGCAGTCGGTGATCGGCTACCTGATGTATATCGCCGTCGCAGTGGTCTGGTACGCCCTGTTCAAGACGCGCTGGGGCCTGCGCGTGCGCGCCGTGGGTGAACACCCGAAGGCGGCCGACACCCTGGGCATCAAGGTCAACGCCACCCGGTTCTGGAACGTGACCCTTGGCGGCATCATCGCCGGTATTGGTGGTTCCTTCTTCACCCTGGTGGCCGTCGAAAGCTTCACCAAGGAAATCTCCGGTGGCCGCGGCTTCATCGCCTTGGCCGCGGTGATCTTCGGGCGCTGGAACCCCATTGGTGCCTTCCTGGCTGCCTTGCTCTTCGGCTTCGCCGATAATTTGCAGGTCATCCTGACCATTATCGGCACCCCGGTGCCGAGCCAGTTCATGGCCATGATGCCGTACTTGGTCACCATCTTCGCCGTGGCGGGTCTGGTCGGTCGCTCGCGCGGCCCGGCCGCCGTGGGTGAACCCTATCTCAAGGAGTGAGGCACCCATGAATGAACCCAAGGTGAATTGGGACGAGCTCCGCCAGGCGGCGCAGGCCGCACTTGAGAAGGCCTACGCGCCCTACTCGAATTTTCGGGTGGGCGCGGCAGCGCTCAGCAGCGACGGCCGGCTCGTTTCCGGGTGCAATGTGGAAAATGCCGCCTACGGGGTCACCCTCTGCGCCGAATGCGCGCTGATCGGAGAACTCTTCGCCACCGGCGGAGGGCAACTGGAATACTTCCTCTGCCTCGGGCAACAGGATCACGGTCAGGTGCAGCTCATTACCCCCTGCGGTCGCTGCAGGCAGCTGCTTTTCGAGCACCGCGCCGCGACGCTCACCATTCAGACGGCCCGCGGGCTCACCGACATCACCGACCTTCTGCCCGATGCCTTCGGGCCGGACAACCTGAGGAGTTAATTCCCATGGCAACCGAAGCCTATGACGTCATCGAGGTCATCCGGACCAAGCGAGCCGGCGAGGCACTGTCCCCGGAACTGATTGACTGGACCATCGACGCCTACACCCGTGGGGTGATCGCCGAGGAACAGATGGCCGCGCTGAACATGGCGATCTTCTTCCAAGGGATGAACCGTGCGGAGATCGCCCGTTGGACCGCGGCCATGATCGCCAGCGGTGAACGGATGGATTTCTCGACGCTTACCGACCGGCAGGGACGCCCGCTGGCTACCGCCGATAAGCACTCCACCGGCGGGGTGGGGGATAAGATCACCCTCCCGCTGGCGCCGCTTGTGGCGAGCTTCGGGGTGGCCGTTCCACAGCTTTCGGGCCGCGGACTCGGGCACACCGGCGGCACGCTGGACAAGCTCGAAGCAATTCCGGGATGGCGTGCGGCGTTGAGCAACGAGGAAATGTTCGCTCAGCTATCCGACCTGCAGGCGGTGATCTGTGCTGCCGGTGCCGGCCTGGCCCCGGCCGATAAGAAGCTCTACGCACTGCGTGATGTGACCGGAACCGTCGAGTCGATTCCGCTGATCGCTTCCTCCATTATGAGTAAGAAGATTGCCGAAGGAACCGGCACCTTGGTCTTGGATGTCAAGGTGGGTTCCGGAGCCTTCATGAAGGACGAAGCCAACGCACGCGAGCTGGCCGAAACCATGGTGAACCTGGGCACCGACGCCGGAGTGAACACGGTGGCCTTGCTGACCAATATGGACACCCCGCTGGGGCTGACCGCCGGCAACGCGATCGAGGTCGAAGAGTCCGTGGAGGTGCTCGCCGGTGGAGGCCCCGAGGATGTGGTGGAGCTGACCTGTGCCTTGGCCACCGAAATGCTTGCCGGTGCCGGGGTGCACGATGTCGATGTGCGCGAGGCCTTGCGCAACGGTCGAGCCATGGATTATTGGCGCCGCATGATCTCCGCCCAGGGCGGAGATCCGGATGCGAGCTTGCCGGTGGCTGCCGAATCGCAGACCATTTACGCACCGGCCGACGGTACCCTGCTCAAGCTCGATGCCATGGATATCGGCGTGGCCGCCTGGACCTTGGGGGCCGGACGAGCCCGTAAGGAGGACGCCGTGCAGGCCGGCGCCGGGGTGCGGTTGCACGCCAAGCCCGGCGCCCAGGTGCGACGCGGTCAGCCGATCGCGACGCTACTGACCGACACTCCTGAGAAGTTCGAGCGGGCCGCAGCCTTGGTGGAAGGTTCCATGCTGATCGGCACGGAGAACGACCGTGCCGATACCCGTTTGATTATCGACCGGGTGGCCGCCAGCTAGGTTCACACACCCCGAAATGGCTGAGCTCTCCACGCCGCCGCCCCTGCCACCAAGGTAAGTGCGGCGGCGTTGGCGTATCCGCACAGCAACTGGAACCACTCGGTGGCCGTCATCGTTGGAGGTAACTGGATCTACGACCTAGGTGTCGGTTTGCTCAACGCAAAGACCGCCAAACGGCTGATGCCTAGCGGCCGGTGCCAATGGGAAACTAGACTAACGCCACCGTTCGGTGGCGTGTGAACCTACGAAGAAGACGGTAACCGTGATCGACTTGGTCAACGAGGCCATTAATCAGGCCGCCAGCGCGTGGTGGATTCTGCCTTTGCTGTTTGCCTTTTGCGCCATCGACGCATTTTTCCCCGTGGTCCCTTCCGAAACCTTTTTGGTCTCCTTGGCGGCCGTCGGAGTGGCCCAGGGGGCACCGAACCTCTGGTGGTTGGTGGTTCTTGGCGTGACCGGCGCGATTCTCGGCGACCAGTTCACCTACTGGTTGGGCACGCGGCTCGGTCATGGGCAACTCGCGTGGATGCGTTCGGCGCGTGCACAGAAGGTGCTGAGTTTCGCGGCGCGTCGCCTCGAGAGCTCCGGTGCCCTGTTGATTTTCACCGCCCGCTACATTCCCATCGGACGCGTGGCGGTGAACCTCAGCGCCGGTGCTTCGGGATTCTCCTATCGTCGTTTCTTGTTCTTCGACACCCTTGGCTGCCTCACCTGGGGTCTGTACTCGGTAGGCATTGGCGCGTTGGCTGGCAACTGGCTGGCGCATAACAAGTTGCTCGGAATTGTGTTGTCGGTGGCCATCGCACTGGGGCTGGGCCTCATCCTCGACAAAATCGTCAATCGTGCCCTGGGGTGGTTTCACCGGCGTGAGGCGGAGCGTAAACGGGCCCGCGGCACGTCCGGCGGTGCACGCCCGGCCACCTCGCTGGGTGACGAAGATTAACCTCGCGGCGTCGCGATCTTAACCGCAGACGGCTATCAGTACCGGGCAATAGCGACTAGGCTTCAGATGTGACTGAAGAATTGATTCATCTTGCCTACGATCCCGAGTTCGATTTCCGGGATCTTCCCAAAGTTTCGTTGCACGATCACTTGGACGGTGGCCTGCGCCCGCAGACCATCATTGAGCTGGCCGCCGAAATCGGCCACGAGCTTCCCGCCACCGATGCCGAGGCCCTGGGCGAATGGTTCCGTGAATCCGCCGATTCCGGCTCGTTGCCGCGCTACTTAGAAACCTTCGGCCACACCATTGCCGTGATGCAGACCCGCGAGGCCCTGATTCGTGTGGCCCGCGAATTCGTCGAGGATCTGGCCGCCGACGGGGTGATCTACGGCGAGGTGCGTTACGCGCCGGAGCAGCACCAGCAACAGGGTCTGAGCCTGGATGACGTGGTCGACGCCGTCCAGGAGGGACTCGATCAGGGGTGCGCCGCTCTGAACGAAGAGGGGCACCCGATTCAGGTGGCACAGATTCTCAGCGCCATGCGCCACGCCGACCGCGGCCTGGAGATCGCCCAGTTGGCCCTGCGTCACCGCGGGCGCGGCGTCGTCGGCTTTGACATTGCCGGCGCCGAGGAAGGCAACCCGCCCTCGCGTCTGACCGAGGCCTTCGACCTGTTGGCCCAGCACCTGTTCCCGACCACCCTGCATGCCGGAGAGGCTGCCGGACTGGAATCCATTAAGGACGCGATCCTCACCGGTCGTGCCCAGCGTCTGGGCCACGGCGTGCGCATTGCCGAGGACATCCAGATCGAGTTCGGTGGCGTGGACGACGAAGGCGAAGCCGTCAGCGAGGACACCGGGCTGGTCGAGCTCGGGCCGGTGGCCAACTGGGTGCGCGAACGCGGCATCCCGCTGGAAATCTGCCCATCCTCAAACCTGCAGACCGGGGCGACCGCCGGCTTTGGCGAGGGCATTGAGGCACACCCGGTAGACCTGCTGGTGCAGACCGGGTTCAACGTCACCATTTCCCCGGACAACCGTTTGATGTCCGGCACGACGCTCTCCGACGAGTTCGAGCTGCTGGTCGAAACCTTCGACTACGATCTCGAGGATCTGCTGGACCTGACGCTGAACGCCGCCGAGGCCGCCTTCGTGCCCCTGGAGCTGCGCGAGTTGTTGGTGGAGTACATCAACGACTACTACGCGGAGCTCATGGAGGCCGAACTCGCGGTCGACGATGAGGAAGAATTCGAAGAGATCTAGTCACTCTCTGCGCGCTGGGGTCACCGAAACGGTGGCCCCAGCGCCGTTTATCCGCCGCTCCGGCCGGGACGAAACTCGGTGCACTATGCTCGAGGTGTGGGCAAAGTATTCGCGGAAATCGATCAGAAACTACAAGCCTGGATTGAGCAGCAGCCCGTGTGGTTCGTGGCGACGGCGCCGCTCAGCGCGCAGGGAAATATCAATCTCTCGCCACGCGGGCATGACACGCTCTCGGTGCTCGGACCGCACCGGGTGGCCTGGGTGGACTACTCGGGCAGTGGCGTCGAAACCATTGCCCACCTACGCGAAAATGGCCGGGTCTGCCTGATGTTCAATTCCTTTGGCGCCCGCCCACGGATCGTGCGCCTGCACGGACTGGGCACCGTGCACCTGCCCGGTGACCCCGTGTTCGACGAGGTCACGGCCCTGCACCCCGAACATCCCAGTACGCGCGCGGTGATCGATGTCGAGGTTCACCGAATCAGCGACTCCTGCGGCTGGGGTGTGCCGGTGATGGAATTCGTCGGCGAACGCGACCTGCTACGCCAGCATGCCGAGAAACGCGGCGCACAGGGCATGGAGGCCTACCGGGCCACGAAAAATGCGGTGAGCATCGATGGACTACCTGGATTGCCGGTGAGCCGATGAACCCGCACTCAACGCCCACGGATACCGAGCAGTTGCGACAGCTCATCGACACGGTGGCCACCCTGCGTGAACGGTGCGCGTGGACGCAGGCGCTGACCCATGAATCCCTGCGTGGCTACCTGCTCGAGGAAAGCTATGAGGTGCTCGAGGCGATCGATGCCGGCGTTCCCGAGGCCCTGCGCGAAGAGCTGGGTGACCTGCTCTATCAGGTGTTGCTCCATGCCCAGATCGGTGCCGAGCACGGCTACTTCACTCTGGGGGAGGTGGCGCAGACTTTGCGGGCCAAGCTGGTGCGTCGCAACCGTCACGTCTTCGAATCCGATGGCACCGAGCGGGCTACCGTCATCGAGGACGTCGAGGAAATTATTCGGCTCTGGGATGCGGCAAAAGCCGAGGAAAAGGCCGAGCGGGGCAATAACGAACCGGCCAGTGGGGCCCACGGTTTGCCGGCAGGATTACCGGCGCTCGCCCTGGCGCAGAAGCTGCGTGAACGGCGCGAGCGTTCCGAAACCCCGTTGCCAGCGGCACATCAAGGGGCGGCGCTCGAGGTGAGCGAGGTGGACGATGAGCGGGGTCTTGGCGATGCGCTTCTGGCGCTCACGGCCCGGGCGCAGCAGCTGGGCTTGGACGCCGAATCGGTGTTGCGGGCGCGCTTGGCAGAAGTCTATGGCCCATGACATGTCTTCATATGATCGCCCTCACGACGGGCAAAGCGATAGGCTAGGGGTAGGCAAAGGCGCCAGCGGATTACCTCCGCGGCATATATTGAACCTTGACCGCCCCTTTATACAAGGAGTACACACTTATGGCATTCATTGACGCCATTCACGCGCGCGAAATTCTGGATTCCCGTGGCAACCCGACCGTCGAGGTCGAGGTCCTGCTCTCCGACGGCTCGCACGGCCGTGCCGCCGTGCCGTCGGGTGCTTCCACCGGCCAGTTCGAAGCAGCGGAGCGTCGCGACGGCGACAAGAAGCGCTACCAGGGCAAGGGCGTGCTGGGTGCCGTTGAGGCGGTTATCGAGGATATCGCCGATGAGCTCGAGGGGCTGGATGCGACCGATCAGCGCGCTATCGACGCCGCCATGATCGAGCTGGATGGCACCTCCAACAAGTCCAAGCTGGGCGCCAACGCCATCCTGGGTGTCTCCCTGGCCGTGGCCAACGCCGCAGCCGCCAGCGCCAACCTGCCGCTGTTCAAGTACCTGGGTGGCCCGAACGCTCACGTTCTGCCGGTGCCGCTGATGAACATCCTCAACGGTGGTTCGCACGCCGACTCGGACGTCGACATTCAGGAATTCATGATCGCCCCGCTGGGTGCCGAGACCTTCTCCGAGGCTCTGCGCTGGGGCGTCGAGGTTTACCACAACCTCAAGGCCGTGCTGAACGAGAAGGGCCTGTCCACCGGCCTGGGTGACGAGGGTGGTTTCGCCCCGAACCTGCCGAGCAACCGCGCCGCACTGGAGCTGATCGTTGAGGCGATCAAGCGCGCCGGTTACGAGCCGGGCCGCGACATCGCCCTGGCCCTGGACGTTGCCTCCTCGGAATTCTTCGAGAACGGTGCCTACCAGTTCGAGGGCAAGGCCCTGTCCGCTCAGGAGATGAGCGACTACTACGCACAGCTCGTCGCCGACTTCCCGCTGGTGTCCATCGAGGACCCGCTGGACGAGAACGACTGGGATGGCTGGAAGACCCTCACCGACGCCATTGGCGACAAGGTGCAGCTGGTGGGCGACGACCTGTTCGTGACCAACCCGGAGCGTCTGGCCGACGGCATCGCAAAGGGAACCGCCAACTCGCTGCTGGTGAAGGTGAACCAGATCGGTTCGCTGACCGAAACCCTCGAAGCCATTGCACTGGCCCAGCGTTCGGGTTACACCACCATCACCTCGCACCGTTCGGGTGAGACCGAAGATGTCACCATCGCCGACATCTGCGTGGCCACCAACGCAGGTCAGATCAAGACCGGTGCCCCGGCCCGTTCGGAGCGCGTGGCGAAGTACAACCAGTTGCTGCGCATCGAGGAGGACCTGGGCGAGGCCGCGGTCTTCGCCGGAGCCAGCGCCTTCCCGCGTTTCAACAGCTAACCTTCAGTTAGAACGAATAAGCTCGTCGGTAGTGGATACCGGCGGGCTTTTCGTTATTTAATGGAATTACCGCACGCCGAACGACGTCGAATGGGGGATCATGGCTCAGCGTCCGCCGCGCATACCGCGCGCCAACGTACCTGAGGGGCAGCCTACCCAGCCGTCGGCTCCCGAACCCACCGAGCTACCCACCGACGCGATCAACGTGGTTCAGGCCCGGGAGAAGGCCCAGCAGCACGCACCGCGTTCCGAGGCCCAGCCGCGCCGCGTAGCTCCGCGCCTGCCACGTCCGGGAGGTGCCCGTCCGCGCCCGGCTAGTTCCGCGAATCCGGCCACCGAAGCGCCGAGCGCTGACACCGGCGAACCGGTCACCGAGCGGGGTCGCCGGGCCGCCGAGCAGCGCGCGGATTACAACGAGCCGACGCCGGCGAAGAGCAAGCTGCCGATGCATCAGCGGGCCAAGGAAAAGCAGTCCGCCCGGCGGCGCACCGACCGGATGAAGTTCTCCGGGGCCGTGCGTCGTAACCCGGAGGCCGCCACCAGCGACGAAACCCATGAGGTGGACGCGACCCCGGTGGCCGCCCACAAATTCTCCGGACGCTTTGCCGGCCTGTTGGTGGTGCTGGTGTTCTTCGCCGTGTTGCTGGTGCCGACGGTGAACTATTACCGTACGCAGAACCAGGAACTGACCGAGCTGCGTGAAACCATTGCCTCGCTGCAGACGCGGCAGGATGAGCTGAAGGATGAGATCGCCCGCTGGGACGATCCGCTGTATATCAAACAACAGGCCCGGGAACGGATAAACTTGGTGCAGCCCGGCGAAAAGGTTTACAAGGTGGTCGGGGCGGTCCCCGAGGAGAAGAAGACCGAACCGGAAGCCAACGGCAGTACCTTCGAGGTACGCCAGGAGCTGCCCTGGGTCGACGCCCTGCTCGACTCCGTGCGCCGCTCGGCCACCGACTAGATGACGCAGCACCCCCGACAGCGGAAGAACTGATGAACGAAACCCCTAACAGTGTCCACGAGGCGTTGGACGCCGACGCCCGCGTGCCCAGCGAAGCCGACCTTGAGACGCTCAGTCGGCAGCTGAACCGCCCGGTGCGCGATGTCGTGGAGATCGGTGCCCGCTGCGTATGCGGAAACCCGCTGGTGGCCACCACCGCACCGCGGCTGTCCTCGGGCATTCCGTTCCCGACGACCTACTACCTGACCCACCCGGTGATCACCTCGGCGGTCTCCCGGCTCGAAGCCGCCGGGCTGATGAACGAGATGAACGAACGTCTCGGGGCCGACCCACAGCTGGCCGCCGCCTACGCGGCCGCCCACGAGTCCTACTTGGCTAACCGCGACGCCATTGGCGCCCGCTCGGGCACCGGCGAGGTACCGGAGATCGCCGGAGTCTCGGCCGGCGGCATGCCCACCCGCGTCAAGTGCCTGCATGTACTCGTGGGGCACTCACTGGCCGCCGGGCCGGGTGTGAACCCGCTGGGCGATGAGGCGCTGGCCGGAATCGCCGAATGGTGGACAGCCGATCGGTGCTACTGCGCCGGTGCATGGGATACCGAGGCTCCGGTACCGCAACGCGATCGTTCGCGCCATGTGAAGACCCAGGAGAAGCAAGACCCCCAAGCCAAACGCGCCGAGCGCGCGCGGCGCCGCGCCGAAGCCGAGGCCGCGTCCAACCCCGAGGAGCGCAACTGATGCGAGTGGCGGGAATTGACTGCGGCACCAACTCGATCCGCCTGCTGATCGCCGACGCCGAGCTGAGCAACGGCAACGTGCGGCTCGAAGAGCGCCTGCGCACCATGCGCGTGGTGCGCCTCGGACAGGGTGTGGACGCCACCGGCGCCTTCTCCGACGAGGCCCTGGAGCGAACCTTTGCCGCGGTGCGTGATTACAAGCAGCTAATCGACGAGCACGAGGTTGAGCAGCTACGGTTCGTGGCCACCAGTGCCGCCCGCGATGTCAGCAACCGCGAGCAGTTCATCGGGGGCATCACCCAGATTCTGGGGATCGCCCCAGAGGTCATTAGCGGCGAGGTCGAGGCGAACCTGTCCTTCACCGGCGCCACCAGCGTGCTGCCCGAAAGCAGCGGAACCTCGCTGGTGATCGATCTTGGTGGCGGCTCCACCGAATTCGTGATTGGCACCTCCGCCGGCGTGCAGGCGGCGAAGAGCCTCGACGTGGGGTGTGTGCGGGTCACCGAACGCTTCGGCGAGGCGCAGCTACGCTCGGACGAGTGCGTGCAAATGGTCGATCAGAAGCTCGCGGAACTACAGGGGGTGCTGGATCTAGGCTCCGTGCAGCAGGTGCTCGTGGTCGCCGGAACCTTCACCACGCTCACGGCCTGCGCCCTGGGGCTCGACCGCTATGATTCCCAGCGCATCCATGGTGCCCGGATTTCTTTCGAGCAGATGCGTGGGGCTACCGGATGGATGCTTGATTCCACCCGCGAGCAGCGTGCCGATCTGGGGTACATGCACCCGGGCCGGGTGGATGTGATCAGCGCCGGTGCGCTGATCGTCGAGCGCATCCTGGCTTTGCTCGAGCACACCAACCCGCAGGGTCCGCGCGAGCTGATCGCCTCGGAACATGACATTCTCGACGGGATTGCCAGCTCGGCAGCGCTGCTGACCCGAGACTAGCTTTCAGTGGCGCGTAGCCAACCGCCGGTAACGGCGCAGGCTACGACAGTGACTAAGGAGTAACGCGTGAGTTCCAGAACCCCGGCACCGTTTCAGCGCCGCGGCCGCAGTCTGCTTGCCGCGCTGTGTAGCGCGCTACTGGCGACCGGCCTGAGTCTTGGCACCGCCGTTCCGGCGCAGGCCGACGATGTGCGCAGCGACGAGCACTGGCTGAAGGATCTGGGCATCACCGAGGCGCAGAAGATCAGTAAAGGTGCCGGGGTCAAAGTCGCGATTATCGACACCGGTGTCGACACCACGCACCCCGACCTGAAGGGTGCCGTGGTCGGTGGCGCCGACATGTCCGGCGCCGGGGCCGCTCAAGGGCAGAATCCGATCGGTGCGATGAGCGAGCACGGCACGCTGGTGGCGACCATGCTGGCCGGACGCGGCAACAATAAGTCGGAAATCGAGCGCATCACCTCGGAGAACGAGCGCTTGAAAAAGGCCTGGGAGCGGGCCAAGAAGAGCGCCGAAGAGGACGACGACGAGGACACCAAGCCACCGAAGGAACCCGAGTATGAGGAGGTTCCGGAGCTCGGGCCGGGCTCCGATGGCATGCTGGGCGTAGCTCCGGAGGCTGACTTGCTCTCGGTGTCGCTCTGGATGGGCGGGAACAACCCGGCCGGGGTGTCGGTGGAGGAGCAGATCCCGAAAGCCGTGCGTTGGGCGGTGGATAACGGGGCGAAGGTCATCAACATGTCTCTGGGCTCCACCTCACCGGCGTGGCCCGAGAGCTGGGACGACGCGTTTAAGTACGCCGAGGACAAGGATGTGGTGATTGTCGCCGCGGCGGGCAACCGCTCGGGCGGAATGAGCCAAGTCGGTGCGCCGGCCACGATTCCCGGTGTGCTGACGGTCGCCGGCGTGGATGCGCAGGATAAGGCCTCGCAGGACTCTTCGACCGAGGGTATTTCCATTGGCGTCGCCGCCGACGCCGAGCAGCTGGTCGGTGGCCTGCCCGGGGGCGGCTATGCCCGCTGGTCGGGTACCTCCGGTGCAGCCCCAATCGTTTCCGGGGTGGTGGCCATGATTCGCTCGAAGTACCCGGAGATGAAGGCCCCGCAGGTCATTAACCGGATTCTGCAGACCGCACGGGATGTGGGGGAGCCGGGGCAGGACAACCTCTACGGTTACGGCATTCTCAACGCTCAGGCCGCCTTGACCGCACAGGTTCCGGTGGCCGAGGCGAATCCGATGGACACCATCACCGAGTGGATTCGGGTGCACCGGCGCGGCAAGCAGACTCCGCCGGTGAACACCGACCCGGGCGTCTCGGTGGAGAAGTCCACGATCAAGCCCATCGCGGCCCCCACGCCCGTGGCCCCGGAACCCGCGATGACCGGGCTGCAGGCGACGATCGTCATTGGCGGCGGTGCGCTGGTGCTGCTGGTGCTCGTCATTGGTGGGCTGCAGATCGCTTCCGCCGCACGTCGGGAGCGCGCGGCGGCTATTGCCTCGGGAGCCAGCATCGGCACCTTGCCGGTGGATGAGCCCGGCCGCAACGGCCGCGATTTCTTCGATGACCTGCCCGAGGAGCGCGACTAGCCCCCCTGGTGTGGGCGATTGCACAGAATGAGTTAGTGAATGTTTTCACTAATGCCGATTTTCCGCGTAGAATCGGGAGTATGTCGATCATCGAAAGCTCCCAGAAGCGTCCGCGCATTCTTGTCGTCGGCGGTGGCTATGTTGGCCTGTACGTCGCGCTGAAACTGCAGAAGAAGGTCAAGGCGCACGGCGGTATCGTCACCGTCGTCGACCCGAACCCTTACATGACTTACCAGCCGTTCCTGCCCGAGGTGGCCGGTGGCAACATTGAACCGCGCCACGCCGTGGTTTCGCACCGCCAGCACCTGAAGCACTCGGAGCTGATCAACGGCACCGTCACCAGCGTGAACCACGCCAACAAGACCGCCGTGATCCGGCCGGTCGATGGCGAAGAGTTCGAGCTGGAGTACACCGACGTCGTCATGAGCGCCGGTGCTATCACCCGCACCTTCCCCATCCCGGGGCTTGCCGAAACCGGTATCGGCCTGAAGACCATCGAAGAGGCCGTGGCCTTGCGTAACCAGGTCGCCCAGCGCATCGAATCGGCCAGCAACATGACCGATCCCGAAGCTCGCAAGCGCGCGCTGACCTTCGTCGTGGTGGGTGGCGGCTTCGCCGGCATCGAAACCATCGCCGAACTCGAGGATATGGCCCGTCACCTGGTCCAGCTCAACGATCGCGTGAGCAAGGATGAGGTGCGCTTCGTCCTCGTCGAGGCCATGGGGCGCATCATGCCCGAGGTCACCGAAGAGCAGGCCCTGTGGGTCGTTGAGCACCTGCGTAGCCGCGGCATCGAGGTGCTGCTGAACACCTCGCTGGCCGACGCCACCGACGGCAACCTGCAGCTGATCAACATGGCCGACAAGTCCCCAGCCGGCGAATTCGGCACCGACACCCTGATCTGGTGTGCCGGCGTTATGGCCAACCCGATGGTGCGCTCCACCGACTTCATCATCGAGGGCCGCGGCCGCATCGACACCCGTACCGACCTGCGCATCAAGGACGAAAACGGCGAGGCGCTCGACGGCGCATGGGCCGCCGGCGATATCTCGGCCGTCAAGGACGTTACCGGTGGCCTGCCGGACGGTACCTGCGTACCCAACGCCCAGCACGCCGTGCGTCAGGCCAAGTTGCTGGCCAAGAACCTTTATGCAGCACGCTACGGCGTGGGCAGCGTCAAGGAATACAAGCACAAGAACCTCGGCGCCGTGGCCGGCTTCGGCCGCAACAAGGGCGTCGCTAAGGTGCTTGGCATCAAGCTCAAGGGCTGGCCAGCCTGGATGGCACACCGTGGCTACCACGGTATGGCCATGCCGACCTTCGAACGCAAGTTCCGCGTGCTTGGCGACTGGATGGTTGCCTGGTTCTACAGCCGCGATGCGTTGCAGCTGAACAACCTTGACGTGCCGCGCGCCGCTTTCGAAGCCTCGGCGGCTCCGAAGAAGTAACGCACGAGCCTCGCTCGTCGATGGTTGACTAGCCGATGGAACCGGGAATTTTGCTCCCGGTTCCATCGTCGTTTGCACCGGGATTTCGCCGAACCCGCCCAGTTCGCGTAAAATCGAGGTGTTAGGCCTCCATGGTGGAATTGGCATACACGGCTGACTTAAAATCAGCTGCCGAAAGGCTTGTGGGTTCGAGTCCCACTGGAGGTACAACCGGCAAAGGCCGCTGCATTATTGATGTAGCGGCCTTTGTTTTGCTCTTAAAGCCGTTGTCGTCTAGTGCTCTACGGCCGGAATCTGTCGCTGAGCACGCCGGGCGCGGACCTGCCAGATGGCCAGGCCCAGAAGAACGGCGGCGAGCGAAATGGTCGTGGTGGACAGCGCCCCGAATTTGAACCAGATCTGCAGCGGGTTGATGTCTTGAGAGGTTCCCCATAGTTCCCAGCGAAGCGCATTGAACGGGTACTCGATGCTAAGGCTCACCGTCGCCCAGCACAGCAGGAGTGTACCCGCGGCGGCAAGACCGGGTAGCGGATTTTGGCGCACCGAGCTCAGCTTATGACAGCCGAAGATGACAAACAGTCCGGCCACTGCTGTCAGCAACTGATAAACGAACGGCCATCGCGGGTCAACCGGAACGGACGACACCAAATCCCAGGAAGCATAGAGCCCATTGGTCAGTAGCCGTCCGCCGCCTTCAAAGAACCCGGCCGCAAAAATGTAGGCGACCGCAAGCAGTATGGCGGTAAGTGTGCGAAGAATGAGCCGGAGCATTGCGGCGTTCCCGTCAATTGTAGAAAAGGTTGTCTAAATCACCCTAGCGAAGCGCCATCGGATTGTTAACCTTTTCACGCATATTAGCGGCTTGTGACTAGAGCGTATTAACACAATTTGGCTCCGTTGTGGTCTGCTGGAACAAGACGCCGCTGACAGAAGACGAGGGAAATTCATGAAGATTGGTGTGTTGGGTGCCGGAGGAGTCGGGGCCTACTTTGCAGCCGCGCTGACCCGAGCCGGACATGAGATTCATCTGCTGAGTACTGAGCGGCATGTGGCGCCGGTGCGAAACAAGGGATTACGGGTCACCACCGGAGATGGGAACGGTAACTACACGGTCCGGCCGGCTGGCATCAGCACGGACCCGCGCGAGATCGGCAAATGCGATGCGCTTATCGTCGCCTGCAAGGCCGACCAAGTGCGCGACGTCGTCTCCAATGCGCTACCGATGGTTGGACCCGAGACGGCGATCTTGCCGCTACAGAACGGCGTAACCGCGGTCGAGCAGATCACCGCTGCGGCGGGCAACGGGCACGCCTTGGGTGGCGTGTGCCTGATCATTTCCTATTTGACCGAGCCTGGCGTGGTGCATCATGTGGGCGGACGCCCCGCGGTGATTGCCGGGGAACTGGATGGCGAAGCCAGCCCGCGAGTGCAGAAGCTCACGGAAGCCCTCGGGGACGCCGGAATCAAAGCCAAAATTTCAAACGATATCGTCACCGACATGTGGCGAAAATTCATGCTCATCACCTCCTATGGGGGAGTCGGTGCCTTGTCGGGTGAGCCCGTGGGCCGCACCCGTACCAACGAGCTGAGCCGGTCGCTGGTCAGTGATGCGATGCGCGAGGTGGCCCACCTCGCGGGTGCTTATGGGGCTCGCCTCGGGGAGGCCGACGTGGCTTCGGCCATGGCACAGATCGACCGGTTTGAGCCAGATAGCACCGCATCGATGCAACGAGATCTAGCGGCCGGGCGCCACTCGGAAATCGAGGAACAATCGGGCGCCGTAGTACGTCTCGCCGGGCCTCATGGGATCGCGGTACCAATTCACGACACCATTTATCGGGCCCTGAAACTGCGAGATGGCGCCGGAGAACCGGCTAGCGCCAGGTGAGTTCGGACGAGCCGACCGGCGGCGGTGGCGTGAGGTAGTTCAGTCTGCGTCCTCCCCAGCGTAGCGCCGGTGGCACGAACCTTAGCGCGCCGAAGGCGCTGTCCGCGTCCCGCAGCTCGACTGGGCTTTGCCGCTCGGTGGCGCTTGCCGGCGGAGTGGGTAAGGACAGGAGTTCGTGGGCCGTTCGCGCCAGGGAGAAGCGTGCCCGGGCGCTGCGACCTTCGGCGCGATGCCGCAGGACGCCGATGGCCGTGGCAGCAACCATGACCCCGGTGGCATGATCTAGCGCTTGGACTGGCAGCGCGCCGGGAGTGAAGTCGGGGGCCGTTGGGTCGTCGTTCGTGCCGTAGGCGACGGAGATTCCGGTGGCCGCCTGCACGATGCTGTCGAATCCGCGGATCGAGCGCCGCGGCCCGCTGTGTCCCCAAGCGTTGAGCTCGAGTACGGCCAAGTGCGGGTGCCGCTCGAGCAATTCATCGCTGGCCAATCCGAAGCGATCAAGGCTCCCGGTACGGTACCCCAGCAACACCGCATCGGCCTGACCCAGCACGGCATGCAATTGCTGGGCGACGTCGCCGGCCGACAGGTCGGCGACCACGCTGCGTTTGCCGAACGAGGTGTCGATATGCGCATCGAGTAACTCCGGAAAAGCGGGTGGATCGACGCGGAGTACCTCGGCGCCAAGGCTGGCGAGGACACGCCCGGCGCAGGGACCGGCGATAACCCGGGTAAGATCCACGACGCGCAGTCCGGCCAGGGGAAGGGCCGTGCGGTCACCGCCCACCGGAGAGGCCCGGCGCGGGCCGGGAGTATCGTGCCACTGCAGGTTCACCAATGGTTCTGCCGCGAGGGCTCCTCCGGCCGGAGTAGCTAAAAACTCCTCCCTACGGCGGACAGCGGCGGCGATCCCACCCGCCTGAGTGATGACGGCTTCGACTTCCGCTGAGCTCAAGGTGCGTAGCCTAGCATCCACGTCTTGAGCATCCCCGAGTTCCAGCCCGCGCAACAAGGCGCGTTCGTGATGTGGGTAGTTGGCATGTAACCGAACCCAGCCATCCTTCGTTCGGCGAAAGCCAGAGAGCGGAGCGAAACTTTGCGGCGTGCGACCATCGATGCGTAAATGCGCCAGGGAGTTGAATGTTGCCGCCGCGTCGGTACTAGTGAATGACGCGTTGGGGCCTAACATCGCGCACAGAAACTGGTGGCTGTCCAGCACGAGGGCCTCGACATCTAGGGCGCCAGCCCACCACCACCGTGGACCTTGCCACGCGCGCTGGCCGTCCGTTGGCCCCACGCTTAGCCCGGCGGTGGCCGCGACTAAACCAGGGCTAGCCACGAAAGCAGATGTTGTCGGCGTCATACTGTCCATGAGGCCACTATGGCACCGATAAAAATCCCTGACCACTCCATTTAAAGTCATCCCTGTGGTTGAGGATCTGCGCGGCCGATTCGCCTAAACTTAGAGTACCGACACGGTGCTAATATCCGTCGTCGCGACCAACTACCTACGGGGGAATACAACGTTGAGCGGAAACCCGATTTTCGGTTCTAAGAACCAGTCGGCCGCCTGGGGCACCGGCGCCCAGAATCAGGGCACGGTCGGATTTCACGAACCATCCAAGGATATGAGCGCGCAGGACCTGCAGGCGATGTACCAGCAGCCTTCGGCCACTGGCTACGACACCGGCCGCATGACCATCGGCGATGTCATCAACAAGACCATCTTGTGCGTGGGCTTGGTGGCCATTGGTGCCGCGGTGGGATGGTTCTACACGCCATTGATGTTTGTTGGAGCGATCGCCGGCCTTGTGCTGGGTCTGGTTAACTCCTTCAAGCGCACCCCCTCGCCGGCGTTGATTCTGCTGTACTCCGCGGCCGAAGGTTTGTTCCTCGGCGGCCTGTCCAGCTTCCTGAACAAGATGTACGACGGCGTAGCCATTCAGGCCGTTGTGGCCACCCTATGCGTCGCCGGAGCCACCCTGGCCCTGTACCGCTCGGGTAAGTACCGGGTGAGCCCGAAGCTGAACAAGATGTTCTTCGTGGCCATGATCGGCATGATCGCCTTCTCCTTGGTCAACGTGGTGCTGATGTGGACCAATACCGTCGATGGAATGTTTGGTCTGCGAAGTGCCGGCAACGGCGTGCTTGGCCTAATTATCGGTGTGATCGCCGTTCTGCTGGCCACCTACGCTTTGGTCTCGGACTTCACCATGATCCAGGACTTGGAGCGCCAGGGTGCCCCTGCCATCATGGCTTGGCGCGGAGCCTTTGGGCTGACCGTAACCCTCGTGTGGATGTACACGGAGATTCTGCGCATTCTGGCTATTCTTCGAGAAGAGTAACGCGCAGATTGAATCCAAAAACGTGAACCGGCAAGCTAAATGCTTGCCGGTTCACGTTTTTCTGTCACAAAGCCGACATAGAACCCTGCGAGCCCGACGCGGCGCGGTAACTTTGAGTCATGAAGAGCAACAGACTGGCACGGCTAAGTCGCGTACGTCTGGTCCGACCGCGCGTTGAACATCCCCCAACGTCGCAGCGCCCCCTGGATACCACCGAATTCCATGAGGCAGACGACCTCCCATATGCAGTCAAGATCGCCGCAAGTTGGGCGTGGCGGCTCCTAGTGATAGCCGCGGCCCTTGGTGTTCTGGTGTGGCTGATGTCGAAATTCTCGGTGCTGATCGTGCCGCTGATGATCGCCGCACTGCTCACCGGCTTGCTCGGGCCACTGGTGAACTTCATGCATGCAAAACTGTCGGTCCCACGTGGATTGGCTGTCGCACTGACGCTTATTGCGTTTTTGGCCTCGACCACGGCCGGGCTTTCACTGGCCGGACAGCGTCTCGGGGTTGGTTTCGCGCAGCTCTGGCAACAAGCACTGGTCGGTATCGAGCAGGTGCAGACCTGGTTATTCACCGGCCCACTGCAATTGAGCAACGATGACCTGCAGTCCTTCCTGGAGGACACGCTGGCCCAACTTCGCAGTAACTCGAACAACATCCTGTCCGAGGCACTGAGCTGGGGTTCGGTTCTGGGGCAGATCGTCACCGGATTTTTGCTGACGATCTTTGCGCTGATTTTCATGCTGCTCGACGGGCGGAAAATTGCCAGCTTCCTGATCAACTTGCTGCCACGACGGGCCCGTCCGGCCATGGACGGAGCGGTGACCCGCGGTTGGACCTCCATGGTGCGTTACGTGCGAGTGCAACTTCTCGTCGCGCTCATCGATGCGGTGGGCATTGGGCTCGGTGCGTTCATTCTCGGCGTGCCGCTGGCGCTGCCATTGAGCGTGCTGGTGTTCATGGGTTCCTTCATCCCGGTGATCGGTGCATTGCTCACCGGCGCGCTGGCGGTTCTGCTGGCCCTCGTTGCCAATGGCTGGGTCAATGCCTTGATCATGCTGGCCGTGGTCCTAGTGGTGCAGCAGGCGGAGTCGCATATATTGCAGCCGCTCATTATGGGCAAGGCGGTGAGCCTGCACCCCTTGGCCGTGGTGCTTGCCGTCGCCGGTGGCACCATGATCGCCGGCATTGCCGGTGCACTGTTCGCGGTGCCCGCGATGGCGGTGCTCAACACGGTCGTGAAGTACCTGGCCAACCGCACCTGGGAGAACGACCAACTGGTGATCGAACGCTATGGTCCGCCGGTCAACCCGCCACCGGCAACAAGCCCGTCGGCTACCGTACCGAGCCCGGAAAACGACGGCACAGCGGGCCTTGCGGCACCGCGACCAACGAATAACACGATGAATGGGGAATGAATTGAGCAAGGAAACGACACTACCGGTTAGCTTAGAAGCCATCGAGGAAGCCGCCGAGGTGCTCGCCCCCATTATTGCCCGGACCCCGATCGAGCATTCCCGGGTGTTGAGCCAACAGCTCGGTTCCGAGGTGTTCCTCAAATGCGAAAACCTGCAGAAGGCCGGCTCCTTCAAGGTACGCGGTGCCTTCGTGCGCATGAGCAAGCTCAGCGACGAAGAGAAAGCGCGTGGCGTGGTGGCCGCGTCGGCCGGTAACCACGCGCAGGGCGTCGCTCAGGCCGCATCTCATCTGGGCATCCAAGCACGCATCTATATGCCACTGGGCGTCGCGCTACCCAAACTGCAGGCTACCCGCGACCACGGCGCCGAAGTGGTGCTGCACGGGGCCACCGTGGACGAGGCCCTCGCCGAGGCCAAACGGTACGCGGATGAGACCGGTGCCGTATTCGTGCACCCCTTTGACCACCCGGATATCATCGCTGGCCAGGGGACCATCGGTCTCGAACTACTCGAACAGCTCCCCGAGGTCGACACCGTACTGATGGGCGTGGGAGGCGGCGGGCTACTAGCCGGCGTGGCCATCGCCTTGAAGGAACGCGGCCGACAGCTCGGTCGCGAGATCAAGGTCATCGGCGTGCAGGCGGCGAATGCGGCGGCCTACCCGCCGTCGCTGGCCGCCGATGCGCTCGTCCCGCTTGACACCGT
Source organism: Glutamicibacter endophyticus (assembly GCF_048457885.1). Classification (NCBI taxonomy): domain Bacteria; kingdom Bacillati; phylum Actinomycetota; class Actinomycetes; order Micrococcales; family Micrococcaceae; genus Glutamicibacter; species Glutamicibacter endophyticus. Next base: position 733,717 of record NZ_CP174200.1, read on the forward strand.
GCACACCATCGCCGATGGCATCGCCGTGGGCCTGCCCGGCCAGCTGCCCTTCACCATCATCAAGGAACTGGTCGATGATGTGATTACGGTGTCCGAAGATGCACTGGCTCGCGCACTGGTGGTGTTGCTCGAGCGCAATAAGCTCGTCGTGGAACCGGCCGGTGCCGTCGGGGTGGCCGCGTTGCTCGAAGGCACGCTGGCGCAGCACAACATCAACCCGCAGACCACTGCGGTGATCCTATCGGGCGGCAACATCGACCCGTTGCTCATGCTCAAGGTCATCCAGCGCGGTTTGTCGGCGGCCGGGCGCTTCTTGACGATCCGCATGATGCTCCCGGATCGCCCCGGTGCGTTGGCCGCGATCTCCCGGATCATCGCCGAATCGGATGCCAACGTGACGCGTTTGGATCACACCCGAATCGGCGGCGCCCTCTCCATGGGCGACGTGGCCATCACCATCGATTTGGAAACCAAGGGGCATGAGCATTCGCGCCTCGTGCTCGATAACCTGCGGGCCGAAGGCTTCGACCCGCAGATCACCAACACCGTCGGAGGCTCGGTAGCCTAACGGCGGCCTAACGCTTAAAAGCACCGGCTCGATCATCCACGCGGGATGACCGAGCCGGTGCTTTAATTTTTGGTGTTAGGCGCTGTATGGCTTGGCGGAAACGATCTCCACCGAAATTTCGCGACCATTCGGTGCCTGGTAGGTCAGCTTGTCGCCCACCTTCTTACCGTGCACGGCCTTACCGATGGGGGACTGCTCGGAGTAGACCTCGAGGTCGCTGTCACCGGCGACCTCACGGCTGCCGAACAGGAAGGTCGTCTCGTCGCCGGCGACCTTGGCCACGACCATCATGCCCGGCTCGACGATTCCGTCGTCTGCCGGAGCGTCGCCGACCTCGGCGCGGCGCAGCAAGTCCGTGAGGTAAACAATGCGTGCCTCGGCCTTACCCTGCTCTTCACGGGCCGCGTGGTAGCCGCCGTTCTCCTTCAGGTCGCCCTCCGAGCGGGCCTGCTCGATGCGGGCAACAATTTCAGCGCGACCCTCACCGGAGAGGTAGGTCAGTTCATCCTGCAAACGGTCGTAGGCTTCCTGGGTCAGCCAGACAGCAGGTTCGTTGCTGTTGATGCTCACAATGCACTTCCTTTGGTGATTCGGGACTTCTCGTGGCCGGTGGTGCTGGGGTTTACCCCGGTACCCTTCGGCCACGTCCACCGGGTGCGGCGGCGCGGAAGTCGGTTTCCATATGATTCCTCCGTGGCATTCGGCGGATGAACCACAAGTAAAGACCCCGCAGAGGCAGGAACTGAGCCTGAATGGGCTACCGTTCATACCGGTGCGGGGCGAAACGTACTTTCAACGATACTAAACCCCTTTGAGGGTAAAGCCCAATAATTGACTAAGCGGTTTCTGACCGGTGAACGTTTTATTCCCCGTTGTGCTCCAACGGGACCTCGTAGCAAGATTCCACCCCGGCGGTGTTGGCGAGGTTCTCGGTGCGCAGCGGCACCTTCAGGTGCTGCACCGTGTGGCCGCCTTGAGCGTCATGGGGCAAGAGCACGGTTTTGAACCCGACCACGGCGTACGAATCATTCATCGCGCGCACATCGCACTGGATCCGCTTGCTGGCGTCGTACTGCACCTCAATTTCGGCCACCGCCTGGGCCTCAGACAGGACGGTAAAACCCACATCCTGTGCCTGTAAGGCATCGTATTTGTTGGTTGCGAAAATAGCGGCAGCGACGATGGCCGCGAGCAGTACCGCCGCGCCGGCGATAATCTTCACACGTTTAGGCACGTTGAGTTTCTTGGGTGCGTTGTAGCGAGCCGTTAAGCTGGGATCAGACATAGGGTGCCTTGTGCCATTCTGTACCGTTGCGTGTGCTGGAACCGACTTCCAGTTTACGCGCGTCGGCATGGGTGGGAATAATCGAACGCTGGTGAGAGTTCTCATCCACAGATGAGTCCACGACGGCCCCAAGGCCCACGGCGTAGCGCAGAAGGAATACATCGGTGCAAAACCACGCAGTTCAGAAGCTGGCCCCCTCGCAGGGCCTTCGTCTTATGGCGATCCACGCCCACCCGGACGACGAGTCCTCGAAGGGTGCAGCCACCATGGCGGCCTACGTGGCCGCCGGTGCCGAGGTGATGGTGGTTTCCTGCACCGGAGGTGAACGTGGAGATATTCTCAACGCGGCCGCCGGCGAGCTGGCGCACGCGCACCGTGACCTTCCCGGGGTGCGCCGCATGGAGATGGCCGAAGCCGCCGCGGTGCTAGGCATTCAGCACCGTTGGTTGGGTTACGTTGACTCCGGCCTGCCAGAGGGTGACCCGCTGCCGGATCTTCCCTTCGGTGCCTTTGCCCTGCAGCCGGTGGAGGTCGCCGCGGCCGGGGTTATCAAACTTATTCGTGAGTTCCGCCCGCATGTCATCACCTCCTATGACGAAAACGGCGGTTATCCCCACCCGGATCATATTCACGCGCACAAGGTCGCAGCCTTCGCCTATGAGCACGCCGGGAATCCCGAGATGTATCCGGAGCTCGGTGCCCCATGGGAGGTGCGCAAGCTCTACTATGACCGTGCCTTTGCCCCGGAGCGTTTCCGTGCTCTGCACTATGCAATGCTCGAGGCAGGCTTCGAGTCTCCCTATGCCGAACGTGTGGCCGCGTGGGAACAGGATGAAGAGCAGCAGATGTTCGGCTGGGTTTCGCCGCACACGACCACCACGCAGGTTCCCTGCGCAGAGTTCTTTTCGCAACGCGATCAGGCCTTGCTGTCCCACCGCACGCAGATCGACCCGGAGGGATTCTTCTTTGCGGTGCCCGAGCATATCTATGCCGAACACTGGCCGTGGGAAGATTTCACACTGATCAATTCCAAGGTTCCCACCGAGCTGCCCGAGCAGGACCTCTTCGCCGGTTTACGATAGAAGTTAAGCAAAACTACGTCATAGAGAAGAGTTGTTCCTACCCGTGAACGCGCTATACCTGACGATGTCGGCCACCGGCACGCCAGTGCAGAATGAAACCCTCCAGAACAACAGCTACGGCCCGGGGTTCATTGGATTCGTCGCCACCGCGCTGATGGTGATCGCCGCAATCTTCTTGATTCGCGACATGATCCGTCGCGTGCGCCGGGTACGTTACTCTTCGGCGGCCGAAACTCAGCAGGCCGATCTGGTGGCCCGTGGCGAGGCGCAACGTCTTCAGGAGCCAGAAGAGCCTGAAGATCCGATGACTCGTGAGGATAAATAACAGGTAACGGGGCTAGCATAAGGCTGTGGCCCATCGACTAGAACACGCAGCCAGCCAATACCTACGCCAGCACGCGCACCAAGACGTGGACTGGTGGCCTTACTCAGCGCAGGCCTTTGCCATAGCCGCCGAACGCGACGTTCCGGTGATGCTATCGATCGGCTATGCGGCCTGCCATTGGTGCCATGTGATGAGCCACGAATCCTTCGACGATCCGGTGATCGCGCGAAAGATCAACGAGCACTTCGTGCCGATCAAGGTCGACCGTGAAGAGCACCCGCTCGTGGACGAGACCTACATGATGGCCACCCAGGCGATGACCGGCGCCGGTGGTTGGCCGATGACCGTGTTCGCGTTGCCCGACGGGCGGACCTTCCAAGCCGGGACCTACTACCCGGCGCACCCGCGTCAAAACACGCCCTCCTTCACTCAGGTCCTCGATGCGGTGCACGAGGCATGGGTGCAGCGTCGTGCCCAGGTCGAAGAGCAGGCCGCCCTGCTGGCCAGTCATCTGTCGGAACTCACCGCACGGAACGGGCAGCTGTTGCGTCTGGGGCTTTCCGGTGAGCAGGGGGTGGACCTCAGCGCCGTACGCGACTACTTCACCGACCACACCGCCGAAACCGGCGGCTTTAGTACGGCCCCGAAATTCCCGCCCACCTGGGCGCTGGGCGCCTTCTGGCGCACGGTGATGCTGGATCCGAGCTCCACGACGCACAGTGCCGAGGCGCTGTTTACAACCCTCGAGTCGATCCTGCTCGGGGCACTACATGACCATGTCGGCGGCGGGTTCGCCCGATACTGCGTCGACGAGCACTGGAGCGTGCCGCATTTCGAGAAGATGCTCTACGACAATGCGGGATTGCTCAAGCTACTAGCCGATACGGCGGTGCTGGCCGGACAGTACGCCAGCAGTGCACCGCCGGCGCTGGCGGTCCGTGCCCAGCAATTGCGCGCCGCGTCGCTGCGGGCCGTCGAGAAGCTTGTGGCCTTCCTCGAGCGCGAGCTGTTGGTAGGGGATCCCGAACAATCGCTGCATGCCTTCGCGGCGTCGTTGGATGCCGATTCCCTGCGTGCCGGGAAACTCATCGAGGGAGCCGCCTACACGTTCAACCGTGAGGAACTGAATCCGATCCTGAGCCGCTACACCGAACAGTTCGGTAACGGATTCCTGCGCTTGGCGCAGGTGGCCGAAGACCCGGGTCACTATTGCCTGTCCCTCGGACGCTACCCGATGGCCGGGGAGTTGGCCGGGTGGGAGCAACTTTGCGAGGAACTGGCGCAGCTGCGCGCGCAACGGGCCCGCCCGAGCCGCGACGCGAAGGTGGTGGCCGGGTGGAATGGCCTGCTCATCGAGGCGCTCGCGCACGCCGGGGCCCTACTGGCCGAACCGCGGTGGATTGAACTGGCCGAACGTACCGCACGCAGTGTCTACGAGGTGCACGTCGACCCGCAGACCGGGCGGCTCTCTCGGGTGAGCTTTGCCGGCCGCGCCGCCGAAGATAATGAAGGCACGCTGGGGGATTACGCCGCGCTCGCGCTGGGTTTTGCCACCCTTGCGCAGCTGAGTGAGGACCCGCAGTGGGCCGAGGGTGCACGACAATTGCTGGACCGTGCCGCAGAATTCGTCGATGACACCGGCCTGCCGGTGGACGCAGCGGGACTCGACCAACAATTGCAGGCGCAGCGCGGGGTGGCCGGCGCCGTGTCGGTGCTCGATGAGGCCGAGCCCTCGGCCATTGGGCTTTACGCACGCGCCAGTTGGCGGGCGGCCCAGCAGGATTTGCTCCGCGGCGACCCAGAAGAGCAGGCCGCCGACCATATCGAGCGCATCACCCACCTGGTGGCGCACGCAGGGATCCTTGCCGCCCAAGTACCGGCCCAGGTCGCCAACTCGCTGATTGTCGCGCATGAAATAGCCGGCCCGGCGCATTACCTGAACATCAGCGGTGGCACTGCCGAGCAGCGCGAACAGGCGCGGGTACTGGCCCGGGCACTCGGGTTGGCCGTGGGCGGCGAAAAGGCAACGGAGGGCGAAGAATTGCGGATCGAGCCTTGTCGGCTGGGTTCCTGCCGGCCCGCCGTGGGCTCGGCCAGCGAGCTTCTGGCCATGTTGCGCCACGAAAAGCTGTAGATTTGAATCTAGCAGTTTTCGACCCCCAAGGAGCCAAGGTGCGACTTCCGTCCCTCGTGTACCGTTACTACGAACGGCGCGTCGCGAAGTCTTTGTCCACCGAACGGCTTCCGCACCACATCGGTGTGATGGTCGATGGCAACCGCCGCTGGGCAAAACTCGCCGGTAGCCCCACCAAGGCCGGTCATCAGGCCGGGGCCGATAAGATCCTCGAATTTCTCGGCTGGTGCGATGAGCTGGGCATCAAACTCGTGACCCTTTACATGCTCTCCACCGACAACCTGAACCGCGAGGCCGACGAGCTACGCGACCTGCTCGACATCATCGGCAACACCCTGGACCGCCTGGGTGAAACGAACCGCGTCAAGGTCCAGCAGGTCGGGGCACGAGACCTGCTCCCGGCGGAGCTGGCCACGAAGCTGGCTCATCTGGAAGCCGCCACCGCGCAACGCTCGGGAATCCACGTCAACGTCGCCATCGGCTACGGCGGACGGCGCGAAATCATCGACGCGGTCAAGGCGCTATTGCACGATGCTGCGCAGCAGGGACGCACCCTGGAGGAGATCTCCGCCGACCTGGTCGTCGACGATGTCGAGGCCTACCTATACACCAAGGGGCAGCCAGACCCCGATCTGGTGATTCGCACCAGTGGCGAACAGCGCCTCTCCGGCTTTCTCACCTGGCAAAGCGCCTACTCCGAATTTTATTTTTGCGAAGCGCTCTGGCCGGACTTCCGGCGCGTCGATTTCCTGCGGGCCTTGCGTGACTTCGCCGACCGGCAACGGCGTTTCGGCGCCTGAGCTCAGGACTTTTTTCCTCTCTTCCACCCGGAGTTAACCCGTAAGCCGCCATTTGGGGCTAGCCTGAGATAACAGGCAGGGCCAACCGGCCCTGGTGACCGAAGGGTTCTGACACTCGATGAGTCTAGGTGGCCTCATCCGGTGGCGGGACTCCCCACATCGCGTGGGGAGCTACCCCACGCCGGAGCAGAGAATGGGTGAGCTGATATGACCCGAACCACCGACACGGCTGTGCGAACCTACGTCATCGATACCTCGGTGTTGCTCTCCGACCCGCGGGCGATGTTTCGATTCGAAGAACATCATGTCGTGCTCCCGTTGACCGTCATTACGGAGCTCGAACATAAGCGCAAAGACCCGGAGCTGGGCTATTTCGCCCGGCAGGCGCTGCGCTTGCTCGACGACCTGATCGCGGCACACGGGGGACTAGCGACCGCGGTGCAGGTTTCCGAGGTCGGCGGGACGCTACGTATCGAGCTGAACCACATTGCCGCGGAAGTGCTGCCGGTGGGCATGCGCACCAGCGAAAACGACACCCGGATCTTGGCGGTGGCCAAGCACCTGCTCGACCAGGGCAACGATGTGGCCCTGGTGACCAAGGATCTGCCGATGCGCATCAAGGCCTCGGCGATCGGCATCCACGCCGAGGTGTATCGCAGCGAGCTGACCCCCAGCTCCGGTTACTCGGGCGTGGTGGAACTGGGCATCGGCGAAGAGCAGATGGCCGAACTCTACGAGTCCGAACAACTGGACAGTTTGGACGGGCTGGACGAGGTGCCGGTCAACACCGGCCTGGTGCTCACCTCCACGCGCGGCAGCGCACTGGCTAGGGTGCGACCCGACGGTGGGGTGCGGCTCGTGCGCGGCGATGCCCAGGCCTTTGGGTTGCACGGGCGCAGTGCCGAGCAACGGTTGGCCCTAGATTTGCTCATGGACCCTTCGGTGGGGATCGTCTCGCTCGGAGGACGCGCGGGTACCGGTAAGTCGGCGCTGGCCCTGTGCGCCGGGCTGGAAGCGGTGCTTGAGCGCCGCGAGCACCGGAAGATCACCGTATTCCGCCCGCTCTACGCGGTCGGCGGTCAAGAACTGGGCTACCTGCCGGGCACCGAGGGGGACAAGATGGGTCCCTGGGCGCAGGCGGTCTTCGACACCCTCGGCTCGGTGGTTTCCAAGAATGCCATCGATGAAGTCGTCGAGCGTGGCATGCTCGAAGTCCTGCCGCTGACCCATATTCGTGGTCGTTCGCTGCACGATACCTTCGTGATTGTTGACGAGGCGCAGTCGTTGGAACGCAATGTGCTTCTGACGGTGCTCTCCCGTATCGGCCAGCATTCGAAGGTGGTGCTCACCCACGATGTGGCGCAGCGCGACAACCTGCACGTGGGGCGGCATGATGGTGTGGCGGCGGTGGTCGAACAGCTCAAGGGTCATGAGCTGTTCGGGCATGTGACGCTGACCCGTTCGGAGCGTTCGGCTATTGCTGCCCTGGTGACCCAGATGCTCGACGGCCCTGCGGCGGGCTGACATCCATGCGTAGCTCATAGGGCTCGAAGGATCGCACATCCGTGAGCGTGGGTGCCTCGCCGGTGAACAGCGAGTCAATGTAGTACTCGTTGCTGGCGAGCACCCGCGCCCGTAGCTCGGGTGCCGCCGGCCCGGTGAGTATCTTGCGTTCGAGGCAGATTCCCGTGGCTTGATCGAGCACGATCAGCGTACGAGTGCCGGGCGGGACGAGCGGGAACTCGGCCAGCGCCGGGCGATAACTGTAGCCGGACGAAAGAACCGCGGCCACCGCCGGGCGGTCACTTTCGGTGCGTACCGGGGTGAGCTCATGGATGAACGTGGGATGGTTGAAGGGCAGGTCAAGCTCGGCTTCCTGCGACCCGGCGAGCTCCCACGGGTCAAGCACGCTCGCCCAGTAGGGCAGTGGTAGCAGGTCGCCGTAGTCGGCGATGGCCGGGCGGCGTGCCACCAGATGATCATCGGTATATACCGGCGAGGTCAGCGAGGCCGGCAGCGCCCACGAACTGGCCGTCGCGGCCACATAGTCGCGCCCCCGATCGACGGTGAACAGTTCATGTTGGAAGACAATCTCATTGCCGGCACGTACGGTAATGGCCTCCCGTTCACGCAACAGCACCTGCAGATGACCAACCAGCCCGCGTTCGGGCAGACCCAGCTCCTCGGGCACCTCGAGTTCCACGTGCAACGAATCGCTGAGCCAGGGCGCCGAGCGGGCTAAGGCGCGGAAACGGCGCCGCGCGGCCGAATTCGGTTCGGGGGCGTGGGCGAAGACCTGCGGGTGGGTATCTGCCTTCATGAATTCAGTCTAGAAGCTTGCCGCTGGCACGCAAGGACGGAGCCTACTCGGCTTCGGTTTGATCGCCTTGAACTAGCGGCGCGCGCCAAGCGATTTGATCATCGTGCCAGCATTGGTGGCTTCCGGAGCCGGGACGAACCCCTCGGAGAAGTACAGTTCGCGGGCGAAGTTTTCCGCTTCAACACTCAGACTTAGGGCCCGTTCGCCACGGTGCTCGGCGTACGCAACAGCGCGCCGGAGTAGTTCCCGGCCAAGGCCCTGCCCGCGAAAGGCGGCGTGCACGCACAGGCTCAGTTCACCAATGTCGGGCGCGATAAACCCATAGCCGGGATCGGTAGCCGGTAGATATACCACCCACGCCACACCCGCCCAGCGTTGGTGAGCGTCTATGGCCAGAATGCCGTAATCGCCCCGATCGGGTTGGAGCTGGCAATAGTGTGCCAGTTCCGGCGTGCTCCGTACCTGCTCGGCGGTGAACCGCTCACCGCACCAATTGAGGTTCGCCGTGGTGGCTTCGAGCAGAATCGGGGCATCCGACGCGGCGAGCGGGCGGAACTCGAACTGAGCGACGGCGGGGGAGGTCGGTGGCACGGTGCTCCTTCCGGGGCCAGAACGAATGTCGTGGCATCTTGGAGCATGCTATCGGATGGGCGCACTGTGCGATGCCCGGTGTCCACAGCTTGTTGCCGTGTGGCTAGGCGGTCGGCACCCCACCGCATATGCTCGACGGTATGTTGACCTTTGCGAGCGGATCCCCGGCGCTGTGGCTACTGATGGGCTTGTATTGGGCAACGAGCTTGGGCTTTGGCCTCTGGCTCTCGATCACCGACCTGCGGTGGCATCGATTGCCCAATACCGTCGTGGCCGCATGGCTGGGTGCTAGCGCCTTGCTCTTGTTGCTGATGGCGCTGGTTGCCGGGGAACCGAAACGGTTGCTGTATGCCGGGGCCGGGATGCTGATCTTGCTCGGTGCGTACCTGTTATTACATGTGCTTACCCGCGGGGCGATGGGTATGGGGGATGTTAAATTGGCCGGGGCGCTGGGCTTCAACCTCGGGTTCTTCGCATTAAGCGCGCTGTTCCTCGCGACGGTGCTGGCCTTCGTCACGGCAACTTTCATGGTGCTGATCGGGGTGGCGGTACGCAAACTGAGCATGTCTTCCCGGGTGGCCTTTGGACCCTTTATGATCCTCGGCGCGGTGATTGCCCTAGCCATGACAGGATAGGAGCATGCCTATGCCCGAGTTTGTCACCCGCCTGCGGGCTAAGATCGGCCACGACCCGTTGTGGATGTCTGGGGTGAAGGTCGTGGTGTTCAACGACGATAAACTACTGCTCGTGCGGCGGGCCGATAACGGCCGCTGGACCCTGCCAGCCGGCATTGTGGATCCGGGCGAAGAGCCTGCACACACCGCGGTGCGTGAAGTGCTTGAGGAATGCGGCGTGCACTGCACCCTCACCGCGCTTCTGGGCGTTGGGGTCACCGCGCCGGTCACCTACCCCAACGGCGATCAAGCCCAGTATGTTGACATCGTCTTTCGCGCCGAACATCGCGCCGGACAAGCCCAGGTCAACGACGACGAGAACCTCGAGGTCGGCTACTTCCCGCTCGACAACCGTCCGGAGTTGCCGCCGCTGCATGAACGGGCCGTGCACTGGGCGCTGAACCCCAAGCCCGGGGGCTACTTCTAACTGCGGCGTAACCCGTTGGTCACCGCCGGTCAACCTCCACACGGCAGGCTGGTGAGCGTGCCGGACCACGAACGAAAACTCTATGTGGCCATCGGGGATTCCTTTACCGAAGGCGTAGGCGACTGGAACAAGCAGTTGCCCAATGGTGTGCGCGGTTGGGCCGACCGGGTGGCCGAACAACTGGCGAAGGATTCTCCCGGCTGGCAATACGCCAATCTGGCGGTACGCAGCAAACGCATGCGGCATATCATTGCCGATCAACTAGAGCCAGCGGTAGCCATGAACCCTACGTTGATCACCTTGTATGCCGGTGGCAACGACATCATGGACCTGGGCACCAGCATGGAGAAGCTCATGGCGGACTACCGGTGGATGGCCAAACGCCTTGCTGCCACCGGAGCCCGGCTCGTGCTTTTTACCGGATACAACGTCAAGGTTTCGCTCCTGCTCGAGCCGCTGAAGAAACGCAACGCATATTTCAATGAGCAGGTACGTGCCATCGCCAAGGAAACCGGTGCCCTGCTGCTGGATTACGAGACCTTCACCGAATATGAGGATCGACGCATGTGGGGTGATGATCGGCTACATATGTCCAAGGCCGGACACAAGTATCTGGCGCACCGCGTGCTCAAGCTACTGGGAGTCAAGGACAGCATTAAGCTGACCCTGTTCGAGCCGCCCGAACGGCGCAGCCTTCGTCAGCGGGCCGCGGAACAACGCCAGTGGATTAACGATTGGGTCTTGCCGCTCATGGGGCGCAAAGTGCGCGGCGTGACCATGGGAGATCACCTCACCGCGCGTTGGCCGCGTCCGGTGACGGTGCCCAAGAAGGGTGGGCTGCGCAAGCTCGCCAAGAAACAGCGTAAGGCCGAGCGCGCTCGCCGGGCGGCCTAGCCGCTGCGCTCCTGCGGGAAGATAGCTTTCCAGCTCTCCGGGCTCGGGGCCTGATCGTGGAGCAGTTCGGCCCACCATTCATCGCGCCACTGCCCGTGCCAGTCGGCGCTCCGGCGGGTTTCGCCGATGAACCGAAATCCCAAGGCACGCGCCAGTGCCGCCGAGCCGAGATTGCCGGTAAAGGCGCGCCATAGAATGCGTTGCACGCCTAGGCCCTCGGCGTCGAAGGCGTGGGCGAGGACCGCGAGGCCGGCGGTGCGTAGGTAGCCGCGACGGCGGTACCGTGGATGGCTCCAGTAACCGAGTTCGGCCGCGTGCGATGACTGCGGATGCAGGCTCATCATCCCCACCACTTCCGCATCGCGAAGGATGGCCCAGCTGTATTCTTCGCCGGTCTGTCGAAGCTCGGCGGCGCGGGTGATGAACTGCTGCGCCTCCGGCACACCATAGGGACGCGGCAACACGATGCCCTGTTGCGTGAGCTCGTCTTGGCATGCCTCGGCGATGGACGGTGCATCGGAGGGCTGTGGAGGCCGCAAAGTCAGGTCGGCGGCGTGAAGAACGCGCTGAGCAGGCATAAGCCCAGTGTGCCATGGGCGGACTCGGAACCGGGAGAGCCGGACCCGAGTCCGCCGGCGACGGCCTAGAAGTTGCCGGTCATGGTGGAGACGTCGAGCAACTCATCGAGCTGCTCCTCGGTGACCTCGCCGTGTTCGACGAAGCCTAGGGCGATCGTGGCCTCGCGAACGGTGAGCGACTCGGCCACGGCCTTCTTCGCGATCTTCGCGGCGTTTTCGTACCCAATGAGCTTATTTAGCGGGGTAACGATCGACGGGGAGGCCTCGGCAAGGAAACGGGCCCGCTGCTCATTGGCGGTGATCCCGTCAATCATCTTGGTGGCCATCACGCCCGAGACATTCGAGAGCAAGCGGATGGACTCAAGCAGGTTCGAAGCCATCACCGGAATGCCGACGTTCAGCTCAAAAGCGCCGTTGGTTCCGGACCAGGCAATGGTGGTGTCGTTGCCGATCACCTGGGCGGCCACCTGAATAACGGCCTCGCAGATCACCGGGTTGACCTTGCCGGGCATAATCGAGGAGCCGGGCTGCAGATCCGGAATGGCGATCTCTCCGAGTCCGGTGTTGGGGCCAGAACCCATCCAGCGCAGGTCGTTGGCGATCTTCATCAGCGAGATGGCGATGGAACGCAACTGGGCCGAGCCTTCGATCAGCCCATCGCGGTTGGCCTGTGCCTCGAAGTGATTGCGTGCCTCGGTGATCGGCAGACCGGTATCCGCGCGCAGGAACTCGAGTACCTGTTGCGGGAAACCCTTCGGGGTGTTGATTCCGGTACCTACCGCGGTCCCACCCAGAGGTACTTCGGCCACGCGTGGTAGTGCGGCCTCGATGCGTTCGATCCCGTAGCGGACTTGGGCGGCGTAGCCGCCGAATTCCTGACCCAGGGTCACCGGGGTGGCATCCATGAGGTGGGTGCGCCCCGACTTGACGACGCCGGAGAATTCTTTGGCCTTGGCCTCCAGCGAGCTGGCGAGTTGTTCGAGCGCGGGGATCAGTTCCCCGCTCAGCGCCGCGGTGGCCGCTAGATGAACCGAGGTGGGGAAGACGTCGTTGGAGGACTGGGAGGCGTTGACGTGGTCATTGGGGTGCACGCTGGTTTCGGAACCCGCTGCCGCCAGGGCGCGGCTGGCCAGTTCTGCAATCACCTCGTTGGTGTTCATATTTGAACTCGTGCCCGACCCGGTTTGGAAGACGTCGATCGGGAACTGGTCGTCGTGGGCACCGCTGGCGACCTCGTCGGCGGCGGCGATGATGGCCTCGGCACGCTCGGAATCTAGTACCCCGAGTGCTTGGTTGGCCCTGGCCGCGGCCTTTTTGACCTGAGCCAGGGCCCTAATGTGGGTTGCTTCCAAGCGTTTGCCGGAGATCGGGAAGTTCTCCACGGCTCGCTGGGTCTGCGCCCGGTATAGCGCGTTTTTCGGCACCCGGACTTCGCCCATAGTGTCATGTTCGATGCGGAATTCGTTACTCGTGGTCATGAGCCACAGGTTACTCTTCCAAGGCAGCTAAATAACAGGGCGTTGACCTACATATCACGAGCCGTGGTGAGTTGTCTCACGCCAAGTCGTCGTCGCTCAACCCCAGGTGCGATACTAGGCGAGCCTTGCCTTCGGCGAGGTTATAGGCCACGCCGGCTACCGCGGTGCGTCCGTCCTTGACTGCTTCGGAAATGATGCGGGAACGATCCACAAGCAGATCGGTGGTTTCCTTGACGTGCTCGATCACGGTTTCGTTGACCGTGGTGATGCCCTTGCGTTCGGCGGCGAAGACCGAGGGGGAGATGTGCTCGATCAGGTCGCGCACGAAGCCCTTGGGCATTTGCCCGGTCTTCTTGGATTCCACTGCGGCGGTGACGGCGCCGCAACTGTCATGGCCGAGGATGACGATGAGCGGAATGTTCAAGATATCTACCGCGTATTCCAGCGAACCCAGGGCCGCGGCATCCACCACATGCCCGGCGGTGCGTACCACGAAGACGTCGCCGAGACCCACGTCGAAGATGATCTCCGCGGCAAGTCGTGAATCGGAGCAGCCGAAGATCGCGGCGAAAGGTTCCTGACCGCCGACCAGTGATTCGCGGCGTGTGGCGTCCTGGTTGGGGTGTTGGGTGGCGTCTCCGGTGAACCGGCGGTTACCGGATACCAGTTGTTCCCATGCGGCCTGTGGGGTCATGTCCTGATCAGTTGACGTTGTGCTCATGATTTCGAATTTTACTCGTCCGATACCCGCCAGTAGGGCAGGAGGGCGACTAAGTAGAAATAAGTCAGCGCTGTAGCTGGGTCTGGGCCAGGCGCGCAAGATTGATGAGCTCTTCCTCGCCGGTGTCGCTGGAGAGGACCAAGGTGCTCTGACCCAGCTCCGCGATGAGGTAGGTTTCGTCGTCCTTGGTGCGGACCTCCCACTCGGTGCCATCAAGCACGAGCTTGTCGGAGGGGGTGGCGTTTTCGGTGATATTCGCCAGCCAGGTCGGGTTCGCGTCGGCTGTCTGGCGTACCCAGGCAAATTTGCTGTCGCTGAGGACCAGACCGAATTCCCAGTAGGACACGTCCTGCACGGCGTTGGTGCGCCAGCGTGCGAAGTTCGCGTATTCGTCGCCGGAGAGCTGCGGAGCCCACACCTGGAATTTGGCGACCTGCGCGGCCTCGGTCGCAACCTGCTGGAGATCCACCGGATTCTTGAAGCTGTCATCCTTTGGCCCGGGATTGAGCAACAGGATCGGCACGGCCACGGCCACGGTGAAGAGAATGGAGAGCACCATGCCTTTAAACGTCTGGTTGGCCCGCTTGGCCTGCTTCTCCGTGAGGACCGGCTTGAACGGAAGGTCTTCGTAGGTGGCCTTCGGGTCGCTCAAGTCACGACGCTGCGGGTCGACGGATTCGGTGGGTGGCTGATTCTCCGGTTGTTGCACGGCTCTATTCTCCCCGATGAACCTGTGCAAATCGAACCACTATGGGCGTCGACACATTGGGACTTGGGCGACACACCCCATGAGGTTCTCCGGCGATTGGCGATATGATGGGGGTGTTTGCATAGGCGCAAAGACAATGACTGAAGTGATGGGACCCTTCGTGACCAAAGACAATAATTACGCCCAGCTGTCCGATCGACTGTCGGTTTCCGACGCAGAGCCGGACCGCAACCTCGCACTTGAGTTGGTCCGAGCCACCGAGGCCGCGGCCATCGCTTCGTCCCCGTGGGTCGGCTTTGGCGACAAGAACGCTGCCGATGGGGCTGCCGTGGACGCGATGCGTTCGCTGCTGTCCTCCGTGAACTTCAACGGAGTCGTCGTCATCGGCGAGGGCGAGAAGGACGAAGCCCCGATGCTCTTCAACGGCGAGCAGGTCGGCAACGGGTCGGGCGCGTTGTGCGATGTGGCCGTGGACCCCATCGACGGCACCCGACTGACCGCTCTGGGCCTGAATAACGCCCTGTCGGTTCTGGCAGTGGCTGACCGTGGCGCGATGTTTGATCCGTCGGCCGTGTTCTACATGGAGAAGCTGGTCACCGGCCCGGAGGCGGCCGATCTCGTTGACCTGCGTCTGCCGGTGAAGCAGAACCTGCACTTGATCGCCAAGGCCAAGGGCAAGAAGATCAGCCAGATCGCGGTGACCGTGCTGGACCGCCCGCGTCACGCCGGTCTGATTGAGGAAATCCGCGCCGCCGGGGCCCGCACCAAGCTCATCATGGACGGCGACGTTGCCGGTGCCATCGCCGCGACCCGTGAGGGAACCGGCGTGGATGCGCTGATGGGTATTGGTGGAACCCCCGAAGGTATTGTGACCGCCTGCGCGATCAAGTCCCTCGGTGGCGTGATTCAGGGCCGCCTGGCGCCGATTGATGACGCCGAGCGTGAGAAGGCGCTGGAAGCCGGGCATGAGCTCGACCGCGTACTGACCACCAACGACCTGGTGACCAGCGATAACTGCTACTTCGCGGCGACCGGCATCACCGATGGTGATCTGCTGCGCGGTGTGCGCTACAAGAACAACCGCATTCACACCCAGTCGATCGTGATGCGTTCGAAGTCCGGCACCATTCGCTTCGTCGAGGGTGAGCACGCGCAGGATAAGTGGGAAGCCTACACCCGCTAAACTCGCACGTAGCCCAGAAGAACAGGGGGGGCGTTGCCGACCGTTGCGGTCGGCAACGCCCCCCTGTTATTTCACGGCAGTTGTTGTGCGGCACTCGGGGTGCCGCTTGCTAGTGCCGGAGCCTTCACCGCGCTGACCGACCAGTGGTTTTCTACCGGCTCGCCCGGTGCGAGATGGATGAGATCGGTGCCCGAGTTGAACGCGTCGGGTGGGCAGGTCATCGGCTCGATGGCGACCGCGGCGCGATGTGCTGCCGCGGGCTCGTCGTCGCTGGTGTAGACCTGTACCCAGCGGAAATCTTCGGCCGAGAAGGCCAGCTGGACGCCTTGTCCCTGGTCATTGACCAGGCTGATGTTCACGGTTCCCTCGGAGTCCTGCCGGAGTCCGCCGAAGGCATGATCGATGGCTTGCGACTCGAGGCGACGAGCGGTACGGAAATCGAATTCTCGGTGCTCGTCGACCGGCGCCAGTTCTTGGGGGATCAGTCGCTTCTCGTCGGCGAGTAGGACGAGATCTGCCGGTAGCTGCAGCGTCCACTGATCGGCCGGAGTGTTACCGGCGACGAAGTAGGGGTGGATGCTGTTGCCGAAGGGTGCCGGCTCGCTGCCTAGATTGGTGACCTCGAGGCTACCGTGCAATCCTTGTTCGTCGAGCAGGTAGCGCTGAAGAAGCCGCAGTCGATGCGGGTAGCCGGGTTGCGGGGCGATTTCGGTGTGCAGGGTGACATGGTGCTCGCCTTCTTCCACCACCGTCCATTCCTGCCAGCACACCAAGCCGTGGAGGGCGTGGCCGCGTGCCACTTCGGTGAGTGGAAGCTGCTCGGTGGTCCCGGCGTGGTGGTAGCGGCCGTCGACGATGCGATTGGGCCAGGGGGCGAGGACCGCGCCGTGAAAGCCTGGCCGTAGCCGGTTGGCGTCGAAGGGGAGGATCAAGTCTCCCTGTTCATGACGCAGCACGCGAAGGGATGCGCCCACGCTGGAAATGCAGGCCCGATAGGCCCCGGCTTGTATCCAGTATTGCTGTCCCGTTGCGGGGGTGATTGGCTCGCTCATGGGGTCCTTCCGTGACGCTGGGCATGCTCGAATCACTTAATGATAGCGCTAACATCGCCGCCGTGCCGGGGAAGTCTGTCCTGATTCTTGCGCTGCTAGGCCGGCGTATTAGAACTTTCGCGCACCGCTAACGACTCCGGAGCACGGCGTAAGGCACTAGCGGCTAGCGCTACCAAGAAGGCGATTCCCCAAAGAATGTCGGCATTGCCCAGCAAGGACTGCCACCACGACCACTGCAGCTCAAGGTCATGGCCACGCGGCAGGAGCCGTGGCGTACCGATGGCAAAGATTGCTGCGCCGCCGACCAACAGCGCCACCCAGGTTGTCGGTGCCCCGTTGCTCAGCCGGTGGGCCACATACATCAGTGCCGGCACAATCCATACCCAGTGGTGGGTCCATGACACCGGGGAAGCGAAAAGGACGTAGATCGCCAACAGCAACACGGCCCCAAACTCGTCGCCGCGCACGATGAGGCGGCGACCGACATACAGCACGCTCAGCCCGACGATGGCGCAGAGCGCGAACCACAGCAAGGGAACCTCGGCGGCTGAGAACCGTGCCAATAGCCCCTTGAGCGACTGGTTGCCCGCATAGGCTAGATCGCCAATACGCGATGGATCGGTGATGGTGGCAAACCAGTAGGTCACCGAATCCTGGAAGGCCACGAGAAAACCAAAGCCGGTGGCGGCCAGTGCGCTAAGCACTCCCATGACCAACGCGCGCCAGCGACCATTGAGCAGAAAGAATGCCAGAAAAACGGCTGGGGTGAGCTTGATAGCGATGGTCAAGCCGATCAGCGAGCCCTGCCACCAACGACCGCGACCCAGACTGATATCCGCCAGTACCAGGGCCATCAACAACAGATTAATCTGCCCCAAGCCCAAGGTGTGCCGCACCGGTTCGAGGGCGATGGCCAGTACGAACAGCAGGAGCAGCACTGGTTTAACCACAGGGCTCGCGCCGAGTTCACGTGCCGCAATCCAAAGGGTCAACGCCAGGCAGCCGAGCGAGACGGACGTGAAGATCAGATTGGTCAACCACAGCGGCAGCAGCGCCATCGGGGTAAACATCAGCGCGGCAAAGGGTGGATAGGTGAACGGCAGCGCGATTCCCGATGACGTCGGCGGCAAGACGCCGTAGAGGTCCTGACCCGAGAGCAGCGCCACGGCACCGAGCCGGTACACATCCAGATCTAGGTGATAGGCCGGGAAACTTGGCGTAAAGGGCACACCGAAGAGCATCAGTGCGGCGGCCAGTACGGCAAGCACCAGCAACCAGTGACCGTAGGGTGCCAGCCATACCGAGGCGCGTAGCCCGAAGGGCAACTCGGAGCGTGGTGAGGTCGGGGCCGTGGTCTTCAACTGCACGTAGGTCGCCTATCGAGCCTGGCACCGCCAGGCGGCAAGGCTCAGGTTGAGTTCGAAAGTGGACTGCCCCAAGACCTCAGGCTCTGCGCCGGGCGCGCAACAGTCTGATGGGTTGAAGGGCAACCATCAGTCTATTTCATATCTCGACGATGGATGATCCGGTAGTGTTCCGGCTCACGCGGCGGATCTCTAGTGCGGTGGTGGGCTAGGCCGGTTGCGCACTGGCGGCAAAAAGACGCCCGGGCTCGGCGCCGAGCATACTGGCCTGCAACGGTAGTTCCGTCGCGGGCACGAACACCGACTGGCCGCGTTCCACCACGCGTTCTCCGGCGGCACCACGGATGCTGAAGCGCCCCTGAGTGCACAGCAAAATGGATCCACCGTGGAGTTGCAGATCTACCTGCTCACCGTCGGCGATGCCATCGAGCACCTGCAACTTGAACTCGGAGAACTGCGGAATGAACTGTCGGTTCCCGGTTCCCAGCGACTCGCCCTCCAGCAATGGCGCCGGGGCCGGGGTCGCGACGGTGACCTTGAGCAGTTCGGGCACGTCGATATGCTTGCTGGTCAGCCCGCCGCGCAACACATTATCCGAGTTGGCCATCACTTCGATGCCGAGCCCGCGCAGATAGGCGTGAACATTTCCGGCCCCAAGGCTAATGGCCTGTCCCGGTTGCAGGGTCACCAAATTCAACAGCAAGGACACCAAGATGCCTGGATCGGAAGGGTAGATCGTGCTGATCCGCAGCATCTCGGCGAAACGGGCAACCTCATTCAGCGTCGGGTCGGCTTCGATGGCGGTCAGCATCTCATCGAGCATGACGGTGACCGGCTCCCCAGCGGTGAGCACGA
The DNA here is from genome assembly GCF_048457885.1 of Glutamicibacter endophyticus. NCBI lineage: Bacteria > Bacillati > Actinomycetota > Actinomycetes > Micrococcales > Micrococcaceae > Glutamicibacter > Glutamicibacter endophyticus. Next base: position 752,757 of record NZ_CP174200.1, read on the forward strand.
AATCCAGCGCGGCAGCCAGCGGCTTTTCACCCTCGAGCAATTCGATGAGGCGTTGACAGGTGGCGGCGCCTCCTTGGCCCAGGTCTCCTTGCAGTAAACGCAGGTCGCTGACGATGGCCGCCGGTTCCCGGAACCCGGAGAGCGCGGTGAACTCGGTCAACGCATAAAGCATCTCCGGCTTGTGGTTATCGTCCTTGTAGTTGCGGTGTGCGGCATCGTCAGGAACGCCGGCAGCCTGCTCGGCGGCATACCCGGCACGTGCCTGCTGCAGCGTCGGGTGTACCTGAATCGACAGCGGTTGCGCGGCGGACAGCACCTTGAACAAGAACGGCAACCGGCCATAGCGTTCGGCGACATCCGCGCCTAAAAGACCCTGCGGGTCGGCCGCAATGAGTTCGGCCAACGAGACACCTTCAAGCGAACAACTCGGCGAACCGGGGTGGGCCCCGATCCACAACTCCGCTTGCGGAGTGATGGACCGGGGCAGGCCCAACTCGTCGGTGATCTGTGATGCGGTACCCCAGTGGTAGTCCCGGATCTGGTTCTGCAACTCAATCATCGAGGGAGAGCCTTTCATAGCGGTTGAACCCGTTGCCGTTTAGGGCACCGAGCATTCGTCGTTGTTGGCGGCGATCTGCGCGATACGGGTGCGCGCACCGTTGTACTCGAGGTTTACGAGGTATTCCTCGGTGATCGGGCTGCCATCTGGCTGGGTGAAGGTCTGCTCGGAACCGTTCGAGAGCTTCGGGGCGTCGTTCGTCCCGGTACCGTCATTCGGTTCTTCGCTTTCCTCGGTCTTCTCCGAGGACTCGCTCGGCGAGGCCGAGTTGCTCTTTTCGTCCTTCTTCTTCGGCTCCTTCTTCTTTTCCTCATTCTGCGCGGCGATGAGTTTTTCGATGCGCGAATGAATCTCGTCGAAGTCCGGGTAGGTCGAGAAACTGCGTGGGAAGTCCGGCGCGCCCAAGGTCAACCGCTTGAACGGGGTGGCCCGAGTCTTATCCGCGAGCGACACGAAGGATCCCAGCTGTCCGGCGGGAATGTTGGTTTCCACCAGCTGTTCGCCGGCCTGCATGATCGCGGTGAAGCGGGTCAGGATGGTCTCCGGGTTGAACTGCTTGATGATTGCCTGCTGCAGGCACTGCTGCCGCTTGATGCGGTGGTAATCATCGGTAAAGTCGCGCGAGCGGCCAAACCACAGGGCCTGCTTGCCGTTCAACTCCAGCTCGCCCGGTGGGAACCAGTGGGTGCGGATGTTGGTGCCCTCCCACTTTTTCGCGTTGTAGGGGACCCAACCACCGGAGTTGATCTTCACCCCACCCAGCGCGTCGATAAACTGCTGGAAGCCGGCCATGTCCACCATGACGTAACCCTGAACTGCCAGACCGGTGCTGCCGGAGATCGCGTCCATCACGGCCTGGGCGCCAACGTTCTTCACCGAATCGGGGAACGCGTCGGCGTGGTTATCCTCGGCATCGCGGTAAATGGCATTGAACAGGCATTCGTCACCACAGTTGTAGCCGTTCGGGTAGAACTGCTTCATCGGTGAGTCATCGGCAAAGCGGGCATTCTGCATATTGCGCGGAATCGAAATCATCAACGACTTGCCGGTTTTGGCGTCTACCGAGAGTAGCGCCATCGAGTCGGTACGCACACCGGTACGGTTATCGCCCGAGTCGGCACCGAGTACGGCAATGTTGTAGCGCCCATCGACCGGGTCAAAGGCAGGTCCCTCGTCGAAGACCTTGGTGATGGTCTCGCGTCCGGTGTTCACCAGCGAGGCACCATAGATAAACACACCACTGGTGGCCACCACGGCCAAAATCGTGAAGGCCGCGACGATGACTCGCATGCCCGGCGCCAGCAGTTTCGGCCTGATAATCGCCAGCGTGTTCAAGAACATGATCAGCCAGCCCACGGCCAGCGCGCCGAGCACGACGATCAGCACAAGCTGGAAATTCGGGTGCGCGATCGTGGAAAGAATGACGCCGCGATCGATGAAGTACAGTCCGAGCACCGCCAACGCGATAGCCCAGCATGTGAGGGTTACGGTCAGCGCAATACGACCGAGCGCGCGGTTACCGGCGATGAGCTGAGCGCTACCGGGAATCAGGATGGTCATGATGACCAGTAGCAGGGCGCGCTTACTGCGCGCCGGTGAATTCAAATCTTCCGGATGGCGCAATGGACTTGGTGCGCGATGCGAGGCGGAACCCATATATTTGCAGCGGCTTTCTTTAGGACGTGAACTTCTCGTTGGCGACTTCTGCGCGCAGGGAGGCACCCTTGGCGTAAGCCGATTCGCGCAGAGAGTTGGCAAATTCCAACAACTTGTTCTGCAACGACTCGGCCAGCTCATCGGTTCCCGAAGCGAGCATGCGCACCGCCAGCAGACCCGCATTGCGGGCCCCGCCGATCGACACGGTGGCCACCGGAACGCCGGCCGGCATCTGCACGATCGACAGCAAGGAGTCCATGCCATCGAGCTTGGCCAGCGGCACCGGCACGCCGATCACCGGCAAGGGCGTAACCGAAGCGAGCATTCCGGGAAGGTGCGCGGCACCTCCGGCGCCAGCAATGATCACCCGTAGTCCGCGCTCGTGAGCACGCTGCCCATACTCGATCATCTCGGTGGGCATCCGGTGTGCGGAGACCACATCGGCCTCGAAGGGGATGCCAAATTCCGTCAGGGCCTCGGCCGCTAGCCGCATAACCGGCCAGTCGGAATCCGAACCCATGACGAGGCCGACCAGTGGTGCAGTTGAAGTCATTTGAAAAAGAGTCCTTGCGTTAGGGCGGGGCAACGACATAGCGGTGCCCCGGTTGGAAGATTACCCGTGGACCGGGACGCCGTCACGGATTAGCGCGGCGACTTCACCGGCGCGCTGGCGAAGTTCATCGACACTTTGCCCGTTGTTTGCCACCACGTTAACGTGGCCGATCTTGCGGCCCGTGCGGACGGACTTGCCATAGGCGTGCACCTTAACTTCCGGTGCGTGGGCCAGTGCGGCAGGGAAAGCGGAGAACAGATCCTCATTGGCGCCGCCGAGGTAATTCTTCATAACCGTGGTTCCCAGCGCGTCGGTCGCACCCAACGGCAGGTCGAGGACGGCACGCAAATGCTGTTCGAACTGGCTGGTGATCGAGCCGTTCTGCGTCCAGTGGCCGGTGTTGTGCGGGCGCATGGCCAGTTCATTAATGACGAAGCCTATGCCCTGCCCCGGGGTCTCGAAGAGCTCGGCGGCCATCACACCGGTGACACCGAACTCCGCGGCGATGCGTAGGGCCGCATCGGCGGCCGCCGACGCGGCGGCCGGATCCAAATCCTGTGCGGGGGCGATAACCTCGTCGCACACACCATCGACCTGAATGGTGTGCACGACCGGCCAAGCCTTGGACTCGCCCGAGGGGGTGCGCGCGACCAGCGCGGACAGCTCCCGGCTGAAGTTGACCTTATCTTCGGCTAATAGGGCACCGTTGGCGAACCAGTCGGCTGCCTCCGCGGCGGATGCAGCGTCATCGATGATGCGCACACCCTTGCCGTCGTAGCCGCCGCGCGGGGTCTTCAATACCACGGGCCAGCCGATGCGATCGCCAAACTCCACGAGTTCAGCCACGGTTTCGACTTTGGCCCACGCCGGGTTTGGCAGGCCGAGGCGCTCAATGGCGGCCCGCATAATGAGTTTGTCCTGCGCGTGAATCAGCGCCTGCGGGCGTGGCTGAATGTTCACGCCCTCGTCGATCAGCGTATTGAGGTGTTCATTCGGGACATGCTCGTGGTCAAAGGTCACCACATCCTTGCCCCGGGCGAAATCGCGAAGGGTCTGTAGATCTTTGTAGTCGCCGACCGGGGCATCGGGCACGCAGCGCGCGGCCGAGACCTCTGCTCCTTCCGCCAGAATATGCAGTTCAAATCCGAGGTTTAGTGCCTCGGGGGCCATCATGCGGGCCAACTGCCCGCCACCAATCACACCAATTTTTGGAAAGCTCACCCACCTAGGTTATCGAAATACTGCGCTCGAGGAGTGTGCTGGTGCTCTCCTTCCGCGTAATCTCCGGCCTATTAACAGGAATCGCCTATAAAATGGGTCGGACAACTCCGATTTACTTGGAATTGGGAAAGCGTACAGATCCCGGCTACCGCCGGGGACCTATAGAATTTCGTGCCCGACCGCCCGCGCAACCCGAACAGGAATGCGTTGGTGGTCTTGGGCCATGTGTGGAGGGCAATGTTCGAGCGCATCAGCCATAAGATCGCAGGACTCGTATCGCTGCTGTGGCGCGAGGTCGCCAAGTTCGGAGTCGTTGGCGGTGTCGCCTTCGTCATTGACTCGTCGATTTACCTGTGGATGTTGCATGGTCCGATGAGCGATTCACAGGTGAAGGCCAAAATCGTCGCTGGTGTCGTGGCCACCCTCTTTTCGTGGGTTGCTAACCGCTACTGGACGTTCCGCCACCGCCGCCAAGCGAATGTGGTGCGCGAGCTGGTTATGTTCATCGTGATGAACGCCATCGGTCTGGGCATTGCTGCGGCCTGTGTTTGGGTGACCAAGTATGTTCTGGGTCTGACCGACCCGACGAGCGTCTTCATTGCCGGTTCGGTGGTTGGTCTGGTGCTGGGTACGATCTTCCGCTTCTTCGCCTACCGTTTCTGGGTCTTTGGCGCCGAACTGGATCAAGAAGAACAGTTCGCTCACGACCGTGAGCTGATCGGCTCGCACCACCACGAAGAGCCGGTGATTGCCGAGCCGCTGGGCACCGATACCGGCGCCCAGCCCAAGGTCTAAGTTTTAGTTTTTCTGCGCGAACCCGTACTCGGAACCGATACCTTCACTACTGCGCAGCGAGTCGCTGAGTTCGACTTGCTCTCCGAGCAGCACAATGCTGTCACCGGCGGCGAAGCGTTCCACGATCCAGGGCAGGACCTCTGGCAGGGGGAGTGCGCCGTTGAGCGCAACGGTGCCTTGCTCTTTTCGGTCGCCGTTGCAAATCTCGGCCAAGCTTAGTTTTGTGCTGCCGGCGGCCAGTGCGGTGAGGTGCCCGGGTAGGGCCGAGGCGGAAAAGCTATCGGCAAACGACCGGACGAGGGCGGTATAGTCCTCGGCTACCGGTCCTAGATCGCCGTCGAAAGCCAAAGCCAGCGAGGCGAGATTCACTGCCAGGATCTCGGCAGCCGGAGGAATACGCGCATCATTGGGGTCGGTGCTTACCCAAAGCACCGCCTCGGTGGCCAGCTCATCATCCGGAGTGGTGAGCACCGCACCGTGGTGCCAAATGGCGAAGGCCAGCACCAGAGATTTCCAGTGTGTCGGCAGGTCCAGCACGACGGTGTCACCGGGATTCAGCGCCGGGAGGTCCATGAGCAGGTTGGCGCTCTTGGCCACCCAGTTGTCGAAGACCCTGCCGGAGAGCTCGATGCGTTCGCCCTCGTGAGAGTGCCATATCAGCCACGGCGTGGCTTGGGCTCGGCGAGTGGAGAGCAGATCGTCAATGTAAGGAGCGGGGCGCGCTGTATCGGTCATAGAAGAAACTTAACCAATTCCGCGGCAAGATACGACCCCCACGGGGCACGCCCGGTTAACCTTCCATTCTTCTCGGCGTGTTGTGCCGAGAGTTTGCTGAGAAGTCTCCATAGAATGACCTCCCCGCTTGACTATGGGCGAGTTACACGGATGTAATTAGATGGTGAGTTCGCTTCGATCGCCATTTACGCTAGATCGATGGAATAAATAGAAGCGAATGGGCATCGGTGTAACCTGCCTAACTAACTCAAACCAAGCGAAAGGTCAACATCACATGGCGAATTTGGAGCAGGCGTACTCCGATATTTCGACATCAGCTGTTGCGTCGTCCCAGTACGGGCTCGAAGGCGCTCCATCCGATTGGTTTGTCGATCCTCAGGCGGAGGATCAAGAGCGAGATTCCCTCGCTGAAGATCTAGAGAAGGCTGCAGACGCGCTCCTCGAGCGCGACGAGGCGCAGCCAGTAGAGACGACCGAGGCCGTGTCCACCGCAGGCTCGTGGGCACCGGAACTCGATGAAGATGAGCAGGTCCGCGACAGCATTAAGGCCGTATGGCTGGGTGTCGGCGGCGATCTGGACGAGGGTGAGCTGGGCTGGCAGGCCCGTGCCCTGTGCGCACAGACCGATCCGGAGGCGTTCTTCCCGGAAAAGGGCGGATCCACCCGCGATGCGAAGCGCGTTTGCGGTGCCTGTGCGGTACGTTCAGAGTGTCTTGAATATGCGTTGAGCAACGATGAGCGTTTCGGTATCTGGGGAGGGCTCTCGGAGCGCGAACGCCGCCGCCTACGGAAACGAGCCATCTAATTCGCCCGCCAATCCATGTCACCGCCATCGTTGCTGCGCACGATGGCGCTGACTATTTGCCACGCACTCTTGCCGCTCTGCGCAACCAGACTCGCCCCATTGAACGATTCGTTGGCGTGGACGCGGCCTCTCAAGACAGCTCGTTCGAGACGCTGAAGGTCAATCTTCCCTCCAACGCTGCGCTGCTCCATGCACCAAAGCATTCCCTGGGGCGCTCCGTGGCCGAGGCCGTTGAAGCCTTGCCTGCCGCCCGCGAAGATCGCGACGAGTGGCTCTGGATCATCCACGACGATTCAACCCCGGCCACCGACGCGTTGGAACACCTCACCCGGACCGTGGAGGCCTCCGAATCGGTCTCCATCGCGGGTTGTAAGCTGCTGGACATTGATAATCCGCGGCGGCTGGTCGAGGTAGGACTTGTGGTGGACCGCCGCGCGCAACGCCTTACCATGGTCGACACCGACGAGGTTGATCAGGGGCAGTATGACGCGCGCAGCGACTACTTTGCCGTCTCTTCCGCAGGCATGTTCATCCGGCGTGAAGTATTCGAGGAACTCGGCGGTTTTGACCCGGCGTTGCCCGGACGCGGAGACGACGTCGACCTGTCGTGGCGCAACCGCCTAGCCGGGCACCGCGTGGTTGTGGTCCCCGAGGCCAAGATGTATCACCACGCCGATGTGGTCGAGAGCATGGCAGGTCCGCGGGAAGCGCGACGTGCCGAAGTTTTCATGCGGCTCAAATATGCGGCTCCGGCCGCCCTGCCGCTACTCTGGATCGGCATTCTCGCCGGTTCGCTCGTGCACTTCATGGGTGCGTTACTGGCCAAGGACCCGGGGCACGCCTTTAGCCATCTCGGCGCCACGCTGCGCGGGCTCTTCTCTCCGCTGAAACTTGCCGCCTCCCGCCGCCAGGTGCGCTCGAGCAAGCAGATCCCGCGGCGACAGGTCCACAAGCTCATGGCTACCGGCGCGCAGGTGCGCGAATATCGCCGCAACCTCGCCACCGGACGCACGGAACAAGACGTCTACGGAGACGGTTCGGGTGCCGCCGGACCGATGGAACCCAGTGGCGATAACTTCGGCGACTACGCCAGTTTGGCCCGCCCGCCGCGGACCTCGGCGGTGCTTTCGCTGTTGCTGGCCCTTGCGCTGCTCGTAGGTGTTTCTCTGGTCGGCTGGCGCTCAATTCTCGGCGCGTCGGCGCTAGACGGTGGTGCCATGCGCCCGCTGTCGACCTCGCTTTCGCAGCTTGTGGCCAACGCTTTTTCCTGGTGGCAACCGCTGGGAACCGGTCTCGGCGCAGCTCCGGATAGCGCCGATTCGATGTATTTGCTACTCGGGCTGATCTCGGTAAACCACGCAAATCAAGCCATGGTGATCCTGTACCTGGCGATGATTCCGCTGGCCGGATTCACCGCATGGTGGGGGATCGGTGCGCTCAGCCGTTCGCGCGCGCTACGCTTCGTCGTGGCATTGCTCTGGGGCTTGCAGCCTTCGCTTTTCGCCGCGCTGAACTCCGGGCGCCTAGGGGCTGCAGCCATTCACGTACTGCTGCCGTTGTTCCTTATGGCCCTGCTTCGTGCCATGAACGCACAGGTGCCGGTTGAGGGCACGGTGGAACGCGAGGCCACCGAACAACATAAGTCGGCGTGGACCGCGTCGGCCTGCGCTGCCCTGCTTCTCTTCGCGATCTCGACCGGATCCCTACCTTTCTTCCTAACGCTCGTCGTGCTCGTGTACCTGCTGACACTGCTTGCACCGCGCCGAGCCAAAACCCTGTGGTGGGTGCCGCTGCCTGCGTTGCTCTGGAATCTGCCAGTGCTGTTGGATGCCATTGAAACCCCGCGCGTGCTGCTCGGCGAACCAGGCGCCCCATTGGCCTACGATCCTGCCCCGCTTTGGCAGATGCTCTTGGGCTTCCCACAGGCCTTCGACATCGCCGGTGCGCCGGTGGGTTTCGACTGGCTTCCGCAGGGTCCGTGGGCCCTCGTCGCGGCGCTACTCGTCGGCGCCCCGGTGCTGCTGCTGGCCTGCGCTGGCACCATCGGAGCCGGATTCAGCTCCAACTTTGCCTCGCGGCGTAACCCGCGATTGCTCATGTGGGCCGCGGCCTTATCGCTACTTGCCGGGTGGGGGCTGGGCCGTTTGCCGGCAGCGCTCGATTCCGATCAGGCGGTGACCGCCTATGCCGGGCCGTTCATCTCGCTCGCGGTATTGGCACTGATCGGTGCCGCCGCGACCTCGGTGGCGGCCGTGCGGCAGGAACAACTGGCCCGTCCGGCACGTCGGCCGGCACCGCGTAGCCTGCTTGGCGCGATCACGGCGCTGGCCGTGATCAGCGTGTTGGCGGCCGGAACCATCTCTATGGCCGGGCAACTGTTCACCGCCCAGGACGATCGTTCCGTGGCGCTGGCTGGGACCCGCCAGGTCGGACCGTCGGTGGCACGTACCGTGCCGGCCACCGCGGCCGATGCGGGGCGTAGCGCCGCGGCCGAACGCACACTCGTGCTCACCCGACGCTCAAACGGTGATATCGACAGCCAGCTAGTTAGTGGGGACGGCCAAAGCCTCGACTCGCTCAGTACCGTCAGCCAGGCTCGCCAGCTGACCGGCCCACTGTGGGCCCCGGAGCGGAACAATGATTCGGCCACCGAGCAGGCGCAGCGCGAAGCCGTGGCGATGCTTCTGTCCGAATCAGCATTGGACGCCCGTGAATTGCTCGGCGATCTGGGCGTTGGCTATGTGGTGCTCAACGAACGTGGCGAGGCCGCATCGGCGACGGTTCGCGTCTTGGACTCCGCCACCGGCTTGGCCGCCGTGGGTCAAACCGACAGCGGCTGGCTCTGGCGTGTGGGCTATGAGAACAGCGACGGTGAAGCCGGTAGCGGGTTTGCCCGCATTATCCAGGAGAACGGGACGATCGCAGTGCTGGAATCCAGCCGCGATAAGATTCGTGACCTTCAGTTGCCAGAGGCCTCCGCTGAACGGACTCTGGTGCTGGGCACTGCCGCCGACCCGCGGTGGCGGGCCAGCTTCAATGGTGAACCTCTGCAGTCGGTGAGCTATCCGGAGGATTCACAGAACCGGTGGGCGCAAGCCTGGAAGGTTCCGGCCGAAGCGGGCGAACTTTCCGTCCGATACGAGCAACCGTTGGCGATTCCTGCGATTGTGCTTGGTGCACTGGTCTTGTTGATCACCGTCCTCTTGGCCATCCCGGTACCGAGCAACCGGCGTCTGGTGAGTTACCGCACCGGAGAATACCGATTCCGCGGTAAATCCAGCGAAGCTTCGGAGGCCACGGAAGCTACGTCGGAAGAGCCAGAGGTGCTTCCCGAGACCGTGCCGGCCGCCACTGCGGCACCGCGACCGGCCCTGAGTCGACGAGAGGCGCGAGAACGTGCCCACCGTGTTCGTGAAGATCTCAACCCGAAGCTCAGCGACCGGATTTCCGACAGCGACGCAGAGCAGGAGAAGAAGTAGTGTCTGATTCCACCCGAGGGGAACCGGCCCGCGACTCCGACCTGCCCGAACCGGTCGGTGCCGCCAAGCCAGAGCGCCAGCCCGAACCGAAGCCAGCCTCCTCCGAGGAGCCAGCGCCGAAGCCTGCACCCGAGCCGGTCAAGGACCAAAGCACCGGGACAGAGGCAACCCAGAAGGCATCCGAACCGCTGGATCCGTCCGTAGCCAAGCGCCAGCGCAAGTTGGCAAAGGTTTCGCGTGCCGCGAAGAAGGACGCACAGCACCATCAGCGCCGCCGGAAAGTTGGCGCCGCACTGCTCTCTTGCCTAGCGGTTGGTGTCACCGGCGGACTCGTCGCCGCGGGCTCGTTCCTGCTACCAGAACCGGATCGGCAAACCCTTCCGGCCGCGGTGACCTCGTTGCCTGCCGGTGACGCGCAGAGCGTGTGCCTGCCAGCGCCGCAGCTTCTGAAGGGCGTGGACGGGGTGGACCCGCAGTTTGAGCCTGGCGCGAAGGACATTTCCACGAGCCTGCGCACCGCATTGGTCTCCGATCTTGCCAAGCGGATGCCGGGAGCGAGCCTGTCGGCACTTGACGGCAGCGACGCCAAAGACATCACCAAGCGCATCGACGAGCAGGAAGCCGCCGAAGCCAAGGGAGCCGACGCCGAGGGTTTGACCGGGCGTGTTGCTCGGGTAGATACCGACACCAAGCGTTCCTCGGCCGCCGTGTTCGGTGTTCAGCCGCTGGGGCAGCTTCCCTCCATCGGCAGCGGCTTGCGTAGTTTCTTCGCAAAGGACGGGGACCTAGCCGGCCTGGCTGTTGCCAGCTGTCAGGTACCCTCGGCCAGCTGGCGCTTTACCGGATTGCAGACGCAAACAGGTACCACCAGTGTTTTGCACCTGGCGAACCCCACGCGGACCAGCGCGCAGTTGAACCTGCAGTTACGTGGCCGTGAGGGGCTCATCGACGCCCCGACCTTGCAGAATATTGTGCTGGCGCCGGGGGCTACCCGGGCCATCGTGCTCGGAGCATATGCGCCGGATGAAGAGTCCGTGGCCGTCTCGGTGGATAGCACCGGCGGCAAGATCACCGCGATGGTGCAACAAACCTCCCTGCGTGGTCTGACGCCTTCCGGCGTGGACTGGGTGCAGGCCAATGCGGTGGCAGCCGCCAAGCAGGTCATCCCCGGTGTGTGGATTCCGCAGCCCGGTGATCTCCAGAAGCTAACCGGCTCTGGAGGTCAGAACAATCTTGTGCCGCAGTTGCACGTGGCGGCCACCGGTGCCGCCGGTGCTGGTTTCACAGTGAAACTGCTCGATGCCAAGGGCGAGGTCAAGGCCGAGCTCGGAGATAATCTGGCGGTCGCGTCCAACGCCACCAGCATTGTGGACCTATCTTCGGTGGCCCCGGGCACCTATTCGGTGGTGGTTGAATCCAACGATCCGGTGACCGCGTCGGTACGCATGGTGCGTGGGTCGGATCCCAAGAAGTCCTCCGACCAGGCATGGGCGGCCAGCTCACAGGCCCTCAACGGCACCCAAGTCATGCCGGTGGCGGCCGAAGGCAACGGCGAATTTACGCTGACGGCGCCCTTCGCCGCCTCCGAAGTACGCGCCACCGTGGTGGGCAAGGACGGAAAACTGCACAAGTCGCAGACCCTGAAAATCGCCCAGGGCACCAGCGTGAACTTTAAACCCCGGGATACCGATGAGCAGGCCAGTGCCGTGGTCTTCGAAGGTGATTCGAACGCCTACATTGCCCAGCTTGTCTGGGGCGCGGAACGCTCTTTGGGCTGGGCAGCAATGCCACAGGCCACCACCGGGCGCGATGGCATCGTGGTCAACGTCGCCGGGTAGCGACTAGTCGCGGTCGTCGGGGTAGAACTCCGGATCGATTTCGTGCGGGTCGCGGAGCCAGAGATTCGCGACCTCTTGCACGATGCACTGGTGCACAATGTCCACGATATCCACCGGCGACTCGGCCAGCCGTTCGATGGGCAGCCGGTAGATCGTAATGCGTGCCGGGCGCCGCTCCTTTGCCGGCCGAGAACTGCTCAATGGCACACGGGTGCCATGCGCTGCGGCTTTGTCGAGAAGCTTGTCGCCCGGGACCGGCAAGATACTGAAGTCAATCGCTTCGATCGCCGTGCCCCACCGTTCGGCGAGTCGTTGGGCGCTGGCCATGACCGCGTCATCGAAACGCTCTGGCCGCGAGCGGTAGCCAGGCAAATGCATGGGCATCAGCGGGCCACGACGGCCACGTCCATGCCGCCAGCGGCGCCGGCGTGGCGCCGCGAACTGATCGTCCATGGAGCTAACACTACAAGTCGCTAGGCGCTTGAAGCGAACGCCATGCGCTCCGGCCGCGTCGGCTACAGCGCACAGCCGGTACTCGCCGAGTAGACTAAAGATGTGCATGCTCTACGTCTGTGTTCCCGCCCCGCCTGCCAGGAGGCCGCTCGCGCCACGTTGACCTACGTGTACGCGGACTCCACGGCCGTGCTTGGTCCATTGGCCACATACCCCGAGCCGCACTGCTACGACCTCTGTGCCCGGCACGCCAATGGGTTGACGGTGCCCAGCGGGTGGAAACTTATTCGAGGGGCGTTCTCCGAACTGCCCGCCGACCCCGAGCCGGTCGATGAACTCTATGCGCTGGCCCAAGCCGTGCGCGAACCCGATGCTCGACCCGAACCCCAGGAGAACCCGGCCCCGGAAACGATGCGTACCGCCCGCGGGGCGCGCCTCGATAGTGGGCCTCGCGTCGCCATGCTCTTTCCACGCACCGATCCGGAAGAGTCCTAGCCAGCATGGTGACCCCGGTAGCCTAACGGCCGCCGAAATCTCTCAACCTCGGCTGGGTTTTCGGTGTGGATATGCGCCGTTGCGCTCCTCGCGCTGGATAAGCTGAACCTGCAGGAGCCTACGCTGGGCACACCGCGCCGTTAATCATCGATCAGTGCGCATATTCTGGAGGTTTCCTCATGGCAGAGGCGGCGAAAGATACCAACGGGTCATCTACCCCGGCATCTCAGTCCACGACCGCGGCCACGCCTGACGCGAAGCAGCAGGCCTCGCTGAGCCAAAAGGCCGAGAAACTCGCCGCGCGGCTCGAAGCGCACAAAAAGCAGTCACAGGAACAGGCTCGAACCGCAACGAACGAGCAGCCTACGGTCAAGTCCCAGGCCCCAGCGAAGCCAACCAGCGCCGCACCGGAGACGAGCAAGCCTGCCGCCAAGGAAGCTTCGGCCAAGCCGGCTGCCGCCTCGGCCACCGCGAAACCGGCGGCGAAGCCCGCCGCAGCCAAGGCCCCACAGAACAAGCCAGCTGCAGCCAAACCGGCCGCGAAGCCCACGGCCAAGCCGGCCGCTGCGAAGCCAGCCGCGGCCAAGCCTGTTGCCAAAGCAGCGACCAATGGGGACAAAGCCAGCAGTGACGTCGAGGACGTGATCCGGGCGATCAAGCTTCCCCATGAGGTTCAGGCCGAGAAGGACGCGGCACGCACCGCCGCACAAACCGCACCGAAGCCAGCACCGAGCAAGCCTGCCGCGGCAGGGCAGAAGCCGGTCGAGCGTCCCGCGGAGGTTCCTCCGGTCAGCGTGGCCGATTCGAGCGAGAAGACCTCCCCGGCATCGGCCGCGGCCGTCGCCCAGGCGCGGAGCCGAGTTTTCGGCAGCTACTCTCCGGAACCCAAACCGTCGCCCGAGGCGCTCAAGCGCCGCGCGGCGCGTGAACGAGCCCTCAACTCAAAGCCTCCGCTGGCGCGTACGGCGCAAGTGGTGCTCTCCATTCTCTTTCCGCTACTGGCCTTGATTGCGGCGGTACGGCTGGTGGCCACCCCACTGTTCTTGGCTCTGGCCTACGGCCGCCCTGGTTTCCCCTCGGATGCCTACGGATTCACCGATGAGCAGCGCTTGACCTATGGCAGCTACGGAGTGGATTTCCTCAATAACTTTGCCGGACCAGAATTCCTCTCTGGTCTCAAATTCCCGACCGGGTCCACCATGTTCACCGACGGTGAGGTGCAACATATGGTCGATGTGAAGAACCTTATGGGCATGGTGTACGTGGGCGGGGCGATCCTGGCGGTACTGGCCATTATCTGCATCGTGTATCTTGCGCGTCGCTATGCCGGCGGCGTACGCCGTTCCTGCTTTACCGGAGCCATTCTGCTCCTGGCAGTAATTGCCGCTTTGGCCGTGGCCGCCGTGCTGGGCTGGAACGGTTTCTTCTCAAGCTTCCACGCGTTGTTCTTCACCGAGGGGACCTGGACCTTCAACGTGACCGATACGCTCATCCGGCTCTACCCGGAGCAGTTCTGGATTGACTCGGCGATCGCCGTGGCCGCCCTCGTGGTGTTGTGTGTGGTGATCACGCTGAGCGCCTGCTGGCCCACGGCCCGACGCCGTGAAGCCTCGCGGCTGCGTCAGGACGCCCGCGTCTTTGGCCTTGGGGGCTAATACCCACCAGACGTAGAAGTCCGCCGCCGCACCCGAGCCTTATGGGCGCGGCGGCGGACTTTTTGTATTTGTGCCCCGTTATTAGCGCGCGTAGATGGCCTCGACTTGATCCGTATGGTTTTCCAGCACGGTGGCCCGCTTGAGCTTCAACGAACTGGTGAGGTAACCGTTGGTTTCGGTGAATTCGGTGGGCAGAATCTGGAACTTTCGAATGGACTCGGCCTTGGACACGGTACGGTTTGCCTCATCGACATAGCCCTGCACCTCGGCAAGGACCTGAGGGTGCTCGGCGGCCTGGCTGAGGGTGAGTTCGCCGAGCCCCTGAGACTTGGCCCAAAGGCCTAGCTCTTCGGTATCGAGCGTGATCAAGGCAGCCACAAAGGGGCGGTTTTCACCGACAACCACACATTGACCGGCGATCCGCCCGGCGCGGACCATTTCCTCCATGGGCCCGGGGGAGACGTTCTTGCCTCCGGCGGTGACGATGAGCTCCTTTTTCCGACCCGTGACACGCAGATAACCCTGATCGTCGAGTTCACCCATATCGCCGGAGCGGAAATAGCCCTCGTCGGTGAATGCCGCGGCAGTGGCCGTGGGGTTGTGGTGGTAGCCGGCGAACACACCGATGCCCTTGATGAGGATTTCGCCGTCGTCGGCGATCTTGATGCTGGTGCCCGGGATGGGACGTCCCACGGTGCCCACGCGGGTGGCATGGGCCTGATTAACCGTGGCCGGCGCGGTTGTTTCGGTCAGTCCATAGCCTTCGACGAGCTGAATGCCAGCGCCACGGAAGAAGTGTGCCACCTCGGGGTTCAGTGCGCTGGCCCCGGAGATTGCGTACCCGCATTCGCCGCCGAAAACCGCGCGCAACTTTGGATAGAGCACCCGGTCGAAGAACGCATGTTTCAGTCGAAGACTCAGTGGGAAGCGAGCCGGCAAGCCACGCCCACGGGCATCACGAATGCGCGAAACTGCGATGGCGGTTTGTTCAGCGCTGAGAAATAGCTGGGCCTTACCGGCTTGCTCGGCGCTGGCCAGCGCGGTGGTGCGGATCTTTTCGAAGACTCGGGGCACGGCCAGAAGGAAACCGGGGCGTACAGCGGCCATATCTTCGGCGATGGTCGCGGTGGAATTGGAGTGGGCGATCACCGCGCCGCCGTGGATGCAGGTCTGCTGCACGGCACGGGCCAGCACATGGGCCAGCGGCAGGAACATGAGGGTGCGGCGCTCTTCGCCGAGAAGTTCGAGCATGTAGGCGGCGAGGTTGTGCGCCACGAGGCAGAAGTTCGCGTGGGTCATGGTGCAGCCCTTGGGGCGACCGGTGGTGCCCGAGGTGTAGACCATGGTCGCCGGGTCGTGAAGTCCAGCACTCGCCCGGGCGGTCTCCAGCGCGGCGGAGTCGATCTGGTGCTCATCGGCCAACAGCGCATGTAGGCCGGGGCTGGGGATGAGCTCGTCATCGGAGCTAGCGGCTCCTTCGAACAGATGCACCGTCACGCTTTCGCCGAGGGTGGCGGCGGCTTTGCGCACATTGGCGCGGATCTCGTGATCTTCGGCGAATACCACGCGTGCTCCGGAGTCACGCAGAATCCACTCGATTTGGTATGGGCTGGAGGTTTCGTAGATCGGAACCGAAATCGCTCCGGCGAACCAGATCGCCTCTTCGGCCAGCGCCCATTCATAGCGGGTGCGCGAAATGATCGCGACGGTATCCCCGGGGCGCAGCCCGTCGGCTATTAGCGTTGCGGCTAAGCGGCGCGCATCGCGCAGAAAGTCGTTGGCGGTTACATCGTGCCACCGGTGGCCGCGCTGCACGCTGAAGAGGGCGCGGTCGCCCGCGGAAGCCACTCGATCTAACAGCAGATTGGTGGCGTTGTATCCCGGATCGAGTTCGGTGAGTAGATCAACATGGACTTCACGCATGGGATTCCTTCGGCGGCGGTGGCGGGGATGAGGGGATTACCGCCTAGTAATATAGTTGAATTTAGCCCCAGCTGGGAATCCAGAGGTGAGCCTTCCAGTAGGCATCGTCAATCATTTCACCGGACCAGATGGGCCAGAAGAAGGCAGAAGTGAGCAACACTAACGCCACGAAGATGCCCACCAGGAGCACCCGGGTATGGTCGGTACCCCGTGGTTCACTCGGGGCGGGCAGGAACCTGCCGATCATGTAGGTCAGGGCCAAGCACATGAATGGCACCAGCGGTAGCGTGTAGAAGAAGAACATCGTCCGCTCCGGGTACATCAACCACGGCAGGAATCCGGCGACCACCGAGGACAGAATGGCTCCCGCCCGCCAGTCGCGGGCCCCGGCCCACCATAGGATGAGCAGGAACATGCTCAGTGTTGCGGCAAGCCACATCACCGGGTTTGGCAGATCGGTGATTACCTCGGTGCACCGCGAGACGGTGCAACCGTTCACCCCCTGGTCGTAACCCTCGAAATACATCAGTACCGGGCGACCGGCGAAGGGCCAGGTCCACGGGGCAGAAGCCCACCCATGTTCCGACCCTAAACCGGTATGGAACTGATAGGCGCTCTGATGATAGTGCCACAGCGAGCGGAGGCTCTCGGGCAACCAAGATAGGCCCTCGCCGGGGTGTTCGGCAGCCCAGTTACGGTATTTGGCGCCGGTGCTGATAAACCAGCCGGTCCAGGAGCTCAAATAGGTAATCAGTACCAGCGGCATCATGGTGAAGAAGGCATATATGCCGTCTTTCACGAAGGATGCCTGGAACCAGTGGCGAATCCCGATCGTCCGCCGTGCCGAGAAATCCCAGAGCACGCTGAGCACGCAGAACACTGCGATGAAGGCCAGCGCCGACCATTTGACGGACACGGCGCAGCCCAACATTACGGCTGCAGCCAGTCGCCACGGACGCCACGGCAAGAACGGTCCATGAAGTAGCGAGAAATCATCGGGTTTGTGCCCCTCGGGCACCGACAACGCCCGGATTAGGCGCTTGCGTGCAAACTCCCGGTCCAACACGAGGAAATAGAACCCGGCGAGCAGGAAGAACATCAGGAAAATATCGAGCAAGCCGGTGCGCGAAAGCACAATGCTGTGCCCATCCACCGCCATGAACAGTCCGGCCAGCCCGGCCAGCAGATGAGAGGCGAAGAGTCTGCGTGCGCAGAGAACGACGAGGAGCACCGACAGCGTGCCAGCCACCGCCGTGGCAAAACGCCAGCCAAAACCGTTGAACTCACCGAACAGCGCCATGCCCAGAGCGATCAACCATTTACCCAGCGGTGGGTGCACGACATATGAGGGCTCGCCGGTCAGCTGTGGATTGCCGGCAATGAACTGCTCATTTGAGTCCTTGACCCATTCCATCTCATAGCCGTGGTGGAGCAGTGAGTACGCGTCCTTGACGTAGTAGGTTTCGTCGAAGATCAGCAGATGCGGATGCTCGAGGTTCACCATGCGCAGCACTCCGGCCAACACGGTGATCACCAATGGAATCAGCCAGGTGCGCACATCCCGTGGGGCCGTAGCTAACAGCAGGCGCGCACGAAGGCTCGCGGCGCTGAAGGCCTGACGCGAGGACTGGACCGTGGCGTGGACGGTGGGACGCGAAACCGTTGTGCTCATCGAAGTTCATGCTACCGCCGTGGTCGAGCAAAACCCGGGTTTGCGACGCACAGTAGGCTAATACCTGTGAATAAGGACGAATCAGCCGGCGCCATCGTGCTGGGCGCAACACCCATTGGCAATCTGGCCGACGCCTCGCCGCGCCTGCGCGAGATTATGGCTACCGCAGATGTGATTGCGGCCGAAGACACGCGAAACTTCCACCACCTGGCCTCGGCACTAGGGGTCACTGTGAGTGGGCGCGTCATGAGCCTGCATGAGCACAACGAGGTGGCCAAACGCGAAGAAGTAATTGACCTGGCCGAGTCCGGAGCCACCGTGCTCGTGGTATCCGACGCCGGGATGCCTGCCGTTTCGGATCCGGGTTATCCACTGGTTGCCGCCGCGATGGAGCGCGGGGTGCTGGTCACCGCGGTTCCCGGCCCCAGCGCAGTACTCACTGCGCTGGCGCTATCGGGGCTGCCCACCGGACGGTTTACCTTTGAAGGCTTCTTACCGCGCAAGGCCGGTGAGCGACGTAAGCGTCTGCAGGCATTGGCCACCGAACAACGCACCATGGTGTTCTTCGAAGCGCCGCACCGTGTCGCCGAATTCCTCAGTGCAGCCGCGGAAGAATTCGGGAGCGGACGGCTCGGGGCGGTGGCCCGCGAGTTGACCAAGAAGTTCGAAGAGGTACGCCGCGGTGAGCTAGGGGAACTGAGCCAGTGGGCCTCCGAAGGGGTGCGCGGCGAAATCGTGGTGGTGATCGCTGGCGCGCCGGAACCGGAACCGGAGAAGGCCGAAGATCTGATCGACCTGGTGCAGCAGCGGGTGGCCGAAGGAACGCGCATGAAAGATGCCGCAGCCGAAGTAGCCAGTGCGCATGGGGTGAAGAAGCGGGAACTCTATGAGGCGGTTCTTGCCGCTCGGGAGAGCTGAATCGGGCCGAGTTCCCTTGGTTTGAATGCACAATGAATCCGGGTATTTATAGTGCACAGGGAGGTTTACACTGCTTTCACCGAAGACTTAGGTTAGGCATGAAGAAACTACCGACAACCTTCGACTTCAGGAGATGCGCGTTATGACCATTACCGCACAGCACGAAGCTGAACTTCTCGCCAAGGTCCCTACCGGACTGCTTATTAATGGCGAATGGCGTGACGCCTCTGATGGCGGCACCTTCGATGTGATGGACCCCGCCACCGGCGAGAAGCTGACCACTCTGGCCAGCGCCACCTCTGAGGACGCCATGGCCGCACTGGATGCAGCCGACGCCGTACAGGCCGACTGGGCCCGCACCGCACCGCGTGAGCGCGCGGAAATCTTGCGCCGCGCCTTCGATCTGGTGACCGAGCGCGCCGATGACTTCGCCCTGCTGATGAGCCTCGAAATGGGCAAGCCGCTGGCCGAGGCCCGCGGTGAGGTCACCTACGGTGCCGAATTCCTGCGCTGGTTCTCCGAGGAGACCGTGCGCCACTACGGCCGCTACGTGACCACCCCGGAAGGCAAGAACAAGGTACTGGTGCAGCACAAGCCGGTTGGCCCGTGCCTGCTGATCACCCCGTGGAACTTCCCGCTGGCCATGGCTACCCGCAAGGTTGCCCCGGCCATCGCCGCCGGTTGCACCATGGTGCTCAAGCCCGCCAAGCTGACCCCGCTGACCTCCCAGCTCTTTGCCGCGACCATGATCGAGGCTGGCCTTCCCGCGGGCGTACTCAACGTGGTCTCCGGCGCTTCGGCGTCAAAAATCTCGGCACCCTTGATGAGCGACGATCGGTTGCGCAAGGTGTCCTTCACCGGTTCCACCGCAGTGGGCAAGCAGCTCATGAAGGATGCCGCCGATAAGGTCCTGCGTACCTCGATGGAGCTCGGTGGCAACGCCCCGTTCATCGTCTTTGAGGACGCCGACCTGGACGCCGCAGTTGAGGGTGCGATGGCAGCCAAGATGCGCAACATGGGCGAGGCCTGCACCGCCGCTAACCGCTTCCTGGTGCACCAGGATGTGGCCGAGGAATTCACCGCCAAGTTCGCTGCCGCCATGGGCGCCTTGAAGCCAGGCCGTGGCACCGACGCCAACTCCAATGTCGGTCCGCTGATCGAGGAAAAGGCTCGTACCGAAATTGACGGCCTCGTGCAGGCCGCGGTCGCCAACGGTGCAACCGCCGTCACCGGTGGCGCGCCGGTTGAGGGCCCGGGCTACTTCTACCAGCCCACCGTGCTGGCCAACGTGGCCAACGATGCCGAGATCCTCTCGCAGGAAATCTTCGGCCCGGTCGCCCCGGTGACCACCTTCGCCGACGAGGCACAGGCTATCGCCCTGGCCAACTCCACCGAGTACGGTCTGGCGTCCTACGTTTACACCAAGGACTACAACCGCATGTTCCGTGTTTCGGAGCAGATCGAGTTCGGTCTGGTGGGCTTCAACGCCGGTGTGATTTCGAACGCCGCCGCTCCGTTCGGCGGTGTGAAGCAGTCGGGCTTGGGTCGCGAAGGCGGCGCCGAGGGCCTGTCCGAATACACCACCGTGCAGTACATCGGCATCGCCGATCCCTACGCCGCCAAGTAACGCCCGGCACGCGCACCACGTGGTGCGCGCGGCCACGGCGTAGTTAGGCCCGGTTCCTGCTCATGCGGGAACCGGGCCTGATTTTTATTTTTGCCGGCTCATCGCACGCACCCTGAGCGAACGTAGCGAGGGCGGGAACAACCAGGCGCGCAATCGGGTAGTGCCGTTGCTGATGTGGGCGAGTGCCTGACGTAGTTGCGCCAGATCCGCCAGTAGTTGCTCGGCATCGGCCTTATCGGGGTGGCGATGGGCGTAGAAACTCGACTCAATCCTCCGGCGTAGCCGTTCAAAGAGCTCGTCATTGCCCGGCAGTGCTTCGTTGAGGGTCTTCAGGTAGTCACCAACCGAATCTGCCGGGCGCATGGCTCGGCCATAGTCGCATCCGATCGCACGCAACTCATCGAACAGGCCTTGTGCGGCGGCGGCAGACCCAGCACGGATGGCCTGCTCCCGGGAGCGGCGCTGGGAAAGGCGCAGCAGCGGCGCAACCGACAGCAGTGCTAGAAGCAGAAGCGCCCCACCGCCCACGATCCAGCCTGCGACCGAAGATTGCGTACTCCGTGGTCCCGCCGCCGTCGGCGGTTGGCTTGCGGTCTCCGACTCGGTGGCGGTCTGCGTGGCCCGCGGGGTCCGCGGAACCTCTTCGGGGGCGGTGGAACTACCCCCGGCCAATTGCGGGGCCGGGGCATAGCCCGGAGCCTGCCCGCGGCCCGGCGTCGGTTCAAACGGTACCCAGCCAATGCCCGGCAGGAACAGCTCCGGCCAAGCATGAGCCTGACGTCCGGTGATTTCATAGGCCCGGAGCTTGGAGCCGTCCGGCGACAGGTCCACCGCATCGGTGCCCCCGAAGTACCGCTCCAGCACGGGGTCAAGGGCTACCTGCTGGCCCGGGGCGTAGCCCAGTACCAGCCGTGCCGGGATGCCGGTGCTTCGGGCGGCGAGCACCATCGTGGAGGCGAAGTGCACGCAATACCCGGCGCGACGCTCGAGAAAAGCCTCAATGACGCGCTGGTTGGCCCCGTCATAGCCTTCGCGCAGCGGGGTCTGCTCCGAATAGCTAAAGCGTGTGGACCGCAGATAATCCTGGATGGCCTGGGCCTTTTGCAGGTCGGTGGGGGAGCGGCCCAGGTCGTTAAAGGCGGCCTCGAGGAAGTCACCGAGATCGCGAGCCAACGCCCCGTTGGCGTCGAGACCGGGGTCGGTGTAGTTGGGGTGAAGCACCGGCGGGCTGGGATTAAAACGATTCTGCACCCGGTTGATTTCGGCGGCCGACATGTCGAGCTCGTCGTATTCCACCGTGGCGGTGCGGCTCTCACGTGTCATTTCGTTGAGTTTGAGGATTTCCGTCTCCGGGCTCCACGTCCAGGCCCCATCGAGCCCCAAGACGCTGTCGGCACCCTGCGGCATGGGAAGCGTTGCCGCCGAGCCGGGCGTCGTCCAGAACATGGTCAGCAAGTGACGGTGCGTATTGACCCACGGCGAGCGCCCACGCTCGAGTCCGGAGGAATACACGTGGTCCACCTCCATCTCGTCGTCGCTCGGTTCCCAGCGTTCGGTGGAAAGATCATCGATCACGGCGGTGCGCAAATAGGGGGCGTTCTCGGCGGTGCTCAGGTAGGTGAATACCACCGAGCCGTTGTTTGAACGAAGGTCACGACCCAGATTGATCAGGGGATCGATGTTGCTGGCCAATCGTTCACCGGAGGGGCGGGTGCCTTCGGGGAACATGCCCTGGCGGAAGCCGGGCACCCAGAGGCTCGCGGCAAGCATGGCCAGGGCACTGGCGGTGGCGATCACCGCTACCGTGCCGCCCGATCGTCGGCCGGGGCGTGTCGGCCGCTCGAGATCCACGCCGCCATGAACCCACGGCAAGAGGTAGTAGTAAAGGATCAGCGCGAGGAAGACCACCAGCAGGTAGCTCAGCCCCGCACCGCTGAGCTTAAACAGGGAGGCGATGATCAGGGGCACCGCCACCGGCACCGGTACCCACCCGGCCGTGCGTGGGAAGGTCGCCAAGAGCTGAGCGATCAGGCTCACCGCGATGGCGGCCAGGTAGAGCACGAACCCGACGAAGGGGGAGTCGGCCACCGGGGGCAGCTGGGTATAGAACTCGATCATGGCCCCTTGCCATAACCGATTGATCCGGGCCAGCTCCAGCCCCGAACCGAGCCAAGGCACGATGGCCGGGCTGAACAGCACCGCCCCGATCGCCACGGCGATTAATACCGGAACGGCAAGCAGTCGGGTGCGTGGCCGGGAGGTCAGGGAAAAACCAACGACATGCAGAAGCACGACCGGCAGGATGACCGGGGTAAAGAACTGCCAGCCGGCGATGACACCGTTGAAAGAGGCGTAACTAGCCAGTACGGCGGTGGCCAGCGCCCCGGCCGCGAGCAGCCGCCACGGGAGAGTCGAGGGGGACTGCCCGGTGTGTACCGGCCGCGGGGCACGGTGTGCTTGGTGTTCTACAACGGGCAGGCTCATGAGAGGCGCTCCTGCACCCGGTGCCCGGAGGCGTCCATGACGTGCACCTTCCACGCGGTGTCGGCCAGCCGGTCGATGGCTCGACGGTGGCGTTCGGGATGCGAGAGCACCAGGTAGAGATGCAGTTGCCTTTGGCGAAGGGCCAGCGGGGCCAGCCGGTGAGCTTGCGCCTCGCTGAGGTCGCCCAGAACCACGAAGATCGGTTCGTCCCGGTGGTGGTGTAGGGCCCCACGGAGCGCAGGCGCCAGCAGGTCGGGGCTTTGGGCCTGCCCGTTGCCGGGTTCCAAGGCCAGGCTGGGGGTGGCGGCGTGGAATGCCTCGAAGGTGCCCGCCCCATGGGCGGCCGAGTCGTGGCGCAGATCGTGCCCGGCCAGATCTCGCACTTGCACCTGGTAACCCCCGGCGGCGTAGCGCTCGCCGATGGAACAGATGGTTTGCAGTGCGCTTTCGAAGCGTCGGGTGCTGTTCAGCTCAGGCTCCTGCCCTTGCGGAATGGAGAGACGAAAGTCGGCGGCCTGATTCCAGTGTTCAAGGTAGCGATCGAGGATGATCAGGGCCTGTGCGGTGGCGATCTGGTTTTCTTGACGCACCATGAGCTTGCCTTGGTGCGCGGTAGCCTTCCAGTGCACTTGTCGCACCGAATCACCCTGCTGGTAGTCGCGGGTGGCCACGTCGTAGTAGTCGGTGGTGGGGCTGTGGGCATGGCGGGCGTCGCCGGTGAGGTTGCGTTCGCCCACCGCCGGTGGTTGCTCACCGCCTAATGGTGCGCAGCGCACCGGCACGGGGAACAGCCGGCCGGTGGAGACCATGCCGCGGATCAGCCCCAACGGGTCGGCCAGCACGCGTTGCGCGGGGCCGATTAAGTGGATCCCGCGCTCGCGGAAAACCACCTCGTAGTCCACGCTTCCCGGGGCCTGCAACTGTGGGCCCCAGCCGATGGGTTCGGGCAGTGTTTCGTGAATCTGGGCTGGCTCGGGGCAGGACAGGGTCAAGTGGGTGCTGTGCCCGGCCGTGGGGGCCGCGGTGTGTATGAGTCGCTGAATCTCCGTGTGGTGCCGGGTGCGCAGCAGAACCAGCATGCTCAGCAGCACCACGCAGAGTAGTCCCACTCCCAGGGCCATCAGTTCGGGTCGCCCAAGCATGAAAGCCAGCAGCAGACAGAGTAATCCGCCGCCGGCGGTAATTCGGCCTCGCGTGGTCAACAGGTCTAGGCGTAGCCAGCGTACGCGTGGTCGGGGGCGGTCATTTGAACGCTCCCAGGACAGCGAATCGCGTGAGTCGAAGCGGTGCACGGTAGGCATCGGCGGCCTAGCCTTGATTCACATCGGTGTTCTGCAACAGTGCGGTGACGATCTGCTGTGGCTCCTGTCCATCGGCCACCGCATTGCGGGTGAGGATGAGCCGGTGCGGCAGAACCAGGGCGCTCACGGCCCGCACATCCTCGGGAATAGCGTAGTCTCGACCGCGCAGCGCCGCGTGGGCTTTGGC
Organism: Glutamicibacter endophyticus; assembly: GCF_048457885.1. Taxonomy (NCBI): domain Bacteria; kingdom Bacillati; phylum Actinomycetota; class Actinomycetes; order Micrococcales; family Micrococcaceae; genus Glutamicibacter; species Glutamicibacter endophyticus. The sequence goes on from NZ_CP174200.1 coordinate 777,113, forward strand.
GGCGCGGACGAGCTGAAGCAAGGCGCGCGGTGAAGCGCCGAGCCGCACCGAGGGGTGTTCGCGGGTGCCACGGCCCAGATCGACAACGTAGGCACCGAGCTGTTCGGTCACCGTGACGTTGGCGACCTGATGAATCATGGTGCGTAGCTGCTCTCGGTCGATCACCGGGCTCACGTCGTCCACCGGCTCGTGCAGGTGCCGGTTGGCGATCATCGCGATTTCATCCCCGCGTTGTGGGTACCCCATAGAAATCCGCGCCATGAAACGGTCTCGTTGGGCTTCTGGGAGGGCGAAGGTTCCCTCGGAATCGATCGGGTTCTGCGTGGCGACCACCATGAACGGGCGTTGCAGATCATGAGTTACCGAATCGACCGTGACCTGATGCTCTTCCATGCTCTCGAGCAGCGCGGACTGGGTTTTCGCGTTGGCCCGGTTAATCTCATCGGCGATGATGATATTCGCGAAGATTGGGCCGGGGTGGAAGGAAAACTCTTGAGTTTTAGGGGAGAACACCGAGACGCCGGTGACGTCGCTGGGCAGCAGATCCGGGGTGAACTGAATACGGTGTACGCTGCAGTCCACGCTACGTGCCAGGGCTTTGGCCAGCATGGTCTTCCCAACTCCGGGTACGTCCTCGACCAACAGGTGACCTTCGGCGAGTAATACGATCAACGCCTGCTCGGTCACCTCGTCCTTGCCGGAGAGTACACGGCGCATCGAGTTGGTGATGGCCTCGGCCTGTTCCCGAAAGCTGGTGTCGCGCAACGGGATGGTCTGCTGCGAATTCATCGAATTCCTCCTGGGGCCGTGACCGGCACATGCGTGCTGATGTGTGTGTCAGGCCCCGGTTTCGCCCTTTTAGTGTGTGTTTCACATCATAGGCGGTTGGGCCCCGGCTCGATAGTCGAATGGACCGTGGTGCGCGGGATTGCTGAGCTTAATGGAAAAATGGCTAGCGGATGTTCGACGAGCGGGAGATTAAACGCATGGCTAAGAGCAAGGCAATCGATCTGGAACTGATTCCCGAGGCTTATCGTCCAACACAGCCACTGAATTCCGAGGCATCGAGCAAGGAGCGCAACCGGATCTATCCGCCCGCGCCACAAGCGCTACCGGTGCCGGTGATCGATAACCATACGCATATGGACTTCGAGAAAAGTTCCCCGATTGACGTGGAGCAGGCCCTGGGCGCCGCGGCCCGCGTCGGGGTCAGCGGCGTGGTGCAGGTGGGGTGCGATGTGCTCTCATCCCGCCAAGCGGTGCAATTGGCCGAAACCCACCCTCAGGTGTTGGCCGCGGTCGCCATCCATCCGAACGACGCCGCACGCCTAGCCGAACGTGGTGAGCTCGAGGCCGCGCTGGATGACATCGCCGCGTTGGCCGGGCATGAACGGGTGCGCGCCATCGGGGAGACGGGGCTGGACTACTTCCGCACCGAGGAGCCGGGGCGCCCGGCCCAGGAATACTCGTTCCGGGCGCACCTCGAGCTGGCCCGTGAGCACCACAAGGCCGTACAAATTCACGACCGGGATGCCCACCAGGATGTGGTGCGGGTTTTGCTCGATGCGCAGCGCCCGGAAAAGGTCGTGTTTCACTGCTTCTCAGGCGATGAAGAGCTGGCGCGGCTGTGCAATGAGCACGGGTGGTATATGTCCTTTGCCGGAACCGTATCGTTCAAGAATTCCACCGACCTGCAGGCGGCCTTGCGGGTGGCGGACCCCTCGCTGATTCTGGTGGAAACCGATGCGCCCTTCCTGACCCCGCATCCCTTCCGCGGACGCCCCAATGCCAGCTATATGATCCCCTACACGGTGGAATTCATGGCTCGTGAACGCGGGATGGACCTGGCGGAGCTTTGCCACTTGGTGGCCCAGAACACGCGCGCAGTGTACGGCGACTTCTAAGGGCTTCCGGTGTGCGACGCGCCATATTTCGGTTGCGTCTTTTATTAAGATTCGGTTACGGTTGAAAGGATGCATTGCCCGCGGGCGGTGCCGCCGGGTCTTTGGGTTTGCTTCCCTCAGCATCGCGGCCACGTAGACACTGATGTAAGCAGGCAGTTCACTGCCCGGGCCGACCGCCGGCCGACACTACCGATGGGGTAAGCACAACCGTGACTCACTTGTTCAAAAAGCGCTGGGCGAAATTCATCGCCCAAGCCGCCGTTCTGGCACTGGTTATCGCCGGCGCCGTGTTCTATATTGCCGGCCAAAAGTCGGTAACCATCGCCATTGACGGCAAGGAGCAGGTGGTCAGCACCCGTGCCGCCTCCGTGCAGGACTTGCTCACCCAAGAAGACATCACGCTGGATGAGCGTGACGAAATCTCGGCCGACCCGCAGTCGCCACTCAGCGACGAGCAGCGTATCGACATCTCGCTGAACAAGTCCATCGAGGTAGTGCTCGACGGCGAAGAGCGCGTAGTGCACACCACCGGCATGACGGTGGCCGATGTGATCAACGAACTCGACGTGGACCAGGACGCCAAGCTTTCGCAGGCCGAAGACCTCGCCATTTCCGCGCTGAGCGGTGGGCTGGAGATCATCACTCCGAAGGAAGTCACCCTCAAGCAGGGCAAGGATTCGAAGAAGCTGTCCACCACCGCCGAAACCATTGCCGACCTCTTCAAGGAAGAGGACGTCAAGCTCGATAAGGACGACGAAATTCAGGTCCGCATCGATGATGAAACCGAGAAGGACGTCGACGCAAAGACCGCCATTGTCGAAGGCTCCGAAATTCGCGCCATCAAGGTTGAAATCAAGACCTGGGATGAAACCCGCGACATCGACTTCAAGACCACCAAGGTCAAGGACAAGGACCTGGACAAGGGCAAGACCAAGGTGAAGACCGAGGGCGAGAAGGGCGAGCGCAAGCTGACCCTGCGCCAAGAGATTCGCGATGGCAAGAAGGGCGAGGAAGAAGTCCTGAAGTCCAAGGTCTCCAAGGAACCGGTGACCGAGGTTGTGCGCGTGGGCACCAAGAAGCCCGAAAGCAGCAGCTCCAGCGACTCCAGCGGTAGCTCGAAGACCAAGGCGCCGACCGGTTCGATCTCCTCAACCTGGGCCGCACTGGCCAAGTGTGAGTCCGGTGGCAACTGGTCGATCAACACCGGCAACGGCTACTACGGTGGCCTGCAGTTCTCCGCCTCCTCGTGGCGTGCGGTCGGTGGCACGAAGTACGCGCCATTGCCGCACCAGGCCACCGCACAGGAGCAGATTGCCGCGGCCGAACGCCTGCGTGCCAGCGGCGGTTGGGGTCACTGGCCGGCCTGCGCCCGCAAGCTGGGCCTCATCTAAGCCCTATACGGCTCAAACTCTCAGACAACGCGCTCACCGCTTGGCGGTGGGCGCGTTGCGCCTTTGCGGGGCACACTCTCGCCCTGACCTAGAATTGGAGACGTGATGTCTAAGGAATCCCTGCCGCTGCTGGGCGCAACCGAAATCCGCCGTTTGGCCGACGAGCTGGGAATCCGGCCGACCAAAACCCTGGGCCAAAATTTTGTGATCGACGGAAACACCATTCGTCGCATCGTTGCCGGTGCGAATCTTCGACCAGATGAGACGGTGCTCGAGGTTGGACCCGGGCTGGGCTCACTGACCCTAGGGATTATGGACGCCGCCGCACAGGTGGTGGCCATTGAAATCGACCCGCCGTTGGCGCGACGCCTGCCGCAGACCATGGCCGAATTCCGCCCGGGACGCGAAGAGGACCTGACCGTCATCGAGAGCGATGCGCTGAAGGTCACCGAGTTGCCGGTCGAACCGACCGCCTTGGTGGCAAATCTTCCCTACAACGTTGCCGTGCCCGTGGTGCTGCACCTGCTGGAGACCTTCCCTTCCATCGCCCACGGGCTGGTGATGGTCCAAGACGAGGTCGCCGACCGGATGAGCGCGGCGCCCGGAAGCAAGATCTACGGGGTGCCCTCGGTGAAGGGGGCCTGGTACGGGACGTTGCGTAAGGCCGGAGTGATCGGCATGAACGTCTTTTGGCCGGCGCCGAAAATCCACTCCGGACTCGTGTCATTCACGCGCGGAGCCGAACGCGTCGATGCCCCACCGCGCGCCGAGGTATTCGCGATTATCGACGCCGCCTTCGCCCAGCGCCGCAAAACGCTGCGTGCTGCCCTGTCGGGGTGGGCCGGTTCGGGGGCCCGCGCCGAGCAGATCCTCGTGGCCGCCGGGATTGACCCGAAGGAACGCGGGGAAAAGCTGGATATTGACGCCTACATTGCGATCGCCCGTGCCGCAGCAGAGGTGCAACCGTGAGCAAGCAACACGTCATAGCCAGCGCGCCCGGCAAGATCAACTGCTACTTCCGGGTCGGTCCACCGCGTGACGATGGATACCACGATGTGGCGAGCCTCTATGTTGCCGTATCACTGCGCGAGCAGATCGAGGCACGGCTGCGTACCGATGGCGAGCTGTTGCTGAGCCTTGAGCCCGATAGCGAGGTGGTGGCCGATCCGGAGAACTTCCCCTTGGGCAGCAGCAATCTGGTGTATCAAGCCGCCGAACTGCTGCGCGAGCATACCGGGTGCACCCTAGGCGCCGAGCTGAGCATCACCAAGCGGGTGCCGATTGCCGGCGGAATGGGCGGGGGATCCGCCGACGCGGCGGCGACCCTGGTGGCCTGCAATGAGCTGTGGCAGACCGGGCTGGATCGCGAGGAGCTGTCGCGTCTGGGGGCACGGCTGGGCGCCGACGTGCCCTTCGCCCTGATGGGTGGGGCCGCCATTGGACTGGGCGTAGGGGACCAGCTGGCTCCGTTGCTGACCCGTGCGGTCACCCACTGGGTATTGATCCCGGCCAGCTATGGCTTGTCCACTCCCCGGGTGTACGCGATGCTCGACCGCCTGCGCCAAGGCCAGCAGCTCGAGGTGCCCACCGAAGTTGATCCCGAGGTGATCGGGGCACTGATGAATTCCGATGCCGCGGCACTCGCTGACCTATTGGTCAATGACCTAACCCAGGCCTCGCTTGCGCTCGCCCCGGAGCTGGGAACGGTACGTGACTTGGCCGAGGGCGCTGGCGCCCTGCGGGCCATGGTCTCCGGTTCGGGGCCGACCCTCGCGCTTCTGGTGCGCGATGCGGAGCATGCCACCGAGGTCATGGCGCAACTTGGCGACGAGGTAGGGGTGGCAACGGTAGCCGTCACAGCCCCGGCACCAGGCGCAAAGGTGGAATTCAGCGACTAGGACCCTTGTCCCGCGAACCCCGACGGCTTAGGGTGACTCTAAACCACAAATGAGTGTGGTTCATTTCCTTGGTTGGGATGAGAGCGTTCCGGCGGGACGAGCGAAGGGGCACCGATGAGTCTGCACAATGGAGAAGTCTCCCACTGGTGGCAGCAGGTCGGTATTCCGCAGCTTCCGGATCCGCTCGGTGAAGACCGTTCGGTGGACGTGGCAATTGTCGGTGGCGGCTTTACCGGTTTGTGGACCGCCTACTACCTGGCAAAGGCCGATCCAAGTCTGCGCATCGCGGTGCTCGAACAACGCCACGTGGGCTATGGCGCCTCGGGACGTAACGGCGGCTGGCTGACCAACTCGATTACCGGCGGCCGCGCCCAGTACGCCGCGCGCTGCTCGCGCGAACTGGCCGAAGAGTTTCAGCTGGAAATGAACCGTACCGTGCAGGAGGTCATTGCCCGCTGCGCCGCCGAAGGAATCGACGCCGATATTTTGCCTGGCGGTGAATACGAGGTGGCTTACACCCCGGCGCAGGAACGTCGGCTCCGTGCACATGCTGCGGCCGAACGCACCTGGAAGCACACCGACCTGCAGCTCCTCGAGGCAACGGAAGCCAAAAACACCATTGACGTCGCCGGAACCCGGGCCGCCACCTGGCACCGGCATGCGGCGCGCATTCATCCGGCGAAACTGGTTGCCGGGCTGGCGCGTGTGGTGCGCTCGCTGGGCGTGGAAATCCACGAAAACACCCGAGCCACCGCTATTGCACCGGGCTTGGTGCAGACCAAGCACGCGAATGTGCGTGCGCAGTACGTGGTGCGCGCCACCGAGGGCTTTACGGCCGAACTTCCCGGGCTACGCCGGCTCTGGCTGCCGATGAACTCCTCCCTGATTGTCACCGAACCCTTGGGTGCGGACTTTTTTGATCGGGTGGGATGGCGCCGCGGGGAGGTGCTTGGGGACTACGCCCACGTGTATATGTACGCCCAACGCACCGCCGATGGGCGGGTTGCCATCGGCGGGCGCGGGGTGCCCTACCGCTACGGCTCACGTACGGATCTCGACGGTCAGACCCCGCAGCGCACCATCGAACACCTGCGCGCAGTGTTGTACCGAATGTTCCCTGGTACCGCCGGGGCGGGCATCGAGCATGCCTGGTCGGGCGTGCTCGGCGTGCCACGGGACTGGACCGCAACGGTCGGCCTCGACCGCCGAACCGGCATGGCCTGGGCCGGGGGATATGTGGGCACCGGAGTGAGCGCCACCAACCTTGCCGGCCGCACCCTACGCGACCTGATTTTGGGGCGGGAAAGCGAACTGACCCGTCTGCCCTGGGTGAACCATCGGGTACGGCGCTGGGAGCCGGAGCCGCTGCGTTGGTTGGCCACGCGGAGCCTCTATGCCGCCTATAGTTGGGCCGATCGTAGCGAGCTGGCCGGACGGGCCAGTACCTCGCCGGTGGCCCTCGCGGCCTCCCGGATTGCCGGACGCCCCTAGGGGCCAGGGACCGGTTCATGGGCCAATGGATAAATCTGCTTTCTTTTTTGGCCCGAGCATGCTTACCATAGGCGACGTTGCGCGACGACGCGTGAGTGGATTCCCTTTGGTTTAGGCTGGGGTCTACCGGACGTGTCGCGGCGCCCGGTGCTGAATCTGCAAGCGGCGCCAGCTAATCACGGTCGCCGCGAGATGACCGCGAAAAGCGAAGGACGAGGTAGGCATGAGACCAGAGCATGCACAGGATGTCGAAGACGGAAAAATCTCCGGCAAGCTCATCGGGTTGGCATCGGTTGCCGCCCTAGGCGGATTCCTTTTTGGTTACGACAGCGCCATCATCAACGGCACGGTGGATGCCGTGCAGGCAGAATTTGGGCTCTCGCCGGTAGGGATCGGATTCGTGGTCTCCTGCGCCCTGATCGGTGCCGCCATCGGTGCATGGACCGCCGGTTGGTGCGCGCAGCGCATCGGGCGCGTGAAGACCATGCTCATCGCCTCGGCACTACTGGCGATCAGCGCAGTGGGTTCGGCCCTGGCCTTTGGCTCGACCGACCTGATTGTCTGGCGTTTCGTCGGCGGTATCGGCGTGGGCTTCGCCTCCGTGATCGCCCCGGCCTACATTGCCGAAATCGCTCCCTCGAAGCACCGCGGGCGCATGGGCTCGCTCCAGCAGATGGCGGTCGTGACCGGTATCTTCCTGGCCTTCTTGGTCTCTACGCTGATCGTATCCACCACCGGCGGCGCCGCCGAAACCGGTTGGTTGGACATGCCCGGCTGGCGCTGGATGCTGCTGAGCGAGCTGTTGCCCGCACTACTCTACGGACTCCTCGCCCTGCGTTTGCCCGAGTCCCCGCGTTATCTGGTCGGTTGCCAGCGGCTGGCCGAAGCCTCGCATATTTTGGTGCACTACGTGGGCATTGATGCCGGGGCACGTACCGAGGCCAAGATCGAAGAGATTCGCCAGACCTTGAACGTGGAACGACGCCAAACCTTCGGCGACCTGCTCGGCGGATCGTTCATCTTCAAACCGATCGTGTGGATCGGCATTGTGCTCTCGGTGTTCCAGCAGTTCGTTGGCATCAACGTGATCTTCTACTACTCCACGACGCTGTGGAAGTCCGTGGGCTTCGATGAGTCCAACTCCTTCCTGATTTCCGTGATTACCTCGGTGACCAACATTGTCGCTACCGTGATTGCGATTGCCCTGATCGACAAGATTGGGCGTAAGACGCTGCTGGTGGCCGGTTCGACGGTGATGACCATCTCGCTGGGAATTATGGCTCTGGCGTTCTCCCAGTCCGAGATCGTCGGCGGGGAACTGGTGTTGCCGGGCAACTGGGGTGTGACCGCGTTGATTTTCGCGAACCTCTTCGTCATCGGTTTCGGTACCAGCTGGGGACCTGCCGTTTGGGTGCTGCTGGGCGAAATGTTCCCCAACCGGATCCGCGCCATGGCTTTGGGCGTGGCGGCGGCGGCCCAGTGGATGGCCAACTTCCTGGTCTCCACGACCTTCCCTTCGCTGGCCGAAGTTGGCCTGCAACTGGCCTACGGCCTGTATGCGACCTTCGCCCTGCTCTCGCTGCTCTTCGTGTTGAAGTTCGTGCGCGAAACCAAGGGCAAGCAGCTTGAAGAAATGACCGGCTAGTAGCCGCTTTCGTGACACCGCCGACCGACATCTTCACGGAGTCGGTCGGTGCCGTGTTTCCGCCCCCTACCTACAGGATGAGAATGGACATGATGACCCAGGGCACCGAATGGTCCCAGATTCCCGCCAGCGAGATCGATCTGCGACTGGTCGTCGCCGATATGGACGGCACCCTGCTCACCGATGAAGGTACGGTGCCCGAGGACTTTTGGCCGTTGCTGCGTGAACTGACCGAGCGGGGAATCGTGTTCGTACCGGCCAGCGGACGCCAGTACGCGACCTTGGCCGAACTCTTTGACCACGCCGGCTACCCGTTGTCCTACATTGCCGAAAACGGCAACTTGGTGATGCACCACAACGAGCCGATCTTCACCGCAAGCCTGAGCGAAGACACCGTGCGCAAGGGCATCGAGGCCACGCGCGGTGCTGCATCCCAGCGCAACCTGGGTTTGGTGCTTTGCGGGCAGGCCAGCGCCTATGTGGAGCGCGGCGACGAAGAATTCCTTGCCGAAGCCGGCAAGTACTACCGCAAGCTCGAGGTGGTTCAGGACCTCACCCAGGTGCAGGACACCTTCTTCAAGCTTGCGATCCATGACTTTGACGATTCGCAGCAGGCCTTCGATCAGATCTACGCGCCCTTTGCCGAGGAACACCAGGTGGTGATCTCCGGTCAGCGCTGGCTCGATATCATGCGGACCGATATCGACAAGGGCCGTGCGGTGCGCGCCTTACAGGAGCGCATGGCAGTGACCCCGGCACAGACCGCAGTTTTCGGTGACTACCTCAACGACCTGCAAATGCTGGCCGCCGGTGAGCTGTCCTTCGCCATGGCCAACGCACACCCGCAGATCAAACAGGCCGCAACGTACGCGGCGCCGGCGAACAGCGAAAATGGTGTCACTCGGGTACTCGCCCACCTACTGGGAGGCTAAACCGCCCGGCCCCCGGCTGCCGGGCGAGTGGCTCCATGCCCTAGTCGGTGGCGGGGTTTTCCGGTGTATGGGGAAGTAGTTCCTCGAGCCCCTGTGGGCTGCGCGCACTTCCGCGTTGTGCGGCCGCCCCGGCGAAGACCACCAATGCGATCCCCACGATCTGCAACAAGCTCGGTGCCTGGCTCAGAATAAGCAAGCCCATCAGCACGCCGAAGGCCGGCTCAATGGCCAGGAGCGTGCCGAAGGCAGTATGCGTCATCCGGCGCAGCGCCAACATCTCCAATCCAAAGGAGACCACCGGGGTAATCAGGGCTATGCCCGCCGCGAGAAGCAGCACCCACCCTGCCGGATTCCCCGCAAGTACCTGCGGAAGCCCCACCGAGGTGGTGAATAGGGCGGCGACGGGGATCGCCAAGGCGAGACCGCTGATGCCGCTAAAGCGGTCGCCGACCAATTGGGTAAAGACGTTATAGAGTCCCCAACAGGCGCCGGCGAGCAGGGCAAAGCCAACTCCCACCAGATCCACTTCACCATGCCAGGGTTCGGTCAGGAGCACCACACCGGCGAGCGCAAGTATCGGCCAGAGCAGTGCACGTAATTTGCGCCCCGCGATACCTGCCACGGTGAGCGGACCGAGGAACTCCACCGCCACGGCCGTGCCCAGCGGGATGCGTTCCACGGCCGCCAAGAAGAAGGTGGTCATGAAGCCGGTGACCAAGCCCAAGGTAAGCAAGGCCGGAATGTCGCGTGCCCGGATCGACCGGAAACTGGGGCGCACAATGAGCAACAGCAGCAGACCGCCGAAGCACATGCGCAGCCACGCCGTACCGGCGGGACCGACCTGGTCGATAACCGTGACGGACAGGGCATTGGAGATCTGGATGAGTAACATGGCCGCAATGGCCAGCGACCACGGCGGCACGGTCTGTGCCCGGGCGCGCATCATCGCACACCGCCTTCGAGGCCAGCACCCTGGGCCGGGGAAACTACCCGGTTTTGGCGGACGGTCGCAATAGCTGCCGGTCCCGAATTATTCATGAGAGCTCTCTTTTCCGCCAGACCTACCGAGACTAGGCTCGACGACGGTCAGGACGAAGTGGGTGGTTTCGCTGCTGTCGTTGACATACGCATGCGGTTGGTCGCCGTGGAAACTCAGTGCGTCGCCCGGGCCTAGTTCGTAGGATTCCTCTCCGGTGTGCACCCGGAGGATGCCGTGCTGCACCTGGAGCAGTTCGCGGGTGCCGGGGGTGTGTGCCGTGCTTTCGTGGCGGTCACCGGGGGCGAGCGACCAGTCCCATAGCTCGACATTGTCCGGTCTATCGGCGCCAGCGACGAGCCTGGCCTGTCCGCCGCGCTCGCCGGACCAGAGCAGTGCGCCCTCGCCGCGTCGGGTCAGCTTGGCCTGCCGCTCGCTGGGTGGCTCGACGAGCGCCGGAAGGCCGACCCCCAGCGCCTCGGAGAGGTGCAACAACGTGGCGACACTGGGGTTTGCGGCCCCTTGCTCCACGTTGATGAGCATGCGTCGACTGATCCCGGCGGTATCTGCCAGGCGGTCGAGTGTCCACCCTCGGGTTTTGCGTTCGTGTTTGACGCGGGCCCCGACGGCTCGGGCCAGTAGCTGCGCATCCATCTCCATATGGTGCATCATACTGCACTATTTGTGCACTTGTTCCATTCTCATCTGGTGGGTTGCGCCTCGCCACCCACGGTTGTGCCCGCAATTGAACTTAAGTACAAGTCAGCGCTGTACCGAAGTACAACAAGCCGCGCCCGGCTCCTGCGTAACGTCATACCTGTCAGGAAAACAACTCTTCTTCAGGAGGACGAATGCTAGGCCTTCAGCTCACGGGTGTAAGCCGTAGTTTCGGTGGTCACAAGGTACTGCAAGGCGTCGATCTGTCGGTAGCCCGCGGTGAAATTGTTGGATTTATCGGCGGTAACGGCGCCGGCAAAACCACGACCATGCGACTGATTCTTGGACTGCTCTCCGCCACCGAAGGACGTATCGAGTGGGATGGGGAAGCAATCACCGACCAGGTGCGAAGCTCCATCGGATACATGCCGGAGGAACGCGGGCTCTACCCGGAAATGACCGTAGAAGACCAGATCGTGCATTTCGCGCTTCTCGAGGGAAAAAGCCACCAGCAAGCCCGCGCGACCGCCGCCGAGCTCATCTCCTCCTTGGGTCTGAGCACACGTGAACGCACTAAGGTCCAGGACCTGTCGCTGGGCAACCAGCAGCGCGTGCAGCTGGCGGTCTCGCTGGTAGGAGATCCCACCCTGCTGGTGCTCGACGAACCCTTCTCGGGCCTTGACCCACTGGCCGTGGAGACCATGGCGGGACTGATCGCCGATCAAGCCCGGCGCGGTGTCGGAGTTCTCTTCTCCTCGCACCAGCTGGAACTGGTCGAGCGCATCTGCGACCGGGTCTGCGTGCTGGATAAGGGGCGCGTCGTCGCCAGCGGCCCGGTAGACGAGCTGCGCGGCGGGCAAGAATCGCTCTGGAAACTTCGATTTGCCGCCGCACCCAGCGACCGGCTCATCGCAGAACTGTCGATGCTGCCGCACGTCACCCTCGAAGCCCTCGACGATGAACCGGACGCGTTGCTGGTGCACAGCCAACGCGAGGAGGAGCAGATTCCATCCGAACTGCTGGCGGTGCTCATGCGAAACCCCGGATTGCGGGCCATCGAACCACTGCAGCGTTCACTGGCCGAGGTGCTCTCCGAGCGGCTCAGCGCCAGCCTACTGACCGACACCGCCAACGCCTCAGCGGATCTTGAAAGCATTGGAGCCTAACGATGACGGCAACGACAACCCAACTTCTGCCCACCGGTACCCGCAGCACCACGGATCTCGACTCGGTGCGCACCATTATCCGCCGTGAGCTGCTCACCCGCACCGGAAACCGCACCATTCTCACCGCCACCGGCGTGCTGGCCCTCTTAGCCGGACTCGGAGCCGGCATCGGCGGCTGGTTCCTGGTCAACGCCAACCGGGGAGGGGAACCGCTGGCCCTGGACACCCAGCTGTTATTCGCCACCGCCATGATCACGGCCCTGCTCGCCTCGCTGGTCTACTCCTCACAATCCTTAGCCTCCGGGGTGGTCGAGGAAAAATCATCGCGCATCGTGGAGATTCTGTTGACCAAGATCGGTGTCGGACCGCTGCTGGCCGGCAAAATGATCGGCGTCGGCCTGGTGACACTGGGCCAACTACTGACCATTGGCGGGGCCGCCGTGCTCGGATTCAGCGTCGTCGGTGGCTGGACGGTACTAGCCGTCGACGTGGGACCCAGCTTGCTCTGGTTCTTCGTCTGGTTCATCCAAGGCTTCATGATCTTTGCCGGACTGAGCACCTTGCTGGCCTCCACCGTCTCCCGGCAAGAGGACCTAGGCACGGCCTCGACTCCGCTATCGGTGCTGCAGATGGTGCTACTGATCTTGGCCCTCTACATGGTGCCGCAAAATCTCGACGCAACGTGGGTGAACATCCTCTCCTATGTGCCGCTGTTCTCCTCCTACCTCATGCCGATGCGCTTCGCCCTGAACAGCGTCGGCACAACAGAGATCATCATCGCCGCGGTCATCGCCGCCATTACCGTCCCACTGCTCTTCCGACTGACCACCCGGGTCTACCGCAATAACGCGCTGCGAACCGGATCCCGCGTCTCCATCCGCCAGTCCATGGCCTCGGACGACCAAGCCTAAGCATCACCCAACCCACCTCGAAAGGACACACACCATGAGCACCTCCAACACCCAGAACGCCAGCGGCGCAAAGAAACTCCTGAAGAACGCCCTGTGGCTGGTGGTCGGTATCGTCGCCGCCTACGCGGTAGTCACCTTCCTCTTCTAACGACTCACCGGGAGATCGCATCATGACACGCACCCTTGAGACACCACGCTGGCGGGTAGATCCCACGCTCAGCGCGGCGGCCGCCCGGGCTACCGACCTGTTGGCCGATGCAGGGATCCACGCGGACATCACCGACGTTCAACCCCCAGCCTTCAACGGCCGCAACGGCGCCTGGAGCATGAGCCTGACCTCGGGGCAGCGTATCTTCGTCAAACACATCTCGGCGGAGGTCTCCGGAGGCCGAGCCTTCGAACGCTCCGTGGCCTTCGCCGAGTTCTCCCAGCGCCATAGCGCACTGGCACCGCATAGCCCTCAACTGATCGCCCACCGCAAAACCGACGGGCTGTTGATCTTCGAACACTGCGGTGGCACCAACCTTGCCGAACTGCTGATCCGGGAAGCAATCCCGGAAGACTTTGCCGCACAAGCCGGACGCCACATGGCACGCCTTCATCGGGCACCCATCGACGGGCTCACCGCCAGCTATCACCCGAGCCCACCCACGCAGATGCTGCGCCACGGGGTCTCACAAGAGCGTTATGTACGATTCACGCTGGCCGAGCTGGCCCTATGGCCACAACTGCAAGAGGATCAGGCGCTGGTAACCGCCGCCGAGGAACTTCGGGCCTGGGAGGCGGCACACCAGGTAGCTCCCATCCACGGAGATTTGCGACTCGACCAGTTCCACCTCAGTGACGGCCGCCCGGTGCTGCTGGACTGGGAAGAATTCGGCCTCGGAGATCCGGCCCGCGATCTGGGAACCTTCGCCGGCGAATGGATCTATCGCGCGGTGCTCGACACCGTCACCAGTCGCGGCGGAGCCGGAGCCCCACCACTGAGTTTCGATGCGGCCAGCGCCACCCGGCGCATCACCGAACGCATGGAACACCTCGCCCCACGCATCAGCCAGATGTGGCAGGCCTATCGACGCGAAGCCAAGCGCGAGGATCCCGAGCTCGCCCTGCGTGCCACCGCGCACCTGGGATGGCACCTCGTGGATCGAACCATCGCCCGAGCCGCGACCGTCTCCCGGCTGCCGGGTATTGAACGAGCCGCCGCCGGCATCGGGCGGAAAATTCTACTCGCTCCGGCCGCCTATCGTGCGGCCCTGGGATTCTGAAGGAACGACACCAATGAGTAGCATCTGCCTCACCCAGAACTTCCTTGTTGTACTCGACGACATCGAGCTTTCGGTCGCGGAGAACGGTACCGCTGCCACGGTTGGTACCGAACGGATTCAGGCCGGCAGCGAGGCGGAACTACGAGCCGAGTTGTCGGCGGCCATCTACCGAAACCTGCACATCAGGCATTCGGAGACCGCTGCGCAAACACCACCTACCGGCGAACCCGAGTTCGTCGAACGCCTCATCGCAGAGATCCCGCACCGTCAGGTGTACCAGCCGGTGGCTGCACTAGGCCCGCAGCTAGCGGAGACTGGCTCACCGACCCCGGTAGACGTGGCCGGACTCAAGGTCCTGATCCACCCCGAACGTCTGGTCCGTGATGCACAAGGAACGATCACCGGGGCGTACTTTCCTAGTTACCGCACTAACACCACACCGGGCTACGTTCTGGCGCTTGGCGAGCACGGACCCGGCCCGGGGGAGATCAGCCGGATTTACATTTCCTCAAGCTCGGCGTCGGACACCGTGCGGTATTGGGGCCCGCTGCTCCGGGCGCTAAATGCCACCGGTTGCGGGTACCAGGCCAAGGCACTTTCCACCGCGGCCAGCCACCCGCGATCGGACGCCATCGTCCTCTACCTCCCGCGGACCGACGTGAACGCCGTGCACCTGATCTGCGAGGAAGCTCTCGCCGCGCCGCACCGCGCGACGACACCCACCTCGATATTTACCGAGGCGCTGGGCGGCCAACTTGCCACCGCGCAGGAACCGGCCGACCCGCGCCCTGCCTACCGGGGACTGAGCTTCGGACAACACCGATCACGAGTCCTGGCCGAAGCGCTCCTGAGCTCGGCCCGCAGCGGAACCACGCTACGCGACGCATGGCAACAAGCCGCCAATCAGGCTCGAATCGACCCCGATAATCCCGGACGCAACCTGAACCGATAGCGTCCGCCACAGATTTCCCAGCGACGCTGGGGAAACCCACCCACCGGCCGGAGCACCGGCCACAACGAAAGGAACACCATGACCGCCATTAACCTCAACGAATCCAACGTGCAGGGCCTGAACGACCTGGCTGCCGGCCACGACGCCTTCACCAGCGCCGCCGAGATCGGTGCAGACGCCGCCACCGAGGCACCAGCCACCAGCCCGCTGTGTGTCGGCATCATCGTCGGCGCCACCCTCGGCGCCGGCTGCTAGAACAACACCACAACACACACATCACCTCGCACCACACCGACGGTGCACCGCAACACACAACCAAAGGAATCACAGATGAACAACATCCAGAACCCAAGTGCCGGCCTCTCCGAGCTGGCCGCCGGCCACGACACCTACACCACCGCAGCCGAGATTGGCGGCGAGGCCGCCACCGAGGCACCAGCCACCAGCCCGTTCTGTGCCGGAGTGGTCATCGGCGCCACCCTCACCGTGGGCTGCTAGGCACTCCCTTCACCACATCCATCACCTCGCACCGGCACGACAACGTATTTAGGTGCATTCTCACGCAACACAACTAACCAAAGGAATCACAGATGAACAACACCCAGATCACCGCCGCTGGCCTTTCCGACCTGGCTGCCGGCCACGACACCTACACCACCGCGGACGAAATCGGCGGCGAGGCCGCCACCGAATCGCCAGCCACCAGCCCCTTCTGCGTCGGCGTCATCGTCGGGGCAACCCTCGGCGCCGGTTGCTAAGCACCTGCACGAACACCACATCATTCACCTCGCACCCATGCGATCACGCTTCTAGGTGCATTCAGTAACAGGAACAACCGAAGGGAAAACCCACCATGACCACCAACACTCCAGCCACCGCCGCCAGCCTCTCCGAACTCGCTGCCGGCCACGACACATTCACCACCGCAGCCGAGATCGGCGGCGAGGCCGCCACCGAGGCACCGGCGACCAGCCCGTTCTGCGCTGGCGTAGTCATCGGGGCCACCCTCACCGTGGGCTGCTAGCCACACCGAAAGTCTCAGCGGGCGCCGGTCAGCACCGGTGCCCGCTCAGGCACTCACACCACACACAACGAACCGCTGCAGAAGGGCAAGGCCATGAGCCACACCAAGAACTCCACCCGGGCTACGATCTCGGCTGTAAGTCTCGAAAGCTTCGGGTACTCACGCGTTGCGCTGGTGTTGACCGGTTCGGCCATGACGCAGGCGATGCCGTACTGGATCGAGTGGGCCCGAGCAGCGGCACCGGACACGGAATTCCGGGTTATCGTCCGCGAAACCGCCTATCGCTTCACCACACGGCACAACCTTGAATCGCGGCTACGCGCACACGTCCAAGACGACTGCTGGGAAGACGAGATCATTGCCAGTCACATCGAATTGGCCGAGTGGGCCGAACTGATCATCATCTACCCGGCCACGCTGGACTATTCCGCCAAACTTTCCCACTGTGTCACCGAATCCCCGTCGCTACTTGCCGCGCTCTCCACCGAAGCGGTGGTCTGCATCGCCCCGTCCTTGCCGCCGCGCTCCTGGGATAACCCACTGGTTCGCGAGGTCTTCGAACGGCTTCGGAAACCAAAGAACTTTATTGTCATCGATCCGGTGCCCGGCCCCAGCGAATCCAGTGACACCGCGCTAGCCTGGATCCCACCGCTACTTCCCGACGTGCTGCGGCGACTCGAAGAGCACCGAACCACTCACCAACAAGTGAGCGAGGAACGTAGCGCATGATGCCTTGTGCACCGGCGGAACAGGTGCTGCGCACAGCGCGCACCGGACTGCTCGAAACCGTGGTCACCCAAGAAGAGGCCGGCGCACGGTGGATCCACCGTCTGGGGACGGACGCTCCGCGAGATTTCGTCGAGCTACCCATGCAACGGATCGACCGCGACGGTGTGTGCTGGGGGCACGGAAGCACCACCGAGCGGTCCTATAGGACCTGTACCACCCAGGGCCTGACCGAGATCCTGCCGGCGGCGCGGCCCGCCACGCTGGAAAGAATCGGATGGCTCTGGGGTCAGGCCGTGCGCGCGGTGCATGAGCAGGAACTATCCGGCCTCGAAGGGCAGGCCCCACGGACCCTGCTACGGGCCGAGCGCTGGATCACCGGCCGGTGGCGGCCGATGATCGATGTAGTTGGCGCTCGCCGTGCAACCCAGCTTGAACGCTGGGCACAGCACATTGGTCCGCACGCCCCGGAGACGATCTTCGTCCACGGTAGCCCAGGGATGGCGCACTGGACGCTGAACGAGGAAGCAACCGCCGGTGCCCTGCTCACCGGGGAAGACACCGGTTTGGCACACCCGGCTTACGACCTCGCCTGGATCTACGGAGAACTAGCCGAACTAGCGGCCTTCTACCCTTCCCGGCGACCGGCGCTGTACCGGCTGCGCAGCGGCATCGCACAGGGTTACGGAGCGGATCTAGACCCCCAACTTCTGCGCACCGGCATCTCCTATCGCCTAATTCAGCACGCCTTCGATTGGCACCACTACGCCGGTGCTGCGCTACCGCACGCACAACTACTGATCACCGAAGCCCTGAACTATCTTGATCACCCACAGCAGGAGGAGCGGTTATGAGCTGCGCACCAACTATCGATAACCTGACGCTCCGCGGGCTCGAGGCCAAACAATGCACTCTGCCTTCGGGGGCCCGCGTGTTGGCGATTTCCGATCCGCGCGCCAAGAATCTCAGTCTGTCGTTGACCGTACCGGCCGGGATGCGGCATGAACAGGCGATGGAGCACGGCACCATGCACCTGATCGAACACCTGGTCTATCAAGACAGCGCACAGATCGGCGGCCTTGAACGCCAACGCACCGTCGCCGCGGCCGGTGGCACCTTGGGCGGTAACACGCATATGGACTACACCGAATTCTACGAAACCGGACCGGTCGGCTCCGCCACACCGGTGGCGCGACGTCTCATTGAGCAGGTCTTCTACCCGCGTTTAAGCGAAAACCAGATCGAGGAGCAGATTCAGGCAGTTGCGGCCGAACGCGCCCATCGCCTGCACGGCGTTCCTGGGCAGCGGCTACCCTGGCCACACCTGACCGGCCTGTACTGGAGCGACTACGGCTCCGGACATGACGGCAGCGGAGACACCGACCTGCGTGGGCGGGTCCATGCGGAGCAACTTCGACGTATCCATCGGCGGTACTACCGCCCCGAACACTGCGTTCTGGTTGCCCTGACGCCCCGTGATCCGCTGGAGACCGTTGTTGAGTTGGCCGACGTGATGGCCGAGGTGACGGTGACTGCCCAGGACACCGAGTCTGAGCCACTTCGTACGCCGCGTGCCGCGCCTAACCCTCCACACGATCAGCACGGGCACGGTGACCGGCACCGGCTGATTGCGGTGACACAGGCCGCGCCGGCGCGTACGGTAACCGATGCGTTCCTTGGCGATACGCTCACCGCCGAGCTCTTGGCCGGCCAGCCAGGAATCGATGCTGCGGCGGGTATTTTCGGACTCGGAGACAGCACGTTGCCGGATCTTTTTGTCCTGATCGATGACACGAATTTCACTCTTGATCCAGCCGAGCGGCTGCGGGCGGTGAGTACGGCCAAGGAAGAGAAAGTGCAGCAGGCGGTGCGCCGAGCTCACTATCGTGCCCAAAAGTTCGTCGTCGACGACGAACGCCTGGTTCGTACCGTCGCCCGCGATCTGGTGTTGCGCGATTGCCCGGAATTCACCCTGCACCTGAGTGCCCAGCTGGGCGGCTTGCGTCAGGACATCCAGCGTTCGAAGACTCTGATCGACGAATCGTGCCAGCGACTGGCGGGCCAGCCCATGGCCACGCTCACCATCCGTTTTGCGTCATGAAAGGTGGACCCGTGAACGCAATACCGAGCACCCGAGAACATTTATCTGTGCAAGATGACCGTGGCGATTACGCCGCCCTGTCACTGGCGATTTCGGCCGAATCAGCCAGCGACCAAGGATGGAGCCCGGCCCGATTGCAGGAACAGCTCACCTCAGTGGTGCAATCCGACGCGGTTGAACCATGGATCGTAGAGCACCAGTGGAGCCCGGGTGCTCAGATACATCGGTTCCAGTTGGTCGTGCCCAATGCTCAGGCGCAACGTTGGTCCATCGAGGCCCTATACCCGGTGTTGAATGCATTGCCTTCGACGGTGCCGGTGGTGCTGGCCCAAGCCGGTGCGGCCGCAAGCATCGAGGCGGTGTCCGAGCTGGCCGAGCAATTTCCCGGTGTAGCCCTTCCACTACCGGAGCCTACTCGTAGCATGCTGTCCCAGCGCAGAGAGGCCGGATATGAGCAAAGCACGATTACCGGAGCTGACCCGGCAGGCACTATCGGATCTGCGGCTACCTTTGCCGCGCTCTGTGCGGTCATGGCTGCGGGAGCACCGGATGTGCAGGCAGCTCTCAAAGCGGCCGGCGACCCGTCGCAGGTGGCGTTGTCACGGCGAACGCAGCAGGGCTCACCGAGTATCGAGTGGACGGTGATCACTCGAGCCGAATCGAGTTTGCAGGCCCTCGACCTCGTGCTCGAAGTTCTTACGGTGATGGCTCAGCGCGCACAGGCCGCGCCCGAGCATATCTTGCGTTTCGCCTACGCCAATCTCTGTCGTGCATGGCTCTCGCCCACGTCGCTGGTTGGCACTCTGGCGGAATACGCGGCGATGGGTTGGGGAGGTGAGCTAATACAGGATCCCGCATTGGTACGAAATGTCAGCGGAGCCGAGCTAGCTCAGGCGCTCGGGCAACTGGGCAGACCGATCCGCGAAGTGCTGGGGTACCCCGAACGGTAATGGTCGGCGCGAGCGTGCCTAGGCTAGCGAACTTGGGTTCTTGCCGAGATCTACCAATCCGTTTTGAGCGGCGAGCACCAAGATCTGTACCCGGTCACGGACGCCGAGCTTTTCCATGATTTTCACGAAACGGGCCTTGATCGTAGATTCCGTGACGAATAATTCCTGGCTCATCTCGCGGTTGTTTTTG
The DNA here is from genome assembly GCF_048457885.1 of Glutamicibacter endophyticus. NCBI lineage: Bacteria > Bacillati > Actinomycetota > Actinomycetes > Micrococcales > Micrococcaceae > Glutamicibacter > Glutamicibacter endophyticus. The sequence goes on from NZ_CP174200.1 coordinate 797,295, forward strand.
CCGCGCGCCAATAGTTGGATGACCTCGAGCTCTTTATCGCTGAGCGCGGCCAGTAGCTGCTCATCGGGCTGGACATGCGAAGGCACAGACTCCTCCAGGCCCTTCACCACAAATCGCGTCACCTCGGGGGAGAGCACCGAATCGCCGTTGGCCACCGCGTGCACCGCCGCGATAATTTCCTGCGGTTTGGTGTCCTTCACAAGGTATCCGGAGGCACCGGCACGGAGCAGATCGACCACATAACGGTCCGTGGCAAAAGTGGTGAGTCCGAGAATGCGAATCTCGGGGTGACGGGTGTGGATGGCGGCCGTCGCCTGTACACCGTCGGCCCGCGGCATCTGCATATCCATCAAAATGACATCGGGGCTCAAGGCTGTTGCCTGTTTTGCTGCGGCAAGCCCATCGGCGGCCTCGCCCACCACTTCAATACTGGGGTCGGAACCGAGGTAGTCCTTGAGGATTTCTCGGGTCATCGGTTCATCATCTACGAGCAAAACACGGGTCATGAAATAGCTCCTTGATTGGCTGGGTCGAGTGATTGATCCTTGAACGGCAGGGTGATGGCTACCGACCAAAAACCGTCCTCAGTGTGCGTGTTGAGGGTGCCGCCGAAGACCTTGCATCGGGTGCGCATGGCCTCCAGCCCGGTGCCCGAGGAGGTCAGTCGACGTTCTTTCGACACGGCGTTGCGCGAACTCAAGGTGACTTGCCCGCCACGTACCGTCAGCCGGAGCGAGACCTGCTCTGCAGGGTCGGCGTATTTGAGCACATTGGTGCCGATCTCTCGCACCGTGCGGCGCAATACCTGACACAGGCTGGTGGCAAGCACGGAAACCGGCCCCTCGATTTCCAGTAATACCTGATAACCGGAACGTTCGATGGCGTCCGCGACGTGGCGGACATCGTGGACCAACGCGGTGGCATTAGTTGTTTCGCCGGAGGGAGTGAAGCGCTGTTCCTCGTCGGTGCTGTCGAGAATGTCGTGTTGCTTATCGGATTCGTGCTCCTTGAGCAGGAGCACGAGGCTACGGAGATCTTGCAGTGTTTGCGACGCGGCATCCCCGATCTCCGAGAGGATTCGCGAGGTTTTCTCCGGGTCGTTCGTGAATTCTGCACGACGGGCCTGCATGGCGATGATGGTCACTTCGTGGGCGACGATGTCATGCAATTCGTGGGCCAAGAGCGTGCGCTCTTGTTCACGCACCTTCAGTTGAGCCTCACGAAGCTCGCTCACGCGTTGTTCGCTACGTTCGGCCTTGGTCCAGAAAGCACCTAGCCCGAATCCTGCCGCAACGGCTAACACCGTCAGCAGTGCGAGCAGGGCGACCATCGGGGCAGTGTCTGGAGCAGTGAGTGTGCAGACCAAAAACAAGGCAAAGGTCAGCCCGGTGTAAAAAGCCCCCGCCGCCCTGGGCAACGTGGCTGTCGCGATGGCCGACACGATCAACGTAGCGACTGCGAAAGCCGCAAGCACCGACATCGTTGCGCCCATGCCAATGATCACCAGGAATACAAGCAGCCACGAAATAATTCCGGGCAGTGTGCCAGCGATGAGCAAGAGCAATGGGAGATAGGGCAGGAAGAGTTCCACCCACCCGCGGGCCGTACCCAGGTTGACGGTTCCGAGAAAGAGATCGCTGATGAAAAAGAACAGGAACAGCACGACGATGAATGCCTTAAAGAAGGCACCGCCGGGTACGGGGCGGATTTGGTTGATCCAGCGGGTTCCTCGATCGCTCACTTCCACATCATAGGGTCAGGTTCGGTAGCTCTAGCAACTTATCGAGAGAGTATTTCTGCACTTTTGATCAAAGACGAATTGAACTTAAGTACAGAAGTATTGATCCAACGATGCGACATTCTGAACTTGTTGGAAGTTGAAAAGACAAAAAGCGCAAAGGAATTGGATCGCCAATGTTGAAATCAGTCGCAGCAATTTCTCTTAGTTTCTCGGCTCTGGCCGGTGTTGCCATGCCGGCGGCTTCCCCAAGCGTGGAAGCCGAAGCCATGGAGCAGATCTCGGTATCGAGCACGCATGTTGCTGGCGATGTTGCCGATCCCGCGTTCCGAAATATCTGGTGTGGCCTCTTCAATAATTGCTGAGTCACGGTGCAGCGCGCCGCACGCCAAGCAGCGCAGGTTGACTCAGATCCGCCCCGGGAGGCCGCGCGGGGTGCGGGAGCAGCGGTTCAAAGAATATTTAGGTGGCACGAGTTCTGTTGGTGGGATTTAAGCGCAGAGCTCGTGCTTAACCGTCTGGCGCGGCGGTCGCTGCGCCAACCTGCCCCAAGCGATCATTCGCCGTGATGACTGTTCGGAATCAGGGCACCGAGCGGCTTGTCTCTGCGCGGCGTGTGACACGTGTAGTTGTGACTATTGACATCTATGCCATCCTCGGGAACACTATGTAATCGATTCCATGGAATCGATTACATGCGAGCAAAGGGGCTGAGCGACGATGCATACCGTCACGATTAAAGACGTGGCTAAGGCCGCGGGAGTGTCTTCCGCGACGGCCTCGCGCGTCTTGTCCGGCCACCCCGCGACCTCGCCCGACTCACGGGCCAAGGTTGAAGCCGCCGCGCGCAGTCTCGGATTCTTCCCCAACGCGCAGGCCCGCTCGCTCCGTTCGACGAAAACCGACACGATCGCCTTACTGATCTCGGATGTGCGCAACCCTTACTTTTCCGATCTGGCCCATGCCGTGGAACAACAGGCTCATGCCGCGGGCATGATGACGTTCATTGGCAACGCCAATGAGGATTCGGCACAACAGGATGACTTCCTAGCCGCCATGCTCTCGCGGCGGGTCGATGGAATGATCATCGTCCCGCAGGGCCTTGGAGAAGACGCCGACCGACCCAGCGCCATGATGCAACGGCTCATAGCCTCGGGTACCCCCTTAGTGTTCGTCGACCGCACGCTCAAAGGCGTCAACGTTCCGTCGGTCACGGCCTCCAGCGCCCGGGCCATGGAGGAAGCCGTCACCGAACTCAAACGCCTTGGGCACGAGCGGATCGCCTTCATTGGGGGACCGGCGCATGCTTCGACCGCGCGCGAACGTCGCGCCGCCTTCGACCAGGCGCTGATCGCTAACGGCCTCACTATCAACCCTGGGCTGCATTTCACCGGTGACTTCAAACCGGCCTCCGGCGCCGAAGGTGCCCGCTGGCTCATGGCCCACCCCGACCAGCCAACCGCTGTGGTGATCGCCGATGCACCCATGGCCATGGGTGCGCTCACCATCTGGCGCGAACGCGGGGTACGGGTTGGAGCCGAACTCTCGGTGGTGACCTTCGATGAGGTCGATGCCTTGCTGATGCATGATCCGCCCATCGCCACCATCAGCCACGACCTCTCCCAGATGGGCCGAGCGGCGGTAGACGCACTCGAAGCCGTTACGGCCGGGCAGAACCCTGAGGTCGAGGAGTTCACAAGCCGATTTACACCCCGTGAATCACTCGCCCCGGCCCGCCCCGAAAAGTCGATGACGACGGAAGGAACACATCCATGAGTAGTGAGGCACTACTAGTCCTGGAGAAGGTCAGTAAGTCCTTCGGCCCGGTGAAGGTCATCGATGATGTCACGGTCGAAGTGCATGCCGGCAAGGTGGCTGTGCTCCTGGGTGAAAACGGGGCGGGTAAGTCCACCCTGATTAAGATGGTCGCCGGGGTCCACCAGCCTGATTCCGGTCGCATCCTGTTGGACGGTGCCGAGGTGTCCATTGCGGATACGAAGGCCTCCGAAAAGCTGGGTATCGCCACGATCCACCAGGAATTGAACCTGGTGCCCTCAATGACCATCGCCGAAAACATCACCCTAGGGCGCGTTCCGCGCCGGTTCGGTGTTATCAACCGCCGCGCCATGCGGCAGATCGCCCGGGATGCACTGGACAAATTGGGGCTCAATCTCGATGTCAACACCCGGGTTGGCGACCTAGGCCTGGCGCAGCAACAGCTCGTTGAAATTGCGAAGGCCCTCTCGCTTGAGGCACGCGTGCTGATTCTGGATGAACCTACGGCGGCGCTGACCACAACCGAGATCGCCCACCTGTTTAACGTCGTCCGGCACCTGAAGAGCCAAGGGGTGGGGATGGTCTTCATCAGCCACCACCTGGACGAAATTGCTGAGATCGGCGACGAGGTCAACGTCTTGCGCGACGGCAAATTTATCGCCACGGTCCCGGCTAACACACCCGAGAACGAACTGGTGCGACTGATGGTGGGCCGGGACATTGATGCCCAGTTCCCACGCATCGTGCAACAACTAGGTAAGAGCCCGCTCTTGACGGTGCAAGGCCTGTCGCAGGGCATGCTCCAGGACATTTCGTTCTCCGTGCGCCCCGGTGAAGTCGTGGCACTGGCGGGCCTGATGGGCGCCGGGCGGACCGAATTGATTCGTGCCATTGCCGGGGCCGATAAATACGCCCGAGGCACGGTCACCGTCGCCGGGAAGAAACTGCCCAGTTTTGACGTGGCTGCCGCGACCCGCGCCGGGATCGGACATGTGCCCGAAGACCGCAAAACCCAAGGGCTGGTGCTTGACGCTTCGGTGGCTGAGAACATCGGATACGCAACGATGGCCAGCACAGCCAAGGGTGGACTGGTCGACCGCAAGGGTCAACGCGAACGAGCCGAACAAGTGGCCGCCCGGCTACGTATCCGAATGGGCAGCATCGATCAAAGTATTCGTTCGCTGTCGGGAGGTAACCAGCAGAAAGCCGTATTTGGCCGTTGGTTCACCGCTGGGGCCAAGGTTTTGCTGCTGGACGAACCCACCCGAGGGGTCGACGTCGGTGCAAAGGTCGAAATCTACGAACTGATCAATGAAATCACCGCATCGGGAGGCTGCGTTGTCATGGCCTCCAGCGAATTGCCCGAGGTACTAGGGATGTCGGATCGGGTCTTGGTCATGAGCCAAGGACGGATTGCCGGAGAACTAGCAACCCGTGAGGCCACACAGGATTCCATCATGGCTTTGGCCGTAAGCAATGTGCACCGTGAGAACGAAATGGAAGCGAACTAATGAACAGCGTAGCTACTGCCCCGAACAAGGGCTTCGATATCAAGGCATTTCTGGCGAACAACGGCGCACTAGTTGGCCTTGTCGTCCTGTGTCTGGCCCTGTTCATCGCGACCCCACGATTCCTCACGGGGCCGAACCTGATGAATATCGGTATTCAGGTCTCGACCATCGCCGTCATGGCATTCGGCATGACCTTCGTTATCGTCGCGGCCGGCATTGACCTGTCGGTGGGCTCGGTGGCCGCACTCTCGGCCATGACGTCGTCCTATTGGGTGACGACCTCCGGTTTACCCGACGGTTTATCGATTCCCGTGGGCCTCTTCGTGGGTGCGCTGTGTGGCGCGGTGACCGGTGCCATGAGCGCCTATGGCAAGCTACCGACCTTTATTGCTTCCTTAGCCATGCTCACCGTCGTGCGTGGTTTGACCCTCGTTATTTCGGATGGACGCCCAATTTCTACCGGCACCTCGGTGTCCTGGCTCGGCGGAGATCTCGGTGTCATTCCGGTGCCGATTCTCATCCTTGTCCTCTCCGGGCTCATCGCCGCCTTTGTCCTGAACCGCACCGTGATCGGCAAAAATGCTTTCGCCGTGGGTGGTAACACCGAAGCGGCCCGACTCTCCGGAATTCCCGTGAAACGCGTTCTGGTAACCGTCTTCGTGATCTCCGGTGTTTTTGCCGCCCTTTCCGGCATGATCCTGGCCGGACGGCTCGATTCTGCCCAGCCGACCCTCGCATCGGGATACGAGCTGGACGCGATCGCCGCCGTGGTGATCGGTGGCGCGTCGCTCTCCGGTGGCGTGGGACGTATTTCCGGCACACTCATCGGCGCCCTGGTACTCGCCGTGATCCGCAACGGACTGAACCTTCTTTCGGTTTCCGCGTTTTGGCAGCAGGTCGTCATCGGCGCGGTTATCGCGATCGCCGTCGGCTTTGATGTGTTGCGACGCAAGAACGTCACCCACTGATATCCCTCAATCACCCGCACCTGAAAAACCAGTTCAAAGGAGAACCCAGATGAAAAACATCATTCGCAAAACGGCCGCCGTGTCACTATCGGTGGCACTAGTTGCCGGACTTGCCGCCTGCAACCGCGGTGAAGCGGCCGCCGATGGATCCTCGGTCACCTTGGCGGTGTCCACACTGAACAACCCATTCTTCGTCGACCTGCGCGACGGGGCTCAGGCCGAGGCAGATGCGCTGGGTCTGCAGCTGTCCGTCGTGGATGCGCAGAACGACTCGGCAACGCAGGCCAATCAGTTGGCCACCGCCGCCACCAATGGTTCGCAGGGTGTGATTATCAACGCCGTTGATACCGAAACCGCCGAGGCGGGGCTGGCACCGGTCACCGCTGCCGACTTGCCGATTGTTGCGGTGGACCGTTCCGTGGGAGAAACCAAGGTCGCTTCCTTCGTTGCCAGCGATAACGTGGCCGGTGGCGAGCAGGCGGCCAAGGCGCTGGCCGAATCGCTAAACGGTAAGGGTAAGGTCATTGTCCTCGAGGGTACCCCGGGTGCCTCGGCCACGAATGAACGTGGCGAGGGATTTACCAAGGGGCTCTCCGAGTACCCGGACATCAAGGTGGTATCGTCGCAGACGGCCAACTTTGATCGCGCCCAGGCCTTGGACGTGGTCAGCAATCTGATGCAGTCCAACCCGGACGCGGTCGGCGTGCTTGCCATGAATGATGAGATGGCCCTCGGTGCAATTCAGGCGCTTGGCTCGAAGGCCGGCAAGGAAGTCAAGGTCGTTGGCTTCGATGGGACCGCCGACGGTTTCAAGGCCGTGAGCGACGGGACCCTAGTGGCAACCATCGCACAGAACCCAGCCGAACTAGGCAAGCAGTCCGTACAGCTGATGGCCAAGGCCATTAAGTCCGAAGAGGTCGAGCCGACCGTTCAGGTTGCGGTGGATACCGTCGACAGCGACAACATCGCCGACTACCTCGGCAACTAATTACATAATCGATGAGGCCCGGAACGCCGGGCGCAAAGCACGAAGGAATTGCATATGCAGCAGCACAAGGTCACCGTCGTCGGTTCGAGCAACGTGGACATCACGGCCTTAATGGCACGCCTACCTGGCCCCGGCGAAACCGTGTTGGCTGAGTCCTACCAGCTTTCGCCCGGCGGTAAGGGAGCAAACCAGGCCCTTGCCGCACGGCTAGCCGGCGCCGACACCGAATTTATTGGCGCGGTCGGTCACGACTCCCACGCCGAGGTGGCGCTGAGCCAGTTGGCCGAGGCCGGAGTGGTCCTGGACCGCGTGCAACGCGTGCAGGCACCGACCGGCGTGGCCATCATCCAGGTGGATCAGGCCGCAGAGAACTCCATCGCGGTGGTTCCCGGGGCCAACGCCATGGTGACCGGTGAGGTTGTGGCCGAGGCGGGCGAGCTGCAGGGCATCGTGGTGCTTCAGGGGGAGATCCCGTCGTCGGGCATTGCCGCGGCAATGTCCGCGGCGACCTCCCGCGTGGTGCTAAATCTAGCCCCGGTGATTGAGCTGGATCGTGAATACCTGCTGGCCGCTAACCCGCTGGTCGTCAACGAGCACGAGGCGGCCTTGATTCTGGCGCAACTCGATGGGTCCGCCGAGCTCTCCACCGAACCTGAGACCGTGGTGGCCGCCAAGCTGCTTGAGCATGGTGTTTCTTCCGTGGTGATCACCCTCGGTGGCAAGGGATGCTTGGTTGCCGAGAACGGCACCGTCGAGCAGCTTGAGGCGGTTAAAGTGCAGGCGGTGGACACCACCGGAGCCGGCGACGCGTTCACCGGCGCGTTGGCCGCGCGGCTTGCGGCGGGCCGCACCTTGAGCGAGGCGGCACAGTTCGCCGGTCGTTTCGCGGCTCTGACCGTGCAGCACCACGGGGCCCAGTCTTCGTACCCGCGTAGCCTCGACGAGCTCTAAGGAAAGTACCGCTTTTTCGTGCTCAAAACAGAAATACTCAATGCGCCGCTTCTGGCGGGATTAGCGACCTTGGGGCATACGGATACGGTGATCATCGCAGACTATGGACTGCCGTTGCCGACCGGAACGCCCGTCGTTGATTTGGCCTTCGTGCCCGGTCAGTTGAGTTTCCCCGCCGTACTTGAGGTGCTGGCACGCCATCTAGTGATCGAGCGTAGCCTCCTGGCCAGCGAAGCCCGTGGCACCACCGTGGAAGGCTGGTGCCACGCGGTCGGGCTGACCCCGGGCTTTATCAGCCACGAACAGCTCAAGGCCGAGATCCCCAGAGCCAAGTTGGTGATTCGCACCGGGGAAGCGACGGCATATGCCAACGTGATCCTCGGTAGCGGCGTGCCCTTCTAGCGGCGTGCCCGAGCTACCGGTGCCGGAGGAGAATTCTGCGCGCCCGCCGGGCATATACTGAGGCCATCGTCCGGTCCACAGCGTGCCGGTGATCAACTCGGTGGCTGCGCGTCGCGTGGCGCAGGGAAATTGGAGGGCAGGGATGCCAGTGGTTCGGCTGTGGCTCAAGGTGTCACTGGTCTTGTTGGGGCTGCTTGCCTTGCTACTAACCGTGCCGGCGCTTCCGGCGATACTTCTTGACTTCGGGGGCGCCTTTGACGCCGCGCAGGACGCGCCCAGTTTCCTTGCGCTCACCCTGGCCAGTGGGCCGCGTTGGGTCGGTTCACTGCTCGTGCTTGTTTTGGTCGGCTGTGCCCTGAAGTTCAAGCCTCAGTCGCCGCTGCGGTGGGCGCTATACCTGTGGCTGTGTGGGCTGCTCTATGTGCTGCCGGTGTGGCAGGCCGCGATCGGCGGAGTATCGACCGCCGATGAATTCATGCTGTTGACCATACTTGACCTTGGCGTACTGCATGGCCCGCTGGCGGTGCTCCTCGCCGGCGGCGGTCTCTACTGGGGGCGCAGGGTGTTACGTCGGGCGGCTTTGGCGGCTTCAAGGAGCGAAAGCGAGCAGCTACTCGCCGCACGGTACGGTCGCTGAGTGATAGCCCGGAGCCCTTGGCCGTGACCGGTTTACCGGCCACTGCTAACCATTGGGCCCCGAGCGATGGAGCTAGCCTAGGATTTCGGAGAGTTCCAGCCAGCGCTCTTCGAGCTCATCGACCTGCGCCTGCAACTCGTTCAACTCGGCGGTGAACGTGGCCAAGCCTTCATAGTCGGACTGATCGTGTGCGGCCATTTTCTCGTGTACCGCTTCAATCTTTTCGGTCAGTTGCTTCAGCTTGCGCTCGTTGGCGTTCATTTCCTTCTGCGCGGCACGCAGTTCGGCTCCGGAGGGGCCAGCGGGCTTCGGGGCCGTTTCCGCAGCCATCGCCGCGGGCTGACGTTGGGCCGGGGTGGCGCTACGCAGCTTGAGGTATTCGTCCACCCCACCGGGCACGTGACGGAACGAGCCGTCGAGGATCGCATACTGTTGATCGGTGACGCGTTCGAGCAGGTAGCGGTCGTGCGACACCACGATCAGCGTGCCCGGCCACGAATCCAGGAGATCTTCAAGCGCCGCGAGCATGTCGGTATCCACGTCGTTGGTCGGCTCGTCGAGGATCATCACATTTGGCTCGTCCATGAGGATCATCAGCAACTGGAGCCGGCGGCGCTGGCCGCCGGAGAGCTCGCCGACCTTGGTTGAAAGGTGCGCACGCGAGAACCCGAGACGCTCGAGCAGCTGCGAGGGGGTCAGATCCTTGCCATCGACGTTGAAGGTCGTCTTAAAACGCGCCAATACCTCGCGGACACGATCTTCGCCGATTTGTTCCAAGGCGCTGAACTGCTGATCCAGCACCGCGAGCTTTACGGTCTTTCCGCGCTTAACCTGGCCGCCGGTGGGTTGCACGGTGCCAGCGATCAAACCCAGTAGCGTGGACTTTCCCGCGCCGTTGGCTCCGAGGAGGCCAGTACGCTCACCCGGTCCGATGCGCCAGGTAAAGGGCTTGAGTACTCGCTTAGCGCCGAAGCTCACCTCGGCGTCGATCAGATCCACCACGTCCTTGCCCAGCCGCGCGGTGGCCATCTTCTTCAGTTCCAGGGGATTACGCACCGGAGGCACATCGGCAATCAACTGGTTAGCCGCCTCGATACGGAATTTCGGCTTGGAAGTTCGGGCCGGAGCACCGCGCCGCAACCAGGCCAGTTCCTTTTTCATCATGTTCTGCCGCTTGGATTCGGTGACCGCAGCGATGCGATCACGTTCCACACGCTGCAGCACGTAGGCGGCGTAACCACCCTCAAAGGGCTCCACCAGGCGGTCATGCACTTCCCAAGTGCTCGTGCAGACCGCGTCAAGGAACCAGCGATCGTGGGTGACGACCATGAGGCCGCCGGTGTTCCGGGGCCAGCGGTTGTTCAGGTGCTCGGCGAGCCAGGAGATGCCCTCAACGTCTAGGTGGTTGGTTGGCTCGTCAAGGATGATGACATCCCAGTCCTGCACGAGCAGTGCGGCCAAAGCCACGCGTCGGCGCTGACCACCGGAGAGGGTACTGACTTTAGCTTCCCAATCCAAGTCGGCCACAAGCCCGGCGATAATGTCACGGATGCGGGCTTCACCGGCCCACTCATGGTCATCCATGGTGCCAACCACGCTGTAATGCACCGTGTTTTCGGGGTCCAGGGTGTCGGACTGATCCAGCACGCCCACCCGCAGCCCGCTGCGTCGGGTGACTCGACCGGAATGCGGCTCGATCGTACCGGCGAGCATGCCCAGCAGCGTGGACTTGCCTTCGCCGTTGCGTCCCACGAGACCGATGCGGTCTCCGTCGGAAATGCCGATGGTTACCGAGTCAAAGACGACATGGGTGGGATATTCCAGATGTAGGGATTCGCCCCCGAGTAAATGAGCCACGGTTCCATTTTACGAACGAGGGCAAATCGAGCACGCCGAACGAAGGTCAATTCGCACTGTTGGGGGCGGACGTGGCAGAATACTTAGCGTGTCGGATGACCCCATGCGGGTTTCAGGCACGATCCGCCCTGGTGTAATGGCAACACGCCGGCCTTTGGAGCCGTGCATTCTAGGTTCGAATCCTAGGGGCGGAACATTTCACAGCCCGCGCTACGGCGCGGGCTTTCTTGTACCCGGCAGTTTATGGCTGGGGGACCCGCGCGCTAGACTGTCACGAGGGGTTTTCTTCATCCATGAATTCCTCCTAGTCGATGTTGCAGGAGAACGCACTTGAGCAGTCAGGCCCAAGCACCAGTCGCCGTGATCGTCCTCGCCGCAGGAGCCGGCACCAGGATGAAATCTACGAAACCGAAGATCATGCATGAAATTGCAGGTCGTTCCATGGTTTCCCACGCTTTACACGCGGCTTCGGCCCTGGAACCAGGCAACTTGGTTGCCGTCGTTCGCCACCAGCGTGATCTGGTGGCCGAGCACATCCTCAACGAATTCCCACAGATCACCATCGCCGACCAGGACGAGATTCCGGGAACCGGTCGCGCCGTCGAGCAGGGCCTCGAAGCACTGGACGAGGGCCTAGAAGGAACCGTCGTGGTGACCTATGGCGATGTGCCGTTGCTCACTAGCGAAGTGCTCGGCGAGCTCGTAGCCACCCACGACGCGCAGGGCAACGCCGTCACCGTGCTCACCACCGAATTGGATGACCCGAGCGGCTACGGTCGTATTCTGCGCGACGAAGCCGGCGATGTCGTGGGCATCCGCGAGCAGAAGGACGCCAGCGAGGCCGAACTGGCCATCCGCGAAATCAACTCGGGGATCTATGCCTTCGACGCTGCCATGCTTCGCGCCGCGTTGAAGGAAGTGACCATTGAAAACGCGCAGCGCGAGAAGTACCTTACCGACGTGTTGGCCATCGCGCGCCGCAACGGAGGCCGCGTAGCGACCGCCCAGATCTCGGATCGCTGGCAGATCGAAGGCGCAAACGACCGGGTGCAGGTGTCGCGTCTGGCACGCGTCTACAACGAGCGCCGCTGCGAGTACTGGATGCGCGAAGGCGTGACCATTATCGACCCGTCCAGCACCTGGATCGATGCTGAGGTCGTGCTGAGCCAAGACGTCACCCTGAAGCCCGGTACGCAGCTTCACGGCCGTACCGCCGTCGGCACCGGTGCCATTATCGGCCCAGACTCGACGCTGACTAACGTCATGGTGGGCCAGAATGCCGTCGTGAAGCGCACCGACGCAACCGATGCACGCATTGGCGCGGCCGCCACCGTTGGACCGTTCACTTACCTACGCCCGGGCACCGAGCTGGGTGCCGATGGCAAGATCGGCGCCTTCTACGAAACCAAGAACGCGACGATCGGACGCGGATCGAAGCTATCGCACCTGGGATATGTCGGCGACGCCGAGGTTGGCGAATTCACCAACATCGGTTGCGGCAACATCACCGCCAACTATGACGGCGAGAAGAAGCACCGGACCAAGATCGGCTCGCATGTGCGCACCAGCTCGAACACCGTGTTCGTGGCACCGGTTGAAATTGGTGACGGTGCCTACACCGGCGCGGGTGCGGTAGTACGAAAGAACGTCCCGGCTGGCGCGTTGGCGCTATCCGTGGCTCCGCAGCGAAATTCGGAGGGCTGGACGCTGGCAAAACGCCCGGGTTCCTCCTCGGCGGACGCTGCTTTCAAGGCCTCGCTGGACTCCTCGGCCACCGAGTAATCCATCGAAGATCATACATTTCCTCAGAATCACCTCAACGTGACAGCGAAGCGAGCGAGAAAGCATAACCATGAGTGAAATTAGCCATAACGTCGATAAGAAGCTGGTCTTGGCCAGCGGGCGTGCCCACCCGGAACTTGCCGCCAAGGTGGCCAAGGAGCTGGAAACCGAGCTACTGCCGCTGAACGCGTACGACTTCGCCAACGGCGAGATCTACGTCCGTTCGGACGAATCCGTGCGCGGTAAGGACGTCTTTTTGATTCAGTCCTACCCGGCACCGATGAACAACTGGCTGATGGAACAGTTGATCATGATCGATTCGATGAAGCGCGCCTCGGCTCGTCGGATCACCGTGGTGGCTCCGTTCTACCCCTACGCTCGCCAGGACAAGAAGGGACGCGGTCGCGAGCCGATCTCGGCCCGTCTGATCGCCGACCTGTACAAGACTGCCGGTGCCGACCGCATCATCTCGTGCGACCTGCACACCGCGCAGATCCAGGGCTTCTTCGACGGTCCGGTCGATCACCTCTTCGCTTTCCCGGTCTTGGCCGATTACATCCGTACCAAGGTTGATGTCGATGAGATCACCGTGGTGTCCCCGGACACCGGCCGCGTACGTGTAGCCGAGCAGTGGGCCGAGCGTCTGGGCGGTGCCCCGCTGGCTTTCGTGCACAAGTCACGCGATCTGACCGTGCCGAACCAGGCCGAGTCCAAGACCGTTGTGGGCCAGGTTGAGGGTCGTACCTGCGTGCTGATCGATGACATGATCGATACCGGTGGAACCATTGCCGGTGCGGTGCGCGTGCTGAAGGAAGCCGGCGCCAAGGACGTGATCATCGCCGCAACTCACGCAGTGTTCTCGGATCCGGCCGCGCAGCGTCTGGCCGAGTGCGGCGCCCGCGAAGTTGTCGTTACCGACACCCTGCCGATTCCGGAAGAGAAGCGCTTCGAGAACCTCACCGTGCTCTCCATCGCTCCGGTCTTGGCTCGTGCGATCTCCGAGGTCTTCCACGATGGCTCCGTGACCAACCTGTTTGACGGTCGCGCCTAAACGTCGCTGGAATCGATGGCTGGTTTCCCTCTGCGCGGGGGAGGCCGGCCATCGGTTTTTAAGCTTCCGGCGACGGTGGTAGAATTATTGACTGTGCCCAGGCGAGGGAAACGCTTTTATGAGCGGGACCGTTATCGACAAGGCCGGAAAAGCTCTTTCATCTCTTGGATGTTGGATGCTTCCCGAGTCCACGCAAGGGCGTAACCGAAGCATTCATTACCTAAGGAGAATAACTATGGCATCTGTCAACCTTGACGCCGTTGTCCGCACCGATTTCGGTAAGGGCGCAGCCCGCCAGGCCCGTCGCGATGGCCAGATCCCGGCCGTTGTATACGGTGCAGGCACCGAGCCGCAGCACGTGCTGCTGCCGGCTCAGGAGACCACCCTGGCCGTTCGTGATCGCAGCGTCACCCTGGTGCTGAACATCGAGGGCAAGGAAGTTTCCACCTCGGTTCAGGATCTGCAGATCCACGCCCTGCACCGCACCGTCGATCACATCGACCTGGTCATCGCCAAGTAGGCAACGCGCGCAGCTTTCGCCAAAATTCATGAACAATGAAACTTGGCTGGTAGCCGGGCTCGGGAATCCCGGGCCCGGCTACGCTGGCAATAGGCACAATGTCGGGCAGATGGTGCTCGATGAACTGGCGCAACGTGCCGGTTCCAAATTCAAAACCCACCCCTCGCGGGCCCAGATCATTCAAGGGAGGCTCGGCGTCGGCGGTCCCCGTGTGGTGTTGGCCAAGCCCATGACCTATATGAACGTCTCTGGGGCGCCGGTGGGCAAGCTGGCCAAATTTTTCAATATTGATGTGCAACACCTGATTGTGGTGCACGATGAGATCGATATCCCCTTCGACACCATCAAGCTCAAGCGCGGTGGGGGAGAAGGCGGGCACAACGGGTTGCGCGATATCTCCAAGGTTATGGGGTCCAAGGATTACCTGCGGGTGCGTACCGGGGTAGGACGTCCTCCTGGACGTATGGATACCGCGGACTGGGTGCTACAGGACTTTTCTAAGGCCGAACGGCAGACCCTGCCCATGCTGGTGGACTCTGCGGCCGACGCCGTGGAATTTCTTATCGCCCACGGCCTAGAAGCGGCGCAGGCCAAGTTCCACACCGGATCGTAGCCCGTCCTTACTAAGGACCTGCTTAGATGTCTCACGCGGTCAGCGGTGGAATAATTAGCATAAGAACGCATGGTCTAATCGTCGATTAGACGCTCGAAGCCGCTATGAGGGAGATACCAGTGACGTCGGTAACCGGTCACGCAGACACCCAGCACCCGCTGTCCAGCAGCGAGGTCGCCCGGATCAAAGCAGACTTTGAGATTCTCGAGCACCCGATTAACGGTACCGATCTCGTGTACCTGGATTCCGGCGCCACCAGTCAGAAACCGCGGTGCGTCTACGAGGCTGAACAACACTACTATGAGACGGCTAACGCGGCGGTACACCGCGGCGCTCACAGCTTAGCGGTGGAAGCTACCGAACTTTTCGAACAGGCCCGTGAAACGGTGGCCTCTTTCATCGGGGCCCGGTCGAACGAGGTCGTATGGACCTCGAACGCCACCGAGGCCCTGAACCTCATCAGCTATTCGCTGTCCAACGCCTCGGCCGGACTTGGCGGCAGCGCGGCAGAACGCTTTCGGCTAACCCGCGGTGACGAGATTCTCGTGACCGAACTGGAGCATCACGCGAACCTGATTCCTTGGCAGGAATTGGCCTTCCGCACCGGTGCCACACTACGGTACGTGCCGGTGACCGAAGACGGCGCACTACGCTATGACCTGCTCGACGAGCTGGTCACCGAGAGCACGAAACTCATTGCATTCACTCATGTGTCCAATGTGCTTGGCACAATCACCGACGTGGAGCGTTTCGTGCAGGCCGCTCGCCGCGTCGGTGCGCTGACCGTGCTCGATGGGTGCCAGTCGGTGCCGCACCTTCCGGTCGACGTCAAAGCGCTAGATATCGACTTCATGGCTTTCTCGGGACACAAGATGCTCGGCCCCACCGGCATCGGTGCTCTCTACGGCCGCGCCGAGCTCCTCGACGCGATGCCGCCATTCTTGACCGGCGGCTCCATGATCACCGTGGTGGATATGGAACACGCCGAATACTTGCCCTCGCCGCAGCGCTTCGAAGCCGGCACGCAACGCATTGCGCAGGCACACTCGCTGGCCACCGCGGCTAGCTACCTCGATGAGATCGGGATGGAGCGCATTGCCGCTTGGGAAGAGCACCTAGGAACCCTACTGCTCGAAGGGCTCTCGCAACTTGACGGTGTACGCGTCTTTGGCCCCACGGACGCCCCACGCATCGGTACTGTACCCTTCGAAGTCATGGGGGTGCACCCACACGATGTCGGGCAGTATCTAGACTCTCGCGGAATTGCGGTACGTGTAGGCCACCACTGCGCGCAGCCGCTGCACCGGGCGCTAGGCGTCACCGCCACGACACGTGCCAGTACCTACCTGTACAACACCGAAGAAGACGTCGCCGCGTTGATCGCCGCCGTCGGCTCGGTTCGTGAATATTTTGGAGTTTAAGTGAACGAGCTCGATCAGCTTTATCAGCAAGTGATCCTGGATCACGCAAAGCGCCGGGTGGGTTCGCCTCTGGTAGAACCCGCCGCGGTAGCTCAAGGTGAATCGCATCAGCACAACCCGATCTGCGGCGATCAGATCCGCGTGCGGGTTGGTCTGGATGAACAGAACGTGTTTACCTCCGTGAGCTGGGAGGGCGAGGGATGTTCGATCTCCATGGCCTCAGCCTCGGTACTGAGCGAAATGCTTCCGGGCATGGGACGCGATCAGTTCTTAACCACCCTTGACGCCTTCCGAGAGATGATGCGCTCGAAGGGAACCGCGACCCCGGATGAGGAAGTGCTCGAGGACGCAGCGGCCTTCGTGGGCGTCTCGAAGTTCCCGGCGCGAGTCAAATGCGCGATGTTGGCCTGGGTTGCGGCCGAAGCGGCCATGTTCGGCGCCAGCGCTTAGCTCGCCGCGCTGACCCTCCACGCGATAAAGGCACCTCGAACCGAAACGATGTTCGGATCGAGGTGCCTTCGCTGTCGCTAGCCTCTGGTTAGCCCCGCGGTGTGGCGAGAGAATCAGGCTCAGAATCGACCGTGGCTGCTTGTAGGAACGGGGGCTCGTTCGGGTCGGTTGAGACCGCCGCACGAACCTTCGCGCCGCGCAGGTAACCAATGATGCCCAGCAGGAGGATCGCCGCGAGGGTGCCGAGCGCGAAGACCTCGAAGGACAGCTGCGAAACGCCCCAGATCTCAACGAAGTCATACTCCACGTTGAACAGCGCCTCGAGGGTACCGGGGAAGATCGCTACCCATGAGCCCAACAAGATCCATGCGAAGCAGATGCCGCCGAGCAACTTGAAGACGCCATCGGAAACCGGGACTCGGAACGGGCGCACGGCATCCGGATACTTACTGCGCAATTTGGTCGCGGCCGGAATGGCAATGAGGTAGCTGAGCAAGAAAGTTGAGATCGAAATGGTCAGCACCACCGAGAAGACGGCGCCACTGGTACCCGAAAGCTGCATCGCGGCGAGCATGAATACGGTGGAGACGACTCCAGAGAGCGTATTGACTCTCACGGGTGTACCGAGCTTTTCGTGGAAGCGGCCGAAGAAGCCGCCGAAGAATGAACCATCGGCCGCGGCCATGGCCTGCATACGGTCTGAAATGATCATCCACGCCCCTCCCTGTGAGACAAGGACGAAGCAGAAGACCACCGCGCTGATCGCAAGTATCGCATCGGTTGCCGGACCGAAAATAGTGAACACGGTAGCCACGGCTCCAAAAAGCCCACCGATGCCGGTGATCTCATCCAGCGGCACCACCATCAAAATGGCCAGTACCGGCAGAAGATAGCTTCCGGCGGCCAAGAGCGAGGTGCGCATAATCGAGACCGGTACGTCCTTGGCAGGATTCTTCATTTCACCGGCCGCACTGTTCCCGGATTCGAAACCGAGGAAGGAGAACAGCAACAGCGGCGTCAGGCCCAAAAAGCCGCCCATGGTCGGGCTAAAGTCCCCAAGATTCAGCCCGTTGAAGCCGTGAATGAAACCGTAGATCACGGTGACAATTAGGAAGAATGCGAGGAAGGCCAGCTTGAGGATGGCACCGAGGGAGGGGAGCCACTTGCCGTGTTTCAAGCTGACAATGGCCGAGCTGACCGTGATCCAAATGAATCCGAGTTTGAACAGGTAGTCGGTGAGCGACCCGGCAGCAATGGGGGAGACGAATTCCGACCAGGTCTCTACGGCCACGAAGGCCATGGCCCCGCCCACCCACACGGGCTGAGTCACCCAAGTCAGCAGCGATGCGATGGCCGCCACCACCCGACCGAAGGCCATTTTGGTCCAGATATAGACGCCGCCTTCTTCGGTGAATGCTCCGCCGGTCTCGGCAAAGATTAGCCCATAGGGGATCATGAAAGTGAAAGCTAATACCAGCGTCCAGGTAAAGGTTTCGGGGCCGTAGCCGGAGACTTGGCCGAGTACTTCGATGGATACAACCGCTGCAACGACAAGCAGAAGGATGTCCATCCTCCCCAGACTCTTTTGCAGATGTTTGGTTTGTTCTTGGGCCAGCTGCGTGGCTGATGATCTCGTTGACATCCTCAGTCCTTAAATGCGAGATTCCTGAAGTCCCGTGCGGGTGCTCCCTCGGGGCTACTGTGGTCAGTTGCTCCGCCTTTGCGAGGGGCGAAGTATGTCCCGGGGTGCCCGCGGTGGATGCGTCGCGGGAACCGGGGCCGTGCTGATTGCTCAAGCCTATGACGCGCGTTACATCGGGTAAACAGGTTTATTGAGATGATTATCATGCATTAATTTGATGAAGAGACTGCCGAGCCCGCGATGAGCTGTCGCCGCCTGGAATGCCCGCGTAGTGACATGGCGCAGACGAGGGCCGCGCACAGGTCTAGTGCGATGAGCGCAAGCATCCAGTGGCCGTGCGTTGAGCTGTGGCTAAGGCTTCGGCTCGTCGCGGTGCCGTGGTGCCCTCCGTTGGAATACATGGCCGTGAGCAGTCCCATGTGAACGAGTGCCGAAGCGGCGCACATCAGCATGGTTTCCCGCGCCTTCTTCTCTTCCGCGCATCGCGTCAGTCGCATATGCACGGTGCAGACTAGGCAGATGATCCCGGTGATCAACATGCTAATTCGCATGGAACCCTGACTTGCTAAGGTCGCCACTAAGTGCAGTGTGAGGGTGCTGTATCCGGCCGCGCTAACCATGCGCAATGACGGGCCGGGTGGTCGCCATGAGGCAATTCGGGGGTGGTCGGCATATGCGGCCATGTTTTCTCCCTCGTGAAGTTTTTGAGTGATGCTCTTTACGGATCCGCGTGACTCCTGTAACAATCTTTATTGAACAGTTGTATCACCAAAACTTCTTCGGAGGAATACCATGACGGTCCAAGATCAGGATCTGCGCACCACGATCGACCATCCGCTGAACCAGATCACAGCGGAGGAAATTCGCCTCACCCGCACGATCCTCGATAGGGCAGGCTTGTTGCGTGAGACCTCGCGCTTCGCCTATGTGGGTTTGGTCGATCCAAGTAAGGAAGAGCTGTACGCCGCCGCACCGCAGCCCGTCGATCGCAAGGTCCGTGTGATGCTCTATGACCCCAGCATTCCCGAATCTCTAGATCTCACGCTGTCCCTGAGCGAAGAGCGCGTGGAGACGCAGCGTGAAATTGATCCGGCGAACGACGGCCAAGTGCCGGTGTTGCTCGAGGAATTCGAGACCGTCGAGGAGATCCTCGCAAACGATGAAGGATGGATCAAGGCGCTGGCCGATCGTGGCTTGAGCCCGCAGCAGGTACGCGTTGCTCCACTCTCTGCGGGTGTCTTCGACTATGAGAACGAAGAGGGCAAGCGTCTGCTGCGTGGGTTGGGCTTTGTCCAATACGATGCCCAAGATCATGCGTGGGCTCACCCGATCGACCGTTTAGTTGCCTTTGTTGACCTTGAAAACCGATGTGTCGATCGGCTGATCGATGACGGCCCGGTACCGGTACCTGAGGTCAACGGCAACTACACCGACCCACAGGTGAGCGGCCCCGTTCGCACCGACCTGAAGCCCATCGAGATCACCCAGCCCGAGGGGCCCAGCTTCACCTTGGACGGCAATCACCTGTCGTGGCTTGGCTGGGATCTTCGCGTGGGATTCGACGCGCGCGAAGGGCTGGTGCTGTACCAGATCCACCACACGCACGGCCAGCGTCGTCGTCCGGTGATCCACCGTGCCTCGATCTCCGAAATGGTCGTACCCTACGGCGACCCCGCCCCCTACCGCAGCTGGCAGAACTACTTCGACACCGGCGAGTATCTGGTCGGCCGGGATGCCAACTCCCTGCGTCTTGGCTGCGACTGCCTAGGCGACATCACCTACATGTCGCCGGTAGTCGCCGATGACTTCGGCAACCCACGCGTTATCGACAACGGCATCTGCATCCACGAAGAGGACACCGGTATCGCCTGGAAACACACCGACGAGTGGGCCGGATCCAACGAAGTGCGCCGCAATCGCCGCCTGGTGATCTCCTTCTTCACCACCGTGGGCAACTACGACTACGGCTTCTACTGGTACCTCTACCTCGATGGCACCATCGAATTCGAGGCCAAGGCCACCGGCATCGTCTTCACCGCCGCACTGCCGAATAACAGCTACCCCTACGCCTCGGAAATCGCCCCGGGACTGGGTGCTCCCTTCCACCAGCACCTGTTTGGCGCACGCCTGGACATGATGCTCGACGGCGCGACCAACTCGGTCGAAGAACTCGAAGTGGTCCGCCTGCCCAAGTCCGACGGTAACCCGCACGGCAACGCCTTCACCCAGCGCCGAACCCTGCTCGCTCGCGAGAGCGAAGCCGTGCGCGACGCTAACGCCGCCGCCGGACGCGTTTGGCATGTCAGCAACCCGAATTCGCTCAACAAGCTGGGACAACCGGTTGGCTACACGCTGTACCCGGAGAACAACCCAACCCTGGCAATGGCCGACGATTCGTCAATTGCCGCCCGCGCCGGATTCACCCGGCACGACCTCTGGGTGACTCGCTACGCAGCCGAAGAACTGTATGCAGCCGGAGACTTGGTCAACCGCCATCCCGGGGGAGCCGGCCTACCAAGCTATGTGGCCCAGGACCGTGAACTTGACGGAGAGGACATCGTGCTGTGGCACAGTTTCGGGCTGACGCACTTCCCACGCCCCGAAGACTGGCCGATCATGCCGGTGGACACCGTGGGTTTCACTCTCAAACCGCATGGCTTCTTTGATGAGAACCCAACACTTAACCTCCCGGCTAGCGTCAGCTCGCACTGCGCCAGCGAATCCCAGAGCGGCGGATGCCACTAGGTTTGGCCCTCGCTGAATACACCGGTTACCGGTGACGAGAACTATGGGTGGTGGCGCCGGTGCGGCGCCGCCACCCATAGTGCTGCGTGGGCTGCACGTATGATCGGACAGAGTTGTGTACACGCAGTGAAAGGACGGGTGCCGATGCCCAAATTGGTTGATCACGACGAGCGACGTACCACAATTATCCAGACCACCTGGGAAATTATCGCCTCGCACGGTATGGAGAACGCGACCATGCGGGACATCGCTGCCGCCTGCGGCTATGCCGGCCCCGGGGTTATCGGCCACTATTTTCCGAATAAGGACGCGCTGCTACTGGCCTCATATGAACTGATCTGCCAGCGCACCAACGAGCGGATCGATCGTGCGGTGATGCAGAAAACCGGGCTCCGGGCGCTTCTTGCCATGTGTCTTGAAATCATTCCCGCCGAGGAACTGACCCGCACCGAGGCCAGGGTGGCCGTGGCCTTTTGGCAGCGCGCGCAGACGGATTCCAAGCTACGCGCCGTCGGTGCCGCCACGCTGGGGCAGTGGAGGGCACGGATGCTCAGCTACCTCTCCCAAGCGCAGGTAGCGGGAGAGGCTGCCGATTCGATACGCGTTGACCAGGTGGTCGACGAGCTACTCAACGTGATGATGGGCCTGCACATCACCTCGATGCTAGACCCACAGCAGATGAGCGAAAGTGGCCAGCGACGCCTGCTGCGCGCCATGATCGACGCGCTGCAGGTGCCCTAAGGCGTAGTTTCAGCCGGGCCGGTGCCTTGGCCCTCGGCAATTTGGGCTCGAATGGCTTGCGCAACCACACGCATTCGCGCAGTCGGACGTTGGGTGCGTAATCGGGCGAGCACGGTGCGCAACGAAGGCACCTCATTGGAAATCTGCACGGTAGCAATTGAGCTGCCGTCATAGGTCATTTGATGCGCTGGCCGCTGGTGCAGAATCGAGTACCCATGGGCATGGGCGACAAAGGTGCGAACCGTCTCATAGCTGGCCGATTGAAAACGAATCTCTGGTTGCACCCCGGCCTCGTGCAAAATCGACAGCATGAGTTCTTTGGAGTGCGGCATATCGAGCAAGATAAAGGGTTCATCGGCGAGCTGGCGCAAATCAATCTCTTGCTTGCCAGCGAGCCGGTGCTCGGCCGGGAGCGCCACATAGGGGCGTACCGAATTCACCGGGGAGGCCAGCACCGTTGGTGGGATCCCCAAGTCATAACTTAGGGCCAAATCGGCTCGGCCCTCGATCAGTGCCTGGGAGCAGCCGGCGGCGTCGGCTTCGAGCACCTCCAGGCGCAACTTGGGGTGGGTGTCTTGGAGCCGGGAGACGAGATCCGGAATATGGAAGGGTGCCAGCGTCGTGAAGCAGACGAGGCGCACGGTGCCCGAAACGCTGCTTTGGTCACCCTTGGCGTTCTCAACCACTTCTTCCATATGTGCCAGTACCGAGTTTGCGTCCCGGAGAAACAGCTCACCGGCCTGCGTGAGCACCAGACCTTTGGAACGCTGGCGGATGAACAGCTGGGAACCGATGTGTTTCTCCAACTGGGCCACCGCGCTGGAGACCGCCGATTGTGCCACGTTCAGTCGCTCGGCCGCGGCCGTCATTGAAAGACGGGCGGCGGCCTCAGAGAAGTAGCGCAACTGGGTAAGCGTCACATCCATGGTCAAAGTCTCGCATTCTCCTCGCCTCGTGGCCCCATCGGACCGTCCGGTCAATTGGGCGATTACACACAGTTAAACGCACGATGGCCCACCGACCGGTGTGCCACCGCGCGTCTACTGCTAGAAACCTTAGCCGAATTGAATCCAGGTTGTTTTCAGCGCGGAATAGTTATCGAGGGCGTGCACCGAAAGGTCCTTGCCGAAACCCGATTGCTTGAAGCCGCCGAAGGGAGTGGTCAACCCCAATGCATCGACGGTATTGACGGATACCGTACCGGCGACCAGCCGCTGCGAGACCCGGTGGGCCCGAGCCAGATCGGCGGTGAACACCGAGGCGGCCAACCCGAACTCGGTCTCATTGGCCAAGGCAATGGCCTCATCTTCGCTGTCAAAGGCCTGCACGGTGGCCACCGGTCCGAAAACTTCAACGCGGTGCAGCTCGTGATCGTCCGGAAGTCCGGTAATCACCGTGGGCTGGATGTACGCGGTCGAACCGTGAAAGCTCAGGCGTTCTCCGCCGCAACGCACCACACCTTCTTCGGCCGCCCGGCCGATGAAACCCTGAACGGTGTCGGCGTGTGCCTCATCGACCAGCGCGCCGGCGCCCGCGTTGTCCGGGTCCAAGGGGTCGCCCACTGCGTAAGCACCGGCTTCCTCGATGAGCAACTGCACGAACGGTTCGAAGA
The DNA here is from genome assembly GCF_048457885.1 of Glutamicibacter endophyticus. Classification (NCBI taxonomy): domain Bacteria; kingdom Bacillati; phylum Actinomycetota; class Actinomycetes; order Micrococcales; family Micrococcaceae; genus Glutamicibacter; species Glutamicibacter endophyticus. The sequence continues at coordinate 820,700 of NZ_CP174200.1, forward strand.
CCGAGCGTTCGACGAGTATTCGAGAATTGGCCGAACAGACTTCGCCCTGGTTGTAGAAGGCACCAAAGGCGGCCTTGGCGGCAGCGACACGTAACTCGGCGGTATCGGCGAATATGAGGTTCGCGCTCTTGCCTCCGGCCTCGAGGCATAGACGTTTCATATTGGTCTGCCCGGCAGCCACCTGCAGGGACTTAGCTACCTGCGTCGAGCCGGTGAAGGTCAACGCATCAACGTCCCGGTGGCGGGCTAGCCGGTCACCGGCCACCGACCCACGCCCGGTCACAACATTCAGTACGCCAGCTGGGATCCCGGCCTGCTGAGCGAAATCGGCAAGCCGAAGGGCGGTCAACGAGGACTGTGTTGCGGGTTTGAGCACCACACTATTGCCCAGCATGAGAGCCGGGGCCAATTTCCAGGCCGCGATTTCCAACGGATAGTTCCATGGAGTGATGGCGGCGATGACACCCAGCGGCTCGCGGGTGACCAGCGCGGTGGATCCCGGCGGGGTGACCGGAATTTCGTCATGCGTCTTATCGGCCAGCTCCGCGTACCACCTAAAGGTGGCCGCGGCCCCGGGAATATCGACCGCAAGGCTCTGCGCGATGGGCTTTCCCATGTCGCGCGTTTCGAGTTCGGCCAGCTCTGCGGCGTTCTCCTCGAGGAGTTCGGCCAGTCTCAGGAGCGCTTTCCGTCGGTCATCGGCCGAAATCCGGGACCAAACACCGGACTCAAAGGTGCTGCGGGCCAAGGCGACCGCTCGATCGACCTCGCGGTCGGTGCAGTCCGAGATCCGCGCGATCAGTGAGCCGTCGATCGGTGAAATATCGTCGATGTAGGCTCGTTGTTCTTGGCGCTCGCCGATGACGGCGCGTCCATCGAACACGGCTGTATTGACCTGACTCATGATGAGACTCCTAGGGATTGGGCAGGGCGTGTGCCGAGGCGGCTGAGGGCGACATCGATCACCGTGTGAGCTAAAGCGATGGCGCCGTCACGCAGGGCCCGTTCGGCACCTTCGCCCACGCAGGCTGCGGCGAACTCCGGTTGGTGGTTACTGGCCGTACCGCCGACCCCGATATAGGGGTGAATGGCGTTGACGAGCTGGGACACATTTCCCATGTCGGTCGAGGCACGATTCATGGTCGCCGCGGCGGGATCCACGGAAAAGTCCCGTCCCAGTGCCTGCGCGTTGGCTCGGTAGAAATCCAGTGCCTGCTCATCGGTGCGCATCTCGGCGTAGCGTTGGCTTTCTTCGGTGATTTCCAGTGTCGCGCCGGTGGCCAGCGCGCCGGCTTCGAAACAACGGCGCACCCGCTGCTCAAGTTCGAGTAGTTCCTCGGTGGTTTCGGCACGCACGTACCAGCGTCCCTCCGTGCGCTCGGGGATGGCATTCGGTGCCTGACCGCCGTTGGTCTGCACCCCGTGAACACGAACCGTGGAGGGCAGCTGTTGCCGCAACAGGCCCAGAGCTACCTGGGCGATGAGGAAGGCGTCGTTGGCGTTGATACCGCGTTGCGGGTACGCCGCTGCATGTGCCGCTCGTCCGGTGTAGGTCACATGCCAGTGCGTCACCGCGAAGGGTCGCGCCTCGGCCACGTCCACGGGCGCCGGATGGGCCATCAGCGCAAAATCAAGATCGCGGAAGGCGCCACGATCCATGAGTTCGATCTTTCCGCCGCCACCTTCTTCGGCCGGCGTGCCGATGACCTGTACTTCGAGTCCCAGCCGATTGGCGACCCGGGCCAGGCCCAGAGCGGCGCCGGTAGACATCGCGGAGATGAGATTATGGCCGCAGGCGTGGCCAAGACCCGGCAAGGCGTCGTACTCGGCCATGAGTCCAACGGTGAATCGGGTGTCGCCGGTGGGCGTGTAGCGGGCCCGGAAGGAGGTTTCGAGCCCGAGATAGGGTTGTTCGATCGTGAAGCCGTGGTCGGCGAGTACTCCGGCAACGTCGGCGCTCGATCGGTGTTCTTGCCAGCCCAGTTCGGGATGGGCATGTAACCGGTTGGATAGGCCGATGAGCTCACCCAGAAGTTCGCTGATGCGCTCGTGCGCTGCCGTCTTGACGTCGTTATTCATCGCCGGGCACCCCGTAGGAAGGGGCAAGGAGCGGATCAAGGCCACGGTTAATGTAGTCCTGGCGCTGCGGTAGCCAAATCTCCAGCAGCTCGGCCAGTTTGCCAACGGGGTCGGTTTCGTCCCAGTCCACGCGGAGATCGGTCACGCGCCAGCCGGCGTTCCCCACCACGCTGAGCCCGGCCGAATGCACCGGACCGGCTTCGCCGCCGGCATCCATGGCTGCCCGGAGCCCTGCCAGAAGCCTCTCTTCGATGGTTCCGGTGTCTTGCAGCGCCGCTTGCACCATGGCGTCGAGCACCTCGAGGCTGGAGAGCATGTTGCCGGCAGCGACCGCATTGGGGTGCTGCACCGAGCCGTAAATCCCTAGCGCCTGGGCGCCGGAGTGCACGGCGGTATTACCGTCGGCATCGAGGACCAGCAGCTGCCGGTAGTCAATGGCCTGGTCATCCGCGTCGGCGAGAACGGCGTCGAGGGCCTGTTGTGCCGTCGCTCCGGCCTGCAACTGGGCAAGCAACTGCTGGCCGAGTCGGGGATCGGTGACATTCTGCGAATGCGCCGCTCCGAACCCGTCGGCCAGGTTCAGGCAACGGGCGGCCACGGCCGGGGAGGAAGAGGAGATCGCCGAGCCGATTTCTCCGGTGCGTTCGTCGCGCAGAATCAGTGAGAAAGTCATCGTTAGGCTCCGTCCTGGCTCAGTACCGCGGTGGCATCGATTTCGACCAGCCATTCGGGTCGGGCCAATGCTTGCACGACGATGCCGGTCGAAACCGGGTAGACACCCTTGAGCCAGCGCCCCATGGTGCGGTATACGTCCTCGCGGTAGCGCGGGTCGATGATGTAGACGGTGACTTTGACGATGTCGGCGAGGCTGCTGCCCGCTTCCTTGAGCAGCATGTCGATATTGGCCATGGCTTGCTCGGTCTGCGCCACAACGTCGCCGATCCCGACCGATTCGCGGGTGTCGAGGTCCTGACCAATCTGGCCGCGCAGGTACACGACCCCATTGGCCACTACCGCTTGGCACAGGTCGTTATCGAGGTTCTGTTCGGGGTAGGTCTCTTTGGTATTGAATGGTCGCAACCGGGTATGTGTCGGCATGGTCATGGCTCCTTAGGATGAGAGGTGAGGCGGTGCCTGTGACCATTCTTGATGCACGCCATGTATCTGTAAAATAGTCAAAATCTACGAACTGCATCACTTTTTCTGATTTATGCGGCACGAGGGGTCTGCGACGGAACGCGTGGCCCGCGCGTAGGCGCCTCAGTGGTGCGAGCCGCGCTTCATTGGCTTTCTTGATGACAAGCAGAGCAAATGATCTAATTTTCTGATGAACTGGAACACATAAGACTGTTGGACAGTTGACTCGGCTCGACGGTTTGCTTGGTGTTATCACCAATCAAAAACCTTCCCTTCTAGATGTACGAGACCAGAGCTCCCCCGCGAGCCCCGGCCTCGTGTGCGAAGCCTTCACCGAGCGGAGTGAAACCTATGGCTGAAGAAGTCATCGAAACGACCGAAGTTCTCGTGGTGGGTGCCGGGCAAGCCGGTATCGCCATGAGCGAGCATCTAAGCTCGATGCAGATCCCGCATCTTGTACTAGAGCGCTATGCCATCGCCGAACGCTGGCGCAATGAACGTTGGGACTCCCTCGTGGCCAACGGCCCGGCCTGGCACGATCGGTTCCCCGGCCTCGAATTCGAGTCCGTGCAGCCCGACGAGTTCGCCACCAAGGATCAGGTGGCCGATTACTTAGCCGCCTACGCTCAAAAGTTCCAGGCGCCGATTCGGTGCGGGGTGGAGGTCGCCAAGGTGACCAAGAAGCCAGGGGCTCAAGGATTTATTGTCCAGACCTCGGCCGGTACCATCGAGGCCCGCTTCGTGGTCGCCGCCACCGGCGCCTTCCAGCAGCCGGTGATACCGGAGCTCATTCCGGAATCTGCCGGATTGGAGCAATTGCATTCGAGTTCCTACCGCAATCCGGAGCAGCTGCCCGCAGGCGCGGTACTCGTGGTCGGGGCCGGGTCCTCGGGGGTGCAGATTGCCGATGAAATCCAGCGCTCGGGGCGTCAGGTTTACCTAGCCGTAGGCCCGCACGATCGTCCGCCCCGTAGCTACCGCGCCCGCGACTTCGTCTGGTGGCTTGGCGTTCTGAATAAATGGGAAGCTTCGGCCCCGGCCGCGGGTGCCGAACATGTCACCATCGCCGTCAGCGGAGCACACGGCGGACGCACCGTCGATTTCCGTGAGCTCGCAAAGTCCGGAATCACCCTGGTGGGTCGGGCCAATGAGTATGTCGATGGCGTGATGAAGTTCGGTGACGATCTCGTAACCAACGTGAACCGTGGCGACGATAATTACCTCTCACTGCTCGCCGAGGCCGACGAATACATCGAGCGCAATGGGTTGGACCTACCCGAGGAGCCCGAGGCCAAGGTCATCGGACCCGATCCCGAATGCATGGTTAATCCATTGCGCGAGCTCGATCTTAAGCAGGCTGAGGTCAATTCGGTGCTGTGGGCTACCGGCTTTAGCTCCGATTACTCCTGGTTGGACGTCGACGCCTTCGATGAGCGTGGGCGACCGGTGCAGGCTCGCGGGGTCTCGCGTGAACCGGGTATCTACTTCCTTGGGCTACCGTGGCAGTCCCGCCGTGGTTCGAGCTTCATCTGGGGTGTCTGGCACGATGCGAAGTACCTCGCCGATCACATCGGTATCCAGCGAAGCTACCAGCAGTATGAACTGAGCGAGCTAGCACAGGCGTAGATCGCGAGTCGGTAGCGTCCGCCGGAATTGGTGGGCGCTACCGCGCTGAGATCCCCTGGAAAGGAATTTCGGGTGATGACTACCCGCGAAGAAAGCGATTCTCTTGGTAGCCGCCGGATTCCGGCCGATGCGTACTATGGGATCCATACCGTACGGGCCTGTGAGAACTTTCCCATTTCCGCCCGCCCCATCAACATCTATCCCACCCTCATCCGTGCACTGGCCAGCATCAAACAGGCCGCGGCCCGCGCCAATGCACGGATTGGGGTCCTAGAGGCCGGCCGCGCGAAGTTGATCGAGGCCGCGTGCCAAGAGGTGATCGACGGGCAGCTACATGATCAGTTCATCGTTGACATCATTCAGGGCGGCGCAGGCACCTCAACGAATATGAACACCAACGAAGTGATCACCAACCGCGCGCTGGAGCTTGCCGGTCGGCAGAAGGGCGACTACGCCTGGTTGCATCCCAACGACCACACCAACTGCAGCCAGTCAACCAACGATGTTTATCCCACCGCGGTAAAACTCGCGCTGGCCTTTGCCCTCGAAGGCCTGTTGGGTGAACTCGAGGCGTTAGCCGATGGCTTTGGTGCCAAGGCCGAGGAGTTTTCCGGCATTCTCAAAATTGGCCGCACGCAGCTACAGGACGCCGTGCCGATGACGCTGGGGCAGGAGTTTCAGGCCTTCTCGGTGACGCTGCACGAAGACGTGCAACGGTTACGTGAGGCCGTGGCACTATTGCACGAGGTCAACATGGGCGCCACGGCGATTGGAACCGGGATCAACGCCCCGGAAGGGTACCGGCAGGAGGTTATCCGGCAACTGCGCGCGGTGACCGGGCTTGCGGTGGTCAGCTCCGGAGATTTGATCGAATCCACGAGCGATACCGGGGTTTTCGTTACCTTCTCTGGGGCGCTGAAGCGCACCGCGTTGAAGCTCTCGAAAATTTGCAATGATCTGCGGCTGCTTTCTTCCGGGCCGCAAGCGGGCTTTGCCGAGATCAATTTGCCCCCACGTCAGGCTGGCTCCTCGATCATGCCGGGCAAGGTGAATCCGGTAATTCCGGAGGCGGTGAACCAGGTGGCCTTCGCCGTGGCCGGTGCGGATGTGACGGTGTCCATGGCGGTCGAGTCCGGTCAGTTGCAACTCAACGCCTTCGAGCCGGTAATCGCCCACTCGCTGCTGCAGTCCATGACGTGGCTTCAGCAGGCCTGTGGCACTCTGCACCGTCACTGTGTCCAAGAAATCACCGCCAATGAGCAGCGTCTGAGGGATTCCGTGGCACGCTCCGCCACGGTCATTACCGCGCTGGCGCCGGTCCTTGGTTATGCGCGGGCCGCGCAATTAGCCAAGCTGGCGTTGAGTTCCCATCGGCCGGTGACGCAACTGGTGGGCGAAACCGAGTTGCTCGAGCCGGCAGAGCTGGCCCGGTTGCTCGATCCCGGGACGCTCACGGGCGCCGTACAAGCAACCCCTGCTCAAGCCGTGCGGCGTTAACGCGGTGCTCGGGCCGCCGCAACTACGGCGGCCCGAAAGCACGGGTGGCCTAGAGGCGAACCAGCATCTTGCCGGTGTTAGCCCCGCGCATCATCTGAATGAAGGCATCCACGGTGTTCTCCAGTCCGTCGACGATGGTCTCGTCGTAGGCGATCTTCCCTTCGGAGAACCAACGGCCCATATCTGCATAGAAGGCGTCGGCGTGCTGCAGGTAGCTGCCGAGGGTAAAGCCCTGAAGCTTCAGTCCGCGCGTGATCAAGTGCGACATGTTGCCCGGGCCCTTGGCGGTGTCGGTGCTGTTGTAACTGGAGATCGCACCACACAGTGCGGCGCGGCCGCCATTGTTGAATGACTCCAGGGCCGCCTCAAGCTGCTCCCCACCCACGTTGTCGAAGAAGACATCAATGCCTTCCGGGGCTACCTCGGCGAGCAATTCGATGGCTGGCCCGTTCTTGTAATTGAAGGCGGCATCGTAGCCGTACTTGCTGGTGAGTAGTTCCACCTTCTCGTCGCTGCCGGCCGAGCCGACCACGCGCTTGGCGCCCATGAGCTTGGCAATTTGCCCTGCGGCGCTTCCTACAGCCCCGGCGGCACCGGAGATGAAGACGGTCTCGCCCTCCTGCAGGCCGGCCACTTCCTTTAGGCCGACATAGGCGGTCATTCCGGTCATCCCCAGCATGTGCAGGTTCAGCGAGGAAGGCAGGTCTTGGCGATCGGGAACCTGGCGAAAGGTTTCGGCTGGGGCCTGAACGGTGTCGCTCCAGCCGTGCTGATGCAGCACGAGCGCGCCGACCGGCAGGGTCTCGGCATTCGATTCGACGACGCGGCCCACGGCACCGCCGGTGATCTGCTCACCGATTTCGTAGGGAGCCACATAGCTGCGTGCATCGCTCATGCGGCCACGCATGTAGGGGTCCACGGAGAGGAACTCGTTGCGCACGCGTACCTGTCCTGCAGGGAGTTCTGTATAGGTGACGGTGCGGGTTTCGAAGTTCTCTTCGGTGGGCCAACCGGTGGGGCGTGCGGCCAAAAGAATCTGCGTGCTGGTGAACTCGGTCATGAGTACTCTCCCTTTCTGTAACGGTCATTCCAATATATACTGGAATGGTTGTTACAGAAAAGGAGAGTTATGCCACGCGTGCAGGAATTCGAGCGAGACGCCGTGGTGCGAGCGGCCCGAGGCGTCTTCTGGGAACAGGGCTTCGAGAACGCCTCGATCCCAGCCTTGGAGCGGGCCACGGGGCTGAGCCGGTCAAGTCTCTACAACGAATTCGGGTCCAAGCGCGGCCTGTTCGATGCCGCAGTGCAGAGTTACCTTGAAGAGGTTTTGCGTCCGCGCCTAGCGGCGCTGCAGACCGATCCGGTCAACGCCAGTGCGCTGGGGGACTACCTGGAATCGCTGGAAGAGCTTTTTGCAGACCCCGACTCGCTGCCTACGGCTAACGGCTGCCTGTTGATCAATACCGCCGGGGCCCCTATGGGGCACGATGAGCACATCGCGGAGGTCATCGGTGGCTACCGTGATGAACTCTACGCCGCCGTGCTGCGCGGGGTATGCGCCAGCCGTCCGGAGGTCGAAGAGCGTTGCAGCTTACGAATGGCCGAAGCGATCACCGGGTTGATCATCGCCGCTTATGCGCTGATACGAATAACTCCCGCGCAGGCGCAGGCATTGCTGCGCACCGCACGGGAGCTATTAGTCGAGCTTTCGGGGCGTTAGGAGTTCTTTTCTTCCTGCTCGTAGACGTCCGGAATGCCGTCGCGGTTTTCATCGGCGGTTTCCCGGGCGAGTAGAACCTTGTAGCGGCGGTTACGCGGCACCAGCCAGAGCGCACCGAGGATTGCTGCGAGGAAGGACCCGGTTAAGATCGCGACCTTCGCGTGCTCGTAGTGCTCGGACTCGAGGCCGAAGGACAGCTCGGAAACCAGCAGGGACACGGTGAATCCGATACCTGCCAAGAAGGTAACACCCAGCAGATCGCCCCACTTGACGTCCTTATCCAAGTTCGCCTTGGTGAACTTGGTCAGAATCCAGGTGAATGCCATGATGCCGATCGGCTTACCGAGCACCAAACCGAGAATAATGCCCCACAGCACCGGATCCGTGAACAGGCCATTGCTGCCCCCCTCTGGGTTGAAGACCGTCACGCCGGCCGAGAAGAAGGCGAAAACCGGAATACAGAAGCCCGAGGACAGCGGGCGGAAACGATGTTCGAACTCTTCGGCCAGCCCGTGTCCGGGCAGGCCATCCTTGCGTCGAACCGGGACGCAGAAGCCGAGCACCACACCGGCGATCGTAGCGTGGATGCCGGAACCGAAGAAGAAGACCCAGGTAATAATGCCCAGCGGTAAGAGGATAACCCAGGCCGCCCAAGGGTGGTATCCGAAGAGCTTGCGCGCCTTATGCGATAGCAGGGCGAAGAGCGCAACCGGGATGATCGCTAGCGCCAGGTAGCCCCACTGGACATCATCGGTGAACACAAAGGCGATAATGACGATCGCGATCAAGTCATCGACCACGGCCAAGGTCAGCAAGAAGATGCGCAGCGCGGCCGGCAGTGCCGAGCCAATGACGGCCAAGACGGCCACGGCAAAGGCGATATCGGTGGCGGTGGGGATGGCCCAGCCCTTGAGGGTTTCTGGACCATTAGCCAGGTTCATTGCCACGAAAATCAACGCGGGGACGATCACGCCGCCGAAGGCAGCCGCCACCGGAACGGCGGCGGTCTTCATATCCTTCAAGTCGCCGACGACGAATTCTTTCTTCAATTCCAAGCCGGTGAGGAAGAAGAATACCGCCAGCAGTGCGTCGGCGGCCCAGTGGCCCAGCGAGAGATCGAGGTGCAGTCCGATGCTCTCGAAGTCGACTCCCAGGTGGAAGTCGCGCAATGCGAAATAGGACTCACGTAGCGGGGTGTTGGCCCAGATCAGTGCGATGATGGCGCCAGTGATCAGCACCATACCGCCGACGGTTTCCTTGCGCAGGATATCGCCGATGCGGACGGATTCTCCGTAACTGGGCCGTGAGAAAAGCTTGCGTGGTGAACCCGGAGATGGGTTTGGAGTCATAAGTGAACTCACCTAATGTCGTTGAACTGTCTTACACGCCGACCAGACTTCCCGGCACACCTAAGTCTTAACCCTATCGCGTCGTGCGTCACAGGCGGGAAAACTCCCGGACTATGGCGCGCTAAGCAACCATCGTCCGGGAGCTGAGTAACCGGGAAAGGAGACTACTTGGACAGCCAGGCGCTGACCTGCGAGGCCTGCAGGTTCAGGGCCTTGCCCAGATAGGGTTCGGCCGCCGAGGCCAGCTTGCCGCCGATGAAGGGGATAGAGGAAGAAACCTGAGCGTCGATGGCGAACTCGGTGGAATCACCGGCTGCGATTAGGCGCTCGGTGCCATTGACGTTCACCGGCACACCAGCCACCGAGATTTTGACCTCGGCGCTACGGTTACCCTGCGCATCCGGGGCGCTCCAGCTCTCCACCTGCGTGACGTTAATGGATTCTCCAACGAACTTCCGGGCGATGTCCGGAACGCGGTCGGTTGGCATGGCGCGTACCGAGGTCAGCGTGAAGGCACCGTTCAGGTCGCCCTCCACAGTGAAGTTACTCAGCGTCCCCTGGGCCAGCGAAGTTAGGTGCTCGGCGAAATCGCGGTTGGCGAGCGTTGCGATAACCTGCTCGGCCGGATGCGCGATCTGGGTGCTTGCGTTAAGAGCCATGGATGTCGTGTCCCAATCTTCAAAATGGCGTCATTCGAAACATGTTAAAACTCGAAGTTCCGAACGAATGGTCACTTCTAGCCTAGCCGTTCAGGTGCTTTAGGTAGGCTAGGAAGACACCGACAAACACAATACTTCCACCAAGCCGACCCCGCCCGCTGGCAAGGTCGGCCGCAGTAGCGTGAGCGGTTGAGAATTGACCTAAGCGAGGGGACCTAAAGAGCATGAGTCTGGTTGGACTTCACGAATTCCTGCGCGAGGAGCCGTCCTTCCGGCGGGTGGCAGGTAGCGCCTCCCGGGGATACGCCGAACGTAGCGAGGAACTGGAAATCGCGGCTCCGGCCGGGCTACGTGGATTACTCAGTGCACATGTCAGTTCCGCGCTCGAGACAGTTAACGGGCACCCAGTGACGTTGGTGGTCACCGCGACCGGACGCGAAGCCGAAGAAGTATCCTCGGCGTTAGGTGCGTACCTGCCGGCCGAACAGATTGCCGAATTCCCCTCCTGGGAGACGTTGCCGCATGAGCGGTTGTCTCCACGTAGCGACACCGTGGGACGCCGACTGGAGGTTCTGCGCCGCCTGCATGAAGGCGATGAGCGGTTGAAGGTCATCATCGCGCCAATTCGTGCGGTCTTACAGCCCTTGGTCGAAGGCTTGGGGCAGCTGCGCCCGGTGGTGTTGGCCGTTGATGAAGAACCCGGTTTTGACGCAGTGATTAAGGCTCTGTCCGAGGCCGCCTACGCACGGGTGGAGATGGTGACCCACCGCGGCGAATACGCGGTCCGCGGAGGCATCATCGATGTTTTCCCTCCAACGCTGGATCACCCGGTGCGTGTGGACTTCTTTGGCGACCAGATCGATTCCATCCGCTACTTCGCGGTTGCCGACCAGCGCTCCATGGAGGGGCAAGGCCCGCAGCGGGTCGTGGCAATGCCCTGCCGCGAAATGTTGATCACCCCGAAGGTCATGTCCCGGGCGGCGAACCTGCAGGACAAATTCCCCGCAGCCCGCGAAATGTTGACCAAAGTCGCCGGTGGCATCGCCGTCGAAGGCATGGAATCCCTCGCCCCGCTGCTGGTCGACTCCATGGTTCCGTTCCTCTCCCTGCTGCCCGAATCGTCAATCGCTCTGGTCATGGAACCGGAGCGGGTGCGCGCTCGAGCTCATGATTTGAACGAAACGAACGCGGAGTTTTTGGCCGCCGCATGGGCCTCGGCCTCCGACGGTGCCGCCGCGCCCTTGGATTTGAGCACGGCAGAGAGCACCCGGAAACTCGAATCCGGGGACTTTGCCACGCTAGCCGATACGGTCGAGCAGGCGACCAAGGCCAAGGTGTCGTGGTGGTCGGTGACCTCGCTGGGCGCCGACGAGGAGCTCGAAGTCGGGGCCTCAACCATCCGCATCCAGGCCCGCGAACCACGCGGCTACCAGGGCGATGTGGACGCGATGATGGAGTTCATCTCTGGGCGAGTCAAGGACAAATGGCGAGTCGTGGTGGCCACCGAAGGCCCTGGTCCTGCCGCCCGTCTCTCCGAGCTGTTCGCCGAATACCAGATCCCGGCGCACCGGGTGCCCAGCATTGAGGCCGAACCAACCCCCGGTCTTATCGAAATTACCCAGGCCAGCGCCGGGCGAGGCTTCGTCTTCGAGGACCTGAAATTTGGTCTACTCACCGAGGCGGACCTGCTGGGGCGTTCGAGCGCCTATGCCGCACGTGGCACCCGCAAACTCAGCGCCAAACGGAAGCGCAATGCAGTAGACCCATTGACGCTCCAGGCCGGGGACTATGTCGTGCATGAGCAGCATGGCATCGGTAAATTCGTGGAGCTCATTGCGCGTAAGGTCAATGGTTCCTCGCAGGATGCCAAGCGTGAGTATTTGGTTGTGGAGTATGCCGCCAGCAAGCGTGGGGCACCCGGCGACCGGCTCTTTGTGCCGATGGATCAGCTCGATCAGATCACCCGCTATGTTGGCGGTGAAGCCCCGACGCTGTCGAAGATGGGCGGCGCGGACTGGTCGAATACTAAGAAGAAGGCCCGCAAAGCGGTCAAGGAGATCGCCGCAGATCTCATCAAGCTGTACTCCGCGCGCATGGCCAGCCGTGGGCATGCCTTTGCCGAGGACACCCCGTGGCAACATGAATTAGAAGAAGCCTTCGCCTATATCGAAACCCCCGATCAGCTCACCGCGATCAACGAGGTCAAGGCCGATATGGAACGCGAAGTGCCGATGGACCGGCTGATTTCCGGTGACGTGGGCTTCGGCAAAACCGAGATCGCGGTACGGGCTGCCTTCAAGGCGGTGCAGGATTCGCGTCAGGTGGCCGTGCTGGTACCCACCACCCTGCTGGCCTCGCAGCACTATCAGACGTTCACGGAACGATACTCGGGCTTCCCGGTGCGGGTGAAAACCCTCTCGCGTTTCCAGACCGCCAAAGAAGCCAAGGAAATCATCGCCGGGCTTAAGGACGGCAGCGTCGATATTGTGATCGGCACGCACCGGCTACTTTCGAAGAATGTTGAGTTCAAGAACCTCGGACTGATTATCGTCGACGAGGAGCAGCGCTTCGGCGTTGAACACAAGGAAGAGCTCAAGAAGCTACGCACCAACGTTGACGTACTGGCCATGAGTGCCACCCCGATCCCGCGTACCTTGGAGATGAGCCTGACCGGGATCCGCGAAACTTCGACCTTGGCCACCCCACCGGAAGAACGCCACCCGGTATTGACCTATGTTGGTCCGCGGAGCGAGAAGCAAATTTCGGCGGCGGTGCGCCGTGAACTGATGCGCGATGGGCAGGTGTTCTTCGTGCACAACCGCGTTTCCTCCATCGAGCGGGTGGCTGCCGAGTTGCGTGAGCTGATCCCCGAAGCTCGGGTGGAAGTCGCGCACGGCAAGATGAGCGAATCCCGGCTTGAACGCATCATCCAAGACTTCTGGGAAAAGAAATTCGATGTGCTGGTCTCCACCACCATCATCGAAACCGGTCTGGATATTTCGAATGCGAACACCTTGATTGTGGATCGGGCGAATAATTACGGCCTTTCGCAGCTGCATCAGCTGCGTGGGCGCGTGGGCCGCGGCCGCGAGCGGGCCTACGCCTACTTCCTCTGGGATTCGGATAAGCCACTCGGTGAGGTGGCGCTCGAACGTTTGAAGGCGGTCGCGGCGCACAACGAACTGGGTTCGGGCTACCAACTGGCGATGAAGGATCTGGAATTGCGCGGGGCCGGTAACCTGCTCGGCGGCGAACAATCCGGGCATATCGCCGGGGTCGGATTCGATCTGTACCTGCGACTCGTCGGCGAAGCCGTCGCAGACTACAAGGGCGAGGGCGAGACCGAATCCACCGAAATGAAGATCGAGTTGCCGGTGAACGCACACCTGCCTCATGAGTACATACCGGGCGAGCGCCTACGTCTAGAGGCTTACCGGAATATCGCTGCGGCAGAAACCGACGAGGCCTTGGCCGAGGTGCGTGCCGAGCTCGAGGACCGCTACGGTGCCCTGCCACAGCCGGTGGAATACTTGCTGCGGGTGGCGGCCCTACGCATTCGGGCCCGGGCCGTGGGGCTACGCGATATTCAACAGATCGGTAACCACATTAAAGTCTCGCCGGCCAAGATCGAAGATCTTCCGGCCTCACGGCAGGTGCGTTTGGAGCGACTCTACCCGGGGTCGGCTAATAAACCAGCTTTGGGAGCGATCTTCATCCCGAAGCCACGGACCAGCCCGGTCGGCGGGCGGGATCTGGCCGACGGCGACATCCTCGATTGGGCCGAACGCTTGCTCTACGGCATTTTTGAACCGACCCCAGTCAAGGCCGAGTCGTCGACACAAGCTTAGCTATCGAGCTCGTGCGCATAGTCGATAATCGAGCGCCGGTAGGTCGGCAGATGTGGGGCCAACGTGAGCAGGGCCGTACGTAACGCCTCCGCCGGTTGTCCATCATCGTAGAGTGCCAACGCGAGAAATGCTTGCGCGCCGGGCAACAGCTCCTGTGGGGTATCTTCCATGGAGCGCAGAAGGTCGATCGCTTGGTCGGCCTGCCCGAGGTTGCGTAGCGTACTGGCTAGTTGGATGCGTGCGTTGTGGTGGTGCGGCGCCTCGAGCCCGGCGGCTAGCGCTTGCCGGTAGCCTTCCACCGCGAGGGCCTCGTGGCCAAGGAAGTCGTGCACCGAGGCCTGCTCAAAGGCCAGCCGTGCCGCAGGTACGTCCCACTGGTGGCAGAGCGTGGTGACCTCATCGGCGAGCTGTTGTGGATCCCGCGTTTCGGCTTGTTCCCAGAATGCGTCGATGGCTTGTTCAAAGGTGGTGTGCATAATCTCAGCCTAGGGCAGGGGCGTGGGGCGAGGGGTGAAGCGCAGCAAACGGTCGTCGGTATCGCTTGGCGTGCCGCGACCGTCGGTGTTATTGGTCAGGATCAGCAGTGAGCCGTCCGCCGCGCACTGTACCTCGCGGAGCCGGCCGTATTGCTCGGTTAGTAGCGTCTGGGATTGCTCTGGGTCGGCGAGCGGGATCCGGTAGAGTCGTTCGCCGCGCAGGGCAGCTAGATAGATGGCGTCCTTGCCGACACACAGGCCGCTGGGGCTGGCCTCGGCCGGTGCGAATACCTGAAGTGGATCACGGAAGTCTGCATCCGCGCCGAACCCTTCGATTCGGGGCCAGCCGTAGTTCCCGGCCGGTCGGATCTCATTGAGTTCGTCCCAGGTGTTCTGCCCGAACTCGCTGGCGTACAGGGTGCCGTCGTCGGCCCAATCGAAACCCTGGACATTGCGGTGGCCCAGTGAATACACCGGCGAATCCGGCCAAGGGTTATCCTCGGGGACCTGCCCATCGGCGTCCACACGCAGAATCTTGCCGCCAAGGGACTTCAGGTCCTGAGCATTGGCCGGATCTCCGGCGTCCCCGGTGCTCACATACAACAGGTCATCGGGGCCTATGGCCATGCGGCCCCCGTTATGGATGCGTCCGGCAGGAATGCCGCTGAGGATCACGGTGGAACGGCCAAGCGCTAGTTCCCCGGGGTCTCCCTCCAGGCCAAAGCGCAGGACGCGGTTGTCTTTCGCCGTGGTGTAGTAGGCGAAAAGCGAATCCCGCTGCACCGCCAGGCCCAGTAGTCCGCCTTCTCCGGCCGGTTCGAGATCCGGTACAGTCCCGAGGACGCGGGTGCTCCCATCGGCTAGTAGCTCACTGATCTTTCCGGTGTCACGCTCGCTGACCAGCAAGGCGTCACGGTAGCTGGCCAGCGACCAAGGAGCCTGCAACCCTTCGGCGACTACTTCCACCGTTGGTTCTGGGGTGGGGGATTCGCGCTGAGCTTCTGGAGGTGTCTGGCATGCCCCAAGTAGCAGGAGCAGTCCGACCAGCGGGACAATCCGGGTAGCTCGTGGTCCGTGGCGCATGGTGACTCCTAAGCCCTTAGCGCACGCCGGTGGAGAGGTTAACGCAGACAGGGAGCCACCCCGGTGGGGTGGCTCCCTGTGGATGCGTCATTGGCACTTACTTCTGTGCGGAGACCTCGTGCGAATCGCCGCGGCCCATGAAGGTCATCGGGACTGCGAAGGCCAACAGGGTCAGCACGAAGCAGGCGATGGTAGGCAGCCACGCGTTCTCGAGAGTCCAGAAGGACAGCGAGTAGATGGCAGCGACGAACAACACAAAGAAGACCGCGAAGGTAATCAGGTTGCCAGCCAGGCGACCTGAACCGGAGTGGGTGACGTTCTTGCCGTTCGAGTACACGTGATCTCCTTGGAAGTTATGTAGGTGCGTGTGGCTTAGTAGCCGCTTCCGCCTTGCTCTCCCTCTAGAATAGCAACTCCGGAGCTGGACCCGAGACGCGTGGCGCCCGCGGCGATCATGGCCCGTGCGGTTTCTGCGCTACGTACGCCACCGGACGCCTTCACGCCGAGCTCTTCGCCCACGGTACGGCGCATCAGGGCTACGTCCTCGACGGTGGCACCGCCGGTGGAGAACCCGGTGGAGGTCTTCACGAAATCGGCGCCGGCTGCCTTGGCCGCCTCGCAGGCCAGCACCTTAGCTTCCTCGGTGAGCAGGCAGGTCTCGATGATGACCTTCAAAATAGCCCCGCCGTCATGTGCGGCCTGCGCGATTGCGAAGATCTCGTTGACCAGTGCATCGCGATCGCCGCGCAGCGCCGCGGCGATGTTGATGACCATATCGATTTCGTTGGCACCGTCTTCGATGGCGCCACGGGTTTCGGCCACCTTGATCGCGGTGGTCGAGGCGCCCAGCGGGAACCCAATCACCGAGCAGGTCAGCACGTCGGAGTCCTTCAGCTCGCGGGCCACGGTAGCGACCCATACCGGGTTCACGCACACCGACTTGAAGTGGTACTGCTTGGCCTCTTCGCAGACCTGAACGATCTGCTCGAGCGACGCGTTCGGGGCCAGCAAGGTGTGGTCAATGTAGCCGGCGATCTGCTGGACACTGAGTTCGGTCATAGGTGGTCCTCACACAATAAGTTGAATAGGGCTTCGGGGCGTCAGCCTAGTCTGTTGCCAGAAAATCGGCCAATTCGTCCTTGATCTTCAGGCATCGGGCCCGGGCGCGGTCGCGTGCTTCCGGAACGGCCTCGAGGGATGTGGCCGGCTCGATGCTTTCCAAGTAGCACTTCAACTTCGGCTCGGTACCGGAGGGCCGAACGATGACTCGGGTGCCGTCGGTGCAGAACAGCATGAGCGCATCGGTGGCCGGCAGCTCATCCGAACCGGTAGACAGGTCACGAATCTCGTTGACCTGTTGCCCGGCGAGAGTCTTCGGAGGCTGCGTACGCAGTCGATCCATCAGTGCCGGGATCAGTGAAAGCTCGGAGAATCGCAGCGAAAGCTGGTCGGTGACATGTACTCCATGAGCCGCGGCCAGCTCGTCGAGGCGGGCGACCGGCGAAGACCCGGCGGCCTTGAGCGTGGCGGCGATATCGGCCAACACCAAAGCTGCGCTGATGCCGTCCTTATCGCGAACCACATCGGGGGCCACGCAGTAGCCCAGCGCCTCCTCGTACCCGAATCCGAGCGAGGGAACCCGAGAAATCCACTTGAACCCGGTGAGCGTTTCCCGGTGCTCCAACGAATGCTCCTTGGCAATCGCGGCAAGCATCCGCGAGGAGACGATGGAATTAGCCAGACGCCGGTCCTTGGGCAGCGAGGCGGCCACATGATCGCCGAGCAACCACCCAACCTCATCGCCGCGCAGCATGCGCCAGCGCCCCTGATCCAGTACGGCCGCGGCACAGCGATCCGCATCCGGGTCGTTGGCGATGACCAGGTCCGCCTCGACCTTATCGGCCAAGGCCAACGCTAGATCCATGGCCCCGGGTTCTTCGGGATTCGGGAAGTCCACGGTGGGGAAAAGCGGATCCGGTTCGAACTGCTCCGCGACCAGGTGCAGGTCGGTGAACCCGGTGTTGCGTAGTGCGCGGGCCATCGTCTGTCCGCCAACCCCGTGCATCGCGGTCAACACGATGCGTAGTGCCGCTCGTGCGGTCGCGGTGCGGCCCTCGGCAGCGGGTATGACCGGCTGGGTATCGCGCAGGTAGTGCGCCGCGATGTCGTCGGGTAGGACCTGCCAGCCGGACTCCGCGCGGGCAATGTCGCTGACCGGCTGCGTGTGGTCAATGAGTTCGGCAATCTGTGCGTCCACGGGGGAGACAATCTGCGCTCCGCGTCCGGCTTCGTCGGTGACACGGCCGCCGGTGTATACCTTATAGCCGTTATCCCGCGGTGGGTTGTGGCTTGCGGTGACCATGATTCCGGCCTCCGCTTCGAAGTGCCGTACCGCCCACGCCAAGACCGGGGTTGGTAGCGCCGAGGGCATAAGTAGCACCTCGAACCCGGCGGCGGCGAATACCGCCGCCGAATCTTCGGCGAAGACATCGGAATTCGTGCGCGCATCGAAGCCGATCACCACCTTCGGGGTGTATGCCCCGGCGGCCTGCCCGATCAAATAGCGGGCGATGCCCGCCGCGGTGCGCAAGACAACGACCCGGTTCATGCGCATCGGCCCGGCCCCCAGTTCGGCCCGTAAGCCCGCGGTGCCAAAGGCCAAGACTCCGCCGAAACGGTCGGCCAGGTCGGCGAGGGCCGCTGGATCGTCGGCTCGGGCCGACTCGAGCAACTCGGTCAGTTCGTGACGGGTGTGCTCATCCGGGTCCTGGGCGGCCCAGTCGCTGGCGGCGGCCAGCAGGTCTACGGTCTGTTCCATACTCTTCTTCTCTGGAGGTTTGGTCTCGAAACTGCGCGAGCTATGTTTAGAAGCGGGCGACGATCTGCGCCAGAAGCTTCGAAATGCGCGGTCCGGCGGCCTGCCCGGCTTCGATCACTTCTTCGTGGCTCAGCGGGGTTTCGCTGATGCCCGCGGCCAGGTTGGTGACCAGCGAGATGCCGAAGATTTCCATCCCGGCATGACGCGCGGCAATGGCTTCGAGCGCGGTAGACATGCCCACGAGGTCACCGCCGATACGCTTAGCCATCTGCACCTCGGCCGGGGTCTCATAGTGCGGGCCGGTGAACTGGCAGTACACGCCCTCGTCGAGGCTCGGATCGATCTCCCGTGCGATATCGCGAAGGCGCTGCGAGTACAGGTCGGTGAGGTCGACGAAGGTTGCTCCCTCGAGCGGGGATGTGGCCGTCAGATTGATGTGATCGGAGATCATCACCGGGGTGCCCGGGCCCCATGCGGGATTCAGCCCGCCACAGCCGTTGGTCAGCACCAATTTGGTGCAGCCGGCCGCAGCGGCGGTACGGATCGGGTGTACCACGGCACGGACTCCGCGGCCCTCGTAGAAGTGGGTGCGGGCGCCGAGGACCAGCACGCGCTTGCCATCTGGGGTGAGGATCGAGGAAATATGCCCCTTATGCCCGGGTACGGCGGAGGCATGAAAACCGGGGATATCGGTTGCGTCGAGTACATGGGTGCGCTCACCGATGAGGTCGGCTGCCTGCCCCCAGCCGGAGCCCAGCACGACGGCGATGTCGTGGGAGGCGACGCCGGTCTGCTCGGCGATGTAGCGTGCGGCTTGGTCGGCAAGAATCTGCGGGTCAACTTGAGTATCAGTCACGAGCAATACGGTACTCGCGCCCGGGGGCTTTGTCAGGTGACCGAGCGTGTGATTGCTTGCTTTTCCCGCTCAGGATGTGCGCAATCACAACCCCATGGTAGAGAATGGTGGGGTGAGCGCAGATCGTACGAATGAAGCAACCCGTTTAGTGATTCTCGGTGGCGGCCCCGGTGGCTACGAAGCCGCCATGGGAGCAGCCCAGCTGGGAGCCCAGGTAACCATCGTGGAACGTGCCGGTATGGGTGGTTCGGCGGTATTGACCGACGTGGTGCCCTCGAAGACCCTGATCGCCACCGCCGATGCGGTGCGCCGGGTCAAGCACGCCGAATCCTTCGGGGTCAAGGTCGACGGACTGGACAACGCCGTCACCGATTTCTCGGTAGTTAATCGACGGCTGCTGGCCTTGGCCAAGGAGCAGTCCGCCGATATTCGTAATGGGCTAGAGCGCGCAGGCGTGCAGATCGTCATCGGCGAGGGCCGTCTGATCGATCGCCACCACGTTGAGGTCACCGCCGCCGATGGCTCCACCCGTGTGCTGGAAGCCGACGCGGTGCTCTTGTCTGTCGGTGCTCACCCTCGCGAGCTGTCCACCGCCAAGCCCGATGGCGAGCGCATTTTCAACTGGACCCAGATTTACAACATGAACGAGGTGCCCGAGCACCTGATCGTGATCGGTTCCGGTGTGACCGGTGCCGAGTTCGCTTCGGCCTATAACCTCCTCGGGGCCAAGGTCACCCTCGTCTCCTCACGTGATCGGGTGCTTCCCGGTGAGGACGCCGACGCGGCGGCCGTGCTCGAGGACGTGTTCAAGCGCAACGGCGTGAACGTCGTCGCCCAGGCTCGTGCCGAGGCCGTAGATCGCAAGGGCGATCGCGTTTTCGTGACCCTGGCCGATGGTCGCGTGCTCGAAGGAAGCCACTGCTTAGTGGCCGTGGGTTCGATCCCGAACACCGAGGGAATTGGTCTGGAAGAAGCCGGCGTGCATTTGACCGAATCCGGTCACATCAAGGTCGATGGCGTTTCGCGCACCACCGCCAACAACGTTTACGCGGCCGGCGACTGCACCGGTGTCTTCGCGCTGGCCTCGGTAGCCGCCATGCAGGGCCGCATTGCCGTGGCTCACCTGCTGGGTGACTCGGTGAAGCCAATCAACCTTGAGGAAGTTTCCTCGAACATCTTCACGAGCCCGGAAATCGCTACCGTCGGTGTGTCCCAGCGTGCAGTGGCCGAGGGTAAGTACCAGGCCAATATCGTCAAGGTGGATCTGGGCAGCAACGCCCGCGCCAAGATGATGAACATGGAAGAGGGGTTCGTCAAGATCCTCTCGCGCAAGGGTTCGGGTACCGTAATTGGCGGCGTGGTCGTTGCACCGCGCGCCAGTGAACTGATCTTCTCGCTGGCGTTGGCCGTGCAGAACGGTCTGCATGTCGACGATGTCGCCGAGACCTTTACGGTCTACCCCTCCTTGGCCGGTTCGCTGTCAGAGGCCGCGCGCCGTTTGCACCGGCACCGCTAGACACCGAGATTCCACGGGGCGGGTCCGACGCGTTAAGCGTTGGACCCGCCCCGTGGGCGTTAACCCGCCTCGGGTGCGTTAGGTCAGGTCAGGTGAAAGTATCGTCGATCGCGCGTTGCCTGCCGATCATGATGTGAGATAGATCCCGTCGAATTCATCTCATATGTTGGACGCTAGTGTCCACGATATGACCGGCCGGGTCTAGGATGAAATCGTTCATCACCCGACCGCAACCCAAGGGGCTTACGAATATGTCTCAGCCAAGCCAGGTGGCGGCGCCCAAGGAAAACACCCGTGGACGCGTGCTCTTTGCCAGCATGATCGGCACCACCGTCGAATTCTTCGACTTCTATGCCTATGCCACCGCATCGGTGCTGGTTTTTCCGGCGCTGTTTTTCCCCAACGCGTCCACCATTAACGCGATTCTCTCCTCCTTTGCCATCTTCGGTGTGGCCTTCCTGGCCCGGCCGCTGGGCTCCATCGTCTTCGGCCACTATGGCGACAAGCTGGGCCGCAAGGGGACCTTGGTTGCCTCGTTGCTGACCATGGGTATCGCGACCTTCCTCATTGGCTTCCTGCCTCCGGCACAGGGTTTCTGGGTTATCCTCGCACCGTTAGCGTTGGTGCTGTTGCGCTTTGCCCAGGGTCTGGCGCTGGGTGGCGAATGGTCGGGTGCCGCCTTGCTGGCCACCGAAAATGCGCCGAAGAACCGTCGTGCGGTCTACGGTACCTTCCCGCAGCTTGGGGCTCCCGCCGGTTTCATCATCGCTAACCTGATGTTTGTGGGTCTGCAGACCGGTCTGAGCCCGGAGCAGTTCCTCGCCTGGGGCTGGCGCGTTCCCTTCTGGTTCTCGGCCGTTATGGTTCTGATCGGCCTGTGGGTCCGTCTGAAACTCGTGGAGTCGAACTCTTTCCAGAAGGTCGTGGCACAAGACAAGGTCGTGAAGTCGCCGTTCAAGGTCACCATGCAGAAGCATTGGCGTCCGGTGCTGGCCGGTACCTTCATCATGTTGGCCACCTATGTGCTCTTCTATCTGATGACCTCCTTCACCCTGACCTACGG
This sequence comes from Glutamicibacter endophyticus, assembly GCF_048457885.1. Taxonomy (NCBI): domain Bacteria; kingdom Bacillati; phylum Actinomycetota; class Actinomycetes; order Micrococcales; family Micrococcaceae; genus Glutamicibacter; species Glutamicibacter endophyticus. The sequence continues at coordinate 842,427 of NZ_CP174200.1, forward strand.
CACCGCCCCGGCAACGGCCGAGGCCGCACGAGCTGCCGCCGAAGCCAAGGGCAAGGTCTTCGACGCCGCAAGCTTCGTGCCAGGTCTTGGTATCGAGCGTCCGGTCTTCTTGACCATGCTGATCATTGGCGTGGTGTTCTTCGGGATCTTCACCGTCGTCTCCGGGCCATTGGCAGAGAAGTACGGCCGCCGCAAGTTCCTGATCTGGGTCAGCACCGGCATCTTGGTATTCGGCGCCGCGTGGAGCCTGTTCTTCGGTCCGGGCCAGGCTGCGGCCATGGTCGGTTTGATCGTTGGCTTCGCACTGATGGGCCTGACCTTTGGTCCGATGGCCGCCTACCTACCCGAGCTGTTCCCTTCGAATGTGCGCTACACGGGCTCGGCTGTTGCCTATAACCTGTCCTCGGTCATCGGCGCCGCTCCAGCCTCCTTCGTGGCCATCGCACTGTGGAACGCTGGCAGCGGTAGCACGGTCGGCGTTGGTATCTACCTCGCCATCGCCGCATTGCTGACCCTCGGCGCCTTGGTCTTGACCCGTGACACCAAGGATGTCGACATCGAGAACTTCGTCGACTAAGTCAGTCATTCTCAACGAACGCGGGCACCGGAGATCACTCCGGTGCCCGCGGCCGTTTTCTGATAGTCAGCGACCTAATGTCGGGTTTACCGGTACCAATTATCACCGGCACTATATCCAACCGCGCCCATTGCTGTGCTGCGTTCGGAGAATTGGTGCCGCAAAGCTCGCCGAAGCGGTTGATGTGTAGTCGGTATCCAATAATGTTGCGTGCGTATTTGCGGCAGGCGAGCGAGGCGGAAGATGCTCGGCGCCGCTTAGCCCACGGGTCGTGTGGTTGCCAGTGCGGCGATAAGTTCTTGCTCTTCATCCGGCTCGAGACCTGAACGCCACGGGTCGGAAGCCAGCCGGGCCAGGCGCTCGGTTGCCGCATCACGCAGAGTTTCCTGGAGCGGTCGAGTGCAGAGTCCTGCCGCCACCGCCAGTGAATTATCCATAGCGTTCATGCCTTGCATATGTTTTTCGGTGAGCCAGAGCGGCAAGGACCGCGCCCCGGCCCACTGTTGTACGCCGTGCTCGTGTAGCCAGGTCTCCGGAGCGCGGCACAGCGCCGGGGCATGCTCGGCCAAGGACCGCGCTACACGTAGATGTTCGGCGAAAGAATGACGCTCTCCCGCAGCGTTATAGATGCCGCTGGTCTGCGGTTCCAATAAATCGATGGCCCAAGCCGCTAGGTCTCGCGCATCAATCATTGAGACATCCTGCTCGAGTGCGTCGGGTACAAGTGCCGGGGTGCGGCGGTGTGGATCGAGCATGCGGGTGGGCCAATAGCTGGTACGGTCGGTCGGGTCCGCGGGGCCCGCGATTAGCCCGGCACGCAGTATGGTGGCTCGTTGTTCGGTGAACTGGTCGAGTATGGCCTCTTCGCAGGCGACCTTGGCCGAGCCGTAGTCATCCATGCTCTGCATGATGTCCGCTTCCAAAGGCGGCAATAGCGAAGCCTTCTCGGTGGTTCCAGACACCGAGAGGTCGCGATAGACGTTTCCCGAGGAGATAAACAAGTAGTGGCGGGCGTTGGGTTCGAGGTAGCGGGCCGCACGGCGCACGTGGCCGGGTTGCCGGGAAACATCGAGGGCCGCATCCCACCGCGCGGTGCCCAGCGCATGCAGCGCGTCTGCCTGGTCCCGATCGAGCCTAACGAGTTCTGCGCCCTCGGGAATGGTGCTACCTCGCGCCACACAGGTGACCTGATGACCCCGTGCGAGGGCCGTTTGAACCAATTGGGAGCCGAGCCAGGCGGTACCGCCAAGTACGAGGAGTCGCATGAGCCCATCCTTGTTGCTGGTAGCCCCGGGCGCTAGAGCGGTTCGCCACGGATGAACTCTGAACCCTCGTGCAGATACAGGTTGGGCCGGGCCGTATGGAGCGGCCCGGCCCAACCCGACTGGTACGTGCTAGGAAGCGTCGGCGATTGTCGCGATGACCGCGCCGGCGGACAGCGTCTCACCGGGGGAGACCTCAAGGCCTTCGACGACGCCCGCGCGATGCGCGGTGATCGGCTGTTCCATCTTCATGGCCTCCAGCACCACAATCAGATCACCTTCGGCAACCTCATCGCCATTGGCGACACCGACCTTCACGATGGTGCCCTGCATTGGCGAGAGCAGCTCATTACCGCCACCGGCTGCGGCCCCTGCCTTGCGGGTGTTCTTGCGCTTCTTCTTGGCCCCGTTCTTAGCAGCCGGAGCTTCGGAAACCTGGCCGAGGGATGCCGGCAAGGTCACCTCGAGGCGCTTGCCGCCAACTTCAACGGTGATCGCGGTGCGTTCGGCTTCCTCGGCATCCGCGGCACCGGTCGGGGTGAACGGTGCGATATCGGCGGCGAATTCGGTTTCGATCCAGCGGGTGTGTACCGAGAATGGACCCTCTTCAGGGATGAACGCCGGGTCGCTCATCACGGCGCGGTGGAAGGGCAGCACGGTGGGCATACCCTCGATAGTGAACTCCTCCAACGCGCGGCGGGCACGCTGGGCGGCGACCTCGCGGGTGGGGCCGGTGATGATGAGTTTTGAGATCATCGAGTCGAAGTTACCGGAGACGGTTTCACCGGCTTCAATCCCCGAATCGATGCGCACGCCTGGGCCCGAAGGGGTGTTCATGGCCGTGATGGTGCCCGGGGTGGGCATGAACCCACGGCCGGCATCTTCGCCGTTGATGCGGAATTCAAAGGAATGCCCACGGATCTCAGGGTCGTCGTACCCCAGCTGCTCACCACGGGCCAAGCGGAACTGTTCACGCACCAGATCCAGTCCGGTCACTTCTTCGGAAACCGGGTGCTCAACCTGCAAGCGCGTGTTGACCTCTAGGAACGAGATAACCCCATCCTGACCAACGAGGAATTCGCAGGTGCCAGCCCCGACGTACTTCGCTTCCTTCAAGATGGCCTTGGAAGCCTCGTAGAGACGTGAGACCTGCTCATCGCTCAAGTATGGGGCAGGTGCTTCTTCAACGAGTTTCTGATTGCGGCGCTGCAGAGAGCAGTCACGAGTGGAGACCACCACGACATTGCCGGCCGAATCGGCCAAGCATTGGGTTTCCACGTGGCGTGGTGCGTCCAAGAAACGCTCGATGAAGCACTCGCCGCGACCGAAAGCAGCCGTGGCTTCGCGTACTGCGGACTCGTAGAGTTCACCGATTTCGGCGCGGTCGCGGACAACCTTGATACCGCGGCCACCGCCACCGTAGGCGGCCTTGATCGCGATCGGGAGGCCATGCTCATCGGCGAAGGCGTAGACCTCGTCGGCGGAGGCCACCGGATCCTTGGTGCCGGGCACCAGCGGGGCTCCGACCTTCTCAGCGATGTGGCGAGCCTGCACCTTGTCGCCGAGCTTGTCGATGGCCTCTGGGGAGGGGCCGATCCAGGTGAGGCCGGCGTCGATCACACGCTGGGCGAACTCGGCATTTTCGGCGAGGAAGCCGTAGCCGGGGTGCACCGCATCGGCACCGGAGCGTTCGGCAATATCGAGGATCTTTTCGATACGGAGATAGGACTCACCGGCGGTGGTGCCGCCGAGGGCGTAGGCCTCGTCGGCTAGACGCACATGTAGGGCCTCGCGGTCGGAGTCTGCGTAGATTGCCACGGACTCGATGCCTTCGTCGCGTGCCGCACGGATGATTCGTACTGCGATCTCGCCGCGGTTGGCGACCAGCACCTTCGTCAATGGATTCATCGGAACCTTGCCTTCGAAAAATTACGGACTGCTATCCCCGAGCCTATCGTTTTTGTGGGATATCAATGTACAAACGGGCCCTTTTCGGGCTAACGGGTGTAAAACTTTGGAGGTTTCCTACAAAATGCGGACAACCGGACGGGGACGTTTTTGTGACTGGTTCGACAGAATCAGCCGCGCGCCCGATGGCGGCGCACCGCTGCACGGTTAGCACAACGAACCGAGCAGAAACGTTGGCGACCGTTGCGCGTCACATCGACGACCACATGTGTGCACGGTTCGGCTGCGCAACGTCGTAGTCGATGCATGCCGCGTGTGGTGAGGTGCAGTGCCGTGCCGACACTGATGACCGAGCGTAATACCTCGGGCAATGGCTGTCCGTTATCGCGATAATGCAGATGCCAACCTTCCTGGTCGTGGTCAACCAGTCGCGGATAGGCGGCGGCCCGAGCCATCTGGATATTGAGTAGCTCGGCGCGCGCAGTATCCGAGGTGGCATCCACTATGTGCAACCAGTCGTCAATGACCTTGCGTGTCTCAGCATGGTCCTCGGCGCATCGTGGGAAGGGCATGGTCATGCCGACCTCGCGGGTGCGAGCCTCGATGCCGTCCCGATCGGCGGGCCAGTCGTTGGCTAGTGATGCAGCGAGCAACACAGCGTACTCGCCGTAAGGGTTGAGATGCATAAGGCCATTACATCATGCTGAATTCATGACATGTGAAACCAGCCTCCAGCCCGCCGATCCACCAGCGCACCCCCGCGAAGTTGCTCACCAGTGGATGATCGAATCTCGACACGGTACCGCGGACGGAATTGTCGAGTACCTTCGCTGCGTCGACTGTCGGGTCCGTCGAGTACGCCTGCGCGCTTACTCCGAGAAGCTTCTTCTGCAGAGTCAAGATCTGAGATCGTGAGGGTTCATTGGTGAGAGCGTGACGGAATGGCCTAACTGCAGACGGAACCGTTCGGCTACATAAGTACCTCGTGCCGCCTTACGGTCCGCTGCCCACCGCGCTAGGGATGTCACGCCGCGGTCAGTAGGACTTGAGACCAGGGCCCCGCTGAAACCTAGTGGTGCATAGGACTTATCGGTGATGTGCAATCCTTCAAGGGAATTAACAGGAAGCCTATTGCTTTTTTCAAGTTTTTAGATTCAAATAATCTCACTGGCTAATCCCTAGCCACGTCACCTTCTGCTCTTAGGGTTTCTTGTGCAATCTTTCTCGGGGTATAGCTCTGCGCGTTTATGGATGGATTTTCCCGTGCGGACCAGAAAGTTTCTCGCGGGCGTGGCGATCGCCAGTTCGGCGGCGCTCGTATTTTCCGGATTGGTAGTTCCTGAGGCTTTTGCGGACGAAGAAACCTCGGCTGAAGTAGCTGAAGAAATCACTGAGCGTCCTGATGGGGTGGCGGCGCAGATCACTGCGAAAGCGACCGGTCATCGGGTAGAGGACTTGTCTTTGCGGACGGCTACAGAGCAGGTATTTGCTAATCCGGATGGCACGTGGACTTCGGTGACCACTTCCGCCGCTAGGTTCATAGAAGATGACGGTGTATTTGTCCCCATCGGAGATGCCGACGAGCTCACAACCACGGATGACCCGGTAATTGGTGATGGCACGGAGCTGACGGTCGCTAATGGCGCGGAGGCCCTAGGCGCTGGTCCCAACAAGGACTCCGTGGTTTTGGCCGAACTGGTGAATACCGGCAAAAACAAAGGTGCGAAATTCGAATTGGGCTGGGAAGGGGAGCTTCCGGTCCCTGACATTGCCGATAACCAGGCGACGTACTCTGATCAAGTCGAAGTTCCCGTGATTGATGATTCCACGGCAGATGTCGCTCCACAGACCGCAACGGTGACTCCGGACCTTTCAGAAAGTTCCGAACCTACTGACGCATTGACCGAACCGTCAGCTGAAGGCTCTGAGCAACAGCCCTCTACATCACCTTCTGCAAGCGAGCAGCCATTTTTTGCGCCTCGTGACGACGCAGCAAAGTCTGATTCACCTCGTAGCGAGAACGGGACGGCGGAAGACCCCTCCGATGCGCCGCTTACCGAGACCTCGGAAGATCCATCGATCAACGCCGATGTTGTGGTTCTACCACTGCGTTCAGGTTTTTCTCATCGCACGGTCCTGGATGAGGCACCCGCGGGCGGTGTGTCTCTGCGTTTCCCCATTGGGCTTTCCAAGGGCCTGAGTATGAAGAAGGACAAAGAAACTGGCGATTTAAGAGTTCTTGATTCTGAGGGCGAGACGGTGTTTTTCGCTCCTGCCCCAACGATGTGGGACGCGAAGATCGATGAAGCTTCCGGGCTGCCTGCGGCGGAGCGATTCGTCGAAACGGAGCTGACAGAAGAAGACGGTGTTCCTGTTCTCACGTTGCATGTCGACGCGGATTGGTTGCAGGATCCACAGCGTGAGTACCCGGTGACTATTGATCCGACGTGGTCTGCTGGGGTGTCCGACACGTGGGTGCAGGCGGACGTGCCTGGGTCCAAGGCTGGCGACCCCGAACTACGGGTGGGTACCTTCAACGGTGGTTCGCTGAGGTCCCGGTCCTTCTTGCAGTTTGTCTCTTCGGCGCTGGATGGGAAGAAGATCGTCAAGGCCGAGTTGCGGATGCATAACTATCATTCGTATTCCTGCACCTCTGCCCCGGTGAAGGTGCAGCGCGTGACCAGCCCGTGGGTGGCGTCCGATGTCAGGTGGACGGCGCAGCCTACGGCGACGAGCACAGGCGAAGGCTCGAACAATGTCTCCAAGGGGTATTCGTCGAGTTGCGCGGCGGGGTATGTCTATTACCCGATCACTCCGATTGCCCAGTATTGGGCGGATAACCCGACGAAGAATTACGGGGTGCGGTTGATCGCGGAGGATGAAACGAATAATTATTCATGGAAGCGGTACCGCTCCACGAATTACATCCTTGGCTCGAATGATCCAATCGAACCGCAGTTCATCGTCACTTACAACTCTTACCCGAGTACCCCTTCGGCGGTGTCGTTCAACTCCGGCGAATCAGTTAAAGACGCTGCAGGCAAGACGTGGGTGAGGTCCAAGACCCCAACCTTCCGAGCTACGGTGTCGGATCCTGACGGCGGGAATGTCAAGGCTGAATTCGATATGAGTGGTACGAGCACCCTAACGAAGCAGGCCGGTACTACGGTTGCCTCCAAACAGGTCTCGACCTACAAGGCGTCGCTGGCGGAGAACGGCACGTATACGGTCAAGGCGTGGGCGCATGATGGTTCGTTGCGTTCAAAGGCGTCGGGCCCGGCTTCCACTTTCACCGTTGACTCGGTGGCTCCGTCGACGCCAACGATCACTTCCTCTGGTGGCATTTCGAATAACGGATGGCAATCCACGAAACCAAGCTCGAATACTTTCACGTTCTCATCGAGTGCTGACACAGATAAGTTCTCATATCAACTGAACAATGATGCGTGGAAGACCGTCACGGCCACCTCGGGGAAAGCGACCTTGTCGTGGAACCCGACCGGAGCAAACATTCTTCGAGTTAAGGCTAACGATAAGGCAACCAACACCTCGGCGACGACGACGTGGACGTTCGGTAATGGTGCGGCATCGTTGACCTCTCCGATGGCTGGGTCCACGACTTCAGATTCGTTCAAGGTGACGGGGCAGGGGCCCACATCCGCCACGGGTGTTGTGACTCCGAAAGTGTATTGGCGCGAAGCCGATAGCGTGGCGGCCGATACGAGCACTTATGGGTCGAACGCTGGATGGTATGAGGCGGCCACCTTACCTGCGATTGCCGTGGGTCAGCCGGTGAAGGTCGATACATTGGTTAATGTCGCTGCGGCCCCGGCAGGCAAGCTCAAGGAGCTGGGCAAGGACCGTCTGGCGACCTTGGTGGAGATCCAGGTGTGCTTCGACTATGCCGGTGCGCCGGCGGCCTCGCGGCTACAGTGCACGACGAACAAGTCCAAGAAGCCGGTGCAGGTGACCAAGCTGCCGCATGCGTTTGGCGGGAACTACCCGGTGGCCGAGGCCGGGGACGGGCAGGTCGCGCTGGCTACGGGTGAACTCAATGTGTCGGAAACGGATGTGGAGGTCAACGCGGGAAATACCGGGTTGTCGGTGAGCCGCTCGTATTCGTCATATTCGGGGATCGGGGCGAATTCACGGATCTTCGGCAGGGGTTGGCGGGCGAATATCGACGGCCCTGATGAAGGGCTTTCGGGCCTTTTGGTCGTTGAGTCCACGGCGCTTGATGGCACCGTGACGTTGATTGACGATGATGAGTCCGCGGCAGTGTTCCGCCAGCCTGGTAACGGGCGAGTGGCGTTGAAGATCGGCACCTATGTGGCGGCGAACGAGGATGCGAGCGCCTCGGGGTGGAAACTTGCGCTCTCCGGGTCCGGGACCTCTGCACGAATCAAGGTCACAGAGGAAGACGGGACGGTGACCACCTTTAAGCGCGGCGCGATCTTGGAGGGCAATGCCAAGATCTATGAGTGGATTACCGAGACCGTCACGGGCGGCAATGGGACCGGCACGAGCAAGTTCGTGTCGAATGCGGCAGGGCAGACCACCATGGTGATTGCCGGTACGGAAACCGCTCTGGCATGCGATACGACGACTCCGGTGAAGGGGTGTCGCCGCATCAATTTGGCCTATGACGCTGCCGGGAAGATCACCAAGGTCACCTATACTGCATGGGATCCGGCGACCAGTGCCATGAAGACGGTGACTATCGCCGAGTACGGCTATGACGGGACCACGGCTGATTCACGCTTGACCAGCGTCAAAGATTCCCGCACCGGCGATGTGACTACCTACACCTACGGTGCTGACTCGGCCGCCGGTGTGCCACTGCTAGCTTCGACTGAGGAGAAAACCAGTAGTGGTTCGCGGGTCGATGCACCCACCTATTACAGCTACGGCCTGGGCAACACCTCGTCCGGACGAGCAGACTGGCTGGAAAAAGTCGAGCGGGGCAACCCGACAGATGGCAATACAAGAGTTCAGGCCGCACGTTTCGTCTACGGGATTAACCCTGTCGCTGACGGGAATAACCTACCTGATCTGCGTGAAGAGCGCGTGAGGCTGTGGGAACAGGAAGCCGCGAAGCGTCCGGTGACCGGCTACGCGGTCTTCGGGCCTGGGAAGAATATCATCACCTCGAGGGCCGGCTCCGTTGCGGTAGCCGACTACAAGTTCGCGGACCTGCAGTACGTGGATCCGCAGAACCGTGTGGTCAACACCGCGTCCTACGCTGGTGGGGAATGGCAAATCACAGCCAGCGTCCTGAACGAGGACGGCAACGTCGAGCGTTCCTACGATGCGCGGGCGATCCGGACGATTAAAGACGCTGCGGCCGATCCGGCCAATGTGGTCGGTGGCATCGTGAACGGGCACACGGATCAAGCATCGTTGAATTTTTACTGGTCAGATCTCTCCGCGTACGTCGACGAGAATGGAGAAGGGATTTCATCGGCCACCGATCCGGCCCTCAGAGCGGACGAGATCGCGCGGAATGAAGCCACGGCGGAGTTCTTGCGTGGGTACGTTACGGACACGTATTCGCCTGTGACCACCGACGAGAACGATGAGCCTGCACGGGTGCATACCAAAACGACGTACACAGCCTTGACGGATGTGGATGCCGGGGGCATGCCGCGCATGCTGCCCACCAAGGTGCTCACCACGAAAGCGAATTCCGGAGACGTGGATCTGGCGGTCACGGGCGAACCGGTGCTCAGTGAGGTCCTCAACGGGTACAACGCCTACACCGTTGATAAGGATGGGCGCGCGGCCACGGATAAGAACAACCTGCGCTCGGGATGGGTTATTGGGACTCCAACCAAGGTGACGCAAGTCTTATCACCGACAACCAACAATATCGTGACGGAGACCCGGTTTGATGACCAGGGACGCGTGATCGAGACCCGGCAACCGAAGTCTGCCGGTGCTGATGCTGGCACGACGCTGAGCGTGTACTACACGGCAGGGGCCAATGCGGTTGATGCCGTCTGCGGCAACGCTCCGGAGTTTGCAGGCTATCTGTGTAAGAATACGCCGAAGGGCGCTGGGTCAGTCGCCAAGCACCAGACCGGGTTCAATATCTATGGCCAGCCGGCGACCTTTACCGAGTCTTCCACGGGAACCGATGGGGCCAAGCGCACCACGACCCAGACCTACCGGGCCGATGGGCAGGAATTGAAGACCACGGTCACCACCAGCGGCATCACCACCACCGCAGTTGCGCCCGTGGAGAAGCTCTATGACGCTACGGGCGTGCAGAACGGTGTGCGTGCACTGGCGACCGGCACCACCCCGCAGTCGGAGGTGAAGTGGACCCAGGATTTGTGGGGGCGTACCACGTCGTATACGAATTCGTTGGGTGAGACTACGACGACGGAGTACGACGGCTTCGGCAATGTCGTCAAGGTGGTGTCGCCGGTTTCGACGACCACGTACAAGTATGGTGCCCTGTCAGGAGACGGGACCGCGGAGTACCAAGGTGTCGTCACCACGATGACAGTCTCAAACCACGGCGGCACCGGAACGGGAACTTACAAGGCGTCCTATGACGGTGACGGCAACGTCCTGACTCAGACGATCCCTGGTGGATTCACCCAGAAAATGGACTACGACGAATCCGGCAAGCAGGTTCGGTTGGCGTATGACGGACCGTTGAAGGCCGAGGACGGGACTACGTCGAACGGGACCTGGATCGCTTGGGAGCTGAACCGTGACACCACGGGACGGATCGTTGGCGAAACCACACCGGAAGGTGACGTCCTGGCCGGAACATCGACTGCAGGGGACCGCGGTGCAGCCTATGACCGCACGTTCACGTATGACCGTGCCGGTCGCCTCACCGAAGTGCAGGACATCACTGCGCAGCCCGGCGAAACCGTCAACACCGATCCTGCCGAAGGCGCCGTTACGCCGGCGACGGTCCGCAAGTATTCGTTCGACAAGAACGGCAACCGTACCTCACTGACGACTACCGTGAATGGAACCCAGACTGCTTCTCGGACCTGGGCCTATGATGCGGCTGACCGCGTTGGTGTAGGAGCAGGGTATGTGTATGACGGATTAGGTCGCCAGACGACCATTCCGGCAGTAGATGCGCCAGCAGCATCAGGTGGTGTTCAGGCCGGTTCTGGCGCAATCACGATTTCGTACTTTGCCGACGACGCGGCAGCAAAGATTACCCGGAACGGCACAACAACAGCTATCACTCGGGACCCAGAAGGACGTCGCCTCACAGTAGCCTCGACAGGAACCGCGGCTGCTGGTGCGGAAACGAAGCACTACTCAGATGATTCGGATAATCCTGCCTGGACGAGTCGTGTTCAAGGAACTCAGACCACGACGACTCGGTACGAGTCCACGATCGGCGGCGATCTCGCACTGACAATCACCGACAACAAAGTCGAATTGGCGTTGAGTAATCCACACGGTGATGTGGTGGCCACTGTTCCTTTGACTGGTACGGGTGCGGGTCAGGGTATTTCTGGGTGGGCGCAGTATGACGAGTACGGAAACCAACTGTCCGAACCAGTGAATACTGGTGCGACGACTTATGGGTGGCATGGCATAGATCAGAGGGCAGTAGATGCGAGCGGACTTGTACTTATGGGTGCTCGTCTCTATAACGCTGCCACGGGACTATTTACCAGTCGAGATCCAGTTGAGGGCGGCAATACCACTTCGTATGCTTACCCGCAGGACCCTGTGGGAAAGAATGATGTTTCTGGTCAAGGGTGGATTAGAAATCTGGCACGAGGGGCAGTAATTGCGGCTGGGGTTGTGGGTGCCATTGCATGCGGAGCCAGCATAGTTTGTGGCGTGGCTGTAGGAGCTGCAGCCGGGGCTGCATACTACACGGCTAAAAACGGATGGTCATCGCGGTTCAGATGGGGTGGACTAGCAAGCTCAACTGTCTTTGGCGCCATTGGAGGTGGCGGCTACGGATCGATCACTCGTAGCATTGGGTGGAAGCTATCTAGCAAGTATCGATTTGGGGCCCGCTTTAGTAAAGGAACTGGACGCGGAACGGACTTCATGCACAGGGGAAATCGAGTCTTTGGTCTCCATTCGCACCGAATTAGAAGTAAGAAACTCAGGTCATGGGCTCCGATTCACTATCACCGTCGAGGAGGAATCGGTGGTATTGGACGTCACCGGCCATGGGAGAAGAGAACGTCAATCAAACGCTGGCATCAGAGGTTTTAAATGATTTTGCGTAGGCGAGCAAAACGTACGATGAAGCACCGTGCGAGAGAAGCAACGTGCGAGCAGTGTGGTCACGTTTGGCAAGAACACATGTGGGAGGAAAACAACTTTTCGTGTGGTGAATGCGAGTACGAAATAGAACATGGGGATCCGAATGCTCCAAATGAGCCTTGTACTCTAGCGCCTCCAGAAGGAACTCTTAGGTACGCAGGTGAATAATCGGTGATTACATGAACCTAAGCGCTACTTGGGGTAGCTCTGTCTAAGGAAGTAGCTCTGGCCATAGGGGACATATCGGCCCTCGCTTTGTAGTCCCTTTGGATCGTATTTCATTTCGGCATGCTAGTCCTGCGCCGAGCAGGACCAGAAATTAAAGCACGGTTGCGGAGGTCATGCTTCGGTGGTGTCAATTTTGACAAATACATTAGCCAGGGGCATAAAGTGGCAATTTATCAAGCTTTGGTGAGTCCAAAGTAGAGTGGCTCGATTAGGCAATTTGCGGATAAAGTGGATTGTGATTATCGCAGTAAATGGGCTCTGCGCAATCCAAGGTGTAAAACGGGTCTAAATCCTCCGGAGGGGGTTAGCCTGAATTAGTGGACACCCGATTTAGGGGGATGTGAATCCTGCTTAAAGGATGTCACTGATGTCAGAGCAGAAGAAACAACGACGGAAGTTCACCGAGGAGTACAAGCGCGAGGCCGCGGGCCTGGTCATTGATACGGGCCGATCGATTGCCGTGGTGCCGGCGAGCCATACGGAGCGTTGGATGAGGACGAGTGTGCCGAGCTGAAGCGGTTGCGCCGGGAGGTCTTCGAGCTGCGCGAAGACAATCAATTTTTGGGAAAAGCGGCCTCCTTCTTCGCATCGAAGCACCACCGTCCGAACGGTTCGAATTGATGCGCGCGGAGAAGGGAAACTTCTCAATCAAGCGCATGGCCAGGCTGTTGAACGTCTCGACCTCCGGGTACTACACCTGGTGTGAGCGCCAAGCACAAGGGCCGAGCCCGCGGGCGGCGGCACAGCGCGAACGCGATGAGAAAATCGCCGAGGTCTTCACCGATTCCTACTGGACCTACGATGCACCGAGGGTGGCCGCGCAGCTGGGTCGCGAGGGTGTGAGCGTGGATCGCAAGACCGTGGCTGCCTCGATGCTGCGGCAAGGTATCGAAGGGATCAGCCCACGGAGGTTCACCCCCGTGACCACGATCCAAGGCGTTGACACGTACCACCTGCCGGATCGGGTGCACCGTCAATGGGACCAGGGCGCCTTGGACATGAATCGCACCGGGTTTAATAGAGGCAAGGAAATTGGAAAAGGAACACTTCTCTCTTGCCGATCAAATACACCGACGAACTCAAGACCCGCGCCGTTGACCTAGTGATCCACGCGCAGGCCGACCCCAGCACCGCGAACGGCGCGATCCGACGCGTCGCCAAAGAACTAGGGCTGAGCAGTGAAACTCTGCGCACCTGGGTACGGAATCACAAGAACAGCGGCGCAACAACACCGGCCCAGTCCATCGACTTGGAAGCCGAGAATAAACGCCTGCGGGCCGAACTGGCCGAGACCAAACGAGCCAACGAAATCCTGAAGAAAGCAGCGACTTTCTTCGCGGCGGAGCTCGACCGCCCTTCAAAATAATTGTTGATTTCATCGATCAGCACAAAGACGAGCTCGGGGTCGAGCCGATCATCCGCGCGTTGCAAGGAACCCGCGCGCAGATCGCCGTGAACTCGTACTATTCGGCCAAGAAACGACGCCCTTCGGCCCGCAGCGTTCGGGACGATCAATTACTTCCCAAACTTCGTGACGTATACGAGGAGAACTTTTCCTGCTACGGGGTGCGGAAAATGTGGCATGCAATGAACGTCAAGCATGCCGATCAGTTCGGGGCCATTGCTCGGTGCACCGTGGAACGATTAATGAAAATCGCTGGTATTGACGGGGTGCGGCGCAAACGGAAGAAGTCGAGAACGCGTTCCGCGGATCCAGAGTCATGCCCGGTGGATCTGGTGGACCGCCAGTTCACCGCGGCAGCCCCCCAATCGGCTGTGGGTTGCTGATATAACGTACGTTCCGACCCAGGTCGGGTGGGTTTATGCCATGTTTATCCTTGATGTGTTCAGCCGCGAAATCGTGGGCTGGCAAGTCACTAATCACATGCGTGAATCATTAGCCAGGGATGCTTTGATGATGGCCCTAGCCCGGAAATACAGGGATGGCGAGGACGTGACCGGTCTCGTTCACCACAGCGACCGCGGCGTGCAATTCCGGTCTATTAGGTACGGGCAGGCCTTGGCCGAGTCCAAGGTCGTTGCTTCGGTGGGTTCCAGGGGTGATTCGTTTGACAATGCCATGGCCGAGGCGCTGAATTCGGTCTATAAGGCGGAGCTGATCGATCGGAAGCAATGGTCTGGGCAGGTTGAGGTTATGGCTGAGACTTCCAGGTGGGTTGGCTGGTACAACTCCGAGCGGCTGCATTCGGCGCTAGGGTATAGGTCGCCGGCACAAGTCCATCAACAGTGGTCCGAACAGAATTACACGGCCGTGGAAGCCGCGTAGGAAAACAAGATAAGGAACCTCTACTAAACTCGGGGCTTGACACTACTAAACTCGGGGCTTGACAGTCATCGGTTGGTCGATGAACAACCATATGCGCACCAGCCTGTGTACCTCGGCGCTCGCGATGGCCCGTGACCACGGGTATCTCCATGCTGAGGGTGCCGTCTTCAATTCCGATCGAGGCAGTCAATACACCTCATCCGAGTTCCAGACGTGGTGCGCGGGCAATCAAATCACCCAGTCCATGGGAAAGGTCGGGGTGTGTTGGGACAACGCCGTGGCGGAGAACTTCTTCTCGCATTTGAAGACCGAGTTCTACTACCACCAGTGGTACGCGACCCGTCTAGCCGCTCGGACCGGTGTCATGGACTATATCGAGTCTTGGTGCAACCGGCAACGGCCCAATGCCACGGCTGGATACAAGACCCCGGTCGCGGCTCTGGCCGCGTATTGTACCCGCGACCAGCACCAGCTGGCCGCGTAACCCTCGACGAATCAATCAGGAAACTGTCTCAAAAACTTGACGGGCGCAGAATCCCGCTCGTCGTCGGTGAGGGTGAGAACGGCTTTAGGTCGTTCACGACGTGCCATACTCCATTCTACATTTAGAAATAAGATTTCACGTACAGAAAACTAGTTTATCCATCCATAAATTGCAGGTAACACCAATGTCAACTTTCATCCGGGCCTGGATGGACCTTATCCTGCACTACCTTTACTAATTTCGCCAACTCTAAGCTCTGGTTATAATCAACGGAATCACCGAACTCATCTTCCCAGAATCTCGATAGTTCGATAACAGCATCGCTTTCCCTAAACTTCGCACAAACGGACAGTACCTTAAGCGCTAATTGATCATACTCGTCTTCCGGAACATCCTCCATGGGCGCAGGAAGACGAATGGAGTCCAACTCACGCTTAATTAGGCGAAGAACCGACTTATAATTATCTCGCAATCTAACGCCTTCCTATTTTTTGCATCTTTTTCCAAATTTTAGATGATCTGTATGCCGTGACAACATTGCGCGATTTATTGAGAACTACGTTCCCTTTTCGCCCAAAGTATAGAGTCGCGTGATACTGAGGCTTCAATGCTACTGGGTGATTAATTGTATTTCTGATTATTCTCGGAGGAACTCCGCGAGACACAATTTGATTCAGCCCATGTCTGGTGAACCCGTTTACAGATCGAACCCGAGTTGCTGTTCGAGCTACATTCGCCGCGCGGTAGATTCCACTTATCCGAGAAACAATACCAACGCCTGCCCGAATTGCTAGTCCCCCAGGGACAAGCGCTAGCCCAATCCCAAGTCCCACTTGAAACCACGGATTTCGCCATACTCGTTTCGCCGTGCCCCATGCCTTCTTCCAACTCCACAACCCAGTAATGTCATTCATCCCCACCGGGTCCTGCGGATACGCATACGACGTCGTATTCCCACCCTCAACCGGATCCCGACTCAAAAACAACCCAGTAACAGGGTTATAGAGCCTGGCACCCATCAAAATCAGGCCACTACCATCCACCGCCCGCTCATCAACACCATGCCACCCATAAGACGTCGCACCAGTACCCACCGGCTCAGACAACGGATTCCCATACTCGTCATACTGTCAAGCCCCGAGTTTAGTAGAGGTTCCTTATCTTGTTTTCCTACGCGGCTTCCACGGCCGTGTAATTCTGTTCGGACCACTGTTGATGGACTTGTGCCGGCGACCTATACCCTAGCGCCGAATGCAGCCGCTCGGAGTTGTACCAGCCAACCCACCTGGAAGTCTCAGCCATAACCTCAACCTGCCCAGACCATTGCTTCCGATCGATCAGCTCCGCCTTATAGACCGAATTCAGCGCCTCGGCCATGGCATTGTCAAACGAATCACCCCTGGAACCCACCGAAGCAACGACCTTGGACTCGGCCAAGGCCTGCCCGTACCTAATAGACCGGAATTGCACGCCGCGGTCGCTGTGGTGAACGAGACCGGTCACGTCCTCGCCATCCCTGTATTTCCGGGCTAGGGCCATCATCAAAGCATCCCTGGCTAATGATTCACGCATGTGATTAGTGACTTGCCAGCCCACGATTTCGCGGCTGAACACATCAAGGATAAACATGGCATAAACCCACCCGACCTGGGTCGGAACGTACGTTATATCAGCAACCCACAGCCGATTGGGGGGCTGCCGCGGTGAACTGGCGGTCCACCAGATCCACCGGGCATGACTCTGGATCCGCGGAACGCGTTCTCGACTTCTTCCGTTTGCGCCGCACCCCGTCAATACCAGCGATTTTCATTAATCGTTCCACGGTGCACCGAGCAATGGCCCCGAACTGATCGGCATGCTTGACGTTCATTGCATGCCACATTTTCCGCACCCCGTAGCAGGAAAAGTTCTCCTCGTATACGTCACGAAGTTTGGGAAGTAATTGATCGTCCCGAACGCTGCGGGCCGAAGGGCGTCGTTTCTTGGCCGAATAGTACGAGTTCACGGCGATCTGCGCGCGGGTTCCTTGCAACGCGCGGATGATCGGCTCGACCCCGAGCTCGTCTTTGTGCTGATCGATGAAATCAACAATTATTTTGAAGGGCGGTCGAGCTCCGCCGCGAAGAAAGTCGCTGCTTTCTTCAGGATTTCGTTGGCTCGTTTGGTCTCGGCCAGTTCGGCCCGCAGGCGTTTATTCTCGGCTTCCAAGTCGATGGACTGGGCCGGTGTTGTTGCGCCGCTGTTCTTGTGATTCCGTACCCAGGTGCGCAGAGTTTCACTGCTCAGCCCTAGTTCTTTGGCGACGCGTCGGATCGCGCCGTTCGCGGTGCTGGGGTCGGCCTGCGCGTGGATCACTAGGTCAACGGCGCGGGTCTTGAGTTCGTCGGTGTATTTGATCGGCAAGAGAGAAGTGTTCCTTTTCCAATTTCCTTGCCTCTATTAAACCCGGTGCGATTCAGAGCACCACTGAATACGATGCCTTCGGTAACGTTTCCAAGACGGTTTCGCCAGTGTCGACCTCGACCTACAAGTATGGTGCCCTGTCAGGAGACGGGACCGCGGAGTACCAAGGTGTCGTCACCACGATGACAGTCTCAAACCACGGCGGCACCGGAACGGGAACTTACAAGGCGTCCTATGACGGTGACGGCAACGTCCTGACTCAGACGATCCCTGGTGGATTCACCCAGAAAATGGACTACGACGAATCCGGCAAGCAGGTTCGGTTGGCGTATGACGGACCGTTGAAGGCCGAGGACGGGACTACGTCGAACGGGACCTGGATCGCTTGGGAGCTGAACCGTGACACCACGGGACGGATCGTTGGCGAAACCACACCGGAAGGTGACGTCCCGGCCGGAACATCGACTGCAGGGGACCGCGGTGCAGCCTATGACCGCACGTTCACGTATGACCGTGCCGGTCGCCTCACCGAAGTGCAGGATATGACGGCGTTGCCGGGCGAAACTTTGAATACCGATCCTGGTGAGGGGGCGGTGACTCCGGTGACGGTGCGTAAGTATGCGTTTGATAAGAATGGGAACAGTGCCTCACTGACTACTACAGTGAATGGTACTCAGGCCGCGCAGCGGGCATGGATGTATGATGCGGCTGATCGTGTGGGTGTTGGTGCGGGGTATGTGTATGACGGGTTGGGGCGTCAGACGATGGTTCCTGCGGTGGATGCGCCGGCGGCTGCTGGTGGGGTGAAGGCCGGGGTTGGTGGGGTGTCGGTGAAGTATTTCGCTGATGATGCGGTGGCGTCGATTACTCGTAATGGGACGACCACGACGATTGGCCGAGATCCTGCAGGACGACGGTTAACCCTTGCTTCTGCGGGTACGAATCCGGTGGGGACCGAGACGAAGCATTATGTGGATGGTTCGGATAATCCGGGGTGGACGAGCCGGGTTCAAGGAACGCAGACCGTCACTACTAGGTATGAGTCGACGATCGGTGGCGATCTTGCGTTGGTGATTACCGGCAGTACGGTGGAGTTGGCGTTGGGTAATCCGCATGGTGATGTGGTGGCTACGGTTCCGTTGACGGGTACGGGTGCGGGTCAGGGTATTTCTGGGTGGGCGCAGTATGACGAGTATGGGAATCCGTTGTCTGAGCCGGTGGGTACTGGTGCGACGTCTTATGGGTGGCATGGTGTTGATGAGCGGGCGGTGGATGGTAGTGGCCTGATTTTGATGGGTGCTCGCTTGTATAACCCTGTTACTGGGTTGTTTACGAGTCGGGATCCGGTTGAGGGTGGGAATACGACGTCGTATGCGTATCCGCAGGACCCGGTGGGAATGAGTGACACGACAGGACTGTTCGCGTGGGTTCCGTGGGCTGCACGCGGCGCCTGGATGGCCTGTAAGCGATGGTGTGCACCAGCAGGTAAGGCTATTAGCAAGTCGGGCAAGTCTGCCTGGAAATCGACAAAGCAGTGGGGGAAGTCATCCTGGAAGTCGACCAAGAAATGGGCCAATTCCTCTTGGAAGCACACCAGGCAGTGGGGAAAGAAGAAATGGAACGCCAGTAAGAAGTGGGCCTTTGAAAATAAGTATCTGGGGAAGAAATCTTATCTGTTTGGAAATTCTGGCCATGGAAGACGTGGAGTGTTGAACAACGGAGATAATAGAAACAATCCTCGTCGAGCAATTGGTTGGAGTAACTATTATGATAGATCGACAGGTCGAGCTTATCACCAGTTTAGATACAAAAATTCCAAGGGTAAGCACTATGATATTTTTAGGATTAGGTACAAATAATGCAATTGAGTGATCTAATGAGTCACTATCGTGATGATGAAATGATAGACTTGAGTTATGGGGCTGGAGGTGTTTATCTAATCAATAATACGGTACTTCTCACTCTTGAGCTCTCGGGCGATGGTGAGTTGATGAGTTATGAAGTTGACACTGGAGCGGGGCACGTGATCTATGCTTCGGATTTGGCACCTGTTAATGACTTAGCCTTCCTGGATGGAATACTGGCCTATTCCTTTTCTCGGCGCGATGAGGTGGTGCAATGGTGGAAGTCAAATGAAGAACGTGACATAGCTGTACTTGACAAGGTTAGGGGATTTCTCGGTTGGCAGGTATCGAAAATCGATCGTTCTAGATTTCCGGAAATTTGGCTGGTCTTTGACCGTGCTACGAAGCGGAGGCCGGTCGGGGTTGATTGGACTGAAGTTGCTGGGGTGGGTAGAATGTCCAGGTATTATAGGTTGGCCTATTCGGATAGTTTAGTTCTTCAGGGAAAATTCTTTGCTGGGTTCATAAGTGCGTCGCAAGGGATATGGGATGAGCATCCTTAACTACGCGCTAGGGAATTTCGTGTACCAAACCGCTCGTGAGGCCGGTGAGCGTGGCAACTCTTGGCGACTGCCAGTAAGGATGAAATCAGAATAAAGGTGCCGCGGTGCTCGCCTTGTGGCAGGTTCTTATTTCAGCAATCAGTGAGGTATTCTCTACTTCTGTGTGGTGTCTCGCTGAAGCGTTGGCAAGTGGATCTATCTTGCGGCTGGAGCGGGCTATTGCGCTTGTCGAGATGGTGCGATGTTGAAAATCGTTGAATTTCATTTGGTTGATTAAATGGGTCAACTCTTGGTGTAGGGCGCATAGCGCTACGCAAGTTATAGACAGGTCGCCCGCTCTGGGCCAGCTCAAGATCGTTCGCGACATGTATGTCTGGCCAAAAGAATCTTCCGGCATCGCTGATGTCGTGCAGCTGGAATTTCCTCGGTTCAATTGAGTGAGTCCATAGTTTCTGACTGCTTGGTATTGTCTATATGGAACGTAGCGATCCGTCGTCTGGGTAGAGACTGAAAGTCCCCTTGCAGCATGTACTTCAGTAGTCGACACCGGCTTATTGAAAAAACGCAAGCCAACAATGGTTTACCCGGAGCTTGCTACGACGTTACAATGTCGGGTTCGGGCCACGTTACTTCCACAGTTCGGTAATGGCGGTGCCATTTTGATCCAGTAGCTTGCGCAGCACCGCGACATCTAGTCCCACAACATTTTGGTAGTTGCCTTCAATCGAGTGAATGAAGGCCGAAGCGAGGCCGTCAATGGTGAAAGCCCCCGCGCAGGGCAGCGGTTCACCGCTGGCCACGTAGGCCTCGATCTCGGCCGGGGAGACCGTGGCAAAGTGCACGATCGTTGAGGAGACCTCTCCACGGGCTTCCTGCGGGTTGCTAACGTCGATCAACCAGTGCCCCGAGTGCAGGATGCCGGTGGCGCCCGAGAGCTGATGCCAGCGTTCACGTGCGACCGCCGTGGTGTGCGGTTTGCCGTAAGCCATCCCATTGAGCTCAAATACCGAATCGCATCCGAGCACCAGGGTTCCGGCCGGATGCTCGTGGGACGCAACATTCTCGGCCTTTGCTCGAGCGAGTAGCAGCGCGGTTTGTGCGGGGCTTTGTGACCCGTGCGTTGCTTCTGCCTCGGCCAGTACTAGGTCTTCGTCCACACTCGATACCTGTGTGCCGAAGTCTAAGCCGGCCTCGGAGAGGATCTTCTTCCGGCCCCAGGAGGCCGAGGCCAAAAGCAATCGCGGTGCAGTAGTCATGGCCCTAGACTCCCACGTTGGTCCGATCCTGACCAAGTTCATCCGGCGCATCGTCGGCATCCGTTGGCTGCGGGAGATTGCGTTCGAGCTTGGCGCCTTCCACATCGACATCGGGCAGGATCTTGGCCAGCCAGCGCGGCAGGTACCAAGCCTTGTCACCGAGCAGATGCATGAGTGCTGGAATCAGCGTCATGCGCACCACGAACGCGTCGAAGAGCACGCCGAAGGCCAACGCGAAGCCCAGCGGGCGGATCATCGACAGGTGGGAGAAGATGAAGCCGGCGAAGACTGAGATCATAATCAGCGCCGCGGCGGTGACCACCGGGGCTGCCATGACGAAGCCGGATCGGACCGCATCGCGGGAGGGCTCCCCATGGGCGTAGCGTTCACGCATGGCCGAGACCAGGAAGACCTGATAGTCCATGGCCAGCCCGAAGAGGATGCCGGTGAGCAAGATCGGCAGGAAGCTAAGCAGCGGGCCAGGGACCGCCACATCGAATACCGGGGCAAACCAGCCCCACTGGTAGACCATGACGCTCGCGCCGAAGGCCGCGGCCAGCGACAGCAGGAAGCCGCCGGTAGCCATCAGCGGCACGACGATCGACCGGAAGACCAAGAGCAGGAGAACCAGGGACAGTCCCACCACGATCGCGAGGTACGGGGGTAGCGCCTCGGTGACCTTCTGCGACACGTCGATCTGGGCGGCGACCTGTCCGGTCACCGCGATCTGCGTGGCCTCGGTGGCCCCGACGATCTGATCGGCATCGGCGCGCAATTGATGAACGAGGGCCTCGGTTCCCGCCGAGGCCGGCCCGTCGGCGGGTAGGACCTGAATGGCCGCCAGCGCACGATCGTCGGTCAGCGTTACCGGGATGGCGGTAATCACTCCGTCGTAGTCGCGCAGACGTTCGGCGACGTCTAGCGCGGCGGAGTCGGCCTGCCGCTGGTCGAGACCGGCTGGCAGATCGGCCAGAACCAATAGTGGGCCGTTGTATCCGGCGCCGAACTTGTCGCTGGTCTGCTGGTAGGCCTGGAAAGCCTGTGAGTCGACCGGCTCGGCACTACCATCGGGCAGGGCGGTGCGCATCTGTGCGCCGGGAAGGGCGATGGCGCCCAATGCGGCGATGACCACTAGGATGGCGGGAATTGCCACCTTCGTTACGATCCGTCCCCAGCGTGAGGCAAAGGGGTCACGGATGATCGGGTTCGCCGCCCGGGCCCGGGCTCGTTTGGAGACCAAGCGTGGGCCAGCTATGGCCAGCAGGGCCGGAAGCAGGGTGACGGCCAGCAGGACGGCCACGAACACGGTGAAGGCCGCCGACAGTCCAAGTACGGTCAGGAACGGTAGCCCGGGTACGGCCAAGGCCGCGAGCGCGATGATGACCGTCAGGCCCGCAAAGACCACCGCGTTGCCGCTGGTGCCCACGGCACGGGCGATGGACTCGCCGACCTCCATGCCGGTCAGCAGCTGGCTACGATGCCGATGAATGATGAACAACGCATAGTCGATCCCCACGGCGAGCCCTAGCATCATGGCCAGTGCCGGGGTAATCGAGGCCATATCGACCAGCGATGAGAACGCCAGTGTGGTGCCCACACCCGCGCCGACGCCCAGGATTGCTAAGAGCAGGGGCAAGCCGGCCGCGACAAGTGTGCCCAGCATCGCGAGCAACACCACGGCCGCGACAATAACGCCAATGATCTCTGCCGCGCCGAAGACGGAGGAGAGGTCCTGCAAGATCTCCTTGGAGAAGAGCACCTCGACTCCGGTGGCCTGAGCCGTGGCGGCGGTGGCAGTGATCGCTTCGCGATCGGCGGCCGTCAGCGCGTCGGTCTGGCCCTTGAAGCTGACTTGGGCCACGGCGGTGGTGCCGTCCTCGGAGACAAAGCGCATACCCTCGCTGGCTCCGACCTGCCGCGAGGCGAATTCCAGCTCGGCGCGTCCGGACTCTAGGTCCTTGGCTCCCTGCTCCAGATCCTTTTCAGCCTGGGCGAGTTCGGACTTCTTCTCGCTGAGCTGTTGCTCTCCCTCACGTAGCTCGCGTTCGGCCGCGTCGAGTTTAGCCTTGCCGGCTTCGAACTCTGCCTTCTTGGCCGTCAGCTGCTGCTGACCGGCCTGCAACTTAGCTCGTGAATCCTCCAGCTGACTGGAGGCGGCGTCCAGGTTGGCCCTGTTCGTGTCGATTTCCTGCTTCGCGGCATCCAGTTTAGCCTTCGCGGATTTCAGCGTCGCTGCGGCCTTGTCCAGCTCGCCACGTTTGGATTCCAGCTGATCGCGCCCGTCGCTGAGCTTCTCCTCAGCCTTCTGCAGTTCGGTGCGTGAGGCGTCCAGGGCGGCCAACCCGTCTTCTCCAGCCTTGATTTGCGCCAGGGCCTCGGTGAGCTGGGTGCGACCGGCGAGCGCCTGAGACTGCTGCTCCTTGAGCTGGTTTAGCGCCTGATCCAATGTGGAAATGGTGGCTTCGAGTTTGGCAATCGCCTCGGCATCCTCGGAACCTTCCAGCGCGGCGAGCTGATCTGCGGCGGCTTGTCGTTGCGCCGTGAGCTTCTCTTGCTGATCCGCCAGTTCGGTCAGTCCCTGCTCAACCTGATCCAGTTGAGCCTGTGCATCTGACTTGCCTTGCACTAGCTCGGCACGGAACTCCTTGCGGCTCTTGTCCCCGAGTAGCTGTGCTTCACCCTGCTCGTACTGCTTGTGGCCTTCCTTGAGTTGCGCAGCAGCCTTCTCGAGGTCGGCTTCACCGGCGGCGAACTGCTTGCGCCCGGCATCGTATTTCGCTTTGCCCTCACGGTACTCGGCGAGGCCATCGGCGTACTGGCGCTCACCGTCGGTGAGCTTACTGCGGCCCTCGGCGAGACGGAATTCTCCGCGGCGTAGCTGGTCCCAGCCATCGGCTAGTTCGCGTTCGGCCGCGGCAAGTTGCGGTGCACCCGCTTCGAGTTGTTTGCGCCCGTCAAAGAGTTTGGTCCAACCCTCGGTGATTTTATTCTGCGCGTCCTCTAGCTGTTTTTTCCCGTCGGCAACCTGCAGCTTGCCGTCATCGAGTTTGCGCTGTCCGTCCTCGAGTTCACGTTGCGCCTTGCTGAGTTCGGGGGTGGCTCGGTCCAGCTCGCGTTGTAGTTCGAAGGGGCTTTTGACGTCCACGACTTCGGGATGCAACTTCAGCTGCTCGAGGCTGTCGTTGATCGCCTCGCGTTGG
The DNA here is from genome assembly GCF_048457885.1 of Glutamicibacter endophyticus. Classification (NCBI taxonomy): domain Bacteria; kingdom Bacillati; phylum Actinomycetota; class Actinomycetes; order Micrococcales; family Micrococcaceae; genus Glutamicibacter; species Glutamicibacter endophyticus. The sequence continues at coordinate 866,704 of NZ_CP174200.1, forward strand.
GTGGCCGAGAGGGCCTTATTGCTACTCTCGCGGAAAACGATCGAACCGGAGCCGCCTGCCAAATCGGGCAGTTCGGCCTTCAGCCGGTCCATGGTGCGCTGCGTTTCGGTGCCCGGCAACGAGAAGGTATTGGATAGCTGCCCCATAAAGAGGCTGGCGCAGACGCCGATGGCGATAAATGCGGCCAACCACATGGCCAGCATGCGGTAACGGTGACGGTGCGCCCAAGAGGCGAGACGATAGAGCAGCGTAGCCATAGCCTAGTTCTCCTCGGCGCTGGAATTGGTGGTTTGAAGGGTGGCGAAACCATCGCCGAGTTCAGTCATGGCTTCATTCAGCAGTTCATGAAGCAAAGCAACATGTCGCGCCGAGGGAGCGAAACTCGGAGTGGAAATCGCATCCCCCTCGGCCACCAGACGGTCGATCCATTCATCGAAGGCGGCCTGACCGGCGCCGAGCACGGCATGGGCGAAGACGCGGACCACGAAGTCGCTGGCCTGCGGGTGGCGTGCTGCAACCTCGGAGATGACCGCGGTGGCCGATTGCTGCCAGGCGGCTTCCGAGACGGTGAGTAGACCGTCGTCGGCGTGTTTGGCATAGACGGCAATTTGCGCCACCGGGGCCAGTAGCTCGGTAACGGCAGGAGCCTTCATCGCCCAGGCGACCGACTTGATCAGCGGTTGATCGGTTGGGGCGCCATTGAGCGAATCGACCAGGCCATTGAGCAGGCTCTGAAGTGGTTCGCAGAGGACCGCATCGACGCTGGGGAAATAGTTGAACAAGGTGCGCCGTGAGATGCCCGCCTTTTCGGCGATGCCGGTGGCGGTGAGGCCTCCATTGTCGGATTGCCGCAGGATCTCTAGGGCGGCGGTGACGATGGCCTGCCGGGTGGCCTGCTTGTTCAGGGTGCGCCGATTCTCGGCTACGGAAGAAGTCACAAAATTACACTACGTGCAACTTTGCACGATGTGCAAATATTTGAGGTGTGAGGTTGACCAGCCTCATACACACGGTGTCTTTAAACGCCGCTGGGCCCGTGCAACGCGGGGGCGTTGCGCGGGCCCAACGGACTTCGACCGGTATCGCCGCGGTCGAGCGTTCCTACTTGGCGTCGGCCAGTTCGCCGGCCTCTGCGGCCGCGGCGGGCTGGTCCTCGGAGAAAGGATCCCCGCTACGGCGGGCGTTGTACAGATTCTCGTCGAGAATGCCTTCCCGCTTGGCCACGATGGTCGGAACCAAAGCCTGGCCGGCCACGTTCACCGCGGTGCGGCCCATGTCCAAGATCGGATCCACGGCCATCAGCAACCCGACGCCGGCCAATGGCAGACCAAGGGTGCTCAAGGTCAGGGTCAGCATCACCACGGCGCCGGTCGTGCCGGCGGTCGCGGCCGAGCCGAGCACGGATACCAAAGCGATGAGCAGGTAATCGGTCAGGCTCAGGTCAATGTTGAAGAACTGAGCCACGAAGATCGCGGAGATCGCCGGGTAGATCGCGGCGCAACCATCCATTTTGGTGGTGGCGCCCAGCGGGACCGCGAAGGAAGCGTAGCCCGAAGGAACGCCCAGATTGCGTTCGGTCACGCGCTGGGTCAACGGCAGGGTTCCCACCGAGGAGCGGGAAACGAAAGCCAGCTGCACCGCCGGCCAAACGCCGGAGAAGTACTGCTTAATGCTCAGTCCATGGCTGCGAACGAGTACCGGGTAGAGCGCGAACAGCACAAGGGCAAGACCAACGTAGATAGCCAGCGAGAACTTGCCCAGGGCGCCGATGGTGTCCCAGCCGTAAGTGGCTACGGCATTACCGATCAGACCGATGGTGCCGATCGGGGCGATGCGAATGATCCACCATAGGACCTTCTGAATAATCGCCAGCAGCGAGGCGGAGAAGGCCAAGAATGGCTTAGCGGCCTCGCCGACCTTGAGTGCGGCGATCCCCACGACCACCGCGATAACCAAAATCTGCAACACGTTGAAGCTGATCGAGGTGCTCGCGGCACCGTCCACCATCTTGGTATTAGCGCCCAAACCGAGGTAGTTCGAGGGGATGAGGCCGGTGAGGAACGCCAGCCAGTCGCCGGTGCGGCCGGCGTATTCCGCCGGCTGCTCCTGCCCGGTATTCACCCCCGGCTGGAAGATCAAGCCCAAGCCCATGCCGATGATCACGGAGATGAAGGCGGTAATGGCGAACCAGAGCAGAGTCTGCCACGCCAGACGTGCGGCGTTGGTGACCTGAGAAAGGTTGGCAATGGAAGCGACCACTGCGAAAAACACCAGCGGGATGACGGCGGTGCGTAGTAGCGCCACGTAGCTGGAGCCAATGATGTCCAGCGACTGCCCCAGAGCGGTGGGGGCCTCCGCGGTGGATCCGGAGTACTTGGCGACGAGGCCGAGAATCAGGCCAAGAATAAGGGCGGCGATAACCTGCACGCCGAAGTTTGTGCTCCACTTAGGCAAGCGGCGAGTGGGTGATGTCGAAGTCATGCACTCAACGGTAGAGCCGGAACTATAGCGAATCACAGCGGATGTTGCGCACTATGACAAAAATCGTCCCGGTGATACTTACGTCACATGTATCGCGTGTCTAGGTTCACGAAATGCGTCGCAAAAGCGGGAATAACGTCGCTATGTGACGTCAAGGGTCGATGTCCCCGCACCCGAGTTGCGCAGGGCGGGGACACAACTTGGCTTGTGTCGAGTTTAGGAGAGCAGCGCTCGCTTGAGCGTGTCGAGACCAACGGACCCAATGCGCAGCGCGCGGGTGTGGAACTCCTTGGCATTGAACTGCTCGCCGGCTCGCTGAGCTAGTTCATCGCGGATCTGCTCCCAAAGTCGTTGCCCCACTTTGTAGGCCGGGGCTTGGCCGGGCCAGCCGAGGTAGCGGTTGAACTCGAAGTCCAGCTGCCCGGGGGAGATATCCAGGTTCGCTTCGAGGAAAGCGAATCCCTTCTCTGCGGTCCACTGTCCTTCGCCCCATTGCTCGGGCATCGGCAGTTCGCAGTGCACGCCAATATCGAAGACCACGCGCGCGGCGCGCAACCTTTGGGCATCGAGCATCCCCATATAGTCACCAGGATCAGAGAGGTAGCCCAGCTGGTGCATGAGGCGTTCCGAATACAGTGCCCATCCCTCGCCGTGACCACTGGTCCAGCACATGTAGCGGCGCCACTTATTCAGCGTCTCGTGCTGCAACTGACTTGTAGCGATCTGCAGGTGATGGCCCGGCACGCCCTCGTGATAGACCGTGGTCAGCTCCGCCCAGGTGGTGAAGCTATCCTCTCCTGGCGGCACCGACCACCACATGCGACCCGGGCGGGAGAAGTCCTCGGACGGGCCGGTGTAATAGATCCCGCCATCCTGGGTCGGGGCGATCATGCACTCGATCTGATCCATCGGCGCCGGGATGTCGAAGTGCACATCCTTTAGATCGCGAATGGCCGCGTCGGCCTTGCCCTGCATCCATTCGCGCAGGGCATCGGTACCCTGCAGACGGCGTTTCGGGTCGTCATTCAGAATGCGTTTGGCCTCGGCGATATCGGCACCCGGCTTGATCTGTTCGGCCACCATCTGTTGCTCGGCGATGATGCGATCGAGCTCCTCCACGCCCCACGCGTAGGTTTCCTCCAGATCCACCACGGCCCCGAGGAAGTCTTGGGACACCAATTGGTAGTACTCGCGTCCCACCGCATCCTTGGCCGGGGCGATGGGTAGCAGCTCGTCGGCGACGCACTGGGCCAGCATGCGATAAGCCTGCTTGGCCGCCGCGGCGCCGCGCTGGAGCCGTTCGGCTAGCTCCGGGGCGGCGGTAGTGCCGGCACTGGCGAGTTGGTCGAAAAAGCCTCCGTCCTTGGCGTAGTCGGTGGCCTGCTCGATAGCGATCTTCAGCTGGCGCACCGGGGCAATATGTCCGGCGCTCGCCGAGCCGCGCAGCGACTTCAAGTACCCTTCGATGGCCGCGGTGACATTATGTAGCCGGTCGCCGATATGCCCGAAATCCTCCGCGCTGTGCTGTGGCATCAGGTCAAAGGCTGCACGGATCCCCTGTACCGGGGACGCGATGTTGTTCAGTTCGGTGCGGCCAGTTTCATGCAGCGTGACCGCTAGGGTCAGTCGCTCGGTCATGGCATCGAGGGTCACCTCGTCGATCTCGTCGACCGGCTGGGTCTGAGCTAGCTTGCTCAGCGTTTCGCGGGCTAGATCCGCAACGGCTTCGCGGCCGGCGGGGGAGTAGTCCGAGTATTGGCTCTCGTAGCCGGGCAGGCCGAGTTCCGAGCCGAGCTCGGGCGTCAGCTCGAGGGACTGCTCGAAATAGGCGTCGGCGATCGCGTCAATGGCGCTGGGCTGCCGGGAGGTTTCTGTGGCTGTCATGTGGCCTACATTACTTGATCTGAAGCAGATGTTGAAGAGATTTCTGGCGGCTCTTCGTTACGCGGCTTGCCGTAAAAGTGACCTCCCGGCCCTGCCTGTGATGAAGTTTAACCCCACTGGTCAGCCACGATTCTGCGGCTATGGGGAGTTCTCTCCATGGTGATGATTTTTTCTTTTCCTTAGAATTGGATGAGGAACCGGTCTAGCTTGCGCGCCCGCGTGGACCGGAACCATCACTCATCACTCGCACTGCAAGGACAAAGTAGCCATGGCGAAAGCCCCTCGGACCGGATGGACCGGGTTGCTCAAGAGCACCGGTTTTAAGGCCACCGCCATTCCGGTGGCGGCCGCGCTGGCCGTTACCGGTGCCATCATCTACCCGGGCTTCGAAACCGCCGATGTGGAATTGAATGACGGCGGCGTCTGGGTTGTGAACCAATCCGAGGGCAAAATCGGGCACATTAACTACCAGTCGCGCACCATCGACGGGGGCGTGGTAACCCCCTTGGCGAACTACGATCTAGCCCAGAACGCCGAAACCGTGCTCGTGCGCAACCTCGAGCAGGCCTCGCTGACCACCATCGACCCGGCCATGGTGCAGTTCGCCGGAGATAATGCGCTCCCGGCGAACTCTTCCTTTTCCTTCGGTGCCGAAGTCGTTGCCGTGACCGATGACGAGCACGGCACCGTGCAGGCTACCCACCTCAAGCAGATCTCTAACTTCAAGGGTGAAAGCGCCGAACCCTTGGTGGAATCCAAGGGCGAAGTCGACGCCGTGGTGGGCGCAGACGACACCGTCTGGACCGTGGACTACGCCACGGGCACCATGGCAAGCTTCACCATCGACGAAGAAGGCCAAGCCCAGCCCGGCATCCAGCAAGACCTTCCGCAATTGAGCGAACTCGAAAAGCCCCAGCTGTCCGCCGTGGGCGACACCGGTGTGGTCTTCGACCCGGCCAGTGGGGTCATCATCACGTCAACCGGTAGCACCGCCCACCTTGAAAACACCGCCAACGCCCGCCTGCAGGCCCCGGGGCCGGAGGCCGACGCTGTGGCCATCGCGCTGGATCAGTCGCTGGCCACCGTCTCACTCGACGGTAAGGAGACCGGCTACGACCAGGTGGACACACCCGGAACCCCGATCCAGCCGGTGCGCGTCGGCAGCTGCACCTACTCCGCCTGGCAGACCAGCGGCGAATACCTGCGTCACTGCACCGATGAATCACAGAACCAGCGCATGCTGATTCCAGACATGCTCACCGGGGCCGAACTGGCTTTCCGCGTCAACCGCGATGTCGTGGTGCTCAATGACGTGCACTCCGGGCAGGTATGGCTGGCCAACGAGGGCATGGAGATCGTAAGCAACTGGAGCGATCTGGAACCGCCGGCCGGCGAGGGCGAGGCGAAGGAGGAAGAAACCAAGGAAATCACCGACGCCATCGAGCTGCCTAACCGCACCGAGGAAAACCAGGAACCAATCGCCGAAGACGACAGCTTCAGCGTGCGCCCCGGGCGCACCACCCTGCTGCCGGTGCTCTATAACGATGTGGACCCCGACGGTGATCTGCTCACCGCCCAGCTCGAGGGGCCGGGACCCAAGCTCGGTGAACTGCAACCGGTTTACGATGGCACCGGTTTCCAGATTGCAGTGCCGCAGGACGCCGCGGGCGCCGGAAACTTTAGTTACACCACCGAGGATGGACGCGGCGGACGCGATACCGCCACGGTGAAGCTCAACGTGGTCGACGAGGAGACAAACACCGCCCCCGAACAGCAGCGCACCACCGTGCTCCGCGTGCAACAGGGCGAATCGGTCAGCCGCAACCTGCTCAGCGACTGGACCGACGCTGAAGGCGATGACCTGCAACTGCTCGGCGGCACCTCCGAGGGCGATGATGTGATTCGTGTGCGCCCCGATGGCACGCTGACCTTCCAAGACGATGGCAAGAAGCTGGGGCAGAAGGAAGTGGCCATTCAGGTCTCCGACCGCCGCGAAAGCACCAAGGGGCGGGTGATCGTCGAGGTGCTGGCCGATGCCACCGTCAAGCCCGTCACCGCCACCGACCACGTGCTGGCCCAGGCCGGGGAACCGACCACCTTCGAGCCGTTGGCCAACGACACCGACCCCTCCGGCGATGGGCTACGCCTGGCCGGGGTGGACGACGTGCCGGGCCTCGAGCTCACAACCAATGTGCAGACCGGCGTCGTCAGTGTGAAGGGGGACCGTCCGGGGACCTACTACGCCGAATATATGGCTACCAACGGCCCGGCTAGCGCCCCCGGGTTGGTGCGCATCGATATTGCCGCCCCGCAGGAACAGCCGCGGGACCCGGTCGCCGTGCGCGATGTCGCGCTGCTCCCGGCCGGACAAGACGTGCTGGTCAATGTGCTCGATAATGACACCGACCCCTCCGGTGGCGTGCTGGTCACCACCGCGGTGGAGGGGGCCAACGATCTGCCCTTCACCGCCAGCGTGGAGCGCAACACCTTCGTGCGGATCACCGATGTGCGCGGGCTGACCGACCCCACCACGGTGAACTACACGATCTCCAACGGCGACGGCCAGGCCACCGGTGCTATTCGTGTCATCCCGATCCCGGCGCCACCGCGTATGGACCCGCCCCAAGCGAACCCGGACACCGTCAGCGTGCGCGAAAACGATGTCGCCACCGTGAAGGTGCTCGACAATGACATTCACCCCAATGGCGGCAAGTTGACCCTGCGCCCCGAATTGCAGGAGGCCGACCAGCTCGGCGAAGGTTCCCTGATCTCGGTGGCCGATGACACGGTGCGTTTCCGCGCCGGCGACTTCGGGGGCAAACCACGCCAAGTCAGTGCCGTGTATACGGTCGCTGGCCCCGATGGTCAGGAAAGCAGCGCCAGCGTCACCTTTAATGTGCAACCAGCCGCGGATGCCAACGACCTGGAAAAGAACAGCCCACCCAACCCGGTGCCGGTAACCGGCCGTGTCTTCGCCGACAGCAGCACCAATGTGGTGATCCCGTTGGAGGATATCGATCCGGAAGGCGACTCGGTATCCCTCGTGCAATTCGGTGACTCGCCACGGCTTGGTACCGCGAAGATCCGCGGCGCCTCCATCGACTACACCGCCCACCGCAATGCCAGCGGCACCGACGAATTCAGCTATGTTGTCGAGGACCGGCTCGGTGCTCGGGCTACCGGCACCATCAAAATCGGCATCGCCCCCTTAGCCGAGGCCAATAACCCGCCGGTAGCGGTCAATGACTTCATCACGGTACGCCCCGACCGCCCGGTCGCGGTCGACGTGATGGACAACGACACCGACCCGGACGGGGATCCCATCGCCCTGCTACCCGAGGTATCCACCGAATCCAGCCAGAAGGTTGAGGTTCAGGACGGACGAGTGGTACTGACCAGCCCGCCGGAGGACGGCAGCGTCTCGGTACGCTACCGGATTTCCGATGGCCGCGGTGGCACCGCCGCCGGCACGTTAACCGTTTCCTCGGACCCCGAGGCACAGCTGCTGGCCCCGATCGCCCGCGATGACCGCGTCTCGCTCGAAGAAGTGATCGGCACCGACACGCTGACCGTGGATATCCTGCGCAATGACGAGGACCCCGACGGTAGCGCCAGCGAACTTGAAGTCTCGCTTCCCGACGCCCCCGAGTCGGCCCGAGTCACCGACGAAGGCCTCCAGGTGCGCGTGGGTGAGTCCGCCCAGGTCATCGCCTACACGCTCACTGACCCCGACGGCTTGACCTCTACCGCCTTTGTCCATGTGCCGGGCATCGCCGACGCCCGTCCCATCCTGGCCAGCGGGCTGAACCTGCAGGTCCAGGCCGGGCAGAGCTTGCCGTTGAACTTAGGCGACATTGTGCTCGTGCGCGAGGGCCGCAGCCCCCGACTGACCACCGAGGAATCGGTGAGCTCCGTGCCGGAGAACGATGGGGAACTGGTGCGTTCGGCCACCGAACTGACCTTCAAGGCCCCGATAGATTTCTCCGGCCCGGCCGCCGTGAGCTTCGAGGTGACCGACGGCAGCGGACCGGACGATGAGCGCGGCCTGACCTCGAAGCTGACCGTGCCGATCAATGTCACCCCGGCACCGGCCAACGAGCGCGGCGAGGACCGCGTCGATGAAGAGCAGGACGGCCAGCCGGAGGAAGAGGAGAGCGAGGAGCCCTCGGAGGAACCCACCGAGCAGCCCGATGAGGAGAACTTCCCACCGACCTTGCAATCCAACGCGCTGACCGTGGGCCAAGGCGAAGAACCAGCGTTGATGGATCTGCGTTTGGCGGCCAACGACGCGAACCCCGAGGACGTACCGAACCTTTCCTTCGCCCTCGGCCAGGTGGACATTCAGGGAGTACAAGCCCAGCTGATCGATGGCCACACGCTGCGCGTCTCCGCCGAGGCAAGTACCCCGAAGGGCACCAGCGGCACTATCGGCGTGAGCGTGTCCGATGGGGTCAACCCACCGGTGACCGCAACCATGAGCGTGACCGTGACCGGTTCCACCCGTGAATTGCCCGTGGCGGTGGCCGACAATGTCGCCGACGCCCACCAGGGCAAGACCGAGCTGGTGGACGTGTTGGCCAATGACCACAACCCCTATGCCGATCAAGGGCCGCTGCGCCTGCTCAACGCCCGCGCCCTGCAGTCGGGCACCGGCGCCGTTGCGGTGCGCGGAGACAAGGTTTCGATCACCCCGGCCGATAAGTTCGTGGGCACCATGCGCGTGGAGTACACGATCGGCGATGTCACCGAGGACGTTTCACGCAATGTCATCGGCACCATCACGCTGAACGTCAAGGGTGCCCCGCAGGCGCCGGGACTGCCACGCGTGCAATCCACCGGCGACCGGAAGGTCGTTCTGGCCTGGGACCCACCGGCAAATAACGGCTCGCCCATCACCGGATACACGGTCACCGGCGGCGGGCACACCCAGCAGTGTGCCGCCACCACCTGCACCATTACGCCGTTGACCAACGACAAGGTCTATAACTTCACGGTGACCGCCACGAACGCGGTGGGCACCTCCCCGGCCTCCCCGGCCTCGGCCGACGCCCGCCCCGATGTGGAGCCCGAACAGCCCGCGGCCCCCACCGGCAAGGACGGAGACCAACAGGCAAGCTTTAACTGGACCGCACCGGTTAGCCGAGGTTCGGCCATTCAGAGCTACACCCTGGAGCTGTCTCCGGCCCCACCCAACGGGGTCACCCAGGTCACCGGCATCACCGGCACCTCGTACACCTGGAAGGGCCTGAAAAATGGCACCGCCTACCAGGCTCGCGTGCGCGCGGTGAACAAGGCCTCCAAACCTTCGGCCTTTAGCTCCTACTCGGCAGCGGTCACCCCCGCCGGCGTGCCCTTCAAACCGGGCGCGCCCACCGCTTCGCGCAAGGATTCGGCCGTGGACGGCGGCGTGGTGAACGTGGCCTGGAAGGCCCCCGGCGGCAACGGGGCACCCATCACCGGGTACACCCTGCGAGTGTTCAAATCCGGCACCCTGGTCAAGACGATCGGCTCGATCGCAGCCAACCGCACCACCCAGACCGTGACCGGACTGAGCACCTCCGGGTCCTACACCTTCTCCATTCAGGCGAAGAACCGCGTGGGTAACTCCGCACAGAGTGCCCGTTCGGCGGCGGTCACCCCCTACGGTCGTCCCAAGCCGGTAGGCTCCGTGAAAGCCAACGCGACCGGAACCAACCGCATGGTGCAACTGAACTTCACCGCGCCCGGGGCCAACGGCTCAAAGATCACCGGCTACCAGTACTCCACCGACGGTGGCGGCTGGAAGCCCTTCGGCGGTCCCGGAGCGGTGATCGATACCGGTTCGAACGGTACCGTGCACACCTGGCGGGTGCGGGCGCTGAACGCGGCCGGACCGGCCCAAGCCAGCAGCCCAAGTAATAAGGAAAGCGCCTACGGGCCGCTGCGCAAAAACGCCAATATTTCCGCCACCCACGGAGATCACTGGATCAAGTTCACCTGGAATAAGGACGCAGGTGCCCCGAATGGACGAAAAGTCACCCAGACGGTGACCGTCAACGGCAATAAGATCGCCAACGACGGAGCCAAACGCATCGAAGGTTTGGGCTACTCCACGGAGCGCAAACTAAAGATCGTGGCCACGGACACCGAGGGGCAGAAAGAAGTCTGGACGAAGACCGAGAAGACCAACCCGAAGCCGGCGCGTTCGGTCAAGCTCTCCAAGGGCCCGAACTACAACGGGTACTCGAACTCCACCTGCGACCCGAACTGTTACAAGTACCATGTCGAGCTCTACAACTTCGACCCCGGTACGCACACCTATATGGCCAAGTGCTACCACTCGGGCGGAATGTTCTCGGATAACTACGTGACCTTCTCGGTCAACAACAAGGGACGGGCCTCTAAGGATCTGCCTTGCGTGGTTGAGCCGGGATATAAGCAGCCCTATTACGCCACGGTGGACGGCGTAAAATCGAACACCACCAACTTCTGACCCGCCCATTGAGCCCTTCACGGATGTATGAAAGAGAGACCATGTCGAGAACGATGAGCACCGAGCAGGCCAGTTGGTTCTGCGATACCTTCGCCAAGCTGGTGTCCAATGTGGGCCAGTCGGTGCTGGGCAAGGAGCAGACGATCAGGCTGGTGCTCACCGCGCTACTGACCGAGGGGCATGTACTCCTCGAGGACGCTCCGGGCACCGGCAAGACCATGCTGGCGCGCTCGCTGGCCGCCACCGTGAAGGGCACGAACTCGCGCATTCAGTTCACCCCGGATCTGCTGCCCAGCGACGTCACCGGCATTACCATCTACGATCAGCGCACCCAGTCCTTCGAGTTCCATCACGGGCCGATTTTCGCGAACCTGGTGCTGGCCGACGAAATCAACCGCGCCAGCCCGAAAACCCAGTCGGCGCTGCTCGAAGTGATGGAGGAGGGCCGAGTCACGGTCGACGGCACCACCTACACGCAGGCCCGCCCCTTCATGGTGATCGCCACGCAGAACCCCATCGAACAGGCCGGCACCTACCGCCTGCCCGAGGCTCAGCTGGACCGCTTCTTGATCAAAACCTCGATCGGCTACCCGGACCGTGCGGCCACCGTGGCCCTGCTCACCGGCAGCGCCCAGAAGGATCGCTCCGCGGCGCTCAGCCCGGTGATCACCACCGAGGCGCTGGCCGAAATGGCAGACCTAGCCACCGGGGTGCACGTGGATGAGGCCGTGCTGGACTATGTCGCGGCACTGTGCGAAGCCACCCGTGAGGCCTCGGAAACCCGGCTGGGCGTATCGGTGCGTGGCGCACTGGCCATGGTGCGCGCGGCGAAGGTGTGGGCCGCCGGTCAGGGACGCAACTATGTGTTGCCCGACGATATTAAGGAACTGGCACCGCACGTGTTCACCCACCGTCTGGTGTTGGACCCGGAGGCCGAATTCACCGGGGCCACCGCCGTAAAAGTCATTGACGCGGTGCTGCGTGAAGTACCGGCCCCAACCCGCCGCGGTAGCGAGGCCTAAGGCATATCATGATGAGCAGACGGGCCGCGCTACGCCGCGCCGCCGGAAAAGTACCGAGCCTGCTGAGCGAAAGCTCGGCGGTGCTCGGCCAATACCTGCGCCCACTGGGCGATCGGGTGCGGGCCGTGAGCCAAAGCTACCTGTCCCCGGTGGCCCGCGTGGTCTCCCCGCTGGGTTTCGTGGTGGCCGGCACCGCAATACTGCTCTGGGTGCTTGGCGCCGGCTTCGGCTGGCAGGAAGCACTGCTCGGGGCCTTCATGGCCAGCGTGCTGTTGGTGGTCGGGGTCGGGTTCATTCTGGGTCGTAGCGACTTTGAGGTAAGCCTGGATCTAAACCGCACCCGGGTGGCCGTGGGAGACCGCGCCGTGGGCGCGATGCGGGTGCGCAACCGGGCCGCACGCAGTTCGGCCGGAGTCATGATGGAGCTGCCGGTCGGCGCCGGGGCCGCGGAATTCCGTATCCCACGGCTAGACCCCGGGGACAGCCACGAAGACCTGTTTACCATTCCCACCCGTCGCCGCCAGGTGCTCGAGGTTGGTCCGGTGCGCTCGGTACGCCAGGACCCCTTCGGCCTGCTACGCCGCCAGGTGCGTTGGACGGACACCTACGAGCTGTTCATCCACCCGAAAACCACCGGACTCGATGGTTCCTCGGCCGGCTTCATCCGCGACCTGGAGGGTATGCCCACCCGCGACCTGTCGAACTCGGATGTGTCCTTTCACGCCCTGCGCGGTTACCAGCCTGGTGATGACCGGCGGCATATTCATTGGAAGTCCACAGCCCGTACCGGCGAACTCATGGTGCGGCAGTTCGAGGAAACCCGCCGCTCGCATCTGGCCGTTGCCCTCTCGCTGAATTTAGGGGACTACGGAACCCATGCGGAAGCGCTCGAAGATGTGGAGCTGGCCATTTCGGTGGCCGCCTCGATCGGGCTGCAGGCCGCGGTGGAACAGCGCAAACTGGACGTCTACAGCCAGTTCGGACCGGTGCGCGCCGACACCGGGCGTCACCTGATGGACGGGCTAACCCGTCTGGAGGTGCGTGCGGGCCTGCGAGAAAACGTGGTGGATGTGGTGCGCCACACCGCAGATGCGGTTCCCGGCGCCTCGGTGATGTTCATGCTCACCGGCGCACAAACCACGGCGCGCGAACTGCGTGAAGCGTGGATGCATGTGCCGGTGGGGGTACGTGCCATCGCGATCCGCTGTGGGCTGGGGCTGGCACCGGCGCGGGCCAGCATCGGTGAGCTGACCGTACTGACCCTCGGAAACCTCGACGAGCTGGGGTTGATGTTGCGAAGGGCCGTCGCATGAGCCGCCCGCTCCCCCTCTGGCGCTATTGCGTCGACGCAGCCTGCCTAGGCGCGGCGCTACTACTCGGAGCCCTGGGGCTTTTCGACGCCTACGGCGGCAGCCTAGCCTTCCTGTTGGCCGCCATCGGCGGCATCGTTGCCGGGCTCGGGCTTGCCTGGGCCAATGTGTGGTTCCGGCTGGGCACCTGGCGTACCGCCGCCGGCTTCGCCGTGCTCTACCTGCTGCTCGGTACCCCCTTGGCGACCCCGCGCGAGGCCGCCTACTCGGTGCTGCCGACCCTCGAATCGCTACGCACCCTGCTGGCCGGGCTGGTGTTCTCCTGGAAAGACATGCTCACCGTTGCCCCACCGGTGGGTTCCTTCGGGGGCGTGCTCATCGTGGCCTTTTTCTCCACTTTGCTCACCGCTTTACTCACCGGGCTGGCCGCCTGGCATCTGCGTTCGCCCTATCTCACGCTGCTACCGGTGCTGGCGATGTTCGTGGTGGGTATCGTCTTTGGCACCCGCGATGTGCCGATGCCGGTGGTGCGCGGCGTCGCCTTGATCGCGGTACTCGTGGGCTGGCTGGCCTGGCGGCGCTATGTGGCGCAGATCGTCAGCGATGGTTTCCGCTCGCTCAATCATGCGCCGGAGGACCTTGCCGGCGGGCACCAGCTCCGGCTGCGCCGGGTAGCCATCGGCGCACTAGTGTTGGCCGGGGCCGGGGTGCTCACCGCCGCGGCGGCCCCACTCATCAGCCCGCAAACCCCGCGTCAGGTGCTGCGTGATGCGCTTGAGCCGCCGGTAGACCTCTACGACTACCCAAGCCCGCTGACACGTTTCCGTAAATACGTGAAAAACATGGCCGATGACACGCTGCTCACCGTCAAGGGGCTTCCGGAAGGCGAACGCATTCGGCTGGCGGCCCTGGACTCCTACAACGGCATGGTCTTTTCCGTGGACCCGAAGTCCGGCGGCAATTTCGCCCCGGTCGGTGATTCGAGCGATATTCGCTCGGCCGAGGGCGGCAGCAGCCGCAACCAGGGCGAGCTGCAGATTGAAATTCGTGACTATCAGGGCGTATGGCTGCCGGCCGGCGGTAAGCTCGCCGGGCTCGAGCTGACCGGGGAACGCCGCGACGAGCTGGCTCGCTCGCTGTTCTACAGCGACGAGGCCGAAACCGCGCTGAGTTCCATCGGCCTGCGCTCCGGCGATGCCTATACCGCCCAGGTGTACTTCCCGCCGCGACCCAGCGACGAACAGCTGGCGGAGTTGAACTTCGCCGAATTGCGCCTACCGGAACTGGCGAATGTGCCGCCGCTGGCGGGGGCCAAGGCCGTGGACTTCATCGGTTCGGCCCAAGGGGACCTGAACCGGGCACGCAGCCTCGAGAGCACCTTCGCGAATACGGGCTTCTTCTCCAACGGAGCCGAGGGGCAGGTTCCCTCGCTCTCCGGGCATGGTGCCGGGCGCATAACGAGCCTGCTCGATGCCGAGCAGATGATCGGCGATGATGAGCAGTATGCCGCGGCCATGGCCCTCTTGGCTCGCGAACAGGGCATCCCGGCCCGCGTGGTGATGGGTTTCTACCCCGAAGAGTACGCCCCGCAACGTGCGGTGGAGCTGACCGGTTCGGATGTGCACGCGTGGGTAGAGATCGCCTTCGAATCGGTGGGCTGGGTGGCCTTTGACCCGACCCCAGACGATGATGAACAGCCCACACCGCCGGAGCAGGAACCCAAAGCCGTGCCGCAGCCGCAGGTGCTGCAACCGCCACCTCCGGGGCAGGAAGAAGCCGACCTGCCGCCAGAGACCGCGCCGGAACCCCAAGAGGTCGAAGAGGAACCGCAGACCTGGTGGGAACGCTGGGGAGTGCTGGTGAGCATTATCGGTATTTCGGCCGGCTCACTGCTCGTCTTGGCCTCGCCCTTCCTGCTGATCTTGTTGCTGAAGGTACGCCGTCGCCGCCGCCGCGAACGCACCGGCGGTCCCGAACAGCGCATGGCCGGCGGCTGGCAGGAAATCCTCAGTACCGCCACCGACCATCAAGTCATCAGCCGTGTGGGAGCCACCCGCTCGGAGAATGCGCGCCTGGTGGCCGGGGGCTTCCCCGCCATGAGCGAACCGGTGCTGAACCTGGCCCGCCGAGCCGATGCGGCCAGCTTCTCACCGGTGCAGCCCACCGAGGAAGAGGTGCGTAGCTACTGGGAAGAAGTGCATCGCCAGGCCAAGGAGATGCAGGCCTCACGTGGCTTCTTCGGCCGGCTGCGCGCCAAATATTCCCCGCGCTCGCTCGTCCACGAGGTGGCCGGTGCACTGTCCACCTCCGGGCGGCTACCCCGTCGCCCGCGCCGTAACCGTTTCGAACAACCACAGGAGTAAGCCATGGCACAAACAATGAACCTGGTGGATGCCAGCGCAACCCAGCGATTGCTCTCCTGGTTGCTCGACAGCGTGCCGCTGATTATTCTCGCGGCGATCTTCATGCCGATCATCAGTTCCAAGTTGTTGCAGGCCGCCGTTGACCCGCAAATCCTCGGACAGATTGCCGGGACCTATCTGCTCTTTGGCGTGCTGTCGCTGGCTTATACGGTGGGGATCTGGTGGTGGGAGGCCACGAGCGGCAAGACCCCGGGCCAGTTCCTGCTCAAGCTGCGCACCACGAATCTCGAAGGCAACCTGCCCGGTTGGGGTAAGGTGATCGGTCGGCGTTTGTTGATCGCCGTTGCCGGAATTATCCCGGTGGTCGGCCCGGTGCTGATGGTGATCTCCAACCTCTTCGACGCCAACGGCAAACGCCAGGGCTGGCACGATAAGGCCGCCGGCACCCTGGTGCTGGACGTCGCCGCCGGCCGCGACCCGCTGACCTCCGGTGGAATTGCCGGACCGCAGTCCTTTGCCCCGCAGGATGACCCTTCGCCGGCACAGCCGGAGTCACACGATGAGGATGAGCGTGCGGTGGACGCGCCGGAAGACCCTGAGGACGTGCCAGAGTTTGCGGGACCGGCCGTAATCGATTCGGTGCCCGGCGCCATCCGACAGGCCAACGAAGAGCCCAGCCCCGCCAAGGCCGAGGTCATCTCCGAGGTTAACGCAGCGGCCCCGGCTTCGGCCCCGGTGCCAGAGCATGCCGATCCGGACGATGAACTTGGCTCCACCCGGCTACGCGTCGAGCGGGATCCGGTAATGGTGCTGCACTTCGACGACGGCCAAGCGCTCACCATCGAGCACAGTGCGCTGATCGGCCGCAACCCGGCCCCGGCCGAAGGCGAACAGGTGGACGAGCTGATTAGCCTCGATGACCCGGAGCGCACCGTGTCGAAAACCCACCTGCTGGTGCAGTCCGGTGCCAGTGGTCTGTGGGTTACCGACCGCCAGTCGGCCAATGGCTCCTACATTGTCGATGGCCAGGGCGGCACGCGTGATCTGGTGCCGGGGCAGCCCCAACAGGTCAGCCCCGGACAGACCGTGTACTTCGGAGAGCGTAACTTTAAGGTCGAACGCGCGTGAGTGCGGTTCCCGAAGAGCACTGGGTGGCGCTGCACCACGGGCAAAGCACCGACCGTGGCTTGCGCCGCGCCTTGAACGAGGACAGCATGCTCGCCACCGACACGCTGCTGCTGGTCGCCGACGGCATGGGCGGACATGCCGCCGGGGACGTGGCCAGTTCGGTGTGCGTGCAAACCTTCGCCGAAGGGGTGCGGCAGGCCCACGGACTCATCGATGCCCAGCTGATCGATGACCTGCTGCAGCGCGCCGACCGGGCCATCCTTGCGGCCGGGTCGGCCCGCGCCGGCACCACCGTGTCCGGAGCGGCAGTGATCTACCCGGAGGGGCAACCGCAGTGGCTGATCTTTAACGTGGGGGATTCGCGTACCTACCGGATGGCCGATGGCTTACTCGAACAGGTGACGGTCGATCATTCCGAGGTGCAGGAGCTACTGGACAGTGGTCGGCTCAGTGCCGGTGAGGCCGCCGATTACCCGCGCCGCCATGTCATCACCCGGGCGTTGGGGATGCGCGCCGATAACCGCGCGGACTTTTGGATGCTCCCGGTCAAGGCCGGGGACCGGCTCCTGGTATGTTCCGACGGGCTGAGCGGGGAACTGAGCGACGAGCAGATGCAACAGGTGCTCGCCCGCTTCCCGGACCCGCAACAGGCCGCCGACGAACTGATCCAGGCGGCCCTGCGCAATGGGGGACGCGATAATATCAGCGTGATCGTTGCCGATGTGGCAGCCGGGCACCCCGACGACATCGACATCACCGTACCGCGCCAGATCATCACGACCGACACAGAGGAGAAATCATGAACAGCCTGCGTTACCTCCCCGGCGACGGGTATGCCCTGGTGGGTACCGGTCACATCCTCATGCTGCCCGCGGGCACCGAGCCGGAACTGCTCGATCGGCTGTGGTCGAGTCTGAGCCCCGAAGCCAGCGTCGAATCGTTGCTGTCGGCCCTGCTGGGCAGCGTCGAGATGAAAATCAACGAGCTACCCGACTTCGCGATAATTTCGCGGCAGCAGGCCGCCCACGTCGTGGTGCGCGGTACCGCGACGTTCACCGGCCACACCGGTGCCGGCAGCGAAACCGCCAGCGGAGCCGACATCGCCACCTGGCAGGAACGGCGCTTCGCCGCGTTGGGCTCCTGGACGGCCAGCCTGCACGCCGAGACCCCCGAGGGGCAGCAGCTTCCCATCAACGAGGGCGTGGTGCGCGCCGCCGCGCTGAGCTTCGGATCCACATCCGAGACTAAGACCGAATCGGAGGGCACCGTGCAGAACGTCGCGGCACCGGCCACCGATGACGTCGCCGGTCCCGAGGCGGATGCGGAGGTGACGCAGCTGGCCAGTGCGCCAGCGAAGCCAGCCACCGAGCAGGCCAGCAGCACCCCGGATCGCACCGAGGCACCCACGCGGGCCCAAGCCGTCGTCGAGCCGGCCGCAGCCAAGGAGGCACCGGCGGCAACCGCCGGGGTGAAGGACCCGGCGGGCAAGCCCGAAGCGGACGAGGCACCGGAAGATACCCAGGACCCCGAGGTGTACGAACATTCCACCGGCACCGACGAACTGTCCTTGGCCAGCGAGTTGCTCGGACGTCGCGGCGATGCGGCCACCGAATATGAGCCGGTCGACGCCGATGATTCGGACACCATCCTCAAGCCGCGCCCGGCCGCCGTTGCCGCGCCCGATGAGCTCCCGGATCCGGACCGGGACGGGGACACCATCATTCGTAGCGCCCCACGCGATCATTCCGGTTCGCTGGGCGAGTCCATCTCCTTGGCCGGGGCGCCGGTGAGCGCGGAACCCAACGAATTCGTGCTGGCCCGGGTCTGCGCCGACGGCCACCCGAACCCGCCCACGGCTTCGAGCTGCCGCAGCTGCGGCGCTGCCCTGCGCGGGGAGGCCCGGCAGGTGCGTAAACCGGCCATGGGCCGCATGCTCGTCTCCGACGAATCGGGGCAGAGCGAGTCCTCCCATGAGTTGACCCGCTCGGTGATTGTCGGCCGCCAGCCCAGCGCCCAAGGGTTCACCGGAACCCCGGAGCCGAAACTGATGAAGGTGCACAGCCCCAGCGGCGACATTTCCCGTTCGCATCTGCAGGTGCGCATCGAAGGATGGCATGTGGAACTCGTCGATCTCGGGGCCACCAACGGCACCGTGCTCTTACGCGAAGGACAGGCACCTCGCCGGCTTGGCAAGGCGGAGTCGGTGCTGTTGCTCAGCGGAGACGTGGCCGATCTGGGCGATGGCGTGAGCCTGCGATTCGAGGAGCTTCCGTGAGTTCGCGGCGCCCTCCGGCGCCAGCCCCGCAGATTCCGGGCTTCAGCTATATCAAGCCCCTGGGCACCGGGGGCTTCTCCGACGTCTACCTCTACGAGCAGCACCGACCCCAGCGCAAGGTGGCCATCAAGGTTTTGCTGGCCGATGTGAGCGAAGCGGAGGCCCGTGCGCGCTTCGAGGCCGAGGCGAACCTGATGGCGCAGCTCTCCACCCACCCCTACATCGTCACCATCTACCAGGCGGAGATCACCGCGGACTCGCGCTCCTACCTCGCCATGGAGTACTGCTCGCGGCCCGGTCTCGACGCGCGCTACCGGCGTTCGGTGCTCAGCGTGGACGAAGCCCTGTCGCTGGGGATCCAGATCTGCTCTGCGGTACAAACCGCACACCTAGCCGGCATTATTCACCGCGACATTAAACCGGCGAACGTGCTGACCACCGACTACAACCGGCCGGCACTGACCGACTTCGGTATCTCCGGCACCATCGGTTCCGAGGTAGCGGGCCTGTCGATCCCTTGGTCGGCGCCCGAGGCCTTCGAAGGCGGCACGCCGCCCGGTGTCCGGATGGACGTGTACTCGCTCGGTGCCACGATTTATACCGTGCTTGCCGGGCACTCGCCGTTCGTGCGCCCGGGTCGCGATAATTCGCAGACCACACTGATCGAACGCATCACCAATACCGAACTGCAACCGCTGCAGCGCCCCGACGTGCCGCAGTCATTGAATCAGGCCCTGGCGGTGGCCATGGCCAAATCCCCGGCGGCCCGCTTCGGGTCGGCCGCCGAACTGGCCCGTTCGCTGCAACGAATTCAAGCCGAGCTGGGCCTGTCCGTCACCCCCTTCGAGGTGCTCGAAGAGCACGGCGCGCACAACCCCGCCGAGGAGGAAGGGGAGTCCACCCGGGTGCGCAGTGTCACCTCCATCGAGGATGCACAGCGACCCCGCGGCTCCGGACCGCTGATCTCCTCGGTGCCCGGACGGCGCGCCCCCGCCCCACGGGCAACGGATCAGGCAGGAACCCCGGCACCGGTGGATGAGCCGGATGTCTCGCAGCGTTTTGATGCGCCGCTACGTGGTGATCAGCAGGTGCCGGTGGAGGCACCGGATGCGGCCGTGGCGGAACCGCTGGAGGTACGGCGCAAAATGCCCAAGGCCCTGCTTGGTGTCGCGTTGGCGCTGGCGCTGATCATTTCGGTCGCGATCGGCGCCAACCTGCTCGGGGATACCGACGAAGATCCACGCAGCAGCACCCCGCCGATCAACGCCTCACTCGATCCGAAGGACCCGATTATCGGGGCCAACGCCCCGCAGGTCACCGACCTTAAACACTCCAGCGTGGGCAAGAACGTCACCTTCACCTGGAAGAACCCCGACCCGATGGACGGGGACTTCTATATGTGGGCGCCGGTGACGGCCACCGAGACCGGAGACGCGCAGAAAACCGACGCTCCCAGCGCCACCTTGCCGCGAGCCAAGGGACAAACCTGCATCGAGGTCAAACTCGTGCGCAAGAATGGTGGTAGCGTGTCCGAGCCCAGACGCGCCTGTGCGGAGGAGAACCATGGATAGTTGCCAAGAAACGCAACCTGCCGAAGACGTGTATGTCGAATACTGCGGCCAGTGGTTCCCGGTCGCCGAAGGGCAACTATTTACCATCGGCCGCGAGGGAGACCTGGCGGTGGACGACAACCCGTATCTGCACCGCCAGTTTCTGACCGTGGGACAGTATGAGGGCATGTGGTGGCTATCGAATATTGGTGCCCGGTTAACCGCAACGATCGCCGATAAAACCGGGGGACTGCAGGCGTGGCTCTCACCCGGGGCACGTCTGCCGCTGGTGTTCAACCGGACCTCGGTGGTTTTCACCGCTGGGCCCACCACCTACGAGTTCGCCATCCACGTGGCCCAACCGACCTTCCGGCAGGAACCCCTGGCCGGGGATCCCGACGGGGCCACCACCATAGGTCCGGTGACCCTGACCTCGGCGCAGCGGGCCCTGGTGGTGGCGCTCGCCGAACCCATGCTACGCCGCGATGGAACTGGGCTCAGCGCGATTCCCTCCAGCGCTGCGGCCGCCGAACGCTTGGGCTGGAGCATCACGAAATTCAACCGCAAACTCGACAATGTTTGCGACAAATTGGATAAGGCCGGGATCGTTGGGTTGCGTGGCGGGCCCGGGAAACTGGCGACCAATCGCAAGGCTCGCCTCGTGGAACACGCGGTCAGTTCGCACCTGGTGACTCGCGCGGATTTGAAATTACTGGAACTGGAGCTCGGCGCCGACGACTAGCACGTGGCCTTCCACGCTCCATAGGGTCACCGTTGGAGGGTGGAAGGCGGCTCGAGGCATCGTTTAAAAGCGATCACGATCAGGCTGAGGGCCACGAGCCAAGACAGCGACAGCTCGAGCACCGCAACACGCCAATCCAGCTCTCAGTGCCATCCTCGGCTTAGTCCTCATAGTCATCGATGGCCACAGTGTCATCATCGGATTCATCGATGGGCAGTTCTTCGGGAGGTTCGGTGTACTTGCGCTGCTCGGTCGTGAGCGCGGTGACGGTGGCGGACCAGCGCACCGGGCCCTGAATCTCAACGGACACTGCAGTGCGCTCCAGATTCTTGAGGGCGAATTCATTGAGCGAGGGGACGGCAGCGCCACCGCAATTCAGCGGAAAATTGCCGTGGTTTTTGACCTTGAGGGTTATCTGACTAGAGCCTTCGCAGCGGATGTAGACCGCGAGGACCGGCTTAACGACCACGAACTCTGCCACCAGGGCATCCTCGGTCCTATCATCGACGTAACCTAGGATCTGCTCGCCCTCTGGCACGTAGTGGGTCAGCGGACCAGAATGCGAAGGGTCGGACTCGGACGGTACCGCGACCGGTTCATTGGATTCCACCGACGGAAGGGGCCGTTCGGTGGCCTGTGCCTGCGGCGCTTCGGTTGCCGAGTTCGAGCATGATGCGCCGACAAGTATTGTGCCAAGCGCTAGCAAGAGGCCAGCGCGTCGAGAGCGAAATGCGTTCACCAGGTACTCCATCCCATGGTTTCCACCACGTCCTGATTGGTGCCACCGTCCGACGCGCCGACGCACGCCGCCGCTGATTCGGGGGCATCGCCCTCAAAGATATGCGTGCTAGAGATCAGCTGAGCAGAGACGATGGTGTTTACCGGAGCGATGAGATCGACACTGGTGGGATAGCGTTCCCAATAGGCTTCCCCGGTGCTCCCGAAGAGGAAGGGGCGCATTTGCTCCACCAATGTGTAGAGATCATCGGTGGGCTCGAAGGAAAGTAGTTCCTCCGTTGCAGGGTCGGGAGCCACCTCGAGCCTTGCCGACGTTTTTGTGGTCCCGCGTCGATTATCGAGAAAGACCGCGTTGCTGGAGCCTTGCCGGTCAACGGTTTCGGTGCGCGGGTGATATTCCGCGACGGGGGAACTGCAACTCGCCGCGTGTGTTTCATCGGCCATATCAGAGGCCAGCGCGCTGGCAGGAATCAGACAAACAGCGGCGAGGGAAAGCAGACTCGTAGCGGCGACGGGTCTTCTGTTCACAAGGGTCCTTCTATCGGGGCGACTAGCGGGTAGGAGATGGCGTAGGTGTAAGTAGCCAAAGTCGGCGAGCTTAGCCACCGGAAATCTCGAAGACGGGAATGCCCACGAGCCAGTAGGTCGTTTCCTCCGCGATATCGACGGTGACCGTGACCTGCCCGGCCTCTTGTTCATCGGTGCTGACCGGAATCTGCCCCGTCGCATTGAATTCATTGATGCAGCCGCTGGCAAAGAATCCGGAGGCCGTGACCTTGTACTGGCTCTGCGGGGTGCAGGCTAGGAAATATTCGACAGCGACTGGGTCGTGCTCTAGCTCGAAGGTGTACGTCGCGGGGCCGTGACCTTGTACGTGGAGCACGGGGTTGGCGGATTCCTCGCGGTATAGGGCAGAGGAGACATCCGAGATTTCGCCGAGCGGATCCACCAACTCGGGCCGACTCGGTGTTACCGGGGCCGGGGATCGGGGCGTGGGTTCGGATGGTGAGGGGGTAGAAGTGCACGCGGTCAGAGTCAGCGAACCGAAGACCAGAGCAGCAGCGATAAAGTGTTTGGTGCGCAATTCCCACCCCTCTAAAGGCACATTTCAAGCGTATTTTTTAGCAGACGCTATGAAATATGACAGTAGTGCATATCAAACGATTTTAGTGATTCGCGAATCGAGTGTGGCCGAATCGTTACTTAGCAGTAAATGTAGGACCCGTGGGTTCAGCTAACCGGCGCGGAACCGGAGCGGTAGAGGTAGGAGTCTTCGAGGTGGTCCCGGATCCATATATGCTGGGCCAGCAGGCTCTCACGACGCATCCCGATCTTCTCTAAGACGCGCCAAGAGCCGATGTTCTCGGGTCGGCAGGTGGCGATGACGCTGAGGCAGCCACCGGTGTTGAGTGCCCAGTCAAGCAGGGCTTGGGCCGCTTCTGTGGCGTAGCCCCGCGACCAGAAGTTCCGCTCCAGTGTGTAACCGATTTCGCCGTGTTCCGCATCGAGGCGGGTGAAGCTGGCCGCGCCGATCACTTGCGTGTTGCACTCGATGGCCAGAGTGAAGCGGGTTCGTGGATGTCTGTCCGCTTCGGCGATGGCGGAGTGAATAAAGTCGCGGGTCTGCTGCTCGCTATTCGGTCCCCATGGCGAATAGCGGCAGACTTCGGGGTCGGAAGCGAAAGCATGAACGGCTGCGAAATCTTCGGTACTCAGTTCCCGAAGCCGCAGCCGTTCGGTGTGCAGCAACATGCCGCTAGCCTATCCTTGCTTGGCGCGGTTAGCGCCGCCCCAGGTTCCATGACAGGCGCGGGGTGGTGAGCGCCCGACGCTTGCGGATGCGCGCCACACGACGCTTGGCCGGAGCTGGCTGGGCCTCCGGGGCCGGCCGGTTTGCCAACGACGCGACGATCGCGGTGAGCGCGGCGAGTTCCTCGGGGGTGGGGTTGCCCTTGGTGACGGACAGCAGTGGCTGTGCCTCGGCGGTGGTGTGAGTACTCATCGTGGTGGTTCCTCTGGGCGTCGGCGGCTTAGAGCGGGATGTTTCCGTGCTTCTTCGGCGGCAGCGTGGCGTGCTTTTCGCGTAGCGCACGCAAGCCGCGCACCAGCTGCAGGCGGGTGTCGCTAGGGGCGATCACCGCGTCGATGTAGCCCAGCTCGGCGGCCTGGTATGGGTTGAGCAGCTCCGCCTCGTAGTCGTCAATGATCTGCTTGCGACGGGCCTCGACATCTCCGCCCTCGGCCTCGACGGCGGCCAGATCGCGGCGGTAGAGGATGTTCACGGCACCGGCGGCGCCCATGACGCCAATCTGCGCGGTGGGCCATGCCAGGTTCAGATCCGCACCGAGCTTCTTCGAACCCATCACGATGTATGCGCCGCCGTAGGCCTTGCGGGTGATCACGGTCAGCTTCGGCACGGTGGCTTCGGCGTAGGCGTAGAGCAACTTTGCGCCGCGGCGGATAATGCCCTGGAACTCCTGGTCCTTACCGGGCAGGAAGCCCGGCACGTCGACAAGGGTCACGATCGGGATATTGAAGGCATCGCAGTTGCGCACAAAGCGGGCGGCCTTCTCCGAGGCGGCAATGTCCAGCGTGCCGGCGAACTGCATGGGCTGGTTGGCCACCACACCCACGGTATGCCCCTCGACGCGGCCATAGCCGATGATGACGTTCGGCGCGTAGAGGGCCTGCATTTCGAAGAAGTGCCCGTCATCGAGTACCGATTCGATGACCGCACGCATGTCATAAGGCTGATTCGCGGAGTCGGGAATCAGCGTGTCGAGGGCCAGATCTTCCTCGGTGAGTTCGAGTTCCTCCTCGAAATCGGCGACCGTCGCATCTGCCAGGTTGGAAGATGGCAGGAAGTCGAGCAGTTCCTTGCAGAACTCAATGGCATCGGACTCATCGGAGGCCAGGTAGGTGGCGGTGCCGGTGGTGGAGTTGTGCTGCCGGGCGCCACCGAGGGTTTCCATGTCCACGTCTTCGCCAGTGACGGTCTTGATGACGTCGGGGCCGGTGATGAACATGTGACTGGTCTTGTCGACCATGATCACGTAGTCGGTCAGTGCCGGGGAGTAGGCCGCGCCACCGGCGCAGGGACCCATGATCAGCGAGATCTGCGGGACCACGCCGGAGGCGTGGACGTTATTGCGGAAGATATCGGCGAACATGGCCAGCGAGGCCACGCCCTCCTGGATGCGGGCGCCACCGCCGTCGTTGATGCCCACGACCGGGCAGCCGTTGCGCAGCGCGAATTCTTGAACCTTGACGATTTTCTCGCCGTTGACCTGGGAGAGCGAGCCGCCGTAGACGGTGAAGTCCTGCGAGTAGACGGCGACGAGTCGGCCGTCGACGGTGCCGTAGCCCGAGACGACGCCATCGCCCATGGGCTTCTTCTTTTCCATGCCGAAGGCGGTGGAGCGGTGTACGGCCAGGGCGTCGAACTCGACGAATGAGCCCTCATCGAGGAGCATGTCGATGCGTTCGCGGGCGGTGTTCTTGCCGCGTGCGTGCTGCTTCTCGATTGCCGCCTCACCGGATGGGGCCTGAGACAATGCCTGCCGGCGCCGGAACTCGGCGAGTTTGCCAGCGGTGGTGGATAGATCGATGCTCGTCTCCAGCTCGGTGTGGCCCTGCGTCATGCCGTTGGCTCCCTTTCGGGTCGATCGTTATGTGTAGGAATGGCACAATCCAAAATGCCATCCTCGCCAGTCTAGCCGTCGATTGGGTGCAATCTGTTGTAGGAATCTTACAAAATGTCTCCGCGTGGCATAAAGCGCCGGCTCCCGTAAGTTACTCTCCAGTAGCTTCGTGGCGAATTCTCGAGTAACCTGAGTCACATGAGTGAAGCAACCCGTAGCGTGATCGCACCACGCCCCGAAAACCTCAGTGGCCGCACCGTCGTGATGTCCGGCGGCAGTCGCGGCATCGGCCTAGCCATTGCCCTCGAACTGGCCAAACGCGGGGCCAACATTGTCCTGTTATCCAAAACGGACACCCCGCACGCGACCCTCGAGGGAACGATCCATACCGCCGTCGAGCAGATCAACGCCGCCGGTGGACAGGGCCTGGCGGTAGTGGGCGATGTGCGTGTGGACGCCGACGTGCAACGTGTGGTCGACACCGCGGTGGAGACCTTCGGCGGGATCGACATCGTCATCAACAACGCCTCCGCCATCAATCTCGCTCCCACCGACAAGTTGGATATGAAGCGTTACGACCTGATGGCCGATATTAATGTGCGCGGTACCTTCTTGCTGTCCAAAACCGCCCTGCCGCACCTGCGTGCCTCGCAGCATGGCCATATTCTCACGCTGTCTCCGCCGCTGAATCTGGACCCGAAGTGGGCCGGAGCACACCTGGGATACACCATGGCCAAGTATGGGATGTCGCTGACCACGCTGGGTCTAGCCGAAGAATTACGCGGCGATGGCATCGGCGTGAATTCGCTGTGGCCGGCCACGCTCATCGACACCGCCGCCATTCGCAACCTGCCCGGCGGCATGGAAATGATCAAGGGGGCCCGCAGCGCGCAGATCGTCGCCGATGCCGCGCTGAGCATCCTGGCCTCGGACCCGGCATCGGTCAGCGGCAATTTCTTCACCGATGAACAGGTCCTTGCCGCCGGAGGACTGAACGACTTCTCGGCCTATGCCATCGATCCGGAGCATGAGCTCGAAGAAGATATCTTCCTTTCGTAACCACAGCATCCGCTGCCGATGATGCTGGGCTAGGGTTGAGTTATGACGCACAATGCCAATTCGGAGAGCCGTGGTGCGCTACGCCGCGACGATTTTCCCGCCCTGGCCCAGCACCTCGGTCTTGCCCGGGTCGACATCGTGGCCGAGTCCGGTTCGACCAATGAGGATCTCGCCGCCGCGGCGGCCTCCGGTGCGGCCGGGCATTTGAGCGTACTTTGCGCCGAGCACCAGGTGCAGGGCAAGGGGCGCCTAGGACGCACCTGGGTGACCCCCAAGGGCTCGGCCTTGACCGTATCGGTACTCGTGGCACCCAAGCCCACGCTCGGTATTGAGGCTCTGTCCTGGTACACCATGCTCGCAGCGCTGGCCTTCAGCGAGGCCGTGGAAAAGGTCTGCGACGTTCAGCTGGGCATTAAATGGCCCAATGACCTGCTCGTTGGGCAGAAGAAGGTCTGCGGTATTCTCGCCCAGCTGGTGACGACCCCCAGCGGGCTCGGGGTCGTGGTGGGCACCGGAATGAACGTGGACCAGCACCCCGAGGAACTTCCGGTGGACACCGCCACCTCGCTGCGCATCGCCTCCGGCGGCAGCGTGGACCGCACTGAGCTCCTGGCGGAATATTTGCGCCGCTTTGCCGCACTCGATGCCGCCTTCCGCGCCGCCGGGGGACAGGCCGACACTCCGCTGGCCGGCAAGAACGAGAGCCTGCGACTCCTGGTGCAACACCGGCTACGCACGCTGGGCCAAATCGTCAACGTCGAATTCCCGGATGGAACCAAGGTCACCGGTGAGGCGTTAGAACTTGAGCGA
The DNA here is from genome assembly GCF_048457885.1 of Glutamicibacter endophyticus. Lineage (NCBI taxonomy): Bacteria > Bacillati > Actinomycetota > Actinomycetes > Micrococcales > Micrococcaceae > Glutamicibacter > Glutamicibacter endophyticus. The sequence goes on from NZ_CP174200.1 coordinate 894,179, forward strand.
GACGGCGGACTGGCCGTACGCGCCTCCGACGGCACACGCCACCATGTCCTGGCCGGCGATGTGCATCACGTGCGCCGCGCCGATGGTAAGTATGCCTAACCGGCGCGCGGTCCCGCTCCGGGACTAGAATAGTAAGCGGTGGTCACAGCAGGCATGACAGGGCAGGGGGCGAGAGGCTCAGGGATGAAACTGCCGTTGCAGGAAAAAGAACGTGTCGTGGTCAAGACCCGGGAACATGCCCGCGTCTTGCGTCAGCCGTTCGTCGCACTGCTACTGCTCAGCGCCATCTGTGCCTTCTTGGTCGGCTACTTTACCCGTGATGACCTCTCCGAATGGTTGCGTGCGAACACCTCGGTAATCCTCGTGTTGATCGCCATTCTGTGGGTGGTGCTGGTGCTGATCTGGTGCGTGGCTCCGCTCCTGCGGTGGTCGCGTAGCCGCATCGTGCTGACCAATCAACGAATCTTTTACCGCAGTTCGACCAATGCCGGACGGATGCAGTCGCTCGGCCTCTATTCGGTGCGTGACGTGGTGGCTCATGCCAAACACGGGCAAGCCGAACGGCGCCCGGGGACGCTGGATATCGTCTTGCAACATGGCTATGTGCGGTTAACCAATGTTCCAGCGGTGGGCTACTTCAGGGAATTGACCATGGAACACATGATGCGGTTGCGTCAGGAGATTCGCGGGGGACGACGCGACGAGTTGAACAGTGAGGGGCTTGGGGCATGAGCGAAACGGCCGCGAACAAGGAAACTCGCATCGATAACTCCCCGCAGGCAGCCAGTGAGGCCGCCCGCGAGGCCCGTGAACACACCGCGCACGAAAACCATGTGGTCGCCGACCCCATTGCCGAGCTCACCCAGGCGCTCAAGTCTCCGTTGCAGGTGCCCGAGAGCACCCCAAAGGACGTGAAGAATCTCGTCAGCGAACTTGAAGAGCGCCTGATCGGGGGACCTCGTGAATTCAAGCGTCGCGACGTTGCCGCCGATGCGGGCATTTCCTTGCACTCCGCCCGAAAACTCTGGCGCGCTATCGGATTCCCCGAACTCAGCGATGATGAGGTCTTCTTCACCCGCGGTGACGAGCACGCCCTGAAAACCATGGTCTCCTTGGTGCGCGAAGGCAAACTGACCGAAGAGACCGCGATCTCGCTGATGCGCTCGGTGGGACAGATGACCGACCGCATGGTGGTCTGGCAGATCGAGGCGATCATCGAGGACATGATCGCCAACCAGAACATGTCCGACCGGCAGGCACGGCGGCAGCTGATCGAAATCTTGCCGGAGATCATTTCCCCGCTCGAGGAACTGCTGAACTATTCCTACCGCCGTCAGCTCAATGCCGGCATTCACCGGTTGGCCTTGCGAGCCGAAACCGGGGTGGCCGCGTATGCCCAGGACTCCGGGGATGATGACGACACCCCGTTGCCGCTGGCTCGTGCGGTCGGCTTCGCGGACCTCGTTTCCTATACCTCGCTCTCGCGCCGCATGACCGAACGCACGCTGGCCCAACTGGTCCAGCGCTTCGAATCGAAGTGTGCCGAAATCATCTCCATCGGTGGCGGACGCCTGGTTAAGACCATTGGCGACGAAGTGCTCTTCGTGGCCGAAACCCCACAGGCCGGAGCCCAGATTTCGCTGGCCCTGTCCAAGGAATTCGAAGCCGACGAACTCCTGCCGAAAACCAGAGTCGCCGTGGTGTGGGGGCGCATCCTCTCCCGACTAGGTGACATCTACGGACCGACGGTGAACCTCGCCGCACGGCTGACCTCGCTGGCCGAACCTGGTAGCGTGCTGACCGACGCGATTACCGCAAACACGCTCAAGGGCGATCCGCGCTTTGTGCTGACCGCCCGAGAAATAACCAGTGTGCGCGGATTCGGGGACATTCAACCCTTCGACCTGTCCGCGGGCGAAGGCGGACGGCTGGTGATTGACTGATGAGTGGGCCAAGTACACGCTTTCAACTGGCCGCCGCTGGGCGCACCCACGTCGGATTGCGACGCACCGAGAACCAGGACCGCTATCTGGTGACCGAGCATATTCAGGCGGTCGCCGACGGAATGGGCGGACACGAGGCCGGAGAGGTCGCGGCCCAACTCGCCGTGGAAACCCTCGAAGAGCTTCAGGTGCTGGTGTATAAAACCAGCGAACCGGCGGTACTGACCCAACAACAGGTAGTCCGTCAGGTGCAGCTGGCCGATGACCGGATCCGCGACGCACTCGAGGCGCGCGGCGGCACCACACTGTGCATGCTCTGCATGATCGGCGCCGAAGAGCCGAGCGAGGAAACCCAGCCGGTGCCCTCGGCGGTACCGCCGTGGACCGGAAGCTACCAGCGTGGCCCGAACACCGATGTGGTGCGTCGTATTACCCCGCAGGCCTTGGAGGAATATCGACGTCAGGCGGCCGATAATTTGCGCGGCCAAGACAACCCCAAGGCCAAGGGACGAGCCCTACTGCTCGTTAATGTCGGCGACTCACGTGGTTACCGACTACGCAACGGTCAGCTGGTGCAACTGACCCGCGACCATTCGGCGGTGCAGGAAATGGTGGATGCCGGGCAGATCACCGAGGCCGAAGCCCGCAACCACCCGCACCGCAACCTCATCACCCGGGCCCTAGGCGCCGGAGCCGACAGCCACCCCGACACCACCGTGCTGCGCCCACGGGTAGGGGACCGCTACCTATTGTGCAGCGACGGGCTCAGCGGCGAACTGTCCGTTGAATCCATCGCCGAATTGCTGATTTCCTACCGCAACCGGGACGCGGCAGCCGCCGCGCTGGTCAGCGCCGCGGTCGAGGCCGGCGGCCGAGACAATGTGGCCGTGGTGGTTGTGGACGTGCTCGCCGAGTAAGCGCGCCGCACCGGCCAAAGGGTCAGGTCCGTGGGGCAGAATAAGATACGTGAGTGAAAATTCTTCAGCCCCAGCCAGCGGCGGCGAGCTACCGCCGACCGAGGTCCGTGAGCGTCACAGCGAATTGGCACAGCAGGTCCGCGAGCACCGCGAGGCCTACTACCAACAAGATGCGCCCACAATCGCCGATGCCGATTATGATGCACTCTTCCACGAACTTCAGGCCCTCGAGGCCAGCTACCCGATCCTCGCCGGGGGAGATTCACCCACCCAGGAGGTGGGAGGCGAGGTCAGCGCCGCCTTCTCCCCGGTCACCCACGCCACCCGCATGTATTCACTCGAGGATGTCTTTTCCCTCGAGGAGCTCACCGCCTGGCTGGAACGCGCCGAAGCCAACGCCCGACGTTTGCACCCGGAATCTGCCCCGGCTTGGCTCTGCGAAGTCAAAATCGATGGGCTCGCGCTCAATCTGACGTACCGGGACGGCAAACTCGTGCGGGCAGCTACCCGCGGCGATGGCACGACCGGTGAAGACGTCACCCATAACGCACTGACCATTGCCGACATCCCACAGACACTCTCCGGAGAAGGTTGGCCCGCCGAGCTCGAAGTACGTGGAGAGGTGTTTATCGCCACCGATGACTTCAACGCCTACAACGAAGCGTTGATCGCCCAAGGCAAGGCGCCACTGGCTAATCCGCGCAATGCCGCGGCGGGCTCGCTGCGGCAAAAAGACCCCGAGCAGACCGCAAAACGCCCGCTACGCATGTTCGTCCACGGGCTGGGACGCAATCAGGAGCTCGGGTTGAGCAACCAGTCCGAAGCCTACGAACTCATGCGCGGTTGGGGCCTTCCCGTCTCACCGTATTCGGTCGTGGTCTCCACCCTCGACGAAGTGCTGGCGTTCATTGAACGCAATGGCGAACAACGCCACGAACTGATTCACGATATTGACGGCATCGTGGTGAAGGTCGATTCCCTAGCAACCCAGGAGCAGCTGGGGTACACCTCCCGCGTGCCGCGCTGGGCGGTGGCCTATAAGTACCCGCCAGAGGAGGTCCACACCAAGCTGCTCGACATCCAAGTGCAGGTGGGGCGCACCGGGCGCGTGACGCCCTTCGGCGTCATGGAACCGGTGCTGGTGGCAGGCTCTACCGTGTCGCGAGCGACCCTGCACAATCAGGAGGTAGTCAAAGCCAAGAACGTGCTCATCGGCGACACCGTGATCCTGCGTAAGGCCGGCGACGTTATCCCGGAAATTGTCGGACCGGTTCTGGCATTGCGCGAGGGAAATGAAGAGAATCTTCGTCCCTTTGTCATGCCGACGCACTGCCCCTCCTGCGGCTACCCGTTGGCTCCGGCCAAGGAATCCGATGTCGATATTCGGTGCATGAACTCCGAAACCTGCCCGGTGCAGCTCACCGAACGTGTAGCGCATCTCGGGGGCCGCAACGCGTTGGATATCGAAGCGCTGGGTTATGAGGCCGCCATGGCACTGACCAGTGGCCCGGGCCCGGACCCGGCCACCCAGGGTGGGCAAATTCTGCCGGCCGGTCCCGGTCCGCTCCGTAACGAGGCGGAGATCTTTGACCTGAAGGACAAGCTCGAGGAGCTGGCTCAGGTCAAGGTGTGGCGCGAAAAGCGTTCGAAGGGGGAGGGGACCGGGGTCTTTGAACTCGTTCCCTACTTCTACACGCGTGGCACCAAGACCAAGGAGCCGGCACCGACGAAGAATACGCTTAAGCTGCTCGAAGAGCTGGAAAAGGCCAAAGCCAATCCACTATGGCGTGTGCTGGTGGCGCTATCAATCCGACATGTTGGACCGAATGCTTCCCGCGCGCTGGCCACCCGCTACGGCTCGATGGACGCGCTGCTTGAGGTGCTTGAGACTCCGGATGCGGTGCAAGAACTGAGCAATATCGATTCCGTTGGTTCGATTATCGCCGAAGCCATCGTCGAGTGGTTCTCCGTGGACTGGCATCGAGAGATCGTCGCCGCCTGGAAGCGTGCCGGGGTACGCATGGAAGACGAGGTCGATCAGAGCATCACCAAGCACCTCGAGGGGCTGTCCATCGTGGTCACCGGAACGTTGGAACATTACTCCCGTGACACCGCCAAGGAAGCAATTATTGTTCGTGGTGGTAAGGCCACCGGTAGTGTGTCGAAGAAGACCGACTTCGTGGTTGCCGGTGAGTCCGCTGGCTCGAAGTTGGATAAGGCGCTGTCCTTGTCCGTGCCCGTCTTGGACGAGGCAGGGTTCACCGTATTGTTGGAGCAGGGACCGGAGGCCGCCCGCGAGGTGGCCAGAATTGGGGCGGAATAACTATGACCGAGCCGATCAATCACGACCCGCTGGTGCTGTTGGCCCGCCGGGCCGCTGCTGCCGGTGCCGAGGTGCTAGCTCGGCGCGAGGTAGCCGAGTTCAACCTGCAGGATAAGTCGGCCGCTGGCGACTGGGTCACTGATTTTGACCGTGCAGCAGAGGAAGCGATTCGGCGCGTGTTGCTGACCACGCGACCCAACGATGAACTCACCGGGGAAGAGTATCCCAGTGCCCGGCCCACCCATCCCAGTGGATACCGTTGGAGCATCGACCCGCTTGATGGCACCGTTAACTTCGTGCGCAATATTGCGTACTACTGCTCATCGGTGGCCGTGCGCCGCGAATCCGACGGCAAATGGCTGGCCGGTGCAATCCACGCCCCAGCCCTTGGCGTCGAATATTTCGCCGGACACGGTTTGGGCGCCTGGAAGTTGGATGTGAAGAGCTCAAAGCTGGAGCGGTTGCACGCAGCCGAAGCCAGCGACGCGATGGTGATTGCCACGGGCTTTGGGTATGACGCTACCCGCCGCCAATTTCAGGCCGAGGTGCTCAAGAACCTCATGGTTGATTACGTCAATGTGCGCCGCATCGGTTCGGCCGCGTTGGACCTTTGCCTAGTGGCCGAGGGCGCCATTGAGGCCTACGCCGAGTACGGCACCCAAGAATACGACTGGGCCGCCGGAGCCTTGATCGCGGAGGAAGCCGGAGCCAAAGTCGTGCGCCCGGAGCAGAGCCCCGGATGGCAGTACGCGGGGCACGTGGATCCCTCGAAGCTTCCGGCATCGGATGGACGCTAACCACCCACCTCTGGCGGCCGGCGATGAGCCGGCACAGCGGCGGTTCGTGCTCGAGGCGGTACTCGCCGATCCGGTGTGCTGGGCTTTACTTGAACGCCTGCCGAGCCTTGGACTCAAGGACTGGTGGCTGACTGCCGGGGCGGTGTTCCAAAACGTATGGAACGCCCGCACCGGCCAGCCACCGGGGTTTGGCATCAAGGATTACGACATCTTCTATTTTGACGATGCCGACCTTCGGTGGCGGGCCGAGGACCAGGTCATCCGCCGCGTGGCCGCGCACTTCGAGGATCTTGAAGCCAACCTCGAGGTGCGCAATCAGGCCCGAGTGCACCTGTGGTACCGGGAGCACTTCGGGCACGACATTGACCCCTTTGCCGATAGCCGTCAGGCCATCGACTGCTTTGCGGTCACCAGCTGTGCGCTGGCCGTGACGGTGGATGCCGAGGGCGGCTACCGGTTGTATAGCCCCTACGGAATCGACGATGCGCTCGAACTTCACCTGCGTCCGGGGACACGGATTGCTCCGCGGGAAGTCTACGAACGTAAGGTCACCGAATATAGTGCCCGCTGGCCGCAACTTCGTGCGGAACCTTGGCCGGTGGATTAGCCCAGATGCAGATCCGCATCGCTGATGCCTGCGGCCGAATCGTTGTAGTACTGAACCTGAGTCAGGCCGGCGGCGGCCGCTTCGTCGAGGACCACGACCGCATCCTCATGTAGCTGGAGCACGGAGCCGGGGCACGAAGCCGAGAGCGGACCTTCCACGGCGGCCGCGATGGCCTGTGCCTTGCCTGGCCCGGTAGCCACCAGGACCAGGCGTTTTGCCTCGAGCACCGTGCCTAACCCCTGCGTGACGCAGTGCGTGGGTACCGAATCGATTCCCTCGAAGAAGCGGGCGTTGTCTTCCCGTGTCTGGGCGGCCAACCGTTTGATTCGGGTGCGACTGCGCAGCGAGGAGCCTGGCTCGTTGAATCCCAAATGCCCGTTGGCGCCAATACCCAGAATTTGGACCTGCACGCCGCCAGCCTGCCGGATCGACTCGTCGTACGCGGCGGCCGCTTTTTCGAGATCGGCTACCGACTCGGCTACCCCCAATGGCACATGCAGGCCCTCGCGTGGCAGGCCAATGACCGAGCACACCTCATTGATCAAGGTCTGCCTGTAGGACTGTGCGTGCGTATCGGGGATCCCAATGTATTCATCGAGCGCGAATCCCTGCGCCCGCGAGAAATCCGCGCGACCTTCACTGACAGCGACGGCCAATTCACGGTAGAGCCCCAGTGGTGAGGAGCCGGTGGCTAGGCCCAAGACCGGCTCGGATCCGGCACCGTGGAATTTCAACCCCGCTAGCACCTGATCTGCGGCGAGGCGGGCGACTTCTTGCGGCGAGGAACCAATGAGTACGAGCATCTGTGTGGCTATCCAATCTCTGTCGGGGATGGGCGCCTTGCGGCGGATAGTGTGATCGCCATCGATCGAAAGGAACACGGAGCACGCGGCACAAACCACCCTCCGTCTCCTATTTTGAGTAACTTTGCGTGAAGATACGCGACGTCACTCAAGTTTTCAGGGTGTCAGGAGGTTGAGTACGCAACGGGCAACCGCGGGGGACGCACCGAACGTCGTGACATCCGCCCCGTCGGCGGGCCACCCAAAGTTGACCAAGAGAACTCGGTGGCCAGCCGCGCGCAATGTTTCCACCGTGGCGCGCGCCGGGTGTTTCGCGTGCAGTCCGCGGGCCGCCAAGAGGATTTTGGAACCGGTAACGATGTTTTCCAGTCCGACGGTCGGGGCAACGCTGGCCAATCCCCACGGCACGTGACCCACTGCGGGATTACTGGCCGAGTCAACCTGCACCAGTTGCACCGGTGCCGGGTCGCTGATCCACTCCTCGACCCGGCAACCCAGGTCGAAGGCTCGGCTCCACTGGCCGTTGGGTAGTATTTCGCCGCGCGCCGACACTTCCCGCGGATGGAAGCGGCTGGCTAATTGTGCAGTGCGTTGGGTAGCCTCGCGCAGCCGGGACTCACTCAGTGCACCGGAGCGCACCGCCTCGATGATTGCGTGCACAATGGCGTCGAAACTCTCCGCGGTGGTACCGGTGCCTAGGCATAACAAGTCAGCGCCGGCCTGCAGGGCCCGCACGGCGGCGGTGGGGATGCCGGTGTGCGCGCTGGCTCCGGCCATATCGAGCGCATCGCTGATGATGACGCCGCGGAATCCCAAACCGCCGCGCAGTAACTCGTGCAAGATCGTGCGCGAGAACGTCGCTGGGTTCTGCGCATCCACATCCGGGACCAGAATGTGACTGGTCATGATGGCCGCCACGTCGGTAGCGATGGCCTTGACGAAGGGAACCAGTTCGCGTTGTGCCAACAACGATTGCTCGGCCGAAACCACCGGAAGGGTTAGGTGTGAATCGGCGTTGGTGTCGCCGTGGCCCGGGAAATGCTTTGCGCAGGCCGCCACCCCCTCGCCTTGTAGGCCCACGGTATAGGCGGCGGTGTGGGCGGCGACCATGTCGGGATCGGTGCCGAAGGAGCGCACTCCGATGACCGGATTCTCGGCACAGGAATTGATGTCCGCATCTGGCGCCAGATTCAAATTGAATCCCAGCGAACGCAGTTCGCGGGCAATGGCGCGCGCACTGGCGCGGGTGAGTTCCAAATCGTTGAGGCGTCCGAGGATGGCATTGCCCGGCTGGTTCGACCCGTCGCGATAGTGAATCCGGGTGACGTCCCCGCCTTCTTCGTCGAGGGCCACAATGGCCTCTGGGGCGGCCGCGCGAATCTGGGCGGTCAAGTCACGTAGCTGCGCGTGGGTGGAAATGTTGTCGCCGTAGATGCACACTGCGGCCAGGCCGCGGTCGAATTCTTCGGCCACCCACTCCGGCAGCGTGGTACCGGTAAAACCGGGCATGAGGGTGCCTGCGGCTAGGCGCCGTAGGGTCTCGGCGGAACTATCTTGGATCATTTTCTGCCTTTCGCGGCCGGCGGGGCGAGGAGGAGCGCTAGGTAACAGTGCTGGGTTGATTGCAATGATCAGGCCACACCGAGTTGCTCAAAGAGCACGTTGACCGCCGCGCCACGCAGCACAATGTCATCGGGGTGTTCGCAGAGCTGGACCTCGAAGCGGGGACGCTGTTCAGTATTGGTGCGCGCCGCAATGGTTTCCCGCACCGCGCCAAGTACGTCGGCATCGATATACTCGGCCGGACCCGCGAGCACGAGGTTTTCGATATCCAGTACCGAGACCACCGGAGCCAAGGCAATCCCGAGTCGTTCTCCGGCGCCGTGTAGCACCGCACGCCGGTGGGCTTCCTTGTCGCCGGATGCTGGCTGCTGGCCCAACGCCGCGCGCAGGGCCGGGATCGCGGTATAGGACTCCACGCAGCCGCGGCGCCCGCAGTCGCACTCCGGGCCTTGGTCGGTGCCGACCACCACATGGCCGATTTCGCCGGAGGCCGAGTTTGCCCCGCGCACTGGGGTGCCGTTGACGATCGACCCACAGCCGACACCGCGCCCGATCTTGACCAGCATCATATGCGAGCCACCGCTTCCAAAGGTGTGTTCGCCCATGACGGCGCAGTCGGCGTCATTGCCGACGACCACCGGCAGATTGAACCTCGACTCCAGCAGTGTGTGGAGGTCGAAGTCTTTCCAACCGAAGTTCGGTGCGGTGAGGATGACGCCCGCGTCGGACACGATGCCCGGGCTTCCCACGCCGATACCGATGATCTTTTCGGTGGCCGCGGCGATAGCTTTGGTGGTCAGTTCGATGACCTGGGCTGCCGCCTGTTGACCCGTTTCGTCGTTGGTTAGTAGCTGAATGCGGGTGAGGATGTTGCCGTCGAGATCCATGACCGCCGCACGCATCACCGCGGAATCGGCAAGGTCGATGCCGATAATTTGTAGGCCGGTCCGGTTCAAATCGAGCATGATCGCGGGTTTGCCGGGCCGCCCCTGAGCGTTCTGGCCGAGTTCCACCACATGGCCACGGGTCAGCAGCTCACTGACCAGATCCGAGATGGTCACCCGGGTCAGACCAGAGGCGCGGGCCAGCTCGGCGCGGCTCATGGGGCCCTGGGTGTGCAGGTGCTGGAGTAACAGCGAAAGGTTTAGTTCGCGTCCATGCGCCGGAAGTGAGGCGGTGCGGCGCGCCAGGTCACGTCGTGGGCCGGGAGAGCTCTTCATGACAGTTAGTTAACTATACTAACAATTGCTCGGCAAGTGCCTTGGGGTAATTCGCGCTCCTGAAGTTACGCCGCAGCGCGGGAGCACCGTCGGATCGTGCCGCCAAAATCCATCCTCACCAGTGGATACGAAAACCGTCGCGATCGCTGCGGGTGCGGCTGGCGAGATATACATTTTTCACGCGACGCTGGCAGACTATGAGCATCATGACTGAGTTGCAGAATACCGGGGCGACGGCCCCGGACTTGTGTATCGAATTGGCCAAGCCGGATGACTACCCCGCCGTCGGCGACTTAGTGGCGCGCTCCTACCTCGCCGCCGGGTATTTTGATGACCCGCAGCATGCGTATCTCGATGTGGTGCGACAAGTAGCCGATCGTGCCGCCCACTGCGAGGTATTCGTGGCCCGGCAGCAGGGGCATGTGGTGGGCACGATGACCCTGATTCGTTACGGTAGCCGCTACGCGGATATTGCTCGACCCGGAGAGCTCGAGATCCGGATGCTGGCGGTGGACCCCCAGATTCAGCGAGCCGGTGTGGGGCGCTTACTGGTGCGAGCCACCATTGAGCGGGCCCGCAAACTGCACGATGTCGATACCGTCTCGCTGACCACCGGTGCCGATTGGCTGGGGGCACGGGCGCTCTACGAACGCCTAGGCTTCACGCACCGACAGGAACGAGACTGGACGGTACCGGGCACGCAGGTCCATCTGGTGGTCTACACGCTCAAAGTGTAACGACGTCAGCCATTTTCTGCTCAAGTCACAGCGGGGTAGTTTTCCTCGCCTCGGATTGTCTGTAGACATTCACTTCCTTAGACTAAGGCCATGCGCCGACTTTCACGCAGCGTCCTGACGCTTTCCGTATCCGCCTTGGTGGCCAGCTCTCTCGTCTCCTGTTCGGCCAAGACGCCAGATCCGGCACCGGCCGCCGAAGCGCTGGCCTCCGCCCTGTCCTCGGGAGACTTTAGCCAGGTGCCGCTACTGGCCACCGACGCAGCCGAAGCGAAGGAAGCGCTCGAGCACGCTTACGGGCCGATGAAGAAAATGCCGCACAGTCACAGCATCGGGCAGGTCGCCGCAGATGAAGACAAAGGCGATGGTCCACCAACTGCCACCGCCACGGTCCACACCGTGTGGGATGTCGACGCAACCGACCAGGATCTGGCCTATGACACCACGGCCACCTTCGAATACGATGACGCGGCCGAGCAGTGGAAGCTACGCTTCGATACCGAGTTGCTCGCCCCGGACCTGAACGACGGAGAGTATCTGGCCGCGGTCGGCACAGCGGCCGAGCGCGGGTCGATTATCGGCGCCGGAGGCGAGAAGCTCGTCAAGCCGCGCCCCGTGGTGCGCATCGGCATCGACAAGACTCGCGCCGAATCGGACCAGTGGGAAAACTCGGCGCGCAAGCTTGCCAAACTCGTAGAGATCGATGCCGACACCTACGCGCAAAAGGTCCTGGCCGCCGGCGACAAGGCGTGGGTCCAAGCCATCGTGCTACGCGATGACGACAAGCGCGAAGCCACCGATGCCAAGGTGCATGCGATCGCCGGAGCAGTGGCCACCAAGGACGAACTGCCCCTGGCGCCGACTCGCGATTTCGCCCGGGATATTTTGGGTACCGTCGGGCAGGCTACCGCCGAACTCATCGAGAAGTCGGACGGGCGACTCGCGGCCGGGGACCAGACCGGAATTTCTGGGCTGCAGTACTCCTATGACAAGACCTTGGCCGGTACCAAGGGGATCACCATCTCCCGCTACGACGCCAAACGTCAGAAGCAGGAAGAACTGTTCTCCAAGGAGCCGGTGGCCGGTGAGGATTTGGAGATTACCCTTGACGCCAAAATTCAGGGCGTTGCGGAGAAGCTGGTGGCAAAGACCGATTCCACCAGTGCCCTAGTCGTGCTGCGTCCCTCGGACGGTGCCATTCTCTCGGCGGCCTCGGGTCCTGCCGACAATCCGCAAAACACTGCCTTGACTTCACGCTACGCCCCGGGCTCCACCTTCAAGATTGTCAGTGCCCTGGCCATGTTGCGTGAGGGGAAGACCCCGAAGAGTACGGTGCAGTGCCCCGCGACGTTGAGCGTGGACGGACGAGAATTCAAGAACTTCGACGGGTATCCCTCCGCGCAACTGGGCAGTATTCCGCTCTCCGAGGCCATCGCCCAGTCGTGCAACACCGTCTTCCTTGCCGCCGGTGAGCAAGTCGGGGGCAAGCAACTTGCCGAAGCTGCCGCCGCCCTTGGACTCACCGGGGAAGATGGGACCGGAGCCGGCGCCTTCCTCGGCGAGGTACCCAGCGATTCGACGGGTACCGAACGGGCAGCAAATATGATCGGGCAGGGCGTCGTGCAGGCGTCGCCGCTGGGCATGGCTACGGTAGCCGCGTCGGTGGCCGCCGCGCACACTGTCCAACCGGTGCTGGTCACTTCTCCGGAACCCAAGAAGCCAGAGGCCGCAACCAGCGAACTGAGCGCCGAGGAAGCTAAAGACCTGTCCTCAATGATGGCTCAGGTCGTCGACCATGGCACGCTCACGCTCCTGAAAGATGTGCCCGGTCCAAAGGTGATCGGTAAGAGCGGAACCGCCGAATACGACAGCGACCGAAACGCCCATGCCTGGACCATCGCGGTTCAGGGCGACCTGGCCGTCGCGGCCTTCGTTGAGGATGGCGAAGGCGGGTCACACACCGCCGGTCCCTTGGTGCGCGACCTGCTGACGGCGATCAACAAGTAGACAAGGAGGCCTGCATGGGCACCATCTATCAGACGACCATGACGCCAAGTAAGAACGAATTGCTCACGCGGTGGCTCCCACAGCAGGACTTCTACTGCGGGCAGGGACAGCCTGAGCTGGTGGACGCCGGAGGGTTCCGTCTCGAGGATCCCGCCGGAAAGGTCGGACTGGAGTTCCGAATTATGGCGGATCGGCGACCAGAGGGTGAAACGATCTACGCGCTACCCATGAGCTACCGGGAAGCACCGTTGGAGGGGGCCGAAGCGTCGCTGATCGGTACCTCCGAACACGGCGTCCTCGGTACCCGCTACATCTACGATGCGGCCGGCGACCCGCTCTGGCATCGGGTTGTGGCCGACCTTGTCGCCGGGCGGTGTGTGCCGCAGCATCAGCAGGAGTCGGACACCGAGGAACCGCGAGTACGGTTGATCTCGGTGTCCGGAACCGAGCGTACGGGGCAGATTTGCCGTGTGCTGAGCTCGACACCGGTTACCGGAGCCTATGTGGAGGGGTTCTGGTACGACGCGTCGGGTCGCGAGCGGCGCGGGGCGCTACTCAGTCTGAGCTAAACCCGCGAAGTAGTCGCTGGAGAGCATGCTGAGGCTCAACATGTCGTAAAAACGCCCATTGCGGAATATCGACTCGCGCTCGGTTCCCTCATGAACGAAACCAGCCTTCAAATACGCGCGCACGGCGCGGCGGTTGTATGCGTGTACCTTCACGCCCACCCGGTGCAGGCCCAATTCTCGAAAGCCGTAGCCTAAGATCAGGGCCAGCGCTTTCGGGCCGTAGCCGCGGCCGGTGAATTCTGGTCCGATGAGGATTGAACACTCTGCCGCACGGTGCATGAAGCTCGCGCCGTACAAGGTGACATGACCGATCAACTGACTGTTCTGTGCCGTGACGATGCTAAACCCGCAATTGGCATCGCCGGGCCGATTCACGCTCCAGTCGGCGAACATCTCGGTTACCGGACGTTCGGGGCGCGGCTTGACCGTACGCTGCTGCACGACCGCCCATTCGGGATCATTCCACCAAGCGGCCAGCAGTGGCAGGTCCTGTTCCTGCAGTTCACGCAAGGTCACCACCGAATCACTGAGCAAGGTGCGCCCGAAGTCCTGTGCCATCTCCGTGTCCGTGAAACGATTGATCCTCATGATCCGATCCTGTCATATCGCGCCGGTGACCCAGCGGTGCACCGCCGGGTCCATGAGCCCCGGTGCCACCGTTATGCAGCTTCCAACCGCACCACAGAGAACTGTGTCCAACGGATCGGCCGCCCGCAGCCCGCCGATCGGGTCGAATCGGGCCGTACGGGCTAGACTTATAGCTGAAACCAACCGCCCACTTTCAGGGAGATATATGTCTGCCATCAGCCGTGAGGACCTCGTGCATCTGGCACGATTGGCCCACATCGAGATGGGCGACGCAGAGCTGGATAAGATGACCGGCGAACTCGGCGTGATCGTCGATGCCATCGCATCTGTCAGCGAAGTCGCCTCCTCCGATATCCCAGCCACCAGCCACCCGATTCCGCTGAATAATGTGTTCCGTGAGGACGTGGTGGGGCAGACGCTGAGCATCGACGAGGTCCTGCTCAACGCTCCGGATTCGGACTCGGACCGCTTCAAGGTCCCGGCAATTTTGGATGGGGAGTAATCCATGAGCGAGCTGATTCACCTTTCCGCCAGCGAACTGGCCACCAAGCTGCACTCCGGTGAGGTCACCAGCGTGCAGGCCGTGCAGGCGCACCTGGACCGCATCGCCGAAGTCGACGGTGCCATCAACGCCTTCTTGCATGTCAACGCCGAGGAAGCGCTCGCCGTAGCCGCCGAGGTCGATGCCATTCGCGCCGCCGGGGGAGAAGCCGCCCAGGCCCTGCACCCGTTGGCCGGTGTGCCGATCGCGATCAAGGACCTGATCGTGACCAAGGGGCAGCCGACCACCGCCGCCTCGAAAATGCTCGAGGGCTGGATGAGCCCCTACGACGCGACCGTGATCGAAAAGATCCGAGCCGCGAAGCTGCCCATGCTCGGCAAAACCAACCTTGACGAGTTCGCCATGGGTTCCTCCACCGAGCACTCCGCCTTTGGCGTGACCCGCAACCCATGGGACCTGAACCGTATCCCGGGTGGCTCCGGTGGTGGCTCGGCCGCTGCCGTGGCAGCCTTCGAAGCACCGCTGGCATTGGGCACCGACACCGGTGGGTCGATCCGTCAGCCCGGTGCGGTCACCGGCACCGTGGGCGTGAAGCCCACCTATGGCGCGGTGTCCCGTTACGGGGCGATCGCCATGGCCTCCTCGCTGGATCAGATCGGCCCGGTCTCCCGCACCGTGCTCGACTCGGCGCTGCTGCAGGAACTCATCGGCGGGCATGACCCGAAGGACTCCACCTCGCTGCCCAATACCCTCGACGGTCTCGTAGCCGCCGCGGTGGAAGGCACCGCGGGGGATCTGACCGGCGTGCGCGTGGGCATCATCGAAGAACTGCAGGGCGAAGGCTATGAGCCAGGCGTTCAGGCACGCTTCGAGGAATCCCTCGAACTGCTCAAGGCCGCCGGCGCAGAAATCGTTCAGGTCTCCTGCCCGAACTTCAAGTACGCACTGGGTGCCTACTACCTGATCATGCCCTCGGAGGTTTCCTCCAACCTGGCCAAGTTCGACGGCGTGCGCTACGGCAACCGTGTACTGCCCGAGGAAGGCCCAATGACCATCGAGCGCGTCATGGGTGCTACCCGTGCCGCCGGCTTCGGTGACGAAGTCAAGCGCCGTATCATCCTGGGTACCTACGCCCTGTCGGCCGGCTACTACGATGCCTACTACGGGTCGGCCCAGAAGGTGCGCACCTTGATTCAGCGTGACTTCGACGCCGCCTTCGAGGCCGCCGACGTGCTGATCTCCCCAACCGCGCCGACCGTGGCCTTCGAACTCGGTTCGAAGACCGACGATCCGCTGGCCATGTACCTGAACGATGTGGCCACCATCCCGGCCAACCTCGCCGGCGTTCCGGGCATCACGGTGCCAGGCGGTCTGTCCGAGGGGCTGCCGGTGGGCATCCAGTTCCTGGCCCCGGCCTATGAGGACAAGCGCCTTTACAAGGTCGGTGCCGCGCTGGAGACCCTGCTGGAACAGCGCAGCGGTCACAGCTTCATTTCGCAGGCGCCGTCCATCGACGCCGCCACGATCGGGCAGAAGGGCTAGGGCTTTCTTCAATGGCTAACTACACCGATGAATTGGTCGATTTCGACGTAGCACTAGAAAAGTACGATCCGGTGCTGGGCTTTGAGGTCCACGTCGAACTGAACACCAAAACCAAAATGTTCTCCGATGCGCCCAACGCCTTCGGCGACGCTCCGAACACCAACGTCACCCCGGTCGACCTGGGGCTGCCCGGTGTCTTGCCGACGGTCAACAAGACGGCCGTGGAGTACTCGATCCTGATCGGCCTGGCCCTGAACTGCCAGATCGCCGAGAAGTGCGGTTTTGCCCGGAAGAACTACTTCTACCCGGACACCCCGAAGAACTTCCAGACCTCGCAGTACGATGACCCGATCGCCCACGACGGCTACCTGGACATCGAGCTCGAGGACGGGGAAGTTTTCCGGGTCGAGATCGAACGTGCCCACATGGAAGAAGACGCCGGCAAGCTGACCCACATGGGCGGCGCCGCGGGTCGTATTCAGGGGGCCGACTACTCGCTGGTGGACTACAACCGTGCCGGTGTGCCGCTGGTTGAGATCGTCACCAAGCCGATCGTCGGGGCCGGTAAGCGTGCCCCGGAACTGGCGCGCGCTTATGTGGCGGCCATCCGCGAGATAGTGAAGAATCTGGGTGTTTCGGATGCCAAGATGGAACGCGGCAACGTGCGCTGCGATGCCAACGTTTCGCTGATGCCCAAGGGCGCGGAAAAGTTCGGTACCCGTACCGAAACCAAGAACGTGAACTCCCTGCGCGCCGTCGAGCATGCCGTGCGTTTCGAGATCGAACGTCACGCCGCCGTGTTGGAGTCCGGGCAGAGCATTCTGCAGGAAACCCGTCACTGGCACGAGGACACCCGTTCCACGACCTCGGGTCGCCCGAAGTCGGACGCCGATGACTACCGTTACTTCCCGGAGCCGGATCTGGTCCCGATCGTCACCACCGCCGAGTGGATCGAGGAACTGCGCGCCCGGTTGCCGGAACCACCGTCCGAGCGCCGCAAGCGTCTGAAGGCCGAGTGGGGTTACGCGGATAAGGAATTCCGTGACGTGGTCAACGCCGGTGTTCTCGACGAGATCGAGGCGACCATCGCCGCCGGTGCTTCGGCCGCGGTAGCCCGCAAATGGTGGATGGGCGAAATTGCCCGCCTGGCCAAGGCAGCGGATAAGGAGATCGCCGATCTCGGCGTCACCCCGCAGACCATCGTGGAGCTGGACTCGCTGATCAACGCGAAGAAGATCAACGACAAGATCGCCCGTCAGGTTCTCGAATACGTGCTCGCCGGAGAAGGTACTCCGAGCGAAATCGTCGAGAAGCGTTCGCTGGCCGTGGTGAACGACGAGGGCGCGCTTGGCAAGGCCGTGGACGATGCCATCGCCGCCATGCCCGACGTGGTCGAAAAGATCAAGGGCGGCAAGTTGCAGGCCATCGGCGCCCTGATGGGCCCGGTCATGAAGGCAACCCGTGGACAGGCCGACGCCGGTCGCGTACGCGAAATTGTCATGGAGAAGCTGGGGCTCTAGCACGCAGCCGAAGCTTCGTAGCGAGCCCGCGTTCCCAGCTAGGGAACGCGGGCTTTGCGCTATTTGAAATCAGTTACCGGTACACAGGGCGGGCGTCGCGCATTACGCTGTGAAAATGAGAGTCGCCCGTTCGGTGCCGCGAAGGTCGTGGCATACTCGAGTCGCGAGTACGTGTGGAACCCTCGCACTGTTGCTCGGTTCGGTCGTAGCCTGTGCCGCGCCGGATCCCGTCCCGCCTCCGTGCAATCCGCCGGAATTCGTGGTCGAACCCTCCAGCTCTCGCGTGGGTGAGGAGGTGACAGTCTCCGCACAAGCTGCGACCTGCAATCCGAGTTACGGAGAAGACGCGAAGGTTCGAGTGGTACTCACGGATGCGTCGGGTGCAGAGGTGCTGAACACGACCGCCGAGATGAGCGACGCCGGTGCCTTCGAATTCACTTTCGTCATCCCGGACAGAACCCAGACGGGTACGGCCACGGTCTTGGCGATGCCCGACGCATTGGATTGGTGCGATGACACCGGCGTGAATAACCGCCTGAAGTCCTCGGAGGCTTCGATTCATCGCACCGCCTGTGCCGAACCAGCTCGAGCACTTGAGATAGTGCCGGAGCTTCAGTAGCCCAACCGGCCGGTTAGCGTGCAGGGATAATGCGAGCCAGGACGAAACGTCCCACCCCACTATGCGCGCCAGAGGTGAGCAGGAGTGCATCGAGGCGATCGAAACGCTGATCACCGAACGTACAGGAATCTTCCAATGCCACCACTACCCAGATGCCGTCCTCGGGGACTTGCAGTTCCGGATCGTGAACGATGCTCACGTGCGGTGTCCACCGTGCCCGGGCGACCATGACGTTGAGATCGAGAAAGCCTTCGCCGTGTGGGGTGGCTGAGACCTCCTCTTCGCCGTCAAAGACGATGGTGCCCTCCACCGGAAGCTCGGTGATTTCGCCGTTGAGGGTCAGTTCGACGGCACCTGGGCCGAGGGCGACCTGACCGCGCCGCACACCGGGGTAGCGGCTATAGGGCTGCGTCCCGGTGATTTCGGCGATACTGATTCGCCAACTCCACTGACCCGCTCGGTCGCTGTCGTCGAAGAGATTTCGTGTGATGCCACGCCCGTTCTTCCAGGGCTGTGGCGTCACCGCGGTGTAGTCGATGAAGACTGGGCTATTCATGAGGCAGGCTCCTTTGCACTGTCACCATCGACAGTTGCCTAGTTTTCGGATGCGCCTCCTGCGGGGACACGTGCGGGCGCACAGTTATCGTTCCACTTGTGCGCATGGCCCGCCATTTCTGAATCTTCTATGTCCTCGCGGGCCCAGGTGGTTTCCGGGGGAGAGCGTCAGCATCCGCCAGCGCCTTAGCGGGCGAGTAGATTGATAGGTGAACAGCAGGTCGTGGGCCGAAGGGACAAATGGATGAGAGTCACGGATACGGAGCACGAGGGATCGACGGTGTTGCTCGTCATCGATATGCAGCAAGGTGTGGTGCCCGGTTGCCTGGCCGAAGATGAAGTGACGATGCGTGTGGCCGCACTGGTGGAGCGGGCACGTGAACAAGGGGTACCGGTCGTGTGGGTGTTTCATGATCCGGTGGGTGTCGGCACACCGAAGTGGGAACTCGTGCATCCACTGGCCACTATGAGGGATGAGGCAGTGATCCGGAAGAGCTACCGTGATTCCTTCACGGACACCGCACTTAGCCAAACCCTGGAGAGATTGGGTGCCCGGCACCTTGTGATTAGTGGTGCCCAGAGTGATTTCTGCGTCCGAACCACCGTGCAACGGGCCGCGATTGAAGGTTATGACGTAACCCTGGTGGCCGATGCCCACACAACTTGCGACAGCACCTGGGGCGGAGTGGACATCAGCGCCGAGCAGATCATTGCGCACACCAACATGTATGTCTCCGGCCTTCGTTACCCGGGTCAGCGTTTTGCCGTCACCAACCACGACGCCATCGAGTTTCCCGGCGGCGTTGATAGCTTGGCGACCGGGTTCCTGACATAGCATGAGCAGATGAAGCCTACCCCGCCCGCCGTGACTCGGATGCCTGCCGCTACGGTCCAGATCGATCACCATCTGGCCAGCCGATTACTTCAAGAACAAGCAGCGCACTTTGCCGCCTACGAGCTCCGCTACGTCGCCACCGGCTGGGATAACGTGGTTTATCGCTTGGGCGAGCAATTTCTGCTTCGGTTACCGCGGCGGGAACTCGGGGAGGAGATCGGGCGCAAAGAACGGACGTGGTTGCCCGTTCTCGCACAAGACACCGGCCTGGCCGTGGGGGAGGTCTTGTTCGAAGGTCGCCCGACCGACTACTACCCCTTCACCATGAGCATCACCCGGTACGTTCCGGGTAGGAGTGCCGCCACGCTCAGCCGCGAGGAGCGGGATTGCTATGCCCCAGAGTTTTCATCGCAACTCTCCCGTCTGCATGTGCCGGCCTCACAAGGGCCGCGAAGTGCGTTTCGGGGTTGCGCCCTAGCGAGTCTCGACGAGCGCACCACTGAGCAGATCGCGCAGTTGAACGGACGTGAGCAGGCCAAGGCACGAGAAATCTGGGAGGCGGGCCGGGGCGCGGAACCCTTTGACGCGGCACCACGTTGGCTCCACGGCGATCCGCACCCACACAACACTATTGCCACCGTTGCGGCGCACGGCGGGCACTTCGTAGGACTGGTCGATTTCGGAGACCTATGCATCGGAGATCCTGCCTCAGATCTCGGGATGCTCTGGCTGCATTTCAGTCCGGCGGTGCGAGACGTAGCGCTCGCCGCATTGGGCTACGAGCACGGTGGAAATACATGGCTACGAGCACGAGCCTGGGCACTGCGGTACACCTTGCTGATTCGGGGCCTGCCCGCCGATGACCTGCTGGGTGCGGTGGGGCGTGAGAGCTTTTCGTTGCTCTGATCGATCGCTAGTCCATACACAGGCGACCGCGGGATGCATATTGAATTCCTGAGTGCATAGGCCGGTGTCTCTGAACTCCCGTGGCGACGCGGAGCGTCATCCGGCTAATCGTGAGGGTTCAAGCCGACGGAAGGCGCTGAAGCAGGTGAACGACAGGTGCTAATTCTTCACGTTGTTCCGCCTCGGAAAGTACCCGCTTGAGGGTTTCGTCGTGGACCGGGGTGGCGCGCTCATATAGCTCGCGTCCTGAGGCGGTCAATTCTGTGTAGATTCCGCGCCGATCATCGTCGCACAAGACCCGGGAGAGCAGCCCACGATCTTCCAGCCGGTTCACCAAGCGTGTGGTGGCGCTGGGACTTAGAGCGGTAGCTCGAGCTAGTTGGGCCATGCGCATGTGCCAACCGTCCTGACGGCTGAGGGCATCAAGCAATGTGTACTCCACCACAGAAAGTCCCACTTGGGCACCTAGGTCTTTTTCTAGAGC
Organism: Glutamicibacter endophyticus; assembly: GCF_048457885.1. Classification (NCBI taxonomy): domain Bacteria; kingdom Bacillati; phylum Actinomycetota; class Actinomycetes; order Micrococcales; family Micrococcaceae; genus Glutamicibacter; species Glutamicibacter endophyticus. Next base: position 915,213 of record NZ_CP174200.1, read on the forward strand.
GGCCTCGATAATGCCATGTAAAGCCGCCAATGTTCGCCACCCTCGGGCGCGGATTTCGACGGCGTCGTCTGCAATTCCCATACCTACCTCCAAGGTTATTGCTTGCGCGCACTAATTGCGTGTGCAACTATTATCTGCATCGACGCAATAACACGCGTCTGCAACTATTCTTCAAGTTTAGCAGGAGTGATGATATGCCATTGGGTCTCATTGCCTTGGCCCTAGGGGCATTCGGCATCGGGTTGACCGAGTTCGTGATCATGGGGCTACTGCCTGAGGTGGCTGGCGACTTTGGTATTAGTGAAGCGACGGCCGGATCGTTGATTTCGGGGTACGCGCTTAGTGTTGTCTTTGGAGCACTCGGACTCACTGCAGCTTCAGTGCGTTTGCCGCGCAAGCCGGTGCTGTTGGGCCTCTTGGTTCTCTTTATTGTTGGCAATACCCTCACGGCTATTGCACCAAGCTACGGCGTGGCCATGCTCGGTCGCGTGGTGGCTGCCTTGTGCCACGGTGCATTCTTCGGCATCGGTTCGGTGGTGGCCGCCGATCTCGTGTCGGAGGACAAAAAGTCCCGTGCCATCGCCATAATGTTCACTGGCTTGACCGCGGCCAATGTGCTGGGCGTTCCCTTTGGTACGTTCCTCGGACAGCAGGCCGGGTGGCGGGCGACCTTCTGGGTAATTTCCGGAATCGGAATCATCTCACTGCTCGGCATCATGTGGCTCGTCCCCGTACTACGGCACGAACCTGAATCCGTCTCCCTGCGCAGGGAGCTTGGCGCATTTGCTTCGCTGCAGGTGTGGCTGTCGCTGAGTATGACGATTTTGGCCTATGGCGGGATGTTCGGGGCTTTCTCCTATATTGCTTACACGTTGACGGAGGTTTCGGGGTTTTCCTCGGAGATGGTGCCGTGGCTCTTGGTTCTGTTTGGCGTAGGACTCTTCGCAGGTAATTGGATCGGTGGTCGTTTGGCCGACCGCAGTATTGACCGCACTTTGTCGATCTTTACCGGTGCCTTGCTAATTGTCATGGTCGGCTTCGGTGCCTTAGCTTCCAGCCAGACCGCTACGGTGATCGCGCTCTTCCTCATGGGGGGCTTTGGTTTCGGTAACGTAGCAGGACTGCAAAGCCGAATCATGCAATATGCCGGCAACGCTCCGACGCTCGCCTCGGGCGCCAATATTGGGGCTTTCAACGTGGGTAATGCCCTCGGAGCTTGGGCTGGTGGGGTAGGCATTGCCCTAGGGCTTGGTTACGTCTCGCCGATTTGGATCGGTGCCGGGATCACCGGTCTTGCCTTGCTCGTGGTGCTCTTCGCGGCGACGCTAGCACGGCGCAACAAGCAAACGCGTCAATCAGGTTTGATGCCGGTAGGTTAGCTCGATTCAGCGAGTTTCCGTAAACCTGACTTTCTCTTTTCACTTTTCAATTAAGCGATCCATCCGATCTCTAGGAGCCTCACCAATGACAAACACACCACGAATCACACTGAACAACGGCGTCGAGATGCCGCAAGTAGGATTCGGCGTTTTCCAAGTGTCCGATGCAGAAACTACCGCCGCGGTGACTACTGCGCTCGACGCCGGTTATCGGAGCATTGACACCGCCTCAATCTACGGCAATGAATGCGGCGTGGGGAACGCGTTGGCCAGGTCTGGCATCCGCCGCGAGGAACTGTTCGTCACCTCGAAGCTTTGGATCGAAGATATGGGCTATGACCAAACCTTGAAGGCCTTCGAGCAGTCACTGCAACTATTGGGGCTTGAGTACTTGGATTTGTATTTGATCCACTGGCCCGCTCCAGCCAATGACCTTTATGCGGCTTCTTGGAAGGCCATGGAGACGCTGTATAGAGAGGGGAAAATCCGAGCCATCGGTGTTTCAAACTTCCAGCCTGTGCACTTGGAGGCTTTGATCGAACGTGCGGATGTAGTCCCGGCGATTAACCAGGTGGAACTACACCCGGCGTTACAAAATCGTTCAGTCATCGACGTGAACAGCCGCTATGGCGTAACTACCGAGGCGTGGAGTCCATTGGCTCAAGGGGCGATGCTAACGGAGCCAACGATTCTCCAGATCGCTCATAAGCATGGTGTAAGTGCTGCTCAGGTGATTTTACGTTGGCACGTGCAGCAGGGGCGGGTGGTCATCCCGAAATCGGTGACACCTACGCGCATTGCATCGAATTTGGACCTGTTTGGATTTGAACTGAGTCAAGGGGAGCTGGTGTCCATAGACATGCTAGATCGCGACGAGCGCACCGGACCACATCCGGATTTCTTCATGGGCTAACCCAGCGTTGGAGGTGAGTTGGACGTTGCGTGAATTCACGAAATTTTTGGGCAGCGCCCGACTCCCAACATGTGAGTTTTATCAGGCGCCGCCCGGTACCTGGGGCGGGTTAGGTTAGATCGCGATCCTTCGTGGCCAGGCGGCGTCCTGTTTTGACTAGCATCAGGATGAGTAGAGCGACCCCGACGTAGCCGTTGATGACATACACGACATTAACCATCTGGCTAAACGGTACGGCTAAACCGATCAGCGTACCGAGCGCCGCTAAGGCTACGGTGGCGGACTTGAACTGTCTGGTGCCTTCGGTGAAGAACCGCGAGGAGACTGTCCAAAGCAAGGGCACCGCCGTGGTGTAGATGCCCGTCAGGATCATGACCGAGATGCCCGAGGCTAGAAGCGGACTCACGTCCTGCGCCAGTACGAGCATGGGTATCTCAGTTCCTGCAACCCGCGTGATATTGGCCAGTAGGCTCAGTGCGACGATGATGCAGGCGGCCGAGAAGGCCAAGGCGCCGAGCGAACCGCCAGCGACGGCTTCGCGCTTAGAGCGTGCTGTTTTACCCAGGGCGGCAAGGAAGGCGGCGAGCCACAGCATGCAGAAACCTACGTACGATAACGCCGACATGAACCAGGTGCTCGAGGCCTGAGTTACTTCTAATGATGGCAAGAGAATGGCGCCTTCGGAGATCCCCTGCGGATTGCGTAGGATCCCCAGCACGCCCAGGCCCACTGCAATGATCACGATCAGCGGCCCGATTTTGCCGATAATGTCGACAAGTGACTTCAGGCCGAACCACACGCTGGCGGCCACCAGTAGCGCCAGGCCAATGCCGCCGATGTATTTTGAGAGTCCGTAGTGTTCCTCGAAGACGGCGCCAGCACCTGCCACCATAACGGTGAAGCTCAAGAAGACAAAGAGGATCGAGAAGTAGTCGAAAAAGGTGCCGCCAATCTTGCCGCAGTAATAGTGGTAGATCTGTGACGGCTTGTCGAATCGATAGCGCTGACCCGCCGTGAAGAATTCGACAATTACATACGTCATTAGTGCTGCGACCAGCAGGCCCGTACCAACAATGCCCTGATAGCCGTAGGAGGTGAAGTATTGCAGGATTTCCTGTCCGGTCGCGAAACCTGAACCGATGAGAAATGCCATGATCGCTCCGGCGTAGGTCAGAACCCGACCGAGACGAACCTTCCCCGCGGCACGTCGGGTGTGCGGGACTGAGCTTTGTTCTACCATTTGCGTACTGATTCTCCCTGAGACCTAACTAGGCCCATCATTGATCAACTATTGATATATCTGATGTGGCTCACATTAGATTTAATCAACTGTGCTGGTCAATGAATTGCGGGAATATTTAGCGGATCACGCCCGGGGGGTGAAACCGGGCATGATCCGCTAGGCTAGCGCCGCTTTTGGATTCGAAGATCCAGTCCACTACGCACTTGCGGCCACTCCGAAGCGAGGATCGAGAAGACGACGGTATCGCGTAATGAGCCGTCGGGCATCCGCCGATCCGCGCGTAGCACGCCATCTTGCTTGGCACCGAGCCGTGCAATGGCAGTTCGCGATTGCATGTTCATCCAGTGCGTGCGGAACTCAACTGCCACGCAACCTAGAGTTTCAAAGGCGTGTCCCAAGAGCAGTCGCTTGCTATCCGGGTTGCTGCCCGTGCCGTGACTACTAGCAGCATTCCAGGTATAGCCAATTTCCAGTCGCGGCAGTTCATGATTGATATCGCAATACGTAGTCATCCCGATGATTTTGCCTGGCTCGCCGGTGACTGGGTCATTTAGACGTGTCGTAAAGGGCACCATGCTGCCCTCTTCTTGCATCGCTAAGCGACGTTCGATCTCCGCGTGCATATGCTCTGGGCGCGGTACCGAGGTGTACCAGAGGTTCCAGAGCTCTCCATCGCTGGCGGCCGCGACGAGTCCGTCGTGGTGTTCAAGGCTCAGTGGTTCGAGCGTTACGTACTTTCCACGCAGGACGACGGGGGCAATATTTGTCATGGGAAAAGTCTAAGCGTCGGTCGGTGGCCCGGGAAACGCGTGGCTGGAGGCCGTGCCTTCGCGGGTGTGCTCGGTGCCCACCAAGCGCCGAACGGTACGGCGGATGGCATGAATGACTTCGTTGATAGGGCGTCGATGCAAGTGCTCGGCGCGAACCAGAAGATCGATTTGTCGACCAGAATTGAGTCCGTGAATTGGTCGTAAAGTCACCGAGTCGTCCAAGGACTTTCGGGCGGTGAAACGCGGCAAGATGCCCAAGCAGTTACTTGCTTGAACTAGCGCGCCGGCCGTGGCGTAGTCGTTGACCCGGTGTTCGACCTGCGGGGCGCTGCCAGCCAGCGCGGCGATAGTTTCAAGTACGTCAGCAGGGGAGTAGCCACCCTTCGAGACGACCCAGGGTTCATCGATGACCTGAGCCGGGGTGAGTTTCTCGAAGCGGGCAAGTGGATGGTCGCGATGCAGGGCGATGTCGAGCGGCTCAAAGGCCAACGGTACGACGCTCACGCGGTCCGAGGGCCATGGGGCGGTGTGCGGCATCCGGTGCGCCAGCACCAAATCGTAGCTCGAGGTGAGCGAGGGAAAGTCTTGCTGGGAAACATCTTCATCGAAGAACCGTAGCGGTGGAAGCTGGCCGTCGGAAGTAGTCAGTAGCGGGGCGAAGATCGTCTGACCGATCGAGTGGAATCCGGCGACGCGAATGGGGGTGTCCACCGCTTGCTCGTGGGCATGAATCTTCGAGGTGGCTTCGGCCAGAGTCGAGGCTACCGCGGCTGCCGCGGTAGCTAATAACTGCCCCTGCGTGGTTAAAACCAGCGAGCGGCCTTCTTTACGCGTCAACGGGGCATCGAATCCACGTTGTAGCGCGGCTAGATGTTGCGACACCGCGGAGGGCGAGACGTAGAGCGCCTTGGCTACGGCATTAACGCTCCCCAGGTCCCCAAGTTCCCGCAGTATCCGAAGCTGGTGCAGTTCCATGAAGTAAACACTAAATCATCAGATCAGAGATTCGCTGGCAAACTTAGGTGTTTTACGGGTTGGCCCGGTGTCAGACTGGAAGAAACCATGGCTTGGGACACGGCACCCTGTGCCACACACCGCAAAGGACGCGACGCAATGAAAGCACTATATAAATCTGGACCGCATGCCGGACTGGAACTTGTCGACCGCCCGGAACCGAGCACCGGTGCGTCGGAGGTCAAAATCAAGGTGATGACCGCCGGTATTTGCGGTACCGACCTGCACATTGAGGCCTATGATGACGCGGCCAAGGCGATGATCAACACTCCGCTTGTGCCTGGCCACGAATTCTACGGAGAGGTCGTCGAGGTCGGCGCCGATGTGCAGGGCGTCAAGGTGGGCGATCGTGTCTCCGGTGAAGGCCACGTGGTCTGCGGGCTGTGCCGAAACTGCCGTGCGGGGCGGAAGCAGATGTGCATCAACGTCAATTCCGTGGGTGTACAGCGTGACGGCGCCTTCGCCGAATTCGTGGTGATCCCGGAGGCCAATGTCTGGGTCCACCACGATGAACGTATCACCCCAATGCTCGGAGCGATTTTCGACCCCTTCGGCAATGCGGTGCATACCGCACTACAGTTCCCGATGGTGGGTGAAGACGTCCTGATCACCGGCGCCGGGCCCATTGGCTTGATGGCCGTGGCTATCGCCCGCCATGTCGGTGCACGCAAGGTAGCTATCACCGACGTCGCTGAGGAACGCCTAGCACTGGCTCGCGATATGGGCGCGGATCTAGCCATTAACGTGGCGAACTCGCGAATCCGCGACGCACAACGCGAACTGGGAATGCGCGAAGGCTTCGACTTCGGCATGGAAATGTCCGGGCACCGCACCGCGCTGCCGGAAATGATCGACAATATGAACCACGGCGGCAAGATCTGCATGCTCGGCTTGCCTAGTGAGTCCATCGATATCGACTGGGGCAAGGTGGTCACCCATATGCTCACCCTCAAGGGCATCTATGGCCGCGAAATGTTTGAAACCTGGTACGCCATGAGCGCCATGCTGACCTCCTCCGATGTGCTTCGCGAACGCGTGGCCTCGGTGGTCACCGACTTTATCCCGGCCACCGAATGGGAACAGGGATTTGCCGCGGCGCGCAACGGCGTCGGCGGCAAGGTTGTGCTCGACTGGACCGTCTTCTAAGCAAAGGGAGTTTTAGATGTATACCGATCTCAAGGATCAGCTCGCCAGCGAGCTGGCCGAACTGGAAACCGCAGGGCTCTACAAGCACGAGCGTCACATCGACTCGCCACAGTCGGCTGCCATCAAGGCCGGTGAGCTGGGTCAGCAGGCCGGCGATGTGCTGAACTTCTGTGCCAACAACTACCTCGGCCTGGCCGATGACGCCCGCATTATTGACGCGGCCAAGCAAGCGATGGATCAGCGTGGCTTCGGCATGGCCTCGGTGCGCTTTATCTGCGGCACCCAGGACCTGCACCTGGAGCTTGAGCGCAAGGTCTCCGAGTTCCTCGGTACAGAGGACACCATTTTGTTCTCCAGCTGCTTCGACGCAAACGGCGGAGTCTTTGAATCGCTCTTCGGCAAGGAAGATGCGATCATTTCCGACGCTCTCAATCACGCCTCAATTATCGATGGCATCCGGTTGTCCAAGGCGGCCCGATTCCGCTACGCCAACCGGGATATGCAGGACCTGGAGCGTCAGCTGCAGGCCGCTGCGCAACACAATGACGGTGCCGGGGCACGCCGCACCATCATCGTGACCGATGGTGTGTTCTCCATGGACGGTTACCTGGCGCCGCTGCAAGAGATCTGCGATTTGGCAGAACGCTACGGCGCGCTGGTGATGGTCGATGACTCGCACGCGGTGGGCTTCATGGGAGCTACCGGAGCCGGTACCCCAGAACACGCTGGCGTTTCGGACCGCGTAGATATCTACACCGGTACCTTCGGCAAGGCGCTGGGCGGCGCCTCGGGCGGTTACGTCTCGGGACGTGGCGAAATCGTTGCGATGTTGCGCCAGAAGGCCCGTCCTTACCTGTTCTCCAACTCGCTGGCCCCGGCCATCGTCGCGGCAACCTTGAAGGCCTTGGAACTTGTAGTTGGTTCGGGAGAACTGCGCGAAAGGTTGCAGGCCAACGCCGAGCTCTTCCGCAACAAGATGACCGACGCCGGGTTTGAACTGCTCGACGGGGAACACGCCATCGTGCCAGTGATGTTTGGCGATGCGGTGCTGGCCGGAAAGATCGCCGCCGCCATGCTTGAGCGCGGCGTCTACGTCACCGCGTTTTCATTCCCCGTGGTCCCGCGTGGTGAAGCTCGTATTCGCGTCCAGCTTTCGGCGGCGCATTCGCCCGAGGATATTGATGCATGTGTGCGCGCATTTAGCGAGGCACGCGCTGCCGTGAACGCATAGTTACCGGCACACTGTTCAGTGGGTGCTCCCGTCGATGACGGGGGCACCCACTCGTGTTAACGGGGTAATCTTGCCGGCGGGATGGGTAACGCGCGCAATTCATTCGATGGCGGTGTGCCTGAAACGGTCAACTCATCGAGCAGGCTATGGCTCTGGACTATCGAAATGGAGCGGTCGCCGTTGGCAAAGAACTTTCGCCAGCCATGTCCAACTCACCACCAGAACGCGCCGGGCGCTAAAGGCCAGGTATTAAGAGGCAGGATCTTTCGGTAGGTTCCACACCAAACGAGCGCCGCACTGATCTGTGGGATGAAGATTTCCCATGCCACGGTTGGGTGACCCTAGTTCCGTGACCGCTTGCCGGTGCACGCCACAGGAGCGGTCACGGAATCAGCCCAGGCCCGTCGCGAATAGGCGCGGCCCGTCCTAACGTGATGGTCCGTCGTGTCCAAGAACCCGAAAATAGTCCAACGCCGGTGTTGGCGAGGAAGTGCTTGCGCTCGCCCGGCTTCCTATTCCGGAAGTGCGGATCCTGCAGGGTATCGAGGAGCAAGTTCGCGGCATGTATAGGGACTCTCAGGCTGGGCAGAGTCAGCACACGTGGTAACGACGGTAGCTAGCTTGCTGGTTCCGTACCTGCCGACGTGGGGTGCCACTTCTACGCGCGCACGACGCGGCGGCAGCGCGTCCGGATCGATGGTTGCCGGTGGCGTCGCGGATCTGTGCCTCGCCCTTAGCCGGTGAATCAACTAGGAGTCGCTGGCCCGTGGTTGGCGACGGGTTCGTCGTCACGGGGTGCTGTTCAGGCCTTGCCCGTGCAATAACTGTCGCTGCTTCGTGGCATTGTCCGAAATCCCGGATTCAACGTGCCAAGGAGGCGCGCGACGCGATGGTGACAAGGCTAGGGTGGAGCGCAGATGCATCTGACTTCCCACTAACGCACTTGGAGGGGCCGTGGCCACCGAACTCTTAACTAATATCGCCCAATTGACCACCGTAGACGCCCAGGGCACTGTGCTCAGCGACGCGGCGGTGCTTATCGACGGTGAGACGATTGCATGGATCGGTGCGGCCACCGACGCCCCGAGTGCCGACATCGTCACCGATCTGGGTGGGCGTGCGGTGCTTCCTGGCTGGGTCGATTCGCACAGTCACCTGATCTTCGCGGGCGACCGATCCGAGGAGTTTGTCGCACGCATGTCTGGCCAAGCCTACGCGGCCGGCGGCATCGCGGTGACTACCGGTGCCACCCGCGAGGCCAGCGAACAACAACTACGCCAAATGGTCGCCGAACGTCGCGCCGCGGCCCTCGCCACCGGCACCACATGGATGGAAACGAAAACCGGATACGGGCTCTCGCTGACCGAAGAAGTGCGCCACGCAAAGCTCGGCCGCGATCTTGTGGATTCCCTGACCTTCCTCGGAGCTCACCTAGTGCCCGCTGGAAGCGACGCGGATGAATACACCGATCTGGTGGCTGGCCCGATGCTGGAGGCGGTGGCCGATCAGGTCGACTTCGTGGATATCTTCTGCGAGCGCGGTGCATTTGATGAGGCGCAGACCCGCCGAGTTCTGGATGCTGCGAAGGCTCGCGGGCTTGCCACCAAGGTACACGGCAATCAGCTCGGGGAGGGCCCGGGTGTGGCACTGGCTGTGGAGTATGGCAGCCACTCGGTGGACCACGTGAACTTCCTCAACGAGCACGATGTGGAGGCACTCGCCGGAAGCTGGACCGCGTGGGACGCCTCCTCACGCTCTGGCACCCCAGGTGTTGTGGCAACCTGCCTGCCAGCATGCGATCTATCCACGCGGATGCCGTTCGCGCCGGGAGCCGAGCTGCTCGAACGCGGCGTGCGCATTGCGCTGGCCAGTAACTGCAACCCCGGCACCAGCTACACCAGCAACATGAATTTCTGTGTGGCAACCGCCGTGCTGCAGATGAAGCTGAGTCTCGAGCAGGCCATCGAGGCAGCGACCTTTGGGGGCGCTTTGGCTCTGGGTGTGCAGGACCGCGTAGGTTCGCTCGAGGTGGGCAAACGCGCGGACCTGCACGTACTCGATGCCCCCAGTGCGGCCCATCTGGCGTACCGTCCGGGCATGGCGCTGACTCATGCCGTCTACCGGGCCGGGCGTCGCGAACTCTAGGGTCGGCCTCTCGATTCTGAGTGCCCGGTGTCACAGATGGAAGCGGCCGCGCAGTTCGTGATAGACAGTGGAGTATGGCAACTACTGCATTTCAAGGAACTCCTGTCTCCACCGTTGGCGAACTGCCGGCCGTAGGCACCAAGGCTCCCGAATTCACCCTGACCGGTGGCGACCTGTCCGACGTCACCAGCGCATCGCTGGCCGGCCGCCGCGTTGTTTTGAACATCTTCCCGTCGGTGGACACCGGCGTCTGCGCCGCCTCGGTGCGCCGCTTCAATGAATTGGCAGCCGGCCTGGAGAACACCACCGTGGTGTGCGCCTCCGCCGACCTGCCCTTCGCACTGGGCCGCTTCTGCGGTGCTGAAGGTCTGGAAAACGTGGTTCCGGCCTCGACTTTCCGCTCGAGCTTCGGGACCGACTTTGGTGTGGCTCAGGCCGACGGCCCGCTGCGTGGTCTGATGGCCCGCGCTGTTATCATCCTCGATGAGCAGGGCAAAGTGACCTACACCCAGGTGGTCCCGGAGATCACCACCGAACCAGATTACGATGCCGTGATGGCCGAGCTGAGCTAAGCTCCGCCAAAGGCGAAATGGCCGGGATGCCCCACTGGGGCATCCCGGCCATTGGTATTTAAGGCACCCGTTTCCTTTTCAACGTTCCCCGCCTATACTCGAGTATGGATTGATTGTGATCGTAACTTAGGCAAAACAATCACAAAGCATCATTTATGTGGATGGCTGTCAGGCTATTGGCAAGGCGAGAGGACAATAATCGTGAGCGAAGCGGCTGCACTGGGTAGCAAGATGGAAGCCGAGCTGCACTCGCAGCCGAGCATGTGGCAACGTGCTATCGCCCAGCAAGCGGAGGAAGAACTGCTGCCGGCCCCGGGGCAGAAGGTGGCTGTCGTCGGTTGTGGCACCTCATGGTTCATGGCGGAGTCATATGCCGCCGCCCGCGAGGCGGCTGGACATGGCCTCACCGATGCCTTCGCGGCTTCCGAGGCCCGCATCGCGGGCCGCGGGTACGATGCGGTGGTGGCGATTACTCGTTCGGGCACGACCTCCGAAGTTCTGGAACTGCTCGATGGATTGGAGCCCGGGCTACGTACCGTGGTCCTAGTCGGCGACACGTCCTCGCCGGTGCGCGAGAAGGTCGATGCGGTAATCGAGCTGCCTTATGCCGATGAACAGTCCGTGGTGCAGACACGCTTCGCCACCAGCGCACTGGCATACCTGCTCTCCAGCGTCGGCATGGATCTTAGCCCGGCCATCGCGCAGGCCAGCGAGCTACTCGCCGAGGAAACCGATCAGGCCCTCTTGCAGGCTGAGCAGTTCACCTTTCTGGGACGTGGTTACAGCGTAGGCTTGGCCCATGAAGCGGCCCTGAAAATGCGTGAAGCCGTCCAGGGATGGACCGAAGCCTACCCGGCCATGGACTATCGCCATGGACCAATTTCCATCGCCGCACCCAACCGAGTGACCTGGATGTTGGGCGAGGAGCCGGAAGGGCTGAGCCGCGATATGGCCGCGACCGGAGCGCTGTATCTGAACCGGGATCTGCACCCGTTGGCCGAATTAGCCCACATCCATAAGGTGACGTTGGATCGAGCCCGGGCCCGCGGGCTTGACCCGGACACCCCACGCAATTTGACCCGCTCCGTGATCCTGGAAGGCTAACCCTCGAGCATGGGTGAGTTTTACCTGCTCTTCGACGTTGGCGGAACCGACGTGAAGGCTGCACTGGCTACCGCAGACGGAGAACTGTTACATATTCTGCGTGAGCCGACCGCACGCCCGGAGCCGGGCGGCGACGGTGCTACGGCCGTGCTCGAACAGCTCAGCGACTTGGCGGACCGGCTGGGGGGCGCTGTCGGCACAACCGCCCATCGGGGTTGGGCTGCTCGTCTGTGGACTGGTCGATGCCGAGGCCGGAGTGGGGTTGTATTCGGTCAATCTCGGATGGCGTGATGTGCCGCTCCGCGCCATGGCCGAACAGCGTTTAGCTATGCCCGTGGGATTCGGTCACGATGTCACGTGCGCGGCTCGTGCCGAACTAGAGTTTGGCGCCGGTGCCCACGTGCCCGGTGGTGTACAGAATGCTGCCGTACTGATTATCGGGACCGGCATCGCCTCGGCACTGGTCGTCGATGGTCGTCTGGTGCTCTCCGGCGGCTACGCCGGAGAGTTGGGCCATGCCCAGGTCCCCGGCGGGTTAGCTTGCCCTTGCGGCGCCACCGGATGTTTGGAGACGTTGGGGTCGGCTGGGGCGATTGCGCGACGCTATCAAGAGGCTACAGGTGCAAGCGGTGGGGCCCGTGAGGTGTTCGTCGCCCGGGCGCAGGGGGATCACGTGGCGCAACGCATTATCGATGAAGCGCTCGATGCCCTGAGCTTCACGCTGGCGCAGCTGGCAGCGTCAGTAGCCCCCGAGGCGGTCATTATCGGCGGCGGACTTGCCCAAGCCGGGCCCTCATTCTTCGATGGTCTTCGGGCACGGCTGGCCGCGCGGCTGTCCTACCACCGCTTACCTCAGGTACTGCCCGCACGGCTTGGCGCCGACGCGGGGCTCAGGGGAGCTTGGCTAGCCATTCGAGATCGGATGCGGGAGGAAAGCTCGTGATTCTCTGCCTTACACCGAACCCCGCACTGGATTTGAGCTACACGCTACAACGCATCGATCTTGACGCCTCCCACCGGGTGGACACCGGGCACGCCCAGGCTGGCGGCAAGGGATTGAACGTGGCGCGGGTTTTACTTCACCAAGGCTATGCCACGCGTTCGGTACTGACCGCCGGCGGGAGCAGCGGCGCCGAGTTGTTGGAAGAGCTGGAGAGTGCGGGCCTGCCGTTTAGCGCCATTGCGGTCTCCGGCGCTACGCGCCGTTCGATGGCTTTTCACGCTCTCAGCCAGCAGCAGAGCACGATCTTTAATGAAGCGGGACATCCGCTGAGCTCGGACGAAGGCGAAGCGTTGTTAGAGTCCTTTAGCGCGGAGCTTGCCGCGGCGCAGGCGGTCGCCATCTGTGGTTCGTGGCCCCCTGAGACCACGCCGGAATTTTTTACACAGTTCGTACGTCGTGCGGTAAAAAGTGCGTGGACCGTGGTGGACACCAGCGGCGCGTTGCTTCTCGAGGCAGCGCGCGCTGGGGCTGTGCTCAAACCAAATCACCACGAGCTCCGCCAAGCCACTGGTACAACGGATGTGGCCCAGGGCGTTGCGCAACTGCTACGACTCGGTGCTCCCGAGGTTTACCTCAGTGCGGGGGAACAGGGGCTATTCCACTTCTCCGCTTCAGCCACCGGAATTGCTCATGCGGTCTTGCCAACAGTGCTTCCCGGGAATCCCACGGGGGCAGGTGATTCAGCCGTCGCAGCCTTGACGGCTAGTGCGTTAGATGGTGCGGACCGGGAGCAGAGCTTGCGGCGAGCGGTGTCGTGGTCGGCCTCGACGGTACTGATGCCCACCGCAGGGGCCACTCACCCGTCCCATACCGAACTTTTCGAGCAGGTCAACTACACCCTGCTCGAGAGCGTGCCCGACTTCTAAAGAAAGCTGGATATTCATGCCATTGGTACCAACCCGCGACATTATGACTCAGGCCGTCACCGGTGGTTACGGCCAGGGGGCTTTCAACGTTATTCATCTGGAGACCGCGCAGGCGCTGATTGCCGGCGCGGAACAGACCCAACGACCGGTGATTCTGCAGATCAGCGAAAATTGCGTGGCCTATCACGGGGCTCTGGAGCCGATCGCCCTTGCCACTATGGCTAGTGCGCGGGCAGCACAGGTGCCGGTGGCCGTCCATCTGGATCACGCCCAAGACGAGCATCTGGTGTATCAGGCGATCGAGCTTGGGTTCGGATCGGTGATGTATGACGGGGCGCACCTAGATTATGCACAGAACCTAGCAAGTACTCGCCGGGTGGTCGAGGCTGCGGCACGCCAGAACATTTACGTGGAAGCCGAATTGGGCGAGATCGGTGGGAAAGATGGGGCACACGCGCCGGGGGTTCGAACCGACCCGGAACAAGCTCTGGAGTTCGTGGCCCGTACCGGAATCGATGCTCTCGCTGTGGCAGTGGGATCGTCGCACGCGATGCTTGAACGGCGCGCCGAACTCGATACCGAGCTGATCTCGCGCCTTGCGCAGAGGCTCGACGTTCCGTTAGTTCTACACGGTTCCTCCGGAGTTTCCGACGAGAACCTACGCGCGGGTATTGCCGCAGGCATGCGCAAGATTAATGTCTCCACGCACCTGAATGGATTCTTCACCCGCGCGGTCCGTGACTGGCTCGCAGCACATCCCGAGGCGGTGGATTCGCGTAATTATGTGGCGGCCGGGCGCACCGCAATGGCCGCGGAGACGGCTCGCTTATTGCAGCTGTTCACGACAACCTAGGCCTGCATCCCTGCGTCGGCGTGCCGCCGATGGCACTCCTGCATGTTGCGCTCACCAACGAGGCAAGATGTTAGGACTCCTTTAGATTGATTTTGATTGATTCTTGATTGTTTCGCTGAAAAAAGATCGAAAATCTCTTGACGAGTGATTCAGGGCACACCATAATCGTAGAGAAGTGATCGTTTGGTGAATGCAAAGTGCTAAAAACAAGCACAAACGTTCACCTGCGATTCCATCACCGGCACGCACGACATTCCATGGGGAGCAATAATGAAACGCACGGCACGCACATCCATCCTGGCCCTCTCGGCCGCCTCAGCACTGCTGCTGACCTCCTGCGGTTTCTCCGGCGGTGGTGGCTCTCAGGGTGGTGAAGACGGTGTCACCACGTTGAACATGCTGGTTCCGACCTATTCGCCCGGGACCAAGGCCCTGTGGGAAGGCGTGATCAAGGACTTCGAAGCCGAGCACGAAGATATCGACATCAACCTCGAGGTGCAGTCTTGGGACAATCTCGAAGGCGTGCTGAAAACGAAGTTGCAAGGCAACCAGGCTCCGGATATCTACAACGGTGGTGCCTTCGCCGAGTACGCCGCCGAAGGATTGCTCGCCCCGGCCTCTGACATTGCTTCGGCCGAAACCTTCGCCGACTTTCAACAGTCTTTCGCCGACGCGGAGACCTATGAGGGCACCCAGTACGCCCTGCCGTTGATCGCTTCGGCTCGTGCACTGTTCTACAACGAGACGCTCATGAAAGAAGCCGGCGTTGAACAGGTGCCAACCACGTGGGACGAACTCTACGAGGCCTCGAAAAAGATCAGCGAGAAGACCAAGGCCGCGGGTTACGGAATGCCATTGGCCAGTGAAGAAGCCCAGGGCGAATCGCTGATCTGGTTCGCCGGTAATGGGGGTAACTTCGGGGACGCGGAGAAGATCAGCGTGGACACTCCGGCCAATATCGAGGCGGCGAAGTTCATGCAGAAGATGATCGAGGACGGCGTCACGCAAAACGATCCCGGCGCCACCCAGCGAACCCCGATGCTCAATACTTTCATTCAGGGTAAGGTCGGCTTTGCTTACGGCTTGCCGCAGACCGCGGTGCAGATTGAGAAGGAAAACCCGGACTTGAAGTACGGCATTGCGCCGGTTGCTACCAAGGACGGCTCCGCAGCCACCCTCGGTGTGGCCGATCGCTTGATGTCCTTCAAGAACGACGGTTCGAAGAGCGAGGCAGTGAAGGAGTTTATGGACTACTTCTACTCCGCACCGGTCTACACCAAATGGGTGAGTGCCGAGGGCTTCCTGCCGACCACCAAGTCCGGCTCCGAGCAGTTGGACGGAGACGAGACCCTGAAGCCATTCCTAGATTTGCTGCCGAATGCCGTTTTCTACCCAACGACCAACCCGGCATGGAACGCGACCGACGGTGCTTTCAAGTCGATGATGGGTGAAATCGCCACCGGTAAGTCCGCTGAGGATGTACTGGGCGGCATTCAAGCCAAGGCCGACGCCGCGAGCAACTAGTCGGCAACCACCCACCCAGGTCAACGGGCCCGGCGAAAGCCTTCGCCGGGCCCGTGCCATGAGTAGGTTTCCGGCATCATGAAAGAGAGAACATCATGAGTACCGCAGTGCGCGACGCAACCGCCCCGAAATACCGGGTTCGCAAACATGATCAAAGCTGGTGGGCCTCACTGCCTTGGATCGGCCCCGCGCTGGCCCTGATTCTAGCCATCGTCGTTTTCCCGGCCGGCTACATGATCTATAACTCCACCCGGAAGATTTCGCAGGTGGGCACCGATCTCGAATCGGTAGGGTTCAAGAATTTCGCGACCGTCTTCGCCGACCCAGCCCTACCTCGTATCTTGATCAACACCTTTTTCTGGGTGATCATCGTGGTACTGCTGACCGTGGTGATTTCGCTGGCCCTAGCGCAATTCTTGAACAAGCCCTTTCCCGGACGCACCTTGGTGCGCATGGCCGTCATCGTGCCGTGGGCAGCCAGCGTGGTGATGACCACGACCCTGTTTTACTACGCCATGGATCCCAACTACGGGCTGTTTAACAAGTTCCTCGTTGACCTAGGCGTGTTGGAGGAGGGGTTCGGGTGGACCAAGAACGCGGTACCGGCCATTGCGGTGTCCATCGTGGTGGCGGTCTTCGTATCCATTCCCTTCACGACCTATACGATCCTAGCCGGGCTCCAGGCCGTGCCGGACGAGACCCTTGAAGCGGCCAAAATGGATGGGGCAGGACGGTGGCGCACCTACTTCTCCGTGATCCTGCCGCAACTGCGAAGTGCGTTGGCGGTGTCGGTCCTCATCAACATCATCAACGTATTCAACAACCTGCCGATTCTCCGTGTGATGACCGGTTCAATTCCGGGCAACGACGCCGACACCCTCATGACCTACATTTTCAAGGTGCTGCAGTTCGATCGCCGGCTCGACTTGTCTTCGGCACTGTCCGTGGTCAACTTCGCCATCGTTCTCGTGATCGTCGCGATCTACGTGAAAACCGTCAAGCCGATGCAGGAGGTCTAAGCCATGGCGCTGCTAACTACTGAGGACCGGGCCCCGCGTAAGGTCGTCATCTCCCGAATGGCCGTCGGACTGATTGTGGCCGCCGTTTTCTTGATTCCCTATGTCACGATGTTCATCGGGTCGCTGAAAACCCAGTCTGAGATCCTCTCGATTCCGCCGTCCTATATGCCTCGCGACGGATTTCAATTCTCGAACTATGCCAGCATGTGGGATACACCGGAAACGCCTGTCCCATATAACCTGATCTCCACGATCGTCATCTCCGTCTGCGCCACACTACTCGTGTTGTTGGTCGCGACCCCGGCTGCGTACTTCACCGCACGCTTCCGCTTCCCCGGCAAGATGGTCTTCATGTTCTTGGTGATCGTCACGCAGATGCTACAGCCTGCGGTACTGACCGCCGGTCTGTTCAAACAGATGTTGGCCTGGAACCTGCATGACACCTGGGTGGCCATGATCCTGATTAACGCCGCCTTCAATCTAGCCTTTGCGGTCTGGATCATGCATTCATTCTTTGCCGGTGTACCCAAGTCGATCGACGAGGCCGCGCAAATCGACGGTGCAGGTAAGCTACGAGTGCTGTTTACGATCAACCTGCCACTAGTCTGGCCGGGCATCGTGACTGCGGTGATCTTCACCTTCGTCACCTGCTGGAACGAATTTGCCGCCTCGCTGGTGATCCTCTCCACCGCCGAGAACCAGCCGCTTTCGGTCGCGCTAACGAAGTTCGTGGGACAGTACGCCACTGCGTGGCAGTACGTGTTTGGTGTCTCCATCGTGGCGATCGTCCCGGTGATTATCCTCTTCGCCCTGATCGAGAAGCGTCTGATCGGCGGTCTGTCGGCCGGTGCGGTGAAGTAGCGTGGCTCCGCTTTGCTTGGAGATCGTTGCGACCAGCGGCCGTTGCGCAGAACGTGCAACGGCCGCCGGGGCCGATCGGGTTGAGGCTTGCCAAGCTCTGGAACTGGGCGGACTGACGCCCAGCCTTGAAGTTCTTGAATTGATCTTGGAGCACGCGCCAGCGCGCGGCGTTCACGCTCTGTTACGGCACCGGCCTGGTAATTTTCACTACGACGCCGAGGACCGCGCTGTGTTAGTCGCTCAGGCCCGATCCTTGGCGCGCTCCGGTGTGCACGGCTTGGTGCTCGGCGCCCTGGACGCTTCGGGAGCAGTGGATTCGCACTGCCTGCAGGAAGTGACCGCGGCCGCTTTTGAGGTAAACCCCGAACTGGAGATTACCTTCCATCGGGCCATCGATGAGGCCACCGACCCACTTGCGATTTTGGACTCATTGTTTGCTCTGCCCGTCGATCGCGTGTTGACTAGTGGAGGGAAAGAATCCGCGGTTGATGGCCTGGCGATGATTGGGCGGCTGGCCACGCGATCCGCGGGACAGATCCAGATTATGGCTGGAGGCGGGATGACCGCCGAAGCCATTGCCCAGGCCGCGGCCTATGGAGCTAGTGCGGTGCATTTTTCGGCCAAACAACCTTGGGCCGGAACCATCGGTGTCGATGCTGAGATGGTCGGCTTACTACGACAAAGTGTGGATCGGACCATGTCCGCTGCGGCTCAACTAACGAGCGAGGAAACATCATGAAGCGCGAGGAACGTCTCAACCAGATCTTGGATCTTTTGGGAGCCCGAGGACAACTCGATGTTGACGAAATCGTGCAACGGCTCGAAGTATCTCCAGCCACTGCCCGCCGCGATTTGGATTCGCTGGCCGCAGCGTCCTTGCTGACTCGCACCCATGGCGGTGCTGTCTCCAATACGGTGGCCTATGAATTGCCGGCTCGATTTCAAAAAGACACCAACGATGGGCTAAAGGCGCAGATCGCCAAGCGCGCAAGCTCGATGGTGCGACAAGACATGGTGGTCGGGCTTTCCGGCGGCACGACTACCAAGGCAATTGCCACCGAACTTGGGATGCGCGAGGATCTGGTGGGCGAACCGGGGCGAACTACCTTGACCGTGGTAACCAATGCGGTGAATATTGCTGCGCTACTGGCGGTGCGACCTCATATTCGTGTGATGGTTACCGGAGGGGTGCTCAACGCCCGTTCCTACGAATTGGTCGGCCCGTTGGCCCAGAGCGCTTTAGCGAAGATCACTCTGGATCTGGCTTTCGTGGGAGTCAATGGGCTCGATCCGACGATCGGACCCATGGTTGGCGATGAGATGGAGGCAGCCATTAACGAACAGATGATTCAGCAAGCCGAACACAGCTACCTAGTGGTTGATTCCACGAAAATTGGGTCCCGGTCGTTCATTATCTTGGACCGTGAAGAAGTTGACGGCGTCATCACCGATGATCAGCTCAGCGGACCGCAGCGCGCCGAGCTTGAAGCCTCCGGGTTACCGGTGATCAACGCGGACTAAAGTACCGCCGCGGCGTCCATTACGCGCGGGGCGACCTTGGCCAGGAGCTTATCCATCCGTGGGTTGTCGTCGCGCGAGAGCGTATCGCTTACCCGTTCGAGGGCCATGAGTCCCAACCAGATTTTGGCGCGGTGGGCGGTGGCCGGATCGGGTGCAATCTTTTCGATCAACTCGCGCCCATGCCATAACCCAAGGTACGCGCTGTTGAGCGCCGGATCCCATCCGGCGGCTAAGTCCCAGTCGAGTAGCCCAACGAGTTCTCCATCGACCCAATGCATGTTATGACCCGCTAGATCGCCGTGAACGAGGCCCGCGGGAACCTGAGCCAGCAGCGGAAGCTGGGCCCACAACGCTTGGGCGGGGGCGCGGAGCTCAACGGGCAACCCGTTGTAGGTTTCGGCGATCCGTGTTTCGGTCCATGGACCTCGGAATGCGAAAGGTTCGGCTAGTAATCCCTCAAGCTCACCGAGGGGAATCCGAGCCAGCTCGGTCACCACGCGGCGTAATACCTGAGGATCGCCTTGATGCGGCGGGTGAGCGGTACCCGGAACATAACTCATCACGACCGCGTTGAGATCTTGAAACCGTCCAACGCCACTCAACGGCCGAGGGACTTGATAGTCCAGTAGTTCATTCATGCGTGCGTGCAACTGCACCGACCGCGGCATGTCGTCACTTGCCTGCTTAGTACGGGCCATTCGGATCACGGCCTGCCCTTCGGCAATGAGCACCCGGTGAAATTGCCCGCCGGTATTGATAGTGGCCTGCTCCCAGTCGACGGACGGATAAAAGTCGCGGGCAAATTCTCGTTCGGCAGTTAAAGCTAACGACGTCATCAGGATCCTCGGATTGACATGTGGGTTCAGAACCAACCTTAGCCGCTACTCGCTCAGTGCAAACACAGCAGTCACTGCCTATGATCATGGGGTGAGACCTCAACTGCCTGTCGTTACGTCCCGCGCCGATCGTTCACCACGTCTCGAAGTGCTACTGGTACTGGCCCTATCACTGGGACAAAGCGCCGTGTATTCGCTGGTCAGTTTCCTCGACAAGCTCACGCGTGCGCCGCTGGGGGAGCAAACCACGTCGCTGAATAACTCGCTAAGTACGCGGCCCTACCTAGACCTGACTTACCAGCTCCTCGACATACTTTTTGCGCTCGTCCCGGTGGTGCTCAGTCTGTACTTCCTGCGCCTGACCCTCGGTCGTACCGTCCATGACATTGGTTTCGACCTGCGGCGTCCATTCCGGGACCTGCTGATGGGTGCGGCACTTTTCCTCGCCATGGGATTAGGCACCCTGGGCCTCTACGCGGCAGGCCGGGCCCTAGGGATCACCACAGCGCTGCACGCAGCAAACTTAGCCGAATACTGGTGGAGCATTCCGGTGCTACTGCTATCCGCAGCGCGCCATGCAATTCTCGAAGAAGTCATCATGCTGGCCTTTCTCGGTGCCTACCGGAGGTTCTTCGGGCTCTCGACCATGGCGGTCATTGTGGTCTCAGCGCTCGTGCGCGGTAGCTATCACCTCTATCAGGGCGTCGGACCGTTCCTCGGCAACTTCGTCATGGGACTGGTCTTCGGCTGGATCTATCAGCGTTATGGCCGGGTAATGCCACTAGTGATAGCCCATTTCCTCTTAGACGCGGTGGGCTTTGTCGGGTTTATGCTCATTGGCCCGGCCATCGGCATCGGAAACTAGGAGACGGATCATGGACATCAGAATTGTTGCCGCCACCGAAGAGCACGGTACCGCCCTGATTTCTTTGTGGGAGGAGGCCGAGCTACTGCGACCCTGGAATGATGCTCGGGCAGATATCCGCCGCGCTATCACGGGGCCCTCGTCGGATCTGCTCCTCGGGATGGTCGACGGGCAGCTGGTCGCTTCGGTGATGGTAGGCCACGACGGGCACCGTGGGTGGCTTTATTATCTTGCGGTAGCTCAGGAGGCGCGGCGTCGAGGCTTCGGGCGTGCAATGGTGCAGGCGGGGACGAGTTGGCTTGAACAGCGAGGAGTACCCAAGGTCCAATTGATGGTGCGCGATGGCAATGAGCAGGCCCGTGACTTCTATCGCGCCTTGGGTTTTGAAAGACAACGCGTCGAGGTGCTGGGAATGGTTCTTCCACAGACGCTGGATGCATCGCCTTAAAACGTGGAGGTCGGCACGCCCCAAGGGCGTATGCCGACCTCACACTGCAAAGTTCTAAAGAACCACGGTGCCATTCGGAGTTTCGAAGGTTACCGACATGATGCCAGGAGTCCCGTTCGGCGCCTGGTAATTCATGATGACGTCGCCTAGGACTACCTCACGCGGTTGTCCAAGCCATTCGAGTACCCGATCACGTGATCCGGCGATCGAGATCTGCGAAATCGAACCGCGCGGTTCTAGCGCGCGTGAGGGGTGCAATTCCTCGGTGCCCTCGTCCCAGCGAATTAGGTAGGGGACCTGCGGATCGGCGATGAGTCCCTTGATGCCGATCTGGCGCCAAGTCAGCTCACGGCCATCTGGGAACTTGCGGTTACCCGGCACGGATTCACGACCCAGCCGTTGCTCGGCGTCCGAGAGGTCATCGAGTGAGACAACCCAGCCCATCCAGCCGCCGCCGGCCTCGGAGCGGGCCCGCACCGCTTGGCCGAAGGGGGCCTTGTCGCTGGCCGGGTGATTCAGTACCTCGACAACTTCGAGGTACTGATTGTTCGTTAGCGGAAAAATTACGTTGCGAGTTCCGAATCGTGGATGCACGCCACCTTTGACGAAATCCAATCCCAAGGTCTTGGATACCCGCTCGGCAGTAGGCATCAGCCCATCTGGGCCACAAGCGTACGAAACGTGATCTAGCCTCATCATGGCTACATCATTGCACCATGTGATTCAAGTCTCGACTTAGGGTTACCTTAGTTGAGTTTGGGCCCGTCATTGAGCCTATTTGCTGGAGTAAACCGCAGGTCGCATCCAAAGTGTTGCCCTCGAGCTGGTTTGGTCGATCACTATGCAGTGCTGCCAGAAGTGGGGCGACGGTGGTGTCTAGGTAAGCGCGCTGCGTTCTGAAGTCGCGCGGTTTTCTGTCCAGGGTTTCCCGCTTCAGGGTGCTGGTCGAATATTCTTTGATCTGATTCCCTGATTACGTGATTGTGACCCACTGCGTCACGTCAATATGTCACAGATTGCAAAATTCTTCGACAGTCGGCAGACTTATAGCTAGGTCATGAGTTCCAGCGACAAGCCCCGGCTCGCTGGACGGCAACCCTCCAACCGCGGTGGGGTGCCCCGGGTGAAGACCTGGCCCTGCACGCAGATGCGTGCTCAGGACAAGCGCGGGTTACTCCCTGGAAGGCGCCACCGTGTGGTCTTCCATGCAGGTGTGTTTTCAGTGGTGTACCCCTAACTAGTTATGAACTAATTGGAGGAAAACCATGAGCCAGAATTGGTCCTTTGAAACTCGTCAGATCCACGCAGGACAGACACCTGACCCGGTGACCGGTGCACGTGCGCTACCGATCTACCAGACCACGTCGTTCGTCTTCCCGAGTGCCGAGAGCGCCGCGGCGCGATTTGCACTTCAAGAACTTGAGCCGATCTATACCCGTATCGGCAATCCCACGCAGGAAGCCGTCGAAAACCGCATCGCAGATCTCGAAGGCGGCGTGGGCGCACTGCTACTGTCCTCCGGGCAGGCAGCAACCAGTTTCGCCATTCTGAATCTCGCCGAAGCCGGCGATCACATCGTGGCCAGCCCCAGCCTTTACGGTGGTACGCAGAACCTGCTCAAGCACACCCTGAAGCGTCTGGGCATTGAGGTTACCTTCGTGGCCGACCCGGACAATCTCGAGGCATGGCGCGAGGCCGTGCGTCCAAACACCAAGGCCTTCTTCGGTGAGGTAGTCTCCAACCCGCGCCAGGACGTGCTGGACATCGAAGGTGTGGCCGCCGTGGCCCACGAAGCCGGCGTGCCGTTGCTCGTGGACAACACCCTAGCGACGCCGTACCTGGTCCGTCCGATCGAGTGGGGCGCCGATATTGTCATTCATTCGGCCACCAAGTACCTCGGCGGACATGGCACCGCCATCGCTGGCGTAATCGTTGACTCGGGGAATTTCGACTTCGCTAAGGACCCGGAACGATTCCCGGGCTTCAACACCCCGGACGAGTCCTACAACGGCCTGGTCTTCGCCCGTGACCTTGGCGTCAACGGCATTTTCGGGGCCAACTTGGCCTACATCCTCAAGGCCCGGGTCCAGCTCCTGCGTGACCTCGGATCCGCGGTGGCACCTTTCAACGCGTTCCTGATCGCACAGGGACTTGAGACGTTGTCGTTGCGCGTGGAGCGCCACGTGGCCAATGCCAAGGCCGTGGCGGAATTCCTTGAACAGCACGAACTGGTCGAATCCGTCAGCTACGCGGGGCTTCCTTCGTCGCCATGGTACGAGCGTGGGCAGAAGTACGCTCCGCAGGGTGTTGGGGCCATCGTGGCCTTCGAAGTGGCCGGTGGCACCGCCGCCGGGCAAGCCTTTGTCGATGGACTCAAGCTTCACTCCAACCTTGCCAACATCGGCGACGTGCGCTCGCTGGTGGTGCACCCCGACTCCACCACGCACGCGCAGCTCTCCGCCGAGGAACGTCTGGCCGCCGGTGTGCGTCCGGGCCTCGTGCGGTTGAGCGTTGGCATCGAAAATATCCAGGATATTCTGGCCGATCTCGAGCTCGGCTTCGCCGCCGTAGGTGAGCTCGGCTCGAAGGAATTGCAAGAGACACGCTAAGGCATATGAGCATACCCGTGACTACCGAGCCGACGTATTCGGATCACCCGACCATCGACGGACAGGACGGCATTGTGCGCCGCCTGTCCGTGGGTGAGCACCATTTTGAAACCGGAGGGTACCTGCCCGAGGTGGAGCTGGCCTACGAAACCTTTGGCACGCTCAATGCCGAGGGCAGCAACGCGGTGCTGGTGCTGCATGCGCTGACCGGAGATGCACATGTGGCAACCGGGCATGCCGCACAGCCCGGCTGGTGGGCTGACTTCGTAGGTCCGGGGCTCACCGTGGACACGGATAAATATTTCGTGCTCAGCGTCAATATGCTCGGTGGGTGCAACGGTTCCACCGGACCATCGAGCCACGACGCGCATGGCCGTCCCTATGGGTCGCGCTTCCCGTTCACCACAATTCGCGATGCGGTGCACGTCGAGGCGAAACTCGCCGATGTCCTAGGGATCGACGTGTTTCATGCGGTGATGGGTGGTTCCATGGGTGGAGCGCGCGCTCTGGAATGGGCCGTGCAGTATCCGGATCGGGTGAGGAATCTGGTGGTTATGGCTGCCACCGGTCAGTCCACTGCCGAACAGATCGCCTTCGCTCAGGTGCAAATCGAATCGATTCGGCAGGACCCATACTTCGCTCAAGGGGACTACTACGCAAATGCCGTAGGCCCCGATGCGGGTTTGGGTATCGCCCGCAAATTGGCCCACATTACGTACCGTTCCGAGGCGGAACTGGAACACCGCTTCGGGCGGACGGCGCAGGGCCAAGAACAACCACTGGGATCTGCAACCTGGCCACGCGGTCGCTACCAGGTGGAGAGCTACCTCGACCACCAGGCCGGCAAGCTGGTCAACCGTTTCGATGCGAACAGCTATGTGGTGCTCACCGAGGCGCTGATGAGCCACGATATCGCGCGTGGTTTCGATTCCTTCGAGGCGGCATTGGCCCGGCTCGCGGAGGTCAACGTGGTAATTGCGGCAGTGCGTAGCGATCGACTGTACTTCCCGGAACAGTCCGAACGGCTGGCCGCGGCACTGCCTGTGCCGAAGCCGGTGTACTACATCGACTCACCCATTGGCCACGATGGTTTCCTGACGGACGCCAAACAGCTGCACGGGGTGCTCAGCCATCTGGTTTTCGAGCAAGAGCCCTAAATATGGAAATGCGCTACGGCCCGTAATCCGACTCCTCAGTATGCGATGGAGCTTCGCGGTTGCGGGCCGTAGTTCGTTGGCGGGAGCGCCAGAGGCACACGCCCACCCAGAGCACGGCCATAGCGCCACAGCCTATAGCTGCCCGGTCGTTCCCTGTGCCCAGAGACCAGAAGCTCAGCATGGCAAAGAGGGCGCTGATCAGCGCCGCCATGCGGACGGAGATCGACGACCGGCGCATCTGATCAGCTCCGCCGCGTCCCGGCAGTAGCCACGAAGATCATCAGCGGCTCGGTACCGGTAAAAGCGGAGTGCTGCCAGTCGCTATACACGGCCCTGAGGGTAAATCCAGCGTGTACTAGCTGTTCCGTGATGCGCTGCCGCGTGCGGAAGACTAGGTCCAGGTCCTCAACGATTTGCTGCCCCGTAGTTAGTCGCTGGGTTTCGAAACGCAGCGAAACCACCTCACCGGTTATGCCACGCAGCTGCGTGGATTCACGAAGCGGGCCGAGGGCCGCGGTGTGCCTGGTCGTACTACCTTCGCCGACCCAGGATTCCCAAGCGCGCGCCTGCGGATTACGTGATTCGAAGGCGATCATCCCGCCCGGCCTGAGCCGTTCGTGCAGGTCGTTCAGCGTGCGTTGCCACTGCGGATCGGGGATATGCTGCGCCACATTGCCGCTGAGCACCGCATAGTCTGCCCGCAACGCAGGTAGTGAAGTGCTATCTCCCTCAATCCACTGCACGCGCTCAGCGCCGGGGCGTTGCCGTGCCTGTTCGAGCATCACCGCGGCCGGATCTAGTCCTACAACCGTTCGTCCTTCGGCGGCCAAGCTCACCGTCAGCAGGCCGGTGCCACAGCCCACATCCACAATTACCTCGGCCTGAATCTCTTCGGCTAAGGCTCGATAAAAATCATGATCCGGCCCGTCGGGATTATCCTCATCGTAGAGCGTTGCCAATTGTGGGTGGGTGTAAGCCATGGCCGGTCCTTTGCGCTAGAGCTGGTCGCTTTCGGCACCGGCGCCGAGCGAATCGTTTGCCCGTTGCGTTGAAAACGGTACCGCTTCGGGACGCTTGGGGGTGATTCCGTCGCCGGAGGACTGGTGCCGCAGACGGCGTAGCACCCACGGGGCGAGATGCTCACGGGCCCATTGCAGGTCATCGATGCGAGCCTCGCGCCAAGAACGCAGATCCGGGTCGACGGCGATGTCCAGGTCGAGTTCATGCGAGACGTTCAGCGAATCTAAGGCCATGGCTGCGATCTGCTGGTGTCCTAGCGGCGAGAAATGTAACCGGTCTTCTGACCACATGACCGGCTGATGCAGCTGCCGCATGGCCCACAAGTCCGCCACAATCGCGTCGTGGCGTGCGGCGACCGTGCGCACGTTCTCGTTATAGATGGCAACCTTGCCGCGAATTCCGCCCAATACTGGGGTATCTCGGATATCCGGACCGGTGAACAGCAGGATGCTGGCGCCGGTACTGGCCAAATCCGCGATGAAACCATCGAGAAGTTCGGCGATGCTATCCGGGTCCCCGCCGGGGCGCAGCACATCGTTGCCGCCTGCACAGACGCTGATCAGATCGGGGCGCAGGGCCTTGGCCGGCTCGGTTTGCTCATCGATGATCTGCCGGATGAGGCGTCCACGGATGGCGAGGTTGGCATAGGAGAAGCCCGGATTTTGCCGGGCTAGCTCCTCCGCTACCCGATCGGCCCAGCCACGGTGCCGTCCGGGGTTATGCGGATCGGGATCGCCGATGCCCTCGGTGAAAGAGTCTCCCAATGCGACGTAGCGGTGCCAGGGATGCTGCGGTGCTTCGTGGTCAATATTTTGGGTCACAGTAGTTATGTTACTCATCAGTCATAAAAGGTACATAGGTAGGCTTGGGGCATTATGGGAATTGAAAACACCGCTCCGGTCGCCCTGATTTCGCGAACCGACGATGAACGACTTGGTACCCCGTTGCTCGTGCTCCTGCACGGATACGGTTCAAATGAAGAAGACCTCATGTCCTTGGCCCGCTACTTGCCCGAGGACTTCACCTACCTCTCGGTCCGCGCGCCCTTGTCCGCCGGCCCCGGTTTTAGCTGGTTCCCGCTGACCAGCGAGATCGACTACTCGGTCGACGCAGTGCAGTATGCGGTGCGCGGCCTCTGGGAACTGCTCGAGCCACTGTGCGCCGAACATTCATCGGTGACCCTGTTGGGATTCTCGCAGGGCATGGCCATGGCCACGTCGCTGGCGCGCCACCGCCCCGAGGCCATTGATGCGGTGGTCGGACTGTCCGGTTTCGCGGTACAGATGCCCGAGGATGGTTTCTTTGACGATGAGGCGCTGCGGGCCCGCCCGCTACCGATGTTCTGGGGGCGTGACACCGCCGACCCGGTAATTACCGCGGATAAGATCGCCTATACCTTGCAGTGGGTGCCGGAACATACCGTGCTGACCAGCGAGCAGTATCAGGGGATCGCGCACTCCGTGTGTGCCGAAGAGATTAGCGACGTGGCCCGCTTCCTCGCCGACCACGTCCTGGCTCAGGCCGAGCAAGCTTAGTTGCTGCGGACCCGTACGCATTCGCCGTTAACGCAGACCACGTCGCCGGGCTGAATCTGTGCGCCACGGCGCGTGTCGACCTGACCGTTGACGGTCACCTCTCCGGCCTGGATCAGTTCCTTGGCGTGAATGCCATCCTCGGCGAGGGAGGCGAGTTTTAGTAGCTGCCCGAGGCGAATGGACTCGTCACGGATTTCCAGGTCAAAGATTTCGGTGCTCATACCCCCATTGTTCCGCATCCAGCGGTGAGCCGGTGCGGGCAGGGATGTAAAAGATGCCACATGGCACACACTTCGTCCATCCCTGCCCGGGGCGCTAGGCTTAACGGGTATGTGTTTCCTACGGACCGCAACCAGCGGCCTCGTAATGTCCTTTGGAGTTGATATGGCGCCACAGTCCAAGCTTGATCAGGTAATCTCTCTGGCAAAACGCCGGGGTTTCGTGTTCCAGGCCGGTGAGATCTACGGCGGTTCCCGCTCCGCATGGGATTACGGACCGCTGGGAACCGAGCTGAAAGAAAACATCAAGCGCGAATGGTGGCAGCACTTCGTGCGCAGCCGCGAAGACATGGTGGGTCTGGATTCCTCGATCATCCTGCCCAAGGCTGTGTGGGAAGCCTCCGGCCACGTCGCAACCTTCACCGACCCGTTGGTGGAGTGCACCCAGTGCCACAAGCGTCACCGTCAGGACCACCTGATCGAGGCCTACGAGGCAAAGAAGGGTCGCGCCCCGGAGAACGGCATGGCCGATATCGCCTGCCCGGATTGCGGCACCAAGGGACAGTTCACCGAGCCGCAGCTCTTCTCCGGTCTGGTGAAGACCTACCTGGGGCCCGTGGATAGCGAAACCGGCCTGCACTACATGCGACCGGAGACCGCTCAGGGCATCTTCGTGAACTTCAACAACGTGCTCACCGCTAGCCGCAAGAAGCCACCGTTCGGCATTGGCCAGATCGGTAAGGCCTTCCGTAACGAAATCACTCCGGGAAACTTCATCTTCCGCACCCGTGAATTCGAGCAGATGGAAATCGAGTTCTTCACCGCACCAGACGAGGCAGCACAGCACTTCGACGAGTGGGTCAAGTACTGCTGGGACTGGTTCATCGACCTGGGCATGAACCCGGAGAATCTGCGCCAGTTCGACGTCCCCGAGGACGAGCGTGCGCACTACTCGGCCGGAACCATCGACTTCGAGTACCGTTTCGGCTTCCAGGGCTCCGAGTGGGGCGAGCTGATGGGTGTGGCCAACCGCACCGACTACGACCTCTCGAGCCACTCCAAGGCCTCGGGCACCGAGCTGTCCTTCTTCAACCAGGCCACCGGCGAACGCTTTATCCCCTACGTGATCGAGCCGTCCTTCGGCCTGACCCGTTCGATGATGGCCTTCTTGGTGGATGCCTACACCGAAGACGAGGCACCGAACACCAAGGGCGGGGTGGATAAGCGCACCGTGCTGAAGCTCGATCCGCGCCTGGCGCCGGTCAAGGCCGCCGTGTTGCCGCTGAGCCGCAACGAGAACCTGTCGCCGAAGGCGAAGGACCTGGCCGCCGAACTACGCAAGCGCTGGAATATCGACTTTGACGACGCCGGAGCCATCGGGCGCCGTTACCGTCGCCAGGATGAGATCGGTACCCCGTTCTGCATCACGGTGGACTTCGACACCCTTGAGGACCAGGCGGTGACCATCCGCGAGCGTGACACCATGGCGCAGGAACGCGTCGCGCTGGACCAGGTGTCGGCGTACCTCTCCGAGCGTCTGAACGGAGCCTAGGGTTTGGGCGAGCTGACCTTCCGACCCTGGCGCTCCGGCGATGACCTGGAACTACTTCAGGTCCTCGGAGACCCGCGCTCGCCGCAGGCGCATCAAGACCGCACGATGCTGCGTGCCGACAGCGATGCACCGTTTTCCCGCACCCTGGTAGCCACCGAAGACTCGGTGGCCATCGCCGCGGGCGTGGTCTTTGCCTCGTCGCTGCACCCGCAACGCCTGTGGCTCTATGTTGAGGTGGCCCCGGCGCACCGCCGGCAGGGTGTGGGCCGAACCCTTGTGGCCAAGCTCCGCGAGCTCATCCCGTCCACCGAGACCAGTGAGCTCAAGGCGCGGTACACCGTGACCGCAGGAGATGACGCGGCCGCGGCCGCCGGGTTCTGTGCCGCGTTGGGGCTCAAGGAAATTCAGATCTCACGCGATGTGATCTTGGAACCGGGTGCCCTGGCCGAACCGCGTTTCGACGACACCGAGGCGGTCATCGAAGATATCGCCACCGGTAGCGTGGAACTGACCCAGGTGGTCATGGACTTCTACAACGCCACCCATCAGTGGGATCCGGCGCAGATGACCGTTGGTTCGGCGCAGCGCATGCTGTTGGACGTGAATACCGGAGCGCAGGGCGCCCTGGTGCTACGCGACCGTCCCAAGATCCACGGCGGTAAGATTCTGGCCTTCGCCATAAGCTACATTCCGGCCCGCGAACAGGCACCCAGCGATGTGCTGGTTGGCTTCAACCCGGAATTCAGTGATGACGAGGTGGCCGAACCACTGCGTGACCTTGTATCGATGCTGATTCACCAGTACCCGATCAAGCTCGAAGTCGACTCGTCGATGTTCGTGCTGTCCTCGCTGGTTGATGCCTTGGCCAGCGTTGAGCAGGCCACGGTCATTTCGACCACGCATATTCTCGCTTCGGACGGCTAATCCCGCCACCGAAGCTTGGGCCCGGGTGGAACCTCATGGTTCCGCCCGGGCCCTTGCCGACCCACCGCTTTTAACCCACTGGAGCCAGCCGATAATGGCCTCACCCACCCGCCCGCCGAAAAACCTCGGCTTCTTGCTACTGATTGTGGCCCTGCTTGGCGGTTCCCTGTTACCGATCCAAAGCCGGATCAACGGAGCGCTGAGCACCACGTTGGGCGACCCGGTGACCGCCTCCACCATTAGTTTCTGTATGGGATTGGTGGCGCTCAGTTTGCTGGCCGTCGTGTTACCGAAAGCCCGCCGGGCGGTGGTGGGAATCCCGCGAGTGTTGAAACGTCGTGAATTTCCTGGTGGTTCCTGCTGGCCGGTGTGGTGGGAACCTTTACCGTGGCCAGCCAATCGGTCGTCGTTCCCGCGCTTGGCGTCGCCCTGTTTACCGTTGCCTTGGTGACCGGTCAAAGTATCGGATCGCTGGTTATCGATCGGATCGGGTTCGGTCCCGGTGGGCCCCGCCGCATTAGTGCCACGCGACTGATTGGCGCACTCTTGACCGTTGGCGGGGTGCTCTGGGCCGTGAGCCCACGCTTGGAGCTTGCGAATCACCTGGGACTGATTGTGTTGCCGGTGGTCTGCACGCTCACCGTCGGTGTGCTTCTCGGGTTCCAGTCTGCCGCGGTAGGTGTGCAGGCCAACGCCTATGGCTCTGCCCTGGCCGCGACCTTTATGAACTTCCTGGTCGGCACCCTGATCTTGGGATTGGTCCTTGCCCTGCGCTGGTCGGCCAATGGCATGCCGCAAAGTTTTCCAAGTATCTGGTGGTACTACTCAGGGGGCCTTCTGGGTTGTATTTTCGTGGGGGTAGCCGCCTTCCTGGTGCGCCGACTCGGGGTGCTGGTTACCGGGTTGAGCATGATCTGTGGGCAGCTACTTGGTTCGTTGTTATTGGATCTGCTGGTGCCAACGGCCGGTACCGTCCTGTCACTGGCTACCGTGGCCGGAACCGTGCTGACCATGCTCGCCGCGGCTATCGCCGCCTTGCCGAGCCGCTCGGCACCGGCCGAGGCCCGGCGCACGGTGTAGTGGGCCGGGCCTCGGAGCGTGCAATACTTCGCGGGCAAGCTGCGCGGTGAACGAGCTCCTGAGGACAGAGAGCCAGCCGGCGTTCCGGAGAGCGAACCAGCTCAGATGTCACTGGTCCGTGCAACAACCCCGCGGCCACCATTCGATCTGCGGCGTTCGAGACAGATGCCGGCGCCCACGGCCAGGCTGAAGAATGCCCAGCCGTTCATGGTCTCACCCGTCGACTTGACTGCAATCACGCCCATGACAATCGCCGTCAAACAGAGTGCCCCGGCCAAAGCCAACGTGGGCATCGTCGGCGCCTTCGGCAGGAACCAGGCGAGGGCTGCGAGGCACAGCGCCCCAGCGACGAAGACGACGCTGAGCGCGAATGGGACCTGCTGCCATAGCGCCCAGGAAACGAGCGGAATTGCTGCCGTGATGGCAAGCGCCCACCATTGGTTCGACGTCATGTGGTTCACTCCTAGCACGTGTGTGAGGTTCGAATGGTGCACTCTTCGCGAATGCGGTAGTCCCCAGACCGCGATGCGCAGAGCGGGCAAAGCACTCCAACGCAAGCGGCGCGGGACCAAACCGCCCCGCATGCGCGCGCCTTGCGCGCACCATTTCACCCGGTTTTTGACGATGTACTCGGTGTACTGGCTACACTAACACCGACGGTTGGCCGGTAGCAGTAGTTCGATCCGCTTCCGCGCCTCGTCTGTGAGCGCTCCGAGTCCAAGTAAGGCATCGGGTTAACGGAAGAACCCGGTGACTTAAAGCGGGTTCACCGAACCATCAACTGACGTACCGGACACCCCTAGGCCTCGGGCACTAGGTTCAGCACCTGGCCCTTCCAACGGGAGCGCAGCCAACGGTCATGCGTGGCGATGAGCAAGGTTCCGGCATACTGGTTCAACGCCGTTTCAAGCTCCTCCACCAGCGCTAACGAAAGATGGTTGGTGGGCTCATCGAGCAACAACAGCTCCGGGGGATCGGCCACGAGGGTTGCCAGCGCCAATCGGCGGCGTTGACCCACGCTCAGCTCGCCCACCGGACGGTGCAGGTCGCGTTCGGCCAACAAACCACTTAGTGCCAAGGGCGTGGCCTCGGCGCGATCGAACCCCACCACAGAGCGGTAATACTCGGCCGCAGACTGCCTCGGGTGCTCAAAGCTCACCTCCTGGGGCAGATAGCCGACCCGGTGACGGCTCTCGTCGGTGCCGATCTGTAGCGTGTCTTCCGGAGCGTCGAGCACGCCGGCAAGCACCGAGAGCAACGTGGATTTACCTGCACCATTCGGACCGCTGAGCAACAGCCTGGCACCGGGCTCGAGGGTGAAGGACACCTCAGCCAAGCGCCCGGGTATGCGCAGCGAGTTCACCCTAAGCTCCGGGGCTGAATCGTGGAATTGTTCACCGAAACCGGCGAATTCCAGAGGTTGTGGTGGGCGGCGTACCCGGTCGCGCTCGAGCGCTTCGAGCCGCATCCGCGCATTGCGGGCCCGCCGGGCCGTGACCCGGGCGTCCTTGTCGGCATAGAACTTCTGGCTAATCTTCGACTCGGATTTGGACTCTTGCTTACGGTTTACCTCACGCGAGCCCACCGCGACTTCATGGTGCAGGGCGTTGCGTTGCTCGAGTTCCCGGGCGTAGCGCTCCCGCCAGCGCCGCAATTCCTCGCGACGTTCCTGACGGGCCTGCGAATAGCCCAGTCCCCAGAACCGCGCGCCGTACCCGGCGCCGGTGTCGCTGGTTTCCTCCGAATCCGCGGCAATCGCGTCGGCGGCAGAGCTTTCGCCGTCCGCTGCGGCAGCGTCGGCGAGTTCACTGGCCGGCACCGGCAACGGGTCGAGATCCAGAATCCCGGTGCTGACCGCATCCAGTAGCGCGCGGTCGTGGCTGGCAAGAATCACGATCCCCGGCCAGCGGCTAAGCACCTGTTCCAAATAGGCGCTGGAGGCGTCGTCGAGGTGGTTGGATGGCTCATCAAGCAACAGCAGATAGGGCGCCCGCAACAGCAGGCAGGCCAGCGACAACCGCACGATTTGACCACCGGAGAGCTCGCCCAGTCGTCGACGTTCGTCTATGCCGCCGAGTCCGAGGCCGCGAAGCATTTCGGCACGCCGGGCCTCGGCGGCGAAGGCTTGGCTACGTTCGGCCTCGTCGAGCGCGGCCGCGAAGGCGTCGGCGATCTGCGGATCGTGCGGATGTGCCGCCAGCTGATCGCCCAGTGATTCCATGGTCGCCAGCGACGTCAGCGCATGGTGCTGCGCGTCGTCAAGGATCTGCACCAGTGGGGTATCGGGCGGGTAGGGCAACTCCTGCTCGAGTAGTCCCACGTGTTGCGGGCGCAGTATCGATCCGCTTTCGGGCGTGAGCTTGCCGGCGAGCAGCGCCAGCAGTGTGGATTTACCGGTGCCGTTTTCACCCACGAGGCCAATGCGTTGGCCAGCAGAGGCGGCGAAACTAATTTTGCTCAGTACCCGCCGATCCGGGTAGCTAAAGCTCAGCGAATCCACGGTGAGTTGCTGTTGTCCACCACCGGTATCGGTGCGTGTGCCGGCACGCTGTGAGGCGGTTAGGGAAGGAGACGTAGAGGTCTGGGAAGCGGGCATGGGCCACCGCCTTTCGGAATGAAGGTGACATTCCGCCGGGCTACACGGACAACCGCGGTCTGGGGCCTGAACAGGGAGGGGTCCCCGCTAGATCAAAAGCAAAGGGGGAGAGGAAAACCTAGATGCAGAGCCAACCGGACGCCTCGGGCGCGGAATGAGGGGCTAGCTGCAAGTCTTCATGAGCACGAATGTACGCCATGAATCGTTCGTGGACAAGTGCCCGGGCCGGCTGAGGCGGTGGTTAGCGGTTCACGTAGTGCAGATAAACGGTACCGTTGCCGAAGATTCGATGTTCGGCCAGGCGCAGATCTAGCGACACTTGGGCAGGTAGCGCGGCGAGGCCGCCCCCGAGGGTTTTCGGGACGATCAAGAAGCGATAGTTGTCGACCATTCCGGCCTTGATCGCCGGTGCCGCGGTGGTGGGCCCAAAGATTTCGACCTCGCCCGGAGCCTGCTGGACAATCTCTCGCAATGACTCCAGCGGTAGGTGCGGACGAAGCTCCGTACCCGGATGACTCAGGTCGTGGTCAGTGAGCGTGGAAGAGATCACCATACGCTGCAAATTGCGCCACCGGCGTGAGAATTCAGCCTCGTCGGCCCTCCACTGTTCACCTTCGGGTGCTTGTTCCCAGTAGGTCATGAGCTGGTAGGTTTTGCGCCCTAAGATTTCGGTGGAAATATGCTCCATGCGTTGAACGTGGAAAGCGAAAACCTCTGCATCGGGAGCCCCGAACTGGAAGTCTCCATCCGGGCCGGCCGCAAAGCCATCGAGCGAAATGGTCGCGGTATAGCTCAAGCTGCCCATGGAACGCCTCCGGTGTCATCTCGCTGTCCTAGGCCGTGCACGCCCAGCCTAGGACCGGGTGCGCGGTAGCGCAATGGCTACCCACGCTCTAGCCGCCGGTCGAGTCTCGGAAGACGACCCTCGTGGGCACGAGTTCGGTGAGCGGGCCTTGGTCTTCGGCCTGCTCCGAGTCCAGAACGCGTTCGAGCATGTTCATGCACCGCTGCCCGAAATCGCGGGGGTTGAGATCAACGGCGGTTACGCTGGGGTTCATGTAACCGAGCACCGGGGAGTCCACGGCGGCGGCGATGAACAGGTCCTTGCCGATGCGTCGGCCAGATTCGGCGGCGTATCCGGCGACCGTAAGCACCGAACCGTCCGTGAGGGCCAAGATGGCGTCGGTGGTTCCGTCATCGAGCAACTTTCGCGTGGCCCGTCGGGTGTCCTCGACGATCAGGTCCATGGCGGAGACCTCGATGCGGGCATCCAGCCCGCGTTCGGCACACCAATCCCGGTAGCACTGCTCGATGCTCATCGACCACGACATGCGTTCCTTGGTGGTGATAATGGCCGGTGCCCGGGATCCGGCCGCGGCGAAGCGGTCCAGGATGGCGCGGGTGGAGCTGGCGTGATCGGCAATGACGGCACCGGACACCCGATGGTTTGGATCGGGCATCTCTTCACCGGTAACCACCGGTAGGCCCAGATCAAGCAGCTTATCGACATGGGGGTCTTCGAGAGTGGGGTCGATGATGATCAGCCCGTCGGCGTTCAGCCGGGTGGCGTGGGGTGCCCCGTTCGTGTGTGGCACCAAGGTGACGGTGCGTCCGGAGAGTTCCGCGGCGTCGATGATGCCGAAGGTCGCCTCCATGTAATACCCCAGGGCGGACACATTTTCGGGCAGGTAGACCGCGACGATCCCGGTGCGTGACGAGCGCAGATTCTGTGCGGTTTGGTTTGGACTATAGCCAAGTTCGGTGGCAATTTTGAGCACTCGGTTGCGGGTATCTTCCGAAACCCCGGGACGCCCGGAAAGTGCGAAGGAAGCGGCGGCGCGCGAAACCTGGGCGGTTTCGGCGACCTGCTTGAGGGTGACGGGGCGAAACTTCGGGGCCATGCATTGAACGTAACAGATGTTCAGCCTGCGGGACGGCTATTGCGCAGCTCACTTAATCGATTTAGTGTTAACCTCACTGGCGCCGCTCGCGCCCCAATCATCACCGCGCTGACCGTCTCAAAGGAGAGTTCATGGAACAGCAAACGACCCCACAGCTACGCCGGGCCCTAGGGCTGATCGGGCTGACCCTCTTCGGGCTCTCGTATATGGCCGTTGGCACGGTCTTTACCACCTATGGCATCGTCAACCAGATCACCGAGGGGCGCTTGCCACTGGCCTACGTGGTTGCCCTGATCACCATGCTGTTCACCGCTTTGAGCTACGCGGCGATGGTGCGCAAATTCCCTGTCGCCGGTTCCGCCTACACCTATGTGCAGCAGTCCTACGGGGGAGCGGCCGGATTCATTACCGGTTGGGTGCTGCTACTGGACTACCTGTTCATTCCGATGTTGAACTTCCTGATCCTGGGACTCTACGTCAGCAGCCAATTTCCCAGTATCCCCATGCAGATCCCCGCCTTCGGGGCGGTGTTGCTCGTCTACCTGTTCAACGTCTTGGGCATTAAACTGGCCAGCCGGTTCAATATTGCGACGGTGGCCATCTCCACCGCCGTCGTCGTGGCCTTCGGAATACTCGCGCTGAAACTGGCCGTCAACGATCCCAACGCACCGGGACTGCTCGAGCCCTTCCTCCCCGGCGCCGCGGGCTTTAGCCCGATTCTCACCGGCGCGGGCATCCTTGCGCTGTCCTTCCTTGGTTTCGATGCGGTCTCCACGCTCTCCGAGGAGGCGCGCCGTCCAAACCGCGATATTCCCCGGGCAATTATTCTCACCACGCTGATCGGCGGCGGTATCTTCATCGTGGTCTCGTGGATTGGTGCCCTGGCCTACCGTCCGGAGAACTGGGCGACCGTGCCACAGGACCTGCTGGACTCCGCCGGTGTGGTGCTGGCCAACTTCGTCGGCGGCCCGGTCTTTGGCATCGCCATGGTGATCGCCACCATCGCCGGTTGCCTCGGTTCGGGACTGGCCGGTCAGGTCTCCGTCTCTCGCATCCTTTACTCCATGGGCCGTGACGGGATTCTTCCGCGCCGATTCGGCACCCTCTCGGCACGCTACAAGACCCCGGTCTTCTCCACCACGATCGTCTCGCTCATTGCACTGTCTTGCCTGTTTCTCTCGCTGGACCAGGTCGCCTTCATGATCAGCTTTGGAGCCCTGGCCGCCTTCAGCATGGTGAACCTTTCGGTCATCCGCAGTTACCTGTTCCCGCGCGACGGAGAGCCCGCACGAGGTGTGCTCTCGCTGATTCGCTACGGCCTGTTGCCCGGCATCGGCTTCGCCCTGAGCATCTGGTTGTGGACCTCGCTGGATCCGGTCACTTGGGTCGTTGGTGGCATCTGGGCGCTATTGGGCGTGGGCATTCTCGCCGCCAAAACCGGATTCTTCCGCCGCCCGGTCCCGACCATGGACTTTACCGAGGTCGAGACCGAGGCCAGCGGAGAACCGGTCTCCACGGCCACCGGCCCGCAACACAACTGACCTGACCCTACCCATCGCCTACCTCACCGAACGGAATCGTGAATCTATGACCGCCACACCCCAGGCCGCACCGGATCTGATCGTTGTCTCCCGTCGCATACACCCACTGACGGAGCAGAAGACGCAAGAGCTGAACGCCATTGCCGTAACCGACGGCATTATCAGCGCGCTCGGAAATGCCTCCGATGTCGTGCCCTTGGCCGGCGAACACACGCAGCTCATTGAATTGCCCGGCACGCTGGTTCCTGCCTTTACCGACGCGCACGCCCACCCGATCATGAGCTTGAGCATGGCTCGCGGAGCCGACTTGTCCGGGTGCTGTTCGCTGGATGAGGTCGTCGTGGCGTTGCGTGCGGAGGCAGAGCAGCAGGGACCGGATGACTGGGTTCTGGGGTGGGGGCTGGATCCGAACCTCTTCGTGACCGGAGGAATCAGTAATCAGGTGCTGGTAGACGCTTTGGGCGAGGAACGGAAGGCATATGTCACGCTGTTCGACGCGCATTCGGCAATCGTCTCGCCGGCTGCCCTGGCGGTGGCAGGCATCGACTCCGCCAGAACTTGGCCCAGCGGTTCGAGTGTTGTGGTCGATGCACAGGGGCGTCCGACCGGGCACCTGATTGAGTTCGAAGCCATGAGTCAGGCGCAGGCTCACCTGCCCGAGCAAGGCCTGGACGAGGAGGTCGCTGCCTTGCACGAATTGCTTGCGGCGATGGCGGCGCAGGGCATTGCTGAGGTGCATGTGATGGACATGAACCATCCGCGGACCCACGAGCTGCTCACCGCCGCCGAGGCGCAGGGGCCGCTACCGGTGAAGTTGCGCATTTCGCCCTGGTGCACCCCGGCGCTCAGCGATGAACAGTGCGCCGAGCTAATCACGATCCAGGGTGATGGCGGGGCCCGATGGCGCGTGGAAGGGGTGAAGTTCTTCATCGACGGAACCGTGGAGGGCGGAACCGCGTGGCTTGAGACCCCGGATACCAAGGGGGAGTCGACCGCCTCGGCGTGGGGCGAAATCGGTGCCTACGCACGGCGCGTCGCCCAGTTGCACGCCGCCTCGGTGCCCACCGCCACCCATGCCATCGGTGAACGCGGGATTCGCGAGGTAGTTCAAACGTTGGCTGCCCTGCCGAGCAATGGCGTGCAGCACCGCATCGAACATATCGAATCGGTGCCTCGTCCGGTCATCGACCAACTGGCGGCAGCCGGCATCGCCGCCAGCATGCAACCAACGCATTGCACGCATTACACCAAGGCCGACGGCAGCGATGACTGGTCCACGCGTCTGGGCCGGGACCGGGCGGCTCGTGCGTGGTGTACGCGTGATGTGCTGGACGCTGGGGCAATTTTGGCCCTGGGGTCCGATTTCCCGGTCGCCCCCTATCCGGTGTTGCCGATTATGGCCGATGCGCAGCTACGTCGTCCGGTTCATGACTCGAGCGCCGCACCCATTCTGCCCGAGCAAGCGATTACTGCCGCCGAAGCGTTGGCTGGATTCACCACCGGCCCGCAACGGGCCATCGGTCGCAGCGGAGGAACGCTCGCCGTCGGCGCCGCAGCATCCTTTACGGTGTTAGACGTAGACCCGCTACGTGTCGCCCCCGAAGAACTTGCCGAGGGACAGGTGCTGTTGACCGTATCCGATGGACTGATTACCTATCGGGCCCACTAGTCCGCCTGGGAAGTCCAACGATCGATTCGTTCCTTCGCCTCGAGCAAGTTCAGGTCGGTGTGGCGTCGAAGGCGCTTGATGGCCTTCACCCTTTGCCCGTTGGCTAGTAAGAGCTCTATTTCGGACCTAGCCGCCGGGCTCAGAGCGCTGGTGGCGCGCTGGTTCGGATCGATGATGAGGCGTTCTCCTGCGGGTGGCCAGTGGTCAATCAACTCTTTGGCCGCCCGCAGGCCGAGCTGCGGCACCGCCGCACGTAGTGCCTTGATGGCCGCAATCTGGTGGCCCTCGGTCAGGAGCCGACTGATTCTTTCCTGCTCATGGGCGGAGAGCTCAACTGGTTCCGCTCTGCCACGCTTTGTTGTCGTCCGATCGAGCACTAGATACAAAAGTACGGCTGCTGCCAGAGCAAAAAATGTCCACTCCATGGTTTCGAGTCTAGGTGATCGGGTGGCATGGAACTCCATGCGCTCAATCGGCGGCATAGAACGGGCCTGCACGTAGCTACTAGGCGCCGCAGGCTTCCCGCATCGCCGAGACGATCAGGGCTCGCGCCGCGCGGGCTTCTGGCACCGGCAGGAGCGGATACACATGAATCTGGCCAGCGCCTTCAAAATAATCCACCTGCACGCCGGACGCTCGGGCTGACCGGACGAAAAGTCGGGTGTCTGGATTGAGGATGCCGAACGTTCCGCTAATCCGCAGATGGACCTGCAGGATGGGAACCGGTCGGTGCGTCGAGGATTTGCTGATCGATATTCATGATCGGGGTACAACACTGCCCTGCGATGGAACGAGAAGCGTTGGCTCAGGTTCTGTTGTGCCACGCGGGGAGCGTTAGCTAGTTACGTCCCGGAACCCAGCGGTCAATGCGGGCTTTGGCCTCGCGTAGGCCGAGGCCGGTGTGTTCGCGAAGGACCTTGATGGCCCGGATCTTGTTATCGGCCGCCACCAGCTGATCGATTTCAACAATTACATGCGGAGGCAACGGATTGCTGTCCGGCTGTTGTTGGGCCCCGGGCGCGACGGAGTACGGCTTGGTTTCCGGTTGCCAACGGTCAATGCGCGCCTTAGCCTCACGCAGGCTCAGCGTTGGATCGGTTGCGCGCAGCTTCTTCACGGCCGCGACCTTTTGGCCATTGGCCACAAGTTGATCGATTTCGTGAATCGTCCCGGGACGTGTCGCCGGGGAATCATAGGGATCACTCTCGACCCGCGGTCTCGCGAGCCTGATCACGATAACGAGCAGGGCAAGAACGATCAGTGCGAGGATGATCCACTTCATTATTCCACCCTACGAGATCCGTTCCCTCCTACGAAAGAGGAGGAGCCGGCGTTGCGCGAACGCTCAGGTTTGAGGCTATTGGCCGACAGCAGTGGCTATGAACGTAGTTGCTTGAACGAGCCAGTTGGCGGCACATATCTTTGGTGAGCTCCAGCTCTGCCTACCAAGGCGCCGAGCGTAACTCCACCAGGCGCCACTCGTGCTCCGAGTCGGCGAGCAACACTAGGTCCGTCTCAGCGAGCTGCACCGATTGACGTACCTCGTGAATTCTGTCTTCTGAAAAGGCGAGTTCTGATCGCGAGCCCTCGCTTTGGAGCCAACGTACCCGTACATTGGGCAACGCCTGAAGATCACGCCACAAGGGCTCGGCGCTCGCCGGGGCGATCAGAAGCACACGACGTGGAACTAAGTTGCCCGAAGCTGGAGCCAGTGCTCGATCGTGACGCCACAACACAAAGTGATAGGCAGCGACCAGCACCGTGGCTAGCAACCAACCCAGTGGCGCGCGAACCAGACCCAGTAGAGACTGTTCGGCAGCGTCTGGCGCCAATATATGGTCAAACACTCGATAGCCGACGACGAGCAAGGCACTGAGCGCGACAACCGCGCTAATCCCAAAGACCAAGACGAGGTAGATACGCCGTTCGGCCGCAACTGGCTGTTGCAATGGCCGGAAAGAGCGCACCCACACGGCCGCGCCCACCACGACCAAGGCGAGCCCCGAACGTACGAGCCCCGCCGGACCTTCACCGATCAGCGGTGGTGCCCAACCGGCTAGCAGAGCATTGATGAGGATCCCTACGCCCGTAGCGGTCATCGTGAGGCTGATCCCGCTGAGAGCCTGTTCTCCAATGGTGCGGACCTTCGGTGGGCGTAGCGCCGCGGCATTCCAGTGAAAGCCCCAGAAGAACAGGCCGATCACGGTACCGGCAATCGCCAGCGGTGCACCGTCGACGACTCGGAGCCACCATGTCGCACCGTCCGGTGGCAGCGGCAACACAAGCGAGATCACCGTTGCGAGCGAAAGCAGCGCCGTCAAAGCCGGAAGAACCAGTCCCGCCAAAAGCAGTAGGACCGTCGCGAAGCCGCGCCGATTCTCATTGGCGCGCAGGGTGCGCCAGTGCCACCACCAGATCAGCGCCCCGCCTAGGGCGAACACCGCGGCGCTACGCAGCGCAGAGGAGTAAGAGCCCACCAATAAGGGCTCCTCGAGTCCTCCGAAGAGGATTTCAAGGCTATGCCGCAGCAACGACAGGCTAGCCCCAGCGGTTAGCACCATCGCATAGGTATTGCCCAGCACCCAGGACAAGGCTTCGGGGCGATCCGGCTGAAAGCCCGGGCGCATTAACACGCGATACTGCCAAAACCACAGCGCACCATAGCCGAGGGTGATCCCGAGCCCGCGCGGCCACTGTGCGTTGTCACCGCCGAGGACGTCGGAGACCAATCCAAACAGGGTCACCGAACTGGTAATGAGTGCAATGAGATAAATGGCCGCGGACTGTAATGCCCAAATGACTCCATCGGCACCCCGCGCCCCGGGCAGTGAGCGGCGAAGCCAGCGCCAGAGCAACCAAGCCAAGGGGGTCGCGATAATTGCTTGTGCTAGACCCACGGGCAAGGGCTCCACGTCCGGACGACCACTAAGCAGTGTCAGTGCCGAGGTTGCCAGCTTGCTCAGGCCGCTGGCCGCAAGCAAGAGGAGAGTTAGTAAAAGGCCATGGGCAACGAGCCGACGCACCACGCCTAAACCGCTAGAAGTTGCGGTCGCCTGCCCGTCCATTAGTCAAACTCCGGTTCGCCGGGTTGGCACGTTCCCACCGGCCAAGGCGCCGTGGATATGAGCCAAGACCCGCGATTGACCAATTCGAAGCGGTCCTCATAGCCGGTGTCGGAGCCGAATAGCGGCGCCCGTTCGCCGGCATAACTGATGCGCACCACCAGCGTGGCACGCTCGCCCTCGACCGTGGAGGACTTCAGCTGAATCTGCAAGTCATGAGGAACTTCGTACAGGTACCGTTCACAGTCATCAGTACGATTGGCCAGATATCCAGCGGCAACATCGCGCTCGCCGTGCAGCAGGGCGGTGACATAGCGTTGCACGGTTCCCTCGGGAGTTTGCGCGGGATATTGCACAGTCAGTGGTCGTGCGGCCTGCACGATGAGTGCCGCCAGCACGATTAACACCACGACCGCCGTCAAGGCCCACAGCGTGCGGCGCCCCGGAACGGATTGCTCGCTCATGCACCAATTCTCCGCCTAATCGGCCGCAGTTAACAGCACAATTTGGCCACAAGATGAGGCGTAGCTCATGGCCGATTTGCTCCCATTTGAGATAATGAATCGGTGAGCATTCTTTCCCCCGTTAATTCCCAGTCGTCGCAGCGCCCCGGCACCGTGCAGTTGCCTCCGCTGAAGCTGGGCAAGCACACCATCGATACTCCGGTGGTCCTTGCCCCCATGGCAGGTATTACCAACCGTGCCTTCCGACGGTTGTGCCGTGAATACGGTGGGGGAGTGTACGTGACCGAGATGGTCACCGCCCGGGCCCTTGTGGAACGCAATACCGAGTCCATGCGCATCATCTCCCACGATGACGACGAGGATCTGCGCTCAATTCAGATTTACGGTGTCGACCCGAATACCGTGCGCGCCGCCGTGCGCATGGTCGTCGAGGAAGACCGGGCCGATCATATTGACCTCAATTTCGGCTGCCCCGTGCCGAAGGTGACCCGTAAGGGCGGCGGTTCGGCCCTGCCGTGGAAGACCGACCTGTTCACTTCCATCATCGCTGCGGCCACGGAGGAAGCAGCCAAGGGCGATGTGCCACTGACCATTAAGATGCGCAAGGGCATCGACGAGGATCACCTGACGTACTTGGAGTCGGCCAAGATTGCGCGCGATCACGGTGCGGCAGCAGTAACCCTTCACGGGCGTACCGCCCGCCAGTATTACTCGGGCAAGGCAGACTGGTCTTCCATTGCTACCTTGCGTGAGGCTCTGCCGGACATCCCCGTACTCGGCAACGGAGATATTTTCAGCGCCGAAGATGCCCTTGAAATGGTCAAGCAGACCGGAATTGACGGAGTGGTGGTTGGCCGTGGTTGCCAGGGCCGCCCGTGGCTTTTCGGTGACCTGCAGGCAGCCTTCGAAGGACGCGAGGAACGTTTCCGCCCTGGCGTGCGCAAGGTCGCCGAAACCGTTTACCGTCACGGTGAACTGTTGACCGAATTCTTTGAAGATGAGGGCAAGGGTATGCGTGATATTCGCAAGCACATTGCCTGGTACTTCAAGGGATACCCGGTGGGCGGCGAAATTCGTGCCCAGCTGGCACAGGTTCCTTCCCTCGAACGGTTACGCGAACTGCTCAACGAACTTGATCTCGATTTGCCGTATCCTGGTGCGGCTGCCGAAGGCACTCGTGGTCGAGCCGGAACTCCGAAGAAGACCCACCTTCCCGATGGCTGGTTGAACTCCCGAGAGATGGCCGAGGAACACAAAGCCATGATCAAGGCCGCCGAACTGGACATCTCCGGTGGATAACGGTCACCGGCAGCTAGCGGGCTGACTAGACTTGAAACATGCCCGAGCTTAACGGTTATACCGAGGCCGATCAGGAACGTTGGGTTCCGGAACCGGCCAAGAAGTCCTACCGCACCGCCTTCGAACGCGACCGCGCCCGTGTCCTGCACTCCTCGGCGCTTCGACGCCTTGGCGCCAAGACCCAGGTGGTGGCCCCGTACTCGGATGACTTTGTCCGCACCCGGCTAACCCATTCCCTCGAGGTGGCTCAGGTGGGCCGCGAACTAGGTGCCGCCCTGGGCTGCGATCCGGACGTGGTGGACACGGCCTGTCTCTCGCACGATCTGGGCCATCCTCCCTTCGGCCATAACGGGGAAAAGGCGTTGAACGAGCTGGCCCGTGACATCGGTGGTTTTGAGGGCAATGCTCAGACCCTACGCTTGCTGACCCGCCTCGAAACTAAAACGTTCCGTCATAACGGGCGGTCGGCCGGACTCAATCTTTCTCGTGCTTCGTTGGATGCCGCCTGCAAGTACCCCTGGCTGCGCGAAGATGCGCCGGTGGTCAACGGCAAACAGAGCAAAAAGTTCGGCGTCTACACCGACGATCATCCGGTCTTTGCCTGGTTGCGCTCGGTGCCGGAAGCAACGGACGGCCGCGTGTGCATGGAGGGGCAGGTGATGGACCTCGCCGACGATATTTCCTACTCGGTTCATGACGTCGAGGACGCCATCGTCGGTGGCCGGCTTCAGCTACGCTGGCTACGAGACGAGGCCCAGCGAAGCAGGGCCATTAGCGTGACTCGCGATTGGTACCTGCGCGAGACCAGCGAGGATGATATCGACCGCGCCATGCGGCGGCTTGAAGACTTCGCCGAGTGGGTGCCTCATGCCGACGGGTCGCGTCGTTCCATGGCGGCGTTGAAGGATATGACTAGCCAATTCATTGGTCGGTTCTGTCAGGCCGCTCTGGATGCAACCCGCGCCCAGTACGGCCAGGGTGAGCTGACGCGCTATAACGCGGAACTAATCATCCCCGAG
The DNA here is from genome assembly GCF_048457885.1 of Glutamicibacter endophyticus. Classification (NCBI taxonomy): domain Bacteria; kingdom Bacillati; phylum Actinomycetota; class Actinomycetes; order Micrococcales; family Micrococcaceae; genus Glutamicibacter; species Glutamicibacter endophyticus. Next base: position 960,172 of record NZ_CP174200.1, read on the forward strand.
GAAACGATGCAGGAAATCGCGGTCATGAAGGGCATCGCCGCGACCTATGTGATGACCAACGAGGAGCGCCAGCCGCTGTACCAGGGGCAACGGGTGTTACTAGCCGAACTGGTTGAGCTCTTGGTTGGAACGCACGATAAGTACCTCGAGCCGATCTTCGCCGCCGACTGGCGTGACGCTGCCGATGACGCTGCGCGGCTTCGCGTGGTGATCGATCAAGTCGCTTCACTCACCGATGCGTCGGCCAAAGAATGGCATGCGACCCTGGTCAAGGGAGAGAGCTTCACCGAGAAGCTCTTTTAGGTGGTCCGCGCCCGATCAGGATGCGGTACACATCTCGTATCCGCGCCCGTTGGTGCGGAGCGTAAGTTTTTAGAATGGGGAGTATGGCCGGGCTGATTAAACGAGAAGATATCGACGAGGTGCGTAACCGCACCGATCTTCGTGAAGTCGTCGAATCCTATGTCACGCTCAAATCTGCGGGCATTGGGTCCTTTAAGGGCCTCTGCCCCTTCCATGATGAGCGCAGCCCGTCCTTTCATATTCGCCCGCAACTTGGGACGTTCCACTGTTTTGGCTGTGGCGAGTCCGGTGATGTCATCGCCTTCGTGCAAAAGATGGATCACTCGACCTTTAGCGAGACCGTGGAGATGCTCGCCTCCCGCATCGGCTACGAATTGCGCTATGAAGATGGCGGTAGCGGGCCGAATAAGGAGGAATACGGCAAGCGTCAGCGTCTGCTGGACGCGCACAAGGTCGCCGAAGAATTCTTCCGCTTCAACCTCAACAGCGAGGAAGCCGCCACAGCACGGGAGTTCCTTAGCGGCCGTGGCTTTGACGCGGCGGCAGCCACACAGTTCTCCGTGGGCTACGCGCCGAAGGGTTGGGACTCACTACACAAGCACCTACGTTCCAAGGGCTTCATCGACGATGAGTTGAAACTTACCGGGATGTTCTCCGAAGGAAATCGCGGAATCTATGACCGTTTCCGTGGTCGCCTCGTGTGGCCAATTAAGGATCTCTCCGGAGCCACGATCGGTTTCGGTGCGCGCAAACTCTACGAGGATGATCAGGGGCCCAAGTACCTCAATACCCCTGAAACCTCCCTGTACAAGAAGTCGCAGGTGCTCTACGGCATCGATCTAGCCAAAAAGCAGATCTCCAAGAACCGGCAGATCGTGGTGGTCGAAGGCTACACCGATGTGATGGCGTGCCACCTAGCCGGCATTACCACGGCGGTCGCTACCTGTGGCACGGCCTTCGGTACCGACCACATCAAGATTGCCCGTCGCTTGCTCCAGGACGACGGGACCGGCGGCGAGGTGATCTTTACCTTCGACGGCGATGCGGCCGGTCAGAAGGCGGCGCTACGTGCGTTCTCCGAAGACCAGCGCTTCATCGCCCAGACCTATGTGTGTGTCGAACCGACCGGTGCGGACCCATGTGATTTGCGCCAGCATCGCGGTGATGAAGCGGTACGAGAGCTCATCGAACTCAAACGACCGCTCTTCGAATTCGCCATTCGCGCCGAGCTGAAGAAGTTCAATCTCAACACCGTCGAGGGTCGAGTTCAGGCACTGCGGCAGACCGCGCCGATCGTGGCTGAAATACGTGACTCGGCAATCCGCCCTGCCTATAGCCGTGAGTTGGCTGGCTGGTTGGGTATGGCCAACGAGGACGTGAACCGTGCGGTGGGCGCGGCCATCAAACGTGCCAAACTGCCCAAGGCCGCGCCGCAGCACCAGCACCCGGCGCCGGAGAGCCCGGAGGTAGCTGCCCCGGCTGGGCCCGTTTTCGAACGGCCCGACTTCCGAGATCCCGTCATGCGTCTTGAACGCCAAGCTCTAGAAGTGGTGATTCAGCAACCGCAACGTTTGGGGAACGAGCAGTGGCAAGCATTCTATGAAGCGCGATTCATGGCGCCTGCGCATTCGGCGATTCACGACGGAATCGTCTCTGCCAGCGCGGCCGGGGCCTCGGCCGCCTCATGGGTGGAAGTAATCCGTGACGAGGTCCCGGAGCAACTACGTCCCTTTGTTTCAGAACTAGCCGTCTCCGTAATTCCTGCCCCCGATGAGGACACGCTCGCCCGCTACTGTGCGGATATCATCAACGGGCTCATTGAGTTGCAGATCACACACCGCAAGGCGGAGCTAATCGGGCGTTTGCAGCGCGCCGAGATGGACCCGACGAGCGAAGAATACGTGCAGATCAACCGCGAATTGATGGAACTCGAGACGCGTCGCAGGGTGCTCCGGGGGACCTAACCGTTGGATTTTGGAATCCACCAAGGTTCGTGTAAAGTATTATCTCGTTGTGATCCTCCATAGCTCAATTGGCAGAGCATTCGACTGTTAATCGAAGGGTTACTGGTTCAAGTCCAGTTGGAGGAGCTTACTAAGGCCCCGATCCTCATCTGAGGATCGGGGTTTCTGCATTTAATCTGTATTCTCTGGGGACATCGGTGACAGTTCTACCTCAAGACATCAGTGACACATCCAAGATTTAAGTGGTGACACTTCCCAAGGATATTTAACGCTTTCAACCACACAGCCCACCAGCATGCCTAAGCATGCAGGTGGGCTGGTGAACTGGAAAGTGTGAATAAAAATGATCCAGTCAATTCGACGATACGCCTAGCCATCGCGCAATGGCCAGATGACGCACCTCGCGGTGCCGTCACATTGTTCTGCCAAGAACACTCAATCACCAGGAACACGTTCTACAAGATCCTCAAAAGGGCATGAACCCAGGGAATCGATAGCGCGCTGGAACCATTGTCTCGTCGTCCAAGAACCTCGCCCAACGCAACAACTGAAACCGTCAAAGACCAAGCCGTCGCGGTACGCAGAGCCTTGGAAGAAGCAGGCTGGGACCACGGGCCGATCAGTGTGCATGACCGCATGCACCGACTGGGTATGAATCCGCCTTCCATCGCCACACTCGCCAAAATTTTCCAGGAACGCGGACTTGTGGTTCCAGCACCTGAGAAACGGCCGCGGTCATCATACAAACGCTTCCGATACCCCATGCCCAACGCGTGCTGGCAACTCGACGCCACAGAATACAGGCTGGAATACGGGCGAAAAATCGTGGTGTTTCAACTCGAAGATGACTACTCCCGGCTGATGATCGCATCCCTAGCAGCCAGGAGTGAGAACAGCGATGACGCCTTGAAAGTCTTCAAGAACGGCGTCGCTAAGCACGGAATACCTCAACGGCTACTAACAGATAATGGGGATGCGCTGAATCCGATTCGTAAAGGTATCACCAGTCAACTGGTCGCCTACGCCAAAAGTTTGGGCGTTGCAACGATCACCAGCCGTCCGGCTCGGCCCACCACGCAGGGAAAGAACGAGCGGGTGCATGGCACGTTATTCAAGCGGCTGAACAAGCTTCAGTACGCCAATAACCTCACCATGCTGCAGGAACAACTCGACGAGTTTGACCAGTACTACAACCACGAACGAACGCACCAAGCTTTGGAAGGGCGCTGCACCCCTTATCAGGCTTACACTTCCATGCCGGTTGCCGCCCCACCAGACCTAGAAAACGCGCAGAAGCACAGCACGAAACCACGTGCTCATTTCTCTGAAAGAGAGCAGACTGCGCAAGAGGATACCGTCGGAGAAGCTACTGCTGTTCCCGTATCAGAAGTGTCCGCACCTACCGCACCGCCGCGGCTGCATTCAACTTTGCATGCTGCGCAAATCGGGGAATCTGGGGAGCAACAGATGAAGATGAACAAGAACAATTGCTTGGTCATCGACGGGACCATGCTCTACTTCAGCAAAATAATGCGCAACGCCATCGTCTGGGTGCGTTGGGGTAATGATGAATTACTGGTGGTATCGCAGCAGGGTGAACTTGTTGCTAAGTATGTGTATCCCTTTGAGACGCAACGGAAATATATGGGTTTGAAGGACGCGTTGGTGAAATTCCAGAACGGTTCCCTCGACGAGTAGTGTCACCGATGTCTAGAGACATCGAGTGTCACGGATGTCTTCATACGGTTTTGTCACCGATGTCTCCAGACATGACAGACATCTTTTAAAAATTCGTTCTCCCGTTTCACCTCCGCGAGTTCTTTGCGTAGCTGCTCGTACTGGGCCCAATCCACCGGTCCGTGGTCCTCGTGCTCAGTTTCGGGGTGTTCGGCCCGGCAGGCCCTAACCCAGCTCCCGAGGGTCCTTTCGTTGATGCCCAGGGAGTTGGCGACCTCGATCAGGCTTTTGCCTGAGCTGATGACCAGCTCGACTGCTTCGGCACGGAACTCCGGGGTGAACTTCTGTCGTTTGGACATGCACTCATTTTCCTACGAACGCGTGTTTCACAACATCATGACAGCTCAAACTTGTTGCAACCGCCTTGGTAACTTGTTGTTGATGCTGAAGTGCTACTGAAGCTAAGCAAAATCGGGCGTCCCACCCGTGGTGGAACGCCCGATTGGTCTGATGTGCTAGTAGTGGATGAAACTTGCTCGCCCCCTCTGTTTGGAACGTGCGATCTAGTTAGCTTTGCGCCGGTACAGTGCGGTGGCTGCAAGATACGCGACGAGTAGGATTCCTATGAGCCAGACGATGGCATAGCCAAGTTCCTGGCCCACCGGTTGCTGATCGAAAAGTGAGCGAATCGAATTCACGATGGCTGTGACCGGTTGATGATCGGCAAACCAGGCCACGGGCTCAGGCATTGAACTCGTGGGGACGAACGCCGAACTGATAAATGGCAGGAATATTAGTGGATAACTAAACGCGCTAGCTCCGTCCACCGTTTTCGCGGTGAGCCCAGCAATAACCGCGACCCACGTAAGAGCCAACGTGACCAAAACTAGCAGGGCGAGCACGGCCGACCAGGCGCCGAACGAGGCACCGGTCCGGAATCCCATGAGCAGGGCCACACCAATGACCAAAGCAACCGAGATCATATTCGACACCAAGGAAGTCAGCACATGTCCCCAGAGCACGCTGGATCTTGAAATAGGCATGGACCTGAAACGTTCCAGTACACCACCTTGCATGTCGAGGAAAAGCCGGTAGGACGTGTAGGCGATACCGGACGCGATGGTGATCAGGAGAATTCCGGGCAAGAGATAGTCAACGTAACTACCGTCGGTGCCGGTGTTGATGGCACCGCCGAAAACATACACGAACAGCAACATCATCGCGATCGGCGTGATCGCTGTGGTGATGATCGTGTCCGGGCTACGCAGGATATGACGCAGCGAGCGGCCCGTAAGCACTCGAGTGTCGGACAAGGCTATGGTGCTCATGATTAGTTTCCTCCTGTCGAAGAGTTGGTACCGACGAGAGCCAGAAAGACCTCTTCGAGACTTGGTTCCTTCTCGACATACTCCACCGTGCTTGGAGGCAGGAGCGCCTTGAGCTCGGCGAGGGTACCGTTCTGGATGATGACCCCCTGATGCAAGATGGCGATGCGATCCGCCAACTGTTCTGCCTCATCGAGATATTGAGTGGTCAGCAAGATTGTCGTCCCGGCGGCCGCCAACTCCCGCACGGTATCCCAGACCTCACTTCGAGCCTGCGGATCAAGACCGGTGGTTGGTTCGTCGAGGACGATGACACTGGGATTGCCAATGAGGCTCATCGCAATGTCGAGCCGCCGTCGCATGCCACCTGAATAGGTTCCAGCGCGACGGGCTCCGGCCTCGGTCAAGGAAAAGCGCTCCAGCAGCTCGTCAGCCAGCGCACCAGGATTTGGCATGCGGCGCAGTTTGGCGATGAGGACCAAATTCTCGCGCCCGGTCAGTACCTCATCAACGGCCGCGAATTGCCCGGTGAGACTCAGCGATTCGCGCACCTTGGCCGGGGCAGACTGGGTGTCGAAACCATTGACCTGAGCTGTGCCCTCATCGGGCCGGAGTAATGTGCTTAGGATGCGGACGAGGGTTGTCTTGCCTGCGCCGTTTGACCCTAGCAAAGCGAAGATGCTGCCGGGTTCGACGCGAAAGTCCACTCCGCGGAGTACTTGAAGATCCTTGAAGGATTTTTCGATCCCAGCGACTTCAATCGAGCCGGCGGTCAAAGTTGGTGACTTCATGACTATTCCTTTTTCGTTTCGTCCGCGGCCGCGTCGATGCTCTTGGTCAGCCGTGCGCGTTCCTTATCGATCCAGCGCTGACCGCCGTAGGCCTGAGTAAACTCTTCGGCGAATTCCACCGGGTCGTCTCCCACGATGTCGCGGATTGGTGTGTTGTCGGCGGCTGCAGCCTCGAGCAGGTCGGCGAGGTCAGAAAGCATTGTGCAGAGGGTGTCCGAGTCGGTGATTCCACCTTGGTACATGAAGTACCGCTGCAGCGCCTTACCTGAATTCGCATAAGGCGCAGGCAGAGCCTCGATGCGAGCGACGTTTTGCTTGTACTGCTTCTTCTGTTCGAGCGATCCGGTGAGCGCTTCGATCCATTTTGCGGCCATGATTAGTTCTCCTTGAGTTGGTTGGTGGTGTGTGGAAGTTGTTCAATGCGTGTGACTAGCTGGTTCCAGGTTTCCCAGAAATCGGCCAGCTGTTGGCGGCCCACGTCATTGAGCGTGAAGACTTTGCGCGGAGGTCCCTTTTCGGAGGGAACCTTCTCCACGGCGACGAGCCCTTTTTGCTCGATTCTTACCAGCAGGGCGTAGATCGTTCCTTCGGCGATGTCGGTGAACCCGCGTTCACGTAGTTCGGCGGTGATCTCGTACCCGTAGGCTGATTTCTTGGCGAGAATCGCCAAGACAATGCCTTCGAGCGTGCCCTTGAGCATCTCAGTCATTTGAGTTCCCACGGGTCGGCTCCCTTCTACTTAGTGTTGCTGACTACAAGTAGATAGTAGAACTAAGTAGCGGTAGTTAGCAATACTGAATACTAAAAATTTTTCCAGCAGGTTCGGGGACCGCTGTGTGCAAGCAGGTTGCGCCCATGTCAGTTAGCAGTATGTGAGTTCGAGTTTTTGCAATCGATGAAGCGGCCTGGCCAGATGCGCTGGCGTGGCGACACGCGGTTCGCTCTCGGCCTCAATCTTGAGCGTGGTGCGCAATCGCTTCGGCGGAGGCGGTACTTGGATCGGGGGTGGGGGACGAAGGCGGGGTATATGCTTCGTGCATGGCGCATAGCGAGGTTATCGACTGGTTGCTCGATTCTGACCCGGCTATTCGATGGCAGGTTGAGCGTGACTTACTTGGCGCGAGTGAATCGGTGTGGAAGAAAACTCGAGCGGCCGTGTCGACGTCGGGTATGGGTGCGCGCCTGCTTGCTCAGCGGGGCGATGACGGCCTTTGGGCCGGTGGCCCGTTCTTCCCTGCCGGGTGGGACATGGAGGGCGGGGGGCCGCAACCGTGGACTGCGACAACTTGGGTGCTGAAAGATCTTCGCGAGTGGGGTGTCGCGGCCAGCGCCTTAGGTGACACCGCGCACAAACTCGAATCGGTCACGTGGGAGTATGACGATCTGCCCTATTGGGGCGGGGAGGTGGATGTCTGCATCAACTCGTGGACCTTGTCCAACGGTTTGTGGTTAGGGGCCGACGTCGACGGAATCGTGGAGTGGTTCCTCGAGCATCAGCTCGACGACGGTGGATGGAACTGTGAGTGGGTGGACGGTGCGAGGGTCGGGTCTTTCCACTCGACACTAAACGCTCTGATCGCATTGCTGGACTATCAACTGACAAGCGGCGATACCAAGCGCGTGGGTGGCGCTCGCCGTGCTGGTGAAGAATACCTGCTGCAGCGTGAACTGTTCCGGCGCCGATCAACTGGCGACACGGTGGGGGACTGGGCCTTGAGCCTCGCGCACCCTCGCAGGGCCTACTACAACGTACTTGCCGCGGCCGATTACTTCCGTGCGGCCGCTGGGGCGGATAAGAGTGCTCCGGATCCACGTATGCGCCGGGCCATAGCTCATATTCGCTCGCTACAACAGCCTGACGGTCGATGGTTGCAAGGGCATCGGCTGGCCGGCGATGTGTGGTTTCACCAGGATATTGGGAAGGGTGAGCCCTCGAAGTTCGTCACTTTGCAGGCATTGCGGGTGCTTGGCTGGTGGGATGCTCAAACTCCCGCTCACGGGTAGAGCTAGGTACAGGTAAGTCGTGTGACTTTATGCCATGTACGTCTATCGGTTCTTAGGTCAACGCTCGAGTCTTTGTGCCGTGGTGCTACGAAGCCCCAGAGGTGAGATGAGGCTCCGTAGCGTAGCGATGTTAGCCCTCTAGCAATTTGGGGCTACCTGCGTTCCTGCTCCTCGGGTGCGCAGGGTGAGGTCGGTGGATCCGCTGACGGGGCACTGGCTTGGTGCGCAGGCCGACCCACCGCAACCGGTCGCGCAGCCCGCGGCTTCGGGTGCCGATGTGCTAGGAATATTCTCCGGAGTGACGAGCTCACGCCCCTCGCTGCCAAGTACGGTGTAGCCGGCGTCACGGATCATTTCGAGATCGCGACGCGCCTCTTGCCCTTCGCTCGTCAGATAGTCGCCCAGAAAGAGCGAATTGGCGACCTGTAACGCGGTTGACTGCAGGGAACGCAAATGCATTTCACGTCCTCCGGCCATGCGAAGTTCGGTGGAAGGGCAGGCTAGGCGTACCAAGGATAGAATTCGTAGACAGGCCAAAGGCGTCAGTTCCCACTGCCCTTCAAGTGGAGTCCCGTCAAAAGGCATGAGGAAGTTGACCGGGATGGAGTCGACCTGCATTTCGCGCAGGGCCAGAACGGCTTCGACGAGTTGTTCGTTGCTTTCGCCGAGCCCTGCAATGAGGCCCGAGCAGGGGGAGAGTTCGGCCTGTTTGGCCTTGGCAACGGTGGCTACGCGCTCGCTGTACTCGTGGGTGCTGCAGATCGACGGATACATCGATTCAGAGGTGTTGATGTTGTGGTTATAGGCGTCGGCACCTGCCTGGTGCAGGCGCTGGGCCTGGCCTTCCTTCAAAATGCCAAGGCAAGCACAAACCTCGACTTGAGGGTGTTCCTCTTTGAGGTTGCTAATCATGGTGGCCACCCGATCCACGTCGCGGTCCGAAGGCCCCTTGCCGGAGGCGACCATGCATACGCGCGAGGCGCCGGCTGCAATTCCCAGGCCGGCTTGATGGACTGCCTCGTCGGTCTTGAGCCAACTGTACTTGAGGACCTCGGCCTTGGAACCTAGGCGTTGGGAGCAATAGGTGCAATCCTCCGGGCAGAGCCCCGACTTGAGGTTGACCAAGTAATTGACCTTGACGGTATAGCCGAAGTGCTTATGGCGTAGCCGGGCGGCCGCATGCACGAGCTCAAGAGTTTGTGCATCCGGTGTCTGCAGAATCTGTAGTGCTTCCTCGGTGGTGAGCTGATGGCCTGCGTCGATTCGTTGCGCAAGTTGCCACGGGTCAAGAGTCTGCGCGGGTGAGTTGTCGGCTGCAAGGTGCATCTCGGAAGGCGCCTTTCGTCGGGTCGGTTGCTGCGCTGTTAGGTGACTTGAACGCTGTTCAAGTCACGGCCTGTTGTCACTCTACACAGAATGCCGCCCCAAGGTGAACACTGTTCAATGATATTGCAATGTGTTTTGACGCCTGCACGAGACAAAAATGCCCCCGCCCACCGAACTGAAGATCAGTTCGCCATGGGCGGGGGCATCAGCCGACGGGCTAGACGACGAGAGATTCGCGAAGAATCAGCGGATTTTCCAGATCACCGGCGTAAAGCAGGCCTCCGGACTGATCGGTCAGGTCCAGCATCTGCTGGTTATTGCGTAGCTGCAGCCGGTTCAGGCAGGAGAGTGGGAAGGTCTCGGCGAACAAGCCCAGTGCGTCAAAGTGCTCGGCAAACTGTGGATTGTCGCGTCGGTAGCTCAAAAGTCGATCCGACACGATGCTCCAGAAGGTCTCCTCCGCTAGCAAGCCCTCGGCATCCAGCAACGGAGCAAGGAACCTGAAGAAAGAATCGAAAACATCGGTGAAAATTGAGAGCACCGGGTCTCCGCCGGTACGTACCCGGCGAATTTCCTCGGGCAGGTGCACCCGGTCGGAAAGCACCGCGATCTCTTCGCCAAGGTCCTTCATCAGTGCCTTGCTGATGGCACCATCGCGCAGAACGAGGATGACGTTCTCACCGTGGGGCATAAACGCCAAGTCATAGGCGGCCAGGCAGTGCACCAAGGGCACCAGATAAGCGTCGAGGTAGTCGCTGACCCACTGTTCTGGCTCTTGTCCACTGCGCCGAATGAGCGCACCGGCAAAGCTGCGACCTTCGTGATCGACATGCAGGAGGCTTGCCATGGTGGCTAGGGTCTCACCCTCGGCCAGCATATCCACCGGGGATTCGCGCCACAGCGCGGCCAGCATCTTACGTTGCGCCGCCGATGGTTTGGTCGCCGCCTCGAACTGGCGATTACGGTAGCCGACGGCTGCGACCTCGCGCAGCAGACCTACGGGAGCCTTCGCAAGATACGGGTCGGCGTCAAAGAGCTCACCTAGCCATTGGTTGATGGCCGGAGTGACCTTCATATAGTCCGCGCTCAGTCCGCGCATGAATCCCATATTCAGAATCGACATGGCCGTTTTAACGTAGTGGCGAGTCGGATTGGAACGGTTGAAGAAGGTGCGGATGGACTGCTGTGGCTGGTAGTAATCCTGTGTCGCACCCAAATAGATCAGGTCTTGATTTGCGATGTCGTTGGCAAAGGTCGTCGACAGGCGGTTCTCCCACTGCCACGGATGTACGGGCATCAGCAGGTAGTCCTCGATACTTCGGGAGGTTCCCAGCAACGCCGTGCCCAAAATACCTTCCAGACGCGCCCGTTCGGCAGGACCGAGCTCGGTCTCGAGCAGTTGCTCGTAAGACAGCGAGTCCATGGTCGAGAATTCGGCGGCATCGCGGTGTGCGGCTAGCCAGCCCAGCTTGATCGCCGATCCGGTTTCCGGGGCATAGCGAAGATAATCGGTGCGACCGATACCCATTCGACCGTTGTTGGCGACGAAGCAGGGGTGCCCCTCGGTCATGGCTGCCTCGATGCGCTGGAAAGCGGAGGCGGCGTCGCCGGAAAACTCGGCCAGATCTGCACTGCTGTGTTCGGCGTGCAACTGCTTGTAGCAGTGCCCGGCCAGCGTCGAGTTCAGCTCCTCGAGGTAGGTGGGAAGCTGTTCCTCGCGAAGGGTCAGTCGCTCGGCGAAGCTGGTGATGAAGTCCAGGACGTTGACCGAGGCCTCGGTCCACTGCCCATCAATGAGCGTCTCGTGGCGAATCGAGGCTGGGTCGACGATCCAATGGTTGAGCAGGTAGCGGCCGGCGGCGAAGTCATAGCGCTCGGTGGGGGAGTCGATGCGGAAGCGGCCGTCATCCAGTACTACTGGTTCGAGTAGTCGTTCATGACTGAACTCGCCGATCGCCTTGGCCAGCACATGGCGGTTGGCTGCCGCCCAACGCGCTGGTGTTAGATGTGCGGCTCCGGTGCTCGTGCCGGTGACACGTTCATAATCGGCGCGTGTGCAGATCGAGAGCAAGGCGTGCTTTGTACTGCCGTCTTCTTCGAGGAGCTCAACCGGGCCCACGGGAGCGAAGCCAACGCGTGAATTCAGGGCCTGAATAGCCTTATTGCGAATATCGGGTTCCACGACGACACGTTCGGTTCCCGGCTGAGCGAAAGCGTAGCCCAAAGCTGCGGTCATTGCCTCAAGGGTGAAGCCCGGTTTGGGTGCCTGTGGCCGTGGCGCGAGGAAATGCAGGCCAAGGTCACCGCGCACATAGGGGTAACGGCCCGCCAAAGGGGAATTAGCCGGGTCGTAGAGTTCGATCAGGAACTGTGGCCCTTCGGCGTCCTCGGCAATGAGGACGTGATACTCGGCAGCCTCGACCAAGGGCGCATAGGCCTGCTGAATCTCCGCGACGCTGGCAGTGGGCATGCCCCAGAAGCGTGCGTGCTCCGTGGCGATCCACGAGTGCAGGAGTTCGGCGTCGGCGGGTAGCTGCGCGCTACGGAAGGTGTAAGTCTGGGTCGTCATGATCTCTCTCCTAGTCGAGTGCGGTCGCAGTGGTTGGCAGGATGCTGCTGGGAAGCCCTTCGAGTTCGGCGGCACCGAACTTTTGGAAGGCGATTCGTTCTTCAACCGGGTACACCTCTCGACCTGCAAGGCGATTGATGAGCACCGAATTGCGGTACGCGCCCATACCCAGGTCGGGGGCGGTGAAGCCGTGGGTGTGCAATTCGGCGTTCTGTACGAAGATGTCCTGCGCGCGGCCAACGCTGTAGTTCCGGTCCACGTCAAAGCGGCCATCGGGAAGGTAGCTGATGCGCTCGGAAATCCCCTTCAGGAATTCATCGGTGGCCTGGCGGTAGCCGGTGGCAAGCACCAGCTGATCGGTGCCGAAAACCATCTCTTCGTCAGTGCGATCATGGCGCAAGGTCACCTGCAAGGTGTCTCCGGCCGGGCGCACCTCGAGTAGCGAAGATCCGGTGCGCAAATGCACATTCGGGGCTCCGTGGACGCTGCGTTGGTACAGCTCTTCGTGGATTTCGTCGATCAAGTCGGCGTTGATCCCCTTGTACAGGCCCTTCTGCGCCTTGGAGAGGGCATCGCGTCGGTCCATTGGCAGTGCATGGAAATGGTCGATGTACTCCGGTGACGTCATTTCCAAGGTCAGCTTCGTGTATTCCAGCGGGAAGTAGCGTTCGGATCGAGTGGACCAGACCAAATGATCCTCTTCCGGCAGGCTGCGTAGCAGATCGAGGAAGATCTCGGCGGCACTTTGACCACTACCCAAGACCGTGACTACCTTGCCACGCTGGGAATCGGGTACCTCAGCGAGGATTTGATCGCGTCGGAACAGGTACTCGCTACTGTGCGTTACCGCGCCGCTTCCCAGTGCCTCGGAGGTGACGGAGTCGGGTAGGTAGGGCTCGCTACCGGTGCCAAGCACGAGCTTGGTGGCGCTGAAAGAAAGCAGGCCTTGATCGGTGAGGACCGATAGTTCGTAGCGCCCATTCTGGTAGCTAATGTCCATGACACGGTGCCCGAACTTAACGCTGGGCAACTGCTCTGCGGCCCACGCGAGGTAGTCGCTGTATTCGTTGCGCAAGGCATAGAAATTTTCGCGGATATAGAACGGGTAGATACGCCCGTGAAGCTTCATGTAGTTCAGGAATGAATAGCGATTGGTCGGATCCGCCATGGTGACCAAATCCGCCATGAAAGGAACCTGCAGATGGGTGCCGGGAAGCATCATGCCCGGGTGCCAGCTAAAGGAATCGCGTGCCTCGAGTACGGCCAGCGAAAAATCCGGCAAACCATCGCTCAGCGCGGCAAAGCCCAGATTGAAGGGGCCGGCGCCAATGGCGATGACATCGTAGTGTTCGTGGGTCGTGGGGGTGCTCATGCGATGGCCTCATTCATGTGTTCGCTCAGGATTTCATTGCCGACGCGGCTAATCTCGTCGAGAATTTCGACCAAGCTTGCCAGTGGCGTATTCGGGTTCAAGATGGTCAGCTTGAGCATGCGCTGGCCCTCGACGGTTGTGGCCGCAATCATCGCTCGTCCGCTGGAGTAAAGACGGCGTCGTATTTCGTTGGTCAGTTCATTGCGTGTCGCGTTATCCAACGGCCAGCCGCGCTCTTCGAACCAGAACACCACGGTAGAGAGCTGGACCGGAGCGGCGAGGTGCAGATCCGAACGCAGCGAAATTTCGCGCTCAAGATCCTCGGCTAGCTCGATCACTCGGTCGAACATGTGGCCAATGCGGGCGGCGCCGAGGTTCCGTAGCGTGACCCATAGTTTCAGGGCGTCGAAACGGCGGGTGGTTTGTAGCGATTTGTCGACCTGGTTCGGAGTCTGCTGAGCTTCGGAACTTGGGTTTAGGTACTCGGCGTAGTGGGCGATCGCCGCAAAGTTTCTTCCGTCGCGCAACACCAAGGCACTGGAGCCGATGGGCTGGAAGAAAGACTTGTGGAAATCGAGGGTTACCGAGTCCGCGAGGTCAATGCCCGATAGTCGCTGTCGGTGCTGTTCGGAGACCAGCAGGCCACAACCATAGGCCGCATCCACATGGAACCACGCTCCGCATTCACGAGCTAGCTCAGCCAATTCGTTCAATGGATCGATTGCGCCAAAATCGGTGTTTCCTGCTGTCGCCGAAATTGCCATGGGCACCAGACCTGCCGCGCGGTCGGCCGCGAGGCTGGAGCGAAGCGCGTCCACATCCGTCCGGTGCTGAGCATCGGTGGGAACGCTGACGACGGCGTCCGGCCCCAGTCCCATGAGCTTGGCAGCGTTCACGATGCTGAAATGCGCGTCCTGGGAGGTGTAGATCCGCAGGGCGGCCTGACGATCGGCAAGGCTACCGTGGGAGCACTTGGCGGTTGCGACATTACGCGCAATCAACATGGCCTGAAGATTCGATTGGGTGCCGCCCGAGGTGAAAATGCCGTCGGACTGTGCCTCATCGAACCCGATGAGTGAGGCGCTCCAGGTCATCAACCGACGTTCAATCATCGTGGCACCGGCACTTTGATCAAAGGTATCCATCGACGTGTTCAGCGAGGTTACGAAGGTTTCGGCAGCGACGGCTGGGACGAGAACCGGGCAGTTGAGATGTGCCGCGTACTTTGGATCGTGGAAGTAGACCGCATCCCGAAGATAGAGGTCGTGGACTTCGTCGAAGACCTCGCGGAGGTCTTCCAGCGGTGAATCCAGATCTACGGCGTTTACCGCTGCTGCTAGCTCGGACGGTGCCGGGCCCGTGGTTGGTGATGAGACGGTGGCGAAGCGAGCTGCTACTCGAGCGGTCGACTCTTGGGTTGCCAGCAGATAATCCTGCACTGAATGGGAGTCCAGTACTGCCGGTTCGAACTGTCGCTGAGCCGTGGGCGCCGGAGGGGCCGTTGGCAAGGATTCTGTAGAGATGCTCACAATCAATCCTCGGGTCGTATGTATAGAAGATTTGGCTTAGCTAACTTAGCGATGACTATTAACATCACAAGCTCCTTGGCTAATGCAAGTGTCCCCAAGTCGACCTCCGGTTCGCAGGTAGGGGAAGCTTGCATTTTGGGCGACTCGGAGAGATCATCTCGCGGGACGCGCGAGCCTAAAATTCAATTTCGAGACACGAGGATTGCGTTATTGCTCGTCATAAACCGGATTGAGAACACAATCTGCCACACGGGAATATTGCCCATAATCAGCCTTCGCTCAGTGTTGCTCGTCGTAGGGGTCTAACCCGGTAAATGCACGGCCGGTGAATGGCTCGATAGCTATGGATGTCTTGAAAGCCTCCGCGCCATTGACGGATTATGGCCATGCTGGCGGGCATCTTCTCGGCCAGTCATCGTGTGAGGCGATCGCCTATCCGAACTTTTTGGCGCGATGTTGAATACGAAGGTTTAAGTTTTGAGCGATTCAAACTCGCACAAGTCATGCCGTTTCGTACGTGACTTTTTCTGATGTGAACCGGCCGAATTTTGGGTATGGGCTCATCGCCGCCGACCCGTGGAAGTAGTGGGTGCAACCAATTGCTCACGCGCCATTATCGGTAGCCGCTGAACTTACTCAGTGGGCCGCAAATCGCTAAGGAACGAGTCTGACCCTCGTGGGTCATATATTACGAATGTGTCTTATCCCACGTTTTCGAGGGGTGTGGCCAGCTCTAATCTTGCCGATAAGGGGTAAGGCGTGGGATCCAGCATGCGACATGTTCTTGGTAGCTATGGAATGAGGCGCCGAAGCGCTGCCGGAGATCGTCCTCCTCCACGGGGCGGACAGCCCAGTTCCACACGGCGGCGCCGGCAAGTGCGTAAATAATAGTGAGCCACGAGCCGATGATGAGCCCCACGGCTATGCCCTGCGTGATACTCGCAGCCGCCATTGGATTTCGAATCCAGCGATAAGGACCGGCGATCACAAGACGAGTCGGCATGGCCGAAGGTAGGGGAGTACCTTCGCCCAGTCGTGACATGGTCGCGGCCGACCAAATGGCCGCAACGCTACCAAGAATAAAGAGCCCGTAATCGAATCCCAGGACCGCTGAGTGCCATGGAACGACCAAAGCCAATCGGCGCTCGTAGTACCAAATCATCGCGGGAATGAGCGCTAAAAAGACGATCCAGAATACGGCCATCTGTCGCAGGGTGCGCAACAGGTGAGCCCGTGCTGTGGCGACGGGCGCCTTGCGAAAAGTAAACGGTCCGCGCAAGAGCAATTCACCGGGGACGCGCCGATAGCGCAGGATCATGCCAGAAGCAATGGTGCCGGCCATGGCCAGAAGCATGATGAGTGACCCCCAATCGGCTCGGGTGGTGGCCAAGGCGTAGCCAGTCGTGCCCAGCGCGGCAATTGCGGTGTAGGGGATCAGGACCCAGATAACCGGGAGATACCCCGCCGCAGCGATGGCCGAGGTAACGACGAACAGCGGAAGATCGAAAAGCGCGACCACCGCCGGATTGAGGCCCCCGAGGGTGGCCTCGCGCACTACGGGAGAGAACATCAGCACCAGCCACCAACCAGTGGCCGCCACAGCTTGCAGCGCAAAATATGTGCGCGCAAGGTGATAGTGCCGCGCTGATGGGCTAGTGGCTGCATTGGACACACTGTCAGCATAGGTCACCGACGAAATTAGCGAACCCGCCGCGGTGCCGTGGATCGGCTCTGTGTTCAGCAATGCCCGGTACACTGGCCACATAATCGGGTCATATGCGGTCTGCGATGTCGTTCCTTAGGATCCGACTCCTACAAGTTGAGGGCACCACCACAAGTGAAACTCGTCATCGATGCACGGTACGTCAGGATTACTCACCACGACGGAATCAGCCGGTTTACCGCCGGACTTATCGCAGCAGTCAGTGAATACGCCGATGTCACCATGCTGATTCACGACGAGAGGCAACTCGAGCACTTGCCTCGATTGCCCTACCTGAAAATCAACGCTCCGACCTCGGTGCTCGAACCACTGGCGGCCCTCCAGGTCAACAAGCTGAGACCCGACGTTGTCTTTTCGCCGATGCAAACCATGGGTTCCTGGGGACGCAAATTTCCGCTGATCCTGACGTTGCATGATCTGATCTACTACGCCCACCCCAAGGCGCCGGGCTTTCTTCCGGCGCCGATTCGCGCCGGTTGGTACCTCTTTCATCAGGTCTACTGGCCGCAGCGGATGCTACTTAACCGCGCCGATGCGGTAGCCACGGTGTCCCACACAACGCGCGACCTGATGCGCCGGCATCGCCTGACGCGACGCAAAATCGGGATCGTGTCTAACGCGCCCAACCCTGTCGATGCGGTGCGCGACCCTCAAACGCAACCGGCGAAGACACTCCTTTATATGGGGTCCTTTATGGCCTATAAGAACGTTGAGACGTTGATTGACGGCATGGCGTCACTGCCGGATTACGAACTGCATTTGCTCAGCCCCATTCGCCCCGACCGCCAGACTGAGCTCGAAGAACGGGCGCGGCCCGGCACGCGGCTCGTATTCCATAACGGGGTCAGCGACACCGAGTACGCCGAGCTTTTGGCCCGCTGCACCGCTTTGGTGACACTCTCGCGCGAAGAAGGATACGGTCTTCCGCTGGTCGAAGCGATGTCGACCGGAACCCCTGTGGTGGTAAGCGACATGCCGATATTTCGTGAAGTCGCCCAAGATGCTGCGCTTTACGTCAACTCAGATAGCGCCGAAGGCTTTGCGTCCGCGGTACGAGAACTAACGGACGGGGATCGGTGGCGTGAGCTGTCTCGACGCTCGGTGGCGAATGCGCAGCGTTATTCTTGGCAGCATTCCGCGCGGCAACTAATGGAACTTTGTGAGTATGCGATAACTCATAGTCGAGTGCATCGCTGAACCGCCGACCTCCGGCCCTGGCCACATCCAGCGAGGCCCGAAAAATACGGGTTGAGTAGTGATTTGGCCCGTCTCATGGGCTGATTTGTCACTCTGAGAGTCGGGGTGCTAGAGTATTACTCGTTGCAATCCTCCATAGCTCAATTGGCAGAGCATTCGACTGTTAATCGAAGGGTTACTGGTTCAAGTCCAGTTGGAGGAGCCAATTTGGCCTCGATTCTTTTCAAGAATCGAGGCCATTTTCATTTCTGGCATTATTTCTGTGTTTTCACGCGTTTCCCTGCGGTCGCTTCGGTGCCCTCCCCGGTTCCTGACCTCTTGTACTAAACGCTCAGCTTCCCCTTGGCCCATCTAGCAAAAGCGATAGACTTTCAGATCGGTAGCAATTGCACCCGCAGAATGACTTTCGGCCGATAGGGTTACTCCTAAAGGTGGAGTCGTTGAAACCCATGCGGGTGTTAGCGTTGAATCACCGGTTGCCCGGCAATCTAAATACTGGAGTAGAGCATGTCGCACGCGGAGTCGTCGCAGGTGAACGGAAGTCTGAAGGACAGTCTCAAGGACGCGAAAACGCAGGTCGAGGGGCTGAAGGACCTCGTTCCCCAGCAGCTCAATGACGAAGTCAAGCTGGCCACCACCACGCTGAAAAGCAAAGGTATCAGCGTCGGCGTGGCAGCCGCACTGGGCGTCGGGGCGCTACTGGTGGTTCTACTATTCGTCATCGCGGTTGTCGTGACCCTCGTAAACGTTCTGGCGATTTGGTTGCCCGGCTGGCTTTCCGCATTGATTGTTGCCGTCTTCTTCCTGCTGGTTGCCGGAGTGCTGGCGCTGATCGGTTACCGCAAGGTCAAAAAGGCGCTGCCATTGACTCCGGATGACGCTATTCGTGGCATCCGGCATGATATTGGCGTGCTCAAGGACGGTAGCGCATTCGACGAATCCACGTTGGATGAGCCACTGCGTCCGAAGAAGGAAGAGAAGGACGAGGAAGCGGCCGAAGACAAGGAAAAGAAGGTCAAGGAGCCGGCTCCAAGCATCGACGAATTGAAGCTGCGCACCAACCGTCGCCGTCGCCAGATTCAGGCGCTGCGCGACAACCTGGGGGTCAGCATGGAAACCCCGAAGGCCAAATACGATCAGGCGCGGAACTTCGCCGATCGTATGGGGCAGGGCGTGACCGGCTTCGCCGCAAAGGCCCGTACCGTGGTCAACCCCTCCGGCGATCCTGCCGGAGACCGGCCAGAAGGCCGGGACTTTCGCCGCAAGGTGGAAAAAGTAAAGCCGATTGCCATCATCGCAGGGTCGTTGGTGGCGCTAGGACTCATTATTCGTAAGCTCGCTCAGCGAGGATAGTCGGTGACCGGGTGTTGCAGGACAACGCCTGTGCCTCTGTTCTTGATGCGGCCGGGCCGGTGGGTAACCACTTCGGAGCATTTGTAGATACAGGGAGGGCACTGTCATGGTGTGGATTGCCGTAGCGGCCGCCGTTTGCGGTGCCTTTGGGCTCGCCTTCGGCGCACAGCTGCAGTCCATGGCCGTGCGTTCGCACGCCGGCGGACTTAGCCTCAGCCTCGGAAATGTTGGGAAACTACTATCATCCGGACGCTGGGTCGGCGGCCTGTTGCTTCTGGGCCTCGGCATGGTGCTGAACGTTTTTGCGTTGGCCAGTGCACCGTTGACGGTCGTACAACCAATTGGTGCCATCGCCTTGGTCATCACCACGGTGGTCAATTCGAAGGTCAATAACCTCACCCTGAACCGGCCCACCGTGATGGCGATCATCAGTTGCATGGCCGGCTCGGTGGGCTTCGTCTTGCTGGCGATCGCCGTGACCAACGCCAGCAATGAGATCACCGCCGCCGAGGCGCTGACGATTGAGGGCATTCTGGCCCTCGTTGTGATCTGCTTCGGCGGCTTGTATCTCATGTTCCGCCGCCGTTTGGGCGCCTTCTTCTATATTGTGGCCGCCGGGGTGCTCTTTGGTTTCGTGGCCGTCCTGGTGCGCACACTAGCCGTATCGGTGGTGCACCTAGACGGGCGAAGCCTCTGGACTCTGCCGTGGCTTGCCGTGGTGGCAGTGGTTGTCGCCGGGCTCCTGGGCACCTATTTCGTACAAAATGCGTACTCGAAGGGTCCGCCCGATCTGGTGATCGCCGGGCTGACCGTGATCGACCCGATTGTGGGGATCGCGTTGGGCATCTCGATACTTGGAGAATTGCGTTCCGACGTACACCCGGCGATGTCTGTGGCCATGGCCGTCTGCGCGCTCTTGGCCATTATCGGCGTGGTAGCACTCTCCCGGCACCACCCGGATGTGCTCGAGCGTCGAGCCAAAGCTCGCAATGATAAAGAATCCGTGGGGCAGGGCACGTACAACCTTGCCGAGAACAAGTTCATGACTGACAGCTAAGGACAACGAGTGGCCAAGGAAAACCCGCTGACCATCGTCATCGCCGCCGATACGTATCCACCAGATGTGAACGGCGCTGCAATGTTTTGCTACCGCTTGGCTACGGCCATGCACGCGCGCGGCCACCGCGTGCACGTGCTGGCCGCGCGCGGCAGCAAGGGCGCAACCTACACCGAGGTGCGTGACGAGGCCATCGTGCACCGGCTGCGTTCGCACGCTGCGCCCACGCACGATTACTTCCGCATCGTCTTCCCCTGGGAAGTCAACCGGGAAATCGACAAGTTGCTGAACGACATCAACCCCGATGTGATCCATGCCCAGAGCCACTACATGATTGGGCAGCACGCACTGGCATACGGGCGCAAACATTCGGTACGCACCGTGGCCACCAACCACTTCATGCCCGAAAACCTCGACCCATTCCTGCCATTCCCTCGCTGGTTCAAGCGCATCGTGGCACGCAACTCGTGGCGCGATATGGGCAAGATCTTCGGTCGAGCCGACGCGGTGACTACCCCGACCCCACTGGCGGCCAAGGCCATGCGTGAACGGGCCGGGCTGGAGCAGGTTCTGCCGCTGTCCAATGGCATCGAGGTAGGCAACTACGAATTGGCCGAGGGCGAGCAGATCGAGAAGAACCCCGAACCGACGATCCTCTTTGCTGGACGTCTGGCGGTGGAGAAGAACATCAACGAGCTGATTGAGGCGCTTCCGCTGATGCGCAAGGTGCCCAATGCCGTGGTGGAGATTGTCGGTGGCGGCGAGCAGCGCGCACCGCTGGAAAAACTCGCCAAGGAG
This sequence comes from Glutamicibacter endophyticus, assembly GCF_048457885.1. Taxonomy (NCBI): domain Bacteria; kingdom Bacillati; phylum Actinomycetota; class Actinomycetes; order Micrococcales; family Micrococcaceae; genus Glutamicibacter; species Glutamicibacter endophyticus. Next base: position 981,160 of record NZ_CP174200.1, read on the forward strand.
CAGGGTGTAGCCGAGCGGGTGCGTTTCCTCGGACACGTCAGTGACGAAGAGTTGCGGGCAGCGTATTTGCGCGCCGATGTGTTCTGCCAGCCAGGCACCGCCGAGCTGCAATCCTTGGTCACGCTCGAGGCCCTCTCGGCCTCGAAACCGGTCGTGCTGGCCAACGCAATGGCGCTTCCGCACTTGGTCGACGTGGGAGTCAACGGATACATGTTTGAGCCAGGAGACCGTGCCGATCTGGCCGCCCGGCTCGATACCATCCTCGGTCTGGACGATGCGGAACGCGCCAAAATGGGCGAAGCCGGGCACCGCAAGGTGATGAATCACGCCCAGAATAAAACCATGGACGCCTTCGAGGCATTGTATCGCGGACAGACGGTCGGGATTCTGTAGGCTACGGCCCGTCGAATCGCGCATTAGCCGACCCATGCCATAAGATATTTCGAGTGTGTTGGGCTAATGCCCGCGGCACACAGTGGGGCGTTAGCTCAGTTGGTTAGAGCAGGGGACTCATAATCCCTTGGTCGTCGGTTCAAGTCCGACACGCCCTACCACCGCGGCGGCGCCGGGGACCTTGCGTACATCAAAGTCCCCGGCGCCACCGTTTGTTTTCCGCCCCAGGCATCCCAGGGCAGGAGGATCGAGGGGCGTTGATCGGAGATCAACAGTGCCGGATCGATATATTCTCCGTTCAAGCGCACACCCCAATGCAGGCAACGTGCCGAACAATGGGCGCCGGTCGCCAACTCGCCCAGTTTCGCCCCGGCCTCCACCCAGTCGCCCTCCTTCAGCGTGGCCTCGAGCGGCTCCAGGCTGGTGGTGTAGCCATATCCGTGGTCGATCACCATCACCGGCCGATCGACCACGGTGCCGGTAAAGGTAATGCGCCCGCGTTGCGGGGCCAGTACCTGTTGCGGTGGTTGGGCCGCCAAATCCACCCCGCGGTGACCCGCTAACCAGCGTTGCGCCGGAGGATCAAAGGGGCGCAGTACCGTCACCGCGCCGGGCAGTGGCCAACGCCAGGCATCTGGATGCGGGGTGGGGGCACCCGGGCTCAACGTTGTCACTGGAGCACTTCCCATTCCCAGCGAGAGGAAGGCTGCCAACAGCACCGTGGCAGCCCGTCGTACGATCGTCACCAACAGAGCGTTCATGGGTCTTAGCATGGCCACGCCAACGCCGCACGAGGCGGGGCCATCAGCGGGCTGTGGGTAAGCCGGCTCACGTCAGCCGGCAAGGCGTCGTGTAGTACACTAAGAACTGCAGTTTTGTGCAGAAATCCCCTGGATCGAACCAAGACTGACTTCGCGTGCGATTTTCCCGAACGAGATAACTCACCCGGGCGCTGCGGCCCACTGGTCCGACTTCGGTCGGAGGGCGGCGCGATCGCACTAGGGCGGAAGGCCACAAGGGCCCGACGCGTCAACCACAACAACGAGGGCAGTTACCGCGGTTGCACTATGCAACCGGTCCGCCACTGCTGGAAGGAGTTGCGACATGCCAGTCGTAACCATGCGAGAGCTGCTGAACAGCGGCGTGCACTTTGGACACCAGACCCGTCGCTGGAACCCGAAGATGAAGCGTTTCATCCTCACCGAGCGCAACGGCATCTACATCATCGACCTGCAGCAGTCGCTGTCGTTCATCGACCGCGCCTACGAGTTCGTGAAGCAGACTGTGGCTCACGGCGGCTCCGTGCTGTTCGTCGGCACCAAGAAGCAGGCTCAGGAGTCCATCGCCGAGCAGGCCAACCGCGTTGGTCAGCCGTACGTGAACCACCGTTGGCTCGGCGGTATGCTGACCAACTTCCAGACCGTTTCCAAGCGTGTTGCACGCATGAAGGAACTGGAAGAGATCAACTTCGAGGACGTTGCCGGTTCGGGCCACACCAAGAAGGAACTGCTGCTGCTCAAGCGCGAGCTGACCAAGCTGCAGGCCAACCTGGGCGGTATCCGCAACCTGAGCCGCACCCCGTCGGCTCTCTGGGTTGTTGACACCAAGAAGGAGCACCTGGCCATCGACGAGGCTCAGAAGCTGGGCATCCCGGTTGTCGCCATCTTGGACACCAACTGCGATCCGGACGAAGTCACCTACCCGATCCCGGGTAACGACGACGCCATCCGCTCCGTGAACCTGCTCACCCGCGTTGTCGCCGACGCCGTTGCTGAGGGCCTGATCGCCCGGAACAACAAGGCTGCCGGCAAGACCGAGGGCGCTGCAGAGCCGCTGGCCGAGTGGGAGCGCGAGCTGCTCGAGGGCGAGAAGGCCAAGGCTGAGGCTCCGGCCGAAACCGAGGCTCCGGCCGCCGAGTAGTCACCTAGCTGACTCTCACGGTTCATCTACCGGTGCTAGCGTGCCGGTGAGATGACGTAAACCAAGTCTTGTGGGACGAGCCGGAATCCGGCTCGTCCCACAAGCAAACAAACTTGAAACTCCTAGCTGAATGGGATTGCACGTGGCAAACTACACCGCTGCTGATATCAAGGCACTGCGCGAGCGCACCGGCGCCGGCATGATGGACGTTAAGAAGGCTCTGGACGAGGCCAACGGCGATGCCGAGAAGGCCATCGAGATCATCCGTGTGAAGGGCCTGAAGGGCGCTACCAAGCGCGAAGGCCGTTCGACCGCTGAAGGCCTGGTGGCTGCCAAGGTCGAGGGCACCGCTGGTGTCATGATCGAGATCAACTGCGAGACCGACTTCGTGGCTAAGAACGAGAAGTTCATCGCCCTGGCTAACAAGGTGCTGGACGCCGCTGTGGCTTCCGGTGCAGCCGACGTTGACGCGCTGCTGGCCTACGAGCTGGACGGCAAGAAGCTTGGCGACATCGTCATCGAAGAGGGCGCCATCCTGGGCGAAAAGGTTGTCGTTCGCCGCCTGGCCCGCGTTGAGGGTGCACAGGTCGCCGCTTACCTGCACAAGACCAGCAAGGACCTGCCGGCTCAGGTTGGCGTGCTGCTCGCCGTGGACTCGGACTCCGAGGCTGCTGCCTCCGTCGCCCACGACGTGGCCGTGCACACCGCAGCTATGGCTCCGACCTACCTGACCCGCGACGAAGTTCCGTCCGAGAAGGTTGAAGACGAGCGCCGCATCGCCGACGAGACCGCACGCGCCGAGGGCAAGCCAGAGGCCGCCCTGACCAAGATCGTTGAAGGCCGCCTGACCGGCTTCTTCAAGGAGATCGTGCTGGTCGATCAGGCCTTCGCCAAGGACGCCAAGAAGTCCGTGGGCAAGGTTCTGGAAGAAGCCGGCACCGCACCGGTTGCCTTCGCACGCTTCCGCGTTGGCGCCTAAATAGCGTACCGTCGCGTCTAGACGCGTCAACGCCGCCGATGGCGGCACCCAGGGGAGGGGAGGTGAGCACCGAGAACACTCGGTGTCTCGCCTCCCTTTTCCTACGCCCGGAGTTAGGGATAGTTTGAATCCCAGCACCGCTTTCGAGTTCCTATCGGAAAACAGCAGCAAGGAGTTTGCCCCCATGTCCACCACCCCAGAATCCAAGCGTCGTCGCGTCCTGCTCAAGCTCTCCGGAGAAGTTTTTGGCGGCGGGAAGGTCGGTGTCGACCCGGAAACCGTGCGTTCGGTGGCCCAGCAGATCGCGCAGACCGTCGGAGAGGTTGAGGTGGCGATCGTGGTCGGCGGCGGCAACTTCTTCCGCGGTGCCGAACTGTCCGCGGCCGGCATGGACCGTTCGCGTGCCGACTACATGGGCATGCTCGGCACCGTCATGAACTGCCTGGCGCTGCAGGACTTCCTGGAGCAGTGCGGGGTAGAGACCCGCGTGCAGTCCGCCATCGCCATGGCTCAGGTGGCGGAGAACTACATTCCGCGCCGCGCGATCCGCCACATGGAGAAGGACCGCGTGGTCATCTTCGGTGCCGGCGCCGGGCTGCCTTACTTCTCCACCGACACCGTGGCCGCCCAGCGTGCCCTGGAGGTGGACGCCGACGAGGTCCTGATGGCCAAGTCCGGGGTCGATGGGGTGTACACCGCCGACCCGAAGAAGGATCCGACCGCGCAGAAGCTGGCCACGCTGACCTACCAGGACGCGTTGGTCAAAAACATTCGCGTCATGGACCAGACCGCGATGACCATGTGCCAGGACAATAAGCTGAATATGCTGGTCTTCGGCATGGAGGGTGAAGGTAATGTGGCGGCCGCCATTCGCGGCGAGCGGATCGGCACCACCGTCACCCCGTAGCCCCATCTTTGGCATAGGATGGGAAGAGATTCTTGACATGGACGACTATGTGCTTGAGGAGTACTGGTGATTGAGGAAACCCTGGCGGATACCGCCGAGAAAATGGAGCGCACCCTAGAGGCTGCGAAGGAAGACTTCGCGACGATCCGTACCGGTCGCGCTCACCCGGGCATGTACTCCAAGGTGATGGTGGACTACTACGGTGCGCCGACCCCGCTGCAGCAGCTGGCAACCTTCAACGTTTCCGATGCGCGCACCATCTTGATCACCCCCTTCGACGTCAGCGCCCTGCGCGAAATCGAGAAGGCCTTGGGCGACTCCGAGGTTGGCGCTAACCCCTCCAACGACGGTAAGACCATTCGCGTGGTCCTGCCGCAGCTGACCGAGGAACGCCGTAAGGAATACGTGAAGCTCGCTCGCTCCAAGGGCGAAGACTCCAAGGTGGCGCTGCGTGGTCACCGCCGCAAGGCTAAGGACCTGATGGATAAGCTCGTCAAGGACGGCGAAATCGGTGAGGACGAGGGTAGCCGCGGCGAGAAGGATCTGGACGCACTGACCAAGAAGTACGTTGACTCGGTCGACGAACTGCTGAAGAAAAAAGAAGCCGAGCTGCTGGACGTCTAATGTCAGCGCCGAGCAACGAAACTGAGGGCACGGCTTCGGCAGTGCCCTCAGTGGCATCCGCGGACAACCCACCGATGACCCGGCGTGAAGCCCGGGCCCGGCGGGAGGCCGAGGAAGCCGCAAAGAAGAAGGCCGGTCGGACCAAGGCCAAGGATGCCAAGCCGGCAGCGCCCACGGCCGCTCCGGCCGACAGCGAGCAGGACCCGGAGCGCGCGGCCAAACTCAAGGCAGCAAAGTCGGGCACGCCGCAGGCGGCACCCGCCACGCCAACGGTGCAAGCAGCCGCTTCGCCGGAACCCCAAGCGAGCCCGGCGCCGGATACCTCGAAGCCGGCCCCGCAGCCGGCTGCGGCCCCCGCCGAGTCAGCCGGTCAGCAGGCTACGAGCGCCAAGGCTACGCCTCCGGCCGCTGCAGAGGCCGCTGAGCAGGCCCCCGCGCCCACCCCGGCGACGGAGCCCACTGCCACGGACCCCGCCGCGAAGGCGGCCGACAGTGAACCGGCGGAACCGAAGACCTCACGTGCCGGACGCAATCTGCCGGCGGCCATCGGTGTCGGTGGCGTGCTGCTGGCCGTGGTGCTCGCCGGTCTGTTCTGGTACCCGCCGCTCATCCTCGGCTTGGTGATCGTGCTGGCCGGACTGGGTTGCTGGGAGGTCGCGCGGGCAACCACGCAGGCGCACACCAGCGTCCAACTCGCCCCGCTGCTCCTGGCCTCCGCGCTATTACCGCTTTCGGCGTCATTTGGAGGGCTCGAAGCGGTTGGCTTCGGCTTGCTCGCCAGCTTGCTGGTGGTGGTCGTCTTCAGATTGACCGAGGGGCTCAAGGGCGCCGCCGCCTCGATTATGGCCAGCACCTTCATCATCGTCTGGGTGCCCTTGTTGCTCAGTTTCGCGGTGCTGGTGCTTCAGCAGGACAACGGCCAAATGCTCATCGCCACGATCTTGTTGCTCGTGGTCGCCAACGACACCTTCGGCTACATTGTCGGGGTTCTCTTCGGTAAGCACCCCATGGCGCCGAAGGTTTCGCCGAAGAAATCCTGGGAGGGCTTCGCCGGATCGTTGGTAGGGGCGATGATCGTGGGCGCCCTGACCGCCCAGTTCTGGCTAAATATGCCCTGGTGGAGCGGGTTGATCCTGGCGTTGGTTACGGTGATTGCCGCGACGACCGGCGACCTGTCGGAATCGACCGTCAAACGCGATCTGGGCGTCAAGGATATGAGCCATATTCTGCCCGGACACGGTGGCATCATGGACCGGCTGGACTCGGTGCTCTTCGCGGTACCGGTGGCCTATCTCGTCTCGCATTTGCTGGAATGGTTCATCACCGTTTCCTAGCTCGGTTCGCGTCATCGCGGTGCGCCGGTGCCGCGTGGCGAGCGCACACCACATAGAATAGTTGCGTGCTCTTCCGCGTCGGAGAGCCTAGGAATCACCACTCAGTATTGAAGGAAGTCTCGTGTCGCAGCAGCAGGAAGCTCCGTTCTCCCGCGTTCAGGAACAGGAATTCGGCTACAACATGAAGCAGGTCGATGCCTTCCTTTCGCGTGCCCGCGCCACCTTCAACGGTGAGGGCTCGGACGACAGCGTGGTCACTAGCCACTTGGTGCGGCGCACCACCTTTGCCCCGCAGAAGGGTGGCTACAACGCCCGCGAGGTCGACGGCGCGCTGGACCGTCTCGAGGACGTCTTTGCCAAGCGAGAGCGTGATGACCTGATCGCCCACCAGGGCGAAGAGGTCTGGCTACAGCAGGTGGGTCGCTTGGCAGCGATTCTGCGGGGACGTTTGCACCGCGCCAAGGGTGAGCGTTTCCGCCGCCCCTCGCGCTCGAACGCCAGCAGCTACAACGTTGAAGACGTGGACCGCCTGTGTGATCAGCTCATTGACTACTTCGAGCACGATGTGCCGATGAGTGTCGATTCGGTGCGCCGTGTCGAGTTCCGTTCGGCCGTTGGCACCGAGGGCTACGAAGAGTCCCAGGTTGATGCCTTCCTCGACCGCGTGGTCGAGCTGATGGCCTCCATCGACTAACCCTCACAAAGACCGCGCGTCTTGTTTGATGTGCCGGGTAACGGCCTAGGATTCGGGGACGTGTAAACGGGCCATCACCCGGTCCACCTCCGCGGGCACCGTCCGCCGGGTCGCACGGGAAACTATCACCATGGTCAGGAAGGCCAGCGGCACACTCCAGGCCGCGGGTTGCCGCAGTAATTGTGCCCACCAGGTAGCGGTATCTGCGGGCAGCGGCCCGGCGATCAGCAGGGCCAGGGCACAACTGATCGCCCCGACGCTCATTCCGGCCATGGCCCCGCGGGCGGTCAGGTTTCGCCACCAGATCCCGAGCAGAAGTAACGGGCAAATGGTCGAGGCGGTGAAGGCAAAAACGTTGCCGATGGCCCCGGCCAGCGCCAAGGAACTGGTCAACAGCGCGATTCCCACGGGCAAGAACGTGGCCAGTAGCGTTGATATGCGAAAGCCGCGTACGGTCCCGGCAAAAAACTGTTGCGAGAGCGTCCCGGCCAAGGAGACCACAAGCCCCGAGGTCGTGGACAAGAATGCGGCAAAGGCCCCGCCGACCACCACGGCGGTGAGCAGATCGGCGACGGGGGAGTCGAATACCTGTTGCGGTAGCAGCAACACGGTCGCGTCGGTATTGCCGCTTTCACGTAGCTGCGGGGTATAGAGCAGGCCTAAGGTTCCCAGAATCACCGGGAGCAGGTAGAAGATCGAAAGTAATCCCAACACGATGACCGTGGTCTTCCGGGCCGCTTGCCCAGTGGGATTGGTGTAGAACCGCACCAGCACATGCGGCAGCCCCAGCGTGCCAAAGAGCAACGCGAGAATCACCGAGACGGTCTCGTAGCCGCTCATGCCCACGACCGACTGCAACTGTTCACGCAACTCCAGCTGCCCGTGCGCGTTCTCCGCGAACGGTCGCAGGGTCAGCAGCAAAAAGACGGTGGGGATCACCAAGGCTGCGAGTTTGAACCAGTACTGAAAAGCCTGCACGAAGGTCACCGAACGCATGCCGCCAGAGAGTACGGTCAGGCACACCACGGTGGCCACGATCAGCGGCCCAACCCACCCGGGCAGCCCGGTGGCAATACTCAGGGTGAGCGAGGCCCCGTGCATCTGCGGGACGATATACAGCCAGCAGATCGCCGCCACCAGCCACGCGGTCAGCTTGCGCACTCCGGGTGCCGAGTCGAAACGAATCTGGGCGAAGTCCGGGATGGTGTAGGCCCGCGAGCGGCGCAGGGGTGCCGCAACGAAAAGCAGCAGCATCAAATAGCCGGCTGTGTAACCGATGGGAAACCATAGGCCTGACTGGCCGGTCATCACGATCAGTCCGGCAACACCCAGGAAGGAGGCCGCGGAGAGGTACTCGCCGCCAATGGCCGAGGCATTCCACCACGGTTTCACGGTGCGTGAGGCCACATAGAAGTCGCTGGTGGTCCGCGAAAGCCGCAAACCAAAGACGGCAATGAGCACCGTGGCCAAGCTGATGGTGACCACTGCGGCTAGTGAGAGGGAGTGCATCATTTGGCGATGCTCCGGTAGCGGCGCTCGTTACGCACCGCACTCCAGGTGTAGAGCAGGCCCGCCACGATTATCAGTGGGTACATGCCCACCCCCAGAACCCACCAAGATAGGGGGATGCCCAGCAGCGTGATCTGCTCCATGCTGGAACCGGCCATGACCAACGCCGCGAACCCCAGGAGCAGAACCAGCACCCCGGAGGCCACGCTGATGGCTAAACGCAGTTGCGAGCGGACAAGCTGCCGGACGTAGAAGTTCTCCGCGCTCTGTTCCTTGAGCCCGGTTGTCGGAGCGATGGGTGCATCCGACGGGGCCTGCACGCGTACACGCAGTTTGCGCTGCTCGGCGAAGTGCTGTTGATCGTGCTCGTTCATAGCGGTCGCACCCGGTGCGCGGCAAGCCGCTCGCGCACCTCGGGCAACGTCCGCCGGGCGATCGGTAGCTCGGTGCCGTGGACGATCACCGAGGCATTGCCCGTTTGCAAGCGCATGGTGTCAATCTTGTCCATGCAGACAAGGTACGAGCGGTGAATGCGGACAAAACCTGCCGAGGCCCACTGCTGTTCGAGATCGTTCAGCGGCACCCGGATGAGATAACTGGAGTCCTTGGTGTGTAGCCGGGCGTAGTCGCCCTGTGCGTGTACGTAACCGATCTCGGCCAATGGGATCATCTTGGTGATCCCGCCCTGATCCACCGTAATCATTTCCGGTTTCGCCGGGGTCTCATCCACGATTTCGCAGATGCGGCGCACCGACTCGGCGAGCCGTTGCGGCCGAATCGGTTTAAGGACGTAGTCAATAGCGGCCAGCTCGAAGGCCTCGAGTGCTTGGTCCTCATCGGCGGTGACGAAGACAATGACCGGGGGATTGGCGAACCGGGAGATCACCCGGGCAATATCCAGTCCGCTGAGCGCGGGCATGTGAATATCGAGAAAGAGCGCCTGAACGTCATTGTCTTCCAGGGCCTTGAGCGCCGCGGCGCCAGAGGTGGCGCGGTGAATCGTGCCAATGCGTGCGTCCTGCCCTAGCAGGTAGGCGATTTCCTCAACAGCGGGGATCTCGTCGTCCGCGACCACGACATTAATCATGGCCAAGAGTCTACCGGTTCACGCTGGTCGGGGCGCGAAATTTTGGAATGCGTAAGGTGATCATGGTGCCCGCGCCGGGGGCGGTGTCGATGAGCAGTCCATGCTCCTGCCCGTACAACTGACGCAGCCGGATATCGACGTTGCGCAAACCTACGTGTAAGTTCTCGGTGGTTCCGGCCAGCACCTCGGAGAGCTCTGCCGGGTCCATGCCCACCCCATCGTCTTCCACCCGGATTACCGCATGCGGGCCCTCCTCGGTGGCGGTGATGGAGATCAGCCCGCCATCGGGGCGGGCCTCCAACCCATGACGCACCGCGTTCTCCACCAGCGGTTGCAAAGACAAGAACGGAATCTGGGTCGGCAGCACTTCTGGGGCGATCTGCAACGAAACTCGGATGCGCTCGCCGAAGCGGGCCTTTTCGAGCAGCAGATACCGGTCGATGGCCTCAAGTTCTTCGGCCAGCGTCGTGAAGTCTCCACGTCGCCGGAAGGAGTAGCGGGTAAAGTCGGCAAACTCGATAACGAGTTCGCGGGCGCGAGCCGGATCCGTGTTGATGAAGGACGCGATCGCGTTGAGCGAGTTGTAGATAAAGTGCGGTGAGATCTGGGCACGTAGCGCGCGGACCTGCGCCTCGAGCAGTTGGGCCTTGGACTTATCAAGTTCGGCCAGCGAGACCTGGGTGGAGATAAAGACCGCCACCTCGGAGACCGCCCGCACAAAGCTCGCCCCAGCCTTCGCCGAGACCGCGGTCACCGTGCCGACCGCCGTCTGGCCGACCATGATCGGTGCGGAGACGGCATCGAGCCCGGGTGAACGGTGGACCTGGGTTTTCCGGTCGGCCAAAGCCGCGGCGCTGGTCTGGGTGCAGATCTCGCGCAGGTGATCGTTGAACCCGATGGATGACTCGGAGGCGAGCACGGCGGTGGCGTCGCTAATGACCAGCACCTGGCAGGCCAAGAGTCGGCGTAGCGCTTTGGCGCTTTTGGCTGCGCCCTCCTGACTCATACCGCGCGAAAGGTGCGGTACGGCTACCGACATATGATGCAGCGCCTGAAACGTTGCCTGCTCGGCATCCGTACCCATCTCGCGGGTGGAACGGGAAATCTTGAATCCCAGATAACCGATGATGGCGATGCCGACACTCACGGTCGTTACCATCAGGACGATCTGCAAGCCGGTGGACATGGACTCATCCTACGTGCTCTGCGACCGGTTGCCGCTTATCGTTCGGGCGGTGGCCGTTGAGCGCAGGATTGAGTCCGCTGGCCCGAAACTCCTGCGATGCCCCTAGTCGTACGCGAATGGACTAGGCGATAGTGAGGTGAGTCACAGATGGCGTGAGCCATCGCATCGATGAGGAGAAAAGTGATGACTGCCAACTCGCCAAACGATGTCGATAGCGACATCGACTTTATTGCGGAAAGGGATTCGGCCGAATTCCAAGAGCTACGCCGCACACACCGTAGCTTCGTGTTCCCCATGGCCATATTCTTTTTGGTCTGGTATTTCGCCTACGTGATCTTGGCGGACTATTTCCACGACTTCATGTCGATCAAGGTTATGGGCAATATCAACGTGGGTATCGTACTGGGGCTTTTGCAGTTCGTATCCACCTTCGCGATCACCGCCGCCTACGTGCGCTTCTCGAATAACAAGCTGGATCCAAAGGCCACGAAGATTCGTGAACGCCTCGAAGACGAGGGAGTGAAGTAATGAATTCGTCGCTGATTCTGGCTCAAGCGGCCAGCACACAGGTGGGTAACCCGTGGGTCAATATCGGAATTTTTATCGCCTTCGTCGGTGTGACCTTGGTGATCGTGCTGCGTGCCAGCAAGAACAACAAGACCGCCGCCGATTACTACGCCGGTGGCCGCTCCTTTACTGGCACGCAAAATGGTACGGCGATCGCCGGTGACTACCTCTCGGCGGCCAGCTTCCTAGGTATTGTCGGCGCAATTGCCATCAACGGTTATGACGGCTTCTTGTACTCCATCGGCTTCCTGGTGGCCTGGCTCGTGGCATTGCTTTTGGTGGCCGAGCTGCTGCGCAATACCGGTAAGTTCACCATGGCCGATGTGCTCTCTTTCCGTCTCAAGCAGCGTCCCGTGCGTATTGCGGCGGCGGTCTCCACCTTGGCGGTCTGCCTGTTCTACCTCCTGGCTCAGATGGCCGGTGCCGGCGCGCTGGTGTCCCTGCTATTGGGGATCGACGAGCGGTTCGGCCAGTCTTTGGTCATCGTGGTGGTCGGCGCGCTGATGATCCTTTACGTACTGGTTGGCGGCATGAAGGGCACCACCTGGGTACAGATCATCAAGGCCTGCCTGCTGATCGCCGGCGCTTTTATCATGACCGTGTGGACTCTGGCGCTCTTCGGGTTCAACTTCTCCGAACTGCTGGGCAAGGCCGCCGAGGTGGCCAACAACCCTGAGGTCCTCAACCCGGGTCTGAAGTATGGCGTATCCGATACCAGCCGACTGGACTTCATTTCGCTGGGCCTGGCGCTCGTGCTGGGTACCGCCGGTCTGCCGCACGTGTTGATGCGTTTCTACACCGTGCCCACCGCCAAGGAAGCTCGCAAGTCCGTGGTCTGGGCGATCTGGCTCATCGGCGCCTTCTACCTGTTCACCCTGGTTCTGGGCTACGGGGCTGGCGCGCTGATTGGACCGGATAAGATCAAGGCCGCACCGGGTGGCGTGAATTCCGCGGCACCGCTGTTGGCCTACGAACTGGGTGGCACCTTGCTGCTCGGCCTGATCTCGGCGGTGGCTTTCGCCACGATCCTCGCGGTGGTGGCCGGCCTGACGATTACCGCAGCGGCTTCGTTCGCCCACGATATCTACGCCTCGGTGATTGCCAAGGGCAAGACCACTCCCGAGAAGGAAATGAAAGTCGCTCGCCGCACGGTGATCATCATCGGCGTCTTCGCTATCCTCGGCGGTATCGGAGCGCAAGGTCAGAATGTGGCCTTCCTGGTGGCGCTGGCCTTCGCGGTGGCCGCCAGTGCTAACCTGCCGACCATCATCTACTCGTTGTTCTGGCGTGGATTCAAAACTCGCGGTGCGGTGTTCTCGATGTACGGTGGCCTAGCCTCGGCGCTGATCTTGATCATCTTCTCGCCGGTGTTCTCCGGCTCGGAAACCTCCATGATTCCAAGCCTCGACATTGCCTTCTTCCCGCTGGCAAACCCGGGTATTGTCTCGATTCCGCTGGCCTTCCTGCTCGGCTGGATCGGATCGGTCACCGACAAGGGTCGTGAGGATGAGCAAAAGGGTGCCGAAATGGAAGTCCGCTCACTGACCGGCGTGGGTGCGGAAAAGGCAGTCGACCACTAAGCAAATATCAACTCATCGCATGCAAGGGATGCCTCGAAGCTCACAGGCTTCGGGGCATCTTTTGCGTGCATGGATCGATAGGTCATTCGCTGAGCGAATGCCGCAGCAATTCGCTGGTGCGGTAGGGGACCAGATCTGCCATCGCCAATGCCGAATCGGCGCGGGTTACGCCGGGCAAGTGCAGAAGCTGACCGTGAATCCGGAAGAGATCATGGGCATCGACGGCGCAGACGCGGACCAAAATATCGGCAGATCCGGTCAATCCGTGGGCCTCAAGCACCTGCGGCATCTTGGCTAGTGCCTCGGTGATCGAGGCGAGATGATGCTGCTCGACATGCAACTCGATAAAGGCCAAAAGATTGTAGCCCAAGGCATGGGGCGGAACGCGCACCTCCTGGCCCAGAAGCACCTCGTTCTCCAGTCGATTGAGCCGCGACTGCACGGTATTGCGGCCCAGGTTCAGGTGCTCCGCAAGCGACGCGGCGCTACGTTTTGCCAGTTCGGTCAGGGCCAGCAGAATGCGCCGGTCGGTCATGTCCACGTTCACCATAAAGCGCAGATTAGCACCCATTCGACGGTAGAAACAGGGCAAAGTGCTCCATTCATCGCGTAAGCATTGTGCGGTATGCATATTGTGAGTAGCATCACACATACCCGGGAATATGATCGCCGGGCCGACCAGACCGAGCACGCGAGATTAAGGATGCCGATCGTGTCCACGCAACGCATGGATGTTGATGCCGAGGGTCTACCGACCCACCAGGTACTTAGCACCGATGGAGAACGAATCCCCGATACCGAACTGGACCATTACCTGGCCAATCTGACACCAGCCATGCTGTCGGATTTCCTGCGTGACATGGTCGTGGTCAGGCGCATGGACGCCGAGGCCAATGCACTGCAACGCCAGGGCCAGCTAGGGCTTTGGGCACCCCTGTTGGGGCAGGAGGCCGCGCAGATCGGCTCGATTCGCGCCGCCCGCAACGACGACTTTATTTTCCCCTCGTACCGTGAACATGCCGTCGCTTGGGCGCGCGGTGTCAAGGCTCAAGACCTGCTCAGCGTTTGGCGCGGAGTCACCCCGAGCGGTTGGGATCCCTACCAGGTCAATATTGCGTGCCAGCAGATTGTGATCGGCGCCCAAGCGCTACATGCCGTCGGCTACGCGCTGGGCATTAAATTCGACGGGTCGCACCAGGTTGCGTTCGGATACTTTGGTGACGGTGCGACGAGCCAAGGTGACGTCAATGAAGCCATGGTCTTCGCCGCTAGCTACCAAGCACCCGTGGTGTTCTTCTGCCAGAACAACCAGTGGGCCATCTCCGAACCCGTCGGCTTGCAAAGCCGGACGCAGATCGCGGACCGAGCCCATGGCTTCGGACTCAAGGTGTGGCGGGTAGACGGCAATGACGTCTTGGCGGTGTATGCGGCCACCAAGGCGGCCACCGAATATGTGCGCCACGGACTAGGCCCGGTATTCATCGAGGCCGTCACCTACCGCATGGGTGCACACACCACTGCCGATGACCCCACCCGGTATCGCACCGAGGAGCAACTCGATAAGTGGCGTGCGAAGGACCCGATCGATCGCTTGCGTAAATACCTAGAGAAGATTGGCGCGGACCTTCCGGCCATGGAACGTCGAGCCGAAGAAGCAGCCGACCAGCTCGCCGCCGATCTGCGCGCTGCCATCACCTCCATGCCGGATCCAGGTCCCGAAGCACTCTTCGAGAACGTGTACGCCGAACCCCATCCGCTCATTGAAGCGCAACGCACCGGCTACCTCGAATATTTGGAGACTTTCGAAGGGCAGGATGCCTGATGCCAACCATGATTCAAGCACTGAACACCTCGTTGCGTGACGCGCTCACCGACGATGAAAAGGTCGTGCTGCTCGGCGAAGATATCGGTACGCTCGGTGGCGTTTTCCGCGTGACCGATGGACTGAAGTCGCAGTTCGGCGAACACCGGGTGATCGACACCCCGTTGGCCGAGTCCGGGATCGTTGGTACCGCAATAGGTTTGGCCTACCGTGGCTACCGTCCGGTCGTGGAAATCCAGTTCGATGGCTTCACCTACCCGGCGTTCGACCAGCTTGTCTCGCAGCTAGCGAAGTTGCACTACCGCTCCCGTGGACGAGTCAAGATGCCGGTCACCGTCCGGATCCCTTTCGGTGGCGGTATTGGCTCGCCGGAACATCACTCCGAGTCGCCCGAAGCCTACTTTGTGCATACTGCTGGCTTGCGCGTCTTCGCGCCGTCCACCGTCGAGGACGCCTACACGATGCTGCGGCAGGCGATCGACTGCGACGATCCGGTCATTTTCTTCGAGCCCAAACGCCGCTATCACGAAAAGGCCGAGCTGCCCGATGGCGACCGGTGGCGCGATGAGGCGCCATGTGCCCGTGTGGTGCGTCGCGGCGATGACGTGACGGCCATCGGTTATGGCCCGACCGTGTACACCTTGAACGATGCGGCGGTAGCGGCCGAAGACGAGCAGATCTCGATGGAAGTTATCGACCTACGCACCCTCGACCCCTTGGATTGGGGCACCATCACCGAGTCGGTGAAACACACCGGCCGTGTGGTAATCGTGCACGAGGCCAGTGCACAGGGCGGGCTGGGTGCCGAAATCGCTGCCGGCATCACCGAACGCTGCTTTGACTACCTCGACCATGCTCCATTGCGGGTGACCGGTTTCGATGTGCCGTACCCTCCCTCAAAACTTGAGCACCACCACCTACCTGACCTAGACCGCGTGTTGCATGCCGTGGATACCGTGATGCGACGAGACGAAGTAACCGCACAGGGAGCCGCCCGATGAGCGCAACGCAAGTTTTCACCCTTCCAGACCTAGGGGAGGGGCTCACCGAATCCGAGGTGTTGAACTGGAAGGTCGAGGTGGGCCAGGAGGTCTCGCTAAATCAGGTGATCGCCGAGGTAGAAACCGCGAAAGCGGTCGTCGAACTGCCTTGCCCATATGCCGGCGTGGTGGCCGAAATCCACGCTGAACCCGGAACGGTAGTTCCGGTTGGCGGGCCACTTCTAACGATTTCCTCCGACTCAGAGGCACCGACCAGCGACAAACCCGCCCCGAAACGTACCCCCACCCTAGTTGGCTACGGCGCACCGTCCTCCGGTGGGCACCGGCCAGCGCGTCGTCGTCGCGGCTCGGCGCTAGCTGCCGCCGTACCCGTGCCGGATAACCACGCGCTCGCCGAAGAGCCAAGCGAACGTCGCTATGTAACCCGCAGCACCCCGCCGGTACGCAAGCTCGCACGCGATCACGGCATCGATCTGGAATCGATACAGGGCACAGGTCCAGAGGGTCTGGTGACCCGTGAAGATGTGCAAGCACTGATTGCACCACCGGCCTCCTCCCAGCCGAGGGAGGAAGCAACCTCCGGTACGGCAGAAACCGATCGCGATCAGGTGATCATCCCCAGCGCGGTGCGCAAGGCCACCGCGGCCGCCATGGTGAGTTCGGCCTTTACGGCACCGCACGTCACCGAGTTCCTCACCGTTGATGTGACCGAATCACTCGCGCTGGTTGAACAACTTCGGGCACACCGCAGCCTGAAGGATACGAAGATCAACTTCACGACCTTCGCCGCGTTCACCGCAGTCAAGCTTTTGGCGCGACATCGTGCGTTGAACTCGATTTGGGTTCAAGAGCACGGCCACATCCTGCAACGCGGGACGGTGAACCTCGGTATGGCCGTTGCCAGCGAGCGGGGCCTATTGGTTCCGGTCGTGCATGACGCCTCGGCGATGACGCTTGATGTGTTTGCCAAGGAGCTCTCCGAATTGATCCGCCAGGGTCGTGAAGGAACGCTCAGCCCCGCCCAGCTAACCGGTGGCACCTTCAGCGTGACGAACGTCGGCGTTTTTGGTGTCGACGCTGGTACACCAATTATCCCACCGGGTCAATCCGGCATCATCGCGCTGGGTCAAGTGGCCCGCCGCCCGTGGGAGTATCGCGGTGAAGTTGCTCTTCGTCACACGACCACCCTTGCCCTCTCATTCGACCACCGGGTGATTGACGGCAAGGAGGGAAGTGAATTTCTCGCAGATCTTGGCCAAATTTTAACTAACCCGGGCATGGTGAATTTGTTTGCCTAGCTGACTAGGGATCATGAAGATGACGCTTCACATATCGACCCAGACTTTGCTCGAGGTGCTCACTGATTGAAAGTATTCATTAGTTGTTTCGTAATGTTTGTTGTAACCTCGTTCACGAAGTGCATTACCTCACCATCGTGTGTGACGCACTCGAAGAATGCTGGAAGGCAACTCTACTGTTGAGGAGATTATGATGCGGAACTCGCACGCATCGAAGGCGCTGGCTCTGTCCGCCGCCTTGGCGTTGACCCTGACCGCTTGCGGCGGCGGCAATGAAGCCGGCGGCAACGGCGGCGGAGGCGACACCAACAAGGTCATCACCGCCAACACCACTGAGCCGCAGCACGGTCTGCTGCCGGCAAACACCAACGAAGTTGGTGGCGGTCGCGTAATGGACATGATCTTCACCGGCCTCGTGAGCTACGACGCCAAGGGTAAGGTCGTCAACGAACTGGCCGAGTCCATCGAAACCGAGGATTCCCAGAACTACACGATCAAGATCAAGGCAGACCAGAAGTTCTCCGATGGTTCGCCAATCACCGCTTCCTCCTTCGTGGACGCGTGGAACTTCGGCGCAGCGGCGAAGAACGCTCAGCTGAACTCCTACTTCTTCGAGTCCATCAAGGGCTTTGACGAGGTGCAGGCTAAGGACGCCAAGGCCGATGTCATGGAGGGCCTGAAGGTTGTCGATGAGACCACCTTCACCGTCGAACTGTCCCAGCCCGAATCAGACTTCCCGCAGCGCTTGGGCTACACCGCCTTCTACCCGCTGCCGGAAGCCGCTTTCGACGATCCTGACGCCTTCGGCCAGAACCCGGTTGGCAACGGTCCGTACAAGTTGACCGAGTGGAACCACGACGTCAACCTCATGCTTGAGCCGAACGAGAACTACGACGGCCCGCGTGAAGCACAGAACGGTGGCATCAACTTCAAGGTGTACCAGTCGACTGAGGCTGCATACCAGGATCTTGTGTCCGACAACCTGGATGTGCTCGATCAGGTGCCCCCGATGAACCTGGCCCAGTACCGGGACGATCTGGGTGACCGCTCGGTGAACTCGCCGTACGCCGGTAACGCCACCATCACCATTCCGAGCTACTTGGATCACTTCAAGCAAGACGAAGAGGGTAACCTGCGTCGACAGGCCATCTCGATGTCAATCGATCGTCAGCAGATCATCGACAAGATCTACTACGGCGGCAAGGTCATCGCTAAGGACTTCACCGCTCCGGTGCTCGAAGGCTACAACGATGCACTTCCGGGTGCCGAGGTTCTGACCTACAACCCAGAAGAAGCCAAGAAGCGTTGGGCCGAGGCTGAGAAGATCTCGAAGTTTGGCGACAACGAGCTGACCATCGGTTTCAATGTCGATGGTGCCGGTAACAAGGAATACGTCGAGGCCGTGGTGAACCAGGTCAAGAACAACCTGGGCATCAACGTGGCACCGAAGCCATACACCTCCTTCAAGGAACTGCGTAACGAGGTCACCAAGTACAAGATGACCGGCGCGTTCCGCACCGGTTGGCAGGCTGACTACCCGTCGCTGTACAACTTCCTTGGCCCGCTTTTCGGCACCGACGCTGGTTCGAACGACGGAAAGTACTCCTCGGAGGAGTTCGACAAGGCACTATCCGAGGGCTTGGCTGCCAAGACCCCTGAGGAAGGCGCGGAAGTTTTCAACAAGGCACAGGAAATCCTGATGAAGGATCTGCCGGCTATCCCACTGTGGTACCAGGCAGTCCAGGGTGGCTGGAGCAACAACGTTGAGAACGTCACCTTTGGTTGGAACGGTGTGCCGCTCTACCAAGAAATCACCGGCAAGTAACTAGCCGGATCCGACTTGGGGCCAACTGGCTCCGAGTCTGAGAACTACGTCGAGGGAGACCCGAGGCTTTATCAGGGTCTCCCTTTGGCGTGTACCGTCGCCTCAATTCTCAGGATTCACCATGGATTACTCACGCTTCGCGTCTGGAAGTACGCTCTCATGATCAGTTTTGTGCTTAAACGATTCCTGCAACTGATCCCGGTCTTTATCGGGGCCACGTTGCTGGTTTACTTCTTGGTATTCGCCACTCCCGGAGATCCCATTGCGGCGCTCTCCGGTGGCAAGCCGATGTCACCGGCCGTCGAGGACGCGCTGCGGGCCCAATACAACTTGGACAAACCGTTCTGGGTCCAGTACGGCTTGTATCTCAAAAATCTCCTGACCTTCGACTTGGGCATGTCATTCTCCGGGCAGGAAGTACGCGACCTCGTAGCACGAGCGTTCCCCGTAACCGCACGCCTGGCCGTGATCGCCATTGCCATCGAAGCCGTCTTCGGCATCATCTTCGGTGTCATCGCCGGTATGCGTAAGGGCAAGATCTTCGACTCCACCGTTCTCGTGCTGTCGCTGCTGGTGATTGCTGTACCGACCTTCGTACTCGGTTTCGTGTTGCAGGTAGTGATCGGTGTCCAGCTTGGATGGGCTAAACCAACTGTTTCCGGTCAAGCTACCTGGGGCGAGTTGATCCTTCCCGGCCTGGTGCTTGGTCTAGTTTCCTTCGCGTACGTTTTGCGCCTGACGCGTACGTCCGTAATTGAAAATAAGACCGCAGACTATGTCCGTACAGCTACTGCCAAGGGTCTGAGTCGTCCACGCGTTATCACCGTGCACATTCTGCGCAACTCGCTGATTCCTGTCGTGACCTACTTGGGTGCCGACCTTGGTGCGCTCATGGGTGGCGCGATTGTCACCGAGGGTATCTTCAACGTGCCCGGTATCGGCAACCTATTGTTCAAGGCGATTCGCATGGGTGAAACGCCGACCGTGGTAGCCATCGTTGGCGTGCTCGTGATTATTTTCGTTATCGCTAACCTCGTCGTGGATATGCTCTACGCCCTGCTTGACCCGAGGATCCGTTATGCCTGAGAATCTGACTCCTAATCCAGAGGCCGGTGCTCCCCGCGGCAAACGCGAGGGAAAGGTCTCCAACTACAAGATCGAGCACTTCGTCGCTCCGATTAGTGAAACGCCACTTCAAGGCGTCGATGCGGTAAAGGAAACCGGTAAGCCGCTGTCCATGTGGGCTGAGGCGTGGAGGTCGCTACGCAAGCGCCCGCTGTTCATCGTCTCGTCCATTCTGATTGCGGCGATTATCGTTGTTGCTGCCTTGCCGAACCTTTTCAGCTCGGTAGACCCCACCCTTTGCGTTCTTGGAAACTCCAACGGACCGGCAGCATCCGGACACCCGATGGGATTCAATTTCCAGGGCTGCGATATCTACTCGCGAGCTATACACGGGACGCGAGCGTCGTTGATGGTGGGCGTGTTCACCACTATCTTGACAGTGCTTCTAGGCACGACCATTGGCGCCCTTGCCGGGTACTACGGTGGCTGGTTGGATGCCATTCTGGCCCGTGTTGGTGACGTGTTCTTCGCATTGCCGCTCATCCTTGGTGCCATCATCATGATGCAGCTGCCGCTGTTCCGTGAAAATAAGAGTCCATGGACGGTTATTGTCACCCTGGCCGTGTTCGGTTGGCCACAGATCGCTCGTATCGCCCGCGGTGCCGTCATCGAGGTGCGTAACGCAGACTTCGTGACTGCCTCGCGAGCTTTGGGGCTTTCCCGTTTCAAGGCGTTGCTACGCCACGTTATCCCTAACTCGTTGGCACCGATCATCGTCGTGTCGACGGTGAACCTCGGAGTCTACATTGTCGCCGAGGCGACACTGTCCTTCCTTGGCGTCGGATTGCCCCACGAGATTATGAGTTGGGGCAACGATATCGCAGCGGCCCAGACGCAGCTGCGTAGCAACCCAATGGTCCTGATGTGGCCAGCATTGTTCCTGTCCGTTACCGTCCTGAGCTTCATCATGCTCGGTGACGCAGTGCGCGATGCACTGGATCCTAAAGCACGTAAGGGGGCCTAGCGATGAGCGAAGTAAGTGCTCCTAAGCCGTTGTTGGAGATTAAGGATCTGGCGATCACCTTTTCCACTCCCGAAGGACCGGTTAACGCGGTTCGCAACGCCAATCTCACGGTGATGCCGGGCGAAACTGTGGCGATCGTGGGGGAATCGGGCTCGGGTAAATCCACCACGGCTCTCTCTGCCATTGGGCTCCTGCCGGGCAACGGCAAGGTGTCCGCTGGGCAGATCTTGTTTGATGGCGAGGATCTGGCTAAAGCACCAGAAAAGCGATTCGTCGAACTGCGCGGTAACCACATCGGTATGGTGCCGCAGGACCCGATGAGTAACCTGAACCCGGTGTGGAAGATCGGCTTTCAGGTCAAGGAGACTCTGAAAGCCAATGGGTTAGCGGGGGATAAGCCCAACGAACGTGTGGCGCAGGTGCTGGCGGATGCAGGGCTACCGAATCCGGCGGCTCGTGCAAAACAGTATCCGCACGAGTTCTCCGGTGGTATGCGCCAGCGTGCACTGATCGCCATCGGCCTTGCTTGCCGCCCACGGCTCTTGATTGCCGATGAACCGACCAGCGCGTTGGACGTTACGGTGCAGCAGCAGATCTTGGATCACTTGGATACCATGACCAGCGAGCTGGGTACTGCCGTGCTCTTGATTACGCACGACTTGGGCTTGGCCGCAGAGCGCGCCGAAAAGGTCATCGTCATGTATAAGGGCCAGGTCGTCGAGTCCGGCCCCGCGTTGGAGCTGTTGCGTAACCCCCAGCACCCCTATACCAAGCGTCTGATCAACTCGGCACCGTCATTGGCAGCGAAGCAGGGTGTTGAGGTCAAGGCTCCTCACGAAGAACAGGCTGCTAAGAACGACAACGTGCTGGAGGTCAAGGATCTCACCAAGGTCTTCGATATCCGTAAGGGCTTTGGGCGCAAGGATAAATTCACCGCGGTCGACAAGGTTTCCTTTGCGGTTCCTCGCGGAACTACGACCGCTGTTGTCGGTGAGTCGGGTTCGGGAAAGTCCACCATCGCCCAGATGGTGTTGAACCTGCTCGAACCGACCAGTGGTGAAATTACCTTCGACGGTCAAAAAATGAGCAAGCTCTCCGAGAAGGAACTGTTCAAGTTCCGTCGTAGGGTGCAGCCCATTTTCCAGGACCCCTATGGCTCATTGGATCCGATGTATTCGATCTACCGCACGATCGAAGAGCCTTTGCGTATTCACGGTATCGGTTCTACTGCTGAGCGTGAGAAGAAGGTTCGAGAGCTGCTGGACCAGGTTTCCATGCCTGCTTCGACTATGCACCGTTTTCCGAATGAGCTTTCCGGCGGACAGCGTCAGCGTATTGCCATCGCGCGCGCTCTGGCGCTTCAGCCAGAAATGATCGTTTGCGATGAAGCGGTCTCCGCGCTCGACGTGCTGGTGCAGGCTCAGGTCCTGGAACTGCTACAGCAGCTGCAGGACGAGCTTGGCTTGACGTATCTGTTCATCACTCACGACTTGGCTGTCGTGCGTCAGATCGCGGACGACGTGGTCGTGATGGAGCGCGGCAAGATGGTGGAGCATGCATCCACCGATGAAGTGTTCACGAGTGCGCAGAGCGACTACACACGCAACCTGCTCAACGCCATCCCGGGTGCAACTTTGCTGTAAACGGCACGGTGTCGCGTCCGTATCAGGGGCCATGGTTCTTCAGAACCATGGCCCCTTTTTGCATGCTCCACCGGAATATTCAGCAAATGTTTCGTGTATGACGCGCCCCCGCATGAATGTTGCAAAAACGTTATAAACCTCTTTGGGTGTCGACCAAGTCAATGCCCGATTCTGATTGAATTTTCCCAATGTGAAAGAGATCCTTGATTTCTCGGGGCAGTGAGCCGGGTCTCAGTCACTGAGGTCAAATGTTGCGTGGGTCACGATGCCGTTATCTACGGTTGGAGAGTAAATGTGAAGCGGATTTTTCTATATCCAACGCCACAAAAAGTGGTTACTCTATAGTCCAAGGAGCATTCATGTGATGTGCTCCACACTGGGTGTATTTACCCGAAAGCTCGTCCATTCACTTCAAGGAGGCGAAATGCGGATGCAACGCGTTTCGAAAGCGGTAGCGGTTGGCGCTGCCATGGCATTGGCACTGTCCGCATGTGCCCCAGGCGGTCCGGGTGATTCCAACCCGACGGCCACCGATTCGGCTGGCGGCGGCAACGGCGCCGAGGTAACCAACAGCGGCCTTGCGGACTTGGGTGATGTCACGACCAAGGATGACACCATCAAGGTGACCGTCGGTGCGCCGGAGTTCATCAGCTACAACGGCTTCACTCCAAACACGTACTCCACCTACAACTCGTCCATCACCGACCGTATGTTTGCAGGGTTCACCTACTTCGGTACCGATGGAACGATCTACCCCAACGAAGACCTCGGTAGCTTCGAAAAGATCAGCGATGACCCGCTGACCATCAAGTACACCATCAACGAGAACGCCAAGTGGTCCGACGGCACCCCGATCACCACTGCCGACGCCGTGTTGGCCTGGTCGGTGCAGAACCTGAACCTGAACAAGGGTTCCAAGGACAAGCCGCTGTTCTCGTCGGTCTCCACCGATCTGGGCGACACCGTGCCCAAGGGCCCGCAGGGCGCCGCCGACTCCAAGGAATTCACCGTGGAGTTCAAGGATCCGGATCCGGACTGGCAGATTCAGAGCTGGATGATCCACCCGGCGCATATCGTGGCCAAGAAGGGTGGTCTCACGACCGAAGAGTTCGTTGAGGCAGCTCGCGCTGGCGATTCCAAGAAGCTGGAGAAGGCCGCCAAGTTCTGGAACGAAGGCTGGATGACTAAGCCAGGTACCCTGCCTGACGAAGCCGATATGCCGGTTTCCGGTCCGTACAAGCTCGATTCGTGGAAGGCCGGCGAGTCGGTCACCTTGACCGCGAACGAGGATTACTACGGCACGCCAGCGGCGACCAAGAACCTGACCTTCCGCTTCGTGGAGGACGCTGCAATGGTGCAGGCCCTGCAGAACAAGGACTTGGATGTCATCAACCCGCAGCCGACGGTTGACACCCTTGCTCAGCTTCAGGGCTTGGGCGATGCTGTAAACATCCAGCAGGGCGACACCTTGACCTGGGAGCACTTGGACTTCAACTTCGCTAAGGGCAATGCCTTCACCAACCTCGAACTGCGCAAGGCTTTCGCCATGTGCGTTCCGCGTCAGCAGATCGTGGATAACCTGATCAAGCCGCTGAACCCAGAGGCTAAGGTCATGAACGCCCGCGAGGTCTTCCCCTTCCAGGAGAGCTACCAGGAAGTTGTGGACGCAGCCTATGACGGCCGCTACGACGAGGTGGACATCGAAGGTGCTAAGAAGATCCTCGAAGAGCAGGATGCGGTGGGCACCGAAGTGCGAATCGGTTACTCCAAGCCGAACGAGCGTCGTACCAATGAGGTCGCAGCCATCAAGTCGTCCTGTGATCAGGCAGGCTTCGAAGTGAAGGACGCCGGTGATCCGAAGTTCTTCGCACCGGGCGGAACCCAGGATCGTGGAGACTACGAAGTAGCACTGTTCGCTTGGGCTGGTTCGGGCCAGATCTCTTCGGGCCAGAACATTTACGGCACCGGCAAGCCGCAGAACTATGGTAAGTACTCCAACGAGCAGGTCGACGCCGAATGGGCCACCCTAGCTTCTTCGCTGGACCCGGCCGTCCACAAGGAACAGGTCAAGAAGATCGAGAAGCTGCTCTGGGATGACCTCTACGGTATTCCGGTCTTCGCCCACCCGGGCCTGAGCGCTTCCGGTTCCGATATCAACAATGTCCGCCACACGGCAACCCAGGATCAGATCGTCTGGAACGCCCAGCAGTGGGTGCGTGCCGAGTAGGCCCACGGGGCTAAAACGCATTCATCGACTGTGAGCGCCCGCGGGGCCCGATCATCATCGGGCCCCGCGGCGTGTCTAGCCTCCTCCCATCGGGGGAGACGGTGCGCTCAAGGTGAGAAGAAAAAGAGGACTAAAAAACCGTGTGGAAGTTCATTCTTAAGAGATTAGGCTCGGCGATCGGCGTACTGTTTGGCGCCTCGCTCCTGCTCTATATCCTGGTCATCAATGCCGGTGACCCGCTCAGTGACCTGCGCGAGAGTAACGCAGAAAATCGCGAGTACTTGATGCAACAGCGCATCGACTACATGAATCTCGAGCAGCCGTGGTACCTGCGCTATTGGACCTGGTTGACCGGGGCCTCGCGTTGCATCATCGGTCAATGCGACCTAGGCCGAAATATCAACGGTATTGAGGTCGCCGACCTACTAGGGAACGCGGCATCGTCTACGCTGCGCTTGGTATTCCTTGCAACCGTTATCGCCGCCATTCTCGGTATTGCGATCGGCGTACTTACGGCCGTGCGACAGTATTCGGGTCTTGACTACCTCGTGACCTTTTTGACCTTCCTGTTCTTCTCACTGCCGGTGTTCTGGGCCGCAGTGTTGCTGAAGGAATTCTTAGCGATCGGCTACAACAACTGGTTGGCCAATCCGCAGATATCAATCGGCACGAGTATCGCCATTGGCGTGGTGCTGGGCTTGATACTCCAAATGTTCTTAGGCGGCTCGCTTAAGCGCCGTGGGATCACCTTCATTATCACTGCGGTGTTCGTACCGCTGATCCTGCAGTACACCCTCTGGCTGAATTTCTACCGGTACCCGCAGATGGGACCGGCAGTGATCGTCGTACTGACCGTATTGCTGGCGTTGAGTGCCACTGCCATGAGCGTAGGCATGAAGGAGAAGAAGGTGCTGTATCCGGCACTGATCTCTGCCGCGCTCGTCTTGGTTGCTTACTACGCCACCTTCTCACTGCTGCAAAACGCCAACGCTTGGGTGTTGATCTTCGGGGCAATCCTCTCCGTTGTCATTCCGGGTCTGGTTGGTTGGTTCATGGGCGGACGACTCAAGCGGATCGCCGCCGGTGTTTCGGTAACCGTTGGGTTTGTCGGTGCCGGTCTGACCGTTATTGACCACCTCTTCCGAGCATGGCCCGGTTTCCTCGAGGTCAAGGGGCGACCAATCGCTACCATCGGGTCCTCGACGGCGAACCTCAAAGGCACCTTCTGGGATCACTTCCTAGACAACGCAACCCAGCTGCTGTTGCCGACAATCCTGCTGGCAATTATTTCCTTGGCTAGCTACTCGCGTTACACCCGGTCCTCGATGCTCGAAGTTCAGCAGCAGGATTACATCCGAACTGCACGTTCTAAGGGTTTGAGCGAGCGTACCGTGATTTTCCGTCACGCCTTCCGCAATGCCTTGATTCCGATCGCCACGATCGCAGCTTTCGACTTTGCCGGATTGATCGGCGGCGCCGTCATTACCGAAAGCGTCTTTGGCTGGAAAGGCATGGGCGAACTGTTCATCACTGGCCTGCGTGCCGTCGACCCGGCACCTGTGATGGCCTTCTTCTTAGTGACGGGTACAGCTGCCGTGCTCTTCAACCTGCTGGCCGATATTGTCTACGCACTGCTCGACCCGCGGATCCGGGTCTAGGGAATAGGGACATCTGATGACTAACACGAATAATAAGATGCCGGAAAACCTGACATCCCTTGCCGAGCTCGAGGACGCGAAGCTCGCTAGTTCAGACGAGCAGTCGAAGAGCCAGTCTCAGATCGTTTGGGGACGATTCCTGCGGCATAAGCCGGCGATGTTTTCCTCGATCCTGCTGATCGTCATCGCGATTATCGCCTTCACCTCTATTGGTTATGGGCCACTTCCGGGTTGGTGGAAGGCCAGCTACTTGGAAGCCGGTGTTGTGGTCGATGGCGGTAAGCCGACCCTCTCATTGCTTCCCACGTGGCTTGGGGGCTCGGGCATCCAATGGGGTGAGCACCCATTTGGTCAGGACTCGGTGGGTAAGGACTACTTCGCCCTCGTAATGAACGGCACCCAAAAGTCGCTGATCATTGCCTTCGTCGTGGGTATCGTCGCCACTTTCATCGGGGCGATCATCGGCGCGTTGGCCGGTTACTTCCGCGGCTGGGTCGACGAGGTCCTGATGCGAATTACCGACCTGTTCATCGTGATCCCGTTGCTGGTTCTGGCAGCTGTTCTGGGACAGATCGCGAGCTCCTCCTCGGGGTCGATCATCCTTCTGGCGCTCGTGCTGGGCCTGGTGACCTGGACCGGTCTTGCCCGTCTGGTTCGCGGTGAAATCCTGTCGTTACGTGAACGCGAGTATGTGGCCGCGGCGCAGGCAATGGGGTCTAAGACCTCGCGAGTGATTTTCAAGCACCTGCTTCCGAACACGATCGGCGTCATTGTCGTCAATGCGACCTTTGCGATCGCAGGCGCGATCTTGCTCGAGTCCTCGCTGTCCTTCCTAGGCTTCGGTGTACAGCCACCAGAGTCGTCGCTGGGTCTGCTGATTAGCCAGTACCAGAATGCGTTTACCACCCGCCCATGGCTCTTCTGGTGGCCGGGCATGATCATTGTGGCAATCGCATTGAGTGTGAACTTCTTGGGTGATGGTCTTCGAGATGCCTTCGACCCCCGCCACACCGGACATCGCCGAGGCCTCTTTAGCTTCCTGAAGAACCGAAAGGATCGGGCATGAGCACGATGAATGAAGAAAACTATGCCCTGAGCTTCGACGATTTGAAGGTCACCTTCGAAACTTCGGGACCCGAAGTACAAGCCGTCAAGGGCTTGAGCCTGCAGGTGCGTCCCGGCGAAGTCGTTGCGTTGGTCGGTGAATCGGGGTCAGGTAAATCGGTGACCTCCACCGCCGCCATGGGTCTGCTGCCGTCGAACGCCAAAATTACCGGTGAAGCCAAGGTCGGAAACGTCAATGTGGTCGGCCTCGACCAGGGCAAGATGCGCAAGATGCGCGCCACCGATATTGCCATGGTTTTCCAGGAGCCGATGACGGCACTGAACCCGGTGCTGACCATTGAACGGCAGTTAACCGAGGCCTTGGAACTTCACGGCATCGCCTACGGTGGCGAGGCCACCAACCGGGCGATCGAATTGCTCACCATGGTCGGGATCCCCGACCCGGCCAAACGCATCAAGCAGTACCCACACCAGTTCTCCGGTGGTCAGCGTCAGCGCATCGTCATCGCGATGGCGATCTCCTGTGACCCTCGGGTAATCATTGCCGATGAGCCAACGACCGCACTGGACGTGACGGTGCAGGCCGAAATTCTTGATCTGCTCCGTGAGCTGAAGGACCGCCTGAATACCGGCATCCTACTGATCACCCACAACATGGGTGTGGTGGCCGATATGGCCGATCAGGTGGCCGTGATGTTCCAAGGAAACTTGGTGGAAACCGGTAGCGTCGATCAAGTGCTGATGAACCCGCAGCACGAGTACACCCAGCGTCTGCTGGCCGCGGTTCCGCGGCTGACGCCGGTTGAGATCGATGAGACGGCCACCCATACCAGCGCCACGGCGCCGGCAGGGCGTGAGCTGGTGCTCGAGGCCAAGGATCTTGTGCTTGAATACGATATGCGCGGTTCGACCTTCCGTGCTGTGGAGAATGTTTCCTTCAATGTGGCCAAGGGCGAAGTGCTGGGCATCGTGGGAGAATCCGGTTCCGGTAAGTCGACGATTGCCAAGGCCGTTCTCGGGTTGTTACCGGTGGCCGAGGGCACTCTGGCGGTCAAGGGGCATAACCTGCCGAAGCTGTCCCCGAAGGAGGCCCGCAAGATCCGCAAGGACATTGGGGTGATCTTCCAGGATCCTGCGGCCTCGTTGAATCCTCGTTTCCCTATCGGTGAGTGCATTACCGAGCCGATGGTCGTGCACAAGGTTGGCACGAAGCAAGAGCGTATCAACCGTGCCTTGGAACTGCTGGATGCAGTGAAGCTACCGCGCAACGTGATCAACCGTTATCCACACGAGTTATCCGGTGGCCAGCGCCAGCGTATCTGCATTGCCCGAGCCTTGACGATGAATCCCGAACTGTTGATCGCCGATGAGCCAACCAGTGCGCTGGATGTCTCGGTGCAGGCGGTGGTTCTGGAGATGTTGCAGGACTTGCAACGGGACTTCAACTTCGCCTGCCTGTTCGTCAGTCACGACCTTGCCGTGGTCGACATGCTGGCTGACTACGTTGTGGTGATGCAAAGCGGAAAGGCTGTTGAGCAGGGTCCGGTGAAAGACGTGCTCCATGCGCCACAACATGACTACACCCGTCGGCTGTTGGCCGCCGCGCCGGTACCGGATCCGGTGCTACAGGCCGAGCGTCGCGCCGCGTGGCGCGAGCTGAACGCCACGAAGTAGTCACGTCGAAAACTAAGATGATCTCGGTCCTTGGGGGCCGAGATCATCTTTTTTGTTAGCGATTGCGGTAGGCGGCACGCCCTCGTTCAATGTCGCGGCGCATGTCGCGCAGCGCCTGAGCGACTTCTGGATCGCTGCCTTCGAGCCGGTCGGCCTTAGAATCCCAGCTTCGGTAGAGGCCGAGGCAGACGGGTAGCGCACACAACACGATGATGCTGATCAGGATGATGATTGAGGCCAGATCCATGAACTACTCCTGTGAACGTTGGGGATTTGTCAGGCGGTTACTACGGGTTTGGTCTGCGCCGTGCGCCGGTAGTTGCGTAGCACAAGCCCGAGCGCACCGAGCACCGCGGCGAGGGCGCAGACTCCCGAGAGCGTCACGATGAGTTGCTCTGATTCGATCAGGAACCCAGGCGTTCCAGCGAGGTAGCCGAGGGCAACCATGCTGTTGATCAGCATCGTGACATAGGCCCAGGCGGCGCCGTGTCGTTCCTGGGGAACGAGCCGATAGATAGCGTTGCGTAGACCGAGATTGTGCATGCCGTTGCCATACCCGCCGATAAGGAAAGCCACGCCGATGGCCACCGCATTGGGCCACAGCCCTTCGAGGGTGATGGCAGCGCCGATCAGCCCGGCTCCCAGAAGCACCGGGAGCGAAACCCGCTGCCCCAGAAGCTTTCCGCCAGCGCTCAACGAGCCCAAAACTGCACCTACCGACCAG
Organism: Glutamicibacter endophyticus; assembly: GCF_048457885.1. NCBI lineage: Bacteria > Bacillati > Actinomycetota > Actinomycetes > Micrococcales > Micrococcaceae > Glutamicibacter > Glutamicibacter endophyticus. The sequence goes on from NZ_CP174200.1 coordinate 1,010,966, forward strand.
AGACCCAAGAGCATGCCGTAGACCGTGTCATTGGGCGAAATGGCCCGCAGGTAGAAAACGCCGGACACTGCCTCGGTCGAGGTAAAGAACACCACGGCGGCGATCGGGACCAACAGAATTCTTAAGGTGCCGTTGCTCGTTAGCACTCGCGCCCCGCGAAGGCCGGTGAATGGCTCAGGAACATCCGAGTTATATGCAGTGGATTGCGAGCGCAGGAGGAACCAAGCCACTACGGCAAAGAACAGGAAACTTCCGGCATTGACGAGGAGCAGGGGACGTAGGCCCCACAGGTCATAGCCGAGAGCTGCCAACGCGGGGGAGAGGATCCCGGCCAAGGACCCAGCCGCAACGAGGAGGCTACTAGCGCGGGCCAGACTGAAGCTGCCTCGAATCTCGGGAATCAATTTGAAAACGGCCGACGAACTAAAAACTGCGCAAATACTGGCCACACACATTCCAGCGAGGCTGACCCAGATACTGTCGAGTGCCGCCATGAGGGTAAAGACCAGCGCATGGCACAGTAGTGTCGCCAGCCACAGACCCCGTACCCGCTGTCCGTCAACCCAGCGGCCAAGCCACGGGGCGGCGAGGATGGGCGGGATGAGGCCAGCCAGAAAAAGGGCGCTGACACCCCAAGAACCGAGTTCATCGGCGGCGGCAAGGGTCAGCGCGAACATGGCTAAACCGTCGCCAATCAATGAGCAGAAGGCTAGCGCGATAAACAGGAGGTACTTTGCGTGCATACACTGCCTCCGAGTTAACGCACAGACGCCGAACCCGAGGCTCGGGGTTCGGCGTCTGCTCCGTGCAATGTGCGGATTAGTTGTCGAGCTGCAGAATGATCTCGGTGACCACTTCGGCGCGGGCATTCGAGAAAATCTGCTCAGTGCCGACCTGGCGGAAACCGCGACGCTCAAGTACCTTCAGCGAGCCCAGGTTGTCCTGAACCACGTGGGCGACCAGCGGACGCTTGGTGTATTCGGCAAGGAAAGCATCCACGGCGCTGGTGGTGATGCCCTTGCCCCAGAACTTCGTGGAGGTCCAGAAGTTGATTTCTGGGGTGTCGCCCTCAAAGACCAGAATTGAACCGGCAACCTGGCCTTCATGTTCGATGGTGCGCACGATGACACTTGGATCATTCAGAATCGAATTCCAGTGGTGGTCAAAAACGGCGCGATCCGATGGGTTGCGTGCCTGGTAGGCGGCCATCAGATTGGCTTCCGGCTCCTGCTGGTGAGCGAAGAACTCATCCAAGTCGGACGGGCGGACTTCACGTAGTTCCACGAGAAGGACCTTTCGTACGTTGGGGGCGCGAATAATTCACACCATGGGTAAGGGGGCGCTGAGATCTAGCCTACCGGTGTTGCTAAGGCCGCGAGAGCCATCTGCGTGAGTAAGGCCTTCATACCTGATTTTTTAGTCCGCGGGGAGTGTGCCGAATGGGCCGTGGAATTCAACAGTCCAAAGACCGCATGGGCGCGGAATCGGTGCGATGGCGCGGTTGCCTCGGGGTGGAGCTTGGCCAACTGCGCGGTCCACAGGCCGATATAGGCATTCTGTAACTTTCGGACCAATTGCAGTTCACTTTTCGGCAATGACTTTAAGTCGCGATCCTGTACCTGAAGTATGTCGGGGCGCGAGAGCGAAAAATCGGTGTGAAAGTCCACCAGCCGGGCCAGCACCTCCATGGGTTCGCCGCCATCTTCGGTTGCCTTGAGCCCGCCGTCGTAGATGTCTTTCGACATGTCCACGAGCAACGCGATGAGCACCGCCTGCTTGCCAGCGAAGTGGCGATATACCGCCGGCCCCGAGATCCCGCAGGCAGCACCGAGGTCTTCGAGTGAAACTCCGGCGTAGCCGTGTAACGCAAAGAGCCGGGTGGCTTCGCGCAGTAACGCTTCGCGTCGTTCGGCCTTGGCCCGCTCACGTTCGGTGGGCTCATTCGTAGCTTGGTAGCGACTCATGGCTTCAACTCCTTTTCACGGGCCGACTATGGACAACTGTGATGCGCGCCACTAGTGTCGGAAACGCGGCCACAAGCCAAGTAGTTAATCGAAATTAACCATACGCGGTGAACGGAGTCACTCGAAACCCATTCGTGGATTTTGCGCTCCAGACACCACCACCTGCCGAAATCGGTGCCACTGAAGACCTCAGACGGCGGCCGGAGGCCCGGAAAAACTAGGAGATAGCCATCATGCTGGACCTTGAACTGGACGAGCACTACCAGGATCTGGTGAACGTCGTCAGGGAATTCGCCAACGAAGTCGTTGCCCCGCGCAGCGCACACCACGATGCCACCCACACCTTCCCCTATGAGATTGTGGCGCAGATGGGCGAATTGGGTCTCTTTGGGTTGCCAATCGGAGAAGAATTCGGCGGCATGGGCGGCGATTACTTTGCCCTTGCGCTCGCACTCGAGGAACTTGGGCGAGTCGATCAGTCGGTCGCGATTACGCTCGAAGCCGGGGTCTCCTTGGGGGCCATGCCCATTTACCGTTTCGGAAACCAAGAGCAGAAGGAACGCTGGCTGCCCGACCTTGCGGCCGGAAAGTCGCTGGCAGGCTTTGGTCTCACCGAACCCGGAGCCGGATCCGACGCTTCGGCGACCCGCACCAAGGCCGAATTAGTCGACGGGCACTGGAACATCACCGGCTCCAAGGAATTCATTACCAATTCCGGAACGGACATTACCTCGCTGGTAACCGTCACCGCGGTGACGGGCATGGACGAACAAACCGGCCGCAAAGAGATCTCTACCCTGATCGTGCCCTCGAAGACACCTGGCTTCACCGTTGAGCCGGCCTACGACAAAGTGGGGTGGCGAGCCAGTGACACGCACCCGCTGACCTTCAACGATGCGCAAGTTCCCGAAGACCATCTTCTCGGTGTCCGTGGTCGAGGCTATGCCCACTTCCTCGAGATTCTCGATGAGGGACGCATCGCCATTGCCGCACTGGCCACCGGTGCCGCACAGGGCTGCCTGGATGAAGCCACACAGTACGCCAAAGACCGCACCAGCTTTGGTGCACCGATCGGCAGTTATCAGTCCGTGTCCTTTACGATCGCCCGAATGGCATCTCGCGTACACACCGCACGGCTGGCCTACTATGCTGCCGCCGCAAAGATGCTGGCCGGCAAGGATTTCAAGGTCGAAGCCGCCCACGCGAAGCTTATCGCCAGTGAAGCGGCCATGGACAACGCTCGAGACGCCACCCAAATCTTCGGTGGCTACGGTTTCATTAACGAATCTCTAGTGGCGCGGCACTATCGCGACTCGAAAATCCTTGAAATCGGGGAAGGTACCAGCCAAGTGCAGCTGATGCTGATCGCGCGCAGTCTGGGGCTCTAACCGTTCGGGGCCCTGGGTTATCCACCGGACGCATGGATGCTTTGGAAGCACACAGGAGCACGGGGAATAATTGATCGGGTGAGCACCCAAGAACCATTCGTCGTTGCCCAGCATCCGCGTCGTGTCATCCTTCTGGGATCTACCGGATCGGTCGGAACCCAAGGACTGGACGTGATTGCCCAGGCCCCCGAGCTTTTTACTGTCGCTGCGCTCGCCGGAGGTTACAACCTCACGCTGCTGGCCAAACAGGCGGTTGCCTTCCGCCCGGAGCTTGTTGGCTGCGCCCACGAAGATATCGACGCTCTAGCTCAGGCCATTGAGTCCGCAGCGGCGGCGGCCGGTGTCGCAAACTATCGCCCGCAGCTGCTCGCCGGGTCGCATGCGGCATCTGAGGTCGCCCGGTACGACCAAGCTGACGTGGTCCTCAACGGCATCACCGGGGCCATTGGTTTGGCACCGACCTTGGCTGCTCTCGATGCGGGCCATCTGTTGGCGCTGGCGAATAAGGAGTCGCTGATCATCGGGGGAGAAGTGGTCAAGCGAGCCGCTGCCCCCGGGCAGATCGTCCCCGTAGATTCCGAACATTCGGCCTTGGCCCAAGCACTTCGCGGGGGGAGTTCCGACGAGGTGTCCAAACTTATTGTGACCGCTTCGGGTGGACCCTTCCACGGCTACTCGCAAGCACAACTGGCAGATGTAACTCCCGAACAAGCACTGGCGCACCCGACGTGGGATATGGGCCGAGTCATCACCACCAATTCGGCGAGCATGGTCAACAAAGCACTTGAGGTAATTGAGGCGCATCTGCTCTTCGACATCCCCTTGGAACGAATTGAAGCAGTGGTGCACCGTCAGTCGATGGTGCATTCCATGGTCGAGTTCATTGACGGTTCTACCCTGGCGCAGGTCTCACCGCCGGATATGCGCTTGCCGATTGCTTTGGGAATGAATTGGCCCCACCGTGTTTCAGCGGCCGCCGCAGCCTGCGACTTCAGCCAAGCCGCCACTTGGACCTTTGAGCCGCTGGATGAAGAAGTTTTCGGAGCTATCCGTTTGGCCAAGCGTGCAGCGGCCAGCTCGCCGACCCACATGGCCGTCTACAACGCGGCCAACGAGGTGGCGGTCGATGCGTTCCACGATCGACTCATTAGGTTCAGCGATATAGTGCCGACCATCGAGCGAGTCCTGGAGAACTACACTCCGGTGGCCGCCGAGCCCAGTCTCGAATTGGTATTGGACACCGATCGGTGGGCCCGAACCCACGCAACCCAACTGCTTAAGGAGAATGCATGAGCACCCTCTTGTTCCTCGGCGGTGTGTTGTTCATGGTGATTGCCGTCGCCGCCTCCATCGCTCTGCACGAAATCGGTCACTTGATCCCGGCCAAGAAGTTCGGGTTGCGGGTGCCGCAGTACATGATCGGCTTCGGCAAAACGCTTTTCTCCGTGCGCCGCGGAGAGACCGAATATGGGGTGAAAGCTATTCCGCTGGGTGGCTACATTTCCATGGTTGGAATGTATCCGCCGCGCGAGGAGAAAGTTTCGGAGAGCAAACCGAACCTCTTCACGCGCATCTTCGGTCAAATGATTGATGACGCGCGGTCACAAGCCAACGAACAAGTGCGGCAGGAAGATGCTGGCCGCATGTTCTACGAGCTTCCGATCTACAAGCGTGTGATCATCATGCTCGGCGGCCCGTTGATGAACTTGATCATCGGCACCGTCGCTCTTGGCATCGTACTAGTTGGTTTCGGTGTTCCCACCGCTACCACCACCGTCTCGGAGGTCTATCAGTGCATTGCTAGTGCGCAGAATACGGACGCTACGGAATGCACTGCGGACGATACTCCCGCCCCGGCGTACCAGGCCGGGTTGCGCCCCGGGGACACCATCACCTCGATCAATGGAACTGCCGTTGCACGCGATGCGTGGTACGAGCTAACCGATGTAATTAGGGATCATCCCGACACCCCGGTGTCGCTAACCTACGAACGTGATGGCGTCAGCCACGACACCACGCTGACTCCGTACCTCACCGATCGTCCGGTTCTGGATAAGGACGGATATGTCATCAACGGTGAAGATGGTCAGCCCAAGATGGCCCAGGTGGGTTTCGTCGGGATGAGCTCACAAATTCAGAACGTCTCCCAACCCATCTGGGAGGTCCCGGCACAGGTTGGTGACCAGCTACTGCGCATCGGCAACATCATCTTGCACCTGCCGCAACGCATGGTCGATGTCGCCCAAGCGGCATTCGGGAGCGAAGAGCGCGATCCCAACGGGCCGGTGTCGGTCGTCGGCGTCGGCCGTCTGGCCGGCGAAATCAACTCTACGGACGCGCTGAACCTCGAAGAAAAGACCGCGACGCTCATCTCACTGGTCGGCGGATTGAACTTGGCGCTCTTCGCCTTCAACCTGATTCCGCTACTCCCATTGGATGGTGGACATGTCGCCGGAGCGCTCTACGAGGGGCTAAAGCGGATGGTGGCTAAACTTCGCGGAATACGGCAGGTCAAACCGGTGGATACCATCAAGATGCTGCCGGTTACCTATGTGGTGGTAATCGCCATGCTGGTGATGGGCGGTCTGCTGATCTACGCGGATATTTTCAAACCCATTACACTCTTCTAGTCATCGACGAGCCTCGAGCCGGTAACCGCACCGGATCGAGGCTCGCTCGTTTTAACCTCACCACTCGATGCAATGACAGCAAGGTCATGACCGTGGGAGGAAACAGAGCGCACAGGATACGCGACAAGCACCCATCTCAAAGGAGCATGGTCGGGCGGGACCTCTGCCACGCGCTAGGCTGGCGGAATGGAGGCACTGATCCAGCCGGTGATACCCGCCGGTGACTATAAGTTGCGACCGTTCGCGGCGAAAGATGCGCCAGCAGTCCGCGACGCTTCGGGCGATCCGCTGATTCCCTTGATCACTACGGTTCCCGCTCACGGAACGGAGAGCGAGATCCTGCAGTTCATCGGCCGGCAAATTCACCGGGCGGCCACAGGAACCGGCTATTCCTTCGCCATTGCCGAAACTGCTTCCGACCGGGCCGTGGGGCAGATTGGACTGTGGCTCAAAGACGGCGATCAGGGGCGTGCCAGCATTGGTTACTGGGTGGCTCCGAGTGATCGTCAGCGCGGGGTGGCCTCGGCCGCGTTGGAAGCGATCTCCCGATGGGGCCTGGACCTGCCCTCCATTTATCGGCTGCAGCTGTATGTGGAACCGTGGAATGAAGGATCCTGGCGCGCCGCCGAACGCTGTGGCTACCTGCGCGAGGGTTTGCTACGTAGTTGGCAGGATGTTGGCGGGCATCGCAAAGACATGTACATGTACGCACGCCTGCGGCAACAGACGCCAGCTACTTCCGTACGTTAGCGCAGGGATTGAGCTAGTGCCGTGATGCTTTCGGAGCCGAGTCCGTGGTCGGCGGCGAGGATGCTTGCCCCGAGCAGGCCAGCTTGGTGTGTGGTGGTTGCGGGCCGGATCTGTAATTGGGCAGTGGCCAATGGCATGGCACGGTTGTAGATGACTTCGCGGATCCCGGCCAGCAGGTGTTCGCCGGCGGCGGCCATTTGTCCGCCGATGGTGATCAGTGAAGGATTGAGGAAACTGATACCGGCGGCAAGGACTTCACCGATATCCCCACCGGCGCGGCGCACCGCCTTAATAGCCTCCAAATTCCCGCCGTTGACTAGGTCGATCACGTCGCGAGCGCTATGTACATCGGGAAGTCCTGCGGCGCGGAGGGCATCGGCGATTCGCGGGCCTGAGGCCACCGCCTCGAGGCACCCTTCATTGCCGCAATGGCATTGCACCCCAATTCCGCGGCTTACGCGGACGTGCCCGATATCTCCGGCCGTTCCCTGCGCACCGCGTTGTAGCTGACCGCCCGAGATGATCCCTGCCCCGATGCCGGTGGCAACCTTGACGTAGAGAAAATGCCCGAGGTTTCCACCATGACCATGGTGTTCTCCCAACGCCATGAGATTGACGTCGTTATCGACCATCACGGGGGCATCGAGCTGTTGCGCGAATGACGCCCGAATATCAAAGTCGTCCCACCCGGGCATGAGGGGTGGCCGGCTGGGGCGACCAGTATCGAAGTGCACCGGACCGGGCACACCCATGCCGACGCAGAGGATATCGGCCGTCTCTCGGCCAATTTGCTGCAATAAGGTTTGGGTGAGCCGCTGAATATCTTGGAGTACTGGCTCGGGCCCCTGACTTAGATCCACCGTGGCTTCGGTAGCGGCCAGAGTCTGGTGCAGTAGATCGGTCAGGGCAAGGCGTAAATGCGCGGCACCGAGGTCCACGGCCAGTAAGAGCTTGGACTGCGCGTGCAGTGCGACGCGGCTTGGGGGACGTCCGCCGGTCGAGGTGCCGTCAGCGACAGGCCCAACGAGTCCGATGGCCATCAGCGTTTCGAGTCGATCGGTCACCGTGGATCGTGCCAGACCGGTCAACGTGGCCAACTCGGTGCGGCTTTTCGGGGTTCCGTCTCGCAGTAGCTGGAGAATGTCGTGAGCGCTGGCACCGCGCGGGGCCGGGGTTGAGCGTTCTATGGCCATGGCACAAGTCAACCATATCTGAGCGCCTTCACGCGAAGTTTTGATGAACTGCAACAGACTTTTATTGACTTTCAACATAAGTGTCTCTAGGGTCGACATGAAACCATGTGTCACATATCACCGGCACCGCTCTCAGGGGCATCAGGTCGCCGGCCAGCTAAGGAGCCGTGCATCAGTGATCACACCTTCCGTCCAGCTCTACACCGTGCGTCAACACCTTGCCGATGATCTGCCCGGTACGCTCAAAAAACTGGCCGATATCGGCTACACGCGCGTTGAGCCCTACGACTTCGTGGCTCGCGTGGAGGAATTCGAACGTGCGCTACCAGCCAATGGCTTGAGCGCACCCACAGCTCACGCGCCGCTACTGTCTAGCGACCCGCACCAGGTCTTCGAGGCGGCACGGCGCCTTGGCATCACGACCGTGATTGACCCCTATCGGCCAGCCGAGCTATGGCAGGACGCCGAGTCCATCCGCGCCACCGCAACGGCCTTGAATCAGGCCGCATCCATCGGCGCCGAGTACGGAATTCGGGTTGGTTATCACAATCACCAGTGGGAAATTGCCGCATCTATCGGCGAGCGTACGGCGCTGGAGTACTTGGCCGAGCAACTCGAAGAGCGGGTCGTTCTGGAAGTAGATACGTATTGGGCCGCCGTGGGTGGTGTCGAGGTGCTGCCGCTACTGGAGCGACTAGGCCAGCGTGTCGTCGCACTACATATCAAGGATGGGCCCATTTCAACGGACACCCGTGCCCAGCAGGCCGTCGGGTTGGGACAGATGCCCGTGGCACAGATCCTCACCGCCACCGACCATCTGTTGCACGTCGTCGAGCTCGACGACTACGACGGCGATATTTTCGAGGCTTTGCGGCAAAGCTACCAGTACTTGGCCGCTACGAGCGGTGTTGAGGGGGCGTAATGAGCGAGCAGCATACCGCCAGTACCGTACGTACCGGCCCGGTGGGGATCGGCGTTGTCGGTGCCGGGGTGATCAGCGATGAGTACCTAACGAACTTGACCCAGTTTCCAGACCTGCGCGTTGAATTCATTGCGGACCTAGACGCCGACCGGGCCGCGGCGCAGGCCGCTAAGTTCGGCATTCCGAACTCCGGTAGCTACACCGACCTATTGAAACGCCCGGACATCGAAATCGTGGTCAACTTGACGATCCCCGCGGTTCACGTGGAGGTAGCGTTGCAGGCGGTAGCCGCAGGTAAACACGTCTGGGGTGAAAAGCCCTACGCACTGGACACCGAATCGGGACGCAGTTTGCGCGATGCCGCCCAGCAGCGCGGAGTACGCGTAGCCGTTGCTCCCGATACCATCTTGGGCGCGGGAATACAGACGGCGTTACGCACGGTACGCGCAGGTGAGATCGGCACGCCGCTTTCGGCCTTGGCCATGTTTCAGGCGCCCGGGCCAGAATCTTGGCACCCGAGCCCAGAGTTCCTTTTCGCTCGCGGCGCCGGGCCGCTTTTTGACCTTGGCCCGTACTATCTGAGCACCCTCGTGCAGGTTTTCGGTCCGGTGGATCGTGTTGCCGCCCTCGGTTCCCGTGCACGCGAGACGCGCGTGATTGCGTCGGGGCCCAAAGCTGGTACCGAATTTCCGGTCGAGGTTCCCACGCATATCGGTGCCCTGCTCAGTTTCGCCTCGGGCGCCAGCGCACAATGCGTCTTTAGCTTCGACTCCAAGCTTGAGCGGATGGGATTTGTCGAGGTGGCGGGCACCGAGGGAACCGCGGTGTTCCCCGACCCGAACATGTTTGACGGAGACACCGTGATTCATTGCGTACCGGGCGCTCCGGTCACCGTACCGGCTCAAGGATCGTTCTATTCACGCGGTACCGGAGTGCTGGAGTTGGCTCGGGCAATCCGTGAAGATCGAAAGGAACGAGTGCCGGGGGAGCTTGCCTTCCACGTGCTTGAGGTGATGGCCGCGGTAGCCGAGGCAGTGGACACCGGGCAGTTTGTGGAGGTCAGTTCTCGGGTGGAGCCCTCGGACCTCCTTGACGGAGGCTGGGACCCGGCGGCGGCGACGCTCTTATCCACTTCAAGTAGCAGCAGTGCCCATGACTAGCCTGCGCGTAGGGATCATTGGCGGGGGCTTTATGGCCCGTACCCATGCCCAGGCCGCCCGTCGTGCTGGGGGCACGGTTTGTTCCGTGCTGTCTTCAAGCCCGGAATCTACTGCACGGGCGGCTAGTCAGCTTGGTGCCGGCCCGGCCGCATCGCTGACCGAGCTGCTCGAGACTTCCGAGATCGTGCATGTGACCTCGCCGAACAGTTTGCATGCCGAGCATGCGTTGGCCGTGCTCCGGGCGAACAAGCCGGTAATTTGCGAAAAACCGCTTGGTGTCGATTTCGCTCAGGCCAGCGCCCTGGCTTCTGCGGCCACGCAAGCCGGTATGCTCGCCACCGTGCCCTTTGTGTACCGTTTTCACCCCATGGCGCGGCAAGCCCGCGCCATGGTCGCCAAGGGGCATCTGGGACGCCTGCTAACCGTGCGCGGAGCTTACCTGCAGGATTGGCTGCTGGGTTCTCAGGAGGTGAACTGGCGGGTGGATGAGACCAGCGGAGGTCCTTCGCGGGCCTTTGCGGACATTGGCTCGCACCTGGCGGACCTAACCGAGTTCATCGCCGGGGAACGCATCACCGAACTGCAGGCGACCACCAGCATCGCGCACGAACACCGGGCAGGACGGAAAGTGCGTACCGAAGATGCCGCGGTGCTCACCGTGCGTTTTTCCTCCGGAGCGCTGGGAAGCTTGATGGTTTCCCAAGTCAATGCGGGACGTAAAAATGCGTTGAGTCTCGAATTATCGGGTACCGAGCACGCGATCGAGTTCCATCAGGAGCGCCCCGATGAATTGTGGATCGGCGGCGCCGAATCGAATCGTGTTCTGGCGCGCGATGTGGCCATCTTGGAACCCGACGCAGCGCGGCTCTCTACGATCCCGGCCGGGCACCCCATGGGCTATCTAGATGCTTTCGCCGCCTTCGTGGCAGATAGCTACGCCGCCCTTGGCGGTGAATGCCCTGAAGGTTTGCCGACCTTCGACGACGGTGCCCGCGCCGCCCTACTGACCGATGCCGTCCTGCGCTCGGCGGCAGAACGTACCTGGGTGTCGGTGGATGATCACCGGCACGAAGCAACTGGACCGACTAAGGAGCCGGTATGAAATCCACGCATCCCGTGACGCTATTTACAGGCCAGTGGGCCGATATGCCCTTTGAAGAACTTGCCCGGCGTGCGGCCGAATGGGGATATGACGGTCTGGAGATCGCCGCGAGTGGTGATCACTTAGATCTGAAACGCGCCGATGAAGACCCGAACTACCTCCGCTCGCGACGTGAAATCCTCGACAGCTACGGTTTGCAGGTTTGGGCGATTTCCCATCACCTAGGAGGTCAGGCGGTCTGTGATGATCCCATCGACTTTCGTCATCAAGCGATCTTGCGCGACTACGTCTGGGGCGACGGTGACCAGGAGGGCGTCCGTCAGCGTGCTGCCGAGGATATGAAGCGCTCGGCCCGCGTGGCGAGGCAGCTCGGTGCCGACGTCGTCGTCGGATTTACCGGCTCGAAAATCTGGCAATATGTGGCGATGTTCCCCCCGGTGCCCGGCGAGGTCATCGAGGCCGGATACGAAGATTTCGCACGGCGGTGGAATCCGATCATGGATGAATTCGACGCGCACGGGGTGAAATTCGCCCTTGAAGTGCACCCGTCGGAGATCGCCTACGACTACTGGACAACTAAGCGCACCCTGGAAGCGATCGGACACCGAGAGGCCTTCGGGCTGAACTGGGATCCAAGCCACATGTTCTGGCAAGGCATCGACCCGGTGGGGTTCATTACCGATTTTGCAGACCGGATCTATCACGTGGACTGCAAGGACACGAAGTTGCGAGTCCCCAACGGGCGCAATGGCATTCTCGGTTCGCATCTGCCGTGGGGAGACCCCCACCGGCGCTGGGATTTCGTCTCGACCGGTCACGGAGATATTGACTGGGAGGATGCCTTCCGCGCCTTACGGCATATTGGCTATCGTGGCCCGATCTCCATCGAATGGGAAGACGCTGGAATGGACCGGTTGCATGGTGCTGCCGAGGCCATTGAGCGGATCCGTCCGTTGCTGTTTAGCGGTCCCGACACATCCTTTGATGCGGCCTTTGCCAACCAATAAGCTGTGCCCATGACTGTTTTCGCTGTTGAATACCGCTACGCTGCGAACTCCGCGGCAGTGCGCGATGAGTATCGTCCGGCCCACCGTGAGTTCCTGAGTGGGTTTATCGGAGAGGGCGCGGCGATCGAGCTGATTGCCTCCGGCCCGTACACCGAAAGCGACGGCGCGCTCCTGCTATTGCGCGCCGAAGGCGAGGCAGCGTTGCGCGAGGTGCTCCAACAGGACCCCTTCAACATCCACGGCACCCTCGAGTCGGTCGTGATTAACGCCTGGAACCCGGTCACCGGTGCCCTCTCGGCTTTCGCTTCCTAGCGCGGTCTCAACCTAACGATCTGGCCCGTATTCTCCGATGGAGTACGGGCCATACATTTAATGTGAGCTAAGTCTCTTCGCGACGGGGGAATGCTGAGCCTGCCGTAGGAGTTGATGTAGTTGAAGCGTCATGCTTTTGACTTATTGCCTTCCTAAAGGAGATTCCATGGCTACCAAGGTCCTCACCCTCGTCGGTTCGCTACGTGCCGGATCCACCAACCTCCAGCTCGCCGAAGCGGCGGCACACCATAACCCGGAAGGTGTTGAAGTTACCGTCTTCTCCGGTCTGGAAAATATCCCGTTCTACAACGAGGATCGCGATATTGAGGGTCAGGTTCCAGCCAGCGCCCTTGAACTGCGTGCCGCCGCCGAAGCGGCGGACGCCGTGCTGCTCGTGTCCCCGGAATACAACGGCACCATGACTGCCGTGCTGAAGAACGCCATCGATTGGCTGTCGCGTCCCTTCGGAGCCGGCGCGCTGAAGGACCTGCCTGCCGTGGTAATCGGCACCGCCTTTGGCCAGTACGGTGGCGTGTGGGCGCAGGACGAAGCTCGCAAGGCACTGGGTATTGCCGGGGCTAAGGTACTTGAGGATGCCAAGCTGTCTATCCCGAACTCGGTGGTGCGTTTTGCCGAAACCCACCCGAAGGATGACACCGAAGTTGCCGAGCAGGTAGCCGCCGTTCTCGAGGCTCTGCGTGAGGTAGCCGCCCAGAACTAATGAGGTTCTCAACCGGGCGTGGGAGCGGGCCGATTCGGCGGCGCCCACGCCCGTGGTGCATGCACGGTGCGGCGTGGTCTTTCTCGCATCCGTGCCCGCAACACGCGCGGACGGTGCCATACTTAGTAGTAAGTCCAACCCACCAACCATTCGGAGGCATCCATTGACCTCGGTCAACCTTGGCATGCCGGCATCACCACCGCCGGTACTCGCTCCTCGACGCAAGACCCGCCAATTCCAGGTTGGCTCGGTGGGCGTCGGCTCGGATTCACCGATTAGCGTCCAGTCGATGACGACGACCAAAACGCACGATATCAATGCCACCCTGCAACAGATCGCGGAGCTGACCGCGGCCGGTTGCGATATCGTCCGCGTGGCCTGCCCAACGGATAAGGATGCCGAGGCGCTGCCGATTATCGCGAAGAAGTCGCAGATTCCGGTGATTGCCGACATCCATTTCCAGCCCAAATACGTTTACGCTGCGATTGAAGCCGGTTGTGGCGCGGTGCGCGTCAACCCGGGTAACATCCGCGCCTTTGACGATCAGGTCAAGGAAATCGCGCAGGCCGCCAAGGATCATGGCACCTCCATTCGCATTGGTGTTAACGCCGGATCGCTGGATAAGCGCCTGCTGGCCAAGTACGGAAAGGCCACTCCGGAGGCACTGGTCGAATCGGCTGTGTGGGAGGCCTCGCTTTTCGAAGAGCATGGTTTCCACGACTTCAAGATTTCCGTAAAGCACAACGACCCGGTCGTTATGGTTCGCGCCTACGAACTTCTGGCAGAACGCGGCGACTGGCCGTTGCACCTTGGCGTGACCGAGGCCGGTCCAGCGTTCCAGGGCACCATTAAATCGGCCACCGCGTTCGGCGCGTTGCTGTCGCAGGGTATTGGCGACACCATCCGCGTCTCGCTCTCGGCGCCGCCGGTTGAAGAGGTCAAGGTCGGCAACCAGATTCTCGAATCGTTGAACCTGCGCCCCCGCGGACTGGACATCGTCTCCTGCCCATCCTGTGGTCGTGCTCAGGTTGACGTGTACTCGCTGGCCGAAGAGGTCACCGCGGGGCTCGAAGGGATGGATGTTCCGCTGCGTGTGGCCGTCATGGGCTGTGTCGTAAACGGCCCGGGCGAAGCACGCGACGCCGATCTCGGCGTGGCCTCAGGTAACGGCAAGGGACAGATCTTCGTCAAGGGCGAAGTCATCAAGACCGTGCCGGAAGATCAGATCGTAGAAACCCTGATCGACGAGGCAATGCGCCTGGCCGAGGAAATGGATTTGGGCGATGACGAGAATCCTGCCGCGGGTACGCCCGTGGTTACCGTCAGCTAAACGCGGCGGCGACTCGCGGATTCGCGTGTTGGGCGGCGCCGAAAGCGCCGCCCTTCGCGCATTGCTTGACAGCGACCCAGCCGCGAATATTTTTACCCGTTCACAACTCGAGCGGGGCAACGCCCCACAGGGTGCCTACTCCAACGTGGTCGGTATCGAAGGGGAACAAGGGCTCGAAAGCGCGTGCTGGATCGGGGCGAATATAGCTCCCACTGCCATGAGCGAAGACCACGCGCGCGCCTACGCAGAATACGCGCTACGTTCCCGCCAGCGCTTTGCCTCGGTCTTCGGGCCAGCTCAGGCAGTCATGGCCATGCACCAAATAATGGCCGCCGGTCCGCAGCCCATTTTCGACGTGCGCCCGAACCAGCCATTGATGTCCTTGCGAGAAGCACCCCGAGGGGAGCGGTTGCCGCTACGCCGAGCCGGTCTGCAGGACTACGATCGGGTGCTGCCTGCCAGCGCCAAAATGTTCGAGGAAGAACTCGGCTATTCGCCTTTGCAATCCGGTGGTGGCTATTACCGTAGTCGGGTGCGCCAGCTCATTCAGGACGGGCATACACTCATCGACCTCGACCAGCGCGGCAAGATCATCTTCAAAGCCGATCTCGGCACCGTTACGCGGGGAGTCGCGCAAATCCAGGGCGTATGGATCGACCCGGCACATCGTGGCTACGGCCTTGCCGCCGGGTACATGGCCTCTGTGGTTGACTACGCCTTGACCCTCGTGCCCGAGGTGACCCTCTATGTCAACGACTACAATGAGCCAGCCCTACGGAGCTACCAGCGAGTCGGTTTCGAACACGTGGGAACCTTCGCCACCATCTTGTTCTAACGGCGCGGGCCGAGTCGCTGCCACCCTGAAGAATCAGGGTGATGACCCACCAACGTGAACGGTATTGGACCACCACAGGCCTGTTTCGTGCCATGTTTTGAGAACTAAAAGTTGATATATACGTTGACCTGTAAATTTAGGTGACGCGCAGACCTGATGTGAAGCATCTATATCTGTCAAGCCGCAATTGATGACAAATCAGCAGCTTCAAGAATGTTGTAGATCCGACGGGCAAGATATCGTTTGATGCACCGTCGGATTTCCTTCAGCGTTTTACCTTCGGCAGTGCGTTTCTCGACGTAGGACCTGGTTTCCTCGTCATGGGTCATCCGCACCATGGCTGCGGTATGCAGCGCCTTGTTCAATCGCCGGTCTCCACGACGATTCAACCGATGCCTAACTGTGTTGCCTGAAGATGCAGGAATAGGATTCACTCCCGCCAAGGACGCAAACGCAGCCTCAGAACGCAACCGTCCGGGGTGCGACCAGGCCGCCACACAAACCGCGGCGACCACGGGCCCCACACCCTTCAATTCGAGTAGCTCTTTCCCCTCACTGAGTTTGACCAGGTCAGACATTTCGGAGGTGTTGTCCTTGATCTGCTCGTCCAGCTCGCCGATACGGCGGGCCAGGCGTACCGCTTCGTCGCGGGCAACCTTTAGCTCGATGGCTTCGGCCCGGGTGCGCCATGCGGCGACCTGCAGGATCTGGGCATTGCTCAAGGGCTTGCGAGCATCGATGCCCAGCAAAGTGACTCGTAATAGCGCAGTCAGAGCGTTAACGTAGCGGGTGCGTTCGGTGGCGAGCATGTCCCGGGCGGTGGCTAGTACGCGTAGGGCGGCTCGGGCCCCGTCGTTGACTCGTGGGATACGCAGCTGATGGACCTCGATGGGCAGCGTTGCAGCAGCTATACGTTGGGCGTCCAAGGTGTCGGTCTTGCCGATGCCGTGACCGGTTTTCTGGTAGCCGGTGGGTGCCTCGGCGACGGCCCCGGCGAGCACCGCACCGTAGGAGGCTGCGCCTTCGATGACCCACAGGGTGTTGGCGTCCCCTCCCGTGCGGCGTCCGGCCCAGGTGAGGGCTCGTTTGATGCCGGCCTCGGTGGTGGGGAATTCGCGGGTTTCAAGGTGTTCACCTGTGTTGGTGAGGATGGCATAGACATGCTTGCGGGCGTGGGTGTCCACGCCGATGATGTTGGAGTATGTTTTGGCGACAGTCTGCGAGACGATAGACATGTGGCTCGAAGCTCTTTCTCTTCACGGATGTGGGTTTCGGCCAGGGTGCGGCCGGTACCAGTCCGGGAGAGAAGTCACCGTCGGAGCAACACTGTGATGGGTCACATCCCACTAGGATGGACAGTCTTCTGATCAGGCTACCGGGGTGGGCCGGGTAGGTGCCGGCCGCCCACCACCGGGAACAGACAATTCACGTCGATGACACCGTGCGGGTCAGGTTACTAATGAGTCATGCTCACCGGTGGCGGGCAGGCCTGGAGCTTGTCAGATTGTTTGTGTAAGCCCCTAGTCATGTCCATTATTCAGGGCTTCGTAACAATCAATTCAAATACGGCTCAATCCGCTCCGGGTAAGCCATCGCCAACTGCTGCAATGCCTGCTTCCAGCCGTTCGTCCCGGCCACTTCCACCAGATGCGCTCCAGCGCCGGCCCGCGGGGTCCGTCCCTTCTTCTGCGCGTCCTTGAACCGCTCCCGGGCACGCTTATCCTCGATATTGCAGATCGCCAGCCACAGCATCTTCACCGCCGCCGCATCCGACTGGAAATGGCCCCGGGACTTGGTGACCTTGCGCAGCTGGTAGTTCATCGACTCAATCGCATTCGTCGTGTAAATGACCTTGCGCAACTCGGGCGGGAATTCCAGGAACGGGGTGAACCGCTCCCACGCATTGCGCCAGGTGGCTACCGCTGATGGATACTTCTGCCCCAGCTCGGATGCCTCGAAATCATCCAACGCCTTGCCCGCGGATTCGATGCTCGGAGCCGTGTAAATCGTCTTCAACTGGGCGCTGACCGCCTTGCGGTCGCTATAGGACACGAACCGGTTCGCCGCCCTAATCAGGTGCACCACGCAGGTCTGCACCGTGGCCCGCAACCAGGTCGCCTCGATCGCTTCTCCGGAAGCCCGTGAGCCCGTCGCAGCAAGCGAACAACACGTCCTTCACACCCCTGTTAGCCAGTTGCGCGCAAACGCACCGCCTGCGAACTTCGCCCCTTCGTTCTCGGTGACCCAGATCCCCAGCACGTGCTTGGTGCCTTCCACGGTCACGCCGATGGCCATATGCGCGCCCCTTGTTGCGCACCTGGTGCCCGTCACGGACCTTGATCACGATGGCGTCCAGGTAGAGGATCGGGTAGAACTCCTCCAACGGGCGCTCCTGCCAAGCGGAGACTTCCTCGAGGACCTCGTCGGTGATCTTACTGATCGTGTCGTGGGAGAGTTGGGTGCCGATGGTGGTTTCCAAGTGGTAGGCGATATCCCGTACCGTCATGCCCCCGGCATACAGGGAGATGATCATCTCGTCCAGGCCGCCGGTGCGGCGGGATCCTTTGGGCACCAGGGTCGGGGTGAAGGTGCCGGCCCGATCCCGGGGAATCTGCAAGTCGATATTCCCGGCGATCGTGGAGACGGTCTTCGGGTAGGAGCCATTGCGGGAGTTCGGGAGGAACCGGCCGTGGGCTTCGCCTTGCTCGTAGCCCAGGTGGTCGGTCAGTTCGGCTTTCAGGCCGCGTGCCAGCCCGGCCCGGATGATCTGTTGGATGAATCCGTCCTTGCCGTCGAGCTGGATCTCTCCGCGGTCGATGAATCCCATGAGCTCGTCGAAGGCCCCGGATTCCTTCACGGCGTCCATGGAGCCAAGGGCAGCGATCTTCTCGGCGATGTCTGAGGCGTTTTCCATGCTCTGTTCGGCCTGGTCTTTCTGGATGGTCATGTCGTGTTTTTTCCTAGTCTCTTTCTATCAATTGACTAGGGGTCTTACACAATCCATCTGACAGGCTCCAGGCCTGGTTACTACCTTGCAAGCTGATCCCAGACCAGCCACTACAAGACTCACAGGGTACTAAGGCTCAGACAAATCTGCTCGCCGGCACACCTGTTGTCGAGGGTTCGTTTGCATCTGCAATGCCGGTTCCTGAGGACATGAGGATCGTGGGATTAGGCCTGAAGCCTGCCAACATGCCAGGGCCCTGTCTGTCAGGGTTGAGTGAGACCACCGATTCATAGCAAGTTACCCTCCCCAGACAGGGCGAGAACAGGACTAATCTCCACCATGAGCATCGCCTCCATCCACCCATCGGCCAGCACCATGCCGGAGAATGGGACCATGGATTCCACCCAGCCCCGCCCGGACCAGCCACGACGCCGCACCATCACCCCGGCCCAGAAACTCGCCTACCTGCAAGGCTACGAACACGCTATCCAAAGCGGCGAGGGCCGCGGCTACCTGCGCGCCAACGCCCTGCATTCCTCTCAGATCGTCGAGTGGCGCAGGCTCCGTGATGCGGGAATCCTCGACGGAAACAACCCAGCCAACAGCACCAAGGGTGGCGGCAAACTGACCAAGGAGCAAGCGGAAATCGCCCGGCTGAAAAAGCAGCTCGCGGCCAGCGAGCAGAAGCTGGCCACCACGCAGACTGCCCTGGAAATCATGGGAAAAGCGCAAGCGCTCTTGGAGCAAATCTCGAAGAGCGCGAATTCCAAGTAGAAGTCCGCAGCCTGCTCACCGGCACCTACCAGCAACTGGTCGACGGAGGGGTGCCCACCCGGCAGGCCAGCTCCCTGGCCGGTGTCAGCCGGGCCACGATGCACCGCCGCCAGCGTGCCGCGCGGGCCCCGCAGCTAGGGCCCGCCGTTCCCCGCCCGGTCCCGGCGAACAAGCTCACCGCGAGCGAGGAAGCCCTGATCCTGTAAACGCTGAACAGCGAGCGGTTCGTGGACCAGGCGCCCGAGCAGATCTACGCGGTCCTGCTCTCCGAGCGCACGCATTTGTGCTCGGTGTCCACCATGTATCGGCTGCTGCGCCGTAAGAAAGCAGGTCGCCGAGCGCCGCCGGCAGGCCCGCCACCCAGCCCGGAAGGTCCCGGAGCTGGTGGCGTACCAGCCTGGAGAGGTTTTCACCTGGGACATCACGAAGTTGGCTGGCCCGGCCAAGGGCACCTACTTTGACGCGTACGTGATGATCGACATCTATTCGCGCTATATTGTCGGCTGCCAGGTCCATTCCCGCGAATCCGGCGAGCTGGCTAAGGAGTTCATCGCGCAGGTGTTCGCCACCGACCAGGTGCCGCTGGTGGTGCATGCCGACAGGGGGACTTCGATGACCTCGAAGCCGGTCGCCGCGCTGCTGGCGGACTTGGACGTGCTCAAGTCGCATTCGCGGCCGAAGGTCAGCCATGATAATCCCTATTCAGAGGCTTGGTTCAAGACTTTGAAGTATCTTCCGGTGTTTCCGGAGCGGTTCGGTTCGCTGGCTGATGCCAGGGATTTCATGGACCGGTTTGTTCAGGCGTACAACGGGTATCACCGGCATTCGGGGATCGGGTTCCATACGCCGGCGGATGTGCATTTCGGGATGACCGGGCATGTTGAGGACCAGCGGCTGGCGGCGTTGCAGAAGGCGTGGGACACGAATCCCGAACGGTTCGGGCAGCGTCGCATGCCGAAGAAGCTGCAGATGCCTGTTGCGGCGTGGATCAACGAACCGGTGAAGCTGGAGGAGCGTGAAGAAATGCCGGCTGCTTAGCACCCCATGGTCTCACTTGACTTGAAAATTTCCGAATCCAAACTTGCTCACTACACCTTGAGCAACGTAAACCTTTGAACGTCACAGGACGCTCTCTACAAATTGCATTGAGCTCCTTGCGAGACACGTTAAGCGGTGTCATGAAATCTTTCTGCCGACTCTCCACCCAACGGTTAGCCCAAATTTTTCATGTGGCCGCTGACGGCCACCGGAATCCAGTACCAAATGATTCCCGGTGGCCGTCGTCGATTCCACCCACGACAAAAAGCGCCTGAACCACCAGCGCAGGGTGCCAGGCTCCACCGACCTGGGTTGAAATGACCTTTCAAAACTAAAGAAGCAACAGGGCAACCACCAGTTCAGGCAGCCAACTCGCCGTGCCGCCACCGATGGAACAGCAAGCCAATACTCTGTTGAAGCAGGAATAGCAGTTGCGCTTCTGGTGCACTTTCATGGATCAGTAGCCGGCGCTGCCTACCGCCAGAAACGATCTTCCCCGCCGTGGAAAACAGTCGGTACCGCCACCGCTTCACATCCCAGCAACTTGCCTCATGCCCGCTGGGCAGCACGACCAGCTGCAACCAGGCCACCAGATTCAGTGCAAGCATCGCCAGGTCCGCCCACGCCTGATTCGCGGCAAAAGACCAATACGGAAGCTTGCCCAGCCCCGCATTCTTCAACGTCTTGATCCTGTTCTCGCACCGGCCCCGCGCCCGATGCCGGGCATCGAGGAATGCCACGTTGAACCGCGGGCTATTGGTCAAGAACGCCGTGACACGGTTCCCGTCAGTATCGAACAAGTTCGCTTTCGCCCCGGGATGCAAGGGCTCGGCCCGCAAATAGATTCTTGTCCCGGGCGGGTAGTCCTTCAGCTCTATCACCTTGGACGCGTCGATCACCCACGCGTTATCACGTTGGACACCGTCAGCGTCCAGGGCTGGTTCCCAGAACTTCTTCTCATCGATCCACCGGATGAACCGTTCCTTGATGACCGGCAGCGAATACGAGGTGGAGAACTGGATCCTCAGCGAGTCCAGGTGGTGCAGGAACTCGCGGGAGGAGCCGGCGCTATCGGTGCGGACCAGGATCTTCTCGCCTATGAGGTTCCCGTGTTCGTCATAGAAATCATCCGGCAGCTGGGCCAAGGCCTGGGTGAGCACTTCGATATGCGAGGCCGCTGAATTCGCGCCCCGGTTGCCCGGACGCAGGTGCACCGCGAGGACTTCTCCGGTGCCGTTGGGTTTGCCGTAGTCAGCCATGGCGATCATCGGTGAGAAACCGTACCCGCCTTTATACGTGCCAGCACTGTGTTCCTTCTCGGAATGCACGTGCACCAAGGAGGCATCGACATCGATGATCAGAGGGTTGTTCGCTGTGGCCTGCCGGGCAGGGTTGCGTGGTCCGGCTGCCGTCCAGGCTTTGGAACGCAGGGTCCGGGTCATGGTGGCGAACCCGTAGGAGAAGGCTTCTGGTTGCTCCTTGATCCGGTGCATGAACCTGCTGACCGTGGCATCGGACGCCACTGGGCCGAAGAGGTCCGGCGCAGCTCGAAGCTGGTCGATGTCAGTGGCTTGTTCGCCGCCGGCGGCCAACGAGAGCGCCAGTGCTCCGAGGATTCTTCCTGGCCGGTGGGTTGCGGTGGCTGGCGCGAACTGGGAGAAACGGTCTTCGCAGACCCGTTGGAAGTCCAGTGCGTTCAGGAAGTTGCTGAGCACCGACAGGCCAGCGTGGGAGACCAGGGCTTGGCTGGTGAGTTGGGTCGGGAGGGCAGGGAAAACTCGGGTAGAATGGTTCACTGAAAAGGTGATCCTTGATTTCGGTGGAATAGAAGCTCGACACTCCTATTATCCCAAGTCCGGATCACTTTTTCGTTTTAATGACTGTTAATGACGCGCCTGCCATGAAACCACCGGGTTAGTTCGTCCATCATCATCGAAAGATTGAATGGCCCAATAGCGTCGATACGCTTCAACGTGCGAGTGCGGTGCAGGCATGAAACCTGAACTCTCCGAAAAGATCATATGATCACGGTCCACAACATCATGCGTAGTGCCCTCGTAAGAATGTGCATGATCTTCCACATTCGCAGCAGCGAATTTCTTTGTTGGTTGAGGCTCTGCGACAGCCCCCCGCTGGAGCGCCTTGATCTCAGTAAATAGACCGACGCCAAGAAACTCATCATCTGCTGCACTCATTGATGCCCCTTTCACCCAAATTGAACCTGTCATTCAATAATCTCCTTTCTGATACAGATCTTCATGAAGATTGGGGCGACATCGAACAATTACTCTGGTGTCTTCAGCGCTCGGCTGCTGATTGTGAGCCGGTTCAAGGGCGGGGGCAGAACTCCCATCAGTGATAGTAGAACCGCCTACTGGTGCGTGTAGATACAGGTCCTGCTGGAAATCACAAGTGAAGCCTCGAAATGCGCATTGGAACAACCGGCCAGAGCGGCCGCTACGGAAGAGTGGGAGGACGTGATTTTCCATATGTCATTTTCACTGTTGAGGCTGCCTATAAGGCAGTGGGACACATGACTGTCGGACATGACATCCACTTAAGCCATCAACGGCTGATGTAGCTATGCGAAGTATAGGTGCTGCGAGAAGGCTCCTGGCTTATCTCGCTTCATCAAAGTTCGTTTTCATCATAAGTGCGCTGGAGTATATCACGGATGCGTGGTCAGCGGGTTGTAAAAATGACGAAAAGCTCATGGCTATGAACTGCTGCATCTTACATCATCTCACCTGAAGAAAGACGTTGTGCGGATTTCTGCGTCCACGGCCCAGACCTCTCGACATGCACGCTGATGTTATGGTTAATCCCGAAGTCGGATGTTCCGAAATCGGGACTAATGTGATTCCGCTCGTTCAGAAAGATGGAAAATGCGAATTTTAGTGCCGGGTGCTACAGGATCCGTCGGCCAACAAGTTGTTGCTCAGGCCCTTGCGAGGGGACACGAAGTGGTTGCTATTGCGCGTAATGCATCGAAACTGAGCATTGCTCATCCAAAACTTACAAAATATTCAGTTGACGTGCTTAACGCCGAAGCCACGGAGCCACTTTTGAAAGGCATTGATGCTGTGATCAGCACTGTCGGAATTGGGGCATCCAAGTTTCCAACTACCCTCTATTCTGCCGGTACCAAGAACCTCATTTCAGGGATGAATCTCCATGGCGTCGGCAGGCTAGTCGTGATTTCCTCAGAGGTTGCAGAGCATTGGGCGCATCAAAGCCTCTTGAAACTGTGGATCGTACTTCCCCTTCTTCAACGCTTCATTGGGGCCACTTACGATGACATGCGCCGAATGGACATTGTGCTTTGGGAAAGCGATGTACGGTGGACGGCCATCCGTGCCCCACGCATCAGACCGAGTTTAGGAAAAGGTAAATATCGTTTTAGCGCTGATGGTCCGCTTAAGCGAGGGTGGTATATCTCTGCTGAAGATATGGCAACGGCGTTGATTGATATTGCGGAACGCGATGATCTTGCACGCAAACACGTTTACGTAGCTCACTAGTTTCCGAAAGAGAAAAGATCATGGAAATTATTCGTGGACTTATCGTAGTCTTGCACCTTATAGCTTTTGCCGCCTTGCTCGGTTCCTGGATAGTTGGAGCGCTCAGTAGGTCAGGACGGATTACTCGCCTGATGCAGTGGAGCATGCTGTTAGCACTTATGACAGGACTTGCGTTGGCGGCCCCATGGGGAGTGGTCGCATCGCCGAACTATTTTAAGATTGGAACGAAGCTAGTAATTCTTCTGATCATTGCGGCTTTGTTAGGTATTGGGGCATCTCGACAACGCCGTGGAAAAACCGCTGACGGCGTTTTCTGGTTGGTCGGTCCATTAGTCGTAATCAACGCAGCAATCGCGGTGCTGGTATGAGTATCAAGAAGACCTCGTCCTCTCATTCCACGCTTGCTATCGGACGTATCTTAAAAATTTCCCTAGCGTTTTTTGTTGTCCTCCACCCGGCAGCACTGATTGGCGTCATCTGGACCGTTGCCCCGGCCGAGAACCGTCAGACATTAGATGGTTCAACTCCAATCGCCTGGATTTTCGGGGCCTTGGTATTCCTGTTTCTGATCTTTCAAGCACCTGTGCCGTCAAGATTCCAACGTATAAGAATCATCAGTTTCGTTTTTATCGAAGGACTGTTTCTTGGCGGATTCGTTACGTACTTCGAAAGCCTCTTCCCAGGAACCATGCTCCAACTGTCATTTGCGGCATTTTCGGCATTCATTGGCGCTTTGGTCATGCTGTCCATACCCGGGGTCCGAAGAAGATCTAGGACTGTTCGTGTGCTCCTGACGAGCATAACGGGATATGGGGCGTTTGTTCTCCATAATCTTGGAGTCGCAGACATTGGTACCCCAATAATTAAACCGTGGGGACTCGTTCCTGACTCAGTCCTAGTGGTTCCGCCTGGCCTCGTTCTAGCGTTACTGCTAATTCCTGTTACTTCGCGTGCGCTCGTCCTCAAAACCGAACGAGCTCAAACGTTGCCCGTTGCTGACACTGAAGCTTTGCATATTTGGTATGAGGCGCTGGGGCTGGTATTCACGATTGTCTGGCCATCCACAAAAACCCCGTTTGGGATCGCTACGAATCATCGACTGATCTTGGGCCAAGATAGACACAAAGCCAATTGAGGAATACAGATATCTTGGCTCTGACTATGGAACTTCCATCTCTAGAGCACCTGTTTTGAGCACTGATAAACTCCAAGTACTCATGCGGGATCTCCTGCTAAATAATGAATTGAAAGGCAAACCATGACCGATAATCTGGTAGAGCGGGTACGCTTGGCTCTGCAAGAGCAGCTAGTTACTGCAATTCTGGGAAACGAACGAGTGGCCCGTCGTTATGGCCTACTGGTGACAGACTTACAAACTCTGCATTTGCTGGTAATGCGCTCAGATGTTCGCACTCCTCGCCAGATCAGTGAAATCACAACGATGCCTACGAGTACGGTAACCAAATTAATTGATCGACTAGAGGCTGCAGGTTATGTTCGGCGGACGCCTGATCCTTCGGACCGACGACGTACTGTCCTTGAACTTGTAGAGGAAAATATTGCGCCTCTGCATGATTTTTATGGTAAAACCAGTGACGAGTTTGATGAGCTGAGTTCCACCTTTTCTTCAGCGGAACTCGATACAGTTGCTCGATATCTCGAAGCTGTAAGTTCCTTTTATCGCTTAGATCCTCCGTCGCTTCCGAGCCGTGAATAGTACCAGGGCTGTCGTCTTCTAAGTGGTTCAAGAACCTAAGTGGATGTCTACGTTAGATGGAATTGATTATCAGATGCCATTGGGATGACCACGCTAGTCACCAGAAATGCTTCGTCTAGAACCCACCATTGACCTTGGAGACCGTATACTTTCGCTTCCGGTGAGTCAATGGCAAACCGACCGAAGTCAGGAGCATCGGCCCATACTATTGCTTGCATGGAAAGTATTGAGACCTGGTGACCAAGTGCGCTAAGGGCTTTGTACGCTGCCTCTCTGGCAGAGAAGCCCACACGTGTTCCGGCCGCGAGTTTTTTGCTTGTTGCTCCAATGAACTGATCGCATGCGAAAGCTCGGGCGATCTCTATGGGAAGTGGCGCGACCGGCTCAATATCTATACCAATTGCACGTATGAGCTCACGTCGCCCTACTTGTGCAATAGCGACGCCTTGAGAGTGGCTGATGCTCCCAGTCCAAGCTGACGGCCATTCAACGGCGCCATCTGACTTACGATTGAGTTGGGCATGGCTGCCACCAAGCGCACTGATGGCAGTACGCGCGCAGTATCTGCCCATGAGGAACTCTTCGGAACGTTTTTGAGACATACTGTGTATCCCCAAAATATCGTTGTTTGGAGCATTCATAGTTGGCCTGAGTGGATCACTCGTCCAAGCAATTGCGATACGTCCCCCGTCAAGTAAGACTCCAGTATGGTCTAAGGATTCTCGTCTAGGGTTTCCAAACATCGATGTACCCATCCGGGCGTAGCAGACGCGGTTGGTTGCCCCACAGTGCGTGTTTCAGATTGACTTGAATGTAGTTTTTTCCATCTAACGGCCTGGAATCTAGTTGACTGTTATTTGGTATGACCAGTACGTGTTTGTGGCTACGTAACCCTTCGATGACTTCATCGTTATGCATAAGGTCATGAGCGAAGGTGCCCGAAGCGGATCGTAACTTCTGGGATTTTAGAGTGCGCATGGTGTAGTTTGTCCCAGAGATGGTTCTTCCGAGCTTATTTTCGACAAAATTTTTCATCGGGCTGATCTTTTCGACCCCGCACAGTAGCGCATCCTTGAGGGCTGCAGTTGGGCCACGTCGGCCGGTAGCTTCACGAATTAGTTGTCCGGATTCCTTAACTGCTTGCAATCCCAAGGGACGCATTTCTAGTTCATAAGTATCAAGCAGTCTTTCCGGTGCGTTGTTCTGAATTACTGAACCCAGCTTCCAACCCAGATTGATGGCGTCTTGGATACCTAGATTCATGCCTAATCCTCCGGCTGGAGAGTGCACATGTGCAGCATCTCCAATCAGAAAGACTCTGCCTACCCTATACTTTTCAGCGACACGCTCGTGACTACTAAATCTAGATAGCCAACGAGGAGCGTGTATACCGAGATCTTGCCCGAGGATGCTCCTTACCATCGATTGCAACCGTTCGAAGTCTTGAGATTCATCCTGGTGGGGATGCAATTTTAGATCCCAAGAAAGTACTCGATGATAGCCATCCCCAAAAGGAGCGATGAAAACGAAACCTTTCTTGTTGGCAACAAGAGTTAAGGGGGCAGTGGGAGGTCTTTGAATTTTTGCATCCGAAATGATGACAGACGGCAGGACACAGTCACCGCTGAATTTCACGTCTATTGACTTGCGGACTGAACTGCGATGCCCGTCTGCTCCGACTACGTATCGAGCTGCTATCTGTTGTTCCAAGCCATCATGATTTACTCTGACTGACACTTTGTCTGATGACTGTTTAAGGTCGACGAACTCAGCTTCGTACAAAATCTTCCCGCCAAGGGACAAATAGCGCTCCAGTAAAACGTCCTCGACTTCGTACTGCGGTATTACTAGCATTTCGCGGAATTCGGAAGGTACGTTGTCGAAGCGAGCATGCATTCCCCAGAGAAGCGGAATTGAATCAACTGCAATCCCTCTTTCGCGGATCGGTTTGGCTAATCCGCGCGTATGCAGCAGCTCAAGAGTGCGAGCATGTACTGAAAACGCCCTTGTTAGGTTAGAAGAAATTGAACTACGCTTCTCCAATACCATGCAGTCAATACCCTGCTTAACAAGATCGACAGCAAGGGTGAGACCACTGGGGCCTGCCCCGATGATCAGGACATCAACTTCATTCATCTTTGGCTCTCTTCTAATATCGGGGTAGGTTCTGCGCGGGCCAACAATCCTTGAATTGAGGTAATTTTCCTAAGAAATTCGTAAATTCGTTCAAGTTCTGCTGTCGAGCATTGGGAAAGCTCGCCTTCGAGAATCTGCTTTCTGGGTTCAAATCCAGCCATGATCTGATTTACCTTGCCAGGCACTGTTTCTATAAGTCTTATTCGTCTGTCACACTGATCAGATGTTCTATGGATAAATCCGTTAGTTTCCAAACGATCGAGAATTCTTGTCATGTTGGTGGAAGGTAAACCTGATAGAGAACAAAGTTTGCTGGCGGTAATTGGTTCTTTCGTGAGGTGGATGAGATGCAGAATTTGGAGGTCCGTCGTCGTCAGATTCGAGTCATATGCGACAGCTCGACAGCTCGGTATCATTTCAATTGTGAACTGCTTGATGGCAGTGAAAGCGCGCTCCAATGAAGATTGCATGATTAGTCTTTCAGGAGAAGGGTAAGTCAACCGCAGAATACTAGAGGCTAATTTTCTGGAGATATTCGACTTTATTTAGCCAATCTTCAAAGTGGGTTTTCCCGCGTGTTGGCATCAAAGAAACGACCTCCGATTTCCCAGCTTTGACATTCGGATGCCCGGCAGCGATAGCAGATAGACCTGTACCCGGGCCCAGATCCACGATGGTCCAGTTTTGTTGCAAAATCTCGTTTAGTGAGTCCCAGAACTTTACTGGTTTCCATAGCTGATCAGCCCAGAACTTTGGATTCTGGCTCTGCTTATTCGAAATCCATTTTCCGGTGGATCCTGATATCATCGGGACCCGTAATTCCGAGAGCCGTACATGGTCTAGCGCCTTTTCAGTAAGAAGTGATTTTTCTTTGAGGAGTGGTGAATGAAATGGCATGTCGGAAGCCGCCGGAAGAGAAAGAATCGATTTCGCACTAGCAATTTCAGCGAATTCGGACAGGACCCGAGGTGCTGCTGAGACTAAACATTGGGTTGGAGAGTTATCTGCCGCCACCCATGCTGAAAGTTCATTCTGCTGAATTAACGTTGCGACTATTTTCGAACTGCTCCGCACTGCTTGCATTGACCCGGAGGGGCCGTCCTTCAAGAGTTCGGCTCTGCTTTCAAGTACTTTACGAGCTTCTTCATCATGCATGAGCCCAGCGAAGATTGCTAATGCGAATTCACCCGCACTGTGACCAAGAAGAGCGTCTGGGTGCACACCCCGGGAGGCCAAGGAGCGTGATGAAGCGATTCCAAGGGCAATGAGTAGGGGCTGCGCGAATGAGGATTTCGTCAATACCTCGGCGGATCCATTCAGCCAGGCATCCTTGATGGGTTCGAGGACTTTTCCAGAAAGCAATGAATTCACTGCCTCCCGAAATATCACATCGTTCTCATATTGAGACACGCCCATTCCGACAAATTGTGATCCCTGTCCTCCGGACATGAAAAGGATTGGTCGTTTCTTAGCGCAGTCCAAGTTATCTTCCTTCGTTAGGTACTGGTCGGCTCGGTTCAGCTCGTTGCAATCTGGGGGAGCGGTTTTAGTAGGCTCGACATACCCCGGTCATGAAAGAGCATGCGCGGGGAGACGCCAGGGACGGTTTGGTGGAAACTGTGCATCGTTCGAACCCAATTCACTTGATTGACGAGAATGCCGGCGAGGGCTTCTCTAACCTGGCTAGCCTCATTTACCGGGCTCGACACGGTCGAGAGAAAAAGTGGAATGGCAGGCGCCTTAATCGAGACTGTTTTGAGGATTGGGTTCATTGGGTCTCGGCCTTCATAGATCGAAGAGTGCGCAGAGCCCCTGATGCCTAGGCGCACGACCCGCTTCCCTGGTGCCGTTTTGATATGTCGTTCCATGTCGTTCAGGCAATGAAGATCGCCGCTCACAACAATTTGATCAGCGCGATTGATATTAGCGATTCCAAGAGAGTCGGATGATTTTCTGGTTCCAAGCGAACATAGCTGCGAGACTTCATTTTCAGAGAACCCCAGTAAGGCGCTCATTGCGCCCGGTCTGACACGATGGGTCGCGTCCATGACGGTACCGCAACGAGTTACTAGCCGAAGGCCATCGTTCCAACTGATGGAGCCTGCAATCGCTGCAGCCAGGAATTCGCCAAGGCTGTGCCCGGCAACGCCTTGGATACTTTGCAGATCTGTAGGTTCCGAAAGATAGCAAGCGTAGCCAAGTAGAAATTGGAGTGGTTGTGCGTACCGGTTTTCTGGGACTGCGGTGTGTTCGCATTTACTAAGTGCACAGTCCACATCAAAGTTGGAATTATTGGCAAGCTCTTCAATGTGCTTCCATGACGAATTCTCGCGAATTTCCCGAAGTTGACGAACTACTTCGGCCATCGACGAGGCGTGCCCCGGTACAACAACGAATCGGGTGGTCATATTGGTTCTTTCTAATCTAGATTTCGCCTACATGCCTGAAATCAGGTATCCATCTGGCCGTACAGTGAGTTCTGCTTTGCTAATTTCTTCGTTGCCTGTAGGTAGCAGTCGATGTGCCTCTTCATTTTGTGCAAAGTCAAGGGGTTTATCGATCTCGCCAGAGCTTGGGATGCAATAGCTAAAGGTCCGCTGGGCATCCTTTAGTTTTCTTTGCTGTGTATCTCCAGTTATTTCAGCGCTGTGCAATAGCGTGCTAGCTTTAGTGCCACACGAGCTGTAATCGATGTCTACGCCGGATAGAAATTCCGCGAAGTTATTAGGCTTGGACTCAACGTCTGTTGCATCTGTGCGCTCGACAGATGGCCGTTCTCCATATAGATCTTCTGTTTGATTCCTGACGAATTTTTGCATTCTATGTGCTGCGAATTTTCGCTCGGTTGAGTAGTCATCGAACAGGTCCAGTGTGTCAGTTTTCAGACAAAGGGCTATCCGCCACGCCAAACTAAAAGCGTCTTCTATACCGTAATTAAGGGCGCAGCCTCCCACTGGCAATTGACTGTGCGCGGCGTCGCCGGCAAGCAGAACTCTTGAAGAATTGAATGAAGTAGCTAGTTGGTTACGGTCAGTCTGAAGTCCCCAGCTCTGCACTTTCCCCTGGAGGGGAACTCCGGTAATCATTTTCCAAGCACGTTCTATGTCTTCAGTGGTGGACAAACTAGGGACATAGGCTGGAAGATGCATCATAATTCGGTAGGTTTCTTCGTCGATTCGTCCAGTGCTGACCACTGCCCCCTCAGAGAACTTTTCAAACCTGAAAGTAGGTAAATGTGAAGCACGTAGATTCGCAGTGATAAAACGTCGGTGGCCAGAGGATACTTCTTCGCCAAGTCCCGTCATGGAACGGACAGAACTGTGTTCACCATCGCAGCCCACGACTATTCGGGAAGCTGCCGATTTAGCTGCTCCTTCGAATTCTGCTTCAACATATCCATCAAGATTAGTGCTTAGATTAGTTAATTTTGCTGCTCGTATCAGGCGAGCGCCAGATTCTATCGCCCAAATTAGCAGTTCGTTATTGAGATCCTGTTGTTGGATTTTCCACATTCCTGGCCAAGGCGTATCGACAGTGGAAAGATCAACCTTCGTATGTCCATAGTGGCCGTGGAACATGGGGGGACTTGAGAGAAGATTCTCCCTGAGGTCGAAGATGTCTAGGATCTGCGCAGTGCGAGCATTGACAGTCATCGCACGTGGGCCTTCAAGAGTGTTGTGCTCTTTGTCGAAAAGTGTAACGTCGACACCGTTATGTGCCAGTATGCCTGCGAGTAACGAACCAACAGGTCCTGCTCCAATAATGCTTACCCCGGTGTCGACGTTAGTGAGCGCCAAAGTCACTCAGCACCCTTTGCATAGGTAGAATCAATCAGTTTGATAGTTTGAGTGCTGTTATGCATGAGGTTCTTACCTGCAAGATTCACAGCATCTTTGAGGCTAGCTGTTGGACCTAGTGCTTCTGTTACCGTTTCGCGGGTTAAAGCGAAATCATGCACACTTTTCACGTAAGTTTGCTCATCTTCCGTATAAACGTGCCATTCGCCTCGGTGGCTAACAAGCGCTCCTGGAGTTTCGATCTGCTTGTAAACGATCAAAGAATCTGACATAACGACACGGTATGAAGCTGTTTGGTGAGTTGACCCGTCTTTTGCTCTGGTGGTGAGTCGAAGTAGCTCCCCTCCGGCATCGAATCGCGTCAGCTCGGCATCTGCGACATGGCTAATTCTCTCTGGCCATTTTTCGGCCTGTATGAGGAACTCAATGGCTTCAGCAGCGGACGAGGAAATTGGCAGGGTATCTTCAACCCGGCCATGCGCATATTCCGATTCAGGTACTGCGAAGAATACACGAAGCGATTCAAGTTCCTTGTAACTGTTGGTATTGATCGCTGATTCAATAAAATCAGCATCTTCGGAGGTCTTCGCTGTGTAGGTATGACCAAGTTTGACTAACGAGGCACCATTTCCTTGATCGTGTATTTCCCATACCCCCGACATTGAGACAAGAGGGGCTGCAGGACGAGTTTGCCCAAACGTAATCCGACGATTTTCAGGTTCGAAGGTGCGGCGTGATTGCCAAGTCCGGACTTCTCCGTTTGCTGTTGCCCAAATCTGAATAAGCTCTTGATTTCGGGATGTTTCAATTTGTTCTGCATAGACGGTGGGAGGGAAAATGTCTGCCCATAGAGCCACGTCAGAGAGGAAACCATAGACGCGATTGGCCTTTGCGTTGACCACTATTT
Organism: Glutamicibacter endophyticus; assembly: GCF_048457885.1. NCBI lineage: Bacteria > Bacillati > Actinomycetota > Actinomycetes > Micrococcales > Micrococcaceae > Glutamicibacter > Glutamicibacter endophyticus. Next base: position 1,043,117 of record NZ_CP174200.1, read on the forward strand.
CGTGGTTTGTTTCTCGTTGTATCAATTGAATTTCCGATCAGTAGTTGCCGAGGCCGCCACAGACATTGAGCGCTTGGCCGGTTATCGAGGCCGCATCATCGCTGAGCAAGTAAGTCACCATGCCGGCGACCTCTTCAGGTGTGCTGTATCTACCCATGGGAATCTTGGATGAGAAAGCTTCAAGTATCTCGGATTCCGTCTTCTTATAGTGTTTCGCGTAACCTTCGCGCACTCTCTGGGCCATTGGCGTTTCAACGTAGCCTGGGCATACTGCATTCACAGTGATCCCTCGTGGCGCTACTTCCTTTGCCAACGATTTGGTAAAGCCGATCACCGCATGCTTTGAGGCTGAATAAGGCGTAGCGAAAGCAATCCCTTGCTTGCCAGCCGTCGAAGCAACGTTGACAATACGCCCGAAATCGGGAATAAGAGATGCGCGGGAAAGCGCCCTTGTCAGGTAGAAAACGGAATTCAGATTAGTCGACAGAATCCTGTTCCAGGCTTCGTCACTGATATCGCTCAATTCACCCCCGCCATTGGTACCAGCATTGTTGATGACGGCGGCAATTGCTTCTTCTTTTTCTGAGATCGAAGCAACCCAAGAATCAATATCAGTTGAATTTGCTACATCTACCGTGCTCCCTTCGATAGATGCTCCTTCATTGCGGAAACGGTCTTCAACTTCGCGGACTGACTCTGTCGAACGTGCACAGAAGTAAACTCGGTATCCTAGTGTGACTAAGCGTTCGACAATTGCCAAACCAATGCCACTAGTTCCACCAGTGACAACAGCAGTTCGAAGTGAACCCGTCTCTACGACATTATTGTTATCGCCCATTCGTTACTTCACGCCCTCAGAGGTTTGCAACGGAAGGTGGGAATTGATGAGGTCGATAAGTTCTTGAGCAGTCTGTGCCCCCGCGATCTGTGCATCAGGAGCGTCAGAACCGGTATCTCGACGCAAACGCAGGCCAGTCTCCAGGACTGCCAATGAATCGTAGCCAAGTTCATCAAATGAATTGCTTTCGAGATCAGCAAGGAGAGCGCTGGCATCGTCTGCACCCGAACCTTCAACCAAGGCTGTCCAGACATCATTCATGCCAATATTTGTAGTCATCTGAGTTCTCTCTTTCGTTGTTGGTGTTTATTTGTATCTAGGCTGCGCTGACGATCAGCGCAGAATTGAAAATTGGCATTCCACGGGAAATCACTAGTGCATGTCTTGCAGTAGAGACTCTTCGGCGCCTGGTGACAATGTCGAGACTGTTCCGAGAGCTGGAGACGACTCCAGGAGTGGGAGGAATGATTTTGGTCTTCAAAGTAAGTGCGGCGAGCACAGCGTCCAGCGCTCCCATGCCTGAACCTGATCTGCCAAAGCCTGCTTTAGGAACGGTCACAGGAACGTTTCCGGCTCCGAACACCTCATTGATGGCGTCGGCTTCTTGAGCGTCTTCAGCGATCATTCCTGAACCATCTGCGAATACAACATCGATGTCTTGAGGTTCGAGGTTCGCCTTTTCCAGAGCTAAACGGATTGCTCTAATAATTGAGCGAGAACCATCTTCGTTAACGGTCATTGACTTTCCATGACCACTAACATGAATCGCAGTGCCGTGCTTCGCTGCGGGACGCTTAGAACTTAGAGTCAGGTAGGCGCCACCCTCAGCAGGCACGAATCCGCTAGCACGTTCGTCAAACGGCAAATAGGATTCTGCTGGTTCGGAACCGCTGTGCATTTTGCCGGTGCTCTCCAATGACACCCAAGCTAAAGGAGAAAAGAAGCTCTCAACAGCACCCGTGAGAACAAGTTCCTGACCGTTTTCTAGCAGGCGTTTACCTTCCCAGATAGCGTCAAGTCCTCCGGCGGAATCGGCGACTATCGTCGAACAACGTCCTTTAAACCCATACCGTATTGATAGTTGGCCCGTGTTGACTGCATAGAACCAAGCATATGATTGGGCAGTACTCACATATGCAGGGCCCTTCTGGTAAAGGTTGCGTAGCTCTTTTTCACCGAATGCGTAGCCGCCGGCAGAATTAGCTGTCACGATTGATCGGCGATATGGATCAATTTGGAGGTAGTCAAATGGCGTGCTATCTAATGCATTCTTAGCGGCTACAAGCGCCAACTGTGTTGATCTGTCAGTTCTCGGACGCAACATACCGGGCACATCTTCGATACGAAAATCATTGACCTCGCCGGCTAAAGTCGAACGGTATGGCGTGACATCGAACGCGCTGACTTTATCGATGACGATGTTTCCCCGGAGGGCACCTAACCATAGTTCTGAGAGGGTACTGCCATGAGGGCTGGCTACGCCGACCCCTGAGATCCACGTTCTCTGCTTTTCCTTCATGTTTAGGCCCTTTCGATTACAAGTGCGCTTTGAAACCCGCCGAACCCGCTGGCGATAGACACCACTCGATCAACTACTGTTGAGCGGCCGTGGTTTGGGACGTAGTCCAAGTCGAGCAACGGGTCGAGCTTATTCAGGTTCGCTGTGGGTGGGACGAAATTGTCTCTGATGGCAAGTAGGCAAACTGCTACCTCAATAGCTCCGATGGATCCCATTGAGTGACCTGTCATGGATTTCAATGAACTAACTGGAACGTCGTAAGCATGTTGACCCAACGATTTCTTGATCGCAGCAGTCTCATGAATATCGTTTTGAGTTGTGCCCGAGCCATGGGCATTCACGTAATCAATTTGCCCGGGTTCAATACCGGCGTAATCTAACGATGCTGTGATGGCCTCGGCTAGTTCAGTTCCATCGTTTTTCAGGCCAGTCATATGGAATGCGTTGGCCCTTGCACCGTAACCAGTAATTGCGCCATACATCTTGGCCTGTCTACGTTCGGCATGTGCGCGACTTTCTACAATAACAACAGCTGCACCTTCGGCCAATACAAAGCCAGCACGAGTAGCATCGTATGGTCGTGAAGCAGTTTCAGGCGTATCGTTCAAGTTCGACGTGGCCATAATTGAGTCAAAGCATGCGTAGGTGATTGGAGCAATTGGTGCCTCAGTAGCTCCGGCTATCGCGACATCGACGTCACCCCGCCGTATTGCTTCCATCGCTTGAGCCAGCGCGTCAATGCCGGAAGTGCACCCATTAGAAATGAGTTCACCAGGTCCGCTGGCACCGAACCGTCCCGCGATTTCAGCTACGAAAGAACTGGGGACGAAATACTGGTAGAGATCTCGGTCCGTGGTTTCTTGAACTTCAATAAGTTCTCCGTCGCGTGAAGTTTCGCGATAGATTCTCTCCATTGACATGGTTGCACCGACTGCTGATCCAATGAAAACGCCAATTCGGTCTGACGGAACATCTTCGAGTGCACCATGCGAATCACTGACGGCTTCGGAAGTAGCGCGAATTAGCAGCTGCGCAGCACGGTCAAGAGTGTCTTCTTCATCTTCAACGAAACCACTATGTGATTGATCTAGATATGCTTCGCCAGCAATCTTCGATCTAAATGGGGCTGGGTCACATAGAGTTGTGGTGCCTGTTGCTGATCGTCCTTCACGCACGTTGTGCCAAAAGGCTTCCCGTGTCGAACCGCCAGGCGCGACAATTCCCATTCCTGTTACGACTGCATCTAGTCGACTATCCATTTGGGCGCTCCCAGTGGTAGAAGCGGTTCGCGATGGCGTCCTTAGGACTTTGCCAGTTTGGATCGTAAGGTTCGAAGAATGGGCGCAAGTCCTTACTTATCTGTACGAAAGCCGGGTCAGTTTTTGCAGCTTCAATTCGCTCAGTACCAGCATCTGTTTCAAAGTCCTGCAAGTGGAAGTAGAGGTCGTGGAATGTAAAGAGCTGACGGCGTACTGTTCCCATTCGTTCGGGCATGTCTGAACGGTCGAATTCAGAGAACAGATTATGGATATCGCCAAGTCGATCTGTGTTCAGCTTTGCGACGATAAGGGAGGTGTGAAGGGTCATCGCCCATTCCTTTCTTAGTGATTGTTTCTATTCGTCCAATAGGTAAAGGCGGCATCGAGCGTAATCTCGCTTTCGTCGGTCCACGCAATTACCCCATCTGGGCGTAGAAGAACCGCGTTTCGATTTACCTGGTCTTTCTCTGTCTCACAGGAAATGGAACTGGTTGAGAATTCCGAGATGCCAAACTGCTCAAGTGTCAGTTTTTGTTCATGGTCTGGCTCTCGTGTAGTGACAAAGACCCACTGGCCGCCTTTCTGGAGTCCAGAACGTTTAATCTCATTGGGTATCCCTGGAAAAACTCCAGAAAGGGCCCGACGGCCTATCGCTTCGTCATTAGGCGAGTACTCAAAAGCCCGATACGAATCAAGGCTGCTTACAGAACGTGCGAGGTTCCGTGCGCTGTATGGTTCTTTGAGGAAGTCAGCAATAACCTTTCGAAGCGAATCAACTTCAGCGCCTCGGAGGAAAAGTTGCCCTTGAGCCTGAGTGTTGGTGATCAGTTCCTTTGCTACTTGTTGCCTTTCCTCTTCAAAATCCTGCAAGGGGAACAACGAATCTGTTTGAGTCGCTAGGGCTAACCGCCACCCAAGGTTTGCAGCGTCAAGGATGGAAACATTCATACCCTGGCCTCCAGCTGGTAGATGCACATGGGCAGCATCACCGATAAGAGCTACTCGACCCTTCACTAGCTGTTCGGCCATGCCTGATGCATCAGTGAAAGAACTTCCCCAGTGCAATGAACCCCATGTGAATTCTTCGCCTAATACTCGTTTATATGCGGCCGTGATCTCTTCTCCAGAAAGGTTCTTTCCCCGTTCAAGGAGTGGGGCGCCAAACTCGGCCACGATTACTCTGACTGCACCGTTACCAATGGGCCCCGACATGACCATGCCGCGATCGGTCCTTTTGCCGAACGGGTTGTCTGGTAAATCCGTTTCTAGGAAATCTCCGAGCAGCATTTGGACGGAAGGAGTAGAAACTTTGAAATCTAGGCCAGCTTTAGCACGTACGGCACTTTTCGCGCCATCGCATCCAACAATGAATTTCGATGTAACTTCGATGGGATCCTGCCCGCCGTCTGAAAGAACGCTGATTACGTGATCTTCATCCTGTGAAAACTCGATCAGTTCCCAACCCCGAGTAACTGATCCACCAAGCTCTTCGAGCCATTTATTCAGCACTTCTTCAGTGCGATACTGGGGAATTTCGATGGCAGGTGAAAGATCGGAGGTGATGCCTTCCGTTGAGAGGGGAAACCCTGCAAAGTGCACTGCATCGCGTCCTCGGAGATCACCGAATTTTTCAATCTGCCCACGGGATAGCAAGTGTTCAAGTGCACCAATTGTCAAACCAAGTGCGCGGGACTCTTTCATTGCCTTTTCTGCGCGATCAATGATTATCACGGATAAACCCTGCACTCTAAGCTCAGCAGCTAGGGCGAGGCCAGACGGACCTGCACCCACCACAAGTACATCGGTGGACAGCTTATTAAGGCGTGACATGGGCGGTCTCCTCGGTGAGGCTAATGGCTGGAAGTATGAAGCAAGAACCAATAGGATCAAATAGGGATTGTCCCGACTGGGGACTATCCCGCATGCGAAACGTTATCACGCGGATTCAGGGCAACCTAATCCATCTGACGGCGCCTGCGTTAACCAGATCGACAGAGGCGGTTGCGAGCAAACTTTGAGTAACAAGAAAGTAAAAAATATACAGACATGAGAAACCGCAAGGGCGGTTCAGTAATCTCCGCAAAGCGGGCATCATTCTTTCGCTTCCCGAGCCAGAAGTCATGAGCTCGTGCGGTTTTCACTTTGCTACAGAGGCGCGTTAGACCCTCTATCCGAGAGATTAAAATAGTTGGGAGTAGTTCCATGAAGCTCTTTGAACAGGTAGTCGTACCGGCAACCATTTTTGGGGTTGCGAAACATTTCCGGTTTTATACCCATGCGAACTTTCTCGCATTTTTCTTGGTCTTTTGGCACGCATTGGCGTACCGGCGCTTTCGGCAATCTGGATTGCGGCTTTTAGTTATTTTCGAGAAGAGATTCTTTGGCGGTATGCCGTTGAGTATGGCGCAATTTAGTAGTTAAACATTGCGCGATCCTGCTTGGATTCTGTTGTGTGTAACGGACCGTGGGGGCATACCATCAAGCAGGCTACACGCCGCCGGCCACATGATGGTGGCTAACTGCTCCATTAACTCAAGAATCGGTGCAGCCAAGTGTTCTAGGGGACATACCTTCACGTGAATGATCTGCATTGAGGACTGGTAGGCAGGAAGATCACCATTTGGGCCTACAGGTGTATGCCACAGTGAAAGCTATCGTCTAGAGAGCGCCATAGGTATTCGTTATCGAGAATGTTCCTTCTTCCAAGATTGGTGCAAGACCGTCTTCGAAGTGACATAGAAATGCGTCTTTGGACTAACCCTGATGCCTAAGCAGTTCTTTATGTGTTGGCTCAAGTACGATAAGTGAAGTTTTATTCCGACCCCAGACGAACCGTTAGTCTGATGTTGCGGATTTTGGATTTAATTGACAGGCATTTGCAGGACAGGCAGGAATAAAAGCACGTGGCATTCGTAGGAAAAACTAAACGAACGGTTCAACAGTTCCCGTCTCCGGAGGAACTCTATCTCAGCGGAAGTCTGCCCAGGACTACGGAAGCGGTTGACTCGCTCTGGTTACACCAGGGGGACGTCATTCGCGCTTATGCAGAAAACCATCATGGCACCCCTGACCTTGCGATGGAACTGCCTACAGGTACGGGCAAGACGTTACCTGGCCTACTCATCGCGGAGTGGGTGCGACGCAAGGCTGAAGGGCCCGTAATCTATGCGACGCCGACTAAACAGCTAGCACGGCAAGTGGCAAGAACAGCCGAACGCGAAGGCGTGCCAGTCGCTAATCTAACTGGTAGTGCGAAGTATTGGCTGCCTGAGAATGAGGCGGCAGTAGAGGGTGGCGAAGCGATCGGACTAACGACTTACAGCGCGATCTTCAACAGCAGCCCAAAGCTCCCCACGCCAAGACTGCTGATCTTCGATGATGCCCATGCTGGCGAGCAATTCGTCGGAAATGAGTATGGGATAAGTATCCGTCGTTACGATAACCAGGACGCTTATCTTAAAGTATTGGAAGCGCTCAAGCCGTATCTCTCGGGTCTTCTCATCCAGCGTTTAGAAGGAGAGCCTGACCCTGGTGCACATCATCAAGTACGCCTAATCTTGCCTGCAGTCGATGAGTCGGCGCTCATCAATCTAGATGCGGCTTTGGCGCGTCTTCCTAAGCCTCACTCATATAAGTTGGCCATGATCCGGTCAGGACTATCGTCGAGCTGTATCTATTTGTCATACGGAGCTATCCAAATTCGACCGGTGATCCCGCCGACCTTTGAGAACCGAATTTTCGCCGGAACCAAACAACGTATCTATCTATCAGCAACTCTCGGATCAGGTGGCGAACTTGAACGCGCATTCGGCCGACAGGAAATCATCCGAATGCCGCTACCCACCAAAACTCCACCACGCTCTGGCCGACGACTGTTTGTCTTCCCCGATTTGGTCAAGGACGGGAACTCGATCGAGCTCACCAAGCAGATTATCGGACTCACCAACAAAGCCCTTGTCTTGAGCCAAGAAACAATTGCTAATACAGAGGCCACTGCTACGGCCCTGGCTGGAGAGGGCATTCCGGTGATGGGGCGAGACGATTTAGAGCAAGAAGGGCTGGAATCTTTCTCCAAAGCGCCGACTGGTTTGCTCGGTTTAGCCAACCGCTATGACGGACTTGACCTGCCGGGTAATGCTTGCCGTGTTGTTGTCCTTGATGGCAAACCGGATGCAATGGGACTTCAAGAAAAGTTCTTGAGTGAACGAGCGGATGCCAACGCAGCTCTAGCCGAACGGATCCGGACCCGCATCGTTCAGGGAGCTGGCCGCTGTACACGTGGTCCGAACGACTACGCAGTGGTGGTGGTTTTAGGTTCAGACATCATGAAGTATTTCTCTCGACCTGAGAACCGCCTGGCGCTCGAACCAGAGTTGCAAGCCGAAGTTGAATTCGGTTGGGAGAACAGTAAAGGTATTGAAGCAGAGGAAATTGTTGAGAATGTCCAGATGTTCCTTGAACATGGGGCAGAATGGCGTGAGCATGGCGAGCCAGCGGTTGCTGAGTTTCGACAAGATGCAGCCAAGGTTGAACTGCCAGGAACAGATGCTCTAGGTAGAGCCGCAAGTCTGGAGGTCGAAGCGTGGCAGCTGGCATTCGGGCGGGACTGGAATGGAGCAAGTAAAAAACTGCAGGAAGCAGTGCCACTTGTTGGTCCCGATGCGACACGGGGCTATCGTGGCCTGCTGCTGTACCTCGCTGGTTTTTGGCTGCATCTTGGTGCCCAGAACGAGGCCCAGCGGTCCCGTGCCCGCCAGCTCGTTAGGGATGCGGCTCTCGCAGCTAATCGCACTACTTGGCTCAAAGAAATGAGAGAACTTCCGGGCGCCGAGGAAATGACCCTCGCTCCAGAAGACATCGTGGCAGTGAATCAAGTAGTGGCCCGTTTACGTGGTCGGATCAGATCGAAGCAGTTCAACGATGAAATTACTGAGATGCAGGAAGCTATCTTCCAAGAGGAATCGGGTCGGTATGAACGAGGCCTGGGGGTACTGGGATCTTTACTTGGAGCCGAAGCTTCGAAACCGAAGGGACAAGGTCGTTGTGATTCTGCCTGGGTGTGGGGTACCGCTATGTGGTTAACCATTGAGGCAAAGTCCGAAGAGCATAGCAATGGCCTGCTTCCTCTTAAGGATGTTAGGCAGGCTAACACTCAGCTCGATCAATTGGCAGCGGACCGAGGGATGGACTATCCGCCGGCAGGTAGCCCAGCGATTATCGTGTCAGACAAGTTATCGGTGGATCCGCAACATGCTCAGGCGGCAAACCCGAATGTCTACCTTGCATCTACCGGAGTTGTGGAGGAAATTGCCAGTGATGCTGCCGCTGTTTGGCATGAGTTGCTGACGAGCGCAATCGGGAAAGCCGCCGAACAAGCTCAGAAACAACATGTCCGGACAATTCTGACAGAGAATGGCTGTTTGCCTAGCCAACTGATCGATCGACTTACCCAGAGCCGGCTCAAGCCCGGCGACTGAAGTAACTGTTAGTTGGTAAGCCAGTACCATGGGCATCGCAGCATGAACGTTGGTTGTGTGTCTTTCTGGCGGAGACGTACTGTGCGCAAGCGCCTGGTGCCTCTACTGAGGGTAATTGCCTACGTTCATGTGGGTGCAACTGTCTTGTGGTGGCAGTCGGGTCGGGAGCTCTGGACAGAGTTGAGAGCTCGCCGAGTGCTCGAACCTGCACCAAAAGCAGGGACGATAGCTGCTTGCAGATGATGACCAATTATCCGGGCAAAGTTTCGGCATTATGGAAGCAGGGAAAGTTGTTGTTCAGACTGTATCAACCTTGTTGTGCCTTTGTCTTCCGGCTTGAGGCTGTTGGTTCGCGAGAGCTGTGATCTGATCGTTTAGCTAAACCTCAGAGCATAAAGTTTAGCTATCAAACTTTTCATATACTCGTACACAGGGCTATTTTTACCCCAATAGATAGAGACGTGATAATGAAATCAGAAAATGATGCATCTACTAATAGCTGGGGTTCACTTTTGCGTTCACGAACGCAAACAGAGGCGGCGCGTCACTATCAAGACCTGAGTTACTTCCTTGAAAAGGTCGAGAGCTGGCATAGAAAGATCTCGGTTCCTCTTGAGGTGCATCCTGAATCCACGTTGGGATTGGCGAATCAGATATCAGAGCCGTTTCAGGCCTCTCATACTTTGAGCTATCTGCGACTTACGGCAGTGGATCATTTACATGCGGTGCGCACGCTATTGGCGGAAGCTAAATCTCAGCATATTTTTGCACCGTACTCTCTACTGCGCTCAAGTATAGAAAACGCGGCAGTCGGTTTGTGGTTAGTGAAAGACTCGTCAGCTCGTTCTATTGCCATACGTTCGTTGAAATTGGAATGGGCTAATCATTGCGATCGTAAAAATGCGTATGAAGCTATTGGCGCACCATCTGATGAAATTGATGATAGAGAACATCGATTCAAGTCGCTTGAGGAGCAATACGGGATGAAAAAGGAGGGGCTTCGCGCACGCCCTCCTGGTTTCCGCAAGATGATTGACGAGGCTTCAGAAACATACGGATTTAAGACTGAACCAACTTTGATGTGGCAGATTTGCTCTGCTGCAACTCACGGGCGGACGTGGATTAGTGGACTTTTGACCATGATGGACGCTGAAGATGATGGTGAATCAAAGGTCATTTCTGGGGAATTGACTTCAGATGAGCAGGGCATACTTTTCGCCCTTGTTGCTGCCTGCGAATTGATTGAAAGACTCTTCCAAGTTGCAAGACTCCGCTCAGTACCTGAAAGGCACACCGGTGCGGCATTTACGCGCCAGGAGCGGAAGCTCCTGAAGCCGAATCTCAACCTTCTCGTTCCAGCGTGGATGGGTGGAAGTGAGGCTTAGATTTAATCAGTATGTGCTCTGGTGCGACTCGCGGTCGTTGTATCCCAGATTCGCGTCGTGACGAGTCTTGTAGCCCTGGTTTTCTGGGGTTCTTCTTGTGTAAGCAGGCTTGCTCTTTCGGGTAGAGTACACACCCGCTGCGCCTCGGTGCGGGCACGTGGATTCTTCGTAGGTGGCCTGCTTGCTGGTGGCGTTCATCGGTCTTCCCCGTGGGAGTGTTCTTCCCTGCCGTCTGGAGTTGGTCTTTGCTGCATGGTGGGGGACATACCGTGCGTAGCCGCTTTGAGCCATCTTGAAGGGCTGCTTGCAACTGCGGAAAACAGGGTTCCTGGTGAGCTAACCCAAATTTTCATGAGGTCTCTGACCGCCGCCGAATTCCGATACCAAGGATTCCCGGCGGCCGTTACTGATTCCGCCCATGCCAAATAGCGCCTTGACGCACCGGGGCAGGGTGCCGGGCTCCACTTGCCTGGATTGTAATGACCTTTCACAACCAAAGAAACAACAGGACAACCACCAGCATCAGGCAGCCAGCAATCCGTGCCGCCACCGCTGAAACAACACGCCGATGCCCTCAATCAATCGGCATAGAAGTTGCGCTTCCGGTGCACTCTCGGGGATCAACAGCCGGCGCTGCCGGCCGCCAGAGACGACTTTCCCCGCCATTGAGAACAACCGGTACCGCCACCGCTTCACATCCCAGCAGCCTGCCTCATGCCCGCCGGGCAACACGACCAGCTGCAGCCACGACACCAAATTCAGTGTGAGCATTGCCAAATCAGCCCATGCTTGGTTCGCGGCAAACGACCAATACGGCAGCTTGCCCAGCCTCGTGCTCTTGAGCGTTTTGATCCTGTTCTCGCACCGGCCCCGCGCCCGGTGCCTCGCATCGAGGAACGCCACGTTGAATCGCGGGCTATTGGTCAAGAACGCGGTCACCCTGTTCCCGTCGGTATCGAACAGGTTCGCTTTCGCCCCAGGATGCAACGGCTCAGCACGCACATAGATCCGGGTTCCTGGCGGGTAGTCCTTCAGCACCCAGACCTTGCTCGCGTCAATCACCCACGCATCATCACGCTGATCCCCGCCAGCGCCCAGCGCTGGTTCCCAGTATTTCTTCTCATCGATCCACCGGATGAACCGCTCCTTGATGACTGGCAGCGAATACGAGGTGGAGAACTGGAGACCCAACGAATCCAGGTAGTGCAAGAACTCACGGGACGAACCGGCACTATCGGTGCGGACCAGGACCTTCTCTCCATAGAGGTTTCCGCGCTCGTCATAGAACCCGTCCGGCAGCTGTGCCAACGCCTGGTTGAGCACCTCGATATGGGATGCGGCCGAGTTCGCGCCCCGGTTGCCCGGACGCAGGTGCACGGCCAAGATTTCGCCGGTGCCATTCTTCGTGCCGTAGTCGGCCATGGCGATCATCGGTGAAAAACCGTACCCGCCTTTATAGGTTCCAGCACTGGATTCTTTCTCGGAGTGCACATGCACCAACGAGGCGTCGAGGTCGATGATCAGCGGGTTGGTTGGTGTGGCCAGCCGGCCGGGATTCCGTGGCCCGGCCGCAGCCCACACTTTGGTGCGCAGGGTCCGGGTCATGGTGGCGAACCCATGTTCGAAGGCTTCGGGTTGCTCCTTGATCCGGTTCATGAACCTGCTGATGGTGGCATCCGATGCTACCGGGCCGAAGAGTCCTGGTGCGGCACGCAGCTGGTCGACGTCGGTGGCTTGCTCGCCGCCAGCCGCCAACGATAGAGCCAGTGCTCCGAGGATCTTTCCTGGACGGTGGGTAGCGGTGGCTGGCACAAACTGGCTGAACCGGTCCTCGCAGAGACTGCGGAAGCCTACCGCGTTCAGGAAGCTGGTCAGCACCGACAACCCAGCGTGGGAGACCAGGGCTTGGCCGGTGAGTTCGGTGGGGATGGCAGGGAAAACGGGGGTAGAATGGTTCACTGAAAAGGTGATCCTTCGAACTGGGTGGATGATGATTAGACACCACTATTTTCCCAGTTCAGGTCACCTTTTCATCTTTTAAGTCAGTTAATGACTACTCATCTTCATGAAATACCCGGGCTAGACTTCAGGTGGAAGCATCACATCACTAAGGGGGAAGATCGCGTGGGTCAACGCAGGCTGCGGTGGGTGCGTGCAGGTTTTATCCTTGCCACCGGATTGCTTGCGCTAAGTGGCTGCACGCAGAACCCAGCCGCAAGCGCCGGGACTCAAAGTTCCGCACCGGTCGCCCCGGCGCTCGATGCCGCGACCGTTGAGCGGCTATTGAAGGACGCCACGAACGATGATCCCAAGGCCGTGGTGCTCGGGGACCGGCAATTGCGTGAATCCATTCCCAAAGCTCAACAGTGGCTCGAGGATGTGAAGGTCACGCCCGAAACCTGCGGGATTACCTTCGCCGCGCCCGTGGCGGAACAGCTGAAGAATTCCACGTTGGGCGTGGCCCAGACCAAGGACCAGCTCCTGACACTAGCGTCCTATCCGGACGCCGGAAAACTTGCCGAACACTGGCAACAGACGACCGAGGCAGCTAAGAAGTGCACCCGGTATTCGGTGAATGTCGACGGGCAAGTGCGGGCTTATCACCTAGCCAAGCAACCGGTCGCGGTGCAGGAACTGGCCGCCGACGCATGGGTGGTGACCAGTAGCGATGGAACCGACACCAGCCAGCAACTAATGGTGCGTGCCCTCTCCGGTTCTTCACTGGCGGGTGTGCAACGTACCGTCTCTGGACAGGTGTCGAAACAGGATGTTGCCCAGGCGGCAGACCTGCTCGCCCAGCTGCTGAAGCAAGCCGAAAAAGCGACCGAAAAGTAGGCGGAGGCTGCGCGCGAACGCGGTTTATGTCACGCTCGAGTAGATGCTTGTCCAAAGGCGGCTTTTCTACGGCTAAGATTGTCTGAGGCCGCCTACGGCGCCACCTAAAAATACTAATGATTTGCCCATCCAGCCGGCCGCTTATTCTCGATGTGAAAGCGGGGCTTGAACCTTGAAGGACGCCTAGAGTGGTTTCGAAACTTTCCACCCTGTTCCTGCGCACTCTGCGCGAGGACCCGGTCGACGCTGAAGTGGCCAGCCACAAGCTGCTGGTTCGCGCCGGCTATATTCGACGTGCGGCCCCGGGTATTTATACGTGGTTGCCGTTGGGGTTGAAGGTGTTGGCCCGTGTCGAGGCGATTATCCGCGAGGAAATGAACGCGATCGGCGCCCAGGAAGTGCACTTCCCGGCGTTGCTGCCACGCGAACCCTACGAGACCACGAACCGCTGGACCGAGTACGGTGAGGGCCTATTCCGCCTGAAGGACCGCAAGGACGCGGACTACCTGCTGGCGCCCACCCACGAAGAGATGTTCACCTTGCTGGTCAAGGACCTGTACAACTCGTACAAGGACCTTCCGGTGTACCTCTACCAGATTCAGAATAAGTACCGCGATGAGGCCCGTCCGCGTGCCGGCCTGCTACGCGGTCGCGAGTTCATCATGAAAGACTCCTACTCCTTCAATATTGATGACGCCGGACTCGACGAGGCCTATTACGCGCACCGCGGCGCCTACTTGAAGATCTTCGAGCGTCTTGGCCTCGAGGTTGTGCCGGTCTTCGCGCAAGCCGGTGCCATGGGCGGTTCGAAGTCCGAGGAGTTCTTGCACCCAACCGCCATCGGCGAAGACACTTTCGTCCGTTCGCCCGGCGGATATGCGGCCAACGTCGAGGCTGTGACCACCGTGGTCCCCGAAGACATCGACTACTCGAATGCTCCGGCCTTCGAGGTGCTCGACACCCCGGATACCCCGACCATTGACACCCTGGTCGCCGCCGCCAACGAGATCCGTCCGCTGGAGGACGGCCAGTGGGCGGCCGAAGACACGTTGAAGAACGTTGTGCTCGCCGTGATCGACCCGGCCGGTGAACGTCACCTCGTGGTCCTCGGTGTGCCCGGCAACCGTCAGGTCGACCTCAAGCGCGTAGAAGCCACCATCGGCACCGCACTTGAGATCGGCGGCGAGGTCCAGGTCGAAGCCGCAACAGCAGAAGACTTGAAGAACTACCCGCAGATCGTCACCGGCTACCTCGGCCCGGCCCTTGGGCTGGATAATGTATTGCTCGGCACCGAATCGGTGACCGGCATCCCGTACCTGGTGGATCCGCGCGTGGTCTCCGGTACGACTTGGATCACCGGTGCCAACGAAGCCGGCAAGCACGTCTTCGGGCTGGTCGCCGGTCGTGACTTCGGTTGGGACGGCACCATCGAATGCGTCAACGTCCTCGAAGGCGACCCGGCACCGGACGGCTCCGGTCCGCTGCGCACCGAGCGCGGCATCGAAATGGGCCACATCTTCCAGTTGGGCCGTAAGTACGCCGAGGCTCTCGACCTGAAGGTGCTGGACTCCAACGGCAAGCTACAGGTCGTGACCATGGGTTCCTACGGCGTCGGCGTCACCCGTGCGGTAGCCGCGCTGGCCGAGGCCTACCACGACGAGAAGGGCCTTTCCTGGCCGGCTCAGGTCGCCCCGGCCGACGTGCATGTCGTCGTCACCGGCAAGGGACCGGAGCTTCTAGAAGCGGCCGAGAAGCTCGCCACCGATTTTGAAGCTGCCGGCCTCGAGGTACTGCTCGACGACCGTCCGAAGCTCTCGGCTGGCGTGAAGTTCTCCGACGCCGAGCTCATCGGTGTGCCGAAGATCGTTGTGGTCGGACGCGGTCTGGCCGACGGGCTGGTCGAGGTCAAGGACCGTGCCACCGGCGAGCGCAAGGATGTTGCGGTCGATCAGGTGGTCGACGAAGTCAGCGGGAGCTAACCCGCCGAGAAAGAGAGTGTGTGCGGGTGGTTGAATCCCTCGAGTTTCTAGGCCCCGATCTACTGCAGGCTGGCTGGTGGCCGGTGTTGCTGTTATTGGCCGCCGGCTTTGCCGCCGGATGGATCGATGCGGTGGTCGGCGGCGGGGGACTGATTCAACTGCCCGCGCTACTACTTTTTCCCGGGCTCAGCCCGGTACAGGCACTGGCCACCAATAAGTTGGGTTCCATCTTTGGAACCACAACCAGTGCCATCACCTATTACCGGCGAACCAGTCCGGATCTGAAAACGGCGATTCCGATGGCGTTGCTGGCACTTGTCGGAGCGTTCGGTGGGGCCGGTATCGCCACCATCCTGCCGTCGGCGGCCATCAAACCCATCATTATCGTGGCGCTGGTCGCCGTGCTTGCCTTCACGATCTTCAAACCGCGGGCAGGGGAACTGAGTCAACTACGTCACCGCGGCCGTACCCACTACGTGTGGGCGTTGCTCATTGGGTTAGTGATCGGCGGTTATGACGGAATGATCGGTCCCGGGACCGGTTCGTTCCTGATCATCGCAATGGTCACGATCTTGGGATATAACTTCCTGCAGGCTTCTGCCAAGGCCAAAATCGTCAACTTGGCCACAAATCTCGGGGCCCTGCTACTCTTCCTTCCCGGCGGGCACGTGGCTCTCGGGTTGGGTTTGGCCCTGGGCGTGATGAATATGTGTGGTGGCTATCTGGGGGCACGGATGGCCATATCCAAGGGCAGCGGCTTCATTCGCGTTGTCTTCGTGATCGTGGTGCTCGCTCTGATCCTCAAGCTTGGCTGGGATATGCTCGCCGGATAGTTGACCGGCTTTCAAGCTGCCAGCTCTTCTCAAACGCCCCAGTTGCTGGCATCATTCGGTAAATGAACTCGATCTCCCACGATGCGTCGCGGCCGCAGCCTGCACTGGGGGCCGGGGAAGATCCGAACCTCAAGGCGCGGGCGTTGCTGCCGCTCCATCGTAGTTGGGCCGAGTCCCGGCAAGTGGCCCAGCAGGTGCGCCCCGTGGTGGCCCGCTCGTGGCAGCGCGCCGGTGATTACCGTGCCACGGTGAATCCGCTAGATTCCGGAGATCTGAACGAGCGCCGTCAAGCGCATCGGGAACTACAGTTGTTGTTGCCGTTGTTCAAGGAGCGTCTTCTTGCCACGGCCAGCGATGCGCAAAACCAGCTGGTGATCTCCGATGGTGCCGGCTACGTGTTGTGGGTGCTCGGCCCCTTTGCGGTGCGTCGCAGGTCCGACGGCATAGGTTTTGTGCAAGGAGCCCGCTGGCGCGAAAACGATGTGGGTACCAATGGGATCGGTGCGGCCATGGCCGAAAAAGTTCCGGTGCAGATTTTTGGCCCGGAACATGCCCGCGAGGAACAGCACAGTTGGGTGTGTACTTCGGCGCCGATTATGGGGCCCGGCGGAGACCGACTTCTGGGAACCATTACGCTCTCGGGTTCCTACCGCACTGCACACCCGCACACTCTCAGTCTGCTCTCCGCCGTGCTGGGCGAAGCCCGGGGAGAACTGGCCCGCGCCGAACAGTCGCGACTACAACGGCTGGTGGATTCTACCCAGCTACCCGACGGTGGTTATGTCCTGGTGGACGAGCAAGGCACCGTCGCTGCCCAACGCGGTTTCGTGCTGGCGCAACAACTCTCGCTTCCGGCGGCGCTGGGACAGGCACCTAGCTGGGTACCTGGCCTCGGCGTAGTCAATGCCCGTCAGGTTCCCGGCGGTTGGATACTGGCGCCGACCGCCAGCGAAACGTTGCTCGAACTGTACGCACAACCGCATCCGCACGCCGTGATCCGGGTTGAACAGGGGAGCAGCGAGATCGCCCTGAGCCATCGGCATTGGCAAATACTCCGCTTGCTGGCGCAACATCCGCAGGGCGTGGAGGCCGAACAGTTGCGCGACTTGTGGCCCTCACCGGCTTCGGCGATTACCGTACGTGCCGAAATTTCTCGCCTCCGCTCGAGGCTCGGTGGCCTCATCGGTTCTAGGCCATATCGGTTACTGGTGCCGGCTCGGTTCGTCGACTGAGCATCCAACGTTGCAACCTTTTGCAACGCTGGTCAAATGTGAGCTAGCTCATACTCTGGGGATATGCACCCCCGGCGCACCGCGACCGGGATGTTCCCACGGTAGAGCGAAGCGAAGTGAAAACTATGAGAACCATCGACCCCACCCAGGCGGCCAGCGAATGGCTCACGGCCTTACAGCACGCACTGGACGAGCGAGACGCCGACGCGGCCGCGGCATTGTTCGGGGCGGAATGCTATTGGCGGGACCTCGCGTCATTGACGTGGAATCTACACACCAGCGAGGGGCGCGAAGAGATACGCGCGATGCTGCAGGGCATCGAGCCCTCCGCCTGGCCGCGCGAGCTGACAGTCACCAAGGCCAGCGAAGCCGATGGTGTGATTGAAGTCTGGTTTAGCTTCCAGAATGAGGCGTTCGATGGCCTGGGCATCCTGCGCCTGCGTGAGGGGCGTTGCTGGACCATGCTTACCACCGCCCAGCAGCTACGTGCCCATCCCGAACCGGCAGGTCCACGCCGTGAACTTGGGGCCAGCCACGGCAGCGCCATGAGCAGCGAAAACTGGCTGGATAAGCTCACCAGGCGCAAAGAAGAATTCGGCATCACCGAGCAGCCCTACGTGCTGGTCATCGGCGGCGGCCAAGGTGGTATTGGGCTCGGTGCCCGGCTCAAACGCATGGGGGTCCCAGCACTGGTGATCGATAAGCACCCACGCCCCGGTGACCAGTGGCGTTCGCGCTATCACTCGCTAGCCCTGCACGACCCGGTCTGGTACGACCATATGCCGTATCTGGAGTTCCCCGACCACTGGCCGGTGTTCACCCCGAAGGACAAGATGGGCGATTGGCTCGAAAGCTACACCAAGCTCATGGAACTGGACTACTGGTCCAACACCGAGGCACTGAAAGCCACCCAACGACCCGATGGGCAGGGTTGGGATGTACAGGTGGTGCGCGAAGGTGAGGAACTCACCTTGCACCCTCAACACCTCGTGTTAGCTACCGGCATGTCCGGGGTGCCAAATATGCCCAGCTACCCGGGGCAGGAGATCTTCGCCGGGGAACAGAACCATTCATCCACCCACCCCGGGGGTGCCCGCTACAAGGGCAAGAACGTGGTGGTGATAGGCGCGAACAATTCGGCCCACGACATCTGCGCGGACCTCGTGCACAACGGTGCGAAACCCACCATGGTGCAACGTTCGTCCACGCACATTGTGCGCTCGGAATCCCTGATGAAGACCGTACTCGGACCGCTCTATTCCGAGGAGGCTCTGGCCAATGGCATCGACCACCACGCCGCCGATCTAATCTTTGCGTCGATCCCTTACAAGGTACTGCCGCAGTTTCACATTCCGGCCTTCGCGCAGATACGCGAGGCGGATGCGGATTTCTACGAAGGCCTCGAAAAGGCCGGGTTCGACCTGGACTTCGGCGACGACGAGTCCGGTCTATTCCTCAAGTACTTGCGCCGCGGCTCGGGATACTACATCGACATCGGCGCCTCCGCGCTGGTGGCCGACGGGTCCATCGCCTTGGCCCGCGGCGAAGTCGATCACCTCACCGAGAATTCCGTGGTGCTCACCGACGGGACCGAGCTGCTCGCCGACGCGGTGGTGTATGCGACCGGATACGGTTCGATGAACGGTTGGGCCGCGAAGCTCATTTCGCAAGAAGTTGCCGACGCGGTGGGCAAGTGCTGGGGCCTTGGCTCGGACACCACCAAAGACCCCGGACCTTGGCAGGGCGAACTGCGCAATATGTGGAAGCCGACGCAGGTCGAGAACCTTTGGTTCCATGGCGGTAATCTGCACCAATCTCGGCACTATTCAAAGTATCTAGGGCTACAGCTCAAGGCGCGCTACGAAGGGATCGATACGCCGGTGTATGCCCTCGCCGAGACGCATCACTTGGCTTAGCGATAGGTTCACTTAGGCGTCGGGCCGACCCCTAGCTCAAGGGCCGGCCCGACGCCTGTGCGTAGGCCAGGGTCGGCCCATCCCGCTTCCCTTAGAACGACTCTACGTCTACTGTCGAAGCGGCCAAGGTAATCGAATCCTAGCGATATGGTGTAGTTGCTCGTCGCGATATTGCCATCATAAAAGACAGAGATGTGGCGACGTATATTCACGGCTTCCAACATCTGATCTCCGAAGTGCTACGCAAACGTACGGTCGAGATGCGTCGGTCGCTTCGTACCGATGAGGTAGCGTGGCACGACGTGAACTTTGAACATCAATGCATGTGATCTAAGGTTATGTCGTTTCCTAGCCACAAAATCAGCACGGAAAATATCGCATTAGAAATTACAGATGGTGAGTTCGACGACGACGTTTTTCTGAACAGGATTTCCATAGATGTCATCGAGGAAACCTTCTGTGGGAACCTAGCGAGTGTGGGGCGCGGCATGCCTACGGAACTGGATCGTGTGGGTCGACGAAACCGCTACGGTAGGCCATGGCCACGGCAGCAGCACGATCCCGAGCACCGGTCTTGAACAGGATCCGCGCCACATGAGTTTTGACCGTCGCTTCGGAGAGCACAAGCCGCTCTAGGATTTCCCGATTGGAAAGGCCCGCGGCGACAAGTCGTAGCACCTCCTGCTCACGCGGAGTCAGTAGCTCGGCGGGGTTACGATGATCCGCGGCTCGGGTGCGTAGCTTTTGGACTAGGCGAGTGGCGGCGGTCGCATCCAGCCAGGTGTCTCCAGCGGCCACGCGGCGGATGGCGTCGGCAATCTCGGTGGGAGAGGCGTGTTTGAGCAGGTACCCGCTAGCCCCGGCCTGCAGGGCGTTGAGCACGACATCTTCATCGTCGAAAGTGGTCATGATCAAAACCCGGGTCAGCGCGTCCGGGTGTGTGGCCGATTCGCGCACCAGTTCCCGAGTGGCCGCCACCCCGTCGAGCCCGGGCATCCGCACATCCATCAAGACCACCTCGGGGTGGTGTACCCGGGCCAGTTCAAGGGCCTCATGCCCGGAGCCGGCCTCGGCAACAACACTCATATCTTCTTCGGCGGCCAAGAGCATGCCGATTCCGGCACGCACCATTGGTTGGTCATCGACGATCAGAACCCGAGTCATTGCTCGTCCTCCATGGCAGATGGGTCGGCCGGTCTTGTGCGGCCTTCGATGGGTAACGTGGCGCTGAGTAGGTAGCCATCGGCGGTCGCACCGGCCTGCAGGTGGCCGCCCAACACGCCGAGACGCTCTCGCAGGCCCAGGAGACCGTAACCGCCGCTGACCGCTCCGGCGGTCGGTGTGCCGGAGACGGAGCTGAGCGTGAGTATGAGCTGGTCTGTTCGCCACGTGATGTGCAGGTGTACCTGGGCCCCATCGCCGGCATGTTTCATCGCGTTGGACAGCCCTTCCTGCACCACGCGGTAGGCGGCATGGCTGATACTGGGATCTAGTGCCTGCGCGGTGCCCTCCACCTCGTTGCTCACCTGTAGGCCGGAGGCTCGGGCCGCGTGGATCAACTCTTGGAGTTCGCCGACGCCATGCTGTAAATCTTCTCCGGGCTCCGTGGCTGATTCGCGCAGCATCCCCAACAGGCGGTGCAGTTCGCGCATGCTTTGCTCCCCGGTGGCCTGAATCTCGGCCAGAACCGCGTCCACATCCACATCGGTGCGGCCGGTACGCAGCACCGCACGTAGCCCGGCGACCTGTAAGAGTATGCCGGTGAGCGAATGGGCCACACTGTCGTGCAGGTCGCGGCTGATACGTAATCGCTCCATGGCGGTGGCCTCGACACGGGCATCTTCGGCCCAGCGCCGTTCGGTCACCAACCGCTGCGCGGTATGTGCCAGGGCCCGTCCGCTGAGCCATACGGCCAGGGCGAGGACCGCCCACAGAGCGAGGTTGATCGCCACGAAGAGTGCATCGGAGTCCTCATAGAAGAAGCTGCCCGTATAGGTCGTGACGGTAATTGGGACGACCGAACCGGCCAAGGCCAGCCGTGCGGCAAGCCGGTCGCCGAGTCGCGCCATCAGGAACAGGGCCATCAAGAATCCGGCCATATTCTGCACCGAGGGCAACGCCAGGGTGGCCAGTGAGATGCAGAGCATGGAGAGATAACCCGGTAGCGGGGAGCGTGGCCAAGCTAGCGGGAGATAGCCCAGCGCACCAATGCTCACTACCAGTACCAGTGGTGCATGCCCGCCGGTGAAGGTGTCGGTATCGCCGCCCCAGATCGCCAGGTCTAGTACGAACACCGCGGCGGTGACGGCCGCCCGTAGCAGCCGACGCCGGGTCAGCAGCCGTAGAGCCATGGGAAAAGACGGCACCAGAACATGACGCGGGCCCCCATGCGATCGTCGGTGGGGAACTCGAACCCGGCGGGTGCCCGTTCGCCGTCCACCGGTAGGCTACCGGCGGGCAGATGCAGGACCGTGACTTGCCGCCAGGAGTCGGGCAAACGTGGGCCCTGCTGAATCTCACTGGGAGTGACCTGTTCACCGTTGAGTTCCACCGTGCAATCTCGAGTCAAACCGCCAGCTTCCAGGAGCACCGTATCGCGGCGGATTGCCCACCCGGTGAGCAGTAGCCCGGCGCACTGCACCGGCACCGCTTGGGCCTCTGGCAGGGTGATGGTCGCGTCGCCGGAGTCACGATCGTTCTTGCCGTTGCCGTGTCCAAGATCGGGTGCTGGGGTGGGGGACATGTCGCTAGACCTTTCGAAAATGAATGTGCGGTGGCTGACAGTATCCTTGCACAGCGGTTGCCGCGGCGGAATCATCCCGGTGCGGTATTCGCGTTCATCCCACACATTCAGGTGCGCAAGCGTCGCTGCTGTAACGAGGCGTACCAGCCTGCGGCACGTGCCAGTTGCTCCGGTGTGCCACGTTCGATGATCTTCCCTTGGTCCATCACCCAGATTTCATCGGCGTCGGCTGCCACATCCAGTCGGTGGGTCACGATAATTCGAGTGATCGATAATTGGCTGAGGATCTGGTCGATGTCGCGTTCAGTTTTGGCATCTAGGGCGCTGGTGGGTTCGTCGAGAATCAGTAGCCGCGGTTCGGCGAGCAGGGCTCGAGCTAAGGCTAGGCGTTGGCGTTGTCCGCCGGAGAGTCCAGCACCGGCGGCGCCGAGCCGGGTCTCTAGGCCCAGCGGCAGTGCGATGACTTCTTGGGCCAGCTGGGCCCGAGCCAGGGCCTGCCAGATTTCGCGCTCCGAGTAGCCGGTGCGTCCGGCGAGTACCGCCTCGCGCAATGTACCCCGGGTCAGCCAATTGTCTTGAAACACCACACCAACCTGCGCCCGGGTGGCTTTGGGTTCGAGCTCCTGCAGATCCATGCCGTCGTAGCGCACCTGCCCGCTGCTGGGGGTGCGCAATCCGGCTAGAATCTCGGCCAGTGTCGTTTTCCCGCACCCGGTGGGACCCATCAGGCACAGTTTGGACCCGGCCGGTAAACTGCCGGAGATATCGTTGAGGATCGGTGCGCCGTGGCGATCGTGGCGGAAGCTGACACGCTCGAGCTCGATGTCACCGCGCAGGCGGGCCGGGGCCCGACCCACGGTGCGTTCCTCCTCTCCGGATTCGAGATCTTCGAGCCGGTCCAACAGGGGACGCAGATCGGCCGCACCCACCAGCTGGGTGGCCAGGGAGGTCAGCGGGGTGAGCGTCGCGGCGGCCAGGCCCATCAGCCCGAGGGCCGTACCCGGCGTGATTTGGCCGATGGGTCCGGCGCCGGGCAGCGTCGTGGCCTGCACCAGAATCAGCAACGGGGTCGCGATGGCAAGTGCGGCCAGCAGTGTCAGGGACAGCGCGCCGAGTCGTGCCCGGGACCGCGTGAGTGTTAGCCGGCGGGTGAGCATCTGTTGCCACCGTTCGAGCTCCGTTTCCTCGGCCCCGAAAGCGCGCAGGGTCTGAATGCCGCCAATGGAATCGACCATCAGCGTCGAGGATTCGACCGAGACAAGAATTTCCTCCCGGCGCAGCGCCGCGCATCGCCCGGCAACCCACAAAGAGAGCCCCAATGCGAGCACGATAACGAGAGAGGTCGTTAACGCCAAGGGTGGGGCGATCACCAGTAGCGCGATGAGGTAGCCGGTCGTCAGTACCGCATCGAGTGCCGCCCCCAGCAGGGTGACCGAGAGCAGTGCGTGAATGGCGTGAGCCGATTCCACCCGGCCCATCAGGTCTCCGACCGTGCGATGAGCGAAAAATTTCAGGCTGCGGCTAAAGAGCGTGGAACTCACCCGGCGACTTAGGGAGCCGGCCAGCCGATACTGCAACGAGGCCAGTACCCACGATCGGGCCAGCGCCAGTACCCCCATGACCAGCGCCAGCCCAATCCCGAGCAATAACCAGCGGCTCACGGACAACCCGCCGGCCACCATGGCGTCGACGATGACACCCGTGGCGACCGGCAACGCTAGACCGCCGAATGCCAGTAGCGCCGAGAGCGCCCCGGCGTACCCTAGATCCTTGCGGACCGCCCCCAAGGTTTGGCGTAACAACGGCGATCTGCGCTGCTGCACAAGTCCGTCGGGGACCCGAGGCTGCGATTGCTCCGTATCCAGCACCAGGATCATGCCGCTACACTCGGCGACGAGTTCCTCGGCCGCGAGCGTGCGACGACCCACCGCCGGATCCATGAGCGTGACCCGATGACCCCGCACTCGTTCGGCCACCACATAGTGCTGCCGGCTCAGATGCACGATCGCCGGCAAGGGCAGCTGATCCAAGTGGGTGACGAGATCCTCCGGCTCGGCCAACAAGGCCTTGAGCGCCACGCCCCATTCCGAGGCGACCTGCCGGATGACCAGCCCGGAGCAGCCGTCGCGGCCAGGATCCATCTGTGCCCGTACGGAGCTCAGCTCGGCCGTGCGGCCACGGAAGCGCAACAGCGCGGTGAGGCAGGCCGGTGCGCAGTCGGTGTCGGCGGTTTGCAGGACAACGTTAAGGCGGGACATCTCGGGATCCTTCACTAGAGGTGGACGGTGGCTGACCGGTACGGGCGCCGACCGCAGGGCGGTTCGGCGCCCGTGGATGGCCGGTGGTTAGCGCTCGACGACGACGATGATGGTGCCGTCGCTGAGCACGTAGATGGTGACGCGTTGGCCGCCGTGGACCGCGGCGATTTCTTCGTCGGTGGCTTCGTGGGCAAAGGCCGGGATGGTGGTTTGCGTGGACATGATGGCTCCCCTTGGCGGGACGGTGGATGACCCGATGTCATCCGGGTAGCAACGATCTTGCGCCTTGGCGCCTGCCGTCCGCGTCGGTCTGATGTGGGCTTTGGGCTCACACCCTGGAGGTAGGCGGTATCAACCGCGCCGAGGGTAGGGAAAAGCCCACGGCCGCGCACCTCTCAACCGGGATGCGCGGCCGTGGGCCGTGATAGCGCGTGGGGCACCCGTCTTAGCTAAGCCACTGCTTCCATTCGGGTAGCGGATTATAGGGACCAGGCAACGGTGGCGGCAGCATGGAATCGCTTGAGGCCTCGACCCGTACCGGTTCAGGTCCCGGTAATGGGATGGGAACCGGGTAGTACGGTGGTCTCGGCCAGGGCAACGGGAAGCAGCGCCACAGATCGCTACTGGACTGCTGGGTGGTGATCGGACACGGGGCAGGGGACGGCCAACGACTTGGCTCATCGCCTTGGGCTGGCGCGGCGGCCAGAAGCAGACCGCCAACCAGCGTTCCGGCCATCAGTAAGGTGCGAAAACGTGGATTGCTCATGGTGACTTCCGAACGAGGAGCTGGTCTGCGGCTACTTGGCCGAGACGTTGATGTTCACGTTCTGGCAGTCACCCTCGACGGTAATCGTGGATAGTCGCCCTTGGGCGTCGTAATTATAGCGGATCGTGCATTCGCCGCCGTGGAAGCTGGCCAATTCCGCATCGCTCAACTCGCGGGAGGTGGGGGTCTGAATGGTGTTCATGGTGGCTCTCCAGTCTTTGGTGAACGGCCGGTTGCCGTTCGACTGCCCCCAGCATGCCCAACGCGCGGCATCCCAGCCATCGAGCTCAGCACCGAACTGCCCTACCGTACTGGGCTAGCCCCTGGTACCACTGCGGCAGTAGGGACCTTTTTCGCTATTTTGCTGCGCGCAGTAAATCGAAGGGCACTTCGTCTTCGGCGAGCGACTCGAAAAGGTCTACCCCGAGCTCGGCCAACTCGGCGCGCTTGGCCCCGGAGGTCGAGGTGGCCGCATCCAACACGGCAAAGGCGAAATCACGTTGGGCCGCGTTGCCGACCTCTGGAAGCTTGTCCAAGGAGTTCTCCGGCAACCGGTAGGCCGGGGCGCGGACGTCGGAGCAGTCCGGGGCGCGCACCGCACGCAGCGCGGCGAGCTGGGTGGCCAACCGATCGCGGCGCCGCTCGAGCGACTCGGCGGCCTTGCTCCCGCTACGCGCGGCGGTGAGTTGCCAGATGTAGTCCAGCGCGTAGCCGCGGTCCAAGGCGTAAGCCACATCGCGCACCGCATCCTGCCCGTGGCCCGGGGTTGGCACACCCTCGTCCGCGGCCAGGCATGCCACCGGGGCGGCGTCGGCCGCGCCTCCGGTCGCCGCCAGCGGGGCGGTAAGCCCCTTGGGGCGCTGCTTCTTGGGCAACTCGGCAATCACCGCGCGGGCCTGGAGGTTGAGGGCCACGGCGCTGTGGGTGAGCACCTTGCGCACCTGCGGGGCATTGTCGGGGGCCTCGGGCACCTCGGCGCTCGCCGTGGCCGCATCCACGGCTAATTGCGCGGCCGCCTGCTCGCTGTAGTCCTGGGCGAGCACCGGTTGGGGTTCGTTCTCGAAGCTCAGCTCGCCAAGCAGGGCCACCGAGGTGCCGAGCGTTTCCTGCAGTCCACGCAGGGCCAGTTTGGTGTCGCCCTCGGAGAGGTCGGCCAGCTGCTCGGCGCGATCTTCTAGGTTAGCCAGTCTCGCCGAGTACTGCCATACCTGTTGCTGCTCGTTGCTGACCCCGCGGGCACCCTCGGGTAGTCCGCGTTGCACGAGCAGCGGACGCAACAGGGTCACGGCCAAGATCCAGCACAGGGCGATCACCAACACGGCTGCCAATAAAGGGGCCAGCCAGCGTGGGGCGCGACGGGGAACGTGGCTCTTCGGGTGCGCATTCATCCCTATGATCTTCCCATGCCCATGCGGCGATTCAGCATTTTTGTGGTGAGTTCGGCCACCAGCGCCCGCTGAGCCGTTCTCAACGTCGATGGGAGGCGATACGCTTTAGAGACAACAACGAATAGCGTGGGAGGATATCCATGACCGGAACGCCGGCCGATACCGAACAAGAAGCCTTGCGGTTGATGACCGTGCTGAACAAGGAAGTGGAATCCCACGGGCTGGTTTTGGAGGAAGTTTCCCTCCGAACCGCTGGGACTCAGCAGATCATCCAGGTCATTGTGGATCTGCCCACCGGCACCGAGTCGGTCAATCTTGATCAGCTTGGCGAAGTCACCACCACCGTTTCTACCGCGCTGGATCGCGACCCCGTGTACGCGAACAGCGCTCCCTATGAACTAGAAGTCAGTTCCCCGGGTCTCTCCCGCCCGCTGACCGAACCGCGCCACTGGGCGCGCGCCCTGAACCGCATGGTCAAATTCCGTCTCGGAGACGGCACCCGGCTGCGCGGACGCATCACCGAGGTCGGCGATCAGCAGGTGCTCATCGCGGTGCACCACGAGCCGGCGAAAAAGGGCATGAAAGCAAAGGTGGACGAGCCCCGCGGCTTCGCCTTCACCGACATTCGTAAGGCCGTCGTCGATCCCGAATTGAATTTCGACGACGCCGCAGTGATCACCGACGACATTGAAGACATGGAGGACTAGGGCGTGGATATCGATCTCGAAGCCCTGCGCATTCTGGAAAAGGACCGCGACATCCCAATGGATGTGCTGATCCCAACCATCGAATCCGCGTTGCTATTGGCCTACAACAAGACCGAGGGCGCAATGCCCAACGCACGGGCCGAAATTGAACGTAGCACCGGGCACGTGCGCATTATGGCCCCGGATGTGGATGAGAACGGCGAATTCCTTGGCGAATTCGACGACACCCCGGTGGGTTTCGGCCGTATCGCCGCCTCCACCGCGCGCCAGGTGATTATGCAGCGCCTGCGTGAGGCCGAGGACGCCCAAGTGGTTGGCGAATATGCCTCCCGCGTCGGCGAGCTGATCTCCGGTGTGATCCAGCAGGGCCGCAACTCCCTGATGGTGCAGGTCAACGTCGGTGACATCGAAGCCTTGCTGCCGCCACCGGAACAGGTGCCGGGGGAGCGCTACCCGCACGGTAAGCGCCTGCGCGCCTATGTGGTCTCCGCCGAGCGCGGCATGAAGGGCCCGGCCGTGACCCTTTCGCGCTCGCACCCCAACCTGGTGCGCAAGCTCTTCGAAATGGAGGTCCCGGAGATCGCCGAGGGCGTCGTGGTCGTCGAGGCCCTGGCCCGCGAGGCCGGACACCGAACCAAGCTGGCCGTGAGCGCCACCGTCAACGGCGTGAACGCCAAGGGTGCCTGCATTGGCGAAATGGGCACCCGCGTGCGCGCGGTGATGAATGAGCTGAACGACGAGAAGATCGACATCGTCGATTACTCCGAGGATCCGGCCAAGTTTATTGCCGCCGCGCTGTCCCCGGCCAAGGTGGTCTCGGTGGAGATTTTGGACGCCGACGAACGCCGCGCCCGGGTGATCGTGCCCGATTCCCAGCTGTCCTTGGCCATTGGCAAGGAGGGGCAGAATGCCCGTCTGGCCGCCAAGCTCACCGGCTGGCGCATCGATATCATTGCCGCCTCCGGTGGCAAGGAGCCACAGTTCTAAACGGCCAACTAGTCAGGCCGTGAACCTTCGGCGTCGACGTGAAAGCAACCTCACGTCGGCGTCGGCGTTTAAACGCGCTAGACTGGTAGGTGGCTTTGGACATTTTCATCGCGAAAGGCGGGATCGGCACCGGCATGAAGCTGCAGCAGCAACGAACATGCATCGCGTGCCGTACCACCGAATCGCGCCAAGGCTTGATCCGTTGGGTCCTGTCCGGGGACGTATCGCCGCGTGCGGTACGCCTGGATATCGCGGCCACCGCCACCGGGCGGGGAGCGTGGACCCATGCGGATCAACAGTGCGTGCGCAAGGCCGTGCAGCGCAAGGCATTCCACCGAGCCTTTAGGGCTCCGGTGAACGATGCCTCGGTGCTCGAGCAATTTGCCGCCCACGAAGATTTACCGGCAGCCGGCCGGAAATCTGGCAGAGACAAGGAAAGCGGGTCAGAAATCTGATGGCAACCCGATGAGACCGCAATGTTGAGCGCACAACGATGAACAATCGATTTTGCGTGAAGATCCGTGCGGCGGAAGAATTTCACAAAATTACACGCTGATCTGCCAGAACCCACATCCCTTTGGACGCGTTGGATCTTGGCCGATCGCATTGATACAGGAGAGATGTGGCTAAACCCCGCGTTCACGAGCTCGCCAAAGAGCTCGGAATCAGTTCCAAAGAAGCATTGACCAAGTTGCAGGATATGGGCGAGTTCGTTCGCTCGGCCTCCTCCACGGTCGAACCGCCGGTGGCACGCAAACTGCGTGATGCCTTCGGCGGCGGCAAGCCTGCCCCGGCCGCTGAGAAGAAGCCGGCCGCAGCACCCAAGCCAGGCGGCGCCCCGAAGCCGGGCGCACGCCCGACCCCGGAGGCTCCGGCCCCGGCGGCTAAAACCCCAAAGGCTCCCACCCCGGGAGCCAGCACCCCGAAACAGACTCCGGCTCCGGCCGCCGAGTCCAAGCCCAGCGGCAACGCACCGACCCCGGGTGGTCCGCGTCCCGGCCCGCGCCCGGCAGCTCCCAAGCCTGCCGGTCCGCGTCCGGGTAACAACCCGTTCTCCTCGCAGCAGGGGATGCGCACCGGTGAGTCCGGTCAGGGCGGCCAACGCTCCGGCCAGCGCGCGCCACGTCCGGGCGGTCCACGCCCAGGTGGTCCGCGTCCGGGCAACAGCCCGTTCTCCTCGCAGCAGGGGATGCGCACCGGTGAGTCCGGTCCGGGCGGCCCACGTCCGGCAGGTCAGCGGGGTCAGCGCCCCGGCGGTCAGGGCCAGGGTGGTCCGCGTCCGCCACGTGGCGAGAACGCTGGTCAGCGCGGCCCGCGTCCCGCAGGTGCAGGTCAGGGCGGTCCACGCCCAGCCGGTGCCGGCCAGGGCGGCCCGCGTCCGGCCGCTCCGCGCACCCCGAACGGTGTACGGGCCACCCCGGGCGTTATGCCTAACCGCACCGAACGTCCGGCTCCGGCAGGTGCCGGCCGCCCAGGTGGCGGTGCCGGTGGTCGCGGCCGCCCAGGCGGCGGTGGCGGTCCGGGTGCCGGTGGCGGCGGCGGATTCCGTGGCGGCGCTCCGCGCGGTCGCGGTGGCGTAGGCGGTGCCTTCGGTAAGGGAGGCGCCGGTCGCGGCAAGCAGCGCAAGTCAAAGCGCGCAAAGCGCCAGGAATTGGAGCAGATGAGTGCTCCGAGCCTGGGCGGCGTGAATGTGCCGCGCGGTAACGGCCAGACCGAAATTCGTCTGCGTCGTGGTGCCTCGATCACCGACTTCGCCGAGAAGATTGGCGCCAACCCGGCAGCCCTGGTGACCGTGCTGTTCCACCTTGGTGAAATGGCTACCGCCACCCAGTCGCTGGACGAGGCAACCTTCGAGGTCCTCGGCGAAGAGCTGGGCTACAAGGTTTCGGTCGTCTCCCCGGAGGACGAGGACCGCGAGCTGCTCGAAGGCTTCGGACTCGATCTCGAGGCCGAGCTTGAGGCCGAAACCGAGGAGGAGCTCGAAGAGCGCGCCCCGGTTATCACCATCATGGGTCACGTCGATCACGGTAAGACCCGACTGCTGGATGCTATCCGCCAGTCGAACGTGATCGCCGGCGAGCACGGTGGCATCACCCAGCACATCGGTGCGTACCAGATCGTGCACCCGCACGAGGGCCGCGACCGCGCGATGACCTTCATCGATACCCCGGGTCACGAGGCGTTCACCGCCATGCGTGCCCGTGGTGCCGAGGTGACCGACGTGTCCGTGCTCGTGGTCGCCGCCGACGATGGCGTGATGCCGCAGACCGTCGAAGCGTTGAACCACGCTCAGGCGGCCGGCGTGCCGATTATCGTCGCGGTCAACAAGATCGATAAGGAAGGCGCCAACGCCGACAAGGTCAAGGGCCAGCTCACCGAGTACGGTCTGGTGCCCGAGGAATACGGTGGCGACACCATGTTCATCGAGGTCTCCGCACTGCAGAAGCTGGGTATCGACGACCTGCTCGACGCCATCCTGCTGACCACCGACGTGCTCGAGTTGCAGGCCAACCCGGACAAGTCCGCACGTGGTGTGGCCATCGAAGCGAACCTGGATAAGGGTCGCGGCGCCGTGGCTACCGTGCTGGTGCAGTCCGGTACCCTGGCCGTCGGCGACACCATGGTGGTGGGCACCGCCCACGGCCGTGTGCGTGCCATGTTCGACGAGAACGGCGAAAACCTGGACGTGGCCCTGCCGTCGCGTCCGGTGCAGGTGCTGGGTCTGTCCACCGTGCCACGCGCCGGTGACAGCTTCCTGGTGACCGAGGACGAGCGCACCGCCCGTCAGATCGCCGAGAAGCGCGAGACCGCCGAGCGCAACGCTCAGCTGGCCAAGCGTCGCAAGCGCATCACCCTGGAAGACTTCGACAAGGCAGTGGCCGAGGGCAAGATCGATACCCTCAACCTGATCCTGAAGGGTGACGTCTCAGGTGCCGTGGAGGCCCTGGAAGACTCGCTGCTGAAGATCGACGTGGGCGACGACGTGCAGCTGCGCGTTATCCACCGCGGCGTGGGTGCCATCACCCAGAACGACGTCAACCTGGCGACCGTGGACAACGCGATCATCCTGGGCTTCAACGTTCGCCCGGCCGAGCGCGTTGCCGAAATGGCCGACAAGGAAGGCGTGGACATGCGCTTCTACTCGGTTATCTACGCCGCCATCGACGATATCGAGCTGGCACTGAAGGGCATGCTCAAGCCGGAGTACGAAGAGGTCGAACTGGGTACCGCGGAAATCCGTCAGGTCTTCCGTTCCTCCAAGTTCGGCAACATCGCCGGTTCGATCATCCGTTCGGGCACCATCAAGCGCAACACCAAGGCGCGCCTGGTCCGCGACGGCAACGTTGTGGCCGAGAACCTGTCGATCGACTCGCTGCGCCGCGAGAAGGACGACGTCACCGAGGTCCGCGAGGGCTTCGAGTGCGGTATCGGTCTGGGGTCGTTCAACGACATCAAGGAAGGCGACATCATCGAGACCTTCGAGATGCGTGAGAAGCCGCGCGACTAGTAGTTCTCGGCTGTTAGCAGCCTGACTCACCGATTCGTGGGCGTTTGACCTAGTATGTGGTCAGGCGCCCACGAATTTTGAACCATAAGGAGAAAACCATGGCTGATTCAGCCCGTGCCGCACGCCTGGCCAAGCGCGTGCAGGTCCTCATGGCACAGTCGTTGCGCACCGTCATCAAGGATGAGCGCATCGACAACGTGACGGTGACCGACGCGCGCGTCACCAATGATCTGCAGCACGCGACCGTGTACTACACGGTGTTCGGCGACGAGACGGCCAAGGCCGAGATCGCCGAGATGCTCAAGACGCGCTCCGGCGCACTGCGCAAGGAGCTAGGGCGCAACCTGACCATTCGGTTGACCCCGACCCTGGAATTCGTCGCCGACGAAATCCCGGAGAGCGCTTCGCACCTCGAAGAGCTGCTGGCCAAGGCCCGCGAAAAGGATGCCGAGGTCGCGGCCCTGCGCAACGGTAAGAACTTCGCCGGTGAAGCCGATCCGTATAAGAAGGATCCGGTCGACGACGAGGAATAATCTTCGCCGACAACAAGCCCCCGTCGTTGTGTGCCCGCAAGTGCAGGCAACGACGGGGGCTTGTTCTTTGTGGATTATTGGTTCGCTAGTCCTGTGCCGTTTGGCCGGCGGAAGCCGGTGCATGGGCCAGCACCCAGCCAAGAAGCGGCGTGAGAATCAGGTAGAGCACGACGCAGGTAACGGCGGCGATCAAGGTAGCCTGATAGCTGGCCATGGTCAACCCATAGAGCAGGGCCGCCGCTAGTAAGGTGAAGACTGCTTCCAGCGGTCCTGTTACCGACCGTCGCGCGGTCGCCCCGAAGAGCAGCGCAAAGCGCTCGATCGGCCCATCCAGTAACGCGAGCACCACGGTAAATACCAGCGCCAACAGCGGCGTCCAAGGCCATAAACCATCGTCAATCCCCGGAAACTGCGGCCAGAGCAGGGGCGCCGCGAAGCCGCCCATGGCGGGCAGTCCAATAAGGAGCAGTAGTAGTGCCAAATAAAGCGCCGAAGGGAGCCTTCTGCGCAAATTGACCCGAGTCACGATCCTCCTAGGATTGTCGGCAGTAATTCTAGACTACAGACAATCTATCAATAAGTGCTGGAGTCGACGAATACTAGCCACTGATGAACCTGTGGTTCAACACGTCGATGACGAAGCGGCGACCCGTAGCGTACCGTGTGTGACCATGAAACGTTTCTTCTCACGCGGATACACCACGTCTGGACTAGTGATGTTAGCGTCGCTCCTCGTACTCGTTCTTGCGCGCATGCTAAGCGAGTCCATGCGCGGGGTTTCGATATGGACATTGTTGCTCTGTTCGGTGTCTATCACCGCGCTGTTCCAATTTCTCGACGCTTTCAGGCGTATCCCCGCGGAGGAGCCACGGCAAGAAAAATGATGCGTGGTAGGTTCTGGTACATGGCCCGCATATGAGCACACACCACCCCAATTGTTCAGTTATCGAGCGGAATTGCCATGCCATCAGACCTTTTACAGCTGCGCCTAGATCAGAATCGTTCGCAGCCACAGCAACTGCAGTCCCCGTACCTAACACCAGTCACCCCAGACCATGCCCCGGAACTTGCCATAGCGTATCTGGGTGCTTATCCACCCGGCGTTGCGGCAAACACCTTAGCCGAAGCCAACGAGGAAATACGCGCCACCTTCGCGAACGACTACGGCATACTGCAATCTAGCTGGTCTTTCGCCACCGTTGCTGGCACACAGGTCGTCGGGGCCATTTTGGTGGTCGAGCAGTCCATCTGGGAAGCGGAGCTGGCCGGGCCCTTCGTCATCGACCTATTTGTTGATAGAAGTTATCAAGGTCAGGGGCGCGGCCGAGCGCTGCTACTGGCGGCCAGCGAAACATGTCGACGAGCGGGGGAGCGCAGTCTCAGTCTTCGCGTCGGGGAGGGCACCTCCCCGAGGGCCTATCGCCTCTACCACGACTTGGGATTCAGGAGATGGCCCCACGAGTAGTTTGCGCAGCTACGGCCCATACCTATGCCTCGAGCACCACGAAGAGGAAGGCAAGGAACCGCGGATCTTCACGCCCTTCGAAAAGTTCGGGGTACTTCTCCCGAGCACGGTCGGAGGGTGCTGGTTCTCCTAGGTGGGTAATGCGGAAGCCCGCACTCACAAAGGATTCAACCATCGAAGATAACGAACGATCCCAGAACTCCAGCGTGGCCTCTTGCCCGTTCATCGACCAGTGCTCGGCACGGGGGCGGGTGGCGAAGTAATTCGTCTTGACCCCCTGCTCGCGCTGGCCTAGCCAGGTGGCGAAGGGGTGTTCTACCGACAGCACTAGACGCCCCGAGGGTTTAAGAAGACATTTGAGCTCGGCCAGTGGCCCACTCCAGTCTTTGAGATAGTGCAGGGCTAGGGAGCAGACCACATCATCAAATTCACCGGTGGCAAAAGGCAATGGCTGTGCAAGATTTGCAACACGTAAGTCGACCTCCGCGCCGAGGCGTTCGCGCGCAATTTCCAACATGCCACGGCTGCTATCGAAGCCCGCCACCGTGGCACCCCGACTGAGCAGGTCAGTGAGAATCGGGCCCGAACCACAACCGGCATCCAACACATGCCGACCGGAGACATCGCCGAGCAGATCCATCAGGGCGGGACGGTTGTAGTACTCGTTGAGTAGGCTCGCGTCGTTCTCAGCCGCATAGCCTTCCGCAATCGAGTCGTAAGCTTCGGCGGTGGACTGTTGCGGGGCGGCAGATGATTGATTCATGTGGTCAGCATGGCATGGCTGCGCGCGCATGAGGGAGAACGACTCGAATCCTCCCTGCCGCAAGGGCGGCGCCTAATTCGCGGTAATCGGTGACAGCGCGCCCCTTACTCGGTGGACTCGAAGGTCACCACGGACTCTATCTGCACCTTAGCGCCAAGGGGCAGCGCGGCCGTTTGCACTGTGGTGCGTGCGGGATAAGGGGTTGGAAGGAAACTGGCATAAACCTCGTTGATCGACTCAAAATCCGCATAATCGGTCAGATAGATGGTCGCTTTAAGAAGGCACGAAAAATCCAAACCGACCTCCGTGAGTAACTGTGCCAAATTCTGCATCATCTGCTCGGTCTGTGCACGGACGTCGGAAGAAACCAAAGAGCCCCCGGTAGGGCACTGACCAATGATCCCCGCGGTGAAGCCGATGTCACCGAGCCGAGTAAGGTGCGAAAAGGGAGCATCCGATTGAAAGAGGTTTGGGCTGAAGTGATGGTTGATCATCAAACTCCTTTGGCTACGTCCGTGGTGAGTCGAGAACAGCCTATGCAGTTACGTCGCTAATGGCTTGATCCGTGATGCTACCCCGGAGTGGGCCCAAAGCGATCTGTGTTGTCGAACGACTGAAATCTCCGCCTTGCCTCATGTCAATATGCTCGCCAAAACTTATCGCGTGCCTCATCTAAAATGCTCGCCAAATTCCACTGCGTCAGTCCGTGCCCGTAGTCTTGCCCTGCTCATCAACTGGCCTTGTATCTGGTTGATCCGACGGGTGATCTGCGCAGGGTTTAACTCCCGATGCACCGCGGCCAGCTCCGTGGCATGCACTGCGTCCATGGCCCCGAGATCCAGCAGCCGCTGGTAGGCAGTGCGCGGTGCATCGTAGGTACGCTTGCTGCGCCCCGAACCGGCGGTGCTGTAGCCGTTGGCCTTGACCATGGGCAACAGATGGTTCTTGCGCCATCCCACGAGCTCCCAGAGCTCGTTGAGCAGCGCCAGTTCCTCAGGCCCCTCGTACCTATAGCGGAAGGCATGGCGGCGCACCCAGTCCCGGTTGCGTTGTTCGACATGCGCGTTGTCGTTGTGTTGATAGGCCCTGGCCCTGGTCAGATCGATGTGATGCCGCTCGGCCCACTCGATGAGCTGGACGTTGATAAACTCCCCGCCGTTATCGAAGTCCAACCCAGTCATCGGGTAAGGCAGGGAATCCACGAGTGCTTCGATACCAGCCACGACGTTGCGGTGGGCCCGGTTCCTCACCGCATGGTTGGCGGTCCAGCCGGTGAACACGTCGGTGAGGGTGATCGAGTACAGGAATTCGCCCTTGAGGCTGTGTCCGCAATGGGCGACCGTATCGACCTCGAAGAACCCGGGGGCCTGCTCCATCGGGGTGCCTGACCAGCGCACGGGAATCTCGGAGCGGAGCATAGCCCCGGGTTTGGTGCAGGACAGGGACTCCGCCAGGTAGCGTGCCTCGCGCACCGGTTTGAGGTAGCGGTCCATGGTTGCTGCGGACATGCTCAGCAGCTGGTGGCGGACCTCGTCGGTAAGCAGGTCGGCGTAGGTTTGCAACTCGTCGAACCGTTCGAGGCGTTCGAGTTCATCGGTGATGATCACCGCGAGGTATTTGCCGCAGGGCTCTCCTGCTAGGGTCCAGATCCGTGTCAGGAGGGTGATGGTGGCCGGCTGGTAGGTGCGGGGTCGGCGCTTGGGTAGCACCACCGGTTCCTTGCCGGTGATCTTGTTGAATTCGGTGGTGACTCGGCGACGGGCGTTGGCCCTGGACCAGCCAGTCGCGGCGCAGAGGTTGTCCAGCAGGATGCCTTTTTCGCGTTTGGTGGCTTTGGCATACTCTAGGGCGAAGCCTTTGACGATCTGGTGGCGTGTTGTCATTGAGAGCCCCTGTTTCATTCCTCCAGCAGACCGCTGTGTCCGCGGGAACGCCAGAGATTTCGCGAGCAAAAATAAGTGAGGCATGGGCCTCGTTTCGCGAGCACTTTAGATGAGTCAACGCGATCTCTTGACAGCGACAGCACGCGGTCAGACAGTAGCAGTGAGACATGGCGTCATGCCTCGGTATGTCGAGGAGGGGCACGATGGAAGATGCGGAACTTCAAGGAATATTCGCTGTAAAGCTGCCGGTCCGAGATCTCGCACGAAGCCGCCAATGGTACGAACGAGTCCTGGACTTCGAAGTAGCCTACGAATTCTCTGATGCCGACGGCGTGGTCCGCGGTGTCGCCGGAAAAGTCCCGGGCTCCGGTCAGACACTCATAGGACTGCGGCAGAGCCCCAAGCATGCCAAGGCCGCCGATGGGTTCAATCTAGTAAATTTTGCCGTCCAAAACCATGCCGCGCTCACGCGCTGGGCCGCGCGGCTCGACCGCCTCGGGGTGAAGCATTCGCCCATTATCGATGCCAGTGTGGGATGGATTATTGTGCTCTCCGACCCGGACGGCATCGAGCTGCACCTGTACACCCTGGAGAAGCACGGAATCGACCAATCCGGCCGCCCCGGATATGGAACACCCACCGGAAAGCACCGGGCCTAGGGGCTGTCCCGACGTGCCAACGGCGTGTTAGGGTCATGACGATCGTGAAGAACACACAGGAGGTGAGCACCATGTACGCAGTATCGGCACAGGACGCTCCCCGCCCTGCCACGATCCGGCGGCACGCCTAGCCGCCACCCGGGAGCGCCACGCAGCACATATAGCGAAAGGCATCTCCCATGAACTCACCATCTTCCACATTCGACCAAGCCGCGATGAAGCACGCCCTAGTACTCGGTGGTGGCGGCTCCACGGGTAACGCATGGCTGCTCGGCGTACTTGCCGGGTTCGCCGAGAGCGGCGTAGATCTGACCGGTGACGCACGAATTATCGGCACCTCGGCTGGTGCCACCGCGGCCGCCCAACTGATCGGGGCAACTCCCGCCGCACTCTATGAAGCCGCCTGCCAGCCAATGACAGGAAAGACGCCGCCGGGCAGCAGAACAGCTTCCCCAGCGCGCGGAACGGTCAACCTGTTGGCCGCCACGGATGAAATCATCGCTGCCGCCAACTCGCCGGCCGACATGCGACGTCGCATCGGAGCGATGGCGCTACAGGCCGCCCCGAGCAGCGACACAGCCGCGCAAGAACGGTGGCGCGCCACCGTTGCCGCCCGGCTCCCCGAGCATCGGTGGCCATCCCACGAGCTTCTGATTACGGCAGTGGACGCCGAGACCGGTTCTCCAAAGGTCTTCCATAAACAAAGTGGGGTGGCCCTTGTCGACGCCGTGGCGGCCAGCTGCTCCAACGGCTTTGCCTACAGTATCGGCGCGCACCGTTACATTGACGGCGGCTACCGTCGCAATGAAAACGCGGATCTCGCGGCCGGATGTGCTCACGTGGTGGTGCTCGCTCCCTTTGCGGGGCGGACGCGGCATCCCCTGTCTTGGGCGATGCAACTCGATGCGCAGCTGGACGAGCTGCGCAAGGCCGGTAGCAAGGTCTTTACCATCTACCCCGAGGCCTCCAGCGCGCACCTGTTCGGGGCATCGGCCATGGACTATTCGCTACGCCCTGAGGCGGCGCGCGCCGGGTACGCCCAAGGCTTGGCGCGGGGCGCCGAGTTCGCCAGCGTGTTCTGCTAAGGCCTAGGCGTCGCTGCGCCGTGGGGTCGGGTCATGTCCTGAGTCACTCAAGGCGGAGCGACGCCGACGCACGCCCTATACTGGAGGGCGTGAGTAAAGCCGGTCAGAACACGCAAGAACAGGCCTCGGGTCTCGTACTCGTCGACAAAGATCCAGGGATGACCTCCCACGATGTGGTTGGTCGTATCCGCAGACTGGCCGGGACTCGCAAGGTCGGCCATGCCGGCACCCTCGACCCCATGGCCACCGGCGTGCTGGTGATCGGCGTTAATAAGGCCACACGCCTGCTGACATACATCGTCGGGCACGATAAGACCTACACCGCCACCATCCGTCTGGGGCAATCCACCGTCACCGACGACGCCGAAGGCGAGATCACCTCGCAGCGGATTGCCGCGGCGGTCACCGACGAGGACATCGAGCGTGAGATCGCCAAACTGCGTGGCGACATCGAGCAGATTCCGAGTCAGGTTTCGGCTATCAAGGTCGACGGAAAGCGTTCCTATGCCCGCGTGCGTGCCGGCGAACAGGTGGAGCTCAAGGCCCGCCCGGTGACCATTTCCCAATTCGACGTGCACGAGATCCGCCGCGAAGCCGGAGGCAAGGTGCTTGACGTCGACGTGACCGTTTCCTGCTCCTCAGGCACCTACATCCGCGCCCTGGCACGCGATCTGGGCGAAGCCTTAAACGTCGGCGGGCATTTGACCGCGCTGCGCCGCACCGAAGTCGGACCGTACAAGATCCAGAACGCAAAAACCTTGCAACAGCTGGCCGAGGGTTTCGAGGTCATGCCGTTGGAAGATGCCGCCGCCGCGCTCTTCCCGTACCGCACCGTGAGCGTCGACGAGGCCGTGGAACTGTCCTTCGGGCGACCCATCGCCGCCTCACATTTGAGCATGGAGGTTCCCGCCGGGCAACCGGTGGCCGCTTTCGCCCCGAACGGTGTGCTGGTGGCCCTGCTCGAGGACAAGGGCGATAAGGCCCGCACCCAGCTGGTCTTCACCGCCAAGTAGTATCCGCCAGCACCGCACCGCGACCCACCGAAAGGCCCGACCTTGTTTGCCCTCAACGGCTTCTTTATCGCCGGTACCGTCGTCTGCGCGGTGGCCGTACTGCTCGGCGTGATCGCCACCATCATCCGGCGCTATCCGGACGATTGGGCCCTGATCGCCACCGGAGCTACCGAACTGTTCTTGGTGATCTACGGTGTCGCCGCGGCCATCCGGCAGGCCGGTGGGGAAGTAGTTCAGGGCGAGCTCTGGGAATTCTGGGGCTACCTGCTTACGGCGCTGATCATCCCGCCGGTCGCCTTCTTCTGGGCCGTGGCCGATAAGAGCCGCTGGGCCAATACGGTGCTTGCCGTATCCGGGGCCATAGTCTTTGTGATGTTGTTCCGTATGGAACAGATTTGGAATGTAGGAGTAGCCGCATGAGCGAGCAGCCACGCAATTCGCGTATCGTATCCGCCGCCGAAGCCCGGCACGGGGATAAGCCCAGCAAACCGGGGCGGTCCACCGGTCTGGGACGCATTATCATCGCCGTCTATGGCATTTTGTCGCTCTCGGCCACGGTGCGCGCCCTGTACCAGATCTTCTTCCGCGACTTCTCCGAGGCCCCGCTGGCCTACAGCTTGTCGCTGCTTTCCGGGCTGGTCTACATCTTGGCGACCTTCAGTCTGGCCTCGGCGAAGCCCGGCGCCTGGAAAGTCTCGGTCGGCGCGGTCGGTTTTGAACTGCTCGGTGTACTGGTGGTCGGTACGCTGTCCTTCACTCACCCCGAACTGTTCGGCCACGACTCGGTGTGGAGCTATTTCGGCAAGGGGTACGGTTACGTTCCGCTGGTATTGCCGCTGGTCGGCCTGTGGTGGCTGTACCGTAACCGCGGTGAGCGCCAGCGCTAAAGATCGTGCGAGAATAAGCACGAGCAAATCATTCTTTCCCCAAAGAAGTCAGTAAGGATCACCGTGCACTATTGGAAGGGTCTTGACTCGGTCCCCGCAGACCTGAAGCCGTCGGTCGTGACAATCGGCAATTTCGACGGTGTTCACCTGGGGCACTGCGAGGTTCTTGACCAGGTGGTTGAACAGGCCTGTCACCTCGGCGCTAACGCCGTGGCCATCACCTTTGACCCCCACCCGGCACAGGTGCACCGCCCGCAGAGCGCCCCCGAACTGATCATGGGGCTCGCCGACCGTATCGACACCCTCGCCGCAGTGGGCATGGATGCGGTGCTGATGATCGAGTACACGCTCGACTTCGCGGAGAATACCGCCGAGGAATTCGTGCGTCAGGTGATCGTCGAGGCCCTGAAGGCTAGCTGCGTGGTCGTCGGCCACGATGTGCGTTTCGGCAAGGGGAACGCCGGGGACTTCGAGTACATGCAGCAGCTCG
Organism: Glutamicibacter endophyticus; assembly: GCF_048457885.1. NCBI lineage: Bacteria > Bacillati > Actinomycetota > Actinomycetes > Micrococcales > Micrococcaceae > Glutamicibacter > Glutamicibacter endophyticus. Next base: position 1,083,525 of record NZ_CP174200.1, read on the forward strand.
GTGAGAAGTACGGGTTTACCGTGATCGGCGTGGCCGACGTGGGAGATAAGCGCCGACTGTCATCGACCTGGGTGCGTGAAGAGCTCGCCGCAGGCAACGTCGAGGCCGCCGCCCGGATTCTGGGACGCCCGCATCGCATGCGTGGGGAAGTGGTCCACGGGGCTGCCCGTGGACGCGAACTTGGTTTCCCCACCGCCAACCTCTCTTCGGACGCCACCGGAATCATCCCCGCCGACGGCATCTACGCCGGATGGTTGGTGGACGAGGCCGACGTGCGGTGGCCCGCGGCGATCTCCGTAGGCTCGAATCCCACCTTCGACGGCGTCTCACGCGTGGTCGAGGCCCATGTCATCGACCGACCGGACGAGGGAGTCGAAGACTTCGACCTCTACGGCCAGCAGGTCATCGTCGAATTCGTCAAGCACTTGCGCCCGATGGTGGCCTACCAGGGGATTGAAGCCCTGGTCGAACAGATGGCCACGGATGTGAAACAAGCCCGCGACGTGCTGAGCAAGGTGTCCTAGTGGCAGAAATCCCGCCGTTGCCACGGCAAGCGTTCGGGCTCAGCGCCGCACAGCGCACCCATCACTCGGCGGCATTCCTAGCCGGCGCGGACCAGTACGACAAGGTGCGCCCGCGCTACCCCGAGGCCGCGGTGGACTTCGCAGTGGAGGGTTGTTTAACCGGGCCCGCTGCAGATATCGGGTGTGGCAGTGGAATTTTCACCGCCCAACTTGTTGCTCGGAGACTGCAGGTCACGGCCGTCGACCCGTCGCAGGATATGCTCGACGTTCTGGCGCAACGGTGTCCTGACATCGCGCTCGTACGGGCCGGAGGGGAATCCACCAGGCTGCCGGAGCGCAGCTTCGAGCTGATCAGCTACGCGCAGGCCTGGCATTGGGTCGATGCCCCCGCCGCCAGCGCGGAAGCGGCACGGCTTCTGGTTCCCGGGGGACGGCTCGTATTGCTGTGGAACCAGCTGGATGTTCAGGTGCCGTGGGTACACCGCTTGGCGCGGATCATGCACGCCGGAGACGTTCACCGACCAGAGCTCGCACCGACTCTAGGAGCCGAGTTCACCGGACTCGAACAGGGTTTGTGGCACTGGAAGTGGACGCTGACCTTGGGCGATGTCGTGGAGCTGACCAAGTCGCGGAGCTACTATCGACGGGCCACCGAGAACACCCGCAAGAAAGTCGAAACGAACCTGCACTGGTACTGGTGCGAACACCTAGGCCATGACTTGGACGAACCCGTGGCCGTTCCGCATCTCTCCCATGCTTGGCGCGCCTGGCGCCGCGAGATCCCGGGGTGTTAGCTTCCCGACAGAGGCGCCGACCCGCGCCGTTGCGCGGGGGAAAATGATAGACTAGTCAACGGTCTACGCTGCAGTCCGCGGTTGCGTGGGCCCGGTTCCCCTCTTCGGGAGGTTAACCGGTTCGTGAAACGCGGTCCAACTCTAGGAGTTTGTTATGGCATTGGATGCCGCAGTCAAGCAGGAAATCATCAAGGCTTACGCCACCCACGAGGGTGACACCGGTTCGCCTGAGGTTCAGATCGCCGTCATGTCCCGCCGTATTTCGGACCTGACCGAGCACCTGAAGATGCACAAGCACGATCACCACACCCGCCGTGGCCTGATGGCTCTGGTTGGTCGTCGTCGTCGTATGCTCGGCTACCTCAAGGACACCGACATCGAGCGTTACCGTTCGCTGATCGAGCGTCTGGGCCTGCGCAAGTAGTCCCACGATGGTGTGCGAAACCCCGGTTCCCTTTCGAGGGAGCCGGGGTTTCCTTTATCTGTGCAGCACCTCGGTGCCGCAGTCAAAGGTCCGCGAACACCATTCAGGCGCTGAGAGTGTTTGTGCAACTGGTAGGACGAAACGGTCGGCTTTCCGGGACTTACCTCCGGGTTCGTAAGGCCAAAGGTACGGGAAACATTGTCTTGAAACCGGTGAAGCTGAAGGTCTGTAGCGCGCAATGCCCCTGTAAATATTTCGGAGGGGCCGGCGCGCAATCCTACGCGCGGAGCAAAGTTCCGCCCGCAGCAAACCGAAGTTTGCCCGGGCGGCACCGATACGTCGCTTTTTAGAGTGGTTAGCGCGACGAGAGGCCTAATACATGGAATCGGCTAGCAGCCGTGGCCAGTAGCGTAGATCGCCCCATAATTCGGCGTAGCCCGGGTTGGAACTGTAGGCACCTTGTAAGCCTTCAGCGACCATACGGTAAGACGCCGCTGGGTATTGCGAGCGGATAGATCCGTAGTCGATTTTGACCGGGCCAGCATAGTACGAGAATTTGCCAGAGGTGCTCGCTTGGCGTACCTTGCGGATGAAGTTGCCCTTAGAGTCGTACGCGGAGATTCGGATCGATATGTCTCGCTGTTTCAGCGACCCGTAGTTCGAACCGAACCCGATATTGACCGCACAGTACTTATCGACGTCGCTGTTTTTCAGCACCCAAATGTAGGCCCGATGGTAGTTGCCGTACCGATCTTGCAAGCGCTCGGACTGTTTCGGAACGTATCCCGGCCCGCAAATTTGTTGTGCCTTCTCTCGGGTGAATTCCCAACCTGCCGGGGCGGCCGAAGCCTCGGGAGCTTGCTGAACGCCGATAACTCCCGCGCCGGTCAGCGCGAGCGCCAAAACTAGTGATCGTGTAACGCCCTTTAGCGTTTTTCTTTTTCTCACCGAAGATCCTTCCGTAGATACCTTGAGCTAAAGATCTCAGGATGGCCGGAGGGTGGCAATGGGAAGAACTGCCCATGAGCAGGAAAAACACGCAGGCAAACGGGTTTACGAGCTCGGTGGTCTAAGCGCGCGTGAACTAGTGAAGGGGTCCGTCTAATTCGGCTAATCCTGCCAGAATGGGCGCTTCATGTGGCACCAGGGCAGATGGCAAGTCGTCGAAGGAAAACCAGCGAAGTTCGGCGCATTTTTGCGGCTCCGCGATACCGGGAGCGCCGCCCCACGTACGGCAAAGGAAAAAATGATCCCGATGAGACGGGGCGGGCGCGGCTGGCTCTTGCCGCCGATCGCGTACGGCCAGTGGTCGGAGATCACTCGGCGCGATGAGAATGCCAAGTTCTTCAGTGGCCTCACGGCAGGCCGCGGCGATGGGGGACTCGGCCGGCTCCACGTGACCGGCGGCAGCGCAAGAGAAGTATCCATCCATGAATCCGGTGTTGTGGCGTCGTTGCAGGAGCACTGTCCGATCTCTGATCAGAGCGACATAGACGATGTCGATCGGTGAGGCGACGGTCATCTTCGCAGGCTCCTTACTCGGTGGGGGAAGATCCTCCTTCTGGAGCATATCTGGTTGTCAGGGACGGCAGTAGGCTGTGAGCATTGGGCCCCAGAGTGGCGACGTAGCCGTGAACAAGAAAGGATGGCGCATGCTGATCACCATCACGTTGGAACCGGATTCAGGTCACGACCTCGATGCAACGGTGCTCTCGCATCTGTTACGTAAACACCCCGGTAAGGCTCAATCTTTCCAACTACCGGTCGGCACGGCCCACGTGTTCTACCCTGCATATGGGCCGCGACGCTGCACCGCGGCACTACTGCTCGAGGTCGATCCGGTGGGGTTGGTTCGATCCAAGCGCTTTCGCGGGGAAGCCGGGGTGCTCGATCATTACATTAACGATCGTCCCTACGCTGCCTCCAGCTTGTTGTCTGTTGCTCTGGGCAAGGTCATGCGCAGTGCCATGTCGGGGCAGAGCGAAAGCCAGCCGGAACTGGCGACGGCACCGCTGCCGCTAAAACTTGCAGTCCCGGTCATCTCCACCCGGGCCGATGCAGACGGGGACCTCGTTCGGAGGCTTTTCGAACCGTTGGGGTGGCACATCGAATCGTCTCCGATAGAGCTCGACGAAAACTATCCGCAGTGGGGCGCCTCGCACTACAGGTCGCTCGAACTGACCGGGAACGTGCCGCTACACCTAGCGCTGCGCCAGCTTTACGTCCTGATGCCGGTGCTCGACGACGCGAAGCATTACTGGGTGGGCGACGACGAAGCAGCCAAGCTTGTGCGCCAAGGCGAGGGCTGGCTGTCTGACCATCCGGAACGCGAACTCATCGCCCACCGCTACTTGGCGCATCAGCGTGATCTGGTCGAGGTGGCCCGTGGACTAGGAACCTCGGGCACGTCCGAAGTTTCGGAGGCAGTCACAGAAGCGACCGATCAGAATAATCCCGCTGTGCCGCTGCGGATTATGCGCGCCGAAGCAGTACTTGGCGCGCTGCACGAGACCAACTCGCATAGCGTTGTCGACGTGGGTTGTGGGCCTGGTGCGCTACTTCGCCGCCTGCAAAAAGACGGATTCTTCACGCGCATTGTGGGCACCGACGTTTCGGGGCGGGCACTTGAACGGGCCGCAGCGGACTTGCACTTAGCCGAGCGCTCCGACGCTGACCGGGAAAGGCTACAACTGCTGCATAGCTCGGCCGTATATCGCGATGAACGGCTGCGTGGTTTTGACGCCATCGTACTCATGGAGGTGATCGAGCATTTGGATCCCGAGAGGCTACCGGCCCTCGTGGACTCGATCTTCGGGTACAGTCAGCCACGCACCGTGCTCGTCACCACACCGAATGCCGAATTCAATGACCTATATCCGAGGCTCGCCTCGGGCACCATGCGCCACGATGATCACCGTTTCGAATGGAACCGTGACGAATTCCGGCGGTGGGCGGAGAACGTCGCCATGGAACACGGCTACGCCGTGGACTATCGTTCCATCGGAAATGAACATGAACAGCTGGGTCCGGCAACCCAAATGGCAATCTTCCGAAAGGTGGCCGCATGAGCACGCTGAACATCCCACAGACCAGCCTCGTGGTACTTGTGGGGATCTCTGGCTCGGGAAAGTCGAGCTTTGCCGCCGAGCACTTCGGTGCGTTCGAGGTGCTCTCCAGCGACTATTTCCGCGGGCTCGTCGGCAACGACCCCAGCGATCAGTCGGTGACCGCAGCGGCCTTCGACGCCCTGAACTATGTGGCTGGAAAGCGCCTCGCCGCCGGCTTACTCACCGTCGTTGATGCCACCAGCCTGCAACCCGGTGACCGGAAGAAACTGGTCGACCTAGCGAAGTCGCACGACACCCTGGCGGTGGCCTTGGTGCTGGATACACCGCTTCGAACCTGCCTAGAACGAAACGAAAAGCGCGGCCTGGATCAGGTACCGGCAGCTGTGATCGACCGGCAGCACCGTCAGCTGCGCAAACACCTTCGGGGGATCCGCCGCGAGGGTTTCGCTCGCGTACACATTCTTGAGCCCGATACCGACGTGAGCCAGGTTACGATCCACCGGCACAAACTACTCAACGACTTCCGCGATCACACCGGCCCCTTTGACGTGATTGGGGATGTCCACGGATGCCTCGATGAGCTGCAGCGGCTGCTGCAGAAGCTTGGCTATACCCTGCGCTTTGACTCGCGGGGTCGCGCCGTGGATGCCAGCCATGACGAGGCCCGCCGCGCCATATTCGTTGGCGACCTGGTGGACCGTGGTCCGGACTCCGCCGGCGTACTGCGGCTGGTTATGGGGATGGTTCGGGCCGGGCACGCGCTCGCCGTGCCGGGTAATCACGAAGATAAGTTGGTGCGCGCCCTGCGTGGTCGCAAGGTGACGCTGAACCACGGACTGGGCGAAACACTCGAGCAGCTTGCGGCCGAAGGGGAGCAGTTCCAGCGCGAGGTCGAGCGCTTCTGCGACTCATTGGTCTCGCACATGGTGCTAGATGACGGGCGCCTGGTGGTGGCCCATGCTGGCTTACTCGAGGAATACCAAGGCCGGGCCTCGCAACGGGTGCGTGCCTTCGCGCTCTATGGGCAGGTCACCGGCGAAGTCGACGAATACGGGCTACCTATCCGTTACCCGTGGGCCAACGATTATCGAGGACTGGCCGCGGTACTCTACGGCCACACACCGGTGACCGAGGTCGAATGGGTCAATAACACCGCCTGCCTCGACACCGGATGCGTATTCGGAGGCACGTTGAGCGCTATGCGCTACCCCGAACGAGAGATTGTTCAGGTCGCCGCCGCGGAACAGTACTGCGAACCGGCACGTCCCTTGGAACCGGTCGGTGGGCCCGCGCGTGCCGATCACGTCATGGACATGAAGGACGTGACCGGCCCGCTGGTGCTCAAAGCAGACGGTCTGGGCACCGTGAAAATCGGTGAGGCTCAGGCGGCCGGCGCGCTGGAAACCATAAGCCGGTTCGCCACCGACCCGCGCTGGTTACGCTACCTGCCCCCGACCATGTCTCCGTGCGAGTCCTCGAAGCTACCGGACTATCTCGAGCATCCGGCCGAGGCCTTCGACTATTTCCGCAAGCAGGGTGTCGCGCAGGTCATTTGCCAAGAGAAACACATGGGATCGCGGGCGGTGCTGTTGCTCGCGAAGAACCCCGAACGCTTTGCCGCACCCGATGGGTGGCTCGGTGCATTGCACACGCGAACCGGCCGCCCGTTCCTCGAGCATGCGGCCGAGCAGAAACTGTTGCGCGGTGCTCACGCAGCAGCGGAACGTGCCGGATTGTTTCGGGAGCTAGCCAGCGACTGGGTCATACTCGATGGTGAGCTATTGCCTTGGTCGCTTAAAGCACAGGAGCTGATCACCGGGACCTATGCGTCGGTAGGTGCCGCCGCGAGTACTGCGACGGATGCCGCCCTGTCCGCGTTGCGGCGCGCTGAAGCCAACGGCCTGGAGGTGGCTGACCTCCTGGAACGTACCAGTGCTCGTGCCCAAAACGCCAAGGCTTTTCGCGAGTCCTACCGTCGTTATGTCGGGTCGCCGGAGGAGCTGAGTTTTGCGGCATTTCAGATCTTGGCATCCGAAGGGCAGAGCCATGAGACCCGCAGTCATGATTGGCACATGTCGTGGGGGCAGCGACTTCACGAGGCCGATGACACTCTTTTCACGTCCACCCGAAATCGTGTGGTCACCGTGGAGGATGAGCAGGAAGTGGTCGCCGCGGTGCGTTGGTGGGACGAGCTCACCGCGGCGGGCGGCGAAGGCATGGTGGTCAAACCGCTCGAGAATTTGGTTAAGGGAAAGCGCGGTTGGGTTCAGCCGGGACTGAAGGTCCGCGGCCGCGAGTATCTGCGACTGATCTACGGTCCTGACTACCTCGAGCCGGGTAATCTTGACCGGCTACGCGAGCGCGCGACCGATCGCAAACGGCAGCGGGCGTTGCAAGAATACCTACTGGGATTACAGGCACTGAGGCTTACCGCGTCGGGTGCGCCGCTGTGGCAGGTGCACCAGTATGTTTTCGGGGTGCTGGCCCTTGAATCCGAGCCCCTTGATCCCCGCCTGTGAACGCGGCCGGTTCACGCGGTCTCGGTGAGCCCCAAACTGTCAAAAGCGCGGGCAAGGCCGAGGCCTTCGGGGTTTGGCACCGTTAAATCTGCGTGAGCGAGCAGCGAGGCCGGTGCACCGTCGATGGCCACGGCGGTGCCGGCCAACGCGAGCATTTCAATGTCATTGTGCCCGTCGCCGATGGCGATTGATTGCTCCACGGCAATATCTAGCTGCTCAAGCACCAGTTCCATGCCATCGGCCTTGCTTAGCCCCCGGGCGAAAAGCTCTCCACTGTGTCGACCCGTGCTCGATACGGAGTTAGCCACCGAATCCAGCTCCGGGCCGATCTCGTCGAGCAAGCACTGCATCGACACCGCGGAGTCAAAGACGCATGCTTTCGACCATGGATCAGGCCGCGATGCGGACACTTTCAGGAGTTGGGCCTTGAGTTCAGGTGAGTCTTGTTCGGCGATCGCAAGTAGTCGGGGCCTCGCGTGGTCGGGGATGAACAACGTCTCCGGCGACTCCAGCAGGTAGCACACACCGTGATGATCCAGCACGGTGGTGATGCGCTGAGCCAAACTCTGCTCGAGGGTGCGATTGGTCAATACCGCATCGTCCAAGCGCACGTAGGCGCCGGCGCTGGCCACCAGTCCGTCGAAACCTGCGGCAAGCATATGATCGGACAGCATGCTTGGTGGCCGCCCGGTGCTTAGGAATACTAGGTGACCATTTGCGCGCGCGGTACGAACCGCTTGGGCATGCGCCTCGGGCACGCGGCTACGGTAGGCGTAGGTGCCGTCGACGTCGATAAAGATGGCTCGCCGCTGATGCTTTGGCACCGCGAGCACGGCGGAGGCGATGGGCTGATCAGTGCTCATGTCCGGAGCCTACCAATGCTGGGGGAGCGGTCACAAAGTTCCGAATCTGGACATATCGCCTGATTTTGACCAAGAGTTCGGGTAATGTCGGCGGTGTCATCTATCGCAACTAGCAAGACGGGAGATGGGCCGTGAAAGCGCTCTTCGACTTGGACTTCAGAAAGTTCATCACCCCAACGATCATCAAGATTGTCTACGTCTTAATCATGGTGATGTTGGCTCTGACCTACATCGTGTTCGTGTTCGGCGCGTTCAATGCGAACGTTGCCTTTGGGTTTTTGACCCTACTGATTCTCGGTCCGTTGTTCGTGTTGGTCTATTTGGTGCTCGCCAGGGCGGGCCTCGAGTCGCTCATTGCGCAAATCCGCACCGCAGAGAACACCACCGAAATGGTGCGTCTCATGGGCGGCATTCCGCCGGCAGAGGCCGCACATAATTACTATCCATCCACGCCGCAGCCCCCGGCCGGGCAGCAGCCAGAGGCAGACACCCCTTCGACGCCGCCGACCAATGAGCGGAAGAACGACGAGGGGCCAACCCCGCCGACTAATCCTTACCAGCCCTAAACGGCGTTTCCCCACTCAGGCGCCGGGACGCTAGCCGATGGCCCGCCCATATAGGCGGGCCATCGGTGTTTGACGGCACCTAGCGAGCACCCGTTTCAGCCCGACTCGGCCGTATTTCGGGGGAGATTGCTGTAGCCCCTTTGCTGAGTGCCGAGCCGGTGCTTGACTGAGTTCATGACGGACATTCTCACACTCCGTGTCGTGCTCGACGGGTCCAATCCGGAGATCTGGCGAACTCTGGAGCTTTACAGCGACCTGCCTCTTATCGAGGTCGGTCACGCGATTCAGATCGCCGTGGGCTGGGAGAATGTTCATCGACAGTGTTTCCACAACCATGCACCCGACGAGCCAGCTCTTAAGGGGGACGAGATCTGCTGGCTCGATGCCGACCTTATGGACGAACCCCTCCACCGAGACCTGGCCCTGAGCACACTGGAATCGGCACTGGCCGCGAGCGGGGGAGTGCTGTACTTCGAGTACGACTTCGGCGACCGGTGGATCCACAGGGTGAGCCTGATGCACCGACGGCCGGCGGATGGACAAGCGCCACGGATGATCCTGCTCGAGGGTGAACTACGGGCGCCCATCGAAGACAGTGGCGGGCTCAGCACGTGGTATGAGTATCTGCGCATTATTTCCGCCAAGGACGAAGCGCGAAACTATCAAGAGGTACTGGACTGGATGCGGTGGCGAGTCGGCCCATGTGGCAACATCGACCCGACCCACTTCGACATCGACGTTGCGCGCCGGAAGCTGGCCCTACACGCGGCCGGCTACCGCGGCAAGAGCGTGCTCGGCACCTGGTTACAGCAGGTCCCGACGGGCACCGAGCGCTTCTTCGGCAAGATGATCGCGCAGACGGAGCTCACCCTCGACCCGCAATTCGCCAAACCGTCGTGGCTTGAGCAGATCCTTGAGCCCTTCGCCGAATTAATCCGCCTATGCGCCGGCACTGGGGTGAAACTCACCCACGCCGGATGGTTGCCGCCACGCGTCATCGAAGAACTACTCGAGCGGTGCCAATGGCACGGCATTGACTACGAGAGTGGAACCACAAAGCGGGAAAACAACCTCGACACGGTTCGCTGGCTCAGGGATATCGCCGAGGAATTCAAACTCGTTCGCAAGTACCGAGGACACCTCATCGCCACGGAGTTTGGACTGGAGCTCCTCGCCGAGCCGGGCACATTGCACCGATACCTGCTTGATTGCCTGATCAGCGGGATGAACAGCAAAATACACCGCGACTGCCAGATCACCTTGTGGATCGTAGACGAAATGGGTCTCGAAGGGTTTGAAGAACGGGCCGATACCAGCAACGCCATGCTCGGTGCCCTGCACTATGCCGATGCTCGGACCGGGGAGCCGCTGACCCGCGACAGCTATGCCCCCACCAGCGCGCTGTGGCATTTGATCGACCGCATCACCAACTTCCACTTCAGTTTGCCGACGGAGCCGAACTTGCCGGCACGGCGCGCGGCGCTAAGCCAGTTGCGTTGTTACCTGCTCTCGGGTTTCGAGCACAGCTTAGTGCTCGAAGGAAATTAGCGTTTTCTCCCGAGGACGGGCATAAGTGACCAATCACCAGTCTGCATTGAACCTCAATAAACGGTAGGCTAGTGACTGATCGTAATGTTCGCTCAGGTGACGTAACGATCGAATGGAAACACCAAAGTCTCCCTCGGCCAGCAATTCAGGCGCCTTCGTTGCGTGGATCGCGGTCCTCGGTAGTGGTTTTCGCTGCAGCTACGTAGCGCGGGCCTCAATCGATGACCAGGTCGCGAACGATGCGCCCACTTGCGGCGCCACCAGGGAGCGATCGAAAGGAGAACCCCCTTAATGGAGGGTCCAGAAATCCAATTCGCCGAAGCCGTTATCGATAACGGTCGTTTCGGTTCCCGCACCATCCGTTTCGAAACCGGGCGTCTGGCCAAGCAGGCCGCCGGTTCCGCAATGGTTTACATCGATGACGAGACCGCGCTGCTCTCGGCCACCACCGCCGGCAAGCACCCGCGCGAAGGCTTCGACTTCTTCCCGCTGACCGTGGACGTCGAGGAGCGCATGTACGCTGCCGGCCGCATCCCGGGCAGCTTCTTCCGCCGCGAAGGTCGCCCGTCGACCGAAGCAATCCTGGCCTGCCGCCTGATGGACCGCCCGCTGCGCCCGGCCTTCGTTAAGGGTCTGCGCAACGAAGTGCAGGTCGTCGTCACCGTGCTGTCCATCCACCCGGATGAGCTGTACGACGTGGTCGCCATCAACGCTTCGTCGATGTCCACCCAGTTGTCCGGTCTGCCGTTCTCCGGCCCGATCGGCGGCGTGCGCGTGGCCCTCGTTGACGATGGCACCGGAGCCCCGCAGTGGGTGGCATTCCCGCGCCACTCGGAACTGAAGAACGCCGTGTTCAACATGGTGGTAGCCGGCCGCGTGGCCGGCGATGACGTCGCCATCATGATGGTGGAAGCCGACGCCACCGACAACGCCTGGGAGCTCATCAAGGAGCGCGGCGCCGTGGCCCCGACCGAAGAGGTTGTGGCTGAGGGCCTGGAGGCCGCCAAGCCGTTCATCAAGGTTCTCTGCGAGGCCCAGGCCGACCTGGCCGCCCGCGCCGCCAAGGAAACCGTGGAATTCCCGGTCTTCCGCGATTACGAGGACGATGTCTACGCCGCCGTCGAGGCTGCCGCCTCCGCACGTCTGGCCGAGATCTACTCGATCGCCGACAAGCAGGAGCGCGATAACACCGCCAGCGAGTACAAGGACGAGATCCTGGCATCGCTGACCGGTGAAGGCAACCAGTTCGACGGCCGCGAGTCCGAGGTCTCCAAGGCCTTCGGCGCGGTAACCAAGCACATCGTGCGTCAGCGCATCCTCACCGAGCAGGTGCGCATCGACGGTCGCGGTTTGGCCGACATCCGTCAGCTCTCCGCCGAGGTCGAGGTGCTGCCGCGCGTGCACGGTTCGGCCATCTTCGAGCGTGGCGAAACCCAGATCATGGGTGTCACCACCTTGAACATGCTGAAGATGGAGCAGCAGATCGACTCGCTGAGCCCGGTTACCTCCAAGCGCTACATGCACAACTACAACTTCCCGCCGTACTCCACCGGTGAGACCGGCCGCGTCGGTTCGCCGAAGCGCCGCGAAATCGGCCACGGCGCCCTGGCCGAGCGCGCCATCGTACCGGTGCTGCCAAGCCGCGAGGAATTCCCGTACGCCATCCGCCAGGTCTCCGAGGCGTTGGGCTCCAACGGTTCGACCTCGATGGGCTCGGTGTGCGCCTCGACCCTGTCGCTGCTGAACGCCGGTGTGCCGCTAAAGGCCCCCGTCGCCGGTATCGCCATGGGTCTGGTCTCGGACACCGTGAATGGTGAAACCCGCTACGCCGCGCTGACCGATATTCTCGGTGCCGAAGATGCCATGGGTGACATGGACTTCAAGGTTGCCGGTACCTCCGAGTTCGTTACCGCCATCCAGCTGGACACCAAGCTCGATGGCATCCCGGCCTCCGTGCTGGCCGCCGCACTGACTCAGGCCCGCGAGGCTCGCCTGCACATCCTGAACGTGCTGAACCAGGCGATCGACGCACCGGATGAGCTGAACGTCAACGCACCGCGTATCATCTCCGTGAAGATCCCTGTCGACAAGATCGGTGAGGTCATCGGCCCGAAGGGTAAGATGATCAACCAGATCCAGGAAGACACCGGAGCGGACATCTCCATCGAGGACGACGGCACCGTGCTGATCGGCGCCACCGGTGGCGAAGCCGCCGAGGCCGCCCGTGCCGCCATCAACGCCATCGCGAACCCGCAGGTTCCGGAGGTTGGCGAGCGCTACCTGGGCACCGTCGTGAAGCTGACCACCTTCGGTGCGTTCGTTTCGCTGATCCCGGGCAAGGACGGTCTGCTGCACATCTCCGAGCTGCGCAAGATCAACGATGGCAAGCGCGTTGAGGACGTCGAAGACGTCGTCTCCGTGGGCCAGAAGATCCAGGTCGAGATCACCAAGATCGACGACCGTGGCAAGCTCTCCTTGGCCCCTGTGGTCGAGGAAGAGGCCGAGGCTGTTGCCGCCGAGTAATCGGTAGCTTCCTTCCTAACAGTTCCCGCCGCACCGTGATGGTGCGGCGGGAACAGTTATTTAACCGCCTGCAACGTGGGCCGACTTCGCCTTGGCCGAGCATCCCAGTAGGCTGGCGGCAGGGCGCATGACCGCAGTCCATCGGGCAACAAGTCCCGTCGAGTCGGAGGAACCGTACATGCATAATGGCTACCGCCTCAGCTAGCATGGCTCTGGCACCTATTTGGTGCAAGGTCCGGCCTCGAACTGGGTAATTCTCGCCGAGGGTGGAGAGTTCACGCTGATCGACGGTGGCTATCCTAATGACACACCGCTGGTACTTGAATCCATTCGGCAGGTGGGCCTCGACCCGCGGGCGGCGCAGGCCATGCTGATAACGCACGGGCATGTGGACCATACCGGGGCGGCCAATTACTTCGCGCAGCACTTTGATGTCCCGGTGCTGAGCTCCGCCCAAGAACATAGGCAAGTGCTGGGCCTGGAGAGCTTTCAGGTCACCCCGGCCCAAGTCATTCTGCGGGCGTGGCGCCCGGCCGTGTTCAGATGGATGCGGCATGTGCTCCGGGCGGGAGGTGCACAGGGCACTCAGGTGCCAACGGCGCAGCGTTGGGATGCAGAACAACTCGCCAAGCTGCCCGGGGCACCGGTGGCGATCCCTACTCCCGGGCATACGCCGGGGCACACGGCCTTTCTCCTGCCTCAGTCCGAGACACTCATTAGCGGCGACGCCCTGATTACCGGGCACGCACTGAGCTCACATCACGGTCCGCAGATGCTGCACCCGATGTTTCACCATCACGCCCAGTGGACGCAGAACTCGTTAGAACGACCTGGACAGCTCTCCGCCTCGCTCATCCTGCCCGGCCACGGAGGTGCCTTTGAAGGTACTCCGCACGAGGCCGTGCTAGAAGCCGCCACCCGACGCTGGCGCAGGCGAGTCGCTTCACCATCACCGGCGAGCGGGCAAGCTCAGCGTCTCGAGAAGAGCCAGCCGCTACCGATAGGTGGCATCGCGTTGCCCTAGCATTTAAGTGTTGCGCGTCACAATTATTCGGCTAAGGTTAAGCCGTTGTTAACCATGAAGATTCTAAACCTTCTGGTCAGCGACCTATCGTCGTTCCTTGGGCCAGAAAGCGCCCGCGGACCGAACGGTCACTCGCTCCTGATCGCGCTAGACACTCAAGGACTGTTGTCATGAAATCTCGTATTCTGCTCGCCTCGGCCGGTGTGCTCGCACTCTCGGCCTCCCTGGTAGCTTGCTCGGGCGGTGCCGCCCCCGAAGCACCTGCGGGCGTCGATGCGGCCACCGCAACTAGCGCCGAGGACTTCGGCGGCATGGACCAGCTCATTGCTGCCGCCCAGGCCGAAGGAGAACTGAACGTCATCGCCCTGCCCGAGGACTGGGCCAATTACGGTGCCATCCTCAGCGGCTTCGAGGACAAGTACGACATCACGGTTAACTCAGCCAACCCCAACGCGTCCTCGGCCGAGGAAATTCAGGCAGCACAGAACCAAGCCGGGCAAGATACCGCGCCGGATGTTTTCGACCTGGGCACTGCGGTGGCGTTGGAGAACACCGACAAGTTCGCCCCTTACAAGGTGACCACCTGGGATTCGATCCCGGAGAAGAACAAGCACCCGGAAGGGCTCTGGGTGAATAACTACACCGGCATCATGTCCGTCGGCTACGACTCGTCGACCGTTGAGGAGCCGAAACAGCTCGATGACCTGCTCGGTGAGAAATACCGTGGCTCGGTGGCGCTGAACGGTGACCCAACGCAGGCCGGTGCCGCATTCGCGGCCGTGGGCACCATTTCCGCCTTGGCCGGCGGCGGAGTCGAAGACTTCGCACCTGGCATCGACTGGATGCAGAAGCTCAAGGATGCCGGCAACTTCTTGACCGTCGATCCGACGCCGGCCACCATCGCCTCGGGCGAAACCCCGGTGGTGTTCGACTGGAGCTTCAATAACATCGCCGCGGCCGCCAACAAGCCAGACTTCAAGACCACCGTCCTGCCGGGCGCCGCCTACGTCTCCTTCTACAACGAGGCCATCAACAAGGACGCCCCGCACCCGGCCGCCGCACGTCTGTGGCAGGAATGGATGTTCTCCGACGAGGTGCAGACCCTGTTGCTGGAAGGTAACTCGGTGCCGGTACGCGTCGACGCCTTGAAAGAAGCCGGTTCCGTGGACGAGAAGCTACTCGAGACGGCAACGGCCGGCACCACCTCCGAGGACTGGATTTCGCCGAACCAAGAGCAGACCGACGCCGCCAACAAGCTGCTGACCGAGCGCTGGGCCGCGCTGACCCGCTAACGCGATGTCGGTGGGGCCGCAGCCGGCCCCACCGACTGGCGCTCGCGCGTCAAAGGACTTTCTCACGTGAAAACGAAATTAGCTTGGTTAGGGCTGCTACCATTCGCGGCCTACCTCGTACTCTTCTTGCTACTGCCCACCTTGCTGGCCATCTTTAGCGGCTTCAGCGACGGCAAGGGGGCCCTGACACTTTCGAATTTATCGATTCTCATCGACCCAGTGGTCTCATCGACCTTTATGGCCTCGGCGACGATCAGCGCGATCACGGCGCTAGTCGGCGCGGTGATCGGTGCCCTAGTTTGTTGGGCCCTGACCGGGTTGAGCCCGCAGAGCGCGGTGCGACGCATCGTCGACGCGGCGGCCTCCGTCTTGGCCCAGTTCGGTGGTGTGATGTTGGCCTTCGCCTTCATCGCCACCATGGGTGCACAAAGCCTATTGCGCCTGTGGCTTGATGACACGCTCGGCTGGGACATCTACGCCGATGGGGTCTGGCTTTACCAATTGCCGGGCCTAATCCTGCCCTACCTGTACTTCCAGATTCCGCTGATGATCATCACCTTCTTCCCGGCTATTGACCGGCTACGCCCGCAGTGGGTCGAGGCCAGCGCGACCCTGGGCGCAGGGCTGTGGGACTACTGGCGGCATATCGGATTGCCGGTGCTCGCCCCCTCATTTCTCGGTGCATTGTTACTACTGTTCGCCAATTCTTTTTCGTCTTACGCCACGGCAGCCGCGCTGATTAGCCAGGGTGCGCAGATCGTACCCTTGCAAATCCGGGCGGCGTTAATCGGCGAAACCGGTGCCTCCAACGTCAGCTATGCCGGCGTGCTCGCACTGGGCATGATCCTGTTAATGAGCCTGATCATGGGACTCTACTCATTGGTGATGAAACGAGCGGCACGGTGGCAGTCATGAGCCGCACGATTTCCACGGCCCCACCGATGTGGGCTCGCCGCACCATTCTGCTGGTTATCGGCGTGATCTTCCTCTTGCCGCTGTTGGCCATGGCCGAGTTCACCTTGCGCAGCACCACCGGCGGGCACAGTCTGGAACATTGGCTGAGCCTCGCAGAACTGCAGGGGCAACGCCAATATCGCGCCCTGACCCAGGGGCTCGGTAATTCCTTGGTGCTCTCGCTACTGACCTTGGGGATGGTGCAACTACTTTTCGCCCCCACCATCGTGTGGATCCATCTGCGCTTCCCGCGTTTGGAACGGATGCTGGATCTGCTGACGGTGCTACCCATCGCGATCCCTGCCATCGCCATGGTGGTCGGTTTCGCTCCGGTGTATCGGTACATTGGCAGGACGTTGGGCTCTGGGGAATGGACACTGTTCCTAGCCTACGGAGTGCTTGTCCTGCCCTTCGCCTACCGCACCATTGCCACCGACCTGCAGGGGATGGATGCCCGAGTGCTTTCCGAAGCAGCCCGGACACTGGGCGCCAGCTGGGCGACCGTCTACTTCAAGGTCCTGGTTCCGGGTCTGCGCCGCGGACTGGTTTCCGCCTCGTTGCTGACCATCGCCATTGTGATGGGTGAATTCACTGTGGCCTCGCTACTGAGCCGCACCACCTTCCAGACCGGGCTGCTACAGATTTCACAGACCGACCCGTTCATCGCGGTCCTGTGCTCGCTGCTCTCCTTGATCATTATGTTCGTCCTGCTCGCCGCCGTGTCTTTTATGGGCAATACCGGGGCACGGCGTCCGCTACCGACGAAGCCTACGAAAGATACTGCGCATGTCTGAGACCATCGCCCACTCCGCAAAGCATATGAAATCCGCCGGACTTGAACTGCGGGCCGTGCGCAAGGACTACGGTTCGAACACCGTGCTGCATTCCATCGACCTGCGCCTAGAGCCAGGCGAGCTGGTCTGCCTGTTGGGACCGTCGGGTTGCGGCAAGACCACGGCGCTGCGCTGCCTTGCGGGACTCGAAGAGGTCACCTCGGGGCAGGTGCTCATCGGCGGTGACGAGGTTTCGGGCACCCCGGTGAACCGCCGCGACATTGGCATGGTGTTTCAGGCGTATTCGCTCTTTCCGCATATGACCGTGGCAAAGAATGTCGAGTTTGGTTTGCGTATGCGCAAGATTCCGCGCAGTGAACGAACCCAGCGTGTTGCCGAGGCACTCGAGCTGGTGGGACTCTCCGGTTTCGAACACCGCTACGCCTCGCAACTCTCCGGTGGGCAACAGCAGCGTGTGGCCCTAGCGCGTGCCCTGGTCACACGCCCACGGGCACTGCTGCTGGATGAACCCCTTTCCGCGCTGGATGCCAAGGTGCGCGTACACCTGCGCGAACAGATCCGGGAGATCGTGACCGAACTGGGGATCACCACCGTCTTCGTCACGCACGATCAGGAAGAAGCGCTAGCGATCTCGGACCGGGTCGCTGTCATGAACGGTGGACATATCGAACAGTTCGCCAGCCCGGAGGATATTTACCGTTCGCCGGCCTCGGCTTTTGTCGCCGACTTTGTGGGTGTGTCTAACAAGCTGCCCGGCGTGCTCACCGGGCAGGGGGTCCAACTACATCAAACGACGCTCCCGTTGGTGACCGGCACGCAGCTGGCCGCAGGCACCTCAGTGACGGCCCTGGTACGCCCCGAACACATCGCCTTTGCCGCCTCCGTCGATGCGCAGCTTCACGGCACGGTGGTTTCCTCGGGCTTTCTCGGATCGCTGCGGCGCACCGTGGTGCGGCTCGACGAACTCGAGACCGAGGCGGCGGTGCAACATCACGCCAATGAGCGGCTTGAGATCGGAGAAACCGTGGGCCTGAGGTTCGCCGAAGTCCCGGTGGCCATTCGAGCCGAAGGCTAGCCTGAGCGCTACCGGCATGGCCAAGGCCGGTCGGGAGGGGTTTCCCGCACTCCGGGCCGGCCTTGGCAACAGTTGGGGACTAGCGCAGATTCTTGTCGAAGAATTCGCGTAGCTGGACGCTCTTATGCTTCACGATGGCATCCCAATCATCCATCGTGGTCTCGCTGTCGGCGTAGTCGCTGGGCACCTTGAAAATCTGTAGCGGCACGTCGAAGCGCTGGCACATGCTGGCATAGGCGTAGCCTTCCATATCCACCAATTCGGCCCCGAGCTCATGGATGTGGGCGCGTTGGGCGTCGTCGGATACGAAGACATCTCCGGTGGCCATCGTGGCTTGATGATCCGGCAAGATCACCTCGCCGGTCAGGGTCAGGGTGGGGGAGGCCAGCGGGAAGTCGTGCTGCAGGACGTGGGTGACCTGATACACGGTGTTCAGATCCGGGCGGGGCTCACCATCGCCGACTACGCCGGCGGTGCCCAGCACCACCACTTTCTCGACGCCACCAGCGGCAAGTGCGCCGGCTAGCGCCACCGAGGCGTTGACCTTGCCAACACCGGAGACCAGATGCTGAACATCGGTGAAGGCTGCTGCCTCATCGCTGTGGGCGAAGACCACCAAGGTCTTGAGGTCTGACATGTACTTCCTCTCGTGAGCGCTACCACCCGGGCGGTCGAACACCGGGCATACTCACCGAGTTTATCCGGTTACCCCTGATGAACGCGGAGCGGGGTCGTCGAGCCCAAGGGATACACTGAATTTATGAGTGATGTTGAACTTGCCGAAGTCGAAAGTTTCGCGTTGGACCACACCAAGGTCAAGGCGCCCTATGTGCGCAAAATTGGCGTGGAACATGGCCCCAAGGGCGACGCGATCTCCAACTATGACGTGCGCTTTGTCCAGCCGAACTATGGCGAGATTCCCACCGCGGGATTGCACACCATCGAGCACACCCTCGCCGCCTTGCTGCGCACCCGATTCGACGGGCTGATTGATTTCTCGCCCTTCGGATGCCGCACCGGATTCCACCTGATCGCGTGGGGCGAGCCCACTCCCGAGCAGGTCGCCGCCGCGGTGAAGAGCTCCCTCGAGGACCTCGTTGAGAAGGTCACGTGGGAAGACGTTCCCGGAACCGAAGCGGTGAGCTGCGGTAACTACCGTGACCACAGCCTGCACTCGGCCAAGGAATGGGCCAAGGTGATCCTCGAGCAGGGCATCAGTCTCGACGCTTTCGATCGTTCCAAGCTTGCCTAACAGGCACGCGATGTAGACGCCGGTACGTGGCGTCGCGTAGATCCGCCGCCCCCAGCAACTTTGTTGGGTGCGGCGGATTTTTCGTGCCGCGGCACACCTTCACCGCCGGTTCCATTCCACCTCCTGTCATGACGCACCACGGTCTGCGGTACAAGGGATGACCGCGCCTGCAGACGCAGAGCGTGAGGGCAGAAACGGCCGGGGCCGCGCGCGAGCTGAGAGATTCTTTTCACACCACCAGCGATCCGCGATGTGGTGTGCGCCGCACTGTCGCCCCCGTTTCTCCGCAGTATTTCGCTAATTCTTGTGAGGTGGACCTCGAACAGCGGGTATCTGGGCTAACTCTTGACGGCATCGGGCCGGGCCCGGAGGTGAGTTAGCGTTAACCGCTGTCGCCGAGGATTGCCTGCGGCATTAGTCATGTCTGAAATGAGGTGTGTATGACCGCGTGGTCGCTATTTACGGATCTGGGCTGGATCAGTATTCTCCTGCTCGTCGGAGCGTTCTTGAGGGCCAAGGTGCCCTTCATCCAAAGTATCTTCCTGCCTTCGAGCTTGATCGCCGGTGTGCTCGGCCTCGTGCTGGGACCAAAGATGCTGGGGATCATTCCCTTTTCCTCCGATATCTCCAGCTACGCGGGAGTGCTCATTGCTGTCGTCTTCGCCGCGCTTCCCTTCACCTCCAAGGTCGCCTCGCTCAAGGGCGTGATGAAGTCCGTCGGCACCATGTGGTCCGTTTCGCAATCCGTCGTGGTCCTGCAGTGGGGCGTCGGCTTGCTCTTCGCGCTCGCCGTCGTCTCCAGCGTTTTTAGCACCGTGCCCGATGGCTTCGGGCTCATGATTGCCACCGGGTTCATGGGCGGCCACGGTACCGCCGCCGCGATCTCCGATAGCTTCGGTGAGAACTGGCCTGAGGCGGCCAGCCTCGGAATGACCGCGGCCACCGTGGGCATTATCGTCTCCGTGGTCGGCGGCATCATCCTGATCAAAATCGAATCCATGCGTGGCAACACCACCTACCTGACCCACTTCAAGTCGTTGCCCAATAGCCTGCGTACCGGCATGGTTGGCGACGGTAAGCGTGAACCCGTCGGTGCCTCCCCGGTTTCTTCGATGTCCATCGATCCGCTGATCTACCATGGCGGTGTCCTGTTCGGCATCGCCGCAATCTCCTATGCGATCTCCTACTGGGCCGGCACCATGGTGGACGGGCTGAACATTCCCACCTTCTCGGTGGCCTTCTTGGTCGGCTACCTCGCACTCTTTGCGTTGCGTTCGACCGGAGCCATGAAGCACTTTGACGCCCGGTTGTTCGAACGAACCAGCGGTTCGGCCACCGATTTGCTTGTCGCGTTTGGCATCGCGTCCATCGATCCGGCCATCGTGGTGGCATACGCCGGCCCGCTGGCGCTGCTCCTGGTCTTCGGTGTACTGGGCATGATCGCCTTCTACTTCCTGATCGCCAAACGCTTGTTCGTTGACCACAAGGTAGAGCAGTCCATTTTCACCTGGGGCTGGGGGACCGGAACCGTCGCCATGGGTATCGCATTGCTGCGCATTGTCGACCCCGACATGCGTTCACGAACCCTGGACTACTACGGCCTGGCCTATATTCCGATCGGGTTCGGCGACATCGCCTTCGTCGCAATTCTGCCGGCCTTGATCATGGCCGGATTCGCCTGGCCGACCGCGATCGTGCTGACCGTAATCGGCGTGGTGATCCTCGCCGTGGCCGCACTGCTACGGCGCAAGAACACCCTGCCCGCCGAGCCGGTGGCCGTGCCCATCGACTCCTAGGGTGGTAGGGCCGCGGCCGCACCGGTGATACGTTGCTATCGCCGACGCGGCCGTTTTCGTTAATATCCGCAGGTCGGTGCGCGGGCACGTGGCAGGGTGCAAATGTGCGAGAATAGAGCGAGATTTCGGTGCCGGTTCAGGTGCCATTTACCCCCGATTTTTCGTGGAAAGTAAGGACAACCCATTGGTCATGATTCCGCTGCCATTGCACCACCAGGACACCAGCGAGTTTTCGCCGGTCGACCCGTCGGACCCGACCCTGGTGCATCGCGGCGAAGGCGGGGCCGAGGTGCGCCGAAGCATTCTGCCCGGTGGGGTGCGCGTGTTGACCGAGGCCATGCCCGGGCAGCGTTCGACCACCGTGGGCTTTTGGGTGCCGGTCGGTTCGCGCGATGAACAGGCCGGTCATTACGGCTCCACCCACTTCCTCGAGCATCTGCTCTTCAAGGGCACCGCGACGCGCACCGCGCTCGATATTGCCCAGGCCTTCGACGAGGTGGGCGGCGAGTCGAACGCCGCAACCGCCAAGGAATCCACCTGCTACTACGCACGGGTGCTGGACTCGGACGTCCCCATGGCCATGGAAGTGATCGCCGACATGGTGACCTCGGCGGTGCTCGACCCCTTCGAATTGGAGCAGGAACGCGGGGTGATCATCGAAGAGCTCAATATGGACGCCGACGATGCCACCGAGGTCGTGCACGAGCACTTCGTCGCCAAGGTCCTGGCCGGTCACCCGCTGGGCCGCCCGATCGGCGGCACCCCGGAAGAGATCCGCGAAATCACCCGTGAGGCGGTGCTTGAACACTACGAGCGGCACTACCGTCCCAGCGAACTGATCGTCACCGCCGCCGGATCCCTAGAGCACGACCAGATTTGCTCCATGGTGCTCACCGCGCTGGCCGACGCCGGATGGGATCTCGATCCGTTGGCGGTTCCCGAAGCCCGACGCAGCGCGGAGCCTGCCACCATTGAAAGCACCGGCGGACTCGAGGTCATCAACCGCCCGGTGGAGCAGGCCAATATCATCGTCGGGTGCGTGGGCATCACCGGCCATGACCCGCGACGGCACACCCTGGCCGTGCTCAACGCGGTGCTTGGCGGGGGCATGAGCTCCCGGCTCTTCCAAGAGGTCCGCGAGAAGCGCGGCCTGGCCTATTCAACCTATTCTTTCTCCGCCACGTACTCCGATGCCGGATACTTCGGCATGTATGCCGGATGCTCCCCGGCCAAGGCGGGCGAAGTCCTTGGCCTGCTGGGCGCCGAACTGGACCGCATGGCCAGCGAGGGGATCACCGAGGACGAACTGCGCAAGGCCAAGGGGCAGCTGGCCGGCGGCACCGTGCTGGCCCTGGAAGATCCAGGAAGCCGCATGTCCCGCCTGGGCCGCGCCGAAATGGTCACCGGGGAATTCCAGGACATCGACGAGTCCCTGCACCGGGTGCAGGCCGTCACCGCTGCGGAGGTGCAGGCCTTGGCCGCCGAATTGGCCGCTCGCCCGCGCACCATCACCGTGGTCGGTCCCTTCGAGAACGAAGAGGCCCTGGGCCTCACGAGCTAGGAGCATCGCGGCACAGCGCGAGAATACGCAGAGGCGGGGGGGGCCGCACCATGGTGCGGCCCCCCGCCTCTGCATATCAAGTGTCCCTGAACCTATTCTTCGTGCAGATCCTTGCCGCGAGTTTCCTTGATCGTCAGTGCGGTGAGCACCGTGACAAGCAGCAGGGCCAACGCGTAGATGCCGAAGTAGCCGCGACCGGCCTGGCCAAACCACGTCTCGAAGCCGGCCTGCAGGTAGGCGGCGGTGCCACCGAACGCAGCGACACAGATCGCGTAGGGAACCGCGACACCGATGGTGCGTACCGAGGTGGGGAAGAGCTCCGCATAGACGGCCGGGCCGATCGAAGCGAAACCAGCGATGAAGACCAGCATCATCGACATCGCGAGGGCTAGCTGTACCGGGGAATCCTGCAGCAGTGCACCGGCCGGAAAATAACAGGCGAAGGTGCCGGCGGCGCTGATGAACAGGACCGGGCGTCGCCCGATGCGATCGGAGAGGCGACCCCACAGCGGCAGCGCGGCGATGAAGACCAGGTTCGCTACGACGCCGGCCCACAGCGCACCCTTGGCGTCGATGCCCAGCACGTTGATGGCATAGGCCGGAGTGGAGACGCCCCAGACGTAGTACACAACGGTGAGGCCAACGGTCAGCCCGATCACTTGCAAGGCCTGGCGCCAATGCTTGGCCATATCGGCCAGGAGCTTTGGCTGGTCGGTCGACTGGTTTTTCTTGCCGCCCTCGAAGACCGTGGACTCTTCCATACGCGAGCGCATCAGCAGGGCCACCAACCCGAAGAGTGCGCCGAGCGCGAAGGGGATGCGCCAGCCGAAGGAGGCCATATGCTCGGGCGACAGGACGGTGGAGAGCACGGCACCCAGCAGCGTTCCAAAGAGGATGCCGGTGGTTCCCGAGACGTAGATCAGTGAAGACCATAGTCCGCGGCGTTCCGGCGGCGCCATCTCCGAGAGATAGGTCTGGGCGCTGGGTAGTTCGCCGCCGTGGGCCAATCCCTGCACCAGCCGCGCGGCCACCAGCATCAGCGAGGCCCCCGCCCCGATGCTCTCATAGCTCGGGGTCAGCGCGATGGCCAGCGAGCCAACCGACGCCAGGGCGACCGAGAGGGTCATCGAGGCCTTGCGCCCGACCTTGTCGCCGATGATCCCGAAAAGGAAGCCGCCGATCGGACGGGCAATGAAACCCACGGCGAAGACGGCCAGCGTCATCAGGAAGGCGCTCGAGGGGTCGGCCGGGCTGAAGAGCTGCGAGGCGATGAATGAGGCAAAGGTCGCGTAGACCGCCCAGTCATACCATTCAACGGCGTTGCCGGCGCCGGTGCCCAGCAGGGTGCGCAGTACGCTGCGCTGTTGCTGCGCGGCGCTCGAGGTAGAGGTCGTGGTGCTCATGGAGGGGGTCCTTAGTGGTTGGCAGTGGCGCTGAGCCGGTCGATGGCCAGGCGAGCGTAGGTGGCTGCGCCGTCGGGGAGTGCGGCGTCGTCGAATACCGCGTAGGGGGAGTGATTGTAGGCGGACTGCGCCGGGTCGGCGCCTGCGGGCACGGCGGAGAGGAAGAGGAACGACCCCGGAACTTCCTGAAGAATCCGCGAGAAATCCTCGGAACCCGCCAGCGGGTTGGGCAGCTCGTGGTGGCGCTGCTGTCCGAAGAGTTCGCGCACGGTCCTCTGGGCGAATTCCGCCTCGGCGGGATCGGTGACGGTCAGCGGGTACTCCTCGACATAGTCTGCGGTCGCCCATAGGCCGTGGGCCGTGGCAATCGATTCCACGAGGGCCGGGATCGAGGCCTTCAAGCGTCGCTTGGCGGCGGGGGAGAAGGAACGGATCGTCGCCTCCAGGTGCGCGGTCTCCGGGATGACATTGCGCGTGGTTCCGGCACGCAGCACGCCGACGGTCAGCACCACCGGGTCGAAGACATCGAATTGCCGCGTCACCATGGCTTGCAGGGCTGAGACGATCTCGGCGACAACGGGCACCGGATCCTTGGCGGCATGGGGGGCCGAGCCGTGGCCCCCGGCGCCATGGACCGTGACGACCAGCCCATCGGAGGAACTCATCGTCGCGCCGGCACGGGAGAGGAAGGTGCCGCCCTCGGCCATGGAGCTCATCACGTGCAGGCCGTAGGCCGCATCCGGGCGTCGCCCTGCGGCATCCAGCACGCCTTCGCGCAGCATCACGCCCGCGCCATCGAAGCCTTCTTCGCCCGGCTGGAACATGAAGACGACGTCGCCGGGCAGCTGCTCGCGGCGTGCCGCGAGCAGCTTCGCGCCGCCGACGAGCATCGCGGTGTGCAGGTCGTGGCCGCAGGCATGCATCCTGCCATCGATGCGGGAGGCATAGGGGACGCCGGATTTTTCCTGCACCGGCAGGGCATCCATATCGCCGCGCAGCAAGACCGTTGTGCGTTCGGCGGTCGCGGTGCTTGCGGTGCCGCGCAGTACCGCAGTCACCGAGGTGGTCTCGGTGCCCGTCGTGATCTCTAACCCCAAGCCCTCCAGTGCTTCGAGCACTTTCTCCTGGGTGCGCGGCAGGTCGAGACCTACTTCCGGTTCTTGATGCAGCCGATGCCGCAGCTGGGTGATGTCATCGGCCAGTGCCGCCGAGTCATCGCGCAGGGAGATGGTCAGGTCTGCCGAGGATGAGGTGGGTGCCATGCGGATTCCTTCAGTTGAGTCGTGATGTAGATATCGTGAAGTGATCCAGTTCATGGCGGGGACTATACTTAGAAACCTGTTAATTTCTTGCCCAAAACCGATGGAACGTGCATGGAACTACCCCAAGCGGATCTCGAGATGGTCCATGCCCTTCAGGTCTTCCCGCGCGTTTCCTGGGCGCAACTGGCGCCCATCCTGGGGCAGCACCCCACCACCTTGGCCGCGCGCTGGGAGCGGCTGCATGGGCGGGGCCTGGTGTGGGTCACCGGCCACCAGGGCGCGATCTCCACGCAAGGCGCGGCGACCTTCATCAGCATTCAGTGCCATCCGGAAGCCCGGGAATCGGTGATCGCACGCATGTGCCTGATCCCCGAGGTCGGCAATGTCGAGGAATCGGCGCGCTCCTGGGATGCCAGGCTTACCGTCTTCACCGAGGACTGGGCGCATCTGACGCATCGGGTGCTGCCGGTGGTCCGTGCGGATCCCGGGATCGCCAAGATCCACGTCTCGGTGATGACCGGCCTCTACGCGACCGGAAGCCACTGGCGGTTGGATGTGCTCTCCCCGGAGCAGCACGCACGGTTGCGCGAGCTCAACCCGCTGCATGGACGCCAAGGATCTGAAATCGTTCCGCAGCAAGAACAGCTGCGCCGACTGCTGGCCATCGACGGGCGCATGCCGGCCGCGCAGATTGCCGCGGAACTCGGCATCCACCCGACCACCGCCGCTCGACGGCTGCGCCAGCTGCTTGATTCCAAGGCCATCATGCTGCGGTGCGAACTGGCACAGGACTACTCCGGCTACCCGGTCTACTGCCAGTGGTATGCGCGGGTGCCGCCGACGCAGCTCGAGGAGGCCGTGCAGAGGCTGCGCTCATTCCGGACCTTGCGCCTGTGCGCAACGATCACCGGCGACGCAAATCTCACGTTCGCGCTCTGGTTGCGCAATCCGGTGGAAATCGCCGAGGTTGAATGGGCCCTGCAAAAGGTGGCCCCTGCGTTGCAGGTGATCGAATCGGACGTGGGCGTGCGGACGCACAAGCGCATGGGGTGGATCCTGCGCGAGGACAGCACGGCGACCGGGCAGGTCATCACGCATGAGCCCACGGACCCTGGGGGATCCGCGGAGGATCGGAAGGCACCTTCGGCGTGAAGCCCGGTGCCACAATTCGGTGCCCATCGGGCAGGGCGCTAGGCTTAAACTCATGAGTTCTACGATCAAGGTCGCCGTGCTGGGCGCCAATGGACGAATGGGGTCCGAAGCGGTCAAGGCGGTGAGCGCGGCCGCGGACATGGAGCTGGTTGCCAGCCTTGGACGGGGCGATGGCCTTGAGCAGGTCCTGCAGGCCGGGGCCACCCACGTGGTGGACCTCTCGGTGCCTTCCGCCACCGAAGAGAATGTGCGTTTCGCCGTATCGAACGGCCTGCACGCGGTGATCGGGACCACCGGATGGGACGATGCCCGTCGCGCGAACCTCGAAGCCCTGCTGGCCGAGCATCCCGAGGTCGGCGTGCTGATTGCCCCGAATTTCGCCTTGGGATCGGTGCTGGCCAGC
Organism: Glutamicibacter endophyticus; assembly: GCF_048457885.1. Lineage (NCBI taxonomy): Bacteria > Bacillati > Actinomycetota > Actinomycetes > Micrococcales > Micrococcaceae > Glutamicibacter > Glutamicibacter endophyticus. Next base: position 1,110,322 of record NZ_CP174200.1, read on the forward strand.
GCCTTCGCGGCCACCGCCTCCAAGTACTTCGAATCCGTGGAAATCATCGAGCTGCACCATCCGAACAAGGTCGATGCCCCCTCGGGAACCGCGGTGCGTACCGCGGAACTGATCTCCGCGGCTCGCGCACAGGCCGGAGTGCCGGCCAGCCCGGATGCCACCGAGACCCAGATCGATGGGGCACGTGGCGCGGACATCGACGGGGTCCGTGTGCACTCGGTACGGCTGCGCGGCCTGGTGGCCCACCAGGAGGTGCTTCTGGGCGGTGCGGGGGAGCAACTCACTCTGCGCCACGACTCCTATGATCGTGCCTCGTTCATGCCCGGCGTGCTGCTCGGTCTGCGCACGGCCGCCTCGCGCCCCGGGTTGACCTATGGCCTGGACGGCTACCTGGAGCTGGGGCAGCAGTGAAAACCAAACTGTGGGTGTCCGGCATCCTGCTGTTGTTCGTGCTGTACATCGCCATGGCCTTCACCCAGGCATGGCGGTTCATGCTCACCGATGAGCCGATCGCGAAGATCATGGGCGTGGCGATCCTGGTGATTCCCGCCCTGGGCGTATGGATCCTGATTCGCGAGATCCTCTTCGGATTGCGCACCGAGCGCATGGGCAAGGAACTCGAGGCGTTGGGCGAGTTGCCCGAGGACAACCTGCCGCGCACCCCGTCGGGACGCTTCGTGCGCGAAGCTGCCGACGCCGACTTCGTGAACCACCAACGCGATGTCGAGGCCAACCCTGAATCGTGGAAGTCCTGGTACCGCCTGGCCCTGGCCTACGAGGCCTGCGGCGACAAGCGCCGGGCGCGCAACTCGATGCGCACCGCCATCGGATACTGGAAAGCCCGGCAGGGCGAGTCCGCGCGGTAGCTCAGCGCCGAGGTTGCCCAGGCAGTCCGGTTGCTGGGCGCCGGGCGCGGCTATGCATTGCGCCGCCCGGACCATGCGCCCATGATGTGCTTCCACGTGCGCGGCATGGAAGCCTCCAGTTCGGCGACGACCAGGCGCAGCTCCTCCTTGGCATAGTGTTCGGGCTCCCAGGCGGCATAGAAGTCGATCATGACCGGGTGGCCGCCTGCATGAAGCGGCGCCGAGGCCAGCGAAAAGCTGGCTGGCTCCGTGGCCAGCGCGATGCCGTGCCCGGCCGCCGCGTGGGCCTGGGCCACCGTTCCATTGGTGGTCGTGGACAGGCCGGCCAGGTCGAACCCGGCGTCCGCCGCATGGCCACGAACCGTGGTTTCCACGGCGCTGCCGAAACCCGGGGCGAATAGCCGCCGCCCCGCGAACGCGTCGAGGCCAAGATGCGGTGAATGATCCTCCGGGAGGTCTTCCGGGCGGAAATAGGCGAAGACCGGCGAGGAGAATATCCGCTCGCAGGCGTAGTGCGGCGGGGCGGGACGCGTGTTGACCGCGAGATCGATACCGCGCTCCAGATGCGCGTAGACCAGATCGGGTTGCTCGCTCGTGACGTCCGCGATGCGTGCGCCTTCCGCCAACAGCGGTGCCACGAAGCTGGTGGCCGTCGAATGCGGGCACACCACGGTGAAGCTGAGATCCTCGCGGCCAAAGCGCTCCATGATGTGCTCGGTGCGCGCGGCGCGCTTGACCACGTCGCGGGCGAGTTCTTGCAAACGCAGTGCCGCTGCGGTCGGCCGCATGCCCTGCGCCGAACGCTGGAAGAGGGTGGTGCCCCAGTGGCGTTCGAGATTCGCCAGCCGACGCGAGATGGCCGGCTGCGAAACAAAGAGCTCGGCTGCCGCCGAACTGACGTTCCCGCGGTCCATGACGGCAAGGAAGTACTCGAGGTCTCGAAGACTGGTCATGACCTAAGGTTATAGCCAAATCGTAAAAGGGTATTAGACGGGTATAGGCTGCGGCCGACACACTAGGTGGTGATCTGCACAACACCACCGCCGCGCGGCGGTCCGTCACGAGGACATCATCATGACAATCTCTACCGAGGCGCAGCGCCTTCGCCAGCGGCGCTCCATCGCCGGGGCCTTCGTGGGCACCGCCATCGAGTGGTACGACTTCTACATCTTCGGCACCGCGGCGGCGCTGGTCTTCGGCAAGGTGTTCTACCCGGAGGTGGCCCCCGGAACCGCGCTGATGGCATCCTTCGCGACCTTCTGGGTCGGTTTCCTGGCCCGTCCGCTGGGTGGACTGGTCTTCGGCCATTTCGGGGACCGCCTGGGCCGGAAGAACATTCTGGTCATCACCTTGGTCATGATGGGCGTGGCCACCACGTGCATCGGGTTGCTGCCCGGGTATGCGCAGATCGGCGTTGCCGCGCCGGTGATCTTGATCTTCCTGCGAGCGGTGCAGGGCATCGCCGTCGGCGGCGAATGGGGCGGCGCGGTGCTGATGGCCACGGAGAATGCCGAGGGCGCCAAGAAGGGCATGGCCGGTGCTTGGGTCCAGCAGGGATCGCCGGCCGGCGCGATCCTGGCCACGAGCGCATTCATGGCCGTATCCCTGCTGCCAGACCAGGCGTTCCTTTCCTATGGATGGCGCATCCCCTTCCTGTGCTCGGCGCTGCTGGTCTTCGTCGGGCTGGTCATCCGCCTCAAGGTCGAGGAATCGGCCGACTTCGAGCGGGTGCGCGAGGCCCGCGAAGTGGTGAAGGTGCCGATTGTGCAGGTGCTGCGCGACGCGCCCCTGGTGCTGGTCCTCGGGGTCATCGCTTCCATCATGGGAATCTCCTTGGCCTATTTCACGAATACCTTCCTGCTCTCCTGGACCACCGGACCGCTGGGCCTTGACCGCCAAGTGATGCTCAATGTGCTGCTCGGTGCCGCGGTCCTGCAATTCATCTGGCAGCCGTTGGCCGCCAAGCTGGCCGAACGGATCGGGGCCAACAAGGTCATGCTCGGCGGGCTGGCGCTGTGCCTGCTCATGGTGGCTCCCTTCTTCGCTGCCATTGCGGCCGCCAGCTTGCCGTTGATCACGCTCACCCTCTACGTCATGTTCTTGGCGGGAACCTCCTACTACGCCCTGCTGGCCAATGCCCTGGCCCAGGCCTTCGCCCCGCAGGTGCGCTACACCGCGGTATCCCTGTCCTATCAACTGTGCTCCTCGTTGATCGGCGGCTCCACGCCGCTGGTCGCGCAGTGGATCCTGTCCAATTCCAACGGCAATCCATGGCCCGTGGCGGCGTTCTTCGCCGCTCTGCTGATCGCCACCATTCTCGGGGTATCGGGCCTGAACCGTGCCTCGGGCCGTCGATTCGCCGCTACGGCCGTTCAGGAGTAATGCCATGAAATTGGACGCGATCTACCGCAACGCGCAGATCCGGACGCTGGATGCCGCCCGGCCGCACGCCCAGAGCGTAGGGGTCTTTGCCGGACGCGTCATCGGGTTCGACGAGGAGCTGGACTCGGCGAGCGCCGAGGAGGAGATCGACCTCGCCGGCGCCCCGGTGCTGCCGGGATTCAACGATGCCCATAACCACCTGTCCATCACCGGGGCCCGCCTGGCAGGCCTCGACCTCCGGCCGCGCACCGTGGCCGACCTCGACGAGCTCTACGCGGCGGTGGCCCGGCACGCCCGGACCCTGGGGCCCGATGACTGGGTGCGCGGCAGCGGCTATGACCAGAATTTCCTGGACGGCCATCCCAGCGCGGAGCACTTGGACCGCGTCGCCGGAGGGCGTCCGGTCTTCCTGCAGCACGTCTCCGAACATATGGCGGTAGCCAACACGCGGGCCTTCGAGCTGGCAGGGTATCCGGATCGGCACGGGGTGCCCCGGATCGACGGCGGGCATGTGGCCCGCGATGAACAAGGCAGGGCCACCGGCCTGCTGCAGGAACGAGCCTTGGAAATCATCTACGATCTGGTGCGCCCCATGCGGCAGGACGACCTGCTGCACCACCTGCGGCTCGGCGGGCAGCAGGCCTTGTCCTACGGCATCACCTCGCTGACCGAGCCAGGCAGCGGTGCCCCCGCAATGATCGGCAGCACGCCGGTGGACTTCCATGTGTACCAGCGTGCCATCGAAGAGCGGATCGCGCTGCCGCGGGTGACCCTGATGCCGTATTGCACCACGCTGCACCAGATCCAGGGATTGCGCGAAGGCGAGTACTTGGGGCTGGATCTGGGGATGCGTACCGGGCTGGGGGACGAGAAGCTGCGCATCGGTCCGGTCAAGATCCTCTCCGACGGCTCCTTCATCGGGCGCAGCGCCGCCATGCATCGGTGCTACCACGGGGAACCGGAGAACTTCGGCTTCCTCCAGTTCGAACCCGGTGAACTGCACAGGATGATCCGGTTGGCCCACGACAGCGGGTGGACGGTAGCCACGCACGCCATTGGCGACGCCGCCATCGACCATGTGCTGGATGGCTTCGCTGCGGCCCAACGGGCCACGCCGCGACCCGGGGCACGGCATCGCATCGAGCATTTCGCACTGAGCAGCCCCGCCCAGGTCCGCCGGGCCGCCGGGCTTGGACTTGTCGCGGTGCCGCAAGGGACCTTCATCTCAGATTTCGGGGACGGGATGATGGATGCCGTGGACGGTGAACGCAGCGGATGGATTTACCGGATGAAATCTCTGCTGCAGGCCGGGCTCGAACTGCCCGGATCGACCGATGCCCCGGTCGCCGACGCCAATCCGCTGGCCAGCATCCACGACATGGTCAACCGCACCACGGCCAGCGGCCGCCTGCTCGGGGCATCCGAACGGCTGACGGTCGCCGAGGCGGTCCGGGCCTACACCTACGGGTCGGCCTATGCGGCAGGGGAAGAGCATCTGAAAGGCACCTTGCGCCGTGGCCAGCTCGCCGACTTCGTCACGCTCTCCGAGGATCTCTTCGCTGTTGATCCACGCCGCATTCGAGACCTCGAGGTCACCGGGACCTACCTCGGCGGGCGCCGCGCCTATGCCTCCTAGCGGCCAGGGGGTCGCCGCGGGGGCTCAGGAAATGATTGGCCCTCGGGGCGGTTCGGGATCCCGGGCCGACCTGAAGCGATCCGCGCCGCTGACCCAGCGCATGAATGCTTCCAGCGGACCTTGGGTGCCGGAGCGATCCAGCCAGGCCCCCACGCCGAGCAGCCCAGCGACCAGGACCCAGAAGATGACGTTCTCCGGCGCCAGCGGCATGAGCATCTGCAGGAGCAGCAGGTGGCCCACGTACAAGGTCAGCGGTGCCCGACCCGCCGCGGCGAGGATCCGCCCGAACGCTCCGAGCCGCGGCGCCAGCCACAGGCAGAGCCCGATCACCGCGACCGCGCAGCATGCGGCATGCAGCGTGAACAGCAGTGAATTGCTGTGCGGCATGGGGAGCCATTGGAAGATCCCCTCGCCCAGCAGGGCGCGATCGATCGTGGGGCCGAAGCGTCCGGTCGCCAGGGCCGCCTGAAGCGAACCGGCCAAGTCGGGCACCTTTGCTTCCAGCTCGGTGCCCCGCGAAGCGACCTTCCACCAGCCCGCCGTCAAGCTGGCAGCCGCCCCGAGGGCGCCGGCGGCGAGAAGAGCGAGCTGCGTGCCTCGCCGGTGCAGCGGCATCGTGCCCAGGGCCATCCCGAGCAGGCCGTAGCCGAACCACACCAGCAGCGGATAGTAGCCAGTCACCCACAGGTCGCCGGCCAGCAGGGCCGGCTGCAGCAGGTCGCCTGGATTCGGATTGTGCCCCAGCCGCACCCCATCCAGCGACTGTGCCAGCGGGACGCGTACCAAGGGCATTGCCGCAAGCCAAGCAAGGGCCAGGATCCAGCGCCCTACCGGCGGAATGAGCAGGGCCAAGGGCAAGAGGAAGAAGAGCATCGCGTAATGCACCAGAATATTGGCTATGCCTTCATTGGCCATTCCCACCAAGAGCCCCAGCGCAGCTAGGGCTAGCGCACGCCGAAGCATCACCTGCATGCGCTGTGTGCGGGTCAGCCCGAGCGCCGCCAACGAGGTGGCAAAGAGGTTCAAGGACAGCCCCGAGGCCACCATGAAGAGCACCGAGGCTCGCCCCGAGGCCACCAATCCCGCGAAAGTTGCCTCCACGCACCCGTCATCGGAATCGACCAGCAGCGGCAGCGCATGGGCCGCGAACATTCCCAGGATGGCGATGGCGCGGGCGGCATCCAGGCCGACCAGGCGTTCGGGGCGTGTCGCGGGTCTCATGGTCTCATCCGATCACAGGCGCCCGCCGATATGCCACGATGACACCTGCGCGTGTAGATTTGGACTATGGCACTACGCGACATCGATCCTCAGGCATTCCCGTTCGGGACCGTTTTGACCGCCATGGTCACCCCCTTCACCACCGACGGTGAGGTCGACTACGAGGCTGCGGCCAAACTCGCGCGCAAACTGGTGGATGATGGCTGCGACGGCCTGGTGGTTACCGGCACCACCGGTGAGACCTCGACGCTCACCGACGAAGAAAACGTCGGCATGTTCCGCGCCGTCGTTGAGGCGGTCGGCGATCGCGCGGCCGTGCTGGCCGGGTCGACGACGAACGACACCCGCCACTCGATTCACCTGAGTCTGCTCGCCAAGGAAGCTGGCGTCGACGGCATTCTGGCCACCACCCCGTACTACAACAAGCCGAGCCAGGCCGGGATCATCGCCCACATTGAGGCCATCGCCAACGCCACCAAGCTCCCGATCATGCTCTATGACATTCCCGGACGCACCGGAATCGCGCTGAGCCCGGAGACCATCATCAAGCTGGCCGAAATCCCCGAAGTCATTGCGCTGAAGGATGCCAAGGCCGACTACCAGTCGACCACCACCGTGCTGGCCAACACCGACCTGCACGTGTACTCCGGCGACGACGGACTGACCCTGCCGCTCATGGCCGCCGGCGCCGCTGGCGTGGTCTCCGTCACCGCCCACGTGGCCGCGGCCACCTACCGCAAGCTGGTCGACGCCATGCACGCCGGGGACCTGGCCACCGCACGCGCCGCACACTTTGAGCTGGACCCGATCCAGCGTGCTCTGATGAGCCACATTCAGGGGGCCGTTGCCTCCAAGTACGCACTTCACTGGCAGGGTGTCCTGCCGAACACCGTCGTTCGACTGCCGTTGCTGGCCCCGTCGGACGCTGAACTCGATGCCATCCGCGCGGACCTGCGTGAAGGCGGATGGGATCTCTAACGAAAGGGATTAACCGCATATGACCGAAACGTCAGTGGGTAAGGCGGATACCGCCCGCCTGCAACAACCCAAGAAGCTGAAGAAGGACACCCTGCGGGTGGTTCCGCTCGGCGGTCTGGGCGATATCGGACGCAACATGACGGTCTTCGAGATCAACGGCAAGCTGTTGATCGTCGACTGCGGCGTGCTGTTCCCGGAGGAGCACCAGCCGGGCGTGGACTTGATCCTGCCGGACTTCTCCTACATCAAGGACCGGATCGACGACATCGTCGGCCTGGTGCTCACCCACGGTCACGAAGACCACATCGGTGCCGTACCGTACCTGTTGCGCATGCGCGAAGACATCCCGATCTACGGTTCCAAGCTGACCTTGGCGTTCATCGAGGCGAAGCTTGCCGAGCATCGCCTGAAGGCCAACAGCACCGTCGTCGTCGAAGGTGAAGTGCGTGAAGTGGGGCCCTTCGAATGCGAATTCGTGGCCGTTAACCACTCGATTCCCGACGCCCTGGCCGTTTTCCTGCGCACCGACGCGGGCACCGTGCTGCACACCGGCGACTTCAAAATGGATCAGCTGCCGCTCGATGGGCGCATCACCGACCTGCGCCACTTCGCCCGCCTCGGCGACGAGGGCGTGGACCTGTTCCTCTCGGACTCGACCAACGCCGACGTCCCGGGCTTCACCATGCATGAGAAGGACATTGGACCGGTGCTCGAGGCGAAGTTCGCCAAGGCTCGCCGCCGCATCATCGTCGCCTCCTTCTCCTCCCACGTGCACCGCGTGCAGCAGGTGCTGGACGCCGCGGCAATCCACGGGCGCAAGGTGGCCTTCATCGGGCGTTCCATGGTGCGCAATATGGGCATCGCCGAACGTCTGGGATACCTGCACGTGCCGCAGGGCGTCATTGTGGACATGAAGGAAGTCGACAAGCTGCCCGAGCATAAGGTCGTGCTGATGTCCACCGGTTCGCAGGGCGAGCCGATGGCTGCACTGTCCCGAATGGCCAACGGCGATCACAAGATCCAGGTCAATCCGGGGGACACCGTGATCCTGGCTTCGAGTCTGATCCCGGGCAACGAGAACGCGGTCTTCCGTGTGATCAACGGCCTGATGCGCCTGGGTGCCGAGGTGATCCACAAGGGCATGGCCAAGGTGCACGTCTCCGGGCACGCCTCGGCCGGTGAGTTGCTGTACTGCTACAACATTCTGCGCCCGAAGAACGTGATGCCGGTGCACGGCGAGACCCGTCACCTGATCGCCAACGGCCGACTGGCCGCACAGTCCGGCGTGCCGGAGGATAACGTGCTGCTGACCGAGGACGGCTCGGTGGTGGATCTGAAGGACGGCAAGGCCGAGCTGGTTGGTCAGGTCGACTGCGGTTACGTCTATGTCGACGGCTCCAAGGTCGGCACCGTGACCGACTCGGACCTGAAGGACCGCGTCACCCTTGGCGAAGAGGGCTTCATCTCGGTGATTACCGTCATCAACCGGCAGAACGGCACCATCATCTCCGGGCCGGATATCCACGCCCGCGGTGTCGCCGAGGACGATAAGGTCTTCAACGAGATCAAGCCGAAGATTGCCGCAGCGATCGTGGAAGCGGTGGGGAACAACCCCTCGCACACCACCCATCAGCTGCAACAGATCACCCGCCGCGTCATAGGTTCGTGGGTTTCCCGCAAGCTGCGTCGCCGCCCGATGATCGTTCCCGTGGTGCTCGAGGCCTAGCCCGCCTGCCACACTACAGGTCCCCACCTCATCCATGTTTGAGGTGGGGACCGGTGGTTTAACCCCATGCCACAGCGGCATAGCAGGTGTTGCTCCCGAGGCCGCGGATTCCATGGTGTGCCCGTTCGAGCGCCGACGCGCGAAGCGGAGAGAAAAATAATCCAATCCACTCGCGCCACCGCTCCGAACCTTCGATGACAGCCCCACACCACGGGTACACCATTCGCGGTCCATCAGGTCCGCAGATCGAAGGAGCAACACCATGAAGAAGATTGCGCGCACCGCATTTGTTGGCCTGAGCCTCACTGCATTGTTTGGGCTCGCCGCCTGCAGCACCGGTGGCACCACGTCCTCCCCGCAGAGTTCCTCGCCGGCCGCAACGGCTTCCACCCCGGCCAGCGAGTCCAGCGAATCGCCGAGCATGGACCCTGCGCAGTACCTGGTGGGCTCCGGATGTGCCGACTACGCCGAACAGGTTCCCGACGGCGAGGGATCGGTGGCCGGGATGGCACAGGACCCCGTGGCCGTTGCCGCCTCAAACAACCCGCTGCTGACCACTCTGACCGCTACGGTTTCTGGGAAACTGAACCCCGAGGTCAACCTGGTGGACACCCTGAACGGAGACGAGTTCACCGTTTTCGCCCCGGTCGACCAGGCCTTTGCCGCGATCCCCGAGAAGGACCTCGAGGCCGTGGTGCAGGACGCCGACACCCTGAGTACTGTGCTGACCTACCACGTTGTTCCCGGCCAAATCCTGCCTGAGGACCTGCCCGGGAAACACGCCACCGTACAGGGCGAAGATGTTGAGGTCACCGGTTCCGGGGATGAGCTGAAGGTCAACGGCGCCAACGTCATCTGCGGTGGCGTGCAGACCGCCAACGCCACGGTCTACCTGGTGGATCAGGTGCTGATGCCCTCAATGAAATCCGAATAACGCACCACCGGGGCCGTCGATGGGCCTCGGGCTGAGATGAACGAGGTGGGGCGGGGTAGCGGCAGCTACCTCGCCCCATTTTTGCCCCACGCCTCGGCGGAGTGGGAACCGGGCCAGGCTACAGGAGACGTGAGATGCTGATGCACATGGAGGAATCGGAAACTGGGCAGCGCTCTGCCGCACTCGATGCGACGCCCGAAGAGCTGCTCACACGCACCGCGCAGGGTGACGGGGCGGCCTTCGAAGCGCTGTACGACGCCGTCTCACCGATGGTCTATGGTGTGGCTCGGCGCATATTGGTCGATCCGGAGCTCGCCTCCGACGTGGCCCAAGAGGTATTCGTTGAACTCTGGCAACATGCCGCTCGCTACGATCGGACGCGCGGTTCGGCCCTGCCCTGGATCGCAACAATCGCGCACCGGCGAGCGGTAGATCGAGTACGCTCGGCCAACGCGAGCCGGAACCGGGATCTTCGAGAAGGCATCCGCGACTATCAGGAGTCGCACGATGATGTTGAAGACCTTGCCATAGTGCATGCCGATGCGCAGCGCGCCCGGCAAGCGCTGGAAACGCTGCCGGATGCGCAACGACAGGCGATTTCACTGGCCTACTACGAGGGCCTGACGCAACATGAAGTTGCCGAACGGCTTGGCGTTCCACTAGGCACGGTGAAAACACGAATACGTGATGGACTGAAACGACTACGAAACGGAATGGGGGTGGCCTGATGGAACAGCGGAAGAACTCTGAACACGCGGATGCCGCCGCCGCGTATGCGTTGAACGCCATGTCCAACACCGAACGAGCCGACTTTGAACGGTTGCTGGCCACTGACGAAGCCCTAGCACAGGATGTGCAACAGCTTTCTGAGGGTGCCGCCGTTCTTGGCTACGCGGCTACCGAACAGCCACCGGCGCAGCTAAAACGCAATGTGCTCGACGCGATTCGTGATTTGCCGCAGCAGCCCGCCGCAGATCCCACCTCGGCCACGTCCGCCGCCCAGGAACCCGCTAGCGGACCGGAAGCGGCGATGACCTCGGCACCAACGCCGGGGCCAGTCCGCGAAGAGCGGGTAGCGACCGAACCAGTACCGAGGGCACGACGAGGCCGAACCGCCTTTGCCTTGGCCGCGGCCACACTGCTGGTGGCAGCGCTCGGCCTTGGTGGCATACTCGTCGCCGAGCACCGGCAAGGCAACGAGCTGCGCGAGCAACTCAATGCGGCGCAGAATGAGGCGCAAGGGCTACGCTCGCTATTGCAGGCCCCGGATTTGCGGACCGTGCAGGCCCGCACCAGTGACGGCGCCACGGTGACCCTTGCCTACTCGAGTGCCTCTGGCCTGATGTCCGTCTCGGGGGAGCAACTGCCCAAGGCACCGGAAGGCCACGGCTATGAACTCTGGCTCATCGGGGACAGTGGCGCGACGCCGGCCGGGATGCTGGCCTCCGGAGAGGTAAGCCTCGTTGAAGGCAGCATGGAAGGCGTGACGCATCTGGGAATTACCGTCGAACCGGCGGGCGGTTCTCCGCAGCCCACCACCGACCCGATCCTCGTCCAGGAGCTCTAGAAATTTTTCCCCATCCGGCAATCCAGATGGGGGAATGCTCCGAACCACTTGTGTCAGCGGCGGCAAATACGTGGCCGCCGCCCAGCACATTGGAGCACATCATGAGCGCGCAAACCACCGTTAAACGAAGCCCGCTGCAACTGGCCGCCGGACTCTTTGGCGTAACTTTCCTACTCGTCGGGATCCTCGGCTTCGTGCCGGGTATCACCAGCGGGATCGAACATCTGGGCTTCGCCGGACACCATTCCGAGGCGATGCTCCTTGGTGTCTTTCAAATCTCCACCCTGCACAATTTGGTGCACCTGATATTCGGTGTTCTGGGGCTTGTCGCTGCCACCGCGGCGCCAAGGTCCAAGATGTTTCTCGTGCTTTCCGGAGCCGTCTACCTGGTCTTGTGGATCTACGGACTGGCTGCCGGCTCTGGGCCGGCGAACTTCATCCCGCTGAATATGGCCGATAACTGGCTGCATTTCATCCTAGGTACCGTCATGCTGCTCAGCGGCCTGCTCTTGGGCCGCAAGGTCACACGCCACTAACGCAGGTGCAATGCGGCGCCGCTACCCTTCGGGCCGGCGCCGCACCAATGGCACGGAAAGTAGGCCATCATGAAGAAAAACCATGGGCTTGATAGCCGGCAGCCAATACGCCGATGGCCGTTCGCTCTGGTCGGTATCGTTTCCGGCGCCCTGCTCTTTGGCGCGGCGGAACTCATCTCGGTGTTCTTCGCAGCAGCTGCCTCACCGGTGGTGGCAATAGGGTCCTGGTTGATCGATTTCTCGCCACCGGCAGTCAAGGACCTAGCCATTGCGTTATTTGGCGTTTACGACAAGGTGGCACTGTTTGTCTTCATTTGCCTGGTGTCGCTACTGATCGCCACGGCCATTGGACGGTTGGCTGCCGCTTGGCTACCGGCCGCACTTGCGCTGGTCGCCGCATTGGGGCTGTTGCTGGTGGCCGCCGTGCTCACCCGCGCGTCTACCGGCCCGCGCGATATGCTGCCCACGCTGTTCGGTGTTCTGCTCGGCCTGTGCACATTGACTTTGTTGACGGGCCGGGCGCGCCGAGTCGCTAACGGCGCGCCGGCGGGGAACGCCGCGGAACAAACGGCGGGCCGAGGAGGGCACACTCGTCGCGATTTCCTGCGATTGAGTTCACTGGGTCTGGTACTTGCTGGGGTGATGGCGGCTTCGGGACGGGCCCTTTCATCAGCGCATTCGACCTTCCGGGCCACCGTCGACCAGGTGAGGCTCCCAGCCCCCGCTCGACGCGCTGCAACACTCCCCGATGACGTGGCAGTCAAGCTGGCAGGGATGCCGCCCTTCGTGACCCCCAATGAGGAGTTTTACCGCATCGACACGGCGCTATCGATACCCCGGATTGATCCAACAACCTGGAGCCTGCGAGTCCACGGCTTGGTCGAACACGAAATCACCATGGATTTCGACCAACTGCTGGGCCAAGAGCTGGTCGAAAGCTGGGTCACGCTCACCTGCGTCTCCAACCCGGTCGGCGGTGACCTCGTCGGCCACGCCAAATGGCTGGGCTACCCGATCCGTGAGCTCATGGCCCGCGCCAAGCCGCTCCCGCAGGCGGACATGGTGCTCTCCACCAGCCACGACGGGTTCAGCGCTTCCACACCTCTTGCGGCGCTGACCGATCAGCGCGACGCCTTACTCGCCGTGGGGATGAACGGCGCACCGCTGCCTGCCGAACACGGATTCCCGGTGCGCATGGTCGTTCCCGGACTCTACGGATATGTTTCGGCCACAAAATGGGTGATCGATCTCGAAGTGACACGTTTTGCGGATAAGCAGGCCTATTGGACAACGCGCGGCTGGTCGGCTCGTGGACCGATCAAATTCTCGTCGCGGATCGACGTGCCTCGCGGATTTGCCCAAGTACCGGCCGGAGACCTCATGCTCGGCGGCACCGCTTGGGCACAGCGTAGTGGAATTACCCGTGTTGAGGTGCAACTCGACGGAGGCCGCTGGCACGCAGCGCAACTAGCCGCGGCGGCAGGTATAGACAGTTGGAGACAATGGTCGTTGCCCGTGCGCGGCCTGGCTCCGGGGACTCATACCGCCCGCGTGCGCGCCTACGACGGCTCGGGGCGATTGCAGAGCGAACAGCGCGCCAACCCCGTGCCTAATGGCAGCTCCGGCTGGCACGAAGTCTCCTTCCGGGTCACCTAGGAGCCGGGCACCGCTCACCGCGTTCCGGTATCCGCCTCTCCAGCGGCGCAGAGGTCGAGCGCGCAGAACATTACGGTTCCGTTAGGAACCGGCCACGGGATTTGCTGCCTGCCTATGATGGGAGCCCAAGCCCGAGGAGTAGGACATGAACAGCACTGTATCACCGAACGTCCAGCGCTGGCGCTACGCGCTTGCCGGGGTGGTATCGGCCGGCCTCTTCTTCGGCGTGGCGGAGTTGGCCTCGGTGCCTTTCACGCGCGCCTCCTCACCCCTGGTGGCCGTCGGCGCGTGGTTCATCGATATCACCCCGCCGTGGCTGAAAGATTTCGCCATCGCGGCTTTCGGCACGAACGACAAGCTGGCGCTATTCATTTCCATGGGGATTGTGGCCTTACTCGCCGCCGCCCTGCTCGGGATTCTGGCGCGGCGGGCAAGTGCCTTTGCCGCGGGGCTAATTATCCTGCTGGCGATAGCCCTCGGCACGGCGGTCTGGTCTCGCGCAGCCACAGGAATCCTGGATTTGGTGCCCACCGCCGCGGGAGCCGTGGCGGGAATACTCGCCCTGAACTATACGGTGCGCGCCGCCGAAGCAACGGAGGGGAGCAACTCGTCGCATACGGAGCACGAGGTGCCGCGCAGTTCGCGTCGTGAGTTCCTGCGGGCCGTATCGGTTACCGCCGCCGGGGCCGTACTCCTAGGTGTTGGCGGCAGGGCCCTATCTTCGGTGCGCAATGTCGCCTCTGCCACTCGGGAGGCGCTTCAACTGCCGCGCGCTGCAACACCGGCCGCGGCGGTTCCCGCTGGCGCCCAAATCAACGTCGACGGGATGCCGCAGCACGTGACACCGAACGCCGAGTTCTATCGCATCGACACCGCCCTGCGGGTGCCCGAGATCGACCCCAAGAATTGGCGGCTTCGCATCCACGGGATGGTCGAAGAAGATTTGGAAATCGACTTTGCCGAACTCCTTGCACAGCCGCTGATTGAAAGCCGAGTGACCTTGGCCTGTGTCTCGAACCCGGTCGGCGGGGAATTGATCGGCAACGCCAAATGGCTGGGCTACCCGATTCGTGAGCTACTGGCCCGCGCCCGGCCGTTACCCGAGGCCGATATGGTCCTGTCCACCAGCCACGACGGGTTTACCGCTTCGACACCCTTGGAAGCGCTCACCGATGACCGCGACGCACTGCTCGCCGTCGGCATGAACGACGAGCCGCTACCGCTCGAACACGGCTTCCCGGTGCGCATGGTGGTTCCTGGGCTTTACGGATACGTCTCGGCCACGAAATGGGTGATTGACCTCGAGGTGACACGCTTCGACCAAGCCTTGGCCTATTGGAGCACTCGTGGTTGGTCCACCCATGGTCCGATCAAGTTGTCTTCGCGGATTGATGTTCCGCGGGCCAAGGCCACGGTGTCTTCCGAGAAGCTCGCCATTGCCGGTACCGCGTGGGCCCAGCACACCGGAATCTCCAAGGTCGAGGTGCGTCTCGACGACGGTCCGTGGCAGCAAGCCGAACTGGCGGAGCAGGATTCGGTCGATACCTGGCGGCAGTTCGTGCTCCGTGTGGATTCCTTGGCGGCAGGGGAGCATACAGCCACTGTGCGGGCCTATGACCGCGAGGGCAGGCTACAAATCGAGGAGCCGATGAGCCCGGCCCCCAACGGTGCGACCGGTTGGCACCGGGTGAGCTTTACCGTCAAGTAGGGGAGCTCATTCCGGCCGAAATGCTGCCTCGAGGCGATATATTACGTGCTTTTCATTCTTGTTGGGCACGGTTCACTCGCCGTTCGGTGTCAGGACGTACGATAACCACAGCCCTCGGAGAACCTGTGCCGAAGGCCGAGGAAACGCCGACCCCGAGGAGTGGCTGCGATGCGACATGGATCCGATGACCTGAGCTCACTACATGAGGTGAACCGCGAATCGATTGTGGCTCACCAAAAGCGCATGAAGAGCGCGAACCGCACCCGGCAACTCTCGGATTTCCGGCAGGCCCACGAGATCACCCGTGAGCAGATGGCCGAGCAAATCGGCGCCAGTCTGGCGGAGGTCATCGACCTGGAAAGGGGCGCGCTCGATGAGGTATCCGTCGGTACCCTGCGGCGCTACACCGAAGCCCTAGGCGGCTCCTTGGAACTGCGCGCCGTGCTTGTCGAACAGACCCTAGAACTGGACTAGCAACGACCGCTTATGCGGTGGGCGTTGGTTTAGCGCTGGGTTTGGCCGTCGCCGCCGGTTCTGGCACCGGCTCCAAGTCCAGCTGGGCTACCGACGTATCGTTGTAGGTGGCAAAGACCCGTCCGTCGGGGAACGAGGCCAGGCGCACGCCAAAACGTCGTTTCGTTCCGGGCCCACCGATGCGGTGGTGTGTGCCGGTGCGGAAGTTCAGCACCGTGGTCGTTCCCGAGGCACTGTGCACCACACGCTCCCCGTCGCCGACTACTTCGAGGCCAGCCGAGGCCCACCCCGGACGGCGCGAAGCATTAAAGTGGGCGCTGACCTTATGGCGTGCTTCGAGTTTGCCATTGCGTGGGTCGATCACGTTGATGCCCTCAATGTCCGCGGCAAGTAGCCAGCCGGCCACCAGCTGCGGAGAGTACAAGGCCCCGGCGGTCTCGACCGGCTCGCTTTGCCACACTAGCTTCTTGGTCTTCACATCGAATTTGAAGACCTGGGACGGTCCTTCGGTGTCGGGGATCCCGTACCCGTTGCGCACCGAGGTGGTTCCATACACGTAGTCCTCGTCGGCCACCAGGCCGATAATCGAATGGCCCGGAATGAAGCCCTTGCCGTTGCCATCAAGCACCCAGGCCACGCGGTCTTTTTCTGGGTCAATCATCCCGAACACGCCGCCGGCCAGCCCGTAATCTGGGACGGTGCCGAAGTACACCTGCGTGGAGTTCGCCGCCCAGCCGTACGGGCGCGACTGATGGTACTCATAGCTCAACCGCGAGATCCGGCGGTAACTGTTGTCGTCGTCCTTTTGCGCGCTGTCCCAGCTGATCAAGTCCGCGGCACCATAGGAACCTAGGTAGCAGCGCGTAGGGGAGAACTCGATCATGTTCTCCACCTGATGTATGACTTGGCCGCCCTCCGGCGAGCGCCAGCGTTCGTCGGTCACCGGATTGAGACCGGAGAGCCCCGAGCCCATGAACCCGCCGATATAGAGGTTGCCATCGGAATGAGCGAGCAGGCTGTGTGCATCGAATAGGCCTTCGGTCAGTGTCACCGCATGCTGCCCGGCGGATTTGCGTGCTTTCAGGTCGAAGCGCTCGGTCCGGTAACCGGTAGCGGTTTCGCTGAAGACCAGAACGGAATTCGCGGTGGCGTGCAGTTCGATCGGGGCATTGGTGCCAATCGCCCCGAGGTCCAGGGCCGAGGCCGCCCCCGGCTTGTTGGCCGTGAGCCGACCCTTGACGACGGTGTAGTAGGTGTCGCGGCCGGGCAGCCAGTTTGACGCGTTGCGCGAGGAGCCCTTCAAGTCCATCGGCGTGAGCCACTTGCGGGTCTTGGTATCGAGCACCAGCTGGTCGACGTGTCCGCTGGCGGTCACGAGCAGTTGCGAACCGCGGGCACGCAGCACCGAGACGAAGCCGTTCTTTTGCGGCGTCGGAAGTTGCACCTCGGTCCGGTCGCTGGGATCGGTGGTCGGGAAGGTGAAAATGCGTGGGTTCCGTGAGCCGGTGCCGACCCAGAGTCTGCCGGTGGGATCCAGTGCGAGCCGACGCACGTAGTCGCTATCCGCGGCCATGCGTGGGAAGACACGAATTTTTTGTGTGCCCGGGGTGTAGTTGAAGACCGTTCCGGTGGGGTAGGTTCCGCCCCACACCACGGAGTTCTCGTCGACGACGAGGTCGTAGAGGGTACTGGCCTTGGGGACATCTCCGAGCTTGGCCAAGGATTTGGGGGCGGCGTGACGCCATGCCCACAGTCTTCCCGAGACGGAGAGATACAGCGTCTTGCGTTTCGCGTCCCAGGCCATGGAGAGTATTTCGCCTTGAGCGTCTTCGGGAATGCTCAAGGTGTAGGCGGGGGTCGAGGACCCGGACGGGATGATCTGAAGCTGATGGGAAGGACCGATGATGGTCGCCGCCACCCAAGGATCCTCGGCGGTTCCTAACCCGATGAGCGGAACGACATCACGCAGTGTGAGCGCGGGGAAGACGCCGGTGTATTCGCGGTGCATCCCGCCGGTATCTCTCCCGCGGGTGAGCTCGGCCAGGAAGTGTGGATCGCGTTCTTTCCAGATCGGTTCGGGGCTGGGCGTGGGGGAGGGTGAAGGCGTGGACTCGGGGACCGGCGCGGAGGCCCCTTCGCGGTTCGCCCAGAGCGCCCCGCCGGCAAAACCTCCTGCGGCGACGACGGAGAGGGCAAGGACGGAGCGTCGCGTGATGGACTTCGAAGGTGGCGTGGAGCCTTCTGGCACTAGCTCTCCTGGAGGTGGTCGGCACCGGAACGATCTACCAGCCTACCGTTTGGGGATGAGTAAACGCTGAAGATGCCTCGCGTGCCTGCTTATCTCCACGCTCGGGCGTTCGCCGGCCGCGTCCTTTGGGGGCTTGAACTGTCCAGAGAGTACCGATAGCTTACCTTTCATGCTTATCCGCGGACCTCTTGGTCGTTTTGCAATCTCGATGATGATTCTCGCCCCCATCGCGCTCGGCGCCACCGGGTGTGCTGGCGGAACGGAAATTCGTCAGGTGCAGGCCGGCGGACAGCGCACTTTTCTCTCCGACGCGACTGAACAGGCTCAGTCGACCGCTCATCTTGAGGGGACGTTGGAGGTTGGCGATGGGGGCTGCTGGCTAGCACGACTACCCGACGATACGACTGAGGTCCTGGTGATCTGGCCGCAACGTACTTCGGTGTCCGAGGGCCACCCCGCGTTGCAGCTAGATGGCGATGAGTACTCGCAAGGTTCGCCGATCGCATTCGGTGGCGGCTATCGCGAAATTGCCGAGCGGGAACCGGCCGCAGAGTGTGGGGCGAAAGAAGCCTTCATCATCAACTGAACGTGGCGCACGCGTGCGTTCAGTCGAGGTCGGCGTCAATATGCCGCCGGTGGATGAGCACCAAGTCTCGGACTAAAGCATCTGGTAACGGCTTGTTGAGGGTAAACCGAATGGCGTGTTTGGTGCACTGGTAGTCTCCGAGCCGATCTTGGCACTCTTCGATGGCCCACGACGATGGGTAGAAGCTCAAATGCTTCTTCGAGGCCGTGAAATACACCAGAGCCCGACACCGATACGTCAACGTGGGCATGCCGTAACTGATCGATTCGGCGACGTCGGGAACGGTTTCGGTGACGAGTGCCCGTAGGCGTTCGAGTTCATTTCTCGCCTCGGGGTTGATCCCCTGCAGGTATTGCTCGATGCTCGTTGCCTTCTCATGCATGGGGCCACCCTTCCGTTCCAGCTAGTCTTCTCCGCGAACGCTTGCCGCGCAAGTATGGGGGACTGCTCTGTACCTTTGCAAAGACCGACGCCAATCACTGGCTGAGAAGGCTTTTCGCTGCCGGTGGGAGTTGACTAGACCCGTTGGTCCCACGGCGCTTCACAATTCGAGACAGACCATTGACAGCCAGCATGTGACCCTCGACACTTGTAGACATTCTAATGAAAAAAGTTTTCATAATGCGGAATTTGCGGAGAGTGCTTGGTTGACGAGGGTCGACTTGGCGGATCCGCGTATCAATCAATCACTCGTTCCGAGCCCATGAAGGTATAGACAATGGCAGAGCAAGAAGTCGAGAACGCAGAACCTGCGACGCGCAAACGCCGAAAAATCGGTGTACCCCACATCTACATCATTCTCTTCGCGTTCATCGCGTTGGCCGCACTGGCCACCTACCTCGTTCCGGGCGGTCTGTATGAGCGCATCGACGGCCCCGATGGGCGAACCACCATCGACCCGGATAGCTTCACCTTTATTGACGCCCAGCCCACGACCCCGGTCGATTTCATGCTCGCGATTCCGCGCGGCATGGTTTCCGCGGCAGAGGTCGTCATCTTCACCCTGATGATTGGTGGACTCTTCGGAGTCTTGAAGGCAACCGGCCTGGTCGAGCACGCCGTGGCAGCGCTGAGCAAGCGATTTGCCCGTCGCGGCCCGGTACTCATCGCCGTGCTCATGGCGGTCTTCTCCACGGTCGCCACGCTCATCGGCACCCAGGAACTCGCCTTGGTCTACGTACCGGTGATCCTGCCCTTGATCATTGCGCTTAAATATGACTCGATCGTGGCCGCCGGTGTGGCACTCTGCGCGACGACGGCCGGATTCGCGGCCGGCGTGCTCAACCCGATTAACACGGGACTGGGCCAGAAGCTGGCTGGGGTTCCCCTATGGTCCGGTCTGGGGTTGCGCGCGGCAATCTTTGGTGTAACCGTCGCCGTGGCGATCTTCTTCGTCATCCGCTACGCCAACAAGGTCAAGCGCGATCAAACGGCCAGCTATGTGCACGGCAATCCAGCCGAGACCGAGAAACGCCGTGTGTACATCGAAACCGCACCGGGCGCGGTGAAGCACGTAATGACCGTGCGCCAACGCATCGCTGCCTTCGTTGCCCTAGCCTTCTTTGCGCTCCTCGTCTTTGGTGTGCTGAAGCTGGGCTGGTTCATGCTGGAAATGGCCGGGCTGTTTATCGTCATTGGCGCAGTCGTCGGCGTAATCGCCGGGCTACGGGGCGAGGAACTGGCGGAATCTTTCAACGACGGTTTCCGCGCCGTGCTCGTCGGCGCCCTGATTGCAGGTATCGCCCGCGGTGTCGCCGTCGTGCTGGAAAACGGACAGATCCTGGACACCATCGTTCATGGTTTGGGGGAGGCAATCGGTGGGCTGCCGCCGGCATTGGCCGCGGTAGGCATGTTTATCGGCCAGATGCTGCTGAACTTCATCATCCCTTCGGGTAGTGGGCAGGCGCTGGTGACCATGCCGATCATGGCCCCGCTCTCGGACCTGCTGGATGTCACGCGACAAACCGCGGTGCTGGCCTACCAGCTGGGTGATGGCTACGGAAATATTCTGTTCCCCACCTCGGGTTACTTCATGGCTACCCTAGCCATCGCCGGCGTGCCATGGCAGAAGTGGGTGCGCTTCTTCTTCCCGCTGTTCCTGACCTGGCTCGGTATCGCCCTCGTGGCGCTTGTCTTCGCGCAAATTATCGGCTGGTCCTAGGCTTCATAGCCGTTCACAGAGCGCGTCGTCGTCGACCATCAGGGTCGGGGGGCGGCGCGCTCGCCGTTTGTTGGCTCGCCGCACCACCTTCGCTCGTCGCGTCTATTGGTTAGATTGGCCGGTAGATATCGTCCGGTAGACAGCGCACGCCGAGACCTACGTCAATGGTGTGCTGTCCCACGCAGTCACCGGGTGTGGCTCGAGTACTTTCGCGGCAGTTTAGCCCTGTGGTGTGCCGAGTTCGATGAGCAGTACCCCGCCGGCGATGAGGACGATCCCCAGCGACATAAGCCAGGTGAGCGCTTCGCCGAAAAGAAATCTGCTGCAGACCGCCGTGAGCGCCACTCCACAGGCGGCCCACACCCCGTATGCCACACCCAGCGCCATACCTTGGGCCAATGCCCCCGAGAGGCAGCTAAAGGCGGTCACATAGCCTGCGACGACCGCCAGATACCATCGTTTGTTGGTCAACGACATGCGTAAGGACAAGGTCCCCGCAACCTCGCACACAATGGCCAGCGCCAAAAGCACGACCGACATTAGGAACCTACCGGCTGGTTGGCGGCACGGGAGTGCTCCGCGGATTGACTGCCAAGTTCGACGCAGAGCACGCCAATAATGACGATCACGATTCCAAGAAGCATCACCGGAGTAAGCGCCTCACCCAAAAGCAACCACGAAAGGAGCGCCGTCAACGCCACTCCACTCGCGCCCCACACGCCGTACGCTACGCCCAGCGGAATTCCGCAACGCAGGACAAACGCGAGCAGGGTAAAAGCGGCTGCATACCCGAGGACAACCAGCAGATACAGCCACGGCGATTCGAGGGCCAGTTTCAGACTCAGCGACCCGGCAACCTCCGCGAGGATGGCCCCCGCCAAGAGCCACCACCCGGTGCGTAAGCGCTTCATGCTGCTTCTCCCTCCGTACTAGTCAGCCGGAAGCCCTGAGTATACCGGCCGGCGCTACGGGCCGGCGTGACCCGTATGACCGTGTAAATTCGGGTCCCTTCCAGCCCGGCGGGATACCCTTAACCTATGGCTGAAGCTTCCTCCAAGCAGGGGACGAAGAAGGCGGCACCGCGTAAACCGCGGGCTACCAAATCGTCATCCGGCAAGAAAACACCACCCAACCCCGAAGAGGAGTTGGCCCTTCCACTGCGCCTACTGCGTAGCCTCTGGATGGGCATCGCCCGGGTCGTGGGTGGCGCTTTCCGTAAGCTGGGCCCCAACGTACGCCCCGACTACGAACTGCGCCGTGACGGCACCGGACTATTTTTGGTGCTCGTCGCGGTTCTTGTCGCCATCATTGAATGGTGGGGCCTACGCGATGTCGGATGGTTTGGGCGCGGAGTACATGCGGTGGCTGGCGGTAGCCTCGGCTTCATGGCCACGGTGCTACCGGTCATCTTGCTGATCGGCGCCACCCGATTGTTCCGTCACCCCGAGAACGAACAGGCCAACCAGCGTATCGGCATCGGCCTGAGCATACTCACACTGTCCGGGGCCGCCTTGGCCTCGCTGATCCAAGGCTCGCCCGCGGTCTCCGACGAGTTCGAGGTGCTTTGGGCCGCCGGTGGTATGGCCGGGTCCATTCTGGGCACCCCGCTGGGCTTGCTGATCACCGTGCCCGGGGCCATGGCGGTCTTCATCTTCCTGATCTTCATGTCGCTTCTGATTATCACCGCCACCCCGGTGATGCAGATTCCGCAACGTATTCGCGCCGGGTACAACAAGCTGCTGGGCCAAGACCCCAATCAGCCTCGCGCGCAGCAGAAGCCTGCGGCCAGCGCCCCGGCCACCGTGAATCTCGACCCGAACGCCCCGGAGCACGACCAGTCTTACCTTTACCCCAAGGAGGAGCCTGCCGCGGCGAAGCCGAAGAAGCGCGGCTTCTTCGAACGCCGGGCTGCGGCCAAGAAGGTCACCGAAGTGTTTGACGTGGACGGTGCCGAGAGCACGCCACGCCCCGGAGACGTGGCCTACGACAAGGCCGTGATCGACGCTAAGGACGCCGCAACCGACGATGAAGCCAGTCAGGCCGCCGCCGCGCGACTTGCCGCCGTACGCGGTAACCGCGGAGAGATTTACGACGTGGATGCCACCGAGGCTGCCACCCAGGCGATCTCCCGCCCGGAACAGCCGGCCGCCTTTGACTTTGACGCCTCCGAGCAACCCACCAGCGCCATGCCTTCGGCAGCAGACCGTGCCCCGGCACCAAGCACCGACGACGCTCCGACGACCGCTTTGCCCTCCGGCCCGCCTCCAGGCGTTAAGCGACCCACCGCGGAAGAAGCCAAGCGCGCCGCCATCATGGACAGCGTAGGACTGGCCGCGAAGTCTGAGCCGGAAGCCAGCACCTCGGCCATGCGTGTGGTGGCACCGCGTTCCGAACAGCTCACCGTCGCCGGAGACGTCACCTACACCCTGCCCTCCAGTGACTACCTGCCAGCCGGCCCTCCGGCTAAGGAAGCCTCCGCCGCCAATGAGGCAGTGGTCGCCGCACTCACCGATACGCTCGCCCAGTTCAAGGTCGATGCGCAGGTAACTGGCTTCTCCCGTGGTCCGACGGTGACTCGCTACGAGATCGAGTTGGCTCCGGGCACCAAGGTGGAAAAGGTCACCGCCCTGTCCAAGAACATTTCCTATGCGGTGGCCTCCTCGGATGTGCGTATCCTTTCGCCGATTCCGGGCAAATCCGCTATCGGTATCGAGATCCCGAATACCGATAAGGAGATCGTCGCCCTCGGCGACGTCTTGCGCAGCAACAACGCCACGAAGAGCGAACACCCGATGGTGATGGGTGTCGGCAAGGACGTCGAGGGCGGTTTCGTTGTGGCCAACTTGGCCAAGATGCCACACCTGTTGGTGGCCGGTGCTACCGGTGCCGGTAAGTCGTCCTTCGTGAACTCGATGATCACCTCGATTCTGATGCGCGCTACACCGGATGAAGTGCGCATGGTCATGGTGGACCCGAAGCGCGTGGAACTTACCGCCTATGAAGGCGTGCCGCACCTGATCACCCCGATTATCACCAACCCAAAGAAGGCCGCCGAGGCCTTGGCCTGGGTGGTGCGGGAGATGGACACCCGCTACGACGATCTGGCGAACTTCGGTTTCAAGCACATCGACGACTTCAACAAGGCAGTGCGGGCCGGCAAGGTGCAGGTTCCGGCCGGATCGCAGCGTGTACTCAAGCCCTACCCTTACCTGCTGGTGATCGTTGACGAGCTCGCCGACTTGATGATGGTGGCTCCACGCGACGTGGAAGACGCTATTGTGCGTATTACTCAGCTGGCTCGTGCCGCGGGTATTCACCTCGTGCTGGCGACACAGCGCCCCTCCGTGGATGTGGTCACCGGCCTGATCAAGGCCAACGTGCCTTCGCGCATGGCCTTCGCAACCTCGTCGGTCACCGACTCGCGCGTGGTGCTGGATCAGCCGGGTGCGGAGAAGCTGCTTGGCCAGGGCGACGCGCTCTTCCTGCCCATGGGTACCTCGAAGCCCATGCGTGTTCAGGGGGCCTGGGTCACCGAGTCCGAAATCCAGCGCGTCGTCGAACACGTCAAGTCGCAATTGCAACCCGAATACCGCGACGACGTGGTGCCGGTGGCAGAAAAGAAGAAGATCGACGAGGACATCGGAGACGATCTGGATCTGCTGTTGCAGGCCACCGAGCTTGTCGTGACCAGCCAGTTCGGTTCCACCTCCATGTTGCAGCGTAAGCTGCGCGTGGGCTTCGCCAAGGCCGGACGCCTCATGGACCTGATGGAGTCCCGCGGCGTCGTGGGGCCGTCGGAAGGTTCCAAGGCCCGCGATGTCTTGGTCAAGCCCGATGACCTGCCTGCAGTGTTGGCGACCATGCGTGGCGAGGATCCCAACGCGCATCAGGCTTCGGCGACCGAATCCGCGCTCGTGGAAGAGGCCAAGGTGAATCATGCTCCGGTAATTGACGAGGTGGCCGCGGACCTCGATGCCCGTGAACAAGCGGTCGACTACTATGACTCGGACGACTCGAGCGAGGACGCCTGGGACCTGACAGGAAGAGGCTAAGCTCATGGCGGCAAATAATGAACAGGCGCCGGTACCGACGCTGAACATCGCCAATGTCCTGACCACCATCCGTATCCTCATGGTGCCCTTCTTCATTTGGGCGCTGGTGGCGGATGAAAATCACTATGGCGCATGGCGTTGGGTTGCCCTGGTGATCTTCGTACTGGCGATGTATACCGATAAGCTCGACGGCGACCTAGCCCGTAGCCGCGGCTTGATCACCAACTTCGGTAAAATCGCCGACCCCATCGCCGATAAGCTACTTACCGGTTCGGCGCTGGTGATGTTTTCCATTTTGGGTGAATTGCCCTGGTGGGTGACCATCGTGATCCTCGTGCGCGAGTGGGGGATCACCCTGCTACGCGTGGTGGTAATTCGGTATGGGGTTATCGCCGCCAATATGGGCGGCAAGATCAAAACGGTGATGCAGGCCGTGGTCATCGGGCTGTACCTATTGCCCTTTACGCAGACCATTTCTTGGCTGAACACCACCGCGTGGATCCTCATGCTGGCCACCGCAGCGGTGACCGTGGGCACCGGTCTGGAGTATGTGTACAAGGCCATCGTGTTGCGCCGACAGGCCCGACGCGACACTCAGGAGCAATAAGAGATGACCACAACTCAGCGAGCCGGTCAGGTCATTGAGCGCGCCATAACCCAACACCTGAGCATCGCCACCGCGGAGTCACTCACCGCAGGACTCATCGCGGCGGAACTAGCCACCGTGCCAGGGGCATCTGCAGCGCTTCGGGGCGGGGTTGTTTCCTATGCCAGCGAGGTGAAGTCCGCGCTTCTTGGCGTGGACGAAGAACTGCTGGCTACAGCCGGTTCCGTCGACCCTCAGGTGGCGGAGCAGATGGCTCTGGGCGCACGCCGTGCCTGTGGTGCGGATCTAGCAGTTTCAGCCACCGGAGTGGCCGGACCCGAACCGCATGACGGGAAGGGCGTGGGTACCGTCTATATCGGCTGGGCCTATGCCGGCGAAAGCGGAGCTCAGGCCCATCACTTCGTAGGTGGACGAGAAGCGATCCGCGCCCAAGCCACTCAGGCGGCACTGCAGCAATTGATTCAGCTCCTTGAGCAGTCCGGTGGCCACGCCGATTAATAGATTCGGTGCTGATTTCTTGCCCCCAGTGCCGGATTCTCAACGCACCTTCGACAAATGATCTTGCAGGCACATTCCATTGCTCGGCCAATTGGGCTGGGTGATGTTTGTAGCCGGCAAGTGCGGGGGCGAGTCCTCAACTTATCTCGGGGTGAAATTGATCGTGTTCCGTCGCAATCGTTGCTCCGGATCCACATGCTTTGGAAATCGCACCCACGGGATGCCGTCTTTCATCACAACGTCAAACAATCCTGCATGCCGGTCCACGTGATGCCCCGGATGTAGCGTGGCCCCATTGCCGACACTGGTCACACCGCCATACTCCCATTCCTGCACATGGTCGATTTCGCAGTTTTCGGCCGGGACCGTGCACCCCGGCACAATACAGCCCCGGTCACGAGCGAGGATCGCTCGTTTCATCACGGTCGGGAAATAGCGTTGCGAACGACCCACATCCAATATCTCTGAGGCGCCCCCGAGCACTAACGGGATAATGTTCGCTTCACACAACATCCGACGTAACGCCCCGGAATCGATCGCTAGGCCGTGTGCGGTGATCCCACCCACTGCCGGTAACCCCTCGACGATAGGTGGGGCCCCGGCCCCAGATGTTTCCGGTAACGGGAGCCCGTGACTTTGGGCGAGGCCGACCAGTTCGCGAAGCGGCATGTGCACGATGATGGTCGGCCGGAAAAGGCCTTTCGGCTTCCCCAATCCAGCACCAGCACTGGTCTGAGTTGTCTCGCCGGTATTGGCCTCGGCAACGGAGTTTTCCTTGGTGTCGGTCCCGGCGAGGGGAATAGTTTGGGTTGGCGGGGTGGCTTGGGTGCGCAGGAGATTGATCAGCCCCGCGAGGCGGCGTTGCGCCACCGTGGGCTCGGGGGAGTCCAGGGTGTCGGCGCGGGCGGTGGCAGCTTCCTCGGCGGTCAGGAAGTCCGGGAACACCTCACCGGCGCCCGGGTTCTTACCTTCTGCACCAGGAGCGTCGTCACTTGTACTGGCAGAGGCCATGCTACCGGCCCGGCTGGCGGTGGATTTCGCGGACTCGATCGCGTGGGCATGCGCCTGGGTTTTCGGGTGATCTACGTGCCCGAGTAGCGATTCGATTAGTTCGCTATCTTCTGCGGCCGCCTTGAATACATAGGTGGTGATCCCGTGCTGAGTACCCTTACGGAACAACCCCGTCATGCTCATCGGATCACTGCGTTGCGCGGTGGTTGCCGCGTGACGGAAGAACCGGTTCAGTCCCTCAGCGCGCGTGCGTGGGTTCTCTTCGGTGAGTAGGTTCGCGGCCTGGGTTTCTAACCCAGTGTCTCCGAGGGTGGCCGCACCCTCGGATGCGGTGTTCGGGTTAGTAAGTTTTTCGAGGCGGCGGGCCGCGTTCAGCACGCTACGCACATCCTGAGTGGTGGTGAAGTGCGTGGCAAGTTCCGGAAATACGGGCTGTGCGGGAATGTCGGTGCCTGTGGGACGGGCGATGAGCCGGTGCGCGTCGGTGACCCGGGTTTTGGCGGTGAAGTAGTCCTGATTCAGCCAGCTGGCCAGGAAGCTGGCCGCGTCGCGGTAGGTCGGCCGCCCGGAGACCGGTTCACAGGGATGCTGAAGAAGCTCGATGACCCGTCCGAACCCACCACGACCCATACCGTCTTCACTATCGCGATCGTCGCCGTTGTTAGTGGTGGTCCCGTTCTTCCCGGTGATGGTGCCGGTAGCGTTCTTCATAGCATCCAGAACAGGACTCGGCAGGGTGTGGGCGGCGGTTGCTTCGACTTGATGTGCTGCGTGGAGTTGGTTCCGCAGAAGCTGGTTGGCTAGGCGCTCGGTGGCAAGCGCGATCAGCGCGGCGGCACGCGGGTCGGTGTTCGTGGCCAGCAAGGCGGGTAGCTCTGTGAGGTAGGTGTTTATTTGGGCGAGGGCGTACAGATGTGAAGCGACGGTACCCAATGAGGTGGTGTCGTGCTCCGGGTATTCGGTGGCCCGGTGCAGCGCGGTGGCCAGGTCGGTGATCTGCATGCCCACAGTTTGCACGTACGGGTCGTCGGGCAGGGGTAAACACCCACCAGCTGTGGACAACGACCAAGGAGACAGGACGAACGGTACTTCCGTCTTTTGAAATATGCGAGCACGCGGCACAAGGTGGGCGCATAATATGGAGATGGTTCATCCACGGAGCCAGCATTCGTTACCCGAGGAGGCCGGTATGGCTGAATTCAGAGTCTCGCGTCAGATAGATATCGCGGCGCGTCCGCGCGACATCGCCTCGGTACTTTCCGATTTTCGACGGTGGCCCGAGTTTTCAGCTTTCGAAACCACCGAGTCCGACATCGACCGCGAATTTCGCGGTGCGCCTCGCGGCGTCGGGGCCGTGTATGAATACAACAGCAATGAGGAACGTAGTGCAGGCATTATGGAAATCACCGAGGCTCGCGATGATCTCGTCGCGGTGCAGCTTCGTTTTCTGAAACCCTTCAAGTCCCAGATGGATCATCGTTTCGAGCTTACGGCCAAAGCGCCTGACCTCACGGAAGTGCGATGGGTAATGCACGGGGAACACAAGGGCCTGCTTGGGGTGCTCGCCAAATACCTGCTGCCCATGGAGAAGTTAATGGGTCCGCAAATTGAGCGGGGACTGCAACGATTGAAGGACTTGCTCGAAGGGTAGAGCGCATCGGATGACCACCTTTGGCGAAGCGCTTGCTTAAGCCAACACTGCCTGTAGGTGATTTGACACGACCGGTAAAGTATCTTCACAGGTTGACCACTCACACTGGTCGAACGTAGTTTTCGGCAACATTCCTGAGAAATTTCTCCCGAGTGTGGCCTAGATCGCAGATTTGTGCATAGGGTAAAGGCATCGGGAACAAAACTTCCGGATACGCCGTTGTAACTATCGAGAGTCCCACCTAAGGGGAATCTCGAACCGAATATTTTCGAGAAGGACCAGGAGTAAGGCTCGCACATGGTGAAGCAACCCGTGACCGTCAATGGTGTTATCCGTTGGCAAGAGATGGGCGACGCGAACACGGTCCAGCCCGAGAAGGAGGAGCACAAAATGGTAGTACTCCGTCACGAAATTGGAGACGTGCTGCGTGACGTCCGTCAGCGTCAGGGACGTACCTTGCGCGAAGTCTCGCACAGTGCCCGTGTTTCCCTCGGATACCTCTCCGAGGTTGAGCGCGGACAGAAAGAAGCATCCAGTGAATTGCTGTCCTCGATCTGCGCGGCTCTCGATGTCCCACTCTCGCTAATGCTCCGCGAAGTTTCTGACCGCGTTGCTCTGGCTGAGGGCGTTGTCATTCCGGATACCGTTCCCGTCGACCTGACTAAGGAATTTTCCGGAGATGTTCCTAGTCATCTGAACAAGCCACTGGCTTCGGCCGCTAACTAATTGCTAACGCAGACCCCGCGACGGGGTCCGTTTGACACTAAGGGGTCCTGAAGTTGCGTCAAGCAGCTTTAGGACCCCTGTGCCGTGCAAGGAAGACTCAAAGTTGAAGAACTCAGATTTTTGGCGAAATATGGACGCCGAATTTGGTGCCAATTACTCGCGGATGCTCGCCGATACGTTAGCGCTGACAGAGCTGGAAAGCATGACCGCTACTGAAGCGCTGAACAAGGGCGTCAAACCCAAAGAGGTCTTTGCCGCGATATGCCGCGCGCAGGACGTGCCCGAGAATCGCTGGCTTGGCGTGGATATCGAACCAAAGCCGTAGCGGCAACACGGGTATTCGAAGTCAACTTGGACTTCGAATATCTGTTCGGATACTCTGGTCTATGAAACGATGACACCGGGCATGAACTCCACAGTGCGTGCGAGGCAACGCAAAGTGTCGGTAGACGCTCGTACTGTTTAGAGCAGTACAACAGATCCACTGGCAGGTCCGACAATGGCTTGCATGAACAAAGGTTGAACATGGCTGCTAACAATGATCGGGAAAAGGCGCTCGAGTCCGTCCTGGGCCAAATCGACAAGGCCTTCGGCAAGGGTTCGGTAATGCGCTTGGGTGACGATACCCGCGCACCTATCGAAGTTATCCCTACTGGTTCTGTCGCCCTTGATGTTGCATTGGGTATTGGCGGCCTGCCGCGCGGTCGCGTGATTGAGATCTACGGTCCCGAATCTTCGGGTAAGACCACCGTCGCCCTGCACGCAGTGGCTAGTGCTCAGCGCAATGGTGGCATTGCCGCCTTCATCGACGCGGAGCACGCCTTGGATCCCGAATACGCGAAGAAGCTCGGCGTGGACACCGATGCGCTGTTGGTATCTCAGCCGGATACCGGCGAGCAGGCGCTGGAGATCATGGATATGCTCGTCGGTTCGGGAGCATTGGACATTATCGTCATCGACTCCGTTGCTGCCCTGGTTCCCCGCGCCGAAATTGAAGGCGAAATGGGCGATAGCCACGTGGGTCTACAGGCACGCTTGATGTCCCAGGCGCTCCGTAAAATTACTGGTCGATTGAACTCTTCGAAGACTACGGCAATCTTCATCAACCAGCTTCGAGAGAAGATCGGTGTATTTTTCGGTAGCCCAGAAACCACCACCGGTGGTAAGGCTCTAAAATTCTATGCTTCGGTTCGAATCGACATCCGACGGATTGAAACCCTCAAAGAGGGCACGAACCCCGTCGGTAACCGAACCCGAGCCAAGATTGTTAAGAACAAGATGGCACCTCCTTTCAAGCAGGCGGAATTCGACATCCTTTACGGTGTCGGAATCTCCAAGGAAGGTAGCTTGATTGACATGGGTGTAGAGCACGGGTTGGTCAAGAAGTCAGGTGCGTGGTTTACCTATGATGGCGACCAGTTGGGGCAGGGCAAGGAGAATGCCCGACGCTTCCTGCGTGACAACCCGGACCTTGCCAATGAACTCGAGCGTCAGATCTTGCAGAAGCTCGGCGTCCTCTCCACCGAGGAAGAAGTGGACGAGGAAGGCGAGACCGAACTGCGCGTTGTCGAAGGTGAGTAGTTTTTCGTGAGCGGCAGGTTTAAAGGACGTAGCGTTCGACCCGGATCAGGATCCGGGTCGAACGCTACGTCCATTTCCAACGAGTTTCTTGGCGATCCGGCAGAGATGCCGGACTGGGCAAAGCCAGACCCAGCGGACGTTGAAGAATCTGAGATCGTGGTCAGCGACGAGAGGCTTGACCCGTCAACGGTGTCATTTGAGGACGAAAGCACCGAAACCAATCCGCCGCGATCGGTAGATGAGTTGCGCGAAGCCATGCGCCAAATCATGGATCAGCCGCCGACGCCTCGAAAGAAAAAGAAGGAGCTCAAAGAAGAGCGGAGGGCGCAGCGTCAGGCGCAACGGGACCTTGAGCCCGATGAGTTGACCGACGACCAATGGAGGGAAAAGGCTCGCGCCATCACGCTGCGCCAGCTAACCGGCAGCGACAAGACTCTCAAACAACTCAAGGATAAGTTGCTCGAGAAAGAATGCCCCGAAGCGATCGCTGATGAGGTGCTTGAGCGCTATGTCGAGGTGAAGCTTGTAGACGATGAACGTTTCGCTAAGGGGTGGGTTACAGCCCGTGCGCGTTCACGCGGTCTAGCCCGAGGTGCAATTCGTCGCGAGCTACGTACCAAGGGGATCGATGACGAGTTGGCTGCCGAGGCTTTAGAGCAGATCGACGATGCTGCAGAGGAAGAACGTGCGCGTGAGTTAGTGCGCGCAAAATTGCGACCTGCGGCAATGGGCGATAACCGAGACAAAGCGCTACGTCGCCTAGTGGGAATGCTGGGGCGTAAAGGTTACAACGGGGGATTGGCTTTTCGAGTGGCCCGTGAAGAGTGGGACGCACGATTCGGAGAGCAGCATGGCCACTACTGACCTTGTCTTCGGACAGACAACGTTACTGTAGGGCGCTAGTCCTAAGCTGGAACCATGTCGATCATCTCGCCACGCATAAACATTCCTGACCTACCGGACCTTGATGGAGGTAATCTCGATTTCCACTCCATCGGAGGCTTTGAGGAACTAACTCTGTTCTCGGATGAATCTCTTGATCGCGTGAACCTTACTGGGAGTACGTTCAGCGAATGTGCACTGAACAATTTGTCTGGCACGGATCTTGCATGGGCCGATGTGCGAATCTCCGAGTCTTCCATCTCACGACTTGGTGCTTCAGCCATTGAAGCGCCGGGGCTTGTCATACGACAAACTCGGATATCCAGCAGTCGAATTGGGGTGCTCCACGCCCCGGAGAGCACAATTTCCGAGACGGAAATCGAGCACAGCAAACTTGACCTTCTTGCGCTGCGTCGTGCAAAAATCACCGATTTACGGTTGAGTAATTGCACGATTGGAGAGCTCGATTTGTCTGGCGCCACAGTTAACCGCGTGGCATTGGTTAACTGCCGCATCGACAGCTTGAGGTTGAGTCAGAGCACGCTCAAGCACCTCGATCTACGGGGCACACATCTCGGCGATCTTGACGATGTTTCGGCGCTGCGCGGAAGTCTGCTGAGCTACGAGCAACTCCTCCAGTTTCTGTACCCGATCGCTGCGCATTTGGGAATTGCCGTCGAGGACTAACTGGGCTAACCAGCCTTAGTTTCTTGGCCGCTGGGTAATGTGCTCATTTCGGCCAAGCCAAGGCTAAGATGTTGGGCCTTGGAAAATTCGCTACCATTTATAGGTGACTGAGCGCGAACCGATGACCCTGATCGACGACGAAAACCTTCCGCAGACCTACGAGGTGCGGACCTTCGGCTGTCAGATGAACGTGCACGACTCCGAACGCCTTTCCGGATTGCTGGAAGACGCCGGCCTGAGCCGCAAAGACGATGCGGATACCGAGGTGGCCGACGTCGTGGTGTTCAACACCTGCGCCGTACGTGAAAACGCAGACAACAAGCTCTACGGAAACCTAGGGCAGTTGGCGCCGCTGAAGCGTGAACGTCCGAACATGCAGATTGCTGTCGGCGGTTGCCTCGCGCAAAAGGACCGCGACACCATCTTGAAGAAGGCCCCATGGGTAGACGTGGTCTTTGGTACGCACAACATCGGCTCACTCCCGACGCTTCTGTCGCGCTCCCGGCACAACAAGCAGGCAGAGCTGGAGATTCTCGAGTCTCTTGACGTCTTTCCCTCCACGCTACCGACCCGACGCGAGTCCGTATACGCCGGGTGGGTGTCCATTTCTGTGGGCTGCAACAATACTTGTACTTTCTGCATCGTTCCCTCGCTGCGCGGTAAGGAACGAGACCGCCGCCCGGGCGAAATCCTCGCTGAAATTCAAGCGCTGGTCGAGGACGGCGCCATCGAGGTGACATTGCTGGGGCAGAACGTGAACTCCTATGGAGTCGAATTCGGTGATCGTCTCGCCTTCGGCAAGCTCCTGCGCGCATGCGGTGAAATCGAAGGGCTAGAACGTGTGCGCTTTACTAGTCCGCACCCGGCGGCCTTTACCGACGACGTCATCGAAGCCATGGCCGAAACCCCGAATGTCATGCCGCAGCTGCATATGCCCCTGCAGTCAGGCTCGGACAAGGTGCTCAAGGACATGCGCCGTTCGTACCGTTCGAAGAAATTCCTCGGCATTCTGGACAAGGTGCGCGAACGTATCCCACACGCGGCCATCACAACCGACATTATCGTCGGATTCCCCGGAGAAACCGAAGAAGACTTCCAAGCTACTCTCGACGTGGTCGAGGCGTCGCGTTTCTCGTCGGCATTTACCTTCCAGTACTCGCAGCGTCCGGGTACTCCGGCCGCAACCATGGACGATCAACTGCCGAAGGCCGTGGTACAGGAACGTTATGAACGACTCACTGCACTGCAGGACCGGATTGCAAAGGAAGAGAACGCTAAGCAGGTAGGACGCACCGTTGAAGTCATGGTCACGGAGCAAGCTGGCCGTAAGGCTGAGGAAACTCATCGGCTCTCCGGCCGTGCGCAAGACCAGCGCCTCGTGCACTTCTCGGTGCCAGAGGGGGCCGAGGTCCCACGCCCAGGTGATCTGGTGACCGTACCGATCACAGAGGCAGCGGCATTCCACCTGATCTCGGATCCGACTAAGGATCAGTATTCGGTGCGCCGATCCCGTGCGGGCGATGCTTGGGACCGTGCACAGGCCGATTCTTGTGGCGTTCCGACGACAGGGACCGGCGGCGGCAAGGGTAAAACTAGCCTAGGTATGCCGACCTTGATGGTGCGTAAATAACGCGATGACTTCCTCGCTTCCGATCCTTGCGATCGTGGGTCCTACCGGAACAGGGAAGTCGGATTTGGCGATCGCGCTTGCTCAGGAGCTGGGCGGCGAAATCGTCAATGCCGATGCATTGCAGTTCTATCGTGGCATGGACATTGGAACTGCCAAGCTGGCCCCGAACGAACGCGGTGGGATCGACCACCACCTGCTGGACATCATGGATATTCGAGAAGAAGCGTCTGTGGCCCAGTTTCAAGCGCAGGCCCGCGAACGATTCGAGGTCATCCGCGCCCACGGTAAGGTACCAATTCTGGTGGGTGGATCTGGATTGTACGTTCGTGCTGCATTGGACGTGATTGACTTTCCGCCGACGAACCCAGAGGTCCGCAACCAGATCGAGGCGCAAATGGCTGCTGCGGGGGAGAGCGACTTACGGCGCGAACTGACAGAGGTCGATCCAATATCCGCAGCGCGGAACTTGGATGTTCGACGTGTTATTCGAGCGCTAGAGGTCTACCGCATTTCGGGACGCGCCTTCAGCTCGTACATGCCAGACCGAGAGTACATGCAGCCGACCATACAATTGGGGCTGAACTTTGAGCGGGCGGCATTGCACGAACGTCTAGCCTCTCGCGTCAAGCGGATGGACGGTATGGGACTCGCCGAGGAAGTCGCTGGCCTGCTCGAACGAG
Source organism: Glutamicibacter endophyticus (assembly GCF_048457885.1). NCBI lineage: Bacteria > Bacillati > Actinomycetota > Actinomycetes > Micrococcales > Micrococcaceae > Glutamicibacter > Glutamicibacter endophyticus. The sequence continues at coordinate 1,145,006 of NZ_CP174200.1, forward strand.
GTCTACGTGAAGGTAAGACGGCGTCACGTGCTATCGGATATCAGCAGTACACTGATTATCTTGATGGCAAGATCGACAGGGCTCAAGCCATTGAGCAAACTGTCGTGGCCACCAGAAAGTTTGCGCGGCGACAAATCACCTGGTTCACCGCAGACCCACGAGTGACATGGTTTGATCCGACCCGGGCGGGAATGCTCGGCGATGTCCTCGCACATATCGACAACACCCACAGCCAACCTGAGGCGGAGTAATGACAATCAGTGCACTGAACGAATTGGAGGGCCTGTCCTTTGCCAAGGGGCATGCCACCGGCAACGACTTTGTGCTGATCTCTGACCCGCAGGGCAACCATGACCTTAATGCTCAGCAGGTGGCGGCATTGTGCCATCGCCGATTCGGCCTCGGCGGAGACGGGCTCATCCGCGCCGTGCCGACCTCGATGGTCTCTGGATACGAAAGCCAGGTGGCGGAGAATCCGGAGGCCCAGTGGTTCATGGACTACCGCAATTCCGACGGTTCGATAGCTGAAATGTGCGGCAACGGTGTGCGCGCCTTCGTTCATTTCCTCGTGGCCGAGGGGCTGGTGGATCTCGAGGTCGGTCAAACATTGAGCATCGGTAGCCGAGCCGGCGTCAAGAAGGTGCAACGTACAGCTAACGGCTACGCGGCAAATCTGGGGCCTTGGGGGCTGATTCATGAAGACAAGGCAACCGCTGAATCGGTAGATTCACTGGTTTTGGCTTCTGGATGGAATCAGCACCGTCCGGCTCTCAGCATTACGATGGGCAACCCCCACACCGTGGTTGCGCTCTCAGACCCGCAGGAGCTCGAGGCGCTGGATCTTTTTCATGTGCCGGAAGTGGAGCCTGTGCCCGTGAACGGGACGAACGTCGAGTTTGTCGTTCCCGCGGAACCATTGCTAAGCAACGGGGTGGCCACGGTGCGTATGCGCGTGCATGAGCGCGGCGTGGGTGAAACGCTGTCGTGCGGTACCGGAGCCTGCGCTGCCGCGGCTGCCATGCGGTATTGGGCGCGCAGCCAAGCCACCATTGACCATTGGATCGTGCAGATCCCCGGTGGGGAAGTGGGCGTCGACTTCGTGCCCGTTGCCTCCGGGCGTGAGGAAGTGGTGCTTTCTGGTCCGGCCATGTTGGTGGCCCGTGGGGTATTGGGCTCCGACTAACTGAGATCGGCTAGTCGTCTGACGGCCGATTCACTTGCAGGATGCGGAAGCCCTTGGAAGTTGCCGCACGTGTCACGCTCCAGTGATTTGGTAGCTGTTCGGCCAACCACTTTTGCAGCGAGTCACTTCCAAGGTTCTTCTGCACGACGAGTAGGGCCTCCCCACCCGGGGCAAGCCGCGGCAGCCAACGTAGGAGCAACTCATGTAGGGCTTCTTTACCGATACGAATCGGAGGGTTGGACCAGATAGTGTCGAATTCGAGGTCCTCGGCAATGTCATCCGGCGTACCTACCTGAACGCGGTCAAGGTTCAACGCCTTGGCATTGCGCCGCGCCAAATCAATAGAGCGCTCATTGACATCTACGGCAAAGACCTCGCTGTCGGGGGCGAGCAGTGCCGCAGTAAGCGTAATGGGTCCCCAGCCACAACCGATATCCAATACGCGTCCACGTGGTGGAGCCACATATTCCAGCAATACCGCAGTACCTTTGTCGAGACCACCGGGGGAAAAGATCCCTGGGGCAGTCATCACTTCGCGTTCGGCGCCGGCGAGGGTGACGCGTAGCGTCCGTCGTTCATCGTTTGAAGCCGGCGACGCGCTGAAATAGTGATCCGAGGTCATGATGGAAGATTATCGGTTGGCACGGTGGTGGCCAAACATAGTGAGCCACACAATATAGATCGACGGCGACTCAAGTGATAGAGTTTTCTCTATGACTCTGATCTACAGCTAATTAAGCCGCCGATAACGGTAGCCGCTCCGCCAGTTTTTGGTGCACCTCTCTTTGGTGCGCGCTGGTACTTGATGAGTGCGCGTGGACAGAGTCATTAGCTATAGGTCGTCACCGAACGTGGCACCTAGGCATCTTGTGTACTTGGACACTGCACCCCTTCCGGCAGCCGTTGGCATATCTCTGCAACTCCTCACCATTGTGCTGAACAACCGGAGGCTCATAACCATGACCGAACATCTCGATGCCACAACTGCCACCTCGCAAAATCAGGGGCAAGCACACTATTCTGTAAAGCGACAAACTTCTAAGGGGACCATGACTAACTCTCAGTCGCACGATCACGAATCCGCGCCGATGGATGACGCGCAGATTCAGGCGGCCATTGATCGTATTCTTGCCGCCGATAGCGCCGATGCGCCGCAGGTGCACCACTTCGGGCAAGACGAATCGAAAGATGTGCTCGGCGGTCGTGCCACTGCGCTGAACCGATTCTCGGTATCGCGCTCGACCTTCGACGGCGAACAGGACGACCTTGCCGATCGCCATGCTCTGCGACGCGTGGCCGGATTGTCCACCGAACTCGAAGACGTGACCGAGGTCGAATACCGCCAGCTACGCCTGGAACGGGTTGTTCTGGCGGGGATCTGGACCGAAGGGTCGGTTCAAGAAGCGGAAAATTCCCTACGCGAATTGGCCGCGCTGGCTGAGACCGCGGGCTCCGAGGTGCTCGACGGAATCGTGCAACGTCGAAGCAAGCCCGATCCCAGTACTTTCTTGGGCTCCGGCAAGGCTGCCGAACTGCGCGACATTGTCGCCTCTACCGGGGCAGATACCGTGATTGTCGACTCCGAGCTGGCACCCTCGCAGCGCCGCGCACTCGAAGACATCGTCAAGGTGAAGGTCATCGACCGGACCGGACTGATTCTTGATATCTTCGCGCAACATGCCAAGAGCCGCGAAGGTAAAGCGCAGGTCGAACTTGCGCAGCTTGAGTACCTTTTGCCGCGCCTGCGTGGTTGGGGCGATTCCATGTCTCGGCAGGCCGGTGGCCGTGTCGGTGCTGCGGGTGGCGGCATCGGTTCACGCGGTCCTGGTGAAACCAAGATTGAACTTGATCGTCGTCGCATTCGTGACCGCATGGCGAAGCTGCGGCGTGAAATCAAGGCGATGAAGCCCGCACGTGAAGCCAAGCGCGCAAGCCGTAAACGTAATGAAGTGCCGGCCGTCTCTATCGCCGGTTACACCAACGCGGGCAAATCTTCCTTGCTCAACCGCCTGACGAACGCTGGGGTCCTGGTTGAAAACGCGCTGTTTGCGACCCTGGATCCCACTGTGCGCCAGGCCCAAACCGCCGACGGGATGGGCTATACGCTCGCCGACACGGTGGGCTTCGTCTCCAACCTGCCGACTCAGTTGGTCGAAGCATTCCGTTCAACGCTCGAGGAAATCGGCGACTCGGATCTGATCCTGCACGTGGTGGATGCCTCGCACCCGGACCCCGAAGCGCAGATCCGTGCCGTACGCACCGTGCTTTCCGAGATTGACGCGTTGAATATCCCGGAAATCATCGTGCTGAACAAGGCTGACGTCGCCGATCCGTTTGTGATCGAACGGGTACGCAATCGCGAATCGAATTCGATTGCGGTTTCGGCCCACACTGGCGAAGGCATTGATGCGCTTCTCGAGTTGATTAGTGCCTCGATTCCGCGGCCCAGTGTGCAGCTTGAAGTCCTGATCCCCTATGACCGTGGTGATTTGGTCTCGAAACTGCACCGCGACCAGTCGGAAATTTTGGAAAGCGAGCATCGTGAAGACGGCACTCGCATGATCGTCAAGGTTCGCGAATCCCTCGCGGCGGAATTGGAGCCGTACAACCTTCATGGATAAGCAAGAGCAGGCCCTTGGGCTGCTGCAAGCCGCCGTGGAATCCATGGGTGGGCAGGTTCGCCCCGGTCAGCAGGAGATGGTCAAACACGTCGTTGAGGCGTTGGACGAAGAACGTCATCTGCTGGTGCAGGCGGGTACCGGAACGGGTAAGTCGATGGGCTACCTGATTCCGGCGCTGGCTTATGCACAAACCTCGCCAAAACCCGTGATCGTCTCCACCGCCACGTTGGCGTTGCAGTCTCAGATCGTCGGACGTGATGTGCCGCGTCTGCTCGAATCGCTCAAGGGCAAGCTCTCGCGCCCCATGGATGTGTCCTTGCTCAAGGGACGCTCGAACTATTTGTGCCAATATAAGCTCGGCGGCGGCTACCCGGATGAAGACGAGGGCGCGCTGTTTTCCATGGATGAGAAACCCGCGGCCTCTGGCACGGTGTACTCGCCGCTGGCTAATGAAGTCATGAAACTTCGTGAATGGGCCGAACGCACGGAAACCGGGGATCGCGATGAGTTGGTTCCCGGGGTCAGCGATAAGGCCTGGCGGCAGGTCTCCGTCTCCGCCATGGAGTGCCTAGGATCGCAAAAATGCCCGATGGCAGACGAATGTTTCTCGGAAATGGCGCGCGCCCGTGCTTCGGAAGCGGATGTGGTGATTACCAACCACGCCCTGCTCGCCGTCTCGGCCTTCGAGGGGCTGAACGTGCTTCCGGATTTCGACGTGGCCATCATTGATGAGGCACATGAGCTTCAGGACCGCGTGACTTCTTCGGTCGCTGGCGCGCTTTCTGCTCGCATGGTGCTGACCGCCGCTGGCGGGGCGAAGCGTCACTGCGCGGTGAACGTCGATGAACTCACCAAGGCGGCCCACAAACTTGAAAAGTCGTTGACTGGCATCCCCACCGGCCTGATGGATAAGGGATTGCCGGAGGAGATGGGCATCGCGCTGAACGACATCGTCGAGCAGTCCCGCTTGGTTCTCGCCTTGACTAAACCCGAGGCTAACGCCCCGGCCGACGGCGGGCGACAGACGGCTCGTTCCCAGCTGCAGGCCATTATGGATGATGCGATTCGCATGTTGGAGACCGAAGAGCGACGCGAAGTGCTCTATACGACCCGTCCCCGTGAGTTCGTGGATGGTCGCGGCTACGTAGAATCTGACCCGGGCACCCCGGCCACCCTCAATGTCGCGCCGTTGTCGGTGGCTGGCAAGCTCCGTGAAGGGTTGTTCGACGGACGCACCGTGGTTTTGACGAGCGCCACCCTAGCCATTGGTGCGCAGTTCGATTCCGTTGCCGGATCATTGGGGTTGATGGGTGCCGGTGCCCCGAGCTGGGAGGGCGTGGACGTCGGCAGTCCTTTCGATTATCCCAAACAGGGCATTCTCTACGTGGCGAAACACCTGCCCAAGCCTGGTCGCCAGCTCTCGGCCGAAACCCTCGACGAGATCGAGGACCTCATCGCCGCCTCGGGCGGTGGGGCATTGGTGCTCTTTACTTCTAAACGGTCCGCCGAGGAAGCAGCCGAGATCCTACGCCCTCGTTTGGACACTGAGATCCTCTGCCAGGGTGAAGGCAGCATGAAGTCGCTCGTGGAGCAATTTGCCGCCGACCGCGATAGTTGCCTGTTCGGCACGATGACTCTCTGGCAGGGCGTCGACGTCCCGGGCGACTCCTGTCGACTGGTGATTATCGACAAGATTCCTTTCCCACGCCCCGACGACCCCATCTCCAAGGCGCGTACCGAGGATATTGCCCGGCATGGCGGGAATGGGTTCATGCAAGTCTCGGCCACCCACGCGGCCATTCGTCTCGCACAGGGTGCCGGACGTTTGATCCGTTCGGTTAACGACAAGGGTGTTGTGGCAGTGCTCGACTCCCGTATGGCCACCGCACGCTACGGAACCTTCCTGAAGGGCTCGTTACCGCCGATGTGGCCTACCGTCGATAAGAAGACGATCCTCGGTGTGCTGAAGCGCCTCAAGCCCTAGAGAAACGGTGAGGTTCCAGTGGAGTCCTTTCGATCACTTGCCGCCGGCGCGGCCCGCGATACACACGCGCGCTTTGGACGTCACCTCGCCGGACTACCCGGTACATTCATTGGACGAAGCCACGATAGGCAAGACGATACCCGGCACATTCGCGACTTAGGGCCCTGGAACTACTGGTGGCAGGCGCACTATTTGGATGCGATCGTTGACGATGCCGAGCTGTGGCTTGCATCAGGGGAGCGGCTCCGGGCGATGCAGGAAATCCGGCGGGCTAAGGCGTTGCTACGCGGAATCTTCTTGCGTAATCTCGGCAAATTCCCGAATGCCTTCTACGACGACATGGCGTGGCTTGCGTTGGCGGCGCGTCGTCTGGAACGCCTCACCGCAGCTCTTCCGGGGCAACGGGCCCCGTTGGCTTCCCTGGCGGTCCATCAGCTGGGTCGGGTTCTAGCAGCGGCCGGAGATGACCGTTTGGGTGGCGGAATTTACTGGAATCGCTCAAGAGACTTCAAAAATACGCCGGCCAACGGCCCGGCCGCGCTTTTGTTTGTTCGTACCGGACGCTATACGGCGGCCCGCGCGCTGATGCAGTGGCTCAATGAGCATCTGTTCGACACGGCTCGCGGCCTCTACTTCGATGGTCTGCGTCTGAAGGATGACGCCGTAGATCTCGAACCGGCTATTTACACCTACAACCAGGGCACAACTCTGGCCACGCTGTGTGCCTTGGGTATGCCCGAGGATCTGACGCGTGCGGCCGACTTGATTCACGCGATTCGTCGTGAATTGGCTGACGAGCACGGCTCCTTGCCGATCTCGGCGGCCGGCGACGGTGCACTATTTACCGGCATCCTGTGCCGCTACTTGGCACTGTCCGCAGGTGACCGGCGACTTCCCTCCGAGGTGCGCGATAAGGCGGCGCAGATGGTGCGCAGCACCGCGCAAACGCTGGTGGAACGGCAGGAGATTGAACTATCTGCGGTCGTGCAGCGCTGGATGATTTTCAACGCCGCGTGCCGGTTGAGCCCGGCGACCTCGATACCGAACGCCTAGAGCGAGCGCATCACCGAAACAACGCGGCCCATAATGGCGGCACTGTCGCCCAGAATTGGCTCGTAACGGGAATTCTGCGGCAACAGCCACGTATGCCCATCGCGCTGCCGGAAGGTTTTGACCGTTGCTTCCTCGTCGAGCAACGCCGCCACAATGTCACCGTTTTCGGCGGTCTGCTGCCGACGCACGACAACCCAGTCGCCATCGCAGATGGCAGCATCAACCATTGAATCGCCCGAGACTCGCAACATAAAGAGTTCGCCATGACCGACCAACTGCCGAGGGAGCGAGAAGACGTCTTCTACGGTCTGCTCGGCCAGGATCGGGCCACCGGCGGCGATACGCCCTACTAGCGGAACCATCGTGGTATCAGCCGAGGTACTGAGCTCGATGACTTTGGACTCTTCTGCCGGGCTGGGTTCCTCGGCTGCCGGTGCAGGTGCCGATCCATCTTCGCTTAGCTGCAATGGAAGGAGGATCTCCATGGCTCGCGGACGACGCGGATCACGTCTGATGTAGCCCAACTTTTCCAACTGCCCCAGCTGATGCGTCACGCTTGAGAGGCTTGCCAGTCCGACCGAGTCGCCAATCTCACGCATTGATGGCGGGTAGCCATTCTTCCCGATAGCGCGCTGAATTGTTTCGAGAATCTTCTTCTGACGAATAGTCAGGGATCGAGCGTTGGATCGCGGAGTGCGTTGCGATGCTGACATGAGTTTCTGCCTTCCCTAAGCCTTCTGATCCCGCCGGTGAAAGACAAACTGTCGGGGCCGAATGCTGTGATGTTTCCATTGCTCGATTACTTCGAAATCTTAGTAGAAGATGACTCCTCTTTCAAAGATTTGTTCGAAGGTGTCTGGACAACGTCGATCGAGCGGTGTTAGAACAGATGTACTACTTCCGAATACATGTTCGAACTAGTTGTTCGAATTCGAACTCGGATCACTCGTAGCCACACATGAGGAGAAAACATCATGGGTACTCTTGCGTTGGACGCCACCACCAAGGCCGCTCCCTTGAAGATCAAGATCAATCGTCGCGGTTGGGCCGTGCTGGTAGGAATCCCCGTATTTGCGCTGACCGTCGCCGCGGCTTTCTCCGTGGCCATGTTCTTCAATTCCGCACAGGCCAGTTCCGCCGCGCCGCAAGGGCAAGAGTTCGTTGAAGTGACCGTGATTCCTGGAGACACGCTGTGGGATCTGGCTCGTGAACACGCCGGAGAGCACGATATCTACTCCGCTATGCAGTACATCAGTGAGATCAACTCCATCGAGTACGGCGCGATTCAGGCGGGCGACACCCTGCAGATCCCGGTTCTCGACTAGCCTGTTGAAGTGCGGTTTATTACCTAGTAGCGACCTCGATTGAAGCGGGAGGTCACTACGCGACTAGAATTAAACCGTGAATGACCGCAGTGAACTTTTGAGTCAGCTGCCCTTACGCGAGAATCTCCGAGGGCTTTCTCCCTATGGCGCGCCACAGATCGACGTGCCCATTCAGCTGAACGTCAACGAGAACACCCATCCATTGCCCGAGGCAGTAGTTCGGGCCATTAGCGATGAGGTAGTGGCAGCGGCAACCACACTGAACCGATATCCAGACCGGGAATTTACCGAACTCCGCGAACGTCTCGCCGACTATCTGGGTCACGAGTTAGCCGCCGACAATATCTGGGCGGCCAATGGGTCCAACGAGATCCTTCAGCAGATTCTGCAAGCATTCGGTGGTCCAGGACGTAGCGTAATGAGCTTCGTTCCGACCTATTCGATGTATCCGCTGCTTGCCAGTGGCACCGACACCACCTTCATCGCCGGGACCCGTGATGAAGATTTCGAACTAACCGCCGCATCGGCAGCAGCCCAGGTGCGCGAGCACCGACCCAATATTGTCATCCTTTGCTCGCCGAATAATCCAACCGGTACGGCGTTGGGGCTAGATGTCATCGAGGCCGTATATGAGGCGTGCTCCGAAACCAACGCCATCGTCGTTGTCGACGAAGCCTATGCCGAGTTCTCCTTGGCTGGAACGCGTTCGGCGCTGACCCTGCTTGCCGATCGCCAACGGCTGATCGTAACGCGTACCATGTCGAAGGCTTTCGCCCTTGCTGGTGCTCGACTGGGCTATCTTGCGGCCGCGCCCGAGGTCACCGATGCCATCCGTCTGGTACGTCTGCCGTACCACCTTTCCGCGGTCACCCAAGCTACTGCCATTGCTGCGCTGAAGAACGTGGATCTACTTTTGGCGGAAGTCGAAGCCATCAAGGTGCAGCGTGACCGGATCGTGGAACGACTCAAAGAACTTGGGCTCAAGCCATCGGTGAGCGATTCGAATTTTGTGTTTTTCGGCGGGCTCGACGATCCAGAGGCCATCTGGCAGGGACTTCTGGAAGCAGGCATTATCGTGCGAAACAACGGGATCCCCGGAACTTTGCGCGTGACGGCCGGTACCGAAGCCGAGACGACGGCCTTCCTCGACCGACTGGCCGAGCTGTTGGACGCAGCGAACTAGCGAGAACGAACTACCGCAAAGGAAATAATGACTGCCGAACTGATTGGCGCACGTCGGGCACGCATGGAACGCGTGACTAGTGAATCCTCCGTGTTTGTGGAACTGGACCTCGATGGGACCGGCACCAGCGAGATCTCCACCAGCGTTCCGTTCTATGACCATATGCTCACCGCGCTGTCCAAGCACTCGCTGATCGACCTGACAGTCCGCGCGACCGGGGACACGCATATCGACGTGCACCACACCGTCGAGGACGTTGCGATCACCATCGGCGAAGTTTTGCGCGTGGCCTTAGACAACAAGGCCGGTATCCGTCGCTTCGGTACCGCCTATGCGCCCTTGGACGAGGCGCTGGCACGTGCCGTTGTAGATGTCTCCGGGCGCCCTTACCTCGTCCACGGGGGCGAGCCGGCCGGTCAGGAGTACCACCTCATCGGCGGGCACTTCACTGGTTCCATGACGCGCCATGCCTTTGAAGCGATTACCTTCCACGCCCAGATTTGCGCGCATATCGAGGTACTTTCAGGTCGCGACCCGCACCATATTGTCGAGGCACAGTTCAAGGCCTTTGCCCGGGCGCTACGCGAGGCAACTGAACCCGATGCCCGCATGGGTGACCAAATCCCGTCGACGAAGGGTGCACTGTAAGCATGACTGCAAAGAAGGTCGTCGTACTCGAGTACGGTTCTGGCAACGTTCGCTCCGCGGTCCGTGCATTGGAGGCCGCCGGGGCCGACGTCGAACTAACCGCTGACCCGAAGGCGATTCAGGACGCCGACGGTGTGGTGGTGCCCGGGGTGGGAGCCTTTGCCGCCGTGATGGACGCACTGAAGGCCAGCGGGTCATGGCGTTGGATCGGTCGGCGCATTGCCGGCGGTAAGCCGGTACTTGGCATCTGCGTGGGACACCAGGTGTTCTTCGAACGGGGCGTCGAGCATGGGGTGAAAACCGAGGGCCTCGGTGAATGGCCTGGCGTGGTCGAGCGTCTGAAGGCCGATGTCATCCCGCACATGGGCTGGAACACCGTGAAGGCTGCCGAAGGGAGCAACCTTTTCAAGGGCATCGAAAACGAGCGTTTCTATTTCGTTCACTCCTATGCGGTGCTGGACTGGGCGTTTGACGTAACGCAGCCGGCGATGACTCCGCCGAAGGTGACCTGGTCAAACCACGGGAGCGATTTCGTGGCCGCGGTAGAAAACGGCCCGCTCTCGGCTGTGCAGTTTCACCCGGAGAAGTCCGGAGAGGCCGGCCAGAAGCTACTGCGCAACTGGTTGGCGAGCCTCTAATATGTGGTCCGTAGTACTTCTCGGACTCGCCGGATTCCTCGGCGGTGGAGCGCTATCGCTACGTAAGCAGAGCGCACATATTTCTTGGCAGATTGCCCTTTGGGTGCTGGCCGTGACCGCAGTTGTCGCCGCCTGGGCCCTGACGTACTAAGAACTTCAAGGAGAAGACAAGCAATGAGCGAGCTACCCATTCTTGAGCTGTTGCCCGCCGTAGACATCGCCGGGGGACAGGCGGTGCGTCTGGTGCAGGGTGAAGCCGGCTCCGAAACCGGCTACGGCGACCCACTCGAGGCCGCATTAGCTTGGCAGAACGACGGGGCACAGTGGCTGCATCTGGTGGACTTGGATGCCGCTTTCGACCGAGGGCATAACACCCAGATCGTGCAGCGTATTGCCGAAGAGCTGAAGATCAACGTCGAACTATCCGGCGGCATCCGCGACGATGCCTCGCTGGAGCGCGCCCTGGATTTTGGGGCTACCCGCGTCAATCTGGGTACCGCAGCGTTGGAAAACCCGGAATGGACCGCCCGCGCCATCGAGCGCTTCGGTGACAAGATCGCCGTGGGGATGGACGTGCGCGGCACGACCTTGGCCGGACGTGGCTGGACCAAAGAAGGCGGAGACCTCTGGGAGGTGCTGGCGCGTTTGGAGGATGCCGGATGCGCGCGGTACGTAGTCACCGACGTGACCAAGGACGGCACCCTGCGCGGACCGAACGTCGAGCTGTTGCGTGAACTCTGCGCCAAGACCGATAAGCCTATCGTCGCCTCCGGCGGTATTTCCTCGCTGGAAGATCTGCGCGTGCTACGCGAACTCGTTCCTGCCGGTGTTGAAGGCGCGATTATGGGTAAGGCCCTCTATTCGGGGCAGTTCACCTTGCCCCAGGCGCTCGACGTCGCCGGACGACCTTAGCCTCAGAGGGGAATTCCCCAGCATTTCGGCTCAGGCCGGCAGCGCATGACAGGTGCGCTGTCGGCCTGAGCCGTTCTTAGGACCGTGCGTGGCGCAGCGCACTATGAGTTCAGCCGCAAGGACAACCTCGCCGCTTGCCCCGACCGATAGCATGGAGCCATGAGCAGTCACAACCCAGAGCAAACCCCGCAGCGCCACCTGCCCGGACATATCGCGGCGGCCCTGGCCAGAGCCGGTGAACCGAGCGATTCTGCGGGACAAAGCTGGGAAGGTCGAGACCTCAGCGGCGAGGGAAACCCGCTGCACAATTTCGATCAGGATGACGGACTCGCGAACCCGGACGTGGTGGCCGCAATACAGGCGCTTCGTGCCGGAACCGGTGATGAAGCGGGCGTGCATGCGGCGCTGGCCAACGCACGCGTATTTGTTGCCGTGGTGGCTCAGCTCGGCGAGGAAGCGATGACCGAACACGGATTCGCGTCCGATAAGGAAGCCGATATGGCGCTGGTGAAAATCAAGGCGCCCGACGGACGTATGGCACTGCCGATCTTTACCACGGTGGACGATCTGCAGGCATGGCACCCGCAGGCGCGTCCGGTCGCAGTTTACGCACCTCGGGCGGCGCTCTCCGCGGTCAGCGAGGAAGCTCAGCTCTTGGTGATGAACCCCGGTAGTGAATTCACGTTCGTGCTGCGCCGTCCGGGTGTGTGGACGCTGGCGAAACAGGTGCCCTGGGTGCCAAGTTATCGCGACGAATCCCTGGCGGAGGTCATCGGCCAGGTGGTTGCCGAGCATCAGACGATTGATTCGGTACGCCTGGGCCCAGGCCGAGGTGTGGCCAGCCGCGACCGTGATGGCGCGGTTGTCGGCGGCGGGGGAGTTGGCCCCGAACTGAACGTACAACTGGTTTTCCGACATGGAACACCGAAGGAACTGGCCGAAGCTACGGCCCGCCAGATCCATACGGAACTTGCTCAAGATGTTCACTTCGCCGAAGCAGTGGACTCGATGGAACTGAGTTTGATGAGCACGGCACACTAAGAAAGGACAAAGATAGTGTGGGCATGAAACGGTACTGGCAGATCCTAAGCCAGCCTAAGATCGCGACCCTACTAGTTATCGGAATGGTCGCTCGCCTACCTCATTCCGCGCTCAGCATGCTGCTGTTGCTGCATCTGGTGCTCAACCTCGATCAAGACTGGACGACCGCAGGTCTCGCCACCGCGCTGATGACCATCGGTATTGCGATCGGTGCTCCGTGGCGTGGTAGCCGGGTAGATACCTGGGGCTTACGCAGAGCCCTCTTGCCCTCGGTCATTGTCGAAACCGCAGTGTGGTGCACCGTGCCACATGTGTCGCTGCCCTTCGTTTATCTCCTAGCCTTCATCGGCGGCCTGTTCGCGCTGCCGGTTTTCTCTGTGGTCCGTACCGCCTTGGGCATTATGACCACCGGTGAAACGCGCCGTTCGGCCTTTGCCCTAGATGCGATGGCTACCGAACTGGTATTCATCGTCGGACCAGCATCCGCCGGACTGATCGCCACCCAGATCAGTACGACCATCGGCCTGAGCGTGATCGGCATCAGCACCTCGCTGGCCGGGCTCGGTCTCATGTGGCTCAACCCGCCCACCCGGAGCGAGAGCACAGAAGGTGAAACTACGGCCAGTGCCCACGAGGAACGCCTCGGCGCCGAGGCGAGCCTGCTAGCCTCGGCTCCGGCCGGTGTGCACGAAGTGGAAGGCGAACTGATTTTCGCCGGTGCGAAGTCCACCAAGGCACGGATCAAGGCGCGCGGACGGGCCTTTAAGAGCCGCTTTAGCTGGATGAGTGCCACCGTGCTGGCCGTCTTTATTGCCGCCGGCGGGGCCGGGGCGTTGCTGACCGGAACCGAAGTGGGGATCGTGGCCGATCTGGAACACCGCGGTGTTCCCGCAGATCTCGGGATCGTCTTCTTCTTCTGGTGTGCTGCCTCGCTGGTCGGTGGGTTGTTCTACGGCATGATTGAACGGCAGATCTCCCCACTGTTCCTCCTTTTGGCCATGGGCGTGCTGACCATCCCGATGTACTTCGCCACCGATACCTGGTCACTGGCGCTGCTGTCGATTGCCCCCGGCTTGCTCTGTGCACCGACCCTTTCGGCAGCCTCCGAGTGGCTTACCGACCTTGTGGCCGAAAAGCGACGCGGTGAGGCGATGGGTTGGTACGGCACGGCGATGACCACCGGCACCGCCTTGGGTTCGCCGCTGACCGGTGCCATGGTCGATGGCTACGGGTCCGGACCGGCCTTCGCTGGCATCGGCATTCTCGCGGTGTTCGTCGTGCTCGTGGCCCTTGTCGCACAGCAGATTAGGCGGCGCATTCGGGGGCGTCGACGTTCGGCGTTGAATCAAGTCCACTAGGTTGCTTATGGCGCCATAACTTACCGGCTGGGTCGCTTTGGCGGCCCAGCCCTCCTACTTAAGTACAATGGCGCGGCCGGTCACCGGCTGATAGGTTCGACGTGATCGGCGATCATGACGACGACGGCGCCGATAGACGACTAGTAGGCGAACCGATGGAAGTGATATCCGCATGTTGATCGATCCAGTCCGCGGGTGGAGATTCGCTCTCCTTGCGGTGATCTATGCGGGCTTCTTGCTGGTGGTTGGTGAACTGGGCGTGCCCCTGATCTGGTGGGCCATAGCGGTCGTTGGCCTGCTAGGGGCCGCGACGGGTATTTGGGTGTATCGCCGAGAGCATTGGAACTTTAGAGCCCGTGGGAGCAGCCTGTATTGGGGCGGCATCCTGATCTATACAGCCCTGGTGTTCTACACCCGAACGTTGGGAGGAATCGCAGGACTCATTCCTGCAATCGCGGTAGTGTGCGGCGGATTCGTCTGGCTGTATCTGGCTAAGGTCTGCGTATCAGACGACGAGCTCGTCGACAGCCCGATCTGATGTCCGCAAGAACAAAGGGCCCGCATGCGTAGACGCATCCGGACCCCATGACTTTAATCTCTTAAATTTGTACCTAAATGCCGCTTAGTTCACCGGGCCGGTGAACTTTTCGCCCGGACCCTTCCCCGGCTCGTCCGGAATGATGGACGCTTCGCGGAAAGCTAGCTGGAGGCTGCGCAAACCGTCGCGCAGTGGAGCGGCGTGCTGTGAACCGATCTCCGGTGCACCGGCGGTGACTAGGCCTGCTAGTGCAGTGATGAGCTTACGGGCCTCGTCGAGATCCTTGAGCTCATTGGCGTCGTCGCCCTCGGCGAGACCGCATTTAACTGCGGCGGCGCTCATCAGGTGCACGGCGGCGGTGGTAATGATTTCAACGGCCGCGACCTCGGCGATGTCGCGAACCTCCTGGGCCACGTTGTGCTCGTGCGAGTTGGTGTCTTCGGTACTCATACTGCTAAGCTTGTCACAGACCGACTCGATGCAGGTACTTGAGAGTGTCCGGAATCCTCCGGATGTGATCAACGGACCAGCTTTGAGCCCAGCAAGTGGAGGCCATCTCCCACCCGCTGTCGCCGACTTCAGGCTTCCGGGTTTTTCGGCAGGATGTCAATGCATCCCTTAAGAGATCCTTTGGGTTCTCACGCCGATGTCGTTATGGCCTTCACCTGCGAACTCGCAGATGGAGGCCTTCTTTATTTGCGGGACACGGACTTTCGAACATCAGGAGTAACACATCAGCGATCCACGCATTAACGAGCGCATTCGCGTACCAGAGGTACGTCTCGTTGGCCCTAACGGTGAGCAGGTCGGCATCGTCCGCATCGAGGACGCATTGCGACTGGCTCATGAGTCCGATCTGGACTTGGTCGAGGTGGCGCCTAACGCCAAGCCTCCGGTGTGCAAACTGATGGACTTCGGCAAGTACAAGTACGAAGCCGCGGTCAAGGCTCGTGAAGCTCGTAAGAACCAGACCAATACGGTGCTGAAGGAAGTTCGCTTCCGTTTGAAGATCGACACCCACGACTACGAGACCAAGGTTGGCCACGCGCTACGCTTCCTGGCCGCTGGTGACAAGGTCAAGGCCATGATCCAGTTCCGTGGGCGTGAACAGCAGCGTCCGGAGATGGGCATTCGCCTGCTCGAGAAGTTTGCTGACGATGTCGCCGAAGTCGGTGCAGTGGAGTCCGCTCCGCGTATCGATGGCCGCAACATGGTCATGGTGGTTGGCCCATTGAAGAATAAGGCTGAGGCTCGTCGCGAGCAGCAGGCGAAGTCCGGTGGCCGTAGCCGCCGCGGTGCTAGCAAGGTGAACACCGAAGCGCCGCAGGAGACCGAAGGTCAGTCCGTTGCTTCCGCCATGGACGATGAGGCTCGAGCCAAGCTGGAGCAGGCCCGCGAAGCAGCCGAGGGCGACGCCTAGCCACGCCTGTTGGGTTCACAGCAGCCTGTCACCGTCCAACGGTGGGAGATCTTCTTCGCGAAGATCTAACTATAAGAGAACAACAGCGATCCTCTCCCATGGGAGGGCCGCTTCGGATGATCCCTCGGTGGTTTACCGACCGCCGAGAGCACGTAAGGAGAACGGCAGCTATGCCGAAGTTCAAGACTCACAGTGGCGCCAAGAAGCGCTTCAAGCTGACCGGTAGCGGCAAGCTCAAGCGCCAGCAGGCTAACCGCCGCCACTACCTGGAGCACAAGTCCTCGCGTCTGACCCGTCGCCTGGCTTCCGACCAGATCGTGGCCAAGGCCGATGTGAAGACCATCAAGCGGATGCTGGGTCTCTAAGCCTCCCTTTTGCAATTCGGGGAAGCATAACCCCAACAACCATAGTTTTCCCTTCACCCCACCGGGCGAAGGAAACCGACTTGAAGGAGTACACACGTGGCACGTGTGAAGCGGGCAGTCAACGCCCACAAGAAGCGTCGCGTCGTAATGGAACGCGCAAAGGGTTACCGCGGTCAGCGCTCGCGCCTGTACCGTAAGGCCAAGGAGCAGCTGCTCCACTCGTTCGTATACAGCTACAACGACCGCCGCAAGCGCAAGGGTGACTTCCGCCGCCTGTGGATCCAGCGCATCAACGCTGCATCCCGCGCCAACGGCATGACCTACAACCGCCTGATCCAGGGCCTGAAGGCCGCTGAGGTCGAGGTTGACCGTCGTATGCTGGCCGAACTGGCCGTCTCGGACGCCAACGCTTTCGCCGCGCTGGTCCAGGTTGCAAAGGGTGCCTTGCCGGCTGATGTCAACGCCCCAAAAGCGCCTGAGGCAGTAGCCGCCGCACCAAAGGCAGCAACCAAGAAGGTTGAAGCCAAGGCTACTGTCGCTGCTGAGTCGACCCCGGCTGAAAAGGCCGAGGCCGTCGGTGCATACAAGGCTGTTGACGGCGCCGATGTCCCGGAAGGGTTCATCATCAAGGGCAACGCCGGCTCCAACAAGTACCACGTACCGGGCTCGACCTGGTACGAGCAGACTGTTGCTGAGTACTGGTTCAACTCGGTTGAGTCCGCCAAGGCCGCAGGCTTCGAGCCTGCCGGTGGCGAAGCTCGCCAGAAGATGAAGTAGATCTGACCGTATAGGACAGATCACAGCTAACAGGCGGTGTTCACGAACGCGTGAACACCGCCTGTTTGCATGTCAGCTAGTATCCTCGAATCATGACCAGCTACGCCGATGAGCTCCTGAGCAACCCCAAAGCCGACCGGGTCAAGACCGTCGCACGACTCGCCAGCCGGCAGGGACGCAAGAGCACCGGCAACTTTCTGGTCGAGGGTCCGCAGGCGGTGCGCGAAGCCCTCAAGGCTTCCCAGCACAATCCTTCATTGGTCACTCAGGTCTATGCGGCCGAAGGATTCCTCGAGGCCAACCCCGAGTTCGTAGAGATGCTTTCCGGTACACGGGTATTCACCCGTACGGTCACCGGGCAAGTTCTGCTGGCCATGGCCGACACCATGACCCCGCAGGGCATCATCGCGGTTGCCAGAATCACCGAGCCCACGCTCGAGGAGATCTTTGCGCAGCAGCCAAAGCTCATCGCCGTTCTCTGCCAAGTGCAGGACCCTGGCAACGCCGGAACGATTCTTCGGGCGGCCGACGCCGCTGGGGCCGACGCTGTGGTGCTCTCCAAGGGAAGCGTCGATATTTACAACCCCAAGGCGGTGCGATCCACCGTCGGCTCGCTGTTCCATTTGCCGGTGCTCAGCGCGGTGGACTTTGCCGAGCTTGCCCAGTTGGCTCGTGCGAACGGGGTGCAACTGCTGGCCGCCGACGGCTACGGAGCCCATGACCTGGATGCACTACAGGATGCCAGCGTGCTGCGAAGGCATGACTCCGGCGCCGGTGCAACGCAGGACGAACCGGCTCTTGAACAGCCCAGCGCGTGGCTCTTCGGCAATGAGGGGCAGGGGCTAAGCGATGAGGAAAAGCACGCCAGTGACTATGGTGTCGCCGTTCCGCTCTATGGTGCCGCCGAGTCGCTGAACGTGGGCACCGCGGCCACGGTGTGCCTGTACGCTTCGGCTCGCGCCCAGAACCGGATGGGAGCTGGAGCGTGAAACAGATCGTAGCTGTCGCCATACTTGATTCGCTGACCGCTCCGACCCGCCTTTTGGCCGCACGCCGCACCTACCCGGAGCATCTGGCCGGACAGTGGGAATTTCCCGGCGGAAAAGTTGAGCCGGGGGAGGAGCTTGTCCAGGCGGTCCACCGTGAAGTGCGCGAAGAACTGGGGGTGAGCGTAAGCCTTGGCGAGGAGCTGGTCGGGCCGACCGCCATGGGCTGGCCACTGCATGAAACCGCCGCGATGCGCGTGTGGTTTGCCGTAGTCAACGACGGAGTCCCGGAACCTATCGAAGGACACGATGAGCTGCGTTGGTTGCCGCTCGACGCGGATCTGGCGGAGCAGGTACCGTGGATCCCAGCCGATGCGCCGATCGTGGCAGCCCTCCTGGAACGCGTCGCAGGCCGTCTGCCTGACTAAATACCCCGTGCAGGATAATCTCGCTCACCGAAATGTGAGGTGAAAGGCGAGTTACCAGCGCGTAAGATATAACGGTGCCCGCGGGCAGGGCACCTCGCAATGGCTTCGGCCGCCTCATAAGAACGTTGTTTGGGAGACTACTCCGTGAAGAAAATTCTCGGCACCATTATGCTTGCCGTGCTTGCAGCGCTAACGATGGTCGGCTGCGCAAATGTAGATGCGCAGATCAACATCAAGAATGCAGACTCGGCCAGCGCACAGGTCAAGGTGACCGCCGACAAGTCGTTGGTCGACGGGGCCAGCTTCGACGAGCTCACGACCCCCAGCGGCGTGCCGCTCTCGCAGATCCTCACCGTCGAAGACGATGAGTGGAGCATCGCCAAGGTCGACACCGCAGATGAGGTTGGTCTGGAATTCAGCACCATCGGCACGCTGAACCTGGTGCAGTTGCAGGACGCCCTGTCGAACCTGCTCGGCGTCGATGCCCAGTTGGTCAGTGAGGGCGAGGACATCAAGTTCTCGATGCCGGGTATTGCCGACGCTCTTGGTGGCGGCGTGCTCAGCTCCGGTCACCTGTCGGTTACCTACTCCGGGCACGTGGTGAGCCACTCCGCCACCGGTGTGCAGGAACATAACACCGTGACCTTCGACCTGCTGCAGCCCACGGCCGAGTATCAGGTCACCGGCACCGCCTCACACGCGCTGTTTTACTCGGTGGTCTTTGGCGGGGCCCTGCTGGTTCTGACCTTTATCTTTGCCCTGGCCTTCGCGCCCAAAGGTGTCAAGGAGCACACGCACTAAGCTGCTGCGGCAGCCGTGAGCACATCAGCACAGCTTTGGGGCCCGTCATCGTTCAAACGATGGCGGGCCTTAGCTAATAGAATGGGACTTAAGAATCCCGCGAGAGAAGAGAAGGATCGATCGATCCCATGTCTGATCAGACAATCCAGGAGGAACACACGTTGCAGCCTCCCGTGCCCCATCCCACCGATGAAGCGGCCGTAACCGCCGCCGTCGAGGCAGCCCTAGCGGCCATCGAAAGCGCCTCCGACCTAGCCCAGCTGAAGGAGGCCCGGCTGGCGCACACCGGCGAGAAGTCCCCACTCTCGTTGGCCAACCGCCAGATCGGCTCGCTGGACAAGTCCGAGAAGGCCGTGGCCGGCAAGCTCGTGGGTGCCGCCCGCGGCCGGGTCAACAAGGCTCTTGCCGCCCGCACCGTCGTGCTGGAAGAGGAAGAGGCCGCCCGCATCCTCGTCGAGGAGACCGTCGACGTCACCGCTGCACCACGCCGTCGTCGTGCCGGTGCCCGGCACCCGCTGTCGGTGCTGCAGGACCGAGTCTCGGACATCTTCGTCGGCATGGGGTGGGAAATTGCCGAGGGGCCCGAGGTGGAATCCGAGTGGTTCAACTTCGACGCGTTGAACTTCAAGCCGGATCACCCGGCCCGCGAAATGCAGGACACCTTCTTCATCGAGCCTGCCGACGCGCACCTGGTGCTGCGCACGCACACCTCCCCGGTACAGGTCCGTTCGATGCTCGAGCGCGAGGTGCCCGTCTATGTGCTCTGCCCGGGACGCACCTTCCGCACCGATGAACTGGACGCCACCCATACCCCGGTCTTCCATCAGTTCGAGGGCCTGGCCGTGGACAAGAACCTGACCATGGCCGACCTGCGCGGTACGCTGGAGCACTTCGCCCGGCAAATGTTCGGCGAGGAAGCGAAAATTCGTCTGCGTCCGGCCTACTTCCCGTTCACCGAACCCAGCGCGGAGCTGGATTTGTGGCACCCGACCTTCAAGGGCGGGGCACGCTGGATCGAATGGGGTGGCTGTGGCATGGTCAACCCGAATGTGCTGCGCGCCGCGGGCATCGACCCGGAGGTTTACTCCGGCTTTGCCTTCGGCATGGGCATTGAGCGCACGCTCATGTTCCGTAACGATGTCCCGGACATGCACGACATGATCGAGGGCGACATCCGTTTCAGCCAGCACTTCGGGATGGAGATCTAAGCAATGCGTATTCCACTGTCTTGGCTGCGCGAGTACGCGCAGGTACCGGCCGATGCCACGGCCGAAGACGTCATGGCCGACCTGGTCAAGGTTGGTCTCGAAGAAGAGGACGTGCACCGTCCCTCCGACGAGCTCTCCGGCCCGATCGTCGTCGGTCAGGTGCTCTCGCTCGTCAAGGAGGAAGCCTCCAACGGCAAAACCATTAACTGGTGCCAGGTGCGCGTGGTGCCCGAGGGTGCCGAGCAAACCCTGACCGGCAAGGGGATCGACCCCAGCGGTGTGCAGGGGATCGTGTGCGGTGCGCACAACTTCGTCGAGGGCGATAAGGTCGTGGTGACCCTGCCCGGCGCGGTGCTGCCCGGTAACTTCAAGATCAGCCCCCGCAAAACCTATGGTCACGTATCGGCCGGCATGATCGCCTCGAGCCGTGAGCTGGGTATTGGCGAGGACCACGACGGCATCATGGTGCTCTCCACGCTGGGCCTCGACCCGGAACTGGGCACCGACGTGATGGAACTGTTCGGACTGAACGACCAGGCCGCGGAAATCAACGTCACCCCGGATCGCGGCTACTGCTTCTCGATCCGTGGGGTGGCTCGCGAATACGCGCTGGCCACCGGCACCGAGTTCGTCGATCCGGCCTCGAAGGTCACCGTCGCCGAGGCGCAGGCCCTGGGCTTGGACATTACCCTGGCCGACGAGGCGCCGATCTATGGCGTGCCCGGTTGCGACCGTTTTGTCACCCGCGAGGTGACCGGCATCGACGCCACCGCGCCGACTCCGCGCTGGATGGCTTCGCGGCTGCAGCTGGCCGGCATGCGCTCGATTTCGTTGCCGGTGGACATCTCGAACTACGTGATGCTTGAACTCGGCCAGCCGCTGCACTTCTACGATGCCGATAAGCTCAGCGGCGGCATCACCGTGCGCCGCGCGACGGCGGGGGAGAAGCTGGTCACCCTCGACGAGAAGGAACGCGAGCTGTCTCTCGAGGACCTGCTGATTACCGATGACTCCGGGCCTATCGGTATCGCCGGTGTGATGGGCGGGGCCTCCACCGAGGTTTCGGACACCACTACCCGCGTGCTGATCGAAGCGGCACATTTCGATGCGGTGTCCATCGCCCGCTCGCGCCGTCGCCACAAGCTGCCTTCCGAAGCGTCGAAGCGTTTCGAACGTGGCGTCGACCCGCAGGTGACCGCCGTCGCCGCACAGCGCGCCGTCGACTTGCTCGTCGAGCTGGCCGGTGGCACCGAAACCCGCAACATCACCGATGTGCAGGATTTGGCCCCAGCGGCACAGGTACTGCTGCCCGAGGGCTTCGCCCAGCGTCTGATTGGCGTGGACTACAGCGACGCGCAGATCACCGAGGCGTTGACCGGTATCGGTGCCAGCGTGACGCGCACCGCCGAGGGCTTCGCCGTGCAGGTGCCAAGCTGGCGTCCGGATCTGGCGATTAAGGAAGACCTTGTCGAAGAGGTCGCTCGTATCGTGGGTTACGACCAGATTCCGGCGACCCTGCCGGTGGCCCCTCCCGGCCGCGGGCTGACCCGAAGCCAGTCGCAACGCCGCCGCGTGCTGCAGGCGCTGGCCGACGCCGGTTTGACCGAGGTGCTGTGCTACCCCTTCGTGTCCACCGCGCAGAACAACACCTTCGGTACCGCGAACGCGGGCACCGAGGTGCCCTCGGTGGCGCTGGCCAACCCGATCTCCAAGGAGTTCGGCTTCCTGCGCACCAGCCTGTTGCCGCAGCTGCTGGAAACCGCACGTCGCAATAACGGCCGCGGCTTCCGCGACCTGGCCCTCTACGAGGGTGGCCTGGTGTTCCTGCCCAAGGAACAGATGGGTTCGTCGGTACTGCCTCCGCTGGGTGCTAAGCCCAGCGAGGACGTGCTCGCGAACCTCTTCGACGGGGTACCGCACCAGCCATGGCATGTGGCCGCCGTGTTCACCGGACATGAAGCTGCTGCCGGGGTGGACTTCACCCCGCGCGCCTGGGACTGGGCCGACGCGATCGACGCGGCACGCACCGTGGCCGATGTGCTCGGCGCCCCGCTGCAGGTTGCCCAGGGCAGCCACCAGGCCTTCCACCCGGGCCGCGTGGCGGCACTGAGCGTGAACGGCACCGTGATCGGTTACGCCGGTGAACTGCACCCGCAGTTGCTCAAGGACGCCGATTTGCCGGCCCGCACCTGCGCCATGGAGCTGGACGCCGAGGCCCTGATGGCTGCGGCACCCGCCGTGGTTGTGGCCCAGGCGCTGTCCACCCAGCCGCTGGCTACCCAGGACGTTGCCTTGGTCGTGGATCAGGAAGTTGTGGCCGGTGACGTGCTGGCCGCACTGCGCGAAGGCGCCGGGGAGCTGCTCGAAGACATCGCGCTCTTCGATGTGTACACCGGGACCGGCATCCCCGAGGGGAAGAAGTCGCTGGCCTTCGGTCTGCGCTTCCGCGCCGCGGACCGCACGCTGACCGCCGATGAGGCCTCCGAGGCGCGCGCCGCTGCGGTCTCCCTGGCCGCGGAGCGCTTCGGGGCCACCCAGCGCTAGACCGCGTAAGCGCACCTAACTGCAACGGGTCGGTAGTTCAGCACGAACTACCGGCCCGTTGTGTGTATCCAGCGGTTCATCGCCCACAGCGTACGCCGTCAAAGCCGTGCAGGCCCAGCGTTATACGATGGGCTCTATGACCCGGAACCATGTACAGGTAACGCCGTGAGCCAGGAGCTGATCGACCTCAGCCATCCCATCCACACCGGCATGCAGGTCTACCCCGGTGACCCGCAGGTGACGCTGCGACGGGCCGCGGAACTGGAAACCGACGGCTTCGAGGTTGCCGAGCTACACCTCGGCTCACATAGCGGCACGCATATGGATGCACCGTTACATCTGATCGCCGACGGGTCGCCGATCGATCGGATCCCGCTGGAGCACTGCACCGGCCCGGCACGTATCGTGCACCTTGATACGCCACCCGCGCAGTCGGTAATCAGCCTTGCCACGGTGCGAAGTCAGCTCAGTGGGCTCCGTCCCGGAACCGTCGTCCTCTTTCACACCGGATACTCTCGCCACTTCGGCACCGACGAGTATTTACGCCACCCGAGCCTCGCGGTAGAGATCGCCGAGTTTCTGCTCGAACACGGCGTGCGTCTGCTCGGTGTCGATACGCTCAGCCCAGATCCGACATCGGATTCCGAACAGTCCGAACCGGTACAGCTGCCGGTGCATGAGGTTTTCCTCGGCGCCGGTGGGCTGATCGTCGAAAATCTTACCCAGTTGCATCGGGCCTCGGGAACAGGCTGGTGCTTCAGCGCGTTTCCCCTAAAGCTACGCGGGGTCGATGGGTCGCCCGTGCGCGCGGTATTAACGCGACAGGGTGCAGCGGCCGACAATTAAACGCGCGTCGCAGAGAGGAGCATCAGTGGGTACGGACGCTAAGACCCCACAGAATCCGGCAATCGCCGCGGTGCAGGCCGCGGGCATCGAGTATTCGGTGGCGCGCCATGGGCCGGTCGCCAGCTTGCAGGAAGCGGCGCAGGCTCGCGGCGTCAGCGCCGCAGATCTACTCAAAACCCTCGTGGTGCGTCGCGCCGCCGAGGACTACGTGTTGGTTCTGGTGCCGGGGGATCGCCGCTTCTCCTGGACCAAACTGCGGGCCTTGTTGGGCACCAACCGACTGTCTATGCCGGATGCGGCCGAAGCCCAACGAGTTACTGGCTATGAGCGTGGCACGATCACTCCCTTCGGCACCCGTACGGTCCTTCCGGTGATTGCCGATGCACATATTGTCGGGCGGCACATTTCGCTTGGAGGCGGTGAACACGGGGTGGGGTTGAACGTGGCGGCCGATGATGTGATCCGCCTCTTCGACGTCACCGTGGCCGATATTTCGGATCAGGCACCGGGCTCGGCTTCATAGTTCGCCTGCCGCTCATGGGAGCGCCGCTACGGGCATTAGCATTGACCGGTGGGTCGGCATAGCGGCGGCACATGACAGGTGGAAGGTAATTGTAGAATGAAACGACAAGGGCCCGGGGCGGGCGTGCATCCGAAGCGTGGACCGCGCCCGCGGGAGACCGGAGCCCTGGCCGCACTGCACAGTCGGCCCTTTCGCATCTATGCCGCCGGTCAACTGGCGGCGACGATTTCCTTGTGGATTCAGCGCATTGTGCAGGATTGGCTGGTGTTCGAACTGACCGGCAGCCCGGCGATGGTCGGGGCCCTGGTGCTGATCCAGTTCGGTCCCACCCTCCTGTTGGGCATGTGGGGTGGGGTGATCGCCGACCGTTATGCCACCGGACGGCTGCTGTTATTCACCCAATCCGGGGCCGCGGTGGTGGCCCTGCTTATGGCGGTACTCGGTTTGACCGGTGGGCTAGGGGTCGCCACCATCTTCATCGCTGTGGCGGTGCTGGGCGTACTCTCCGTGGTCGAACGTCCGGCCCAGCAGGTTTTCGTTGGCGAGCTGGTGGATGCCGCACGCTTGCCCAACGCGATCAGCATGAATTCCACGATCTTTCAGACCGGCAGCATGCTGGGGCCGGCGGTCGGCGGGCTGATGATTCCCCTCGGTCCGGGATGGGCCTT
Organism: Glutamicibacter endophyticus; assembly: GCF_048457885.1. Classification (NCBI taxonomy): domain Bacteria; kingdom Bacillati; phylum Actinomycetota; class Actinomycetes; order Micrococcales; family Micrococcaceae; genus Glutamicibacter; species Glutamicibacter endophyticus. Next base: position 1,170,056 of record NZ_CP174200.1, read on the forward strand.
CGGGACGGCGGCCCTGCTCAGTGCCGGCAATGTGCTGGCGCTGAAGCAGATTGCCGCCCGTGCGGAGGCGCGGCACGCGGCGCCCAAGGCAAAGGGGCAGATTGCCGAGGCACTGCGATACTGTGTGCAGCGCCCGCCGATCTTTTGGACGCTGTTGCTGCTGTGCTTCGTATCGTTGATCGGGCTGAACTGGCCGGTGCTGCTGACCAGCATGGCCGAGGCGGCGGGGGCCGGCGGTGTGGGATACGGGCTTTATACCTCGGCCCTTGGAGCCGGTGCCCTGATCGGGGCCCTGCTTGCGCTACGCCGTAGTGTGGTTCGGCTACGCAGCGTCTACTTGGCGACCGTGGGATTCATGATCTTCAAACTGATCGCCGCCTTCGTGGGAAACCAATGGATCTTCGTGTCGCTGATCGCCGCGGCCGCCGCCTGCAGCATCCTGATGTGGACGGCAGCGAACACCACCTTGCAACAAAGTTCCGAACGCTATATTCGCGGGAGGGTGATGTCCCTTTACATTCTCATCGCGATCGGTGGCCAAGCCTTGGGTGGTCCGCTACTTGGCTGGGTGATTGAATTGACCGGCCCACAGGGGGCGATGGCTCTTTCCGCAGGTATTCCCTTGGCCGCGGCGCTGTCCATTGGTTCGCTGGCGCTACTGTGGCAGCGGCGCGCGCGGCACCAAGCAAGTGCCGAGGCCCAGGGTAAGGGTATTTAACGAGAGATGGTGGCGGTGCCCGCGGGCACCGCCACCATCTGCTGCGGGGCTAGAAACGATTAGGCTTCGGTGGCTGCGGTCACCGGCGGCAGTGCCGACCACGGGAAGGTGATCCACTTGTCGGTCCGACGCCACTCGAAATCCGGGGCCAGGATGGTCCGCGGCTTGGTGTAGAGGCAGACGGTCTTAACTTCGGCGCCCCAGTTGCCGATGAGGTCAACGACCTTGGCGAGGGTGCGACCCGAGTCGGAGACGTCGTCGACCAAAAGGACCTTCTTATCGCGCAGGTGTCCCTCGTCGAGCATCGGAGGCAAGACCACCGGCTCGGGCAACACGGTGCCGATGCCGGTGTAGAACTCGACGTTCAAGGCACCGCAGGCCTTGACGCCCAGTGCGTAGGAGATGGAACCGGCCAGCAGCAATCCACCACGGGCGATGGCCACCACGACGTCGGGTTCGAAGCCACTGTCAACAACGGTCTGCGCAAGTTCACGGGATGCTTCGCCGAAGGTGTCCCAGGTGAGCACCTCGCGCTCTGGCTCTGGAAGGACGTCGATACCGGAATCGTCAATGCTAGTCATTCTCCCAATAATACCGTGAGCCGCACAGGGCGGTGTATCGATGTTGTGCAGCTAACGGTGCTAGAGAACCTTCGTGGCGATCAGCTGTGCCAAGGCACGAACGTCCACCTTTCCCTTGAACTCGAAGCGCACCATTCCCAGCCCGCTAAACCACAGGTCGAGCTCCGAATCCAGGTCGAAGGTTCCGGCGGTTTCGACACTAAAGGACTGGATCTTGGAGTACGGCAGCGAGGTGTAGTCGCGTTTCTTGCCGGTCAAGCCCTGCACATTAATGGCGATAATGCGCTTGTCGGTGAACGCCACCGAGTCGCGCACGCCCTTGAAAGCGGCCAGTACTTCCTCGCCGGGCACGAGCAGGGACGCGACCTCTTCGGCTAGATCGGCTGGGTTAGTCGGACCGAGCTTCAGCAAAGACGCATTCGAAAAGTCAATCATTGACTCAGCATAGCCCGGCTGCCAGCGGCTAGGATGACAACTAAGCTAACGTCCGGATTTATTCGACGTGCTTCGGCACGCAGAAGGGGCCCCGATGAACCGTCTGTCAAAGATCGCCCGGCTTGGCTCGGCCGCTGCGCTCCTGGTGTTCAGCTCCTTGGCGGTGATACCTTCCGCCTCGGCTCAAGGCACCTCGGCGCAGTCGGGCGCCAATAACCTCGTTTCGGTCTCCATCGATGATGAGGCCCTGGTACTCAACGACGAGAAGCTGCGCGACGCGCTCGCCGAAATCAGCTTCTATGAACCGACCAAGGTCGCCATCTATACCCGTGAAGGGGAGTATTCCGACGACATCAACACCGAAACGCTTTCCTACGCCAAGAGTGCGCACCCGGAGTGGATTTCGGCCGACCCGGAGGACTACGGCGATTACTGGGCCGATGGGTATTTCATTATTACCCTCTCGGTCGAAGGCCCCGGTGATGGGCAGATTGGCACGTACTTCGGTGAGGACCGTAAGGTTGGCGATGGCCAAATGCAGTCGATTCACGAGGCGGGCTACGAGGATTTCAATCAGGCGTGGTGGACCGACGGGGTGATTGCGGTCGCCGACAAGGGGGCGGCGGTGATGAACCGCCCGTGGTATAAATCCCCGGCGTTGTGGATCACCACCGGTGTACTTGGCGGTGGCGCGGGCGTGACCGCCGGGGCGGTGCTCCTGGTGCGGGCACACCGACGGCAGAGCTTCGCCGCCGAACTGTCGGCTGGCAGTGAGCACCTAACGCGCGTCACGATGGATTTGGAAGTCACCGAATTATCGGCCCGGACGTTGCCTACTGGCTCGCGGCATGCAGCCGATTTGGAGCGTCGTTTCGCCGACTTCACCGAGAAGTACCGCACGAGTTTCGATGAGCAGCAAGACCTGCAAGCCATGGATAAGAAGGCTCGATCTTCTAGCGCCGCGGTGCAGCGCGCCAAGAAGTTCCGCGAGACAGCTGAAGAATTGGATGCCACGGATGATGCGATCACCGCCGCCGCGGCACTGTATACCCGCTCGGCTACTTGGGAAGACGCGTGGCGTGCCCAAACGGCGCCGATCCTGGAGGATCTTGACGAACTCGGCAACCTGTCTTCCGAGGGGGAAGAGAAATTGCAAAGCGCGTTCGCGGCCCTGCAATCCTTTGGTGAAGAAGCGCGTGCGGTCGTTGCACGGACCGGCACCGAACTGAAAGCCGAGCGTATCGACGTGGACACGGCGTTGGACCGGCTGCGGGAGTTGCGTGAGCGACTGACTGCGCGGCTCGACGAATACGCCAAGGTGCAGATCGAAAGCTATGCCGAAACGGAATCCGAGCGCGAGCAAATGCGCGACAAGCTACGTGAGGCACGCAGTGCAAATAACCGGTCACGAACGCGTGGCGGCGGATCCATTCTTGATGTCATTTCACCGGCCGATCTGTTCTGGCGGGTTCAGGCTTACAACGTTGGGTACAGTTCCGGAGTCAGTGCGGTGGAGAGCTCGCGGCAGTCGGCCAGTTCCTCCAGCGGGGGTATTTCCCATGGCTACTCCGGGGGAGGCAGCTTCTCGGGATCGGGCGGATCGTCGCGGTTCTAGGAGGCATTATCTCGTCGGCCATCGTGGATGAACGGTGAAATCTATTGATTAACGATAGGTTCATGCTGATAATCGATGTATGAGAAAGTTTCTTCATGCCCTGATGTGGCCGTTGATTGCTTCGCTGTGGATCCTACTGGGCGCCATGGAAGTACTGCTTCCGGGCTTGGCGCGGCAGATGTCCGCGGGGTTGTGGGAGGTCGAGCATCTCGCCGTGCCGTACAGCGTTGCAGGGGTGATCGCGCTGGCCGCGTTGCAGGTCATGATTTTGGCCCTAGGCGTACTAGCTAGGAAGCGGTTGCAGGGCCGGGTCGTGGTCCCCGCTGATCGACTCTGGGCGCGACTGGCCTTGACTTGCGCGGTCCTAGCCACCACTCTTCCAGTGGCCACCATCGGGCACCTGTTGTTCGTGGTGTCGGTTGGTGGCCCGGGATTCTTGTTGCTTGCCGCCGCAGATCTTGCCGTCGGAGGGGCGGTGTGTGGAATGTTGTGGCGGCTATGCGCGAGGTTGCGCCGCTCGGTGCAGGGTCATGATGCGTTGATCATCGGTGTGCCCACGCCGAAACCCGCGACGTTCGAGTAGCTTCAGTGAGGCGGTGTTCTGTTCGTGCACCCGCGCCAGCAAGTCCGTATCGGGGAAGCGGTCTGCGACGAGCGGCAGCCCGGCATCCAGCATGCGTCCGGCCACTCCTTGCCCCCAGTTCTCGGGGCGGACCCAATAGCCGACTTCCACTCCGCTACCGGTGTCACTTGCGACGAAAAGCCCAACAGGGATCCGATTGACGAGGGCCAGTAGCCAACAGATGTGCTCATCCTGAACCGCCTGGTTCAGGCGCTTCATCGTGAATTCTTCGCTCCACGGTTGCCCGTCGCCCACGAAGGCGGTCACCCGAGCATCGGAGGCTAGCGAGTAAATGAAGTCAGCATCCGAAGGCGTAATCTCGCGCAGGGTCAGTTCGCTCTGGGACATGTCACCTAGCCTACGGGGCTTCGTTGCGCTTTTCTCACGCTTGGCCCCATATGTCGATCAGCCATGGTGCGCGACGCTTCGCATAACACTGTTGAGCGCATCGGTTGTAGTTGAACCCGGCTGGAATGGCGAGCGGCGGATGCATGGACAACGCAAGGGTTCTTCTAGCGGGACTCTTTTGCCCAGACTTCCTTAGTCTCCTTCAACCTCGAAAACGGACACGGCGAGCTCAACGTGGCCCAGCGACCCTAGGGTGTCCGGCCATTCGGTCGGGCTCAATGCTCTGGTGGTGAACATTTCAACTGAGTTTTCTGTGCAAGCTTCCGACTGGATGCCTGAGCGCAAGGGTTCAGAATCGATGCTGAAGTCAACGCCCCAGGTGGTCCCCGGTTCACCTGACGAGCGGCATATGTACGAGACAAGCAGCGATTTTCCGTCCGCTCCCTGAGTCTTCGGGATGCTCAATGCTCTATCAGGCCCGAGCAAACCTTGGGCAACGAAGACCAAATTCGCGGCAGAAGATTCTTCGTTGCGTTTCTCGGTGAATTCGGTGAGTCGGGCGGGGTCAAAGGCTTCGTATACTGCTTGGGCCTCAGAAAAGCCATCAGAGCTTCCCGGTGTTCCGTTGCTGGTCGAACTGTTAACTGACGGATCGGCTGGGGTGGCCGTGCATGCGACGAGGAACAATGGTAGGGCGCACGCCAGCGCCGTATACACGGCCTTCGTGCCGACCAGTAGTGAAAGCCTTGATTCCATGACTCATCTCTGCCTCAAATTTACAAAATATGAGTAAGAGACTACACAAGAGCACTGCGCATTGACGTTAACTCAGGGGAGCGTCGCAGGATGCGGGGAGGGTCCCCACGGTACTTCAATGCCCGCGTGATCGAGTCTGCTAAATAGGTCTCCGATAGCTCGCCGACCGGGCATTCTCCCCCTGTCTGGAACACATCGGACTGCGTGGCCGGATAACCGCGTTGGATTGATCCGGCCAGCAGCCAGCTAGGGTGGCGTCCCGCGACGGCCAGCGGGTAGACCGTCAGCAGTATTAGCAGTATTAGGGGAGTAATAGTACCTTGCCGGTGGTGGCCCGGGATTCCAGAGCTGTATGTGCGGCGCCGACCTCGGCCAGATCAAAGCTGGCCCCGATGCGTACGTCGAGGGTGCCGCTGGCCGCCCAGCCGAAAATATCGCCGAAACGCCACGCGTGCTCGTGCGGGTCCTCAATGAAGTGGTTCAGCGAGGGGCGGGTGACCTTCAGCGAGCCGCCGGTGTTTAGGCGTTGCAGGTCGAAGGGCGGTACCTGACCGCTAGCTCCGCCGAAGAGCACCAGGGTGCCGCGGGTGCGCAGTGCCGCTAGGGAGGTTTCGAAGGTGTCCTTGCCGATGCCGTCATACACGGCATGCACTCCGCGCCCGTCGGTGACTTCGGCGACGGTGTCGGCGACCTGATCGTAATCCACCACGTAGTCGGCTCCGGCGGCCTTGGCCAGGTCCTTCTTCTCTTGCGTGGAGGCGGTGGTGATTACCGTGGCGCCCTTGAGTTTGAGCATCTGGGTGAGAAGCAGTCCCACGCCGCCGGCCCCGGCATAGCTCAGTATCACGTCGTCCTGACGCACCAAGTAGCTCGAGTGCACCAGGTAGTGTGCGGTCATTCCCTGCAGCGGTAGGGCGGCGGCCAACTGCAAGTCCATGCCTTGCGGGACCTTGCCAACATGTTCGGCCTTGACCACTGCATATTCGGCATAACCGGCCACAGCTCGCGAGGTGGCCACGGCCTCGCCGATGCTGAGTCCCTGCACGCCTTCGCCGAGGGCGGCGACGGTGCCGGAGATTTCCGATCCTGGGGTGAAGGGGTAGTCCACCGGGTAGACGCCGGAGCGCTGGTAGGTTTCGATGAAATTAACCCCGATAGCCGCGACCTTGACGAGAATCTCGCCGGGCCCCGGGGTCGGCGCCTGCTTGCGGGTTACCTTCAGCACCTCTGCTCCGCCGGGGACGCTGACGACAATGGCGTTTTGCTGCATGCTCACTCCTGAATCCATCTCGAGGCTGCCGGGCAGGCTTCCGACTCGAAGCCGGTGGCCCGTCACCGCTACAACGTTACTCTTCGGGGGCCCGCATCCGTGGTGCGCAAGGCACCGCCGTGTCATAGTGAATATTTATTAGGTTTCATGAATATGCAGCGGTAGAGTGAGGTCATGACGATTTCAGTAGCAGTCTCCGGCGCCAGTGGATACGCCGGTTCAGAGGTGTTGCGCCTGTTGGCCAACCACCCAGAGGTCAGCATCGGCACCATCACCGCGCATTCGCAGGCCGGGCAGCGACTCGGGGCCGTGGCCCCGCACCTGCATTCACTGGCCGACCGCGAACTGGTCGAAACCACGGCGGAGAATCTGGCCGGGCACGATGTCGTCTTCCTGGCGTTGCCGCACGGAGCCAGCGCTCAGCTGGCCGCCGAACTGCCTGCCGAAACCCTGATTATCGACGCGGGCGCCGATCATCGGCTAGAGTCCGCGGCCGCGTGGGAAAAGTTCTACGGCAGCGCGCACGCCGGGCACTGGCCCTATGGCCTGCCCGAATTGCCCGGCGGACGCCAGGCGCTGCGCGGCACCACCCGTGTGGCGGTTCCCGGCTGCTATCCCACGGGAGCCCAGCTCGCGTTGGTGCCCGGCTTTGCCGCGGGCCTGCTGGCCCCCGAAGATGTTGTGATCGTCTCGGCCTCCGGCACCTCCGGCGCCGGTAAGGCGGCCAAGGCTCACTTGCTTGGCGCCGAGGTGATGGGTTCGATGAGCCCCTACGGCGTAGGCGGCGTGCACCGGCACATCCCCGAAATGGAACAGGGCTTCTCCAAGGCCGCCGGCGAGGCAGTGACCGTCTCCTTCACCCCGACGCTGGCCCCCATGCCGCGCGGCATCCTCACCACCGCGACCGCCCGGGTGCGCCCCGGGGTCAGCGCCTCGCAGCTACGCGAGGCGTGGGCCGCCGCCTACGCCGAGGAACCCTTCATTCATTTGCTTCCCGAGGGCCAGTGGCCCACGACCGGCGCGGTGCTGGGCAGCAACCATGTGCAGTTGCAGTTGGCGCTGGATGAACACGCCGGACGCGTGATCGTCAGCGCGGCACTGGACAACCTGACCAAGGGCACCGCCGGTGCCGCCGTGCAATCGATGAATATCGCCCTCGGGTTGCCCGAAACCCTAGGCCTGAGCCAGCAAGGAGTGGCCCCGTGAGCCAGCCGACCGAGAATTCCCCCGCCCCCGAAGGCATCACCACTCCGGCCGGATTCAGTGCCGCTGGTGTTGCCGCGGGACTGAAGTCCACCGGTGCCAACGATGTGGTGGTGGTGCGTAACCAGGGCCCACAGTTCGCCGCCGCCGCGGTGTTCACCTCGAACCGCGTGGCCGCCGCCCCGGTGCACTGGTCGCGTCAGGTGATCGCCGACGGGCGCGCCGATGCGGTGGTGCTCAACTCCGGTGGAGCCAACGCATGCACCGGCCCGGAAGGTTTCGCCAACACCCACCGCACCGCCGAACATGCCGCCGAAGCGCTGGGCGTTTCGGCCGGCGACGTGCTGGTCTGCTCCACCGGCCTGATCGGCGAGCAGCTCCCCATGGACAAGCTGCTGCCCGGGGTGAGCGCCGCCGTGGAGGCGCTGGCCGCAACCCCCGAGGCGGGTATGGCTGCCGCCACCGGCATCATGACCACCGACACCGTCCCGAAGCACGGGGCACGTCACGGATCCGGCTACGCCATCGGCGGGATCGCCAAGGGCGCGGGCATGCTGGCCCCGGCGCTAGCCACCATGCTCGTGGTGCTCACCACCGACGCGGAACTAGACGCCGCGGAACTGGACGGTGCCCTACGCGCCGCCACCGCGTTGAGCTTTGACCGCGCCGACTCCGATGGATGCATGTCCACCAACGACACCGTGGTGCTGCTGGCCTCCGGGGCCAGCGGCGTGCGCCCGGATCTTCAGGAGTTCACCGCGGAACTGACCGGGCTGTGCCAGGAGCTGGCCAAGGGGCTGATCGACGACGCCGAGGGCGCGCAACACACCATCACGGTGCGCACCTTCAACGCGGCCAGCGAGGCCGACGCACTTGAGGTCTCCCGTGCGGTCTCCCGCTCCAACCTGGTGAAAACCGCCATCTTCGGACGCGACCCGAACTGGGGCCGCGTGCTGTCCGAGGTGGGCACCACCGCCGCAGCCTTCGAACCCGAGCAGCTGAACGTGTCCATCAACGGGGTGCAGGTTTGCCGCAACGGCGGGGTCGGCGAGGACCGCTCGCTGGTCCAGTTCAGTGGCCGCGAGGTCGCCATCGACATCGACCTGAACGCCGGGTCGGCCGAGGCAAGCATCCTCACCAACGACCTGACCCACGATTACGTGCATGAAAATTCCGCCTACTCCAGTTAGGTCGGCCAGAGCAGAACAGGCAGAGACGATGAGCGAGAGAAACCCCACCGACACCGCACTGGCCCAACGCAAGGCCGAGGCACTAATCGAGGCGCTGCCCTGGATCCAACGCTTCACCGGAACCACCATGGTGATCAAATACGGCGGCAATGCCATGGTGAACGACGATCTGCGTCGCGCCTTCGCCGAAGACATCGTCTTCCTGCGCCACGCCGGAATCAAACCGGTCGTCGTGCACGGCGGGGGACCGCAGATCAATAAGATGCTGCAGACCCTGGGCATCGAATCCGAGTTCCGTGGCGGCCTGCGGGTAACCACCCCCGAGGCCATGGATGTGGTGCGCATGGTGCTCACCGGTCAGGTGCAACGCGACCTGATCGGGCTGATCAACTCGCACGGCCCCTACGCGGTGGGCCTCTCCGGGGAGGACGGGGCCACGTTGCAGGCAGTCCGCACCGGAACCATCGTCGACGGATTGCCGGTGGACCTGGGACTGGTCGGCGAGGTCACGCGGGTACGCACCGATCAGGTCGATTCGCTCGTGGCGGCCGGAATGATCCCGGTGATCTCCACCGTCGCCCCGGAGTTCGACGAACGCGGCGAACCCACCGGCGCGGTGCTGAACGTCAACGCCGACACCGCCGCGGCCGAACTGGCCGTGGCCCTGGGCGCCTCCAAACTCGTCATCCTCACCGACGTCGAGGGTCTCTACGCCGCGTGGCCGGATAAGTCCTCGCTGATCACCTCGCTGAGCAACGAGGAGCTGCGCGCGCTGCTACCGTCGCTGGAATCTGGCATGATCCCGAAGATGGGCGCCTGCCTGAAGGCCGTGGATGCCGGGGTGCCGCGCGCCCACATCGTCGACGGACGCCAACCACATTCGATGCTGCTCGAGGTGTTCACCACCGCCGGTGTGGGCACCCAGGTGCGGCCCGAGGGGGAGAACCAATGAACCAGCCAGCACCACAGCCTTCCGATGCGCTCGCCGCGCTCGGGGCACTGCCGTCCACCGCGCTGACCGAACGCTACACCGGTAGCCTGCTGGGAGTGTTCGGTACCCCGCAGCGGGTGCTCGTGCGCGGTTCCGGCGCCCACGTGTGGGACGCGGATGGCAAACAGTACCTGGATCTGCTCGGCGGGATCGCGGTCAACACCCTGGGCCACGGCCACCCGCTGCATACCAGCGTGATCTCTTCGCAGCTGGCCACCTTGGGACATGTGTCGAACTTCTTCACCTCGCCCGGGCAGATCGCCCTGGCCGAGTCGCTGCTGAAGATCGCTAGCGCCCCGGGCGGTTCGAAGGTGTTCTTCACCAACTCCGGCACCGAGGCCAATGAGGCGGCGCTGAAGCTCGCCCGGCGCAACAGCGGTAGTGCCGAGAGCCCGCGCACCAAGGTGATCGCCCTAGAGAACGCCTTCCACGGCAGGTCCCTAGGGGCCCTGTCGCTGACCTGGAAGAAGGCCTACCGCGAGCCCTTCGAACCGCTGCCCGGTGAGGTGCAGTGGGTGCCGGCCGGTGATGTCGAGGCCCTGCGCGAGGCCGTCGATGAGCACACCCAGGCGGTCTTTATCGAACCGATTCAGGGTGAGGCCGGGGTGCATGAGCTGAGCACGGAGTACCTGCGTGCGGCCCGCGCCATCACCCACGAAGCCGGAGCACTACTGATTTTCGACGAGGTGCAAACCGGTATGGGACGCACCGGAAGCTACCTGGCTAGCGCCCCGGTGCTACCCGATGCCATCACCTTGGCCAAGGGGCTGGGCGCCGGGTTCCCCATTGGCGCGTTGATCACCCTGGGCCACGAGATCTCGGACCTGTTGAAGCCGGGGGATCACGGCACCACCTTCGGCGGGAACCCGGTGGCCACCGCCGCCGGCTTGGCCACCTTGCACGTGCTGGAAAAGGAGAACCTACTCGAGCACGCCGCGAGTACCGGTAGCTGGCTGCGCGAGCAGTTGGCCGAACTATCGGGGGTCACCGAGGTGCGCGGCCGCGGTCTGCTCATCGGCTTCGACCTGGCCGGCGACTACGCCCCCGAGGTGGTCAAGGCCGCGCTCGAGGTCGGCTTCATCATCAATACCACCGGCCCACGCACACTGCGTTTGGCCCCTCCGTTGATCATCACCCGCGAGCAACTGAGTACATTTATCGACGCCCTGCCCGGCCTCATCGGCCAGGCGATGGCACACCGCAAGGAGCATTAAATGGCCACCACCCGTCACTTTTTGACCGACCTCGACCTGAGCCCCGGCGAACAGCGCGAGGTGCTAGACCTGGCCCTTGCCATGAAGGCCGACCGCTTCGGCTACCGTCCCTACGCGGGCCCGCAAACGGTTGCGGTGTTCTTCGATAAGACCTCAACCCGCACCCGGGTGTCCTTCCACGCCGGCATCGCCGAACTGGGAGGCAGCCCGCTGATCGTGAACTCCGCCGAATCCCAGCTCGGACATAAGGAGTCCATCGCCGACTCGGCCCGCGTGCTCGAGCGCATGGTCTCCACCATCGTGTGGCGCACCTACGCCCAGTCGGGCTTGGAAGAAATGGCACAGCATTCAAAGGTGCCGGTGATCAATGCGCTCTCCGATGACTACCATCCCTGCCAACTACTGGCCGACCTGCTCACCATCCGTGAACACAAGGGCGAGCTAAAGGGGCTGAAGCTGGCCTACCTGGGCGATGCGGCGAACAATATGGCCAACTCCTACCTGCTGGCCGCGGTCAACGCAGGAATGCACGTGGCCATCGCCGGACCGGAGGGCTACCACCCCGAGCAACGCATCATTGCCGCCGCCCAGCTGCGCGCCAATGAGACCGGCGCGAAAATCACCATCACCTCCAACCCCGCCGAGGCGCTGGCCGACGCCGACGTGGTGGCCACCGACACCTGGGTGTCGATGGGACAGGAGGAGGAAAAGGCCGAGCGGCTCAAGCTCTTCACCGACTACCAGGTCAACGCGCAGGCCATGGCGGCGGCCAAGTCCGACGCCATCGTGTTGCATTGCCTGCCGGCCTACCGCGACTATGAGATCACCGCCGAGGTGATCGATGGGCCACAGTCGGTCGTGCTCGACGAGGCGGAAAACCGTGTGCACGCGCAGAAGGCCCTGATGGCCTGGCTGATGGCGGCCTCGGGGTTGAGCGCCGGCCCGGCCGGTGCTCACCGAGAAAGCGGGGACTAAATGGTCGGCCAGCCCAGCACCAAAACCGCCCGTCAGGCACGCATCCGTAGCTTCCTTGCCGCGCATTCGGTTCGGTCACAGGCGGAGTTGCTCGCGTTGCTGAAGGACGATGGGCTCGAGGTCACCCAGGCCACGCTCTCCCGGGATCTGGTGGAGATCGGTGCGGTGCGGGTCCGCGACACCACCGGTCAACTGATCTACGCGATTCGCTCCGAGGGTGGGGACCGCAGCCCGCAAACCGTGCTCACCCAAGAGGTGCTCGACGCGCGACTGGCGAAGATCTGCCAAGATCACTTGGTCACCGCCGAAGCCTCGGCCAACATTGTGGTGTTGCGGACCCCGCCCGGGGCGGCCAACCTGCTGGCGCTGTCCATCGACCACTCTCAGTTGCCCTCGGTGCTGGGTTGTATCGCCGGCGACGACACCGTCATGGTGATCACCCGCGATCCGGCCGGTGGCGCCGAGGTGGCCTCCCGCTTCCTGCGGTTGGCCGAAAGCAGCTAACCGGAGGTCCGGCGGCACCGGGTCACCGAACGCGCACCGAGCGTTCGCGGCCTCGCGTGTTCGGGGGAGTCTTAACAGTACGGCGGGCCGATGCTTGAGCATCGGCCCGCCGTTGTCATCTATCGTCTCCTAGGCGGCAACCTCCTGCGTTGAGGGGAGCCCGAATGCCTGCTCAAAGGCCCGTTGCACCTGATCGGTGTGCGAAACCATGATGATTTTGTGAATCGGCGAAATATGCAGGTTTGTCTGCACCCAGCCCCCAATGGCTTCGGTGGCGATTTCGGCCACCTGCTGCGGATCCCATCCGAAGGCGCCCGCGCCGATGGCGGGGAACGCGATGGAATGCGCGTCATGGCGCGCGGCCACGTAGAGCGAATTGCTGAAGCAGTCGGCCAGAATCTTCGGGTTCGGCTTCGCGCCGGGCAGGCTCAGGTTGGGTGCCGCGGTGTGCACAACCCACTTCGCATGCAGATTCCCGGCCTTGGTGGCCACGGCAATGCCGGAGGAGATTCCGTCGGGATAGTTCCCGGCTCGTAGTTCGCGACAGGCGGCCAGGAGCTCGGGTCCCGCTGCGGCGTGAATGGCGCCATCTACACCACCGCCACCAAGCAGTGAGGGGTTGGCTGCGTTGACAATTGCGTCGACGTGCAGCGTGGTGATATCGCCACGGTATAACTGGATTTCCATGGGTGAACCTCCAATGAAGCATCCGCTTTCTACTGTTGCCCTTTACCTTACGACTACGTGCGACGTGGGGGAAGAGCTTCATCATTGTATATTTATGAGTAACAATGAATATTCCTCTGTTACAGTGGAGGCAACGCAAAAGCGCGACGACTACCGATCAAATATCAAGCCACGCACACGCGGGTTCGAAAGGATGAAGCCATGTCCTCAGTAGAGCAGGGATCGACCAACCAGGGTTCGCTGTGGGGCGGTCGCTTCTCCGGCGGACCGGCCGATGCCATGGCGGCACTGAGCAAATCAACGCATTTCGACTGGCGACTGGCCAGCTACGATATCGCCGGTTCGCGGGCTCACGCCAAGGTGCTGCACCGCGCCTCGCTGCTGAGCGACGAAGAACTCGACGGCATGCTCGCGGCCCTCGACCAGCTCGATGCCGACGTGGCAAACCAGGTGTACGTCGCCGCCGACTCCGACGAGGACGTGCACGGCTCCCTCGAGCGGGGACTGCTTGAACGCGCCGGAGCGCAACTCGGCGGCAAGCTTCGCGCCGGCCGCTCCCGCAACGACCAGATCGCCACCATGGGACGCATGTTCCTGCGCGATCACGCGCGGATCATTTGCGCCGGTGTGCTCGACGTGGCCGAGGCCCTGCTCGCCCAGGCCAAGGCCCACCCCTATGCGCCGATGCCCGGCCGCACCCACCTGCAGCACGCGCAGCCGATCCTGCTCTCACACCTGCTTCTGGCCTACGCCTGGCCGCTGGTCCGCAACGTGCAACGCTTCATGGACTGGGATAAGCGCGCGGCCATCTCGCCCTACGGCTCCGGGGCGCTCGCCGGGCAGACGCTGGGCCTGGACCCTAACTTCGTCGCCGCCGAACTAGGCTTCGAATCGGCCGTGCACAACTCCATCGATGGCACAGCGGCCCGCGATGTGTTCGCCGAGTTCGGCTGGGTGGCCGCCATGACCGGTGTAGACCTCTCGCGCATCAGCGAGGAAGTGATCCTCTGGGCCACCAAGGAGTTCTCCTTCGTGACTCTGCACGACGCCTACTCCACCGGTTCCTCGATCATGCCGCAGAAGAAGAACCCGGATATCGCCGAACTGGCTCGCGGTAAGGCCGGCCGCCTCATCGGCGACCTGACCGGCCTGCTCGCCACACTCAAGGCGCTGCCGCTGGCCTACAACCGCGACCTGCAAGAGGATAAGGAGCCGGTCTTCGACGCGGCCGACACCCTGGAACTGCTGCTTCCGGCCGTGGCCGGCATGATCGCCACGCTGAGCTTCAACACCGAGCGGATGGCCGAGCTGGCCCCACAGGGGTTCGCCTTGGCCACCGACATCGCCGAATGGCTGGTCCGTCAGGGGGTGCCGTTCCGCGAGGCGCACGAGCTGTCGGGTGCGGCGGTGAAACTTGCCGAGTCCCGTGGCGTCGAACTGTGGGATTTGAGCGACGAAGACTACGCCGGGATCTCCGAGCACCTGACCCCCGGGGTGCGCGAGGTGCTCTCCACCGAGGGTTCGCTCAACGCCCGCAACGGCCAGGGCGGTACGGCCCCAAGCGCCGTGGCCGCGCAGATCGAGGCCTTCGAAGAGCAGCTGAACGCCGCACGTCAGTGGCTTAGCTAAACCGGCGCGCGCACCGCGCCACGGCAACCCGTGGCGCGGTGCAGCAATGGCCCATCCGCGGTATTAGAGTATGAGGCATGACACGTCTACTGCCGCCAAGTGAGCTACTGGCCCTGGTCGAAACCTCGATCGACGAGCTGGTTTCGCAACTGCGCGCCACCGACCTTGCCCGCTATCCGCAGCCCAGCTCGCTGCCCGGATGGAGCACCGCCCAGCTGGTGGCCCACCTGCATTCCCTGGCACGGGCCGCCGTGCGCCAATTTGAGCACGCCGGTAGCGAGAACCCGCCGGAAATGTACGACGGTGGCATGGCCGGCCGCGTTGAGGCGATCAACATGACGGCGCTGATGCGTCCCGAAAAACTTGCCGAGTTGACCATTGAGTCCCTTGGCGCACTCCGGGAGAGCCTGCCCGGCCTCGAAGAGCGGTGGGAGCAGCCCGTGGGCTACCGGCCGTCAGCCACCGTGGCCGACATGGTGTATGCGGTATGGCGCGAAATGCTGATTCACGCCACCGATCTCGATGCGTCGGTACGCCCGGCCGCCAGCTGGCCGCAAGCCTTCACCGATCACCTGTTGCGGGCCCTGAAGGCTCGCGTTGCCCCCGGTGATCGGATCGTGTTGCAGCCTCACGGAAAGCAGCCGATCGTACTCGGTGGTGGCGATCGCTCGTGGGTGCTGACCGGCACCGACTACGATTTAGCCGCGTGGCTGGCCGGTCGCCCCAGCACCGGAGTGGTGCAGGCCACCGCCGCGGCAGACTCTGCGGACTTCCCGAACCTCGACCCGTGGCCGTCCACGGTACTGATGGATCGCTAGGAGCAGGTCCGCGCGTAGGTTACGGCCGTAGTAAACGGTAGACTTGAGCCTCGTGGCTGAGAATGAAAGCATCATCGACCTGTTAGATCGTCTCTGTGCAGTTGTGCCGGACTACCCGTCGCCGGGCATCTCCTTTAAGGACCTGACGCCGGTTTTTGCCGACCCAACCGGGCTACGGCGGATCGTCGACGAACTGATCGCCCCCTTCGCCGGCACCTTTGACCTGGTGGCCGGGCTCGAAGCTCGGGGCTTTGTCTTGGCCGCCGCCGCGGCCTACGCATCAGGTACCGGAATGCTCACCATCCGCAAGGCCGGTAAATTGCCACGCGAAACCTTCCGCGACGACTACAGCCTGGAATATGGCTCCGGGTCTCTGGAGATCCATCGCGATGAGTTCAAACCGGGCACCCGGGTGCTGGTGCTCGATGATGTCTTGGCCACCGGTGGCACGGTTGGCTCGGCGCTGCGTCTGCTGGAACTGGCCGGCGCGCAGGTGGCCGGCATTGGCGTGGTCCTCGAGCTGGAAGAGCTCAACGGACGGGCGCAACTGCCGGAAACTAAGTTGGTGTCCTTGCAAAAGGTCTAGTGAGTACGTCGTTCGCTAGGGGCGATTACCCACCGGTACCGCAGAGGGCGTAGGATGATCTGTCCGGAATTAACGGCAGGTCAGTGCGGGAGGGAGCCTAGATGGCGGGGTCGATCGAGAAGGATTTGCGGTCCGAATCGGAATATGTCGGCAAGTTATACGCGCGGTTAGATGAGCTGCGTGCCGAGAAAGTTGAACAGCTCGAACGCACACGCGCCACCGGCGCCGTTGGTAGCTTCCAGAACCAATCAGAGCGTGACTCCTTTGCCACGCTCTACGAGGATCGCATTGCCCAGCTCGACGCCGTGGAAGATCGTTTGGTTTTCGGCCGCTTGGACCTCGACGCAAAGGCCGCGCAGAACGGTGGCACCCCACGGTATATCGGTCGTATCGGCCTGACCGATGAGGAGCTGAACCGGTTGCTGGTCGACTGGCGCGCCGCCGAAGCAGCCCCGTTTTATCAGGCCACCGCGCTCAACCCGCGCGGGGTACGCCGGCGCCGTCACCTCATCTTGAAATCGCGCGCCGTGGCCGGGATCGAAGATGACGTTCTGGACGCCACCTGGCTGGATGAGGGTCACACCTTCCACGGCGAGGGTGCCCTGCTCTCGGCGCTGCGCGAGAAGCGCACCGGGCGCATGGGAGATATTGTCGGCACGATTCAGGCCGAACAGGATGCCATCATCCGCCGTGAGCTCGCCGGAGCGGTCGTCGTTCAAGGCGGGCCGGGTACCGGCAAAACCGCCGTGGCGCTGCACCGTGCGGCCTATCTGCTCTATGAATACCGCGAGCGTCTGCGCAATGCCGGCGTGCTCATCGTCGGCCCCTCGCATTCGTTTATGCGCTACATCGAACGCGTGCTGCCCTCGCTGGGTGAAACCGGCGTGGTAATGTCCTCGCTCGCGGATCTGTTCCCCGGCGTTCAGGCGATCCCGGAAACCGACCGGAACGTCGCCCGCATCAAGGGCCGCCTCGAGATGCGTAAGGTGATCGCCGCCGCGGTGCGCAATCGACAGCGTCTACTGCACGAAGATCGACTGCTCAACGTCGAAGGCACGCTCTTGACCCTCACCCCGCGGATGGTGCGGCACGCCCGCGAGCGGGCACGGCATAGCCGCAAGCCACATAACCAGGCCCGTGAGATCTTCGTGAAAACCCTGGTGGGGGAGCTGGTCGAGCAACTGCAAACGAAACTCGAGGAGTCCTCGGGCAACGGCAACACCGCCGACCGTTCCTACCTGCCACAGGAGGTGCGCGAGTCCGCCGACGTGCGGGTGGCGCTGAACCTCTGCTGGATGCCGCTGAGCCCGCAACGACTGGTCTCCGAGCTGTGGGCGCAACCGCATCTGTTGGCTGCCGCCGCACCGCATTTGACCGAAGCCGAACGCGACGCGCTGTTCCGCCCGGTCGGTGAACCCTTTACCGAAGCCGACGTGCCCTTGCTCGACGAGGCCGCCGAGCTGTTGGGCGACTACATCGATCCCAGCAGTCTGCCGGACGAAGAGCAGTACGGTCGCGACGTCGAGAACGCCAAGGCGGCACTGCAGAATATGGACACGATGCTGGCCAATGCCGGTATTGATGGAATCGTCGATGCCGAGATGCTCGCCGGGATTAATCAGGAGACGGCGGCTCACCTTTCGGCCGCCGACCGGGCGCTCTCGGACCGGACGTGGGCCTACGGCCATATTGTGGTGGACGAAGCGCAGGAGCTCTCGCCGATGCAGTGGCATCTGCTGATGCGTCGTTGCCCCATGAAATCGCTGACCATTGTGGGGGATATTGCGCAGACCTCGGCCGCCTCTGGTGCGCAATCGTGGGCGCAGGCCCTTGAGCCATTCCTGCAGGACCGGTTCCACCTCGAAGAGCTCACGGTCAACTACCGCACACCGGCGCAGATCGCGCGGGCCGCGGAGTCGATGGCGCGTGCCGCTGGCCTGCAAATCACCAAAACCAGTTCCGTGCGTGAAGGCGACTTCAGCCCGGTGTTCACCAGCGTGGACAGCGAAGATGAGATCGCGCCGACCAAGACCCTTGCCGACGCGGTCCTAGGTGCTCTGCCCGGCGAACTTGAGCACACGGCGGGCGGGTTGCAGGCGGTTATTGTCCCGGCGCATCGATTGGTCGAGTTCCGTCAACGGATCGCCCAGGAGTATGGCTCGCGCGTAGGCACCGGCTCTGGTGGGCTCACGCAGGATCTTGTGGTGATTTCGGCCCGTGAATCCAAGGGCTTGGAATTCGATGGCGTGCTGGTGGTCGAACCGTCCGAACTGGTAGCCGAGGTGGATGGGACCGTCGGTGACCTGTATGTGGCGATGACTCGAGCCACCACCCGGCTGCACGTGCTGCACTCGCAACCATTGCCTGCCGGGCTGCAGCCGGTGCGTAGTTAGCATCCCGCCACCGCTTGTTGTCCCACCGTCGTCATGCTGCCTAGTGGTGGCGTTGGCGTCGGTGGGATTTTGCTACTCTTGAAGGGTGTCTGAGCTGAAGCAGAATCCCGTTCTTGCGGGACAAAGTAATGATCCGTCGTTCGAGAATATCTGGCAGGAATTGAAATGGCGTGGACTGGTCCACGTTTCCACCGATGAAACCGCGCTGGAGAAAACCCTTGCCGAGGATTCGATCACTTACTATTGCGGCTTTGACCCCACTGCGCCGTCGTTGCACCTGGGCAACCTCGTACAGCTTTTGAATATGCGCCGACTGCAGCTGGCCGGTCACAAGCCATTGGCCCTCGTCGGCGGTTCGACCGGTCTGATCGGCGACCCGCGGCAGACTGCTGAGCGTACCCTGAATACCAAGGAGACCGTCGCCGAATGGGTGGCGAAGCTTCAGGATCAGGTCTCGCGCTTCCTGTCGGCCGAGGGGGATAACGCCGTACGTCTGGTCAATAACCTCGACTGGACCGCAAACGTGAGCGCCCTGGACTTCCTGCGCGATATTGGAAAGTACTTCCGTGTTGGCACGATGATCAAGAAAGAGATCGTCGCCGCGCGCCTGAACTCCGAAGAGGGAATTAGCTACACCGAGTTCAGCTACCAGGTGCTGCAGGGCTACGACTACTTGCAGCTAAACCGACTCTACGACTGCACCTTGCAGACCGGTGGTTCGGATCAGTGGGGCAACCTCACCAGCGGCACCGAGCTGATTCGCAAGGTGGACGCCAAGCATGTGCATGCCTACGGCACACCGCTGATTACCAACTCGGATGGCACCAAGTTTGGTAAGTCCGAAGGTAACGCGATCTGGCTGGACGCGGAGATGTGCAGCCCGTACACCTTCTACCAGTTCTGGCTGAACACCGCCGACGCCGATGTGATCGATCGTCTGAAGGTCTTTACCTTCATGACGCGCGAAGAGATCGAGACCTTGGCCGTTGAGGTTGCCGAGCGTCCGCACCAGCGCAAGGCGCAGCGCGAATTGGCGTGGGCTGTTACTTCGCTGGTACATGGCGAGGAAGCAACGCAGAAGGTTATTGATGCTTCGGCAGCTGTTTTTGGCAATGGCGAATTGCAGAGTATTGATCTGGAAACCTTGCAGTCGGTAATTGCTGAATTGCCACGGGCCACCGTGGAAGCCGAAAGCCTGAATATTCTTTCGGTGCTCACGACCTCGGGTTTGAGCAAGTCGCAGTCCGAGGCACGGCGAACCGTGTCCGAAGGCGGTGCCTACGTTAACAACCAGAAGGTTGAGGGCATTGACAGTGAACTGTCGGCCGATGATTTCTTGCACGGTCGGTATGCACTGGTTCGGCGCGGTAAGAAGAACATGGCCGTCGTTGAACTGGCCGGCTAGAGCGCCCGAGTAGCAACAAAAACCCGCTAGATTTTGTGAAGCAGCACACAAAATCTAGCGGGTTTTATGTCTCATCGGATAAACGCCTAGTCAGATCGGATTTATCTAGCTCATCGGCGGGAGTTGCCCGGTTTTGCGTTGCTCTGGAATCCGTGTATAGTTTTTCTCTGTCGCCGGAACGGCCACCACGGATTTCACGAGGTGTTCACCGGTTGATGAGCTTCCAGTCAGGAACTGCTCACCGGTTCGGATTTGCGTCCGACTCGGGGTGGTGGTAGGCTGGGGAAGTTGCTCCGAAGCGAAGCAGTCACCCGTGATAGTGGGTGGGTGTGGTGTCGAGAGTGTTTGTTGTTTGAGAACTCAATAGTGTGCCAAGTTTGTTGATACCGAATGTTTATTTATTTGGTGAATACATAACATTTTGCTTGGAATGATGCACCCCCGTGTGTTGTTCCGAGTGTTTTTTATTCGCCAGGATGTACGCTGGTTCGCCTTTATTTTCCGAAGGGTTCTAGCGGCTTTTTATTTTTTTATGGAGAGTTTGATCCTGGCTCAGGATGAACGCTGGCGGCGTGCTTAACACATGCAAGTCGAACGATGAACCAGGTGCTTGCACTTGGGGATTAGTGGCGAACGGGTGAGTAACACGTGAGTAACCTGCCCCTGACTCTGGGATAAGCCCGGGAAACTGGGTCTAATACCGGATATGACTGTTCACCGCATGGTGGGTGGTTGAAAGATTTATCGGTGAGGGATGGACTCGCGGCCTATCAGCTTGTTGGTGAGGTAATGGCTCACCAAGGCGACGACGGGTAGCCGGCCTGAGAGGGTGACCGGCCACACTGGGACTGAGACACGGCCCAGACTCCTACGGGAGGCAGCAGTGGGGAATATTGCACAATGGGCGAAAGCCTGATGCAGCGACGCCGCGTGAGGGATGACGGCCTTCGGGTTGTAAACCTCTTTCAGTAGGGAAGAAGCGAAAGTGACGGTACCTGCAGAAGAAGCGCCGGCTAACTACGTGCCAGCAGCCGCGGTAATACGTAGGGCGCAAGCGTTATCCGGATTTATTGGGCGTAAAGAGCTCGTAGGCGGTTTGTCGCGTCTGCCGTGAAAGTCCAAGGCTCAACCTTGGATCTGCGGTGGGTACGGGCAGACTAGAGTGATGTAGGGGAGACTGGAATTCCTGGTGTAGCGGTGAAATGCGCAGATATCAGGAGGAACACCGATGGCGAAGGCAGGTCTCTGGGCATTTACTGACGCTGAGGAGCGAAAGCATGGGGAGCGAACAGGATTAGATACCCTGGTAGTCCATGCCGTAAACGTTGGGCACTAGGTGTGGGGGACATTCCACGTTTTCCGCGCCGTAGCTAACGCATTAAGTGCCCCGCCTGGGGAGTACGGCCGCAAGGCTAAAACTCAAAGGAATTGACGGGGGCCCGCACAAGCGGCGGAGCATGCGGATTAATTCGATGCAACGCGAAGAACCTTACCAAGGCTTGACATGTGCCAGACCGCCTCAGAGATGGGGTTTCCCTTCGGGGCTGGTTCACAGGTGGTGCATGGTTGTCGTCAGCTCGTGTCGTGAGATGTTGGGTTAAGTCCCGCAACGAGCGCAACCCTCGTTCCATGTTGCCAGCACGTAATGGTGGGGACTCATGGGAGACTGCCGGGGTCAACTCGGAGGAAGGTGGGGATGACGTCAAATCATCATGCCCCTTATGTCTTGGGCTTCACGCATGCTACAATGGCCGGTACAATGGGTTGCGATACTGTGAGGTGGAGCTAATCCCTAAAAGCCGGTCTCAGTTCGGATTGGGGTCTGCAACTCGACCCCATGAAGTCGGAGTCGCTAGTAATCGCAGATCAGCAACGCTGCGGTGAATACGTTCCCGGGCCTTGTACACACCGCCCGTCAAGTCACGAAAGTTGGTAACACCCGAAGCCGATGGCCTAACCACCTTGTGTGGGGGGAGTCGTCGAAGGTGGGACTGGCGATTGGGACTAAGTCGTAACAAGGTAGCCGTACCGGAAGGTGCGGCTGGATCACCTCCTTTCTAAGGAGCTAAACCATTATGGTTGCCTGTTTCTGTCACGAGTGTTGGCAGGCGGGTTGCTCATGGGTGGAATATCAATGAATCGCGGCATCCTGTGGCGCCCCGTTGGTGGGGTGGTGTGGGGTGTTGGCTGTGCTTGGTGCTGTTGGTTGATGCGTGCGTAGTACGCCGTGCCGTTGCTTCGCTCCACTGTGGTGGGGTGTGGTGTTGGTGTGGTTGGAATCGTGGTGTTGGCCGGTGGTGCTGGTGTGGTTTGGCATGCTGTTGGGTTTTGAAGCAACAAGCCTTTGGGTTTGGTGTTTCGGTGTTTCCTGTGTCTGTTGGACGCGTACCCCTTGGTGGGTGTGTGGTCGGTGGGTGTGGGGTTGTTGTTTGGGAACTGTATAGTGAACGCGAGCATCTTATAAGATGACCCTTTTTCCTGCCCCCTTTGTGTGGGTGGGTTGCTGATGGCACTGTTGTCCTGATGGTGTTGTTGGTGGGTTGTTTTGTGATTTTGTTGATTGTTTTTGTTGCTCATTTTTGAGGACTTTGATTTGTGTTGAAGTTTTTAAGGGCGCACGGTGGATGCCTTGGCATCAGGAGCCGATGAAGGACGTGGGAATCTGCGATAAGCCTGGTGGAGTCGATAACCGGACGTTGAGACCAGGATTTCCGAATGGGGAAACCCCGCACCATGTTATGTGGTGTGACCTGCAGCTGAATGTATAGGCTGTGTGGAGGGAACGCGGGGAAGTGAAACATCTCAGTACCCGCAGGAAGAGAAAACAATAGTGATTCCGTTAGTAGTGGCGAGCGAACGCGGATGGGGCTAAACCGGTTGGTGTGTGATAGCGGATAGGCGTTGCATCATCGGTGTTGTGGGGTCCGCACGTTACCAGTTCTATCTACGCTGGTGGGATGAGGTGCAGGCGTATAGGTGAATCGGTTGGAATGCCGGACCATAGAGGGTGATAGTCCCGTAGGTGTAATGCGTGCTGCCGTTCTTGTGTGGATGCCCGAGTAGCACGGGGCCCGTGAAACCTTGTGTGAATCTGCCAGGACCACCTGGTAAGCCTGAATACTACCTGATGACCGATAGTGAATCAGTACCGTGAGGGAATGGTGAAAAGTACCCCGGGAGGGGAGTGAAATAGTACCTGAAACCGTGTGCTTACAATCCGTTAGAGCAAACTTGTTTTGTGATGGCGTGCCTTTTGAAGAATGAGCCTGCGAGTTAGTGCTGTGTCGCGAGGTTAACCCGTGTGGGGTAGCCGTAGCGAAAGCGAGTCTGAATAGGGCGTTTGAGTGGCACGGTCTAGACCCGAAGCGAAGTGATCTACCCATGGCCAGGTTGAAGCGCGTGTAAGAGCGTGTGGAGGACCGAACCCACTTCAGTTGAAAATGGAGGGGATGAGCTGTGGGTAGGGGTGAAAGGCCAATCAAACTTCGTGATAGCTGGTTCTCCCCGAAATGCATTTAGGTGCAGCGTTACGTGTTTCTTGCCGGAGGTAGAGCTACTGGATAGGCGATGGGCCCTACAAGGTTACTGACCTTAGCCAAACTCCGAATGCCGGTAAGTGAGAGCGTAGCAGTGAGACTGTGGGGGATAAGCTTCATAGTCGAGAGGGAAACAGCCCAGAACGCCAACTAAGGCCCCTAAGCGTGTGCTAAGTGGGAAAGGATGTGGAGTTGCTGTGACAACCAGGAGGTTGGCTTAGAAGCAGCCACCCTTGAAAGAGTGCGTAATAGCTCACTGGTCAAGTGATTCCGCGCCGATAATGTAGCGGGGCTCAAGCACACCGCCGAAGTTGCGTCATTCAAATATTTGCTTGGTTTCGATCGAGCGTTTGGATGGGTAGGGGAGCGTCGTATAGCGGGTGAAGTCGCGGTGTAAACCAGCGGTGGACGCTATACGAGTGAGAATGCAGGCATGAGTAGCGAATGACGGGTGAGAAACCCGTCCGCCGAATGATCAAGGGTTCCAGGGTCAAGCTAATCTGCCCTGGGTTAGTCGGGACCTAAGGCGAGGCCGACAGGCGTAGTCGATGGACAACGGGTTGATATTCCCGTACCGGCGAAGAACCGCCCATACCGTAGCGACGGATGCTAACCACCTCTGAGACCGTGCTCAGTGCCTTTCGAGGTGCTGGTGTGGTGGATGGGCTGGGAACCGATGTTGTGAGGTCAGCGTATTAACAGGTGTGACGCAGGAAGGTAGCCGAGCCAGGCAATGGAATTGACCTGGTCCAAGGGTGTAGGAAGAGTGGTAGGCAAATCCGCCGCTCATGTTTCTGAGACCTGATAGGCGCCCCTTTGGTGGGGTGATTCGGTGATCCTATGCTGCCTAGAAAAGCATCGGCGCGAGGTTCAAGTCCGCCCGTACCCTAAACCGACACAGGTGATCAGGTAGAGAATACTAAGGCGATCGAGAGAATCATGGTTAAGGAACTCGGCAAAATGCCCCCGTAACTTCGGAAGAAGGGGGGCCTGCCTCGTGACGGAGATTTACTCTCTTGAGCGGGTGTGGGCCGCAGAGACCAGGGGGAAGCGACTGTTTACTAAAAACACAGGTCCGTGCGAAGTCGCAAGACGATGTATACGGACTGACTCCTGCCCGGTGCTGGAAGGTTAAGAGGACTCGTTAGTGCTTTGGCGCGAAGCGGAGAATTTAAGCCCCAGTAAACGGCGGTGGTAACTATAACCATCCTAAGGTAGCGAAATTCCTTGTCGGGTAAGTTCCGACCTGCACGAATGGAGTAACGACTTCCCCGCTGTCTCAACCATGAACTCGGCGAAATTGCAGTACGAGTAAAGATGCTCGTTACGCGCAGCAGGACGGAAAGACCCCGAGACCTTTACTATAGTTTGGTATTGGTGTTCGGTGCAGCTTGTGTAGGATAGGTGGGAGACTGTGAAGCTCAGACGCTAGTTTGGGTGGAGTCATCGTTGAAATACCACTCTGGCTGTATCGGTCACCTAACTTCGGACCATGATCTGGTTCAGGGACAGTGCCTGATGGGTAGTTTAACTGGGGCGGTTGCCTCCCAAAATGTAACGGAGGCGCCCAAAGGTTCCCTCAGCCTGGTTGGCAATCAGGTGTTGAGTGTAAGTGCACAAGGGAGCTTGACTGTGAGAGTGACAGCTCGAGCAGGGACGAAAGTCGGGACTAGTGATCCGGCGGCACCTCGTGGAAGGGCCGTCGCTCAACGGATAAAAGGTACCTCGGGGATAACAGGCTGATCTTGCCCAAGAGTCCATATCGACGGCATGGTTTGGCACCTCGATGTCGGCTCGTCGCATCCTGGGGCTGGAGTAGGTCCCAAGGGTTGGGCTGTTCGCCCATTAAAGCGGTACGCGAGCTGGGTTTAGAACGTCGTGAGACAGTTCGGTCCCTATCCGCTGCGCGCGTTGGAAATTTGAGAAGGGCTGTCCTTAGTACGAGAGGACCGGGACGGACAAACCTCTGGTGTGTCAGTTGTACTGCCAAGTGCACCGCTGATTAGCTACGTTTGGAAGGGATAACCGCTGAAAGCATCTAAGCGGGAAGCCTGCTTCGAGATGAGATTTCCATGCACCTTGAGTGTGTGAGGCCCCCAGCTAGACCACTGGGTTGATAGGCAGGATGTGGAAGCAAGGACTAAAGACTTGTGTAGCTGACCTGTACTAATAGGCCGATGACTTACAACACACAACATAACGATCCTTTGAAAAACAAGGTTTTGTTCGCGTTCACTATACGGTTACGAGACAACAACCCCCCAAACACACGCGTGTGCGTGTGTGGGGCAGGTTGTATCGGTAACACTTTTGTGCTTCGAGACTGTTACGGCGGTCATAGCGTGGGGGAAACGCCCGGTCCCATACCGAACCCGGAAGCTAAGGCCCACTGCGCCGATGGTACTGCACTCGTGAGGGTGTGGGAGAGTAGGACGCCGCCGGACTAAACTTATGATGTGGTTTGAGGCCCTAACACACAGTGTGTGTTAGGGCCTCACCCGTTTAACCAACAGAAATAACGAGCAGCTAGGTCTATTGCCAGTTGTTTTTAGAGCGTGATCGCTTGCGGGTATGTTGGCTCGCGGAACCGTGGGTTGTTTATTCGGCATACTGAACGTATGAAGATTCACGTGCTGTACACCCCCGATTGCCCGAACTACCAACTGGCGATTGCGAACGTACGTGCCGCGCTGGCGCAGCTGAACCGCTCTGATGACGTAGCTGTTATTGAAGAAGTGCAAACAGGAAAAACGTCGGTACACTCAACGCCGCGAGTGGCGTCTCCCACCATTCTTCTTAACGGAATCGATCTGTTCGACAAGGATACGTCCGTTGAAAGCCTGGCCTGCCGTCTGTATCAATCAGACTCTGGTCTAAAGGGGGAACCTTCAGTAGCGGAAATAGTAAGCGCCCTTCTGGCCAAGGGTATTGACGAGTTATGATGATGCACTTGCACTCGCTCGAAGAGTCTTTCATCTCGGCGTTGAGAGTCTAAGGTTCTGAGTGTCTGCACACACTTTAGCCAGATCTGTTTTTCAACTGGGCTGGCCCCCGTAGACTGGAATGAGTGCTTGGCGCAATGCGCCATCAGAGATTTATGAATAGGGAAGCGACCGGCCCAAGCCGGAAGCGAACGTTTGCGGGATCGTCTTTTACCCGCTGAGAGGAATTCAAAGGGTATGGCTAACGATTATCGCGACAGCTCAGGTAAGGGACGAGGGGAGGCCGGCAAGTCCGGTTTCCGCCGCAACGATAATGGCGGAGACTTCCGCCGTAATGACCGCCGTGATGGTGACTTCAAGCGTCGCGATGATCGCGGTGAACGCCGTGAGGGCGGATTCAACCGCGACCGCCGTGACGACAACCGTGGCGGGGACTTCCGTCGCAATGACCGCCGTGATGGTGACTTCAAGCGTCGCGATGATCGCGGTGAACGTCGCGAAGGTGGCTTCAACCGCGACCGCCGTGACGACAACCGTGGCGGAGATTTCCGTCGCAACGATCGCCGCGACGACAACCGCGGTGGTGACTTCAAGCGTCGGGATGACCGAGGTGAGCGCCGCGAGGGCGGCTTCAACCGCGACCGCCGCGACGACAACCGTGGTGGCGATTTCCGTCGGAACGACCGTCGCGACGGTGACTTCAAGCGTCGCGACGACCGAGGTGAGCGCCGCGAAGGTGGCTTCAACCGCGACCGCCGCGACGACAACCGCGGCGGAGACTTCCGCCGTAACGACCGTCGCGACGACAACCGTGGTGGCGATTTCCGTCGCAACGACCGCCGCGACGGTGACTTCAAGCGTCGTGACGACCGGGGTGAGCGCCGTGAGGGTGGATTCAACCGCGACCGCCGCGACGACAACCGTGGTGGCGATTTCCGTCGGAACGACCGTCGCGACGGTGACTTCAAGCGTCGTGACGACCGGGGTGAGCGCCGTGAGGGTGGATTCAACCGCGACCGCCGCGACGACAACCGCGGCGGAGACTTCCGTCGCAACGACCGCCGAGACGGCGACTTCAAGCGTCGTGACGACCGGGGTGAGCGCCGTGAGGGTGGATTCAACCGCGACCGTCGTGAGGACAACCGCGGCGGAGACTTCAAGCGTCGCGATGACCGCCGTGATGGCGGGTTCAAGAAGCGCGATGGCCAGCGCGGCAAGGACGGCTTCAAGCGCTCGGCAGGACGCCGCGACGATGAGACTCCGGCCACCGAGCAGTACCGTGCCCACAACCCAGGCGACCTGCGCATTTCCAACCGCGCAGACCGCGATGCATCCCCGGATATCGATGAGGATGTCACCGGCAAGGAACTAGACAAGGTGACCCTGGCGCAGTTGCGTTACCTCGATGACCGCAACCGCGGTTGGGTGGCCAAGCACCTGGTGATGGCCGGCCGTCTCCTCGACGTCGACCCTGAGCTTGCCTACCAGCACACGATGGCTGCATCCCGTCGCGGCGGTCGCGTGGCAGTAGTTCGTGAAGCAGTGGGCATTGCCGCGTACCACGCCGAGCGATTTGCCGACGCTGTGCGCGAATTGCGCACCCACCGCCGCATCAGCGGTTCGAATGAGAACGTAGCGTTGATCGCCGATGCATTGCGCGGCATGGGTCGTCCGCAGAAGGCCATTGAAATGGCCCGCGAGGAAGACCTCAGCGAATTGCCGGTGGCGATGCGCGTCGAGATGCATATGGTGGTCGCCGGTGCCTACGCCGACCTCGGACAGCTGGATAAGGCCGTGGCCGAGCTTGAAGCACTGCCGCAGCTGGACTTCAACCGCGCCTACAGCTACAGCCCGCGCCTGTTCACCGCCTACGCCGACCTGCTTTCGACCGTCGGTCGTGCCGAGGAAGCAAAGCGCTGGAACGCTCAGGTCGCCGTGGCCGAAGAAGCACTCGGCGTGGATAACTCGATGGACTCCTTCATCATCGACCTTGCTCCGGAAATGGACGAGGAAGAGCAGACTCCGCGCGCCAAGGATCTGGTGGAAGCTGAGGAGTCTGCTAACGACGCCGATGCAGCGGCGGAGCAGTCCGCCGACGAAGATGATTTGGTAGCCTCGGACAAGACTGGCGAGCAGGGGATTGACGAGGAAGACGGGCTGAACGAAGTTCCGTCAACCGACGAGCAGTCCGAGACGAACTAAGAGGTATGAGCACGCATGCTGATTTCGGGGTATGACGCGGTCCTGGCCGACCTAGATGGTGTGGTGTATGCCGGCCCGCAGGCCATTGATGGCGCAGTGGAGGCGTTGAATACGCTCGCGGAGATCGAAGTTTCGTTGGCCTTCGTGACGAATAACGCGGGACGTTCGCCGATGTCGGTAGCGGTTCACCTGCGCCAGCTCGGGGTGAATACGACCGCCGAGCAAGTGTTTGGTTCGGCCGATGCCGGCGCCGAGATGCTCGCTCGCGAGCTCAACCCGGAAGCCAAGGTGCTGGTTGTCGGCTCGCCCTACCTGCGCGAATGCGTATCCATTCGTGGCATGGAGGTTGTCGAGTCGCACACCGATGAGCCGGACGCGGTCATCCAGGGTTTCGACCCCGACGTGTCTTGGCGGCACCTTTCCGAAGCCAGTTTTGCGATCGCGCGCGGTGCCCGTTGGGTGGCGACGAATACCGACCTGACCATTCCGCGTGCCGAGGGCATTGCCCCGGGCAACGGTTCGCTGGTGGCGTGCGTGCACCGCGCCACCGGGGTGAACCCGCTCGTGGCCGGCAAGCCGGAGCCGTACCTGTTCCGGCGAGCAGCCGAACGCACCGACTCGCGTCGTCCCCTGGTGGTTGGCGACCGGTTGGACACCGATATTTTAGGTGCCAACCGGGCCGGTTTTTCCTCGGCACTCGTGCTGACCGGGGTCGATTCGCCGCGTGAAGCGCTCGGCGCCCCGGCCGAGGAACGTCCAAAGTATCTGATTCGCTCCTTGTCTGAGCTTTATCAGCCATACCCCACCATCCAGGTGCTGGGTCATGGCGTACAGGTGGGCGAGGCAGTGGCCCGCGTGCAGGATGACCGCGTCTTGGTCACCGGAAACGACAGCGACCTCGACTCCTGGCGCGCGGCGTGCAACGCCTGGTGGTTGGCTCATCCGCATAGCGATGAGGCGAATGACCCGACCGTGGAATTCACCAGCCAGTCGCTGTCCACTCTGCGGGCGGGCGCCCGATGACTAGCGTGCCCCCGGTGCCCGGCCCACCCGGGTCGGGTGCCGAGCCGCCAAGCGATGCCTCGATTGAGCAACGCCTTCAGGAACTTGCGGGATTGGATGTGACCGAGCATCCCGCCCGCTACGAGCAACTTCTCACCGGATTGCAGCAGGCACTGAAAAGCACGGAGCGTGGGGCATGAATCGGCTCGATATGGAGTTGGTGGCGCGCGGTCTGGCACGCTCCCGGACCGAGGCCGCCAAACTCATTGAGGCGGGTCTCGTGCAGGTCGACGGGCACCCGTCCACCAAGGCGTCCAAAAAGATTGCCGCGCAGATCCCGATCAGCGTCGCGCAGGATAGCTCCACCCAGTACGTTTCACGAGCCGGTCATAAACTCGCCGGTGCACTGGACCATTTCGGCTCATTGAATCCCGCCGGGGTTCGCGCGCTGGACGCAGGGGCCTCCACGGGTGGATTTACCGATGTACTGCTTCGTCGCGGAGCCGCCCACGTGGTGGCGGTCGATGTCGGACATGGACAACTTGTCGACGAAATTCGTTTTGACGAGCGCGTGAGCGTGCACGAGGGGCTGAACGTGCGCTACCTGGACCCCGCGGATATCGGCGGTGAAGTCGATTTGGTGGTTGCAGACCTATCCTTTATTTCCCTCCGGCTCGTGCTCGAGGCGTTAGCCGGGGCCACCCGGGCGGGCGGTGACCTGCTGTTGATGGTCAAACCGCAGTTTGAGGTCGGCAGGGAACATGTGGGTAAAACCGGCGTGGTGAGCTCGCCGGAGTTGCGCCGTAGTGCCGTGGAGCAGGTGGTACAGGCAGCGTTGCAGGTTGGGCTCGGCTTGGCCGGGCTGGGACGCAGCCAGCTACCCGGGCAGGACGGCAATGTTGAATTCTTCGTCTGGTTCCAAAAATCCACGGCACCAGGTCCACAGACGGGCTTAATGGAACAAATGTTCGGTTCCGTTGACTATTCTTAGTGATGAACTGCTTGGCGATGGCTGGCCACGGACGCTCCGCGGCCTGGCTATCTGCCGGGCGTAACCAGACTGAGAGGGGCCCCGCGCCGTGCGCCGCATTCTAATCTTCACCCACACGGGACGAAAAGACGCGATTGCCGCCGCCATCGAGACCAGCGCCCTGCTCTATGAAGCCGGGGTTGTCCCGGTGATGCGCAAGGCCGACCAAGAGGCCGTGATGGCCGCCGCGGCAGACCACGATGCCGAACATATCCCGGTGCATATCCTCGATGAGGATTGCACCCTGGACGATGTTGACCTCGGCGTGGTGCTCGGTGGCGATGGTTCGGTGCTGCGCGCCGCTGAAATGGTGCGTTCCGCAGACTTGCCCCTCGTGGGCGTCAACCTGGGGCACGTGGGATTCTTGGCCGAGGCCGAATCCAGCGAATTAGCCAGTACGGTCCGCCAACTGGTGGCAGGGGACTACACCGTCGAGGAACGCATGGCCATCGAGGTCAGCGTGTGGCGCGAGAATGTCTGCCTCGGACAGACCTGGGCGCTGAACGAGGCAGCGGTGGAAAAGGCCAACCGCGAGCGCATGATCGAAGTGGTGATCGAGGTCGATGGCCGTCCGATTTCCACCTTCGGCTGCGATGGCGTGGTGATGGCGACCCCGACCGGATCGACGGCCTACGCCTTTTCCGCCGGCGGCCCGGTGGTCTGGCCGGAGGTCTCGGCTTTGATCATGATGCCGATTAGCGCGCACGCACTCTTTGCCAAGCCGATGGTTATCGCCCCGACCTCGATCATGGCCGTGGAAATTCTTACCCGCACCGACGCCGAAGCCGTGCTCTGGTGCGACGGCCGCCGTACCGTGGACCTGCCGCCCGGAGCTCGTGTCGAGGCAACCCGCAGCGACACTCCGGTGAAACTGGCCCGCTTGAGCACCATCCCGTTCTCCGAGCGACTGGTCAACAAGTTTGAGCTACCCATCCAGGGGTGGCGCGGCCCAGCTCGCGGAGATCTGCGCCGTCAGGCCACGCAGTCCTTGCCGTTCCTGTCCCCGGCGGTCCACGTGGTGGAACCGCAGCATAAGGACGAGCCCGGCCCACCTTTGATCGGGCACGACGATTCGACGCGCACCAGCAACTAGGAGCACGCCTTGATTCAGGAAATTTCGATCTCGAACCTGGGCGTGATTTCCCAGGCGACCTTGCCGCTTGGACCCGGGCTGACCGTTGTCACCGGTGAAACCGGCGCGGGTAAGACCATGGTCATCACCGCACTTGCCTTGCTCTTGGGGCGCCGCGCTGACGCCGGCGCCGTGCGCACCGGGGCCAAGCACGCCTTGGCCGAAGCTGTCATACACCTAGAGCACGATCACCCGGTGCTCGAAGCGGCCAGCCATGCCGGAGCATTTATCGACCA
Organism: Glutamicibacter endophyticus; assembly: GCF_048457885.1. NCBI lineage: Bacteria > Bacillati > Actinomycetota > Actinomycetes > Micrococcales > Micrococcaceae > Glutamicibacter > Glutamicibacter endophyticus. Next base: position 1,202,076 of record NZ_CP174200.1, read on the forward strand.
AGACGAAGCCCACAGCGAACTGCTGTTAACCCGTTCGTTGTCCGCCGCGGGACGTTCCAAAGCCACCATCGGTGGACGTAGCGCCCCGGTCGGCCTGCTCGCGGAGCTTGGCCAAGAGTTGGTGGCGGTCCATGGCCAGTCGGATCAGATCCGACTCAAGGAGCCCGCCGCGCAACGTGACGCCCTGGATCGCTTCGCCGGAACCGGCTTCGGACGTACCCTGAGTCGTTACCAGCGCGCCTACCGGCAGTGGCGTTCCTCCAGCAAGGAACTGACCACCCTGAAACAGGAGTCCCGTGACCGGGTGCGCGAGGCCGAGAATCTGCGGTTGGCGCTGGCCGAAATTGAGGCGGTCGACCCACAGCCGGGGGAGGACGAATCGCTACGCGAGATGTCCATCAAACTGGGCAATGTGGAATCGTTGCGAACCGCCGCCACACAGGCTCGATCGCTTATCGACTCGGAAGACTTCGAGAACCCAGGAATTTCCACTCTGATTGAGTCGGCGCGCGGCGTTCTGGCGCAGGCCAGTGGCGATGACGCGGCCTTGGCCGGATTTGCCGAGCGGGCCGCCGAGCTAGGGATTCTCGCCTCGGAGCTTTCCAGCGATATGTCTGGCTATCTCGCCGATCTGGACGAGGAAGGGCCCGAACGCTTGGCCCAGATCGAATCGCGGCGTGCCGAATTGAGCAAACTGGTCCGCAAATACGCACCGAGTGTTGATGAGGTGCTCGCCTGGGCCGAATCCTCGGCTCGCCGTCTCGAGGAGCTTGGCGACGACTCGAACCGGATCGAGGAGTTGGAACTCCAAGTGACCGAGCTGGAGCAGACCGTAGGCTCGCTGGCCGCGGAACTCAGCGCGGCTCGCGCCAAGGCTGCGGCAACGCTGTCACGTCGAGTCAGCGACGAACTGACCGCGTTGGCGATGCCCGATGCCAAGCTGGTCATCGAGCTCACCGAACTCGAAGAGCCCGGTGCCTTCGGGCAGGACGCGGTGAATATGATGTTGGCGCCGCATCCCGGGGCCGCCCCACGCGCCCTCGGCAAGGGAGCCAGCGGCGGCGAGCTGTCCCGTGTCATGCTGGCCATCGAGGTGGTGTTGGCCGCCGTGGATCCGGTGCCTACCTTCGTCTTCGATGAGGTGGATTCCGGAGTCGGCGGCAAGGCCGCGGTGAGCATCGGGGAACGACTGGCGATGCTGGCTAAGCACGTGCAGGTCATCGTGGTCACGCACCTGCCTCAGGTGGCGGCCTACGCCAACAATCACATTCGGGTGATCAAGAGTTCCGGCAAGGGTGGCGCCGGGGAAGCGGGCTTCACCGCTAGCGATGTGGTGCAGTTGGCCGACGACGAACGGGTCCAAGAGCTCGCGCGCATGCTCGCCGGCCAGGAGGACTCCGACACGGCCCGCGCCCACGCCGAAGAGCTCCTCGAATCGGCCCGCCAGCTGGTGGCCGCGCTGTAATATCCGGCACCTTCTGGGCTGCCACCCGGAGCGGAATCCATGCTCACTGCCGGAGGGCACATGCGTTGCTCCCCGGCAGTCGGTGCCATCACCCATGGCGAGACACCCCAGTGTTTCCGCGCCAAATGCGAGGAACGGGACCGTGTTCCGCCGTCGCTGAGCGATCCCGTGTCCGCCGCGTCGGGTGCCGGAATGTGAAGTTTGTTCTCCGCCATGGCCGAGGTGCCGTAGAGTTTCTCGTAGTGTTCGAATCCAAGTTGGTGATAGGATGAAATCCCGTGGTGCAGCGTAATACTTCTCGTGATTCCCGGTCGTCTGAAACGACAAAGCATATCTTCGTCACCGGTGGTGTGGCCTCTTCCCTGGGTAAGGGATTGACGGCATCCAGCCTTGGACATCTACTTCGAGCCCGTGGTCTTTCCGTGACCATGCAGAAGCTCGACCCCTACTTGAACGTGGACCCGGGGACCATGAACCCCTTCCAGCACGGCGAGGTCTTCGTGACCGACGACGGTGCGGAAACCGACCTCGACATCGGACACTACGAACGCTTCTTGGATGAGAACCTCCCCGGTAGCGCCAACGTAACCACCGGTCAGGTGTACTCCACCGTTCTCGAACGTGAGCGCCGCGGCGAATACCTGGGCGACACCGTTCAGGTCATCCCGCATATCACCGACGAAATTAAGCGTCGTATGCGCTTGGCAGCCACCGAACCAGGGGCCGGCAAAACCGCCCCGGATGTGATCATCACCGAAATTGGTGGCACCGTCGGCGACATCGAATCGCAGCCATTCCTCGAAGCCGCCCGCCAGGTCCGTCAGGACATTGGGCGCAAGAACGCATTCTTTGTGCACGTTTCGTTGGTGCCGTTCATTGGCCCGAGCCACGAGCTGAAGACCAAGCCGACGCAGCACTCCGTTGCCGCGCTGCGTTCCATCGGTATCCAGCCCGAGGCGCTAGTGATCCGCTCGGATCGTCCGATCCCGGACGAGATGCGTGCCAAGCTCGGCCGCACCTGCGATGTGGACGCAGAGGCAGTCATTAACTGCCCCGACGCCCCGAGCATCTACGACATCCCGAAGGTTATTCACGCCCAGGGCCTCGACGCCTACATCGTGCAGACCCTCGACATGAAGTTCCGCGACGTGGACTGGGACGATTGGGACCGCCTGCTCGATGTGGTGCACAACCCGAAGCACCATGTCACCGTGGGGCTGGTCGGCAAATACATCGACCTGCCCGATGCCTACCTATCGGTGACCGAGGCACTGAAGGCCGGCGGCTTCGCCAATGACGCGAAGGTGGAGATCCGTTGGATCCCATCGGATAATTGCGCGACCGAGTCCGGCGCACGTACCGAGCTCTCCGACGTCGACGCAATCTGCGTGCCCGGCGGCTTCGGCATCCGCGGCCTCGAAGGTAAGCTCGGCGCTCTCAAGTTTGCCCGTGAGAACAAGATCCCGACCCTGGGCCTGTGCCTTGGCCTGCAGTCCATGGTGATCGAGTACGCCCGCAATGTGGCCGGACTCGAAGGGGCCTCGTCCACGGAGTTCGATCCCCAGAGCCCGGTTCCGGTGATCGCGACCATGGAAGAGCAGCTGGCCATCGTCGATGGTCAGGGCGATTTGGGTGGCACCATGCGTCTGGGTCTCTACGACGCAAAGCTTGCCGAAGGGTCGGTGATCGCCACTACCTACGGTCGCACCGAGGTGGCCGAACGTCACCGTCACCGTTATGAGGTCAACAACGCCTACCGTGAGCAGCTGGAAGAAGCCGGTCTGGTCTTCGCCGGTACCTCTCCGGACGGTAGCTTGGTCGAGTTCGTTGAACTGCCCGCCGAGACGCACCCGTACTACGTCTCGACGCAGGCTCACCCCGAGCTGTCCAGCCGCCCGACGCGTCCGCACCCGCTGTTCGCCGGTTTGGTGAACGCGGCGCTGGAAGTACGCGGCGCGAAGTAGCAAATGTCTAGCGGCCCGTCGAAGTTCTCTTCGGCGGGCCGCCGTGCTTTCTAGGCCCATTGAATGTGCCCTCACCCCGCGAAAAGGAACATGATGCAGTCACAGCAAAACTCGGAGGCAACCGAGAACGTCTTCGGTGACGAGATCTCGGAACGTCAGGTACTGGCGCGTGAAACCGTCTATGAGGGACGTATCTGGAACGTGCTCCACGACTCCGTGGAGCTTTCCGAAGACGGCCCGGTTATCGAGCGAGACTACATCGAGCATCCCGGGGCCGTGTGCGTGGTCGTACTCGATGACCAGGACCGGGTCTTGCTCATCAACCAGTACCGCCATCCGGTGGGCATGCGGTTATGGGAGCTTCCCGCCGGACTGCTTGACGTGGCCGGAGAACCACCGTTGGCTGCGGCGCAGCGTGAACTTTGGGAAGAGGCCGACCGCACCGCCGGACAGTGGTCGGTGTTGACCGACCTGTTCCTTTCTCCGGGGTCTTCCTCCGAAGCGATACGCATCTTCTTGGCCCGCGAACCGCAGTTGGTGGCCGAAGATCAGCGTCATGAGCGCACCGACGAGGAAGCAGAAATGCAATTCGCGTGGGTGCCCCTGGAGCAGGCCGTCAAGGCGATACTCGACGGGCGCATCCACAACCCGGCCGCCATCGCCGGAGTACTGGCTGCCAGTGCCGCACGCGATGCAGGCTACGCATCCCTGCGCCCGGCCAACGCAGAGTTCACCGCACACCCAAACTACCGTTAAGCGTTTTCGTGACCCCCATGCCGTCCGAACCTGCCTCCGAGGGTTCCGCCTTCGCCGCGAGAACTAGCTGGCGCCTGGAAGACCTGCCGGCTGATCATGCCTCCGCGCTACGTGAGTACCTGCAACATGTGGGCATTGAACGCGGTCTGGCCGCGAACACCTTGGCCTCCTACCGCAGGGACCTGGTTCGTTATCTCGGGGCATTGACCGAGCGCGGCATTCGCAGCCCCGGCGGCATCACGCCGGAGGCGGTCACCGGTTATTTGCAGCAGCTGGCCCGTGGCACCGCGGAGCAGCCGGCCCTCTCGGCGCGCTCTGTTGCTCGTCATACCGTGGCCTTGCGCCAGCTTCACAAGTTCTGGGAACTCGAGGGTACCTGCCTGCCGAATCCGGCCCGCGAGGTCCAGCCCCCGGCCTACCCCCAGGCCCTGCCCAAAGCTATCGACATCGATCAGGTCACCGCGCTGCTCGAAGCAGTGACCGGCGATACGCCGGCGGCTCTTCGGGACCGGGCCATTGTCGAACTGCTGTATTCCACCGGGGCTCGCATCACCGAGCTGATCGAGCTGGACGTCGACGATCTGCATTTGGCCGAACGCGACGTGGTGCGCCTGACCGGTAAGGGATCGAAACAGCGGCTGGTGCCGGTGGGCAGCTACGCGCGCACCGCCCTTGACGAGTATCTGGTCCGGGCCCGACCCGGGCTGGTGGCCAAGGGCAAAGGCACCCCGGCGCTCTTCGTGAATCAGCGCGGTGGACGGCTCTCGCGCCAGTCGGTGTGGTTGCTGCTGAACAAGGCCGCGAAGCAGGCCGAACTCGGGGTGGAAATCTCTCCGCATACCCTGCGTCATTCATTTGCCACCCACCTCTTGCAGGGTGGGGCCGACGTGCGTGTGGTTCAAGAACTGTTGGGGCATGCTTCGGTCACCACGACCCAGCTTTACACTAAGGTCACCATTGCCACGCTGCGCGACGCTTACCTACAGGCACATCCCCGTGCCCGCTAAGGTAACACCGCAGATCAACCCGAGCATCGAGGGGGAGTACCGCCGATGACCCGGCCGCCGCAGCCTGTCGCGCTGACCCTGTTGACCCGCGATACCACTCCGGGGCGCCAAGAAGTGCTCCTTGGCCTCAAGCTCCGTGGGTTCGGAGCCGGGAATATGGTGGCCCCAGGCGGGAAGCTGGAACCCGGCGAACTGCCGGTACAGGCCGCGGCCCGCGAGCTACAGGAAGAAACCGGCTACCAGGTTTCCACCGAGGACCTGACTCATGTGGCCACCATTCGTTTCCGGTTCCCCGCTCAACCGCTTGCCGACATGGACTGCCAGGTCTTTGCCGCCAGCCGCTTCCGCGGCGAGCTGACCTCCACTGTGGAATTGCGCCCCCAGTGGTTCGGCACCGATGAGTTGCCGGTGCAGCGCATGTGGCAGGACGCCGCCCGATGGCTGCCACGGATCCTGGCGGGGGAGCGCTTCACCGCCACCGTGCAGATGGCCACCGATAACGTGCAGGTCGACGGGGTCGACTTCGAACTCTGGTAGTTCCGCGGCGGGCGGCCCCTAGCCAAGCCATCTCCGCCGGTGCATGATGGACGGAGCACACAGCACTGCGTCGAGGGAGAGAAGATGGCACGCGTCGGCGACCCAGTATGGATCGATCTCGCATATCGTGACCCCAAGGAATTTGCCGAGTTTTACGCGGGGCTTTTCGGCTGGCGTAGCGAGGACATGGGCGAGGATTTCGGCCACTACCAGATGCTGTCCACGCCCGATGGCACGATGATCGGCGGTGCCGCGGGACCGCAACCCGGCGCCCCGCAGGAACCCGTGGGCTGGAATGTGTATTTGGCCGCGGAGCACCTCGAGGAGCTTCTTGCGCAGGTCCCGGCCGCCGGCGGCATGGTGCTCGACGAGGCCATGCCGGTTGGCGAATTAGGCACCATGGCACGGGTAGCGACCCCTTCGGGGGCCAGCGTGGGATTGTGGCAGCGGGACGAATTCGCCGGTTTCGGTGCCGAAGCAACCCAGGGCACCCCGGTCTGGTTCGAACAGATGAGTCAGGGGTACGCGGCCGATGTGGAGTTCTACCGGCAGACCCTGGGCTGGGAGCCTGCCGAAATCGAAGGCGGCTTAAACTATGTGACGAATCGACCGGAACGCGAAGCCACCGCCGGGCTCTGCGACGCCGCCGGTTTCCTGCCCGCCTCGGCCGGTTCCTACTGGCGGGTCTATTTCCAGTGCGACGATGTCGACGCCGGGGTGGAACGGGTGATCGAACTCGGCGGCGCGTTGTTGGATGGCCCCATGGATTCCCCCTTTGGGCGGCTGGCCACGGTGGCCGACCGTGAGGGCGGTTCCTTCCAAATCATCGCCTCCGCCGCGCGTTAAACAGATGTGGCCCGCACCCCGAAGCAGGGGCGCGGACCGCATCTGTCGGAGCGGTTAGAACGAGCGCTGCTCCGGACCGTTATAGGCCGAGAGCGGACGAATGAGCGCATTTGACGCCCGCTGCTCCATGATGTGGCTGGTCCAGCCGGTGATGCGCGCGGCGATGAACAGCGGAGTGAACATCTCGGTGTCGAAACCCATCAGGTGGTAGGTCGGACCGGCCGGGTAATCCAGGTTCGGCTGGATTCCCTTGGCCTCGTCCATGGCCACCTGCAGCCCGTCGTAGAGACCGAGGATTTCGTCGCGCGAGTAGTACTCGATCATGCGGTCGAGGGCGGCCTTCATGGTCGGCACCCGGGAATCGCCGTGCTTGTAGACGCGGTGGCCGAAGCCCATCACCTTCTTCTTTTCACTCAGCGCCTTCTCCATCCACGCCTTGGCGCGGGCGGCCGCCTCTTCACGGGATTCGTTCTTATCGATACCGATCTCGTCGAAGGTGTGCATCACCGCTTCGTTGGCCCCGCCATGCAGCGGGCCCTTCAAGGCACCGATGGCGCCGGTGACGGCCGAATGCAGATCCGCCAGCGTCGAGGTGATGACACGGGCCGCGAAGGTGGAGGCGTTAAAGGAGTGCTCCGCGTAGAGCACCATCGAGACGCGGAAGGCGTCGACAACCTCTTCGGCGGCCTCCTCCCCGAAGGTCATCCACAGGAAGTTCTGGGCATAATTCAGATCCTCGCGCGGTTCGACGAGCTCGAGCCCGCGCCGCCGGCGCTGATCATAGGCGACCACGGCCGGGAAGGCCGCGAACAGTTCCTTGGCCTTGCGCAGTTCGGCTTCCGGGGAAGAATCCGAGGCCAGCGGGTGGTTCGCCCCGATGACCGACACCGCGGTGCGCGCGGTATCCATGGGGTGGCAGTCTACCGGCAAGAGGTCGATCGCCGCCTTGACGCGCGAGTCCAGGGCCCGGTTGGCGCGCTCGAAGGCGCAAAATTCCGAGCATTCCACTTCGCTGGGCAATTCACCGTTCCACAGCAGTAGCGCCACTTCTTCGAAGGACTTAGCCGCGGCCAGATCCTGTACCGGGTAGCCACGGTAGAGCAACGAGTTGGTCTCCGGGTTGACCTTGGAAATCGCGGTGTAGTCCACCACGACGCCGGCCAGTCCCTTTTTGATGTCCTCGGTCATTGTGCGTGCCCCTCCTACAGGTTGGCGTTGTTGGTGTCGATGTCCAGCCCGGGTACCTGAAAGTTGAAGATGCCCGTGTCGAACCGGTTGTAGGCTTCGTAGTCGACCAGCTCGTATAAGCGTGACCTAGTTAACATGCTATCCACTTCGCGTTGCTGTGTGCCCTCGGCACTGATCGCGTCGAGCACTCGTTCGGCGGCACCCATGGCGCTGCGCAAAAGGGTCACGGGATAAATGATCATCGCTACCCCGGCTTCGGCGAGCTGCTCACGGGTGAACAGCTCGGATTTGCCGAACTCGGTCATATTCGCCAGCACGGGGACGTCGACGGCCTTGCAGACCGCTTCAAACTCCGCGAGGTCCTTCATGGCCTCCGGGAAGATCGCGTCGGCACCGGCGTCGACCATGGCCTTGGCCCGGTCGATCGCAGCCTCAAGCCCGGCGACGGCCCGAAGGTCGGTGCGCGCCATGATGAGGAAGTTTTCGTCGATACGGGCATCGGCGGCCGCGGCGATGCGTTTGAGCATGGTGTCGGTGTCCACCACGTTCTTCCCGTCGAGATGCCCGCAGCGTTTCGGATTGAACTGATCCTCGATGTGGCAACCGGCCAGACCCGCGTACTCCAGCTCCTGCACGGTGCGGGCCACGTTCATCGGTTCACCGAATCCTGTGTCGGCATCCACGATGGCCGGCAGATCACTCATTCGTGCGATCTGCCCGGCCCTGGTGGCCACCTCCGTCAGCGAGGTCAGCCCGATGTCGGGTAGCCCCAGCTCGTTGGCCAGCACCGCGCCCGAAATGTAGATCCCGTCGAAGTTTTTCTCGGCAATCAGTTTGGCCGAGAGGGGGTTGAACGCGCCGGGGAACTGCCGGGCCGCACCCGGGGTGAGCATCTCGCGCAGCGCCCGCCGCTTGGCGGCCGGGGTGGTGGTCGTATACAACATTTAGAACAGTCCCTTGGGGGCGTTGTTCACGTCGACGACGCCGGGAGCGGCGAGGATGTTCAGCGCGTCCAGTTCGCCGGCGCCCAAGTTCTCCAGGTTCTCGACCGCGGCGAGGAAGCGCTCGATTTCGGCCTCTTCGACCAGACCGGCGGCGAGGGTGCGGAACTTGTTGATGTATTGTTCGCGGGCGAACGGCCGTGCCCCCAGCGGGTGGGCGTCGGCGACCGCAATTTCATCGGTAATCACGCGCCCGTCGGACAGAGTGATCTCCACGCTGCCGCCGAAGGCCTTCTCGGAAATATCCAGCGAGTGGTAGCGCCGGGTCCACTCGGGGTCTTCCTCGGTGGTGACCTTGTGCCAGAGTTCCACGGTATCCGGCCGGGCGGCGCGCTCCGGGGCATAGGAATCGACGTGGTGCCAGGCGCCGTCCTGCAGGGCGACGGTGAAAATGTAGGGAATCGAGTGATCCAGGGTCTCGCGCGAGGCCCGCGGATCGTATTTCTGCGGGTCGTTCGCCCCGGAGCCAATCACATAGTGGGTGTGGTGGCTGGTCTTGATGAGGATCGAGGTGACATTGGCCGGGTCGGTCAGCTCAGGGTGCTGCCCGTGCAGCTTGCGGGCCAGATCGATCCAGGCTTGGGCTTGGTACTCCGCGGAATGCTCCTTGGTGTAGGTGTCCAATATGGCACGCTTGGCCTCGCCGGGCTCCGGCAGGGGTACCTCGTAGGCGGCGTCGGGTCCGTCGAGCATCCATGCGATCACCCCGTCTTCGCCTTCATAGATCGGCACCGGGGAGGTCTGTCCGCGTAGCGCGCGATCGGCGGCCTCGACGGCCATCTTTCCGGCGAAGGCCGGCGCATGCGCCTTCCAGGTGGAGATTTCGCCCTTTCGCGACTGACGGGTGGCGGTGGTGGTGTGCAGGCCCTGGCCGACAGCTTGGAAGATGGTTTCGACGTCCATCCCCAGCAGCGTGCCGATGCCGGCCGCCGCCGAAGGGCCCAGGTGCGCGACGTGGTCGATCTTGTGCTTGTGCAGGCAGATGGCCTTGACCAGGTTGACCTGGATTTCGTAGCCGGTGGCGATGGCGCGCAGCAGCTGCTCCCCGGAGGCGCCGGTGTGCTGGGCGACCGCCAGAATCGGCGGGATGTTATCGCCCGGGTGCGAGTAGTCGGCCGCGAGGAAGGTGTCGTGGTAGTCCAGTTCGCGTACCGCTACACCGTTGGCCCAGGCCGCCCATTCGGGGGAGACCTTCTGTTCGATGCCAAAGACGCTGGCCCCGGCCCCGCCAGTGGACGGAGCGTGGGTCAGCGCCTGCGCGCGGGCCGCAACAATCGGGGCACGGTTCAGCGAGGCGATAGCCACCGAGGCGTTGTCGATGATGCGGTTGATGATCATCTCCTTGACCTCCTCGGTGAGCGCGACCGGATCGGCGGCGACCCGGGCGATCTTATGGGCCAGTTGTTCTTCGCGAGGCAGGTTCTCTTCCGAGCGGTAAACGCGGACGGGGTGCTTGATCATTGGCTTCCTTCCATGACGGTGGCGTGGCTAGAAATATGGGTCAGTGAGCGGTGTAGATGCACCGTGGTACTCGCCGCGGCTAGGGTGTCATCTCCGCTGGCGATGGCACGAGCGATGGCTTCATGTTCGCGGGCCGATTCGGTCAGCCGCGGTAGGTGGTCCTTGGCCATGCGGCGCACGCGTTGCAGGTGTACGCGCAGGGAGCGGAGGGCCCCGGTGAGGTAGTGGTTCGCGGCGGCCGCGTCGATGTGCGCATCGAGGTCGGCAACGAGCTTGTAGTAGGTTTCGCGGCCCACCCCATCGGGCAGTTCTTCGGCGGCGCGGGCGAAGAGTTCGGCCAATTCGCCGAAGTGGGGCCGGTGCTCGTCGTTGCGTGCCGCGAGCCGGGCGGCTTCGCATTCGAGCAGTCGGCGTAGCGCGAATAGGTCGTGCAGGTGTTCGGCGGAGACCTCCGAGACCACGATGCCGCGGCCGCGCTGGGGTGCGGCCAGTCCGTCGGCCACGAGTTTGGCCAGTGCCTCACGGACCGGAGTGCGCGAGACGTTGAAGCGTTCGGAGATATCCACCTCGGCGAGCATGGTGCCTGGTTCGAGCGCCCAGTTCACGATGTCTTCGCGTAGTGCGGTGTAAACCTTCTCGCTGGCTCTCATAGGGCCAGTGTATACACAATATGGCAGCTTGCGAGGATTTTCCCGGATTTTCTCGCCGAACGATCCGGTTTTGTATACACCGTGGGCGGGGCGTCAGTTTTTCCGGGCGCGATATTGGTACTCCGGGCGCCCCCGTGAACCGTGCCGTGGCTCCTTCAGAGCCTGGCCGGTATCGGTGAGATACTCCAAATAGCGGCGCGCGGTCACCCGACTTTGCCCCAGCTCTTCGGCCAGTTCGGCCGCCGAGTATGCCTCGGTGCTCGCACTGAGGCGCCCGAGCACCTGGGCGAGGGTTTCGGGGATGAGTCCCTTGGGCAAGGTGCTGGCGACCGGCGTGCTGCGCAGGGCCGAGAACGCCGAATCCACCATCCGCTGATCGGTGTCCGACCGCGGAGTGCCCAGCGCGGCGCTAAAGCTGCGATGGTTCTCCAGCTTTTCTGCAAAGGCCGCAAAGCTAAAGGGCTTGATCAGGTATTGCGTGATCCCGGTGGCCACCGCGGAACGAACGACCGCTACATCGCGTACCGCCGTGATCGCGATGATGTCGATGGTCAACCCCAGACCCCGGATGCGCCGGGCCACGTCGATGCCATGCAGATCCGGCAAGGTCATATCCAGTAGGACCAGGTCGAAGTCGGCGCCCGAATCCGCTAGTAGCGTCAGGGCCTGTTGCCCGCTGGTGGCAACGGCCGCCACGGTAAATCCGGGGACCCGTTCGACGTAGTCCCGGTGGGCGGCGGCGGTCTGCGCGTCGTCGTCGACCACAAGCACCCTGATCGCAGGGGTATCGCTAGCGGAGGGGTGTTTATCGGGGTTCATGGGTTCCTGCGCTCGGTGGGCTCGGTGGGCTCGGCGGGGTGGTGGGGAAGTGGCAAGGTGACCGTGAAGATCGCCCCGGCATCGTTGTCGATATGTAAGCTGCCGCCCAGCCGGGCGACCGCTTGCTGCACGAGCGCCAAGCCGAAACCCCGTGGGCGCTCGCCGGGTTTCGAACTAACACCCAGACGCAAGATGCGGTCGATGAAGGCCGGGTCGATTCCGGCACCGGAATCCGCGACCTCGATCATAACCTCCGTGGCCAGCGTGGTGACTTCGAGGTAGACGGTTGCTTCGGCGGTCCCTACCGAGGCGTCGAGCGCGTTATCGAGCAGGTTGCCCACGATGGTAATCAGGTCGCTGGCGTCGAGCAGGTCCGGCGCCAGGGTGCCACTGGTGGTGATGCGCAGCGACACTCCTCGCTCATGGGCCTCGGCGGTTTTGGCCACCAGCAGACTGGAGAGATAGGAATCGTCGATTCCGCCCACGAGCCGGTCGGTGAGTGCCTGAGCGTTACTCTGATCGAGCAGGGCAAAGTCGCGGGCCTTTTCGGCCTGGCCGTTCTCGATCATCGTGACAATAGTGTGCAGGCGGTTCGCATGCTCATGGGTTTGGGCGCGCAGCGCCAAGGTGAGGGTCTGCAGGGACTGGACCTGACCGGTGAGTTCCTGGACTTGGCTCAGATCGCGCATGCTCACCACGTACCCGATGCGCAGCGGATCGTGCCGGGTCACTAGTGCTCGACGGCGCCGCCTGCGTTTGCTGAGCAGTTCGGCCTCGACGGTCGCCGCCGCCTGCGAGGTGGCAATCGCTCCGGTGTCGGTGAGCAGGAGTTCGTCGGTGGCGGCACGGCCGGTGAGCATCAGGTCGAGCAGCGGTTCGGGTACCGATAGGGTTCGCGGATCAAGTCCTTGTGGTGGTAGCGGCTGTGGCAGATTGAGAATGCGCGCGGCCTCGTCGTTGTTCAGCACAATCCGATGGCGGTTATCCAACAGGACTAGTCCTTCGCGGACCGAATGCAGCGCGGAAAAGTAGAAGGCGTAGAGCCGCTTCAAGCCACCGGGGCCAAAGCCCAGGGTTGCCCGTTGGACATACCGCGAATAGGCCCAGGCTAAGAGTGCGGCCAGTGTGAACACCGCCAGACTGACCACGATCAATTGCGGCACCGTGTCGTAGTACAGGTCGCGCAGTGACTGTAGCGTCACTCCCACTGCCACCATGCCCACAATCTCGCCACTGGCACTATGCACCGGGGTGATCGCCCGCACCGAAGGGCCAAGCGTGCCGGTGTATTGCTCAACCTGAGTTTCCCCGCGCAGTGCCTGCTCGATGGACCCAATGTAGGGTTCACCGATCCGCCGTGGATCGGGGTGGGTCACGCGTAGCCCTTCCGGGGTCATCACGGTAATGAAATCCACCGTGCCGGCGCGCAGACGTAGCCGTTCCACATAGGGCTCGAGGCGTCGGGACGGGTCGGGCTCTTCCAACGTTTCTCGGATGAATGGATCGTTGGCCAAACTTAGCGCCACGGTGGCAACCAGCGCCTTACGATCCTCGGTGACCGTATGGCGTTGCCGGTCGAAGGAGAGCACACCCAAGACGCCGACGGTGAGAATCGCAATGATCAATTGCAGGGCAAAGATACGTGCGGCGAAATTCCACGATTCGCGAGTCAGGCCGGCGTGACGTTGCAGATGGGCCATCGGTGCCCGGGAGTTACGGATTTTCACCTGTCCGCCGCCTTCCTGATCGCTAACCGCGTGCTCAGACGCCGCCATATTCAATATGAACGCAAATGAGACCCTGATCACCTTAGCGCGCAGGATAGGTGACGAACTACTTGAGTCCGCCGTGACGACCACCGCGTCGACATCGGCGCCTCACATCATTGTGTAGCACCAAGGAGCACGCTATGGCCCAGACCATGACTCGGAACCCCGAGCCGCAACAACCCACCAAGCGCCGCAAGGATCGCACCCACTGGCTGTATATCGCGGTGATTGCCGCAGTGGTCCTCGGGGCCACGCTTGGCCTCGTGGCTCCGGACGTCGGTAAGGCGCTCAAACCGCTGGGTACCGGCTTCGTGGCCTTGATCAAGATGATTATTGCCCCGGTCATTTTCTGCACGATTGTGCTGGGCATTGGCTCTATCGCCAAAGCAGCCACCGTGGGGAAAGTCGGCGGTCTGGCGATGCTGTACTTCTTGGCCATGTCCACCCTTGCACTGGGGATCGGCCTGCTCGTGGGTAACGTGATCCACCCGGGCGAGGGTCTGGAGCTTTCTCCGTACCAGTCCGGAGGTGGCCAGGAAAATGCGACCGTTGCCTTCCTGCTGGAAATGATCCCCGGTGACATTCCGGTGCTACCCACTTTGGTTCTGGCGATCCTCGTGGGCTTCGCCTTGCAGTCCATGGGCGAAGCCGGCAAGCCCGTGATCACCGCGGTGAAGAACATTCAGCTGGTTGTTTTCAAGATCATGATGATGATCATGTGGATCGCTCCGATCGGTGCCTTTGGTGCGATCGCCGCCGTGGTGGGTGCCACCGGGTGGGCCGCAATCGGTTCGATGGCCATTCTGATGGGCGCGTTCTACCTCACCTGCGCCCTGTTCATCACCGTCATCCTCGGATCCCTGCTGCGCCTGGTGACGGGCCTGAACATTTTCGCCTTGCTGAAGTACCTGGCCCGGGAATACCTGCTGATCTTCTCGACGTCCTCCTCCGAGTCCGCCCTGCCGCGGCTCATCGCCAAGATGGAACACGTCGGTGTCTCCAAGCCGGTGGTAGGTATCACCGTGCCCACCGGCTACTCCTTCAACCTCGACGGCACCGCGATCTACCTGACCATGGCCGCATTGTTCGTCTCGACCGCGATGAACATGCCGATGAACCTCGGCGAACAGATCGGTCTGCTGGTGTTCATGATCATCGCCTCCAAGGGAGCGGCCGGTGTCACCGGCGCGGGACTGGCGACCCTTGCCGCAGGCCTGCAAGCGCACCGTCCGGAGCTGCTCGGCGGGATGGGTGTCATCGTGGGTATCGACAAGTTCATGTCCGAGGCTCGTGCGCTGACCAACTTCACCGGCAACGCGGTGGCCACCTTGCTCATCGGCAAATGGACCGGCGAGCTGGATATTGCTCAGGCTCGTGCCGTGCTGGGCGGCCAGCGGCCCTTCGATGAAACCAGCATGGACGTGACGGCCCACTAGAAGGGAAGAACGTCTAAACAACACTGCTGCACGGTGCCTCGCACCGTGCAGCAGTGTTGTGGTGGGGCGCCATCGGTCCACTACTGGACGCCGTGCACGGTTCTGCACGGCGTAGCGGAGGTCTAGGATCCTGTCATGAACGAAAACTTGCCGGCCTCGGCCCGCGAACTGACCGACGATGACTGGGCCCTGCTCGCGCTCGCCGAACACACCATCGAGAGCAACACCGATGCTGGTCCCGGGCAAGACGGGCGGCACACCATGGCCGCGGCCTTGGTGGCCGGCGATGGATCGCGACATAGCGCGGTAAACCTGTATCACTTCACCGGGGGACCCTGCGCGGAGCTTGTCGTGCTCGCCGCCGCGCGGGCCGCTGGGGCTCGCGATCCGCAAGTGATCGTGGCAGTGGGCAATCACGGTCGCGGCGTCAAAAGTCCCTGCGGCCGGTGCAGGCAGGTACTCGCCGATGCCTACCCGACGATCCGGGTGATTGTGCCGACTTCCTCGGGCCCACGCAGCGTGGCGGCTGAGGACCTGTTGCCGTTGGCTTTCGATCACGCGGCCGAGCAAATTTCCGCCGCCGCACCACATTCAGCTGACCCCCAAGCTTTGAGTTAAGGTTCAAGGTAAAGGCTCGCCGTGACGGGCAAAAACGACGAATCTTGTCGTACCCACGCCATAAACTTGAGGGTAAGTACGTACCAACCGAGCCGGAAGTGTGGTCTTCGATCGTGAGTGAGCAACAAGCTGGGAAAATCCGCGGCGCCGGGCTGCTGAAAGAGCCCAAGCCCGTTGGTCCCACCGGCAAACCCCTGACCATTTTCCCGGAGCCGGCACCGTTGCCCTCGCATGGCCCGGCCCGCGTCATCGCCATGGTGAATCAAAAGGGCGGGGTGGGTAAAACCACCTCGACCATCAACCTGGCCGCGGCGCTAGCCGAGTACGGACGCAAGGTGCTACTGGTCGATTTCGACCCGCAGGGCGCACTCTCGGCTGGTTATGGGATGAACCCCCACGAACTCGAGCTGACCGTCTACAACGTGCTGATGGATCGCAACACCGGAATTCGCGATGTGATTCGCAATACCGAGACCGAGAACATCGATCTGGTGCCGGCCAACATCGACCTGTCGGCCGCCGAAGTCCAGCTGGTCAACGAGGTCGCTCGTGAGCAGGCACTGGAACGTGCGTTGCGCGATGTCATCGATGATTACGACGTGGTGCTGATCGACTGCCAGCCTTCCTTGGGGCTCTTGACCATCAACGCGCTGACCGCCGCACACGGGGTCATCATCCCCTTGACGGCCGAGTTCTTTGCCCTGCGCGCGGTCGCCTTGCTGATGGAAACCATCGACAAGGTCAAGGACCGCCTCAATCAGGTGCTCGAGGTCGACGGTGTGCTGGCGACGATGTATGACGCACGCACCCTGCACAGCCGCGAGGTCATCACCCGACTCGACGAGGCCTTCGGGGAGAAGCTTTTCGAGACGGTCATCAAGCGCACCATTAAGTTCGCCGACGCGAACGTCGCCGCCGAGCCCATTACCTCGTATGCGGCGAACCACCCGGGGGCCGAGGCCTACCGCAACCTGGCGCGTGAACTGATCTACCGTGGTGGCGCCCCCTAATGAGTACGATGCTCGCCGAACCGGTCAGCGTGCCTCCGGAAGTTCCCGGGCCGCAGACCGCGTCGCCCGAGCAGTCCGCGGGCTTTCGCCTCGCGCTGGAGAATTTCTCCGGCCCCTTCGACCTGCTGCTACACCTGATTACCAAGCGCGAATTGGAAATCACCGAAGTGGCGCTGGCGGAGGTCACCGACGAGTTCATTGGTTATATCAAGCAGTTGCAGGCCGCCGCGGATGACAGCAGCCTGCGCGTGCTGGATGAAACCACCGAATTCCTTGTGGTCGCCTCGACCCTGCTGGATCTCAAGGCCGCTCGGTTGCTACCGCGCGGCGAGATGGCCAGTGAGGAAGACTTCGAACTACTCGAGGAGCGCGACCTGCTCTTCGCCCGCCTACTGCAGTACAAGGCCTTCAAGGAGGCGGCCGGGTGGATCGCCGATCGCTACGATGCCTTGTCCTCGCGGCACCCACGCGATGTGGCCCTCGAGGAGCAGTACGCCCAGCTTTTGCCCCCGCTGGTCTTTGACCTGTCACCGGACGCGTTAGCGGCCTTAGCCCAGGCGGCGCTGGCTCCGAAACCCGAACCGGCCACCGAGGTGGGGGTCGGGCACTTGCACGGGGCGGCGGTCACCATTGCCCAGGAAGCGCAGGCTATTGAGGCAATGCTGGTTGAGCGCGGAAGGGCCACCTTCGTCGAGCTGGTCGCCGACGCCGATACCCATCTGGTGCGGGTGGTTCGTTTCCTGGCGCTACTGGAAATGTTTCGCCAGTGCAGCGTGAGTTTCTCGCAGGAGCATGCGCTGGGGGAGTTAACCGTCGAACTGCACCGTGAGGTGAGCTTCGATGCGCAGGCGCTGGAGGATGAGTACGAGGCGAAAGGTGAGCAGGATCATGAGTGAGGTTCCCCGCATCGACGAGCTGCCAGGGGGCCTGTCGGCCGGGCTCGAAGCGGTGCTGATGGTGGCCGACTCGCCGGTGTCGGTAGGGCGTTTGGCGCAACTCTTTCAGGTCCCGGAAGCCCGCGTCAGCCAGACCCTAGAGGCGCTGGCTAGCGAGTATGATAGTACCGATCGCTTGCGCGGATTTGAATTGCGACGCGTTGCCTCCGGGTGGCGTTTCTATTCGCGGCGCGATTACGCCGAATTCGTCTCCAGTTATGTGCTCGACGGGCAAACAGCACGCCTTTCGCAGGCGGCCCTAGAAACCCTGGCTGTCATCGCCTACCGACAGCCGGTCTCGCGTGGACGTATTTCGGCGATTCGAGGTGTCAACGTCGATTCCGTGGTGCGCACTTTGCAGACCCGCGGGCTCATCGCCGCCTATGGCGAGGTGGGCGAAGGCGGGGCCACCCTGTATGTGACCACCGAGTACTTCCTGGAACGGCTCGGGCTGGATTCGCTTGACGAACTTCCGGCATTGGCTCCCTACCTGCCCGGTGTGCAGGACCTCGAATCGCTGGACTCGGCAACCGACCTGGCCTAAGCGCCAAGGCGAGACAATAGGTACGCTCAACGACTGACCAAGGGGATACCCACAGCATGAATAACCGTTCCTCCTCCGGCCGTCCGGCCCGCGGCGGCAAAAATTTCGGGGCCAAGAACAGCGGCGCAAAGAACTTCGGCGCCAAGGGCGGCCCGCGCGGCGGCAAGCCCACCGGCGGTAAGCCCTCCGGCTCCGCCGCTGGCAAGGGATACGCCAAGGGGGCGGCCTCCGGGTCGAAGCCCGGTGCCCAGCAGGGGCGCAAAAAGTCCGAGAGCGCGGCCCCGGCCCGCAAGTCCGAGCGCGCCTTTGCCAAGGAGCGTTTCGGGAAGTCGGTGCCCAGTAACTACGCTCGTCCGACGCAGCGCGCCCGGGCTCAGGCCCGTGCCGCCAGCCAGGCCGCGGCGAACAGCGAGCAGGACGGCGTACGCCTGCAAAAGGTGATGGCCAACGCCGGGGTCGCCTCGCGCCGCGTCTGCGAACAGATGATCACCGAGGGGCGTGTGGAAGTCAACGGCCAGCTCGTGGTCGAACTTGGCGCCCGGGTGGACCCGGAACGCGACTCCATCCATGTGGACGGGATGCGTCTGCAGCTGAACACCGCGTTGAAGTACTTCGTCTTCAACAAGCCAAAGCACGTGATGTGCACGATGGATGACCCCGAGGGTCGCCGCACCATCTCCGACTACTTCAAGAACCAGCACCAGTCGCTGCGCCTGTTCCACGTCGGCCGCTTGGATTACAAAACCGAGGGCCTGCTGATCCTGACCAACGACGGTGAACTGGCCAACCGGCTGCAGCACCCCAAGTACGAGGTGCCCAAAACCTATCTGGTGCAGGTGCCCGGACCGTTGCCGCGCTCGGTGGGAAACACCCTGCGCCAGGGCGTGAAGCTCGAGGACGGCTGGGCGAATGTGGACGATTTCCGCATCATTGACACCACCCCGAAATCCGTGATGGTCGAGGTCACCTTGCATTCGGGACGAAACCGCATTGTGCGCCGCATGTTCGACGCCGTCGGTCACCCGGTTCAGCGTCTGGTACGCGTCGCCATCGGACCGGTTCAGCTCGGCGATCAGAAGCAGGGCACCATCCGTCAGCTGGGTAACCAGGAGGTCGGACACCTGATGGCACTGGTGGGGATGTAAGCATGGGATCGTCGCATCTGGCCGGGCCGGTGCTGGTGATCGGCACCGGCCTGCTGGGAACCTCGGTGGGACTTGGCCTGCGCCAGAAGGGCGTGGATGTCTACCTGAGCGATATTTCCCCTACCGCACAGGGGATCGCCGTGGACATCGGGGCCGGGTATGCACTGGATACGGAGCAGCCCATCGCCCCGGAGCTCGTCGTTATCGGTGCGCCACCGGATGTCACCGCGGGACTTGTGGTGCAGGCGCTCGAGGACTACCCGAGCGCCGTAGTGGTGGATATCGCCAGCGTCAAGGGCTCGATTCTCGACGCGGTCCGCGCCGATGAGCGCGTGGAACCCGAAGCTCTGGCCCGCTACGTGGGCACCCACCCGATGGCCGGGCGTGAAAAGTCCGGCCCCTCGGCCGCGCGTGGGGCGCTGTTCACCGCCATGCCGTGGGTGCTGTGCGCCCATGAGCAGGCGGCTCCCTCGGCGGTCAAAACCGCCGAGGCGCTGGCCATCGACCTAGGGGCCACGGTGCACCGGATGAGCCCGCGCGAGCACGACGAATCGGTGGCGCTGATCAGCCACTTCCCACAGGCGGCCAGCTCGATGATCGCCTCCCGGCTGCTCAACGCCCCGGCGCATCAACTGGCGCTGGCTGGCAACGGGTTGCGGGATACCACGCGCATCGCGGCCAGCGACGAAAAGCTGTGGATTCAGATTTTCGCGCATAACGCCGAGGCACTGATTCCGATTCTCAGCGGGATGAAGCAGGATCTCGACCGGCTCATTGCCACGTTGAAGGATCCGAAGGGCCCTGGAGCCCTGCTGGATCTCTCCGAGCTAATGACCGAAGGCAACGCCGGTCACGCCCGTATCCCGGGCAAACACGGTGCACCGCCGCAGGCCTTCGCGCAGGTCACCGTCCTGGTCGACGACAAGCCGGGACAGATCGCGCGGCTGCTTGCCGAAATCGGTGAGGCCGGGATCAACCTCGAAGATCTGCGCATGGAACACTCGGCCGGTTATCAGGTCGGCTTGGTGGACATTTCGGTGCTTCCAGGCCGCCGGGAGGAACTGATCAGCGTGCTCAGCAGCAACGGATGGAAGGTAGCGCAATGAGCGAAAACACATTGGTAGTGGCCATCGACGGTCCCAGCGGGTCGGGAAAGTCCTCGGTCTCCAAGGCCGTCGCCCGACGCCTAGGCGCCGCCTACCTGGATACCGGGGCGATGTACCGCGCGGTGACCTTCGCGGTGCTTGCCGAGGGGACCGACCTGAATGACGCGCAGGCCGTCGCCGAGGCCGTCCAGCAGGCGGACCTGAAGATTTCGACCGACCCCGATCACGAACAGGTGCTGATCGCCGGGCAGAACGTGACCGAGCAGATTCGTGAACCGCGCATCTCCGAGCAGGTTTCTGCGGTGGCCACCAACCTGCAGGCACGCGCCGAACTGGTGCGCCGCCAGCAGCAGATCATTGCCGAACACGAGCGGATCGTTGCCGAAGGCCGCGACATCACCACGGTGGTCGCCCCCGACGCTCAGGCCCGCATCCTGCTCACCGCCTCGGAGGAGGCCCGACTGCGCCGCCGTGGCCTGCAGCTGGGCGGACAGCAGAGCCAGGAACAACTGGCCACGCAGGTGATTGAACGAGACAAGAAAGACTCGACCGTGGTGAACTTTACCGCCGCGGCCGACGGGGTCATCACGGTGGACTCCTCGGAGCTGGACTTCGAGCAGACCGTGCAGGCTGTGCTTGACGCCATCGGCGCGGCACAACAAAGCTAGAACTAAACCACCTAGGTGCCCATCCTCGGCGAGAGCCGACGAAGATCAACGCCGCTGGCCGAAACCGGCCACGGTCCGAAAGGGAAAATATGAGCGAGAACAATCCCGCCTACGACGAGGACTACATCCCCGCCGCCAGCGACGATATCGCCGAGCGCCTGGCCGAGCTGAGCGACGACGACGCGGCGATCCGTGCCCAGGCGCTGCTAAGCGGACTGGAAGACTACGAGCTGGACGAGGAGGACGCGGCCCTGCTGGCCGGGCTGGATGACACCTCCGCCGATGACGCAGACGTCGTCATCCCGCCGGTACTGGCCGTTATCGGCCGCCCCAACGTCGGTAAGTCCACGCTGGTCAACCGCATCCTCGGCCGCCGCGAAGCCGTGGTGGAGGACGTGCCGGGCGTGACCCGTGACCGCGTTTCCTATCAGGCCGAGTGGATGGGCCGTCCCTTTACCATCGTGGACACCGGTGGCTGGGAGCACGACGCCAAGGGCATTCACGCCTCGGTCGCCGAGCAGGCAGAAATTGCCGCCGATGTGGCTGACGCGATCGTCTTCGTGGTCGACTCCCACGTGGGGGCCACGGCCACCGATGAAGCCGTGGTGAAGATGCTGCGCCGCAAGAAGAAGCCGGTGTTCCTGGTGGCCAACAAGGTCGACGACTTCAACCAGGAAGCCGAGGCCGCGGTGCTGTGGGGCCTAGGCTTTGGTCAGCCGTGGCCGGTTTCGGCCCTGCACGGCCGTGGTACCGCCGACTTGCTCGACGCTGTCATGGAGAAGCTACCGGAGCACTCGGCCTACGGGGGAGTGATCCCGCGCGGTGGCCCGCGCCGTATCGCCTTGATCGGCCGCCCGAATGTGGGCAAGTCCTCGTTGCTGAACAAGCTCGCCGGTGCCGAGCGTGTGGTCGTTGATAACTACGCCGGTACCACCCGTGACCCGGTGGATGAGCTCGTTGAGCTCGGCGGCCAGGTCTGGCGATTCGTGGACACCGCCGGTATCCGCCGTCGCCAGCACATGGCGGTAGGTTCGGATTACTACGCCTCGCTGCGTACCCAGGCGGCCCTGGAGAAGGCCGAGGTGGCCGTGGTGCTGCTGGCCGCCGATGAGGTCGTCTCCGAACAGGACGTGCGCATCATCCAGATGACCATCGAAGCCGGGCGCGCCCTGGTGTTGGCCATCAATAAGTGGGACACCATGGACGAGGATCGTCGCGTCTACCTGGAGCAGGAAATCGATCGTGACCTTTCGCACATCGAGTGGGCGCCGCGCGTAAACATTTCGGCGCGTACCGGTTGGCACAAGGACAAGCTTGTCCCGGCGTTGGAGACGGCGCTGGAGTCCTGGGATAAGCGCATTCCGACCTCGAAGCTCAACGCCTTCCTTGGCGAGCTTGTTGCCGCCCATCCGCACCCAGTGCGCGGTGGTAAGCAGCCACGTATTCTCTTCGGCACCCAGGCTTCGGCGCGCCCGCCGCGCTTCGTCTTGTTCACCACCGGTTTCCTTGATCCGGGCTACCGTCGCTACATCACGCGCCGCCTGCGCGAGACTTTTGGCTTCGAAGGAACCCCGATTGAGGTCTCCATGCGCATCCGCGAGAAGCGTGGGCGTACAAGGTAGTCCGAATTATGGTGTAGGCTTGTCTAGGAGCTTTTCGCAGGCGGTACCCTTGATCTCACGTTAGGGGAGAACGGTTGCGAAGGCATCGGGCTATGGCGCAGCTTGGTAGCGCGCCTGACTGGGGGTCAGGAGGTCGCAGGTTCAAATCCTGTTAGCCCGACCACGAGGATCGTGTGAAAGCACGACCGGAAGAAGTAAATATTGGACCGTAAGGTCATCGAAAATCCCGTCAGCAATGGCGGGATTTTCTGTATACAGTGGACTCGTGAGACGTTGGCTACCGGTTGACCTTGCTGAGCGTTCTACGCATACGCGGTAGGTCGAAGAGTGCCGTGCGGGCGCTGCACGCATTTCAACGAAAGCCATAGTCCTGAGCTCCGCGAAGCAATGGCTACCGGGAACGTATGCCCAACTTCGATGCGGTTACGTGCCTCCTGGCAATGAATCCTTGGGCTCATCATGAGAAATGCCCACCGTACAACGTACGGTGGGCATCGAGTGCTAGTGGACTACTCTTCCTCGTCGTTCTCAGACTCGTCATCGTCGTGAGCGAAAGGAATCGGTGCGGACTGATCCTGCTCCCGATCCGGAACGCTGGGTTTGTTCTCGCTGGATTCGGGCGTCTTATCTGGTCCGACGCCTTGGTGTGCGTTCTTCTCTGCGTCACTCATGTCTTTTCCTTTCTAGGAAGAGCTTTGTACTGGGTGGCGATCCTTACGCTAACCGACGCGTCTCGCCGGTGCACCCATCTTCACCGACTACACAGAATCCATTCAGGGGACTTTCGTACAGCTAGCTCGAGTTGATGACGCCAAACCGTAGCGACCTGCTCTCCGGCGCCACCGACCCTCCGTGGCTCAACTTCCCGAGACTGGCGCGAATAGGCCTTTCATTTGTCACGGTGCGCCAGCGTCCAACAGATCAGGGCAGTGCACCCACGGACCGTTAGCGGCCAACGTCAGGCGCTGTTCCTAGAGATGGGGGTAGACGGACCGTCCCGACTGACCTAGCCTTGGTTCATGGGAACGTTGTACTACAGCTAGTGATGTGCGTTGCGTTGAGCCAAGGCTCCGCTGTTACCGCCGCCGCGTGTGCGGCGCACTAGCTTCTGTTCCTAGCGCTACGGCGCCCTACTTTCTTCCGGCACTCGACGACTGGTGTCCTCGTTTGCCGGACGAGGAGATCCTCGTGACTACTTCCTCCCTTACAACCCCAAACCAACCCGCGGTGAGTCTGGCTGGCGTCCACAAATCCTTCGCCGAGCATGATGTGTTGCGTGGCGTCGATCTGACTGTGCAGCAACATAGCCGGATTGCTCTCGTGGGCGATAACGGCAGTGGAAAATCCACCCTGCTCGGCATCATCGCCGGGGTGCTGAGCGCCGAGGTCGGTACGCGTCAGATCGTCGCGCCCGGCGGCATTGCTTACGCCGCGCAGGACCCCGACTTTGCGACGCTCGACACCGTGGGCGCCGTCATCACATCTTTCCATCGAGAGGCACTCGAACTTGAAGAGCTCCGTCGCCAGATCGAACAGCGGCTGAGTCAGGCTACCGGGGCCCAGGCTCAGGGGCTCCTTGCCCAGTGGAACACCGTGAACGAGCTCTATCACAGTCATGGTGCCGATGGCTGGCGCCGCCGCACCCAGCGAGCCTTGGCTCAGCTGGGATTGGGGGAGTTCCGTTGGGAGTACTCCACCGCCGCCCTCTCGGGCGGTCAGCGCGCCCGGCTGGCGTTGGGCTGTGCGCTGAGTGCCGAGGCGGATCTCCTGCTGCTCGACGAGCCAACCAACGATCTTGACGAATCGGCCTTGCGGTGGCTCGTTGCTCGCATGCAGCAGTTTCGCGGAACCCTGCTGGTGGCCAGCCACGACCGCCACTTTCTGCGTGCGTTCACCGATGAAGTGCTCGAACTCGATGACGGTACGTTGCTTCATTACGGTGCTGGCTACGATGCCTACCTGAAGAGCAAACGCCGGGAACGACAAGTCGCAGCGGAGCGCTTTGAGCGATGGCAAGCTGAAGTTCAGGATGCACGCCGTCTGGTGGAGAAGAATGCGGCCAGGACGGCCGCCATCCCGCGTAAAGCGCCCAAGGCCGGATTCGGGCATGGGGAGTTCCGGCAACGAAACCGTGCCCATGGTTCGGGCAGCAAAGTGCGCCAGGCCAAGGCCCGAATCGCCATGTTGCAGGGGGACCCGGTGCAAGCACCGGCCCCAGCGCTCGCCTTCGCGCTCCCCGAGCACGCACCAGAATCATCCGTCACCGACGGCGGGGCTCTGGTTGAATTGCGTGATGCCGTGGTCGCGGCGCCGGATCTAATCATCGGAGACCTGCGTATTGAGTACGGGCAGCGATGGCTGGTGTCGGGAGCGAATGGGGCCGGAAAAACCACCCTCCTTCGTGCGCTCGCCGGCGAAGCGCCGCTGAGCTCCGGAGGCTATGTCCGTCGAGCATCGGTGGATCCCGCGTGGCTACGGCAAAGCAACCAAGGCTACGAGGGGCGTACGGTGCTCAGCACCTTCGCCCGGGCGCTGCAGCTTTATGCCGAAGATGCCGCGCGGGAACTCCTGCGCGTGGGGTTATTGGCTGGAGAACTGTTGCTGGAACCCGTGGCCAGTCTGTCGGTGGGGCAGCGGCGGCGCCTCGAGCTATCGATTGCGCTGTGTGCCCGGTCGCCGTTGTTATTACTCGATGAGCCAACCAATCATTTGGCGCCGGACGTGGTTGAACAACTTGAGCAGGCGTTGGTGCACTATCCGGGTGCCATCTGTAGTGTTTCGCATGATCCGCGGTGGCGTCAGCGATTCCTTGAGCATCCGGGAGGAGCAGGGGAGTTGCTTGTCGCCGATGGGATTGTGCGACGCGTGAGGTGATGAGTTTTCGCGGCATCTTGTGCGCCGGTTCACACCTGACCTATAGTGATTGTGCGATAAACGAATTAGTTGTTCGATTATAGAACTCGATGGTCGCCGACGTCGTCGGCCCGCTCATAGACTAAGGACATCACCGTGCAGTTTCACCACAATGGGTACGTCTCCGGAGACCCGCGCATTCAGCCGGCCGCCGGCGTGGGCATTGATCGCCCCGCCGACCTGCCCGACACGATGGACGTGCTGATCGTTGGTTCCGGGCCCGCGGGCATGATCACCGCCGCCCAGCTGGCACAGTTCCCCAGCGTGAATACCCGCATCATTGAGCGCCGACCGGGTCGGTTGGCCATCGGTCAGGCCGACGGTATTCAGGCGCGCAGCGTCGAAACGTTCCAGGCCTTCGGGTTCGCCGAGCGTATTACGGCCGAGGCCTATCGGATCACCGAAATGATCTTCTGGAAGCCCGACCCGCAGGACCCCTCGAAGATCGTGCGCACGGCACGAGCCATGGACGACGAGCACGGTATTAGCGAGTTTCCGCACCTGATCGTCAATCAGGCCCGCGTGCTGGACTACTTTGCCGAATTCGCGCAGCACTCGCCGGCGCGCATCACCCCCGACTACGGTTGGGAGTTCAAGACCTTGAGCGTTGTTGAAGGCGATGAATATCCGGTCAAGGCCACCTTGGTACGCACCGACGGCCCCGACACCGGTACCGAACGCACGGTAGCGGCCAAGTATGTCGTAGGCTCCGACGGAGCACGCAGCGGTGTGCGCCAGTCCATTGGATGCACCCTGTCTGGCGATCAGGCTAACCACGCGTGGGGCGTGATGGACACCCTGGCCGTGACCGATTTCCCCGATATTCGCACCAAGTGCGCAATTCAGTCCGAGGCGGGCAGTATCCTCCTCATTCCTCGCGAGGGTGGCAACCTCTTCCGCCTCTACGTCGACCTCGGCGAAGTACCCGAGGGAGATCACGGCAAGGTGCGGCAGACCTCGCTGGAGGAAATCATCGACCACGCGCAAAAGATCCTGCACCCCTACACGCTCGATGTGCGCGACGTGCCGTGGCACAGTGTCTACGAGGTCGGCCACCGGCTGACCGACCGATTCGACGATGTGCTCACCGAGGAAGCCGGCCAGCGTCACCCACGCGTCTTTATCACCGGCGACGCCTGCCACACCCACTCCGCCAAGGCCGGGCAGGGGATGAACGTCTCCATGCAGGATGGCTTCAACCTCGCCTGGAAGCTCGGTTACGTCCTCTCGGGCCGCGCCCAACCGGAGCTGCTTGGCACCTACTCGTCCGAACGCCAGGTGATCGCGCAAAACCTGATCGACTTCGACAAGCAGTGGTCCTCGCTGATGGCCGCTAAGCCCGAAGACTTCGAGGATCCAAGTTACCTGGAAGATTTCTACGTCCGAACCGCCGAATTCCCGGCGGGGTTCATGACCGAGTACCAGCCCTCGATCCTGACCGGCGACCGCAACTACCAAGAGCTGGCTGGCGGTTACCCGGTCGGCAAGCGCTTCAAATCCGCGCCGGTAACTCGGCTGGGGGATAACAACCCGGTCGAGTTGGGCCATCACCACCGCGCCGACGGACGCTACC
Source organism: Glutamicibacter endophyticus (assembly GCF_048457885.1). Classification (NCBI taxonomy): domain Bacteria; kingdom Bacillati; phylum Actinomycetota; class Actinomycetes; order Micrococcales; family Micrococcaceae; genus Glutamicibacter; species Glutamicibacter endophyticus. The sequence goes on from NZ_CP174200.1 coordinate 1,229,109, forward strand.
GTATCTATGTCTTCGCCGACGCACCGGCCCCGGGCCACGATTCGAAGGTTGAGGCACTGGCGCAGTGGTTGGCCGAATCCGAGCAATCCCCGGTCAAACGCTTCACTCCGCGGGACTCCGACATTGACTCGGTCTTCGACATCAAGGTCATCTACCAACAGCCGTACACCGAATTTAACTTCACCGATGCGCCCAAGATCTTCCGGCCCAGCACCGGAAAATTTGGCCTCACGGACTATGAGAAGGTTTACGCGGCGCTCGAAGGCAACGACATCTTTGAGGCCCGCCAGGTAAGCCGTGATGGTGCGGTGGTTATCGTCCGTCCGGATCAGTATGTCGCGCATATTCTGCCGCTCGAGGCGACCGAGCAGTTGGCCACGGTCTTCGACGGGCTGCTGGTCGAACAGACCGCATAGGCGGCGCGGTGCAAAAACACCCGGCCTGACCAGAGCCATTGAGCGCTGATCGGGCCGGGTGTTGTACTTCGCGGCCGTCGCCGGGAATTTTTCGTCCGTCATCTCGTGTTGACCTAGATGCAGAACCGCGTGCTTACGAGAGGACCGCCATGAGCGATGGCTTTACCTTTAACCTACTGAGCGTCAGTGACTCGGCCGAGGGGTGCACGGCCGAGGGATGCGTCATTCCGGGTGGGAGCATGTCTGCCCCAGAGATTACTGAGCCAGCTGCTCACGCAGAAAGTCTCGAAGCACCATCGCGTGATTAGCTTGCTCATTGCGCGCCGCATAGAGCAACGTTACGCGCTCTTGCGTCTCCAATAGCTCAAGAAAGTCATCCAACGCGGCATTCTCGGCAAGCTCGTGGCGATACATTTGCGCGAACTCTTCAAAATGCGCCGCGTCGTGATTCCAGGATTTACGCAAGGCCGTGGAGGGGGCAATGCCCTTGGCCCACCGGTCGATGGCGACTTCGGCACGCGTCTTGCCGCGCGGCCACAGGCGGTCCACGAGGATTCGGTACCCATCGTCGGGGTCAACCGGAGCGTAGACGCGCTTAATCTTCAGCTCTGGTTTCATGGGAGCGTTGCTCTGCCTTCAGTTCCTTGATCTTCGTGCCGCGACGATGCCAAAGTGCCCAACCGGCTATACCGATGAGGAAGAGCACTGCGCCCAGTGCGGCCCCGAAGAGCGAGGCACCACCAAACCAGGTCGCTCCCATGGTCAGAATCTGCTGGGCCTTATCTGCCGAACCGGTTGGATTCACGAAGATTCCGAGCGTGAGCCAGTTGGGTGTTGCCGCAATGAGGGCAAGGATCAATATGACAATGCGCCACTTCCACGTCAATCGTTTGTAGTGCGCTTGGAAGGCAATGATCAGCGGCACCAACGTGAAGATAAGGCCAAGACTGAAACCGGCCATCCAGCCGCCGGTGGCCGAACCCGCATTTTGCGAAGCAATACGCTGTGCCCACCACACGGGGAGGAATACCGCGGCCACGAAGTAGAGCAGGGCGGCCACGAGGATGAGGGTAATCGTAAGGATTACCGTGCGCTTGCCCGAGCGGCGCGGCTGGTCATTATTCGGTTGGTCGATAGGACGGGAGTCATCGGTACGATCGCTCATAGCCGCATCATGCCATGAATCAGCCCAAGAGACAGCAAAAAATGTATTGAATTGTTATCAACTTCTGTTGAGTAGGATAATCTGGAGATAGCTTGGTGGTTTGCACCAAGTCCAGTTGAACCACCGGTTGCCAAGCGACTGCTTGTACGTACTTATTGGAGGACCCACATGTCTGCGCATGAACCCGCAAACGGACCCTTTGAATCGGCCTCCGAAACGACGAATATTGCTTTGCCCAGCCAGCAAGCGGTATCCGAGCCGTCGGTGACCTACAACCTCTCTGACGACGAACGCAAGGCCGTTGCCGCGTTGCCGGAGGGCTCCGCTCTGCTGATTGCCCACACTGGCCCGAATAAGGGAGCTCGCTTCCTGCTGGACACGGAGGAAAGCCTCGCCGGCCGTCACCCAGACGCGGATATCTTCCTTGACGACGTCACCGTCTCACGACGCCACGCCCGCTTCGAGCGTCAGGGAACGACCTACACCCTGCGCGACATTGGCTCGCTGAACGGCACCTACATCAACGGTGACCGCATCGATTCGGTGACCCTGTCTAACGGCATGCAGGTACAAATTGGCAAGTTCCGCCTGAATTTCTACCAGCGTGTACCTAACGCTTAAACTAGTGAAGTCCTAAAACTTCCGCTACCGGGCCTAGCCCGGTGCAAGACCTAAGCAGACCGAGGTGTTTGACCGTTGCCGATCTTTGATGCCGCACGCAGCCCACGATTCGAGGAGATTCGCCCTCAATCTGCTAGGGCTGCGGCACTCAATATCGGTGAGGTGCTCAGTGAGCTCAAAACCGAATTTCCACGGGTTACCGCCTCGAAGATTCGCTTCCTAGAGGACAAGGGGCTCATCAGCCCGCAGCGGACCTCGGCGGGTTATCGGAAGTACTCGCCGGCCGATGTCACGCGCCTGCGGTTTATCCTGGCCGTGCAGCGGGACCAGTACCTACCACTGAAGGTCATCAAGGACCATCTGGACTCGGTGGATCGCGGCGAAACGCCGGCGGCCCTTCCAGGTGGGACGCCCAAGGCCGTCACGCAGGACATGCTTGAGGAGCTGGACGGTCATGCCCGTCCGCTGACCCGGGCCCAGTTGCAGGGGATCACCGGCGCCAGTGAGTCCCTGATTCAAGATTTGATCGACTATGGGCTTATCTCCGCCGATAACGGACTCTTTGATGCGCACTGTGTCAAGGTGACCAAGGCGGCGGTCGAGCTGGCCCAGCATGGCGTCGAAGCCCGGCATCTGCGCCAGTTCAAAACCGCCGCAGATCGCGAGTATGCACTGCTCGAAACCATCGTCGGTGCCGAATTACGTCGGGAGGACGTAGCCGCGCGTGCACGGGCCGCCGAAGAGGCGCAGGAGATCTCCCGTCGCTGCCTCGAAATCCACGAGGCCCTTTTGCAGCGTGCTATTTCGCATATCGATCGCTAGGGTGGAAGCATAAACGTCCATCGGAGCAGGAGGGCATGATGCTGGAACTAGAGTTTGCCGGTATTCGCATCCAATTGCCATCCAACCAGCCGCTGCTATTGCTAAAGCGTTCCGGGACCGATATCTACCTTCCGGTGTGGATCGGTGCCCCCGAAGCGTCGGCAATCGCAATGACCGAGCAAGGCTTAACCCCGCCACGACCGATGACCCATGACTTGATCATGAGCATTCTCGAAACTCTCTCTGCCCGCTTGGAGCGTATTGAGATCGTTTCGGTCAACAACGCGGTCTTCACGGCCGACTTGGTGCTTAGTAACGGCTCCCGAGTTGACGCGCGCTCTTCCGACGCCGTGGCGCTGGCCTTACGGGCCGAGTGCCCGATTCTATGCACCGAAGAAGTACTCCAGAGCGCCGGGGTGGAGATCGACACGGAAGCTCAGAATGCCGAGAACCCAGAGGATGAGCTCAAGGAATTTCGTGACTTCCTCGAGCATATTGACCCCGAAGATTTCTCCTCCTAATTCTTGCTGACCTCGCCACGGGCGACACGGCTTAAACTAATACTTGAAGGTCTTTGACCCGGGGCCCTGTTGGCCGTACCGTCAACATATAGGGATTCCAGTCCGCATGCGGACCGTGGGTCATCATCACTCGCACTTTGTGCAACCCGCTGTCATCCCTGGACGAATGTTAGAGCACTCTATGCAAGGAGCAGTCGGATGGAGACGAACCAGAACGGTCCCCAGCCAGGGGCTATGGCTGGCGAGCGTAGTTCCGTCGGCCAAGGATTGCTTTTCACGGACGACCTTCCGCAGCTAGATGAGCATGCCGGGTACCGTGGGCCGATCGTATGTCGTGCCGCCGGCATCACCTACCGTCAATTGGATTACTGGGCCCGCACCGGCCTGGTAGAGCCGGCGGTCCGGGGTGCTCAAGGGTCCGGCAGCCAACGGCTCTATTCTTTCCGAGATATTTTGGTGCTCAAGGTCGTCAAGCGTTTGCTCGACACCGGCGTATCTTTACAGCAAATCCGCTCGGCCGTAATGCACCTGCGCGAACGTGGTGTGGATGATCTGGCCCAGATTACCCTCATGAGCGACGGGGCCTCGGTCTATGAGTGCACAAGCGCCGATGAAGTGATCGATCTGGTGCAGGGTGGACAGGGCGTCTTTGGCATCGCTGTGGGACGCGTATGGCGTGAAGTCGAAGGCTCCTTGGCACAACTGCCGAGCGAATCATCGGAACAGCCAGCGGTCGACGAACTCGCCGCGCGGCGAGCGGCTAAGGCCGCCAAGCGTAACGTCGGCTAGCACCTGTACTTATCAATAGCTAAAACCGTGGCCCTCGAATCATCAGATTCGAGGGCCACGGTTTTACTCTTGCTCGGCGGGCGATGAGCTATGAGTTTTTCGGCTTCTCCGCCGACGCCATAATTTCCTTGAGGAGCTCGTCGAACTGGCTGAGCATCTGTCCGGTGCTCTTCGATGGCCACTGGTGGACGGAGTAGGCAGCACCCTGGATCTGCTGCCACTCGGGGTGTTCGGGAATTTCCGGCTTCACCATAGAGGTGCCGAACATCTGGCGCATTTCATTCAGTCGGAAGGTGTGCTCGGCCGAATCCTTGCGTACTCGGTTAGCCACCACGGTGACCGGTCCAAGGCTTGGGGCGAATTCGCGGCGGAACAGCTCGAGGGCTCGCTGCGTGCGTTCGGTGCCGGCCACCGAAAACAGGCTTGGCTCGGCAACGAGCAGCAGCTGATCCGAAGCGCTCCATGCCATACGAGTCAGGCCGTTCAGTGACGGCGGGCAATCGATGAGCACCAGCTGGTAGCCGCTAGTCCGCGAGAGCAATTGGCTCAGGCGGCGCAGATCACGGGTGCGCAGATCTGGGCGGTCGTAAATGCCGGTGAAGGCGTCGCCCACGGCAACGTCGAGCACGGGGATACGCGTGCGAGACTTCTTCTCGGCCGCCTTGGTCTGCCATGAGCTGGCCGCGACATTGTCTTGGATCCGGGCGCGCCGCGCATTTTTGAGCATCTGACCGATCGTCTGCACGCCGTTTGCGCGAACACCCAAGCCGGTGCTGGCATCTGCATGAGGATCGAGGTCGATAACAAGTGTTGGGATGCCGGCGGCCAGTGCTGCTGAGGCCAAGCCGAGTGTTACGGAGGTTTTACCCACGCCACCCTTGAGGCTGCTGATGCTCACTACGTGCACGGGCCAGACCACGCCTTTCGAAAATTGCCGGGAAACGGTATTACCGCTAACTAGTCTCTCCTTATCATAGTGCGCCGAAGCAATTAATCCCGACTCCGCAACATGGGATTTCCCGCACGAATCATCCTAGGCTCGCACCCACCGGGAATACCCTACATTCCAATGTGGTCAGACCATACGTGTAAATATTTGTACATGGTGGCAGGGGTCACTGTAGGGTATGGAAATAACGCGGTGCCGCGCACCGCAACCAGGGACCGAGCACCACTGGTTCAGCCCACTCTGGCCATCGCCGGCACGCCCGGTAGATGCACCGACTCGATCTAGGAACACAATGTTTGAAAAAATCTTGGTCGCCAATCGCGGTGAAATTGCGATTCGCGCATTCCGTGCAGGTTATGAACTCGGCGCGAAAACCGTCGCGGTCTATCCTCATGAGGATCGTAATTCTATTCACCGTCAGAAGGCCGCAGAGGCGTATCAGATTGGCGAAGAAGGCCATCCGGTACGCGCCTACCTCGATATCGATGAAATTATCCGAGTGGCCAAAGAGGCCGGGGCCGACGCTATTTACCCCGGTTATGGTTTCCTTTCCGAGAACCCGGAGCTGGCACGTGCCGCGGCGCGCGAAGGGATCAAGTTTATTGGCCCGAAGGCCGAAGTGCTTGAGCTGGCCGGTAATAAGGTCGCTGCGCTCAAGGCGGCCAAGGCAGCTGGTATTCCGGTACTTGCCTCCTCGGAGCCGAGTGACGATGTCGATACTCTGCTTGCCGAGGCCGACAAGATTGGTTTCCCGATCTTCGTCAAGGCCGTCGCCGGCGGTGGCGGTCGCGGTATGCGCCGTGTAGATAAGCGCGAAGATCTTCCCGAGGCCTTGGGTGCGGCGATGCGCGAAGCGGGCACCGCCTTCGGTGATCCGACCGTCTTCCTGGAGCAGGCCGTTCTGCGCCCGCGCCACATTGAAGTACAGATCCTGGCCGACGAGCACGGCAATATCGTTCACCTCTTTGAACGCGATTGCTCCCTGCAGCGCCGTCACCAGAAAGTCGTCGAAATTGCCCCGGCACCGAACTTGGACGACGAGATCCGTCAGGCGCTGTTCCGCGACGCGGTGAAGTTCGCTAAGGAGCTGGGCTACCAGAACGCCGGAACCGTGGAGTTCCTCGTCGACACCGTCGGCGAACGCGCCGGCCAGCACGTGTTCATCGAGATGAACCCGCGTATCCAGGTCGAGCACACCGTGACCGAAGAGATCACCGACGTGGACCTAGTGCAGGCGCAGATGCGTATCGCGGCCGGTGAGTCGCTCGAGGATCTGGGCATTAAGCAGGAGAACCTCGCGGTACGCGGTTGGGCCCTGCAGTCACGTATCACCACCGAGGATCCGGCCAACGGCTTCCGTCCGGACGTCGGAACCATCACCGTCTACCGTTCCGCCGGTGGCTCCGGTGTCCGCCTGGACGGCGGCACGATCTACACCGGTGCCGAGGTTTCGCCGCACTTCGACTCGATGCTGGTGAAGTTGACCTGTCGTGGCCGCGACTACGCCACGGCCGTGGCGCGAGCCCGCCGTGCGCTGGCCGAGTTCCGTGTCCGCGGTGTGGCAACGAACATCCCGTTCATCCAGAACGTGCTTTCCGACCCGCAGTTCTTGGCCGGAGATGTCGCCACCGACTTCATCGATTCGCGTCCCGACCTGCTGACCGGAAACGAATCCCAGGACCGTGGTACCAAGGCACTGACCTACCTGGCGCACGTCACCGTCAATCAGCCCCACGGCGAACGTGTGGAAGGGATTGACCCGCGCGCCAAGCTGCCACAGTTCCCGGGCGACAAGCATGACGAGCCGGAGCGTTCACCGTTCGATGGACCCTCGCCTCGCCGCGTCGTAGCCGATGGCTGGCGTCAGAAGCTGCTCGAGCTGGGGCCCGAAGGTTTCGCACGTGCCCTGCGCGAGCAGCAGGCGGTGGGTATCACCGATACCACCTTCCGCGATGCGCATCAGTCGTTGCTGGCTACCCGCGTACGTACCCGTGACCTGCTGGCCGCAGCGCCGGCCTACGCACACAACGTGCCGCAGCTGTTCTCCATGGAAGTTTGGGGCGGTGCAACCTACGACGTGTCCCTGCGCTTCCTGGGCGAGGACCCGTGGCGTCGCCTCGAGCTGCTCCGTGCCGAGCTGCCGAACATTCCGCTGCAAATGCTGCTGCGTGGCCGCAACACCGTGGGGTACACCCCGTACCCGACCGAGGTGACCGACGCCTTCGTGCAGGAAGCCGCGGACGCGGGCATCGACATCTTCCGTATTTTCGATGCGCTGAACGATGTCTCGCAGATGACCCCGGCCATCAAGGCCGTTCGAGCCACCGGCACCGCCGTGGCCGAGGTGGCCCTGTGCTACACCGGTAACCTGCTCGACAGCAACGAGAAGCTGTACACGCTGGACTACTACCTGGATCTTGCCCAGCAGATCGTCGACGCCGGTGCGCACATCCTAGCCATTAAGGACATGGCAGGTCTGCTCCGTCCCGAGGCGGCTCGCCGTCTGGTGACCGCGCTGCGCGAACGCTTCGATTTGCCGGTTCACCTGCATACGCACGACACCTCGGGCGGTCAGCTGGCCACCTTGATGGCAGCGATCGATGCCGGTGTCGACGCCGTGGACGTGGCAAGCGCCGCCATGGCCGGTACCACCTCGCAGCCATCGGCCTCGGCTCTGGTCGCGGCACTGGAGAACACCGAGCGCGATTCGGGGCTGTCGCTGGATGCGGTGGCGTCGCTGGAACCGTACTGGGAAGCGGTCCGCGCCATGTACAAGCCGTTCGAGTCCGGCCTGCCGGCTCCCACCGGCCGCGTCTACCAGCACGAGATCCCGGGCGGCCAGCTATCCAACCTGCGTCAGCAGGCCATTGCCTTGGGGCTGGGGGACCGCTTCGAGGACATCGAAGGCATGTATGCGTCGGTGAACGCGATGCTCGGTAACGTCGTGAAGGTGACTCCCTCGTCGAAGGTCGTGGGTGACTTGGCCCTGCAGTTGGTCGGCTCGGGCGTATCCGCTGCCGACTTCGAAGCCAATCCGCAGAATTACGATATTCCTGATTCGGTGATCCAGTTCCTCTCCGGCGAACTGGGCAACCCTCCAGGCGGTTGGCCCGAGCCGTTCCGCAGCAAGGCACTGCAAGGGCGTAACGTCCGTCCGCGTGTCGAAGACCTTGAGCCCGAGGATGCTGCGGCCCTGCAGGCCGATTCGCAGACGCGCCGCTCCACGTTGAACCGCCTGCTGTTCGCCGGTCCGACCCGTGACTTCGAGAAGTCCGTGGAAACCTACGGTGACCTGTCGGTGTTGCATACCCGCGACTACCTCTTCGGATTGTCCGCTGGCAACGAGCATGTCATCTCGTTGGGTACCGGTGTGCGCCTGCTGGTGAAGCTGATTTCGATCTCGGAGCCCGACGAAAAGGGTCAGCGCACCGTCGTGGTCAGCCTCAACGGCCAGCAGCGTCAGGTGCAGGTACGCGATGAGTCGGTCGAATCCACGGTGAAGACCGCGCCGAAGGCCGACCCGAACAACGCCGGCCATGTGGCCGCGCCGTTCGCCGGGGCCGTGACCGTCAACGTTCAGGTCGGCGACCTTGTCGAAGCCGGCCAGTCGGTGGCAACTATCGAGGCGATGAAGATGGAAGCTGGAATTACCGCCGGAATTTCCGGTGTGGTCACCCAGGTGACCTTGGATGACACCAGCCAGGTTCAGGGCGGTGACTTGCTCGTGGTGATTGCTCCACAGTAAGTGACGCGATAGTTTAGGCTGCGGGCCCATTGCCGAGGCGATGGGCCCGCGGCTTTCGCATGTATTTCGACAATTGGCCGGCGGGTCGACGACGCCCGGCCATACTCCAGGAGGACCCTCGTGACCCGCAGCGCGAAATTTCGGTTCGTGCCCCAAGCACTAGCCCGTCGCTTCCGCCGGGGGCCCGCGGCCGAGCCAGACCTGCCGACGGCACAGGTTGAGATCGCCGAGAGCCTTCGGGCGCGCGGTCAGCGGGTGTCCGTGGTGTTCTTCGCGCTGGATGCCGAGGCCGACTACAGCGCATTGGGCGAGGCACTCGAGCACCGCGCCGAGCGGCTTGCCGTGCCGGTGGCGATCACCTATGCCGGGCCGGCACGCGCCGAAGCGGTGCTGGCCGGGGCGCTGCCAAGCGATGGAATTCTCGTGGTGCTCGCCGGAGCGGTTGAGGATCCCGAAGACCGGCTGATGGACTTGGTGACGTGGCTGTTGGCCAACGGCCGCGAGTCGCTGGCCACGCATCTTATCTACGTCTCCTCACACGCCGGCGACGATTCGCAATCGCTGACCGCCTTCCGTCGGGTGCGCCTCGACGCCGATTTCGGCGTGCCGGTTAACGCTGAAGGCTCCGCTGCCGCCGGCAGTAACCGGTCGGCAACGGAGCCCCTACTTGAAGCAATCTTTGATCAGGCGACGGGCTTGCCCGAGGAGTAGATCTCGTCAATTACCTCTGCGAAGTCCTTGACGACGACGGCTCGCTTGATCTTCATCGATGGCGTGAGGTGCCCGGATTCTTCGGTGAAGTCGTTGGCGACCACACGGAACTGCTTGATAGCCTCGGCGCGGCTAACACTCTCATTGGCCTTGTTGATCACTCGCTGAATCTCCTGCTTTACCTCATCCAGTTCGATGACCTGCTCCATGCTCAGCGAGGTGTCCAAGTGATGCCGGGAGAGCCAACCGGGCACAGCCTCTGCATCGAGCGTCACTAGCGCGGAGATGAAGGGCCGTCCATCGCCGATCACCACGCACTGGGAGACCAGTGCATCGGCACGGATCTGATCTTCGAGCTGTGCCGGGATCACATTCTTGCCCCCGGCGGTCACGATGATCTCCTTCTTGCGTCCGGTAATCGTCAGGAAGCCATCCTCATCCAATTCGCCGATATCCCCGGTGTGGAACCAGCCGTCGGTGAAGGCCTGTTCGGTGAGGTCTTCGCGGTTGTGGTATCCGCGCATCACGCAGACGCCCTTGCCCAGCACCTCGCCATCCTCGGCGATGCGGACGGAGTTACCGGGTAGTGGGCGTCCCACGGTACCGATCTTGATCCGTTCAAGAGTGTTCACGGTCAGCGGCGCGGTGGTCTCGGTCAACCCGTAACCTTCGAGAATGGTCACCGAAATGCCGTTGAAAAAGTGCCCCAGCCGTTCTCCCAGCGGGGCGCCGCCGGAGACGGCGTAGCGGATGTTGCCGCCCATGGCTTCGCGTAGCTTCGAGTACAACACCGCGTCGAACAGCTTGTGCTTGAGTTTGAGCCCCAGCGGGATCTTGCCCTGCTGCTGTGCCTTGGAATAGGCCACCGCAACATCGACGCCCGCATGGAAAATCTTGCCCTTGCCGCCGTCCTCGGCCTTGAGCATGGCCGAGTTATAGACCTTCTCAAAAACGCGGGGCACGGCCAAGATGAAGGTGGGCTTGAAGGATTGCAGGTCACCGAGGAGGTTCTTCACATCCGGGGTGTGCGCCACACGGCATGCGGCCGCCACCGCGAGGACGGAGATGAACCGAGCGAAAACGTGAGCCAGCGGCAAGAACATGATCGTCGAGGCGCCGGGGTAGACCGCCTGCGGCAGAGCTAGCGCCGCGTTTTCGGAGAGCTCGACGAAATTCCCGTGGGTCAGTTCGCAACCCTTGGGCCGCCCGGTGGTGCCGGAGGTGTAGATAACCGTGGCGACATCGCTCAATGAGGCGCTTCGGCGACGCTGTTCAAGAACCTCGTCCGAGATATCGCGTCCTGCGGCCCGCAACTCATCGAGTCCACCTTCAAACTGCCAGACGTGTGACAGACCATCGAGACGTTCCTGATGGGCCGCCTGCCGCACAACATTCTCATGCTGTCCGCTTTCCACGATGACCGCACCGGCCGCCGAATCGCTGATAATCCACGCCACCTGGCTGGGGGAGGAGGTCTCGTAGATCGGTACCGTGACACACCCGGCGAACCAGATGGAGAAATCCACCAGCGACCATTCGTAGCGTGTGCGGGCCATCAGGCCCACCCGGTCACCGACCTCTAGTCCTTTGGCGATCAGCCCCTTGGCGATCGCCGACACGTCGGCGGCAAACTGGCTGGCCGTGACGTCTTTCCACCCGTTTTCCGACGGAGTTGAGAAGAGCGCCGGGTTGGCTGCCGATCGGGCGTGACGCACCAGCAAGTCGGTGACATTCGATTCCTGCGGGACCTGGATGCGAGGGGGCGAAGTGAATTCGCGCATCGGTGGCTCAACTCCTGACGTAATTCTCTAAACCGTGGAAGCTGTGGCGTTAGGCGCGTCACAGTTTGTTACTCAAGAGTAACCCTCTGGTTGTGATCCAGCCAACTCGACTAGACCCTAGCTCCATCATCGCCCGGATCTCGATGTTTCGGAAGCCTATAGAGCAGATATCCGATCCCAAGCACGGTGATCAGCGCCAAAAGAATGAAGATGAGCCCCGGGGCCGAACGGAAAAACAGAACGCACAATAACAGCCCCAGTGGACCGCCGGCGGCGCCGGTCCACGCGAGGTTGATCTTCGGGTCGCCCGAACCAAGGGCGCTGGGTTCCTGAGGCACGAAGTCCTCGGCCTCTTCATCCTCGGCCGGCGAATAGTCGCGCGGGCCCGCTCCGGGACCGGTGCTAAAGAGCTCACGGAGCCGGCGGTCGTTCGCCTCCTTGGCGGCGGCCGCATCCCGCGGGCCTTCGGTGTGGTGCTCCGTTTCGGCGGCAGCCGAGTCACCGGTAGTGGTGCGGAAATTGCGCACCAGTTCATCCCACTGCGGGTCCGGGGTGCTCGACGGTTGGTTCTCGCCTGGGTTCATCGAGGACTACTCCTAGTCTTGCTGCTGGTCGCTGACGAGCCCCTCGCCGTCTGCAACCAGCTCCGTGAAAAACTGCGCCGAACGCTCAAAGATCAGCGAGGCATCATAATCAAGCGTGGCCACATGCCGTGAATCAGGCAACGACACCTGCTCACGCAAAATTCCCGGTCGTAATCCGGCCGTCAACGCTCGCACCGACTCGTCGGAAACCACATGGTCCACACTGGAACGGAAGAGCTGTACTGGAGCGTCCACCAGCGGCAGCCGCGCGCGAACCTGAGCGAAGAGCGCATATAACTGCGCTACGGCGGCCACGGGCGTGCGCGGATAAGCCCGTTCATCGGCGCCCGGGCGAGCAATATCATTGGCAATGGGTTTGACGCTGCGCACGGCCAAGCGCAGCCACTTGGTATACGGCGCCACTCGATTGTCGACGACGAGCCCAGGGTTGACCAGACTTACCCCGGCGACATTTCGACGGGTCGCCAAATGCAGGGCGAGCGCCCCACCCATCGACAAACCCGCGACAAACACCCGCGCATGGCGAGCCTGTAAGTCATCGAAAGCCTTCTCGGTGGCAGCGATCCACTCACCGAAGGGTACCGAGAGCATGTCCTGCCAACGGGTCTCATGTCCAGGCAGCACCGGGGTCGCGGTGGCGAATCCTTGCTGTTCAAAATGCTCAGCCCACGGCTTCATGGCAGCGGTGGAACCGGTAAATCCATGAATCAGCAACACCGCATCACGCCCCGCGGGGGCTGCCTGTTCAAAACTGTTCATCTTGTTCCCGTCGTTTCGTTCGTCACCTGATTCGAGCGTAGTGCACAATGTAAGGGCGCGCAGGCCCTCAGCTAGCGCGTCGTTGAGACCACCGGTCGACCCCAAGGAGTAGTGGTGCTGTACGACTTCCTCAAGCGCTTCGCGGTGCGACCGTTACTGCGGATCTTCTTCCGCGTGAAAATCAGCGGGGTTGAAAATATCCCGGTCGATTCCGCCGCGATTCTGGCCTCAAACCATCTCTCGGTCTGCGACTCGGTATTCCTACCCGCCAAACTCGACCGTACCGTGATCTTTCTGGCCAAGGAAGAGTACTTCACCGGCACCGGACTCAAGGGGCGAATCACCGCGTGGTTCTTTCGCAGCATTAACCAGATCCCGATGGACCGTTCCGGCGGGGAGGGCTCGGCCAAGTCACTGAAGAGCGCGCTGGATGCGTTGGCCAAAGGACAGCTACTGGGCATCTATCCCGAAGGTACCCGCTCGCCCGACGGCAGGCTCTACCGTGCCAAACTCGGGGTCGCCAAGCTGGCGCTCGAAGCGGGCGTCCCGGTGATCCCCGTGGGCATGATCGGAACCAACAAGGTGCAACCCATTGGTCAGCGACTGCCGCATCCCGGGAAAGTCGAAATCCGTATCGGTCAGCCCCTGCGTTTCGACCCGGAGCGCTACCCCCACCCTTCGGACGACCCGAAGGTCCTGCGTGAGGTAGCCGACAGTATCCGTCGGGCGATCAACGAGCTCTCCGGACAGAGCTACGTCGATGTCTACGCCCCACGTAAAGCACCGGCCGGTTCAAAGCCCTAGCCCCAACGCCAGCGCGGGCTGTGTTACGCCACCGCGTTACATTCGGGGCAGACCTTTTCACCCGGTGGTCGTAGAATTTTCAGGGTGAGCGAAGCAAAACGAACCCCACTGGCCGGCTCCTCGGTAGCCGGACCCGCCACCGACCCGGAACTGGACGCGTGGCGCTCCCTGCCCATTGCCCAGCAGCCGACTTGGCGTGAACACCCCGACTATGCCGGGGCCATCCAGGAGCTAGGCTCGCGCCCGCCGCTGGTCTTTGCCGGCGAAGTCGACATCCTGCGCGAGCGCCTAGCTGCCGCGGCACAGGGCAAGGCCTTCCTACTTCAGGGCGGCGACTGCGCCGAAACCTTCGACGGCGCCACCGCCGACAAGATCTCGGCCCGCGTGCGCACCATCTTGCAGATGGCCGTCGTGCTGACCTATGGCGCGTCCATGCCCGTCATCAAGATGGGCCGCATGGCCGGGCAGTTCGCTAAGCCACGCTCATCGAACGACGAAACCCGCGACGGCGTCACCCTGCCGGCCTTCCGCGGCGATATCGTCAACGGCTACGAATTCACCGAGGAGTCGCGGGCCCACGATCCAAAGCGCATGGTGACCGCCTACAACACCTCCTCGGCCACCTTGAACTTGATCCGCGCCTTCACCCAGGGCGGCTTTGCCGATCTGCGTAGCGTGCACTCCTGGAATCAGGGCTTCATGGCGAACCCGGCCCACTCGGCCTACGAGCAGCTCGCCAGCGAAATTGACTCCGCCATCCGCTTTATGGATGCCTGCGGCGCAGATTTCGAGGCCCTGAAGCGCACCGAGTTCTTCGCCTCCCACGAAGCCCTGCTGCTGGACTACGAGCGGGCGCTGACCCGTACCGACTCGCGCACCGGCGACCCATACGACACCTCGGGCCACTTCCTGTGGATCGGTGAACGCACCCGCCAGTTGGACCACGCCCACGTGGACTTCCTCTCCAAGGTCCGCAACCCGATCGGTGTGAAGCTTGGCCCGAACACCAGCCCTGAAGATGCGTTGGCTCTAGTCGAGAAGCTCGACCCGAACCGCGAACCGGGACGCCTGACCTTCATCACCCGCATGGGTGCAAAGAACATTCGGGAGAAACTGCCGAATCTGGTCGAAAAGGTCACCGCTTCCGGTGCCCAGGTGCTCTGGGTTACCGACCCGATGCACGGCAACACCGTCACCAGTGCCAATGGCTACAAGACCCGCAACTTCGACGACGTCATGGACGAAGTACGCGGCTTCTTCGAGGTGCACGACTCGCTGGGCACCTTCCCGGGCGGCCTGCACGTCGAGATGACCGGCGACGACGTGGCCGAATGCCTCGGCGGTGCCGACCCGATCCGCGAGGAAGACTTCGACAGCCTCTACGAGTCGCTCTGCGATCCGCGCCTGAACCACCGGCAGTCGCTGGAGATGGCCTTCTTGGTCTCCACCGCGTTGCAAAAGCGCGGACGCCGCTAAGGTAGGTGCGCAAAAGGTCCGGGTGGACTGGCCAAATGGCCGGTCCACCCGGACTTTTGCTATACGTACTGTAGTTTGTTCCGCGCCTTACAGGGTGTACAGCGTAATTTCACTACCCTTGATCGCGGTGGAACCCATCGGGGTTTGCATATGTACCTGGTGGCTCATGCCGCCAAGGACACTGCGCGTCTTGACCGTAAACCCGGCGTCTTCCAGAGTGCGTACCGCCTCGTCGACCTCCATGCCGGTCACTCGGGGCACCTGCACATACTCGGGTCCCTTAGATAAGTGCAGCGTCACGCTCTGTCCGCGATCCAGTTCACCGGTGGCGGGGCTTTGCTCGGCCACCTGACCGGCAGGCACCTCCGAGGAATAGCGGTCCTCTCCACGCGTGGGTTCGAGGCCCTGCGCGGTGAGCTTCTCGCGGGCTTCCTGTTCACTGAGCCCGACCACCTCGGGAACCGGCACCGGTGGGGGACCGTCGGAGATCACGAGGGTGATTTCACGCTTGCGCGGGACCTGGGTCCCGGCTTCCGGCTGCGTGGAAATAATCTGCCCTGCCGGCACGGTCTCGGAATGCTCGCTACGTTCGGATAGCTGAGTCATGCCAAGCTCCTTGAGCTTGTCGCGGCCCGCATCCTGGGTCATGCCCTGTAGTTCGGGCACGGCGAAGAGCTCCGGACCCCGGGAGATCTCTAACGCCACACCCTGAAAGCGCATAATATTCTCGCCTCCGTCGGGGGAGGTGGCGACCACGCGTCCTACCGCCACGGAGTCGTCGTACACCTCCTGCACGCGCACCGGAATGCCGGCCTCGTCGAGCTGGGCGACGGCCTGCGTTTGCAGCATTCCGGTCAACGACGGAATGCGCAGCACGGTACCCGGACCACGACCGAAGAACCACGCCGCACCGGCCACCAGCGCGAGGCTCAGCACCAGCAACAGGCTGATCCACACCTTTCGGCCGGCCGAGGCCGGAGCCTGCAGTCGGTGCGTTGGAACCTGCGCGGACTTCTTCCAGGCTTTCGCTTCGCGCTTGGCAGCCGCCTTGCTTTGCCGCGCCGGGGATTCCGGCGTAGCCGACGAGGAGTTCGACTGTCCGTGTGCCTCGCGTGGCATCACGGTCGTGGACTCTGACGCGTTGGGTTCCTCGGAGGATGGGATCACCGTGGTGTGCTGTTGGTCGACGCCGATGACCTCGGTGGCCGCGTCGTGGCTCCCATCCGAAAGCACGGTGGTGAGCGCGTCGGAGGAATCAGAATCCTCAGCCCCGGCGTCATCGGACTCGTTACTCGAGGTAGGATGCGGCTGCAACCACCACGGGTCACGCTGCTCCTCACGGTAACGCTGCCACTCGTCCAGACGTTGCTGCACCGAGGTCGGCATTGAGGTCGCGTAGGGCGTCAGATCGGCAACGCTACCTAATTCATCGGCCCCGAGATCCAACTGCTCGTCGCTAAGCGTCGCGTTGATCTGCGCGATGTCATCGAGCAGGAACCCGGCATGCTGCGGACGGTTTTCCGGGTCCTTTTCGGTGCAGTAGCGCACCAGCTCATCGAGATCCGGCGCCAACTCCGGGACCAGCTCCGAAGGGAGCGGCATTGGTGAATCTAGGTGGTGCTTCATGAGTGCGGCGGCCGAGGTATTCGCGTAGGGCAGGGCACCGGTAAGCATCTGGTAAATCATGATGCCGACGGCGTAGATGTCGCTACGCGCATCGGCGGGGGAGCCGGCGACCAGCTCGGGGGAGACATGCGACAAGGTCGCCACCAGAGTTGCCGACTGGGTGTGCGCACTGGCCTCGCGGGCCAGGCCGAAGTCGATGAGCTTGACCTCGCCGGTATCGGCCAGCAAGACGTTGGCCGGCTTCATGTCGCGGTGCACGATGCCCTGCTCATGTGCGGCGGCTAGCCCGCGGCAGACCTTCTCGAGCACGCTCAGCGTCTGACGGGGAGTGAAGCGCCCGCGCTCGGCAATGACTTCGGCCAGATTCCGCCCTCGTACGTACTCCATCACCAGATACACCATGGAGCCGGAAACCGCGTGGTCACGGATGGAGACCACGTTCGGATGCACAATATTGGCGGCAATGATCGCTTCGGATTCGAACCGCTGGCGCACGGTGGATTCGCTGGCGTAGTTGGTGTGCAGGACTTTAACCGCTACGGAGCGATGCAACCGCAGATCGATGCCGCGGTAAATGGACGACATGCCACCGGAGGCGATCTGCGTGTCGATGCGATAGCGCTCATCGAGGACGCGGCCAACGAGCGGGTCGGGGCGGGACTGACTCATCGGTGGCGCGCACCGGCGCCAAGGGCAGGATGGGGAGCGGCCAACGTCACCAATGGCTCCTTTCGAACAGGGGTACTAGTTAATACGATACCCAGCCGCGGACCGAAACTTCGGCTTTAAAGCACTATCCGCCAGAGATCACGCTCTGGCGGATAGTGAAAAGCGGCCGATGAGGCGCGATGCTGGCGACTAGGACGCGCGACGAGCGCGTGCGGCGCGACGCTTAAGTGCGCGACGCTCGTCCTCGCTCATGCCACCCCATACACCGGCATCCTGACCGGACTCAATGGCCCACTGCAGGCAGGTCTCGGTAACTTCGCATCGACGGCAAACGCTCTTGGCTTCCTCGATCTGCAGCAATGCCGGACCGGTGTTGCCCACCGGGAAGAACAGTTCAGGGTCCTTGTCCAGACACGCTGCGCGGCTACGCCAATCCATGCTTAATGATGCTCCTTGAAATTCTGTACATTCTGGGCCGTCTGATCCGTTCCCACCCAGCACCCGGGGCATATCAACGGCCGAGCGCAGTGCGAAAAATGGGGGTATACGGGAAGGCCTCCGTAATGGCTGGCCGCCGACGGTGAACGCCCGGCTGAACCAACCTCATAAGGTTTTCATGTTACGTGGAAGTAAACAAGGGTGAATACGGCGAAAAATAGCCCATGGGCTGAGTGCTTTGTCACATCGGATACGGCGTACCAGCTCCCGCGACATTTGCCTAGTCCCCATCTAGTTTGAGTTTGTCACAGGGCCAAAAGTACTGTGAATCCCGTGACGAACACACAGACACCTGCCACCCGTCCCGCCACCGTAATGGTGGTGGCCGCACTGGTGCTCATCGAAGCTCTCGCCGTGCTTGGCTACGCCGTGTACTACCTTATGCATCTTGGCGATGCAGGACAGCTGAACTTTGGCGGCCGCATTTTCATGCTCGTCCTGTGCGTCGGTGCTGCCGCGTGGCAGTTGAGCGTAGCCGTGAACTTTTTCCGCGGCAGAGCGTGGACGCGGGCGGCCATTATTGTTTGGCAACTTTTCCAGGTCATTATGGCCGTCACCTACTTGCAGACCTCGATGTTCGTCATTGCGTTGGTGGCATTGTTGATCGCCGGTGGCGCCCTGATCCTGCTTTTTGCTCCGGCGACGACGGCCTATCTGGGGGACCGTCCACAGCGTTAGGCCCGTCGGTCAGCGGGAGCCGAACCAGGCGCGGTTCCCTCTCGACGAGGGCCAGCGCGCGCACGGGGGTTCGGTCTGTGTGACGATCGGTTGCAGACCGGGGCGAGAGCGGTGCCCAACTCAGTGGCTGGACATCCATGGAGTGCAACGGTTCGACCGCCGCCACGGTCCGGTCGTCGAATCCGGCGCCGAGGCCAAGCTCGTAGGGTAGGCGCACCCCCGGAGGCACAAAGAGAATCAGTCGAAGACCACATGCCAGCGCCTGTTGTATCGATGTAGCCACCGCAGCCGGAGCCGTCGAATCGAAGAGCACACCGTAGACCGGAGAGTTTTGCATGTCGGTCTCGGGCGTACACCGGGACGACAGTTCCGCTGCCCCGGTGAGCAAGTCGATACCCCATAGTCGGCACAACTTCTGGGCCACCCGAGCCCGCAGCATTGAACGGGCAACCAGCACCACCGACAACGGTTCGGGTACCAAGGCGGCTGTGCGCGGTTGAAATCCACTGACCCCGAGTTCGAAGGCGCCACCGCCGAACACCGGCACGGGGTCCTGCCTATGCGCAACGTCCGAGAGCTGATCGGCACGGCGTGGTTCGGGCGCGCAGAGTTGAAATTCTTCCTGCAGGCCGGCGCGTACCCGTATCCCGCGCCCTTCGCTCTCTCCGACCGGTGGTAGTTGTGGCCAGAGCATTCGGAGTGACTGTGGTGCATCGAGCGGGAAATACCACTGTTCGGCACACATTGAACTGGCTTTGAGGCACGATTGGTCACGATCGGCCATGATCACGACTTGCTTCTGGGTTCCCTGACTCGTGCGCAACAGCATGCACAGGGTCTCGTCGAGCCGTTCGAACCGGCGTGGAGGCATGCGCTGCTGCAGGTCGGCGGGGTAGCGCACCAGCACGATGCTCTCCTGCTGATCCGGCGCATCGCGCACCATTTCTAGAACGTCCTCGAAATGATACGGATCATCGCCGTCGGCATGGATCAGACCGGGGGACGTCGGGAAGCCGGAGGGTAGCGCTCCGAACAGCGCCACGTGGCGCCCCGAGGTGAGGAGCAATTGGCTGAGCATCGCGCCGCCGGCCTGGGGCAGGCCGCTGACCAGCAAGCTTGGCGTTCGTTGCCGGTCCAAGATCAATGCCCGGAGCGTGCCACCGGGAATGTCATCAACCAGACCGAGCATGTCGGGGTGGGCCAGGCCCATGCGTTGGGCGACCTGATGAACTTGTTCTGCTGCCGGTAGGGGCGCGGCGAAGGGGTTCGTGGGGAGGGTCGTGGCGTGTTGCGCGAGCTCGGCTACGCGTTCGGCGAGCGCCTTTTGCAGGGTGCGTTCGTCATCGGGGTGGCCCACCGGCCGTGCCGGTGCTAGGGCGAAACCCATGACCTGCCGCTCGGCCAGCCAGCCGTGGTCCGCACCGGGCACTGCTCGATGGAAGCAGAACTCGGTGACCGCCCCCGAGCCCCGTTTGATCACCGCTTGTCCCGGTTCGGTGAGTTCGGCGGCGCGCGCACTGCCAAGCAGCTCCATGGACTCGGCCGCCTGGGTGACACGCAGTGCGATGACCGTGGCGATATTCGCGCGGGCCTGACCGGTGAGCGTACCTCCGGGGCGCTGGGTGCTCAGCAGTAGCTGTACGCCCAACGCGCGACCCACGGTCGCGAGCCGTTCGACGCGAGCCGTGGCAGCTGGCAGCGACTCGATGAAAACGCGGAACTCGTCGATCACAACTAGCAGCCGCGGCACCGCTGGCGTCGCGCCCACACGTTGATAGTCGGCGATATCGCTATACCCGGCTGCCGCGAAAAGCCGTTCGCGGCGCAGAACCTCCGCTTCAAGCTGCCCGAGTAGGCGCTGCGCCGCCGCTTCATCCAAATCCGAGCATGCCAATTGCACCTGCGGTAGCCCGGCCAGCGGACCCAGTCCGGCGCCGCCTTTGAAATCTACGAGGATGAGCGCCAACTCTTCGGGCGCATGAGTAGAACAGAGAGCTACTACGATCCGGCGTAGGGCCTCGGACTTACCGGATCCCGTCGTGCCGCAGAGCAAGAAATGTGGGCCATCGGCCAGCAGATCCAATGTCACTTCGGCACCCTGCGGTGCGCTGCCAATCACACACTCCGCCGCGGAGGGCACGGGATGCACCGACGAGCCGGGCCGAGCAAGCGACCGCGGGGCATCGCGCAACTCAAGTCGAAGGTATTCGTCGACAAGGCGCGAGAGCCGGGTAGGGCAAAGTCGTGCCAGAGTCTGCAAGTGGGCCCCGGCCTCGGCGAGGTTGGCGCCCGCCCCATGCACATCGACCCAGCACTCGGTGCGCACAGTTGGATCTCCCACATACAGCACGAGCGATGCCTCCGGGGCCGGCTGCAATCGCGTGCCCACATAGACTGTGCGCACGGTATCCCCGGGTTGAGGCTTCTGAGCCGAAGCTGCGGGAATATAACCGGTGCTCACCGCTGGCAGCAGTAGGAGGCTCGAGGGCAGCATGCCCAGCGCCGGTTCGAGGACCAACCGTAACCGGCCTCCGGTGAGTTCTGGCAGCATTCCGGCGATGAGGGCGCCGAGCAATTCGGCGCAGGACTCATCGCGCTCGCCGACCAGTTGCCAAGTTCCCGCTCGCATCACCGTAAAGATGGGTGAGTCAATATCTAGCCGGTGGGCCCGTGCCTTCTCGCGACCTCGCCGGGCCGACGACGAGCTCTCATCGGCGGGTTCGGCCTGGTAGGGCGCAAAACGGCCGGTGCCCCAACGTAATACCGGGGCAGTACCACATGAGAGACCGAGCCTGCGCCGTGCCAGCCCGGCTCGGGCCACCACGCCCACCGGCTCCGCTTGATGCTGCCGATGTACTTGCAAGGCGGTCAGGTAATGGCGTAGTTCGCGACGGAATTTTCGGCGCGCTCGTAGGAGCCCGAGTGCCGGGACGATCCCCATCAGCGCCGAGACACCGCAGAGCGCCAGAAAAATCAGCGATCCGGTGAGCGTGGCAAGCAGTAGACCACTGATCAGCGGAACTATTGCGGCCGCTAAATACGACAATGCCCGTTTGCTGTCGGGTTTCGCCGGGGCCGCGCCCACCCGCGAACGCGCCGTGACCGCCGGGTCAGACAGCGCGATGGGATCGTCGACATGCAAGATGGTGTGGCCCAGTTTGAGCCGCATGCCGCGCCGCAACACCGCCTGCGTGACAGGATGAAAGTCCCCGTCAGGCTCGGCGACCTGTAGTTCACAACCGGGCCGGGCGCTCACCCGGAGCTCCAGATGAGTGACGACGAGTTCCGCATGCTGCCGGGCCACCGTTGAGTCGCGTAGCCCCAGCGCGCCCGCGCGACCCAGAATATAGCGCCCGGGCCGCAAGGTGAGCGCCGCGCCGGCATCGATTCCGTCGGCCACAAAGAGCTCCAAGGTGCTTAACGGTTGAGAATCTGCCACCGGTTCGAGGCTAGGCACGTCGCTAAGGAGCAGCGGCCGTTGCGGGTCAAGGCGTTCCAATTGAGCTAAACGATGCGCGCCGAGGTACCAGCGCACCGGCCCGTAGTGGCTTTCTAGCAGTCGTGCCAGTCCCGGCCCATCGAGCGCCTCGGTCACCGTGAGACTGAATTGGCGCACGCTGACCGAGCCCTTACTGTGGGCCAAAAGCAGTTCGTAACTAATCACCGTCGGCAGTCCTCCACGTCATATTTGCATGCGTCTTCCACCCCAGACTGAAGGGTATTCGTGCAGGTCAAGAGGCGCTCGGCGCCGTCTGTGGATAGCACTACGGGGTTATGCACAATCGCTTTTTCGCTCTTGTTTCCACCGGGGCGCCCCATTAGCATTCCGTTCAAGAACGAACCCGTCGCCCAACGCAGGGGCGAAAATGTTGGCCTTGGCCTGGCGGCCTTGGTAGATCCCGCCGAAGTCGGGAAACGCCGTAGTGTCCGGCTCAAGGACGAGATCATGGACCCACTGGGATCAATAGAAAGCGACGTACGCGAAATGGTGCGTCGGCGGGGGATCGACCCCGCGCAAGACACCACCGCGTTGTCGAAGCTGATCGACGAAGCGGTTGCCGATTACGACGAGCGGGC
The DNA here is from genome assembly GCF_048457885.1 of Glutamicibacter endophyticus. Lineage (NCBI taxonomy): Bacteria > Bacillati > Actinomycetota > Actinomycetes > Micrococcales > Micrococcaceae > Glutamicibacter > Glutamicibacter endophyticus. The sequence goes on from NZ_CP174200.1 coordinate 1,251,821, forward strand.
CGTGTTGGGTGCGGTGCCACCGTTGCCGTCGTTAGCCGCGGCGCGTAGACAAATTCACGACAATATTGCCGGATTCGGCCCGCTGCAGCCCTTGTTGAACGATCCATCCGTGGAGGAAATCTGGATCAACGCCCCGTCGCGATCTGGAAAACTACTCCCAAAGCAAATTTCAATTCGATTTGCGATGATAACTAGTCATTGCAGTAATGCATTTGGAGTAACCACGCCTGGGCCAGTGCTGAAAAGTTGCTAGGTAAGTGTTTCGAACGGGCCTCATAGCTGTTCGGCGGGGATCCTATCTGAAACCTACTCCATACTGGTTTTGCGACGAATCATTGTCGACGATTTCCGTCGCGGTTAACCTCTCAACACCTACCTGGAACATAAGTACCGACCACCCTTCAAGATGTAGAGTTCGTCGCAGTCCTAGTTGGGCTATGCAGTTCGCGGGGATTCATTGTGCGAGTCATGAGGGGTGGCAATCCGCGAGGCGATATGCGCCTGCGAAGGCTAGGGACGTCTACGTCAGTCGTGCGCTGGGCATCAACTGCGACGCATCGCGATGCGCTCGTATGCCCTGCGCAACCGCTTGAGGCACATGCCGATCACGAGGAGAAAGTGCACAGTTGCGGCCACGGCCATGCCCGTCAGGACGGGTCCTATCTGGTAGTCCCCGATCCACTTCCCGGCATCACAGACGATGAGGAAGAGCGCCAAGGCGAGACCCCAGAGGATGGCCCACAGAGTGTTCGCCATGCACTCGTCGACGAGCACGTAATCGTCGTCTCCGAGCCTCTTGTCCGTGCCCAGGGTGACGCGCAGCTGGAACAGGAATACGGCCATGGCGAAGAGTAGCCCGGCCACGATCGAGATGCCCGAAACGGCAGCACCGACCTCGGCCATCTTCGCCCCGAGCTTCCAGACGGCCACACCAGCACCGAGGGGAAGGAGTGCTTGCCAGGTGATGGCCCACCAGTCGGGACGCCCCGTGCGGTTGTCGTAGAGCGTGCGGAAGTGATCGGCAGGCACGTTCCACAGGGACGCTTTGCCCATCTCGTCAACTCCCTCGCTGTGGCGGCCGGCTCCATGCTGCGTCCCATTCGCCGCCAGTCCGTGCAAGCAGGTCGCGTACCTTCTCGGTGCACGTCTCCATCAGCTGGTCGACGTCAAGAGCCGCCTCGTTGGAGTCGTTGAGCACTTCGCGGATTGCGGGTGCTCCCTCTGAGCCCAGCTGGAACTTCTTTGCCCGTCCGTCCCGCACCATCGTAACGAAAACGTCGTGATCCTCGGGCAACTCTTCGACTGCGACTACCTCGGCCGCCACGCTTGCATGGTGCAGTTCTCCTAGGAGCTTGCCTGGGAAGAACCCGCGTCTCTCCGGCCGCGCGACGTGCGACACCCGCCCAACCTTGACCGTCAGGCCGTCCGCCACGTCCGCGCTCTTGCCGGTAACGCGCACCTCGACCTCTGTGAGTTTGGCTGCCTCTCGCCATGCTTCACCCTCGGTGACCGGGGCAGTGACCATGGTAATCTGATCGGTGTATTGGCTAAAATACTTCTTGAACAGACTCAAGATTCTGCCGCCTGCCGAACCCCGCGAAGACTCCTCGGAGAGAAAGTGCGCTCGTTCCCCAAGCTCCGGCACGAACAGCATCGCCCGGTTCTCTCCGGTGGGTGCCTGGTGATCTTCGATCTGGCCGACAGGGTCGCCGGTACTGATATCAACGAGATCCCCGGGCTCTCCGTAGGCTCCCACCCGCAAGTCGAGCATGATCACGCGAGGTGCGTAACGCACCACTTCCGCAACGCTCACCCAGGTTTGCCGCTTCTCATTGTGTGTGTCAGCGGTTGTCAACCCCTCAGCCCACGACGCGAAGACATCCAGAAGGTCTTCACCGTCGAGGTCGGCGGGCGCGAAGCTAGCAGCGTTCCGCTTGAACTTCTGGTGGAACGTCAGCTCCGACACGGTTAGGACGCGACGGCCCATAGATTCCTCCTCGATGACGTGAGTGAGGGACGAACGCAAAGCACGCCCCCAGCACGACCATTGCGCGCTGAATAGCCCAGCATTACTTTGATCGACATCCACACACCTCCTACCCTGACACTCCGCCAGCGAACATTTCCGCTTGCTCCAGCACTAGCTCGATTGCCTTAGCCTCCGCATCAGGTGGGTAGTCGTACTTGGCGAGGATGCGACGGACCTTGGAGCGCATCGCAGCCAGCACAGATTCCTTCAGGTTCCAGTCGATCGTTGCTGATTGCCTGACAGACTTCACGAGCTCTTGAGCGATCGCCTTGAGTGTCTCGTCGCCCAGCTCCATCACCGCAGAGTCGTTCTGCACGACCGCGTCATAGAAAGCGACCTCGTCTTCGCGCAGTCCGAGCTCCTCGTGCCGCCTCTGAGCGTCGCGCATCTGCTTCGCGAGCTTCACCAGCTCGGCGATGATTTCAGCGGTCGTCAACGACCGGTTCGTGTAGCGATTCACGGCCTCATCGAGCATCTCCGAGTACTTGCGCCCCTGGACGACGTTCGTTCGCTGCACCGTACGGATCTGGTCGTTCAGGAGACGCCGCAGCAGCCCCATCTGAAGGTTTGGCTTGTCCTTCTCTGCAAGCGAATCGAGGAACTCATCGCTGAGGATCGAGATCTCAGGCGTCTCGATCCCGGCGAGCTTGTACACGTCCACGACCTGATCTGCAGTGACCGCCTCGTTGAGAAGCTGACCGAGCGCTGTATCGATCTCGACCGCGCCCGAACCGCCTCGGCCAGAGTCGGGGTTCTGGATCTTCAGGATCGCTGCTCGGACGTCCGTGAACAGCCGGACATCGTTCCGGATCGCGGCTGCCTCATCGCGCGCGCCCGCCAGCGCGAACGCCTTCGCCAGAGCCAGCACCTGGTCATTGAACCGCGAGGTCCGGTCTGGGTCCGCCATGACAAAGTCGAGGACCTTCGCGTACTCGTTCAACCGCTGGGAGGCTGTCAGCTCCGGGGACGAGTCGAACTGGACTCCGTGGAGGAGCCCGCGCACGATGTCGTGCTTCTCCAGCATCACCTGGACCATCTCGTCGATGGGCACGCCAGCCTGGGCTCGGTCGGACGGCGAGTATTCGCTCAACGCGTTCTGGAGGTTCGCGAACACTCCGATGTAGTCGACGATCAGCCCGCCAGGCTTGTCGCGGAACGTCCTGTTGACCCGAGCGATGGCCTGCATGAGCCCCGCACCCTGCATGGTCTTGTCGACGTACATCGTGTGCATCGACGGGGCATCGAACCCGGTCAGCCACATGTCCCGGACGATCACTAGTTCCAGCGGGTCATCCGCGTTCTTCGCCCGCAGCTTGAGGTCCTTGCGCACGTCCTTCGAGTGGATGTGCGGCTGGAACTCAGCAGGATCAGACGCTGACCCGGTCATGACGACCTTGATCTTGCCCTGCGCCGGGTCATCCGAGTGCCAATCGGGCCGCAGCGCGACGACCTTCTCGTACAGCCGCACGGCGATCCGGCGACTCATGGTCACGATCATGCCCTTGCCGAACAAGGACTCCCGGCGCTTCTCCCAGTGCTCCACGATGTCACGGGCTACAAGGTCAAGTCGTGCCTCCGCTCCGACGACCGCCTCCAGCCGCGACCAACGTGACTTCGCGGCTGTTGCGGTGCCTTCCTCGACGGACTCAGTGATCTCATCGGCGAGGTCGTCCAGGGCAGCGAGGTCAGCTTCCGACAGCTCAATCTTTGCCAGCCTGGACTCGTAGAAGATCCGGACAGTCGCGCCATCCTCCACGGCTCTTGTGAGGTCGTACACGTCGACATAGTCGCCGAACACGGCTCGTGTGGATTTGTCGTTCGACTCGATCGGAGTGCCGGTGAAACCGAGGTACGTGGCACCAGGGAGCGCGTCGCGCATGTGCTTGGCCAGCCCGGACTTGAGTCGACCGTGCCGGTCGAGCGTCTCGCTGAAGCCGTATTGACTCCTGTGCGCCTCGTCGGCGATCACGATGACATTCCGACGGTCAGTGAGCACGGGATTGGCGTCCCCGTCCTCGCCCGGCGCGAACTTCTGCAAGGTGGTGAACACAATCCCGCCCGAAGCGCGCTTCAGCTTCGCTCGCAGATCCGAGCGCGTTGCCGCCTGTACTGGCGTCTCCGGCAGGATGCGCGCGGGGGCGAAAGTCTCGCCGAAAAGCTGATCGTCAAGATCGTTGCGATCAGTGATGAACACCAGCGTCGGGTTAGCCATGCGCGGGTCTCGCATGATCTTCGCGGCGTAGAACACCATCTCGAAGCTTTTTCCGGAGCCCTGGGTGTGCCACACCACGCCGCCGCGACGGTCCCCGTCAGGACTTGACGCTTGCACCGTCGACTCGACTGCAGCGTTGACCGCCCAGTATTGGTGGTACTTCGCCACACGCTTCACTAGCGCCCGGGTCGGCTGCCCCGTCGACTTGTCGGTGACCGTCTCGTCACTGAACACGACAAAGTTCTTCAGCAGGTCCAGGAACCGCTTCGGCTCGAACACACCCTTGATGAGGACCTCAAGTGCTGGCCGATTGCCGACGACCTCACGACCCTCGATGGTCTTCCACGGCGCGTAGTGCTCGAATGCGCCCGAGTAGCTGCTCATCGCCGCCGAGGTTCCGTCGGAGATCACCGTCACCGCGTTCGGTACGAACACCGACGGAATGTCATGTCGGTACGTCTGCACCTGGTTCCACGCCGACTTCAGCGTTGCGTGCTCCGCAGCGGGGTTCTTCAGCTCCAGCAGAGCCAACGGGAGCCCATTGACCATCACGAGTACGTCGGGGCGGCGGTTCTTACCGTTCTCGACGATCGTGAACTGGTTGACAGCCACCCAGTCGTTGTTCTCCGGCTCGTCGAAGTCCACGAGCCACAAGCGCGTTGTGCGCAGCAGACCATCGTCGCCGCGATGCTCGACCGGCACACCCTCCGTGATGAGCTTGTGCAGGCGAGCGTTCTCGTCGATAGGGCTCTGTGACTCGGCACGCTGAACCGTCTTCACAGCCTCTGCGACAAGCGCGGCGTCCGCACCAGGATTAATCCGCCGAAGCGCGTCATGCAGCCGACCCCACAACATGACGTCCTCGTACGACTCCCGCTCAGCGCCAGACTCTCCCGGAGCGATCTCAGGGCCGTGCACACGTCGGTAGCCCAGCTCGGCGAAGTACTCCAGAGCGGCCAGTTCGACGACGTTCTCGTTGAAGGTGCTCATCCGGCACTCCTCACTGTGGCAGGCGACGTTGGTCCAGTGCGCTTCGCCAGATAGACTTCGACGAGGAAACTCGCGACAGTCTTCGCCGAGTTCACCGCCACTCGGGCATGTCGATCCTGTGGCTGCACATGACGCGCATGCCCGTCACTCGCCATGTTTCGGATCGCTGCCAGACCGTTGACGATCTGGACCAGGCCTCGTGCGATCTGCTTGAACCCTTCGTCGACCTGGTCGTCCTTGTCATCGATCCGAAGAATCTTCGCGACCGCCTTGTACTGACGTTGAAGGTCTCCGGCATAGTTCCCGCTCTGGCCCGTCAAACGAATCTCCAGCTGCTCCAGTACCGCCTCAACCAAGGTGCGCGACACCGTGATCGCCCCTTCGAGATCTGCGGCTGCGAGCCGGCGTTCCGCCTTATCGGACAGCTCACGGACATATGCCAGGGTGAGGATATTCGGGGCGACTGGCGCGGCGTTCAGTGGAACGGCTACGCCTTCCAGTCGCGAGACGATCCCGCGATACTTGTCGATCGAGGCACGTTGATCGTCTCCGTCTTGCTCGCCTCTGTATTCGAGAAGTGCATGGAGAACACGCGCACATTCTGCCGTTGACGCAGAACGGAGGAAAGCCCGTAAGCGCTTGGCTTTCGAGAGACCTGTCTCTTCCGGCTCAATCTCAACATCGAGATCAGCAAAGAACTCCGCGAAAGTACGGTTACTGAAGTCGAGTACGTAGCCACTACCCATATCGAGGACTTGCTCAACGATACGAAGATCCGTGGAACTCAAGATTGATCTACTCATGACGCCTCAGCTGGTGTACGTAGGCGACCGGAGAGCAATTCTGGCAACAGGGCGTCGCGCAGTCGCGAGAGCCGCTGGTTCTCTCGTTCGGCTAGGAGCAGGCGTTCCCAGAGCGGTGCGATTTCCTCGTCGAGGCGGGCGATCGCGGCGGTAGTCGGCAGTGAAGCCGTCGTTGATGTGAGATGCCCTCTCTGGATGTGTCCCATCGTCGTCGCCTTATCGGCGGCGAGCGCCCGGAACACCGGCATGACCGCCTCGAGTCGATCGAACACCAACCATGCTGGATACCCGTCAGGATCGACTTTGAAGATGTGCTGGTTGATGATCGCCTCATCCCTATACCAGCGGTACACCCCCAACGACCCGGACCATGCCATCAAAATATCGCCAGCCCGCGCGGTCTTGTTATCGGGGACTTCGATGTCGTTGTACACAGTTGAGCCGCCGGGGCCGGAGTTGAGCTCCGCAATCCGGATCACCATGCGGCCCGTCCCTGTTGCCCCCTTCGTGTACGCGCCGCCGTTGGTGAAGGTCGCGAGGTCTGAGACGGGTATCGTTACTGACTCGTCAGCGATAGCCACGTCAACGCGCGCACGAACGAGGCTCGGGATCAGCTCTATGAGCCTCCGGTTCGACTCGATCTTATCGTCAAGCGCGCCGAGCGTCGCGGCAATCGCGCGCTGCTCTCGGATCGGTGGCAAAGTGAACTCAAAATCTCCGATCTGACCGCCGCTGATATGGGGCACAGCAGAACCGGTCTGAACGCCGATCACATAGTTAGTGAAAGCCGCGCTACCGATGACCACGCCTAAGAATCCTTGGTCGAGAGAATCGCTCTTCGTCCGGAGGCGCGCAACCCGTTGGACGAGGAGCGAGGGGAGATCGTGTTTGCGGACAACCGCGTACTTCAACCCAGCACCAATCCAGGGACGATCCATCGCTATAACAACATCGCCAGGCGACAATAAGTATCGATCGACTTCATTGACTCGATCTAGGGGGAACCTCTTCGCTCCGGCCCACTTTAGATTCCCCTGCGCGACGTTATCGCCCCGTAAGAGACGGACATCGTCTGGTCCGTCAGCGAATTCTGCGCTCTTGAATGCGAAGCCGAAGGTCAGCTCGACGACATCAGCTATGCGCGTCACAGTTGCAACCCACTGAGCCGCCGGCGAACCTCATTCTCAAGCTCGCGCCCACGCTCGAACTCAGCGAACAGCTCTGTCGTGAGGCGTTCAATCTTTTCATCGATCGGTTCGTTGTCGATCTCCGCCTCCGCAGCGCCCACGTACCGTCCGGGTGTTAGCACGAAGTCATGCTTTTCGATCTCATCGATCTTCGCGGCCTTCGCAAACCCCGCCACGTTTTCGTACTCGCCGTCGTGGTTGCGCCACTGGTGGTATGTGCCTGCGATCTTCTCGACGTCGTCATCGTCGAGCACACGGAGCTTGCGTGACTCCATCCGGCCGAGCTTGCGCGCGTCGATGAACAGCACCTCGTCACGCCGCTCGCGGTGCCCGTTCCCAGCACGTCCCTTCGAGACGAACCACAGAGCGACCGGGATGCCGGTGTTGAAGAACAGCTTGTCTGGCATGGCGACGATGCAGTCGACCAACCCTGCCTCGACGAGCTTGCGACGGATCTCGCCTTCACCGCTGCTCTTCGAGGACAACGACCCGTTGGCGAGCACGAAGCCCGCCGTGCCGTTGGGGGCGAGATGGTGGATGAAGTGCTGGACCCACGCGAAGTTCGCGTTGCCTTTCGGCGGCGTCCCGTACTTCCATCGGGGATCGTCGGCGAGCTTCGCATCCCACCAGTCAGAGACGTTGAACGGCGGGTTCGCGATCACGTAGTCAGCGCGGAGATCCTGATGCAAATCCTCGGTGAACGAGTCCGCCGAGTGCGAGCCCATGTCAGCTTCGATGCCCCGCAGCGCGAGGTTCATCTTTGCGAGCTTCCACGTTGTGTCGGTGAACTCCTGGCCATACACGGAGATGTCGGTGCGCTTGCCGCCGTGGGCCTTCACGAACTCTGCCGACTGGACGAACATGCCGCCCGAGCCCGCGGCGGGGTCGTAGACGCGGCCCTTGTAGGGCTCCAACATCTCGACAAGTGTCTTGACTACGGAGCGCGGCGTGTAGAAGGCCCCGGCGTCCTTGCCGGTCTCTTTACCTGCGAACTGGCCAAGGAAGTACTCGTACACACGACCGAGCACGTCGTCTGCGCCGTGATCGTCGGTCTCGGTGAAGCCGATCGATCCGATGAGATCGACCAGCTCACCGAGGCGGCGTTTGTCGAGCCCGTCCCGGCCGTAGTTGCGTGGGAGGACACCACGCAGGGAGGGGTTCTCCTTCTCAATGAGATCCATCGCTTGGTCGATTTGCTGGCCGATCTCAGGCTGCTTCGCCACGGACTGCACGTAGCCCCATCGCGCGAGGGATGGTACCCAGAAGACGTTCTGGCTCGCGTACTCGTCCCGATCCTCCAGGAACGACTCGATCCGCTCGGGCTTGATGCCCTCGGCGGCCAGCTCTTCTTTGAGCTGCTCGCGGCGCTCCTCGAACCGGTCGGAGACGTACTTGAGGAACACCAGTCCCAGCACGACGTGCTTGTACTCGCTGGGCTCCTGGTTGCCGCGGAGCTTGTCTGCGGCATCCCACAGAGTCTGTTCGAGTGTCTTCGTTGGCTTCGCCTTTGCGGCCCGTCGCGCCATATTTCGTACTCCTTCGCGCGAGAAACGCGCCTCCGTCTGCAATTTTCAGCTCCATCTCAGGATAGCGAGCACAAGGGACATCTTAGTACTTCAAGGTAGAGGGCGCGCCGCAGGCAGACCGAAGGTGCGAAGCAAGGTCGGTTGGCTGGGCTTAAGTTTGCCATATCGTTAGTGCATGGCTGCTTGGGCGCTTGCTTGCCTCTCTTCGATCTAAGGCAAAGGTTCAGAGACACTAACTCGTCGGAGGCCATGCCGTGAGTGAGGGTCGATGAGTCTGAGAGCCACTTCAAACGGGCGTTGGACACCAGAAACCACGGATTGAACAGGAACCAGTGATGAACCAGTAGTGTTACCGTTTTCCATCCGGGGCTTACCACCACTGACGGCGCGTGCGATACACGATCCTTTCAGGAATCTCAGAAGGTGACAGTGGGCGATCTGGACGCGGTCGCACGTTGTACGGGGTGATGCGCTCTTTATTATTGTTAATTCGAAGTAGGTCGACTTCTAGCTGAGGCATGTGCGGTTCGAGTCGCTTGAACGTCTCTTCCAGCAGCAATTCGAGTCGATGGGTTTCTGCTTCGGCAGCCTTCATCCGTTCGTGGGACGTTATCGCTCGGTAACCGCACCACTGGCGCAGGAGTTCATGCCGTGGGCGGTCGTACTTCAGGTACCAGTCGTATTCTTCTTCTGGCGATCGCCATCCGTCGTCAGTTTCGAAGATCGGGCTCTTCTGGCTTCCGTACTTGCACTTGAGCCACGATTCTTCTTCTTCCTTGAACACCACGTCGAGTATCGGCGTTGGATTGGCACCGCAGAGGCGCTCGGCGATGGCTGCCGAAGCCAGTGGGGACAGGACGAATGCACCGTCGACATGAACTGAGGAGTAGTGCTCAGCGTACTTGCCGAGATCCAGGCCCAGCATGGTGCTGAATATTTCCTGGTCTTTAACATTCGTTGTGTCATTGATTGGCCGCCAGCCAAGTTCTGCTACTTCCGTTGGGACAAGCAGATCGAAGACCTGATTGATGCAGTCGCGTTCCACGTCATCCAGTGAATCCTCCCGACGGATCCTAGACCATGCTTCTTGGAGGCGATCATAGGCATCAACGTCGGACCACGGGACGCGGATCCGGTTGCCTGGGACCGTTTCCTGGCGTCCATCATTGAATGTCACCAGCATCTTGGGTTTTGACTTCGTGTAGTCGACGGAATTGATCAGGATCCGTTCGGAGGGGCTCGCATCGCGATGGCGATACACCCAGTATTCGCCGGGTTTGGCAGTAGTCCCTTGTGATGTCATGCACCGAATATACCGGGCTTGCTGCCTTCCCTTCCCGCCGGTCGACGTTTATTTCCAGGTGCGGTCAGTCGAGCGTGGACAGCAGTTCGGCAGGCTTGACGCCCAGGCCATGTGCGAGCTTGACGATAACGTCAAGGGTCGGATTCCGCACGCCGCGCTCGACGCCGCTGACGTAGGTCCTGTCCAGGTCAATGTGGTGCGCGAAGGCTTCCTGGGAGGTCCAGCCCTTCTCTTTTCGCAGCTGCTTGACCCGCTCGCCGAACGCGCGGCGATGCTCGGGAATATCCATACGTCCACGTTTTCGCTACGATGACAATAGATCCACGGACTATGAGTCACATCGTTGAACCATTGGATGGGAGTGCGATGATTTCGATCACGAATGCGTACCGAGGGCTGAAGGAATTCGAGCAGTCCTGCGGCACGGCGTTCCCGCAGTCATGGGAACAAGCGCCGCGTCCACGGACTACGGGAGGAGCGCGACCATGAGGCAGTTGCCCAGCGATGTCTTCGCACAGCGCCTGCGCGAGGTGCGGCGGCGAGCCGGCGTTTCGAGAACGGATCTGTCGCGCAGGATCACGCTGTTCCTCGGCGGCCCCATAGAGCCGACGCTGGTGCAGCGATTCGAGGAGGGGACGCGCGCTCCGCGCCTCGACGAAGCCGTCGCCGCAGCCGATGCCCTGGACATCTCGCTCCTAGATCTGATCGAGATGGGCGACAGGTCGCGGACCAGCGAATCACAAGGTGTCGAGGGGGAATCATGAACGAGCCTAAAGACGGCCAGGATGCTTCTTCCGCCGGCACTTTGCTGACGCGCGTCCCGGGTCGTGCGCGTCCTCGTGCGCAGGTGATGGCGGATTTCGAGGAATCCGTGGCGGAACTGAAGCGAAGGTACCATTCGGCGCTGTGGCCCGTCATCTTGCCGAAGACCGAGGAAATGCACCGTTGGCGCATCCAGCTCGAGTGCGGCTGCACCCGCGAGGTGCTGACCAACGGGAAGGACGATTTTCCGGACAGCAGGTCCTGGCACGACGTGCTCTCGGGCCGCCCCCTGCCGCTCGGCGAGTGCTGGTGCTCGAACGACCACGGCGACGTCGAGGAAATGTACCGGGACATCGTCGAATGGATCGACAGCAGTGTCAAAGAGTTCCCGGCCGACCCCGAGGAATGTCCTGACGATGAGGATCCGGAGTACTGGGCCATTGCCAGACGCCCGGAGCCCCATTCCTCGGCCTTCTGGCGTGTCCGCTTGGCCTGCGGGCACTTCGACGAACATGTCCCGACTAGCGTCGAATGGAAGCCCGAGAAGGGGCCCACGCTGGTCTCCGAGCAGCGGGCGTCGGAGATGCGCGGCGAGTTCGAGGCGCTCTGGTCGGTCCTGGGCGACGAAGCCTGGCCGGAGGAAGGACCTGAGCGCGACCACACGCTCAGGATGCTCGACCAGCGCTGGCCCAAGCCCGAGCCCGAGAGGCGGTGCCTCGTGTGCCGGTACGCTCAGCGCATCACCGGTTACCAGCGAATCGGGTGGCTGGTGCCGAGGACGGACGTGAAGAAGGCAGCAGATAAACGGGCCACCGCCGCCCGCGAAAAGGCAGAGCGGCGGCTGGCCATGATCGAGGAGGAAGCAGCGCAGCTACGCGAGCAGCTTGGTCGCGCATCACGCCAGTGACGTTTGCCAGGCTCGCTGAATGCTTGCAACCATCTTTGACCGTTTCAGCTGTGTTTCGTAGACTGTACGGTGTAACGCCCCGGTGACTATTCGGGCCATTCGTGGCCAGGACTCCCGGGGCTATAGCTTTGTCCCGGATAATTGTGGCTTGTTTTCAGACAGGCCGGCCACCAAGTGTGCGGCTATGCACGGGGCCGACGCGTGCGGCATGCACCTCCAACGCATCTGGAGCCACTTGTTCGGGATCACCATCGCCACCGTGCAACGAGCGAGTGCCGCATCGCTCTTGCGTTGGGACGCGGATATTCAGCCTGCCGAGCCCAGAAGCGTTCGTGGGCCAGATGCGTTATATTGCTGTCGACTGAGCTGCTCTTGCTTCTGGACTATGGCCATTGGAAGAGGTTGATCTGCGTAGGACTGCAGTCGTTGGTTCTCTTTGCGAGTCCGGTAGAGTCCTGGAATCGGGGTGATTAGTGCTCACGGATAATAGAGCCATGGAAAGACTGATCGATTTCGCGCGCGACCGAAATATGCTCTGCAATAGTTGTCGGAACCAGTTCCTCGCCAGCCTTGACTGGATCGACCGCTGGGTGCAAAGCGACGAGCGGTGCCCTGGCTGCGGCCTGACTTGTGAGCATGAAGACGCACCCCGTGTGTCCATCGATCCGCGAGACTTCGCACTAGTCGACGACAAGGTGGCTAAGTTCAACTGGTACCACACCAGCACTCAGCCGGATTGGCCGGCCACCGATTACGACCCGACAATTGGCTTGACGGCGGATACCCGCGCCAGGATGGGTGGCGATGAGCGAGTCGCTGCGTGGGCAGAGCGACAGCGTGCCAAGGCTCTCCACGTCGGAACCTACGAGGCTGCGGTTCACAACATGCTGCGACGGATGCGCGACCAGGGAGACAGGGGTAGTCAATTCTACTTGTATCGCGTGCACCTGAAACCGTCGGTAACCGTACGAGAAGACTGGCTCATTGACCCCAGCAATTTGGTCGGCGACGTCGTCCTCGAAGAGGTGTGCCCGCCAGGTGTTGACGTTGCCCGCTATCTGAACTACCACGAGGATCCGGGCGGGTTGTCTCTCGCATTGGGGCGAGGAGCAATCGCAGGAGTCCAGCGCTTGGTCGTACCTCTTCCAGATGCGTGCCAGGCCGACGATTGGGCGAACGAAGCAGTCGTCGCACTTGAGAATGCTTCCGACGTGCTCGTTCCAGCTTCCGGGAAGTTTGGTCGTTTTATGCGCCCGTCGTCCCAAAGAGCGTCCGTCGCCCGTAGCCTCGGTGCGGCACTGGCCGCCAGTTTGCCAATTAATCTTCGGCGTCTGTTCGAGTCGACCGTGACTTTCGACGAAGGAGATTCACCTGCGCAATGGGCTTGCCGGACAATCGGCTTATTCGACCTGATTGCGAATCCGTCGCGCGCGCTTACAGAGCTTGATCAACAAGGGCACCGTACTGTCTGAAGCGCGCATCGTTGTTCGTCTCGACCTGTCCGCGCGGGGAGAATCAATTCTCGAAATGTGCTTGAGCGCCTGTGATCGTCAACGCCTTGAGCTGCGCGACTCTATCTGTGACCATCTGGAAACCTTTCGCCGGCCCACATGATCATCGCCCTTCGCCCGACGTCATCTGGACCTCGCCCACAGATGGTTCAATACGGAACTTTGACAATCTACGGACCTGTCACCATAGGGTTGATCTGGGCGGCTACTTCGGCGGTCCGAACAGCAGACGGAGAGAAGAATGAGCGACAGCCTCGACCTGAAGGCCCAAGGGCCCTACAACAGCCAGCGTTCAGGACAGCAGATCGACGCGAGCGTCCTGATCAGTGAAGCCCTCGACCACATGACTGCGGAACAGATCGCCGCGATGTCGAGTGACGAGCTCGACGACGCTGCCATGTCCTGGATCGAGTCGGGGGCTGCCGAGGGGTTCCTGCCCGAAATCCCCTGGAACATCACGGACGACCGGTTCAGCCATGCGCGCGCGGTCGTCGACGTCGTCATAGATGCCATCCAGTTCGATGAAGCTCATGGCAGCCACATTGAGCTCACCGTCGACCTCCACGAGACCGAGGAAGGATTCCAGAGGCGCTTGGACGCTGAGTCAGCGTCTGCTGGAAGCCTCCGTAGCGCAGAATAATCGCGTTAGGGACCTCCGCATCACAGCACCGCTTTCGCGCTTACTTGGGACCAGTGTTGGGCCAATACTCGCTGGCGCTGAAGTACTGCTTTTCGGAAGCGGGTCCAGTCAGAATTCGAGAGGTCTTGGTCGCTTCGGTCCTTGCTGGCGCATGTTCCGCCTCTACCAGCCGATTTCCGTACCCCGCCAGGAGTTCGGCGAAGGGACGGTTCTGCAATGGTCGCGCCGACTGGCGTGCGGATTTCCGCGGCGACCGGGCTCGTGCGCTCATGACAGCCATCTCATCGGCTTTGTGGCCGATCGCCCACAGCTTTCGAATCGCTGGGCAATCGTAGGGCTGCAACCTTCGCAGGTCGCTACTGGAGCGACGGCACAGGTTCAGGCAGGCATGCCACTCGGTGCTCCGCTCGACGCTGATCTTTGCTTTGGCGATACTGATTATCATCAGGGCGGCGAGGCGGTGCACTTCAACACGGGTGCCCGTACCTTGGCTGGATGCGCGGGCCAGTTCCTGCCCTTCAATGATCAATTCATCGGCGTCTACCGAACCGCCGTTGATGAGAGTGTGCGCGTCGTCGATGGCGACGATGAGACGATCTGCGAAATCTGAAGCATCCATGGGATTCCTCCTTAGCTGGTTTTGGGCACAAAAAAAGAGAGCCTAAGCTCTCTTAACGCAAAAACGGCACACCTCTGCCACTGGGTAGAAGCGTGCTTAAATAAAAAATGAACCCGTGCTTGTCTGGGTTCTATTCTGTAGGGACTTTATCTGACGTAACCATCATCACTTAAAAAATGTACCGTTTGCAAGAGCTGGAGAATACGAGTTTCTGTGGCATGTGATTCGTTGCATAATCTAGTCTGTGGATGCGTTGAAATCCTTGTCGAAAGGATGAGTTGGCCGATGCCTGAACTCAGCTCTATGGCCGTTCGACGGGAGCGGCTTCCTTGAGCCACTCAACCGGTGAGCTGCCCAGCCCGTCGGCCAGGGCCGCCGCGGTCTCGCGCCACGAGATGAGCTCAGCGTTCGCGAGTCCGGGGTCGCCGTGAGCCGATGCCGCCGCGGCCGCATCGGCGATATCCTTCGCGCAGGCCTCCCGAAGGGCTGCTGGCAAGTCCTGCATCCAGGGGAGCGCTGCGCTCATCTTCTCGACGTCCGTGGGTCCAATCCTATGCCAGCACCCTGGCGTGGGGAACTGGTAAGAGGCAGGGCCAAGCCCAGGGAGCCCAGCCTGCCTCATTCCTCGGAGTACGCTCCGTCCCTGTTCAGCGCGGTGTACAGGGTCTGCCGGCTGACGCCGAGCTCCCGGGCCACGACGGCCTTGGGGACGCCGCGGGCGATGAGCTCGCGTGCGGTGAAGAGCTGCCCGTCGGTGAGCTTCGGCTCGCGCTCGTACACGCCCCTGGCCTTGGCGATGGCGATGCCCTCGGCCTGGCGCTCCCGGATCGTCGCCCGCTCGAGCTGGGCGACCGCGGCGAGGATCGTGAGCATGAACTCGCCCTGCGGCGTATTCGTGCTCAGCGCAGGGTTGTCCACGAACTCGACGGCGACGCCCTTGGCCGCCAGCTGCTCGACGAGGCCGAGCAGGTCCCGGGTCGAGCGCGCCAGCCGGTCGGGCGACTTCACCCGGACGACGTCGCCGTCGCGCACGTAGGCGATCATCTCCTGGAGCCGCTCCCGGTCGCCGGCGCTCTTCCCTGAGGCCTTCTCGGCGAACAGCCGATCGACCTCTCCGATGGCTTCGAGCTGCCGTGCGTCGTTCTGGTCGGCAGCGCTGACGCGCACGTACCCGACCACCTGTCCCTTGTGTCCAACCATCTTTAGAACTCCTCTTCACTTGTGTCGAATGCGTGCAGAACCGACCTCGTTGGACGTTGCTGCGGTCTATCTGCGTTGTGTCCTTCGGGGTATACCCAATTGGACGATCGTTCATTGGGCCGGCCCCGCTGGCGCAGGTCCGTTTCGTCTACCCGGCCCGGTCGGCCTCGATCGCGGCGAAGGCCGCCATGAGCATGAGCTTGGGCAGCCACTGATCATTCAAGGAGTCCTGGTCGGCCTCGATCGAACGGATCCTCACGCCGCGTTCCAGCAGGTCTCCCACCACCGAGGCGACGTCCTTCAGCGACCGGCCGAGGCAGTCGAGGCTCACGACGACGACCTCGTCGCCCTCGACCAGCCGGGCGTCCAGCTCCGACCAGCCGGGACGGTCCTTGATCCTGCTGCCGCCAGGGGAGTGGTCGGAGCGGATGCACCGCTCGTCCACGCCGTCGTCGACCAGCGCCTGGCGCTGGAGGGCATCGTGCTGTCCGTCGTTCTCATTCGTCCTGGTGTATCCGTAGCGCATGGTGCTTCCTTTCTTCGGGAGCCGTCCCGCTTCTGCGAGGCGTGCAAGGGACGGTGGGATGTTCGGGTCTGGGATGTGCTTCAGCCGACGGCGAAGTTGGCCACGGTCTCGCCGGCGTCCGAGCACAGCGCGGTGAACTCGTCCTTGGCTGCCGCGACGTCGGTGTCCGCGGTCTCGGTGAAGCCGACGCGGATCGTCGACTCCGTCTTCTTCATGGAGCTGGTCTCGCTGTCGGCGTCTCCGATCCAGGGGTCGACGCCGTCCCAGAGGACCTGCTCGTCGCCCAGCTGGCCGCTCGCTTCGGTGACGACCTGCCCGGTGCAGAGGACTTCCTGGTAGGTGATCTTCTCGCCGTCGATGTGCCAGTAGGTCAGCCAGGGGCCGACGACCTTGGGCGGCGAGAGCAGTCCGCCGCTGCGGTTGGCGACGACGTAGACGGTGCCGGTCTCCGGTGCCAGGTCGACGATCTCGGCCTTCGGAGAAGCGCTCTCGGCGAGCTCGGTGCTCCCGGAGTCCTCGGCACCGCTGGAGGCGCTGCCGTTCCGTGGCTCCGGGGCGCTGGTCACGGGGGACGGCGGCGGGGCTTCGTCCATCGGCGCGGCCTCGACGACGACGCAGCCGGTCAGGGCGAGCGCCGCCAGGGCGAGGCCTGCAGCCGTGCCGATGGTCTTGTTCGTGGTCATGATGGGGGATTCCTTTCCGTGGAGGGGATTCAGCGCGATGGCCAGGTCGGCGACCGGGGAGCTGCACGAGTAGCCCGTCAGTTCTCTGCGGCGTCGGCCGGGGAAGCCTGGGTCCTCACCTGGACGCCGCTCTTCGACTTCAGCTTCGCGGCCAGTCCGCCGAAGAGGTTGGGGGCCACGATCAGCGAGGCGACCAGCGCGGCGGCCGCCCCGGCGATCCACACGTTGTCGAACACGCCCAGCACCACGCTCAGTCCCCAGCGGGCGACCATGAAGGCGACCGTGTAGGCCAGGGCCATGGCGGCCAGCCGCCAGATCGGGCTCTTGGCCTGGAACTCCTGGAACTCGCGCAGGAAGGTCTTGATGTTCCCCGAGGTGGCGGCGAAGTCGCCGCCCTTCTTCTCCGGCAGGACGATGAGCCCGACCTTCGCCATCAGCTGCACCATCTGGAAGAAGAAGACGGTCAGGCCCGTCGCGGCCAAGTCCAGCATCCCGGCGTTGGAGATCGCCCAGGCCGCCATGCCGACGGCCCCGCAGGCGAGCAGGGTGCCGAGGACGGTCCACGCGTGGTTGTCGGGACCCCGGTCGATCTTGATGTTGACGTTCTGTTCACTCATCGGACTGCGCTCCTTCGCTGTTCTCGATTCGTCTCGGTGCGGATCGGCTCGGAGGCCTCCCCGTCGTCTCGTCCCGGCTGGTGCTGCGCCGGCCGGGTCCTCTGCGGCCTTCGCCCATTCAACGGCTGGTACCTCCCTCGCCATCGAAGACGATGAAGTCGTCCTCGTTCTCGAAGACCGGTTCTTCCTCGGTGGGCTCAGGTGGCATCGGTGGATCCTCGCGTTCGGGCGCTGCCGCCTGGACGACGCTTCCTTCGCCAGGAGCGGGCGCGTTCTTAGGCTCGCTCCGGTGGCCGGCGAACGGCGCGAGGACGACCAGGTCCTCGTCCGCGACCTTCGCGAACGAACCGTCGGCGTTCTTCTTCGCACCGGCCTTGCCGATGCCGGACCGCGGCTTCACCGCAGCCCATCCGGACTCGCGGACCAGCATCCCGGCCAGGAGCAGCCCCAGGCCGGCCTGGACCCACAGCCAGGTTGGAACGAGGATGGGAAGGTGCACGTGCAGCGCCGGCGGCCAGGCCACGAACCACGCGCCGGGCCCGAGCCCGGACAGCTCGCGGACGGCGGCCCCGCTTCCCAGCAGGAGCAGGCCCGCGGCGAACCACGGCCACGCCCACAGCCGGCCGAGCCTCGGCGCGCTGCGCCAGAGCAGGTAGTAGACGCCGGCCGCGAGCATTGCTGCGGGCCACAGGGCGAACCAGGCGAGGGCGAACAGCAGGGGCACTGCGATGAGGCGCAGCAGCTGTTCTCCCGAGCCCTCGTCGGTCGCGAGCATGCGCCGGAACAGCGGCGGGGTGATGTCCTCGTGCCGCGACGAGTCGGCGACGCCGGTGCGGGCCAGTCGCGCGGCGCGGGCCGCCCGCCGCTGCAGCAGCTCGGAGCGCCGACGCCGCGAGGTCCCGGGCCGGGAGCGCGCCAGCAGCCAGGCGCTGCGCTCCTTCTCCCACCGCTGGGCGTTCACGGCCGCTCACCTGCGGCGCAGGGCTCCAGCTCGACGATGGACTGCGCGGGTAGGCAGGCCTCGAACTGGTCGACGGCCATGCCGCTGCCGAACGAGCCGCCGGCGACGAAGCCGAAGAGGTAGATGCCCGCGACGGCGACGAGCAGCGCGGCGAGCTTGAATCCGATCTTGCCCATGGGACGCCTGCCTTCCAGGTCAGAGGTGCCCGGACAGCACGAAACGCCGGACACCCGTAGTCGGGGTCGATCGACCAGTGTCGATCAGGCGGCTCGTCTCCGCCTCGGCGTGCTTCTATTCTAGACTGCCGCCTTGAATTAAATCAAGCCTTCCGGGATGATTGATCCATGAGGATCGAGATCGACGACGAGCACGCCGCCCGGCTGGCCAGGCTCGCCGACGGCGCGGGGATGTCAAGCGCGCGCTGGGTGCGCGGCGCGGTCCTCGCGGCCGAGGCCGATCCGCTGCTGGCGGCGAAGATCGCCGAGATGGCCCCGGCCAGCGCCCACGGCGGAACGCGCCGAGGCGCTGGCAGGCCCAGAAGACCCGAAGGCGGCGACGCCGCCGATCCCCGGCAAGGGGCGTAGGACGCCACGAGACGGCGGTAGAACGAGGCCCAGGGACCCCTGGCACACCTCGACGAACGGAGGAGATGCGGGAGGGGCAGCCATGAGAGCTCCCACCGGAAAGAATGCAGCGCAGCACCGGGGCGACACCCCGTACGCGGGCCTGGTCCTGGTCGACCAGCCCGCCGACGACGGCAGCGGGATCGAGCCCAACGCGGGGCAGAAGGCCGGGCAGATCGCCGCCACGGCTCCGCACCTGGCGGTAATCGGCAAGACGGGCTCGGGCAAGACGAGGTCCTGCCTCGGGCCCAACGTGGTGCTCTGGGGCGACCGCCCGGTCGTCGCGATGTCCTCGAAGGGCGACCTCGCCGAGCTCACGATCAGGCAGCGGGCCCGGAGCGGCCCGGTGTACCTGCTCGACCTGTCCGGGGAAGTGCGCGAGTCCGAGCTGCACGGCATCGACGTCCAGCGGGTCGTGGCCGACCCGTGCGCCCTGGTGTCGAACGACGACGAGGCCGTGAACATGTCCAGCCTGCTGCACGCGGTCGGCACCCTGGGCGCTGGCGGCACCGGCGGCTCCAGCGACGAGTCGGCGCAGTGGAAGGCGCTCGCGACCAGGCCCCTGGCGAACTTCCTGCGCGCCGGCGGCTGGCTGCCGGACCCCGAGGACCCGACGGGGGAGCCGCTCTGGGGCGGAGGCATCGCCTGGGCCCTGGCAGCGGCCGAGGACATCGGCGGCGACGAGGACCAGCCGGACCCCGACGCCCCGGTCGACTACGCGACGCCGAACTGGGACACGGCGTACCTGCGCTCGAAGGCGCTGCTGCGCTCCCGTCACGCGCAGTCGCTGCTGGCGGCGAAGCGGCGGGACCCGAGGCAGCGGGACAGCGTGGCGATCAACTGCCTGATGGCGCTGACCCCGTGGACGCTGGAGTCCGTGGCCGGCGACGGCACGGGCATCCCGTTCCATCCCTCGATGCTCGAGGAGCGCGGCGCGACGCTGTACATCGTGTCGCCCTTCGACGGCAGCGCCGCCCCGGCGGCGACGGCGGTGATCATGCAGTGCATCAACCACTGGCGCAAGCGCGTCGGGCGGCTCGACCCGCTGCTGATGGTGCTCGACGAGCTGGCGAACGGCGCGCCGCTGCCCGCGCTGCCGCAGATCGTCGGCGAGGCCCGCGGCCTGGGGATCCGCATGGTCGTGGGCCTGCAGTCCTCCAGCCAGTTCGAGCCGCGCTGGGGGAGCGCCGGGCTGAAGATCCTGCGCGACACCTTCCCGGCGGTGCTGGTGTACCCGGGGACCGGGGCCGCGGAGAAAGACTTCTTGGAAGACGCGGCCTGGGCAGCCGGGGAAGAGGAGCGCACGACCTCGTCGACCGATGCCACTAACCGCGCGTCCAGGTCCCGGGACCGCGTCGAGGCGCAGAGCGCGGCGGAGCTGCTGCCGCGGCGCAGGGGCCAGGCACGGCTGCTGGTCGGCGGCGGGCCCGGCCTGCTCGTCTCCGTCCCCGACATCGACTCGACCAGCCTGCGCGCGGGCTGACCCCGAGGCAGCGAGGAGGGCCGTGACTGCTTGGTCCCGGCCCTCCTCGCTGCCCTCCTTCCGTCGAGCCGCTACCTGCTCATGCCGTGGCTGCGCTCCTTCTCGATCTCCTTCGCGGCCCGGTTCGCAGCGCTGGTCTCCGCGCGGGCGGCCCGCAGCTCGTCCTGGACCCGTTCGCGCCCGCGGCCCGCGCCGTCCGGCTCGTGCTCGTCGGCCTGGTGCTGCTCGCGGTCCTGCTCGCGCTGCTCCAGCCGCGACTGCTCGGCCTGTTCCTGGTCGGTGCGCTCCTGCTCCTGCTCCTGCTGCTGGCGCTGCGCTTCTTCCTGCGCGGCCCGGTCCTGTTCGCGGGCCTCGGCCTCGGCTTCCCTGCGCTGCTGCTCCTGCGCTTCCTGGCGGCGCTCCTGCTCCAGGGCGGCCTGGCGGCGGGACTCCGCCCAGACCTCCTGGCCGCGCCGCTGGCGCTGGGCCTCATGCTGCCTGGCCTGCTGGAACTCCTCGGAGCCCAGCGCCTGCTCGCCGAACCGGCGCTGCACGGCCCGCTGGCCCTGCGTCGCGAGCAGGCGCTGCATGCGCGCCGCCTGCCGCTGGTCGATGTTCTGGTTCTGTGCCATCGTTCTTCCTTTCCCTGTGGTTCTACTGCGCCGTGCTCCGGCGCAGCTGCCGTGCCTCCTGGCGGTACCCTCGGGCCCGTGCCCTGGTCTCCTCGACGGCGTCGAGGTCCTGGTAGTGCGACCGGCTCGGACGTCCTCCGGCCATCCAGCTGCCGTGCGAGAACGCCTCGGCCTCGTCGGCCTGCCGTTCCAGCGCCCGGGCCATGGCATCCAGCCGGTCCGCGCGGTCCTTGCTGCTGATGATCATTGCTTCACCTCCCTTCACATCCCGTGTCCGTGGTCCTGGTCCGCCTGCCTGCTGCGGTCGTTGGCTTCCCGGCTCTCGGAGCGGGCCGCGTCGAGCCGGCGCTGCAGCGGGGTCCTCTCGGCCTGCGCCCCGGGCGTGTCCTTCTCCAGGGTCCCGGAGCCGAGGTCCTGCTCCAGCCGGCGGTGGCGGTCCCGGTGGTAGGCGCGTTCGTGCCGCAGCTCGTCGCGGACGTCGCGCTGCCCGACGGGGCGGCCGTAGGGGTGCTGCTTCTCGTCCTGGCGGATCGCCTTCTCCAGCCGCTGGTCCTCCCTGTAGGACTGGTCCTTGAGCTCGGTCTTGTCCACGTACAGCTCGAGCTGCTCGCGCAGGCCCGGTTCGAGCCGGGAGGAGATCTTCTCGAGCGTCGAGCGTCCTAGCCCGCCGCAGGAGCGGATCCGTGCCACGAAGGCGGGGTCGGGCTGGTACCCGGCATCGCGGTAGTCCTCTTCGAGCGCCGCCAGTCCGTCCAAGCGCCGCTGCATGCTCTCCGAAAGTCTGCTGCGCCCGATCTCGCGCAGCCGCGACCGGAACGCTGGCGGCGCGGCTGCTTCGGACTCATCCTGGATCGAAGGTTCCTGCGGCGGGTTCTCGGGCGATCCAGCGATTGCCGTCCGGCTCCCGTCCCAGGCGTCGTCGTGCCCTGCCCGTTCCTGCCTTGCCAGCTCCTGCTCGTGCCGCAGCCGTTCGAACTCGGCCTCGTACTCTCTGCTGCTCAGCCAGTCCTGCAGGTCCTGGACCGGGTCCTTCGTCTCCTGCTGTGCCAGCGTGGCGCGCTGGAGCTCGGCGTTGCGCTCCATGGCTGCTTCCACGTCGGCAACGCGGAACCCGTCGCCGAGGCGCTGGCCGCGGCGGGTGTGGGCGCGGGAGGGCTCCGCGAGGGTGCCGTCGGGCTGCCTCAGCATCATGCCGTAGCCGATGTCCTGCCCGCGACGGGCCACCGTCACGCCGTGCTCGCGGCCGATCGCCGTCGCGTCGTCCCAGGACTGCAGGCGCGGGTCGGCGAGCGTGCGGCGGATCCGCGCTTCGAGCTCGATCTCCGAGAACCGCTCCTTCGGGGGAGCGGTGCCGATCCCGGCGGCGACCTCCCGGTCGCGCTCGTTGAGCCGGTACCGGTCGAACTCGCGCAGGCGGCGCTCCTGCCGCGCCTGCGAAGCCGGAGCGCCGTTCTGGCGCTGCAGGCGCACGGACCCTTCGGCTGCCGCGAGCCTGCGCCGCAGCATGCTCGGCGAGAGCTCCTTGCTGGCGGGGTCGGCGAGCACGGCGGAGCGGGCCTTGTCCATGGCCTGCTGCGCTGCGGCGGAACTGGCCTTCATGTCGGCGCGCTGCTCGAAGCCCTGCTCGGCGAGCACGCGGTCGTGGGCCAGCGCGAGGCGGGCATGGGTGACGAGGTTGCTGTCGATGCTCTTGCCGGTCTGCGGGTGGACCGCGCCGACGATGAGGTGGTTGTGCACGCATCCGGAGCGCCCGGAGACCTCGGTGGCGACGAGCACGGGATGGCCGGGGAAGCGGTCCTCGGCCAGCGCCCGGCCCAGGCGCTGGGCGGTGTCCCAGGAGGTGGGGTCGTCCGGGTCCAACTCGTCGTGGCCGAAGCTCTCGACCAGGGAGTAGGCCTCGACGTATTTCGACTCGTAGACGGTCTGTCCCTTGGCGTCCTTCAATGGCACCGGCCGGCCCGTGGCGTCGCGCACCGCCTTCCCGTCCTCGTCGACGGCGCAGCGCGGCTGCATCCCGTCCTTGCCATGCAGCGCACGGACCTCGGCGAGCCGCTGCTCGAACATCGGCACGGCGGCGTTGAGCGCGGAGATGGCGACTGCGCCCTTCTTGGCGTAGCTCTGCGCGCGCCCGCTGGTCCGCGTCGACTGGGAGGAGACGATGGCCATGGTCAGCCCCGACCGTCGCCGGCTTCCGCGTCCGCTCCAGCCGGGTGTCCATCGACGAACGCCACGAGCGCCGCCTCCATGCGGACGACCGCGTCCTTGGACTCCTGGACTGCGCGGAAGGCGTCGCGGAGCTCGGCGGGGGAGACGCCCTGCTCGAAGTTGAGCTTGCGGGAGATGTTGTAGAGCGAGCCCTGAGAATGGGAGAGCCTGTTCCGGCACTCGCTCAGACCGTCCCAGAGCTCCATCGGGACCTCGACGGTGCGCGACGGGGTCCACGTCTCGGGCTGGCCGGCCATGGCCCGGGCGGCCTTCTCGTTGCCGACCAGGAGCAGGCGCACCGCGTCGGAGAACTTCACGTCGTCCGCGTCGACGCCGCGGGCCTTGGCGAGGGAGGAGCGCATCGAGGCAACGGCGGCCTCCTCGGCGGGACCGAGGCGCAGGGCGCGACGGATGCCGTAGTTGACCGGCTTCGGCCGACGATGCTTGCGGGGAACGGGGAGAGCGGACATGGGCGGAATCCTTCGATGGATCCCATGCGTCCGGCGTCCGGGAGAACTGAGGTCGCCGCCACCCAGAACGCGTTAGGTGTGGACGGTGGCGATGATGCGACCTGCTGTCATCCCAGTCTAGGACCGACCCGTACACCCTGGCAACAACGGCGAGGACCAGTTTGAAAAGTCAGACAGATGGCCTCGCAAGCTCGGCCATCTGCTGTCTTTTCCTGGTCCATCGCGCTGCGCGCTCTCCGAGGAATCCGGCTCCGCTCGGCCCCACCCAGCTCGTTGCTCCGCGCCTCGCTGGGTCCCTGTGGGCCGGCTCCGCCAAGCTGCTGTGCGCTGCGCGCCTGGCGGCGACGAGAGTGCAGAACAGCGAGCATTTGAGCAAGTGCTGGCAATCGCGGAACGATTCCGGTGCCAGAGTTGGACTTGTCGAGGTCTGCAGCTGGTCCCGGAACAGCCCGCATGGAGACCGGAGGAAAACCAGAATCAGGCCATGCAACGGACACTAATCGTGCGTCGCCCCGGTATGGTCCGTTGACGGTCTCGCCGAGGTCTCTAAAAGGGCCGCAGGCGGGCTTTCGATGGTCTCGTTCGGGGCGCGGTGGGACCCGAATGAGGCCAGGCCTCTCTCGGGTCTTGTCGCGGTCTGATGATGGGCGGCTGCCGGTCGCATCCTGGTCGCATCGGGACCTGAAGCAGACCCGCAAAAGACCCGGACGAAGCGCGGTTCATGCCACGTGCGACGAGTGGCCTTTTCCGGGACGGAGATGGGCCAGAGCTGGCCACTACGAGACCAGCGAGAGACCATCATGAGACCAGGCAGTTCCGTCAGATGATTTTGCCCGAAGACTTTCGCAACCCATTTCCCAGTCGCGCCAGACGACCAACGTTCGCACGGGCCACTGTGCTCCGCAAAGCTTGGCCCGAGTTTCTGCCAGGCACCGGCGAACAGCGTAGGCCAGCCTTTCAACGGGGACTGATGTCATCGGTAAGCTCCCCGGCCTTGGCCAGCACCGAGTCTTGGCTAGACGTAGAATTGGTCGTATTTCTCGTCATGAATAACGCGGCCGGCGGTCTCATCGGTGATCCAGGATACGCCGTTGAGCGTTCAATCATAATGAAGCGGAGGTTCCAGCCCCCCGCCAGACCTGCCGAGCCTTTTACCTCTATACCGTCCGGGCTTGATGGGCCGTGAGCGGTCAATGTGACTACTTACTCATGCTAGAGCGCTTCATCGATCTATTAATTTATTGGCCGCGTGCGTGGCCTTGGTGCCGCGGATCTGGCCCGGGAATAAAGCACCAGAGACTTTTATTCGGAGTCAGCGTCCAGGCTAGGTGGGACCCAGCGTGTCGCTCAGAGCAGTGCGACCAATAGTGTGGGACGCGCCAGAACGAGCCCGATGAAGCGACTGCCGTGTACTGGACCGAGAGTACTTGAACGCTAAAGATGTCGAGGGGGAACAAGTGCATTCAGGCGTCGGGCCCGCCTTACACCGTAGGCCACATAGTCTGGTAGGGCGTCCGGGATCTCGAGGGTGCATCCTCTACGCCAGCTGTCGGAATCGAGGCCGGGAGAACACCAATCCTCACCGGCGATGGCCTGGGTAACGACTATCGTCCAGGTGGCAAGTTCGTCTTTGCTGTGGATAACATGTCCTTGAAGCGCATCGGGGTACTCAGCACTGACATCGGATACATTTGCGGCCAGATTTCCTTCGTAATAGAGGAAACCCAACGAAATGTCGTGATTGATTTGTGTGGTCGTCTCGTAGAACGGCGTAAACGATAGGCGTCCCACGAACGTATAACCATAGAAGTATTGCTCGCCGTTGATCGTTACTTGACCGCAGATGACTCGAGCGTCACCGCCTGGCCGACGGTTATCCATCCAAGCCCGCGCTTGAGCAATGTTCGCCCGAGGTTCCTCCGGGTGTAAGGGATCAGAGATCCCCGGTTGGTTCATAAGAGGAAAACCAGTCCACTCGTCGTGTTGGTCGCGATGAACGATGGTTGGGGCAATCTCAGCGTAGAAGCGCAATACGGCCATCATGGTACTCATCAGCTCTTTGCCTTCGAGATTGGACTCATAAGCAGGCTTGAGTGCTTGCGTGCCAGAACGCAACTTTCCATGAATTTCGTCGGGAATAGCTTCCCACTCGGCATAGGCTCGTAATCCAAATATTCCGCCGATCAGCGAAACAGTGTCGCTCGGCTTGACCACATGAAGCACATGCTGCGAGACGTTTCGCACGTACTTCATGGCATCAATAATGTCTACGCCTGCATGACGCGGAGTTTCATAGAGGGCCTTATATGACGCAGCATCGACGATAGCATTTGAAAACCAGTCGTTGAGAACCTGGCAATTGGCGATGAACGCACGAACCGTCGAACCGAGCTCAGAACCAGAGGCTGTCTGCGCGTAATACCTAGCAGCGCCTGTTTGCAAGTCACGCATGACGGTACGTAGCGGGTCTAGCTCGTTCTGCTCAATCTTTACAATCATGTGTAGATCACAGCGTCTTTCGTGAGATCAGAAGTAAATTGGCGTCCAGAGAATGTATATGAGTTTACAGTTTTTCAACAATTAAACCGAGTTGAAATCTATTCGGCCAGGCGAATTCGATCCATTGGTGCCATTTGAGTAAGGTCGCGGTTCAACAGAGCTTTTAGGTCCGACGGGTTCATCGTTTGACAAGCAGGGAACTGTCCGTAGGCAACATCAAAAATAGTCAGCCGTAAGATTCGGGTTTTCAGGGGTTCGCAGCGACCATCGCAGCGGCCCTGTCGAGCAGGAACGGTCGGCCGTTGCGACGCTCCGTGTGCTTGGACCGGCTCGGGAGCGCAACCAGAGCTGCCTTGTAGAGCAGCCAGGCCTGTTCTCCAGCGGAGTACCTAGTGAAGTTCCGGAATCCGACGACGACCAAGTGACGGCGCATCTCCTTGTATAGCGTTCCGAGGATCGAGAACTCCCAACGCGAATGGTCACCGCCAAAGTCGTCGAGGCGCTTCAGACGCTGACGAGATCCGTCCAGCGTCCTTTGAATGATCAGCTCGCCGCCCTTGATGCTGGGAGCCTCGTCATCGGTGCCGATAGCCGTCGCGCAGGCGTTCGGTGACGGCTTCGCCTTCGAAGCCAGGGAGGCGTAGAGCTCCTCGATCGAGGCGAATGGAGCTGTCACGAGGTCCTGGGCGCGGGCCTGAGACCATATGCCCGCGCTGACTGGCCTGCGCGTGAACGTCACCCAGTGGTCGAGCAGGATCTCGTACCATCCGTGCTCCTCACGCAGCACGCGCTTCGATGATGCGATGCCGTGGTGATGGAAGTTGTCCGGTATCGCGGCCACGAGGTGATAGCCCCGACCGGACATCGAGGTCTCGGAGTACAGGAACCCGGGCAGTGCGAGCAGATTGGCGGCGATCTCAGCCGGGCAGGACGGTTCGACGTCGATGACCATCAGGCCATCTACCGCCGCCTGCAGGTAGAAAGCCGCATTGGCAGCGTTCGGAAGCGAATCCGCCAGATCCTCCAGTGTGACGAGGCACTGGTCGCTGATCGACCAGGCCCCGCGCACCCGACCAGTATCGAGCAGGGCGCGCATGTCGATGGGCGCCTTGCCCTTCGCAGTGATGTCGTTGCCCAGGCGTCCGGAGACCGTCCAGCGATGCGCCCCGGCAAGGGCCTTGATCGCCGAGTTGCCATAGAACTCGGGGAAGAGAGACGTGGGTGAGACGTAGAAGCTCATTACTGTCCGACCTCCTGGGCATCAACGCGGTCGGCGACGATCCGGTCGAATGAGGCGAGCGTCAGGCCCAGCCGGCCCAGTTCGTCGAAGAGGCGCTGGTCGATGGACTGCGAGGCACGGGCCATCGACTGGAGACTTGCTTCTCCGTGGAACTTGGGACTCTCCCTCAGCACCAGCGCTCGTTCGCCAGCGTCCCCGGGATGCATGCCGTCGGCGATGAGGCGTTCGGTCCACCGCGCGACGTCGAGCTCGTGCAGCTCGCGAGCTGCCTGCACGACGGCGATGTCAGCGGCAGTGATGAGATCCGCGCCAGGAGGCACCAGGACCCAGGTCTTCGGGCGCTTGCTCTTCGGGTCGGGCACGACCTGCTCGACGGTCCAGCCGGCCTTGCGGAGGTCTGGGGCGACCTTCTTGAGCTTCCCGCTGACGCCACGCTGCTCGGGCCAGAACTTGTCATCGAGGGGTCGGGGCAGCAGTGCGTGCAGGTCCTTGCCGGTTCCTTCCCAGCGATCGGTGATCTGTGCAGAGATCGCAGAGAGGAACTTGTCGGTGGCGACGATCTCCTCGGAGACCAATTCCTGCGACCGGACGTAGTGCTCCAGCCCATTCGTGCCGGTGGCGAGATCGACTGCCGCCAGGATCTCGGCGAAGTCCGCCATGCGCGGCTTCTCGTCGAGGTCCACTTCCGGAAGCTTCTCGAGGGTCATCGCGACGAGGTCGAACAGTCCGCCGACCATCGAAGGATAGGCCTCGTCCCACATGGCATTGAGTTCGCGTTCTGAGCGGCGCGAGCTCCTGGAGATCACGCAGAGGTCGGCCCAGACGCACCGCTCAGCGAAGTCCCCGGCGAGGGCTCCGACATCGATGCCGGTGAAGCCGACCACGCCCTGGAATGCGATGATGCGCTGTTCGTCGTCGGTGTACAGCGCCCTGTCGACGTCCGAGCCGCCGGTGACGGCCTGGCAGAGGATGTCCGACATCCACTTGGGGATTGACGACAGGTTGTCGAAGCCGGAGGACCTCGATCCGTGCAGCGAGTGAAGGAGCTTGCTGGCGTCCTTGGGCGGCATCCGAACTTCGGCCTTGGTCGGGTCGAAGAGCTGGAAAATCCTACGCATGGCGCTCGACTTGGCAGTGCCCTGTTCTCCGAGCAGTGCCAGGACAGGGCAGGGGAGACCGACGAGCATTACGGCTCCGACGAGCCAGCCGCGGATCACCTGCCGGTCGTGCTCGCGAGGCGAGTTGACGAAGTTCCAGAGCAGATCGAGGTTGCCCCCAGACATCGGGGTCGGCAGCGCGAGGGTCAGGGCCGAGCGGCGGAAAAGAACTGGGACATCGGCGTCGCCGTCGAGGATTTCCCAGCCGGCGGCGGTGATCCGGACGACGCGTTCGGTCTGGTCTCCGAGGTCGACATAGACTTCGCCGTCGTGCGGCCGTGCCACCCTCACCGCGAGCTCGACCGGCTCCGTCTCCGTGGCCTCGAACTCGAGGACATCCAGCGCCTCGGCCAGGGCGTTCTGCGACGCGGTCTTGCCGCTCATGCGGTAGAAGAGGCCGCCCAGCTCCTTCCGGAGCGATCGCTTGCCGCCCTTGAGCGGGCGCGTCACGTGGCCTCCCTTGCGTACGGCGAAGGGCTTGTCGTCGGTGTCCACGCCGAGGTCGTAGCACTCTAGCGCCAGCGCGACGAGCTGCTGCGCCGCCGACTTCTTCCCGGGTGCGCGGCTTGCCTCCGAGAAGTCCTGGTTGTCCTGCGCAGCGTTGCTGCGCGCAACGGGTTCTGACATAATGGTGTTGTCCTTTCGGATCGTCCACGAGCGGCCACTCGTGATCTGATTGGGTGATGCATTTGAAGAGCCCTCGCTTCGGCGGGGGCTTTCTTCGTGGAATCAGGAAACGGCGACAAGCCTACTCAGTTCAGCCTTGAAGTCTTCGGGCAGGCGAGGCCAGAGTTCGATGATGCGCTCGGCGAGCCAACGCGGGTCGACGGGAGAATGGCCGCTGATTTCGGCAGCTACGACCGGATGGACGACTCTTTTGAGATCTGACTCGTAGACACGGAATTCTGATCGCATGCCGATGCCGACCCGGTGCGCCGGCAACAGGCCGGAGTGGATGTATTCTCGAACGGTCTGGGGGTGGCGCTTCAGCCGTCGCGCGACCTCGGGAACAGTCAGTTCGTCGTCTTTGCGGTGATCGATAGAGCTGGTGGCAGGAGTCGCAGCCATCGCGTTCGTCCTCTCGGAGAGATCGTATTCTCGATCCGAGTCCGCGCCTGCCTCAGCCGCGACGGCCACTACGACCGAACGCTCTTGTGCGGCCGCATCCTTCAGAGGACGCTAAGCGATTGGCCGCACGCGGAGGGCTGCACTTCCGAGTGCCGCCTTACTTCCATCCTAAACCAACTGTGTTGGTCCATCAACTACTGAGTCCATGTAATGTTAGATCAACACATGCGGTCAAGTAGACGAGGAGCAGGTGTGCCAAAGTACAGTGAAGTGTTCGCTGGACGCCTCAAAGAAGAGCGTCAGAATGCGGGCATGAGCCAGGCGGAGTTGGCGGAGCGAACGTCGGCGATACTGAACGTCAATCTCGATGCCAGTGCGATTTCGAGGATCGAGAACCCCAACTCGGGACGCATGATCAAGCTCGATGAAGCCGCGGCCGCTGCCGAGGTGCTCGGGATTGCGCTCAGCGCCCTCGTGAGCAACGGCGGGAGGATCGAAGCCAGGATCGCCGAACTGCACCATAAGCTCTCGAAACAGAGCGAGCGCGCGAGCGGTGCCGAGTGGGAATTCCACCAGGCACAGGCCGCGATGGTCGCCATCGAGCATGAGATCGCTCAACTGGAGGAAGGGCGAGGCGACCGGACGCCCGGCCAGTACCGACAGAATTAACTTGAGCAGTCGTCTCGTCGTGGTGCACCGTCCGTCCGTCCAAGTGCGGCTCGGGCGGCCTGCACAAGCGCCGGCTTCGGCATAGATGCCGCGGAACTGCGGAAGTTTTCCACCTGCTTCTCTTTGCATGCAATGCCCCTATCTTCTTTTCGACCAACAAGGAGAGAAATAGGGGGATTCCGTCCGCATTTCCGCGCAGCTGCGCCGCTTTCGTGAGCGTCACCTGCGCAAATGGGTGCCGGAAGTCGGTGCGGAACGCAAATCGGAACCCGTAGCGCAGCGAGTTCCGCCGTGGGTTCCGCCGAATCATTCGACGCTTTCCTGCATCATCCAGTCACGGCACGAACGGGTGTGAAGCCTCGGGCAGAAGATGCCCTTGCCCGTTCTGAGGCGAAGCGCTGGACCCCGCTAGCCGGTATGAGGATCTAGCGGCGATCCTTGAACCAGTTCAGGATTCCTCGCGCGTCCTTAACCTCGGTACTGGACTCGCCGCTTTGGCCGTCATCATCCTTGTAGGAATTGTTAATTCGTATTCCGACCTCGTCGGTGAAAGTATCCGTGGTGGTCTCCACCCGGGTGTATTTCCCGTCTGAGCTCCAGCCAGTATAACTGCTCGTCCGAGTTTCCGACTTGCCCCGATACTCGTCGTAGCCGTCGACGAAGTCATTCAAGAATCGTGCCTCGTCGTCCGTCAATCGTGCGTTCGAAACGTCAATGTGCTCGCTGATGTGCTCGCGCATTTTCTTTTTCTCGTTGCGATCCATGATCTCTCCAAAAGTGATGTTTCAGCGACCTTCGAGTACCGGTCATTTCGAATTAGTGACCCTCTACAAGCTGTGCAGAGTTGAAGTGAGGAACGTGTTTGTGGTTAGCAGTGGCCTGTAATCATGCATACAACCTTACTCATGAACTAAGTGAGCAGGACTATTCAAAGTTCGGTCTAAATAAATTGCTTCGAGATCGACGATGCGGCGCGACGGCTTGCCACGGCATCAACTAGGACTTGAACGCGACGTTCTATCGAAGCTCCTTGTCGCGCCGTTCCTCGGGCGATGATCTACGGCAGTCGATCCGGTAAGTCAGTCATCCCACAGGGTTGCGAATGGACCTTGTCCCAAGTGCGCCCTGAGCCTTGCTGAACCTTCACGATAGTTAAGCTCGAAGCGTTCGACGGGTTTTGATCGACTTCCCTGTGCCCAATTGGGCCGACATGTAGACCCCGGATACTTTCTCTCGGAGAACTTCACGTGAAGAAGCTATCAGTCTTGTGGCGTGGAGATAGTCGACATACCAGCTGGAATTTGCGCCGGGTTCAAGTTTATATGGCAGATCGGGACCAATTAATTCACCCAAAGGTACAAGTGACATGGTGCCGCCTCGAGGAAATAACGTGATTTTCTCGATAATGACAGGTGCGCGTCCATGGTTAGTAATCTGGATTCCAATGGCTTCAACTCCGGAAATGCCCTGTTGGAGCAGTCCGTCCAAACTGCGCTTCTTCTCATCGCTCCCAACCGGACCCGTGTATGCCGCAGCGCTAGACACCAGCCCATGCAGAAGCGTTGCCTTGGGCCGGCCTGCTGACAGCAGGTATTGCGCGATCTGCCATCCTATTGAAAGTGCGGCTATGACCAAGGACAGCAATGAGATGATGAGCGCAATCGACTCTGTATTCATAATCAAAATGCTAGCCAATGAGACCAGCGAAATAAGCCAATAATTTGAGCGAGGTGCAAAGTTCTGGATTGAAACTTCAAGATTTTTCTAACAGCCGGTATTAATTAGACTTATGACGAGATTAGACACCCAGTGGGCAGTTGCCGAAATTGATGCGTTCCTGAAAGTCACTGCACAAGTGACCCCGAATATGGGGCCAGGAGTTGCTTACTTCGGTACGGTGATGGTTGGCCCCAAAACTGAGGCAGCACAGCGGGCACACGTCATAGAACAGATTCTCGATCGCGTACTGCCGGGGTGGGCTAACGACCGCCCTGCGAAGGACAAGGATTACACATGGCTTCGTGACCAAGCATCCAGAGCCAGAGCCGCCCTCATGCGGCAGGACGAATTGGCTGAAAAGTTGGGCGACAATGCCCCAGACATGGATGCCGCTAACCTCCACCCCTGGGCATGGGAGAATGGCCGATCGTATTGGAACACGGGACACTATCACCAAGCCGTGATGCAAGCCGCCATCCGGATCAACGCCGAGACTCAGGCGAAGCTTGGGAGAATGGACATCTCCGAGACTGCGCTTTTCAATGAGGCCTTTTCGCTGGCCGAGCCCAAGGACGACGCCCCTAGGCTCCGAGTAGCAGAAGACGACGGCGGTATGACGTACCAGAATCTCCACCGAGGTGCTCGGGCATTCGCGGAAGGCCTCTATTCGGCCATACGCAATCCTGGTATGCACCAGCCCTCGACTGACTCTGGGGGACAAGAACAACTGGCCCTGGAGCAATTGGCTGCATTCAGCCTTCTGGCTCGCTGGGTCGATCAAGCGAAAGTTGTGCGTCCTTGATGGATGCACCGTCGCTGGACGTAGCGCTCAACCCAGATAGTTGGGTATGGAGATCATGCCGCCTTTGAGATGCGGATTGCGGGTTCTGCGTTGGATTGCTGGGGCCTCAGCGCCGCCCCTAGCCGGTCGCGCATCTCATCAGTGAACGCAGGGCGGGTGGCGAGGAAGCGCTCGATCGATGCTTCGAGATACTCCTCGGCGGTGGTGTGCTCGGCGACTGCAGCGGGCATGACGGTCCCTCCAGGACGTGTCATCCGGAGCCGTGCCCGTCGTGGCCGTGTCGCCGATCCATTGACGGGTGCGGCGGTCGCCGCTCGCTCCATCCCGGGCCGAGCGTCTAAATGAGAAGTGTTCGGGTCGCTCGTCCCTGCGCTTTGTCGTCGTTGGCCCCGCGGCCGATCTTCGCGCTGATCCCATTATAAAAATTCATGGCGACAGGCGCAGTCCTCGGTGGCAGCGTGTCGCGCTCACGGTGAAGCGGCGATCAGCCGCCGGCTCCGTCCCACTCGACCCTGATGCCCCTGTAGGGATTCGCCCCCGAGGCCGAGAAGGCCCCGGGACCGATCTTGTCCACCGTGATCGTCAGGCCGGTCATCTCGATCAAGGCGCGGAGCAGCAGCCGCTTCTTCTCGACCGTTGCGGCGTCCCACGCGGCGGCAGCCGAGGATCCCGTGAATTCGTCCAGCCCGTCGGCCGGGCGCGCCGACCTCAGCCTGGCCTGCTCGGCCTCGAGCTGCGTCGTCAGCCTGGCGTTCTGGCGTCGGAACTGCTCCTCGTCCATGCCGCCCTCGCTGGCCGGGGTCATCACCAGGTCGGAGAGCAGGGCCTTCCTCGCCTTGATCTCCTCGATCCGCTGCTGGGCTTCGTCCACGACCGCTTGGTCGCCGCCCAGCATGCGCACGCCCTCGGTCTCCAGGAGGCGGACGACATGCCGCTCGACGAACTCGTCGACCACGTCCATCCGGCGCGTGATGCCGTGGCAACCTTGATGCGCGCACGTGTACTTCGCGTAGTAGTGGCGTTCCCTGCTCGGCGATTGCGATCCGTCAGCGCGCGTGTAGCCCTTCACGGTGTACTTGTAGCCCTTGACGCCGACCATGGGCCTGCCGCACACGCCGCACAGGACGATCCACGTCAGCAAGTACTTCAGCGCGGTATCGCCCTTGTTGGTGATCCTCGACGGGTCGGTCAGCTTCGCGAGGACCCGCTCGTGGGTCTCCCGATCGATGATGGGCTCCCAGGCCGCTTCGAAGAGCTGGGGCTGCCCGACCCACTGGCCGTCCTTGTACTCCTGGTGCTTGCGGTAGCCGGCCTGGGTCCACCGCATGAGCATCCGGCGCAGCGTCTGCGTCTGCCAGGCATTCCCTGCGGCCGTCTCGATTCCGCGGGCGCTCAGGTCCTTGGTGATCGCCCAGAGACTCTCGCCGTCCAGAACCCGGCGCGCGCACTCCCGGATGACGGCCGCTTCGGCCGGGTCGACGACCAGCTGCTTGCCGGAACCTCTGATCGTGGAGCCGTCCTGGTCCGCTGCGAAGCGGTAGCCGAACGGCCTGGGCCCGATGTACCGGCCGGCCTCCGCCATTTCCTTGTGCTTGGCGCGTTGCCGCCGGGCGACCGTCTCGGCTTCGAGCCGGGCGAAGACGCCCTTCATGCGGGCCATGGCCCGGCCCTGCTCGGTGGCCAGGTCGATCTCGCCGCCGACGCTGGCCAGGCTCAGCCCGAGCTTGTTCGCGTGGTCGATCCAGTCCTCGAGCTCGCGCGGCTTCCTCGTCAACCGGTCGACGTCCCAGACCACCACCGCGTGGACGCGCCGGGTCTCCACGGCCCGCATCATCTGCTCGTAGGCCGGCCTCGGCTTCTTCTTCGAGGCGGAGACGTCGTTGTCCGTGAAGACCTCGACGACGCGCCAGCCGAGACGCTCGGCGAGGGCCCGGCAGTCCTTCTCTTGGCGCTTGACCCCGAGTCCCTGGGCCTCGGAGTCCCGTGAGATCCGGACGTAGATCGCGGCATCGATTGGACTGGTCATGGGTCGATACTAGCAAGAGAAGTTTTGAAGTTCGTGAGCCGCATCAGGTCTTTTGCGCACGCAGCGGCCAAAGCGAGTTAACGCATATCCGGCTGGATGCCAGTCAAATCGCGGATCTGGTCGAACGCATGCTGAAAATGTCGGGGCGACGGCTCGACCTCTCACAACCCTTCGTCGACTGCCAATTGCCCGACGGGTCGCGTCTGCATGTGGTCATTCCCGACATTACCCATGAGCACTGGGCCGTGAACATCCGCAAGTTTGTGGCCCGCGCGGCATCGCTGGAAGATCTCATCGCACTGGGCTCCGTCAGCGAAACGGCCGCACAGTTTCTTTCCTGGTCGATCGCCGCCGGCATGAATATTGTGGTCACTGGCCCCACGCAGGCCGGTAAAACGACCATGCTCAACTGCTTAGCCTCCGCGATTGGCTCCCGCGAACGAATTATCACCATCGAGGAAATTTTTGAGGTGAAACTGTCCCATCGAGACGTGGTCGGGCTACAGACCCGCTTGCCGAATCTCGAAGGCACCGGAGAAATCACGATGCGGCGTCTGGTCAAGGAGGCGTTGCGAATGCGCCCGGACCGTATCGTGATCGGCGAGGTCCGCGAGGCAGAGTCGCTCGACATGCTGATCGCGTTGAATTCCGGGATCGCCGGTTTATGCACCCTGCATGCCAATTCCGCGCGAGACGCCATCACCAAAATCTGTACACTGCCGCTACTAGCGGGACCAAACATCACAGCTGACTTCGTAACGAAAACGGTGGCGTCCTGTATTGATCTTGTCGTGCACTGCACAAGAGACGCTAAAGGGCAGCGCTACGTAGAAGAAATTATCGGCTTGAAGAACCGCGTCGAAGAGGGTGGTCAGATCGAGACCTCGACACTCTTTGAACGGCACGGCGACCGGTTCGTTCCGGCGGGCGGCGCGGATTTCAGCCATCGTAAGTTCGAGTTGGCCGGTGTGAACATTTCCCAGATGTTGGGGGACCGGATATGAGCCTGCTCATTGGAGCCACATTAGGGTTAGGCATTGCCTTCGCTGTGGACTGGTTACTGTTCGACCCTTGGCGCAAACCGGTGCGGAAACCGTCGAGAATCCGGCAAGCCTTACTCCGGGCCGGCATTATCGGACTGAGCCCGGCGAAATTTGTCATGATTGCCTTCGCCTGCGCCATCGTCAGTGCCCTGCTGACGATAGCGCTGACCGGTTCGATGCTTTTCGCAGCCATCTTCTTCCTTTTTGGCGCCGGTGCGCCATGGGCCTACCTGCGGCATCAGGCCACGAAACGACAAGCCTTGTTGCGCGAACAATGGCCCGAGGTTGTCGACCACCTTCGCAGCGCGATCCGAGCCGGTCTGTCGTTACCCGAGTCGCTTAGCCAACTCGCTGAGGTTGGGCCGGAGATATTGCGCCCCGCTTTTCATGAATTTGCGCTTGATTACCGGGCAACGGGAAAGTTCACCATCGCCTTGGAGCAGCTCGCCGACCGCTTGGCAGACCCGGTGGCGGATAAGATTCTGACCACTTTGCGAATCACTCGTGAAGTCGGTGGCACCGATCTGGGGACGACGCTCAGCACGCTCGCCGCATTCCTCCGCGATGAGGTACGCACCCGTGGTGAATTGGCAGCCCGCCAATCGTGGATCGTTTCGGCATCTCGTCTGGCCGTCGCGGCACCGTGGATCTTATTGCTAGTCCTTGGCACACAAGACGCGGCGCAACAGGCGTACACAAGCCCAGCCGGGGTGATGCTACTCATCGGCGGACTGGTCATCTCGCTAATCTGCTACCGCATCATGTTGCGCCTAGGCACCCTGCCAGTGGAAGAGCGGGTACTGACATGAGCGGCTATTTCGGGTGGGCAGTCTTGTGCGGACTCGGCATCGGCGTGGGATTGTGTCTTGTCGTGGCACGGGTCCCGGCTTGGCGCTCAAGTACTTTTGTCGACCGCATTGCCCCGCATATTCGTGTCGGTCAGCGCCCTTCGCGGCTGCTCGTCGAAGGATGGACACAACACCACAACCGTTTGGCTCTGGTCCAGTTCCTTGACCCGCTCGTTGAGCAGATCCGTCGTCGCATTCGAACCCACAATCCCGGAAATCAGGTATTGCGTAAACGACTGGCCGCTGCCGGTTCGAAGATGTCGGTCATCGATTTCCGAACACAACAGGTACTGAGCATGATGGCGGGAATCATCCTCGGGGCAGTAGTGGTGACGTTGGCAGGGCTCGGCCGCAGTTTGGACCTGGTGCCATCAGTCTTTCTCGTCGCCATCTGTGGCGTAGTGGCCTACCTGTTCAGAGGTTGGATCCTCGGTGAACAAGTGGCAAGACGTCGTCGCAAGATCCTGACACAATTTCCCACCGTGGCCGAGGTTATGGCCTTGGCCGTCGGGGCCGGTGAGTCAACGGTAGGTGCCATTGAACGGATCTCTGCAACGTGCCGTGGAGTTATCGGTGAAGAATTTGCGGCCATGATCAACGAAATTCGTGCTGGCTCCTCCGTTGCCAAAGCACTGAATGAGATGGCCGACCGAGTCCAGGTCAGTGCGATCACGCGCTTTGTCGACGCGGTCAATGTCGCCACAGAACGCGGAACTCCCATTGCTCAAGTCCTCCGAGACCAAGCCCAAGACGTTCGTGATGCGGCGAAACGTGAACTCATGGAAGTCGCTGGCAAAAGAGAAATCAGCATGCTGGTCCCCATAGTGTTCGGCGTTCTGCCCCTTACCGTCATTTTTGCCGTCTTTCCTGGCCTCGCATTGTTGGAGGTGAGCTATTGACCAAATCCTCCGCCGTACATCAATTTCCCGTTACCCTAACCGATCAGGAGAACTCACCATGGACCGCATGACCACTATCTTTTTACAACTGCTGAACACATTGCGCCGGATCGTTGAACGTACGTGGGCACGCTGGGCGCCCACCGTGCGCGATAGCCGCGGAGACGTACCCGGCTGGGTAATGATTACTTTGATGTCCGCCGTGTTGGTGGCTGCACTCCTGGCGGTGGCCGGTCCTCGGTTGGCTGATCTTTTCAACCAGGCGATCGACCGGGTTTCCGGTCTGGGTTAAATGTCCGACTGGGTCCGCCGAACTAATGCAGAGGATGGTTCGGCTGTCGCCGAGTTCGTGATGGTCAGTGCCTTGCTACTGCTGCTGAGCTTTAGCATTATCCAGCTGGCGCTGATCATTCACGTGCGCAATACGCTAATCGACGCCGCCTCAAACGGTGCGCATTTTGGAGCACTCGCGAACCGAGAAGTCGTGGATGCCCGTCAGCGCACGGCGAATCTCATCGCAAACTCGCTACATTCCGGTTTCGCCACTGACATTAGCGTCGAGCAACAGTCGCTCGCCGGGGAAACGCTGGTTGTTGTTACGGTACACAGTCAAGCACCGCTCCTAGGGCTAGTGCCGAACGGCTGGGAGATCACGGCTAAAGGACAAGCGGTGCGCTATGAATAGAATCCACCAAGCGGTAGCCAAACTCATGCGCTGGGTACAGT
Organism: Glutamicibacter endophyticus; assembly: GCF_048457885.1. NCBI lineage: Bacteria > Bacillati > Actinomycetota > Actinomycetes > Micrococcales > Micrococcaceae > Glutamicibacter > Glutamicibacter endophyticus. Next base: position 1,290,385 of record NZ_CP174200.1, read on the forward strand.
CAAGAATCCACGACGACCAAGGTAGCTCGCTTGTGGAATTCATCTTTATTTCCACAGTGCTCATGATCCCCATGGTGTATGCAGTGCTGACCGCGGGCGCAATACAGGCTGCGAGCTACGCCGTGACCGGTGCCGCCGACCACGCTGCCAAAGCCTTCGTCGGGGCAACAACTCCCGCTGAGGGACAGGCCCGTGCCCACGGTGCCGCCGATCGAACGATGGAAAATTTCGGGCTCAGTGCACACGAAGTGTCGATCAGCTGCGAGCCGGGCTGCCTACAACCCGGAAGTACAGCGACAATCCATGTCGAAATTGCGGTCCCGTTACCCTTCCTCGAAGGCTTTAGTAACGTCTCGATCGCCTATGTCGATTCAACCTCCACGCAACGGGTGGATCTCTATGGGTAACCGACCTTCAGTAGTTGGTCAGTGGCGTGCCCGGTGGTCGCAGGATTCTGGCCAGAGCATGGTTCTTGCCATAGGGCTCACAGCCGTCACCTTGCTTGTCATTTCCGCCGTCATGGCAGCAGCCGCGGTAAACCTCAAAGCCCGGCAACTGCTGGCGCTCGCCGACTCAGCAGTGGTAGCCGCCGTTGACGAGTTCGAGTTTCACACCGATGAGCAAGGGGCGCAATTGGTGCTCTCGGGCAATCAAGTAGAGCAGGCGGCTTCAACGTACTTGTCCGACGTTCACGCGGAGGATCGCTTTGCCGGACTTCATATCAAGTCGGTCGTGCTCAGCAGTGATCGACAGGGCGCGACCTTGCACTTAGGTGCCAGTGTCTCGCCGCCCATCGTCGGATGGATCATTCCTGACGGGATACCGATCAGCGTCGCCAGCAGCGCACGCTCCATCCTCTCTCGATGAACACTACGTAAAAGTGTGCGAGTAAGTAGGCGTCGGGACAGATGGCGTAGTCTATAAAGACCATGGCACATACTGATTTTCCTGCTGAGATCCGCGCACTACGTGCAACATACGCTTCCATTGAAGAAGTAAGTGACGTCGCACAAATGAAAGCCGACATCGCAATGCTTTCCGAGGAAGCTGGTGCACCGGACCTGTGGGATAACCCGGCCGCAGCACAGGCCGTGACGAGTAAGCTGTCGCACCGGCAGTCGGAACTCGAACGTCTTCAGAAAATCTCTACGCGCATTGACGATCTGGAAGTGCTCGTTGAATTGGCTGAGCTAGAAGACGATGCAGACTCGCTGGCCGAAGCGGAGTCGGAGCTGGCCTCCATTGCCAAAGCACTTGCCGATCTCGAAGTCGTCACTCTACTTAACGGGGAATTTGATGCGCGTGGGGCAGTGGTCACCATTCGCTCGGGCGCTGGTGGAGTCGACGCCGCAGACTTCGCCGAAATGCTATTGCGCATGTACATTCGCTGGGCCGAAAAGCGGGGATACAAAGCGCAGATTATGGACACGTCCTATGCCGAAGAAGCCGGCATCAAGTCGGCGACCTTTGAAATTGACGAGCCCTACGCCTTTGGCACGCTCTCGGTCGAGGCTGGGACACACCGCCTTGTACGGATTTCGCCATTCGATAACCAGGGACGACGACAGACCAGTTTCGCAGCCGTTGAGGTTGTGCCGCTCATCGAATCTACTGACTCAATCGAAATTCCTGAATCAGAGATTCGAGTCGACGTGTTCCGCTCTTCAGGTCCTGGCGGCCAGTCCGTGAACACCACCGATTCTGCGGTTCGTATGACTCACATTCCCACCGGCACGGTGGTATCGATGCAGAACGAAAAGTCGCAGATCCAGAACCGTGCCGCAGCCTTACGCGTCCTGCAGTCGCGCTTGCTCTTGCTCAAAAAGGCGGAGGAAGACGCGAAGAAGAAGGAACTGGCGGGCGATGTTAAGGCGTCGTGGGGCGATCAAATGCGTTCCTATGTGCTCAACCCGTTCCAAATGGTCAAGGATCTACGCACCAACCATGAGGTTGGCAATGCGCAGGCGGTACTGGACGGAGAACTCGATGACTTCATCGATGCCGGAATCCGCTGGCGCGCCACGCAACGTCGTCCCGAAAAATAGTCGACGACAAGACGGCGACGAGCCACGCCAGGGTGAGGTACTTCACAACCCAGTGGCCCGCGCTCTAGGATGAGCCAGTAGGCAAAGGTGCCGCGTGAGATCCTCGTGGCATGCGCCTGACAAGGAGCTAGAGCGGGAATGATAGATAAAACCTCACCTTCGGCGGCTCACGCGGTTGCGGACATCGGCGACGGATCCTCAATCGCGGTGGGCGGTTTCGGACTATCGGGAAATCCGTCCGAACTTATCGATGCACTACTGGACTGCGGGGTGAAGAACCTTTCGATCGTCTCGAATAACTGCGGCACCGACGATCTAGGACTCGGCGTCTTGCTGGCAGCAAAAAGGATTTCGAAGGTCACCGCCAGTTATGTGGGCGAAAACAAGGAATTCGAGCGTCAGTATCTCAGCGGTGAACTCGAGTTAATTCTCACTCCACAAGGTACCTTGGCGGAAAAGCTTCGTGCCGGTGGTGCTGGCATTCCCGCATTCTTTACCCGAACCGGGGTCGGAACCCTCGTTGCCGAAGGCGGCCTTCCGCAGCGCTACGCCTCCGACGGGTCAGTGCTGCAGGCCAGCGAGGCCAAGGAAGTCAGGTCCTTCGAATTCCGCGGAGTCGAGCACGAATATGTGCTTGAAGAGGCGCTGACCACGGATTTTTCCCTTGTGCACGCAGCGGTTGGCGACACGCACGGAAACTTGATTTTCAATAAGGCCGCCGGCCAGTTCTCGGTTCCCGCCGCGATGGCAGGGCGCGTATGTATTGCTCAAGTAGAGCAGCTGGTTCCCGCAGGCACATTGGACCCGGCCCAAATCCATCTTCCCGGTGTGTTTGTGCACAGAATCGTTGACGTTGCTGGGATGCACCCCAAACCCATCGAGAAACTGACCGTTCGCGCGGATGAGGAAGGGCACTAATCCCATGGCTTGGACCCGAGAACAGATGGCAGCTAGGGCAGCACTTGAGCTGGCGGATGGTTGGCACGTGAACCTAGGTATCGGTATGCCCACGATGGTGCCGAATTACTTGCCCGAGGATGTGAGCGTAGTACTCCAGTCGGAAAATGGAATACTCGGGGTCGGACCGTTCCCTCGCCGTGACGAGGTAGACCCAGATCTCATCAACGCTGGCAAGCAAACGGTGACTACCTTGCCGGGGGCGAGCTTTTTCGATTCAGCCACGAGCTTCGCAATGATCCGCGGAGGAAAAATCGACGCAGCGATCCTCGGCGCCATGCAGGTCGCGTCCAACGGCGATCTGGCAAATTGGATGATTCCCGGGAAGATGGTCAAGGGACCCGGTGGGGCAATGGATTTAGTGCACGGGGCAGGCCGTGTGATCGTCCTCATGGAACACTCGGCGAAGGACGGGTCGGCGAAACTGGTCCACGATTGCACTCTGCCGGTAACCGGACGAGGCGTTGTCGATCGGGTTATCACCGACCTCGGAGTCTTCGATATCAAGGGAGATCACCTGCAAGTTGTTGAACTTGCACCCGAAGTCGATGAGGAACAAGTGCGCTCCGTGACGGAAGCAGAGCTTCGGTTTTAGCCTTCCGGGCGGACCTGTGGACTACGGAATAATCGTGCAACACACCGGGCAGGTAGGGCCCGCGGCGAGCCGCGGCCGATAAAGTTCTATTGATTGGTGCCCCATGTCCAGCCGACGCCGGCCGGTTTGTGGGGTCCGCGCCCTGACCTCAACCAGTGATTGAAGACATGATTAAATTCGAGAATGTCTCGATGGTCTACGACGCAAAGGCCTCACAGGCTGCGTTGAACGACGTGACCATCGAAATCAACCGCGGGGACTTTGCATTCCTCGTGGGCGAATCCGGCTCCGGCAAGTCGACCTTTCTGAGCCTTGTCTTGCGTGAAAAGCGCGCCACCCAAGGTGCGGTTTACGTGGCGGGGCAGAACTTGAACCGTATCCCGAGCCGTCGCGTGCCTAAGTTGCGTCGTGACATCGGGTTCGTTTTCCAGGACTTCCGTCTGCTGCGTGAACGCACGGTTTTTGACAACGTTGCCTTCGCCATGGAGGTCATTGGGGCTTCACGGGCGCAGATCCGCGATCGTGTGCCGGATGCACTGAAGATGGTTGGCCTTGCCGACAAGGGACGTCGTAAACCAACGGAACTATCCGGTGGTGAGCAGCAGCGTGTAGGCATTGCCCGTGCCATTGTCAATAAACCGTCGATTCTGCTGGCTGACGAGCCGACGGGAAATCTCGATCGCAAGAACAGCATCGAGGTAATGAACGTGCTTGATCGCATTAACCAGAACGGCACGACGGTCTTGATGGCCACGCACGCGCACGAGCTGGTTAGTGAGTACCGGCACCGCGTGATTGAATTGAGCCGCGGTGAGATCATCCGCGATGAGAACCAGGGGCTGTACACGCAGATGACTACGGTCGTGAACCCAGACGGGACGCGCGCACTGTTGTTTGGCGAGGAAGCTGCGGCGGAGGACACGGCGACCGAAGAAGAGGCTGACGATACGAAGGGTGATGACAAGTGAGGCTGGGATTCATCCTCCGCGAAGCGGCCAAGGGGCTACGCCAGAACGTGGTCATGGTCGTATCCGTAGTACTGGTGACCTTCGTATCACTGACCTTCATTGGCGCTTCAGTACTATTGCAACTCCAGATCAATCAGATGAAGGGTTACTGGTACGACCGCATGGAAGTAGCGGTCTACCTGTGTGATGACAACAGCAGTTCACCGAACTGCGAAGGCGAGTCTGTAACCGACGAAGAACGCGATAATATTCGCGCAATGATCGAGTCTGAACAGATGGCTCCATACGTGAAGGAATACGCGTATGAGTCCAAGGAGCAGGCTTTCCAGAACTTCCAGGACCAGTTCAAGAATTCCGAGATCGTCGATCAAGTCACGGCTGCTGAACTACCTGAGTCTTTCCGCATCGCGTTGCAGGATCCGGAAAAATACCCAATTATTCAAGAGGCCTTTTCCACTGTGGCTGGCGTCGACACGGTCTTGGACCAGCATGAACTTCTTGAAAAGATCTTCCAAGTTGTCCGCGTGGCTTCGGCAGCGGCTGCCATTGTGGCCATTGTGATGATTGCCTGTGCCGTCTTGCTAACCGGCACCACGATTCAACTCTCGGCCATGCACCGTCGCCTCGAAACGACCATCATGCGGCTTGTCGGTGCCTCGAAGGCAACGATTCAGTTACCGTTCGTTATCGAAGGAGTAATCGCTTCGGTCATCGGTGCAATCCTTGCCACCGGTACTCTTTGGCTGCTGATGAAGTTCCTCGTTCAGGACAAACTGGCTGCTGGAAACGCGGATATTGCCTTCATCTCAACCGGTGAAGTCTGGGTTGTAGCCCCCGGGTTGCTCATTCTAGGTATCGTTTTAGCAACAATTTCTTCAGTGATAACCTTGAAGCGGTACCTGAAGGTTTAGTACGTTCGTTACAAAGCAATTACGTTGCTGCGAACTTTAATGAGGAGACCCATGCTGTCTAACGCCGTGCGAAGTAAATTTCTGCGTGCTTCACTTGGCGGTGTCCTGGCCCTGTCGCTCGTGGTTCCAGCCGCCGTGGCATTCGCCGACGAGCTGGATGACCGCAAAGACCAGGTAGAACAGAATATCTCCGATCTAAATCAAGATATGGAAGTTCTCGACTCGAATATTGCCGAGACCGACCGTAAGCTCCGCGAGCAACAAGCTCAGGTTCCGGTGTTGCAGGGGCGACTGGCGGATGCGCGGGCACGCGTGCAGAACGCGCAGGCTGCCGTCGCGGACCTAAATAACCGTTTGATCAACGCACAAAATACGCGCGACCAAGTGCAGCAGTCCATCGCCGATACGGCCAAGAAGATTGCTGAAGCGAAGTCTGCTGTCGCGTCGATGGCATCGGAAGCGTATAAGCGTGGGGGAGCCTCGAGCGGGCTTGGCATGTTGCTGAACATGGACTCCATGACCGCTACAGCCAATGGCTTGGACTTAGCTAACCGTGCACTGGAAGCGCAGAATTCTGCCTACAACGACCTAGCCCAAGAGGAAGCGACCGCTAAGGCTAACGAAGTTCGCCTAGAGGCTGTTGAACAGGAAATTTCGTCCCTCAAACAACAAGCAGAGCAGGCCTTGGCGCAGGAAGAAGCTGCGCGAGACGCCGCGCAGAAGGCTAAGGACGAGCTTGACGCGCTGGTCAGTAGCACCGAGGCGCTCAGCTCCGAACTTGAGGCGCAGAAGCCTAAAATCCAGGCTCGCTTGGAAGCGCAGGAGAAAGAGTACGCAGCGGTAAACGCTCAGATTAAAGAGCGTCAGGAGCGGTTGATCCGCGAAGCCGAGGAGCGCCGTCGTAAGGCTGAGGCCGCAGAGCGCAAGCGGCAGGCCGAGGCGAAGGCGCGCTGGGAAGCAGAGCAGAAGCGCAAGGAAGCCGAAGCAAAGCGGAAGAAATCCTCCTACAAGCGTCCCTCATATGTTGCGCCGACGAAGAAGAAGGTCTCGGAACCAAGCAGCTGGGGTTTGATCAAGCCAGTCAGTGGCGGTCGCATTACTTCGACCTTCGGTTGGCGCCCCACACCAGCTGGCACGATCGATTACGGTGGACGCGGCGGATATGTCCACGCCGGCGTTGACTGGGGCTTCGGCGGCCAATGTGGTGCACCAGTACACGCTGCAGCGGATGGCGAAGTATGGTTTGCCGGCTGGGGTGGTAGTTCCGGCAACAAGGTCACCATTTCGCATGGCGTCGTCAAGAGCAAGGCCCTGGCAACGAACTATCACCACATGTCGCGCATTGCCGTCTCCAATGGTCAACACGTTTCGCAGGGTCAAGTCATCGGCTATGTCGGTACGACTGGTAACTCAACCGGTTGCCACATGCACTTCGAAACGGTGATCAACGGTAGTCCGGTTAACCCATTGGGACTTCTCTAGGGCTAGACTTAATGCTTGCGTGCCATTATCCGGCACGTAAGAGTCTAGGAGAGAAATGGCCAAGAAGAACCAGGAAGATCGCACCATTGCGACTAACCGCAAGGCCCGCCACGACTTTGAAATTCTCGACACCTTCGAGGCTGGGATGGTGCTTACCGGCACCGAAGTTAAATCCCTGCGTGAGGGCAAGGCCTCGCTGGTGGATGGATTCGGGCAGTTCTACCGCGGTGAGCTGTATATCGAAAACTGCTACATTCCGGAGTATCTGAACGGATCGTGGACGAATCATGCGGCTCGTCGACGCCGGAAGTTGTTGCTACATCGCCAAGAGCTGATGAAAATTGAGCGCAAGGTCTCCGAAGCCGGTCTGACCATCGTGCCGTTGAGCCTCTATTTCAAGTCTGGCCGTGCCAAGCTGGAAATCGGCGTAGCTCGTGGTAAGCGTGAATTTGACAAGCGCCAGACGCTTCGCGAAAAGCAAGACAACCGTGAAGCTCAGCGAGCAATGCGCGAACGTAACCGGCGCGGTTAGGTGTCGATGATTCATCTCACGTTGAGCGCTTGACCTGTGATGAGCTATGATAAATACCTACATCGAAAGATGTGGTTGTACCCGATACGTCGGGAATGACAACAAAATACGGGGATGATCGGTTTCGACGGTGTGAGTCGCGACAGATGAAGCGGGCCGAGGACGCAAAGTTATCTCGTTAACGCCCTTTGCAAAACAATAAGTGCCGAATCTAAGCGCACTGACTTCGCTCTCGCTGCCTAAGCAGCCAGACAGTCCGTCAGCCAGGAGTTGCTATCGCTCCTGAATCTGGCGTCGATTAGATAGCCACTGTGGATGTCACTTGTTGCCGGTGACGTTCACATATTTAGGCAACTGTGCCCGGACCAGCCACTTGTTTGCGTGATGGCTGGGGCAGAGAAAATCCACAGCAAACTGCGCCCGGAGAAGACCTGGCAAAGCCACATCGGACGGGAGTTCAATTCTCCCCATCTCCACAAAAGTAAGCCCCGGAATCGGCAAGATTCCGGGGCTACTTTTTTGCCTGTGCGCAAAGTCCTACGTACACGGAGACCTCTGTACATTTGTGTATCGACGAGCGCTGCCAACTATGAGCAGTTCTAGGTGAGCAGAATCGGACTTAAGCCTCAACACGCTCCGGTCGGGCACAATATCGGTACGTCGTCACGTGCTCTGGCAGACCACGTGACGCGCTAGTTAGTTGCTGCGTAGCCGTTGTACTCGAGACCAAGAGCGCCAGGCATACGAATGCCCCTGAACTCTGCGTTCTACAGGAGATCTTGAATCGGGTGTACCTGGCAGTAGGACGGCCGCAGTTCTGAATAGCAACAAGGAACACGTCGCGGTAGGCGCGCTCCCTGCACGATTCGTTCAAGGTAACCTGTGCGGGGGAGTTCCCTGTTAGCGAGCGCCGTACGGGATGACGGGGTGCGCTCGTTACCGATTTGATCCGGCTGGGCATGAACACGGGATTAGCGTCATGTGGTGGTTAAGGCGCAAGTCATGATGTTCTTCGACCGGGCCGACTCGATGCACATGGTGGGCGCTAGGGGACGTCGTGGATCAATCCTGCAGAGAGCGCATTTCTTACGAGCAGGGCACGCCTTCAGTCACGCATCGAACCTTCGTGTTGCATTGCGTTCGTCACCACCGCCGGTTCCGGCGCCGAACCGGAGGTGCATCTGGCCTGTCATATTCGCGGGTCGGCGCTTGGGCACATAGACTGGTGCTGAAGCGAGAATAACTAGACCAGCAGTGAAAACGGAGCGAAACCAGAAGCGATGAGTGAGCTATCGTCCCCGCGAGTGTCACCGGCCGTATCAGCGCTGTACGCGGTGGTCGCGTTCCTGCTCGAGGTGGGGTTGCTCTTTGGCGCCGCAATGGCCGCGATGGCCTTTCTCCCTTGGCCACGGCTGGTTTCCGCGATCGTGGTCGTCGTCCCACTGCTTGTGATCTGGGGGCTGCTGATCTCTCCAAAGGCCGTCGTACGCTTGCGCCTGCGCACCCGCATTATTCTGATGCACCTGATCTATCTGGTCGGAGCCTACGTGCTGTGGCTCAGCGTCGATCACTACTTCGTTAACCAGAACCAGATCTGGGCGATCATCATGCTGGTACTCACCGGGTTAAGCGCGCTGCTGGTGCTGGCGACCCGCGGCTACGTGGTGCCGCACCGCCGCGATAAGCGCTCGGCAACTGTTGTCGAAACCCCCAGCGAGGCAGAGACTAAGCCGCGCTCAGCCCCGCGTGGACGTCGGGCAGCGCGCTAAAGCAGCGGCGTCACCCTAGACGGTGCCGGCCGAGACCGGGACCACCCATACCAATGAGGCCTCAATAAGGGATAGCGGTAGCGGCAACTGGACGATCGCCCCGGGGACGAGCCCGAGCGACTGGGCGCGCCGCAAGAAATCCGGGTCTTCGTCGCTGACGCGCGCCACGCGCGCTTGGGTGCCGGAGAAATGATCGAGGCGTACCGCCTGGCGCGCGGCCAAGGTTCCATCGGCTTCCGGGATCGCATCGCCGTGCGGGTCATGGCGTGGATACCCCAGGCGACGATCCAGCGCATCAATAAAACGGTCCGTAACGGTGTGCTCCAGCGCCTCGGCCTCGTCGTGCACCTCATCCCAGCCGTACCCCAATTCGTCGCGCAGGAAGGTCTCCAGCACGCGGTGGCGGCGCACCATCCGCAACGCCTGCCGGTGGCCGGCCTCGCTGAGCTTGATATCCCCGCGCGGCACGTAGTCCACGAGGCCTTTGGCCGCGAGTTTCTGCACCATTGAGGTGGCCGAGGCCGGGGTGAGGCCCAACTGGATGGCCAAGGTACCGGTGCGGACCGCCTCGTCGTCCCATTCGGTGAGCAGGTAGAGCGCCTTGAGGTAGTCCTCTTCGCTACTGGTCAGGCGGCGCGGGTCGGAGGCGCGGGGGCTAGGCATGATGGGTTAGCGGGTGGAGATGAAGGGAAGGATCTGCTCGTGGAGCAGGCCGTTGCTGGCCAACGCATTGCCACCGGCACAGCCCTCGAGGCCTTCGACGCTGGTGAAGCGGCCGCCGGCTTCGCGCACGATGGGGACCAGGGCCGCCATATCGTAGAGCTCCAGCTCCGGTTCGAAGGCCGCATCGACGGCCCCTTCGGCCACGAACATGTAGGACAGGAAGTCGCCATAGGCGCGGGTGCGCCAAGCGGCGGAAAGCAGCTCCAACAGGTTCGGCAATTTATCGACCTGCTGCCAACCATCCAGCGAGGCATAGGACAGCGAGGCGTCGGACAGCGAACCCACCTGGGAAACCGACAGTCGGCGTGTGTCGTCCGTGCCGGGCTCACGCACCCAGGCACCCTCACCGCTGGCGGCGTACCAACGTCGGGCCAGCGCCGGCGCCGAGACGACACCGAGCACCGGCTCGTCGTCGACCATCAGCGAAATCAGCGTGGCCCACACCGGAACCCGGCGGACAAAGTTCTTGGTCCCATCGATCGGGTCGATCACCCAGCGGCGTGCGGAACTTCCGTGCACCCCGAACTCCTCGCCGAGCACCGAATCCTCGGGCCGCTCGGCCTGCAGCAGGTCCAAAATGAGGCGTTCGGCACCACGGTCTGCATCGGAGACCGGGGTCATATCCGGTTTGGTATCCACCTTCAGATCATTGGCGCCGAAACGCTCCAAGGTGAAGGCGTCGACGACGTCGGCCATGCGCAGGGCCAGCTCCAGGTCGTCGCGTAGGCTCGGTGAGACCATCAGATTCGCTCCTTGTGGGCGGCTAAAGGGCGCCCAGCTCCTTCTCGTTGGTGGTTTCTTCGGTGGTGACCAGGCGGCGGTAGGACTCCAGCCGGGAGGCAGCATTCGCCGGTGCCTGCTCGGTGGTGACCCAGTCGCTCAGCGCGCAGCCCGGAGCGCTGGCCAGGTGGGTGCAGCCGCGCGGGCATTGCACGGCGACCTCGGCCAGATCTTCGAAGGCCTGCAGGATATTATCCGGGTCTACCAGTCCCAGGCCGAAGGAACGGATGCCGGGGGTGTCGATCAACCACGATCCCGGGGTGCCGCCCAGCTTCAGGGCCAGGGCGTTCGAGGAGGTATGCCGGCCGCGGCCGGTGACCGCATTGACGTGCCCGGTGGCACGGTCCGCGCCGGTCAACGCGTTGACCAGGGTCGATTTGCCGACGCCGGAGTGTCCGAGCACCACCGAGACCCGCCCGGCCAGCAGCTCGTGCAGCGAGTCCAGCGCGGCGGCGTCGAGCCGGGCGCTGGAGCCGTCGGCGCCACGGGCATCCACCCCGGAGGCCTCGGCGCTGGTGGTCCGCGAAATAACCACCGGCAGATTCAGCCCCTCATAGTGGGCGAGGAACGGCGCCGGGTCGCACACGTCGGCCTTGGTCACGCAGAGCACCGGCTGAATCCCTGCATCGTAGGCCGCCACCAGTGCGCGGTCGACGAAACCCGTGCGCGGCTGCGGGTTGGCCGCCGCCACCACAATCACCAGTACGTCGACATTGGCCACCACCACGCGGGCGGTCGCGTCGGTGTCATCGGCGCTGCGGCGCAGCACCGTGCTGCGTTCCTCGACGCGTACCAGCCGCGCCAGAGTATCCGGGGTGCCGCTGGTGTCACCGACCAGGGCCACCCGGTCACCCGGGACGACGGCCTGGCGGCGCAGTTCGCGGGCGCGGGCGGCGATGACGATGCGCTCCTGCGGGGTGTCCTCGTCGAGAATCGCGGTGTAGCGCCCCCGGTCCACCGTGATCACCCGCCCGATCTCGGCGTCCTCGTAGCTGGGGCGCTCCTTGGTGCGCGGCCGGGAACCACGCTTATTGGGGCGGACCTTGGCGGCCGACTCATCCCACTGCGAATACCGCATTAGCCGCGCCCCGCCTGGCCGGTGGCGACCATATCTTGCCAGAGCTGGGGGAAGTCCGGCATGGTTTTCGCGGTGGTGCCGATATTCTGCACGCGCACCCCGTCGATCGCCAGCCCCAGGATGGCGCCGGCGGTGGCCATCCGGTGATCTTCGTAGCTGAGCAGGTCGGCGGCGCGGCGCGGGCCGGGGATGATGCGCAGGCCGGTGTCGGTTTGTTCGACGTCGGCGCCGACGCGACGCAATTCGGTTTCCAGCGCCGCCAGCCGGTCGGTTTCGTGCCCGCGCAGGTGCCCGATGCCGGTCAGTTCGCTGGGGGAGTTCGCTAGTGCGCACAGCGCCGCCAGCGTGGGGGCGAGCTCCGAGGCGTCGGCGTAGTCGATACCGCGGATCTCGTCTCCGCCATGCACGTGCAGCACCGAGGCGTCATCCAATTCGATGCGCGCGCCCATATCGCCGAGAATCTGCACCCATTTGCCGCCGACCTGGGTGGTTTCCTTCGGCCAGAAGGGGATGCGCACGGTGCCGCCGGCCACCAGCGCGGCAGCCAGGAACGGGCCGGCATTGGACAGGTCGGGTTCCACGGTGACCTCGAAGCCGGCCATGGGCTGTTCGGCGATCTGCCAGCCGCGTCCATCCGCGTCGACGTTCACCTGCACCCCGAGCTCACGCACCGTCTGCACGGTCATTGCGATGTGGTCACCGCTGGCCAGTGGACCGTCGGCGGCCTTGAGCCGCAGCCCGCCGGGTAGGGCGTGCCCCACCAGCAGCAGGGCGGAGACGAACTGCGAGGAGGCCGACCCGTCGACGGTGATCGGCTGCCCGCCGCGCACCGCACCCGCGTCGATGCTGAAGGGCAGCTTGCCCGGCTCCCCGCCGAAGTCGAAGCGGGCACCGAGCCCGGCCAGCGCGTCGAGCACCGGAGCCATGGGACGCACGCGTGCGGCCGGATCCCCGTCGAAATGGGCCTGCGCTCCGGCTGCCGCGGCCAGCGCGGGCACGAAGCGCATCACCGTCCCGGCCAACCCGCAGTCGACGTGCACCTCGTGCGTGGTGAGCCGCTGCGGGGGCTGCACGCGCACGGTGGTGGACCCGTCGGCGCGTTCCTCGCGCTCGATCTGCACCCCGAAGGCGGCAAGGGCCTGCAGCATCAGCTCGGTGTCGCGGCTGATCAGCAGGTTGTGGATGGTGCTGGGCCCGGTGGCCAGTGCGGCGAGCAACAGATAGCGGTTACTTAATGACTTGGAGGCCGGGACGGTAACCGTTGCGTTCAGTGGACCGGCCGCCAGTGGGGCGGGCCAGTAGTTCTGCTGCTCGTTCGTGGTGCTCACGCTTGAAATCGCACATCCTCGAGGTTTAGGGCGGACTCTACCTGTGTATTAATCCTAGCCGAGGCGTGCCGGGGAATAACGGCCCGCACCGCGCGGTTGCACACTATGTGACGACGATGCAGCAGACCACCACGGCCTCCGCCGCGCACCGAGGTGCCGCGCAGGCTCCTTCTCGCCGCCCCGAAGGGCGCGTAGACTCATTCGTGATGACTGATAACACGAACGACGCCGATGCTTCGCGGCCCACGGAGGAATCCGAGGCCCAGCGCCGCGAGCGCTTTGAGCGGGACGCCTTGGAGTATGTCGACCAGCTCTACTCGGCGGCCCTGCGCATGGCGCGCAACCCGGCCGACGCCGAGGACCTGGTTCAGGAGGCCTACACCAAGGCCTACTCCGCTTTCCACCAGTACAAGCCCGGGACGAACCTGAAGGCTTGGCTGTACCGCATCCTGACCAACACCTATATCAACCTCTACCGCAAGCGGCAGCGTGAACCGCTGCGCACCTCCACCGACACGGTCGAGGACTGGCAGATGGCCGCCTCCATGGAGCATAGCTCCACGGGGCTGCGTTCGGCCGAGGCCGAGGCCCTGGACCACCTGCCGGACTCCGATGTGAAGGCCGCGCTACAGTCCATCGGCGAGGACTTTCGTCTGGCGGTGTACTTCGTCGACGTCGAGGGCTTCAGCTATAAGGAAGCGTCGGAGATTCTTGGGGTGCCGATCGGCACGGTGATGTCGCGCCTGCATCGCGGTCGCAAGAATTTGAGGGAACTGCTGTCGGATTACGCAGCCGATCGCGGCATGGGCGCCGCACGGCCACGTGCGACGGCGAAGGGAGCGGAGAAGTAATTATGGATTGCCATTCATTGGGAGATTGCGCCGATTCGCGCATCGTGCGCATCTACGAGTATTTGGACGGTGCGTTGACCCTTGAGGATCTGAAGGAGGTGCGCGCTCACCTCGAGCATTGCAGCGAGTGCACCGAGCAGTACGATCTGGAATGCATCATCCGTTCGGTGGTGCGCCGCAGCTGCCAGGAGGTCGCCCCGGAGCAGCTCAAGGCGAATATCATCACCCGTATTTCGCAGATCCGCGTGGAGTCCGGCCACTAACGGCCCAGCACATTTTAATAAAGTGAAACCCCGCCGCTCCCGGTCAATCTCCGGGTGCTGCGGGGTTTGCCTATGCGTCGCTTAGGCGTTAGGGCGCTTGCCGTGGTTGGCACCGCCACGCTTGCGATCGCGACGCTTGCGTGCGCGCTTCGACATGGTGACTCCTTTGCGGATTCTTACGAGATCCCGTGCACGTCCACGAGTGCATTCGGGCCGAAGGATAGTCTTTCACATTTGGCCGCCATTCTCCTAACGCGCGGCGCCCTTCCGGGGCACGCGGCGTCAGGCTCGGCGGGCCCGCTGTGCCTCGAAAGACGACGAATCCGCGGCGGAGTTAGCCGGCGCTTGGCTCGGGGAGCCCCAGCCAGGAATACCAGCCGCGGTGCAGCACGAGCCAGGCCATCAGCCCGTAGCCGGCCTGCCCCGGCAGTCCGCCGTTGGAGGAGAGGTCGCTGCGCCATTGCGCATGCTGGCGCAGTGGGGTGAAGGTGTCGACGTAGTGGTGGTTGCGTCGCATGGCCACGTCGGCAAACACCCGGTTGAGTTCGGCGACCCGTTCATTGCGCGCCTCGTCCAGTCCGGGGGCCGGACCGACCAACAGCGCTTTTATGTTCATCTGTGAGGCCGAATCCAAAATATTGGCCAGATTCAGGCGGCTACGCGCGGTTGAAACCTCGAGATCGACATCACGGTCCGAGAGGGCAATGACTAGTCGGTTTTCCACCAGGTCACCAAAGCGACGGTTGGCTTCGCCAAGCCAGCGTTCTGCGAGGGCTTCGCTCCCCTCACCGGGGGCCGCCAGCACGAAGGACTGCAAGCGCAGTGCCGGGTCCTGGGTGCGGGCCATAACCCTTCCAAACCAGCCCAGAGCCCGTGGGTCACCGTGTCCGGCCAGTAACTCGTCGCCGAGTGCGGTGATGCGGATGGTGCGTAGCTCCAACGGGCAGCCTTTCGTCGGCGGGTCTTACGAAGTTCAACTCTAGCAGTGTGATGCCTTGTGACCGGGGAGGTGGGCGGCCAGAACAGCGCGTCGCAACTGCGGATTAACGGCCAACGGCCGACGACGGGGGAGCGCATCCCTCGTCGCCGACCGTTGGTGGCGTTTGGCGTCGTCGGGCACTGCCGACGACACCCGGCGGCTTAGCGGGCGAAGGCCTGCTGAATCAGCACGGCGGCTTCGGCCTCATGACGCTTGGCCGTACCGGCGCTGGTGGCCGCCGATGCCGGGCGGGAGACCACGTTGATCTTCTGCTCCAGCTGCGGGGCGATGTACAGCCCGATGAACGGCCACGGGCCCTGGTTCGCCGGCTCGTCCTGCACCCAGGTGACCTGCGCGTTCGGGTACTTGGCCAGTTCCGCGGTGAGCTGCTCGAGCGGTGCCGGGTAGAGCTGCTCGACGCGGATGATCGCGGTCTTCTCGTCCTCGGCCTTGGCGCGTGCCGCGGCCAGATCGTAGTAGAGGCGACCGGAGACCAGCAGCACCTTGTCCACTGCCGCGGCGTTGCTCACCGTGTTGTCCGGGATGATCTCCTGGAAGCCACCGGTGGTGAAGTCCTCCACCGAGTTCGCGGCCGCCTTCAGACGCAGCAGCTGCTTCGGGGTGAACACGATCAGCGGCTTGCGCGGACGAGCGTAGGCCTGACGACGCAGCAGGTGGAAGTGGTTTGCACCGGTGGAAGGCTGGGCGACGATCATGTTGTTCTCGGCGCACAACTGCAGGAAACGCTCGATGCGTGCCGAGGAGTGATCCGGACCCTGGCCCTCGTAGCCGTGCGGCAACAGCATGACCAGCGAGGAGGACTGCGACCACTTCTGCTCGGCCGAGGAGATGAATTCGTCGATGATGGTCTGCGCGCCGTTGACGAAGTCACCGAACTGGGCTTCCCACATCACCAGCGCATCCGGACGCTCCACCGAGTAGCCGTACTCGAAGCCCAGTGCGGCGTATTCGCTCAGCAGCGAATCGTAGATCCAGATCGGAGCCTGGTCCTCGCTGAGGTGACGCAGCGGGTACCACTCGTCGTCGGTGATCCGGTCGTGGAACACCGAGTGGCGCTGCACGAAGGTGCCACGGCGCGAGTCCTGGCCGGCCAGACGCACCGGCACACCCTCCATGGACAGCGAACCCAGGGCCAGCAGCTCGGCGAAGCCCCAGTCGATGCCGCCCTCGCGGCTCATCTTTTCGCGACGCTCCAGCAACGACTTGAGCTTGGTGTGCATGGTGAAGCCCTCGGGCACCGCCAGGTGCGCCTTGCCGATGTGGGCCAGGGTCTCGGCGCTGATCGCGCTCGGACGGGCCCCATCCACGGTGCGTTCGTCGGCGGCCTGAGCGAATGGCTTCTCCAGGTCGTTGATGGTCGACCCCGGGGTGATGATCGGAATCGGCGAGGTCTGCGCCGCATGGGTTTCGGCGAAGATGCGCTCCAGGTTGGCTTTGTATTCGGCCAGCGCGTTATCGGCCTCGTCCTGGGTGATATCACCACGCCCGACCAGCGCTTCGGTGTAGAGCTTACGCGTCGAACGCTTGGCCTCGATCAGGTTGTACATGATCGGCTGGGTCATCGACGGGTCATCGCCTTCGTTGTGTCCGCGGCGGCGGTAGCAGACCAGGTCGATGACGACGTCCTTGCCGAACTTCTGGCGGTAGGCGAAGGCCATCTGGCCGGCGCGCACCACGGCCTCCGGGTCATCCCCGTTGACGTGGAAGATCGGTGCCTGCACGGTGCGGGCCACGTCGGTGGCGTATTCGCTGGAGCGCGAGGAGCTCGGTGCGGTGGTGAAGCCAATCTGGTTGTTCACAATCACATGCACGGTACCGCCGGTCTTGTAGCCGGGCAGCTGGCTCATGGCCAGTACCTCGGCCACCACGCCCTGGCCGGCGAAGGCGGCGTCGCCATGCACCAGGATCGGCAGCACGGAGTTCTTCACACCGTTGCGGTCTTCCTTGGCGCGAACAATGCCTTCAAGCACCGGGTCAACGGCCTCGAGGTGCGAGGGGTTGGCGGCCAGGTACACCTTGGTCTGGTTCCCGGCATCCGAGGTGTAGGAACCCTCGGTGCCCAGGTGGTACTTCACATCGCCCGAACCCTGCACGGAGCCCGGGGTCGCGGTGCCCTCGAACTCGCGGAAGACCTGAGCATAGGTCTTGCCGGCAATATTGGTCAGCGCGTTGAGACGACCACGGTGCGCCATGCCGATGGCTACCTCGTCGAGATGATCGTCGGCGGCGTCGGAAATGATCGCATCCAGCAACGGGATCAGCGACTCGCCGCCCTCGAGGCTGAAGCGCTTCTGTCCGACGAACTTGGTCTGCAGGAAGGCCTCGAAGGCCTCCGCGGCGTTGAGCTTGGAAAGGATACGCAGCTGCTCGTCGCGCGAGGGCTTGGCGTAACCGGTCTCCAACTGGCTCTGGAACCACTCGCGTTCGGCCGGCTCCTGCAGGTGCATGTACTCCAGGCCGGTGGTGCGGCAGTACGCGTCGCGCAGCACACCGAGGATGTCGCGCAGCAACATCCGGTCCTTGCCGCCCAGTCCGCCGGTGACCCATTCGCGGTCCAGATCCCACAGGGTCAGCCCGTAGGTCTGCACGTCCAGGTCCGGGTGCCGGCGCATGACGTACTCGAGCGGGTTGGTGTCGGCCATCAGGTGACCGCGGACCCGGTAGGAGTGGATCAGCTGCTGGATGCGGGCAACCTTGTTGATCTGCAGGTCGATGTCGACCTGATTGTCCACGGCCCAACGCACCGGCTCGTACGGGATACGAAGCTGCTCGAAAATCTCGTCGTAGAAGCCCTGCTCGCCCAGCAGCAGCGATTCGACGAGCTTGAGGAACTCACCGGAACCGGCGCCCTGAATGACCCGGTGGTCGTAGGTGGAGGTCAGCGTGATGTGCTTGCCCACGCCCAAACGGGCGACGGTGGACTCCGCGGCGCCACGGTATTCGGCCGGGTATTCCAGTGCACCGACACCGATGATGGCGGCCTGGCCCTTGGACAGACGCGGAACCGAGTGCACGGTGCCGATGCCGCCGGGGTTGGTCAGCGAGACGGTGGTGCCGGCGTAGTCGTCGGCGGTGAGCTTATTGTTACGGGCCCGCTTGATCAGGTCCTCGTAGGTCGTCCAGAACTCGTTGAAGCTCAGCGTTTCGGCGGCCTTCACATTCGGCACCGCGAGCATGCGGCTGCCGTCGGGCTTGGGCATATCGATGGCGATACCGAAGTTCACGTGCGCCGGCTGGACCGCGGTGGGCTTGCCGTCGACCACGTCGTAGGTCACGTTCATCGAGGGGAACTGCTTCAGTGCACGCACCACGGCAAAGCCGATCAGGTGGGTGAAGGAGATCTTGCCGCCTCGAGCGCGCTTGAGGTGGTTATTAATGACGACGCGGTTGTCGATCATCAGCTTCGCCGGGACCGCACGCACGGTGGTGGCGGTCGGGACGGTGAGGCTCGCGTCCATGTTGGTGGCGATGGCCTTCATCGGCCCGCGCAGTACGGTGCGCTTCTCCTCACCAAACTGGGTGTTCGACGGTACGGCCTTCGGGGCTTGCGCCGGGATCGGGGCCGTCTTAGGAGTCGGCTCTTCCTTCGCGGCCGGCGCCTCGGACTTGGCGGCGGCGGGGGTTGGGGCTGGGGCGGCGGGGGTCGGTGCGGTGGCCGGCTTGGCCTCAGCGGCGGCCCGCGGGGCACCTTCGACCTTCGGCTGCGACGCAGTCGGTGCGCTGGCTGCTGGAGCCGGTGCGGCGTGAGCGCCGGCGGAGGCCGGGGTTTGGTTGTTGGAGTTGAGGGACTCGAAAATGTCCCACCATTTCTTATCGACCGAGTTCTTGTCGACGAGGTACTGCTGGTACAACTCGTCTACTAGCCACTCGTTTCCACCGAACTCTTCGGTCAGCCGGTGGTGTGCTTGCTCTGGCACGTGCAACGCCTCTTCCCTGATTTCTGCTGTGTTCTAGCTTGAGCCTTCGGTGGCCGGCAGGACGTTGCACAGGGCCGCCGTTGAGCACAAGATTTCTAGACCTGCGCCCTAGTCTAGTGACATTCGGGGAAACTTTGCCACGACGCGTCGGCAAACTCACTATTCTCATCATCGGGCCCCGTCCGTCGCTGAAATCCGGCCGTTCACCGCAACCCGAAAATTCACCTTCCGACCACCGCCGCGGTGGTGCACTTAGGTGGCCCATTGGTTAGACTGGGGCGCACTATGAAAATTCATTCTGCCAACCGGCCCGACGCCATCGAGCGCAGTGCCGGCATAACCCAGCGTTCCGCGGTGTCTGCCTCCGCCGGATTGGAGCCTTCCAGTTGCCCTTGGCGCGCAACACCTTCTGATCTTTCCCAGCATTGGCGGCGGTACTAGACGCCGATGGACTGGTTATTTCTCCTTTTTGGACTCTTACTCATTCTGGGCACCGGTTTCTTCGTTGCCGTCGAATTCTCATTGGTCGCCCTCGATAAGGCGACGGTCCAGCAAGCGGTGGATGCCGGCGATAACGGCGCCAAACCGCTGCTTCAGTGCCTAGGCACGCTTTCCACCCAGCTGTCCTCCTGCCAGCTGGGCATTACCTTGACCACATTGCTCACCGGTTACGTGTTGGAACCGGCGTTGAGTTCGCTGCTCTCGCCGCTGCTGACGGCGGTGAACCTCGGTGAGGCCTCCTCGACGGCCCTGTCGCTGGTGGTTTCGATGGTTTTGGCCACACTGCTCTCCATGCTGATCGGCGAGCTGGTTCCCAAGAACCTATCCATCGCCAAGTCAATGGCCGTCGGCCGGGCCTTGGCGCGTCCGCAGCTGGTGTTTACCGCCGTATTCAAGCCGGCCATCGCCCTGCTCAACGGCTTCTCCAACGCGGTGCTGCACCGCTTCTTCGGCCTGGAGGCCAAGGAGGAAATTTCCGCCGCGCGCAGCGCCCAGGAGCTTGCCTCGCTGGTGCGCCGTTCGGCCGAGCTGGGCACCTTGGACCTGCAGACCGCACGCTTTGTGGAGTCCACCATCGAATTTTCCGAGCGGACCGCTGCGGACGTGATGACCCCGCGCACCTCGCTGAGCACCATTGACTCGCAGGCCGCGCTGTCGGAACTGATTGCGATGAGCGCCGAAACCGGTTTCTCGCGCTTCCCGGTCACCGAGGGCTCCACCGACGAAATCCAGGGCGTCTGCCATGTGAAAAACATCGTCTCGGTGCCCCGTGAACGCCGCGGGGCGCTGCAGGTCGGCGAATTCGCCAAGGATCCGCTCTACGTGCCGGAGACCATCCACCTGGACGTCTTGCTCGAACAGTTGCGCGAGGCCGAATATCAGCTGGCCATCGTGATGGATGAATACGGGGGAACGGCAGGCTTGGTCACCCTCGAGGACCTTGTCGAAGAGATCGTCGGGGAGGTATCCGACGAACACGACGAGGACGAGGAGCTGGCCGTGCATGAGCCCGGTGGTTCCTGGCTGCTGCCCGGAATGTTCCGCCCCGATGAGGTCAACGAGCTGCTCGACGACGAAGTGATCGCCGATGATGCGGCCTACGACACCGTCGGCGGTTACATGCTGGCCGAACTGGGCCGCGTTGCCGAGCTGGGGGATGAGGTCATCGCCGAGTCCGGACGGTTCGCCGTCACCGAGCTCGATGGTCGACGCGTGGCCTGGGTGCGCTTCACCCCGGCCCCGTCGCCGGATGACGCCGCGGCCGAGGACGACGCCAGCTCGTCGAGTGAGGGGGAGTCGGCATGAGCGACGTCATGGGATTGATTTGGCTCGTAGTGCTGTTGGCGGGCAACGCCTTCTTTGTCGCCGGCGAATTCGCGGTGATGAGTGCCCGACGTTCGCAGATTGAGCCGTTGGCCGACGAGGGCAATCGCCGGGCAAAGGTTGCCTTGTATGCGATGGAGCATGTCTCGGGGATGCTGGCGGTCTGCCAGCTGGGCATCACCGTCTGCTCGCTGCTGATCTTGAATATTTCGGAACCGGCCATTCACCACTTGATCGGCATCCCGCTGCATGCCGCGGGCGTGCCCAGCGCGGCGGCGGACACCGCAGGCTTCCTCATCGCCCTGGTGCTGGTGACCTTCCTACACGTGACCTTCGGCGAAATGATCCCGAAGAACGTGTCGGTGTCGGTTGCCGATAAGGCCGTGCTGCTTCTGGCCGCGCCGCTGGTGGGGCTGTCCAAGGTGCTCAAGCCGCTGATCGTCCTGCTCAACGGCTCGGCGAACCTGGTGCTCAAGGCCTTTGGCGTGCAAGCCCAGGATGAGGTCTCCTCGACCTACACCGCCGCCGAGGTCCGCTCGATTATCGACACCTCGCGCCAGGAAGGCACGCTAGAGGATGAGCACGCCTCGCGGCTGCGCATGGCGCTGGAGTTCTCCAGTGTCACCGCCCGCACCGCGATGGTGCCGCTGGATGACCTGTTCACCCTCGAGCGCGGCCAGTGCACGGCCCGCGACTTTGAGAAGAAGGTGTCCAAAACCGGCTTCTCGCGGCTGCTGGTCACCGAGCAGGAGATTCCGGTGGGCTACTGGCATGTGAAAGATGTCATGTTGGTCGACGACGCGCACGCCACCGAGCCGATGCTTGACGTGCCCACCCGCGCCCTGGGCCGGGTGGGGGCCGATGAGGAGATCGAGCAGGCGCTGCAGAGTATGCGTAGCGGCGGCAATCACCTCTCGGCGGTGGTCGACGAATCCGGCGCCACCATCGGCGTGCTCTTCCTGGAGGACGTGATCGAGGTGCTCGTCGGCGAGATCAGCGACACCACCAAGAAGCGCCACGCCCCGCGCCAAGAACGCTAGCGGTTACCGTTAGGCGCCGGCCCGTCGTCCATCCTTGGTGGGCGGCGGGCCGTCGCGTCGTGTAATGCGAACGAATCTCATTTGCGCTAGACTTTTAGCCGCACCCCTGCTCGCCGATGACGCCACTCGCGGCGCCGGCGGCCGGTGCCTAAGCCTTTGTACGGCCCGCCAACCCTGATCGGTGCAGGCGGACCAACTTGAGTTGGGGAACCACATATGAACAGCACACCCATCGTGTCCTTTAACGACGCGCGCCTGGCCTTCGGCGACCGCGTCTTGTGGGATGAGCTGAACTTACAGGTACGCCCCGGCGAATTTATCGCCGTGCTAGGCCCCAACGGGTCGGGCAAAACCAGCTTCATCAACACGATGCTCGGCACCACCACGCTGAACTCTGGCTCCGTGCACATTGCCGGCGAGCCGGTGCGCCGCGGCTCCGACCTCGTCGGGCTCATCCCGCAGCAGCGCCCCTTCGGCGACAACGTGCCGCTCAGGGCCCGAGACCTGGTGGCGCTTGGCGTCGACGGCACGCGATGGGGTGTGCGGCTCAGCCGCCGCGCGATCCGCACCCGCGTGGCCGAACTACTTGAGCTGGTCGGCGCCACCGGCTATGCCGACCGCGTGGTGTCCGAGCTTTCCGGCGGTGAGCAGCAACGCCTGCGCGCCGCCCAGGCGCTAGCCGGCGAGCCGAAGGTGCTGCTCTGCGACGAGCCGCTGCTGAGCCTGGATCTGCACCACCAGCAGGCCATCAGCCAGGTGATCCACCGCCAGGCCGCGGACCGGCAGGCGGCGGTCATCTTCGTCACCCACGAAATCAACCCGATCCTGCCCTTCGTCGACCGCGTCCTCTACCTCGCCGGGGGCCGCTTCCACCTCGGAACCGTCGACGAGGTGATGCGCTCCGAGGTGCTCAGCGAGCTCTACCAGGCACCGGTGAAGGTGCTGCGCGTCGACGGGCAAATCATCGTCGTCGCCGGACAGCCCTCGCTGGATGACTGCGGCCCACATACACACCATCACGGCGCGAACCGCGCGGAGCAGGAGGGGCGATGAGCTTCGAGAATTACGCCGAGCTGCTACCGCTGGTCACCAACTCGCTGATTGCCGGGGCCGCGCTGGGCCTGGTGGGCGGCGTGATCGGCATCTTCGTGATGATGCGCGATATGGCCTTCGCGGTGCACGGAATTGCCGAGCTGTCCTTTGCCGGGGCCGCCTTTGCGCTGCTGATCGGCGCCGACGTCGTCACCGGCTCGGTGATCGGTTCGCTGGTGGCCGCGCTGGTGCTCGGGGTGCTGGGCACCCGGGCGCGCGATCGGAACTCCATCACCGGTGTGCTCATGCCCTTCGGGCTCGGGCTGGGCATCTTGTTCTTGGCGCTCTATCAGGGGCGCAGCGCCAATAAATTCGGCCTGCTCACCGGGCAGATTGTGGCGGTGGACGACACCCAGCTCGGTGCCATGCTCTTCTTGAGCGTGCTGGTGCTTGGCGCCCTGGTTCTGATGTGGCGTCCGCTGATGTTTGCCTCGGTGGACCCGGTGGTGGCCCGCGCCCGCGGTGTGCGCACCGGCGGGCTGTCCATCGCCTTCATGGTGGTGCTCGCCCTGGCCGTGGCGATGGCGATCCAGGTGGTCGGCGCGTTGCTGGTGTTAGCCCTGCTGATCACCCCGGCGGCGGCCGCGCTGCGTGTGGGGCGCACGCCGCTGAGCACCGTGGTGCTGTCGGTGGTTTTCGCGCTGAGCGCCGTGCTGGGCGGTATTCTGCTGGCCTTGGCCGGTTCGCTGCCCATCAGCCCCTATGTCACGACGATTTCCTTCGTGATCTACCTGGTCTGCCGCGTGGTGGAAAAGCTGCGTTCGGTGCAGCGCCACCAGGTCTAGGCCAGAGGTAGGGGGTCTGCCTGGCGGGTTACTGGGCTAGCTCCTCGCGGCAGCTGGCGCAGAGCCCGTAGATCTCCACGGTGTGCTCGGGGTCGCTGAAGTCGTGCTCCTCGGCCACGCGGGCGGCCCAGCGCTCCACCGCGGGGGCCAGCACCTCCACGGTCTTCGAGCACCGGCGGCACACCAGATGGTGGTGGTGCCGTTCGGTTTCGCAACGGCGGAAACGAGCCTCTCCGTCGCCCGAGCGCAACACGTCGACCAGCCCGTCGTCGGCCATCGACTGCAGTAGCCGGTACACGGTGGCCAGCGACACCTTCCGTTCGGCGTCCTGCAACCAGCGGTGCAATTGCTGCGCGGTGGCGAAGTCGTCGACCTCCGCCAGGGCCTCGGCCACGGCCAGCCGCTGCTTGGTCATGCGGGTTTCGCTCTGCGCCTTCACTGCTGCTTCATCCTTCGCTGTTGCTCGCCCGCGCCGGCTGTGGCCCGTGCCCCTCAATTTTAGCCAATCCGACGCCGCTTAGGTGCGTTGACTAGCACACCGCGTGCCGCGAGCCTACGCTAGTGTCATGCGCATCACAAGCCACGGACACTCCTGCATCACCGTTACGACGGTGGATGGCGCGATCCTTCTGGACCCGGGATCCTTTAGCCAGCTGACCAGTGACGATCCGCCCGGCACCGTGTTCGACGGTGTCGACGCGGTGCTGATCACGCACCAGCATCCGGACCATGTGCACAGCGCGTCGGTGCTCGAAGCGGTGCTGGACAATCCCACGCTGGAGGTGTTCGCCCCGCAGGTAGTTGCACTGGGCCTGCGCGAGCAGCTCCCACCGGCCTCGCGCTCCCAGGTGCGAGCCGTCGCTGCGGGCGCCGACTTCACCGCCGGAGGCATCCAGGTGCGCGCCCTGGGCGGCACCCACGCGACCATTCACCACAGCATCGAGCTGGTGGCCAACCTGGGCTACGCGCTGGGGCAGGGGGAGGTGTTCCACCCCGGGGACAGCTACCAGGTTCCGGTGGGGCTCAACCCGCAGGTGCTGCTGCTGCCGGTGATGGCCCCATGGGCCAAAATGGCCGAGGCGGTGGACTTCGCGGTGGCCACCGGCGCGAAAACCTGGGTGCCAATTCACGACGGGCTGCTCAACGAGCGCGGCCTGGAACTTTTCGACCGCCAAATCGGCGGCCTCGCCACGGCCCACGAACGAACCTACCGCCGGCTGACCCCCGGCGTCAGCTACACGATTGAGGACCTGAGATGAGCAACCCACTGATCAGCGCCGCAGAGCTACTGCAGCTAGTGAACGCCCCCACCCCCAATCTGGTGTTGCTGGATGTGCGCTGGGTGCTGGGACGCACCGACAACGTCGAACAGTACCTGGCCGGGCACCTGCCCGGAGCAGTCTTCGTCGACCTTGAACGCGAACTGTCGGGCCGCACCGGGGAGCACACCGGCCGCCACCCGCTGCCGGACCCCGAGGATTTCCAGGCCGCCGCCCGCCGCTGGGGGATTGAGGACGACGCGCAGGTGGTGGTGTACGACGACGCCGGGGCGCTGGCCGCCGCCCGTTGTTGGTGGCTGCTGCGGCACGCCGGGTTCACCTCGGTGCGGGTGCTCGACGGTGGGCTGGAGGCGTGGCGGCAGCTCAAGGGCCCGCTGGAGCTCGGACCGGTCGAACCCACCCCGGGGCAGGTCAACCTCTCCTGGGGTGCCATGCCGGTGCTGGAGCACGAGCAACTCGAGGGGTACTCCGGGGTGCTGATCGACTCGCGGGCCACGGCCCGCTACCTCGGCATTGAGGAGCCGGTCGACCCGGTGGCCGGGCATATTCCCGGCGCGCTGAACCGGCCCACCACCGATAACCTCAACTCCGAGGCGCACTTTCGTTCCAGCAGCGAGCTGCGCGAGGCCTTTGGCAGGCTCGGGGTGCCGCAGGCCGGATCGGAGCAGCCCGGCGCGGCGGCCTACTGTGGTTCGGGGGTTACCGCCGCTCACCAGGTGCTGGCCGCCGAACTAGCCGGGCTACCCCTGGCGCTCTACCCGGGCAGCTACTCGCAGTACGTCTCCTACCCGCAGGCGCCGGTGGTGACCAGCGACGAAAAGCACCGCGACCGGCGGTAGGATCGAACTCGCCGCCTCGCCGCGGTCGACGAACCACAGAAAGGTCCTTATGAGCACGCTGTTCACGAAAATTATCGACGGTGAGATCCCCGGTCGCTTCATTTGGCGCGATGAGACCTGTGTGGCCTTCCTATCCATCGGGCCGCTGTCCGACGGACACACCTTGGTGGTGCCGCGCGCGGAGATCAACGAATTCACCGACGCCGATGACGAATTGCTGGCCCACCTGATGAAGGTTTCGGCCATCATCGGTCGGGCGCAGAAAGAGGCCTTCGGCTCGGCCCGCGCCGGGCTGATGGTCGCCGGTTTCGAGGTCCCGCACCTGCACGTGCACGTCTGGCCGACGAACTCGCTGGCCGATTTCGATCTTGCCAACGCCGATACGAACCCGGACCCCGAGCGCATGGAACGCAGCGCGCAGCGTTTGCGCGCGGCATTGCGTGCGGCCGGGGCCGGTGAGCACGTTCCCGAGGACTAGAGCTCGGCCAGCCCGTCCTTAATGGCCTTGCGGATGCGCTTCTCGCTCACGGAATACGCGGTGCCCAGCTCCTGGGCAAAGAGCGAGATGCGCATCTCCTCGAGCATCCACTTCACCTCGGCCAGTGCCGCCGGTGTGCGCGTGCCGGAGGGTACCCGCTCCAGGGCCGCGTCGTACTCATCCTCAAGCCGCTGGATGATCGCCAGACCCTGCCCGTCGCGGGTCACCGCCCCGCCGGCGAGCTTTTGCAAGCGCACCTCAATGGCTTGCAGATACACCGGCACGCGCACCAGATGCCCGGCACCGGTGGCGGCGATAAACCCGGGATAGATCAGCTGCTCGAGCTGCGAACGGATATCGTTCACCGCTTGGAACATGGCCAGCGAGGCACCGGACTTCAGCTGCTTGGCAATCCGGGTGGAAATGGCGAAAATCTTCGCCACCACCGCGGTGATCGAAAAGACCGTGTCGATCTGGTCCGCGCGCACCGACTCGAAGAGCGCCTCGAAGGCCGCACGGTCCATGGGCAGGTCGGCCGGCACCAGCCGGTCCACCGCCGCCCGCGTGCAGTCGGCGATCAGCGAGTCGACCGAGCCGTGCGGATTCTGGCTGAAGGCCAAACGTTCGGTATTGCTCAGGTGTTCGAGCACGAACTTTTGCGTGGACGGCAGATGCAACATCAGCAGCCGGATGACCCCGCCGCGGTGCGCCGCATCGCGTTCGCTGGCACTGCGGAACACCGTCAAGCGCACGCTGTCGCCCTCGTCCACCAGTCCGGGGTAGGCGGTGACCTGCTGACCCATCACATCGGTGGTGACCTTCTCGGGGATCCGGCCCTCGGACAGCTCCGGCCAACTACTCAGCCCCGGCTGCTCCCAGCCGGTGGACTTCGTGGCGCCGCCGCCCTTGCCGCGGGCGCCACGCCCCGCGGATTTGCCCTTGGCCGCCGCACGCGCCGCCCCCGAAGGCTTGCCCGGCTGGGCCGTTGCCGAACCTCCGGAAACCTCGGTCGCCAGCGCCGCACGGTTAGCCGCGGCAAACCGGTGCTGCAACGCCGGAAGGTCGCGGCCGCTGCCTAGCACCTTGCCGCGCCCGTCGAGCACCTCGAAGCCGAAACGCAGGTGCGTGGGCAGTGCGTCCAGATCGAAGACCGCAGGGTCGACGACGATGCCGCGCAACCGGCGCAACACCAGGGCTAGCGCCTCGGTCAGCTCGTCGGTGGCCGGATCAAAGTCGGCGTTCAGCTGCTCCAGCGCCTGACGTGCCACATCGGGGGCGGGCACGAAATTCTTGCGCAACGCCTTGGGCATGGAACGAATCAGCGCGGTGAGCAACTCGTGACGCAACCCGGGGATCAGCCAGCGGAACTGGCGTGGTTCGAGCTGGTTGAGGAAGACCACCGGCACCTGCAGGCTCACCCCGTCGCCCTCACCGGGCGCCGCCGTCGGGTTGTATTCGTAGTGCAGCGGCAGATCGACGCTGCCGTGGCGCCAGACGGTGGGGAAGTCCTCGGTGGCTAACTGCTCGGCGTCGGCCTCGAGCAGCGCTTGCGGGTCAAAATCCAGCAAGGCCGGGTCGTTGGCGCGCGCCGTTTTCCACCAGCGGTCAAAGTGCCGTTCGGAGTAAATCTTCTCCGGTAGCCGGGCGTCGTAGAAGGCGAAGAGATCGTCGTCGCTCACCCGCAGGTCATGACGTCGCAACCGCGTTTCGAGCTCCTCCACCTCCGCCAGGGCCTTGCGATTACGTTCGAAGAAGCGGTGGTGGGTGCGCCAGTCGCCCTCCACCAAGGCGTGGCGGATGAACAGTTCGCGGGCCACCGCCGGGTCTACCCGCCAGTAGTGAATGCGACGTTGGGGCACCACCGGTAGCCCAAAGAGCGTCACCTTCTCGTAGCCCATCACCGAACCATTGCGCCGTGACCAGTGCGGTTCCGAGTAGCTACGCTTGAGCAACGGCGCGGCGACCTCTTCGATCCACGCCGGATCGATGGCGGCCACGGTCCGCGCCCACAGCCGCGAGGTTTCCACCAGTTCGGCGGCCATCACCCAGCTGGGCGACTTCTTGAACAGGCCGGACCCGGGGAAGATCGCAAAACGGGTGCCGCGGGCGCCCTGGTAATCGCGTTTGCGTTCGTCGTAGAGCCCGACGTGGCCCAGCAGGCCGGTGAGCAGACTGATATGCACCTGATCCTCATTGGCGGCCGGGTCAATGGCGGCCGCGGCCACCGTAATGCCCAGCGACTTGGCCAACTGGCGTAGTTGGGTAAACAGATCCTGCCATTCACGCACGCGCAGATAGTTGATGTGTTCGGCGCGGCACAGCCGACGGAACGCCGAGGAGGAAAGCTCGCGCTGCTGTTCTTGCAGGTAGGCCCAGAGGTTCAGCAATGAGATGAAGTCCGACTTCTCGTCGGTGAAACGACGGTGCAGTTCGGCGGCACGTTCCCGCTGCCCGGTGTCTTCGCTGGGGCGCTCCCGCGGGTCTTGAATGCTCAAGGCGGCGGTGAGCACCATCAACTCCTTGGCCACCCCGCGCTCGGCCGCCTCGAGGAGCATCCGCCCCAGTCGCACATCCAGCGGCAGCATCGCCAGTTTGCGGCCGATCTCGGTGACCTGCGCCTTGGCGCCGCCGTCGAGCGCACCCAGCTCACGCAGCAGATTCGCACCATCGGAGATCGCCCGCGACTCGGGAGGTTGCACGAAGGGGAACTCCGCGACCGCCTTCGCATCGGGCACCACGCCTAAGGAAATCATTTGCAGGATGACGCTTGCGAGGTTGGTGCGCAGAATTTCCGGATCGGTGAACTCCGGGCGCGACTCGTAATTGGACTCCGCGTAGAGCCTGATGGCAATGCCAGAGGAGACGCGGCCGCAACGACCCGAACGCTGGTTGGCGCTGGCCTGAGAGATGCGTTCAATAGGTAGGCGCTGCACCTTGGTGCGGTGCGAGTAGCGCGAGATGCGCGCGGTGCCGGTATCGATCACGTACTTGATGCCCGGGACGGTCAACGAGGTTTCGGCGACGTTGGTGGCCAAGACGATGCGCGGAGCCGAGCCGGGATGGAAGACCTTATGCTGTTCGGCCAGCGAGAGCCGGGCGAACAACGGTAACACCTCGTAGTTCCGCAAGGCGCGAGTCGAACTAATTAGAGAGCGCAGGGCGTCGGCCGCATCGCGGATTTCGCGCTCGCCGGAGAAAAAGATCAGGATGTCGCCCGGCTCTTCACGCGACAATTCGAGCACCGCGTCGGTGACCGCGTCGAGCGGATCACGGTCGTCTTCCAACTCCGAGGCGTCTTCGTCGGCGGTTTCCGCCTCGACCTGCAAGGGACGGTAGCGAAGCTCGACGGGGAAGGTGCGACCCGAGACCTCGAGGATCGGGGCGGGGACCGGATCGCCCTGCGGGTCGGGGGAGGCGAAGTGCGCGGCGAAGCGTTCGGGGTCGATGGTTGCGGAGGTGATGATGATCTTCAAATCAGGCCGCTTGGGCATGATCTGCTTGAGGTAGCCGAGCAAGAAATCGATGTTCAGGCTGCGTTCGTGGGCCTCGTCGATGATGATCGCCGAGTACTTTTTCAGCAACTTATCGCGTTGAATCTCGGCGAGCAGGATGCCGTCGGTCATCACCTTCAGCTTGGTGTTGCGCGAGACTTCACCGGTAAAACGGACGTGGAAGCCGACCTCGTCGCCGATCTTGGTGCCCAGTTCCTCGGCGATGCGCTCGGCCACGGTGCGTGCGGCAAGTCGCCGGGGCTGCGTGTGCCCGATCATCCCGTGCCGTGCCAGACCGAGCTCGAGAAGCATCTTGGGCAACTGAGTCGTTTTACCCGAGCCGGTTTCACCGGCGATGATGACCACCTGGTGTTTCGAGATCGCGTCGATGATGTCGTCGCGGCGAGCGGACACGGGAAGTGCTTCGGGATAAGAGATGCTGATCGCCATGGTAGGGCCCATTCTATGCGCCGGTCTTCGCAGAGCCGACATTCGCCCTGCAAGGGGCAACGACGGGCCGTCGATACGCGCGGTCGATGCCTATCACGCGACGTCCAACAAAGATGCGAAATGGATGTCAAATTTTCCGATTGTCTACCGTTTGCCGGTGCAGTCTGCGTGTTGGAATACAAAAATTCACCGACGTGGTTGGTTTGTGGTCATAATTTCTATCCTCAGGCCTTATCTCGAGACATTTGTCTGTACTCGTGCCACATTCATGGTCACAGTGAGGTCATTCACAGGTAAGATCGTGGGTACCCACTGACGGGGCGGCCGGCTGTTCCCACATGGCCGTATGTCCCATCGTCCGTACCCCGGGCGATGTGCCGCCGGTGGTCATTACTCGCAGGGAACTTGTGAAAGGGACGAAAAGCAATGAAGCGTTTCATGGCGACAAAATTCGCGGCTCTGGCCGCGGCGGGAGCGCTCGCACTGAGCGCCTGCGGTCAAGACGGAGGTTCGTCGGGCGGTGTGCCGGAAGGTGAGACCGTGAAGATCGGCATCGCCCAGTACGTTTCGCACCCTTCGCTGGACGCCGTTGTCACAGGCTTTAAGGAAGGTATGAGCGAGGCCGGCTACGACGCGGGCTCGGTGGAGTACGACTTCGCAAACGCTCAGGCCGACCAGGCCACCAACACCTCCATCGTCGGTAAATTCGCCGCCGATTCGGATATGGATTTGGTGCTGGCCGTGGCCACGCCGACCGCACAGGCCGCCGCACAGTCCATCAGCAACATCCCCGTGGTCTTCTCCGCGGTCACCGACCCGGTCGCCGCCAAGCTGGTCGACTCGCTCGAGGCACCGGGTGGCAACGTCACCGGTACCTCGGATAAGAACCCGGTGCTGGAACAGCTGCAGTTGCTCAAGGAACTTGCGCCGGATGCCAAGAACGTCGGCATCGTCTACTCCTCCGGTGAGGTGAACTCCGCCAGCCAGGTCACCTGGGCCAAGGAAGCCGCCGCCGAATTGGGGCTGAACATCAAGGAAGCCGCTATCTCGGCGCCTAGCGAGGTTCAGCAGGCCGCGAATTCCCTGGACGTCGACGCGTACTACGTGCCAACCGACAACGCTGTGGTTTCCGCTCTTGAAGGCCTGCTGCAAACCGCGCAGTCCAAGAAGGTGCCGGTGATCGCCGCCGACGGTGAGTCCGTGGAACGTGGTGCAACCGCGACCTATGGCATCAACTACGAAAAGCTGGGCAAGCAGACCGCTGCCATGGCCGCCAAGCTGCTCAAGGGTGAAGCCGAGGCCAAGTCCATGCCGGTGGAGACCCTGACCGACGTCGATCTTTACATCAACGAAGGTGCCGCGAAGAAGGTGGGGATTGAGATTCCTGCCGAGCTGAAGGAGAAAGCCGCAGAGGTCTACTAACCCCTGAACGGCGATGACGATCAAGGTGAGGCGAGCTAAGCACGTCGCCTCGCCTTTGTCGTGACCCAACAGCGCAGCAACTTTTCCTCCTCGACGCAAGGATCCCACCATGATCACAGCGGTTGAACTGGGCCTGATTTACGCCATTATGGCCCTAGGCGTCTATCTGACGTTCCGTATTCTTAACTTTCCCGACCTGACCGTCGACGGTAGCTTCACCACCGGGGCGGCCGTCGCCTCGGTCAGCATCGTCAACGGGGTCAACCCCTGGCTAGCGACCGCGCTGGCCTTCTTCGCCGGCATGATCGCCGGCGTTATTACCGGCTTGCTCCACACCAAGGGCAAGATTGACGGTCTGCTCGCCGGTATCCTCACCATGATCGCGCTCTACTCGATTAACCTGCGCATCATGGGCAAGGCCAACGTCCCGTTGCTGGGAGAAGACACCCTGATCAGCCCGCTGCGTCAGGCCGGGTGGCTCGGCTCCGGCCCGGCCATCGGTGTGTTGTTCCTCGTCTGCCTGATTTTCGTGGCAATTATCGTGTGGTTCCTGCACACCGAGGTCGGCATGGCCATGCGTGCAACCGGTGACAACGAGCAGATGATCCGTTCCTTCGGCGTGAGCACCGACAACCAGAAGATCCTAGGTTTGGCGCTCTCGAACGGTTTGGTGGGGCTCTCCGGCGCACTGATCGCCCAGTACCAAGGGTTCGCCGATGTTGGCATGGGCATTGGTCTGATCTTGATCGGTCTGGCCTCGGTGATCGTCGGTCAGGCAATCTTCACCCAGCGCTACATTTGGCTGGCCGCGTTGGCCGTCGTCCTCGGTGCCGTGATCTACCGCCTGGTGATCCAGTTCGCGCTGATGGCCGGCCTGGAAGTCAACGACATGAAGCTGATCTCCGCAATTCTGGTGGTCGTGGCACTGCTGCTACCGCGCTGGAAGGGATTCCAGAAGATGGTCAAGTCTTTCAAGGGCAATAAGCCGCAGGACACCCCGACCAAGGAAGAGGTGAGCAGCAATGCTTGAGATCTCCAATCTTTCGCGGACCTTTTTCCCGGGTACCGTCAACGAGCGCAAGGCCCTGCGCGGAATCAACCTGAACCTTAGTGCCGCGGAGTTCGTGACCGTTATCGGTTCGAACGGTGCTGGCAAGTCGACCATGTTGAACATGGTGGCCGGCAAGCTCCAGCCCGATGTGGGTGCGGTGCGAATCGACGGTAAGAACGTCACCAAACTGGCTGACTACCAGCGCGCCAAATACATTGGCCGCGTCTTCCAGGACCCGATGGCGGGTACCGCACCGAGTATGAGCATCGAAGAGAATATGGCGCTGGCTTACGCCCGCGGTCGTTTCCGCGGGCTCGGACTTGGTGTCGGGGCGCGTCGTCGCAAGCTGTTCATTGATGAACTTGCCAGCCTCGAGCTGGGCTTGGAGCACCGACTGAAGACCAAGGTCGGTCTGCTCTCCGGCGGTCAGCGCCAGGCGCTGAGCCTCCTCATGGCGACCTTCTCACAGCCGAAAATCCTGCTGCTCGACGAGCACACCGCCGCGCTGGATCCGCAGCGTGCGGCCCTGGTGTCCCGGCTGACCGACGAGATCGTGAATCGTCATCAGCTGACCACCTTGATGGTGACGCACAATATGGAGCAGGCCTTGGCGCTCGGCACGCGGTTGATCATGATGCACGACGGTCAGATCATCTTGGATCTCGATGCCGAGGCCAAGTCGAAGATGACCGTTAAGGGTCTGCTGGGCGAATTCGAGAAGATCAAGGGCGCTCAGCTCGATGACCGCACGATGCTGCAGTAAGGCGGCGATGCTCCTGAGATGATCCTCTGCGGGGCCCGGACGGCTGTTAGACGCCGCCGTCGGAAGCAAGACTCGCTTCCGACGGCGGCGTTTCGTCGTTATGCGACCTGCCGCCAGTAGTTATTCCGCCGGGGAATCTGCAAGGGGTCTTGATGGGCGGGGAGCAGAACATGGGGTAGGCCCGCATGTTCGATGACCTGCAGTTGGCCGGCATGTACCGCGTGATGGTGGGCGCTACACAGTGCGCACCCATTGCCGACCGTGGTGTGCCCGCCGTCTTTCCACGATTTCTTATAGTGGTGGGCCTCTAGGTGTTCGACCGGCGCGGTACAGCCCGGGACAATGCAGCCGCGGTCGCGGGCGATGATGGCTTTCTTGATCGGCGGAGGGAAGAGCCGTTGGGCTCGACCCACGTCCAACACCTGACCGCGACCGTTGAGCACCATGGGTACCACCTCGGCCTCGCAGAGCATCTGCCGTAAATCTGCGGGCCCGACGGTCAGCCCATGGGCGGTGATTCCCCGTCCATCGGCCAGGTTGGTGAGATCTTCGAGGTTGATATGCACGATGACTTCGGGGGCAATGCGCCGCGGTGTCGCCGACGGCTCGCTCAGGGCGGCCAACTCCGGGACTGGTGCTAGCTCTGTTGGGTCGTTGGCTTCGCGGGCCCCGGGGAGCACCGCCCCTAATTTGTCGAGCACCGCGTTCAGGCGGCGTTCGGCCACCGTGACTCCCGATTCTGGTGCGGGTTCTGGTTCAGTGGCCGGTGGCGTGCCGAGGTTGGGGGAGGGCTCGTTCACACCGGCCCACTCGGGGGCCGGTTGATCGGTGCTCAGCCACGAGGGCGTGTCCCCATCCGCCGCCTCCGGTTCTTGCCCGGTGGCTAAATTGGTGCGCTGGCGGCGAGCCTCGGCGCCGGCCTGGGTGCGCGGATTATCCGCTTGTGCCATGGCCGATCGAATCAGTTCCGCGCCGGCGGCGGTGGTGTGCAGCGTAAATACGTGCACCGCGCCGCGCGTGGGTCGGGCAAAGAGACCTAGTTCGGGGTCGGACTGTTGCGCCGGTGCCTGCTGCCGAAGGAGCTCGGAAATCTGTTTGGCGGCGGTGCGCGGGTCTTCGCCGTGCAAAAGGTCGGTGGCTCGTTCTTCCACGGTGCGTCCGTCGGGGCAGCGTAGCCACGGTTCACTCGGGGTGCCCTCGGAGATCAGGTCGGGCCCTTCGGCTTTGGCGAGCTTGCGGGCGACCTGGCGCACGGCGCGGGGATCGATATCCGTGGCGTCGAAGCTTTCGGCCAGCTGGCTGTACCGTGCAGTGGTGCCGGTGCCAGCCATGGTGGGGCGCGCCACCAATAGGTGGGCATCGGCGACGCGGGTACGCGCCTCGAAGTAGTCGATATTCAGCCAGCCGGCTAGCAGGTCACTGGTGTCCTGGTAGCAAGACCGCCCGCCGGTGAGCTCGGCCGTGCCCTGGTAGTCGCAGGTGCCCGCGGCTATTTCGTCGTAGGTTTCCGGTGGCAGCGCGTGGGCGGCGCCCAGCTCGGCCGCCGCGGCGCAGCGCAATTGCTCGCGAATTGCGTGTCGGTAAAGTTCTTCGGTGCGCTTAGCATGGGCCAGCAGCAGTCGGGGATCTTCACGTGATTGGACGGCCGCAGCGCACTGTTGCACCAGAGTCAGCGCGAGCTCGTCGAGCTCGGCGAGCAGACTCGTCGCAAGCTCGGGGCCGGACTCGGTGCAGGCCTCGCGGAGGGTGGCGACGGCACCGGCAATGGCGTGAAATTCCATGCCCCGATCATCGGGCAGGGTGAAAGGTGAATTTCCCAGGTGCTGGCGAACTGTGGAGAAGTGGCCACCAGCCCGGCCGCAGGCGGGCCGGGGGAGGATTTTGGGCACAAAAAGTGCCCCCGAAAGGAATCGAACCTTCGACCTTCTGTTCCGGAGACAGACGCTCTATCCACTGAGCTACGGAGGCATGCCGCTGTGCGACGGATATGAGCTTATCAGCTGGTGGGGCGGTTGGCACAATCGGGTCGGAGGGCTGCGTGGCGCCGCCGTTGACGTGAGCGGATTGACGTCATGAAGTGGTCGAATAACCCCTACCATTCGGTATTCTTGAACGGTGACTCCAGAAGAACTCTCCACAGCCATATCCGCATGCCTTACCGAGGCCGTCGCCGCCGGTGAGATCACCGTCGACCTTCCCGACACCGTGCGGGTGGAGCGACCGAAAAGTCGCGAGCACGGGGACTGGGCCACCAACATCGCCCTGCAGCTGGGCAAAAAGGCCGGCATGGCGCCGCGCGACTTCGCTCAGTTGCTCTCCGCCCGGCTGAGCCAGGTCCCCGGGGTGAGCTCCGTGGACATCGCCGGCCCGGGCTTCTTGAACATCACCCTCGACGCCGCCGCCGCCGGCGAGCTGGCGCGCACCATCGTCGAGGCCGGTAGCACCTACGGTCATAACCAGTCGCTGAACGGCCAGATCATCAACATGGAGTTCGTCTCGGCGAACCCCACCGGACCGCTGCATATCGGGCACACCCGGTGGGCCGCGCTGGGCGATGCGATCGCCCGCGTGCTGCGTGCCTCGGGCGCCGACGTGACCAGCGAGTATTACATCAACGACGCCGGCAACCAGATGAACGTGTTTGCCACCAGCGTGTACAACCGAATGCATTCGCTGCCGGTGCCCGAGGGCGGCTACCCGGGCGAGTACATCCAGGAACTGGCCGATATCGTCCTCGAGCAGGCCCCGCAGCTGAAGGACGAGCCGCTTCAAACCGCGCTGCCGCAGATCCGCGAGCTGGCCTATGCCGCGCAGATGGCGGACATTAAGCGGACCCTGGCCGACTTCGGGGTGAGCTTCGACGTGTACTTCTCCGAGGCCACCTTGCACAATGCCGGGGCGGTCAACGACGCGGTGGCGCGCCTGCGTGAACAGGGCCATGTGTTCGACGACGCCGGCGCCGTGTGGCTGCGCACCACCGATTTCGGTGACGACAAGGATCGCGTGATGATCCGTGCCAACGGGGAGCCGACCTACTTCGCCGCCGACGCCGCCTACTACCTGTCCAAGAAGGACCGCGGTTTCGAGCAGAAGATTTACCTGCTGGGCGCCGACCACCACGGATATGTGAACCGGCTGAAGTCCATCGCCGCCTGCGCCGGCGATGACCCGTCGCACAATATTGAGGTGCTCATCGGCCAGCTGATCAGCGTCAACGGCGCGAAGCTGTCCAAGCGTGCGGGCAACATCATCGAGCTGCGCGACCTGATCGAGTGGATCGGGGCCGACGCGCTGCGTTATTCGTTGGCCCGCTACCCGGCCGATTCGCCGATCGCGCTGGATCCGGAGCAGCTGAGGAAGAACAGCAACGACAACCCGGTGTACTACGTGCAGTACGCACATGCACGCTCGCGGGCCGCCGCCCGGCAAGCCGAGGCCAAGGGCGTGACCCGTGGTGAGTTCGACGCCAGCTTGCTGACCCACGCCACGGAGAATGACCTGTTGGCCGTGCTCGGTCAGCTGCCCTCGGTGGTTGCCGGTGCCGCCGAATCGCGCGAACCGCACCGCATTGCCCGCTACCTGGAGCAGGTCGCCGCCGCCTACCACTCCTGGTACGCCGCCACCCGCATCACCCCGGTGGGCGAGGATACCCAGGTCACCGCCGAGCACTCGACCCGCCTGTGGCTTAATGACGCCACCAGCCAGGTACTGGCCAACGGGCTGGGCCTGCTGGGTGTGAGCGCCCCGGAGAAGATGTAGCGATGGCGCGCAGTGCATTAGCCCCGCAGTGGTTGGACTACCCGCAGGACCCGAACGAGCTGGGTCAGGCGGCGTGGGCCGCGTCGGTCGCGCGCGATAGCGGTGGCGAGCTGGCCGTCTCCGGCCTGCCGGTCAGCGAGTTGGCCCGCGAATTCGGCACCCCGCTATTCGTCATGGATGAGCAGGATTTCCGGTCGCGCGCCGCGGATTTCAAGGCGGCCTTTGATGCGGCCTTCGCCGACCTCTGCGGCGGGGTCGACGTGTACTACGCCGGCAAGGCCTTCCTCTGCACGGAGGTGGCCCGCTGGGTGGTGGCCGAGGGACTGCGTTTGGATACCTGTTCCGGCGGGGAGTTGGCCGTGGCGCAGGCCGCCGGGGTGCCCGGTGAGCTGCTGTCGCTGCACGGGAACAACAAGTCGGCCGCGGAAATCACGCGGGCCATTGAGATGGGCGTCGGACGCATCGTCGTCGACTCCCTCGATGAGCTCGAACGGGTGGGCCGACTGGCCACCGGGCTTCAGCAGCGCGCCAAGGTGATGCTGCGGTTGACCCCGGGGGTGCACGCCTCGACCCACGAGGCCATCGCCACCGCCCATGAGGACCAGAAGTTCGGCCTATCGATCCTGTCCGGGCCCGATGGGGTCATTCCGGCGCATGCGGCCATCGACTTTGCGCTGGAACATGAGTGGATCGAGCTGCTGGGCCTGCACGCGCACAT
This sequence comes from Glutamicibacter endophyticus, assembly GCF_048457885.1. NCBI lineage: Bacteria > Bacillati > Actinomycetota > Actinomycetes > Micrococcales > Micrococcaceae > Glutamicibacter > Glutamicibacter endophyticus. The sequence continues at coordinate 1,328,576 of NZ_CP174200.1, forward strand.
CGGTTCGCAGATTTTTGATGCCGACGGTTTCGCCATGGCCGCACGCACCATGCTCGGGGTTCTGGGCTGGGTGCGTGACACCCATGGCGTGCAGCTGCCCGAGCTGGATCTGGGTGGCGGCTACGGCATCGCCTATACCGCGGTGGATACCCCCTCGACGCCGAGCGTCTTGGCCGAGCAGATGGCCGCCGTGGTGGCCGCGCGCAGCGCCGAGCTCGAGCTGGCCGTCCCGCGGATCTCCATCGAGCCGGGGCGCGCGATCGTCGGACCGTCGACCTTCACCCTCTATGAGGTGGGGGTGCGCAAGGATGTGCAGGTTGAGGACGCGGCCGGAAGCCTGCATCCGCGGCGATATGTGGCCGTCGACGGCGGCATGAGCGATAACGCCCGACCGGTGCTGTACGACGCGAATTATTCGGTGGCTTTGGCCTCCCGTATGACGCAGGCGGAGCCGATTATTTCTCGCGTAGTTGGCAAGCACTGCGAGTCGGGTGACATAGTCGTGAAGGATGCCTACCTGCCGGCCGACGTGAGCGCGGGCGACCTGCTGGCCGTGCCGGGGACCGGCGCCTACTGTTGGGCGCTGTCGAGCAACTACAACTACCTGACCCGTCCGCCGGTGGTGGCCGTGCGCGACGGGCAAGCACGTCTGATCGTGCGCAGGGAGACCGAATCCGATTTGTTGGCCCGCGACATGGGAGTTAAATGAGCGGCGAAAAAAGCTTGAAAATTGCCTTGCTGGGTTGCGGCACCGTCGGTGCCCAGGTGGCCCGGATCCTGCGTGAGCAGCGCGAGGAGCTGGCCACCCGCGCCGGCGCGAACCTGGAACTGATTGGCGTGGCGGTGCGCAATATCGGCGCCCCGCGCGATGTCCAGTTGCCGCCCGAGCTGCTGACCACCGACGCCCATGGGCTGATCGAACGCGCCGATGTGGTGATCGAGCTGCTCGGCGGCCTGCAGCCGGCCGGGGATTACATCGCCGCCGCCCTGCGCCGCGGCGCCTCGGTGGTCACCGGCAACAAGGCGTTGATCGCCGCCGAGGGCGCCGCCCTGGCCGAACTGGCCGAACAGAACGACGCGCAGCTGCGCTATGAGGCCGCGGTGGCCGGGGCCATCCCGATTCTGCGTCCCATCGCCGATTCGCTGTCCGGCGACCAGATCACCAAGGTGATGGGCATTGTCAACGGCACCACCAACTTCATCCTCGACGCGATGGATTCCACCGGCGCCCAGTTCGACGACGTGCTCGCTCAGGCCCAGGCGCTGGGCTATGCCGAGGCCGATCCCACGGCCGACGTCGGCGGTCATGATGCGGCGGCGAAGGCTGCGATCTTGGCTTCGCTGGCCTTCCACACCACCGTCTCCTCCGACCAGGTGCACACCGAGGGCATCACCGAGATCACCGCGGAGGACGTTTCGGCCGCGGCCGCAGCCGGCTATGTCATTAAGCTGCTGGCCATTGCGCAGAAGTCCGAGGCCGGCATTTCGGTGCGCGTCTACCCGGCCCTGATTAAGCGTTCGCACCCGCTGGCCAGCGTGCACGAGGCCTTCAACGCGGTCTTCGTCGAGGCGGAAAACGCCGGCGATCTGATGTTCTACGGTGCCGGTGCCGGTGGCGCCCCGACCGCCAGCGCCGTGATGGGCGATGTGGTGGCCGTGGCTCGCCGCGTGGTTTCCGGCGGCCCGCTGCCGGCCTCCTCGCAGGCGCAGTCGGCCACGATGCTGGACTTCACGCAGATCACCACCCGCTACTGGATCGGCCTTTCGGTCTCCGACGAGCCGGGTGTGCTGGCGCGTATCGCCGACGTCTTCGGCAGCCACGAGATCTCGATCGAAGCCATGAACCAGCAGGTGAGCGCCGAGAAGTCTGGTGCTCAGCTACGCATTCTCACCCATGAGGCCTCCGAAGCGGCATTGCAGTCCACGGTGGCTGCCCTGCAGGAGCTGGACGCGGTCTTAGAAGTTCAGTCCGTTCTGCGAGTTGAAGGAAACTAGCATGGCTCACCAGTGGCGCGGCGTAATCCGCGAATATGCCGACCGTCTGCCGGTCGACGAGAACACCCAGGTCGTCACCCTCGGCGAGGGCGGCACCCCGTTGGTGTTCGCACCGGCGCTGTCGAAATTGACCGGCAACGAGGTGTACCTGAAGGTCGAGGGGATGAACCCGACCGGGTCCTTCAAGGACCGCGGGATGACCATGGCGATGACCGCGGCGGTGGCCGCCGGGGCCAAGGCCGTGGTGTGTGCCTCCACCGGTAACACCTCGGCGTCGGCCGCGGCCTACGCCACCCAGGCCGGGCTCAAGTGTGCGGTGTTGGTGCCGGACGGCAAGATCTCCATGGGCAAGCTCTCCCAGGCCGTGGCGCACGGCGCGGATATTTTGCAGGTGGATGGCAACTTCGATAACTGCCTCGAGGTGGCCCGCAAGCTCAGCGAAAACTACCCGGTGTTCCTGGTTAACTCGGTGAACCCGGCCCGTATCGAGGGGCAGAAGACCGGCTCCTTCGAGGTCGTGGACTTCCTGGGCGACGCCCCGGACTACCACCTGCTGCCGGTGGGTAACGCCGGTAATATCACCGCCTACTGGAAGGGTTATAAGGAGTACGCCTCCGAATACACCAACCAGGCCGGTGAGGTACTTGCCCCGGTAGCCACCAAGACGCCGGTGATGTGGGGCTTCCAGGCTGCCGGTGCCGCCCCGATCGTGGCCGGTCACCCGATCACCGAGCCCGACACGATCGCCACCGCCATCCGCATCGGCAACCCGGCCAGCTGGGAGCAGGCCGAGGCGGCGCGTGACGAGTCCGGCGGCTTGATTGACTCGGTCACCGACGAGGAAATCCTCGCCGCACACCGCTGGCTGTCCTCCAAGGAGGGCGTGTTCGTCGAACCGGCTTCCGCCGCCGGTGTTGCCGGACTGCTCAAGCACCACGCCGCCGGGGATGTGCCCAGCGGAAAGAAGATCGTCATCACCGTCACCGGTCACGGCCTGAAGGACCCGAACTGGGCCCTGAAGAACCTTGATGGGTCGGAGGTTGAACCGACCAAGGTGCCCTTCGACGTCGTCGAGGTCGCCGCGGCGCTGGGTCTGTAACCCACGTCGAAGACCATTCGGCCGGGCCCGCGGGCCCGGCCGAACGTTTATCCCCATTTTTCACCGTGCGCCCACCAGCGCACCCGCAGCCGAGGAGCCTTGCATCTTATGAGCGCCACGATCGCTTTGGGCCAGCACCTTCGTATTTGCCCGCCGGCCACCAGCGCCAACCTTGGGCCGGGCTTCGATTCCTTCGGGCTGGCCTTGGATTACCGCGACGAACTGCTGGTCAGCACCGCGGAGCACACCGAGGTGGTGGTGCACGGTGAGGGCGCCGAGAGTCTGCCGCGCGATGAAAGCCACCTGATCGTGGCCAAAATGCGCGAGTACTGGGCGGAACGTGGCGTGGAGCCGGTGGGCGTGCGGCTTGAGGCCACCAACAACATTCCGCATGCTCGCGGGATGGGGTCCTCGGCCGCCGCGATCGTCGCGGCCTATGCCGCGGCCGACGCGCTGCTGCCACCGGCCCTGCGCGGGGGAGCGCAGGCGGTGTTCCAGGCCGCGGCCGCCTGGGAGGGGCACCCGGATAACGTGGCCCCGGCGGTGTTCGGTGGCCTGAGCATTTCCGCCAGCCTCGACGACGGAGAATTTTCCGCCGTGCCGCTGCCGGTGCACTCGGCGGTGCGTGCGGTGCTAGCCATTCCCTCCACGGGGCTTTCGACCCATGCGGCGCGTTCGGTGCTGCCCGAACAGATCGATCACTCTCGTGCCGCGGCAAATTCGGCCGCCACCGGCCTGCTTGTGCATGCCATCGGCCACGCCCCGCAGCACCTGTTGGCCGGTACCCGGGACTACCTGCACCAGGATTACCGGGCCGAGGCGATGCCCGAATCGGCCGAACTGATTCGACGTCTGCGCGAGGCCGGATTGGCGGCGGTGGTCTCCGGTGCCGGACCGACCGTGCTGACGTTGGTGTCGACCGAGGCCGACGAAGATCGCGCCCAGCAGCTCATCGAGGGCTACGCCGAACAGCTCGAAGCCTCGGGGAACCCGGTAAGTTGGCGCATAGAAATTCCCGCACTGGCGCGCAACGGTGTTACAGTAGAGGTGCTGTAGCGCTTCGAGCAGTCCGAAGGACTCAGGTTCCAGCGACCGTTGATGGTTTTCGTCGGTTCGCGCCAAGGCAAGCGATTATGCGTGGGAAGTTCACGCAGCGCTCGTACAGCCTTTCGGATGTTTCCCCTGGCGCGCAGCATCTCGACATCCCTTATTAGTGCACAGCCTCGTGCCATCGAGTTGTCGAATCTTTCACATCCCAGTGCCGCCATGCTCGTCTCAATGGCGGTACGTGCGGGTCGTCGCGTCGGACATCTGCCGGCCGGTGGCCACCGTTTAACGGCACAAGAACCGGATCACCGGTTCATCGAAACGAGTCAGAAGGAACATTCGTGACCGAAACCACGAGCCTCGTCGAAGGCGTGGACAACAAGACTTCAACCCCCAAGGGCTCCGGACTGGCATCTTTGAAGATGACTCAGTTGCAGCAGCTCGCCTCCCAGCTTGGCATTACCGGCGGTTCGCGCATGCGCAAGGCCGACCTGGTCGCCACCATTAGCGCACATCAGCGCGGGGAGGCCGTCGCCAAGGACTCGAAGGCCGGCGCGAAGGCGTCCGCCAAGTCCGCACCGAAGACCGAGGCCGATAACGCGGAAGCTCCGGCCGAACCAAAGCGCAAGTCCAGCCGCAGCCGCGCCTCGAAGGCCGAGCAGCCCGCCGAGTCCGTCGCGGCCGCTGCCGCCGAGGCCCCGGCCGAGCAGGGCGGAACCAAGGCTCCGGCCCGCGCCCGCCGCGGTTCGCGTCGCGCCACCGATTCGGGCAAGGTCGCCGCCGAGGCACCGGCCGCGACCGAGGCACCGGCCGAACAGCCGACCGAGGAAGAGGCCAAGTCCACCGCAAAGGCACGCCGCAGCGGCGGCCGCGGCAAGAAGGCCGAAGCAGAAACCGCCGCGCAGAACGAGGCGGAGGGTTCCGCAGAGCGCGGCAACAACGAAACTCAGGGCGAGGAGCGCAGCGAGCGTCGCGAGCGCGGCAACCGCCGTGAACGCAACAACCGTCGTGAGCGTTCCGAGTCCAACCGTGCGGACGCCGGTGAGGACAAGCAGGACACCGAGGAGCGTAGCGACCGCTCCGAGCGCAACGAGCGTGGTGACCGCAACGACCGCGGTGATCGTAATGACCGCAACGAGCGTGGCGACCGTAACGAGCGCAGCGAGCGTGGCGACCGCACAGAGCGCGGGGACCGCGAGGATCGTGGCGAGCGTAATGAGCGCAACGATCGTAATGACCGCGGGGATCGTAACGACCGTAACCGCAACCGCCGTGAGCGCAACCGCGACCGCAACGATCGTAACGACCGCAATGATCGCAACGACCGTAACCGCAACCGCCGCAACCGTCGTGAGGACAACGACGAGCCGCAGCTGAACGAGAACGACGTGCTGCTGCCGGTCGCCGGTATTTTGGATGTGCTGGAGAACTACGCCTTCGTGCGGACCTCCGGCTACCTGCCCGGCCAGAACGACATCTACGTCACCCTGGGCCAGGTCAAGAAGTACAACCTGCGCAAGGGCGATGCCATCGTCGGTGCCGTACGTGCCCCGCGCGAGGGTGAAACCCCGAACCCGCGTCAGAAGTTCAACGCACTGGTGCAGCTGACCAGCGTCAACGGGAAGACCCCGGAGGACAACAAGGAGCGCGTCGAGTTCAACAAGCTCGTGCCGCTCTACCCGCAGGAGCGTCTGCGCCTGGAGACCGACCCGAAGAAGGTCGGCCCACGCGTGATCGACCTGGTGGCCCCGATCGGTAAGGGCCAGCGTGGCCTGATCGTCTCCCCGCCGAAGGCCGGTAAGACCCAGATCCTGCAGTCCATTGCGCAGGCCATCACCACCAACAACCCGGAAGTGCACCTGATGATGGTGCTCGTGGACGAACGTCCCGAGGAAGTCACCGATATGCAGCGCACCGTCAAGGGTGAGGTTATCGCCTCGACCTTCGACCGCCCGGCCGATGATCACACCACGGTGGCCGAACTGGCCATCGAACGCGCCAAGCGCCTGGTGGAAATGGGCATGGACGTTGTGGTGCTGCTGGATTCGATGACCCGTCTGGGCCGCGCCTACAACCTGGCCGCCCCGGCCTCGGGCCGCATCCTCTCCGGTGGTGTGGACTCGGCCGCGCTGTACCCGCCGAAGCGCTTCTTCGGTGCCGCCCGCAACATCGAAAACGGTGGCTCGCTGACCATTCTGGCCACCGCCCTGGTGGAGACCGGTTCGAAGATGGACGAGGTGATCTTCGAGGAGTTCAAGGGCACCGGCAACATGGAGCTGCGCCTGAGCCGCAAGCTGGCCGACAAGCGTATCTTCCCGGCCGTGGACGTCAACGAGTCCTCGACCCGCCGTGAAGAGCAGCTGATGAGCGCCGACGAGGTGCGCATCATGTGGCGTCTGCGTCGCATGCTCTCCGGGCTGGATCCGCAGCAGGCCCTGGAAATCCTGACCGGCAAGATTCGCGAAACCGAATCCAATGCCGAGTTCCTGATGCTGGTGAATAAGACCACTCCGGCCAAGGACTAGCAACCCGATGCGCGACGGCGCCCGGTACCTGAGATGGGCACAGACCCAGCCAGGAACCGGGCGCCTTCGACGCGCAATCAGCGGTTGGAACTAGACTTTATTAAGCGCGCGACTATTGCGCGCGTTCGCGCACATATCGAAGGAAGACCTCCACCATGTTCGAATCCGTCAAGCCCTTGCTCGAGGAGCACGCCAGCATCCAGCAGCAGCTCTCCGACCCCGCGGTGTACGCCGACCAGGCGCTGGCGCGCAAGCTCGGGCGCCGCTCCGCACAGCTCAACGGCATTGTCGACGCCTACAACCGGTGGAAGCAGAGTTCCGAGGACCTCGAAGCGGCCCGCGAAATGGCCGACGAAGACCCGGACTTTGCCGAGGAGGTCGAAACCCTGACCGCGGCCCTGCCGCAGCTCGAGGAGCGCCTGCGCCGCCTGCTGATTCCGCGCGACGAAAACGACGGCCGCAACGTGATCCTCGAGGTCAAGGGCGGCGAAGGCGGTGACGAGGCGGCGCTGTTCGCCGCGGACCTGCTGCGCATGTACACGCGCTTTGCCGAAACCAAGGGCTGGAAGGTCGAAATGATCTCCTACAACGAGTCCGATCTCGGCGGTTACAAGGACGCTCAGGTGGCCATCAAGGGCTCCTCGAACGACCCGGCCGAAGGCGTATACGCCCAGCTGAAGTTCGAAGGTGGCGTGCACCGTGTGCAGCGCGTGCCGGTGACCGAATCCCAGGGACGCATTCACACCTCGGCCGCCGGCGTGCTGGTGCTGCCCGAGGTGGATGAGCCCGAGGAAATCGAGATCCACCAGAACGATTTGAAGATCGACGTGTACCGTTCCTCGGGCCCCGGCGGCCAGTCGGTGAACACCACCGACTCGGCGGTGCGCATCACCCACTTGCCCACCGGCATTGTGGTGGCGATGCAGAACGAGAAGTCGCAGATCCAGAACCGTGAAGCCGCCATGCGCGTGCTGCGTTCGCGCCTGCTGGCCTACCAGCAGGAGCAGGTGGATGCGGAGAACTCGGCCCAGCGTGCCAGCCAGATCCGCACCATGGACCGCTCCGAGCGCATCCGCACCTACAACTTCCCGGAGAACCGCATCGCCGATCACCGCACCGGCTACAAGGCCTATAACTTGGATGCGGTGATGAACGGTGAACTGCAGCCGGTGATCGACTCGTGCATCGCCATGGACGAGGAAGAGCGCCTCGCGGCCCTCGGCGAGCAGCACTAAGAACGGCATGGACCGATCGATCGCGGCCTTGCGCCGCGCGGCCAGCGCCACGCTGGCGGCGGCCGGGGTGCCCAGCCCCGCCGCCGACGCCCGCATCCTGCTCTGCTTCGCCACGCGCATGGAACTCTCCGAGCTGGAACTTGCGGCCCTGCACGGCACCCAGTTGCCGGATGCCGACGTCGAACTCTTCGAGCAGTTGGTGTGTCGCCGCGCCGAACGGATCCCGCTGCAGCACCTGACCGGGCGCGCCGCCTTCCGCTATCTGGAGCTGGCGGTGGGCCCGGGCGTGTTCATTCCGCGCCCGGAGACCGAAACCGTGGTGCAGGTGGGATTGGATTTCCTGAGTCGGGCCGGGCTGAGCGCACCGCGCTGCATCGATCTGTGCTCCGGGTCCGGGGCCATCGCCGCGGCGCTGGCCAGCGAGCTTCCCGCCGCGCAGGTGTGGGCGGTGGAGCTCTCCGACGAGGCGATCTCCTACACCCGGCAAAATTGCGAGCCGCACGGGGTGCAGGTGTTGCACACCGATGCCACGCAGCTGCCGGCAGAGCTGGAGGGCGGCATGGATCTGGTGATCAGTAACCCGCCCTATATTCCGCCCGGAGCGGTGCCGCGCGAGGTCGAGGTGTATTTGCACGACCCGCAGATGGCTCTCTACGGGTTGGGCGAGGACGGACTGCAGATTCCCCGGGCCATCACCGCGCAGGCGCTGCGTCTGCTGCGGCCCGGGGGACTGTTTGTGATGGAACACGCCGAGGTGCAGCAGCACAGCGCCGCCGAGATGTTGCGGCAGGCCGGTTTCACCGCGGTGCGTGGCCATGAAGATTTAACCCAGCGGGCACGGGCCACCAGTGGCCGCAAGCCCGAGTAGCGCATGAAAGAATAAGCAACGTGAGTACTCGATTTGATGTCAGCGAAGAATCCGGGCGCGAGGCCTCCTTGGCCGCCGCGCGTGACGCCCTCGCCGAGAAGCGGTGCATCGTGTTGCCCACCGACACCGTCTACGGCATCGGTGCCGACGCCTTCAGTCCGCAGGCCGTCGCGATGCTGCTGGCGGCCAAGGGCCGTTCACGCACCATGCCACCGCCGGTGCTCATTTCGCAAAGCGCCACCATGGACGGCTTGGCCCGCGACATTCCCGATGCGGCCCGTGCGCTGGCCGACAAGTTTTGGCCCGGGGCACTGACCCTGATTTTGCATGCCCAGCCCTCGCTGACCTGGGACCTGGGGGAGACCAAGGGCACCGTGGCGCTGCGTGTGCCCGACGATGCGGTGGCGCTGGAGCTTCTGCGCCACACCGGTCCGTTGGCGGTCTCCTCGGCGAATCGTTCCGGTCAGCCGGCGGCGACCACCGTCGACGAAGCCCGCGAACAGCTCGGTGACAGTGTGGATGTCTATCTCGACGGGGGAGCGCGTGGTTTGCATCCGGATGCGGCACCGTCGAGCATCGTCGACGCCACCGGTGAGCGGCTGCGTCTGGTGCGCGCCGGAGCGTTGAGCATCGAGCAGTTACGCGAGGTCGTGCCCGACCTGCTAGACCTTGGCGAAGAGCCCGAAACCGCCGGCGCATGAGACTCTATGTCCTGCTGATCGCCTTTAGTTTCGCGGTCAGCTACTTGCTGACCCCGGTGGTCAGGTCGGTGGGCGAACGGTTTACCGCGGGCCAACAGCTGCGCGATCGTGACGTGCATACCGCACCGATCGTGAAATTCGGCGGCCTGGGCATTATCGCGGCGCTCGGTGCCGGGCTGTGGCTGGCTAGTTACCTGAGGTTTTTCTCCGCCGTCTACGAGTCCACCGATGCCATCCGCGGCGTCGGCCTAGCGCTCGTGGCCGTGTGTATTTTGGGCCTGGCCGATGACCTGATGGACCTGAAATGGTGGATCAAGCTCGGCGGGCAGATCGCGATCGCCGGAATCGTCGTCGCCCACGGCATTGTCATCCAAGCGCTGCCGGTGGGCTCGTGGCAGATCGAACAGTTTTGGGTGCAGGCCAGCATCACGATTTTGCTGATTGTGATGACCATGAACGCGGTGAATTTTTCCGACGGTCTGGACGGGCTTGCCGCCGGGCTGGCGGCCATTGGCGCCGCGACGTTCTTCCTCTACTCCTATGTGCTGGCCACGCACGTCAACGCCGAAGATTACGCAAACTTTTCGGCGCTGATCTGTGCGCTGCTGCTCGGAGCATGCCTTGGGTTCTTGCCGCATAACTTCAACCCGGCGAACATTTTCATGGGGGAGTCCGGGGTGCTGGGCATCGGCCTGGTGCTCTCGGTGGCGACCATTGCCGTGACCGGCGATGTGCAGGGCATCGAGGCGTACCGATTCCGCAATGTGCCAGCCTATATGCCCATCGTGCTGCCGGCGGTGATCGTCTTCCTCCCGGTGCTGGACCTGGGACTGTCGGTAATCCGCCGGTTGAGCAAGCGGCGCTCGCCTTTTGCTCCCGATTCGAAGCACATCCACCACAAGATGCTCGCGCAAGGGCACTCGGTGCGTAAAAGCGTGTTGTTGCTCTACTTATGGGCGATTTTTGTGGCGCTCACCGTGGTGCTCGTGGCCTTCATTCCACTGACCCTTTTGATCCCGCTATGCCTGCTTTTGGGTCTTGGCGTCGGCCTTTTAACCTGGTGGCCGTTGGTGCGTCGCCGCGCGCTGCAACTTCGCGATAAACGCACCGGGCGTGCGGGGTAGTCGCACGTCTGCAAGTGGTTTCTATCTCGTGTAGAATTCAAGTGATACCTAGTTCATTGTGTACACCCGTATGCGGTGCGCTGGGGAAGTCGATCATCAACTCCGCATGGTTCCTAGCACCGGGCGGTCGAGGCATAAAGGCGAGGGTGAATTAGTGAAAGCCAATTCCAACCGCTTGACCGCCGCGAGCGCCCCCGAATCCATATGGCTCCCGATTCTCGGCACCTCACTGGTCTATGCAAGTGTTGCCACCGCCGGCTTTTTCCTGATTTCTTGGCTGGTGGCGGACCTTCAGTATGCACTGAGTGGGGCGCTGGCGGCCGGGGTCGTCGTCGGGTTCTTTGCGCTGGGAATTCTGGTGGCCGAGATCGCTGGGCGCATCCGTCGTTCGTGGGCTATGCCCGCGTTTTTGGCGGTCTTCGTGCTCAAGGTTTTCGGTCTGGCCTTCGTGTTACTTAACCTGGGTTTGCCCGGATGGGTCGATCGTCAGGGCTTCGTGCTGGGTGCCGCCATTAGCTTGGTGGCCTGGCAGGCCGGAGAGATCCGCGCCTTCATGAAAACCCGCTTGGCGATTTACCACGAGGACTAGTGCTTCGTCGACGGATTATGTCATTAGCGAAGCTGTGAGTTTGATAGGCTTACGTTGGGTCATTTCCGGTCCTCCGCCACTGCGGATGACCGGCGGGTTCGACGGCGTGGGATACCAGCCGCCGGCCGGTGTCTCATCAGCGTCGATACCCTGTGCTGACGCGCTGATGCCCGAATGATCTTTACTTCACACGGTGAGGGGCAGTTACCGCCAGTCACCGCCTTTTGCCCGTGACCGTTACTGCAGAGAGGACAGCGCGTTGATCGCGTTTGCGCTCCCAATGGCCTCAGAAGAAGGCGGATTCATTCCGCCGACCGTGTCCGACACCCACCTTCCGGATCTCTTCCCGTGGATGGCGGAGTACGGCACCGGTTTCGGCAAGCAGATGCTCATGATCGTGCTGTCGATCGTGTTGATCACCTGGTTCTTCACCGCGGCCATCAAGAACCCGAAGCTGGTTCCAGGCAAGATGCAGTTCCTCGCCGAGTCCGGCTACGCCTTCGTGCGTAATGGCATCGGTCGAGACATTATCGGTGAGAAGAACTTCCGCCCGTGGATTCCACTGCTGTTCGCCACCTTCTTCTTCATCCTGCTGAACAACCTCTTCGGGGCGATCCCGTTCCTGCAGCTGCCGTCGTTCTCACACGCCGGTTCTGCATACGCGATGGCCATCATCATTTACGGCACCTGGATCGCTGTGGGTCTGAAGAACCACGGCATCAAGTTCTTCAAGCTCATGGTGATGCCTTCGGGCGTCCCGGGCTGGATCATGCCGTTGATGATTCCGCTGGAGTTCATTTCCAACTTCATCGTTCGCCCGCTGACGCACTCGCTGCGTTTGATGGCAACGATGCTGGCCGGCCACATGATCGTGATGCTCGCCGCCGCAGGCGCGCGTTACCTGATTGTGATGCAGGAAAACCTTGCCATGAACGGCTTGGGTGTTCTGGTCATCGTCGGTTCGGTCGCCATGTACTTCCTGGAACTTTTGATCATGGTGCTGCAGGCATTTGTTTTCGCCCTGCTGACCGCGATCTACATCCAGGGCGCGATTGAAGCCGACGCCCACTAGAGGCCAACTCTTCTTCGACCATTCAAAGAATTTCCCCTTGGCCACCAAAGGGAATACCTCACAACCTACCGAGACCATCGGTATCTTGAAAGGAACATAATCACATGTTGCACGGCTCCTTGAACATGATCGGCTACGGCCTGGCTGCTATCGGTTCGGCAATCGGCGTGGGCCTGATCTTCGCCGCTTACATCAACGGCGTGGCTCGTCAGCCGGAAGCACAGCGCATCCTGCAGCCGATCGCCATGCTCGGCTTCGCACTGGCCGAAGCACTGGCCATCCTGGGCCTGGTTTTCGCCTTCGTCATCGGCGCCTAGTCTTTTCGCGAGTTTGTAGTGGCCTCGCCACTATCGCGAGGCCCATACATCAAGCGAAAACTAGTAGATAAGGAATAGTGAGAATGAATAGCACTGACTTCATCCTCGCTGCGGGCGAATCAGTTAACCCGTTGTTGCCGAACCCGTGGGAAATTCTCGTCACGGGCGTAGGCTTCGCGTTGCTGCTCTTCATCGTCGTCAAGGTGATTGCTCCGAAGTTCGAGCAGTCCTACGAAGATCGCGTCACCGCGATCGAAGGCGGTTTGGAGAAGGCTGAGGCTGCACAGAAGGAAGCAGAGGAGACCTTGGCTCAGTACAAGGCTCAGCTTCTGGAAGCACGCACCGAGGCTAACCGCATTCGTGAGGAAGCACGTAGCGAAGGTGCACAGATCCTTGCCGATCTGAAGACCAAGGCAGGCGACGAGGCAGCTCGTATCACCGAGCAGGCTCACCGCCAGATCGACGCCGAGCGCTCCGCCGCACTGGCGTCGTTGCGTAGCGATGTTGGCACCTTGGCCACCGAATTGGCTAGCAAGATTGTTGACGAAGCTCTGCAGGACGACGCCCGTGCCCAGCGCGTGGTTGACAAGTTCCTGAACGATTTGGAAGCCCAGCAGAACGCAGGTGCATCGAACTAATGGCAAGTGTAACGAGCGAGTCATTGGCAAGGGCCTTGGAGTTCATTGAACCCAAGTTGGCCACCGCATCTCTGGAGTTGCCGAAGGAACTGTTCGCGGTCCTGGAAGTACTGGATGCAAACGCCGGTCTACGCCGCGCATTGACTGATCCGGCCCGTGAAGCCGACGAGAAGGCTGCGCTGTTGGCGCAGTTGCTGCGCGGCAAGGTCTCGGCCGATGCCGAGGACACCGTCGCACAGTTGGCTTCCACCCGCTGGAGCTCGGAACGCGACATTAGCGATGCGCTGGAGACGCTGGCGGTGACTTCGGTTGCCGCGGTGGCCGAGCAGACCGACGGCGCATCATCGTTGGCTCAGCTGGAACAGGACCTGTTCTCCTTCATCGAGGTAGTGCGTGCAAGCCACGAACTGCAGCGTGCGTTGGACGATGCACAGGCTCCGGCCCAGGCCAAGACGGAACTGGCACTGAAGCTTGTGCCGGGCGCCACGCGCGGTGCGCAGCTGCTCATCGGCCAGGCGGTGGCCAACCCTCGCGGGATGAAGCCGCTGAACCTGGTGGAGCGTTTCGTGCAGCTGGTCGCTAAGCGCCAGCAGCGCTGGATCGCCGAGGTGGCCAGTAGCGTGAAGCTCTCCGACGCTCAGCTTGAGCGTCTGGGTGCCGGGCTGAACAAGCTCTACTCCCGCGAGCTGAAGATCAACGCAACCGTTGATCCCAAGCTCGTAGGCGGTCTGGTCATTAAGGTTGGCGACGAGGTTGTCGACGCTTCCGTGGCCGCTCGCGTGGCCGAGGTGCGCCGCGCCCTGGCCGGCTAGGACTTCGATTCCGAAGTCCTGGCCGCGCCGGGACCACCACAGACTTCATTCACATTCGATCCGCCGTGAGCGGATCACAATTTAGGAGAGCAGGGACTGCAGATGGCCGACTTGACCATCAACGCCGACGATGTCCGTAATGCCCTAAACGAGTTCGCAGCGTCCTACGAACCGGGCAAGGCAGAGCGTACCGAAGTGGGACGCGTCATCACGGCAAGCGACGGTATTGCAAAGGTGGAGGGTCTTCCCTCCGTTATGGCAAACGAGCTGCTTCGCTTCGAAGACGGCACCCTGGGCTTGGCCCAGAACCTGGACACCCGTGAAATCGGTGTCGTGGTCCTCGGTGACTTCACCGGGATCGAAGAAGGCCAGAAGGTAGAGCGCACCGGCGAGATCCTCTCGGTTCCGGTTGGCGATGGCTACCTCGGCCGCGTGGTCGACCCGCTGGGCGAGCCACTGGATAACCTGGGCCCGATCGAGGCCGAAAGCCGCCGCGCACTGGAGCTGCAAGCTCCGGGCGTGACCCAGCGTAAGAGCGTGCACGAGCCGCTGCAGACCGGTATCAAGGCCATCGACGCCATGATCCCGATCGGCCGTGGCCAGCGTCAGCTGATCATTGGTGACCGTCAGACCGGTAAGACCGCAATCGCCGTCGACGCCATCCTGAACCAGAAGGCCAACTGGGCCTCGGGTGATGTGAACAAGCAGGTGCGCTGCGTGTACGTGGCCGTTGGTCAGAAGGCTTCGACAATCGCCGCCGTGCGTCAGACCCTCGAGGAGCAGGGCGCGCTGGAGTACACCACCATCGTGGCTTCCCCGGCATCCGACCCGGCCGGCTTCAAGTACCTGGCACCCTACGCAGGCTCGGCCATCGGCCAGCACTGGATGTACGGTGGCAAGCACGTTCTGATCATCTTTGATGACCTGTCCAAGCAGGCCGAAGCCTACCGCGCCGTGTCGCTGTTGCTGCGTCGTCCGCCGGGACGCGAAGCCTACCCGGGCGACGTGTTCTACCTGCACTCCCGTCTGCTGGAGCGTTGCGCCAAGCTCTCCGACGAGCTGGGCGCCGGTTCGATGACCGGTCTGCCGATCATCGAAACCAAGGCCAACGACGTGTCGGCTTACATCCCGACCAACGTCATCTCGATCACCGACGGCCAGATCTTCCTGCAGTCGGACCTGTTCAACGCTAACCAGCGTCCGGCCGTCGACGTGGGTATTTCGGTGTCCCGCGTGGGTGGTGCCGCTCAGGTCAAGGCCATGAAGAAGGTCTCCGGTACGCTAAAGCTGGAACTGGCTCAGTACCGCGATATGCAGGCCTTCGCGATGTTCGCCTCGGACCTGGATGCCGCCTCGAAGCAGCAGCTGACCCGTGGTGCCCGTCTGATGGAACTGCTCAAGCAGGGCCAGTACACCCCGTACCCGGTTGAAGACCAGGTTGTCTCCGTGTGGGCCGGTACCAACGGTCACCTGGACGACGTTCCGGTGGAGGATGTGCGCCGCTTCGAGTCCGAGTTCCTGGACTACCTGCGTCACCGCACCCAGGTACTGACCGTCCTCGCCGAAACCGGCAAGCTGGAAGACGAGACCGTCGAAGCTCTGAAGACGGCCGTGGCCGACTTCAAGGCTGGCTTCTTCGGCGACGGCGACAGCCAGCTGGTGGCCGCCGGGCACGAGGAGCACGACGCTCTGGATGCCGAGGCAGTCGACCAGGAACAGATCGTCAAGCAGAAGCGCTGACATTTTCCTTCACGCTAGTGGGCTGCGGCCCGGCAACGGGCCGCAGCGCCACATCGCGTAGGGAATAAGGAAAGGACATACATGGGAGCCCAGATCCGGGTCTACCGCCAGAAGATTGCCTCGACCTCGTCGATGCGCAAGATCTTCAAGGCGATGGAACTGATCGCTACATCCCGCATCGGCAAGGCACGTAGCCGTGTTGCGGCCTCGTTGCCGTACGCCAATGCGATTACCCGTGCAGTTACCGCCGTCGCGTCCCAGGCCGAGGTTGACCACCCACTGACCACCGAGCCGGCCACTGTGCGCCGTGCCGCGGTGTTGGTGATGACCTCCGACCGTGGACTCGCCGGGTCCTACTCCGCCAGCGTTCTGAAGCAGGCAGAGCACCTCGTCGAACTCCTGCATGAGGAGGGCAAGGAAGTCAAGACCTATCTGGTCGGCCGCAAGGCACAGGCTTACTTTGACTTCCGCTCGCGCGAGTACGCACGGGTGTGGACCGGGGGGACTGACGCCCCGCAATTTGAAACCGCACGTGAGCTGCGCGAGGTCCTTCTTGAGGACTTCGCTAACGATTACGAGCAGGGTGGCGTGGACGAGATCCACGTCGTCTACACCCAGTTCAAGTCGATGGTCACGCAGGAACCGACGGTAATCCGTCTGTTGCCGTTGGAGGTTGTCGAGGACGAGTCCGAGACCCCGACCGACGAGCTGCTTCCGCTGTACGAATTCGAGCCGACGCCGGAGGATGTGCTCGATGCACTGCTGCCGCGCTACATCGATTCGCGACTGTTCAACTGCCAGCTGCAGGCCGCCGCATCCGAACTGGCAGCACGCCAGCGCGCGATGAAGGCCGCCGGTGACAACGCGGGTGAACTGATCAAGAAGTACACGCGACTGCGTAACAACGCCCGTCAGGCTGAAATCACCCAGGAGCTCTCCGAAATTGTGGCCGGCGCCGACGCGCTGAGCAGCTAATTTCCGAGCGTTCCTACCAGAGATAGAAGTGAGAAAGATGACTGCCCAACTCAACGAGCAGGTTACCGCAGGGGCCACCGGTCGTATTGCCCGCGTGATTGGCCCGGTCGTGGACGTCGAGTTCCCAGCCGATGCACTGCCTGCAATCTACAACGCACTGACCGCTGAGCTAACCCTCAACGGCGAAACCAAGAAGATCACCTTCGAGACCAGCCAGCACCTGGGTGACAACCTGGTGCGCGCCGTGTCGCTGCAGGCCACCGACGGCCTGGTCCGCGGCACCGTGGTGAAGGACACCGGCGCCTCGATCTCCGTCCCGGTTGGCGACGGAGTCAAGGGCCACATCTTCAACGTGCTGGGCGACGCCCTGGACGTTGACAACTCGGAGATCCAGGTGTCCGAGCGCTGGCCGATCCACCGTCAGGCCCCGAAGTTCTCGGACCTCGAGGGCTCGACCCAGATGCTGGAGACCGGCATCAAGTCGATCGACCTGCTGACCCCGTACATTCAGGGTGGCAAGATCGGCCTGTTCGGCGGCGCCGGCGTGGGCAAGACCGTGCTGATCCAGGAAATGATCACCCGTGTGGCTCGCAACTTCGGTGGTACCTCGGTATTCGCCGGTGTGGGTGAGCGTACCCGTGAGGGTAACGACCTCTGGGTGGAAATGGATGAGGCCGGCGTGCTCAAGGACACCGCCCTCGTATTCGGCCAGATGGATGAGCCGCCAGGAACTCGTCTGCGCGTGGCACTCTCGGCACTGACCATGGCGGAGTACTTCCGCGATGTGCAGAACCAGGACGTGCTGCTGTTCATCGACAACATCTTCCGCTTCACCCAGGCCGGTTCCGAGGTGTCGACCCTGCTCGGTCGCATGCCTTCGGCCGTGGGTTACCAGCCGAACCTTGCCGATGAGATGGGTCTGCTCCAGGAGCGCATCACCTCGACCAAGGGTCACTCGATCACCTCGATGCAGGCGATCTACGTCCCGGCCGATGACTACACCGACCCGGCACCGGCGACCACCTTCGCCCACCTGGATGCAACCACCGAGCTCTCCCGTGAGATCGCTTCGCGTGGTCTTTATCCGGCGATCGACCCGCTGACCTCCACCTCGCGTATCCTCGATCCGCAGTACATCGGTCAGCACCACTACGACGTGGCCACCCGCGTGAAGCAGATCCTGCAGAAGAACAAGGAACTGCAGGACATCATCGCGATCCTCGGTGTGGACGAGCTCTCCGAAGAGGACAAGATCGTCGTGGCTCGCGCCCGTCGCATCCAGCAGTTCCTTTCGCAGAACACCTACACCGCGAAGCAGTTCACCGGCGTCGAGGGCTCCACCGTGGCCCTGAAGGACACCATCGAAGGCTTCGAGGCCATCTGCAACGGCGACCTGGACCACATCGCAGAACAGGCGTTCTTCAACGTCGGTGGCCTAGACGACGTCGAGCGTCAGTGGGCCGACATCCAGAAGGCTAGCTAGTAGCATGGCCGAGCTGAAGGTCGAAATCGTGGCCGCCGACCACTTCGTGTGGGCCGGCGACGCGAAACTGGTCAAGGCACGTTCGGTGGACGGAGAGATCGGTATTCTGCCCGGTCACATTCCGACCCTGTCCGTGCTCGCCGCTGGGGACCTGGAGATCGACCCGGTGTCCGAGTCCCGTTTCACCGTGCAGATCGACGGCGGTTTCATCTCCGTCGATTCGGATCGCGTGGTGATCGTGGCCGACAACGCTGTGGTTGCTAACGCAGCGTAGGCCCGGCATTGATCGAGATCACCGCACCAGTTCTCATCGCGCTGCTGGTTTGCGCCGGCATCGTCGCGTTCTTTGGTGCCATGGCGGTGCGTCGCTATCAACTGCGACGCACCCTGGGCACCTTCGATGCCTCCATCAAAACGCCCAAGGGGCGTTGGATGTTGGTCATCGGCCGTTATGGCAGGGCGCATGTGGATCTGCTGCGGTTTTTCTCGATCTCCCCGCAGCCGAGATTTATGCTCGAACGCCGCGGGCTGGATATTTCCGGCTGGCGACAGCCCAACGACCAGGAGGTCGGGCAACTACCGCCCGGATTCATCGTCGTGCAACTGACCCGTGACGGGCAGGAGTTGCTGCTGGCCATGGACTACCGCGACTACACGGGTTTTTCCGCGTGGCTCGAGGCCGGTCCGATCGCTGGCAACTGGCATATCTAGTACTCGCAGGGCAAAAAATCCCCCGCACCACCCGAAGTTTTCGGGAGGTGCGGGGGATTTTGCGTACCGGCAGTACTAGGCCGTGACCGGGGTGGGGAGCAGCTCGCCCTGGCGGAACACCTGCTGCAGGTTCAGGTGCTCGTCGAGCAGCAACAGGTTGGCGGCGAAGCCGTGATGCAGCGAACCGACCTCATCGGCCAGGCCGATCAGCGTGGCCGGGACGCTCGTGGCCGAGAGAATGGCGTGTTCCAGCGGTACCCCGGCGGCCACGGTGCCCCGCACCACCTGCAGCAACGTGGCGGTGCCACCGGCCAGGGAACCGTCGGAGATCAACCGGGCCTGACCGTCCTTGACCTGTACCTGCTGCGGGCCGAGGCTGTACTTTCCGTCTGCGAGCCCGGCGGCGGCCATCGAATCGGTGACCAGCAGAATGTTGGGGGAGCGGACCGTGGAGAAGACCCACTGCACGGTGTACGGATCCAGATGCACGCCGTCGGCGATCAGCTCCACCACGGCCTGGCCACGAGCCGCCAGCTGCAGGCAGGCGGCCACCGGGCCCGGGGCGCGGTGATGCAACGGCGGCATGCCGTTGAAGAGGTGGGTGACGGTGGGACGCTCGGTGAAGCCATCCACGCCGGCGCTGGCCAGCTGCTCGCGGGCGAAGTTCAGCGAGTCGAGCGTTTGCGCGGCGCTGGCGTCGGTGTGCCCCAGCGAGGGCACCACCCCGTGGGAGATTAGCTGTTCGAGCAATTCCTCACTACCGGCTAGCTCCGGGGCGTAGGTCATGGTGCGCAGATTGCCGCGGGCGGCCATGACCAGCTCGTCGACGAACTCCGGATCGGGGTCGCCGAGGAAGCGTGGGTCCTGGGCGCCGCAGCGTGCGGCGGAGAGGAAGGGGCCCTCGGAGTGGATACCGGCCAGCAGCCCGTCCTCACAGAAGTCGGCCAGCGCCTCGGCGGCCTGCACCATGAGTGCCGGTTCGGCGGTGACCAGCGAGCCGAGCAGCGTGGTGGTACCCGAGCGGTGCAAGAAGTCGATGGCCTTGCCCACCGCCTCGGGTTCGGGAGCCGGGAAGTCCGCCCCGATGGCCCCGTGGCAGTGCAGATCCACCAGCCCCGGGGTGATGATGGTGCCCTCGGGCACCGGATAGTCGGTGTAACTTGCCGCGTCCTCGAGGGCGGCGAAGTCATCGCGGGTGCCGGCGAAGCTGATGCGATCGCCCTCGAGCGCCAACGCGCCCTCGGTGATGCGCTGCCCGTCCGAAACCAGGGTGGCAAAGATGACCGTGCGCTGGGCTGTGTTCATACCCCAAGTCTAGAAGAGGCGGCCCGCCGAGTCATCGACGCCGCGCATCGCATCGTAGTCCAGTACCAGGCAACGGATGCCGCGGTCCTCGGCCAGCGTGCGAGCCTGCGGTTTGATCTGCTGGGCGGCGAAGACTCCCTGCACGGGTTTGAGCAGCGGGTCGCGGTTGAGCAGCTCCAGGTAACGGGTCAGCTGCTCGACGCCGTCGATATCGCCGCGGCGCTTGAGTTCCACCGCCACGGTGGCGCCCTGCGCATCGCGGGCCAGAATATCCACCGGACCGATCGCGGTCATGTACTCGCGGCGCACCAGGGTGTGCCCGTCGCCGAGCAGTTCGATCTGTTCGGCGAGCAGACGCTGCAGGTCGGCCTCCACGCCGTCCTTGATCAGCCCCGGGTCGGTGCCCAGTTCGTGGGCGGAGTCGTGTTCGACGCCGTGGAAGTTAATGGTCAGCGTGTCATCGCTTTTAGCGCTGGAGACCTGCCAGATTTCGGTGATGCCCAGTGCCGCGGCATCCTCATCGACCTCGAGGGTGCGCAACGTCAGCGGGGGATTCATCCAGTTCAACGGCTTGTAACTGCCGCCGTCGGAGTGAATCAGCACCGAGCCGTCGGCCTTATGCATGATCAGGCGGGTAGCCAGGGGCAGGTGGGCCCGCAAACGGCCCACATAATCTACAGAACATTTCGCAACCACTAAACGCACCCGCACCACTTTACCGTCTTCGGTTGGCTCCGGCGTGCCCCGGTGCGGCATGATTAATGGCATGCCACGCAATAACCGTCCTAAGCGCCGCCGCGGATCGAACCCCCGGGGTGGCTCCGGGCCCGGGGCATGGGAGCAGGAGCCCGAGGAAGACTGGATCCAGGCCGCCCGCTATGGGGTGGTTCGGCTACAGGATGCCCCGGACGGGCAGTGGCATGTGCGCAAGATCGCCGGCGCGAATGCGGTGAAAAATTACACCTGCCCGGGCTGTCACCGCACCATCACCCCCGGCGTCGGGCACGTGGTGGCCTGGCGTGCCGATCACTGGTCGGGGGATGAAGCCGCGGCGAATTCCCGCCGGCACTGGCATGAGCACTGCTGGAAGATTCGTTCCTACCGGTATTAGCGGCGGTCCTGCCGGGCGATGAAGATTTCTTGCACGAGCATCATCGCCGAGGCGGCCACCGGGATGGCCATCAGCGCACCGGTGATCCCCATCAGCGAGCCACCGGCGATCACCGAGATCACCGCGACCGCACCGGGGACCGAGACCGCACGGTTCATGATGCGCGGAGCCAACACGTAGGACTCGACCTGCAGGTAGCCGAAGTAGCACAGCGCGTAGACCAGCGCGCTCTGCCAGCCCAGCGAGAAACTCACCAGGGTGACCAGCACCCCGGCAATCACCGCGCCCACCATCGGGATGAAGGCCAGCACCGCCACCGCGGCGGTCAGCAGCGCGGCAAAGGGCACCCCAAGCACCAGCATCAGAGTCATCGCCACCAGCGCGTTGAGCCCGGCCACGCTGGCTTGGCCCATCACGTAGTTACCCACCGAGCGGGTGATGCGGGTCAACAACTGATCGACGCGCTTGCGCTTGGAGTTCGGGGCCAGACGCAGGGCAAAGTGATTGATCGAGGGCAACGAGGCCAGGAAGTACACGGCCAGCACCAGCACGATCAGCACACCGAACATCGACTGCGCCACCGTCTGCGAGACGCCGAGCACACCGCCGAAGAGCTGGGTCACGGCCCCGGAATCACCGAAGAACTTATCCACCTCGGTGGTCACTCGTTCGGAGAGCCCGAATTGGTTATCGAGGTTATGCACCCATTCGCTGTTCACGAAGTTGGACACAATCTCCGGGGCGTCGTCGATGAACTGGGTGATCTGGGTGATCAGCATCGGAATGATCAGCGCCATGAAGCCGCCGAAGAGCGCGAAGAGCCCCACCATGGTGACCACCACGGCCGCCGGGCGACCGAGCCCGCGACGCATCAAGAAGCGCACCACCGGGTCCAGTCCCAGGGCGATGAACAGCGCCACCGAAATCCAGGTGACCAACTGTCCGACGTTGGTCAGCAGGTAGAAGCCGCCCAGCGCGATGCCCACCCCGAGCGTGCCCAGAAAACCGATGGCAATCGGATGCAGGGCCGAGAGCGGTTCGAACTGCGGGTTCTCTTCACCGCTGAGCGGGTGCTCGGGGATATCCGGTTCGGGGACGCCACGCAACAGCCGGCGCATCGCCCGGGTCACGCGATGGGGCAATACCCTGCTCGGGCTCGGGTGCGGCTCGGCTTCAACGTCGGGCTTCCCCTGTGGCTCGACTTGCTCGTCGGTGGCCTCGGGTTGCGGTTCGAGGGGTTCACTGGGGGTGTTGCGCTCCATAGTGTTGAGCATATCCCCTCCGGCAACCCGGATTGAGCAGGCTCACACCGGGTTGCGGGAACCACGTTCTGGCGGTACTCGTTAGACTGGGGATTAGAAAAGCGAAGACCATAGGCGAATGGGTGGAGCCGTGCGAAAAATTATCTCAGCGATCGCGATGCTGCTCGGGGTCGCGGCCCTGATTGTCGGCATCGGGCAGAAGACCTTCTGGGCGCCGCCGGAGACGGTGACGGCTTCAATGCCGCAGTTCTCCGACGAAGCGCCACTGACCGTGATCGAACCAACTATCAACGACGCACATCTTGCGCCGGTGGAACTGGTTATTAAGGGTGAGGGCGAATTCACCGCTTCGCTGGCACGCTCCGCCGAGGTGCAGGCTTGGGTGGATGACGCCGCGCATGTCACCCTCGAGGGGATCGATCGGGCCAATGCCAGCCTGCAGGCCAACTACACCGACGGGAAGAAGGAGGTGCCGAACCCGGCCGGCGATGACATCTTCTTCGACTCGCAGAAGGCCGATGGCACCATGACCTACCGCTGGACCGCTCCGGATGACGGACAGTGGTCCCTGCTGTTGGCCGCCGATGGAAAGAAGCCGGCGCCCGTAGACATCTCCATTACCTATGACAACGACGACGCCATGCCGTGGGCTCTGCCGCTGATCATCATCGGTGCGTTGCTGCTCGTATTGGGTGCCGCCCTGCTGGCGGTGCGCGGTAACACCAAGAAGACCCCGGCCAAGTCCCCGGCGCAGTTCTCGGTGGCCCTGGCCGCCGTGCTGGCACTGGGCACCGGCGCGGTCTCGCTACCCATGAGCCCGACCGAATCCTCCAAGGAATCCGAGCCGGCCAAATCCGACGAGGCCAAGGCCTCGGATGAGGCGAAGGAGTCGGAGCAGAAGTCGGAGCAGGCCACCGAGACCGAGTCCTCGAAGGACGCCGCGAGCACGGACGCCGAGTCTCTCGCCTACCCGGTGGTGACCGAAGAGCAGCTGACCCGCCTGCTCAAGGATGTGCAGAAGCAGATCGGCGCCGCCGACGACAAGCACGATTCGGACCGTCTGGGTTGGCGTGCCGCCGGCGCGTTCAAGTCCATTCGCGACACCCGCTACAAGATCTTGAAGGATAAGATCAAGGGCGCCGAGAAGCTGATTCCGGTGGAAACCTCGGTGGTCCGGTCCGCCGCGGTACCCAACGCCAGCGAGGTGAAATTCCCGCGCCGCATCACCGTGGTGACCGCCAAGGATCAGGATGCCAACACCCTGCCCACCGCGCTGACCCTGCAGCAGGATAACGCTCGGGCAAACTACAAGGTCGTCTTCGCGGCCAAGATGTTGCCGAACTCCACCTTCCCGGGCATTGCCGTGGGCGATCCGTCGGTGAAGCAGCTCGAGCCCGACGCCAAGGGGCTGAAGGCCACGCCGAAGGATGCCGCCAAGGCTCTGGCCAAGGTGATGGGCGATGAGAAGGCCAAGGAGAAGGACCAGTTCGAAAAGTCCGCGCTCCTCGAGCAGCTGCATGCTAAGCAGAAGGACGAGGATAAGAACCGCGACGAAGCCAAGATCGAGCGTAAGACCTCGGTCAACGAGAAGGACACCAGCGTCATCTCCACCCCGGATGGCGGGGCCCTAGTGACGGCGCGCATCAACGAGAAGGTCACCTTTAGCCGCGGCGAGGACGCCGACGTGCTGGATGTGGTCAACGACCTGACCAAGGCCCTGCTGGGATCTTCCACCTCCAATAAGGCGGTTGAAGTCAGCTACGCCACCCCGGTGATGTTCTACATTCCGGCGGCCGATAGCGACCAGAAGATCTCGCTGATCGCCGGTGAAGTGACCTTGCTGGGCGCGAAACAGGCCGACGACTAGCAGAAACGAGGTTTACCAATGACTGAACCACATATTCCATCAGCCCGCGGGGCCGTGGATCTTTCCGCGGTGGCGCAGGCCGCCTCAAATACGGCTCAGAACGAGGGGCAGGCCGGCGCCAGCTGGTGCATCGAACTTACCGAAGCGAATTTCCAGCAGTTTGTCAGCCTGTCGGCTCAGGTGCCGGTGCTGATTTCTCTCGGTGTGCCGCGCGTGCAGGCCTCGGTGCAGCTGGATGCTTCGCTGCGTCGTCTGGTCGATGCCCGCGGGGGTGCCTTCGCCCTTGGTTTGGTGGACGCCGAAGCACAGCAGGGGATCGTCCAAGCCTTCCAGGCACAGCAGGTGCCGCTCACCGTGGCCCTGGTCAAGGGCCAGCCGGTGCCGCTGTTCCAGGGACCGGCTAGTGATGAGCAGATTTCCCAGGTGCTCGATCAGCTCCTCGAGTTGGCCTCCCAACAGGGTATGCCCGGCGGGACCATTCCACCCCTGGGCCAGGGCGAGGCCGCGGCCGAAGCAGAACTGCCGCCGCTGCACCAGAAGGCCATCGACGCGATCGAAGAGGGTGACTACGCTGCCGCAGAGGCCGCCTACTTGCAGGCCCTGAACGAGAAGCCCAATGACCACGAGGCCCAGGTGGGCGTGTATCAGGTGCGCCTGCTCTCGCGCACCGCGAACCTGGATCTGAATGAGGCGCGCGCCGCCGCGGCGGCCAACCCGCAAGATATCACCGCTCAGTTGAACGTGGCCGATCTTGACGTGGTGGGCGGACATGTCGAGGACGCTTTTGCCCGGCTGGTCTCGCTGATCGCTACGCTGGCCGATGATGATCGCGAACGCGTGCGTCGCCGCCTGATCGAACTGTACGCCGTGGTGGGCAACTCCGATGAACGCGTGGCCGCCTCACGCCAGAAACTGGCCCGGGTGCTGTTCTAAGTAGCACCGTGAGGCCCGAGCCATCACCGTTGCCTGCGGCCCGATTCATCCTTAGCGATGAGTCGGGCCGCAGGCCGTTTAACCATCACATCAACTGGTGGGGCTGGTGCTCGGGGCCTGGCGCCGGTTGAAACGTAACGTGCCAAGATTAACTCCAAAGGATGATGAACCGAGCAATGGTGGGTTGTTAGGCTCGAGGCATGACTACCGTTGCGCTGCAGGTCAGCAATCTCTCGAAACAATTTGGGGCAAAGGTCGCGGTTAATAATGTGAGCCTGACCGTTCCGGTCGGCTCCATGTTTGGCCTCGTAGGCCCGAACGGGGCAGGTAAGACGACGATGCTCTCCATGGCCACCGGTCTGCTCCGACCGGATGCGGGCACCGCACTGGTCAATGGCGTCGATATTTGGGCCGATCCCAGTGCGGCTAAATCCACCCTGGGCGTACTGGCCGACGGAGTTCGCCAGTTTGACCGGCTCTCCGGACGCCAGCTGGTGACCTATTCGGGCCTGCTGCGTGGTATGGCCCAACAGGAAGTCGCCGAACGCACCGAAGACCTGTTGCGCGTGATGGATTTGACGAACGACGCGGATAAGCTCGTCGTCGACTACTCGGCCGGTATGACCAAGAAGATCGCACTTGCCACCGCCATGATTCATTCCCCGAAGCTGCTGGTGCTCGACGAACCCTTCGAAGCGGTCGATCCGGTCTCGGCGGCAAATATCCGCGAAATCCTCGCCGACTATGTCGCCTATGGTGGCACCGTGATCGTCTCCTCCCACGTGATGGACTTGGTGCAGCGCATGTGTACCCATGTGGCGGTCATCGATGGTGGGGTGCTCAAGGCCTCGGGCACGGTGGACGAGGTGCGCGCCGGTTCAACGCTCGAGGAACGCTTCGTCGAGCTGGTCGGCGGCCGCGGTACCGGGGAGGGGCTCTCGTGGTTGCGCACATCCTAAGGCTGAAACTGCGGCTGCTGGCTAACGGGTTTCGCCGTAGTCCGTGGCAGCTCGTCGGCGTGATCGTCGGTGGGCTCTACGCACTGGGTTTGGTGGCCCTGCTAATAGTTGCTGCATGGTTCGTCGCTGATCAGGGCTCATGGCTGACGCCGATCTCGGTGCTGGTTTCCTCGGTCGTGGTGCTGGGCTGGGCGATTATCCCGCCGCTGCTAACCGGCGTCGATCTGACCCTCGAGCCGGCGCGTTTCGTACACTTCGGCATCCCGTCGAAAAAGCTCTCTCCGGGGCTGATTCTGGCCGGTTTCATTTCCGTGCCGGCTCTGCTGACCGTCGTCGCGATGCTGTGCTTCTCGGTGCTTTGGCGGCTGAATGCCGGAGCCTTTGCCGTGGCGTTGCTGACGAATCTGGCTACCGCCGTAATGGCCATTCTGGCCTGCCAATATCTCACCATCGTGGCGACCACTCTGCGCTCGAAGCGCCGCTTTAGGGAGATCAGCTTCGGGCTGCTCTTTACCGTATTGATTATGCTTGGGCCCATTATCAACCTCGTGACGCAGGCCGGGGAACAGGCCGGCAGCTGGATCGGTCCGGTCACCGAGGTGCTTAGCTACACGCCGTTCGGTACCTTTGCGGCCGTGCCCGGTAGCGTGGTTGAGCAGAGCTTCGCCATCAGCGGGCTGATACATACCGGACTCGGACTGCTCTACCTCGTGGGCCTGGTCTGGCTGTTGGTGCGCGCCACGAGCGCGGCGGTGATTGCCCCGCCACCGCAGAATAAGGCGGCGGCCGCGAAGGGACTCGGTTTCTTCAAATGGTTGCCGAGTACCCCGACCGGGGCGGTGGCGGCACGCTGCCTCACCTATTGGTTCCGCGACCCGCGCTATGCCATCAGCGTGATCATGGTGCCCTTGCTGCCGGTGCTGTTTTACTTTATGGGCACGCAGACCGGTAACTTCACTCTGATGTTCCTGGTCGGCCCGATAATCGGTGTGCTCTTGGGCTTTTCCATTTCCGCCGATATTTCCTACGACAACACGGCGTTCGCGCTTCATGTGCTCACCGGGGTGAACGGGCGTGCCGACCGTGCCGGCCGTGTTCTGGCCGTCGGACTCATCTCAATTATTCCGATTCTGACCGCGGGGATCTTGCCCGGGCTACTGTCCGGACAGAGCTGGCGTGTGGTGGGCGATCTAGGCTTATCACTGGCCGCCCTTCTGGTGGGCTTCGCGGTGTCTTCGGTAGTGTCCGCGCGCTATACCTATTCGGTGCCGCTGCCCGGGGATAACCCGATGAAAACCCCGCCGGGAAATGGCATGCGTGTGGCAGTGACCCAGCTGGGTACCTTCGCTTTGATGGGGCTGCTATTGGTGCCGGTGATCATTCCCTTTGCCTTCGGGCTGGCCCAGCAGTCGACGATGCTCGGGGCCCTGACGCTGGCCCTCGCGCTCATCTACGGGGCCGGGTTACTCTTTGCCGGCATGGTCTGGGGCGGTCGCTGGTTCGAGCAGCGCCAACCCGAACTCATGCAGGCCGTGATGCTTAATAAGTAGCGCGTTGTCCGATAGTCAAAAACCCGCGGATTCAGAGATGAATCCGCGGGTTTTTCGCTGATTTTGAGCGGCGCGGCGGGTCACGTTGTGCAGAAGCTCCCAGCAAGACTGGCCCCGCATGTGGCTTCGTCCGTACTAGAATTGACTGCATGGTCGAAGAGTCTGAAGAAACACGCGGCGGCACGGCAACCATCGAACGCACCGAGACGCGGGAAACCGTTGAACCGGGCGATCATGAGCGTTTTGCGCACTACGTGCGGAAAGAAAAAATCATGGAGTCGGCGCTCTCCGGCGACCCCGTCATCGCCCTGTGCGGCAAGGTATGGGTGCCTGGCCGCGACCCGAAAAAGTTCCCCGTCTGCCCGGAATGCAAGGAAATCTACGAGTCCATGATGGGCGAGTAATTAGGTATCCACGCAGGTTTTCCGGGAGGGGCTAGATGACCGAAACACTATTCGACTTAGGTGACAAACTTCCACTAGAAGATAAGCTTCCGGTCGCATACCCAGAACGAGCGGCCTGGGGTACCGGCCCGAAACTTCGCGCCTGGCAGGCCGAGGCATTGGCTAAGTACTTCGATACCGAACCGAAGGACTTCATGGCCGTGGCGACCCCCGGCGCCGGTAAGACGACCTTCGCGCTACGCCTGGCCAAGGTGCTGGTTGACTCGAAGAAGATCAACCGAATGATCGTGGTCGCCCCCACCGACCACCTGAAGAAGCAGTGGGCCGATGCGGCGGCCCGCGTGGGCCTGGCGTTGGACCCGAACTACAAAAACTCCGATGGTCGCCACGGCGATCATTACTTGGGTGTCGTGGTGACCTACGCACAGGTCGCCCTGAAACCCGCGGTGCACCGAGCCAAAACCGAAGCGGCCCGCACCCTTGTGATCATGGACGAGGTGCACCACGCCGGTGACGCCTTGAGCTGGGGCGATGGTATTCGCGAGGCCTTCGAACCGGCCACTCGGCGCTTGGCGCTCACCGGTACTCCATTCCGCTCGGACGCGGCTCCCATCCCGTTTGTGAACTACGTGGATGAGGGAGATGGCATTCGCCGCTCGAAGGCGGATTACACCTACGGCTATGGCAACGCCCTCGCCGATCACGTGGTGCGTCCGGTGCTATTCATGGCCTACTCGGGAAATATGCGCTGGCGGACCTCGGCCGGCGAGGAAATGGAAGCCAATCTCGGTGCCGGGTTCACCAAGGATGTCACCGCGCATGCTTGGCGCACCGCGCTCGACCCGGCCGGTGACTGGATCCCCTCGGTGTTGCGGGCTGCCGATCGGCGTCTGTCCGAGGTGCGCCGAAGCGTCAAGGACGCCGGCGGCCTGGTGATTGCCACCGACCATGAAGATGCGCGCGGCTACGCGGCGCAGCTCGAGGCGATCTGCGGGGAGAAGGTCACCACGATTCTCTCCGACGACCCCAAGGCCTCGGAGAAGATCGACGAATTCTCCGAATCCGACGCGCGCTGGATGGTTGCGGTGCGCATGGTGTCCGAAGGCGTGGACGTGCCGCGGCTCTGCGTGGGCGTCTACGCGACCTCGACGTCAACCCCGTTGTTCTTCGCTCAGGCCGTGGGCCGCTTCGTGCGTAGCCGTAAGCGCGGCGAGGTAGCCAGCGTGTTCCTTCCGTCGGTGCCGATCTTGATGGCCTTGGCCAACGAGATGGAGGTCGAACGTGACCACGCACTGGATCGTGAGGGGGAGAAGACCGAGGATGGGCTCGACGATTTCCTGATCGAGGCGGCGAATAAGGAAGATAAGGCCAACGATGAGTTGGTGCGCAACAAGTTCGAAGCGCTCAACTCGCAGGCCTCCTTTGACCGTGTGCTCTTTGACGGTGGCGAATTCGGCACCGGTGCCGAGCTGGGCAGTGAGGAAGAGCTGGGATTCTTGGGCATCCCCGGCTTGCTCGATACCGAGCAGGTCTCCGAGCTGTTGCGACAGCAACAGAGCAAGCAGATCAGCAAGGGAGCCTCGAAGCCGGAACCGGTATCGGATCACCGACGGATGATGGACCTGCGGACCAAGCTGTCCAAGAATGTGTCGGCCTGGGCCGCACGGACCGGTATGCCCCACGGCCAGGTACACAATAAGTTGCGCAGCGTTTGTGGCGGCCCAGCGGTGCCGCAGGCCACGGCCGAACAACTACAGGCACGCATCGATAAGCTCCAAGATTGGTTTGTCGGACGTAAGTAGTCAGCCCGCATCAGAATGCCCCCGAAGGTGACCGAACCGGTCGCCTTCGGGGGTGTTCTGCGTTAACGACTCGATGGGCCTGCGATCTGCCTCACAGAATCGCAATTTTTGACTAAGCATCAAAAAACTTGCGATCTGCGCGAACCGCGCCTACGCTGACTGTCATGCCAACGACGTTGACCGGTAGTGCGCTCGCCGACCGAGTGCGCCTTGCCATCAAGAAGAGCGGAAGCTCGCAACGTGACATCGCCACGCAGGCGGATATCGAAGAAACCAAGCTATCTAAGTCACTCAAGGGACTGCGACGCTTCACGGCCGACGAGCTGTTGCGTCTGGCGATGGCCACCGGAGTGACGGTCAGCTGGATTATGGGCGAGCGATCCTCGGCCGTCTCCGCGGATCCGCCGGCGACGCCCAGTTCCGGGCATCCCTCGCGCTCGGCTGATCAGAAGTTAAAGCATCGCAAAATCACCGAAGCGGCCTGGCGCCTTTTCGCCGAGCAGGGTTTCGAGTCGGTGCGGATCGTCGATATCGCCGCCGAAGCCGGGGTATCGAGCGCGACCGTGCACTATTATTTCCCGACCAAGCAGGATCTTCACACCGCGGCCATGGCGTACTCGGTCAAGCTGGCCTACGACCGGCAGGTTGCCTGGCTGAGTGATGTCAGCGACCCGGCCGAGCGGCTGACCCGATTGCTCGAACTGCAGTCTCCCGATGGGCACACCGCCGAAATGGAATGGTCCATCTGGTTGCAGACCTGGAACAAGATCACCGTGGATGGGCGACGTAACCCGGCATATCTCGAGAGCTATGCGCGGTGGGTCGCTACCGTGCGCAGCACCATCGAGGACGGGCAACGGCAAGGACTGTTCCGGGCCGGGGACGCCGAAGCCATGGCCACCGAACTGACCTCGCTGGTTGATGGCTATGGCATCAAGGTGCTGACCCATGTGATCGAGGCTCCGGCCATGGCTCGCGGACTGCAGGATTACCTACGCCGCTGCCTTGCCGTGCAGGGCTCACGAGCCGAAGCGCGCTGGACGACCTCCTTACCCACCGACCACCATTTGCCGACCTCCTTGCGGAATGGAGCCGAACGATGAACCGAAAAGTCATTTTGACCTGTGCCGTCACCGGGGCAGGGGACACCACCGGAAAAAGCGAATTCGTGCCGGTCACGCCGGAGGAGATCGCCAATGACGCGATCGCCGCCGCCCGCGCCGGTGCCTCGGTGGTGCATATCCACGTCCGCGACCCGGAATCGAAACTCGGCTCGCGCAAGGTGGAGTATTACCGGGAGGTCGTCGAACGGGTCCGCGCCTCCGAGGTTGACCCGGTGTTGAACCTGACCGCCGGGATGGGCGGGGATCTGGTCATCGACCCGCATCATCCCACGACGCACCTTCCGGGCACCGATCTGGTCAGCGGCCTCGAGCGGTTGCCGCATGTGGAGCAATTGCTTCCCGAAATCTGCACCCTCGACTGTGGGTCGTTGAACTTCGGCGAGGGGAGTAATCTCTATGTTTCCACCCCAGATATGTTGCGCGAGGGTGCGGCCCGCATTCAGGAATTGGGTGTGCGCCCGGAACTTGAAATCTTCGACACCGGCAATCTGTGGTTCGCCAACGTGATGGTGCAGGAGGGCCTGATCGATCCGCCGCCGCTGTACCAGCTGTGCATGGGCATCCCTTATGGAGCGCCGGTCGATGCAGGGTTGTTGCAAGCCATGGTGCAATTGCTCCCCAAGGGGGCCGAATTTACCTCTTTCGCCATTGGCGCCAACCAATTGCCTTGGGTCGCACAATCCGTACTCGCCGGTGGGCATGCGCGGGTCGGGCTGGAAGATAACCTGTATCTGTCCAAGGGAGTGAAGGCCACCAATGCGCAGCTGACCGACCGGGCCGTGAGCATCATCGAAAACCTCGGTGCGCAGGTGGCCACCCCGGCCGAGGCCCGTGAGATCCTCAACCTCAAGGTACAGCTCCCGACCGGAGTCGCCTCATGACCGCGCTACGTTCGGCCTCGAGCATCGACACCATCGCCTGCGTCGGTGCCGGTACCATCGGCGGCGGCTGGGCCGCATACTTCCTGGCCCGCGGCTACCGGGTGAAGGTCTGGGATCCGGCCGAAGATGCAGCGGAGAAACTTGGTCGACTCATCGACGCGGCCTGGCCGGCGTTGGCCGAGCTCGACATGGTCGAAGGTGCCGACAAGAGTGCCTTTACGGTGCACCGTGATCTCGCCGAGGCGGTGGCCGATGCCGGGTTCGTGCAGGAATCCGCCCCGGAGAATCTGCAACTCAAACGCGAGCTCTTCGCCGAGCTCGATGAGCTCACCGCACCCGACGTCGTCATCGGTTCCTCGACCTCGGGCTACCCGATGACCGAGATGGCGGTGAATCTGGTGCATCCGGAGCGTTTCGTGGTCGGGCACCCCTTTAACCCGCCGTACCTGATTCCGCTGGTGGAGGTGGTCGGCGGGGAGCTGACCGACCCGGCCGCCGTGCGCTGGGCGGCGGAGTTCTACGAGCTGATCGGCAAGTCGGTGATCCTGATGGAGCGCGAGGTGCCCGGGTTCATCGCGAACCGGCTACAGGAGGCGCTCTGGCGCGAGGCGCTTCACATGATTGATCAGGGCGAGGCGACCGTCGAGCAGATTGACCGTTCGATCACCGACGGTCCCGGCTTGCGTTGGCCGATGCACGGCCCGATGCTCACCTTCCACTTAGCCGGTGGCGAGGGCGGCATGGCCCATATGCTTGATCATTTTGGTCCCTCGCTGAAGTCACCGTGGACCCGGTTGCTCGCCCCGGAACTGACCGGGCAGCTGCGTGATGCCGTGGTGGCCGGTTGTGACTTGGCCGCCGGGGAACGTAGCTTCGCCGACCTGGTCGCCGAACGCGACGCGGGGATCGTGGCGATCCGCAAACTGGCCGGGGGACAGCGATGAACCTAGCATCTGAAAGCGTCTTCAGCGAGTATGCGACCGTCGTCGACGAGTCGTGGATCGACTACAACGGCCATATGTCCGAGGCCTACTATGTGCTGGTCTTCGGTTTTGCCACCGATGCGGCGATGGACCGACTGGGGCTGGACGCCGACTACCGGCAACGTACGAGGTGTTCGCTGTATACCGTGGAGGCGCATGTGCGCTACCTCGCGGAGGTCAGCCTGGGCCAGAGTCTCACGGTTCGCACCGTACTCGCCGGACATGGGGCCAAGAAGGTGCACCTGGCCCATGAGATGTATTGCGGCGAGCAGCTGGTGGCCACCGAGGAGATCCTCGGGCTCCACGTCGAGCAGCAGTCGGGACGGAGCGTGGCCCTGCCGGACGCCGCCCAAGATGCCGCGCGGCGGGCCGCGGCCGATCCGCCGAGCTGGTGTGGTCGACGGGTCGGGTGATCGATCCGTCCCCAAAGGTGCTAGCTCAGTGACAGAACGCGAACTCAGGTGAACAGATATGGCAGAGAATAACGAACCCCAGGAGCAAGCCACGGCGCGCAGTCGCCCCCCGATGCGCAAGCTGCTCAAGGAATTTACGCAACCCGGCTTGGTGCACCCGGCCCTGATCCCAGGAATCGGGGTCGAATCGACCCGCCAAGACTTTCGGACCAATAAGCTCGTCTTTGCCCTCTCCGGGGCGCTGATCCTCGCGGTCATTCTCTGGGCCGTCTTCGCCCCGGACTCGGTCTCCAGCGTCGGTGGGATCGCCCTGTCCTGGGTGACCACGAATTTTGGATGGATGTTCGGGCTGCTCTCGGTGGCCATCGCGGTGTTCATGCTCATCGTCGGGTACTCACGCACCGGCGGGATCCGCCTGGGCGCGGATGAGGAAAAACCCGAGTTCTCCACCGTTTCGTGGGTGGCGATGCTGTTTTCGGCCGGTATTGGCATTGGTCTGCTGTTCTATGGTCCCTACGAGCCGCTGGTGTATTTCCAGAACCCGCCCTATGGTTTCGAGTCAACGGCCGGAACCCCGGACGCCATGCACGATGCGATGGCGCAAACCATGCTGCACTGGGGCCCGATCGCGTGGGCCTACTACGCGCTGGTGGGCGGGGCCATCGCCTATAGCGCCTACCGTCGTGGACGCCCGCCGCTGATCTCTTCGATCTTCGAGCCGATTTTTGGGCGGCGCACCCATGGCCCGATCGGGGCGACCATCGATATTTTTGCCATTCTCGTCACCCTCTTTGGCACCGCGATCTCTCTGGGTATCGGAGCGCTGCAGATCGGGCGCGGCTACGAGGTCGTGACCGGGGCCGGCCCGGTGGGCAACGCCTTCCTCATTGGTGCCATCACCCTGCTGACCGTGATGTTCATCCTCTCGGCCGTCTCCGGGGTCAAGCGCGGCATCCGTGCGCTGTCGAATCTGAATATGGTGTTGGCCGGGCTGCTGGCGCTGTTTATCTTCCTGGTCGGCCCGACGCTGTACCTCTTGAACTTCATGCCCGCAGGGATGGCCGCCTTCTTCGGCGACCTGTTCACCATGTTGATGCGCAACCCGAATCAGAGTCCCGAGGCCGCCGAGTTTATGGGTGGCTGGACCACCTACTACTGGGCGTGGTGGGTGACCTGGACGCCGTTCGTCGGGCTCTTTATCGCCAAGATTTCGCGCGGCCGCACGCTGCGTGAATTTGTCACCGTGGTCATCATTGTCCCGGCCCTGGTGTGTTTCTTCTGGTTCTCCATTTTCGGCGGTACGTCGATGTGGATGGAGATGACCGGTCAGAGCATCAGCGATGCCGGTTCGCCGCAGGCCATGCTCTTCGCCCTGCTCGATAACCTGCCCGGTAGTACCGTGCTGTCCATTATCGCGCTGGTCTCCATCGTGGTCTTCTTCATCACCTCGGCCGACTCGGCCTCGATCGTGATGGCCTCGATGTCCCAGCGTGGCCGGCCCGAACCCTCGCGCTGGGTCACCGTGGTGTGGGGCCTGTTGTTGGGCTTGACCGCCGCCTCGCTGCTGCTGGCCGGTGGTGAGGAGGGGCTCAGCGGCCTGCAGTCGCTGATGGTTGTTTCGGCGCTGCCCTTCGCCTTCGTGGTGATGGGGATTATCGTGGCCTGGTGGCGGGATCTGCGCACCGACCCCTATATCCTGCGGGCCAAGTTCGCCCACGCGGCCATCGCCCAGGGTATCCGCCGTGGCATCGAGGACTACGGCGATGACTTCGTCTTCAACGCCACCGCGGTGGATAAGGAAGAGGGAGCCGGGGCCGGGCTACATACCGAGGACCCGCAATTGACCGAGTGGTATCTGCAGGCCACCGGGGAGATCGATCTGGTCAAGCCGGGGGATATCACCCGCACTCTGCAGCCGGGCAAGATTCAGCACGAACATGAGCAGAATCCGGAGCACACCGCCTCCGGCGACGCTTCGCTGACCGTGGGCGAAAAATAGTCGCGGGCTCATCCAGCCCTTTGCACTGAGAACCGGCCCGGACGCACCCCTGAAGGGTGCGTCCGGGCCGGTTCTCTGCGGTTTGCGGTGAGTTAGCCGAGAGTGAGTACCGTGACGCCCGCGGCGCGCAGCTCGTCGTGGACGTGCGGCATGTTCTCGGGCGAGACCGCCGCG
Organism: Glutamicibacter endophyticus; assembly: GCF_048457885.1. Taxonomy (NCBI): domain Bacteria; kingdom Bacillati; phylum Actinomycetota; class Actinomycetes; order Micrococcales; family Micrococcaceae; genus Glutamicibacter; species Glutamicibacter endophyticus. The sequence continues at coordinate 1,364,274 of NZ_CP174200.1, forward strand.
GTCAACGGGGCGATCACGGTGGTGTGAAAGCCCTGCGAGGCGGCGTCCAGGGCTGTGGCGCGCACGCAGTGATCCGCGGCCAGCCCCACCACATCGACCGAGGTGATGCCGTGCGCGCGCAACCAGTCGCCTAGGAGCGCCCCGGATTCGTCGTCCTTGGGAGCCTGGGCGAGCATTTCACGGGCCTCGAATCCGGAGTAGGCTGCGGTGAAGCGTCCCTTGGTGAAGTGGGCATCTACCGGAAGGTCTGCGATCGCCGGGTGCAGTTCGGCACCCGGGGTGCCGGCAACACAGTGCACCGGCCACGAATCGACGAAATCCGGGGTGGAGGAGAAGTGCTCTCCGGGGTCGATATGCCAGTCTTGGGTGGTGACGATCGCCGCATAGTGTGAGCGCCGGGATTCGACGTCCGAGGCGATGGCGGAGGCCACCATTTCTCCACCGGTGACCGGCAGTGCGCCGTTCTCGCAAAAGTCCGGCTGCACATCCACGATGATCAGGGCGTTGCTCATCTGTTGGCTCCCTTCGGGCCGATGGTGACGCTAGAGGCTAGCGGTGCTGGGCACCAGTGTGCGCTAGTTTTCCAAGAATTCGGTGGGAATTACCGGTTCGCCGCGTTGGAGCTTCCTGGCCTCGCCCGGTAGCTCTTGAATCGAGTCGTGGTGCCGTTGCGCCGCCAGGCGCACTCCTTCGGCCCCCACATAGCGGGTATCGATCTCCCCATCGACCACCAGCGGCACGGTGAGCGCCCGAGCATCGACCTGCGGGTCTGCGTCGTTGAGGGTGACCAATTCGGTCACCGCACGGCCGCGCTCATTGAGCTGGCGGAAGCCGCGCTTACGCCCGCCGACACTGGCCTTATTGGTGGCGGCCTTGGCGACCGGCACCCAGTTACCCTGCGCATCGTGCCGCGCGACCAGCTTGTAGACCATCGAGGCGGTGGGGTGCCCGGACCCGGTCACCAGCGCGGTGCCCACGCCGTAGGCGTCCACCGGGGCGCTGGCCAACGCGGCGATGGCGTATTCGTCCAGGTCGCTCGTCACGGTGATCTTGGTGTTCCAGTTCCCCAAATCGTCGAGCAGCTCACGCACCCAGGTGGCCTGTTGCACCAGATCGCCCGAGTCGAGCCGGACGGCGCCGAGTTCGGGACCGGCGACCTCGACGGCGGTGCGCACCCCGCGCTCCACATCGTAGGTATCCACCAGCAAGGTGGTGCCGCGGCCCAGCGAGGCGACCTGGGCGGCGAAGGCATCGGCCTCGGTGTCATGCAGCAGGGTGAAGGAGTGCGCGGAGGTGCCCAGGGTTTTCAGCCCATAGCGGCTGCCGGCCTCCAGATTGGAGGTGGAGGTGAACCCGGCAATCACCGCGGCACGTGCGGCGGCCACGGCGGATTCCTCATGGGTGCGCCGCGAGCCCATTTCAATGCAGGGGCGCCCCGAGGCCGAGGCGATCATGCGCGAGGCGGCCGAGGCGATCGCCGAATCGTGGTTCAGGATCGAAAGCAGGTAGGTTTCGATCACGCAGGCCTCGGCGAAGGTGGACTGCACGGTAAGCACCGGCGAATTCGGGAAATAGAGTTCACCTTCGGCGTAGCCGGTGATGGTGCCGCTGAATCGGAAATTCTCCAGGTAGGAGATGGTGGCCTTGTCCACGACCTTGGTATCGGAGAGGAAGCGCAGCGACTCGTCGTCAAAATGGAAATCGCGCAATCCCTCGAGCAGGCGGCCGGTGCCGGCCACCACTCCGTAGCGGCGGCCCTCAGGCAGGCGTCGGGCGAAAGCCTCGAACACGCTGGGGCGGTGAGCGGCCCCCGAGGCCAGCGCCGCCTGCAACATGGTCAGCTCGTAGTGATCGGTGAAAAGGCTCGTGAGCATCGAGGCGCTCCAAAGGTGGGAGGGTAGGTGAATCGAGTTTTACTGTATAACGTCACGGCCGGGATGGTGATATTGCGCGCTGCGGCACGCTCATTGGGGCCGTGGGAGCGTAAAATGAAGTTATGACCGTAATGCCCGACGTGTATGAACAGACCGAATCACAGGTGGTGCAGGAAAAGCCCTGGCGCCTGATCGTGTGGAACGATCCGGTAAACCTGATGAGTTACGTGTCCTATGTGTTCCGCTCCTATTTCGGCTTCCCCCGGGAGAAAGCCGAACACCTGATGATGTGCGTGCACCAGGACGGGCATTGCGTGGTGCGTAGTGGCCCGAAGGAAAAGATCGAGTCCGACGTGCATGCCATGCACGGTTTCGGGTTGCAGGCCACCATGACCCAGGAGGTCTAGGCCCGTGGCCACAGGCTTTAGAAACACCGCCCGCGGCATCGCCGGGTCGCTGCCCTCGGCAGAACGTGCCCTGCTGGGCAAGCTCTTCGGCGACGTGATCGAACTGCTCACCGGGCGCCAAGAGGTCCACGCCCTCGATGATGAGGTGGACCCGCTCTACGCGTTGACTGGGATGCGTCCAAGCGACGCTCAGCTACCGGTTCCCTCCGACCCGGCCGTGCACCGGTTGCTCCCCGACGCGAGCCAGGACCCCGAAGTGGCCGCCGAATTTCGTCGGCTAACCGAGGCCGACCTGCTCAGCGAAAAACTCGGGCGGCTACGCGAGGGACAGTTACTGCTCGAATCCGAGAAGGTGCTCTTCGGCGATACCGCCCAGGCCACCCGCTTCGCCCAGGCGCTCAACGACGTCCGTCTGGTGTTAGCCACCCGACTGGACATCGAGGATGAAGCCGATGCCGAACGCATCGGGCAGATCCTCGACGCCGCCGAAGTCCAGACCCAAGAGGACTACCTGGCGCTGGTCTACAACCTGGTCTCTTGGCTACAGGACAGTTTGATGTCCGCCCTATTGAATGAGCAGGCGTAAATGCCCTCCCACTTTGCCACCGCCCCGGCCAGCACCCCGGAGCAAAACACGCCCGTCGGCATCTTCGATTCCGGGGTCGGCGGGCTGACCGTCGCCCGCGCCATCATCGACCAGCTGCCCGGCGAATCGCTGATCTACGTGGGCGACACGAAAAACTCTCCCTACGGTCCCTTGCCCATCGCCCAGGTGCGCGCCAACGCGCTGGGGGTTATGGATGAGCTGGTCGACGCCGGGGTGAAGGCGTTGGTCATCGCCTGCAACTCGGCCTCCTCGGCGGTGCTGCGCGACGCCCGGGAACGTTACACCGCCGGCTATGGGATCCCGGTGATCGAAGTGATCCAACCGGCGGTGCGCCGCGCCGTGGCCGCCACCAAAAACGGCAAGATCGGCCTGATCGGCACCGAAGCCACCGTTGGCTCGCGCGCCTATGAGGATGCCTTCGCCGCGGCTCCGAACCTTGAGATTACGGCCGCGGCGTGCCCACGTTTCGTAGAATTCGTCGAATCTGGAATTACCGCCGGCGCCGAACTGCTCGAGGTGGCCCGTGAATATTTGGCGCCACTCCAGGCCGCCGGGGTGGACACCCTGATTCTCGGTTGCACCCACTATCCGCTGCTGACTGGTGTGATCTCCTATGTGATGGGCGATGCGGTCACGCTGGTGTCCAGTGCGGAGGAAACCGCGAAGGACACCTTCAAGGCGCTCACCGGCCACGGACTGCTGCGTGACGACGGCGAACCGGCGCGTCACGAATTTCTCGCTACCGGCAACGCTGATAGCTTTGAGATACTGGCGCGACGCTTTCTGGGCCCCGAAGTCCATCAGGTGCGTCACGTGGACAACGTAGCAGCGAGGTACCCCACCGGGGCAATTGCCCGGGTGACCCCGCAGATGATTGCCGCCTCGAAAGCGAGTAACCAATGAAGCTGACCATAATCGGGTGTACCGGTTCCTTCCCGGGTCCGGGCTCGCCGGCCTCATGCTATTTGGTGACCGCTTTCGACGGCACCCGCGACTGGAAGATTCTGCTGGATCTAGGCTCCGGCGCTCTCGGCGTGCTGCAGCGCTACACGGATCTGAAGGATATTGACGGGATCATGATCTCGCATCTGCATCCGGATCACTGCATGGATCTGTGCGGGATGCACGTGGCCATCCGCTGGGACCCCGAGGGGTGGGGCCGCGACCGGATGCTGGTGCACGGACCACAGGCCACCGCGAAACGTATCGAAACCGCTTACGGTCTGCCCGAGGGCGACACCATGCGCAAGGACTACCACTTCAAGTCCTGGGCCTCGCGGCAACCGGTACAGGTGGGGCCCTTCACCATCACCCCATACCCGGTGCGCCATCCCATCGAAGAGGCCTACGCGCTGCGCGTCGAGGCCCGCGAGCCGGGACCAGATGGTGAGGAACTGACCAGTATTCTGACGTATTCCGGCGATACCGATACCTGCGAGGGTCTGGTGGAGGCCGCTCGCGATTCGGATATGTTCCTCTGTGAGGCCGCGTTCGAAGAGGGACGCGACGACCACATCGAAGGGGTGCACCTGACCGGTAAACGCGCCGGGCAGATGGCCACCGAGGCCGGCGCCGAGCGCCTGCTGCTGACCCACATTCCGGTGTGGACCTCCATCACCAAAATGGTCGAGGAAGCCAAGGAAACCTACGACGGCGACATCGCGGTAGCGGTGTCGGGCGTGACCTACGGCGTCTATTCGGGCACGCGCAAGGAAGTCAAACCCCCGCAGTACTACAAGGGGGACGTGGGCACCGACTACATCAAATCGCCCACCGGATCGTTGCCGACCATCGACTACACCAAGGTGCGTAAGTTCCCGATCCTCAAGCGCAAGAAGTAGGCACGCATTACTCCAGCGGCACCCCGGCCAGCATTAGCGCCGGGAACACCACGGCCGGGATGGTCGAGCCGAGGTTGACGAACAGGTGGGTGAGCGTCACCGGCAGCAGTCGGCCTTGACGCGCAACCACCCAGGCCGAGAGCAGTCCCCAGACGAAAAAGGCCGCCCCGTAGACGATGGCTCCGGGCAGCGTGGGGGCAAAGAACATATGCTGAATCCCGAAGAAGAACGAGGGCACCCAGATACCGCGCGCCCCGCCGAGCCGGGATTGCGCGTAGCCACGGTACAGGGCCTCTTCCACCGGTGCGTTAAACAACCCGTAGGTCACCAGCGTGGCAAGACCCAGCGCGAGCAGGAGCCCCGGCGGTAGTTCCGGGTCCGAGACCGCAAAGATGGTGGTGAAGCCGGTATTTAGATCTCCGGTGAGCAGGAATACCGTCACGTTGATCACGGCGGCGAAGGCGACGGAAAACAGCACGAGCCACAACAGCGCCCAGAGCAGCTCACGGGGCCAACTCCGGCCCGGACGAAATGAGATCGGTGCGTGCTCCTCCCGGGCGAAACGCCGCACCAAAAGCCAGGTCACCAGGTTCACCGGCAACAGGAACAAGGCCCCTAGCATGATCATCGCATCGCCAAAGAGCAGGGCGGCGAGTCGCATCGACAAGGCAATCAGAATGACTCGTAGCACCAGGAGTCCCAGCGCCCGTTGAGTGAGGGTCTGCATAGGCTCACCCTAGCCCCACGGCCGCTTGGCTGAATAGTGCGGCCTGCCGATAGGATGGAAACCATGACTGTACGCGCCGACGGCCGTAGCGCCGCGCAACTTCGAGATATCACCATTACCCGCGGTTGGTCCGCTCAGGCAGAGGGCTCCGCACTGATCGAATTTGGCAACACCCGGGTGCTGTGCACCGCGTCTTTCACCGAAGGCGTGCCGCGCTGGCTCAAGGGTCAGGGCACCGGCTGGGTCACCGCCGAATATGCCATGCTGCCGCGTGCCACCAACACCCGTAATTCCCGCGAGGCCGTCAAGGGCAAACTGTCGGGCCGTACCCACGAAATCTCTCGTCTCATCGGCCGTTCGCTTCGTGCCGTAGTTGACACCAAGGCCTTGGGCGAAAACACCATCGTGCTGGACTGCGACGTGTTGCAGGCCGACGGCGGCACCCGTACCGCGGCCATTACCGGAGCCTACGTCGCCTTGGCCGAAGCCATCGAATGGGCGCGGACCCAGGGCATTATCAAGGCCGGAGCGCAGGTACTCACCGATTCGGTGGCCGCCATCTCCGTGGGCATCATCGACGGCACGCCCATGTTGGATCTTCCCTACGAGGAGGACGTGCGGGCCGAAACCGACATGAACGTCGTGGTGACCGGTTCCGGTGACTTTGTCGAGGTGCAGGGCACCGCCGAAGGTGTGCCTTTCAAGCGCGCCGAACTGGACTCGCTACTGGACCTCGCGCTGATCGGGACCAGCGAGCTGGCCCAAATTCAGGCCGAGACCTTGAAGTTTGGCGCATGAGCGCCCCGGTTCTCGTACTGGCCAGCCGCAACGCCGGAAAGCTGCGTGAGCTACGCGAACTACTACGCGGCAAGGTGCCGGGATTGGATGTCGATACCCAGGTCATCGACGCGGCCAGTGCCGGTGCGCCGGACCCCGTGGAAGATCAGGTGACCTTCCAAGGCAACGCCTTGAAAAAGGCTCGTGAAATCGCCGCACACACCGGGCTGATTGCGCTCGCCGACGACTCGGGATTGAGCGTTGAGGTGCTCGGCGGGGCGCCGGGAATCTTCTCGGCCCGCTGGTCCGGACGGCATGGGGATGACGAGGCAAATATCGACCTGCTGCTCGGACAGCTCAGCGACATCGCGGCCGAACACCGCGCCGCCGCGTTCGTTTGTGCCGCGGCACTAGCCACCCCGGCCGGAACCGAGCATGTTGAATTGGGCAAGGTGCCCGGCGTCTTGCGCACCGAGCGTGCCGGAGAGCACGGCTTTGGGTACGACCCGATCTTCGAACCCGAAGGGGCGGGCAAGACCATGGCCGAGCACACCCCGGAAGAGAAGAATGCGATGTCGCATCGGGCGCGTGCCTTCGCCGCACTGCTGCCCGCCGTGATCGAGGCGGTCAGCGCCGAACTGAAGACTCGTTCTCAGAACTAGTAAGCACCGATTAACACAGGCCGCCGACCGTCACTTTCTGACTGTCGGCGGCCTGCGTTTTGTGGCATTGGGGGAGCCTAGCTGAGTTCGGCGCCGCGACGTTCGGGGATGAGGAACATGGCGGCGAAGCCCAGCAGATAAATCACCGGCAACATGCCTAGCGCCGCACCGAAACCAAAGGATCCGGCCAGCAGTGCAATGACCAGTGGGGCGAAGCCACCCACGCCGCGCCCAATATTGAACAGCACGTTCTGGGCGGTGGCTCGGGCGTGGGTTGGGTAGAGTTCGGCCAGCAGCGCTCCGTAGCCACCGAGCGTGCCGTTGGCAAAGGCACCCATCACGAAGCCGGCGGCCAGCAGCCAGTTCGGGTCAGTAATCTGCGAGTAAATCAGTACCGAAAGCGCGGCACCGATCTGGAAGGTCCAGAAGGCGGCACGGCGTGAAACCCGGTCGGCCAGCTGACCGAAGAGGATGATGCCAAGCATCATGCCGGCTACCGTGACGGCCGTCCATAGGCTCGAGCCGGTCAAGGTCATCTCATAGCGCTTGGCTAGGTAGCTTGGGAGCCAGGTCATGATGCCGAAGTAACCGAAGTTTTGCACGCTGGTCAGCACCACCATCGCCAGCGACGTGCGTCGCGCCGCCCCGGTGTTGACCAAGGGTGCCAGCGACTGGCGCAAGGTCGGGCGCGGCCCCTCGGACTGGGTGAAGCGCTCCGGCTCGCGCACCCCGCGGCGCACGATCATTGCGTACACTGCCGGCAACGCGCCGATCACGAAGAGCCCGCGCCAACCGAAAAGCGCAATCACCGGGGCCGATAGTAGGGCCGCGGCTAGCACGCCAAATTGGAAGCCGATGCCTACCCAACTGGTGGCACGGGCACGCCAACGTGCCGGGACCGCCTCCGCGGCCAGCGTCATGCCGATGCCGAATTCACCACCGATGCCGATGCCGGCGATAAACCGGTACGCGGCCAAATCCCAGTAGCCGGTGGCCACGGCGGACAGGCCGGTGAATACCGCGAAGATCAGCACCGAATAGGTCAGGATCTTGACCCGTCCGAAGCGGTCGGCCAACACACCGAACACCACACCACCGAGTACCGCGCCAAGCAGCGTCAAGGTGGCCAGTGAACCGGCCTGCGGGTCGCTGAGCCCGAAACTGGCGGTGATACCCGTCAGGGCGAAGGAGAGGATCAACAGGTCGAATCCGTCGAGCCCATAGCCGATGGCGGCGGCAAAGACGGCCTTTCGGGCATAGCGTTCGGCGGATTGGCCCGTTGGGGCGGGACGTGTGTCGGTGGGCATGAAGGCCTTTCAGGTGCTGCGAGTTCACCATCGTGCGGTAGGCAAACGACTCAATTTTACGGCATTATTCGAGCCTCGAAAATCGGAGGACATGAGGTCTTGACGAGCCGGTACCTCGCCTCTATGGTTAATTACATGAGTAACTAACCAACTAACTAGGCCTGTTAGTGGGTCCGAGCTTGGAAAGGGGTCGGGGTGATCGATGATTCCAAGCCGATCTTCATTCAGGTCGCGGAGCGGATTGAGAATGACATCGTCTCCGGTGTTCTGGCTGAAGAGTCCCAGGTACCGTCCACCAATGAATTTGCGGCCTTCTATCGGATAAATCCGGCCACCGCAGCGAAGGGAATTAATCGCTTGGTGGAGGACGGGCTGCTGTATAAGAAGCGGGGCATCGGCATGTTTGTCGCGCAAGGAGCGCCACATAGACTGCGCCAGAAGCGCCGCGAAGAATTCGCCCAGCAGTACATTGCGCCGTTGACGGCCGAAGCTTCCAAATTAGGCATCGGCCTCGACGAACTCATTGCCATGATCAAGACCGGTGCGTCCAGCTAACACCGGGAAGACCAAGCACAGTCAGGACTGAGCCATGACCATTACACCTGCCATCGCCACCCGAGCGCTGAGCAAGACCTACAAAGACGTCCGGGCACTGGACAACGTCAATTTGGAGTTGCTTCCCAACCGTATGTACGGCTTGTTAGGACGCAATGGAGCCGGTAAAACCACGTTGATGTCCATCCTTACCGGACAGAACTTCGCCGATAGTGGTGAAGCCGAAATCTTCGGACACGACCCCTTTGAACACGATGCGACCTTGTCGCGTATCTGCTTCATTCGTGAATCTCAGAAGTACCCAGACGACTTTCGCGCCCATCAGGCGTTCAAGGCAGCCGCGCTCTTTTTCGAGAACTGGAACGAGGAGCTTGCACAAGACCTCATTGCCGCCTTCAATCTTCCGGTAAAACGCCGAATCAAGAAACTGTCACGCGGTCAACTATCCGCGGTAGGCGTCATTATCGGGATGGCGTCGCGGGCCGAGGTCACCTTCTTTGACGAACCCTATCTGGGGCTGGACGCGGTCGCACGACAGATTTTCTACGACCGGCTCGTCGAAGACTTCGCGGAGTATCCGCGCACCATCGTGCTTTCCAGCCATCTGATCGATGAGGTGGCTAACCTCCTCGAACATGTCATCGTCATCGACCAAGGCCGCATCGTGGTTGACGATGATGCCGAAGAATTGCGCGGATCGGCGGTCACAGTAACAGGAAGCGCGGAGCGCGTCGAGGAGTTCATCAACGGATATCCGGTGATACACCGCGACGCCCTGGGATCCTTGGCCAGCGTCAGTATTCGGGCCCGACTTAGCAGCAGCGAGCGCGAGAAGGCACGCGCCCTCGGGCTGGAGCTGAGCCCGGTATCCCTTCAGCAACTCGTGGTGCGCAGCACCCTGAGTCGTGTCGACACACTTGTCCCCGCCGGTGAACAGGAGGCCCGCAAATGAACCGCATCATCAAGGTTGCGCGAATGCAGCTGATCAACAAGTGGACCTTTATTGGCATCCCGCTGCTCATCTTGGTCGCAAGCTTCGCATTTACCCTCGCTATCTGGCTACTGGTCCGGCGAGCAGGTGGCGACGGCGTACTCTACGGCGGCGGGGCCCAGGCCCCGATGTGGTACTTCTTGGCCCTAGGGGTTCAAGCGCTTACCTTGACCTTTCCGTTCTCGATGGCCATGAGCGTCTCCCGCCGGACCTTCTACCTGGGGACCCTGGGTCTGTTCGCACTCTGCGCGTTGGCCTTGTCCGTGTTTTATTACCTGATGGGTCTGGTCGAAGTTGCGACCGGTGGCTGGTGGGTCGACGGGCAATTCTTCGCACTACAGTGGATTGCCGATAACAACTGGTTCGTCCAGATCATGTTCTACTTCGTGCTGATGGTTTTGCTCTTCATGGTCGGCTTCTTGATTGCGACGATCTACATGAGGTGGCGCAGCACGGGCATGCTCGTATTCTTTATTGGCCTTGGTCTGGTGCTTCTTGGGATCATCGCCCTGTTTACCTTCGGTAACTTCTGGCCAACGTTCTGGAGCTGGGCCTTGAGCTGGACAGCTGCAGGGGTGACGCTCTGGGGTGCCGTTGCAGCCGTGGCGATGGCGGGCAGCTCCTATCTGACCCTGCGCCGAGCGACCGCCTGAGCAGCATCGTAAAACGCCTAATTTTGACCGGAAATCTCTGGCCGATCCCCATGGGATAAGGCACACTCTGCCCCGAACGGATCTCTAAGGTACGTTCGGGGCAGTAGACTATCAGCCGTGGCATTGGACTTCACGGCAATCGATTTTGAAACGGCAAACGGGTTTATCGGCTCCGCCTGCTCGGTGGGACTACTCAAGGTACGCGGTGGTCGCATTGTCGATCGTGCCTCCTGGCTCCTGCGTCCACCGCCGGGATTCGATCACTTCGATCCGCGCAATGTCTCCATTCACCACATCACTCCAGAGATGGTCGCCGAGGCACCACGCGTCGGAGATAGGCTTCCAGACCTGCTGAAGTTCGTGGGGCAAGACTTGCTCGTGGCACATAACTCGGCATTCGATACCGGAGTTATTCGCGCCGCCGCGGAAGCCAGCGAAGTCATGGTTCCGGGCCTCGAACACCTGTGCACCGTGAAGCTAGCCCGCAAGGTCTACGACCTGCCCAGTTACTCACTGCCTTTCGTAGCCGAAGAAGCCGGACACCCGATCGAGAACCACCACGAGGCCCTGGCAGATGCCGAGGCCTGTGCTTGGGCGCTGATCGATATGGCCGAACGCGGCGCTCACGATACCGCCGTGCAGGTGGCGCAGGCGCATCAGGTTCCCATTGCTGCCTCGGGCTCTTGGTCTCCGGGCGACCCACCGTCGCGGGCACTGCGTGATGCTCAGGGGTGGCTGGCCCACGGACATCACCTGCCGCCACGAGATGCCTTTACCCACTGGCCGCAGGAGGGGGAGAACCCCACTCCGAACGAACAGGCCGATCCGAGCCACCCGCTGTACGGTCAGGTCGTGGTGTTTACCGGAAATCTAGCGGTGCCCCGGCCTACCGCGAAGTCGTGGGCCGCCGCGCATGGAGCAACCACAGCCTCTCGGGTGACCCGCGCGACGACCGCGCTTGTAGTGGGCGATGGGTTCGTGCCCGAAGACTTGGCCAACGGCCGACTGACCAACAAGGCCAAGCACGTGTTGCGTCTGCGTGAATCCGGCCAGCGCGTATCGGTCATCTCCGAGGGCGAGTTTATGCAGCTCGTCGACGGTTTCTCCGCCGGGGCCTAACGCTCCTACCAGCACAGCACACCGTGACTGGGTATTTTCGAGCCTACGCGTGAAGATCGGTGCAGTCGCTGACCCTGCGTGAGCTCGGTGCGCTACAGCCCGTTCACGGGACCACTGCCGACGTTGTCTCCGGGGCAGCTCACATGAACTAGCTCAAGGAATGTGGCACGATATGTGCCATGGACACCACCGACGAGCTGGCACGCCGAATCCGGGAACGCGGATTGCCTGAAGCCGTGGTGAGCCTCGCGCTTCATGGCGGGGCCGCCGTTCATCCGGCGCTAGATTTGCATGTTGACTACATTGACCTGACCGGTGATGACCCCACCTCTGCGGTGCTTGGCGCCACCGAATCGGAGTACATGCTGCCACTTTGGATGACCGGGGCGACTACGACAGTGTTCTCTCGAGGTGATGGCAGCTACGAGCTTTGGAACGCCGAAGACGAATCCGGGCCATGGGAGCGGTGGTCGGATTTTGGGGGAGTGGTACGTTCCCTGCTCACCGACCTCTGGGAATCCGAGGTCGACGAGGCACAGCGACGCGAAGTCGCCGAGCTCCTGGTGCCGAAGGAACAGGTAGACGCGGTGTTGGAACCCGAAGAACGCTAAGAACGTTGGTCGAGAACGCTCCGGCAACCTTGGCGATAAGCCCTTGCTCCGTGCCAGACCGGGGGCCGTGACGCCAATCGACGTCGAGCCACGATTCATTGTTTCGCCGCCAGTTCGCGGTGGCGGTGATCTACCTAAACGGGAGGTCGCTGCGGAGAAACGTAAAACCCCCGGGCGAGGCTTAGCAAGCACCGCCCGGGGGTTAGCGCCTCAGCATCGGTGGCCGAGGCATGAACACAGCCGACTAGGCGATCAGGTCCATCCAACGATCGTGGAGCAATGAGATCGCTGCGTCCAGCGAGGAGGCCGGGCGCTCGCCGATGACATCCGAACCGTAGACCGCGGCCAGCAGTGCTACCGCGTAGGCGTCGGCCTCCGGGTCACGCGGCTCGACGGTCTGTGGCTCGTCGTCCGCGTCGGAGTCTTCCTCGCTCGCCTGCTCGCCGAAGTAGCTGGCATAGGCTTCGGTGGCCGGTAGTTCCAACACTGCACTGACGGAGCTGACGATCTGGGCCAGCGCCGCCGCGGCGGTACCGCTGGTGCCCTCCAGCAGGCTCGGCCAGGTCTCTGCGGCCTGCGCACCGGACTCGAGCGCGGAGCGCAGAATCAGTGCCGCCGCCACGCAGGTGGCCGCCGCGTCGGCGTCATGGGTGAGGTAGGCGGCCGAGCGGGCCAGCGACGTGGTGGTAGTCTCCGGGACACGGGCGAGTAAGGCCACCACGGCGGCTCGCGGCAGGACGCCGGTGGAATCGGCGCCCGGTCCGGTAGGTCGTGCGGCCAAGCCCATATCCGCGTGGTTCAGTCCGGCCAGCGTCAGTGGGTCACCCGGTAGCGGCGGGTGATCGAAGTCGGTGGCGGCCAGTTCGGTGTCCAACCAGCGATCTTGAGGTTCCGGGGCACCCTCGGGGAAGCTTCCGGTGAGGAAGCGGTAGCCGCGCAGCGCGGCGAGCCACAGGCAGGCTGCCTCGTCGCTGGCGACGCCGTCGTTGGCCCATTCCAAGGCTTCGAGCAGACCGTCGGCCAGGTATAGGTTCAGGATTTCGGTGGCGCCGGGTTCCTCGTCCTCGCGGGCATGTGTGGCCCCATCGGCCAGGCCCAACAGGATGGCGAACACCTTATCGGAGTAGTTCTCGGGCAATAACGTGGGAGCTCCGCTTTCATTCACAGTCCACATTGTAGTGCGCAAAGCGTCGCACGCATTGCATAGGGTGGGAGTTATGCGATTGTTGCACACTTCCGACTGGCACCTGGGCCGCACCTTCCACGGCGCCTCGCTACTGAACGAACAACGTCAGGTCCTGCAGGCAATTGTCGACCTGGTCCGCGAACACCGGGTGGATGCGGTGTTGGTGGCCGGGGACATCTACGACCGGGCGCTGCCGCATGTGGATGCGGTGCGGCTGTTTAATTGGGCGCTGGGACAGCTGCGGGCCACCGGGGCGCGGATCGTGCTCAGCAGTGGCAACCACGACTCGGCCGCACGGCTCGGGTTCGCCGCCGAACTATTGGACGCCGCCGACGTCCATGTGGTGACCGATCTGCAACGCATGGTGCAGCCGGTGGTGCTTTCCGATTCCGATCACCAAGTCGCGATCTATGGTGTGCCCTATTTGGAACCGCGCATGGTGATGGAGGAGCTCGAGGTCGAGGAACCGAGTCACCAGGCCGTGGTGACTGCGGCCCTCGAGCGAGTACAGAGTGCGCATAACAACCTATGCGCGGAGGCCGCCGGTCCGGTGCATAGTGTGGTGCTGGCGCACCTTTTCGCCGCCGGCGGTGTCGGATGCGACTCCGAGCGGGCCTTGAGCACCGGAAATCTAGATGTTGTGGCCGCCGACCTCTTCGCGGGATTCGATTACGCGGCCCTGGGGCACCTGCACGGCAAGCAACGGCTGCAAGAGCATGTGCGCTACAGCGGTTCACCGCTGGCCTACTCCTTCTCCGAAGCACGTCATCGTAAATCGGTGCTCCTGGTGGAGACCGATGCCAGCGGCGTGGCGGGAGTCGAAGAACTCGAGTTACCGGTCCCGCGGGCCCTGGCGGTCCTGCGGGGGCAGCTCGAAGAGTTGCTGGCCGACCCGGACCTAGCATGGGCCGAGCAGGCATGGTGCCAGGTGACGCTGACCGATGCGCAGCGACCTGCCGAAGCGATGACCCGGTTACGCGAACGCTTCCCCGACACGTTGGTGCTTGCCTTCGCTCCCGAAGGCGAGGAAACCGAAGCGCAACCCAGTTATGCCCAGCGCCTAGCGCGGGCCAAAAGCACCGCCGAGGTCTGCGCGGACTTTGTCGAGCATGTCCGCGAACGCCCGGTGGATGAGGACGAAGCACACATCATCGATGACGTGCTCAAGCGGGTACGTGAAGGAAGGGTCAGCGCATGAAACTGCACCGATTGCGGCTACAGGCTTTCGGCCCTTTTGCCGGGACGGAGACCATCGACTTCGACGCGCTGGCATCTTCGGGCCTCTTCTTGCTTGACGGGCCCACTGGGGCCGGCAAGTCCAGCATTCTCGACGCCATTTGCTTTGCCATCTACGGCTCTCTTCCGGGGGCGCGCCAGGGCAACCGACAGATCCGCTCCGACCATGCCACCGCCCACGACGCCCCCGAGGTAAGTTGTGAATTCTCCGTGGGGCGGCGCCGCTTCGAGGTGACCCGCGCCCCGGCATGGATGCGTCCCAGCTCCCGTGCCAAGAGCGGTTTTGTGGAGCAGAAGGCCTCCAGCACGTTGCGGGAACGGGTCGACGGACAATGGCAGGTGCTCTCCACGCGCAATGATGAGGTTGGACAGCTGCTCGGCGGTGCTCTCGGGTTGAGCCGAGACCAATTCACCAAGGTGATCATGCTGCCCCAAGGAGGATTCGCGGACTTTCTACGGGCCAAGGACACGGACCGTGAAGCGCTCTTGGCGGACCTGTTCGACACCAGCGACTATGCGGGAATCGAAGAAGAATTCGCCAGCCGTTACACCGATGAACGCCGCGCCTTCGAAACTGCGGAGACTCAGCTGGAAACGCGGGCGAGCACTTTGCTGCAGGAAGCCCACGAATTTCTTGGCGAAACCGTGCCGCAAAGCCCCGAGGATGTCGCGGCCACCGAGGCAGAAGCTCGTTACACCGCGTTGCGTCCACGAATTCACGCGGTGATCGAGGAGTTAGAGGTCGCACGCAAGGCCCGTGACACCGAGCGCCAGAAGGCACGCGCCGCGCAACGGCAATTGAATGAACAGGTGGCGGCCTTTGCCAAACTTGAGGAATTTGAGGGGCTACAGGTCACCGACAGGGAGAGCCGACCCGAGACCGAGCAGGCACGGCAGGCCTTGGAGCTTGATGCGAAGGCCCAACGAATCACCGCCTACCTTCGCCAGCGGGAGCAGGCCCGTGCCCAACAAGAGCAAACGTCAACGGCGGCGAGTACGGCATTGCGCCAGGCGGACGATCTGCGTGAATTACCGCGCCGCGCCGACGGTGCCCCAGACCTTGACGCCCTGCCGGCTCACCTCGACGTGCTACGGGAACAACTGGCCACGGCCCGTGCCGCCGTCCCCGAAGAACGCGAGCTGAAAGACTTGCACGGTTCACTTGCGGCGCAGTCGACGCGCATAGAGCAATTGAACGCGGAACTGGTCACGCAGCAGTCGCAGGTCGAGAACCTCGGCGCGAGCCGCCGGGAGTTAGAGGGCGAAGACCTCGACGAGGTAGCCGCCAGCGGTGCTGTCCACGAGGCTACCGTGGCCTTGCAGGAGGCCGGCGAATTGCTCGAGATGGTCAAAGAGCGCGAAAAGCTTCGCGAACACCGGCTGGCCTCCCACGAAGCCCTTGCCGAGGCGCGCTCGGCAACCGCTACGGCCGCCAAGGAGCATGCCGCGGCCTGGCAACTACATTTGTCGCAGAGTGCTCTACGGCTCGCCCAGCAGCTACGTGCCGGCGAACCATGCATGGTGTGTGGTGCCACCGAACACCCCGCTCCGGCAAGCAGTGCACAGACCGAGCCGGAGTTGATTGACGAGGACCGACTGGCCGAGCTTGAGCAGGCTACCGAACAGCGCCGCGCCACGGAGCAACGCGCGCTGGCGGCCTTTGAAAAGGCAGACACGAATTATCAGTCGGCCGTGTCCGCCACGGAATCCGTAGTTGTTGCCGCAGCCGCTGCGGCTTTGACCGAGCGGGAACAGCAGCTCAAAGACGCTAAGGCCGCATTGCAACAGGTCAAGGACCGGCTCAAACGGCTCGTGGCACTTGAAGCGCAACAGGGCAAGGCTCAGCAACGGCAGAACGACATCACCGTCGAACTGAGTGCCGAACGTGAAAAGCTGCGGGCCGGCACCGAACGCCGCACGCTGCTCGAACAGCGCATCGCCACGCTTCGCGGTAGCTATGATTCGCTGACGGAACTGGTCACCGAGCTTGCTCGGCGGGTGGAGCGCACCGATCTGGTCCTCGAGACACAGCGTTCCCTTGAGACGGCCAGCGGGCGGCTGGAGCAGAGCATCGAGGAATGGGAGAAGCAGCGTACCGCCGCAGGTTTCGCCGCGGATGCCGACTATACGGCTGCGCTTCTGGAACAGAACCAACGTGCCGAGTGCGAGCGGCACGTACATGCCGCGGAGCAGCGCGCGGCCCGACTCGCGACACTGGCCGAGTCCGCGGAGGTCCAACTGGCTGCGGCGCTGCGTGCCGATGGAGGGCAGGCTCCCGGCGAATCGCAGTGCACCGCGGCGAACGAAGCGGTGGACGAGGCCGAGCGAGCCTATGAACAGGCCAACGAACGGTTGGCCGTGTCCCGCAGTCGTCTGGAACGGCTCGACGCGCAGCGCGACGAGTTGGCTGCCCTGCGTGCGGAGTATGGCGAACTTTTTGCCAGCTATCGGCGTTTGAAGGCTTTGGCTGAGGTCATGCGCGGTCAGGGGGAGAACCGGCTGAAAATGACCCTGCGCACCTACGTGTTGGCGGCCCGGCTGGAAGAGGTGGCGGTGGCCGCCACGGAGCGCCTGAAGGTGATGACCTCCAACCGTTATGAGTTGCACCATGATGACAGGGCGCGCGGCAATGCCAAGTCGGGGTTGGGGCTTGTGGTGCATGACGCGTGGACGCTGAAACCGCGGGCCACGCAGACACTCTCCGGCGGGGAGACTTTCATGGCTTCACTGGCGCTGGCTCTCGGTCTGGCCGATGTCATTACCCAGCACAGCGGCGCGATTGACATGCAGACGCTGTTTGTCGACGAGGGCTTCGGATCCTTGGACACGGACACGCTGGATCAGGTGATGGGGGCGCTCGAAGATTTGCGCTCTGGCGGTCGCTCGGTCGGAGTGGTCTCGCATGTCAGCGACATGAAGCAACGTATTGCACAGCGGGTGACGGTCCATAAGACCCAACGTGGCTCGCGCATTGCCTACGATCCGCTCGGTCCATAGCCGGTAGCGGGGCGAGCTTGGCCACAGTGCTCGGTCAAAGTGGCCTCGATAATAGACAAAGCCCGCCCGGCGTGGCTCAATGGAACTAGCGCCATGAGGCGTGCATGGGCCACGGGCGCGTCGGGGGGTGCGGGACGACGCGCAAATCGATCTTTGGAGATTTGTTGACCCTGGATTCACGCTCGGGTGACTCGAGCGCACCCTCGAATTCCTCTGTCGGCTACGCCGGACTGATCCCTCTGGTTGGCGGCCTGTACCTGCCGTTGGCCTTCTTCGCCCGTCTTCCGTTGGCCATGTTGACCATCGGTTCGATGACACTGGTGACCGCAACCACCGGTTCCTATGCGCTGGGCGGTCTTTCGGCCGCCATGGTGGGTATTGGCTCGGCCGTGGGCGGACCAACCATTGGATATCTGGCCGACCGTCTAGGCCAGCGGCCGGTACTGCTTATCGCCGCTATTCTGAACACCGCCCTGCTGGCGGGCATGGCCTTTTTCGAAACGACCTTCACCGAACCCAATGTGGCGGTACTTGTGCTGCTGGGCTTGCTCACCGGCGCCAGCGTTCCGCAGGTTGGCCCCATGTCGCGTGTCCGCTGGATTTCGCTCACCAGAACCAAAGGCAGCAACCCGCGGGTGCTTTCCGCCGCGCTGGGTATCGAGTCCATGCTCGATGAGCTGGGCTTCGTGCTCGGACCGGTCACGGTGGGACTGCTCGCTTCGCTAGTTCACCCCGTCCTACCGCTGGTGATTGCTGCGGTGCTCACCATTGCCTTGGTCCCGCTGTTCGCGGTGCACCCTACCGGAGCCGCAGTGCGTCCCGCGACGACTCGGAAGGGTACAAAGGTCCCCTTGGGCCGTGCCCGGGCCAGCGTCATCGCGCTGATGGTGTTGGGAATGATCGGTTTGGGGACCGTTTTTGGTTCCCTGGCCGCGGCTACCCTTGCCTTTGCCGGTGCGCAGGGTGATTCAAACCAAGGTGGCATGCTGTACGGCGCGATGGGACTTTCCAGCGCCATTGCGGCCGTGTCGGTGGCGGCATGGCCACAAGGCTTTACGCAGAGTGCCCGTTGGATCGCCAGCGGCCTGTTCTTGACCGTCACCAGTTTCGCGCTCCACGTGGCCAGCGACGTGCCATGGATGCTGGCCTCGCTGTTCCTCGTGGGCATCGGGGTAGGGCCGGTGATCGTGACCGTTATGAGCTTGGGCGGCGAGGTTGCCCCGGCACAGCGACTGTCCACGGTGATGACGCTGCTGTCGGCTGGCATCGTGGTCGGTACCGCGATCGGCAACGGTTTAGCCGGTGTCTTCGCCGAGTCCATGGGATACCTCGGGGCCTTCTGGGTCGCGACGGGTGCCTCGGTGGTGATCACCCTGGCCGCGGTGGCCGCACGGCTGATTATGCGCTCATCGCGTGATCTGATCCGCGTGCGCTAACCGCAAGGAGCCACCTTGCTTCGGTTCAGCTCAACTCGTCGCTGATATTCAGCGCCGCTTCTTTCAGGGCCCGCACGATCTTTTCGTGCGGGTCCTGCGCATTACTGGCGAAAACCACGGCGATAGCCGCGGGGATGGGACCGGTGGCCGGAAGCGGGACGGCGATCGAAGAAACACCTTGGATAACCTCATCCTCGCTCGAGGCGTAGCCGTCGATGCGGGCGGCGCGGGCGGCCTCCCGGTAGGCGACGGTGGATTCCATGGATTCCCACTGGGCCTGCGTGTAGAGGGACTGAATCGCGATGCCCGGGGCGCCAACATCCATTCCGTGGCGTGAGCCGGGCCGGTGCACGATGGCGCGCTGCGAGTGCATGGGCTCAACCGACTGCAAGGTGGTGCAGAGTCCCTGTTCCCAGACGGCGATGAAGGCGGTCATCGATAGTTCATTGGCCAATCGGTTCAGTTCGGGGATCGCCGCCGTTTGCAGGTCGCGCTGTACGCTGCGGGCCAGGACGGCCAGTCCCGAGGCCGTGCGAATCTTCCCGGCGTCATCACGGCGCAGCAGCCGGTGTTCTTCGAGCGTGCGCAGGATGCGGTAGGCCACCGAGCGGTGTACCTCCATGGCTTCGCTGACCTCGGCAATGGATAGCGGGCGTGGCGCATCGGCCACGATTTCGAGCATGCGGATGCCTCGGGAGAGGGTCTGCGCTGCGGTCATGATTTGCCTTTACTCCTGTGCGATCCGGGTATCGCGAGTCTATGGCATTGCCATATCGCACGGCGAGTTCGTTATTTGAAAGTCGTAGCAACGGTCTTGTGATGTGAAACACGTAACGGGTACGATGACTGACATCTGTAACCGTCCGAACGGTCGGTAACTCGCTACGTCATACAGGAACTCACATGTCACAGAGCCCCACACGCACCCAAGAGGAGCGGCGAGTCCTCGCCGGCACCTTGGTGGGTACCACCATTGAATGGTACGACTTCTTCATTTTCGCCCAGCTCACCGCGACCTTGCTGACTCCGCTCTTCCTCGAGCCGTTGGGCCAGTCCAACCCCGGTGTCGCGCAGATTCTATCCTTCGCGATGATCGGCATTTCCTTCTTCTTCCGCCCCCTGGGCGCGGTGGTCGCCGGACACCTCGGCGATAAGTTCGGCCGTAAGCGCATTCTGGTGCTCACCCTGATCCTGATGGGCGTGGCCACCACCCTTGTTGGTCTGTTGCCCACCTACGCGCAGATCGGCGTCGCGGCGCCGATCATGCTGGTGTTTCTGCGTATTCTGCAGGGCTTCTCGGCCGGTGGCGAATGGGGCGGCGCCGCGTTGATGTCGGTGGAGCACGCTCCGGATCACCGGCGTGGTTTCTTTGGTGCCTTCCCGCAGATTGGTGTGCCCATTGGCATGATTCTGGCCACCGGTCTGCTCTTCATTCTGCGTATCTCGATGACCCCGGAACAGTTCATGTCTTGGGGCTGGCGCATTCCATTCCTGCTCTCGGTCGTGCTGATCGTCGTCGGGTACATGATTCGCCGTGCGGTCGAAGAGTCACCGGTATTCAAGCAGCTGGCTCAGCGCAAGGCCTCGGAGCACACCCCGCTGCGCGATTTGTTCCGGACCAACGCGAAGCAGGTTATTCAGGCTGCGCTGGTCTTTATCTCGAATAACGCCGTGGGCTACATCGTGATTGCCTTCTTCATCTCCTACACCACCAAGGTGCTTCAGATGCCGCTGGCGCCGGTGCTGTTGGCCACCACCATTGGTTCGGTCGGTTGGTTGATCTTCACCCTGCTCGGTGGTTGGCTCTCCGATAAGCTCGGCCGCCGCAATACCTTCCTCATTGGCTATGGCATCGTGTTCGTCTGGATCATTCCGACCTTCATGCTCACCGATACCGGGTCGCTCTTCCTCTACGGACTGAGCATCTTCATTCTGACCATGGGTCTGGGGCTGTCCTACGGGCCGCAGTCGGCGATGTATGCCGAGATGTTCCCGGCCCACATCCGCTTCTCCGGCATTTCCATTGGCTATGCCATTGGCGCGATCCTCGGTGGCGCCTTCGCCTCCACCGTGGCGCAGATCCTGCTCGAAGCCACCGGAATGTCGATTTCGATCGCCATTTACCTCATGGTGCTCACCGTGATCTCGGTGGCCGCCGTGATCTGGGTTGGTGAAACCCGCGGCAATAACCTGCATGTGGAGGACCTCGAGGAACAGGGCGAATTCAGCGAGCCTAACACCACAGCGTAGTACCAACGGAGCCGGGATCCGGGGCAGTAGGCTGGGGAACATGAAATCTCCTCTGCCCCGGGCCGCCCGGCAATTCCTTGAGCAGCTGGGCCGCGAACTGTCCTTTTTGAGCCGTGAGGAACGGGCTCAGGTGTTGGCCGCGACCCGCAAGGAGATCAGGGCGTTACCCGGTCGTGGGCGACGTGCCGAAGATTTGGCCGGGGCCTTCGGGTCACCGGCCATTCTGGCGATGAAGTTCAAACGCACCGAACGTGAGGAACTGCCGGTGCGTAGCGGGCGTGAGTTTCTGTTGCGCCTGCTAGCGTGGCCGACCGTGGGATTCGCGGTCGTGACCGCGCTGGCGATGTTTAGCCTCGAGCGCTTCGGCGCCTCGGCGGGGGAGTTGGGCTTCGCCGCCCTCTGGGTGCCTCCGGTGCAGCTGAGCCTGTTGCCGGTGGTGTTGGCTTTGGTGCCGCTGGTGCTCTCCGGATGGACGGCGGTGGTGCTGCAACTGCTCGGGGTGCTGGGGCTGGGGCTCGTCGTGGTTCTGGGCGGGCCGCAGGCCGGATGGTTTTACTTACCGGTCTGGCTCTTGCTCGGCACCCAGATTCTGGTGCCGCAGTTGTTGATGCGCGGTTCCATGGGGCGTCCCGACGGGCCGTGGCGTCCTCTCGCTCTGCTGGGGTTGATTGCGGTGGTGACTTCGGTTGTTATCGAGCGCGGCTGGGTTCATATAGTGGAACACTGGTGGACAATGACCGCCTGTGTCGCCATGATGATCACGGGCCTTGGCGTGCTCTTCCGGCGCCGTTGGCTCGACATCCTCACCATTGCCTGTGGGATCGCCATTCTCGGGGCGGTGTTGGCGGCCCCGTGGGCCGGGTTTGCGGCCGGGTTAGACACCGGTCTCTGGCTTGTCGGGGGCGTTGGTTTCGTCATCGGTCATTTGGCGCTGGCCGGCGATCTGTGGCACCGGCGTGCGGCCCAATTACTCGCCTCGTTATAGGTCTGTTGCAGAAAAATAAATCAGGGTAGGTTTTAACGTATGAGCTATGCCGATCAGGTCCCGGTTGAACCCGTCAAACGTCCTCGCGGTCGCCCGCGCAAGGACTCGGCTCTCGTCAAAATCAGCAAAGACCTGATAATTGATCGCGCGCTGGAAATCGCCGGTCGCGAGGGCTTTGGGGCGGTCACCATGAACCGGCTGGCCGAGGAGTTCTCCGCCACCCCACGCGCACTCTATAACTATGTGACCGACCGCGACGAGGTCGTCTCCGCCGCATTCGCCGAGTTCCTCGATCAGGCACCAGAACTGGAGTTTGATACCACCGACTGGCGTAGCTCCTTGCGACAGGCCTACGCGGCGACCCGCAAGCTCTTCCGGAAATATCCGCGCATCGCCATGGCGGCCCTCGAAGAGCGATTCAGCGATGAGGTCGATGAGCGACAACTGCAGTTGATCGGCAAGATGGTGCAGTTCTTCGTCGATCTCGGCCTTGATTTGCCCACGGCCGAACTCTTCGTGCACGCCTTTGAAACCGACGCCTTCGGTTTCGCCATGCGCGTGGACTACGTCAATGATCTGGCCAACAGCCAGCATGAGGATCCGCAGAATGCGCCACTGCATGTGTGGTGGCACCGGGCCGCAGATCGCGGAGTAGCGGCCAACTTCCCGCAGCCGGATGACAACGAGCCGCTACGGACCGGTGACATGCTGTTCGACGAGTTCGTGAACCTTCGGGTGCTGGCCGTTGAGCAGGCGCTGGCTGCTAAGGGACTTTCGTGAGCAGCTCCGCGGAGGGCACCTGGGGAGTCAAACGGCGCGGCGAACCCTGGCTACAGCTAGCAGCCGAGGGGCGGATCCTCGGGAATGATGGGTGCAACCGGCTGATGGGCGGTTGGCGCGTGGATGGGCCGGGCGTGCGTTTTGAGCCCCTGGCTAGCACCCTGATGTATTGCGAAGGCGTGGACACCTGGCTCAACACGGCCGTTACTGCCCTGGTGGAAAATGACGAGCTCGTGGTATTCGACGCCGAGGGCCGGGAAATTGGCCGGCTGGCTCGCGCCGCGGAGTCGGACTAGTCGAAATCCGCGGTGCGCTGGGCCGTCGTGCCGCGCACGATGAGTCGATGCCCGGCTAGGTGATGCTCGGCCGGGGCACGTCCCAATAGCGCATCGATCAGTAGCTTGGCCGCGTCGGCACCCTGCTCGGCGGGATTCTGACCGATCGTGGTCAGTTCGAAGAGCTCGGCCAGATCGTGGTTGTCGATGCCCACCACCGAGAGACGGCTTGGTACGTCCACGCCGAGATCACGAGCGGCCAGCAGCGCACCGATGGCCATTTCATCACTCGCCGCGAACAGTGCGGTGGGGTGGGCCGCGGGATTCCCCAACAGTTGCTTGGCGGCCTGGTAGCCGCCCTCCATGGTGAAATCGGCCCCTTGGAAGAGCGCCGGTTCGACCTCTAGTTCGGCCTGGCGCATCGCCGTCACAAAACATTGACGGCGATGCGAGGAAAGCTGGAAATCCAGGTCCATGTCGTTGCTACCGCCAAGGTAGCCGATGCGTTCATGACCCAGGGCACGCAGATGCCCGACTGCCAAATCTGCCAGGGCCTGCTCGTCCAGGGAGAGGGTCGGGGCCCCGGGGAGCGGACCCCCGACCCCGACCAAGGGCTTATTCAACGCATGTAATGCGGTGAGCTCCGATTCATCGAGCTCAACATTAATGGCGATCACCGCGTCCACCCGCTGGCGCAGCAGAAAGTCACCGAAGATGCGCTTGCGCTCCTGCGGTTCCTTGGTCAGCTGATACAGCGTGGTGTCGAATCCCTCGCGGAGCAGGGCCGAGCTGACACCTTCCAGGGCCTTGGCGTAGAACCAGTGGTTGATCTGCGGAAGCAGCACCCCGATGTTGCGGGTGCGTCCCGAGGCGAGGCCCGAAGCGCTGGCCGAGACCACATAGCCGAGGTCATCGGCCGCGCGCCGTACCGCCTCCAGGGCATTTTGTGAGACGTTGCCGCGTCCGGAGAGCGCTCGCGAAACTGTCGCGATTGATACGCCGGCGCGTTCGGCGACGTCCTTGATCCCTGCCACGTGATTCCTTCCTCGGCCCTGACTACAGGTTATCGGGTTATCGGCGGTTTATGCGTCCAGCACCCAGTATGTTGCTTCGCCCGCCAGCTGACCCTGCTCGGTAAGCGGTGCGCTGCAGAGCACCACGGTCCCGGCGGACAGGGCCGGGTGATCCATGGGCTCAGCCGAGTAGTTGCTCAGCACCGTCAGCGGACCATTGCGGTAGGCTAGAACCTGCTCATCCGGCGACTCCAGCCACTCTAGCTTCCCTTCACCCAAACGGTGGGTGCGGCGTAGCTCAAGTGCCCGCGTGTACAGATTCAGCGTGGAATTCTCGTCCTGGAGCTGCAGATCGCGCGCCAGCGGACCGTAGGCCTTCGGCTGCGGGAGCCAGCTGGCGCCGCTGTCGTTGAAACCGTAGGCCGGGGCGTTCGCTTCCCACGGCAGCGGCACACGGCAACCGTCGCGTCCGTAGCGTTCACCGGAGGTGCGGAACCAGGTCGGATCCTGACGGGACTCGTCGGGCAGGTCAATGGCTTCGGGCAATCCGAGCTCTTCACCCTGATACAGGTAGGCGCCACCGGGAAGGGCCAGCATGCCCAGCGAGGCGGCACGAGCGCGGCGCAGGCCATGCTCCTGCTCGGGCAGGTTTTCGGTGAGCGGGCCGATGCCGTCACCCTGCGGGTTATCGGCCGAGAGGGCCAGGCGGGTGGCATGGCGCACCACGTCGTGGTTGGAGAGCACCCAGGTGCTCGGGGCACCAACGGCGGCAAAGGTCTCCAGTGAGTCGTTGATGACCTGGCGAACCTCGGTCGCGTCCCAGCTGGTGGACAGGTAGGGGAAATTAAAGGCCTGGTGCATTTCATCCGAACGCACCCACTTGGCCATAAGTTCCAGCGGGTTGACCCACGCCTCGGCGCAGAGCACCCGGGAGCCCTCATATTCGTCGAGGATCTGGCGCCATTCGCGGTAGATCTCATGCACGCCATCCTGGCCCCAGTATGGGGCTGGCTCCTCGTCGCCACCCATGGAGGCGGAGTCTGCCGGTGGGATGTAATCGGGCAGCCCTTCGGCCTTAATCAACCCGTGGGCCACGTCGACGCGGAAGCCGTCGACTCCACGGTCCAGCCAGAAGCGCAGCACGTCGGCAAACATGGCGCGAACCTCTGGGTTCTTCCAGTTAAAGTCCGGCTGCGAGGAGTCGAAGATATGCAGGTACCACTGGCCCTCGCTGCCATCGGGGTTCGTGGTGCGGGTCCACATGCTGCCGCCGAAGACCGACTGCCAGTTATTGGGCACATCCTCGGAGTCGCGGAAGATGAAGCGATCGCGCTCGGGGGAGCCCGGGGCTGCCTTTAGGGCTTCCCGGAACCAGGGGTGCTGATCCGAGCAGTGATTCGGTACGAGGTCGATAATGACGCGCAGCCCACGGCGGTGCGCCTCGGCCACCATCTGGTCGAAATCCTGCAAGGTGCCAAACAGTGGGTCCACGTCGCAGTAATCGCTGACGTCATACCCGGCGTCCTTTTGCGGGGAAGTGTAGAAGGGCGAGAGCCAAATGGCATCCACCCCCAGATCCTCGAGTGCACTCAGGCGCGAGGTAATTCCCTGCAAGTCACCCATGCCGTCGCCGTTCGCGTCGGCAAAGGAGCGCGGGTAGATCTGGTAGATCACCGACGAACGCCACCAGGTATCGTCCTGCAGGCGACGGACGGCGTCGGTTTCGGCATTTAGTAGGTCAGTCATGGATTCAACGATAGGGGAGGTTGCGAGGTTTTGTAAACGTTTACTTATGCATGACAATAATTCTGACTCAGTGACGTGCCGCCGGCAGCTCTATGTCGACATTCCCGCCTGGTTGAATTGGGTAGTTGCGCGTTTTCGTAATGTGTGTCACTCTGGAAACGCTTTCACGTGGTGGTGTCGAACGCCGCATTCGCGGAAGCGTTCACTCGCCAATATGGATGATGAAAGGCACTGATATGAAGGTGACACGACGAACCGTGCTCTCGGCCACGGCCCTAGCTGCGGCGACCACCCTGGCACTGACGGCATGCGGCTCCGGAAACGAGCCTGCTGCCTCCTCCGCCGCTAAGCCCTCGAGCAGCGCTCCGGCCAGCGACGCCACGCTGAGCGTATGGGTTGACTCGAACCGCGCCCCGGTGCTGAAGGAAGCCGCGGCCGAATTCACCGCCTCCTCGGGCGTCAAGGTCGACCTGGTGATCAAGGACTTCGGCAAGATCCAGGAAGACTTCCTGCGTCAGGTGCCTTCCGGCAAGGGTCCGGACATCACCATTGGCGCCCACGACTGGCTGGGGAACCTGGTCAAGAACGGCGTGGTGCAGCCCGTTGAGCTTGGCGACAAGGTCAACGACTTCCAGGAAGTGACCGTCGACGCGATGAGCTACGACGGCAAGGTCTACGGCGTGCCGTACTCGACCGAGAACCTGGCCCTGCTGCGCAACACCGAGCTGGCCGACAAGGCTCCGGAAAGCTTCGATGACATGGTCAAGGCCGGCAAGGACTCCGGCGCGAAGTACCCGTTCCTGGTCCAGGTGGGCACCGAGGGCGACCCGTTCCACATGTACCCATTCCAGATGTCCTTCGGCACCCCGGTCTTCGGGCAGAACGCCGAGGGTGGTTATGACCCGAGCAAGCTCGAACTAGGCAACGCCGGCGGCGAGAAGTTCGCCACCTGGCTGGCCAAGCAGGGTAAGGCCGGAGTGTTCAACACGAACATTGACGCCGACATCGCCAAGGAAAAGTTCAACGCCGGCGAGTCCCCATTCTTCATCACCGGCCCATGGAATGTTGAAGATGCACAGAAGGCCGGCATCAAGCTGGCCGTGGACCCGATCCCGAGCGCCGGTGGCGAGCCTGCCGCACCGTTCGTGGGTGTTCAGGGATTCTTCGTCTCCTCCAAGACCAAGAACCTGCTGGCCGCTTCGGAGTTCCTGACCAACTACATCGGCACCGAGGCCGTGCAGACCAAGCTCTACGAGGCAGGTAAGCGCCCGCCGGCAAACAAGGCAGCCTTTGAGGCAGCCAGCCAGGACGAGTTGGTTTCCTCCTTCGGACAGGTAGCCGCCGACGGTGTGCCGATGCCGAACATTCCGGAAATGAACGCCGTCTGGGAGTTCTGGGGTGTCGCCGAGGCCGACATCATTACGGGCAAGGCCAAGGATCCGGTCAAGCGTTGGAACGACATGGCCAAGCAGGTCGAGTCGGCCATCTCCAAGTAGTTTGACCCCTTGGGTGCGGGCGCGCGTCCTATCGGGCGCCCGCACCCTCATTAGTATTCGACGAAGGCCAGGACATGACCATGACCTCCCAACGCCCCCAGAGGGTTAAAACGCGCCGCGCGGCTCAGCCCGTCGCCGTACCTGCCGATCGGGTCGGCATCAAGACGTTGCTCTTCAAGATCGTGCTCTTGGCGATTCTTGACGCATTTGCGGTGATCGCCATCTTCATGGCGGTTGCCAAGGATTCCCCGTTGATCGCCGGCGCCTTGGCGCTTGTGACGCTACTGGTCAACGTCGTCTACCTCAAGCGCGGATGGCTTCCGGCCAAGTACTTGGTGCCGGGCACCATTTTCCTGCTCTTGTTCCAGGTTTTTGTCATCATCTATACCGGGTACATCGCCTTCACGAACTACGGTTCGGGGCACAACTCGGATAAAGACGATGCGATCATGTCCCTGCAGCAGACCAACCTAAACCGCGTTCCGGATTCCTCCGGTTACCCGGTGCGCGTCGTTGAAGGCGCCGACGGGTTGCAGCTGCTGGTCGAGATCGATGGCCAGCCAGCGCTCGGTGACAGCGATGATCCGCTGACCCCGATTAGCGCCGACGAGGCCGCCTCCCTGTCGATCCTGCAGTTCGGGCAGTTGCTCGAGCGCCAGCAGGAACTGGCCGAATTGGCCGTCCCGGTGTCGGATGACCCCGCCGAGGGCATGTTGCGCACCCAAGATGGTGCCACGGCCTATCCGTATACCTCGAGCCTGAAGTACGACAAGGCACAGGATACGATGACCGATACCACCACCGGGGTTGTCTACCGCGATATCGGTACCGGCGCCTACACCGCCGAGGATGGCAGTGAATTGATGCCCGGCTGGGCGGTGAATGTGGGGATGGATAACTTCACCAAGGCACTGACCGACTCCTCGATGCGCGGCTCGCTGATCCAGGTCACCACCTGGACCTTCGCCTTCGCCTTCATCTCGGTGGCCTCGACCTTCTTCCTTGGGCTATTTTTGGCCATCGTCTTCAACGACATGCGCATGAAGGGTCGCAAGATCTACCGCGTGCTCTCGATCCTGCCCTACGCCTTCCCGGCGTTCCTCGGCGGCCTGGTCTGGGCCGGTATGTTGAACCAGGACTTCGGCTTCATCAACCAGACCCTGTTTGGGGGCGCGGCGATCCCGTGGCTCACCGATCCATGGCTGGCCAAACTTTCGGTCCTCTGGGTGAACCTCTGGCTCGGATTCCCGTACATGTTCCTGGTGTGCACCGGTGCTCTGCAGTCGATTCCGAACGAGCTGTCCGAGGCCGCCACCATTGACGGGGCACGACCCTTCCAGATTTTCCGGCTCATCAAGCTGCCGTTGCTCTTGGTTTCGGTGGCTCCGCTACTGATCTCGTCCTTCGCGTTCAACTTCAACAACTTCAACATCATCTACATGTTGACCAATGGTGGACCACGCATTCAGGACTCCGATCTCGGCGTTGGCTCGACCGACATCCTGATCTCCATGGTTTATAAGGTGGCCTTCGAAGGCGCCAACCGTGACTACGGACTTGCCAGCGCCTTCTCCATCATCATCTTTGTGATCGTGGCGATTATCGCGGTGATCAGCTTCAAACAGACCAAGGCGTTGGAGGACTTGAACTAATGACGACGCTCAAACTCACCCCGACCCGCCGCACCTTTGGCCAGTGGTTTGCAGCCACCGGCTGGCGACACCTGATTGGTGTTGCCCTGGTCATCTACTCGGCGTTCCCGCTGCTCTATGTGCTCTCGGCTTCGCTGAACTCCGAAGGCACCCTGCTCTCCTCGAACGGTCTCTTCCAGGCCGTGAGCTTCGATAGCTACGTTGAGCTCTTCCAGAACCCGCAGCGACCCTTCGCCGCATGGTTCGTCAATACGCTGTTTATCGGCCTGACCACCTCGGTGGCTTCGGTGCTGTTGGGAGCCATGGCCGCCTACAGCTTCTCCCGCATGCGGTTCCGCGGACGTCGTTTGGGGCTGGTATCGCTGCTCGTGGTGCAGATCTTCCCGCAGCTGCTGGCCGTGGTGGCCATCTTCATCCTGCTGACCACCCTGGGCGATGTGTTCCCGATCCTAGGCATCGATAACCAGATCGCGCTGATCATGGTGTATCTCGGCGGAGCGCTGGGCATGAACACCTACTTGATGTATGGCTTCTTCAACACCGTGCCGGTGGAAATCGACGAAGCCGCCAAGATTGATGGAGCCGGTCACGCCCGGATCTTCTTCACTATCATTCTGCGCTTGGTGGCTCCGATCCTTGCCGTGGTCTCGCTGCTGTCCTTCATCGGTACTACCTCAGACTTCGTGATCGCCTCCGTGGTGCTGGTTTCACCCGAAAACCAGACGCTCGCGGTGGGCTTGTTCCAGTACGTCTCGGAAGAATTTACCTCTAACTGGTCGGTCTTTGCCGCCGGTGCGGTACTTGCGGCCATCCCAGTGATGGCGCTGTTCCTCTTCCTTCAGAAGTACATCGTCGGCGGTCTCACCGCCGGATCGGTCAAATAACCAGTCACGACAAGTGTGGGCCCGGGGCGAACCCCCGGGCCCGCACTTGTTTAAGCTGTGGATCGTCGTGCCTCGTGGTTGAGCAGATAGCTCAGGTGCACACCGCCCACGCAAGGCACCCACACGAAGCTTGCCTGTACAAGGTAGCGAGTATGACGGTGCTAAGGGTCCGGTAACGGCTAGGGGCTTGCCCTTAATCGTGTTCGGGATCAGGTTCCCACGCACGTAGCTCATCTCCCATATGACGGATGAGCTCCGAGGCCAGCACCGTCTGGCGCCGCCGTGGCATGGTGAGGATCTGTGCCGAGCGTTGCGCGAGCGCGGGATGAGTGAACGGAATGAAGCGCAGGTCGGAGGTCACTCCGGGCCGTCGGGCGTAGTGGCTCAGCAAGGTTGCACCTTCGCCACTGCGCGCGAATTCCAGAGCCGGGTTGAGATAGTTGGTGGCCAGAACGATACGCGGCCGCAAGCCCTCCATTTCAGCGGCGATGTCGAAGAGCTCGCGCTGGGTAACCCCGCGTTCGGGCATGGCCAGCGGGTAGCTGCAAAACTCCGACAGTTCAACGCGACTGTGCAAAGAGAGCGGATGATCACGATGCACGACCGCGTAGCCCGGTGCCGGGCAAGACAACTCAACTTTTACCTCGTGTTGCGGGCCTAGGGCGAAGACCGCCGCGATATCGGCCTCTCCTTCCACAACGCGTTGTGTGGCCTCCTGCGAAGCAAGGACGGATAAGCGTACCGTCACCTCCGGATACTCCCGATTGAAGCGGCTGATTGCCGCCGGTAACGCGAATGCCGAGAGTCCTTCGGAGGCCGCCACATGGATTCCACGCCGAGTCCCGGCAGCCAATTGGCTCAGATCCTCGATGAGTTGTTCGCCTTCGGCCTCCGCTCGTCGGGTGTGAGCTAGAAGTAGCACTCCGGCGTCAGTGAGCTGCATGCCGCGGGGATGTCGGCGGAAGATCGGAGTTCCTACCTGACGCTCGAGCTGTGAAATTTGTCGGCTGATCGCGGAAGGAGAGACCAGCAGGGTAGTGGCTGCCTCTGAGACGGAACCTGTGCGAGCGACCTCGTGGAAATAGACCAAGGCCGTGGGCAGCATCTGCATCTTAGACTCCTCATCCGTGGGTTTGACTTCAACGCAAAGCGCATGCGCAATTCGGCACTGGTTCGTGATGGTATGGCGAGCTTACTGTGAATTAGATTACTGGTCGACCCGAGGGGAAATATCGTGGCACTACGCGATGAAATCATCGAATTGTCCGAAAGTCGCATGGATTCTGGACGTTTCTTTGCCGACCTTAGCCAATTGGTGGCCTGTGCCAGTGTCAGCACCAACGGCCAGGACGGGTTTGCGCTCAGCACATATCTGAGGAGCCACCTGTCTGAACGTTTGCGACGCATGGGTTTTGTGATCACCCTAGACGAGCAATGGAACGGTGGGCCGAATTCTTTCCTGCGCGCAGCTCGTTTCGAGTCCGAGGAACTCCCCACGGTTCTCTGCTATGGCCACGCAGACGTGGTCGACGGGCAGGCTGCCGAATGGTCCGCGGACCGTGAGCCGTTCGTCCTGAGTGCCGAGGGAGAGAAGTGGTACGGGCGGGGGACTGCGGATAACAAGGGCCAACATCTGGTCAATCTGACCGCGCTCGAACTGCTGCTCGAGGCTCAAGGGTCCTTGGGGTTCAACGCGATCTTCCTTTTCGAGGCCGGCGAAGAAATCGGCTCACCCGACCTGGCCGAGTATGCCCTAGCTCATCGCGAGCAGCTGCACGCCGACATTTTCATAGGTTCAGACGGTCCACGGCAGGCCGCGGGCCGACCCACGATCTTTCTCGGCGCTCGCGGCGGCTTGTCCTTTGAATTGTCCGTCGATCTGCGCGAAGGAGGCTTCCACTCCGGGAACTGGGGTGGCCTGCTGCGTAACCCGGCCACCACACTTGCCGCGGCCATTTCAACGCTCGTCGACGGGCGGGGTCGAATCCAAGTGCCAGAATTGTTGCCGACCGAATTGCCAAAGTCGGTCCGGGCGGTGCTCGACGGATTGGATCTGCCACGCGAGATTGGTGATCCGGCGGTAGACATCGAGTGGGGTGCCGAGGGGCTGACCCCGGCCGAGCGTGTCTACGGGTGGAACACCCTTGAAGTCCTGGCCATGCAGGCCGCCGACCCACGGCACCCTGTCAACGCCATCCCAGGCACAGCCACCGCGGTGCTGCAGTTGCGTTTCGTTGCGGGGACCGACATCGAAAAGGTGCCCGGCGCAATTCGTCGTGCCCTCGATGAAGCCGGACTCGACATGGTCACGATCCGCCAGCGCGAGTCCTTCCCAGCCAGTCGCATCGAACCCGATAACCCTTGGGTGACGTGGGCCGCGGATTCCATCGCAGGAACCACGGGCCAGCAACCAGTGATCCTACCCAATATTGGAGGATCGCTACCGAACTATGTATTCGAAGCGCTCCTTGGTTTGCCCACTGTATGGGTTCCGCATTCCTACCCGGGGTGCCGCCAACATGGGCCGGATGAACATGCCCTCGAACCTATTCTGCGTCAGGGCCTGGCCATGATGTGCGGGCTGTTCTATGACCTCGGAAATCTTCATCACGTTCCAACAACTTTCCACGCACTGACGGCCTCGCAGTAGGCCTAGAAAGAGCCATCATGAGTAATCCACTCGAGCCTAGTACCGCCACGGCGGCCCCCGTCGTGCCCGCGCGTCCCCAGTCGATCCGCCGTGGCATCGTCGCCGCGACCATCGGCAATGCCTTGGAATGGTACGACATGGGCGTTTACGCCCTACTGGCCATCTATATTGGCCACAACTTCTTCCCGTCGGATAATCCGGCCATTGAGGTCGTTCAGGCGTTTGCCGCCTTCGGCATTTCATACCTGATCCGGCCGATTGGCGGTTTGATTCTCGGTTCATACGCCGACCGCAAGGGCTCGAAGAAGGGGCTGGTGCTGACCATCCGGCTCATGGTCTTGGGTACTGCACTTATCGCCATGATGCCCAGCTTCGACAGCATCGGCCTACTAGCTCCCGTCGGTCTGATTCTGGGCCGTCTGATCCAAGGGTTTTCGGCCGGAGGTGAGTTCGGTGCGGCCACGTCCTACTTGCTGGCCCAGCACGAGGGCAAGCGTGGGTTCCTCGGGAGTTTCCAATTCGCCAGCCAGGGCCTTGGCGCTTTGGTGGCTGCCATCACCGTGGCCACCCTGACGGCGGTGTTTTCCGAGCAACAGATGAACGACTGGGCCTGGCGTATCCCTTTCGTGATCGGACTACTGGTCGGACCGGTGGGCTGGTGGGTCCGTCGGCACGTCGACGAGGCACCCATTGCCGAGACTACCGGAGGCAAGCGGAACACTCCGGTGTTGGAGATCTTCCGCTTCCAGAAGGCCTCGCTATTCATGGCTGGCGGCGCGCTGGCGATTTCCACCGCGCTGAACTTCGTGTTGCAGTACATGCCCACCTACGGCATCAAACAGTTGGGGCTCGACCCGTCGATTTCCTTCACGACCCTGATCCTTACCGGCGTGATCCTAACCTTCGTCACCCCGGTGGTCGGATATCTCTCCGACAGGGTGGGTCGTATGCGTCTGATGATCCCTGCGGCGATCCTGATTGGCACGCTGACTATTCCGCTGTTCTTCGGGCTGATCGCTGGCAAGAACTTCCTCGTTCTCGCCCTGGTTATGGTCCTGTTGGGGGTGCTGAAGGCGTTGTATTTCGGGGCGTTGCCCTCGGTGATGGCCGATGTCTTTACGAAACAGACCCGGGCCACCGGCCTATCGTTCAGTTACAACGCTTCGGTGGCACTCTTTGGCGGGTTCACGCCGATGATCTGCGCATACCTTATCGAGGTGACCGGCCAACCGATCGCCCCGGGCTACTACCTCGCAGCACTTGCCACGTTGAGCATTATCGCTTTGGTTTCGTCGATGAAGTTCCGCGCGGTGCACTAGGACCTTACACGTACTAGCCCGCGGTGCGACAGGAGTGCTCTGGCATCGCGGGCTTTGCCCATATCTGTGCGTGGGACTGATCGGAAAATTCGTGCTTGAAAGCCCAGCGCCGAAACTACTTTGTGCCCTGTCTTCCGCCGGAGATGGTGCCTAGCGGCGCGGCCGCACGGAGCAGCACGGCCCAAGACCTAGGCTACGGCCGGAAGTTTGCCAATGGTTACCGGGCAGAAAAAACCGGCTGGGCGCTACGGATATCCGTACTGCCCAGCCGGGTAGGTTGTTTCTGGCTGCTTATGCGCCGCGGAACCCGGAGATCATCGGGCACTCGAAAGGATCGCGCGCCGAGAGGCCTACCTTGTTCAGGTAGTTAATGACCTGTGCGTAGGATTCACGGACCGAGGCGACGGTGTAGGGGATCTGGTGTTCGGCGCAGTACTTACGCACGATCTGGGAGACCGCGGCCAGGTTTGCGCGTGGCATCGCGGGGAACAGGTGGTGTTCGACCTGGTAGTTCAGGCCGCCGAACACGGTGGAGAGTACCGAGTTACCCCAGCGGCTGCGCGCCATCACATTGCGGCTGGTGAGCACCTGGCGGGAGAAGAAATCGATCTTGGCGTTTTGCGGAACCATGGGCATACCTTTATGGTTCGGGGCAAAGGAACCGCCCATGTAGATGCCGAACACGGCCAACTGCACACCCAGGAAAGCAAAGGCCATTCCGACGGGTAGGAAGATGAACAACAAGGCGACGTAGATGCCAACGCGGATGGCGATGGTGCTGAGCTCGCGCTTGCGGCGCTTGGCACGTTGAGCGGTGAACAGGTGTCGAATCGACTGGTAATGCAGATTCAGGCCCTCAAGCGTGAGTAGCGGGAAAAACAGGTAGCCCTGACGTTCGGTGATCCAACGCAGCACGCCGCGCTGTCGCTTGGCGTCCTCCGGCTGGAAGGAGATAGTGTCCCATTCAATGTCGGGGTCCTTGCCGATGGTATTCGGCGTGGCGTGGTGCTTGCTGTGTTTGTGCATCCACCACTGGTAGCTGATTCCCACCACGCCATTGGCGAGGAAACGGCCGAGACGGTCGTTGTTTTTCCCCGAGGTGAGGATCTGTCGGTGGGCCGCCTCGTGGGCGAGGAAGGCGAACTGCGTTAGCAGTACGCCGAGCGCGCCGGCAATCAGCAACTGATACCAGCTATGCCCAAGGAGCACGAAGCCCGCGATGGCTCCGCCGAGCAACGCGGTCAGGGCGATGCCCATCCCGAGGTAGTGCCCGCGACGTCGGCCGGTGAGCCCAGCTTCCTGAACCAAGCGTTTGACGTGGAAAAAGCTCTTGGGGTCGCCCGGACGTACGTCGGGCGTCGAGGGAGCTGGAGGGGTAAGTAGAGTGGATCGGGTGAAACTCAACGAGTGGATCCTAACGGTGGTAGGCGGCGACCTTGCAGTCGAAAGAACTGAAAGGCTCGGCTCCTATACCTTGAGTCTACGCACCGCACCTGTGTATGCCCTGATCTTTTGAAAGTTTTTCGGTGCGCGTAACCGTTGTGCGGGAGCGCCGGTTGCGGATCGTATACACAGGTCAGGTAACTCTCTGTGCCGGTATTTAGTGGTGGTGCGCTCGGGGTCGGCGGAGCTCAACTCGACGGTACCACGTCCTGTAGCGACCCGACCCGCCTGCTGGCGCTATTGCAGATGCACGGTGCCTTGCTCCACCAACCAACGTTGGTCTAAGCGCACGGTGTCAAGCATGCGGCGATCGTGGGTGACCAGTAATAGGGCTCCCTCGTAGTTTTCTAGGGCTTGTTCCAATTGCTCAATGGCCGGGACGTCTAGATGATTGGTCGGCTCGTCGAGGACCAACAAGTTCACCCCGCGGGCTTGGAGCAGGGCCATGCCCGCACGCGTGCGTTCACCGGGGGAGAGTTCTCCGACCGGGGCCGCACACTGGGCGGTCTTTAATCCGAATTTAGCCAGCAAGGTGCGCGCTTCGGCCGGAGCAAGATCCGGTAGTTGTTCCTCGAAAGCCTCGCCGAGCGGTCGCTCGGAACCCAGATAACTACGGGCCTGGTCGATCTCGCCCACCGCAATGGATGCTCCTAAACTTGCGCTGCCGCCCTGCGGGGACAGCTTGCCCAGAAGCAACTTCAAGAGAGTCGATTTGCCAGCCCCATTCGGGCCGGTGATGCCAATACGTTCACCGGCATTCACCTGGACCGACACTGGCCCTAGGGTGAAATCGCCGAGCGTGATTTGCGCATCGTTGAGGGTGCAAACTACGGAGGAAGAACGCTCCGCGGCGGCGATTGAAAACTGCAGCACCCATTCTTTGCGCGGCTCGGCCACCTCGGTGAGCCGGGCAATCCGTGACTCCATCTGGCGAACCTTTTGCGCCTGCTTCTCCGAGGATTCGGAATTGGCCCGGCGCCGCACCTTATCGTTATCTGGTGCCTTGCGCATGGCGTTGCGGACACCCTGAGAGGACCACTCGCGCTGGGTACGCGCCCTAGAGACCAAATCGGCCTTCTGATCGGCGAACTGCTCGTAGGCCTCGCGCGCGTGACGCCGGTTGATGGCTCGCTCCTCCAGATAGGACTCGTAACCACCCTGATAGACGGCCACCTGCCCTTGAGCCAGATCGAGCTCCACGATCCCTGTGGTGCATCGAGCCAGGAATTCGCGGTCATGGGACACCACCACGACTCCGGTGCGTAGTGAGGTGATGAAGTTTTCCAAGCGTTGCAGGCCGTCAAGGTCCAGATCATTGGTGGGTTCATCGAGCAGGACGGCATCGAAGCGGCTCAGTAGCAGCGCAGCCAGCGCGATGCGGGCGGTCTGGCCACCCGAGAGCGCGGTCATGTGCGTGGTTGCTGGCAGGGTGAAACCGAGTTCGGCGAGCACGACGGGAATGCGGTCCTCAAGGTCGGCTGCACCGCTAGCCATCCAATGATCGAAGGCTGCCGCGTAGGCGTCGTCGGCGCCGGGCTGCCCCGAGCCGAGCGCCTCGGCGGTAGTCTCCATGGCGGTCGTAGCTTGGGCGCATCCGGTGCGCCGGGAGAGGTACTCGGCAATGGTTTCGCCGGGAATGCGCTCATGTTCCTGCGGCATCCAGCCGATGAATGCACCATCCGGTGAGGTAGATACCGTGCCGGACAGTGGCGTAGCGACCCCGGCCAATAGCCGTAACAGCGTGCTTTTACCGGCGCCGTTCGCTCCCACCAGTCCAAGGACGTCTCCGGGGGCCAGCGTGAAATTCAGATTTTCGAAGAGGGTGCGATGGCCGTGGCCTCCGGTGAGATCCTTGGCCACTAAAGTTGCGCTCATTCCGGTAATTCTAGTGCGCCTGTGCCTTCTAGCTGGCGGACTTGTAGCCGGTCACCGTCGCGGACAAGTTCGAGCCGTCCATCGCGTGACTCCATGGACCAGCCGTGGACCGGAAAGTTTCCGTCCGGGTATTCTCCGCGACCAGCCAGTTCAAAGGTGATCGGCGCGGTCTGTCGATAGACCCGGAAAGACTCATATCTCATTCCACTAGGGCAGACGACCACACTATACCCGTCGACTTTGCTGGCCTTGGCACACGGAAAAAGATTTGGACCAAGCAGGGATAGGCCAAGGAAAAAGAACCAACACAACATGCAGAACATGGTTGCTATGAGGGCAACGATCCACGCGGCATCTCGCTGCCACACTTTCGGTAGCGCGCCGATCGCCGGAGGAAGCAGGTTATATAGCGCCATCGCGGTACACAGTCCGCTGAATAATACGGAGAGGACTACGTAGTGACCGACATCCACCCCTAGATACAGAACCAGCCGCAGGTCAGCCGAGAAGGCTGTTGAGTACACGAAGTAGGCAAAGTAGAACAACAACGCCATCAGTGTGAAGGCCAACCCACGGTGGATTCGCCGGCGCAAGGATCGTGGCGCTTCGGCTACGACCTGTTGTTGAGTGCCCAATCGTTTCCCTCGCTTGCCTCGCGCCAGCGCAAACCGGCCGCCCCTGGCTAGGACCCGGTACCTGCGCCATCCCTGCTTGAAGCCTACCGGGCGGCCTGGGCAAACCGCGGAGCATGCAACGATCTGGTGGGACGAGACATAAGCACGATAGCCGCTCGGCGCGCGCAAAAGCCCGCCGCCGACACAGGATCATCCTGCGCCAGGGGCGGGCCGAGCAACCCATGGTGGGTGTGCGGGTTTTAGAGCTGGTTGCCCAACTTGAAGCCCTTGGAGGCTTCGCCGTGGTAGCTACCGGTCTCGTCGCCCGAGCGAGTGTAGGAGAAGCCGTCTGCGCCTACGGTGACGTCCATTTCAGAGTCATCGGTGCGCTCGATAACTTCCTGCACGTTGCCGTCGAGATCCAGCACGTAGGAGGCCTCGGTGTACCAGGAAGGGACCACCGGGTTACCCCACCAGTCACGGCGCTGGTTATCGTGCACATCCCAGGTGATGACCGGGTTGTCCGGGTCGCCGGTGTAGTAATCCTGGGTGTAGATCTCAATGCGGTGACCGTCGGGATCCAGAATGTACAGGTAGAAGGCGTTGGACACACCGTGACGGCCCGGGCCGCGCTCGATGCGGTCCGAGATGCGCAGCGCGCCCATCTTGTCGCAGATCTGGATGATGTTGTGCTTCTCGTGAGTGGAGAAGGCCACGTGGTGCAGACGCGGACCGTTGCC
This sequence comes from Glutamicibacter endophyticus, assembly GCF_048457885.1. Lineage (NCBI taxonomy): Bacteria > Bacillati > Actinomycetota > Actinomycetes > Micrococcales > Micrococcaceae > Glutamicibacter > Glutamicibacter endophyticus. The sequence goes on from NZ_CP174200.1 coordinate 1,402,982, forward strand.
GCCGGTCAGGGCGGTGTCATGCACGGTGCCCTTGCGGTGCATCCATGCCGCGTAGGTGGTGCCAGCCTCGTCCTGGATGTCCTCGGTGACCCGGAAGCCCAGATCCTCAAGGTACTTACGGCCTCGCGGAACATCCGGGGTGACCTGGTTGAAGTGATCCAAACGGACTAGTTCGCCAGCGGAGTACAGGTCGTAGCGCATGTGCAGACGCTCTACATGCTCGGTTTCGAAGAAGAACTCGTACGGGAAGCCCAGCGGATCTTCGACGCGTACGGCATCGCCGATGCCCTTGACGAAACCCTCGCTACGGCGTTCGGTGCGGCAACCCAGTTCCTTGTAGTAGGCCTCGGCCTTGTCCACGTCTTCGGTGGAACGCACACGGAAGGCCATGGCCTTCAGCGCGGCTACTGGACCCTTGGTGAGTACCAGGTTGTGGTGGATGAACTCCTCGAAGGAGCGCAGGTAGATCTGGTTCTCGTCTTCCTCGGTGACGTGCAGACCGAGCACGTCGACGTAGAACTTGCGCGAGGCCTCCAGATCGGTGACGACCAGCTCGGCGTAGGCACAGCGCAGGATGTCCGGGGCCTGGACGCTGGGCTTAGGGATTTCGTTGCTCATGAGTTGCTCCTTTGCAAAAGATGGGGCCGGGGCCTAGGCGCCGAATTTCGGGGTGTGCACGTCGCCGAGCGTGATGTGCACGGCCTGCTGGTCGGTGTAGAAGTCGATGGAACGGTAGCCGCCCTCGTGGCCCAGACCCGAGGCCTTCACGCCGCCGAAGGGGCTGCGCAGGTCACGCACGTTGTGCGAGTTGAGCCACACCATGCCGGCCTCGATGGACTGGGCGAAGTTGTGAGCGCGCTTGAGATCGTTGGTCCACAGGTACGCGGCCAGGCCGTACTTGGTGTTGTTGGCCAGCTCCAGTGCTTCCTCTTCGGTGTCGAAGGGGGTGATTGCCACAACCGGGCCGAAGATTTCCTCCTGGAAGATCCGGGCATCCGGTGCCACGTCGGCGAAGACGGTCGGTGCCACGTAGGAGCCGTTTTCCTGACCCTCGGGCAGGTGCTCGGGACGACCGCCACCGGCCACCAGGCGGCCCTCGGACTTGCCGATCTCGACGTAGCTCATCACCTTGTCGTAGTGCTCCGGGTGAACCAGCGCACCAACCTGGGTGGCCGGGTCATGCGGGTCACCGACCTTGATGTTCTTCGCACGGGCGGCGTAGGTCTCGACGAACTTCTCGTAGATGCCGCGCTGGACCAGAATGCGCGAACCGGCGGTGCAGCGCTCGCCGTTGAGCGAGAACACGCCAAAGAGCGTGGAGTCGATGGCCGCATCGAAGTCGGCGTCCTCGAAGACGATGGCCGGGGACTTGCCGCCCAGCTCCATACTCATGCCCTTGAGGTGCGCCGCGCAGTTGCGGTAGATCAGCTGCCCGGTGGAGGATTCGCCGGTGAAGGAGATCAGCGGGACGTTCGGGTGCTTGACCAGCGCGTCGCCAGCTTCTTCGCCGATGCCGTTGACCAGGTTGAACACGCCAACCGGCAGACCGGCGGATTCGAAGATCTCGGCCCACAGCGAGGCGGAGAGCGGGGTGAATTCGGCCGGCTTGAGCACCACGGTGCAACCGGAAGCGATGGATGGAGCCAGCTTCCAGGACTCCAGCATGAACGGGGTGTTCCACGGGGTAATCAGCCCGGCCACGCCAATCGGCTTGCGGTTCACGTAGTTGATCTGCGAACCCGGGACCTTCAGCGCGGTGTCGTGCTGGGCCACGATCAGGTCGGCGAAGAAGCGGAAGTTCTCCGCTGCACGCTGTGCCTGGCCCTTGGCCTGGGTAATCGGCAGGCCGGTGTCGAAGGTCTCCATCTCGGCCAGGCGGTCCTGCTGGGCCACCACGGCGTCGGCGATTGCGTAGAGAACATTGGCGCGTTCGCGCGGCTTCATCTTCGACCAAGGGCCGTTGGTGAAGGCCTCGGAGGCGGCAGCGACGGCGGCGTCGATATCGGCCTGCTGGCCGGCGGCGGCCGTGGCGTAGGGGGTGTTGGTGACCGGGTCGAGAATCTCGAAGGTCTCACCGTTGATCGAATCGACCCACTGGCCACCGATGTAGTGCTTCAGGTGGGTGGGCAGGTTCTCGGGAACGAAGTGCTTGCTCATGGAATATTGTCCTTTCGCGGGTCGTGCGTTGGGTCTGCGGGTTAGAGCGTCGAGGGCGGAAGCCCGGCGCGTTCCAGGTAGGCGTTGAGGGTATTGGTGCGGTGTTCGCGGGCGGCCAGTTCGATGGTGCGCGCATCGGCGTTAGAGGCGATCAGTTCGAGCAGCCGATCATGTTCTTCCACCGAGGCGTGCGCCCGGTTTGGAATCTGAGTGAAGGAGCTCGAACGCATCGCGGCCAGTCGCCGCCAGCCGCGCTGGACCAAATCCAGAATGTGCGGGTTCGGGCAGCGACCGTAGAGCAGCTGGTGGAACTCGTTGTTCAGCATGGTGAAGCTGACCGGATCGAAATCGCTGAGGCATTGACGCATGCGCTCGTTGAGTTCGCGGGCCTGGGCCAACCATTGCTCGTCCATCAGCGGGGCGGCCAGCGCGGTGGCGGCCGGCTCGATCACGGACAGGGTCTGCATGGTGTGCAGGTACAGGGTCGAATCCACATTGGCCACGGTGGCACCGACATTGCGGGTGAAGTTCACCAGCCCTTCGGCTTCGAGGCGACGGATCGCCTCGCGCACCGGAACCACCGAGCAACCGAGTTCATCGGCGATCGTGCCAAGTACGAGCCGGTAGCCGGGGGAGTAGTCCCCGTCGGAGATACGCTGTGAAATCAGCGCGTAGGCGGCCTCGGATTTCGACGGGCTCATTACAACTCCCATGAGTCCAGCTCCGGGCTACCGGCATCCTTCCACGCCTGGTACTTGGCCTTCCACTCGGCGTTCATCGGGAACAATCCTTCGATGCCGTGTCCGCGCTTGACCATGGCGAAGATGAACTCGTCATTGGACTCGGTCACGGCGGCCTCTGCGGCTACCTCGGCGACCAACGCCGGGGGGATCACCACGATGCCGTCGGAGTCGGCGACGATCACGTCACCCGGCTGGACCGAAACACCGCCGCAAGCCACGGTGATGTCGCGATCCCAGGCCACATGCTTGCGGCCAAGCACGGCCGGGTGGGCGCCGTTGTAGAACACCGGGATGTCCAGATCCGTCACCGCATTCAGGTCACGTACCCCGCCGTCGGTGATGATGCCGGCGGCGCCGAGGGTTTGGCTACGCAGCGCCAGAATGTCGCCGAGGGTGGCCGAGCCGGTCTCGCCGCGGGCCTCCATGACCAGGATCTCTCCGTCCTTGACCGCGTCGATGGCCTGCTTCTGAACGTTATATCCGCCGCCATGGGCCTTGAAGAGGTCTTCGCGGTTCGGGATGTAACGCAGGGTGCGTGCGGTGCCAATGACGCGCTGCATGCCCTTGGTGGCGCCGGGGACCTCGATGTTGACGTTATTCAGGCCGCGCTTACGCAGGGTGGCCGAGAGCGTGGCGGTGGCCACCGATTCGAGCTGGGCGCGGACCTCATCGGTGAGCACGTCCTTGCCGGTGAGCTCCGGGGCGAGCCCGGCGGATTCGCGGTCCCCGTAGGCGTCTTCCTTGTCCTTCTCGTTGACCTGCGGCTGGTTGCCGAAGTCGGCGAAGGTTTCGGTGGCTTGGACGGCGGTGGTCTTCAGTTTGCCGGTGCTGGCCCCGGTGAGCAGGTCGGTGACTTCGACCTCAACCACGTCGCCGGGGAAGAACACGGTGGAACCGGCCGGGGTGCCAGTGAGGATGATGTCGCCCGGGTGCAGGGTCATTTGCTGCGATAGGTCGGCGATGATCTGGGCGAAAGAGAAGAGTAGTTCCGAGGTGTCTGCATCCTGGGCGAGCTCGCCGTTGACCCAGGTCTGCACGCGCAGCTTGGACGGATCGATGTCGGCGGCGTCCAGTGCGGTGGGGCCGAGTGGCGTGTAGCCGTCTCCGGACTTCGAACGAATGTTGGAGCCCTTGTCGGCGTACTTCATGTCGTGAACGCCCAGGTCATTGGAGGCGGTGATGGAACCGACGTAGTTCCATGCGTCCTCGACCGAGACGCGGCGGGCTGCGGTACCCATGATCAAGGCGATCTCGCCTTCAAAGGCAAGAAGTTCCGTGCCTGCGGGACGTTCGACGGTGGAGCCGCTGACGGCCAGCGAGCTGGAGGCCTTCATGAAGTAGCTCGGGAATTTCGGGGTGCGTCCCCGCTGGGCGGCGCGCGAGGCGTAGCTTAGGTGGACGGCCAAGACCTTACCGGCCTTCGCGAAGGTCGTTTCATCCACCGTGATCGGGGTGCTCATCGATCGTCCCTCTTTCGTCGTACATCAAATCGTATACGATCTAGTGTGATACGAGTCTCCGAGGTTGTCAAGGGCGTGGAGAAGCGGACCTGAAGCCAGATATGGCCCAGAGGTCCGTGGTCAACTGGCCGCCTGATGGAGCGCGCACCAGATTCGGAAATATGGGCCGGGAGTAACGCAGCAAAAAGAGAAGGGGACCGTGCGACGCCTAACGTACTAGGCTCGTCGCGCGGTACCCCGAAAAAGTAGGTCTCGTTAGCGCTACAAGGTGACCTGACCCTGAACGCACGTGGTGACTTCTCCGCCGACCCAGATAACGTCCCCTTCGATGGAGATCTGTACGCGGCCTTCATAGTCGATCGCGGTTCCCTGCGCGGCGATGTAACTCGTATCGGCCACACCGGTATCCATTAGCCACCGAGCTAAACCTGCGTTCAGGCTGCCGGTCACCGGATCCTCCCACACGGGATCACCGCCGACGAAGGCACGAACTTCGAAGTCAGTTTCATAGCCGGGCTCATGGGGGCCAACCACACCAATGCAGAGGGAACCGAGATTGGCCGGATCGGGCGCTAGTTCAAGCACCTCGGCTGCCGAAGCTAGCCGGATGCCAATCCATTCCGGGCCGTTGACGATCCATGAAGCATCGAGAATGAGCTCCCGAGGAATACTCAGAGCTCGAGCAATCTCGTGGACGAGTGGTTCGTCCGCCGGTTCATAGCGGGTCAACGGTGGTGCCGCGAAAGCAAAGCGTCCGTCCTCTACGCGGACGGTCACCAGCCCGGCACCGCATTCCTGTACGAGATATCCCTCCCGCTGCGGAATGCCGCCGGCGCCCAACCATGCCGCAGCCGAGCCGAGGGTCGGGTGCCCGGCGAAGGGTAGCTCATGGGTGGCCGAGAAGATCCGCACGCGATAGTCGGCTGCCGGATCGGACGGTGGTAGCAGGAAGGTGGTTTCGGCCAAATTTGTCCACTTCGCGAAGCGCTGCATTTGATCGCTGTCTAGCGACTGAGCGTCATGAACCACCGCTAAGGGATTACCGCGATACGGGGTTGGCGAGAAAACATCTACTTCACTGTAATTTCGTGCGATCACGCCTCTAACCTAACAGTTTGCACGGCCCAGCTTGGACGTGCGCCGCGGGTACGAGGCCGACCTGGCTATGCCTCTTGGGGGCTCTGCGAGATAGGCTCCTGCTAGCCCCAGGGGGCCGAAGCTGGGATGGCGGAAGGGTGATTGGTAATTAGGGGCATACCGCCTGTGCGCGTGGGCTGCCGGCGGCGGCTCCGCTGTTGGCAGCTCATCTTCCTGAGTGGGTATTTGGGCTTCTGTGCGGTTGACTGCTTGCCCTGAGCTGCTGATGGTCCGGGTTTGGATTGTGATGGTACGTCCCGGATTTCCGTCTCGCTCAACGTAAAGCGTTGAGAGCTTTTCTGTCGACGTAAGCTAATGGTCTTCAACCGAGACTCTCTGGACTCTGACTTTCTGTTGTGACAGGCTTAGTCCGTTCATTTTCTTTATCGTCGGAGGATGCAGATGTCTTTCAAGTGCAAAATGTCCGCAGCGTTGCTTTCGCTGGCGATTATCGGCGGTTCTGCCGTAGCTGGTGCTGCTCCTGCTAATGCTGGTACTTCGATCCCGTCTACGTACAACGGCGGAACCGGGCTCTACTACAAGTTCTATGCCTCGACCAACACGTTCTGCATCAAGCACAACAATCCCGATGGGACTGCTGTGGCGCAGTTTGAGCGGGGTAGCACGACCCATTACTTCCTTTACGCCGCCTATGGCAGTGGCTGGAACTGTGCGAACCTGACCTACAACAACCCTCTGAACGAGGGCGACTACGTGAAATTCACTCTGATCATGCATTCTGACGATCCGATGCGTCGTTCCTCGGGCTACATCACCATCTAGTTCGGCCGGGGACGTACCGCGGCGGTGGGCCTGCTGCAGAGGCCAGCCGGTGCCATCGGAACGCGCAGGCCACCAGCCTCCCTCGGGGCCCGGGTACCAGGTGCGTTACCGAGAACGAGGCGTGTACCGGTTTCACGCCAGGTCTCGTGAACCGGAAGCGCCAGTGGCGGACGGTATGTCTTGCATACCTTTTGCGCTCGTCGTGACCACGGGGCCGAGATTCCTGGGAGCGTTTCTCCTGATCGCGCGGAACTCGTCAGCCTGGTGCCTGGTTGGTGGGGGACATACCGCCCCTCCCATGGGCCTGCAGCGAATCCGGATCCGGCCGCCAGATACGTGCCCTGGTCACTGCCTCCAGTTGATAGTGGTCCCTGTGCGTTGCCCAGGGGCACGGGCTCAACCCGGCCTTGGCGCTAAGCCAGGCCCTCGCGGACCGATCTCTGACCAGTGATATATCCTTGCCTCTGCAGTTCTTGCTCTCCGGGGCTTCGGGTGCTGGTATGCCTGCCGCCCCTGTAGGCTGCTCACTCCAGAAGACCGGCAGCATGATGTGCCAAGCAGGCGCTCGCCGTTGGGAGGAACGGCCCGCCCGCCTCGTATGCCTTCCGCACTTTCACTAACAAGTTCCCGTATTGTCCAAAGCTGGTCCCAGGGAAGCAGCAGCTCCTCGTGCCTGGAGCGGGCTCATGACGGTACGTCCCTCATATCGTAGCTGCACCTGCTGTGTTCCAGGGCGCTCGCCGGAGACTACCAACTGGGTTGGTTGAAATGCCTAGTCAGGCGGTGGCGGTTGCTTTAAGCCAGGGTGACCTCTTGAAGACCGGCATGATGGGTGGCATGAATTCCTTAAACGATCTATTAGCGCCCTTACCCTCAGTGGCAGCGTTCTTTGCCGCGGTCTCTGGTCTGATCACGGTGGTTATGCCTCTGTTTAGTTCTGGCGCGCGCTATCAGAAGAAGGCTGAGTTTTGGCGTGAAGAAGTCAACGAGAGCCGCAACGGGCCGCTCACTGCGTTCTTTCAAGAGAAGCACCGATTTTATTTGGCGAAGGTCTATGCGCAGTCGTTTTTCAACGCCAGTGTCTACGCAAGGACGGTAGTAATCGCTGTTGTCTGCTGGTTCCTCGCAAGCCTTGTGTGCATGGTCTTGACAGCGGGCACTGACGTTTCGGCTGATTTTATGGAGACTGAATCACTTGTTACGGCTCTGGTGCTAGGAACTTTGAGCTTGATTTATCTCGCACGGTGTTTCTATAAGTTCATGGACAATACACTCCGCCGCCGAATCGCCTTTGAAGCCGTTGTGAATGAAAAGCAGCCACCGTCCGCCACAGGTGCCTTGCCCGGTTTTCGCAGAGGGGTACTTTCGAGTGCTCTGTTTGCCGGGGGCGCTGTATGTCTCGGAAGCTTTCTAGCGTTCACTCTTGCTGCTGCCAGGAGAGATGCCCCAGTTGACACAGCTGCAGCGCCCTATGCGGTTTCTTGTGCCCTCCTTCTGGTGCTTGCCTTCTCTGCGCGTGGGCACTGGTATGAAAACGTCACTACTCCTGATCTGAGGGGTAAAGAAGTGAAGCGGAGTGATTCGGCGTATCTTTTCCACCGAAAGCGCCGCAACCACGGGGCTGGAAAATCAAGAGCTTAGACATTTGCTTGGCTTCTGGCGTGTGCTGCAGGCCTGGTGGGGACATACCACCGGGCGGGGTGCCTGCCGCGCGGCCGCCGGCGCCTTCCAGCGGGGTAGGTACCTTCTTTGGGCAGGTCGCCCTGGGCACGGTCAGCTGGTGGTACGTCCTCGACTTCCTTCAGCGGTTGCTGCTCTCGAAGATCCGTATCTGCCTGCTACCGGGATTTGGTCGTCCGGTCTTGGCAGGTGACCGGTAGGTCCCCCACCTGCACACCTGGCGATGGTAGGGCTTATTGCTGTAATCCAGGGTTCAGCACGGGCCGCTGCGTCCTGTATCTATTGCGTTCCTTGTGCAGCTGGTGAGTGCGCTCGCCGTGCGTCAGGATGCGTCAGCATTTGCCGAGATTCAAGCTAGTGGATCATCGGCCCTGAAGTTGGTCTGTTGGCCTGAGCGGGCTTGGTATGCGGTTGTGCGCTGCATCTGGCCTCCTGGGCTGTCCAGGTGTGCAAGGCATAGCAACGCTGATGTGGGGGACAGCTGGTAGGTTTCATCTCAAACCCCTGAGAAGAGCGCGGGAAACGAGGGAAAGGAGCCTTGCGATGCGGTGGGCCTTGTTCGACGGCACGCAACTGCTGGACGCGACGGAACTGCATGAGCAGGACCGTGAGTATTATCGAGGCCGTTTGAGCTGCCTTGACCAAGTATGCGGCGTGCAGATGCATTGGCGTAAGCGTTCCAAGGACGGCAAGTCTGCGACCTTCTTCGGGCATCACACCGAGGGGTGCGAGTATAGCTCGAAGAGCGATGAGCAGATTGAACTGCAGCGTGCTGTCGAAGAGTTCAAGGCTATCGCCAACACCGCCGATGAGTTGGTCATCCGCGTCGATCCTCTTCCGCAGAACCGGGCGGTGACCGATGAAATCCCAGACGCCTCCAGAACCCCTGGGCGGACCCACCAGCATCAAGGCGCTGACAAGCAGCGGCGAGCCGGGTCTGTGGGCTACGGGCCTTTGCTGGGCATGTTGATTACTGATCCAAACTTCCGCCAGAGCAGGAGGGCTTTGACGCTGAGTGATAAAACCCGCACAACGATCGCCGATGGATGCGTTTACGTCGATGACTTCACTTTGCGGGGCACCACAATGATCCTTTGGGGACAGATTGGAAACGTGCGAGGGAACTTCCTCAATACTGGGTATGCGGGCGAGAAGAAGCCGTCCGTACTTCTGTACAAGGAGGCAGCTTCCGTCGTGAAGGACTCACTGAATCTGGAGGAGCTCCATGAGCTGAGTGGATGGTATTTTCTGGTTGAGGGTCGATTCCAGGAAAGCTCTAATGGTGGGCCCTACGTATCTCTCGACAGTGCCCGGAAGATCGCTTTCCTCCCACCCCAGAACTCAGCAAACTAACCTGCTGAAGGCTGGGGACATACCACCGGGCGGGCTTACCTGCAGCGGGCTGCCGGCGCCTTTCTTAAAGGGGCTTGGTCTTCGGCCGCCGGTGGTACCTGCACCGATTTCTCCAGTGGTCGATCGTGATGACCAAGGCCTCGACGAACCTGGGTTGGCCTGTGACGGTATGTCCCTAGCTATACGCGTTGCCTCTTGTACACCGGGCGCTCGCCGTTTGCTGATTCGAGGGTGTTTTGCCGGTTGTGGGTCTTGTTTATGAGTCTTTTTCTTGGGTCGGTTCGAAGATGGTGTGGAGGTAGGTGATGCCTCCTTGGTTCACGCTGTCCTCGGCTAGCCTGTACACCTCCTGGTGGAAGTCATTGTCGGTTCCGGCTGCGTTGAGGCTCGTGCGTACGGGGGTGAACTTCCGCAGGGGGTTGGATACGCCGTCGTAGGTGCGTCCCGTGTTGTCGACGGTCAGTATTTGCAGAGGTTGCTTCCCTGTCCACTCGATGCCGACGCGAACTTCATACTCGTCGAGGTTTTGTGTCTCGGCTACGGCGCGGATGAGAGCAGTGAAGTCGGAGATGCCGCATTCGATTCCTCGGCTTTCAACTTCCCATCCTTCGAGATTCCCATCAAAACTTTTACGGTGGGCTCCGACGGCGGCTGCGAGAGTTACTGATCCATCGTGATGGGCTTCGGCCCAGGCCTCGCGCCATAGCTGTTGCCCGGAGGTTGCTGTGTTGACTGCGACCCATCGGCGGAGCCCTGGGCGCGGGTTAAGCCTGTCCACATTCTCTAGCGGATGGACACCACTGTTCTTTGAGAAGCGTAGTGTCACAGCCTCAGCGCGCTCAAAGATCGCTCGCGCTTTATCTCGGTCCGGACGGGCCAAAAGAGCAGGAATACGTGGGCGGGCGACCGCAACGAACCACGCTCGCTGGTCCGTGTCACGTCCCGCGGCGGCTTCATCATAGAGCGCATCGATGGCTTCGGAAGATCGCCGGCGCTCGTCGAATCGCGCCCGGTACATGGCTTCGATCTGCCGTTCTCGCATCCAAACGGTATCTGCGTCGTTGCGTATGGGCGCGCCGAAGTAGTCGTTCCTGTAGATGAGATGGGGTCCGTCGACACTGGCAGGAATCACGACCGCCACGGCGAGAGGGTCAGTGCCCAGGCGATAGATGTCCAAGCCGAATACTGGTGGGGAGATCGCGCTGACTGCGGCACTGCGGTAGGCCCGTTCGTGTCCTTCGGTGAACTCGCCGGTATCTTTCCGCCCGGTTGCCGATTTCTGCGATTCCTCGACTCCGTAGATGATCATTCCTCCGCCAGCGTTGGCCATCGCTGCGATGTCCTTGGGAACATCCGACTGAGGCAAGCCCTTAATCGGAGGCAGCTCTGACTTCCAGTCCAGATCGTCCGTTTCTCGTACACCGGCATTGATTGCGGCATCCAATAATTCGTCAGTGAGCGGGCTTGGCGCGGAGCCAAGAGCGCGATGCAGTGGCGTGAACTTCATGAGGGAAACTATAGATGGCCGCTTGCCCGCTGGGGGCCGACCGTATTGACATCGCGACGAGGAGTAGTATGAGCGAAACGCTGGGTCGCGATTCCGAGCGCACTTTCTGCCTCACGCGCGGCGAAGTCTCGCTATTCCTCACGGACTTTGGTGGTTCCGGAGCTCCAGTTCTCCTGTTGCACGGCCTAGCCGGAAGTTCTCGGGAACTGCGCGACACGGCGCAAGAACTTTCGGGCACCTACCGCGTTATTCTGATGGACCAGCGGGGACATGGTCGAAGCACTCGGCGCCCCTCCGATCTCTCGCGTGATGCGTTCGTAGCGGATGTCGAGTTCGTGCTCGAGAACGTATTGAAGAGTGATCCCTGCGCGTTGATCGGGCAATCCATGGGCGCGCATACAGCTTTCCTGACCGCTGCCAAGTGACCGGATCTTGTTCGGCAACTGATTATGCTCGAAGGGCATCCTGCGGGTAACGAGAATCCTCAATCTGCCGCCGACCGGGGGGCAGTTTTTCGCGTCCTGGCCGGTGCCCTTTAGCGACGAGGCTGCGGCGCACCAGTTCCTCGGCGCACACGCTCTGGCGGCAGCATGGATCGCAGACATGCAGCGCACTCAGCAAGGACTGACTCCACACTTCGACGCCGACATCATGCAGGAAACCATCGCTGCAGTTCATCAGCCGCGCTGGACCGAGTGGGAGACATTAGAGGTGCAAACGCTGGCCGTGTTCGCTCGGGACGGCATGTTTGATGCAGCCTCCAGGGCAGAACTTGTTCGGCGCCGACCCGCTACGCAGCGGATTGACCTTCGGGGTGGAACCCACGATGCACATTTGGATGCTTTCGATGAATGGATCCAGTTGTTGCGCATCTGGTTGCGTTGAATCGCCTCCGCATGGGAGCACATGGCATATGAGAGCATGAGCTCATGCCTAGCTCAGTGCAATTGATCCGCGCCGCAGCATTATCCAATGTGGCTGAATACGCCTATGCGTCAACGGCGCCTAAGGACGCCCGGCTGATTTTCCTTGCCGGGTCGTGTCCACTCGACGTAGCGGGTCGCATCGTAGGGCGAGACGATTATGCTGCCCAGGCGTTGGCCTGTGTTGAGAACCTGCAGCTTGCTCTGGCCGCAGCCGACGCGAAGCTAGAGGATGTGCTTAGCACGCGCGTGCTGGTGGCGTCTGGGGACCGGGCCGATTTGGTGACGGCGTGGAACGTCGTGCGGGATACCTTCGGCGACCACGACGTGCCGAGCACATTACTAGGCGTTACAGTGCTTGGCTACGAGCATCAGCTGGTGGAGGTCGAAGCGGTCGCTGCCGTCCAAGACTGACAGTCCATGATCGCCTGGTTGGCAGCGGCCGGCGGCTTCACGCCGCCGTTGGAGTCGGTGACATGGCCGTAGTGCGCCGAGCGGAGTGCACGCGCACGGGCGGGCCCGAGGGATGTCTGGACCCGCCACAATGCGCGAGCGGACGAGAGTTACAGTTTCGTGGTGAAGAACGGCACGACCCGCCGCAGGGCCTGACCGGCTCCGTTCTCCTGGTCGTACAGCTCGTAGTGCGATACGCCTTCTAGAACGACAAGTTCCTTATCCTGGGAGGCGGCCTTCTCGTAAATGGTGTGTCCGTCCTTGTAGGCTCCGAATACTCCCTGCTTATCACCGATGATCACTAGCAGGGGCTGGTCGAGCAACTCATCGGCGAGGTGGAAGGCGTCCCACCCCATGGCGGAGGAGGCGTGGCTGAGCAGCATGGTCGTGCAGCCATGTGCACTTTGTCCGCGCTCGGTGCGGTAGTAGTCGAAGGCCTCAACAATGTCGATGTCTCCAATGGTTGCTGCCGCTTCGGCGGTGTCGGGCAGGAAGTTGGTGACCGGTGCTTCGGTACCGCGAACGCTGGCGGTGCGGAGCTCGGCGAAACCGGTCAATGCCTGTAGAACTCCGCCATTGACGGCTGCGGTTTCGCGTTGCATTCGACCGAAATTCACCCCGGTGATCGATACGACCGCCTTGAACCGCTTTTCGGTGAGCGCTGCGTTGAGCGTGTAACCGCCACCTCCGCAGATGCCCAGAACTCCGATGCGCTCGACGTCGATATAGGGCAGGGTAACAAGGAAGTCAACGACGCGGCGGAAGTCTTCGACGCGTTGTGTTGGGTCTTCGAGAAAGCGAGGGTATCCGCCACTGGCGCCTTGGAAGCTGGCGTCGAAGGCGATCGCAACGAACCCCGCGTCGGCCAACGCTTGGGCGTAGATGTTCCCGGACGTCTGTTCTTTGCAACTACCGATGGGGTGCGCGACGACGATACTTGGATAGCTGCTATCGGTCGTGAAATCCGCCGGCAGGTAGATATCTGCGGCGATATCCCAGCACATGTCCGCATTGCGGAAGGTAACGTGCTCGATGGTTGTGGTAGCCATGATGCTCCTTGTGGCCGTGGGTGTTTTTCCTCTTCCAGTCTGTTCAGGCAGGTCGTGCTCAAACAGACCAAGCTTCTACCTGGGAACGATTTGTCCTAGGTTAGAGTCCTTACGCGAGCCCTAGGATGAGAACTATGGCCACCAATTCACAGCTCAAGGTACTCGGAGACTTTCTCAAAGCCCGGCGCAGTGAAGTGCCCCCGGAAAACATCCCAGAACAGTTGGTTAGCTATGCGACGCGTCGACGCGTAAAAGGACTACGGCGGGAGGAAGTTGCCCAATTGGTCGCAGTGAGCCCCGATTACTACGCCCGCGTGGAGCAGGGAAGGCTCGCACCCTCGGAGCAGGTCCTGCAGGCACTGGGCCGTGTTTTTTCCCTTACCGCAGAACAGCGGGCCTACGCCGAGGATCTTCTCTACCGTGCGCGCGGCTACGTAGAACCGGCTCCAGGCGTCGAGCGGACGAATCAGCGGCTGCAATTGCTACTAGAGCAGCTAAATGATCTACCTGCAATGGTGCTCGGCCCGCGACTGGAGGTCTTGGCCTGGAATGATTTGGCGTCAGCGTTGATCATCGATTTCTCCTCGATGCCCGCCAGCGACCGGAATTACGCGGTCATCACGTTGACGTATCCACATATGCGGGACTTCTATGAAGATTGGGATTCGGTGGCACGAACCTGTGTGGGATTACTGCGTCGTGAGGCGGTCAGTAACCCGGACGATCCGCAACTAGCGGCGCTTGTAGGGCGGCTCTCGATTGCCAGCGAGGAATTTCGTCGATGGTGGGCCGAACACCGCGTGTCGGATCAAGATTTCGGGGCGAAATACGTAAATCATCCGCGACTCGGACGGATCTTGCTGAACTGGGACGCATTCAGTTATTCAGGATCGGGTCGTCAGCAGCTCATTCTCTGGTCGGCCGAGAAGGGGTCGGCCGACGCCGAGGCGTTGAAAGAACTGGCCAGAGGCGTGAGCTCGTGAATGCTGTTTCGGTAGATGAGTTTTTCCTATCGACTTTATACCTGCCGACTCTTTAGTGCTCATATGACGATTAGCGGGCGTCCTCGCGCTTCCCGACTGACACCGAACGTATCCAGTAGATTCTGTAATGAGGGCTCGCCGTCCGGGAGGTCTCTTGTGACGTTAGAGAAAGTTGTCATTCCAATGAGGCTGCATCACGTTCAGTTATCAATGCCTACATCACAGGAAGCGGAAGCTCGTCGATTCTACGGTGATGCGTTGGGTCTAGATGAGGTTGAAAAGCCGCCCGACTTACGCGCACGCGGAGGGTGCTGGTTTCGCGCGTACGACGGAAATGCCGTAGTTGCGGAAATACATGTAGGTGTCGAGGAGCCTTTCACGCCAGCTCGAAAGGCCCATCCAGCACTCGTTTGCGCCAGCGCGGAGGAGCTGGAAGCCGTTGCAGAGCGTATTACGGGATGCGGATACGAAGTATCGTGGGCGGAGCGCGACAGTTTTGAGGGTTATGTTCGATTTCATGCTCGAGACGGTTTCGGTAATCGCCTGGAAATCATGGCACCGAAGAACGCCTCGGCGGAGTAATGCCGATTCGTCTTGGTGTCCCGAACGTCGCTACGTTTTGAACCACAAAAAATGCAGTACCGCATAGTTCGGTGGATTGGAGACCGACGAGATTCGTGACCGAGCCCGCGAATGTGGGCTCCGATTGCCCTTCGAAAAGGCGCCGCTTCCTACGCACAAAAGATAGTAAGCGGGGAACAGGAGATTGATAGAAGTCCGAAGCGACATCGACCGAGCTAGGCTGTTTTATATCTCGTGCAAGAAGGGTATTGGCTAGTTTCTACGCGCCGGTTGATGTCTCTCGACGCTGCTGTGGTTACGAGTAGCGGCGGGAGCCATTGAGTTTGCGGATTCCCTGGTAACTCCGGCGAAATAACTGGGCGGTATGGCGGCGCCGTGTGCGGCCTTCTAGGCGAATCTAACGAACAAACCGACCACGGTGAGTGCCCAAAATGCGAGCCAAACATACCCAATGATCAGTCCTGCCAGCGCCATTCCGGACCCAAGTTCGCCGGTGCGTTTAATCTGGCTCAGGGCAACGTGGCCAAAAATGATTCCGAACAAACCAGTGAAGATTCCTAGTACAAGAGCTAGAATCGCGAACACGTTGGTTCTTGGTGGGGCGCTTTGTTGATAGATGGGTTGCCCATTCATGGTGTACCCGAACTGCGCGCCAGTACCTTGCGATCCGTTTGGTATGAAGGACGTAGCGTTTTGTTGGCCAGCCTTTGAACTGCTGGATAGAACCACCACAATAACGACCACCACGGCAACTACGGCTACAAATGTCAGGAGCATGACTAGGTGCCATCCTTGTAGTCCACCCATTGCTGAACCTCAGTTTCTACTCGGCTGCTGTTGTTCGAAATCTGTGTTTGACATCGCTTTGGGCTTGAGTGTACAGGTAAGTCCAGATGATGGGAATTCTCGTTAGGGCTCACGTGATTTGCGCTCTTCGACCGCTCGCGCAAGGCCTAGGTACCGGGCACCCTCGTCCGGGCGGAAGATGTTTCTTCGTGGCGTTGGGTGGGTTTTGCGCTTCTGGCGAGCTTCTACCCGGTGCCGACGATTCTACCGAGCTACTCTCTGCCCGGTGGGGCCCTGTCCACATGGTTATGCAGTCTGTCGGTGCGCGCCTAGCCATTGCATCCGGGCTCACCCGCTCACAGTATTGAGGTGAGGGTGCCTCCATCGGCTCGGAGGGTGGCACCGTTGGTCGCCGAAGCCCGGGGACTGCATATGAAGGTCACTAGATCTGCGATTTCCCGTGGCTCGATGAATCGCTCCAGAAGCGTGGTGGTGTTCTGCGAAATGATGGACTGCTTGATCTCCTCGGCGGGTACTTGCTGTGCCGCAGCCAGCGCGGAAACTGCCGAGGCGACGCCATCGGAATAGGTTGGTCCACCAAGAACCGTATTGACGGTCACCTCGGTGCCGCGGGTGAGTTTGGCCAGCCCATTGCCCAGGGCCAGCATGGCGGATTTGGTCGTTCCGTAATGGATCATGTCGGCCGGAATGTTGACCCCGGATTCGCTACTAATGAAAATTACGCGACCCCATCCGCGAGTCACCATGCCGGGCAGCAATTGCCGTGCGAGTCGGACGCCGCTCATTAGATTGATATCGAAATACTGTTGCCACTGAGCATCGCTGAGCGTCGTGAAGTCGGCAAGGCCGAATATCCCGACGTTATTGATCAAAATGTCGACCTCACCCAGCTGCTCCAAGAGCTTGCTTACTTGCTCGGGCTTCGAAAAATCGGCGGTGATCCCGGAAACTTGGGCACCGGGGCAGTCCTCGCGTAACCGAGTCACTGCTTTGTCCAGTCGTTGTGAACTGCGACCGTTGAGCACGACGTGAGCTCCCTCGGAAGCCAGGGTGGCCGCGACAGCGTATCCGATGCCCTGGGTCGAGCCGCTCACGAATGCTCGTTTGCCCTCAAGGTGAAGATCCAATGTTGTTTCCCTTCGGCGGTCCCTATTGAGACCTTGTTGGTGTGGATGAGATACCGATCCTAGGGCTCATTCACTTGCTTAAGCAAGTCACATAACTTGCTTAGGAAAGTGAAAAAACCGATCTTTCCAACTGAATTGATAGTATGGGCGCATGAGAACTTCCGCTGACGAAGCTGAATTGAGTGGTGAGAGCCTCGAGATCTGGGCGTCCCTTGCGACCCTCTTGGAACGGCTGCCCGCCGCATTGGACGCCCAATTGCAGGCCGACAGCGGTCTTACGCATTTCGAGTATGGCCTGATGTATGCGCTCAGTGAAGCGCCCGAGCGCACCTTGCGGATGAGCACGCTGGCGGGCTTTGCCAATTCGACCTTGTCGCGGCTTTCGCGGGGGATCGCCCGGTTGGAAAAGAATCAGTGGGTCTACCGGCAACCGGATCCGAGCGATGGGCGCTACACCTTGGCGATCTTGACCGAGGAGGGCGCTGCAAAGGTCGAGCAGTCGCGACCCGGGCACGAAGCGCTGGTGCAGCGGGTGGTCTTTGGGGCGTTGACCAAGGCACAGGCGCGACAACTGTCGACCATCAGCGAGCGCATTTGCGCCTCGATCAGCTCTGTTCCGGCGTGGAAACCGACCACACGTAGGTCATCGTCGAGCGATAAGTAGGCGCGAGCGCCAGGCATCGTTGGCAGATGTTGAAGCCGGCCTGCGCGCTAAAACGTGAAGTCTTTGATCTTCTTAGTGGGTGTCCAAGCCAGCGTGTACTCTTGCTCGCCTCCCGGTTCCCGAGAAGCGATCATGGTGCGCTGGGTTAGCTCGTGTTCTCTGCCGAAGGCGCGGAGCGCCCGAACTCCGAGCTTGCAGTCCACCACGCGGCAGAAAAGATTGATGCGAGTACCTTCGAGCCCCGTTTCTGCCGGAGGGGTTCCGCCAATGTCGTAGCCGTCATAATGTCCCAGCCCCAGGCGCCCCACCAGGTCGTTGAGCTGTTCGGCGCCGTCGCTAAGGACCCAATCCTCGAGTGGATCGTTCGGCTCGGTCCAGAGTTGAAGGGCCACCCAGCCCAGCTCGTCGTCGGCCAGCTCGCGGTACCCGTCGGCCGCGGCCTGCTCGAGGAAGGCGTCCATTTGTTCGCTGGCCGTGGGATTGTTGGGCCACGTCGGGCCCTTGACGCCACGAACCTTCTCGCGCCCCTTGGTGCCGACCTTGCCTTCATGGGTGACGAATAGGGTCTTATGGCGCCATGCTTCGCGGTAGTGGAGAGCGCCTTGTTCGTCTCGACGGTAAGTTTTGCGCATTTTCATGCCGTGATCCCTCCGTATCACTTGGCAGATATTGAGCCTAGGTCGTTGGTGGCCGGGGACTAGCTACCGCCAGTTCGAGTGGGGCGAGCGGACTAGTTGGCGAGGAATTCGCTGGCACGCAGCTTAAAGTCGCGGCTGGTGATGGCGTTGGCGTGATTGCGCCCGGCTAGCCAGGCCACGGTCGACTCGGTGCACGCGGCGGTCAGCAACCGACGCAATTGCGGCATGGTGGTGGCCAGGTCGTCCTGATCGCCCGCCACGAGCAGGGTCGGGGCGGTCGGCACCTTGGCTGCGGGGTTGTAAGGCTCGGTCTTAATGGCCTCGATGAGGCGGAAAAGCGCGGCAAAATCGGTGTCGGGCTCGGCCTGGGCAATCTGCATTACCTTGGCCGTGTAGTCATCGGCGATGGCCTCGCCGTTTTCGAGGAAGGCCCGTGCCTGGTCCAAGGCGAATGCCGCCAGTGGGTCGATGCTGGCCGGGCCACCCATGATCAGCCGGCGAACCAACTGCGGGTGGTATGCGGCGAATTCCCAGCCCAGGCGCGAGCCCAGAGAGTAGCCCAGAACGTCGACGCTGCCGCAGTCGAGCGACTCAACGGCCGCGGTCAGCGCGGCGCGGATGGCGCTCGGTGCCCAGCTTCCGGGGTTGGTGCGCGGTTCGCTGCCATGGCCTGGCAGGTCGACCAGGGCGACATTGCGCCCCTCGCCGGTGAGGTGCTTGATCCACCCGGAGCGCTCCCAGTTCAGTTCCGCGGATGACGCGAAACCGTGAATGAGCAATGTGGTCGGGGCGTGAGAGCCGCTGTTTGCGGAGATCACCCGAAGATTCAGATCCAAACTCATGAACACGATCATAGGCCAGATGCGTCACATTTATCGGGTCGGGTGGCCCCGATGGGCAGTTAATGTCAAAATGACTTTAACGCTGGGTGGTGGTCGCCACCGAAGCAAGTCATCGACGAACGGCAGCAAAGATGTCAATGAGTCCTGGATGGGCCAACGTGAACGAGCGGCGCAACATGCCGCCCTCACTGGCCGTATCCACCGTCATCCTCGGGATCCGCACGGATCCCGAACGTGGCGGAACCCGGCTGTGGATGCCGCTCGTGAAGCGCATTCGCCAGCCTTATCGCGGGCAATGGGCCCTGCCCGGCGGACCGGTCGGTGCCCGCGAATCTCTCGGCGAGGCGGCCGGACGTACTCTGGCCGAAACCACCGGATTGCGCCCGAGCTATCTCGAGCAGCTCTACACTTTTGGTGACCCGGACCGTTCACCGACCCAACGACTGGTGACCATCGCTTACTTCGCACTACTAACCGAGGCCCAAGTTGGGGCCACGGTCAGCGACCCGAATGTGGCGTGGTACTCGGCCGACGGCGAGCACAGCCCGCAGCTGGCCTTCGATCACCGCAAGATCGTGGACTACGCGCTCTGGCGGCTGCGCAACAAGACCGAGTACGGGCAGGTTGCCCACCGGCTACTCGGTGATCGCTTCACGTTGGCGCAACTGCGTGAAGTCTACGAAGCGGTACTCGGCCGGAGCCTGGATCCGGCCAACTTCCGCCGTCAACTGAAGAACACCAGTTCCATCGAGGCCACCGACGAATTCCTCGCCGGCGGCAAACACCGACCCCCACGGCTGTACCGCTACATCGGCCACGGCCCCGACCCTCTAGAAGTGGACCGAACCTCATGAGCACCACGAATCTTTCCACCACCATCACCCGGCTGACCCTTACCGCACCGGGCTCCACCTGTTCCTCTTCGCTGTCCAAGAATCCGTGGGATGCCACCGCCGGCTACGGTCCGGGAGCCTCGCAGCAGGATGTGGTGCCCGCCGACTTCCCGGTCCAGGGCCGCCTGCCCGAGCAGTACCTGCAGGCCACCGAAGAGGAGCTGGATCAGCGTATCCGCGCGGCCCGCGAAACGCTCGGGGAACGTGCGGTGATCCTCGGTCACTTCTACCAGCGTGATGAGGTGGTGAAGTACGCCGACTTCGTGGGCGACAGCTTCCAGTTGGCCAACGCCGCACTGACCCGCGACAAGGCCGAACACATCGTCTTCTGCGGCGTACACTTCATGGCCGAAACCGCCGACATCCTCTCCACCGATGAGCAGTCGGTGATCCTGCCGAACCTCGCCGCGGGATGCTCCATGGCCGACATGGCCGATGAGGCCAGCGTGCAACGATGCTGGGATGAGCTCATGGAGCTCTACAAGGACGAAGAAGACGACGGCCGAGCACCGGTCATCCCGGTCACGTACATGAACTGCTCGGCCGCCCTGAAAGCATTCGTGGGTCGTAACGGTGGCCTGGTCTGCACCTCCTCCAACGCCAAAACCGTGCTGGAGTGGGCCTTCCAGCGAGGCCGCCGGGTCTTGTTCTTCCCGGATCAGCACCTGGGACGCAACACGGCCAAGGCCATGGGTGTACCGCTGGAGCAGATGCCCATGTGGACTCCGCGCAAGGCGTTGGGTGGCAACGACGAGACCACCTTGCGCCAGGCTCAGGTCGTTCTTTGGCACGGCTTCTGCTCGGTGCACAAGCGCTTCACCGTGAACCAGATCGAGCAGGCCCGCGCCGAGTACCCCGGCGTGCGCGTGATCGTGCACCCCGAATGCCCGATGGAGGTTGTCGACGCCGCCGATGAGGCCGGGTCCACCGACTACATCCGCAAGGCCATCGAAGGGGCCACCGAACCCACCGTGTTCGCCATCGGCACCGAGATCAACATGGTGAACCGGCTCGCCGCCGAGCACCCGCAGCACACCATTTTCTGCTTGGACCCGGTGATCTGCCCCTGTTCGACGATGTACCGCATCCACCCGGGCTACCTCGCCTGGGTGCTTGAAGAACTGGTCGCCGGTCGTGTGGTCAACCAGATTACCGTCGATGCCACCACGGCCGCCGATGCGAAGGTGGCTCTCGAGCGCATGCTGGCCGCCAAGCCATGAGCACCCAACCCATCGGGCGGCGTCTGCTGATCGTTGGCTCCGGGGTGAGCGGGCTGTTTGCCGCACTGCAGGCCGTGGCGCTGGGCACCGAGGTCACCGTCGTGACCAAGGATGCGCTGGGCACCTCCAATTCGGCGCTGGCCCAGGGGGGACTGAGCGCTGTCACCGCACAAGGCAAGGCCGCCGGTGACAGCGTGCAGGAGCATGTGCACGACACCCTGAGCGCCGGAGCCGGGCACTGTGCCCCCGCGCCGGTGCAGCTAATGTGCGAGTTGGGGGACGAGATTGTTACCCGGCTCGAAGCCTACGGGGTGCGTTTCGACCGGAACGCCGATGCAACCTTGCAGTTGGGTTTGGAAGCTGCGCACAGCCGGGCGCGAATCGTGCACGTGGGCGGAGATGCCACCGGCGCCGGGCTGGTTCGCGCGCTCTCCGACGCCTGCCGGGCACTGTCGGCCTCCGGGCGGTTGCGGTTGCTTGAACACACCCTGGCTACCGATGTGTTGCTTGATCAGGGGCGTGTGCATGCGGTGCGCGTCCATAACACTGGGCGCGAAGATACGCTCACCTGTGATGCCTTGTTGCTGGCCACCGGGGGACTGGGGCAGCTCTATGCGGCCACGACCAATCCCTCCGGAGCCACCGCTGATGGCATCGGCCTAGCGGCCGCCGCCGGTGCGGTGCTCACCGACATGGAGTTCATCCAATTCCACCCCACCCTCGTGGATCCGCAGTACCATCCCGAGGCCGGGATGATCAGTGAGGCCGTGCGCGGTGAGGGAGCTATATTGCTCAACGACGCCGGGCAACGATTCATGGCCGACCACCCTCAGGCGGAACTGGCCCCGCGCGACGTGGTCGCCCGCGCCATCCACGCCGAATACGCCGACGGGCGGCGGGTATTTCTCGATGCCCGCGGCATCGAACGGGAACGCGGGACGGGCTTCCTGGCCCGGCGCTTCCCGACGATCAGCGCGCGGTTGGCGGCCAGCTCACTCGATATGGCCCGAGACCTGATCCCGGTGCGCCCGGCCCAGCACTACGCCATGGGTGGGATCGCCACCGACCGGCAGGGACGTACTACCGTCGCCGGTCTTTACGCTGCCGGGGAATGCGCAAATACCGGTGTGCACGGGGCGAACCGGCTGGCTAGCAACTCGCTTCTCGAGGCCCTGGTCTTCGCCGATCGTGCCGTACGGGCGATGGCCCGGGACAGCGCCGGAACGAGGGCGGACTTCCCGGAACTTTCCGTGACCGAGCTTCCACTGCCCAACGCGCAAGGGCCGCTGACCCTTCCGGACCTGCAGGCTCTGGCCAGCGCCAGATTGGCCGTACGCCGCGATGGACCGGGCTTGACCGCGGCCATCGGGCAACTGCAGGCCGGCAGCCCACTGGCCGGTGACCTGCGCGCGCACTTCGAACTTCGCAACCTGTGGCTCACCGCCCGGATCATCGCGCACGCGGCCGCGCAGCGCACCGGTAACCTCGGCGCGCACTACCGCACCGACGCGGTCGGTGACGGTGGTGCCGGACGGCGAACCGGCTGGATGCTCGCCGGCGCCGAGCGCGCCCAACTACAAAACGACCCGAAAGGAACCTTGGTGTGAGCCCCGCGATCCGCCCCGTCCCCGCTCGAGCCATCGACGCCATCCTCACGTTGGCTTTCGCGGAAGACTGCCCGCGCGGCGACGTGACCGCCGATAGCCTGCTCAATCCCACGGTGCAGGCCACCGCCGAGGTGGTTGCTCGCGAACCCGGCGTGCTCTCCGGAACAACCGTCTTCGCGCGGGCCATGTCGATGATCGACCCGGACATCGACACCACCGTGCTGCTCGAGGACGGCCAATCCTTTGCGGCCGGACAAAGCGTCCTACGGGTCAGTGGCCCGGCGGCTGCCATTCTCACGGCCGAACGAGTGGCGCTGAACCTGCTACAGCGCATGAGTGCCATTGCCACCGCCACCGCGCAGCTCGTGCAGGCGGTCGCCCATACGCGGGCGAAGATTGCCGACACCCGGAAAACTACTCCGGGACTACGTGTGCTTGAACGCTACGCGGTGCGCTGCGGAGGGGGAGTCAACCACCGCGATAATCTCTCCGAAGCCTTCATGGCCAAGGACAACCACCTGGCCGTGCTCGGCAGCGGAGAACAGCTCACCGCTGGTCTGCGCCGGGTTCGCGCGAGTTTGGGGCACACCACCGCCATGGAAGTGGAGGTCGATCACATCGATCAGATCCCCGCGGTGCTCGACGCCGGTGTCGATGTGATTATGCTCGATAACTTCACCCCCGAGCAGATCCCCGCCGCCCTCGAATTGATCGATTCACGTGCCGTGGTGGAAGCCAGCGGAAACGTGAATCTGCAGACGGTGGCCGCGCTGGCCGAAACCGGCGTGGATGTCATTTCCTCGGGCGCGATCACCCACTCGGTTCAGGCCATCGACTTCGGGCTGGATATGGTGATCTCATGATCTACATGGATGCGGCCGCCACCGCCCCGCCGCGACAAGAGGTGCTGGACACCATCACCCCGCTGTTGACCGGCGAATTCGGCAACCCGGCCTCGCATCACGAACTAGGGCACTCCGCACGCCGCGCCGTGGACTGGGCCACCGGACAGGTCGCCGGCCTGCTCGGCGTCGCACCCGACGAGGTGTTATTTACCTCCGGGGGCACCGAATCCGATAACACCGCAATCATCGGTACCGCTCTGGCCAATCCGCGTGGTCGGGTCGTGGTTTCCTCGGCGGTGGAGCATCCGGCAGTTCTCGAAGCCTGTAGCTATCTTGTGCGGATCCATGGATTCACCCACCGGGTTATCCCGGTGGACCACCACGGCACGATTGACCTCGCCGCGGCCGCTGAGCTGATCGATCAAGACGTCGCAGTCGTCTCGGTGATGGCCGTAAACAACGAGGTCGGCACCGTGCAGCCGGTTGCCGAGGTTGCCGCGCTGGCACGCGCAGCCGGCGCCGTGATGCACTGCGACGCCGTGCAGGCAGCGGGCTGGATGGATTTGGCCGAACTCTGCGCGCAGGTCGACGCGCTAAGTATCTCCGGGCACAAGATCGGGGCCTTGAAGGGCAGCGGCGTGTTGTACCTGTCGCAGAAAGTCGCCCTCGAACCGTTGCTCCATGGTGGCGGGCAACAACGCGGGTTGCGCTCGGGGACCGAGAATCCCGCGGCCGCGGTAGGCATCGCCCGCGCCTTGGCGCTCTGCGCCGAACAGCGCGGGCAGGGCCGAGGCGACAGCTACGGTCGCTACCTCATCGAGCGAATCTGCACCGAACTTGAGCGTAGCCACCCGGGTTCCGTGCAACTCACCGGGGCTCCCGAACAACGCGTTGGCGGCATCGTCTCGTTCGTTTTCCCGCGTACCGCCGGCGAAACCGTGCTCATCGAACTTGAGCGGCGCGGCGTCCTATGTTCTTCGGGATCGGCCTGCGCGGCGGGTAGCACCGAGCCTTCGGCCGTGCTCACGGCCATGGGCTACCCTGCAGAACTAGCACACACCGCAGTACGGCTTTCCTTTACCCGCGCGGCCAAGGAAAACGAGATCAGCCAGGTGGCCAGCGCGGTGATAGCCGCCGTGCGCTCGCTGCTGGGCTAAGGATCACTGCTAGGGCGCATAAACGACAGAATGCCGCCCAACGCTCACGGCGTTGGGCGGCATTCTGTCTGGTCGATTACTCAGAAGACGTGGGCTAGCGCGTCTAGCATTTTGGCTTCATCCGGTTGGTCACATCGGTCCAGACCCACCGTCCGTCGTGCCAGATTTCATCGCGGCGATTCTTGGCATCCCAGCGGGAATACACCACATGCTCACCGCACTTGATGGTGCCCACGCGCTTATCGCCCGAGGTGCTTGCCCTGTCGAAGGTGGCGCCGGTCTTCTGCGCGTAGCGGTACTGGGTTTTGGGCTTCTTGCGGTTGGTGTCACCGGACCAAACCCACCGTCCCTGATACCAGATTTCATCGCGGCGGTTCTTCGCGTCCCAAGTCGCATAGGTGACCTTGTTGCCCACGCGCAAGGTGCCGATACGCTTTGCGCTCGACTTATCGGCGCGGTCGAAGATGGGCGCGGTACGTTGTGCGTAACGGTACTCGGCCTTCGGCTTATTACGGTTGGTCGCAGAGGTCCACACCCACTTGCCATTGAGCTTTACCTCATCGCGGCGGTACTTCCCATTCCACTTGCGGTACTCCACCTTGGTGTACTTGCGGATTGTGCCAACACGCTTGTCACCCGAGGTGCTCGCGCGGTCGTAGACCGCCGCAGTGTACTGGGCGTAGCGGTACTGTTTGGCCTTGGACGAGCCGAGCTTCAGGTAACTACCCGAGACCCAACCGCTGCGGTTCTTGTATTCCACGGGATACCAGCCGCTCTTCCGGGCACCATGCACCTTGACTATGGAGCCCTTGGGGATGGTGAGAATGACGCCATGGGAGGAGCCGATGCCCTTGCGAAGGTTCAGGTTGGCGGTGGTGATGGCCGAACCCTTGGGGATCGAGGGGGAATTGGAATTCCCGGATCCCACTCCGTAGTAGCTTTCTAGGGACTTGGCACCGGATGCCTTGTAGCTCTTGGCCATGGAGGTGCCCACGTAGCGGAAATGCCACGGCTCGTAGGCATAACCCGTCACCTTTTCCTGCCCCTTGCCGTAGCGCAGGATAAATCCGTACTTGTGGGCGTTCTTGGCGACCCAGCGGCCGACCGGCGTGTTTTCAAAACAGCTCTGCAACCCACAGGCACCATTGTGGTTGCCCACGTCAATCGCCAAACCGGTTTGGTGTTCGCTGGTTCCTGGCCGCGCCGAAATACGTTCGGCATATTTCTGTCCGTAGATGCGGGTATAGTAATTGAACAGCTCCGCCTGCCGGTTATAGGACCGGTACCCGGAGACGAGGCGGATCTTCACGCCGGACTTTGCGGCCGCGGACACCATTTTCTTGTAGGCCGTTGCTGCCTCGGGACGCAGACTGATGTTGGTGCCGCTGACTCGGGTGGTTTTCGGTACGTACCGTTTGGGTGAGAGCGGGTATTGCTTGTTGACGAACACGGTTAGTGAACTGGCCGTGCGGTCAATCTTCCGGGTCGGAACGGCCACGGAATTTGTCGGTTGAACCGACTGGGTCGTTGTGAGGAACCCAGGTACCGAGGTACCTGGCGTCGTTGATATGGCGTTGGCTGGTCCGAGGGGAGCGACGATCAACGTAGTGACCATCGCTGTCCCGGCGGCAACCTTAGCAAGCTTCGGAAGGCGTTTCTCGGGCATGATGACTCCATGGTGGCGAATGTGTGAGCAAATCTATCAGATCGAGTGGATCGTCACATTGCTGTACTCCATACTTCGGAGTAATATCCGCCAAATGGGCTAGCGGCCGCGGGAAATTGCGCGGTAACAGTTGACTACCGCCGGGTAGCGGTCAGTTGTCATGCCCTAAGGGTTCTTTGATAAGTTAGCGTCCATGCAGATCCGCGACGAAGTCTTTGATGATCGGGCGGCAGTTTTTGCCCTGACCCACGCGGCCTTCGCTGGTACCGACCCGGTGGCCGAGCCGGCCGAGGTGGATCTGTTGCGGAACCTGTTTACCGACCCGGGCTACGATCCGCACTATTCCTTGGTTGCCGTTGACACGCCGGTTGTGATCGGGCACGTGATCGCCACCTGGGGTTCGATCGACGACTCCAAGCCAATCCTCGGGGTCGGGCCAGTGGCGGTCTCGCCGGAGTATCAGCGCAACGGTGTCGGGTCCATGCTGATGCAGACGCTTCACGACCGTGTGCAAGCACAAGGCTTGCCCGGAATCGTGCTCTTGGGCGACCCGAAATACTACGGACGTTTCGGGTATGAGCCAGCCGCAAAGTACGGCATCGTCCCCAGCGATCCGTCGTGGGGCGACTACTTCATGGTGCGGGTCTTCGACGAAGCCACGCTGCCAGCGGGCAACTTCCGTTATGCCGCACCCTTTGCCTGCTAGTACTCCGAAAAATCGCGCCGCTTGAGCCATTTGCCGGGTGAGTAGTTCGGTTCTTCCCAGCCGTGCCGTGCGCACCACGAACCAGAAGGTCCCGTGCCCGACCGAAGGCAGCAAAACCGCTGACTCTGTGCCGGTACTTACTGGTTCTTCATGGTTGAATTTCTCTCTCGCGCAGACGAGGATCGGGATATGACTTCTTCCGAGCTTTCCGGTGACGGGCAATTGACCGATCTATCGTTCACCGTCAATGGTTTTATCTCGCGCCCACCATCCGAGGTGTTTGAAGCGGTGGCCGACCCGCAGCAACTTTCGGCGTATTTCACCACGGGCGAGGCACACGGCCGCCTTGAAACGGGTGCCGAGGTCAGTTGGGACTTCCACGACTTTCCGGGGCGCTTCACGGTCCGCGTCGGTGAAGTGGTGGCCGAGCAGAGCATTGAACTATTCTGGGCTTCCAGTGCGCCATTGGGCGAGGAAGCCGATACTCGAGTGTTATTCGAGTTTGTGCCGGTCGACGGTGGTGCGCGTACCGAGGTGCGGATCACCGAATCCGCGTGGCCGCTGAGCGTCGAAGGATCACGTGCGGCCTTTGGTAATTGCATGGGGTGGACCGGCATGCTGGCCGCAATGAAAGTGTGGCTGGAATATGGAATCAACCTGCGCGAAGGGTTCTACAAGTAAGCTCGTTGTCCCGGACCGTATCATCGGGACAACGAGCCTACTTTGACCGCCTAGTCTGCGAGCAGGTTACCGCGCAATTTCTGGCAGAGACGCTGCAGTTCGAGGAACTCCGACTCGTCCAGCGCCTGTCCCATGAGTTGGTGCAGGTGTTGCATGTGCGCCCGACCAATCTTCGCTTGAAGCTCCCGCCCGGCGTCGGTCAGCGATAGCGACTGTGCTCGGTGATCTCCCTCGTCCACCTCGCGTTGCACGAGGCCGCGAGACTCTAGGCGATTGATCATGCGGCTGAGGCTCGGTTGAGAGATCAGCAGGTGCTTATTCAGGTCCACCATGCGGCTGCGGTCTTGCGGGCAGTTGCGCAGATTAAACAGCACGTCATACTCGCGGATGGACAGTTCACCGAACTCTTCCATGGTGCTGATTCGGCGCATTACTTCCACCTGGGCACGGAAGAGAGCCTCCCAGCTTTCGGCCACGGTGCGAATGCCGGCTTGATTCTTAGAGCTTTCGGTCATCGCCTTCGCTCCGTTCTGCGCCCTGAGCGGCGAGCTTGGCGTCCCGCGCCGCGACGAGACCGGCATGAGTCGGAGCCGGGGTTAGGTCTTGCGGGGCGCGTGCTTCCATTTCCTTGCGCAAGGTCGGCAGTACGTGCTCACCAAACATGTCGAGCTGATTCAGGACGGTCTTTAGAGGCAACCCAGCGTGGTCAACCAGGAAGAGCTGTCGCTGGTAGTCACCGAAGTACTCCTGGAACGTCAGGGTCTTCTCGATGACTTCCTGTGGTGAGCCGACGGTGAGCGGAGTCTGGGACGTGAAATCTTCCAGCGACGGGCCGTGCCCATAGACCGGGGCGTTATCGAAGTACGGGCGGAACTCGCGCACCGCGTCTTGAGAATTTTTGGCCATGTAGAACTGGCCTCCCAGACCAACCACTGCCTGGTCGGCTCGACCGTGGCCATAGTGTTCGTAGCGCTCGCGGTAGAGCCCGATGAGCTGCTGATAGTGCTCCTTCGGCCAGAAGATGTTGTTTGCGAAGAATCCGTCGCCGTAGTAGGCGGCGATTTCGGCTACCTGTGGGGTGCGGATTGACCCATGCCATACAAAGGGAGCTACATCATCCAGTGGACGTGGGGTAGAGGTGAAGTTCTGTAGCGGCGTGCGGTAGCGGCCCTCCCAGTTCACGATGTCCTCATCCCAGAGCTTGCGAAGCAGGCTGTAGTTTTCCACGGTGAGGTTCACCGAATCCTGAATGTTCTTCCCGAACCATGGGTAGACCGGACCGGTGTTGCCACGTCCGAGCACCAAGTCCACGCGTCCGTTCGACAGATGCTGGAGCATGGCGAAGTCTTCGGCGATCTTCACCGGATCGTTGGTGGTGATCAGCGTGGTCGCGGTGGACAGGATAATGCGTTCGGTCTGAGCCGCGATAAAGGCCAGGGTGGTGGTTGGCGAGGAAGAGAAAAACGGGCGGTTGTGGTGCTCACCGAGGGCGAAGACGTCCATGCCGATCTCTTCGACCTTCTTGGCGATGGCCACGATTGCGTCGATGCGCTCCTTCTCGGTGGGCACCTTGCCGGTGGTGGGGTCGCGCGTAATATCACTGACGGAAAAGACGCCGAACTGCATGGTGGGCTCCTTCGGGTTGCTGAGGTAGGTGTACCTGCCACCGACCAATTTATATGCGTATGCATGTAATAACAAGCTGAAGCGTCAATTATTCCCGTGATTCATCCGGCGAGTTCCTCGCACCTAGTGATGTCCGCGACGGTATCTCAGCGCTCTGCGGTAAAGCGCTTGGTCACGGACAGGTCCCTGTCGCCAAGCCCTGCGTTGATTACTTCAAGTACTGCCTGTTGCAGGGTCGGCAATAGGGTCGCATTCACCGCGGTGTCCCGGGCGATCTCCTGGGCGGATTGCAGGTCTTTGAGTAAATACTTGATGGCACCGGATGGTGAGTCGTCATTCGTCACCAAGCGCTCCTTGCGGCTATCAAGCAATCTCGACGAGGCGTATCCACCACCCAGCAGATCCCACATGGCAGCTAGGTCAAGGCCAGAGCGCTCGGCCAGGACCGAGGCCTCGCCAAGGGCAAATATGGTTGCGCCAACCACCAACTGGTTGCATGCCTTGGCGACTTGTCCGGATCCTACGCCCCCTAGCCTGACCGGCGTGCCGCATGGTGCTAGAACTTCTGCGGCTCGCGCGCACGAGGGGGCGGTGCCCCCGAGCATGATCGACAGCGTGCCTGCCTCGGCGCCGTCTTCGCCGCCGGATACGGGGGCATCGACAACGTCGACTCGTTCGCCATACCGCTCGTGAAGATCCGCCGCCAGCTGTCGCATGCCAACGGCCGAGCATGTGGATCCTATGATCAGCAGAAGGGCGGGGGACTGGCCTGGGCGATGAGTAAGGCCCGCCAGGAGCCCGTCTGGGCCTTCGAGGTACTCTCGGATCTGCGGCAGGTCGGGCAGCATGAGTAGGATTGCGTCGCAATCCGTTGCCATGTCGTTGGCGTTGCTGTTCCATCTGAATGCCGACGCGGGAGTGTTTGTCCCAGCATTGAGGTCTGCTATGACCTCATGTTTGGGCCGACGAGAAGTGATGGCGACCGAGCCATGGGCCGCTGCCAGATGTCGCGCCATGGGGCGGCCCATGGCGCCGAGTCCGATGATGCCTACCCGTTGCTCGGGATGGTTCGAGGTGCTGGTCATTGCATTTGCCTCCGGGGCGGTGGTTTCGGGATAAAGTGCAGGACAATATGAAGAACTCTGTTCAATATACTGGCCAAGCCGTTATGCTGTCACTAAACGAAAGGACGTGAGACCAAATGACCTCCACACCACAGCGCCTTCGCGTGGGAATCGCCGTCGACCTGCCGCTGGCCGACGTTCAGCTCCTGCGCGAACTCGAGCCGCGCCTAGAGCTCGTGCACGACCCAGAACTCAATCGACCACAGCGTTGGGACGGTGACTGGGAGGGGGATCCTCGCTTCACTCGAACCTCCGAGCAGAACGCGAAGTTCACGCAGATGCTGCATTCGGTGGACGCCCTGTTCGGTATTCCTGACGTCAATCCGGCACTACTGACCCAAAGCGTGCATGCCAATCGGGATCTGCGCTGGGTGCACACCACGGCGGCTGGCGGCGGCGCCCAGGTCAAGGCGGCGGGACTTTCGGCGACGGAGCTTGAACGAGTGGCCTTTACGACCAGCGCTGGAGTCCATGGTTCGACACTGGCGGAATTTGCTCTCTTTGGGGTGCTGGCCGGAGCGAAAAACTTGCGCAAACTCGAAGCCGACCAGGCTAGGAAAAACTGGCCCAGCGAACGCTGGCGGATGCGTCATCTCGATGAGATGACGGTCTTGGTCGTGGGGCTCGGGGGAATCGGAAGCGCCGTTGTCGAGCGCTTCAAGGCCTGCGGATCCACCGTGTGGGGCACCTCGCGCAGTGGGCGCCCTGTCCCCGGGGTGGATCGGCTGATCGATCCAGAGCACTTGGCGCAAGCAGCTTCGCAGGTTGATGCCATCGTTGCGACGCTGCCAGGAACGGCGAGCACCGAAGGGCTTATCGGAGCGGAGGTCTTCGCATCGGTGCGCCCGGATACCATTCTGGTCAATGTGGGTCGGGGCGCGGTGGTGGATGAGTCGGCGCTACTACCGGCACTTAATGACGGGCGTATTGGATTCGCGGCTCTCGACGTCGTGGCTCAGGAGCCATTGCCTGAGGATAGTCCGTTGTGGCAGCACCCGAACGTGTTAATTAGCCCGCATACGGCCGCGCTCAGTGCGCAAGAAACTAGCCGAATTGCCAGACTGTTCGCTTCGAACGCCACGCGATTGCTTGACGGGAAGCCGTTGCGAAACCGGGTGGATACCGTAGAGTTTTACTGATGAGAAGCGACAATGAAGGCCCAGCTGACGCCGATAATGCTGCCGGTGATCGTGTAACGCGCGATCCCGCGCCTGCGGTTACCCGTGCCATAGCGATCATGGGTCTTTTGGCCGAATCTGAGGGCCGAGCTATTTCATTGAGCGAAATGGCCCGCACCCTTGGCATTGCCAAGTCCTCATGCGCCAATCTCTGCCAAGCCCTCGAAGACGGGGAGATGATCCGGCGTACCAGTGACGGTTTTTCCCTCGGGCGTCGCACGGCAGAGCTTGGCGGGGCCTATGCGCTTCAGTTCAACCAGGTGCGCGAATTCTTCGGCTTGATCTCCTCATCACCGACCTTGCGGGGCGAAGTAGTGCAGATCGCCATGCTTGACCAGACGGACGCCTTGTATCTCGCTCGGCACGAAGGTCGAGCTCCCTACCGGTTCGGGACCCCGTTGGGTTCACGGCTGCCTGCGGTGTTCAGCGCCGCCGGCAATGCGCTGCTGATGTCCTTGTCGGATGACGAGGTGGAGAGTCTGCTTGGTCCGATCCTGCCCTTGCGTAGCGGGGTCGATGGCCTTGAGCTCACCCTGAAGGAGGTTCAGCGCGAATTGCGCCAGGCCCGAGAGCGAGGTTACGCCCTCGATGAGGGGCATTCGACCGTAGGCGTGATCGGCGTCGCCGTGCCCCTGCCGGCATGGTCGCCAGGTGATCCACCGTTGGCGCTAGGAACAGCAATTCCCGCAGATCAAGCCGACCCGGTGCGCATTGCCGCCATTGGCACGGCACTGCGCGAGGTCGCGGCGCGACTTGAAAACCCTTGGCGTGCCCGCACAGCCCGAGACTAGACCGTTCACCCATTCATCCGAAGCTTCTAAGAGCCCGTGCCCGCTGGGGCACGGGCTCTTCTTGTTGAGCGGTAGGGTCGGACGGCGTTGAAAGTTAATCGTTCAGTAGGTTGTACGACGTTCGCTATACTGGTACATTCGATGCACAGCTAGAAGTGATCTCACTCACTTACTCGTCGAAGGAGACTCGCATGAACGTCATCGCATCCTCATCCCCGGGGTCTGGTGGTTCCGCCACGGACGCGAACTACGCCAAGAACCTACAGCGCGCCACTCTGGCTGCCAGCATCGGCAGCGCATTGGAGTATTTCGACTTTGCGCTCTATGGGCTGGCCACCGCCCTGATCTTCAACGTCCTGTTCTTCCCACAGGGTGACCCGGCCATGGCTACGGTCGCGGCCTTCGCCACCTTCGGCGTGGGCTTTGTGGCACGTCCCTTTGGTGGATTGTTCTTCGGCATGCTCGGTGACCGGCTGGGGCGCAAGCTCGTGCTGATCGTGACCATCATGCTTATGGGTGGTGCCTCTACGTTGATTGGGGTTCTGCCGACCTATGAGATGGCGGGGATGTGGGCCCCAGTTCTGTTGGTTCTGCTCAGGCTCCTGCAAGGCTTTGGCGCCGGAGCCGAACAGGCCGGAGCCACGGTGCTGATGGCCGAGTACGCACCGCCAGCGCGCCGTGGATTCTTCTCCGCACTTCCGTTTATCGGCATCCAAGCCGGCACCCTGCTGGCCGCCGTGGTTTTCTCGCTCCTGACGCTGCTACCCGAAGAGGCGCTCATGTCGTGGGGCTGGCGCGTACCCTTCCTGGCGTCTTTCGTGCTCATCCTCTTGGCTGTATTTATCCGAGCCAAACTCGAAGAGACCCCGACCTTCGTGGAAATGGAAAAACGTGAGCAGGTCTCGGAACACCCCATGCGCGAGTTGTTCCGCACCGGATTCCCCGGCGTCCTGGTAGGAATCGGATTGCGCATGGCCGAAAACGGCGGATCCTACATGTTCCAGGGCCTGGCGTTGAGCTTCTTCGTTGCGGTGGTCGGGCCAGAAGCGGATAAGGGCCTACTCACCTGGGGTGTGACCATCGGCTCGCTGATCGGTGTCTTCTCGGTACCATTCGCCGGGGCCTTGTCGGACCGTTTCGGCCGTCGCGTGATCTACCGAGTCGGTGCCCTGTTTATGTTGTGCTATTCCGTTCCGGCGTGGTGGGCGCTGACCTTGGGCAGCCACGTGTTGGCCATCGCGGTGATCGCCGTCGGCATCGGCGTGGCCGTATGCACCATGCTTGGCCCGCAGTGCGCCATGCTGCCCGAGCTGTTTGGTAGTCGACACCGCTACCTCGGTGTGGCCATGGCCCGCGAGATCTCCGCGGTGCTGGCCGGAGGCCTGGCCGGTGTCCTCGGTGCCTACCTGATTGCCGTGACCGATGCGAATTGGCTAGTGCTCGGGCTCTACATGGCTTCCCTGGCTGCCATCACCGTGGCCTCGACATACCTGGTTCCCGAAACCTTGCGCCGGGACCTGACGCGCACCGACGACGCAGTCAAGATTTCAGCGGTGGAAGCCGGGGACGATGTGTGGCTGGCCGGTAGCGTGGGAGCCGGAGCCTCGGCGGTGTCGGCCCGCACCTCCTTTGCGGCCGAAGAGTCCGTCACGATTGGAGATCAGCATTGAGCACAGCACAAACTAATGCATTCGACCTGACCGGCCAATTGGCCCTGGTGACCGGAAGTTCCCGCGGCATCGGACGGGCCCTAGCCGCCGGGCTTGCGCAGGCCGGAGCCACCGTGGTCGTCCACGGACGGAACCTTGAAGCCGTGAACGCCACGGCCCGGCAGATCGCCGAAGGAAGCGGAAGCACCGTGCACGCCAGCTCCTTCGACGTAACCGACGAGGCCGCCGTCGATGCGGCCCTTGGGGAAATCGAATCGAGTCTTGGGGTGCCGGACATCCTGGTCAACAATGCGGGAATGCAATTGCGGGCGCCGCTGGCCGATTTTTCCCTAGCGGACTGGCACACTCTGGTGGACACCAACCTGACCAGCGCCTTCTTGATGGCGCGTCGTGTGGCCCGCGGAATGATCGACCGCGGCAGTGGGCGGATCATCAATATCGGCTCGGTTCAATCCAGCCTGGCCCGGCCCAACATTACCCCGTATGCGGCCACTAAGGGCGGGATCGCAATGCTGACCCGAGGGCTCTGCGCCGAACTGGCACCGCACGGGATCACCGCCAATACGCTCGCACCCGGGTACTTCAGTACCGAACTCACCGCCGCCCTCGTGGCCGATGAGGAGTTCTCCCAGTGGGTTGCGCAACGCACCCCGGCCGGCCGCTGGGGCCAGGTCGAGGATCTGGTGGGGCCGCTGGTATTCCTCGCCTCGGATGCGGCACGCTTCGTCAATGGCCAGACCCTCTACGTCGATGGCGGGATGACCTCCGTTGTCTGAGCATCCATTAGTCAGCGCCGAGGCCGGCGCCAATCTTGCCGTCGTGGCGCACGCGGCCCGTGACGTTCGCGTCGACGTCCTTCCCGAACCAGATCCCGCGCCCGACGAAGCCATTATCGAGATTGCCTATGGTGGCATCTGCGGATCCGATCTGCACTACTGGCTGGAGGGTGCCGCCGGCGCCTCGATGTTGCGCGAACCGATGGTTCTAGGCCATGAGGTCGTGGGCACGGTGCGCACCGCGGCGGCCGACGGTAGTTCGCCCCCGGTGGGCACCGCCGTGGCGGTGCATCCAAATACGCCGCACCCGCTCGGCGATATCCGCTGGCCCGCCGACAAACCACATCTGGCTCCCGGCGCCTGTTACCTAGGCTCGGCGGCGCACCTGCCGCATACCCAGGGTGCATTTGCCCGCCGTATCGCACTTCCCGCTCGCATGCTCCGAGCCTTGCCTCCGGGGCTGGACCTGCAGACCGCGGCCCTTGCCGAACCGGCCGCCGTGGCCTGGCACGCGCTCGAGCGTGCCGGATCCGTCGAAGGACGCAGTGTCTTGGTGGTTGGCGGGGGACCGATCGGGTTGCTGTGCGTGGCCGTTGCCAAACATCATGGCGCCTCGCGGGTCATCCTCAGTGATCTAGCCGAGGCACCGCGGCGGCGGGCCCAGAAGCTCGGTGCCGACCAGGTGATCGACGCGGCCGATCGAGCGGCACTAGATTCCCTCGATGTCGACGTGGTTCTCGAGGCCTCGGGGACCGTACCGGGTCTGGCATCGGCGATTAACGCAGCCGTGCGCGGTGGCGTGGTGGTGATGGTGGGACTACAGCGGCAAGGTGAGGTCATGGTGCCCATGGCCACGGCGATCAGCCGCGAACTGGATCTGCGAGGCGCACTGCGTTTCAATCAGGAGATCGACCAAGTACTACCCGCGCTGGCCGACGGGTCCTTGGATGTGCGGGGGATCGTGACGCACACCTTTGCGGTCACCAACGTACTGCAAGGGTTACGCACCGCTCGGGATAGCGAAGAATCCGGCAAGGTGTTAATCGACTTCCGCACCGGCTAAGCCTGCAGCAGCTAACAACGAACAGTGCCCTCACGATTGTTATCGTGAGGGCACTGTTCGTTGCAGGCGCCAGGGACTATTTGTCCTCGTGCTCCGTGTTCAGCGACTTTTCGATTTCCTTGCGCTGACGACGGGTCAACGGGATCTGCCCGGTCATCGGGTCCACGATCACCGGATGCCCATCGGCCGTACGGGCGCTCGACGCGGCGAGCGTCGCCTGGGCGGTGGGCGTGGTGGACTCGGTTGCGGGCGTTGCCTTTGTCGCCGGCGTTCCGGCCGAGTCGGTGATCGCCGTCTCGGTCTCTGCCGCGGACTGCGCCGAGGTCCCCGAGTGGTACGACTTAGCCTCGCGTTTGGCTGCCCGCTTGGTGGCGGTGCGTTCCTTACGCCCCTCAATCAACCGATACAGCACGGGAACGAGAATCAACGTCAGTAGGGTCGACGAGAACAGGCCGCCAATCACCACGATGGCCAGCGGCTGCGAAATAAAGCCACTCTGACCGGTGATCCCCAGACCCATGGGAATGAGGGCGAAAATCGTTGCCGCCGCGGTCATGAGAATTGGCCGCAGACGTTGACGGGCGCCATGCATGATGGCGTCATTCAGGCTCAGGGCCGGCCGTTCGGCGGAGGGCAGCCGGTACTGGTTGATCAGGTCAATCAGCACGATCGCGTTGGTGACCACAATGCCCACCAACATCAGCATGCCGATTAGCGAGGGCAAGCCCAGCGGTGTGCCGGTCAATAGCAGTAGTCCGATGGCGCCGGTGGCGGCGAAGGGGATCGAGACCAGCAGAATCAGCGGTTGGATCAGAGACTTGAAGGTGGCCACCATGATCACATACACGATGGCAATCGCGGCGAGAAGCGCAAGGAACAGCTGACCGAATGACTCGGCCTGTTCGGTGGCCGCTCCGCCGAGTTCGGCG
Source organism: Glutamicibacter endophyticus (assembly GCF_048457885.1). Lineage (NCBI taxonomy): Bacteria > Bacillati > Actinomycetota > Actinomycetes > Micrococcales > Micrococcaceae > Glutamicibacter > Glutamicibacter endophyticus. Next base: position 1,439,802 of record NZ_CP174200.1, read on the forward strand.
CTGGCACCCTGCGGCAACTCTAGATCGGCCAGACGCTTGGTGACCTCGGTGGACACCGCGCGTAGCTGGTTCTCTGCCGGAGTCAGGGAGACCGTGGCGATACGCTCGCCATTGGAGGTGCTCACCTGTTGCACCGTGGACTCGCGCTTGATTTCCGCGAGCTCCTTGAGCTTGACCACGCCGGTCGCGGTGGGGATGGAGAGTTCGCGCAGGTCCTTCTCGCTGCGCAGCTCCTCGCCTTCGCCGATCTTGACCTGCAAGTCGGTAAAGCCGACCCGCAGCGAACCGGCCGGGATGGGGGAGACCTGCGCGGCGATGATCCCGGAGAGCTGAGATTCGGTCAGCCCGGCCTCGGCGGCCTTCTGGGCGTCGATGTCGATGGTGACCTGTTCGCGCTTCGCGCTGAGATTATCCTCAACCTCGGTGACCTGTGGGACGTCACTGAGCCGCTCCCTCACACGCTTTGTGGCATCTGCCAAAACATCTTCGTCCGGGGCGCTGACCTCCACGGTCACGTCATCACCCACCATGGAGTTCGAGGCGCCGACGGTTACCTGCTGATCGGCGGGCAGACCGAGACCATCGACGGCGGTACGCACGCGGTTTTGCAGGACCACCTGATCCGCCTCCGGATCGGTGATCACGGTGAAGCTGGCCTGATCCGCGCCTGAGGCAAACCTCGAGGATAGCGAGCCGCCCGGTTGACCGACGGTGAGCTGCACATCCTGAACACCCTCGGTGTCCATGAGCGCTTTTTCAACCATCTCGGCCTGTTCGACCGTGGTGTTCAGCGAGGTGCCCGAGGGCATGCTCTGTGTGACCCTCATGGAATTCTCGCCACTATTGCCCAAAAGGTTGGCATCGAGCAGTGGAGTCATGGCCACGGTCCCGCCCAAGATCAGAACCGAGGCGATTAGCGTGATCACCGGGTGCCGCTGAGTGGAGCGCAATACGGGGGTGTATCCGCGCTGCAGCAAACCGCGTTCCTCGGCGATATGCGCGGTGTGGGTCGTGGCCGATTGTGGGCGGTGCGGGAGGAACCAGTATGCCAGAACCGGCACGATGGACAGCGACACCACCAGTGAGGCCAGCAACGCAATGGTCATGGTCAGCGCGAACGGGCGGAAGAGTTCCCCGGCCAGACCGGAAACCAGAGCCACCGGAAGGAAGACCGCCACGGTGGTCAACGTGGCCGCGGTAATGGCACCGGCAACCTCGCGCACGGCCAGCAAAATGGCCTGCTTCTTGGACTCTCCATAGGACAGGTGACGCTTGATATTTTCAATGACCACAATCGAGTCATCGACCACGCGGCCGATCGAAATGGTCAGCGCCCCCAAGGTGAGCATGTTCAGCGTGTACCCGGAAACGTTCATCCCGATGAAGGTCACCAGCAAAGACAGCGGGATGGAAATGGCGGTGACCAGGGTGGAACGCAACGAGAACAAGAAGATCAGGATGACCACGATGGCAAAGCCCAGACCGAGCATGCCTTCCACGGTCAACTGCTCGATGGACTGCTCGATGAAGGGCGCCTGATCGAAAACCGTGGTGATCTTCGCGTTGGAACCGAGCTCCTGCTGCCATTGCCCGATCTGCTCGGCAACCGCATGCGAGATGCCCACGGTATCGCCATCGGGGGTTTTGGTAACCGACAGCGCCAAGGTTTCCACCCCATTGGTTCGGGTGATGCTGGTGGCGGTATCGGCCTTAATATCGACCTTGGCAAGATCCTTGAGTAGCTTCGGGGCCTTGCCCTCGATGGTGACCGGGATCTGCCGGATCTTCTCCAACGAGTCGGGGGCCGAACCGGAGATGACCGGCAGGGAGAGTGTGTCGGCCTCGACGGTGCCCACCGGCAATTGGGCACCGGAGTTTTCGATGGCATCCTTCAGGTCGGCCGCGGTGAGCTGTGCGGCGGCGAGCTTGTCCTGGTCGGGAAGCACGGAGATGAACTGGCTGGTGCCACCGGAGACGTCGGCCTCGCGAACCCCGTCGATCTTGTTCAGCTTCGGTACGACGATGCGTTCGACATCGTCGCGCAGCTCCTCCAATTTCTTATCGGAAGACACGGCAAGATACACGATGGGAATATCGGCCACCGAACCGGTGAATGAACTGGGCTCCACGTCCTCGGGCAGTGCGTTCTTGGCATTGGACAGTGCCTTGTCGACCTGGGAGCGTGCCCGGTCCATGTCGGTGCCATAAGCCAAGGTGAGAGAGATCGAGGTGAACCCGGTGCTCGATACCGCGTTGGACGATTCCAGCCCCTCCACGGCCTGCAAGGCGCTTTCGAGCGGCTGGGCGACCTGTTGGTCAATCACCTCGGGGCTTGCCCCGGGCTGCGAGGCGACCACGGCGATTTGCGGAAACTCGAGACTGGGAATGAGTTCCTGTTTGAGTGAACCCATGGATATCACGCCGAAGATTCCGACGAAAACGGTGACTAGGGCGATCAACGCCCTGTTTTTCAGGGACAGTACGGCCAAACGTTGCATGTGCAAGAACGTCCTAGATCTCAGGGAAAATAACACAGCTCGTTACCATGCTAGATGTATCTGTCGATGGATATTGCATCGTAAGGATGATCTCAGGAGCATTTGTGGCCACCCGAGCGGACGAATAAGGATCTCGGCGGCACACGCCGATCGAGAAACTAAGGATTTTCACAAAGACCGTCGATAACGTAGCTGCGATGCAAAGCACATCCAGCAACCAGCGCACGGGGAACCCCGCGGCCTCATGGCGCCGCGCCCTCGCACTGTGTTTGCTGAGCTTGTCGGTCATTCTCGGCCTGATGTCCATGCACAGTTTCGCCTCGGCCGAGCCGATCGGAGAGTCTGCGGCGGCCCACATCAGCCAGCACGAGCAGGGAGCGCATGGAGCGCACGCCTCGGCTCCCGCGCCGGACGCCCCGGCTCCGCAAGCTCCAGAACATTGTTGGGCACAGATCGCCGGCTGTGTACTGCTGCTTGTGGTGGCACTGGTGTTGCTCCGTGGCCCCACGCTGCTCGTGAGGCTACGCCGTCGACTCGTGGCCACGCGCCTACACCGGTTATTGCATACGGCTCGTTTGGCGCTCGAGCCACCCGACCTGAACCGCTTGTGTATTAGCCGAACGTAAACCCCATCCATTCACCGAAGCTCACGATCTAAGAACACTTATGTCGGCTCCGTGCCGTCGGTGCGGAGCCCGAACGAATGGATGCACAGTTGAAGAACCACAAATTTACCTACCCTGTTCTCGTAGCCGTTGCGGCATTGGCCCTCGCCGGATGCAGCACCGCCGGACCGGGCGGCGCAGAGTCGAACCCTCCCACCGCTTCGGCGAGCACCTCGGCTACGCAAGCAAATGCCGCAGATGCGATGTTTGCCGCTGGGATGGCCGAACACCACCAGCAGGCGCTGGACATGTCACAGATCGTGTTGCAGGCCGATGGAACCGACGAAAGGGTGCGTGCGCTGGCGGACAAGATCGCCGCGGCACAGGGCCCGGAGATCGCTCAGATGAAGCAGTGGATGCAGGACTGGGACCAGTCCATGGAATCCATGGATCATTCGGAGATGGGACACTCCGGGATGATTCCCGAGCAAGAGACCCAGCGCCTCGCCAAGGCGCAGGGCGATGAGCTGAATAGGCTCTTCCTCGAACAAATGATCCGCCACCATGAAGGGGCGGTGAAGATGGCCCAGAAGGAGCTCGACGAGGGGCAACATGCCGAGGCTTTGGCCTTGGCGCAGAAGATCATCGACAGCCAGCGGGACGAAATCGATGAGATGAAGCAGTTGCTCGAGAGTCTCTAAACAGCCCGCGAGCATAGAGAAAGGCCCCGGGTCAGTTACCCGCTGTGCGGATAGCTGGCCTGGGGCCTTGCTTCTGCCGGGACCTAGCCCAGCTTGAGGCTCTTATTGGTGGCCGCGGTGACCTCGGCCAACAAGGCAGCGTTCTCGTTGAGCTTCACGCCGTAGGACGGGATAATTTCCTTCAGCTTGGCCTCCCAGCCGCCGAACTGCTTGGGGAAGCAACGCGAAAGCAAACCGATCATGATCGGGGTTGCGGTCGACGCGCCGGGGGAGGCACCGAGCAGACCGGAGATGGTGCCATCCGAGGAGGTGATGACCTCCGTACCGAACTGCAGCACGCCGCCCTTTTTCTTGTCCTTCTTGATGACCTGAACGCGCTGGCCCGCGGTGATCAGTTCCCACTTCGAGCCATCGGCGAGCGGGTAGTACTCGGTCAAGGCCTCATCCTTCTTGGCCCGCGACTTGAGTACTTCCTTGATCAGGTAGGTGGTCAGCGACATGTTGTCCTTAGCCACTGCCAGCATCGGGATGATGTTGTGTGGGCGCAGGGACAGCGGCAGATCCAGCTGTCCGGTGGACTTCAGGAAGTTCATCGAGAAGCCGGCGTATGGGCCGAAGAGCAGCGAACGCTTGCCGTCCACAAAACGGGTGTCCAGGTGCGGTACCGACATCGGTGGGGCACCGACCGAGGCCTGACCATAGACCTTGGCGTGGTGCTGGGCGTTGATGCTTTCGTCGGTGCAACGCAAGAACTGGCCGGAGACGGGGAAGCCGCCGAAGCCCTTGATTTCGTCGATGCCGGACTGCTGCAGCAGGGGCAGGGCGCCGCCGCCGGCGCCGACGAAGACAAACTTCGCCTTGATGGTGCGCTTGGCCTTGGTGGCGTTATCGCGCACGGTGACCAGCCAGCCCGCACCTTCGCGCTTGAGTCCCACGACCTTGTGACCGAAGTTCACCGAGGCGCCCTTGGCGGCCAACGAAGCGGTCAGATCCTTGGTCAACCGACCGAAATCGACGTCGGTACCCGAGACCACACGGGAAGCGGCGACCTTCTGCGACTCGTCGCGGCCGGCAGCAACCAGCGGGGTCCACTCGTTGATGGTGGCCAGATCCTCGGTGATCTCCAGTTCCTGGAACAGGGCGTTGGGCTTCAACGCCTCGTAACGGGTCTTGAGGTACTTCGAGTGGTCCTCGCCGATCACGAAGGACATGTGGGGCAGGGAGTGAATGAACGTCTCCGGGGCCCCGGCGCGCTTGTTCTCCACGGCCCAGGAGAAGAACTGGCGGGAGATCTGGTACTGCTCGTTAATGCCCACGGCCTTGGCGGGATCGACGCTTCCGTCGGCCTTGGCCGGGGTGTAGTTCAATTCGCACAGCGCCGAGTGACCGGTGCCCGCGTTATTCCACGGGGAGGAGGACTCCTCGCCGGCCGATCCAAGGTTCTCAAAGAGACCAATGGACCAGCTTGGTTCCAGCTCATTAATGAGGGTGCCCAAGGTGGCACTCATGATGCCGGCACCAATGAGGACTACGTCAAGGGATTCGGTTGACGTTTCAGAAGGCACGAGGAACTCCATCGACAGTGATACTTTGCTCTAACTCAGGGTATCCCCACTACGTGAGAGGGTGAAAATCGTCAACCATTACTTGGCGCCGCCACCTGCACCTGCGTATCAACGAACACTTCGTTCAAGACGGGGGAGGACGGGTAGTAGCTCACCGATGGGTTGAAGGCCAAGGCAGAGATGGGGTAGACCAGCGGAATCAGCGGTAGGTCTTGGTTTAGCGTGTTGACGATCTGCTGGTATGCGGTGGTGCGTTCTTCGCCCTGTGGTAGCGATCGAGCGAGCAGAATCTGCGCGTCTAGCAGTGCGGAGGTGTAACCGAACTCATACTTTTTCTGCGCCAGAATGCTCGAGATGAAATCATCCGGGGAGCGATAGCCGCCGGAGAAGCCCAGCAGGTGCAGCCCGGTGAATTTCTCCGAGCGTACGGTGCCCAGGTAGTCATCGGACCACGCGATGGGGCGCGGTTTAATGACGATGCCGACCTTGGCCAGGTCTTCGGCGATGTAGGCAAAGGTGCGTTCGGGCAGCGGCAGAGAGGTGCGGGCCACGCGTAGCGGGTAGGCGAATTCGATGGGCTCGCCATCGTATTTCAGCTCGCTAAGCAGTTCTTTGGCCTTTGCCTCGTCATGGCCGAGTACTTCATCCGGGTCGGGAATGGAGAGCGTGGGCGGCAGGATCGTGTGGGCCTGCTTGGTGCCGCTGATGAACAGCTTCTCGGCGAGCTGGCCCTTGTTCAATGCATGCGCGATGGCGTGGCGGAAGGCCGGTTTACCTAGCCACTTGTGCTTGTGATTCATCCCCAGATAGAGCACCGAGAAGGGGTCGCGTTGCACCACGACCTTGGCCTGGCGCACCAGGGTGCGCAAAACATCGACGGAGACCATATCGAAGCCGTCAACCTCTTCGGCCAGAAGCGCGTTGAGCCGATTATGCGGCGAGGGGATGGAAACCACTTCGACGCGTTCGGGATGCTGGGGATTGGCCCCGACGCGTGCGGTATTCCAATAGTCCTTGTTGAGCTCGAGGCTCACCACTCCCTCGGAGAAGGAGCTCAAGCGGTAGGGGCCGGTACCTACCGGTACGGCCGACAGTGCCTTGGTGCCGGTACTCTTCAAGGCTTTGGGCGAGGCGATGGCCATGCCCGGCAAGGTGAGGGCCTCAATCAGGCTCGGCAGTCGCCGACGCAGCGTGAGGGTGACTTCGCGATCGCCGGTGGCTTTGACCGACTCAAAATAGCTGGCGGATTTCTTGTCGCCCGAGCCGGTAAACAAATCGTGCTTAAAGGCGGACTCGATGCTTTTGAGCTGGTCGAGCCGCTGCTGCAGCTGGGCCTTCTCGGCTTCGGTGAGGTCTTCGGATTTGCCGAAGTCTGCCTCGATATCCTTGGCCGAGGGCAGCGACGGTAGCTTGGCCGAGACGTGGAAGACATCATCGAAGCCCTGTACGGACCCGGCCCGCTGTTCGGCATTCATCTTTTGCCAGCGCTCGAAGTTCGCGACCACCGCCTTCGCAGTCAGTGGTTCACCGTCATGAAACTGCACTCCTTCGCGCAGGGTGAAGGTGTAACGGAGCCCGTCTTCGCTCTCGGTCCAGCTTTCGGCCAGCCCGGCCACGGGGCCACCGGTGCTCGTGTCGATGGAGATTAGTGTCTCGTAGACCTGTCGAGTAATGCGGAAGGAGTCGGTGTCGCCAACCAGGGCCGGGTCGAAGCCGAGCGGGTCGGCTGCCGAAGCGAGGCGCAGCACCCGGGGAGGGGTGGCGCTCGGGGAAGCGCTTGGCGTGGGGCTCGGGCCGACGGGCTGCTTAGCGGTGCAACCGGTCGCGGTCAGGGCCAGCGCGGAGAGAGTTCCGGTGATCAGCGCGCGACGCGAGACATGGGGCCAGGGTTGGTGCTGCACCGTAGTGTTCTTCTCCTTGGATGCGGGCTGCGTAAGCAGGCGTCAACGGGTGACCGCCTGTGCCGCCGCCTCTGGGCCTGCATGAGCCAATGGCTCACACGCGGTCAAGATGTCAAGGATACCAACGCCCTTAGCCGCTTGCGGGTTCCAACGCCGGGTAAGTGGCGCAATTACCGGCCTGTCAGTGGGATTGTCTCACAATACTCTTCCCGATGTGTCCGATCGATCATTCCGGTAGTTACCTTGTGCGCAGGCCTACCCGGCGAGGCAGGAAAGCCTCGCTGTTGCCACCGCTGTGCGGGGAGGGGCAGTGCCTGGCGTTGTTGCCAGCTCGCTGCACACCATCGAGCTCTGCTGGATTGGCCCAGTACGAGAACGCGCAAATCTCGTCATCCTCCAGCGAGGCGTCGATCGGTTCGCGCTGCGGTTCTAGGCAGCCCCGGTGAGGAGATTGGGTAGTGGGCCTATCGCCTCGAGAACTATTGATTGAGGCGGAAATCGTGGTCACGACGCGCCTAGCTGCACCATACGTCCATCGAGTGATCGGTCAAGAGAAGTCACTAGTCACACACTGTAATGCAGTTCACCAGAAAAACCTTGCGGTCGAATTTGCATCGCCGAAAATTGCTGGTAGAGTTTTATCTCGTTGCGAAAGCGCGAAGGAAACTTCTAGAACATCGCAGCGGGCGCCTCTAGCTCAATTGGCAGAGCAAATGACTCTTAATCATTAGGTTCCGGGTTCAAGTCCCGGGGGGCGCACCACAAACTAAGGCTCGAGTCATGATTCAACAGTGGATCGGATTCGGGCCTTTCGCATATCCGGCGGCAGGCCCTGCGTCGGAAAGGCCATTCACCCGAAGCTCGCCTATTGCTCAAAGTCCCGACTCCGACGGTGGGGAGGGGATGATCATGCACCGACCAACGAATCGAGCAGTCCTCTTGGTGCGTAAGGCGCCATCTTCGGCGTCCCTCATAAGTCTGCATCGACTACTCAAGATCGGGTTGAGCGAGATCGCCGGCCATATTGACCGTAATGATCCACTGCTTGACGTCGAGCTGTTCGGCAACGACCACATCGAAGTGAGTCGGCAGGCGCGAGCCGTACTGGCGGAATTTGACGGTGCGGAGGTGGCGGTTCACCTGAGCCTCGAGAACGAGAGCCCGTCGCCGCATAACGAGTGGACCGTCGAGGTGTTACTGAATACTCTCCAGGCAAGCGACGAACTACACGAGTAGTGGCGTCAGCCTATTGTTGTCCTAGCGCGCGGATGAGTGCTTCCCGAAGCTGGCTGGCTGTGTACCGCTCGGCAAAAATCTCACTGCCCGGCTCAAAGGCGGCACCGGAAGCCAGCGGGCCGCTGAATACCGGATCGAACCCGATCTGATCAACGAGGAGCATCACTTGCCGCGCTGCGTCCTGATCATCACTGGCCACACCCACTCCGCGACGTCCCGGGTCGCCGGGTGGTAATTGTCGGTTGTCGAGGTCGTACTGGCTCAAGTGATTGAGGCTTTTAACGACGCGGGCTGCAGCAAAGTGCTGTGCGACGATTTCGCTACTACTGATGGTGTGCTCCTCAAGCGAGTGGAGTTGGCCATCGATCGGTGCCCAGTAGTTCATCACGTCAATGAGGATCTTGCCGGCCAGTGGCTCGGGGTCAATACCGCGATGCCGGTGCCACGGAACGGCGAGGAGCACCATCTCAGAGCGCGCGATCCCTGTCGCAGCGCTGGCGGGAACGGCTCCGGATTCAACAACTACTGGGTCGTGACGAATCGCCTCGGCATCTCCCGAGCCGCAGATATAGGTGGTGTAGCCGGCGTCGACGGCCGCACCGGCGATCACGGTGCCTACCTGGCCGGCACCCAATATCGTAAGAGTCTCGAGCGCTGTGGGTGTCGTCTTCGCCATGCTGTCCATGAAACCCAGCCTACGCGTGGGCCCTGTTCGGCGTGACCAGCGGCTCAAGCACTGTATGTGATTACCCCTAGCTGGACGCTGTCCGGTGCACGGCCGAGTCCACACGAAATCCTTATCCTGGAACGGCCACGGGGGAGTATGTGACCCAATGCACCCAAGAAATTTTGGGAGAGCTCCCGGGGGTACAGGGTCTCGAACTGGCTGAATATGCACTTTGACTAGGTGGTTTACGGAAAAGTTAGCAACATTTGGTCGGCTGTTGCCCGATTTTTGTTTTTCCTCGGTTTCTGTCTATGATTATCTACGTCGCAACGACGAGTTCGAAAAAGGACTAGTCAAGCGGTAAATGCGCCTCTAGCTCAATTGGCAGAGCAAATGACTCTTAATCATTAGGTTCCGGGTTCAAGTCCCGGGGGGCGCACCAAGGGACCGATCTGATTTATCAGGTCGGTTTTTGCGTATCTAGAATCGGGAAAGGTAAGAACATGACTGCAACGACCACCGATCGACTGGCGGCCGGCGATAAGGCTCCAGAGTTCACTCTCAATGACGCCGAGGGTAATGCTGTTTCGCTCAGCGATTACCGGGGGAAGAAGGTCATTGTGTACTTCTACCCGGCAGCTTCCACCCCGGGGTGCACCAAGCAGGCCTGTGATTTCCGTGACTCCATTGAATCCCTGCAGTCCCTGGGCTACCAGGTGCTGGGTATCTCGCCGGACCCGCAGAAGAAACTCGAGAAGTTCACCGCCACCGAGTCGTTGAACTTCCCACTCCTCTCCGATGAAGACCACCGCGTTGCCGAGGCCTACGCCGCCTGGGGTGAAAAGAAGAACTATGGCCGCACCTACGAGGGATTGATCCGCTCCACCATCGTCGTAGATGAAGAGGGGAACGTCGCTCTGGCGCAGTACAACGTGCGCGCCACCGGTCACGTCGCGAAACTGCGTCGTGACCTAGGAATTGACCCGAAGTAACCCGGTGAATGCCGGATTTCGGTAATCACGCATCCTTCCGCTACACTGGTTGAGGTCTTGATCGCTCCCGGTGAGTGGTTGGCAAGCGAGTATGGCGGAATTGGTAGACGCGCTGGATTTAGGTTCCAGTGTCTTCGGACGTGAGAGTTCAAGTCTCTCTACTCGCACCGCAAGATAAAGAATGAGCCTCATCCCAACTCTGGGATGAGGCTCATTCTTTATACCGCCCGGCCGTTAGATGAAGTTTTCGGTCCCCTCGACCGTGTTCATGAAGTGATCCATGAAGTCGGCGAAATCTGCCGCGTCATCGGCCTGCTCGATTTCCACTGCGACGACCACTGCGTCATCGAGGTGCAAATCGACGCTCGGGCTTCTGGGAATACTGAATCGGAAGGTGCGGCCCGTAGAGGTGGCGATCTCATAGGCGCCGTCATTCACAATGGCCAGCTGATTAACATTGGTGTTGTTAATGGTGATGGCTGCTTCGGAGGCGCTCAGGTCGGTAGTTTTGACCGGAGCGAGAACCAGTTCCGCAGGCTGTCGACGGTAACCGACAACCTTCAGTCCGCCACTTCCGGCAATGCCGATCGCCGCCACGAGGTTGTAGCTAGCAAAGTTGGGGATCTGCTGGTCAAAGGCTTCGTGAAGCTTACTCTTCACCAGCGCGGCCTGATTTTGATCTGGGCTAGTGTCCATGAATCCCACTGTACCGGCTGGGGTAGACAAAATGACCAATGGGTTCAACGCGAGAAATATGTCGATGTCGCGTCATGGGTTCAAAGATTGGTCATATTGACTCCTAGAATCGATTTCATGAGTCAGGACAACACCCCAGATATCAAACCACGCTCCCGCGTGGTCACCGACGGGATCCATGCAGCACCTGCTCGCGGCATGTTGCGCGCCGTGGGTATGGGCGATGAGGATTTCGCCAAACCACAGATTGGTATCGCCAGCTCGTGGAATGAAATCACCCCTTGTAACCTTTCGCTGAACCGCCTGGCGCAGGGCGCCAAGGAAGGCGTGCACTCCGGTGGCGGCTTCCCGATGCAGTTCGGCACCATTTCCGTTTCCGACGGTATCTCCATGGGCCACGAAGGCATGCACTTCTCGCTGGTCTCCCGCGAGGTCATCGCCGACTCGGTCGAAACCGTCATGATGGCCGAGCGCCTCGACGGATCGGTCCTGCTGGCCGGCTGTGACAAGTCGCTCCCCGGTATGCTCATGGCAGCAGCGCGTCTGAACCTTTCCTCGGTCTTCCTTTACGCCGGCTCGATCATGCCCGGCTGGGTCAAGCTCGAAGATGGCACGGAGAAGGACGTCACCCTGATCGACGCCTTCGAGGCTGTCGGCGCTTGCGCCGCGGGCAAGATGAGCGAGAAGGACCTCGACGCCATCGAGCGCGCCATCTGCCCGGGCGAAGGTGCCTGCGGTGGTATGTACACCGCGAACACCATGGCCTCCATCGGTGAAGCGCTGGGCATGAGCCTGCCCGGTTCGGCTGCTCCGCCATCGGCCGACCGCCGCCGCGATATGTTCGCGCACCGGTCCGGTGAGGCCGTGGTCAACATGCTGCGCAAGGGCATCCGTGCCCGCGACATCATGACCAAGAAGGCCTTCGAGAACGCCATCGCCGTCACCATGGCCTTCGGAGGTTCCACCAACGCCGTGCTGCACCTGCTGGCCATTGCCCGCGAGGCCGAGGTCGATTTGACCCTCGATGACTTCAACCGCATTGGCGATAAGGTTCCGCACCTGGCCGACCTGAAGCCGTTTGGTCGCTACGTGATGAACGATCTGGACCGTATCGGCGGTGTGCCGGTGGTCATGAAGGCGCTGCTCGATGCTGGCCTGCTGCATGGCGACTGCTTGACCGTCACCGGTCAGACCGTGGCCGAGAACTTGGCCGACATTGCTCCGCCGGACCCGGATGGCAAGATCCTGCGCGCGATGGACGACCCGATCCACAAGACCGGTGGCGTCACCATCCTGCATGGTTCGTTGGCTCCGGAGGGTGCGGTCGTGAAGTCCGCCGGCTTCGACGCCGATGTCTTCGAGGGCACCGCTCGCGTCTTCGAACGCGAACAGGGCGCCCTGGACGCACTGGATAACGGTGAGCTGAAGGCCGGCGACGTTGTGGTCATCCGTTACGAAGGCCCCAAGGGCGGTCCGGGTATGCGCGAAATGCTTGCCATCACCGGTGCGATCAAGGGTGCCGGTCTGGGCAAGGATGTCTTGCTGCTCACCGATGGTCGCTTCTCCGGCGGCACCACCGGCCTGTGCATTGGCCACGTCGCTCCCGAAGCCGTCGATGGCGGTCCGATCGCCTTCGTCAAGGACGGCGATAAGATCCGCGTGGACATTCAGGCCCGTAGCTTCGATCTGCTCGTGGATCCCGAGGAGCTCGAAGCCCGCAAGGTCGGCTGGGAGCCGTTGCCAGCGAAGTTCACTTCCGGCGTGCTTTCGAAGTACGCCAAGCTGGTGAACTCGGCCTCTACCGGCGCATACTGCGGCTAAACAAGCCCGAATCCCAATGGGTGGACGCCGCGCGGCGTCCACCCATTGGACTCCAGTCTCATATAATGAGACAAGGTCCGTGTTGTGTTGATCTTTCAGCCGAGCTGAACAAGACTGGGACTATGCAAACAGTTACGGATGTACTACTAGTTATCGGGCGCGGAGCCTGAGACAGCTGCCTTACGGCAGAACATCGGTAACGCGCCTAGCCCCCTTCCGTCAATGCGTTGACGGCCGTGGGGCGTTTTTTATGCGCATATGAAGAGATACAGAAGGAAAGGGATCCCGATGAGCAACGGAACACCTGCCAGTCCGGCGTCGGTTGCCAAGAACATCAATCGAAGCAAGGGTACTACTGCTGTCTCTTCCGTCGTGGAAGCCTCGAACCCCGTCCAGGGTCCGAATAATATCGTTGCTCCCACCAGGATGACCGGCTCACAAGCCATCGTCCGCTCATTGGAAGAATTGGGCGTCAAGGACGTCTTTGGGTTACCGGGTGGGGCTATCCTTCCTACCTACGACCCACTTATGGATTCCACCAAGCTCAACCACGTCTTGGTGCGCCATGAACAGGGTGCCGGCCACGCCGCACAGGGTTACGCAATGGTTAGTGGGGAAGTAGGCGTCTGCATCGCTACCTCCGGCCCGGGCGCAACGAACCTGGTCACCGCCATTGCCGATGCCCATATGGACTCGGTACCGATGGTGGCCATCACCGGACAGGTCAACAGCGCCTTCATTGGCACTGACGCCTTCCAAGAAGCGGACATCGTGGGCATCACGATGCCGATCACCAAGCACGCTTTCCTGGTCACCAACCCGCAGGACATCCCGCGAGTGTTGGCCAGCGCCTTCTACCTGGCACAGACCGGTCGTCCCGGTCCGGTCCTGGTGGATATCACCAAGGACGCCCAGGTCTCCGAGATGGAATTCTCCTGGCCGCCCAAGGTGGAACTGCCCGGTTACCGCGTGGTGACCAAGGGGCACAACAAGCAGCTGCGCGAGGCCGCCAAGCTGATCGCCGGCGCAACCCGCCCGGTACTCTACGTGGGCGGCGGCGTCATCAAGGCCGACGCGCATGAGCAGCTTAAGGAATTCGCCGAATTCATCAACGCACCGGTGGTCACCACGCTGACGGCCCGCGGCGCGTTCCCGGACTCGCACCCCCAGCACATGGGTATGCCCGGTATGCACGGTGCCGTTTCGGCGGTGACCGCGCTGCAGCAGGCCGACCTGCTGATCACTTTGGGTGCTCGTTTCGATGACCGAGTCACCGGTGTGCTCTCCTCCTTTGCCCCCAACGCGAAGGTGATCCACGCCGATATCGACCCGGCCGAAATCTCCAAGAACCGCACCGCCGATGTGCCGATCGTGGGCTCGCTGGATGAGATCATCCCGCAGCTGCAGGAAGCCTGCGACTCCCGCTTTGCCGCCGAGGCGCCGCAGGACCTGTCCAGCTGGTGGGATTTGCTGAACCGCCTGCGCGAAACCTACCCGATCGGCTACACCGAAACCCAAGATGGCCTCTCGGCTCCGCAGAACGTGATTCAGCGAATCGGTGAACTCACCGGCCCCGAGGGCGTCTACGTGGCCGGCGTGGGCCAACACCAGATGTGGGCGGCACAGTTCGTGAAGTACGAACGTCCCCGCTCCTGGCTCAACTCGGCCGGACTGGGAACCATGGGCTACTCGGTACCCGCCGCCATGGGTGCCAAGGTCGCCCAGCCAGACCGCGTGGTCTGGGCCATTGACGGGGATGGCTGCTTCCAGATGACCAATCAGGAACTGGCCACCTGTGTGATCAACCAGATCCCGATCAAGGTCGCGGTGATCAACAACTCGTCGCTGGGTATGGTGCGCCAGTGGCAGACCCTGTTCTACGACGCACGCTACTCGAACACCGATCTGAACACCGGTCACGGCACCGCCCGGGTTCCGGACTTCGTGAAGCTCGCCGATGCCTACGGCTGTGTGGGCCTGCGTTGCGAACGCGACGAAGATATCGACGCCACCATCCAGAAGGCCCTGGAGATCAACGACCGCCCGGTCGTCATCGACTTCGTGGTCTCCGCGGACTCCATGGTGTGGCCGATGGTTCCGGCCGGCGTCAGCAACGACCAGATTCAGATTGCCCGGGGGATGACCCCGGAATGGGAAGAGGAGGACTAAAACATGGATAAGCACACCCTTTCCGTGCTGGTGGAAGACGTGCCGGGTGTTTTGACCCGCGTGGCCAGTCTGTTCGCCCGCCGTGCCTTCAACATCCATTCCCTAGCCGTGGGGCCGACCGAAATCGAGGGCATCTCCCGGATGACCGTCGTGGTCGATGCCGAGGGAGACTCGCTGGAGCAGGTCACCAAGCAGCTGAACAAACTGATCAACGTCATCAAGATCGTGGAGCTTGCCCCGGAAGCCTCGGTGCAACGCGATCACATCATGATCAAGGTGCGCGCCGACGCAAGCACCCGCTTGCAGGTCACCCAGGCCGCGGAGCTGTTCCGCGCTTCGGTGATCGACGTGTCCCAGGATTCGCTGGTCATCGAGGCCACCGGTAACGCCGGCAAGATCGAGGCACTGCTTGCGGTGCTTGAACCCTTCGGGATTCGCGAGATCGTCCAGGCCGGCATGCTGGCCATCGGCCGTGGCTCCAAGTCCATGTCCGACCGGGCCCTGAAAACCATTTCCGCCTGATTCTCAGGCACCATCAACACAAAGACTTCTACACAAGAAGAAACCATTAGAGGAGAAATACAGTGGCTGATCTGTACTACGAAGACGACGCCGACCTTTCGATCATTCAGGGCCGCAAGGTTGCCATCATTGGCTACGGCTCGCAGGGCCACGCCCACGCGCTGAACCTGCGCGATTCCGGCGTCGACGTCACCGTCGGCCTGGCCGAGGGTTCGAAGTCCCGCGCTAAGGCTGAGGCCGAGGGCCTGAAGGTCGCTACCGTCGCCGAGGCCGCCAAGGCCGCCGACGTGATCATGATCCTGACCCCGGATCAGGTTCAGGCTAAGGTCTTCGCAGAGTCGATCGCCGAGAACCTGGAAGAGGGCAACGCCCTGTTCTTCGGCCACGGCTTCAACATCCGCTTCGGCTTCATCCAGCCTCCGGCGAACGTCGACGTTGCCCTCGTGGCACCGAAGGCACCGGGCCACACCGTGCGCCGCGAATTCGAGGCCGGCCGTGGTATTCCGGACCTGATCGCAGTGGAGCAGGACTTCACCGGTGGCGCCAAGGATCTGGCCCTGTCCTACGCCAAGGGCATCGGCGGCACCCGCGCCGGCGTTATCGAGACCACCTTCACCGAGGAGACCGAAACCGACCTGTTCGGTGAGCAGGCAGTGCTCTGCGGCGGCGCCTCGCAGCTGATCCAGTACGGTTTCGAAACCCTGACCGAGGCCGGCTACAAGCCGGAAATCGCTTACTTCGAGGTGCTTCACGAGCTGAAGCTCATCGTGGACCTGATGTGGGAAGGCGGCATCGCCAAGCAGCGCTGGAGCGTTTCCGACACCGCAGAGTACGGCGACTACGTCTCCGGCCCGCGCGTGATCACCCCAGAGGTGAAGGAAAACATGAAGAGCGTGCTGGCCGACATCCAGTCCGGTGCCTTCGCCAAGCGCTTCATGGACGACCAGGTCAACGGCGGCAAGGAGTTCCTGGAACTGCGCGCCAAGGGTGAAGCACACCCGATCGAGGAGACCGGCCGCGAACTGCGCAAGCTGTTCAGCTGGGCTGCCAACAGCGATGACTACGTTGAGGGCTCGGTAGCCCGCTAGCCTGCAACTCGCTAGTAGCTACACCGTACAAAGGCATCCGACCGCATAAGCGGTCGGATGCCTTTGTTTAAAACTCGTGCTGAGCAGAAGTATAGGGCTCACAATCACGTGCTTAGGGAGCACGAGGCCTTCCAAACACGGTTGACGCGTGAGTCCAAAATCAGTGCCGTGAACTCTCGTGGCTCGAGGATAATTTCGAAGGCAAGCTGTTGGACCAATAGCGACAGACCAATATGGTTACCACGGCGCCGGCATAGGGCAAGGCCAGGATGAGGATGCCGAGTGCAATTCGAATACCGAGTGGTCTGTGCCGGTGGGCGAGAAGCATGGCGAAGGCCACGATGATCAGTCCAAGTAGGATCGCGGTCAAGATGTAGCCAGGTATTTGGGTCTGCCACGGAACAACTGGATTCGCGCTCATGGGGCTCCTTGAAGCTGGACTATCGAGCATCGTGACAGCCAGTATAACTATCTTGTTCTTAGAAGAAACCGCTCACTGAGCCCCAAGAATGTGCCGATACGTCAGGTCTCTGTGTATTGTGCTCGGCACGGGTTCTGATTGCCGTGACCCAGCACACTGAATGTTGTCTGGTGAGTCATCGCGTTCGATCGGCGGCGGGAGTAGCGTCGGCATTACAAGGCCAACGGGTACTCCGTGACCATCTTCGAACAGAAAGTGAGACCAGCATGGCTCAGTATGATGTGGCAGATCGTTCGGCAGTTGTCACCGGCGCGGGATCTGGAATCGGCGAGGCGATTGCCTTGCTGTTGGCGGCGAACGGCGCGAAGGTCGTGGTCCAAGATCTCAATGGTGAGGCCGCACAAGCCACCGTTGAGCAAATTGAAGCTGCCGGCGGGCAGGCGGTTGCCGTGGTTGGTGATGCCAGTTCTACCGAGGTGGTTGATCGGACGATTGCGGCGGCTACAGAAATGGCGCCCCTAAAGATCGGGGTGAACAATGCCGGGATCGGCGGGCGCTCTGCCAAGGTCGGAGAGTTGTCCGATGAAGATTGGGACAAGGTTGTTTCCGTGAATCTCAATGCAGTTTTCAAGGGGACTCGCGCACAGGCTAAAGAAATGAGCAAGGGAGGCGGCGGATCCATCGTGAACATGGCCTCCATCCTTGGCTCGGTTGGCTTCGCCGGTAGTTCGGCCTACGTTTCCACCAAACATGCGGTCGTTGGTTTGAGCAAGACCGCCGCCGTGGAATACGCCACCGATGGGGTCCGTGTGAATAGCGTGGCGCCGGGGTTCATTGACACCCCGCTTCTGCAGAAAATGGATGAGGCCGCCTATGATGCGCTGGTGGGAAAGCACCCCATTGGTCGACTGGGTCGCCCAGAAGAGGTCGCGGCGCTGGTGGCGTTCCTGGCTAGCGACGCCGCATCGTTCATCACCGGCAGCTACCACCTAGTCGACGGCGGCTACACCGCAGTCTAACTATTTAACTGACAAACGCTGAATCTAAGCGTTTGAGCGGTGCCCTAAGGGGCGACCCGGACTTGTGCCGATCTACGCGGCAGCTTCTCATCCATGAGCAATTGGTAGAGTATCTGCCGCGTACCGGCGCCGGTCTTTTTCATGGCATTGGCCACGTGATTCTCCACGGTACGCACACTCAGATGCAGGCGATGGGCAATCTGCTGGTTGCTCAGGCGTCCGGTCAACATGCCGACTTCACGTTCTCGGGGACTCAGCGATGCGGTCACCGGACTCGAGGAGATCGGTGGTGGTGCCCACGTTTCCGCCGGACCGTCTCGGTGCTCGTCGAGGATAGCCCGCAAGTCGGTGGCCCGTGTGATCCGCCCCGCCGCTGTATCCCAGCGGGCGGCGGAGGCGATGAGCCTCAAGATCATGGTGCGGGGGAGATCCGCATCCGTGGATTCGAGCCACGCACGTGTCTGCTCCACGCCGCCCGAGGCGAGAAGTTCGACGAGACGACCGAGCTGACGGAACAACGGCAGGTTACACTCGGTCACGGCACGACAAAATTCCAGAGCCGTCGCAGCGCCAAAGTTCACGACGAGACAGCTGAAGCCGGTTTGCGCCGCGGAGAGTAGGTACCCGGCCTCTCTACGACTGCGAAGCGCCGCTGCCATCCGCTCGTCGAGCTCCGCGCCCGCGGCTGGAGCCTCGATAACGGCGCGCACCACATCGATCCCCATGCCCAAAAATGGGCCAATCTGCGGATGAAGTAGCGCCGATTCGTAGACATTGTCTTCGCGAACCGTATGCTGGCCATCGAAATGCGCGATGAGCCCTCGGAGGTTGAGAAATGCGGCAAAGGTCGGAATGAACAGCAACTCCGGGCAGCCGAGCAGCAAAACCTTTTCGAGTGTGCTGCGCATCCGTTGGGTGTCCCCGCGAAAGTGATAGCCGACGACGGCACCGTAGGAGGCCAGCACGAAGGAAGAACGATCCAGGCGCAGCGTGGCCTCTCGCATATGTTCTTCGCAAAGTGCAATACCCGCCTCTAATTCTCCGCGCAGCAACGGTAGAAGTAGCCGGCACCATTCTGCAATACGCCCGCGTACCGGTTGCTGATCAGTTGCGGTGATGAGCGCCTCGGCCTCTGGCAGTTGCCCGCGAGCGGTTAGTACCAAGGCGGCCACTCCACGGCATAACCCGGTGGGATCGGCGCTGGCAGTAGTGAGTCGCGCAGGGTCGTCGATGACGCCTCGACCCATCAACATGTTCAGCAGGGTAGTTGCTGCGTAGCATGTATCTCTCCATGCGTGATTGTCCCGACCGAAGCTTTCAAGAAGCTTCACTCCCTGTTCCAGCTCGCCGTGTTCGAAGATCTGCCACTGGGCTTGCTCAAAGACTATGGTGAAGTCGGCGACGGAAGCGTCGCGACGTTGATATTCGGTTTGTCGCATAACCCGTTCGATCTCGTCCTTGCGGCGTGGATCTCCCGAGGCCTCGCGGAAATATGCGATAGCCGTGCGGGGGTTGGGCGTCTGTAGCCATGCGCGGAAGGCCTGATCAGAGAGCTCCTGCTCATGATCATCGAAGGTGCGTGCCAGCCAGGCCAACTCGGAGGTATCCGGGCGTGCAGGCATGGCGCTCAACTTCCGGTGCGCGTCGAATGATGCGCGCATGGAATGCATGCCGCTGCGAAAACAATCCACCAAGATCGGTGGCCACGGTGAGACGAAGGATCCCTGTGTCGTGGGGCGTACGCGTAGCAACCCTAGATCCGCTGAGCGACCCAGAATATCAGTACCGTAGCGCTTTTCCGCCTGCTCCAGGCTGACGGCTTGGCGTAAGGCAATATCGCGCAAGGTCGTCACGATTTCTTCGTCGATCCCATCCAGATATCCGACGGTTAATGGGACAAGGTCTTGATTCCACAGGGTGGGGCCTGTTTGCGTCCACATGCCTTCCCGTTCGGTAAGCAGACCTCGATCCCGCGCGCTATCCAGCACCGCGGCGGCCAGTAGCGGCACACCGCCGGATTTGCCATAGACTCGAGCTGTTGCCACCGAATCGAGTCGACCACCTAGCACTTCGTGGGCAAGTTGAGCGGTTTGGGCCATGCTCATTGGCTTGAGGCAGATCATGCGTTCGGGCCAGCGGACCGGAAAATCCAGTTGCCGCTGCGGTTCCGAATTCATGGCGACGAGGCTCAGTAGCCCGAGCCGATCTCGGACGGTACTGAGCACCTGCAGGGAAGATTGGTCGATGAGATGGATGTCGTCGAGCACGATCACCGTTGTTTCGCCGAGTGCGGCCGTGAATGCGTCCACGGTGGCCGCGATGCTGCGCCGTGGCGTCGGCCCGAGCAAATCGGCGCTCAACCGTTCGGTCATATATCCGGGATAGTTCGAGGCTGCTACTTCTCCGCGTACCGGCAACACAGGTACGCCGGTGCTTTCTAAGGATTCCGCCACGGCACGAAGGATCGTCGACTTGCCGCTGCCTCGACCACCGACAAGACGCACGCTCTTACCACGTTGCAGGGCTGTGGCGACCTCAGCGACCTCGTGATGAAAAATCATTCCTCCACAGTACCGGGCCGACTATATCTATCGCTTTGTGGCCGGGCACCACGATCTAGTTCGGCGCTGGACTTTTCTGTGCCTTGGGTTGCCAAAGGGTCAGGAGGAAGACCATCGCTACCGCACAGGTTGCCAGCAGCCCGAAGGGGGAGCGCAGGCCCATTGCCAAGGTCCCCAGGTAAGGGAGGGTCAGCAGATGTTGTCCGGCTGTGGCCACCGGATACGGAACCGGATCATTGGACAGGTTTGCGTCTCCCTTGAGCGTTAGCGAGGTAATTCCGTTCGAGTCGGTGGCGGTTCCCACGACGCGGTGAGTCACGGTCCCGTGACCATCGGGTAGTGGCACCGTGACAATCTGCCCCGCGCTTACTTCGCTGACCGGCACCGGGCGTACCAGTATCAGCGAACCAGTGGGTAGCGTAGGTTCCATGGACCCGGAGAGCACCGCTTGTGGACGGATGCCGAAAAGTAGCCCGGCAATAAACAGCACCAGACAAAGCGTGCCCAGTGCTGCACCAATCCACAAAACGGCCGAACGCAATAATTGAATAAGTCTGATGCTCAGTTGGTGGGCGGTGGTCATGGGCCGGCAACCTTTCGCGTGCTGGTGGCGCGGTCGGTGACGGGATGCCCGAAGGGATGCTCCGAATCGACGCGCAGGTGGTCATAGATTTTGTAGCCTGCCTGAGGGCTGGCTGGTTGGGCGCAGGTCCTGAAATCGGTGCCAGCGACGGTGCCGGCACCCCAGGCATAAAGTGTGCCGGATGCGGTGGCGGCCCAGGCAGCGCACTGCGTTGCGGATAACCGAATGATTTTCTCATCCTTCGGTATGCCGCCTACAGCGGTGGGGGAGATTACGAGATCGGTCGCCGCACGTGGCGAGTCGCGCGGACTGGAGCAATCGGTTTTGCTTGTCGGGCGGCCGATGGCCTGGCAGTAATTGTTCCAGCCCCAACCCAGGACGTCCCCTTCACGGTTCAAGGCTTGGGCGGAGCTGATGCCCGTTGTGAAATTACTGAACATTAGTTGGTGGCCGCCAGAACGCACAGCACGCGGCCAATAAGGGGCATCGTTAGGGGTACGGCCCAAAAAGGGGTCACCATAATTCAAGGCGGTGCTTTTCCAAGTGAGCAACGTGCCAGACTGAAGGAGCAACAAGCTTGCGCGGGCCGGGAACCCGAGTTGGCGAACCGGGCATTTGGAGTCATCCACGGTACCGGTGGGCTTCACGCCACGACACTGCGACAGAGGTTGCTTGATCATTTCTCGTACGATGGCCTCGTATCGTGCGTGGCGGTCGTTTTCCGTAGCAAGGTCGCGTTCATCGTAGGTTTCGCCCTCGGCCGTACGGTACAGATCGGGCCGTTCGAGGAATAAGGCCCTGTTGGCCCGCTCATTTAACGCCGGACAGGTGGCATTGACAATCCCATTCCCCTTGGCGGGAGGCTCGTTCGTGTCATAGCCCCAGGAATAGATCAGTCCATTTTGCGATACCGCGCCGGCCGAATTGCTGCCGCCCCACAGTGAGTGCCAGCGCACGCTGCCCATATTGTTGTCGCTATCGCCAAGGCAAGAACCACGGTGCGGTGCCCAGGTTGTCCTGTTGGCCTTGAGAGGCAGCGGCGCGCTACTTGGCCCGTTTGGGTTCGGCAGATTCTCTGCGCCGTAGCCCCACGCCCACAGGGTTCCTTGGCCGTCAAGGGCTAAAAATTGGTTTTCGGTACGTGCGATGTCCTTAATGGCCGGCAATTTGGTGCCCTGGGCCGTTGTGGTTACTTGGCCCACTTGGCGGGCCTGGTCCGCCTCGATCGACCCGCGCCCGATGAGCCGATGTCCGCTGGCGGAGGGGTATACCGAACCCCAGGTCCACACCCCACCCTGACGGTCTAGTGCCATGTAGGAGTTCGTATTGGAAAATGCGGTCGAAAAGTCGTTGGTGGATCCGGCCGCATCAACGATGGCGGTATCCTTCGGGAACGATACCCGAGTCGGATCTGCGGTGGGCGGCGGCGTATCGCCGTTCCCGTCCCCGTTGTTGCGCGCACCGCTGATATACAGGTCACCGCGGGTGGAGATGAACAAGGCCGACGCCGCAGATTGGTCATTATCCGAAGGACCCACCTCCAAGCCGGAACTGGTGCTGAGTTGGGCACGCCCGAACGTGGAATCGGTAAAGCCAGCCTGTGTTCCCGAGAGGAAGAGACAACCTAAGGCTAATAGTGCGCCAGCGCGGAGGATGCGACTGCGCCGGTTACGGACCTGAGAAGTGAAGCTCATGCACAAGACCTTCCTCGGAGCGTGAACTCCGGCGTGAGATGGATAGTGGATAGATCGCGTAGGGATGGATCATCACGAAGATGTAGGGCTAGGGTGAGTGTCGTGGTGCTGGCCGTGCCTCCCTTGAATAATTCACCGCGCCGTTGGCCAGCTCCGCGCCTGACGGCCAGTGGTTGCAGTTCGCTGATCTCGATGGTGTCGGACTGCAACGGCACCCCGTGCCTAGGGTTTGCCGGATCGCCGAGGACTCGATGTCGTTCTCGCACTGTCTGCTGTTCTACCGACAACCGAAGCTGTGGGTAGATCAAGGGGTTAACTTCCTCACGGGGTAGCCGAAGGCTCAACACGCAAGCGGTGCGAGCGCCCGGAGAATTATTGGCGATTCGTAGCACCAAGGACAGCGTGCCTCCGGGCACCAGCCCCTTCACCGGAGCCAGCGGTATCACGGCTGGACGGTCTTCGCTGGCTATTATGGCGAGTGACCCGTGTTCATCGAGGAGCGCGAGTTCGTAACGCCCTTTGAATGCGGTCTGCAAGCGGGCGCTATCGTTCAATGCTGCGGTGGTCGGCGACACGGCAGCCGCACCACAGGCAACTGTCCCAAGTAGAATGAGGCTGCGTCGTGACATACGGGCCTTACGTGCAGGATACTTATTCATGATGCTTTCGATTTCCGTTGATTGCCCTGCCGCGTAAGGCCGCGCCCAAGACCAGGATGACCGTTCCGGCGATGATGAGCCAGGATCTTGCAAGACCAGTTGCTGCCAGATGCCGAACACCTTGTTCCGGTGGAGCGTGGGGTGCAGTTCCCGGATGTGGCAGCTCGCTCGTATCATGGACCGGTTGTGTAGCCCAGAAGGAAAACTCCAGTACAGCGTCGGTGCCTTGGTAGGTGTTATCGGCTTCGGCGGGAAGGTGCGTGGTAACTTGCACGGTGCGTGATTGGCCGGACTGAAGCGGGAACAGCGTGATTGGGCGATCCAGCAATTCTTCGGCGGTACCCCGGGCGAGCAGTGACCCTTCCTCGGTTCGCAAGGTGAGGCGAAGTTGAGCGTCTCCGTGAAGCGCCGAACCACGCGCCGAGTGCAACCCAAGTGCCAAACTCACGGGCAGGTCAGAAGTATTCCGCACGCGCATCGGCCACTGCTGGCTCTTTCCGGGCGCAGGGACTTGAAAAGACACGGTGGTATCCCGACCTTCGATCAATTGTCCGGCAACAGCCGCAGGTGCCGCGCCGAGGAGTATCAAAGTGGCAAGAATCAAAGGTGCAAGGGCTTTCACGGCCAATTTACCTTCATTGAAACGTCCTCGCCGTTCAGAGTTTGAGCGGTGACCCGCAATGGCAGGTCGACGCGCTGCGCGTAGTCTTCCACGGTGGCCTCCGGTCCCAGCCAAACAGCGACCTCTATGAGGCAGTGCTCCTGTGGTTCGAGGCGGGCCTGCACCGGCAATCCGTGGGGATGATCCGAGAACCAGCCGCCAGCTACGACAAGATGATCCGCAAGTTGCTTGCCATCAACGCGTACACCGAAGCGGAATCGGTCCAGCGCAACGCCCTGCGTTGATTCAGCCTCGATGCTCAGGGCGAGCGAGACCAGCGCTGAGGTTGAGAGATTGTGGATCTCAATCGGCACGCTAGCGGTTGCCACCTTGGGCCACGCCACGGGTTCCTCGGATAGCACCGCAATCGGCACGCCGGGATTCGCCTGCTCTAGGATCTTCGCGGCAGAAATTGAATTGTGCTGCTGCTTTCCATGAGAATCTTGGGCGATGTCGATGACCTCGGAGACCTCTGTGGAGCCGGTAAAACTTAATGTCACGGCAGCCTGGGTCACCGCTACAGTACCCAATAGAAGCGAGACAGCGAGCACAAAGCCAAGTGGTCCTCGTGAGCATTGTCGCCAGGTCATACCGATATCCCGTCGACGCGTAGTCGGAGTTTCGTGCCAGCGCCCTGTAGTTCATTGCCCGCCGACGTCGGCAGTAGCACCCGAACGCTGAAAATTTCCACGGCTCCTGGCCGTACTAGCCCCGGCAATCTCGCTGATAGCGAGCCCTGCCCACGTGCCAGTAGCTTGCCGTCGTGCTCCAAACTCAGCTGTAGGGCTGGCAAGAGATCTTTGCTGACGCTAGGTAGCGAAGTGCCAGTCAACGATAGCCGCACCACAGCCGGCAACCCATCTTCGGTGCAACGCACAGCGATGACATAACGACGCTCTTCGCCAGGTAGAAACCGTCCATCCGTTGGCGCCAGCCCGACCACGGCCGCGGTGGGATTGGCTTCGGTCCAGTCAGCTTGGCGCGGGGTGAAATTGGCTTGTGTCGAGGCGGCGACTTGCAGATTGAACTTCTTCGTCGCGGTTCCGGTGGCGAGGAAGTCGACCCGGTCCACGAGCACGGCCGAAGTCGTCAGGGACAAGGTGCCCAGCAGGGCTCCGAGTGAGAGCCATGCGCGTCGGGCGATGCGTGGTGAGCGAATCATTAGTGGCTCCTAAGAATGATTAATAAGTAAACGGTGGTGGCGCGCTCGGGCTGGCAATTTATGTGTAAACGCGACACCACCGTGGTGATCCGGCCCAGCAGCTCGTTGAACGGTGCACAAGATCGGACCGTCGAACTTAGTTGATGGCGGTACCGTCGAAACGGGCCTGTACGGCGACGGTGCCGCCGTTGGCTGCGTTGTCGTCTGCCGAGCTGTTCAGCCCGATGCGCAATACGGCGATCTTGCCCGAGTCCGCGCCCAACTCGTCGAGTTGTACGCGACCGCTCTTCTCGCCGGGGGCGAAACGGTTCATTTCTACCGGCTTCCACGCGGCCTTGCTCAGGTTGGAGGCATCGTCCAGGAGTGCTACGTCTACATGCAGGAGCTGGCCGTAGGCGCGGTTCTTGGCATCCTCGGCGGCATTACCGGTGGGTGCCGTTGTGTTCTGCAGGCTCAAGTCCAGACTCGAGCGCATGGTGTGGGAAGCATTGCGAACCGGAATCTTGGCCACAATGCTCCTTCCACCCGGTATTAGAGCGTCCGCCCCTGGAATGTCCAAGCTTTCAGCCTCTGGGTTGGCTTCAACCCACTGCTTCTCGCTGACGTCGCTGGCGCGATCTGCTGATTGTGTCGAAACCTGAATGTTGTATTTATTCGCGCTCCCGCCAATGCCTCCCGAACCGTTCAGATCGAGCAGCGCAAAGTCGGTGAAGGCCGCAGCCGTGACCAGGGCACCGACACCCAACAGGGCAGCCGCGGTTAGCGTGGCACGCTTACGCCCAGATTTGTTCGGGTGCTGTGCGGGTATTTTGGTGGACATACTTGTCTCCTGAGGGGGTACGTGTTGGTGTGCTCGCCGTGCGTGCACCTTGGGATTCCGATGCTGTGCGTAGCGACAATTCACAACTAAACCGGGACCTGGGACCGGTAGGTGGCGTTAGTTGGGTGCTGAGTGATGAATTAGGTATTTCCTTCGAGCCGGTTGAGTGCTGATTCGGGTGGTTCGCGTCCTGTCAAGGTGTCATGCAACGTTCTGCAACGGTTTATGTTCGCCCTAGGGGCCGGTAACTTGACTGCATTGGCAGGGAGTGAGCGGATCGCTGCGCGGCTCCGTGCCGCATCTGCGAAGGAGGAGATACTCATGAGAGCAGCGCGATATTACGACCGGAAAGATATTCGGATCGAGAACGTTGACGAGCCAGAACTGAAACCCGGAACGGTCGCCATCGACGTGGCGTGGTGCGGCATTTGCGGCACGGACCTACACGAGTATTTGGAGGGCCCGATCTTCATACCTCCGGCCGGGCATCCACATCCGATCTCGGGTGAATGCGCGCCAATCATCATGGGGCATGAGTTCTCCGGGACCATTACCGCGCTGGGCGAAGGCGTAAATGACCTGAAAGTCGGCGAGAACGTGGTGGTTGAGCCGTATATCGTTCGTGAGGATGTGGATACCGGCAAGGGCCAGCCGTATCAACTCTCCAAGGACATGAACTTTATCGGTCTCGGCGGACGCGGCGGAGGGCTGTCCGAGAAGATCGTCGTCGAACGTCGCTGGGTGCACCCGATTGGCAACATACCGCTTGACGAGGCCGCACTTATCGAGCCGTTATCCGTCGCTCACCATGCCTTTGTGCGTTCTGGGGCGCAGGTGGGACAAGTGGCGGTTGTCGGTGGCGCTGGCCCCATTGGGCTATTGACCGCAGCTGTGTTGAAAGCCAAGGGTTTAACCGTGTATATCTCGGAACTGTCGGAGGCGCGTAAAGCCAAAGCGAAAGAAACCGGTGTGGCCGATGGAGTTTTTGATCCGCGCGAGGGAGATGTGGCGCAACAGGTCCGCGAAGCTACTGGCGGAC
This sequence comes from Glutamicibacter endophyticus, assembly GCF_048457885.1. Taxonomy (NCBI): domain Bacteria; kingdom Bacillati; phylum Actinomycetota; class Actinomycetes; order Micrococcales; family Micrococcaceae; genus Glutamicibacter; species Glutamicibacter endophyticus. The sequence continues at coordinate 1,466,882 of NZ_CP174200.1, forward strand.
GGGGTGCCGACGTCGGTTTCGAATGCTCTTCCGTGCCTGCCGTGTTGGACATGCTACTCGACGCGGTGACGGCCGGGGGAGTGATTGTGAATGTTTCAATCTGGGGCCATAAGCCCGCGGTTGATATGCCGAAGCTGGTGCTCAAGGAGATCGATCTTCGAGGCACCATCGGTTACGCCTCGGACCATCCGGACACCATCGCCCTAGTACAGAGCGGCAACCTGGATTTGGGGCCATTTATCACCGGTCGCATAGGGCTCGATGAGCTGCTCACCGAAGGCTTCGATCAACTGATCAACAACAATGAGGCACACGTGAAAATCATCGTGGACCCGCGTGCTTAGCTTGGCCCGAACCAGTTGCCAGCGCAACTGCTAGGTGCTCATTCATATGGCCAAGGCAAAGCCCCGGCGCTGACCACTGAGTACTGGTCGGCGCCGGGGCAATGTCGTTGGATGCGGCGTAAGCTACCGCTTCGAAGCGCGGTGGATCCTACACGGACTGCGATCCGGTGTCGCATTTATTTGATGACATATGGGACTGGGTTACCGTGTCGTTGGCGAATTCGTCGTGCACCATGGTGGCGGAGCATTATCGTCAGTCCGTGGCTACGGACTTTGCGAACACCGGATCTCGCTGCTTAAGCGCGCAATGCACAGCAACCGAAAGAAGGACCCGTTCGCCGCGAAGCTGGAGCGGGCGCTGGGATGGCCACAAACCTGCTGGCATGGATAGAGACGCCAGATGCTGATTATCCGGGTTCAAACGGGATGCTACGACTGTAAATCGTGACGGTATCGCACATTTAGGTTGCCGACGACCGACACGTTAGTTCGCCTTTCTCGGGAAGCCGCGCCATGGGCTTTCAGTGGCGGCGATAGAAGCTAAGAACCTGACGAGACCTACTCCAGACAATGCTAAAACATCCAGGCGTCAATATATTCGAGATTTCGGACATTAAAGTGGAATCAGATATCGGAGTGAAGGATACGTGGATAGAATTCATTAGAGTATGGAATGCCGGTGAAAGCGTGTTGTTGTGACGATATCGGGTGGACTGAAAATTCGTCAGACATGCAGGGCTGAATTTGAAAGTTGGTTAGCATCGGGGGTGCCCCTATGTTCTGTGTCAAGCAATTTTCAGCTCTGGAACGTCATAGAGCGATCCGTCACGGATCATCGCGAACAGGACGGTGAGACGCCGGTGAGCCAACGCGATCAGAGCTTGGTTATGGCGTTTGCCCTGAGCCCGTTTCCGGTCATAATAGGCCCGGCAGGTCGGATCGAACCTGATCGAGGCGAACGCCGAGAGGAAGAGCGCTCGTTTCAATCTCTTGTTACCTGAATGACTGACGCGCTCGGACTTGATCGACGTGCCCGACTGGCGCGTGGTTGGTGCCAGGCCGGCGTAAGAAGACAGGGATGCGGCACTGGTGAAGGTCTTGCCGGAGGTCTCGGCGATGATGATCGCAGCGGTCCTGACGGCAACCCCGGGCATGGATGTCAGGACCGGGTAAAGAGGGTGGGCCTCCACCATGGCCTCCAAATGTGTGGCCACGTCCACGCGCTGGGCATGCAACGAGATCAGGTGCCGGGCCAGATGCGGGATGACCAGACCTGCGGCGTCGGTGCCGACCACGACGACGGTCTGCTCATCTAGGGCCGCGATGATGGTTGAAGCCCACGCGGTGTGGCGGCGGGCTCCGTGCTTCTTGAACTTCGCATCGATCCTGGCTTTGCCTGCGTGCTTCAGTTGAGCTGGGGTGGGCCAGGCTGCGAGGACTTCCAAGATCGCGTCGTGTTCCAGCCAGGGACCGAGGATCCGTTCTAGTGGCGGGTGGATCTGGGTGAATAGCCCGCGGATCCTGTTGCTGGTTTGAGTGATCTGACGGGCTAGGTCCAGGTCAAAGCCGGTGAGCATGCCCAGGGTGGCTTCGTCCTCGTCGGAGACTTGGATGCTACGTAGCGTGTGCGGCATGGTGCGGGCCGCGTCAGCGATGATAAAGGCATCTTTTTCGTCTGTTTTCGCCGTGCCAGGATACATATCTGCGATGCGTCGCATCGAAAGTCCGGGCAGATAGGCCACTGGAATACCGAGGTTCTGGGCGACAGCGACGGCTAACGCCCCGATGGTGGCTGGCTGATCTACGACGACCAGGATGGTGCCCTGGGCACTGAGATTCTGGTAGACGGTGACGAGTTTGGTTTCGTCGTTGGGTAGGGTCTTGTTCCAGATCTTGGTGCCGTCAGTGGAGACAGCACAGGCCCAGTGGTCGGTCTTGCCGACATCGAGGCCGAGGAAGATCTGGATGTCGTCGGTTTTTATGAGGTTGGCTCCTTTGCGCTTGGTCCCTCATTTGGTCGGCCAACCTGCGGGAGCAAAGTCTTACATCCACGTTATGACTGACGTCCGTGCACCGGTGGTGCGTGGCGTCGTGCCCCTAATTAGCAATCACCTCACTGCCCTCCCAGCCTCGGTGGCAACACCCCCCCGGATCATTGGTTAGACAGGGGCAAGACACCATGCCGAGGCTAGTCGGCCGACAGCCCCATGATCCTCTTGTTGGGGGCTATCAAAAAGATAACGGGGTAATCCGCTGCAAGCGCCTACGAGCGATAGCAATCAGAGGGTTGTTGGTGCCAGAGAATTTCCGCACCAAAGTGTTGAAGCGCTAGTACTCAAGAAAATCTTCTAAAGCTTGCGCGAAAAGCCGTCCACTTAATAGCCAGAGCTTAATTAGGTGCGTCGAGATGGTTTTATTGTGAGAGTTGCTTTAATCGAAAGCGCTTTATTCCTGATTTATGAATATATAGATCCTTAGCTTTTTAATCGCTTGTCGCTAGAAGCTATTCATAGACTTGATTCCTACAGGGCTTCGGTTTGAGGTGGCTCGCGAGACTTTGTATTACAAATTGGGCCTTATTGTCGCCAGCCCTTCGGTCACTTGAGTAGCGACGGCGAGCAGATAAATGTGGTGACGGGCAGGCCGTCTCAATGAAGTCCCTCTGGGGCGTAGGGCTCGGTTTTGGTTTCGCTTCAAGTCTGAGTGATGTAGTTGCCTTCACCGCACCGTCCATCCTACAAAAGTATGATGCTCTGATTAGGCGATATTTGCTACGCTCGTATTATGGCTTGAGAGTGTAGATATTAGTCGACACCAAAGTGCCCGCAGGGAGCTTCCTCTCGTGCATCGAGTCTATGGAGATTGACAGCTAGCGATGATCGAAGCCGTAAAGGGGTGCGTGCGAAAGTAACAAGCTAATTTTATGAGAATCAGTAGAGCGAAACCCCGGAGGAGATTAATGTGAAAAATTTGAAAAGATGCAATCGGATTATCACTGGCGCCATTGCTACCATTGCCGCGATAGGGCTGGTGGTACCGACGGCAGCACTTGCTGCACCTGGGCCAGATTCTTCAGCTATCGTCTACAATGCCACGCTTAAAGAGAGCTCGGCGGAGGAGCTCGCTCGCGTGTTGGAGGATGTCTTCACGGACGCGATTGTTTTGGGTGATTCGGGCATTATCTCGATTGACCAAAACGAACTCACGTCGATTTTAGGTGAGGAAGAGGCGGGGAAGGTTATTGCCGCGCTTTCATCGAGTCGCCAATTGAATGCGCCAATCGGAGCTTTCGGTACGGCAAAGGCTGCTGCCGGGCGTAGCTTTGTCGACTGCATGATTGACAGTAGTGTGTTGGGCTTTATTAGTGGCATGTCGTCGGGAATTTACGCTGAGCTAATTCGAAAGAAGGAATTCTATGAACTTGCTCAGAGGATAATGCCACGATTGATCAAAGCCGGCGTCGGAGGGGGTATAGCTGGCATTGTGGGTGGCCTAGCGGTAAGCGCGATTGTCTGTTCCCGCGAGTAGTCCGAGGTTTAGTTGAGGAGCCCGGGGTGAGCGAGACTAATCCTCGCTCGCCCCGTACTTCCTTATCTCCTTAAGGAGCTTTCGAAACTCAGCTATACCCTTCTCCGAGGCGGAAACTTCGGTCTGCGCGTAACGTCCGACTCGACCTTTGCTTACATGAACTAAGCCATGCTCATCTAAAAAACCGACCGCGCGTGACACATCGGGTAAGGAAAGTCCTGTGAATTCTTGGATTGACGGGTAGTTGGACCTTTCTACCTGTGTCAGAAACCCCAAGGTCTTAAATCGTGGCGGTGAGAAGAGTGCACGTTGTAGATCCATAGTATTCACCGTCGACGCGGTAGCAGCATTGGTAGTACCAGAGCGATATAGAGCGCCACCGGTACTAGTGGCAGGGCGAACTGCTCCAAACTGCTGCTTGGCGGATTCTGTAGAAGGTTCCATGCCCACACGAACCCAAATGCGGAAACGACGATTGAGCCAGGCCCGGTCCACCGAGGTATGCGGGGTTCGTTGATTTTTCCTAGTCGTATCGTTCGCAACGTAATGACGATTAATCCTGCGAAGGCAACTAAAATAAGGCCATTGGTGTTTTTGAAGGCCACCCCTAATCCACCTAGGTAGAAGATGCATGGTGCCGAAATGACGAGAACCCAATCAAATGCGGTGAGAATTCGTTTTGGGGCGGGTGGTAGTCCAAGGTGCGATTCACTGTTTGTCTGGTTCACTGATACCTCCTGAGCGCTTGTTGGTTTAGTTTTTCAGACTACTTGCACTTTCGCAAGTGTTCGAAACCGTATGGTTTGGTGCCTGTCATTCGTGGATTGCGGGTTGCTCCGCGCTCTAGTCGCCGGTGCCCGCCGATGCAACGGGCGGGCCCCAAGTGGTCAAGGTTACGAATGTACTGCGTGTCTCGTGAAGAGGTCGACGACATTTGTCGGGGAACCGGATGTTTATTCGCGCCGGACTTGATCTTATTGGGGCGCTCTCACGTAGTGATTCGTTGGCTCCGAACGTTTCTGCCGGTAGTTTCTTCTATGACCAGATTGCGCCCCCAGATTGGAGATCTGTTGTCCCGCGGGCGCGCCAATACACATGCCTACTGTTGGAACGGGTGCGCTCTGACACTATTGAGGATTCTTAGTCGCATTGGTCTCAAGTTCAGGGTCGTAGGAACCGCTGAGGCAAAGGTTTGTTGATCTAAGGGGACTGTGGCACTCACAGAATGCGATGTAAGTCTTGGGTCCGACGTCAATAATGCTAACTAACGGGGTGCAGCCTCAACTCAGCTGACGAGCTGGTCAATGACAACATGCCCCAGTCACGTGAGGCCGCGCTGCCGGGGCTACCATCAGTTGTCACGAGCGTGGTGGGGCGCTGGCAATGGTTGATTATTCGTACTCTAGTCCGCGTTTCCTGCGGCTATAGTCCCGAATTGCGATGCAGGGATTGACGTCTTGCCTAGATAACCGGTGGACTATGATACTGCCTGGTATCGCGGACGGGGGCGAATAGGGTGAAAATCATACATTTACCGTCGTGATGAACAATACGTCGGATGGTGCCGTACGCGGCATGGTCAGTGGATCGCGAGTATGACTTGTCAGCCAAACTTGAGGTTTTCGCTAACTTGAGCTGAAACAAACAAAGGATTAGTCCCGGACATTCTGCGGGGGAATCAGCGGCTAAAGTCCTTGGTGAAGCGGTACACCTGGCGTTGGATCAAGTTTCAAAAACACTGTGTGGACAAGGAGTGTCATGTTGGGCATGTTGACTCGGCGTCGGCTTCCGATCGCGTTACGAACGACCGGGAAGTCGGCTAAGACGCGATGAGATTGCTGGCACCTGTGCGCGACACGATCATCGGTGAACGTTGCGATCAATTGCGGTGCAATATAGCACTGTTTGTACTGAGGTCACGACGACAGGGCGCAAGAAGGGTATGACTGAAGCTGAGGAAGTGGCGGATTCGTTTCTTTTCTTCACGCCTTACCTGCCATGCCAGGATGGGGATGTCATTGCCGCTTCCTAGGTCAAGCGGACTACCCGGCACTCTGCCGCGTACCTCGGCGCTACATTATCTGAGCGATGATCGGGGCAGTCGGCTCGAAATAAGACGACGGGACATGGGTTAAGGGCATCTGCCAAGCCGTGAAGGCGGTGTGCCTTGCTCGCCGCGGCGCGAACAATTTGTTCGCGATTGTCGGGCCCGGGTCTTCTGTGCGCCGAAGACCCCGGCCACTGCTCGATCTTGGCTGCATCGAGTGGCAGGTAAGTGGTACCAGAGTTGTCCACGGATTGAGTTACTTAGTCGAACTCGGCTGTAGAAGGTTCGAGCCCGCTAATTTCCCTGATTAGATCGATCTTTAGCATTCAGTGGTCCTCTGAGTAGCACCCGGCATTGCGATGCTCCGTAAACTAGCGCTTCGAAGCGCGGTAGCCTGCTTTCTGGGCATCCCGTTCGGTTTTGAAGCACTCTTCCGGCTTGGTGCGGCTGTAGTACTGGCCGCCCGGAACGTGGTACTTCCACTCCTTGTTGCTGCCGGTGCGGTTGCCCTTCACCGGATAGCCCTTTGGGCAGGAGTATCCTTGACCGTTCATTTTCACCGAACGCTTTTTCGAGGACGATTTCGCCTTGACGACCTTCAGTGTCTGCTTCTTGCTTACCGTGCTCTTCTTGCCCTTGACGGTGTACTTGACTGTCGTGGTGACCGTGTAGGTGCCAGCGCCGAGCTTGACCGACTTCTTGTTTTTCGCGACGGTCTTCTTGCCCTTTTTGACGGTCAGTACCGCGGACTTAACCTTGACGCTCTTAGCCTTGGAATAACTGGGCTTGATGGTTGCCTTGGCCGAACCCTTAACGGTTTTCTTGCCAATGGTCTTGATGGTGACCGGAGCCTGCTTCTTTGCGGCGACTACTGCGGTCGATACGGTGGCTGCGGCCGCCGGGGTGGTGGGGGCGATATTTGCCCCACCGAATGCAATGGCAGCCGCCGCGCCGAGCGCAAGGGCCTTACCAAGGAATTTCTTCACTGATTCTCCAGCAATAAGTGGATGGAATGTCTCCCGATTGGGATTATTCGTATTATCACTCAAATCTCGACCTTGTGCTAGTTCACGGATAAATTGCATACCAGTCGGCTAGCGGGCTTTGGCTGATCGGGCAGAGGCTAGTGCCAAGGATCGGCAAAGGAATGGTCGAGCAAATTCAGCAAATAGTCACCGTACCCGCTCTTGCCGAGGCTGTGGGCCCGCGACCGCAGTTCGGCATCGTCGATAAAACCTCGGCGCCACGCGACTTCCTCAGGCACTCCAATTTTCAGTCCTTGCCGCGCTTCGATGGTGCGGACGAAGTTTGAGGCATCATTCAACGAGTCGAAGGTGCCGGTATCCAGCCACGCGGTGCCACGGGCCAATACGTTGACGTTGAGTGTTCCTTCGTGCAGATAGAGCCGATTGATATCTGTAATTTCCAACTCACCACGTTCCGAAGGAGTCAGGGATTCGGCCTTGTCGATCACGGAGTTGTCATAAAAATAAAGCCCCGGTACCGCGTAGTGGCTACGTGGTGCCTGGGGCTTTTCCTCTAAGGAGATGGCGTGGCCGTCCGTGTCGAACTCCACCACCCCGTAGGCGCTGGGATCTTTGACCCAGTAGCCAAAGATCGTGGCCCCTTCTCGTGTCGAGTAATGCTGCAATTGCGTGCCGAAGCCGGGACCGTGGAAGATATTATCGCCGAGCACCAAAGCGACGGAGTCTGCGCCGATATGCTCTCGGCCAATGAGGAACGCTTGGGCTAGGCCATCGGGCGAAGGCTGTTCCGCGTAGTCCAAGTTCGCCCCGAAATGGGTTCCGTCCCCGAGCAGGTCACGGAACTGCGGGGTATCGCGTGGGGTAGTGATGATTAGAATATCCCGAATTCCCGCCAAGAGAAGCGTGGAAAGCGGGTAGTAGATCATGGGCTTGTCGAACACGGGCACGAGTTGTTTAGAAATGCCCTGTGTGATCGGATGAAGCCGCGAACCAGTTCCCCCAGCAAGTATGATTCCCCTCATGGACGAATGGTAGCAACGCTAGCTCTTCTGTCAATGGACAATGAGCGTTACCCTTGGCCCATGAATAGAATCCTGGTAACTGGGGGTGCCGGATTCATCGGGGCAAATTTTGTGCGCCATCTGCTCGGGCACTCCGACGCGATGATCACTGTACTGGACAAGCTCACCTACGCGGGGAATAGGGGATCCCTGCACGGATTAGATGAGCAACGAGTACGGCTGGTAGTGGGGGATATCGCCGACGCTAATCTTGTCGACGAACTGGTCTCCTCTCATGATGCGGTGGTGCACTTCGCCGCAGAATCTCACAACGATAATTCATTACTCGATCCGGGCCGTTTCGTGCAGACCAATGTGCTTGGGAGTTTCACCCTGCTGGAGGCGGTACGGCGTCACGATGCGCGATTTCATCATGTGTCCACCGACGAAGTGTACGGGGACCTAGCACTTGATGACGCAGATCGTTTCACCGAGAACAGTGCCTATAACCCTTCCAGCCCGTATTCCTCGACCAAGGCCGCCAGCGACATGTTGGTACGGGCATGGATACGGTCCTATGGGATCAGGGCGACTATTTCGAACTGCTCCAATAACTACGGTCCCTTCCAACACGTGGAAAAGTTCATTCCTCGGCAAATCACCAATGTGCTAATCGGTCAACGCCCACGACTTTATGGGCACGGCAATAATGTGCGCGACTGGATTCACGTGGAGGATCATTGCCGTGCGGTGGCGTTGATTCTCGAACGCGGGACGATTGGGAAGACCTACCTTGTGGGGGCCGATGGTGAACGCGATAACTTGTCGGTATTGAAACTAATCCTGGCGCATATGGGATGCGATCCGGGCGACTTTGACCAAGTGATCGACCGCCCAGGACACGACCTGCGCTACGCGCTCGACGCCTCGCTTCTTCGCGAAGAATTGGGCTGGGTGCCACTTCATCAAGACTTTGCCAGCGGTTTGGACCAGACCATTGACTGGTACCGGGAACACCGGGCATGGTGGGAACCGTTGAAGGCGGAGACCGAACGCCGCTATGCGTTGCGGGAGGCGATCTCATGAGTTCGGTACAGTCCCTACAGGTACGCGATTTGGAGCTAGATGGCTTGAAGGTCATCGAGCTGCCGGTGCACCGCGATGACCGCGGCTGGTTCAAGGAAGCTTGGAACCGCGAGCGTCTGACCGAGGCCGGATTGCCGGGCTTTCTGCCCGTGCAGCAGAACATGTCATTCAATACCGCCGTGGGCACCACGCGCGGATTTCATGCCGAACCGTGGGACAAGTTGATCACCGTGGCGTCCGGCAAGGTCTTTGCCGCGTGGGTGGACCTGCGACCCGGCCCGGGCTTCGGTCAGCTGGCCACCCTACAGCTTGGTCCCGAACAGGCCGTGTTCGTGCCGCGCGGCGTGGCCAACGCCTTCCAGACCTTGGAACCGGGAACCACATACAGCTATCTAGTCACCCGGCATTGGCGCGCCGATGATCGTGACGGGTATAGCTATGTGAATCTGGACGATGACCAGTTGGCGGTCCCGTGGCCCATCCCATTGAACCGGGCGGTCATCTCCGCCGCGGACCGGGAACATCCCTCACTGAAGCGGGCGCGTCCGGTGCATGCACTTCCCATCCTGGTGTTGGGGGCCGGCGGACAGCTGGGTCGCGCCTTGGCCTCCCGAAGCGGCATGGACCCTCGGCTTCAGGTGATGGATCGCGAGGCGCTGGATGTCTCCGACCCGGCACAGATCGACGCGCTGGACCTGAGCTCGTATGGGGTGGTCATCAACGCGGCGGCTTACACCAAGGTGGATCTGGCCGAACTGCCCTCGGGACGCCGTGAAGCGTGGACAGTGAACGCGCAGGCGGTATCTCGGTTGGTGGCGCGGTGTGCCCGCTTTGGTACCACCTTGGTGCATATCTCCACGGATTACGTCTTTGACGGGAGCCGTGCCGTGGCCACCGAGGAGGACCAGCCGGCACCGCTGGGCGTGTACGGGCAGTCCAAGGCAGCCGGCGAGGCGGCGGTACGCACACTGGAACGCTTCTATCTGGTGCGTACCAGTTGGGTCATCGGCGAGGGGATGAACTTCGTGGAAACCATGAAGCGGCTGGCCCACAGCGACATCGATCCCGTGGTGGTCGATGATCAGATCGGACGGTTAACATTCGCCGAGGATCTCGCCGCCGGGCTATTGCATCTGATCGATCACCGTGCCGCCTACGGGATTTACAACTTCCAGTGTTCCGGGGCCCCACAAAGTTGGTATCAGCTGGCCCGCCGGGTCTTCGAATACTGTGGTAAGGATCCACAGCGCGTTGGTGCCACGAGCACCAGCGAATACGGCAAATCAAGGGCGAGCTTCGCGCCGCGACCAGCGATGAGCGTGCTGGATACCACCAAGCTGCGGGCCACGGGGTATCACCCGTGGGATCAGCAACGTGCCTTGGCCCGGTACCTGGGCGTCAAACCTTAGACGCGGGAAGCGTCTGACCAGCGAGTTACCCGGCAACCATCTGCCGGGTAACTCGCTGTGTCATCTCGGGTGCCCCGAGCATTGCCCATCTAGGTAATTCCTTGACCCATTGAGTAGCCGCTACTGGTGCCCGCCTTCAACCAACGGCTTAACGTGCGAGGTGGGAACGCGATATTCATTGGGGGCAGTCGAATATGTCGCACACATGGTCGCGCCATGGGCGTCGCAGCACATCGAGTCAACCGACTCGAAGCCGACCCGCCGCGCGCCGTGCGTCCTCCCGGTCCATCGGCTTGGCCGGTTCGCCAGCAGGCGCCGGTGTGGATCGGGTCCCACAGACGGAGCCGGCGGCAAGCCAGTCGCGCACCAGTACGGCTAGCCCCCCAGCTGTCGTCGGCTCCTTCACCTCCGGCACCGGCCGACTGAGCCGAGGCCTGGCCGCGGTCAGTTCGGCCGCCGGAGCTCAAGCCACGCAATCGGCGGCCGGATTCGCGGTGGCGTTGCTGGCGGCACATACTCTGGGGATCGAAGCGTTGGGACTGTTCTCGATCCTGTACGGTGCACTCATTCTGGCCGCCGGGATCACCAGCGGTTTTGTGGGTGATTCGCTGCTCGTGCTCGATCGACATGCGGCCGAGATTCGCGCCGGCTTGGCAGCGTGGTTTGCGGTGCTGGCCACCGCAATCGCCGTAGCGGCGTTCATCACCGGCTGGCTTAGTGGGGTGCTGAGCGTCAGTGGTGCGCTCGTCTTTGCCGCAGCGGCCGCCGCGTACATTGCCGAGGATCTCATCCGACGCAATTTGATGGCCGTTCTTGCCTTCCATCGAATCATTTGGATGGATCTGTTGGTCCTCGCGGTCACGGTAGTGGTGGCCCTAGGGTTCCTTACCGTGGGCTACCGCGGGCTGATCTTCGTACTGGGCGCCGTCACGGTGGGGCAGCTTGCCGGCATGCTCTTTGGGTGGTACCTGTTACCGCGCAGCGAGCGGCGCGGGGTGCATCGGCCGATCGCTTGGGGGCCGGTGGCGCGCTACGGGATCTGGCGGGCGGCGCTCCAAGCATTGCGTCCCGGACAACTCACCGGGGCACGACTACTCGTTACCGGCGCGCTCACGTTGGCGGCCGCCGGTGCCTTGGAGGCCGCACGAATTTACGCGGCACCGGCCATGCTGCTGGTCAGCGGCGTCTGCTCCTATCTCTTTGCCAGTCTGGCCGTCCGCCAGGAGCAGTCGTTAGCAACGGCGTTGGCCTTCACCGATCGGGCGGTACGCTACCTGCTGCTCGCCGCCTTGGTGTGCGGGGTGCTGGGGATGGTTCTACTGCCGGTGGCTGGAGAATTGATCACCGGACGGCAACCGGTAGCGCTGACCGTTCTCGGGTGGCTCGGTTATGCCATGGCTGTGGCAGTGGCCACCCCGTACGGGCTCCTAGCGGCGGTACGACATCGGGCCCGCGCAGTCTTCACAATTCGTGCGCTCGACAGCGCGCTTTGCCTCGTACTGGTGGCCGTGGCCGCGTTCGTATTGCGCGAGGTGACCTTGGTGCCGTGGGCGGCCGCAATTGGGGCGCTAGCCGGTGGGTTGAGCATCCGCGGCTTTGTCTTAGTGCCCTTGGTGCGCGCCGAAGACACGAGCCCAGCGATGGCCGGTGACCGGCCATGAGCGTAAGGAACGGAAGCCTGCTCATCGTGCATTCTTCGGACGAGCTGTATGGCAGCGATCGGATGCTCCTTGAGGTGGTGCAGGCCTTGGGCGGCCTCTGGAAGGTGGAGGTCTGGCTTCCAGTGGATCATCAAGATGGCCGGCAGTTACTCTTCAAAGAACTCGTGCGCCGCGGTGTGGCGGTGCGCCATGTCGAGCTCCCGATTTTGCGACGCGCCTGGCTGAATCCGGCCGGTGTCCTGCGTTTTCTGCGACTGACCGTCCCGACGTGGTGGCGGCTGCGTCAAGCCGCACCGCAGCGGCTGTATTTGATGACCTCGGCCTGCTTGCTGTTGGCACCGATAGCCCGCATGGCACGGATCCGGCGGATCACCCTGCACATCCAAGAGCCATGGACCTCGCGGGAGGCACCGGTATTGCGTGCGTTGGCAAGATTAGCGGACCAGCGGATCGCGATCTCAGAGACCGTAGCACATTTCAGCGAACTATCGCCGATTGCCATACAAGTTGTGCCCAATGCCGTGCCGCACCCAACCGAGAACCAGACGGTCCCCGCTCAGATGGTGCACAGCCCAGCTCCGCACTATGTCGTGGCCAGCCGCTGGAACGGACACAAGGGGCACCGCACACTATTGCGCGCCTGGCAACAGGCCGGTTGTCCGGGCACTCTTTTTGTTCTCGGCGGACCGCCGCCCAGTGGGGCCCAGGTGTCGGTTCCCCAGCTTGTCGATCAGTTCGTTCAGCAACCGCAGACCGTGCAGGTCATTGGAGAGGTGCCCGACCCGGAACGGTGGATCGCCGCCGCAGATGGAGTCATCCTGCCCACCGACAGCATCGAGGGCTTTGGGCTCGTGGCCATCGAGGCCTTCCGCCACGGTACCCCGGCAATCGTCTCGGACTGTGGGGGACCAGCCGAGATCGTACGCCACGGGGTGACCGGATTGATCTTTCCGCCCGGCGACAGTCAGGCGCTCGCCGACCTGTTGGCCGAGACCACCACCGAGCAACTTCGTCAGATGGGCACACGCGCCCGGCAGGAGTATCTCCAGAAATATACACCCGAACACTTTCACTCCCGGATCCGGGAGCTACTTTCGGGACGCCGGGCCAGAACCTGAGCGTCGGGCACGAAAAATTCATCGAGCAGGGGGGCTGTGATGATGCAACATGCGGGAGGATACCGCTGGGCGGTGCATGAACTGCGCCAGCGACAAAAGACCGCGAAGGGGGCACCGGCCTATTCGCGCTACATCAACCGGCCGTTAGGACGGCGCTTGGCTGCAATGGCTTACCGGTGGGGGCTGAACCCGAACCAGGTGACCGGGCTCAGCGCCGTCTGCACGTTCGGCGGCATTTTCTTGATTGCCGCCTTCGCGCCGAGCTGGCCGGTAGCCGGGTTCGTTGCCGCGCTACTGGTGGCCGGCTACGCGCTGGATTCGGCCGACGGGCAACTGGCTCGCTTGCAAAATTCGGGGTCGGCGGTCGGCGAATGGCTTGATCACATCGTCGACGCGATCAAGACGGCGGTGCTGCACGCCGCGGTATTGATCTGTTGGTACCGCTTCTACGACCTGGATGTTCGGTGGTTGCTCGTACCCTTGGCGTTCCAGGCGGTGGCCAGCGTGCAGTTTTTTGCCATGATCCTCACCGACCAGCTGCGCCGGCTCAACCGGGGCATGACTGAGCACTTCATGAGCGGGCAGGGCACCTCCTCATTGGCATATTCCTTAGCGGTGCTACCGACCGACTTCGGGCTGATGTGTCTGCTCTTCGTGCTCCTAGCGTGGCCTGCCGGGTTCGTGACCGGGTACACGCTGTTGTTGCTCGCTAACGGCGGTTTCGTCGTGTTGGCCCTTGCCAAGTGGTATCGGGAGGTGCGCCGCTATGGCTAAGTCATTGGACTATCGCGAAGATCAGGTATTCCTGTCTCCCGGAGACCCACTGCCACCGATACCGGTACGTCCGCCCCAGAGTCAGGAGGCGATGGGCATGGATATCAAGGATTACTTGCGCGTTCTACGGACCCGTAAGTGGTGGATCCTCTTCGCGATTGTGTTGGGGGTCGCGGCCAGTGTCGGCATCACCTTGAGTATGACGCCTAGCTATGTGGCCAAGGCGACCATCTTCATCAACGTGCAATCGGCAGGGGATTCGGCTTTCGCGCGCGGACAGTACGCCCTGCAACGGGCCGATTCCTATCCTCAGTTGATCGGGGACCCGACGCTCTTGGCCGCCGTGGCGCGCCGCGTTGACGCAGATGTGAGCGTCAACGAGCTGCGCCGAGCGCTCAGCGCCACGAACCCGGAGGACACGGTGCTGATCGTGATCACTGCCAGCGCGCCGCAGGCGCAGCAAGCCGCCGATCTTGCCAATGCGGCGGCGCCCTTGCTCGCCGCGCGGATCGGCGAACTTGAGAATTCGGATCCGAAATCGCTACTGGTAACCGCGGAAATTTCGGTGCCGGCGAGCGCGCCCGATGATCCGGTCTCGCCACGCAAAACGGTGAACTTGGCGCTGGGGCTAGTCTCCGGGCTTAGCTTGGGCCTGGTTCTAGCGTTGTTCGTTGACAAGGTGGACCCGCGGATTTTGCGCCCGGCCGACGCCGAACGCGTCACCGGGTTGCCGGTGCTGGGGATCGTACGCGGGAGCGACGATCGCCGGGAACGCGGACGGCGCGATAACGGGTATCGGCAACTACTCTCCGGTCTCTTGCTGGCCAATGATGGAGACCTGCCGCAACGCTTATTGGTGCTCAGTGACCCGAAGGCCCCGACCGTCGACGCCGTGGAACTAGGGCAAACGCTAGCCAGCATGGGACGTAAGGCCGTGGTCATTCAGAGCCGGGAGGGGGCCATCGAACCCGGCGAAGTGGCCGAACACCCCGGACTCTGCCATGTGTTGGCCGGCCAAGCCACACTCACCGAGGCGCTGATCGAGATGATTCATGTGCCCATGGGGTATCTCGCCGCCGGCGAGCCTGCCGCAGGGCTTCGGCGGTATGACGTCTTCCGAAGGATTTCTCCGCTGATCGAGGAACTGGAACGTAGCTACGATGTCGTGGTGATCCTTGCGGCCATGGGGGCCCAACCCATCGACGGCGCCGTGGTGGCAGCACACTGTGATGGAGTATTGCTAACTACTCGGCAGAAGAAGTCCACAGCCCGCTCCCTACGACGAACTCTTGAAGATCTGGCTGCGGTGCGCAGCGGCGCTACCGGGCTGGTGATGCTTCGTCATCCGCGCCGCCGGATCCGGCCACGGCAGGGCTGAGCAATGCGTGGCACGATCACGGCCCAGTGGCCTCGCGCCGGCATCAAAGAACCCCGGCGGGTGGCTGGCCCAAGCGAGCTGCATCTGATTCTCATTTGGTTAATGACGGTGAGTTCGGTGGTGGCTTGGCGGCAGGGCGTGTTCTATACCGGGGGAGCCGACCCAGTGGTGGTCCTCAAGGCCCTACTGCAATTCGGCGCGTTAGGTTGGGCGGCTTTACTGTGCCTGAACTGCCGCACCCATTTTCCGCTGGGTGTCCGTTCGCTGGGATTCTTGTTGCCCATTCTGGCGCTCAGCGTCGTCGGCGCCCTCGCCGAAGGAAACCTCACTGCGTCATTGGTGCTAGCAGTCCGCGTACTGCTGATGGCTCTGACCGTGATGTTCCTGGCGCGTTGCTATGCCCCGCAACGACTGCTGTGGGCTTTGGCGGTGGCACTGGCAGTTGTCGGCGGAATCAGTGCCGTCTCCGGGCTCGTTATTGGCGGCCAAGGACGACTTTCGGGTGGAATCCCGCCGCTTAGTCCGAATGAGATTGCCTTGCTCGCCGGTTTGCCCGCACTGATGCTACTGCATGAAACGCTACGTGCTCGCGTCCACTGGTGGCACAGCGGGGGATTGCTGCTTTTAGTTGGCATTCTAATCCTCAGCGAGTCGCGCACCGCACTGATCGGTGCGGCTTGTGCCGCGGTACTCATGGTGCTGTTGATGCGGACGCTGCCGGTACAGACCCTCGTGGCGACCTTGATCGCAATACCCGTCCTGTTTTATGTCATGTTCTACACGCCAGCGGTGCGCGCGGTGCTGGAACGATCCGATAGCGCCGAGCTGTTGACCTTCAACTCACGAACCATCAGCTGGTCCGCCGTCCTGCAGCTGCCCCTTGATAGTTGGCAACGCTGGGTGGGACAAGGCCTCAGTATGAAAACCATTCCGGTGACCGGCCAATACTGGGAAGAGCAGGTATTCGACTCCTCCTGGATCTCACTCTTAGCGCAGGCCGGAGTGTTCGGTGCCGTGCTGGCACTATTGTGGGTGCTCGGCTGTCTTTGGGCTGCCCTGCGTCACCGCAAGGTCCGCTCGCTCTACCTGCCGTTGCTGGCCTTTATTCTGGTGCGCAGCCTTATGGAGAACGGGCTGATCGACGCGGGCGTGATGTTCCTGGTGTTCTTCGCGCTGTCGCTCTGCTTGGAACGGCCGAGCCGCGAGTACGGACCGGACTGGGAGCATGAGCCCCTACTGGGAACCGCTAAGAGACCAACCTACGGCATCAGTGCGCCGACTACGAGAGCGCGTCCTTGAGTTGTTCCATAGCCCTGGCGGCATCGCTCAACTTGACATAGGGGCCCGGCATGCGAAAGACACGCGCGCCCCAACGGGTCCGCTGAGTAAGCAGACCGGGGGATGACCTATTGATATTCAATAAGGCGTGGGCGGGTTGCCGGAATACACAAATAATCAGTGGCACACGTCGTGATGCCAGCGCCTCCTCAAGGATGGGCAAACCCGCCTGGATTTGCTTCATGGTGACCTGCTTTTCACCGGGAGTCGGAGTTTTGACAATGTCGGTGAAAGCGACGCCTGCGGCTACAGCTGCATCGTCTAAGAATGCAGCGCTTGAGGGGTCGAAGAGCCCCGCTTTGGCAATGCGGAGTAGCTGCCGGTGACCTGCCCGGCCTTGATAGTAATGCCCAACATTGACACTGTGCGGTGCCGGATTCAACCCGACGATGGCCGCGCGGATCGAGGAATCCGGCCATAGATCGGCGAGCGTGAGTTCAGAGCCATTATTGGAGACGAACTCCTGGTGCCCGATGAGTTTATTGGCTGTCATATGTACTCACTTCATGCGGATTGAATCAACTCGGGGGTACAGGGGGAGCTGGCATGATCTTGTGCAAGATGCACAGCCTGTAGAAGAACGTCCTAACTAACCCAAGTCTTAGATACGGGTCGATCGTTTGTACCCCTCGCGGCCGTGGTTAGTTTAGCGTTTTCCTCATCCTTTTTTATATTGGGGGCAGTGGGTAGAGTGCCGGGCATGAAGGCTAAATCATCACACGTCCTTTATGTCAGTTGTGCTAGCGCGGCCATGATTCTCACCCTCGCCGCGTGTGGCCCATCCACCCAACCAGAAGGCTCGATCGCGCCTGAAAATTCCAAGCCCACCGAACAGGCCTCCTCGACTCCAAGCCCAACGGACTCCAAGGCAGAAAACGGTACGGAATTTTCTCCACCCGATGCGTGGGAAGGAGAGATCGCACGCACCGAATACGACGGGACCAAGGTAAAAGAGGTACTAGCCGGTACGGCCGAAGACCGCGACTACGTATATGTGGGTCAATGCGGCACAACGACCGAATGGACCGCCGTCCGGACGCGGGTCACGGTGAACGGAAAGGTTGAGCCAGAATTCAGCCAGATCTACTGCGGTGCCCAGATGTCCCAAGAAACCTGGACCAGCGGTGCCGCTCGGTTTATTCCTGCAGGCGCCACCGTATCGATCAAGCTGGAAACACCCGAGGATATCGAGTGGGCGTGGGTTGCCATCGTCCCGCGCGAACACATGCCCGAGTAGTACGTAGCGACGGTGACGTTGCCACCCAGTGACGAACCTGCCGCAGACGGGCGATGCCCGTCACGGACGATGCAACTGTTTGGGTAGGGTAGGCCCAAGCGGGGTAGAACACTACGTTTTCCGCCCGGCTCAACATCATTGCCTTGCCCTCAAAGAAAGTACTCATCTCATGACGTCATTGTCTCGAATGCGGCTGACGCCGATGCGTTCGCGGGATCCGCACGAGCCTGCCAGGTCGGCCTCGCCTCTGGAACTATTTTTCGACCTCGTTTTCGTCATTGCCGTAGGTACAGCCGCAGCCCAGCTGCACCATGCACTGTCCGATGGACATGTGTTCAGCGGGATCTTCAGCTACCTCATGGTGTTCTTCGCCATCTGGTGGGCCTGGATGAACTTCACATGGTTCGCCACCTCATTCGACACCGATGACTGGTTGTATCGTGTGCTGACCATCGTGCAGATGGGTGGGGTCCTGGTTCTAGCCGCTGGAATCGGCCCAGCCTTTGAATCTCAAGACCTTTCGCTGGTGATCTACGCCTATGTGGTGATGCGAATCGCGATGGTCGCCCAGTGGTTGCGGGCCTCGCACGGTACGCAGCGCACCCGACGAACAGCCCTAGCCTATGCCGTGGGCATTAGCCTCGTGCAGGTGCTGTGGCTACTGTCGCTTCTGGTGCCCAAGGAATTCTTTGCCGTAGTTGTTATCGTGTTGATTCTTGCCGAAATTTCGGTCCCGGTGATTGCCGAGCGGATGGCCACGACACCATGGCATCCGCACCACATCACCGAACGCTATGGACTGTTCGCGCTCATCTTGTTGGGCGAAAGCCTCCTGGCGGCCTCGAATGCGATCATCGAGGCGTTGCATGAAGGTGAAGCGGTTGGCCCGCTGATCGCACTGGCGGTGTTGACCTTGATTGCGACCGCCGGATTGTGGTGGGTTTATTTCTGGCCGCCGCATCACCACGCGATTCAGGGGCTACGCGGTTCCATCGCGTATGGGTACGGGCATTACTTCATCTTCGCAGCCGCCGGGGCACTCTCGGCGGGTATTGAAGTTGAAATCGATGTCATCACGCATCACAGTAGCCTCTCGGCGCCCTTGGCTTCGTTTGCGTTTACGATCCCCATCGCGGTGTTTGTGCTGGGCGTGTGGGCCCTAGCCATCCGGCGCCAGGGAGACGCGGTCGTGAATGCTGTCGTTCCTATCGGTGGCTTACTGGTGCTCATCGACCCGCTCTTGCCGGTACCCTTCACTTTGAGCACAGTGATTTTGGTGCTCCTTGTGGCCGTGTTGGTGTGGCGTCAGGGAGCTGCTGATAATAGGGCGACATTCGGGTAACGCACCGACTGTCTAGAACTTTGAAAAGAAGCGGGTCCTGCCATCTAAGTGATGGCAGGACCCGCAGTTGTAGTGGGAGGACTTAGCGCCGGTAGGCGCCCATCTGCTTGCTGCCGGCGCTCAGGCCGGTCAGCGTTGCCAGATCGGATGGCAAGCCAAAAGCTGATCCGTTGCGTTCCGTGATGGCAGAAGTGAGGTTATGTTCGGCATCCAGCACGCTGGAGGCGGTCACCTCGGCTGATCCGGACTCTTGCTGATGTGCCGACTGGAATGCCGCCAAGCTTGTGTAGACCTGCGGATCTCCGGCCCCGGCGGACCATACCGTGGACCAGCGCGGAGTCCCCGAGCTGAGGCGGTGGTAGGTGTTGTGATCCGTGGAGATTGCCATCTCGGCGGCGCTGAACTCATGGGAGTAGTCCTCAACGGCCAAGATTGCGTTCCCGCCGCCTGTGTTGGACAGCACGTTGTTATGCACCGCAATGTCCTTCACGATCCACGTCATCGTTGGGTCCGGGAAGTTCTGGCGCGGATCATGTCCCGGATCGGAGGCGTTGTCGCCCCGCCGGTTATCCTGCACGATATTCAGCGGACGGTTTGAGCCGCTAATGGTGTTGTTCCAAATCCGCACATCGCTACTGTCGTTGAGCTTGAATCCGTTACCGCCGTTGCCAACAATGCGGTTGTTCGCGACCACGGCCTTGGCAGAGATTTCCAGCGATAGACCATGCGAGGAGTTTGAGATCATGTCGTTATTGACGATCTTCGAATCGTAGACCGACTCATCAATCCACAGACCCGGGCCACGGTTGGAGGTGAAGGCTGAATCTTTAACCGAGATGCCCCGCGAGCGGGTGATCTTCAGGCCACCGGACACCGGCGACGAGTTGAATCGTTCGGTATTATTTCCGGACGAGTCGAGGTCCTGCACCTTCAGCCCGTCGGCATAGACGGCGTTCATCCCAAGCATGCCCGAACGACGAATATTGACGTTCGAGATGGTGTTAGAGGTCGACGAAACGTTGATGCCGGTGGTGGCCGAGTCCTCGACGGACAGGTTACGAAGAGCGATACCCGGCTTTTCGGCGGTGATGGCGCCCATATCCGGTACCGACGGGGCGTAGCGGCGGACATTGATACCATCCACCGTGGAGTTGGCCCCGCGGATGCTCAAGGCCTTTACGAGGGTGCTGGCTTCGATCTTTTTGCCGCGAGGATCCGAGCCTACATAAAGCTTGTTGGCCGAGAAGTCGATGTAGAAGGTGCCGGCGCGCAACTGATCGAGTGAACCAACCTGGGTCTGGGGTGCACCATCGACCCAGAGCTGCTCGGGGTGCGCCGCCATCGGGTAATCGGCGTTGATGAACCCCCAGGCTTCTTGCTGGTTATCTTCGGCCCCGCGGGTGTAGGTCGGGGAATGATCGAAATCTAGGTCCCATCCGGTGCTCCAAGCCCCGCCCGAGGCAGTGAACCCGGACAGCGTCGAGGCGCCATCGAGCCACACGTTTTCACCGGGATAGTTCACCAGGTGCACGGTCTTGTCGCTCGGGATGGTTACCGACTCGTGGTACGTTCCGCCGCGGACCACGATGCTTTGACCCGAGCTTGCTTTGGCGACGGCGGTGGCCAGTTGGCGCAGTGGGGCTTCGGCCGAACCGCTGGCGCCATCGTTTCCGCCGGGCGCCACATAGAGGGCCCCGGCCGGAAGAGCCGGTGCTTCTTCGACGGGTTCGGGGGATGGAGTTGGGGAAGGGGCTGGTTCCGGGGTCGGAGAGGGCTCGGGCATCGGACCAGGTTCGGCGGTGCCCGGATCCTCTCTGAACAGGTTTTTGGGGGCTTCCTTCGCCCGAAGATTGTCCACGTGAAGTCCGGTGTTTTTGCTAGCGGAGGAGGACAGGTATCCGGTGAGCCGCACATCGCCGGCGGCACTCAGTGCAGAGTCGCTGTCGATGTGTTGCAGGTTCCAGTCGGTCGCAGTGCTACCAGCGCGGTACGCACGGGCGTTCAGCGTGGTTTCGCTCCCCCCAGAGACGTTGAAGTCCAGGTGAAAGCTCTCGCCGGGACGCACAGATTCGGCGATGCGTACGTGCTCGAGGACGGTTTTGGTTCCGTTGAGGTGCCGGGCGACTTCGAGGCGCAGCTCGCCGGAGGCCAGCAGACGTAGGGTGGCGTCGTAGCGGCCGTTGGAGCCTTGGCGCGCAGCCAGTGAGGCGTAGATGGAGCCGCTCGTTGGCAATGAATCAAAGGAGAGATCAACGCCTGCCGCCACGTCGCGTTGATCGATATTGACGTTCGCGACACTGCTCTTGCCGGGCAGCAAGGTCAACGAACCCACGCCGTTGGCTAGGGCGAAACGTTCGGGGTGGTTGAGCTGATAGGCGGGGCCGGAATCGGGGGAGCCCCAGCCTTCGCTGACCGTACGGTTCATTGAGTCGCTCACATAATAGGTGGCGGCGGAGGCCGCCGGTAGCGCCGAGGCGAGCAGTGAGCCGGTGACGACTACGGTCATCAGGGCGCGTGGGAGCCGGGTTCGGCCCCCACGTTCAACAGGGGGATGCAACAAGTTTGTGTCCTTCGTGGGCGGTCCCGTGCTCCCCAGCACAACGGATCCCGGATGGATGTGGCACCGTCGAAACGGTGTCGCGCACAACCTCACCTATGCTTCCACGCCGCTAACCGTTATGCAACTGTGACCTTTGCCTCGCGGGGCGCGTCAGGGCCCGGATTTCCGGCCAGAAGTAAGGGGCCAGTGCGAGAGCGGAGCGAGTAGTTCACGAGCAAACTAAGTAGTGCGCTACCCGTGCCGCACAGGGGGTTGAGCCCTAGGGTCAGGGCTACCACCGACGGACCTGCACGTTGGCACGGCCGAGGCATGGGGATGCCCTCGGTTTTACGTCGTGCAGGCGCGGCGGTGAACACTCGCCGTAGTTGTTTTATTTTGGGGGAAACAACATGCAACGTCGTAGGCGTGCGGACTCTGCCGCGCCGTTGAGCATCGCGCTCATCGGTACCAGAGGTGTCCCGGCCCGCTATGGCGGATTCGAGACGGCGATCGAAGAAGTCGGGCGGCGCCTGGTAGCCAAAGGCCATCGGGTCACCGTGTACTGCCGTGGCGTCGCCCGCGATGAACGAACCGACAATTACCTGGGCATGCAATTGGTGCATCTGCCCGCGCTACGCCGACGAAGTTTAGAAACCCTGAGCCACAGCGCTCTATCGATACTCCATGCTGTTCGTCATCGCCCGGATGCAGCGATAGTTTTCAACGCGGCCAATGCGCCGCTGCTGCCGCTACTGAACGCCGCAGGTATTCCGGTCGCCACCCACGTGGACGGGTTGGAATCCCGGCGCGCCAAATGGGGTCCTACGGGCCGGCGCTACTACCTGATGTGTGAACGATTGGCCGTCTGGCTATCGCGTGAACTGATCGCCGATGCCCGGGGGATCGCCGACTACTACGCCACGCGATATCAGGCCGCGACACGGCAGATCGCCTACGGCGCCCCGGTTCTTCACGCACCCGGAGACGCGAAACTAGCCGAGCTGGGCATAGCACCGGGTGGCTACCACCTATTGGTGGCACGCTTCGAGCCGGAAAATCACGTCCACCTGATCGTTCAAGGTTATGCGAAGGCCGCGGCACGCTACCCCTTGGTGGTGGTCGGCTCTGCTCCCTACGCCGAGCAATACACGCAATCGGTACATGCGGCAGCCACCGAAAACGTCCGCTTCCTCGGCGGAGTATGGGACCAAGAGCTACTCGACCAGCTGTACGCGCACGCGCTGGTGTATTGGCACGGGCATTCGGTGGGCGGCACTAACCCGTCATTGCTGCGCGCCATTGGGGCCGGGACCGCGGTCAATGCCTTTGACGTGAATTTCAACCGCGAAGTCCTCGGAGCTGCCGGCGCCTATTTCTCCACCCCAGCGCAGGCGGCCACGTTATTCGAGGCCGCTGAAGCTCAGCCGGAACAGGTCGCGCATCGGGCAGAACTCTCGCTCCAGCGGGCCGAAGCCTATGACTGGGATCAGGTCGCCGCCGGTTATGAGGCGCTCTGCCAAGATCTCGTACGCTCGCGGCGTCACTTCATGGCTCGACCGAGCGCCCAAGACGTGCCCATTGCCCACCACGGCCCGACCTAAGTCCGTTTGTGGGGAAGGTTGGTCTACACCGGCAACACGAGCACAGGGCAGGGGAGTAACTCATGATTATTGGCTACGCGGCAGGGGCTTTCGACCTCTTCCACATCGGTCACCTGAACATTTTGCGGCAGGCCAAGGCCCGCTGCGATTTTCTCGTGGCCGGCGTGGTCAGTGACGAGATGGTCGAGGCCGCCAAGGGTGCTCGGCCGGTGATCCCCACCCTGGAACGTGCCGAGATCGTCGAGCACATTTCGCTCGTGGATCAGGTGTACATCGAAACCAGTTCCGACCGGCTTCAGGCCTGGCGGGATCTGGGTTATCACGTGTTCTTCAAGGGAGATGACTGGAAGGGCACCAGCAAGGGACGCGAACTCGAACGGCGCTTCGCCACCGTCGGAGTCAGGGTCGAATACTTCCCTTACACCATGCACACCTCAAGCACTCAACTGCGCGTGGCCCTGAACGCGCTGAGTCAACCCCGGGAAAGCATTCACCGGGCCTAGAGCACTATCACTGCGGGGGCACCACATGAAACACCTAACTCTCGCCGAAGCCTCGGCGCCGACCCTTCGCTGGACAGCATTGGCCGCAACCACCTTGCTGCTGGCCGGATGCGCGGCTTCCGCTGGACCGCCACGTGCGGCTGTGCCCCCGGGTGCCAACACTCAAGAGGTGCCGGACGTGCGCGCCCCGGCGACCTCCGAAATGCCCAAGACGGCAGCAACGAAGGATAGCGACGGCTCCAGCACGAAACTGCACGGTAAGAAAGATGGAGCAACCAACTCCGCGGAGCCAGACACTGCCGACAAAGCAAGCGAAACAACGCCGAGCGCGGAGCCAAAACCGGGCACCGCGCCCGAAAATAAGCCGCAGGATCTGAAGGCTCGAGGCGGACTGAAAGTCGCCAAAGACGCCGATCAGGCGCGCAAGCAACCCGAGGTCGCCAAGGCGGTGCCTCTTGAAGCCACGGTCCCGGTGGGTACCGCAGCCAACATGAAGATCAAGGAACTGTCCCTGACCAAGGCCGAGGCCGAAGGGATCGGGCAGGTCGCCGGACCAGCGGTTCTGATCACCGTGACGGTGGACAACCGTGGCACGAAGGCACTGGACCTCAGCCACACCGAGCTCCTTGCCTTTGCCGGCGCCGAGCTCACGCCGCTGACTCCGCTTACCGACCCACGCGCTTCCTCGTTCGAGCCTAAACTCGCGGCCGGAGGCAACGCCACGGCTACCTATCTCTTCGCGCTGCCCGAGGCGAAACCGGGAGAAATCACCCTGCGTTTTAGCACCGGCAACGGCGAGAACATTCAACAACTCTCGGGCACTCCGAGCGCGTGAAAGGCATGAACATGCGCAACATCTTAACCCGGTGTGGGGCAGCGGCCGGCGTCTGGGCGCTCGCTGGCGCCCTGCTACTGGCTATCCCTTCGGCGGCGCAAGCCGACGCCCACCCGGAGAATCCGAGTGCGTTACCACCGACCGTGACCGCCGATGCCCTGCCCACCGTGCAAATTGACGGTGTGGTGTGGTCCCAGGTCATCATCGGTGACATCGTCTATGCCGGTGGTAATTTCGGCACCGCTCGTCCCGCCGGGGCGGCTCCCGGCACACAGACGGTGACACGCAATAATCTGCTGGCCTACAACATCAAGACCGGTGAGTTGATCACCTCCTTTGCACCGTCCTTTAACGCCCAGGTGCTATCCCTCGCGGCCTCACCCGACGGGGAGCGGCTCTACGTGGGTGGCGACTTTACGAGCCTGAATGGAGCTCCGGCCGAACGTATGGTGGCGCTGAATCCGGCCACCGGCGCCCGCATCGCCGGCTTCGACCCGCAACCATCGAATACCGTCTACTCGATCATTGCGCGCGGAGACACGGTGTTCTTTGGCGGATCCTTCTTCCGCGTAGGTGCTGCCTGGCGGGAACAGGTGGCCGCCGTACGTGCCTCGGATGCCGCGTTGCTTTCCTTCCGCCCGGTGGTCACCGGAGGACAGGTCACTTCGCTGACGCTTTCGCCCGATGCCACCAAGCTGGCCATCGGTGGATACTTCGACACGGTCAACGGCACCGGCGATCAAGCCAGCGGTCTGGCCGTGGTGGAAACGGCGACCGGAGAGAAGCTAGCCTATGAGGCCTCGGCCTATGTGAGCAATGGTGTCGGTGGCGATGGCGCGATCACCTCGCTGGCCAGCGACCAGCGCACCTTCTATGCCAGTGGTTTCACCTATGGGCGGCAGGCCACCCTCGAAGGTATTGTGGCCATCGACTGGGATGATCTCGGCACCCGTTGGCTTGAAGACTGCCACGGAGATACCTATTCGGTGCACGTCACCAACGACCTGGTCTACCTTGCCGGACACCCACACTATTGCGGCAATGTCGGAGGCTTCCCACAGGAAGTGAACTGGAGCTATAACCGTGCGCTGGCTTTCGGCAAGGAAGCGGTGGGCACGATCGATCGCGAGATTCACGGATACACCAACTTTGAGGGGCTACCACATCCGCAGTTGCGCAACTGGTTCCCCGCCTTGAGCACCGGTAATTTCACCGGCCAGTATCAGGGCCCCTGGTCGGTGACCGGCAACGATGAGTACATTGTCTACGGTGGCGAGTTCCTCCGGGCGAACTACACGAACCAGCAGGGTCTGGTGCGCTTCAGTTACAGCACCAAGGCTCCCAACCTGCGAGGCCCAGAACCGCAAGGCAATAACTTCGTTCCCACGCTCTCCTCCAATAAGGCAGGCGAGGTGCGCGTGCGCTGGCAGGCCGCTAGCGACATGGATGATTCCACGTTGGAGTATCGAGTGATTCGCGATGGCAATAACGGCAATCCGATTCACACCACCAGCGGCCGGTCGAACTTCTGGCTGCGCCCGGGACATTCCTACACCGACACCGGGCTGACACCCGGCAGCACGCACAGCTACCGCATCTTTGCGGTGGACCCGACCGGCAGGGAAGCCCGAAGTTCCACCGTATCGATCACCGTGGCCACCAGCGATCAACCAGTGGGCAACTATGAGGCGGTCATTAAAGCCGACCAACCCACCGCCTACTGGCCGGTGCGAGCCACCGACGGGAATACGGTCGTGGACGCCAGTAATGCCGAAGACCTCAGCCTCACTGGTGCGGCTAGCCGAGTCAATGGTGCCACAATTCCCGGCGGCAGCGGTTCGGCCATCACCCTCGGCAGTGGTACCGCTGGTAATGATGTGCGCGCTGTACGCACCAATAGGTTTAGTACCGAACTGTGGTTCCGAGCCGGTGTCACACAAACCGGACGACTGATCGGATTCGCCGATGCGGTGACCGGCACGTCGCGTAATTACGACCGGGTGACCTATCTCAACTCCTTCGGACGACTGTCCTTCGGAGTCACCGAGCGCGGAACCCGGCGGACCATCACCTCATCGGCGTCCTACACGGATAATAAGTGGCATCACGTGGTCGCAACCCTAGGCAGCGACGGGATGCGACTCTACGTGGATGGTGCTCAGGTGGCCTCACGGGCCTCCACCACCACGGCCCTGGAAATGGAAGGTTACTGGCGGCTCGGCGTGGATCGGCTGAGCGGCTGGCCATCGGCACCCACCAGTGGCTTCGCCGGTCAGGTCGATGAGATCGCGGTCTATCCGCGGGCGTTGAGCGCCGCCAGGATCGCCGATCACTACGCCGCAGGGCAGGGACAAAGCGTGAACCTGTCGCCGACCGCAAAGTTCAGCAGTGACACACAGGCGCTGAAACTAACGGTGAATGGCAGCGAATCCAGCGACCCCGATGGCAACATTGCCTCCTACGCATGGGACTTTGGGGACGGGGCCACCGGCACCGGCGTTTCCGCTACCCATACCTACGCCGCGGCCGGGACCTATACGGTCAAACTCACGGTCACCGATAACAAGGGCGCCACCGGTACCGCCAGCAAACAGGTGACGGTCAGCCCGCCAAACCAGACACCGACCGCATCGTTCACCGCGAACATGGAGAACCTCGATGTGTCGGTAGACGGCAGGGGATCCACTGATCCCGAGGGCGGACAACTGTCCTACGCATGGGACTTTGGTGATGGCGAGAACGGTACCGGGGCCACGGCAACGCACCACTACGCCAGCGCCGGAAGCTACCAAATCACCCTGACCGTCACCGATCCGCAGGGAGCTTCGGATAGTGCCACACGCACGGTCGAGGCTACGATCCCGCCCGGTCCGCTGGCGGCCGACGCATTCGGTCGGAGCGACACCGGTGGCTGGGGCACGGCCGATGTTGGAGGCAGTTGGGCGCGTACCTCGAGTGCCGCGTCGATCTTCGTCTCCTCGGGCACCGGCAAACTCGTGGCCGGTTCTCCAGGGCATGGGCCCGGCGCGACGCTACCGACCCTCGCCGGAGCCGAGGTTACCGGCACGGTGAGCGTGACACTGGACAAGGTTGCCAACGGGGGAGGCAGCTATCTCTACTTCTCACCGCGCTACCAGGATGGCGGTAACCAGTACCAGCTCAAACTACGGATCTCCTCAGACGGCTCCGGGCTGCTGATCCTCGACAAGATGTTCCAAGGAAACGAAACCTTCCTCGATTCGGTCTCGCTTCCCTCGCTGGAATATCAGGCCGGTCAGAAACTGTGGCTGAAAATCCAAGCCGATGGCACCTCGCCGACCGCACTAGGGGCCAAGGTCTGGAAGGACGGAACCAATGAGCCGCCCGAATGGCAAGTGGAAGCAACGGACTCCGAAGCCGCGCTCCAAGCAGCCGGCGGGGTGCGCGCCCGCATCTACGTCTCGGGTAGCGCCAGCAATACTCCGGTGACCGCGGCCTTCGACGACCTGATCGTCGAAGTGCCCTAACCGGTAGCGGGCAGGCGCCGGTCATGGCAACCCCATCAGGGCTCACCCGGCGACAACTTTTGTCGCTGGTGCCCATGACCGCGCTCGCCGGCTCCTTAGTTTCTTGCGCACGCTCGGCTACCGCGCCGAGTGTGCGCTCGATGCTGAACCAGGAGCAATTCGTTATTGCCCATCGCGGCTCGGGAGATAACTGGACCGAACATACGCTGCACTCCTACCGGCAGGCCGCCGCGCACGGGGCCGCCGCGGTGGAACTGTCGGTGCACCGCACTAGCGATGGGATCTTTGTCTGCCATCATGACGCGAATCTAGAGCGGTTAACCGGTGAAGACCGGCTGATCGCGCAGACTTCCTTTGCTGAGCTCCAAGGGGTGCGA
The DNA here is from genome assembly GCF_048457885.1 of Glutamicibacter endophyticus. Lineage (NCBI taxonomy): Bacteria > Bacillati > Actinomycetota > Actinomycetes > Micrococcales > Micrococcaceae > Glutamicibacter > Glutamicibacter endophyticus. Next base: position 1,495,492 of record NZ_CP174200.1, read on the forward strand.
AACGATGCCCGCCAGTGGCTTGGCCCGGCCACGCCGGTGCGGCCTATTCCGCGGCTCGAGTCCGTCATGGAGGAACTGGCAGGCCGTTGCGTGCTGTTTATCGAAGACAAAACCGGGGCCCACGCCGTGCAACTGCTTGAGGAATTAGACAGGTGGCCGCAGGCCAAGGACGCCATCGTGTGGAAGCAGAACAGTACCGCCGCCGGCAGGGAGTTGGCCGCCGAAAGGGGCTACCCAGTTTGGGGATATTTCGCGCCGGACACCATTGAGTTGGCCGGAACGCTGGCCAAGGACTTTGACCTACTCGGTGTTCACGATTCGGCCAGTGACGAGCAGGTCAAAACGCTCGTGGACAGCGGCAAACCGGTGATCTGCTGGGAGATCCACACCCGCTGGCAAAGCGAACACTTCGCAGCCCTAGGGGTGCGCGGGATGATGTGCTCGAATCTGCTGTACGTCGCTCCGGGCAAGACCAGAACTTCCGGACCTCGTAGCGACGACTTCGCCTCGGGCCGACGTGCGGCCGGCGACCTGCCCGATGCGTTGTCCTGGTCCGCCCAGCCGGTATTCCGACGGGAACTTGGTGCCGTGGAGCTTCCTGCGGCGCGGAAAAACAGCTACACGCTCGGCTCGCTTCACGTAGCTTCCGAGAGCTTAGGATCCATTAGGTGCCAGCTACGCTGGCCGACATTATCCGGAGGAAACCCCGTGGCCGGGGTGGCTTTCGCCGTGCCGACCGATAAGCCTTACCGTGCCTTCGAAGATAGCCAGCGTACCGGATATCATCTACAGCTCTCCGCTTCGGGGGAGCTGTCCCTGTGGTGTTGCACGGGCTCGGGCATGCGCCGGCTCTTCGGCGCTCAGGGCGCGCCCTTATCGGCAGGTCAGTGGGTGGAGTTGGAGGTACAGGGCAGCGAGGAAGGGTTGGTGCTCCGCCGAGATGGCGAGCAGATCGGCTCGGTAGCAATGCGCGAGCCTTTGGCCACGGATTATGTGTCGCTACTGTCGCTGATACCTGAAGGGGTCCCGGTGCAGTTTCGCAAGGTGCGTATTCATCCGAAGGCGAGCTAGCTCCAATCCATGGAGAGGAGGAGCCAGAAATGGGACAGTAATCTCCGGGCTGGAGTTGGCTCCCAACGGGACGATTCTCCGGCGTACGGTTGCCGAGTCCGACAAATAGTCTCGTTGCTACGGATGCCGGGGCGCGGTCACAGAGGTGGCTCCTCCGACGACGGGCCGCGAACCGTCAGTCGCCGGCGCTACCGTCGATCAATTCACGCAAAATGTCTGCGTGGCCTGCGTGCCGGCCCGTCTCTAGGATCACGTGCAGGTACACCCACCGCAACGTCATTTCGCTGCCCGGCGGTGCGTAGTCGAGGCTGTGTTGGGCGGCGATCTCGCGGGAGCGAGCGCACGCCGCCTGGTAGTCGCCGATGACCTCCTCGAGCTTTTCGTTCGGGTCCAGATGCAGGTCGGCCTCCGGATCGTCCTCGGTCCACGGCGGGGTGGGCAATTCGGCGGCGGGGATCTGACCGATCTGTTGGGCGAACGCGCCCAGTTCCACCCATCGCAGGTGTTTGATCAGGCCTCCGAGGTTCGTGCCGGTCGGCACCGGGCTACGCCGGGCGTCCTCCTCGGACACTCCGCGAGCCTTGCGTACGACGGCGTCGCGCAGGTAGTCCAGGAACGTATCAAGCTGCTCGCGCTCGCTGGCGCCGACCACGGTGCCGAGGATCTCACTGGGTCTACTCATGAGCCAAAGGTAGCACGCGGTCCGGCCCACGTACTAGGCGCTATTGGGGCTTTTCGCAGTCGCAGTTGAGCACGTAATCCAGGCGGGACCTCGATGGCCTAGTCAAGGTCGAGGACCCCCGAAGATGAGGCACACTAGGACCTCCATCTGGTGCGCTCGACGTGTCTGACGCTACCTTCGCCGGCCCCGACCCGACAGTTTGTGCTCGTCTTGATCACCTCGGGCTAGAGCTGAATGAGCAGCGGTTGGAATGCAATCGGGCGATTCCCGGGCACCGGATGATCGAGCCCGACCGATACTTCGACTGGCACGGCTCGTCCGACGCACCCACAGACGCGATCGGCGGCCGTCTCGAGCCACTGCGCGGATCAGCTCTCTTCCATCGCAAGCTGACGAACTGCATTGCCAGATCACTATTCGCCACAGGCGGCTTCTGACTTCAGCTTCACCCTTTAGCGTAAGGAGCCAGCATGACCGACAAAGGAAATGCTATCAACGTAATTCTATGTGGTGTATACGTATTCAACGGTCATCTCCGATCCTGTTCGGTCCTAGTAGCGGGCGTTCCTTTTGGACGTTTCGTAATGACCGATGTAGGACTCGGAGATCAAATCTGGATCATTTGATTCTAGGCGTCATGTAATTCTCCGGGTTCTCGGGAAACCGGCCCTGCGGAAGCAGTTTAGTGATTGCTTGCTATAAATAACCACCACCGCGAGGCATAGATGGTTGTATCTGCAGCCGATCGCCATGAGGTGCGGAAGGCGTGAGGATTTTGCGTTGAGGCTGATGACCTTCTGAAACTGTGGGATGCCGTTGTTCCTTGGCTGAGTAAAAATTTCGGAGTCCACGAGTCTTCTGAGGGATCTCTTGAAGAAAACCTTGCTCATTCGCGGGATGGGATTTAGCGAATGGTAGAACTTGACTTTGATTAGCGGTAGTCTTGTGGCACTCGCCACAGTTGGACGTTTTTGGGGAAACGTTCTAATAACTCCGTGTTGCTGGGGCGCCATGGAGGAAAGATGAATAGCACGACGATATTGGGGGATATCTCCGGGCACTTTTCGGCTCGAACCGATACAGAACAGCGCTGGGACAGTGCGCTGAGCCAAACAGCTACCCGGAAGATTAATGAAACGATTGGATCCTTTGATCCATCTGCGCCAGGCAGGGGCTATGTGCTCGTCACTGGCACAGGTTCGCGTTACCGAGCCTTGGCTCACGATGCCATTGCGCGCCTTGTGGGAGACCGACCGCTACTTCGCATTACCTGCAGTCGCTTCTCCCAGCATATTGATCTCGGGGCCATACTCTTTTTGCTGGCTACCGCGCCGATTGACGAGCACGCCAGTGACGCCGAAGTCATGCACGTGCTCCGCCAAAAGCTCCAACACTATGGAAACGAACGCGTTCCGGTGCTAATCGAGAATGCTAGAGCACTCGACCCACGAAGCAGCCGACTGCTGACCACGCTGGCTCAAACCGGGCACCTCTTGCTGATCCTTTTCGTGGATCGGCGCGATGGCTTAGATCCTGCTGTGGATAATCTGTTACGCCACGGCGAACTACGCGTGGTCAATATGCCGCTACTGAACCGATCCGAACTGGAACAGTATCTCGCTGAACGACTGGAAGGTCAGCGAACGCCGGAGGTGGGTGCCCACTACTGGGCAATGAGTAGGGGAGATCTCGATGTTCTCGACAGCGCGTTGCGGGCCGATATCCGCGCGCGACATCTCATCGAACAGTATGGATACTGGGGGCTGACGACCCCGGTTCTCTGCCCGCAAACGTCCGAACTCGACCTATCGGCCCTTTCCGCTGCCGAAAAGGGCCTGTTCCAACGTGTTGTGCGACAAGGTGGAATCTATCTCAGCGAGCTGCTGCATACGCCCGGCGACCTTGAAGCGCTGGACGGACTACTGGCATTGGATCTTGTACGCCGTAAGGGGCCGGGCCGTATCGTGCCCGCTGGCTCAGTGATCAAAGCGAGCTTGGCTGGCGAAGTCGAGTTGGCAGTCAAACAGATTTCCGCCGCCTGTTACGAAGTTGCGTATGATCGGCTCACAAATCTTCAGCCTCAGTTAGCCGAAGCAACGGCAGAGATCCGCCTGGTGGCAGACTTGGCTCGTCGTTCTGCCGCAGCTGGACTGACTCGGTGGGATGAAGTCGCGTCCCACGAGGTGGCCGTACCAAACGAGCTCAGCGATATTCAGCGCTCGAAATGGCGTGAGCAGGCTCAAATCCTTGGCTGGTATGCCGCTATACGCCAAGGTCACCTGCCCCCGGTCGGTGTTCGAGCGGAAGCGATCGATGCCCCGAGCGCTGCGCTGGAAGCAACGCCCTGGAGCGATGAAGCTCATCGACTTATCGCGTTGCTCTGTGTTGCATACCGATGGGCTCAGGAAGGATACGAAACTAAGGCTGGAAAACTTCTCTCCTTCGCCGTTAGGGATATCCAGCGATTGTCCGAACGCCGTCACGATAGCCGGTTCCGCCTCTTGTTCTCGCCCATGGTTTTTCTGGCCGAAGCAGTTGCGGCCCGGACCTACGACTGGGCGACTGCACAGCGCGTCGATAACTTTGCACTCCGATCGCCACAGGCCGATGCGGCTGCCGAATCATTTGTCACCTACTTCGCCTGCATCAGAGCCTTGCGTTTGGGACGGCTTGAATGTGCCCAACAGCTCGCGCGCATGTTGGCGGTGCAGGAAGCGATCAACCGCAAGGAAATGATCCCGCTGATGACCCGTTGCCTGCAACTGGCAGCCGAACCTCCCGAGACTCGGCTAACAACGGCAAGTATCGCTGAACTATTGCAACTGGCGCGACCAACGGAACTTACACTCAATAGCTGGTCCGTTGCTCAACTAGCAGCCGTGGTACTGAGTTATCGCAGGCATCCGGAGCACGTACAGATCCTCGAAGATCTATCCCACCGGGCCGTCGCGGCCGGATTCGGGTTCTGCGCCGCCGAGTCACTCGGAGTTCTCCTCGCCTTGGGACAGGAGGTGTCCGTTGAAGAATTCGAGGCATTGCCATCCAGTGAAGAAAGTTCGTTGGTACGTCTTCTCAGAGATCTAGCGGTCGCGGAAAGCACAGGCGACACTGCTGCCGGATTCGCTCTGCGCACCAAACTGGCGAGCCGTGGCCAGCGGTATCAGGTCGAGTTCTTGCTCCACGCTCAGGCCCACCCGGACGTCGCCACACGACGCCGGGTCCACCAGATCATGGGGGAACAAACCGAACGGCTACGACACTTCTTACCTGTTGCCGCCGGAGTGGATCCTTCGGCACCACGTGCTGTGGCTTCCGAGAAGCAATGGAGCAAGGTGCTCACCCCACGTGAGTTGGCGATCGCCGAGCTTGCCGCAAACGGTCTACGCAATGCTCAGATCGCCCAGTCCTGCAACATCTCGGTGCGTACGGTCGAAGGACACCTCTACCAAATTCATACCAAGCTCAACATCCGCAATCGGCGCGAGTTACGCAACCTATTGTTGCCTGCTCGGGCACAGGAGCCCTGAGTCCCATGGAGTCCGACCATACCCAGCACGCCGGACATCACGTACAGGCGGCCCTCAAGTTACTGAGCTCGTCGGAGCTTCACGCCATCGGGGTGGTCTGCCCATTTGGTGCCGGCCCCGGTCAGTTTGCCGATGCGCTGCACGGCGCCTATAACGCCGCGGGCGGAAACAACCGGGCAGTCCGCCTACGGTGTCAGCCCGAGGCCCGGACCGAGCCTTTCGGTGCCTTTAAGCATCTGATTGATCAGGAGCCCACTGCACCGGATTTTGCCTCGGCCCTGCGTCAGATCGGCAGTTATGTTGCAGGACTCGTGCAGTCCAATCAGCAACGTGTGCTTGTGCTGATCGAAGACGGGGAATATCTGGATGCCGAATCGGCGTACGTGCTTACTCAACTGACACAGGGAGGCGACGTGGACCTAGCGCTATGCGCCTCACATGCGATCAACATGTTAGAGAACCTTGAACCACTCAGCGCCTTAGGCAATTTGCCAACACTTGCGCTTGGTGCACTAAGCCTTGCAGAGATCGAAGCCGAGCTGTCCGCAGCCTTTGGGCACAGACCCACCCCGGGGACCATCCATGCCGTCTATCGGGCCACCGGCGGCCTCCTTGAATTGGTCGAACTAGTAATTGAACTCGTTCGCGTCCACGAGCTACACCATGTCGCCGCGGGCCGACTCCTCTTGGGGCTTGAAGAGCTCTGGGACGATGCTCAGATGTATCGAAGAGTATGGGAAATCCTGCGCGGGCTCTCCGCCGAGGCTCTTGATACGGTCGTGGCTCTCGCACTCTCGGGGGGAGTGCCGGGTGTAAAGCTGACACATCTGGTGCCAGATGCCCTGACACTGGAAGGGCTTAACGGTCTGCTCACGCAGCATGCCGATGGAATTGTTGAACTCAGCTCACAGTGGGTGATTGGAGCCGTCCGGAGGCTGGTGCCCCCTTCCCACTCGCGCCGGTTATATGTCGCATGGAATGAGCAGCTGCAATTCGAAAGCTCGGGGCGCTGGCAACCCGTTTGGTGGGCTCTTTCGGTGGGTGAGACACCCGAAATCCAGCGTGTCGCTGATGCTGCCGCGCTGGCGAATAATGAGGGTGATTACCAGGGGGCACGCGGGCTCACGGAGCGAAGCGTCGGCGAACGGCAAGATTTCTATTGCGAACTCGAACGACTCGTAGCGCTCGCCGGACTCAGACGGCATGTCGAGGCCTTCCACGGACTCGAACTCTTAGCCGACCAACCACTGGATGACGAACAACTCGACGCACTGTGCGAGCGGTGGATCTCCTTGCTCACGGTCGGTACCGCCACGGCCGGACCACGTAAGCGTGCACTGGAGAACCTGAACAGAATCGCCGGACACGACCGTGAGCGTGGCGGGACAGCAATGAACCTGCGCATCGAACTGCTCGTGACGCTGACAGAGGAGCTCAACCCGCACGCACGAGCGCACGCCCTGACCCAGATTCTCGAGGCGAACCCGTCGCGCGACGTCCTAGCACTTGCCGCGGTGGCGGGTTTGGAGATGATGCTCTTGCCGGTCTTCCACCAGGCAATTCGGGGCTTGGAAGCTCGACTGGGCGAGATTACGAACCTCGCGGTTCGTCAACGCCTGGCCGCGGTGCTATTTATTCGCGAAACAATGCAAGGATCCTGCCATGACACCAGCGAAGAAACCCGCTCTCGATATCTGGAAGGAGCCAACGACCTCGGACGCATGGCCGCCGGCCTACAGGGGCTCGAACGCGCACGAGCTCTCGAACACGAGGGAGACTTTCTTGGCACGGTTGATGGACTGGCGGCAGCCGCGCTAGACGCACTGGCCGCGGATGCCTATCAGCTGGCCTGTATCTGCGTGACCAGCGCCTTCCTTCGGCAGCCGCATTTGCGAGGCCGCCATGACTGGCGGGACTTAGCCTTAAGAGTCGAAGACATTCTCGATACTGAGCCGCTGATCTACCGTGAGTACGCGCGGCTCGGTGAGCTAGCCATCTACCGTAAACAATCGGCAGACCTGAGAGAGCAACTCGAGCGTCTTCGGGCGCAGGCTCTGCCGATTATGGCCGTTGTGGGGCATTGGAGCGTGTACTGCAATTTTGAGACCCTGTCAGCGGAAGAAATGGCCAGCGAAATCGGGGCCTTAGCAAAGGTTGAGCCTGCGGTGGGTGAAGGGGTACCTGGCGTCATGGCCACGATCATGTTCGCTGCCCAGAAAGGTGGTCCGGACGCGGTGGCTAAGCTCAAAGAGCAGGTTCACGGGCAGATGGCGGGCCTTGCAGTGGTGGCATGTACCGCGATACTGATCTCGAAGGACGCCACTGAGGGTGATCGCGTCTGGGCGCGGCGATGGCTTTACACAAGGTCTTCGTGGAAAAATGCGCCAGTCTTTGTCGCTCGGACGCTCACTGAACACGGCCTATCCGAGCGCGAACTACAGACCGCCTCCCTTGCGGCCAACGGCGAAGGCAACCGACATATAGCGGCCGAGCTCAACCTATCGGTGCGCACCGTGGAAGGACACCTATACCGGGCCTTTGCCAAGCTCGGACTCGGTGAACGTAGCGAACTAGGACAATTCGTTGGCCTACGTTCCGCAGCTTCGGGTAGCAGGAGCGGGCGAAACAAGTAGCAGTAAGTAGTCCACCGATAGCGCATCCTCTTAAAGACAAGTAAATTACGGGTAAACCTCGCGTGAATAGCCGGTTGTTCCTGCCTAAGTTGAGAACAAAGAGGGCGAGACGTATCTGACGAAGAACGGACAAGACTCGCAATCCGGGTCCGTTGCCGAAAGAAATGGCTTGCCACGATGGCTCATTCACTGGGGGAGTGTGGCACATGGTCAGTGGTTTTGGGGAACCACAATCAAGTCCTGTCACGGCGCTGTCGATGCCGTGGACATCGTTGGCGCGGGCGGAGCGGCGAGCCGTCTGGGCGCCCGCCCGCACACGAAGGCGCCGCTGGGTGCGACTCATCTACGTTCTTGATGCACTGGTGATCTGTTCGTGGCTCGTTGGTGCCAGTGGAGCGGCGATCTCAAATGCGAAGGTGGCGCACCTTGCGGCCGTAGCGATGGTGGCCCTGCTGTGGATTGCGGTGCTCTCGCTTAAAGGTGCGCGGCAATCGCAAATTCTTGGGGTCGGGTCTGACGAATATAAACGGGTGCTCGAGGCGAGTTTGCTGACCGCCGGGCTCGTGGCGATCTCGGTACTAGCGATCGGGGAGCCCTTGCGGGCCGAACTTGTTCTGTTAGGCGTGCTCCCGGGGATGGTGACAATCTGTCTCGAGCGTTGGCTCTTGCGCCGTATCCTGCACTTCAGAGCTCGTCGAGGCGCCGTGCTTTCACGCGTTGTCGTGGTGGGTGCGGCGAACGACATCTCCTACCTAGTACGTCAGATTAGAAACAAATCAGCGAGTGTGTACGAGGTGGTGGCTGCCGTGGAAGACACCGGGACCTCATTGCAGCTACCCGGGGTGTTTGTCTCCTACAACTTTGATGATTTGGATTCCCTGATCGAAGCCCACGGGGCGGATGCGGTTATGGTTGCCGGACAGCTGCAAGCAGGGAGTGCTGCGGTGCAAAATCTCGGGTGGGATCTGGAAGCTACGGGTACCGAACTCATACTTGCCTCGTCGCTGACCAACGTGGCCGGTCCGCGCATCAAGCTGCGACCGGTGGAGGGGCTACCGCTAATTCACGTGGATCCTCCGTCGTTTACCGGTACGCGTTGGTGGATCAAGAGACTTATCGATGTGGTGCTTTCCACCGTTGCATTGGTGGTGTTATGTCCGTTGTTGGGAGTCATTGCCGTGGCGGTGTATCTGGACTCTCCAGGCCCCGTGATTTTCGCGCAACGGCGAGTGGGGAAGGCCGGCGAAGGTTTCGTGATGTACAAGTTCCGAACCATGGTCGCTGACGCGGAACAGCGTCTCGACGAGCTCAAGAACTTCAACGAGGGCGCCGGTCCGCTCTTCAAGTTGCATCAAGATCCGCGAGTAACGCGGGTAGGAACGTTCTTACGTAAGTTTTCGCTCGATGAGCTCCCGCAGATCTTCAATGTGTTGCGCGGTGATATGTCGCTCGTTGGACCGCGCCCGCCGCTACGCAATGAAGTGGAGGCCTACGAGTATCGGACCTTCCGACGGCTATTGATTCGTCCAGGCTTAACCGGGCTCTGGCAGGTGAACGGTCGCAGCGACCTTAGCTGGGAGGAGAGTGTGCGACTAGATCTCTACTACGTGGAGAACTGGTCGGTGCTCGGCGATGTCATCATCATGTGGCACACTTTCAAAGCCATGGTGCGACCGGCTGGCGCCTACTGAAGAAGCGGGCCGCCGGGTACACGCACAAATCAAACTATAACAGCACAGTACGGCATTAGTGAAAACTTTCACAAGCGACGCCGTTTTTAAGCGTAATATGCGATTTTTCGGCATGAACACGGGAATTTTGTGGTTAGGCTAAGAACCGAAGCCACAACACAAGTGGCTCAACCACGTTGACCTCTCTCACTGAAAAGGTGCCTCACTCGTGTCTGATAACAAGCCAATCGTTCTTCTGGCCGAACAGCTTTCGCCGGCAACTATCGCCGCGCTGGGACCCGATTTCGAAATCCGTGAATCCAACGGTGCCGACCGAGAGCAACTACTGTCCGCCATTGCCGATGTAGATGCCATTCTGGTGCGCTCGGCCACCCAGGTGGATGCCGAAGCCATTGCAGCCGCTAAAAACCTCAAAGTGATTGCCCGCGCCGGCGTTGGTCTGGACAACGTCGATATCAAGGCAGCCACCCAGGCCGGTGTCATGGTTGTGAACGCGCCGACCTCGAACATCATTTCGGCGGCCGAGCTTACCGTCGGCCACGTGCTCTCACTGGCACGCCGGATCCCGGCCGCCAACGAATCGCTCAAGGGCGGCGCCTGGAAGCGTAGTGCATTTACTGGTGTAGAGCTATACGAAAAGAAGGCCGGCATCATCGGCCTTGGCCGCATTGGTGCCCTTGTCGCTGCCCGACTTCAGGGCTTCGGCATGGATATTATCGCCTATGACCCTTACGTGACTCCGGCACGTGCCGCCCAGCTGGGTGTCACCCTAGTGACTCTTGACGAACTCCTCGAGCAAGCCGACTTTATTTCCATCCACATGCCAAAGACCCCTGAGACTATTGGCATGCTCGGCAAGGACGCTTTCACCAAGATGAAGAAGAGCGCCTTCGTCATCAACGTCGCCCGCGGTGGTCTGGTCGACGAAGATGCACTGTACGAGGCACTGAAGAACGAAGAGATTGCCGGAGCTGGCATCGACGTATTCGTGAAGGAACCGAGCACGGACCTACCGTTCTTCGAATTCGAGAATGTCACCGTAACCCCGCACCTCGGTGCTTCGACTGAAGAAGCACAGGAGAAGGCCGGCGTATCGGTTGCAAAATCTGTACGTTTGGCACTGGCTGGTGAACTCGTTCCCGATGCGGTAAACGTGGCTGGTGGCGTCATCGACGAGAACGTTCGCCCCGGCATCCCGCTCATCGAGAAGCTGGGACGAATCTTCAACGCACTGTCTACCGGCTCGCTTACCAGCATCGACGTAGTCGTTGCCGGCGAAATTGCGGAACTCGACGTCAAGGCACTGGAACTCTCTGCCCTGAAGGGTGCCTTCATGGACGTAGTATCCGACCAGGTTTCCTACGTCAACGCGCCAGTGCTAGCGGAGCAGCGTGGCGTTGCTACTCGACTGGTGACGACTTCTGACTCGCCGGAATACCGTAACCAGCTCACCATCAAGGGCTCCACCAACGAGGGTACCCAGCTGGCAGTTTCAGGCACACTGACCGGTCCTAAGCAGATCGAAAAACTGGTCGGCGTGAACGGGCATGAGATCGAAATTCCGATTACTGACCACATGATTATCGTGCGTTACTCAGATCGACCAGGCGTGGTCGGTAGCCTAGGAAACGTCCTGGGGGAGCAGGGCGTGAATATCGCAGGTATGCAGGTGTCGCGGGACGAGAAGAAGTCCGAGGCACTGGCAGTCATCAGCATCGATAGCGCGCTGCCGCACGGCGTGTTAGACGTTGTGGGTGCCGCGATCGGTGCGAGCTTGGCTCGCGAAGTGAATTTGGCTGAGTAGGTTAGTCTTGATTCGCTTTGTGTCATCGTTGTATGAATATCAATTCATCTACGGCAACCGGTGACACAAAGCGTTCAAGGTTATCCTGACCGGAGGTGTAATGCTGACCAGTTAAGGAGCGTCTAATAAACCCACAGACATCTGCTTCTGACTCACAGAGGCTGCACAGCCAGTAGTAGGTAAAATATTAACCGACCAAGCCAAATTCGAAGAATCCATGCGACATATTCGGAATTAAACATTCGAAAAAATTTCCCGAACGTTCTTCCTTCTGATCAGACGGAAAGATAACATCGAGCAATGTCAAAGCTTTGGACTCTTTGCTCAATGTAAATTCATTGAATCTTTATCTCGATCAAAACCGAGCGTCGTGATGACTGTTGATTCCGATAGATCTACGTGAAATGAACACCAGTAGATAAGGCATTCTGAGCAAATAGCCTTAATGGATTGATGCAAGATGGGCTCGACAGATCTAGCTTCGTCGGACAGAAAGTTATCAGCTGATAGAGGTTCGCAGATCAGAAGCGAATTTTCTTTGCAATTTAACTGCGTAAGGCATTCGAACCTAGGACCACAAGTCCTTAATTTGGTGGAAAACTTCGTAGGGTAAACGGCTTCCGTTGGCCCTACACGTGAAACTATAAGCATCTAGCGCAAGCCCCCACGGGTAATTTACAAAACGATGTCGTAAAATTTTCTTGATACCTTCATCGATGCAGACTCGATCCTTATTGCCTTTTGAGCCGCCCCACTAATACATTAATTGCTGAAGTAACATAGCATTCAACATTTCACTTCGCACGTTAGAGAAGTCATTCCGTGAAGTCGGAAAGAATAAACTGGATCGACACAGAGTCTAGTACAATTCCAATCACTCATGAACGCTCAGCCTACGATGTCCAATTTGAAGTAGACAGGCAAATGGTGTGCCCGGATGGACTAGAACCCAAATATATTGATATCATGGCGGAAAACATGAACACAAAAGCAGTCTCGTCTAATCACGGAGCTCAGCGTATTGGATCTAAGCCAAGAAGAGGGACCTTGTTTCAGCACCTAGCAACGAGGCTCCAAGCTGAAACGGACGACCTGTGCAACGAAAATGGTCAAAGGGATCCAAGTCGTGGAAAAGAACTATAAGCAATGGAAGAATATTCACTACTCTTGGGATGATATAGATCATTTCAAAGAATACGGTGGACTTTTTCCTGGGGTTCATACTGTTACGTTCCAAGATGGCTCACTGTCTGTCGATTTCATATGTAACAAACACGTACTTAGCGCAAGGGGCAGAGTACTTCCAGTGTTTCTAACTGGAGCGATTTCAGATCGTCAGAAAAAGCAGGGGCCTTTCTTTACAGGTCTGGGAATTACAAATGAGCTGGAAATCCCGATGATATCGATTTCTGATCCTAGTGTAGACACAGATGCAGAGCTAAATTTAGCTTGGTACGCGGGCGGGCTATCGAATCGCGTAACCGACAGTATCATTGAGCTCTTAGAGGTCATTTCCGAAACTTTAGAGGCGGAATTGCTATTTATCGGGGGCTCTGGAGGTGGTTTCGCTGCGCTTCAATTGTCTAGAACCTTCAAGGACAATTGTTCTGTCTTCGTATGGAATCCCCAGACCGACATTTACGAGTATTCTGAAAGACACGTTAAACTCTACCTACGTAGTCAGTTCAATTTCGCACATTCGTCGTTGGCCCGCGACGACTGGAAGCAGTTCTGCAAAATACGAACCGGGAAGTGGATCCAGTCGTCCGTTTTAGACGCTGACACACTTCGGGCGCCGCGCAGACTCGTGTATCTACAAAACACGACAGATTGGCACAAAGACAAGCACCTTCTTCCACTGTGGATAAGTTCTTGTAATAAAGAGCTGTCAAATGGTGAAAATTACCTGGACGAGAACCATTTAGTATATGTCCACGATCTGGCAAGTGGACATAACCCCCCTTCGGCTGAGATCATCAAAAGAGTGGTCGACAGCCTTGTCAATCCAGGGGTACAAGTCAACCGAATTGACCTAAATGCAAGCAATACCTAATTATTGAGGTGAATTACGGTTGTCGCACAGCATCTATAACGCTCCTAGTTACAGCGTTTTTTATACCAACGCCAAGTCCATAGACTTTTCAAAAGAATGTGAAATAAATGCGCACGAGTACCGCCTGAAATCGCTTGACGGTTATGCGCTATCTGATTCTATGTTCCTGTCTCAGGAAGATTACTTGAACTCGGACTATGACCTGACGAGTTTGGACATCGCTGACAGCCTAGGTGAGTGGTTAGTGGTTGCAGAGCACGCTTCAGACGATCCCCAGTCCTACCTAGCTTTCTCAGACTCATTCGGCTACAGCCCGGTATTTTATAAGTTGATAGATGGAGAATGCCTAATAGTCTCATCTTCTTTTCATGGAATAATAGCTGGACTAGATTCGCTTCAAATTGCTGCAGATATTGACCTAGACAACTACATACTGACTTTGTCTAGCGACCATCCCACATTCCAGAATATACATTCTGATCATACGATGGCTTCTGGAGTAAGGTTGGCACCGCAAGGAAAAGCTATATATATAGACGCAAATCGCATCGAATTCTTTGATAGAGGGCTAGTAAGCAAGGCCAGGCATGACTCAACTTATGAAGACCTTCTTAGCCAAGGGGTAAATTATATATCCGACGCTTTAAAAACCCATTCGAGATTTTCACCTGAACAGAGCCGTCGAATAACGCTGACCGGAGGGGTTGATTCAAGGCTTTGCTTTGGGTTGTTGACGTCCTCAGGCCAACTTCCCAGCTACAACGTGAGCACTATTGACCCACGTACATGGAAGAGCCCGGCAGGTCTGTCGACAATTGAGAAAGATCTCGCAATTTCCAACCGAATTCGTAACGATTATGACCTTAAGTGGTGGAGTCGTCCTGGGCGACAGGTCATCGAACTGAGCTTCATGGAGTCGCTTACTGCTTTTCAGAGCTATCGGTCCAATCTGGCATTTACATTTCGGCCGGCGACTACCCACAGCCTATTTGATAGCCCTGTTACAACTGTTAGAGGTGGAGGAGGCGAGATCCTACGCGTCGACGCTACGCTTGAAAAACTGGCAGAGGCCTATCAAGAGAGTGCCGCAGGGGGTAGGCACAACACGGGTGTCGATGGCCAGGCAGATTGGTTTGCTAGCCGTACTTTGATGTCGTCTTTCTTGGTTGGCGACGAGCGACAGAAGGCTGCTGAGGCTCTGAAAGAGAACTTCCGGATCCTAGAAGGAAGTACTTTTCTTGAACGTCTATACAACAATTATTTCAGCTTCCGATATAGGGGGCACTTTGGTCACCAACGCCAGACAATATCCACAAATGATACTATTCTACATTTGCTCTCGAACGCCTTCTTTCTCAAAGCAGCACAATCGGCGGATTTCGACTTTCGGATTAATGGCCGAATCGTCAAAGATATTTTCAACCTGACCGATAGTAATCTTCTGTCGTATCCGTTTGAGAATGATAAATGGTCTAAGAGGCTGAACGAAAACCTCATTAGGGAAGTCGACTTCTCACGATCGGTCTGGATACGTGAACTGGAAAGTGTTTCGACTAAACCTGCCAGTGTTTTGCTACCGCGAACGCGGGCTCGTTCTGCTGCTCGACCAACCTCGGATCTTGCTCAAGTCATGACCTCGTATCTCCGCAGGGCATTAGGGTTACTCGAAGAACTTGTACCGAACTCTATGAAATCTCAGATCTCTCGATTTAATCAGGAAGTATTGGTACGGGTTCAACAGGGAAGGCTCGATGCGGGTATAACAGTTGCGAAAGTTGCTTCCGTCATGGACGTTTTCTTTCCCCAACAGGGTATACGTTTTGCAAATCACTATTTGTCGCGTGCTGCAGGCAAAGTGGAATATGAGTCAAGTTTGCTTAAACGAACGGTTCCAAGCTTACCAGTAGATGGTTACCATGATATTCCATTGCCCTCGTATGAGCTTGTCGTCCGTGTTATCGATAGAAACGTACATGCCACTGTTGTTTCCGGCGAAAAGGTCGTTCCCAACGCTGAGTATGCATTCTATCTTTATCTCGATGGAAAGCGGACGGAGACGAGCTGGTATGACCCCTCCAACTACAGAAGTTTTACCCTTCCTTCGCATGAAGGAAATTATTACATAGAGTTTTTCGTGCGCGACATTCAGGGAAAGCTGATTCATATTGGTAAAAGTAAGCACTTTATTTCCAATTAGAACCAACTGAACTTGATTTCTTACTTCTACTTTTCGCCTCTTGATTCATACCATAGGAAATTTTTTGAATATTACTAGACGACGTGACCTCGCTAAATATACAGAAGACGGCCATAACGTTTATCAGAGTGAGAACGAGTTGTATGAATCGACACTAAACGAAGGGTTAAGCTCCACGTTATGCTCTGGAACATGGTTTGATTTTCGTTTCATTGACCGCGGTGCAGATACAACGCTGATATCCTTTAGTGCCGCTATTCCTCCTATGTTTGAAACGTATCCAATCTTTTCTGCTGCTCCAATAGCGGAGAATCTTGGGCTTAACTATCTAGGGTTTTCAGATCCAGCTTACGGTGGTGACGTAAATCTCCCAACTTTTTGGCATCTTGGAGTAGAGAATGTTGAATCGAGGGTGTTGGTGCCCTCTACTATCGACAAACTTCTGATGCATAAAGGCCCGCATAATTTATGTTTTTTTGGTTCGTCAGCTGGGGGTTTTGCTGCATTGCGCTATGCCATGCTTTACCCTGAGGCGCAAACTGTTGTAATGAATCCGAGAATCAATCTTTTAAATATGCCTAAGCGGTTCCCAGAATACTCCGCACGTGCCTTCCCAAGCGTTGACCGAATGGATCTGTTGGCTCAGATTCCGTACAACCTTGCGAAGGCTTATCACGAGCTTGAGCATGGTCGAGTAAGATACATCCAAAACCTTGAGGACCGCAATTATAGGCTTGGTCATTTTGACCATTTCAAGAAGGCAGTTTGTGGAGATGACAAGGTAGAGTTTATTACCGGTAATTGGGGGCAAGGTCACGTTGTTCCGCCCGAGGAAGTCTACATGAATGCCTTGAGGGAATCTGTTAAAGAGGCTCGCCAGTGATTCGCATCCGCTGCTGAGTTAAAAGCCAAGGATCGAGTATGAAACGATGTCCTTTTTACTGGAACGTTGACATGAACGGCACGGGGATCAACCTCGCCATTTTGGGAACGCTCAAAATGGAGAGCACGATGTACGCGACGGTCACCTAATAGAATACCGCCGACCTGCCATATGTTTGTGATATCGCTGAATCAGCAGTCGGGACTCGGCCAGGTCCTTGAGTTTGTTGGCTTGCGAAAAGCATAACAACGTCTGACACAAACGCTGGTTCTTTCTCTGGTTCATGGACGTGTCCGGAATGCCAGTGGGGCCACGTGTCATTTGGAACCAAGGAGCCCTTCCACGACTCCGACACCGTTTCGAAGCGTTTGTACGCGTTGGAAGAAACGTTAAGCATTTCCAGAGCGCCCCGTACTCAGCGATGGTGTGGGAGAGTATTTTGTGAATGCCCTGGCTGTTCGCAATCCGTGTCTCGGCGCGGGAGCCCACAAATTTATAGACCACCCTTAGTCATCGGTATAAGTACGGCACATCAATGATCGGCAGACGACGATCAGACTCGTCTTGTCGATGCCGAATAGGGTGAAATGGTACGCCCGTTCTGGCGACTTGGTACGGCTCGGCTCCACCCACCGGGTACCGCGATTCTGGCTTAGTGGTACCGCACTACTCGCGTTGGCATCGTTCTGGGCCCGGCACGCAGCGAGCCCAGAACGATATTATTGAGTCATCAGGCCCCGGGGATCATCAAGGTCCTAGGAATGTTCAGGGCGTCGAAACCTATTCCCAGAAATCCTTGGATTTTCGGGCCTGATCTCCAAGCTGCTTTCGCATGTCCAACGCTCCGAGAGGCAACCACCTGGTATTCGTGGCCAACCGATTCACGATCGAATCCCCAGCAATCCTGTCCGGGATTACCGAAGCCCAGTACTCCGGATCAGTCTGCGAAGCGATAATCGTCGGCAACGTGTACTCGCGATCAGAAAGCACGGCAAACAGTTCACTGGCTCCTTGCTGGTCAATGCCCACGGTCATGAAATCGTCAATGATCAATACGTCAACAGTACGCAGCTTGGTCAGCAACCGTTGGTAATCACGGGTATCTTCCCGCGCAAGTCGGAAGTCCCTGACCAAGTCGTCCATCCGACGATAAAACACCGTGTGCTCGGTATGGCAGGCTGCCACCCCGATCGCGCACGCCAAGTACGTTTTGCCACCGCCTGTCGGTGAAATGATGAGCAGGTTCTTCGGGTCTGCCCGGCATTCATGACTCAGGTACCGGCGCATCCTAGCCTCGTCGATCTTCCTGCCGGGAAGATAATGGATCTGGGCAATCGACGCGGTCGGCAACGGGAATCTGGCCTGCGAAATCAACTTGTCGATCCGCCGGCCCCTGCGGGAATCGACCGCATGCTCAACAGCCTGCATGAACACCTCTTCCGGGGTCAGCCGCTCGTTGGCTTGTTCGCCGGTCAGCTCGAAGAACTTCTGAGCGAAGGCCGTCAGCCGCAAGTCCTTGATCTTCTTCTGGTCCGCGTCGCTGAGCATTACTGGCCACCGCCCATCGAGTAGTAGCCGGGTGCCCTGACGAATTCGCGTAGTCGTTCAGATTCCGCAGACAAGTCCTTGGCTGCTTCCGGAACCGGCACCACAGGCCCCCGCTGTTTCTCTTCTTGAGCCATCGTTGCGATGATCCGCTTCAGCCCGCTGTATGAGGAATATCCACCGCGCTCCATCAGATACTTGCAGGCTGGCTCCAGCAGGCTGCGGTGCTTGACCCCCAGCCCCTTGACGATATTGCGGCACTCGACAAATGCTTGCGCTTCAACATCGGCACGATCCAACACGGCCGTGATGACATCAACGGTTGCAGGGCCGAAAGACTGGGCATGAGCGATGAACCATTCCCGGCTCCAAAGACCGGAAACATCCTTATGCTGCGGCGGAATATGAGCTTCCAGCGTGGAATGCTGGCCACGGCGCCCGGCCAGCCGCGGATGCTCGGCCACCACGAGCGTCCCGTCGATCACCGTCACCCTAGTTTGTGTCAGCCGTGTGCTTAACGTACGCCCGACCAGCTGATAGGGCACCGAGTAGTACTGATAGTCGCACTGCACGTGATAGTTCGGGCCCACCTTCAACTGCTTGTATTCAACCTGCTCGAACCGGTGGGACGGCAAGGGCCTGAGTAAGGACTTCTCTGCCGTGGCAAACAGCTCGGCACGACTTGTTCCGTTGGTCCGGTGCACCTTGGAATTCACATACTCCAGCCTGCCTTGCACTGCCTCGTTGAGCTGCTCGAAGCTCTCGAAGTCCGCATCGGCCAGATACCCCAGGACCATTGTTTCGATAACCTGCACCATCCGCTCAACATGCGCCTTGTCACGGGGCTTGCCCGGCCGTGCCGGCACGATCGCTGTCCCGTAGTGCTCAGCCAACGCTGCGTAGGACTTGGTGATCACCACTTCACGGGCACCGCCCTTGGCTCCGGTGCGTCGGTCCTGCCGGAAATGGGTTGCGGTCTTCGCATTATCTGGAACGATCATCTGCGGAACGCCGCCGAAGAACTCCAACGCGTCAGCATGCGCTTGATTCCACGCATCCTGCCTCATGTTCGCAAATGCCTTGGCGAACACCATGGACGAGAATGGCAACGAGGCGACGAAGAAGAACGCTTTGAACTGCTCGCCAGTCACCGCGTCAACCACCGTCAAGGTCGGACCAGCCCAGTCGACGAACATGGCCTTGCCCGGCGCATGCTGCAGCGTCGCCACCAGATCATGGGTCCGCGCGTGCTGGTGGAACTTTGAACAGAACTGGGAATAGCTGTATTTCCTCAGCCCATCACCCAGATCCGTGTATTTCACCCAAGCTTGCTGCAACGTGAAGAACCGATTGCGTTGCAACTGCTCGGCAACCAGGACAAAGTCCGGCTCCGAATAGTTTGAACTGATCACTTTGCGCCGGTCCGGGAAGATCTCCGCCAACCTGGCGTGGGTGATGTCAGCGAGGTTCTGCGCGGTGATCTGGTGGGTGTCGATGGCTTTCTTGGCTGCTGAAATGTCTCTTCGAGAACAGTTCACCGCGGCCGTGATTTCTGCGTAGGTGTATCCATCGAAGAGCATCTGCATGATGCGCCGATAATCCATTTTCAAGGATTCTCCTTGGGTCAGGGATACTCTCTGGAACCCTGTGTGGTTCACATCGGGGAATATCCATGACTAGAAAATCAGCGGTTGGTGACCATGAGTACCGACTAGACAGAACAGAAGTACCATCTTGCAAGAACAGAAGTACCCACACGCGCTATTCTGCAGTCGATGAGGCAACTGTAGTCTCAACATTGATACGTGCTGCCTCCTCTTTGGCCAGCACGAAGTTAGATGGTCAAGGGACACGGGGCCGTTGAATCCTCGCTCGAGACAACGACGGAGCGTAAAGCGACAGCACAGGGCTAGTCCAGCAAATGAAAGCTCAGTAATTTACCGATAGAGCCGCGCGCAAAATGCAAAGGCAAGTTTATGTCCTCAAGCTTGGCCAAGGCTTCTTCCAAAGTAGGTTTGCTCAGGTGCTCGAAGCCGATTGAAGTGGCAATCTTTGCTCCCTGCATCGAAAGTTCCCGGAGGGATTCACGATCAGCCGAAGTTGCATGCCCACGAGTACTAGCTAAGGCAAGTAACAGATTTGATGGGCCGTTTTTAACTTCATCGGCTTCTCCGTCAATTTCATAATGATAAATTTCGGATGGTTCCAAAGGTCCACCGAGCAATGTAAGCCGCTCTTCGACCTCTGAAGTCGTAATGTTCTTTCTCTCGTCATCATATCGAAAAGAGGCTAATTCAGGATTCATCAGTGTAATCATGTCGTGTATGACGGTCAGAGATTTTCCTGCCTTGACGGTTTCCTTCCAAGAGCTCGTTCGGGCCAAACCAACGAGCTCGCGATTCATGAACGGGCGGACGCCCACCATTGAGGTGGTTACAAAGCGACCGCTGTGAATAGCGTTTCTGTACCCTGTGTAATGCCATTCTGAAGCAATCGGATCGTCAAACTCAACCGACATATCCAGTAGAGCCTGCTCAGTCTCCACATAGAAAGCGTCAGCAATCGCTTTATCTTTGATTGTCCTATAAATCTGTTGCATGGAGCGCCAACCATATTGTCCTTTGACCAACTCGGCCCCATGCCCGCCAATATTAAACGTTGGATGCTGCGTCACTATCCGATTTGGCATTACTAAAAAGTCATATAGACCAGAATTGGACAGGTACCAAAGTGCTAGCGGATTTCTAACCCGTTCAATCCTGCGAGTAGCAGCATTCGGAATGTCCTCGTTCAAAGGCAATCCAAACTGCTCAGAAATATCAGCTACTACTTCGAAGTCTTTCTGATGTTGAGGTGCGGAGTGCTGACAAGTTAGCTTCGCTAGCGAGCGAAGTTCGCTAGACAACGTCATTGCCGCTATATTGACCCTTGAGTCTAAGCCGCCACTGACCCCTAGATTCACTCGCCCGGGTCCAAGTTTGGCAAGTGTCGCCAATAAGCTTACGTAGTCAATAGTGTGTTCACGGAGTGCAACTCGGTAGTCTCCAGCGTTTCTCGTTTTGAAAAGGTCCTTCAAATCACTACGAACCATCTCAACCCGCATCGAAGTCTTGAGGTCAATGCGAACATTCGCCCCGATTGGCAGCATTTTTATTTGTTCAATCATTGAATTACTACTGAGCATTTGGCCAGCCATTGCATTTGTCCATGCACGGGCTGTGATCGCCGTTAGGTTTGGAGTGATTGGAAGGTTTAAAGCTCTCCTCATCTCTCTAATGGCGTAAATAGAATCTGAGAACAACGAGATGTTACTAGAAGTGCTGTGAAATATGGGACACAGGCCAAAGAGATCATTTGACAGACTCAGCGAGTCTCCGTTCATATTCCACGAGCAAGTGATGTAACAACCTTCCTCCGATACGTGACTCAACCGGCGTTTGCTATACGCGGAATTATTGCTAGATGTGCCGCTAAAAATAATACGTTTATTAACGTCATTTTGTATGGCATAACCACGAAAGAACACTCGGTTCCGTAGGTCGACTTCCTCTATGGCCCCACGAGTGACTATTAGTAGCCGGTTTTCCTTGCATAGATCGAGAACCGTCAGTTCAGATCGGTGATCGTTTTGAGCTTCTGTAGAACCCAACAGTGCAGTTTGGAGTCGGTCAATTCTATCTCTAGAGCCGACAGCGATTAGAAAGTTGGACATTTATTGGCCCCTTGCTTGTGTCATGATGATCATATTAATCTAAGGATATAGTGCAATGCACTATCTTTTCCTGTAATCTCTAACGATTATAGCGAGGTTTACTTGTGAGAACTTCAGCCGCCCTTGGTCCTGAATAAGGCTGACGCGCAATCTTGCATCCAGAGCTAGAATTCTATCAGCATAGATATAGTCAACCAACGACTAATTTGAAATTTCCGCAGGTAATTAGAGACCAGGATCGAGAGAGTCGCTATAACGCGGACTAGAAGACACGGATTGATCATCCCGAGGTTGCGAAATAGGGCTCGGGGCCTACTTCACGCTCACCAAATCTCGATACCTGTTGCAGACGAACGTTCGTAGATGGTGTTCGTAACTAAGCTCGTGGATCTTTCAGGATTTGAAATGTACCCATGAGCGGTAAATGGCTTCTACATATTCGGGTGCCCAACAGTGAGGTAGGTTTGCTTTGGTGTACGCAGTTTACTGTTCTTAAACAGACGAAAATGCTGAACGAGAATATGGAACTATAAGGCATCCGAAGCATCCCGGTGTTAGAAAGTATCGTGGTCTATATTTGCTATGTGGTGGCATTTCTGGGCGCAAGAAAAGCAGAATCTAAGCGACTTATGGTGCATGTACCTGCGCGCTCGATGCATCGTTCAAGATTCCATCGAGGTAAGCCCCGCCACGTGAGGCTGCAGATCATTGATTTCTTCGGTGCTGCAGGAAGTAGTTGTCAGCGGCAAGTTAAAATGTACTGTAACGTATGTCTTTTCGACTTGAGACTAGATTATATTTCTAGTTTTCAGGATAAGTCGATTGCTGTCCGTGCGGTCTCATCTTGGAGCGAACCCTAGACATATTTCTTCTATACTCCTAGTCGCTCTTCATGCTCTTGTTTGCTGAGATCGGCCGGTGGGTTAGCACCACTTGACCCTTCGAAGTGAGGGAACTGTCCTGGGGGTGCTCGTTGCACATGGCTGACTTGATCGACAGTGTTTGTGCCGAATTGATCATATTTTATGGACTGGGTTACGAAGTTTTGGTGGCGACCTATGAGGGGGCTACGGGATGCAGCTGGGGATATTGATGTCGCGAGGAAGACAATATGGTATGGACTTAACTTGTACGACGACGTAGATTCTTTGATAGTCGTGCCACCATCGAATACTAATTATCAACTGTTAGGAAACTGGTCCGGAACATTGCTTGCATCGCCTAACTATGCCTTTTTCGTGTTTCCTTAGCGACTCGGGTTTCTGCAGGAATCGAGGGACCCGCAGAATGTGGTTCGGCAATCCTTCGATTTTTCCATGGATGTGTGGTCACCGCGCATGCTCGCTGAGCGGCACAGTAGGCTCAGTTCAAGGGGCGTGTGCAGACGACCTAGCCATTAGCGAGCATATCCTCGGCTAGGCTAGGTGTATTCGCGGGAACGCATTGGTACCTTTGCGATTCAGGGTCGGGTCGAACGAAACAGAATGTAAGTGGGCAGGCGTTTTCACCGACACGATTACGTAGATTTGACTGCCTGATGATGAAACTCAATTGTCCATTTGTGTCCAGTGGGAGAGACCTTCCTAACTTCGCTTGCAACAGAGTGGCATCGAGGCCTATTTATTGAGTGACGAAACCAGCCGGTATTTCTAGACCACGTTAGAGCTTGGAATCGCGACGCTGAGATCTGTGTACACGGAACCTTACGAAAACACGGCCTAGGAACATGCGACCGATTGCTATGCATGTGCCAGATAAACGACCATACACGCTCGAATATTTATGTTGTCCTGCAAGTCAAGTTTTAACTCTTAAAGAGATTCAGTACGAATGCATGGTGGGAGAGCTTATGGGATGTTCAGAAGAAGTGCTTGACCTGGTTCATTGTGGCGTCAGTTTCCGATAGCATACGTGGACTCTCATTCGGATGATTATCCATCATTTAGTCAGCTATTGGCTGGAAGCATGTTGGTCGCTTATCACCAGACTATGCCTTCTCACGCTGGTAGGTAGGTGCCACGCTGACTGTGCAATGTGCGCCAGAGATGGGACAACCCAAGCAAAAGAAGCTGACAACAGTGAAAGCTCCGATGTCCTAGCGTGAAGCGAGAAACTTTTTGGGCCCGTACTCAATGAGTCGTTCACAGCCAAAGTCCTGTTTCCGTGCCACCTTGCCCAACATACGAAAAGCGGGATTAAGTACGCACCTGGGCTCAAGTTAGGTGGACGTTGAGCAAATCGACAGATATGTTACGTACCAGTTCAGGCTTTGCCACCAACGGTCTTCAGAACTTCTCGGAAACTTCGGCTTCTTTACAAAGTGTGCCACCCGGATACAGGTTAGACTGAGGAAGTTCGAAGAATAGCTTCGTTAGGGTATCTGAATTGAAGAATGCAGACGGTCAGCTTGTTCCGGAGTCTCCGTACAGGGGGAACCCGCGGCGCACGTACTGGAAAACGGGAATGCGCACATCCTCGGTGCTTTCTATTCCAGATCTCTACACAAAGCGCTTCGAGATAAAACAAGACGATCGCATAGCAACCGCCGGAAGCTGTTTTGCCCAACACATTGCTCGACACATGCGGAAAAACGGCTACCGGGTGATCGACGCCGAACCAGCACCGCCAAACTTAACTGCAAGTGGTGCGGCCGAATATGGGTATAGTATCTACTCAGCTCGTTACGGGAACATTTATTATACCCGGCAGCTCATGCAACTGGTTCGTGAGGCAATCGGTGAGCGCACGCCGCAAGAGCGAGTCTGGGAACGAGACGGCCGTTATTTTGATGCATTACGGCCTACTATTTTTCCGGGTGGACACGAGACTCCTGAGCTCGTTCTGAAGCACCGGGAGCCTCATCTCCGGGCAATAGTGTCCATGCTGAAGCAAGCAAATATATTTGTATTCACTATGGGGCTCACTGAAGCGTGGGTTTCGAAAGCAGACGGAACTGTCTACCCAGTCGCACCTGGCACAGTAGCGGGCTCGTATGACGAGGAAAAGTACGAGTTTTACAATTTCACCTACACAGACGTTGTCCGTGATTTCTTAGAGTTTCGGATATTGGCTCGGAGAATTAATCCGCGAATAAAGTTCGTATTGACTGTTTCTCCCGTTCCATTAGCAGCAACCGCTACTACGAGTCATGTACTGACCGCGACGACTTATTCCAAAGCAGTTCTGCGGGCTGCCGCTGGAGAGATAATCAGGCGTTGTGCTGACGTGGATTATTTCCCATCATACGAAATTATCTCTCAAAGTTACCTAGAACATTCACCCTTCGACGAGACCGGCCGCAACGTTCGGCCAGAAGCGGTCGATATTGTTATGCGCTATTTCTTTGACGAACATAAGCCAATCGCCTTGGGCTTGTCACCCGGACACGATGTCAAAAGTTCGGGTGAACAAGTTTTTTGCGATGATGCATTATTGGAGATTTTTGCGGAATGAGAATTTGTTTTATCGGTAACTCGCATCTGGGGCCGCTCGCGGTGTCGTCTCAAGATATCAAGGCGGTGCATGATGCAGACAAACGCAAGTTTTATATATCCAGAACCTATGGGACACAGCGCCTCAAAGTTGTGGGTTTGAACAAGGTCTCGATCTTAGACATGGTCAAAATCGACGCCGACAGTGCGACTAAGTCAACTATCTTCACTGAAGATTATGATCAGTTTGTTATTGTAGGTTTCGGTTTTTCGTTGATTTCAATAGTTGAATCATGGCGCGAATATCAGCCTGATGACTTGCCGGCTTATCTTGGTGGTCAGCTCATGACCAAGGAAGTGGCGAAGTCTTACAACAACTACTGCTTGGCGAAGTCGCAGGCATCCCGACTGCTGGCGGAACTCAGGGCAGTGACTGATAAGCCAATAACGCTCGTTCCTGCACCTTTGCCCGCCAAATGGGCGGCTGAAGAATCAGGGGAGAGGCTTGAAACGTTCCATTTGTTTCGAGGTGCCGAACCTGCGCGGTACGTGCACGATGTTTTCATGAAGCAGCAAGATCGATTCCGTGCAGAGGGAATCCGCATCGTGAGTCAACCGCTTGAAACCATCGATGAATTAATTTGGACGAAGAGCACGCTCTGCCTGGGTCAACCAGGGATAGATGACCCAAGAGGATTTTTTGAAAAAAGGGACTTCTATCACATGAACAAGAAATTTGGAAATTTGATGTTGCAAGAAGTTCTTGACGCTTTATATTAGAGGAGCAATATTTAAAAATGGCTAAAATTGGTTTGGTTGGATTTTTTGGTTGGGGAAACTACGGCGATGAATTGTTTCATCGTATTTGGGAAAATTCTCTCGGGCAAGTTCACGAAACAAGGCTGCTCCACGACAAACTGGAGTATCCGTATTTTTCCCGACCAGCTGTTGATATATCCAAAGAAGTTGACGCGATAGTTATTGGTGGAGGGGATCTCGTAATCCCAAATAAAATATCGCCATTGTACTGGAACAAGGCTTGGTTGCAACGGCCGATCTATATATCCGGCGTCGGCGTTCCCACATGGATAAAGCATGAGGCTGAAGACGTCATGAGTCGATTGCGAACTTTCTTTCAGCACAAGAATGTGAAGTACATTTCAGCCCGCGATGTTGAGAGCGCGGAATGGATTCGTAAAAAGCTGACGCCCAACGTCGAAGTTAAGCACCATGCCGACTTGGCTTTTAGTGGCGTGTATCCTCCTGCGCGGAAATTCGATAAGCCAACTGTTGGAATATCATTGCGGACCCATCGCGCAGGTTCAGATCCGACGGTTCTGCTGAATGCTTGCAAGGAGCTTCAAAGAGAAGGATATGACATTCTGAATGTGGTGATGGGTACAGGTCGTACTCGTGAGGGTGACCTTCAAGTTGCCAGAGATTTTCCTTTGGATGGACAGATCATTTTCGAAAGCGAAAGTATCGATGAGATCAGTTCGACCATTGGTGGCCTTGACTTGCTAATATCTAATAAGTTTCATGGCACCGTTGTGGCGACTACCTATGGTGTCTCTTCCGTAGTGCTGTCTTCGACTTCGAAGTCACGAAACCTATACAGACGACTTGGGCGTACGCCACTATTGTCCAGCGCAACAGACGAAAATTTACTTCAAAAAGTTCGACTGGCTAAAATGCCAATCTCGGAGGACGCGATTAGAGCCTTGCGTCTGGAAGCCTTTGAAGGTGTGCATTCTGTCGTCCGTGCAGTTAATCGGGATTTTCCGTCAAGTTTTTAAGTCTGTTCATAAGCAATTACGTTCACGACAGATTTTGGCTGTCAGAAACTACTTAAAGAACGTTGCGCACGCACGTATGGCGCACTGGAGCATAATTTGAATGTTGACCCACTAGAGCGCTTTCACGCTGTGATACCGGCAGGCGGCGTAGGTACAAGGCTCTGGCCATTGTCTCGCGCATCGGCCCCGAAATTCTTACATGACCTTACTGGGACCGGTTCGACATTGATTCGGGCTACCTTCGATCGCCTCGTCCCATTGGCGTCTAATCGAATAATGGTGATCACAGGACTTGCTCACCGTGGCGCTGTCGTGTCGCAACTGCCAGAACTATCGGAGTTTGACATCGTTCTTGAGCCCGCGCCGCGAGACTCAGGAGCTGCCATCGGACTAGCGGCCGCCATCCTCTGGCACCGTGACCCAAATATAATCATGGGTTCTTTCGCCGCAGACCAAGTCATCGGGCACGAAGCTGCATTTTTCGAAGCCGTCAAAGAGGCCGTACATGCGGCTGCTCAGGGAAAAATTGTGACTATCGGCATCCATCCGAACCACCCTTCGACGGGGTTTGGTTACATTCAAACAGGGGAAGATCTGGGGATTCGGGAAGCGCCTAATGCCCGTAGTGTCTTGAAGTTCGTCGAGAAGCCTGACGAAGAAATAGCTCGCCAATATTTAGCTTCAGGTGGGTTTTTATGGAATGCCGGCATGTTCGTGGCGCCGGTGGGGCTACTACTTAGTCATCTGAGGGAAAACCACCCAGCATTGCACGATGGGCTTATGGAGATTGCGCGCGCGTGGAACTCAGATACGCGCGAAGTGGTCATGGCCGATATTTGGCCGACTTTACCTAAGATCTCTATTGACTATGCAGTTGCGGAGCCGGCTGCTGTAGCCGGTGACGTAGCTGTGGTACCAGGTGTGTTCGATTGGGACGACGTGGGAGACTTTGCTGCGATAGGACGCCTTCATCGGGCGAGTGCCGAGGAAGGAACAATTTCTCTTGGCCACACCGACAGTCGCGTGTATGCAGATCGCGCTACCGGAGTTGTTTATTCGGATGGACCTAGAGTGATTGCGCTAGTTGGTATTGAGGACGTGGTTGTTGTTGACGTGGCAGATGCATTGCTAGTGACGACAAAGGCGCATGCTCAGAAAGTCAAAAATACTGTTGAACAGTTGAAAGCCGACGGCGCAACAGAAGTCCTTTGATGCGACGTCTAATTTGTACGAATATTTCCTACAGAAAACATTTATGATGAACGATATTGATATACACGAGAGCTTCAAGGCCTACGACGTGCGTGGCATCGTTGGGCAGGAATTGAACGCCGAAGCCGTCGAGGCTATTGGAGCTGCCTTTGTCGATGTGCTGGCGCTTTCCGGCAAGGATGTGCTCATTGGCGGAGATATGCGGCCTTCGAGCGCCGACTTCGCTCAGGCTTTCGCCCGTGGCGTGACTTATCGCGGGGCGAACGCGGTGTTGTTGGGCCAGATCTCCACCGACGAACTGTACTTCGCGGCGGGCCGCTACGACGCCGCTGGTGTAGTTTTTACCGCTAGCCACAATCCGGCGGAATACAACGGGTTGAAGATGGCCAAGGCCGGGGCCGTGCCGATTTCGTCGGATACTGGCCTGTTCGATATTCGTGATCTCGCGCAGAGCTATCTGGCCGAGGGGCTGCCGGTTTCGACCGAGGCCCCCTCCGGTACGGTGCGTGAGTTGGATGTTTTGGCTGATTACGCGGCCTATCTGCGTTCCTTGGTTGATCTGTCGGGGATTCGGCCGTTGAAGGTGGTCGTGGACGCCGGTAATGGTATGGCCGGGCTGACGACTCCTGCCGTGCTGGGTGACAGTGTGTTGGCCGGGTTGCCGTTGGAGATTGTGGATCTGTATTTCGATCTCGATGGGACTTTCCCGAATCATCCGGCGAATCCGTTGGAGCCGGAGAATCTTAAGGATCTGCAGGCCGCGGTGCGTGAGCACGGGGCGGATATTGGTTTGGCGTTCGATGGGGATGCTGATCGTTGCTTTGTGATCGATGAGCGGGGTAACCCGGTGTCTCCCTCGGCGGTGACCGCGCTGGTTGCGGTGCGTGAAATTGCGCGGGCTCAGGCTGCTGGGGAGTCGAGCCCGGTGGTGATTCATAATTTGATTACCTCGCGGGCGGTGCCGGAGTTCGTCACGCAGGTCGGCGGGGTGCCGGTGCAGACACGTGTGGGTCATTCCTTCATTAAGGCCAAGATGGCCGAGCATGGGGCGATTTTCGGTGGTGAGCACTCGGCGCACTACTATTTCCGTGATTTTTACAACGCTGATACCGGGATGTTGGCGGCGATGCATGTGTTGGCCGCGTTGGGTGAGAGCACGTTGCCGCTTTCGGAGCTGGGGGCTCGTTTTGAGCCGTATACCGCCACTGGGGAGATCAACTCTCGGGTCGAGGATAAGGATGCGGCGATCGCCCGTGTGGCGGCGCATTTCGCGGGTCAGCCGGTGAGCGTGAGCACCATGGACGGCACGACGTTTAGCGCAGAGGATGGTAGCTGGTGGTTTAACCTCCGTCCGTCGAATACCGAGCCGTTCTTGCGTTTCAATGGTGAGGGTCTCACTGCGGCGATCATTGAGCCGGTCCGTGATAGCGTGCTGGGGATCGTTCGGGCATGAAATCTACAGGCTTGCAGTAGTGTTTCCATCGATATTAATAAAGGTGAAAATATGAACGGTATACGACCCGAAAATGAATACGTTCAAGAATTGGCCGCGGTTCAAGAAGACATAGCCCGTCTTATCAAGTTTACGAAACGGCATCGAGCGGAGCTGGAAGAGCTGCTGAATCGAGCGTCAAACTCTTCCTTTAAGGATTCCGTTAATGAACTTCTTGAGAAAACTCCGGAACTTACGTCTCGGTATCTCGACGGTAATTCGGTTTCTTTCTACTTGCGCGAAAACGAGTTGGGCAGGGCTAAAATCTGGGCGGAAGTCCTAAGGTCAAAGCCCACTAAGTCCCTGTCTGATCTACGTGCGTTGCGACTGCTCGAAACGAAATTGGGAAACGTCTCGAAGACTCTGACGCTAACACATGAGATCGCAATCCAGGATAAGAGCGTTGCCGCATCTGGGGTTCGGCTCCTCGAGGGACGCGTTCGCGAGCTACTAGGCGTGCGGCCCCGAATCCCCGGGCCGGTGAAGCCGATTAGTAATAGGGTCTCTAATAGAGTAGTTCACCTTGTTAAAGAGAGCCGACCCAATTTGTCCAACGGCTTCACCTCAAGGAGCCATAAGAATTTTCTCGCAGAAAAAAAGGCGGGCCTCGAGCCCATAGTTATAACTGAACCAGGTTTTCCAGACAACAATCCTCGCACTCATCGTGAGTTTGTGGACGGTATACTCCACATTCGATTGGGGTTTGGCGATATCAATTATTCGCAGTTGCCGGTAGACCAGTTTAACCAACTTTTTGCTGACTTAGCCTATGAGGAGATAAAGAACCTGCGTCCAGAGTTCATCCATGCAAGTTCCGGGCGTCGTGGATATGAAACAGCTTTGGTCGGTTTGGCACTGAAGTACAAAACTGAAATACCATTGGTATACGAGGTCCGGTCGTTCTTCGAAGCGAATTGGACTGATAACACGGCTCTTGAGTCCACAGGCGAGATATTTGAGTGTCGAATGGCTATCGAAAAGGTGTGCATGGATGAGTCGGACCGTGTGCTAACGATCTGCCACACCATGAAGGACGACTTGGTGGCGCGGGGGATAGATCCAAATAAGATTGGCATTATCCCTAATGCGGTCGACCTAGATCACTTTAGCCCAATGCAACGAGATGTTGAACTGGCTGCGACGTATTCACTAAGCGACTTCGCGACCTTTGGATATGTTTCGAACATGGATCACTATCGCGAGTCCCAAGAAACTTTAATTGAGGCGATGGCCGAGCTCAAGCAACGTGGCGTGCGCGCTAAATGTGTCTTAGTAGGCGGTGGACCGCGAGCTGATAAATTGAAGAAATTGGCAATCGACTTTGGCGTCGAGCAAGAAGTTATATTTACTGGCGCAGTGGACCATAACTTGATTGACAAGTACTACTCACTGATTGATGTGTTTGTCGTGCCAAGAATCGCAGAGCGTGCAGCAACCTTCGTTACTCCTCTGAAGCCCTTTGAAGCCATGGCAGAACTTAAACCAGTCGTTACTTCCGACTTGCCAGCATTGATTGAGATTACGAGAGCTCCTGAACGAGGATTGAGTTTCGCAGCTGGAAACTCCATAGCGCTGGCTGACACCCTTGAAAGCCTGTTCCATGATGAGGACCTACAAAGAAATCTTGCCCGTGCAGGTAGAGACTGGGTCAAAGAAGAGCGGACTTGGGACTTGAACGGAGAACGGTACGTTTCTGAGTTCTCAAAACTGAAGGGGAAATGATGAAATCGAGTTATTTAGGGTTTCGGGCTACGTCTGATTCACCTTTCTCGGAGGTTATGAATGCCTATCGAGCAAGCTCCATGGACGTAAGCGAGCAGCACTTTGTTGCCTATACGCCGGTTGCTCGTATGAATCCTTATCAAGCGCTCTTATACAAATCCTTCAGTTCTGAGGGAATTTTGACAGCACCCATCCTTCAACCTGGTAAGTTTCTGGAGCTTCAAAATTTTCCTTTGTCTTCTAGAACCAAGACGCTTCATCTGCACTGGAATTCGTGGATGACTCAAGGAATGGAAGACGAAAGCAGAGCCCGTGCTATGGGGCTGGGGATGGCCGCACGTCTTAAACGGCTTCAGAGCAAAGGATTCAATATTGTGTGGACAGTTCATAACGTCTACCCGCACGATGCCTTGCACATAGACGTCGAACTCGAGATTCAGCAGGAGATAGCCAACACTGCAGATATTTTGCATGTAATGTCGCCGGCAACTGTCGACGCAATGGCGGGTATTACTGAAATTGATTCTTCCAAAATCTTGCATTCCCCACATCCAGGATATGTAGGCGCATACCCGGATTACGTAACTCGTGAAGATGCGAGAGCTGCTTTCGGCATAGGAGGGGATGAGGTTGTCTTTCTGGTCTTCGGTGCTCTCAAGACCTACAAAGGACTGCTTCGAACATTAGCGGCATTCGATGAGCTGGTTGCTAACAACCCTAACCAACGATTTCGACTACTTGTCGCTGGCAAGTCCGATGGGTCAGTTGAAGCTGAGGAGTTTGTTTCACGCTGCCTAGTTCATCCTCACGTTCTCATTGAGAATTCTACGATTCCTTTTGACAAGGTACAGTACTTTATGAGGGCTTCTGATGTTGGGTTGGTCCATTATGCTCGGTCATTGAATAGCGGAGCTGCGCTCCTTTTCGGCGCATTTGACCTGCCAATCGTTGCTTCTTCAACTCCTACATTCAAGGCCGAACTTCATTCAGATTCTACCTATTTTGTAGAAGGCGAACACTCAGTTGATCTAGCGGACGCAATGGAACGTTCTCTTAGCTCATTGGGAAATGGTGCACTTCGCGAGTCACTGAGGGACTTCCAGTCCGCGTTGAGGCCAGAGATCGTTAGTGCCAAGTTTGCTAGGGAACTAAGCGCTCGCTTGAAGTAATTGTGGCCGATGCTTATTGTGTCGTGCGTGTTGATCCGAACAATTGGTCATCGTTACTTCTAAGATTTAACTGAGATGCACCGTGATACGTGGGGTGCATCACTGACAATAGACCCGTCTAGCGTTTTGTGATGCACTCCCCGTTTCGAGTGTACTTTGCTTCTAGTTTCTGTGTCTTTGACCGATAATTTCGGACAACAAACTGCGTGTAAGAATTTGTTGAATTCCTCAAAAGACACCATCGACTGGCTATTTGTTCAGGTGGGCGCAAGAGAATCATTGCTGTTCTTCCTGCCTGAGTTCGTTTTAATCCCGCCGTATAAGTGGGTTGTGTAATTGACCGGCCGTACTCGGTTCGTCGTCGGTTTCGCACGGACCTTCGAAGAGATTGGCAGAAGCTTTATCAGGTTGCCGGTTCGGCACTACCTGTGCGGTAAGTTTTGGGAAAACGCCTGGGTGGCGATCCTGGCCCGCATCGCGTGCTGGAATACTTGACTAAATGTGCCTCGGAGCCACTGGCCTTACAACCAAGCAGCCAGAGCAGCGCTACTGTTCATTGTT
This sequence comes from Glutamicibacter endophyticus, assembly GCF_048457885.1. Lineage (NCBI taxonomy): Bacteria > Bacillati > Actinomycetota > Actinomycetes > Micrococcales > Micrococcaceae > Glutamicibacter > Glutamicibacter endophyticus. Next base: position 1,528,673 of record NZ_CP174200.1, read on the forward strand.
TGCACTGCCTCGACTCGTTCAGAGACAACAATCACCTTCCATTTCCGCGATTTTGTGCCTTCGTCATTTGCCCGAATTGTGGTGATCAGTACTAACGCCTGCGTCGTAGCGTATTTTCTACCCGAATGCGGAGTGGAGTACTAGATGCCGATTGCGTATTTGGGTGGCGCATTGTGTGTTCAGCTGGACCAGTAGCCTTCAAAGCCGAAGCCTCACGCCACGGCTTCATTGATCACGAGCTGAACAAACCAAGCAACATTGAACATTTGCCCCGCATTGTGCGCAGGAGGCGAGTAACGATTGGCCCGCTGAATGTGGCTTAATAACTCAAGTAGCACGCATAGGCGCTATGGCCCGAAGTAGAGTCTAGCCGGGCGCTTCTTTTAGGGCGTGCTCCACAACCCGTGGCTGGTGCGATGAAAGCCCTACAGGACACGTGCGAGTCCATCGTCTGACTCGCTGCTACGTAGAGAGTAGGACCAGTTGCGGCTGCGATGATTTCAAAATGTTTTCTCATGAGCACTCAACATCCCGCACGATTCACCTGTCCGTGAGGTTTCATGTCAGTGACATGGCCCTGTGTTGTATAAGCGGTGAAGCTCGCCAAGCTCGCTATAGCGAACTTACTGGCTCTCTTGCGGACTCGCCGGACTAAGTAGGGGTAGTTCTATTGTTTGATGCTCAGGTTACAGCGGGTGGAATGATTTACCCGCTAGACTACCTGTTGGATAAGACTACAATCTGCAGGGAGCGTTCCAGTTGCAACGTCAAAATCAGGCACCTAATGAATCGCTAGTTACTAGGGCCCAACGCTTTCAAGTTAGACAGCGATACTCAGGCGATATGTCGGAAGCTATGGACAAAATGCTTGACGATCTGATTGATATAGAGCCGAAACTTCAGAAACTAACCGCTGACAAAAAGGAATTACTAAAAAAGCAGGTAAAGCTCGAAGGTCTCGTCGCTAGACTTGAACGTAAACTATCACAGTCGGAGTCGGAACGAAATAAATATTCGAAACAGGCCGCGTCGCTAGGCGCGCAAGTCCGAAAAGAACGTGAACGAGCCGAAAAGTTCAAGAAAGCTTACGATTCCCTAAAGCAACACCCGGTCGTGCGGCTGGCAAGGGGTCTTAAAAACCCTGGCTCTTTGGTCAAGAACGAAGCTAAGCAGAGTACTGCGCCGCAAAATCTCGTTGAGATTGCAACTCAAAACAAGCCCAGTGATAGCGCTCCAATTGCCAAGCGTTCTGACTCGAGCGTAACTGTCGCTAGGCCAAGAACTAGTGCACAGCAGGCCACTGAACTTGCGAAATCTTACAAGGACGAGGCGAATAGAGCCTTCTCCGATTATCGGGATCTTGGTAGTATTTCTGGCCCTGCAGAGACTTTGACGCGGCTGGCTGCCCGTGACGGTGCCCCTAGTTCTTTTGGTACCATGCACGATCTAATTCTTGGTCAGGCGCGGTTGCTGGAGCAACTCCCGGAGATTCCCCAAAAGAATTCCACCCCGGCCTACGTTCCGCATCCAGACCGCGTTATGTATTGCGCGCATAGTACGGGTGAATATAACAGCAACGGCTATTCGACGAGAACTACGGGGCTCACCTCTGCTGTTGCTGAAGCCGGTTTAGAACTATTTATTGCCGCTCGACCTGGCTACCCTTGGGATTATAACGTCAATAAAAAATTGCCCAAGAAGTCTCGTTTAATCCGCGACTTCCAAGGTGTAAAGACGCACTTCAATCCTGGCGTCTCCATCAAAGAAGACCCGCTGGATAAATTTATTCAGATAGCGGCGGATATCTATGTCCGCGAGGCAATGATGAACCGCCCGTCAGTGATTGTTTCGGCTTCCAACCACATGACTGCATTGCCAGCATTGATTGCAGCTCGTCGACTTGGCATTCCTTTCATTTACGAAGTTCGCGGTCTCTGGGAAGTAACAGCCGCGGCGAAGAGTCAAGAGTGGGCGGATTCGGAGCGCTTTGAGCTGGCCAAGCGACTTGAGGCTCTTGTCGCGAACGAGGCAGATAGAGCTTTCGCCATTACTGAGGAAGTCCGTGAGGAACTAGTCGGACGTGGAGCTGATCGCGAGAAAATTGCGATCTTGCCTAACGCTGCCAACATATACCAATATGTACCCTTGCCGCCTGAACGATCTTCTGTAGTCTCTGCCAAGAAGCCTGATGAGTATCTACTTGGCTATGCGGGAAGCCTAGTTGACTACGAGGGGCTAGACCTACTGATTCGTGCGGTAAACGCCTTACCTGAGGACCTTGGCCACGTTAGCGCAATGATCGTGGGCGATGGTGCAGTACTACCGGCTCTGAAACAACTAGTCACGGACCTAGGGCTGCAGGAACGCATTAGGTTCACAGGGCGAGTTCCGAACGACAATATTAATGATTACCTAGCGATTTTTGACGCCGTAGTTTGCCCGCGCAAGTCAAACATCGTGACTGAGCTAGTCTCGCCTTTGAAACCAATCGAGGCTATGGCAGCTGGTCGACCGGTTATCGGCTCGGACGTGTCTCCAATTGCAACACTCTTGGGTTCGGACAGCCTACGAGGCCTCTTATTCAAAGCGGATGATGTGGACGCATTGGTCGACAAGATTTCTTTGCTTGCTCGAAATCCTAAATTGGGTGAGGACATCGGGCGACGAGCACGCAGGTGGACTGTAGAAAATAGGACGTGGCCGTTGGTCGCGGAGACGTTTGTAGAACAAGTCTCGCGCGTTCAGAATCGCGAGCGTCAGGGTAAGCAGTTGAAAGACATGCGCTTGGCGCTTGTCGCTGACGAGTTTACGACCTCAACTATCCAGCGGGAAGTCCAAGTCATAGCTCCAACCCCGGATAATTGGCGTGAGCTCTTGGAAGCTTCACCCGTGGATGCGCTTTTCGTCGAATCAGCCTGGTCTGGCAATGAAGGTTCATGGTTGCGGAAGGTTGGTTTCTATGATGACGAACAGTGTCAAGAGCTAAGCGAATTAATTCAGTTCTGCCGTTCTCAAAACATCCCCACCATATTCTGGAATAAAGAAGACCCGGTCCACTTCAATCGGTTCAAAAAAACTGCGGCTCTTTTCGACGTCGTACTAACAACTGACGCAAATTGTCTACGGGACTATTGGGAAAATCGCGGAAGTGCCCTGAAAGCACTGGGTAGTTTGCCGTTTTGGGCGCAGGCGGAAATCCACAATCCAATGGGCACTGACCGGTCATACTCGGATACTGTCGCATACGGTGGGTCGTACTACGGTGACCGATATGCCGAGCGTTCCAAGGAGTTACGAGCAATCCTTGAAGGAGTCAGTGAGCACGGCCTAACGATTTATGACCGTCAGGCAGACAACCCCGAGTCGCCCTATAAGTTCCCACCTGCACTGCAGGGTTTCGTGCAGGGCGGTTTGCCGTACGCCGAGATGGTTGAGGCGTATAAGTCGCACCCTGTGCATGTAAATGTCAATTCCGTCAATGCGTCTCCGACGATGTTTTCGCGTCGTGTCTTCGAGCTAGCTGCCTGCGGCACCCCCGTTATCAGCGGCAAGAGTTTCGGCGTGACTTGGCTCTTTGACGGCACTGTCCCCGTCGTTCGAGGACGTCAAGAGGCTGAGCAGATAGCTGACTTGTGGATGAATTCGGAAGTTGACCGAGTATATGACGCCTGGGCCGCTTTACGCGTGACATTCCGTAAGCACCTTGCTCATCAACGACTTGTGCTGGCACTCCGAATGGCCGGGCTGGCGGTGGAAATTCCGGAACTGCCGACCTACGGGCTAGAACTAGATTCCTTGAGTGAGCCCGACGTCGGTCGAATCCTTCGTTCTACTGTTAGGCCGCGCGAGGTGTACGTTCCATCGGGTTCTACAACGACGTCTGCAGTGGAGGCTTTGAACGCTGCAGGAATCTCGGTCTTGCCGCAAGGCACGCAAGGAAGTGCTCAAGTTGTGGCAACCGGCGTTCAGCTAAACCTCGTTGATCACGATTTGGTGGAAGATCTGCTAGTCGCGATGCAATATTCGGGGGCGGCGACGGTGCAAGTTTCGAACAAGGATGTTGCTACAAAGGCTTTGCCGCTTTGGATGGACCAGCCGGGGGAGGATTCCCCGCTCACGATGAGCTGGAGAAATAGGCCTGCGGGAACAAAGATCGAAAACTTGACCCTTCGTCGACCTCTAGTTGAGGTAGAAGAAGTTTCGGTAGATCCTGTGGAGTCCAGCATTCTGGAGGATCCAAGTACCGACTCGAAGCGAGTTCTAATTGCTGGCCACGATCTAAAGTTCGTAGGTTCGATCATGCGTCGTATTGAGAGCCGTGGGCATCAACTGACGATTGACCAGTGGGCCGGTCATGGCCAGCACGATGCTGAGCTAAGCAAGTCCCTTTTGGCAGAGTCAGACTTGATTTTTTGTGAATGGTCGCTGGGGAATTTGGTGTGGTACTCACAGAATGTAAAGCCGCACCAAAAGCTCGTGGCACGGTTCCATTCGCAAGAGCTGTTTACGGATTATCCAAACAAGGTTAACTATGCATCTGTTGAAAAGGTCATCTTTGTTAGTGAACTAATCCGCGGCATGGCAATCCATAAGTTTGGTATCCCGCCGGAAAAAACTGTCGTGATCCCAAACGCTGTGGATTCAGCTAAACTTGCAGAGCCCAAGAATGACGATTCCCGCTTTACGCTGGGCTTCGTTGGGATGGTGCCGCGGATGAAGCGCTTCGATCTGGCTTTGGATTTACTTGAAAAGCTACGTGCCGAAGACTCGCGATTCACGCTACGTGTTAAAGGAAAGAAGCCAGAAGATTATCCGTGGATGGCCGCCCGCGTAGAAGAAATGAAGTATTACGAGGAGCAGTACGCGCGGATTGAAAATTCAGATCTTCTCCGTGGAGCCGTTACTTTCGATCCGCAGGGTGATGACATGGATCAGTGGTACCGGAATATCGGTGCCGCCATTTCGACGAGTGATTTCGAGTCTTTTCATTTCACACTGGCTGATGGCGCAGCTTCAGGTGCCCTACCAATTGGCTTGGCTTGGCCGGGGGCGGAGTGGCTCTACCCAGCCGAGTGGTTGCATGCGGATACCGATGAGGCTGCACAACACCTGTTGGATGCTGTGGGCGGGGGCGCTGACGCTTCGGCGGAGATCGAACAGGCCAAATCCTTTGTCGTCGAACACTATGATTCAGAGAAAGTTCTGAACTCGGTAATTCGTGTGATCGAAGACTAGAAATTTGTGCTCATGCATTGAGTAGAGGGGGGACACTACGGTAAAGGGCCGTAGTGTCTCCCTCAATGTATTATTGTCATGTTTCCCAACGAGCAAACAGATTGAGTTGACTAGTGAAAATTGCCCTAAGCGACGTCCGAAAGGCACTTTGGCATTTGCGTCAAGGCGGACCCAAGCAAGTGCAAGAGTGGTACACGCGACGAAGCTATGAGCAACGCACAACGCGCAGCCGGTCAGCGCACTTGAGCGGGGTTGAGAAGGAACTTGGCATCGAGTTTCCACGTTTAGAAATGGGCGTCGCGCGAGCGTCAGCTGAAAAACTGAACGTGGCCGTGGTTCTTGATGATTTCAGCGCCAAGGCTTGGGCACCGGAATGGAATTGCACGTTCATAACACCTGAATCGTGGGAGCAAGACTTAGCCACGGTTGACTTCGACCTATTGTTCGTCGAGTCCGCATGGGCCGGAAATGATAAGGCTTGGCAATATCACCTCACCGGTCCTACAGCACCGAGACCAGTATTTGTGGCTATGGTCAGTGCGTTTAGGGATGCATCAATACCTACCGTTTTTTGGAACAAAGAGGATCCGCCTCACTATGAGGACTTTTTAGAAACTGCAAAACTATTCGATGTTGTGTTCACATCAGACTCTAGAAAGATTCCAGACTACGTGAGAGATCTGGGGCACGATCGGGTAGAATCGCTGAGTTTCGCAGCCCAACCCAAGTTTCACAATCCTACACGGGCGATTAATCAGGAACGTCGTGACGTTGCATTCGCGGGAATGTATTTCGCTGAGAAGTTTCCTGAACGACGTGAACAGATGGACATCGTCTTAGGTGGTGCTGCGGAGATTTCCAGCAGGCTCCCGCACGGTCTTGATATTTTTTCACGACAGCACGGGGGCGACGAAAAGTATCAATTTCCCGAACCATACGTTCAATACGTTGTGGGGTCGTTGGAATACGAACGTATGTTATCTGCGTACAAGTACTACAACGTTTTTCTCAACGTAAATTCAGTCGTCGATTCACCGAGTATGTGTGCGCGCCGAATTTTTGAGATCACAGCGGCCGGAACTCCGGTTGTATCGGCCCCGAGTGCTGCTATTTCAAACTTTTTCTCAGAGTCTGAGGTGGTTCAGGTGGCCACGAAGGACGAAGCCGCCGTAGCTATTCGGAGTATCGTGAGGAGCCCAGAGCTACGGGACCGTATTGCTCACTTAGGGCAACGCAATATTTGGAAGAATCATACATACGGGCACAGAGCACAGCAGGTGCAAGAGCTCGCTGGAATTAGCGCTCCCATTTTGCATAAATCTTCCATGACGGTCCGTCCCAAGGTTAGTGCTGTAGTTTCGACCATTCGGCCGAAGCAAATTGCGCACATCTTTGAGACTGTCGGTAAACAGCGAGATGTTGACGCGGAGCTTGTTTTAGTTGCCCACAAATTCGGTCTGGATGAGTTTGATCTCGGTGCCTTAGCCGAAGAATACGGAGTGCTTTCGTACCAGGCAATTGAAATGGGCGAAGAAGCGACGCTGGGAGATTGCTTGAATCATGCCGTCCAGCACGCCGGCGGAGACTTCATAACCAAAATGGACGACGACGACCTTTATGGCGAAAATTACCTTTTCGACCAGGTAGCAGCACTTCGTTACAGCGGGGCAACCATTGTTGGTAAACAGGCCCACTTCATGTACCTGGCTGATTCCAACGCAACTTTGTTCCGATTTGGAGAGCGCGAGCACCGGTTCACCAACCTTGTTATGGGTCCGACTATGCTCGGTAGCTCGGAGGTCTTTAAGTCGACTCCATTCCGCTCTGTCAGTAGGGGGGAGGACACCCAGTTCTTGCGCGATATCATAAGCAATGGTGGCACGGTGTACTCCAGCGACAGGTACAACTTTATGCAAATGCGGGGCGGAAACGGCAAGATTCATACTTGGGATCTGAGCGACGCAGAATTGACGGCGACCGGCACGATTCAATGGTTTGGGCGCAACGATCACCACATTTTTTTCTAGCCCAATCTCGTAGTGAGGCGACGTCGCCAGTACAGGGCTACTGCGTCTTGTGCGTTGTATCTCCGATATTCGCGACTCAACTCAAACCCTGCACTCGTAACGGACGGTCCGCACGTAAAGTCCTGGCAAAGGGTCCGGACTCCGGGGGAGGAACGAGTTTGTGTAGACAGTACTCATATCTCGGGGCTGCATTCGTGTGGGAGTCACGCGCTGGTTCGGCTGGTAGTATGGGAGAGTTTGGTAAGAATGGTCTGTAACGATTTCACCAATGGACAAACAACAAGTTCGGTCCAAGTGTGGGGGCATGAGGAAAATGCGAGTATTACTTCTCACGCATTCTTTTTGGCCCGATAACTCTCCACCCCAACGTCGATGGTCTGCATTCACAAACCTATTCGCTTCGCACGGCCACCATGTATCCGTAGTTGCTCCTGATTCTTCTTCGTCATCGAGTCGTGTAGAAGGACTAGCGAGCGAACCCGTAAAAAACGTGACTGTTCACAACTACCGTTCAGTGCCAGTGTTTCACTCCATGCTTGGGAAGCTAGCAAAGCACGTCATTGACGCCTGTCGCAGTGTGCCTGTAGCACTCTCCGTATCGAACGCTGAGGTTGTTATCGCAACTGTTCCAGCGCTCCCAACCCTTGCCGTTGGGTTCTTCGTGAGCAAGGTGCGGCGAATTCCGTTTGTTGTCGACTTGCGAGACGCATGGCCGGACCTACTTAAGGACTCGCAGGTTCTGAAGTTCAGGTGGATTGAGCCTATTGTAAGCGGATTGTTGGGATACTTGCTTCGACGATCCGATCTATTGGTAACAACAACTCATGGCTTGGCCCGCAGACTGGGAAAGACACGAACGGGCAAGACAATCGTGGTTCGCAACGGAGTTGATACGGCTCGAATTTTACCGACTTCAGATGCTCTTCCACGAGGCGAGCGGCTAAGGATTCTCTATCTGGGAAATCTTGGACGTAGCCAAGGACTTGAAATTGTTATCGAAGCTGTCTCGAAGATTCAGGATCAAGTTCAGCTTCGCATTGTTGGGCGTGGTACAGAAGAGAGTAAGCTACGCCGACTCGCTAAAAAACTGAATTGTGATGTCGATTTCCGTCCGCCCGTTTTTGGCGCCGAGGTTTTGGATAACTACGCCTGGGCAGACACATGCCTAGTTTCACTCCGGCCGGATTGGCCTAGTTTCAACCACACCATCCCGTCGAAGCTTTATGAACTTATGGCACTCGACCAGCACGTTACTGGGGTGGTGACAGGGGAAGCCGCAGAAGTAATCCATGACTCTCAGGCCGGGGCCGTAATTGGCCAGAGTGTCGAAGCTATTCGAGCATATCTACAGGCAGCATCCCAAGATCGATCTCTTGTACGAACTAAAGGTGGCGGTCCCCGGTGGGTAGCTCACAATGCGGCTCTTGAAGACTTGGGTGCTGACTATATGGCCGCGCTCGAGAGTCTCATTGATAATCATCGACGGCGAGGTGTCCAATGAAAATAAGAGCCAAGGTCACCGCTTGCAATGTTGTTAATGTCGTACGGTTGGTCGTTGCAAATTTGCGCGACGAACCGAGTTATTTCTTCCTTCAGGTTATTCGCAAATTCAAAGGTAGTGCGTCTGGACACCTTTCCGACTGCTTAAAACTTATGCCCGTTTCTCGAGTGAAGTCGATGAGTATTCGTTGCATACTCAGCGACCGATCCTCAGATCTCGACGCGGTTGTAAAAGAGTGGTTGGCATCCAACGCGGTAACAACCGACGGGTTTCTTCTTGCGGATGTGTGCATCGCAATGTACCGCTGGGATTTGGCAGAGGAGGTTCTTTCCTGCTTGCCCAACGGACAGAGAGCGACCAGGAGAAAGGCGCGCTTGCAATGGCATTTCGGTGATCTGAGAGGTGCCCTAGAATTGCTCGAAACGATTCCTGCATCACGCCAACAGAAACACTACCTGAGCGAGTATCGTACGCTTTCGGGGACTAGTCCGTCGTTGCGTTCCAGGCTCCCCTCGAACCTCAGAGTTCAAGTGACGCCAAAAAGTGTGCTCTATTTCGCTACGAATTCGCTACCGAATACTGGAAGCGGCTACGCGCAACGTACTCATTCAATATTGCGCTCGCTCATTCCATTTGGCTGGTCTCCTCTTGCTGTAACCAGAGCCTTGTACCCAGTCAGCGTGGGGCATGTGCTTGCGCCCGAAGTAGAGACGGTTGATGCGATTGCTTATCGTCGCATATTCCCGTTCCCCGCGCGACACGACCTGTCCGGCCGACTTCAACAGCAGACGGACGAGCTTTTCAAGATAACAAGCGATTTGCAACCGCAAATTTTGCATACTACGACTGATTACACTAACGCTCTCTCTGTTAGCGTTGTCGCTCGCGAATTACGAATTCCGTGGGTCTATGAAGTGCGCGGTCAACTTGCCGATACATGGGCTTCTACGCGCGGTCCAGAGGCTAAGAATTCTGAGCGATATTCGCTGTTTGTGCAACGCGAAGCTGAAATGGCGCGAGGAGCTGACTTCGTAATTACGCTGGGCGAGGAGATGCGGTCAAACCTCATTGCCGCAGGAGTTTCCGAAGATCGTATCGCGATCTTGCCGAATGCAGTAGGGGAAAGGTTCCTGTCCGATCCTGTGCCCAGGCATGAAGCGCGCCGTATCCTTGGCCTAGAGCAAGAAGCGTTCTTTATCGGGACAATCAGTAGCATCGTTCCCTATGAAGGCTTGGACACGGTTCTAAAGGCAATTTCATTGGTTCGCGATCAGATTTCTCAATTGAGACTCTTGATTGTCGGCGACGGCACCGACCTAGAAAACTTGAAAAAGTTGGCCAGCGACTTGGAAATCGAGAACATCTGCGTGTTCACGGGTCGAGTACCGCGTGAGAAAGCTCATCTCTATCATGCAGCGTTAAATGCGTTTGTTGTGCCGCGAAAGGATCTTGACGTCACGCGTTCCGTGACGCCACTCAAGCCTGTAGAAGCACTCGCAAGTAGGGTTCCAGTACTGGCTTCAGACCTTCCCGCGCTTCGGGAATTGATCACAAATGGTGAGAATGGTCACCTCATTCCACCCGAAGATCCCATCGCATGGTCAGAGGCTATCGTTGATGCCGCCAACCAACCTGAATTGCTCGAATCCATGGGCCAACGTGGACGCGAAATGGTTTTGAATACGCGAACTTGGGATGCGAATGCGCGCCGTCTCGTGGAAATCTACGAGCAGGTAACTAAAGAATCACGGTGAACCTGCGCCCGCTTTGCGGTATGGTTTGAGAGGCTATTTCCGTAACCTAAACGTTATAGAACTTATCTATGGGTCCGGCAGGGCCTGAACTTGCACCTGAGAGAGAGCGACGTTCGTGAACACCATTAAAGAAGTTGCCGTTATCGGTCTGGGCTACATCGGTCTACCGACCGCAGCAATCCTGGCCTCAAAGGGAATTGTCGTCAAAGGTGTCGACGTAACGCCGCGCACGGTCGAAGCTGTTAATAAGGGCGAGGTGCCATTCGTTGAGCCAGCCCTTGGCGAATTTGTTTCCAAGGCTGTAGCTGAAGGGACTCTGAGCGCTAGCTTTGACACTCCGGAGGCCGAGGCATACATCGTAGCCGTACCGACTCCGTTCAACGAGGACTACACCGCCGATCTTTCCTACATTGAGGCTGCCGCCGACGGTATCGCTCCCAAACTCAAGGGTGGCGAGCTGGTTATCCTCGAGTCGACCTCCCCTCCAGGCGCAACTCAGCACCTCGCCGACTACCTGCTTGCCAAGCGCCCGGATTTGACCTCCGAAAGTCTCTTGATCGCACACTGCCCGGAGCGTGTGCTGCCAGGTTACGTAATGGAAGAACTGGTTACCAACGATCGCATCGTTGGCGGTATTACTCCGGAAGCAGCAGAGAAGGCCAAGGCGCTGTACGCAACCTTCTGCGAAGCTGACATCCTGACCACCGATGCTGTAACTGCCGAAATGGCAAAGCTGGTCGAGAACTCCTTCCGTGACGTGAACATCGCCTTTGCGAACGAGCTCTCCGTAATTTCCGACAAGCTGGGGATCGATGTTTGGGAGCTCATCGAGTTGGCTAACCGTCACCCGCGCGTGAATATCCTGCAGCCGGGTCCCGGTGTGGGCGGCCACTGCATCGCTGTGGATCCGTGGTTCATCGTGTCGGCCGTTCCTGAGCAGGCGCAGATTATCCGTCAAGCCCGCGAGACTAACGACGCTAAGCCGAACTGGGTAATTAGCAAGGTGGAAGAAGCCACTAAGTCGGACAAGTTCAACGGTAAGGTCGCACTGCTGGGGCTGGCGTTCAAGGCAAACATTGACGATATGCGCGAGTCGCCGTCGATCGCGATTGCGCGCAAGCTTGCTGAGGCGAATCCTTCCGTGGAGTTCCTCGCCGTTGAGCCGCATGTCGAGGCATTGCCGAAGTCCTTGGACGGTCTCAACAACTTGACCTTGACTCCTACCGATGCTGCCCTCGCTGACGCAAGCGTCCTGACGCTCTTGGTCGACCACGACCAGTTCAAGACCGTGCCGGCCACCGCTCTGGCCGGTAAGGAAGTTATCGATACCCGCGGTCTGTGGCGCTAAGGCGTCGTCCGAGAGGAAGCATCTCATGAAGAAGATCATGCCGATCTATGGCACACGACCCGAGGCTATTAAGGTAGCCCCGATCGTTAAGGCTTTGAAAGAAACCGAAGGTTTCGAGTGCGTGGTGACCGTGACTGGTCAGCACCGCGAAATGCTCGACCAGGTGAACGAGCTTTTCGACATCACTCCCGACTACGACCTCGATGTCATTCAGCCGCGACAGACCCTAAACGGTCTGCTCACCAAGACGATCACCGGTCTCGACGAGATTTTCGAGAAAGAGAAGCCGGACGCCGTCCTGGTTCAGGGCGATACCACCACTTCGACCGCAGGTGCCATCGCCGCCTTCTATCGGGGTATCCCGGTGGTCCATGCGGAAGCTGGATTGCGTAGCTACGATATTTTCTCTCCCTTCCCGGAAGAGGCCAACCGAAAGCTAACGAGCCAGATTAGCTCGTTGCATTTGGCTCCGACGTCCTTGAGTCGCTCCAACCTGATGCGCGAGACCTTCAGGGGCGACGACATCGTAGTCACCGGTAACTCGGTGATTGATGCCTTGCTCACGGTGGTGGAAAAGCGCGTACCGTTCACCGACGACAAGCTTGAGGCCCTGGTGCAATCGGGCAAGCGCATTGTTCTGGTTACGACTCACCGTCGCGAAAATCAGGGCGAGCCGATGCGTGGAATCGGCCGTGCACTGGCACGGCTTTCGAAGTCGGAGCCGGATGTTGAGTTCATTCTTCCGTTGCACCGCAATCCCGCAGTTCGTGAAGCTCTTCTGCCGGAGATTGAAGGACGCCCAAACATCACTCTCACCGAGCCGCTCGCCTACGGTGAATTCACGCGTATCATCAATGCTTCTTCGGTGGTATTGACTGATTCCGGTGGAGTTCAGGAAGAGGCCCCGAGCTTGGGCAAGCCGGTTCTTGTCATGCGCGAAAATACCGAGCGTCCAGAGGCTGTCGCAGCGGGAACCGTGCGTTTGATCGGCACAGCCGAGGACGTTATCTTCGATTCGGTCACCGAATTGCTGCACAACGAAATTGCCTACAAGGCAATGGCCAACGCAGTGAACCCCTACGGTGATGGCAAAGCGTCCGAGCGTACGGTGGCCGCTATCGCTCAACTGCTAGGTGTTGGGCAACGAATCGAGGACTTCGATTCTCAGTTGCCTGATGAAGAATCCTTGATTCAGGCCGCAAGCATCTAGTTCTTCGCTATTGACGAGACGGTTCCAAGCCACGTGTATGGGACCGTCTCGTCTTTAATGTCAGGTCGGCCCGCATGAAGAGTTATAGAATCGTTAGCTCAGTTCGAATAGACGCCAACCCTGCCTGATTTCCCGAGATTGTCCGCGTGATTCCGGGGATTCTCTTGCTGGGCAGAACATATCGCTCAATAGAGATCCGCCCTAGGGTCATCGAATCATCCTTGCGCGGGGTTCGGGTCACCGCTGATCTCAGTAGGATCGAATCATGGTGAACCAAACGGCAATATTTATCGATGCAGGATTCCTTCTATCTGTCGGCGGGCACCGGGTATCGGGAACGACCCTGCGTTCGACTTTTACTACTCACTACTCAACTCTGATTAACGGCATCGTTCAGGCCGTGAAGAAAAATACGGGTTTAAATAACTTACGGGTCTACTGGTATGACGCTTCCAAGGATGGTCTGTTTACCGAGCAGCATAAACGCATTGGTCTTCTACCGGGTGTGAAGGTCCGACTAGGCCGCATCTCTTACAACGGCGAGCAAAAGGGAGTGGACCTAAGGCTCGCTCTGGATCTCGTCGGCGTGGCAAGGACGGGTGCGGCCTCGGTGGCCTACCTGATCTCGGGTGACGATGACCTTGCCGAGGCGGTGGAGGAGGCCCAGGACTTGGGAATGAAGGTGGTCATCCTCGGCGTCAGTAAGCCGGAAGGGCGCCTGGGTGTAGCTTCGGTCGCCGAGCACCTCGCACTGACTGCAGACGCGGTGGAGAAGATCCCGGACGCTGTCCTAGATAGTGCCTTCACACGGGTTGTCGAGTGGGATCAGAAACATGCCGAGTCGGCTTCGGAAATTTCGAAGGCACCGACTGTTTCTCCTGTTGCTCCTAAGTCGCCAACTCCCGCGGTAATGGCTCAAAAGAAGTCGCCTCAAGTCGTAGACTCGAGCGAGCCAGCGGCTGTCGTGTATTCCAGTGGAAGCTCGGGAGCCGGCTATCAGGGTGCCGCGGCATACGAGCATCGCGAAGAGGTTACGGCCGAAGAAATCGGCATAAAGGTTGCAGAGTCATGGTTAGCAAGCACCACACAGAACGAACTTCTTGAGATCCTTGCGGACCGGCCAACCCTACCGCCGGAAATCGATCGCACGCTGCTTAAGGATTGCGCGCAAGTTCTGGGAGAATGGAAGACGGACCAGCAGCAGATCCGTAGGATTCTGCGTAGTTCGTTCTGGAATCAGCTCGATCGTCTCACCTGAGGCGAGAAGCTCCGGAGCCGAATTACTCGAAGACAACTAAGGTAAATTTGACATCGTGACCTCAGACGAAAACTCTTTCTACATCACCACTGCGATCTCCTACCCAAATGGCACTCCGCATATCGGGCATGCCTACGAAGTCGTCGCCACCGACGCCATGGCGCGATTCAAGCGACTGGACGGTTATGACGTCTTTTTCATGACCGGCACCGATGAGCATGGGCAGAAGATGATGCAGACGGCCGAGAAAGAGGGGATCACACCCGCTCAGCTCGCGCAGCGTAACTCGGATGCGTTCCAGGCCATGAACGATGAGCTGGGCACCAGTTATGACCGCTTCATCCGCACGACCGACGCGGATCATCACGCGGCCGCGCAGGAACTCTGGCGCCGCATGGAAGCCAACGGTGACATCTACCTAGATAAGTACGCTGGCTGGTACTCGGTACGTGATGAGGCGTTCTACACCGAGGAGCAGACCGAGGTACGCGAAGACGGGGTTCGCTACTCCACCGAGACCGACACCGAAGTCACGTGGACGGAGGAGGAGTCTTACTTCTTCCGCCTGTCGAACTACCAGGACAAGCTACTGAGCTTCTATGCGGAGAACCCGGAATTCGGCGCACCGCGTTCACGCTTCAACGAAGTTATTCGCTTCGTCGAGGGCGGGCTCAATGACCTGTCGATTTCGCGCACCACCTTTGACTGGGGAATTCCGGTACCCGGCAATGAAAAGCACGTTATGTATGTGTGGGTCGACGCGCTGACCAACTATCTAACTGGTGCTGGCTTCCCGGACGTGGAATCTGAGTCGTTCAAGAAGTATTGGCCGGCGGACGTGCACGTGATCGGCAAGGACATTTCGCGTTTCCATGCCATCTACTGGCCAGCCTTCTTGATGTCGGCCAAGCTTCCGCTACCGCGCCGTGTCATGATCCACGGGTTCTTGCACAACAACGGCGTAAAGATGTCCAAGTCTCTGGGCAATACCGTTTCCCCGGATGAGTTCGCGAACCGTTATGGCCTGGACCAGATTCGCTACTTCTTCTTGCGCGAAGTGCCTTTCGGCGCCGATGGCAGTTACAACCACGAGACCATTGTTGCTCGCATCAACGGCGACTTGGCCAACAACTTTGGCAATCTCGCGCAGCGTTCGCTGTCGATGGTGGCCAAGAATTGTGGGGGAGTCGTTCCCACGCCGCAGGAACTTACCGAGGCTGACCGAGAGATTCTGGATGCCGCTGCCGGCCTGCTGGACTCCAACCGTGCGGCCTATGAGCGCCAGGAGTTCAGCCGCGGTCTTGAGAGCATCTGGCAGGTCTTGGGCGACACCAATGCCTACTTCGCCGAGCAAGAGCCGTGGAAGTTGAAGAAGACCGATCCACAGCGCATGGAGACCGTGCTGTACGTGACCATTGAAGTGGTGCGACAGGTGGCTCTGCTGCTGCAACCAGTGTTGCCGCAGGCTACCACCGCCATGCTTGATCTCTTGGCTGTGGGGGAAGGCTCGGCGCGCTCCTTCGAGAACTACACGAAGGCACTTCAGCCCGGGACTGAGCTCCCGGCGCCAGCTCCGGTGTTCCCTCGTTATGAAGAGGAAAAGGCGAACGCCTAGTCGTTTGCCCTAAAAGTATCGGGTGCTCGAACCTTGGTTCGAGCACCCGATACTTTTTGCGCGGACCACAACTAGGGATTGACCACACCAGCCTGGTAGGCAATGACAACGGCCTGTACGCGGTCGCGGGCTCCGAGCTTCGCGAGGATATGACCCACGTGCGTTTTGACCGTGGCCTCGGACAGGAAAAGGTCGCCGGCAATCTCGGGATTTGAGCGGCCAAGAGCGATGAGCTCGAAGACTTCGCGTTCACGGCGTGTGAGCGTCTCTACCGTTTGCATGAGCTCATTGTCCGCTTGCGAATTGCGCTTCAACATTGGCGCCATGTGGTCGAGTAATCGTCGGGTAGTCGAGGGAGCGATGACCGCATCGCCTCGATTCACGGTCCGGATGGACTCGAGCAGTTCTTCGGGCGGAGCGTCCTTGAGCAGGAAGCCGCTGGCACCTGCCTGA
This sequence comes from Glutamicibacter endophyticus, assembly GCF_048457885.1. Classification (NCBI taxonomy): domain Bacteria; kingdom Bacillati; phylum Actinomycetota; class Actinomycetes; order Micrococcales; family Micrococcaceae; genus Glutamicibacter; species Glutamicibacter endophyticus. The sequence goes on from NZ_CP174200.1 coordinate 1,545,074, forward strand.
ATCGCGTTCAGGGCGTACTCATCCATGTCGAAGGTGGTAAGCACGATCACCCGCGGGGATTCTTCTTGGTCTTTGCCCTGTAGCAGACGGGTGGTGGTCTCGATACCGTCCATCTCTGGCATACGTACATCCATGAGGATCACATCGGCCGAACCCAGTGCCGTGGAGGCCAGGGCCTCACGTCCATTTGAGGCTTCGGCAACGACCGTCATGTCCTGCTGTGAATTGATGAGCATGCGAAAGCCGCTACGTACTAAGAGCTGATCGTCGACAAGCGCAACTTTGATTTCGTTGCTAGTGGTCATGGGGCATTAGTCCTCGGAGTAAGGGATAAATACGGACACGGCGAATCCGCCACCGGTTTTTGGCCCGGCGCTGGCAGTTCCATCGTATAGGGCGACACGTTCGCACATGCCTCGCAGACCTTGGCCGGTGCCTTCGTGGGTCAGGGCACCGGCACCGCGTCCGTTGTCTTCGACCGAGATCAACAGGCCGCGGGATTGCCAGCTGAGGATGACGTTCGCGTGAGCGTTGGGACCGGCGTGCTTAAGTACGTTAGTCAGCGACTCCTGCACGCAACGATAGGCCGTTAGTTCGGCGCCAGCAGGCAGGGCGCGGCGCGCGGTGCCTTCGGAGTAGGAACTGACGGACAAGCCGGAGGTTTCGTAACTGGCCACCAAATCAGGGATATCGGTCAGAGTGGGCAAGGGGCGATTCTCGGCGGCTTCATCGGTGCGCAAGACGCCGAGCAGGCGCCGCATTTCACGAAGCGAGGTTCGACCCGTATCGGAGACGGTCTTGAGAGTGTCTATGGCTATCTGCGGATCTTGGGCGGCCGCGTAGCGCGCCCCATCGGCCTGAGTGATGATCACCGACAGTGAGTGCGCCACAATGTCATGCATTTCGCGTGCGATGTGGTTTCGTTCATCAGAGGCAGCAAGATCTCGCTCGTACTGGCGTTCCTGCTCAAGTCGTTTAGCGCGATCGGCCAGTGACTGATAGGCCAGCCGCCTGGTGCGTGCGAGATCGCCGAAAGTCCACGACACGAGGACCACCAAGGAGAGTCCTACGAAAGAGATCAATGAATCGAAGGTGAGGCCCGGGCCTTGCGGCACGGCCGAGAATATCAGCCCCGTGGCCAGCACGGCTCCGAGTATACCTAATCCCAGGGTGACAAAGGACTGCCAGCGTTTACCGAAAACGGCCATGGTGTAGATCATGATCGGCACGGAGATTTGGGAGGGCAGGAACACCCCACCAAATCCCAACTGTAGGATGTGTGCCGCCGCAATCACCAGTGTTGCGGCCCATGGCCGACGACGTCGAACCATAAGTGGGACGGTTTGAGCCACGCTGATGAGTGTGAGACCTATTCCGAAGGTCAAGTTGTACTGGAAGCCTAGGGCCATCCCCGTAGGAACGCAGAGGAGCGTGACCAGTGAACCGGTGATGATATCAACGCGTCCGGGGTGCGTCCGGATCCAATGATCAATTCGGCGGTGCGGGCTGTAGCGATTCAATTCTGTGTACTACCTCTTGCTGGTGGAATCTTTCACCAGCCTACGTTGCTCAACCGCATTGCACCTCATGCTCAGGTCTGAGTGCGCGAGGTCACCAATGGAAACACAGGTCCAGCATTTGAGATGCCTTCTCAAATGCTGGATGTAGTTCGTTAGACTAAGTTCATGGGAAATGTCGTGAATGTTGCAGTGATCCCGGGTGATGGGATTGGTCCTGAAGTCGTTGCCGAGGCAGTCAAGGTGCTGCAGGTCGTTACCAATGGGAGTGAGACCAGCATCGATTTCACCGAGTACAAACTCGGAGCGGAGCATTGGCTGGAGACGGGGGAGACCCTGACCGAAGAAACCCTTCAGGCCATCAAGGGTCATGACGCGATCCTCTTTGGTGCCGTAGGCGCTGCCCCAGGCGACACGCGCATCCCCTCCGGCCTGATCGAACGAGAGTTGTTGCTGAAGCTTCGTTTCTCCTTGGATCACTTTGTGAATCTGCGCCCTTCGAAGTTGTACCCCGGAATCGAAAGCCCGTTGGCTAACCCAGGGGAGATCGACTTCTTGGTGGTGCGCGAAGGCACCGAAGGCCCCTACGTCGGCAACGGAGGAGCCATCCGCACCGGCACGGCCCACGAGATCGCAACCGAGGTGTCGGTGAACACCGCCTACGGCGTGGAGCGAGTCGTACGGGACGCTTTTGACCGCGCCGCGAAGCGCGAACGCAAGCACGTGACTCTGGTACATAAGCACAACGTTCTGGTTCACGCAGGGCACCTGTGGCGTCGCACCGTCGAGGCCGTTGCCACTGAGTATCCGGAAGTAACCCACGATTACTTGCACGTGGACGCCGCGACGATCTTCTTGACTACCAACCCCTCGCGCTTTGACGTGATCGTCACCGACAATCTGTTCGGCGACATCCTCACCGATCAGGCCGGAGCCATCACCGGTGGTATCGGACTGGCGGCTAGTGGCAACATCAATATGGAACGAACCTTCCCGTCCATGTTCGAACCGGTACATGGTTCGGCACCGGATATCGCCGGTCAGCAAAAAGCCGACCCGACCGCGGCTATCCTTTCGGCGGCATTAATGCTCGATCACCTCGGCCTGACCGAAGAAGCCGCGCGAGTTGAGCATGCTGTTGAATTGGAGATTACTTCACGCCAAGAATTGACCGATCAGCGCACCACCAGCGAGATTGGCGATGCAATCGTGGCGTTGCTGGCCTAAGCTAAAAGAAAGTTCGACCATCAGTGCAGGTGGTCGAGCTAATCCACGGACGGGTGCCCCGCCTTTGTGGTGGGCACCCGTTTTTCGTATATCGAGCAAGGAAGTCCGACAGGCAGATGGAATTCACCGAAAATCTCTCAACGAATCGTGCGAGCGATCAGGAACGCGCTCGTGTTTTGGCCAACCCGGGCTTCGGGGACTTCTTCACCGATCACACGGCAGTGATTGACTGGACCGCCAATGCCGACGGTAACGGTGGTTCGTGGCATGATGCTCGAATCGAGCCATACGGCCCCATCGCGTTGGACCCTGCGGCTTCGGTCCTGCACTACGGGCAGGAGATCTTCGAAGGACTCAAGGCATACCAGCACGCCGATGGTAGCGTGTGGACGTTCCGCCCACACGCCAACGCCGCCCGTCTCAATCGTTCGGCTAAGCGTCTGGCGCTTCCGCAGCTGGATGAGGAGGCCTTCGTAGAGTCGCTACGTCGACTCGTGCAAGCCGACCGTGCCTGGGTACCCACCGGCGAAGGAGAGGCCCTATACCTGCGTCCGTTTATGATCGCGACCGAAGCCTTCCTCGGTGTGCGTTCGGCGCGCGAAGTTTCCTACCGCGTGATTGCTTCGCCGGCCGGAAATTACTTCGGTGGTGAGCTCAAGCCGGTATCGATCTGGGTTTCCAAAAACTATGCGCGTGCTGGGCGTGGCGGTACCGGCTCCGCTAAGTGCGGTGGAAACTACGCCGCGTCGCTGGTAGCCCAGATGGAAGCGGAAGCCAACGGTTGCAAGCAGGTTCTGTTCCTCGATGAGTTCAATGACAACGCCGTTGAAGAGCTCGGTGGAATGAACGTGTTCTTCGTCATGAAGGATGGAAGCTTGGTGACCCCGGCACTTACCGGAACCATTCTCGAAGGTGTCACTCGCTCGTCGATCATCCAGCTGGCCAAGGACCGTGGCATGCCGGTTACAGAGCGGAAGATCACGCTCGATGAGTGGCGCGATGGCATTGCCTCCGGTGACATCGCCGAAGTCTTTGCCTGCGGCACTGCTGCCGTGATCACTCCGATCGGTCTGCTGAAGAACGGTGATGAACTAATCGGAGACGAGCAGGCCACCGCTGGTGAAGTCACCATGTCTATCCGTGAAGAATTGCTCGGTATCCAGCTGGGTACCGTCGAAGACCGTCACGGGTGGCTGGAAAAGCTGGCCTAAAAAGCCACGAAAGACGCAATGGCGCTGAGGATCCAAGCTTGATCCTTGGCGCCATTGACATTTACGCGACGACGGTGCGCTCGGTAGAGGCCCGTCGGCAACGAAACTGGCAATAAATGGCCTAGGCTAGAAGGCATGCGCATTGCTCGATTCGTAGTTGACTCAGACCCGCTTTATGGCGTGGTCGAAGACGATAAAGTTCACGTTCTGGCGGGGGATCCCTTTTTTCAAGGAATCAAGACGACCGGTGTTAGCCACGAACTGGACGATGTCCGGTTAGTGGCCCCAATTATCCCGCGCTCGAAGGTAGTCGGTTTCGGTCGGACCTACCGCGAACATGCCGCGGAACTCGGCAACGAAGTGCCGACCGAGCCATTGATGTTCCTCAAACCCAACACCTCCGTGGTCGGGCACGGGGACCCGATCACGTTGCCAGCGTTCTCGGACGAAGTGTCTTTTGAAGGCGAGCTGGCCGTGGTGATCGGCCGAATCTGCAAGGATGTTCCGGCCGAGAAAGTTCCCGAGGTTATCTTCGGATACACCGTGGCCAACGACCTCACTGCGCGTGATGCTCAGCGCACCGACCCTCAATGGGGCCGTGCCAAGGGCTTCGACGGTTCCTGCCCACTGGGACCCTGGATCGAAACATCGCCGGATAACCCAGATGATCTTGGAATCATCAGCCGGGTCAACGGGGAGGTTCGTCAGGACGGCTCAACCAGCGATCTGATCTGGTCCGTCAACGATTTGGTGGCAAAGGCTTCCGAGGCCTTTACGTTGCTGCCCGGTGACGTGATCATGACCGGAACCCCGGCCGGCGTTGGCCTCGTCTCCGAGGGCGACGTTGTGGAAATTGAGATCGAACAGATCGGAACCCTGCGTAGCGTTTTCCGTCGCTAGACACGGATATCGCGCCCAGACCTGCGAGGACAGTATTGCCGAGGCTCCCAACCTCCACGGAGGTGGGGGCCTCGGTGGCGCGTAGGATCGCTTAGCAATTAAGACATAGAATGAAAGCATCATGACTGATCTATCGATGATTCCCGTTGTAACCGACCAGACTCCGGTGCGCGTGCGCTTCTGCCCGTCGCCGACCGGCACCCCGCACGTCGGCTTGATCCGCACCGCCCTGTTCAACTGGGCATACGCCCGCCACACTGGCGGCAAGATGATTTTCCGTATCGAGGATACCGACGCGAAGCGCGACTCCGAGGAAAGCTACAACCAGTTGCTGGACGCTCTGGATTGGTTGGGAATCACCTGGGATGAGGGAGTGAATGTAGGCGGTCCGCATGAACCGTACCGTCAGTCCCAGCGCAGTGACATCTACCAAGACGTGATTGCCAAGCTCCAGGCCAAGGGGCACATCTATGAGTCCTACTCCACTCCGGAAGAAGTGGAAGCTCGGCACCGTGCAGCCGGGCGTGATCCGAAGCTGGGTTACGACAACTTTGATCGCGACCTGACCAACGAGCAGATTGCCGCCTACAAGGCCGAGGGCCGTGAGCCGGTATGGCGCGTTCGGATGCCCGACGAGGACATCACCTTTACGGACCTCGTGCGTGGCGAAATCACGTTCAAGGCCGGCAGCATCCCGGACTACGTCGTGGTGCGGGCCAACGGTCAGCCGCTCTACACCCTGGTCAACCCGGTGGATGACGCGTTGATGGGCGTTACCCACGTCTTGCGCGGCGAGGACTTGCTTTCTTCTACTCCGCGTCAGGTGGTGCTCTACGCCCTCCTGCACGACATTGGTGTGGCCAAGTACATGCCGCTCTTCGGGCACCTGCCTTACGTCATGGGACAGGGCAACAAGAAGCTTTCCAAGCGCGATCCCGAATCTAGCCTGTTCCTACACCGTGACCGCGGATTCATCCCGGAAGGTTTGCTGAACTACTTGGCCCTGTTGGGCTGGTCGTTGAGCGCCGATGAGGACATTTTCAGCCGGAAACAGCTTGTCGAAGCCTTTGACGTCAAGGATGTGCTGTCGAATCCAGCACGTTTCGACCTGAAAAAGGCCGAGGCTATCAACGGAACGCACGTTCGAATGCTCGAGCCGGCAGATTTCCGTGATCGCCTGGTTCCGTACCTGCAGGCCGCAGGCCTCGTAGGGGCGCAGCTCAGCGACCGGGAAAATGAAATCCTCGACGCGGCCGCCCCGTTGGTGCAGGAGCGTATTGCCCTGCTGGGCGAAGCCACCGACATGCTTGAATTCCTCTTCCGCGGCGATGAGGAAATCGAGGTCGAAGACAAAGCACTCAAGGGTATGCCAGCGAATCTCGGAGAAGTTGTACAGGCTTCGATTGATGCACTGGAACCCCTGCAGGAATGGACCGCAGAGTCGATCCAGAACGCCCTGCGCGGCAAGCTCGTTGACGAACTGGAGCTGAAGCCACGTCAGGCCTTCGGCCCGGCCCGTGTAGCAGTTTCCGGCAAGCGGGTTTCTCCTCCGTTGTTCGAGTCCATGGAGATCTTGGGCAAGGATTCGAGCCTGGCTCGTCTGCGTCGGTTCGGCGAAGGCCGCTAAAGGTTTCACGCGTTCGATGAAAACTCTCAAAGACACCCTCGATCTGCATGCGCTAGTGGCGCCGAAGATCGAGGGTGTCCTCTTTGATATTGACGATACCTTGGTGGACCTGCGGCAGGCGGCCATCGACGGTTTCATAGCCACATTAGGGCAGGCGGGTGCACATCTCGAGCCGCAGCAACTCAGGGTGATCGCGGAGGATTTCGCCGATGACGCTGCAGGAGCCTACGAACGCTATATGGCTGGAGAGTTGACCTTTCTCGGTCAGCGTCAAGTGCGGGTCGACCGAGCGTATCGACAGGCTGGTTTACCTGCGCCGAGCGGTACTGACATTGAGCGCTGGGCATCCGACTACGAAAACCGCGTTCAGTCCCAATGGCGTCCATTCACCGATGTTCATGCGCACCTGGACGTGCTGTCATCTTTGGGCCTCAGCTTCGGGGCGGTCAGTAACAATGTTGAAAGTTATCAGCGCAACAAGTTGCTCCGGTCTGGACTCACCGACTTTGCTGTGGTCGTGGGCTCGGATACTGCGGGAGCTCCGAAACCGGATCCGGCACCGTTCCTCGAGGGATGCCGACAACTTGGGAGCACTCCGCAGACCACCTTATATGTTGGAGACAATCCCATAAATGATGTGGTCGGAGCCCAAACAGCTGGGCTTCGGGCGGTCTTGCTCGATCGCGAGGGATCCCATATCGGGCATCGCGGTGTGATCATTCGCGGCCTCGAAGAGCTCTCGAATGCCTTGTGCGCGAGATGAGATTTTGACACGATTTGGCAAGAGTCGAACTTGGCCTGTATAGTTTTATCTCGTGCTGAAGCACGCATAGCATCCGGTGATAACTCGGAAAATATGAATAGCTTCAAGTCACAGTGGGATATGGTGTAATTGGCAACACAACGGTTTCTGGTTCCGTCATTCTAGGTTCGAGTCCTGGTATCCCAGCGCTTCACCAACTTTCGGGTTGGTGAGTCGAGAGAAATCTTGGCATACGGCCCCATCGTATAGCGGCCTAGTACTCCGCCCTCTCACGGCGGCAACGCGGGTTCGAATCCCGCTGGGGTCACCAAATTTTCTCATTTTAGGCATCCGTCAGGATATATACGGCCCCATCGTATAGCGGCCTAGTACTCCGCCCTCTCACGGCGGCAACGCGGGTTCGAATCCCGCTGGGGTCACCAACTAGAATGGTCCAAGCTTCGGCTTGGGCCATTTTTGATTCTGCCACGTTACCCCGTTCCTACCATCCGATAAGGCAAGATGGTGATTATGGAAGTCACTGGCGGGAAGTCGAAGGACACATCGCAGCATCCGGCGGAGCCCACCTCGCTGCTTCAAGCAGTCGATGAGCTCGAGACGGCGCTGGGCCGAGTGCGCGTCGTGGGCGAAGACCCAAGCGCAGTTGAGCTCAAGCGCACTATCAAGCAGGTCACCGATCAAGTCGGGGACTATGTGCGCCCACGCATCGATAGCCTTGATGCGCCACTAGTGGTGGTGCTCGGTGGATCAACTGGTGCAGGCAAATCCACCATCGCCAACTCTCTCCTCCGGCAACGTGTGAGCGTCTCCAGCGCCGTGCGCCCGACGACGCGCGTTCCGGTTTTAATATGCCATCCACAGGACAGAGTGTGGTTCGAAAACCAACGCGTATTTCCCGGGCTCGCCAGACGTTACGGATCGGTCAGTCAAGATTCCATCGCCCCGGGCGGAAACCAATCCATTCAGATCGTCACCGATCACTCAATGGCCCCTGGGTTAGCCCTGGTCGATGCCCCCGATATCGATTCCGTCTCGGCGGCGAACCGGCAACTAGCCGGGCAGCTCATGGCCGCCGCCGACATGTGGTTATTTGTCACCACGGCCAGTCGCTATGCAGATGCAGTGCCTTGGACGGCCCTAGACGAGGCGGCGCAACGCAACATTACAATTTCGGTGGTGCTCAATCGCGTGCCTCCTGGTACCGAAGCCGAAGTGCGCGAGGACCTGCAGCGGTTACTGACTGAACGCAACCTACGTCCAACCCGCTTGCATCTTGTCCTTGAGCAACCTCTCGATGACGAGGGATTCCTCCCCGGCGGCGAAGTCACGGAACTACGGACGCAGTTGGAAGATCTGGCCAGCGATGCTCAAGAGCGCCAGCGCATTGCTCAGCAGACCCTTGTCGGCGTTCTTACCATGCTCGCTGCCACAGTGCATGAAATACAGAATGATCTGGCTGCCCAGGAACAGGAACTGCGAACGCTTCACGACACGGCCCAACGGTACTTCGACCGCGCCAGAGAGCGCTCATTACAGGTTGCCGGAGATGGAAGTCTCTTGCGCGGCGAAATTCTGACCAGGTGGCAAGATTTCGTTGGTACCGGCGAGTTTTTCCGGGGCGTCGAAGGCTTTATTGGCCGATTGCGTGACAAAGTAGGCTCCTACTTCAGCGGCCGCGAGCAAAGCCCGCAGAAGGTCGAGCAGGCGATCGAAAGTGGTATCCACACGATTATTAGTCGTGAGATTGGCGAGGCCGCCAGAGACACCGAACGCCAGTGGGCCCAGACCGCGCTTGGACGTGTATTGAACGCGGAAGCACAGGATCAATGGCGCAGTGAGGACCTAGACGAGGCAACGACTCAACTAGTGCGGAACTGGCAGCGCGACATACTCGACATGATCCGCGCCGAAGGTGCGGGAAAACGAAAGACTGCACGCTTGGCCGCCTTCGGAGTCAACGGCGTCGCAGTGGTGCTCATGGTGGTGGTCTTCGCCTCCACCGCCGGGCTCACCGGACTAGAAGTTGGAATTGCCGGCGGGTCCGCCGTGGTCGGTCAGAAATTGTTAGAAGCCATTTTTGGGGAAGAAGCGGTGCGCCGCATGGCTGCCACGGCGCGCGCTAGTCTCGAATCGCGAATCGCAGAGGTGGTTGAGCAATTCGCCACGCCTTATCTCCAGAGCTGTGAAGCACTCGAGCAGGGCGAGCTCGTGCGTGCCGTGAACACCGCCAACCAGAGCCTGATCGAAAGTCTCAGCCGTGATAACTAAGATGAAAACTCAGAAACGTCGCCAGGCCTTCCACGATCAAGTGTCCCGGCTTTCAGCCGCGCTCGAGCTGGGCTATGACTACCTCCCGTCCGAGGTTCAACAACGCACCGGTGAGGTGCTTGAACGTGTACAGCAACGCCGGCAGCTCTCGGCAGAACACACCGTTATCGGCCTGTTTGGTGCTACCGGTAGCGGCAAATCCAGCCTCTTTAATGCCCTGACCGGAACCGACCTAGCTCGGCCAGGGGCTCGTCGTCCCACAACTACCCGCACATTAGCTGCGGTGTACAAAGCCGAAGGAACTCAGGAACTGCTCGATTGGCTACAAGTCAATGAGCGGCAGGAACTTACAAAGGTCAAGGGACCATTAGCCAAGACCAAAGCTCGCCAAGATGCGGGTCTGATTCTCTTGGATCTTCCAGACATGGATTCAATCGAAGAATCCCATCATGAGATGGTTCGCCGACTCTCGGGGCAAACGGATTTCATGATTTGGGTGCTCGACCCACAGAAATACGCCGATGCCTCGATCCACGAGCATTTCTTGCATAGCCTGATGCCGCAACGCGATAACGTGATTGTCGTTCTGAACCAGATCGACCGGGTGGCATCCAGCGACCGGGCTGCGGTGCTTGACTCGCTACGCACAACCCTCGAGGCAACAGGATTCTCCGGGGTTGAAGTTCTCGCGGTCTCGGCCACGACGGGAGAAGGACTCGAGGAACTGTCTACCCGCATAAATTCGGTGGTATCACAACACGATCAGGCGATCCGCCGACTCCGGGTCGATGTCGATCAACTCGTGCATGAACTTGATGAGCAGTTGACCGTTTCGCATCAGGCACCGGTTCCGGTGGCAGAGCAGCATGTCCTCGAACGTACAGTGGCCCAAGCACACGGTACCGAGAAAATTGCGGATGCCTTGGCTGCTTCCTACCGGTTGGACGCCGCACGCAATACCGGGTGGCCGTTACTCTCCTGGGTGGTCAAATTCAAACGCAACCCATTGAAATCTTTACAGGTCCAGAAGTCCGGGCCGGAGTCCGAGTTGCGATTGTCGTCGCGCCCTGAGCTTTCACCTGTGGAGCAGGCCACTGTCGATAATGCGCTCGACGCCTACACGGCTTCCTCGGTGGGTCAGCTTCCATCCCAGTGGCAACACGCCGCGCAGACGACCCTGCGTGAACCGCGGGAGCGCTTGAACGATGAAATCGATCGAAGTATCGTGGGCACTCCCTTGGGCGCCGATAAGGGGTCATGGTGGTGGCCCATCTTCAAAGTAATTCAGTGGTTATCTTTGGTTGTGGCGCTCGGCGGTGCGTTGTGGCTCGGGGCCGTGGCACTGGCTGGGTACTTCCAATTTGAGCTTCCATCCACGCCCCGGGTCGAGGGCATTGCAATTCCGACCCTCATGGTGCTCATCGGAGTCCTCTTAGGAATCGTTCTTGGCGTTTTGACGGGGCTTCTACACCGTTTGGTCGCTAAGATTAAGAAGCGAACCGCTTTGAACCGACTCAACAAGGCTGTGGCCTTGGTTCTTCAACGAGTGGTGATAGCCCCCATCACTGCGCACCTCACCACTTACAACGAATACGCGGCTCTTGTGCGAGAAGCAGCGCGAAAGGTCGAATAGATTTCTGTGTCAAGCAACGTTTCGGACGAATCTCCTTCCGTCGCCGATCTCGGTGAGGCAGGGATCCTCAGTAGGATCCAACCCTTGCTCGCTGCCGGGGAACCGGTGTTGGGCCCGGGTGACGATGCCGGAGCTTTGAAGGTGTCCGGGGGAGAGATCCTGGTCTCCACCGACACCATCACCGAGGAGCACGACTTTCGACTCATCTGGCCCAGCGGCTACCAGCACAGCGCTTTCGATATCGGCTGGAAATCGGTGGCCCAGAATCTCTCGGATATCAACGCCATGGGAGGTACGGCCACCGGCTTGGTGACCTCACTATCCATGCCGGTCGATACCAAGTTGTCGTGGGTTGAAGACTTTGCCCGTGGCATGCGTGCAGCGCTCGATTCGTTCGGCGCCAGCGCGGTTAGCATGCTAGGTGGAGATCTTGGGCGTTCGGCTCAGATTTCGGTCACCACCACGGTTTTGGGTGAAGCTCTCGAAGGCAAGGTACTTCGCAGTGGGGCTCGCCCCGGCAATGTTGTCGCCTTAGCTGGGCGGGCGGGTGTCGCCCTGGGTGGGCTGAGCATTCTTGAAGGTGACGTGCCGCCCAGTCAGTGGACCCGAGGAATGCGCCGACTGGTCGATGGGCAATGCCGACCGCAGCCACCACTGACCGCCGGGCCGGCGGCAGCTCTGGCGGGAGCCACCGCCATGTTGGATGTCTCTGATGGACTGGTAAGGGATCTGGGTCGGCTCGCCAAGGCCAGCGGAGTCAGCTTCGAATTGGATTCCGTGGCGCTTCAAGATTTGAGCGCGAACTTGGCTCATCAGGCACAGCTAGTAGGACACGACCCACTTGACTGGGTGCTCTATGGCGGTGAGGATTTCGGGCTGTTGGCAACATTTGCCAGCGCCGAAGCGGTACCCGAAGAGTTCGTCGTCATTGGGCGCGGTATGCGCCCGGCAGGTCGCCGAGCCTGCGTGAGCCTCAACGGTGTGAACCTCAGCAATGGCAAGGGTTTCGACCACTTCGAAAGTGGATCGCCAAAGGCCTAAGATTCTCGGCGGCGGGGCGCTACTTTTCGGATTGTGCGCGCAGTAGTTCGGAGAGTTCGTTGGCGGTCTGCACCACTGCTTCGTGGTGAATCTTGCCGGGCTGGCGTGTAAGCCGTTCAATGGGGCCGGACATGGACAGGGCGGCGATAACGCGACCGGACTGACCGCGAACCGGAGCCGACACCGAGGCCACCCCGGGCTCGCGTTCCCCAAGGGATTGGGCCCAGCCGCGGCGGCGAACGCCAGCTAGGATCGTCGGGGTGAAGCGGGCGTGCCGGAGCCCCTCGATGAGCCGGTCATTGTCTTCCCACGCCAGGAGGACCTGGGCTGCGGATCCAGCCTTCATGGATAGTTGCGTCCCCACCGGGATGGTGTCGCGCAGACCGACAGGGCGTTCGGCGCTGGCGATGCAGACGCGGAACTCACCCTGCTTGCGGAAAACCTGCGTGCTTTCACCGGTGAGATCTCGCAGTTTGATCAATAGTGGGCCCGCTGCCGAGACCAAGCGGTCTTCACCGGCGGCACTGGCCAATTCCACTAAACGACTGCCCAGCTCAAAGCGACTATGAATATCGCGCCCCACGAGCCCGTGGTGGACAAGGGACTGCGCGATGCGATGCACGGTTGGGCGGGAGATTCCGGTAATCTCGACCAGCTGAGCCAAGGTGGTGGGACCGTTCTCCAGTGCATTGATAATGGTTACAGCCTTATCTAGGACACCGACGCCGCTGTTAGTAGTCATAGCTTCAGTATCACGTCTCAATATTTGAGATGCAAGTCCAGATACTGGAAAAGTCACTACGTTAAGTGTCAAGGTTGAGGTGTTGTAAATACTTGTACTTGAGGAGTGTGTCGCATGTCTGCCGAGCAGTCGCCACAGACACTGGCCGAGAAGGTCTGGAACGCCCACGTGGTGCGCCGTGGTGAAGGGGAAGGCGCCGCGCGCCAGCCCGATCTGATCTACATTGACCTGCATCTGCTACATGAAGTCACCTCGCCTCAGGCTTTCGAGGGACTGCGTTTGGCTGGCCGCAAATTGCGTCGCCCGGACCTGACGATCGCGACCGAGGATCACAACACCCCGACCTTAGATATCGACAAGCCCATTGCCGATCTGACCAGTCGCACACAGATCAACACCCTGCGTGACAACTGCAAGGAGTTCGGTGTCCGGCTGCACTCGCTGGGCGATAAAGAGCAAGGCATTGTGCATGTGGTTGGTCCGCAGCTGGGTCTGACCCAGCCGGGGATGACCGTGGTGTGTGGTGACTCGCATACCTCCACCCATGGCGCTTTCGGTGCATTGGCCTTCGGTATCGGCACCTCGGAAGTCGAGCACGTCATGGCTACGCAGTCCTTGAGCCTGAAGCCTTTCAAGACCATGGCAATCAACGTCGAAGGTACGTTGAAGGCCGGGGTAACCTCCAAGGACATTATTTTGGCCGTCATTGCCAAGATCGGCACCGGCGGCGGACAAGGGTATGTGCTGGAATACCGTGGATCGGCGATTCGCTCGTTGTCCATGGATGCACGCATGACCATCTGCAACATGTCCATTGAGGCCGGTGCCCGTGCGGGAATGATCGCGCCCGATGAGACCACGTTCAACTACGTCAAGGGCCGTCCGCACGCACCAGAGGGTGAGGACTGGGATGCCGCCGTTGAGTACTGGAAAACGTTGCGTAGCGACGAGGGCGCTACCTTCGACGCTGAGGTCTTCCTGGATGCCGATGAGCTGGAGCCCTTCGTAACCTGGGGTACCAACCCGGGCCAAGGTGTTTCGCTTTCCTCCAACGTGCCAAGTCCCGAAGACTTCGAAGACGAGAACGACCGTCAGGCCTGCGCGCGTGCCCTGGACTACATGGGCTTGACCGGCGGCACCAAGATGAAAGACATTCGCGTCGATACGGTCTTCCTCGGTTCCTGCACCAACTCCCGCATGGAAGACCTGCGAGCGGCGGCCGAAATCATCAAGGGACGGGAAAAGGACCCCCAGGTTCGCATGATTGTGGTTCCCGGTTCGGCTCGAGTGCGACTTGAGGCCGAAGCCGAGGGGCTGGACCAGATCTTCAAGGACTTCGGTGCGGAATGGCGTTTTGCCGGCTGCTCGATGTGCCTGGGAATGAACCCGGACCAGCTCGCCGAGGGGGAGCGTTGCGCCTCGACCTCGAACCGCAACTTCGAGGGACGCCAGGGCAAAGGCGGCCGTACCCACTTGGTCTCGCCACTGGTGGCCGCCGCAACCGCCGTCCGCGGCACCCTGTCCTCGCCCTCTGACCTGGCCAACGTGCCGGTCTCCGTCTAAGGAAGGAACACCCTCATGGAAAAGATCATTACCCACACCGGTATTGGTGTTCCGCTGCGCTCGAGCAACGTCGACACCGACCAGATCATCCCGGCCGTCTACCTCAAGCGCATCACCCGTACCGGATTTGAGGACGCCCTGTTTGCCGGTTGGCGCCGAGATGAGAACTTCATTTTGAACCAGGAAGCCTACAGGCACGGCAGTGTCTTGGTTGCCGGCCCAGATTTCGGTACCGGTTCCTCGCGCGAGCACGCGGTGTGGGCGCTCAAGGATTACGGTTTCAAGGCCGTTCTATCCTCTCGCTTCGCCGATATCTTCCGTGGGAACTCGGGCAAGCAAGGTCTGGTGGCCGCCGAAGTGGCGCAGAGCGACATCGAACTGATCTGGAAGGAACTGGAGAACAATCCAGGAACTCAGATCACCGTGGACCTCGAATCGCGCACCGTGCAGTGCGGCTCGATTTCCGCGCCGTTCCAAATCGACGACTACACACGGTGGCGTCTGATGGAGGGTTTGGACGATATTGGACTGACCCTGCAGCACGAAGATGCCATTGATGCCTATGAATCGCAGCGTCCAAGTTTCAAACCGAAGACACTGCCAGCGAAAACCGCATAGCGCGCCACTAGCAACGCACCGAGACCTTACGGGTGGAATAACCACTGGGTCACGGTGCGTTGCGCTTTTTAAGCAACGATGCTCGGCGCAGTCCGTATGGCATCGGTTTGCTGAAAGGCTGCTCACAAAATGACGCCACGCCACTTCCGGTGCGGGGGCTGTTGGTCCCGGACGGTAGACTTACTTAGTCTTGCGTCATTTGCCCGTCATCGGGGCTAGGCAAGCTCAAACGAACTACGTGATGAGGTTTTCATTCATGGGTAAGATCCTGACGATCCATGGCGGCGTGCCGCTGGTAGGCACTGTACGAGTCGGTGGGGCCAAGAATTTGGTTCCGAAGGCTATGGTGGCAGCCCTGCTGGGCAACAGTCCTTCGGTGTTGCGCAATGTGCCGGAAATTAAGGATGTTGCCGTTGTTCGTAGCTTGCTCGAACTGCACGGTGTCTCCGTGACCCAAGATCCCGACTCGGGGGATCTGACCATGGACCCGGTGAACGCTAAGACGGCTTCAAACCAGGCTATCGACGCTCACGCTGGTGACTCGCGTATCCCAATCTTGCTCTGCGGCCCACTGATCCATTCCATCGGTGAAGCGTTCATTCCCGATCTGGGTGGTTGCCGCATTGGCGATAGGCCCATTGACTTCCACCTTGAGGTGTTGCGCGAATTCGGCGCCACCGTGATCAAGGACGATACCGGTATCCGCCTACTCGCCCCGAACGGCCTGCGCGGCGCCAAGCTGGAACTGCAGTACCCGTCGGTGGGAACCACCGAACAGGTTCTACTTTCGGCCGTACGCGCCAAGGGCGTTACCGAGGTGCGCAACGCAGCCATCGAACCGGAAATTCTCGACCTGATTTCGTTGCTGCAAAAAATGGGCGCGATCATCTCCGTGCACCGTGACCGCATCATTCGCATCCAGGGTGTCGATAAGCTCACCGGTTACGACCACAAGGCACTGCCGGACCGGAACGAGGCCGCCTCGTGGGCTTCGGCTGCGCTGGTTACCAAGGGCGACATTTTCGTCCAGGATGCGCAGCAGCGTGACCTGACCGCCTTCCTGCACGTCTACCGACAGATCGGTGGCGAGTTCGAAGTGAAGACCAACGGCATCCGCTTCTACCACCCCGGGGGAGAGCTAAACCCGCTGGTGCTCGAAACCGACGTACACCCCGGGTTCATGACCGACTGGCAGCAGCCCCTGGTCGTTGCCTTGACCCAGGCCAACGGTGTTTCCATCGTTCACGAAACCGTTTATGAGAACCGTTTCGGATTCACCGATGCTCTCGTGCGCATGGGATCCACCGTTCAGGTCCACACCGATTGCCTTGGGTCCAACCCCTGCCGCTTCGGACAGCGCAACTTCAAGCATTCGGCCGTGGTGGTAGGCCCCGCCAAGCTCAAGGGTGCCGACATTGATGTTCCCGATCTGCGTGGCGGATTCTCGCATCTGATTGCGGCCCTGGCCGCCGAGGGCACCAGCAAGGTCACCGGGATTGAAATCATTAACCGTGGTTATGAGCACTTCACGGAGAAGTTGGCCGCCCTCGGCGCCAACATCGAACTGAGCGCTTAAGGGAAACGAGCGGTAATGTCACCCACTGCGAAATCACGCGAGCCTCGCAAGACCCGCGTGCTGTTTTCGGTCATGGCCGGAATTGTCCGTCCTATTATGAACGTACTCATCGGTCACACCTGGAAGGGCTTTGACAAGTTCCCCTCCGGTGGTTTTATCCTCTGCCCGAATCATCTGACGGAGATTGACCCTCTCGTCGTTGGCCATGCGGTCTACTCCAACGGTCACATTCCACGCTGGATGGCTAAGGAGTCACTGTTCAAGCCACCGGTACTCGGCTGGGTGATGAAAACCTCTGGCCAAGTTCCAGTGGCCCGCAGTTCCTCGGGTGCTGCGCGCTCGTTGCAGGCAGCCAAAGAGGTCCTCGACGCTGGCGGCGTGATCATCATTTACCCTGAGGGCACGCTGACCCGTGACCCGAACCTGTGGCCGATGGTGGGTAAGACCGGAGCGGCTCGCTTGGCGCTGCAAACCGGCGCACCGGTAGTTCCGGTGTCGCATTGGGGCGACCAAGATCTCCTGCCGCGTTATTCGAAGAAGATGTTCCTCTTCCCGCGCAAGCGGGTGAATGTCACCGTTGGACCCGAGGTGCAGCTCGATGACCTGCGCGGTGGTCCGAGGACTCGAAAGGTGCTCCAAGAAGCCACCGATCGTATTATGGACGCCATCACCGCGATCCAAGCCGAACAACGCGGGGAAGAACCCCCGGCCGAACGCTGGGATCCGGCAGCCCATGGGCAAGCGAGCACTGGACGTAGCTTCGAGTCCGGACCTTCCGCCGACCAATAGCCACTACTGAACAAAGGACGAGCCGTGAGCCTACCTCTGCCACGAAAGATTGCAGTCATGGGTGCCGGAAGTTGGGGTACCACCTTCGCCAAGGTTTTGGCCGATGCGGTACGACAGCACGAAATTCCGGTGCATATTTGGGCCCGCCGTGATGACGCTGCGGAAGAGATCAATACCCGGCATACGAACTCTCGCTACCTCCGGGAGACCAAACTTCCGCAGAACATCAGCGCCTCGTCTTCAGCACCCGAGGTGTTGCAAGGCGCGGACCTCGTCGTGCTCGCGATCCCTGCCCAGTCGCTTCGTGAGGAACTGGGACGCTTTGCTGAATTCTTAGAGCCCAACGTCGTCCTTCTCTCCCTGATGAAGGGCCTCGAACGCGGCACCGACCTGCGCATGAGCGAGGTCATTACCGAAGTCACCGAGCTACCGGCGGATCGCATCGCCGTGCTCTCGGGACCGAACCTCGCCATGGAAATTGCCCGCGAGCAGCCGACTGCCTCCGTAGTTGCTTGTAGCGATGAAGAAACCGCCAGCTGGATCGCTCAGCTGTGCTCCGCTCCGTATTTCCGCCCCTACACCAACGATGATGTTCTCGGTGTTGAACTTGGCGGCATCGTGAAAAATATTGTCGCCCTTGCCGTGGGCATGTGCGATGGCATGGGCATGGGGGATAACACCAAATCTACCGTGATTACCCGCGGGCTCGCGGAGACGACCCGCCTGGTGTTGGCCCTCGGAGGGCGCCTTGAAACACTGTCGGGTCTGTCGGGGCTCGGTGACCTGGTGGCGACGTGCTCCTCCTCGCTTTCGCGCAACAATACCGCGGGACGCTTGCTCGGTCAGGGCCTGTTCTTGAACGAGGTCAATGATCGTATGTCGCAAACCGCCGAAGGCATCAAATCTGCTCGAGCCGTCCTAGACCTGTCGCGAACACATTCGGTAGAGATGCCTATTACCGAGGCCGTGGTGATGGTCCTTGAAGGCAGCCTGAGCGTCGAAAACATGGCGGCTCGTTTGCTGTCACGCGAGCTGAAATCAGAAGGGGAATCCAACTAGATGACTGAGACTAAGCCGCGTATCCTGATCCTCTTCGGAGGGCAGTCTTCCGAACATTCGGTCTCCTGCGTGACGGCCGCCGGTGTACTAAAGGCCATCGACCGGCAGCGTTTCGATGTTGTCCCCGTCGGTATCACCCGTAGTGGGGATTGGACCTTGATCGAGGCCGACGCTCAGGACTGGACCTTGACCGGTGGAAAACTACCGGAAATTTCCTCCGTCACCACTCCGGTACAGCTGGTCCGTGAAAATGATGCAGTGGTACTGCGTACCCTGGCAGACTCTAAAGTCGAGAACTTGCACACCATTGATGCCGTGTTCCCGCTATTGCACGGTCCCTTTGGTGAAGATGGAACAATCCAAGGATTCTTTGAACTCAACGGGGTGCCCTACGTAGGTTCTGGGATCGCTGCCAGTGCGATCGGCATGGACAAGCACTTCATGAAGATTATCTTCGAAAGCGCCGGGTTCGCCGTCGGCCCGTACGAGGTTATTACGGCCAAGCAGTGGGCTCAAAATAGCGACGAATGCCTGCAGCGGTGTGCTGCCTTGCAGTTCCCGCTCTTCGTGAAGCCTGCTCGCGCGGGCTCCTCGGTCGGGATTAGCAAGGTCGACTCGGCTGAAGGCTTGCGCGCGGCGATCGAAATTGCCCGCGCCGAAGACCCGAAGGTCATCGTGGAGCAGGGGATAACCGGCCGAGAAATTGAGTGCGGAGTCCTCGGCGGGCGTGGCACACAACCTTCGCGTGCCTCTTACCCGGGCGAAATTGCGATGACGGACTCGGAGCATAGTTTCTATGATTTCGAAGCGAAGTATGTCGATGGGGCTGCGGCCCACGTTTCGTGCCCGGCGGAATTGAGTGAAACGGCCATCGACGAGGTTCGAGAGCTTGCGGTGCGTGCTTTCGACGCCATCGACGGCGAAGGACTGTCCCGTGTGGACTTCTTCTTCACGCCACAAGGGCAGTGGATCATCAACGAAATCAACACCATGCCCGGGTTCACCCCCTCGAGCATGTACCCCCAAATGTGGGCTAAAACCGGGGTTCCCTACCCCGAGCTGATCCAGGAACTGATCGAACTGTCTCTGGAACGGAAGACCGGGCTACGCTAAAGCGCACAAGTAAGGGATCGGGTGGGCACAGTGCAATGAACTGTGCCGCCTGGTCCCTTCTTTGTATAGGTCGCTTAGTTCTTCAGCTCCACGTCTTTGTCCACCGACAGGCACTTTTTCTGCGCCGGAATCTTAGCGGCGGCATCTGTTAAGGTCGCCAACACCGTGCTTGAAGGAATCTCTTGTGGATTCAGCACTACCTCGGTCGCAGGGGTGCGTCCATAGGTGGTCAGAGTCCACACTCCGTCGTCGCCTTCGCGTGCAATCCAATCCACCCCGTTGACGGTGACACACGGATCCGTAGTCGGAGGCGGTACCGGCACACCGCAGCGCAAGATTACTTTGGCCGGGTCTCCCCAAGCCGAGGTAGCCTGCGAATTCGTGGTACGCCGCTCATATTCATCGATGAACTGCGGCATAACCACCATCATCTCGGCGCATAGTGGGTTCGCGGCATCAGCCGCTGGTTCGACCGAGGCAATAGGAGCACACCCGCTGAGCAGGATCGAGCCCGCAAGCACGGTACCCAGGGTTTTCCTAGATTTGTGAATTCCATGGGTGAAATTGCGTGATGATGAACGCTTCAAGTTGAAATCGGACACTTTTACAGCGTACCGCTCGTTGGTGCCGATAAGATGAGTTGAGCTCAAAGTGTGAAAGGTAGCATATGTCTCTCGATGAGTTTGGTTCGACCGAAACTCGCCCTCGTAATCCTAAGAAGAAGGGCAAGGGCAAAGCGGTCATTATTGGCGTCATTGCCTTCGTATTAGTTGCTGCATTGGCTGCCGCCGCCTATGTGTTTTACATCGGGCGCACCTTTGACACTAAAACGCAGAAAATCGCCGAGGTTTTCCCCGCCGAAGAAACCCGTCCGGAAGTCAAGGAAGAGTCCAAGGGTGCCAAGAACATCCTGTTGCTCGGTAGTGACACCCGTGCCACTCGCGACGGCGATGAAGAAGAAGGTGAGTTTGGCGAGCTCCCCAATGGTGGACGTTCGGACACCATGATGCTCGTGCATATCCCCAAGGACCATTCCAACGTGTATGTCACCTCCATCATGCGTGACACATGGTTGGACATTCCGGGAGTAGGCACCGCGAAGATCAACCGCGCCTTTGCCAGCGGCGGCGTGCCCAAGGCTGTGGAAACCCTCGAAAACCTCTTTGGCGTGCGCATCGACCATGTTGCCTCCATTGATTTCGAAGGTTTCAAGGGACTGACCAATGCGCTGGGCGGGGTTACTGTCAACAACCCGATCGCCTTCCGCCAGTCGATTACCAACGGGATGTACTTCCCGAAGGGTGAGCAGACCCTCGATGGGGAACAGGCGCTAGCCTTTGTCCGCGAGCGTAAGTCCTTCCCAGGTAGCGACTACCAGCGTGTGAAGAACCAGCAGCTGTTCGTACGGGCGATGCTGGGACAGATCATGTCCAAAGAAACCCTGAGCAATCCGGTGACCATCTCCAACGTGGTCAATGAGTTCGCACCGTACATCGCCGTCGATGAGTCGCTCAACGCCGGCGCTATTGCATCGATGGCATCGCAGATGACTGGCGTGCGCCCGGGTGACATGGAGTTCTTCACCCTGCCTAATAAGGGTCCGGGACGTTCGCCGGATGGCAAGCAGTCGATCGTGGTTCCAGACATGGCCGTGATTGAAAAGTTCGGTGAAGCGCTGCAACAGGATAAAATGCAGGAGTTTGTGGATTCCACCGACCTGACGCGCTAGGCACTGACCAAAGGACTGTTTCGCCAATGACTCTCAAACTCGATACATCCGTGCGTGCCCTCCATACGTGGTTGACACGCAGCGTTGAGAGCTTGGCGAATCATTCCGACCGGCTAAACGCCATCAATGTCTTTCCCGTCGCTGATGGAGACACCGGAAGTAACCTGTATCTCACCGTGCGTGCCGGTCACGATGCGGTCAGCGAATTACAGACCGAAGACCTGGGCGGATTCCTTGAGGTCGCGGCGCGTGCCGCCATGGAATCCGCCAGGGGCAACTCCGGCACATTGCTGGCGGTTTTCCTCAGCGGCTTGTCCGAGCCACTGCGTGGGCAAGAACGATTGACCGCCGCGTTACTGGCGTTAGGCCTTGAACGTGCCAAGGTTCGCTCCTGGTCGGCGCTGAGCGAGCCGGTTGAGGGCACCATGCTTTCGGTGATCAACGCTGCAGCTTTAGCAGCGACTACGAACCTCACTCACCTGAAACAGGATCCGGATAGCAAAGCAGCCGTTGATACGCTGCTCACTCAGATCTCGCAGGCCGGCAAGATCGCCGTACACGGGACACAGAACGAACTGCCGAGTTTGAGTGAGGCCGGCGTCGTGGATGCCGGGGCCGTGGGCATGCTGCTCATGATTGACGAACTGCGTGCGGCGGTCCGCGGTACCGAGGCCGATCTGCATGGCTATGATGCTTTTCATGGCTACGGGGTACAGGCGTCCCATGTGCACTTGAACGCCGAAGGCGATGAGGGTGTTGAGGTGATGTGCACCATCACCCTGGATGCGCTTAAAGCGGCCACACTGCGAGGACAGCTCGACAGTGTTGGGGACTCGGTGATCCTCTCACCGGTCAATGAGGTCTCCGAAGAAGTCTATCGATGGCGTATTCACGTACATGTGCCCGATTCGGAGCAGGCTCTCGAGCTCATTCGTGCTCAGGGGGATCCGGTAAATATTTCCGTAACCGATCTGTGCCATCACGATGCCAGCTGAGCCGCTCTCAGCGCTCGGGCAAGATCTGGACGCGATGCTCGGTACTCGGAACGCCCGAGAACTAGAAAAAGCGTTCGGTTACCAGACGGTTGCCGATCTACTGGGTCATTTTCCGCGGCGTTACGTCGATGTTGGTGAATTGACCAAGATTTCCGACCTTCCGCTGGGTGAACATGTCACCATCGTGGCTCGTGTGCTGAACGTGTCTCAGCGCCAAATGCACTCGCGGCGCGGGTTCATTGTGGAGGTCACCGTCAGCGACGAACTTTCCTACGCCGGCGACGAACTGCGGATGACTTTTTTCAATGGCTATCAGGCGCGCAATGATTTACGGCCGGACACTGTGGCGATGTTCTCGGGCAAGGTCGGCTGGTATCAAGATCATCTTCAGCTAAGCCAGCCCGATTATGCGATTCTTGAGGACCCCGAGGACGCTGAACCGCGTCCCATCCCGATCTACCCGGCCACGGCTAAGATGCCCAGCAAGAAGATTCGCGACTTCGTGCAATTACTCTTTGAACGCTTGGACGAGTCCGATGTTCCTGAACCTCTACCCGCGGAACTGTTAACTTCTCACGGATACCCCAGACGCTTCACCGCGTTCCGGGATCGTCACATGCCGCGAGAATTGCCGCAGGCTTACCGAGCTCGGCAGCGGTTTGCCTTTGAGGAGGCATTTCTCCTTCAACTGTCGTTGGCCGAGCGAAGCCGCTTACTGAGTACCCAGCCGGCCACCGCGCGCCGACCCGTGACGGGGGAGCTTGCCAGCAAGTTTGACCAACGTCTGCCCTTTACGCTCACCGACGACCAGCGGCGTGTAGGCGAAGAAATCTCCGCCGATCTCAGTTTGAATCGTCCCATGCACCGGCTTTTGCAGGGCGAAGTCGGTTCCGGCAAAACGTTGGTGGCCTTGCGGGCCATCCTTCAGGTGATTGATGCCGGGGGACAAGCGGCCCTACTGGCACCCACTGAGGTCCTTGCCGCCCAGCACTTCGAAACGATTCGCCGGATGCTTGGACCGTTGGCCGACCCGGGGCTGTTCGGCGAAGGGGAGGGCACCGGTGTGGCCCTATTGACGGGTTCAGCCAAGACCGCGCAGCGACGCGAGGCCCTGCTGGGCATCGCCAGCGGCCAAACCGGGCTAATCATTGGCACTCACGCTTTGCTCAGCGAACATGTGAATTTTGCCGACCTTGGCTTGGTCGTCATTGATGAACAGCATCGGTTCGGCGTTGAACAACGAGACGCCCTTCGTGCAAAGAACGGGCAGGCTACTCCACATACCCTCGTCATGACCGCTACGCCCATTCCACGTACGGTGGCAATGACGGTATTCGGCGACCTCGAGGTCTCCACCATTCGGCAATTGCCTGGTGGTCGCGCCCCCATTCGTACGCACATCGTGCCGATGCAATTACCGGCCTATCGCGACCGCCTGTTTTCACTGGTTCGTGAGGAAGTGACGAAGGGCCATCAGGTCTATGTCGTCTGTCCGCGCATTTCGGAAACTAACGGGGAACAGGCCGCTCTCGTGGAGCTGCCGGAAACTTCGGCGGGCGAACCAATGAGCGTTGAATCCATGTACGGGCTGATGACGTCGATGGAACAATTCACCGGGGTAACGATTGATGTACTGCATTCGCAACTTGGCGGTACCGACAAGCAGGAAGTCATGGACGAGTTTGCCGCCGGAGACATCGATGTCTTGATCTCTACCACCGTGATTGAGGTCGGCGTCGATGTTCATAATGCCACCTTGATGGTGATCATGGACGCGGAACGCTTCGGTATCTCCCAGTTGCATCAGCTACGCGGTCGTGTGGGTCGTGGCGGACTGCCCGGTACCTGCCTGCTCACTACTTGGCTGGACGCCGATCACCCCTCGGTGACCCGGCTGCGTGCCATCGAGTCGACCGTGGACGGGTTCGAACTAGCCGAGGCGGACCTCGCCGAGCGCCGAGAGGGCAACATTCTTGGTGTCCAACAGTCGGGCTCGCAGTCAGCACTGCGTGAACTCAGCGTGCTCAGAGACCGTGAATTGATCGAGCGCGCCCGCGCGGACGTGGGTTTGTTGGCCAGCGAGCGTCGTTGGCCGCAACGGTACCCGTTGCTACGCGTTGCCGTGGACACGTGGTTGGACGAGGCCACCAGAGCCTACCTAGACAAGAACTAAGCGGGCCGTGAAGGTACAACCGCACCAATACATACGAGGAGTTACGTAGTGAGTCGAATTGTCGCCGGCGTCGCTGGGGGAACTGTGCTCAAGTCCGTCCCCGGAGATGCAACCCGACCCACCACGGATCGGGTCAAGGAAGCGCTATTTTCCAAGCTGGAAAGCTGGGATGTGCTGGCCCAAGCGCGGGTGCTCGACCTCTATGCGGGATCGGGCGCTCTCGGCCTGGAAGCGGCTAGCCGGGGTGCGCGCAGTGTGGTGCTCGTTGAGAAGGCACCGAAGGCGATCGCCGTGTGCCAACAGAATGCTGGGCTCGTGAATTCCGTACTACGTGCAACCACGGTCAGCGTGCAGCGCGGATCGGTGGACAGTGTACTTGATTCCTGTTTCGACGAGCATGCCGGTACCCCCAAGCGCACCTTTGACGTGTTCTTCCTCGATCCGCCTTACCCCTTGGGTGAAGCCGAGCTGAATGCGACACTCGAACGGGTGCTTCGCGTCGCGGAGCATGAGGCCACCATCGTGGTGGAACGTTCAAGCCGATCGCCCGAACCTAACTGGCCAGCGGGACTGGAACTGATCACCAGTAAGAAGTATGGGGAAACCCAACTATGGTTTGCCGAACCGGTCCAAACTAACTGAGTGCCTGATCTCGGATGGGAAAGGCCCGGACTGTTCGCATAGCTCGATGAGCTCGGGCGCGGGTCTCGTGTTCGTGCCCATCAAGACAAGGTTGCCCGGGTAACGGCGGGTAAACATATCCGGGGTAGAGGAAAGCATCACGAAATCAAAGATGCTACGCGCTGCGGCAACCTGTCGATCGGTGAAATGTAGTGGCGGATCATCTCCGATATTCACAAAGAGCAACCCATCCGGGGTCAGGCTCTGCCCCAATTCGCGGTAATATTCCCGAACTGTAAGGTGTTCGGGTGCCTCGGGCCCACTGAAGATATCCACGATAATGACGTCGAATTTTTCCGAAGCCAGCTGTTCGTGGAGTACCTCACGGGCGTCGGCCGTGATGCTGTGCACGGCAGCCCCGGCAGGTAGGGGCATGTAACGCATGACGAAATCGACCAGTTCGCGTTCAATATCGACGACCACATGCGTTGAATCGCTCAAACTCACACTCGCCCACCGCGCTAACGTCAGCGCGCCAGCTCCCAGATGTAAGAACTTCAAGCCACTGCGTTGCCCACGCAAAACACGTATTTGATTCGCAATACGCGCGAGGTACTCGTAGAAAACTTCCTCTGGATGGCGCAGGTTCACGTGGGATTGCTCCGCACCACCGATGGATAGGATCCTAGCGCCCGCCACATAGATATCTTCTTCGATGGTGGCATGCTTCTGTACAAAGGAAAGCCATCGTTTTGGCGGTGAAACGCTCATGAGTGCGTCACCAGCTGTGGTAAACGCTGTAACCGGTGCACCGCTTCGGCGATAACGTCTTGGCGCTTGCAGAAAGCAAATCGCAACAGCGACCGGTAGGTGCCACGGTTCTCTTCATGGACAAATACGGAGAGTGGAATCGCGGCGACACCGACCTCTTGAGGCAGACGCCGCGCCAAGTCTTGGGCATCGCTAAATCCTAGTTCGGCGACATCGGCCACAAGGAAGTACGTGCCGCGAGGCCGAATGACATCTAAGCCCGCGGCTTGAAGGCCGGTAGCCAACTCTTCACAGCGTTGTCCCAACTGGTTGGCGAACTGCGTATAAAAAGTGTCTGGCAGGGCCAGAGCCTGAGCGACCGCCGGTTGAAACGCGGGGCCCGAGGAATAGCTCAAGAATTGCTTGACCGTTCGTACCGCCTCGATGAGCTTCGCCGGGCCGGTGGCCCAGCCGACCTTCCAGCCGGTGAAGGAAAAGGACTTGCCTGCCGAGGAAATAGTTACGGTGCGTTCGAAACCGCCTGGAAGGGTGGCGATGGGAATATGGCCGACGCCGAAGGTGAGATGCTCATAAACCTCATCGGACACGATGACGCAGTCGTGGCGATGCGCCAGTTCAACTAGTAGTTCAAGAACTTCACGGTCAAAGACGGCACCGGTCGGATTATGTGGATTGTTCAGCACGATCAGCCGGGTGCGATCCGAGACTGCGGCACGAAGTTCATCGAGGTCGGGTGTGAAGCTGGGATAACGTAACGACACTGTCCGGTGAATGCCGCCTGCTAGGGAAATCATGGCGCCGTAGGAGTCATAATACGGTTCGAAGGTGACAACCTCATCGCCTGGTTCGACGAAGGCGAGGATCGAGGCAGCAATGGCCTCGGTTGCGCCGGTGGTGACCACCACTTCAGTAGCCGGGTCGAGCGCGTAGCCGTAAAAACGGTGTTGGTGGGTCGCGATTGCTTCGCGTAGCGGGACGATCCCAGAACCTGGTGCGTACTGGTTGGCGCCCTGTTCGATAGCTTGTACCGCGATTTTGCGGATTTCTGCCGGTCCTTCGGTATCGGGGAATCCTTGGCCGAGGTTCACCGCCTGATGTGCCGTGGCCAGAGTGGTGATTTCTTCGAAGATCGTTCCGCCGAGCTGACCCGCAGCATTGAGCAGATTGGCGCCAATTGCGGCGCGATACCAGGGAGCAGGGCTATGCGTCATGTATCCATTATGGGTGCGAAAACGAAGGCGGGGCGAATATGGCCAGTTGGGCACAGCCGAAACGATCGACGTCGTAAACCGGGATTGACGCTCACTTCTTGGTAGATTCGCCATATGCGTAGAGCTGTATGCCCAGGATCTTTTGACCCTATCCACAACGGCCATCTTGAGATTATTGCTCGAGCGGCGAGCCTCTTTGATGAGGTGATTGTGGCCGTTTCGACGAATCATTCCAAAAAGTACCGCTTCAGCGAAGACGAACGTGTGGCCATGGTCACAGAAACGGTAGGTGGGTTGCGAGGAGTCGTGGCCATGCCCATGGGCCAGGGTTTACTGGCCGATTTCTGCAAAGATCAGGGCGCTGAGGCCATTGTAAAGGGGCTACGTAGCACCGTCGATTACGCCTACGAGATCCCAATGGCTACGATGAATCGCCATCTAACCGGAGTCGAAACGGTCTTCCTCCAAGCTGACACTCGGTTTACTCATTTATCGTCTTCACTATTGAAGGAGGTCCAGTCCTTGGGCGGCGATGTCGATGAATATTTCCCGAGGGCGGTCCTGCGCCGATTGTTGAAGTAAGGCAATCGAAAGCTCATTAGGTGCTGGCATGGAACGTCAATGACCTAAAATCATATTAATTGTCCCCTACATTTGAACGGTTGGTTTTACACGTATGGCATCTGCAAAGCGCATGACCAAAGCGGTAATCCCGGCGGCGGGTCTGGGTACGCGCTTCCTCCCTGCCACCAAGGCAATGCCCAAAGAGATGTTGCCTGTGGTGGATAGGCCCGCGATTCAGTACGTGGTATCGGAAGCGGTAAACGCTGGCCTGAATGACGTTCTGATGATCACCGGCCGGAGCAAGCGTGCCCTAGAAGATCACTTCGATCGCGTGCCCGGTCTCGAGATGGCTCTCGAAGCTAAGGGAGACGAGAAGAAGCTTTCGTTGGTGCGCGAAGCTACCGGCCTAGGGGATATTCACTATGTGCGTCAGGGGGACCCTAAGGGCCTTGGCCACGCGGTGTTGTGTGCCAAACAGCACGTAGGTAACGAACCCTTCGCCGTTCTGCTCGGTGATGACCTCATCGATGCTCGTGATGAGCTACTCACCATCATGATTGATGTTCAGGCGAAAACCGGCGGTTCGGTGATCGCACTGATGGAAGTTGACCCGCAGCAGATTAGTGCTTACGGCTGTGCAGATGTTTCGACTGTTGAGGGTGAGGACTTTGTCAAAATCAATCACCTAGTCGAGAAGCCCAGCATCGAGGAAGCACCGAGTAACCTCGCGATTATCGGTCGCTACCTTCTGCATCCGCGCGTCTTCGACGTACTCCAGAAGACGAAGCCAGGGCGCGGTAACGAAATCCAGCTCACCGATGCACTTGAAGAGCTAGCCTCCGCCGAAGGCGAGGGCGCTGGAGTGCACGCCGTGGTTTTCCGTGGGCGCCGATACGATACCGGTGACAAGCTCAGCTACCTGCAGGCTAACGTGGTGCTAGCTGCGGAACATGAAGATCTTGGGGAAGACTTCAAAACCTGGGTCAAGGAGTACGCAAAGACTCTCGACTAGGACAGCGTCAGGTCCGCTCACCCGGAGCTCCTGGTGAACGGACCTGCACCCGGGTAGTAATCACCAGCCAAGCTCACGTAGATTGGCCGGCGGCGCACGTGTGCGTGCGTCAGGTATTGGGGAACAACTTGAATAATCAAAATACCGAGGTCTTCACCTCGCGTAGTGCACAGTTTGGGGCCGAACGCAAACGTAAGCGTCGTGTTCGGTCCATCATTCTGTCGGTTGTCGCGGTCGTATTGATCGCAGGTGTGGCGGCTGGGGCTTACGTCTGGTCTCTAAGTAGCAATTTCAGTCGCAAGTCGAACACCGTAGCCTTGGATTTCTCCAAGGAACAACAAGAGAATCGCCCCGTGAAGGATCCGGATGATGGGTCCATGAACATCCTCATGCTCGGCGTCGATCATAGCGACGAGGCCGACAACGGCGCGGACTCTCTCAAGGGTCCTGCCGGTCAACGAAGCGACTCGATGATGCTGGTGCATATTCCGGAGGATCGTAGCCAGGTTTACGTCATGTCAGTGGTTCGAGATCTTTGGGTTGAGATTCCCGGGCACGGGATGAACAAGTTGAACTCCGCGATTTCCTTCGGCGGTGTCCCGCTCTTGATGCAGACGCTAGAGGGAATGTTCGATACCAAAATCGATCACGTCGCGATGATTGACTTCGAAGGCTTCCGCGAACTTTCGACGGCCCTCGGCGGCATTAAAGTCGATAATGAGATTGCTTTCACGGCCAACGACACGGACTATTTCTACCCTGAAGGTGAGATCACGCTCGAAGGTGACCGGGCGCTACGTTTCGTGCGTGAACGCAAGTCATTCATTGACGGTGACTACCAACGTGTGAAGAACCAGCGAAAGTTCATAGCAAGCGCAGCGAGCCAGTTGCTATCCCGTGAGACGTTGACGAATCCGGTCAAGCTCTATGAAATTGTCGACAAGGTGGCGCCATATCTGACACTTGACGAGGATTTCGATGCTGCCACTTTGGTCGGGCTGGGACAGCAACTCTCAGCGGTCGATCCAGAGCATATGGCCATGTTCACGATTCCAACCGCCGGTAGTTCAACCTCGCCAGACGGGCAGTCCATTGAATTAGCCAGCGAACTAGCGGTCGCACAGATTTCCGAAGCGTTGCAGACCGACACCATGGATGAGTATTTGAAGGCGCATCCGCCAGCCGAGTGACGTTCGTCGCGTACTGGGTGACGAATCGAAGTGTTTGCGGCGCGCATAAGCAGTCGTGCCACCTCGATCTATTAGACTTTGAACATCTGTGCTTGCGAATACCCGCAGTAGCGAGCAGTCGATAAGAGGACAAATTCACGTATGACAATTGCAGAGGAGGCCGAGAGTAGAGGCCTGCACCGTGTCGGTGCACGACCCACACTCGGTAATTATCTGAAGCAGACGTGGGAGCGTCGCGAGTTCATATATGAACTTGCCAAGGCTCGCGTGCAGTCGCAGAACCAGCGCAACCGTCTGGGCATGGTTTGGGTTGTACTGAAGCCCACCCTGAATGCGCTGATGTACGGATTCATCTTTGGTGTGCTCCAGGGCGATAGCAAGCCGCATGATTTCCCTGTGTTCGTGGTGATCGGCGTCTTTCTCTTCGAATTCTTCACCTCATCCATGAACGGTGGGGCAAAGTCCATTACGGGTAATACGGCACTAGTGCAGTCGCTCTCGTTCCCGCGACTGACCCTACCCGTGGCGCAGGTAACGCAGAATTTTCTGACTTTAATGCCAATGGTCGCGGTCATGTTTATCTATGCGATGATCCTCGGGACAACTCCGAAGTGGTCGTGGTTCATGATCATTCCGTTGATCGCTTTGTTCGCAGTCTTCAACATGGGCGTTGCATTAATATGTGCCCGCATTACGGTGCATGTTCGAGACTTCACCAATATTCTGCCGCTCGTTGGCCGAATCCTGTTCTATACCTCTGGTGTGCTCTTTAGTGCCGAGCGTCTACTGAGCCACTGGCCGTGGATGGTGACCGTCTTTGACTATCACCCTCTATATCAGACACTTACGATTGCGCGTGGACTGATAATGAACAACTCACCATACGACCCTTCGGCGTGGTGGGTCGTGGCGGTCTGGGCGGTTTGCACCCTCGTGGTTGGTCTCCTGTACTTCTGGAAGGCAGAGGAGCGTTACGGCCGTGCCAATTAATTTTGATGATCTGATCAATCCCGACCTGCACCCGGAGTACGAACCGGAACCGGTGTTCTCTGACGACACGTCGTTTATAGACGTAGTACCGGCGCCAGAGAAAAAAGAATCAACACTCGAGATTGATCCCAACCGGCAGCCGGTTGTGATCGTTGACGACCTGCATGTGAAATATCAGGTCTATTCGAGCGGTAAAGCGGTCGGAAACGCCGGAGCACGGCGGCTGCTCCAGTCCAAGGTGCGTGGTTTACGAACCGTGCACGCCTTGAAGGGTATTTCGTTCGTTGCTTACGAGAACGAATCGATCGGCATCATTGGCTCGAACGGCTCGGGTAAATCGACCTTGCTCAAGGCGATCACCGGGCTAACGCCGCCAGCTGACGGTGCAGTCTACGCAACTTCGCGACCTAGCCTGTTGGGTGTCGGTGCCGCGCTGATCCCTGATCTCTCCGGTGACAAGAACATCACCCTCGGCGGTTTGGCCCTCGGCTATAACCGACAACAGGTCGAAAACATGCGCGAAGAGATCACGAAGTTCGCCGAACTTCAGGACTTCATTGACCTGCCCATGCGCACCTATTCCTCGGGTATGGGTGCCCGCCTAAAATTTGCGATTGCGGCTTCGAAACAGCATGACATTCTGATCGTCGATGAGGCGCTGGCCGTGGGTGACGCGAAATTCAGAAAGCGCAGTGAGGCAAAAATCAGGGAAATCAGAGAAAACGCGGGTACCGTTTTCTTGGTGTCCCACTCGATGAATTCGATTCGACAAACGTGTAATCGAGTGATCTGGATCGAGAAGGGCGTCCAGAAGATGGATGGCGACCCCGACACCGTGATCAAGGCCTACGAGAAATTTAAGAAATAGAGAATGCAGCAAACACCCGGCGTTTCCTACGTTATGCCAGTACTGAACGAGGCCGACTACCTCGCCGAAGCGGTTCGTTCGATTCTTGCCCAGGATTACGCCGGGGACAAAGAACTGGTTCTCGCACTTGGCCCCAGCACCGATGAGACGAACGACGTTGCTGAGCAACTCGCTGAGTCCGATGAGCGCATCACGCTCGTAGACAATCCGGTAGGCCGTACCCCGAGCGCTTTGAACCTGGCGATTAAAGCTTCCCGTCATCCGGTGATCATCCGAGTGGATGCGCACAGCGAACTGCCCACCGACTACACCCAGCGTGGGGTCGAAACTCTTGAGCGCGTCGGCGCGCATGATGTGGGCGGACTGATGGACGCCCGCGGTAGAACTCCGGTGCAACGTGCCATCGCGGCGGCCTACCATTCGAAGTTCGGTTTCGGCGGTCCTGCCTATCATTCAGGTGCCCCCGAAGGAGAAGCGGAGTCTGCTTACCTGGGGATCTTCCGCCGGGAGATCTTTGATCTCGTTGGTTATTATGACGAGTCATTGTGGCGTGCCCAAGACTGGGAGCTGTGCCTGCGGATTCGAAGCGCAGGTTTCAAGGTCTGGTTTGATCCGGAACTCAAGGTTGGGTACTACCCGCGAAGCAACTTCAAGGCGCTGACAGCACAGTCCTATGCTTCGGGAACCTGGCGTGGCGAGATCGCCCGCCGTTTCCCGGAGGGCAAATCATTGCGTCACGACCTTCCGCCGTTACTTGTGCTTGGTTTAGGAGCCGGCGTGGTTTCAGCCGTAGCGTACCCATTCCTCGATCAAGCGCCGGCCGTAGTGCGTGGTGCCCTCGGGCTGGCCATGGCCGTGCCGGTTAGCTACGCCGCAGCATGCCTAGTGGCAGGAGTCCGGTCCAACGCTCCGAGCTTCAAGGAAAAACTGTTGACCGGGGCCGTGTTCCCGGCCATCCATTTGCCTTGGGCAATGGGTTATGTGAAGGGGCGGGCCCGTGGCGCCGCAGGAACCTTAGATAAGGGACGGGTGAAATGACCGAGGCACGTCCAACTAAACCCACGCTTGAACAACTGCGTGCTATCTGCCAACCACCGGAAGTCCGTAGCCGACGGAACGCCGAACACTGGACGGCCGAACTCTACCTACGCCACATTTCCATTTACCTCACCGCCATACTGGTGCGTACCCGTATCTCCGCAAACGGTGTCACGGGGCTAATGATCTTATCCGGCTGGTGCATGTCGGTTGCGCTGCTCATCCCCGGGATTTGGGGCCCGCTACTTGCGGTGGTGCTCTCACAGCTGCAGCTGTACTTTGACTGCTCGGATGGTGAGGTGGCCCGTTGGCGTGGGACCCAGTCGCCCAAGGGGATATTTATAGACATGGTGGGACACCACACCACCGAGGCTCTGATCCCCATCGCTCTGGGCTATCGCGTTTTCCGGGAACTCTCGGCAAATCCGGGCACCCTTGAGCAAGCTTGGCCCACGCTGTTCATGTCGGCGTGCCTCGCCGTGCTGTTGGTTCTGAACCGTTCACAGTCGCTGATGGTGCATGCGGCCCGTGGGATGGCAGGCCTTGGCAAGCTGCCCGATACGGCCGAGGCCAGGGCGGTATCGAACACGTCACTTATCGGCAAGGCGCGCCGTCTTGCCCGATTCTTGCCGTTCCACCGGCTGCTGCATGCCGTCGAGCTGAGCCTGCTGATTCTGGCCTGCTCTATCATCTCCGCCATTCTGGGTGAGCCGGGGCTCGGTGAAAAATGGATGATCTGGATCCTGCTACCGGCCACCGTACTTGTAAACCTCGGGCACTTCTTGTCCTCGATGGCCTCATCCCGGTTGAAGTAGGTGTCGTGTATGAACTCGAATTCGTCATCAAACAACCGCAGCGACTTACCGACCATCGGTGTCGTGGTGCTGACCATGGGGACGCGGCCCGAGGAGTTGAACCGAGCTCTCGAATCACTTCTCGACCAGCAGGGCGTCAGTATCGATGCCGTCGTGGTCGGGAATGGGTGGAACCCTACGGGGGTACCTGCCGGTGTGCGCACGCATCACCTGCCGGAGAACTTGGGCATCCCTGCGGGACGTAATGCTGGTGCTGCGGTGGTGCGCGGAGAATACCTGTGTTTCCTCGACGACGATTCGTGGTTCCTAGACCGAGACTTTTTGGCCGAAGCCATTCAACGGTTCAAGGATCATCCGGGGTTGGGGCTCCTTCAACCACGCATCACCGATCCGCAACGCGATGATGACCCTACACGCTGGATTCCACGTCTGAATAAGCGCACCGCGGAGGTACCCAGCAAGGTCTTCCACGTGGGGGAAACCTGTCTGGTTACCACCACGGACCTCTTCCAACAGACTGGCGGTTGGGCCGGGGGCTTTTGGTACGCCCATGAAGGTATCGAACTGGCGTGGCGAATTTGGGACACCGGGCACTATGTTTGGTATGCCGGAGATATGCGCATCGGTCACCCCGTAGTCGATCCGCGACGCCACGATGAATTTTACCGACTTAACGCCAGAAACCGTGTGTGGTTAGCCCGGCGTAACCTACCGGCACCCTTTCGCTGGATCTATCCGACGAGTTGGTTGCTCATCGAGTGTCTGCGTCTACGGGCCAATCGCTCCGCAGTCGCACAATACCTCGCCGGGTGGAAGGCGGGATGGAGTGGGAGTCCGTGGTATCGCGAGCCGCGCCAGAAAATTAAATGGTCAACAATTCTTCGAATGACCGTGGCCGGTCGTCCACCCATTCTTTAATCTGCGAAACTAAGGATAGCGATCCCCAGTTTCCTATCTTTCCGATCCGAGATGGCATAGAGGTAAACATGACGAAAACAGTTCTCACCTACGGTACCTTCGATCTTTTTCACATCGGGCACCTGAACATCCTCAAGAGATTGAGCGAAAAGGGTGACCGGTTGATCGTTGGCGTCTCCACCGATGAGTTCAACGCCATCAAGGGCAAGAAGCCGGTCGTTCCGTTCGAACAACGAGCCGAGATCGTACGGGCTATCCGCTATGTGGACGAGGTCATCCCGGAAGAGAATTGGGAACAGAAGCGTCTAGACATCAAGAAGTATGATGCCAAAGTCTTCGGGATCGGCGAGGACTGGCGTGGCAAGTTCGATGATCTGAGTGATGAGGTCGAGGTCGTCTACCTAGAACGCACCGCAGGCATCTCGACGACCGAGATGAAGCGAGTGCTCAGCGAATTCGATGAACGCCATGTTGAATCGCTCAAGAGCACGTTGGATACTCTGAGCCAGATCGTCAAGGAACTTAGCTAACCGATACACCCCAATGGAGAGGAGCCATGTCCCATGTTTGCAGGCTGGAGAGGTGCAGTGGGACGCAGCATCCCACGGGGCGCATTGCTTCACGCACTGCAACGGTATACGGACCGAATCATCGCCGAGGGCGATACGACGATCCGCACACTCCAAGAGCAGAACCGTCGGCAGACTCGACGTCTCGCCGATGACCTATCGATAGATTGGGTCGATGATCCCAACAGTGAACGATCACTCGTCGGTGCGGCGGACTGGCCGGTACTAGCCGATAGCTTTCGCGCTAATGGCTATGAGATTCACCGACTCTCCGGGGTGGATTCCTATGCGGCCGAGGCCGTGTATTCGGTGGGGGACAGCGCCAAGAATGGATCCCGTAGCGCGCAACGGGCGGGGCTCGGCGCCATTTGGCAGGTTCGTCCCGGTCAATTGCAACCTAGCGCCGACGCGCAAGACTTCGTTGGCACGATTGATGCGGTCTATACCTGGGTGGATTCTTCCGACCCCCACTGGCAGGCCAACTATCATCGGGCCGTCGCTGGGGCCATGGGAGTTGTCAACGACAGTTCGGTCGATCCCGGGCGCTTCGAATCGCGGGACGAACTGCGTTATTCCCTACGTTCGCTAGAATCACATCTGCCATGGGTCAATAAGGTCTATCTCGTCACCGCGGGGCAGCGTCCAGAGTGGTTGGTTGACGCCCACCCGCGACTGGAAGTGATTGATCACAGGGATATTTTCGCCTCGCCGGAACAGTGTTTGCCGACCTTCAATTCACATGCCATCGAGTCGCAACTCTCGAGGATCGACGGACTGAGTGAACACTTCCTATACGTCAATGACGATGTGTTCTTCGGGCGTCCCCTACACCCAAATCTCTTTTTTGGGCCGGCGGGACAAACGAAGTACGCATTAACCAACACCCACTTCACCCAGGCCGAAGAACGCGACCTACCGGTCAATGCCGCCGCAGCGAACAATCGAGAACTGGTGGCTACTAGATACGAGCGAACGACCTCGCGCAAGTTTAAACATGTGGCGCATCCGCAGCGCCGCACCGTGCTGCAGAAAATCGCCGAAGAATTTGCCGATGACATCGAGGCTACTGCCGCACATCGTTTCCGACACCCCGACGATATTTCGATTCCCTCATCCCTCGCTCACCAGGTCGCGGCGCGGATGGGATTGGGGTTCCCCACCGACGTGGATTACTCCTATCTGGATATCGGTGCCGATGACTTCCTCTTGCAATGTCTGAGGCTTTGGCGCACATCAGCACCGGATATGTTCTGCATCAACGAAGTGCGACAACCTCGTGAGGGTGAACTATTGCGCAAAGTTCTGCAGCAGGTATTGCACGGGATGTATCCCGTGCCTTCATCCTTTGAACGATAAGTTTCGGCCGAAGATGCAAAAGATCAGTAATAAGTAGTTGAACAGGATCGGTCACGTGGAAAACCTCAAGCACAGTGTGCGCACCGGCGTGCAGAAGCTCGTTGAACGGCGCAACAACAACCGGCTGGAGAAGCGCAACTACCGGTACTACCGGGGCTACTACACGCTAAACATTTCTCAGCACGAGCTGGGATACGACCTACGGGCTACAGTGGGTCACCCGGTCGCTGCCGTCAGCGTACTCCACGGACGCCACATTGTTACCGAGATACCCGCATTGAGCACCGAGAGTGGCGAGCATCATCAAGTCACGGCGCAGTTGTATGCTGACCCACTGCTGTTTGCTTGGGCGGATTATCGCGAGCGGGTATCCGATGAGCTAGAGAGTCCCGAAGTCTCCGATGAAGACGAGGCGACTGACGAGGCGTCGAACGATGAGGTAGATCCGCGCCATGCCTCCGGTACAGTGCGCCTTGCGCTTCGCTTCACGGCTCCTGCCCGGGACCTACCGCGTGGTATCGCGTGGGTGCAACTCGAAGCCGACGGGCCGCTACTGCGACGAAATGAACTCACCGAGCTACTGGAATCGGACGATGCCGAGGTTCCGGAACATGTCATTGTGCACCGAATTCTGGGCCGTTTCGAGTCCACACACATCGGAGAACTAAGCGAACTAGTCAGCGACTCCGGTTCGGTGGCCATGTATGTGAACAAGCAATTTGAGATTGCTATCGCAGTGAATCGTCCGCTGGGGCACAAACACCGCATTCGTACCGATGCCATCTCCGTCACCAACGGCGTATTGCATTTATCCGGCGAGTTGGATGCCAAAAGCGATGTGCTTAGCGGTGCCCGGTTGATCATTCGCGGACGCAAATCCGCTGAAGAATTCGTGGCTGCGACCGAGTTGCACTTCAGCCCCGAACTCTCTGCCCGACGCTTTGGTTTAAACCTCTATAAGTGGTCGCTTGACTTCGACTTTAGAGCGGTGGACTGGTCCACCATCGATTCGGGCGACAACTTCGATCTTTACCTGGAGGTCGAAGGGGCGACCCTGAACGAACCGCTACGTTGGCGGATCTCGCGCACCCCCTATCTGGTGCGCTCAACGACGGCTGGCGGCTCGGTGACGGAGGGCGACCAGACACTGGTTATTTCGCCGTACTATACGTTCAAAGCCAAGGCGACGTCGCTACTGCTTGAAGTCTTTGACGCCGACGCTTACACGGTCCTTGAAGAATCCACGGCGCGTACCTTC
Organism: Glutamicibacter endophyticus; assembly: GCF_048457885.1. NCBI lineage: Bacteria > Bacillati > Actinomycetota > Actinomycetes > Micrococcales > Micrococcaceae > Glutamicibacter > Glutamicibacter endophyticus. The sequence goes on from NZ_CP174200.1 coordinate 1,582,799, forward strand.
CCGGCACTTCAACCCGGCGAGGAGCCGGTGTGGCTCGTGGGCGAACTGCCGTACAAGGCCCAAGACAACGGGCTGCATCTATTCCGCTACCTGCGCAGCCACCGACCAGATATCGAGGCCTATTACGTTATCGATCGGCAGTCGCCAGACCTGCGTAACTTCGAGAACCTAGATCACGTGGTCTTCCACGGATCTAAGGAACACTTCGAACTGGCGCTGCGTGCCACGCGAATCATCGGCACCCACCACGCCGACTTCCTCTACCCGACCCGGTACTCCGCCTTCTCGGCCCGTAGCCGCGCCACCCGCGTGTTTCTACAGCATGGAGTGATGGGCACCAAATGGATGGTGCCGAACTACGGGAAGAATTCCCCTGGCTTCGCCACAGACTTGTTCTGCGTGTCCTCGGATCGCGAAAAACAGTACATCGTCAACGACTTCCAATACCCGGAGTCGGAGGTTAAGGTAACCGGCTTGCCGCGGTTCGACGCGCTATTGGACGGCCAGACCCCGTTGCACTCCAAAATGCTACTGATCATTCCGACCTGGCGAGACTGGTTGCAAACGGAGGAGGCCTTCCTCGAATCCGATTATTTGCAACGCTGGCGAGAGCTCCTATCCTCACCGCAGTTGGCCGAATTGGCCCGGGACCATGACCTTGAAATCGTGTTTAGCCTGCATCCGAATATGCAGCATTTCCGTGACCACTTCGCCGATGCCCCGGCACGCCTGATTGTCCAAGGTGAGGTCGATGTTCAGCAGCTGATCAAGCAAGCAGGCATCATGATCACCGACTACTCCTCGGTGGCTTTCGACTTTAGCTTCCTGCACAAACCCGTGCACTACTACCAATTCGACCGTGCCCGTTTCCTCGGCCGTAACGGATCGCACCTTGACCTCGACGCCGAACTACCCGGCCGCATCGCCTTTGACGCCGAGCACCTCCTGGGAGATCTACAAGACACCCTCGAGCGTGGCCGGAGCATGGAAGAGGAGTACGTGCGCCGAGCCGATGTGTTCATGAAGCACCGGGACCGTCACAATGCCGAACGCGTGGTCGCGGAGATCGAGGCTGCCTCACTGCGAACCTCCGGTGACGATACTTGGCGAGCCGAACTTCCGGAGAAGCTGATGCGCCGCTTCCGGAAGCACAAGTACTACTACACGGCCATGCGCGCGATGTTCCGAGCGGTACAAGCAACCAAGGCGGACGAAAATATTATCGTTTTCGAATCCGGCCTCGGTAAGCAATACGGTGACTCGCCACGGTATATCTATGAGGAACTAGTCCGTCGTGGGGACACCCGTACCAAGGTATGGATCTATTCGGGAAGCCACCGCTTCACCGACCCGAATACTCGCGTCGTGAAACGGCTCTCGCCCGAGTACTACTGGTACCTGGCCAAGGCCAAATACTGGGTATCCAACCAGAGCATGCCCTACTACCTGCGTCGACGGAAAAACGGGATCTTCCTGCAAACTTGGCATGGAACCCCGTTGAAGCACATGCTGCTGGACATTGAGGAAATCCACGGCCGGGACGAGGGGTATGTGCAACGCGTCCTACAGGCAACTTCTCAGTGGAGCCACCTGATTTCGCCTAGTCCCTACGCCACCGACGCCATGCGTTCTTCCTACGCGTATACCGGCGAAGCGGTCGAGCTTGGTTACCCGCGTAACGACATCCTCATGTCCGAGCAGGCCGAAGAACATGAACGGCGCGTACGGGAATCGCTGGGACTGGCCCCCGAAGTGCGTACTGTGCTCTATGCGCCAACCTTCCGTGACGATGCCGGTAACGGCAAGGGACGTTTCCGTTTTGAGCTTCCCTTCGACCTAGCTCAATTCAATGAACGATTCGGTCGCGACACCGTGCTGCTGCTACGCATGCACGTGCTGGTGGCCAATGCGATCAGCATTCCCGAGGAACTAGCCGAGCGGGTCATCGATGTTTCGGCCTACCCGGACATCCAAGAGCTTTACTTGGCCGCGGACGTCCTGGTGACCGACTATTCCTCGGTGTTCTTTGACTATTCGATCCTGAAGCGACCGATCATTTTCTACGCGTACGACCTCGTCAACTACCGCGATAACCTGCGCGGTTTCTACCTCGACTACGACAAGGATCTACCCGGACCGGTGGTGCAGAGCGAAACCGAGCTGTGGCAGTGCGTGGGCAAGGCGCTCGCCGGGGAACCACTGGCAGGGGTCGACCGGGAAGAATTCGTGGCACGTTTTGCTCCCTATGACGATGGGCACGCGTCCCGGCGCGTCGTTGACCGATTCTTCGGCGACGCACGCTGAATGACATTGCAGTAGGTTGTTGAGGCACACCACGAGGCTCCTGCGACTTAGCTGGTCGAAAATTGGATGCGAGAATTGAACGAGAAGATAATGGATTACGCGAAGGACCAAGGTGAATAGATTCCGAACCCGTGTGGTGCTTGCCCTCGGACGGCGCATCGAACGACTCGGCCGTGCACGCGTCAGCACCATGTATTACCAAACCGTTCGTAACGCACATATTGATCGGACGCCCAACGTCCAATTTCGACTTGGATTCAGCCAGTACAAGTGCAAACGGTACAACGAAGCTCTAGAGAGCATTGAAGCAGCCCTTGCTGCCGATCCGAATCAGCCAGGATGGATCTATACCCGAGCGCTGACCCTCCGCCGACTGAAGCGACTCGATGAGGCCTTAGAACTATTCGCCGAGGTGTGCTCCCTGCGACCGGAAAACTTTAAGTGGCGCGTGAGTTATGCAAAGGCCGCCCGAGCAGCAGGACAGCCCGAGATGGCCACTTCCATCCTCGATCAGCTCGTATCGCAATTCCCTAATGATCCAGCGGCTAGCGCTGTGCTGGCAGATTTCCTTTTGTCCATCGGTCAACGGTGGCGGGAGTTAGACGTGAGGGTTGAGCACGAGGCATTGCACGCACACGATGCCCTGTGGATGCTGCGTACGGCCGAGGCAGCAAGCTTCATGACTCGTTTTGAACTGGCCCGTGAGTACTTTGCCAAGGCAGCCACGCTCGACCCGGACTCGGTCCGAGCCTGGTACGGGCTCGGCTTGTCCTGCATGGAGCTGAAGCTTCATGAAGAAGCCGATCAGGCCTACGCCAAGGCGGTCCTAGTTAGTAGCGATGAAAAGGTGCAATTGTGTGGAGTGGGTCGACTTCACCAAAATTCGAATCGCTGGGCTCTGGCGCTTGAGGCCTACGACGCTACGTTGGCAAAATCTGATCTCGCGGATCCATGGCTGGTTAATTACTATGCCGGTGAGGTGGCGGCCCGGCTGTTCAAACTCGGGCGTGCAGCAGACTATTTTGCCGCTGCTCAGGATGCAGCCACTACGGATGAAGAACGGGTTCGTGCCGGTTATGCACGCGCGCGAGCGCAAATTCGAAACGAAGATTACGCGCCGGCCGCAGATAGCCTCGCAGGGATCGAACCGATTTTAGAAGATGATCTTAACGTGGATCTGCCGGTTCTTCACTTCCGCCGAGCTCATGCACTGCATGAGCTCGGCCGATATGCCGAAGCGGCGGATACCTATGAGCGAGCCGCGAGTTCTTGGGGTTATCTTGATGCTCGCCTCAAGGAATCCAAGGGCGCCGGAATTCGAGCCAATGAGCATCTGCGCGCCGCCCTTGCTCTTGAAGAGCGGGCAGACTGGCTTGGCGCGGCGGAGGCTTATGCTGATGCCTTATGGCATGCCTCATCAACCGAACGTGCCTGGCAAGGCCGGGCCGGTCGCGCTTTTGCTCGTGCCGGACGAATCGAGCAGGCATGCAGCTATTACCTGGGAATGTTATTGTTCACCGAGATTTCGGTAGCCGGGTTGGGCAAGGCTCTCAAGGGCACTGGACGTCGACGCGGGGCACTGGCGATTCACGGGCGTGAAGTATTACCGCTGGATGAAAAACTCGTATTGTTCGAGTCTTCGCACGGTAAGAACGTTCACTGCCACCCTTACGCACTATATAAGGCCATGCGTGCTGACGAGCGCTTCGCTGAATTCCGGTTTGCCTGGGTGTTCAATGACTTAGAGACGGTGCCCGAACAGCTCAGCGACGACCCTGATGTAGCCATAGTTAAACAGCATTCGGATCGCTACATCAAGCTTCTAGGTACGGCAAAATACCTAGTGAATAACGCTACCTTCCCGACCTATTTTGCACGCCGGGAGGGTCAACAAGTCCTGAATACGTGGCATGGTACACCTCTGAAGTTCATGGGGAAGCTCGTCAAGGAAGGCGTAGCGGAGCACCGCAATGTTCAGCGCAATTTCATGCAGACGACCCATCTGATGGTGCCGAACCTGCACACGCTCAAGACCCTGTCTACCGATCATGATCTTGAGGGATTGTTTCCCGCTCAGGTGGCACTAACTGGTAGCCCTCGTGTCGATTCCATGATCAACCTCAGTCCCTTGCGTCGTGCACAGATTCTTAGCGAACTTGGCCTGTCGCCAACAACCTCCGAGAAGATTGTGCTCTTTGCGCCAACCTGGCGCGGCCAGTTGGGAGAGAGTTCCTTTGACGTGGACAGTTTGATTTCTGACGTGCAACGCATGGCCGACGGTTCGCATAAGTTGCTTTTCCGCGCTCATCGTTTTGCGGAGCAACTGATCGGGGATGCTGAGCTCGACGCCACCGTCGTCCCTTCATCGATCGACACCAATGAGCTTTTAGCCGTCGTTGACGTGCTGATCACCGATTATTCGTCGATATTCTATGACTTCCTGCCGCGCCGTAAGCCGATTATTTTCTATACGCCAGATTTTGCGGAGTACGAAGCAGCGCGCGGATTGTACTTCGCGCCTGAGACCTGGCCGGGCGAGGTGTTATCCGATATTGATGACGTGGCCGCGGAAATTGCACGCGTGCTGGAGCGCCATCCGGGTGATGATCACCGCAACCTTGAGAAAAATGTGCAGGACTTTGCTCCCATGGAGGATGGCGCCGCAACGGGTCGAGTCCTAGACTTCTTCTTCTTTGGGGACCAACAACATGTGTTAGAACCCTTGGCGGACACGCGCACCAAGTTGCTGTTTTATCAGGGCCCGTTCAAGCCCAACGGCATCGCAACCGCCTTTACGAATCTGATCGGCGCGCTGGACCCAGAGAAATATTTGGTGGCCGTGGCCGTCGACATGAATGCGGTGGCTCGGAATGCGGGTTCTTTAGAGATTCTGCAGTCGCTACCTGACCATGTACGCATCTTGCCTCGAGCCGGGGCGACCATCATGTCGGCCGAGGAGCGTTGGGTTTCGGACTCCTACCACGCAAATCGTGGTTTCGACTCGCCGGAAGCTGAGCGAATGCACCTCTCAACCATGCGCCGTGAAATGCACCGCAGCTTCGGCCTGGTGCAATTCGATATGGCAATTGACTTTGAGGGCTATTCCCGCTTCTGGGCGTCTCTATTTTCAGCCGCACACAGCCATGCGGCCAAGACGGGTATTTACCTGCACAATGACATGGTGGGTGAATGGCTATTGCGTTTTGGTACGATGCCGGGACTTTTTGCTACCTATCGCCACTTTGACGCGTTGATCTCAGTGACCGACAGTGTTGGTGAACTCAACCAGAAGCAACTTGGCGAACGATTTGATATCGATAGCTCTTTATTCACTGTGTCGGAGAACCTGCTTGATATTGAGAAACCTGGGCGATGGGCGGAACTCGAAGACCCGGTGCACCGTTTCGACGGTGATGATTTGACCGTGTTCGCCAATATGGCGCGACTTTCCCCCGAGAAGGGGCAATCGAAGCTGTTGAAGGCATTCATGGCCGTGCATGAGCAAGATCCTCGAACTCGCCTACTATTGATCGGCGATGGCCCGCTACGCAGTGTTCTTGAGGAAGAGATCACGCGGCACGGGCTGGAGGGCAAAGTTGTGATTACCGGATTATTGTCCAACCCATTTCCGACCTTGCGTAGCGCCGATTGCTTCGTCTTTTCCTCGGACTACGAGGGCCAAGGATTGGCAATGATTGAAGCGCTTATGCTGGGCTTGCCGGCGATCTCAACCGATGTCGTTGGCTCGCACAGCGTTCTTGTGGACGGCTATGGGATGCTTGTAGAAAATTCGGTGCAGGGGTTGATCGATGGTATGCAAGAGTACCTTGACGGTTACCAGGCGCCGAAACAATTTGACCCGGCCGCCTATCAGGCAAAAGCGCTCGCGCAATTCGAGACGCTCGTGTGGGGCCAGGTAGCAACCACGAGCTAGCCTCACCATGCACAATGGCTCCGTCACCCCATGGGGTGACGGAGCCATTGTGCATGTAGCTGACTGAGGATGTTGCTAGTCCATTTGAGATGATTCGGTGACTTCTTGCATGACTTCTAGCGCAGCGTCGATGAATCGTCGCATACTAGCCCCGGAACTCGTGTCGCCGAAGTAGTGCTTAACCAGATCTTTGTAGTCGCTGTCCGGGGTGGCGAGCATCCGATCGACAAGAGGCACGATGCCCGAAGACTCTGAGCTTGCCAGCGCTGGGACGCGAGTGAGCGCCGGTGAATCATGCACGGTGGCCAGCCCGCTGGCTGGGGTCGTGATCACCAGGGGCTTCCCAGTCGACATAAAGTCGTATGCGGCCGCCGAGATATCAGTGACACACATGTCTGACATGGCCCACTGCCACCCCCATTGCGGGCTTTGGTCGAAATAGTAAGTGGGCGACTGTTCGGTACTTGAGGCAGCCAGAGTCTCACTTATACGATCGAGCGCCTTGGCATAATTGGCGCTATTAACACCGCTACGAGGGTGCGGTCGCACAATGACGTTGTAGCGCCCCGAAGCGATGAGTGCAGTCACCAACTCCACGCCATGGCTGGCTACCGATCCGTAGCTCATAGAAGGACGATCTCCTTCCCACGTGGGCGCATAAAGAACGGTGGGATATTCCTTATTCAGCGAAATTGGCGCCGAATAAGCGACGTCGATCTGTGGCCGACCGATGAGCTTGCACTGCGTGTCGACATTGAAGCGCCGCAGGTGAGTTGCAAGTCGCTCTTTAGCGGCCTCTCCGGCGGAAAATACGTAGTCGTAGGCATTGAGCTGATTGGACCACATGTATGCTTTCTCGCTTTCGCCATGCGAGATGAATACGTGCGCTGGCCGGTTAAAGCGCAACATCTGAAAGTTTCGAATGTTTTGATTGACGTAGAAGACCATGTCGATTCGTTGAGAATCGATAAGTCGCTCGATGTCTGTGATGGTTTTCGCGAAGTATATGGGGAGCGGGCATTCGCGCTGCAGTTGTACGCTCGTCTCGGCGTTGCGCGTAATTACAACGATCGGGAAGTGTTCCGACACTTCACGCAGCGGTTCGTACCACTGTCGGGCTTGGTAGGCATTGAGCATGTCATCTGCGAAGTACAATGCGGTCCGGTAAGTGCCCTCACCGGTAGGTACAGATGAGAACTGTCCGGGTTGCTCAAGAATGCGCCGATGGGCACTCCGGCTCCTGAGCCGATTCTGTACGAAATCCCAAAGAGTTTGGGAGGCTGAGAGCAGATTCAAGCGGGAAGACCTTTCCGCGATGGACAATGCGTAGATTAAAGTTTAGCGGGGCAGGCGTTCCGGGGCTGGTTCATTTCAGCGAGGCGTGAGTCGCACCCAGGCCACGCGGCCGAGATGATGACCTGACCGCAACGGGACCGAGCTCACAGGGTAAGTTTTGGGAAGTTGGCCCATCTCGGGATAATATGAAATGTCGGTCTATGTTCAATAGGAGTTGTCATCAGCGAGAAGCGTACTGATCGGTCGCCGCACGGCGAGCTTGATCGCACGTCGCCTTTGGTTTTCACGACCAAGGAGCTCGGGCGTTCGCCTGGCTCCATGAAGACTCTGGTTGAACAGGTTCCGGCACCCGCACATGTGGGCAACGCGCTCATCGGTGTTCGTGGAGGATCTGAGGTTGACTTAGATCTTCGCTTCGAAGCCGTACATGAGGGGATTCTGGTATCAGGCACCGCCGCGGTGGAAATCGCAGGCGAATGTGGCCGATGCCTAACCCCCATCGAATACGACTACGAGGCTGATATTCAGGAGCTCTTCTACTATGAGGGCAGCGCTGAATTCGAAGATGACGATGAGGCGGACCAGTACTGGGTCGTGGACGATTTTATCGACGTCGAGCCGGTGTTGAGGAACGCGGTGGTTACCGCCCTGCCGTTCCAGCCAGTGTGCCGGGAGGATTGTTTAGGTCTCTGCAGCGAATGCGGAAAAGACTTGAATGAGGACCCTGAGCATTTCCACGAGGTCCTAGATCCCCGTTGGGCAGCGCTTGCGCAGCTGGCCGACTTTGTCGCAGAGGATGCGACAACCAGTAAAACGTCAGACAAGAGAGAAGAGAAGTAGTCGTGGCTGTTCCAAAGCGGAAGATGTCCCGTGCGAATACTCGTGCCCGCCGTTCTCAGTGGAAGGCTACCGCACCGAACCTGGTGAAGACCGTTGAAAACGGTCGCGTAACCTACAGCCTGCCGCACCAGGCTAAGGTCGTCACCGACTCGGCCGGTACCGAGCTGTTCCTTGAGTACAAGGGTCGCAAGGTCGCAGACGTCTAAGACATGTCTTCGAGTGAAGAACTTACGAAGCGTCTCGGGGTCAGCATTGACCCTGAGACGCTTCGTCTTGCTTTAACCCATCGGTCCTACGCCTTCGAAAATGGCGGCGTGCCCACCAATGAGCGCCTAGAATTTCTCGGCGACTCCATTTTGGGTTTCTGTGTGGCCGAATACCTCTATCAGCGTTTCCCGGACCTGCCCGAGGGTGATCTGGCCAAACGCCGCGCCGCGATTGTTTCCATGCGCGCATTGGCCCTTGTGGCTCGCGACCTTGGGGTCGGTGAGCACATCTACCTAGGCCGTGGAGAGCAACAGTCCAACGGTGCCGACAAGGCCTCGATCCTGGCCGACACCATGGAGGCGCTCATCGGCGCCGTCTACATGAACCACGGTATGGATCGGGCGCGTGACTTCGTGCTGTCCTTCATTGCGCCGCTACTCGATGACCATCGGCTCATCGGTGCGTGGACGGACTGGAAAACGGTCATCCAAGAAGAAGTAGCCGCCAAGAAGCTTGGCGAGATGTCCTATGTGGTCACCGGCGACGGACCAGACCATAACCGCACCTACACCGCGGTGCTTACCGTGGGGGAGCAGAACTACGGTTCTGGCCGTGGTGCCTCCAAGAAGGAAGCCGAGCAGGAAGCGGCCCGGGCAACCTGGCAGCTTCTACACCCCGGCGAAACCCACCCCGAGGCCTAACTCTGTATGCCCGAACTTCCCGAAGTTGAAGTGGTGCGCGCCGGTCTCGATAAGTGGGTCAAGGGCCGCACCCTTGAAACGGTGACGGTCCGCGACCCGCGGTCGGTGCGGCGCCATATCGATGGTGTGAGCGACTTTGAAGAGACCCTCCGCGGTTGCACCGTCTCCGGGGTGGTGCGCCGCGGCAAATTTCTCTGGCTGGAACTCTCCGGGCTGGAAGTCTCGGCGGCCCTCGTTGCTCATCTGGGCATGAGTGGGCAATTACTGGTCGAAGAACGTACCGCCCCGGATGAAAAACACCTGAAGGTGCGTTTCGGTCTGGAGCAGCGCGCCGGGATGCCGGATGAATTGCGCTTCATCGACCAGCGCATCTTTGGCGGCATGTTCCTCTCACCCTTGGTGCCCACTGCCGACGCACTTCCCGGCGGGCAAGGTAGTGAGCATCCACTCATCCCGCAGGCAGCGTCCCATATCTCCCGGGATGTGCTCGATCCGCATCGCGATGACGAGCAGTTGTATCGGGCGCTTCGTCGACGCACCACCCATCTCAAACGGGCGCTACTCGATCAAGAATTGATTGCCGGCGTGGGCAACATCTACGCCGACGAGGCCCTGTGGCAAGCCAAGCTCTCCGGTCTGCGGAATACCGCCACCATCCGCCGCAATGAAGTGGCCCGGCTCAACGAGGCGCTGATCGACGTGATGCGGCGTGCCTTGGAGGCCGGAGGAACGAGCTTCGACTCGCTGTACGTAAATGTCAACGGGGCCAGCGGCTACTTCTCACGGTCACTGAACGCCTACGGGCGCGAAGGCAAGGCCTGCCCGCGTTGTGCCGCTAACGGTCTGGACTCGGTCATTCGCCGCGATCCATTTATGGGGCGTTCTTCTTACACCTGCCCGACCTGCCAACCACGTCCGCGGCGCGTCCGCTAGTTCTATCTTCGAATTCAATGCGGTTCAGTCCTTGCGGCAATAGTCTCACGTGAACTACGTCCAGCGGCCGTCGCTACTAGCGGCTGTTGGCGAGCATTTCGGCTAGGTGCCATGAAACCGCGCGATTCAGCGTCCTGCCGCGAGGGCGATAATGCTTCTCATGTCGAGATTGGCTCGTGTGCCGCCGTCGACCAGAATATCGGTGCCGGTCAAGTACCCAGGGGCCTGGCTGGCAGCGAATGCGAGAACCGAGGCGATTTCCTCCGGGTCACCCAAACGTTTGAGTGCCGAATAGTCGACGAGCTCGCCCGAGCCGCTCTTCTCCTCGAGCCGGCCCATGGTAGTACTAAAAGATCCCGGCGACACCGAGAGAATGCGTGCCCCTTGGGCTCCGAAGTGTTGTGCCATTTCTCGGCAGTACCAGAGCACAAAGGCCTTGCTCAGTGAATAGGCAACGCCGGGTCTTGCGCTTCGTGGCATGAGCTTTGTGCTTTTCACCAGTTTGCGCTCGCACGCGTCCAGATCGGTGAGTGCTTGGGCAAAGGCTCGTCTCGGCTGAAGGAAACCGGGGCTCATATGTCCTGCGATAGATGCGACGTTGACGAGCGCATCACCCGTATCGGCACGGTGCAGGAACGACCGAGTGATGTTGACGGTACCTACTACGTTGACGCGGACGATGAACTGCGCATCGCCCATTTGAGGGCTGACGCCGGCGGTGTGCACGACGACACGCACGTGGCCCTTGGTATCCGCCTGGTCGAATAGGGCATCCACCGAAGTCCGGTCGGTGACGTCGCAAACCGCCGAATCGGCATCAATTCCAAGGGAGCGCAACTCGGCTGTGGCGGCATCGAGTCGTTGCTGGTCTAGATCCGCGATGATGACGCGATGGCCCCGACCTAGAATCTTGGCGGTGGCAAGACCCATGCCGCCGGTGCCTCCGGTGATGACGGCGATGTGCTCCATGGAGGGTCCGCCCTTCCGTTGTCCTGCTTCGAATCGTTGATCCAAGGTCGAGTTCAATCCAACCATGCGCGCGGGCACGTGGGAGCATCCGGCGCGAATCAGTGCCGCTCGGGCCGCTGAGGGCTATAGACGAGTACACGAAAGCGACGCGCAGTGTTGTTTGCGTGCCGGATTGGCTTTTCTTGCGCACACCGAGAGTCAGTGACGACCGGGCAGGGCTTCTGACCGAAGACCGTCTCAGGAGCGCTCTACAGATGAGCGGGTCACGTCAATAGCGGTAGTAACTATGTTCCCAAGATATCTACTAGTCCTCTGTCGACTCATCATCGGCCAGGCACGACGTACTGCCCTGCGGAACGAGTGAATCGCGCTCATAGGTATAAGCCGTCTTTACGCGCGGTGATCCGCTAGTTGTGTACTTGACGACCATTTTGTTTGTGGTGCCGCGCTCGGCCCCTTCGGGAAGTCGGAGTTCGGTTTGAATCAAGCCTTGCTCACCTGCTTTGATAACGGTGTTAGGGGACAGTGATGCACCCGATTCGGGTGTCAGCGCGCCGCCAAACACGCCGGGGTCAGCCGAGCCATCTGGTTGCATCGCGCCGATACCCCACGCGGATACCTCTAGGTTGCTGGCCCGGTCGGGGAGTACCTCAATGATCTGGGCATCGCGAGTCCCTACGTTGGTCAGGGTCTTCTGCGCGATGATGACTGTTCCGCTGGCCCCGACGGGTGCGCACAGTTGATCGCCTGGCGGTGTGCCGGGTGCCGAGAGTTTGGCCCCGAATACGCCAGCTTGATCGGCCAGTACGGCGTCGGTAATACCCAGGGCGCAGACGAGGATGGCAGCCCGGAGGCGCAGTTCACGCGAAGTGCGCCCAGGTGTTCGAGCGGGCACGGATTCAGCTTCTTGTGTGGAATGATCCATATCCGCAGGCTCCTAAACGAGATCTTTCGATGGGCGCAGGCGACGATCCGGCGCGGGTGAGTTTAATGTATGGGAGAATGATCGATAAATCAAGAGAAACGAAAATTTCCGCGCTTCCAATGGGCGGGCGGAACGATCATTGTGGATTTTGCGAGTTGGCAAAACGCGAGGGGCCAACTGCACCCGCCATCGTGAGAGCTGACAGCCGCTCCTAGATCGTAGCCGAGCAGTGAAGGGACAAACAGATATCTAGGATGCACCGTGCAAGTAGATCGTCATTTCCCTTGTCAGACGCCAAGAGTATAGGCATGGTCCGGTCGGAATCTTGTCGGTCTCCTAGGGCTGAGCAAGTCGACGTCCTAGATGATTCGTGCCACGGATTTGATGAGCGACGGGTCATTCACTCGCAGTGAATGTCGCATGGCGGTGGCCTTACGCCCCAAGCCGCGGGCTTCCCAGCCTTGATTCTCATCCAATATTCGACGGATGGTGTCAATCGAGTGTTGACGTTCTTCGGTGGATCGTTTGCGACGCATCTCAATGGGGACATCAAAGTGCAACAGGCGATTCCAGTACTTGGAACGAGCGTGTGCGGCGCGCTCTGGATGCGTCGACTGCGCATCGTCTATTACTTTAAACACTTCATACATATAGGCATAGAAATCATCCACCGGCAGCGTGTGGCCTGTTAGGTGTTGTTCGGCCCCAGCTTCGCTACTATGACGTACCCAGTAGTAGCATGGTTCGTCCGCCTGGATGGCGATCCTGTCCGTGAAAAGATAGCTCGCCATAGCAAACGGGTGATCTTCGGCCATCCTGAGAGCTGAATTGAAACGGTACGGAAGGGACCGCGCGTAATCAGTTCGGTACATCTTTAGCACGTTCATGGAATCTAGGACTGGCGATTCGAGCAGGTCGGTCCGTGCGCGCGTCTTTTCGAAAAGTACTCGAGGAACGCCGCGGCCAACACCTTCATATCTCCCAATGATCACGTCAGCATCGTCGTGGGTAGCCAGAGTGGTCATGGACTCGATGGCCTTGGGGCCCAAGTAGTCATCGACGTCGACGAAATGGATGAACTTGCCCCGCGCATTATCGAGCGCTGTATTTCGACTCTGGGCAGGGGAACCCGAGTTGGGGTGGCTCGAGACGGTGCCTTTGAGCTTGAGTTCTTTTAGAAACCTGCGGGCGAGGTCGACCGTGTCATCTGCAGATCCGTCATCGACGCAGAGCACCTCGAGACGTTTCACGTCATAGCTTTGCCGGGCGATGCTTTGTAGACAGGTTTCCAAATAAGCCCCGGCCTGAAACATTGGAACAGCAACTGTTACTTCGGGACGGCGCAAAAAGGTCGGCATCTGTACATACTAGCTAACTCGACACTACTGAGCGAGAGACACACCTCTTTATTGGCGACCGTGGAATGTCGCCTTGGACACATACTGCCCCGACGGCGGACTAGGACGACTGCTTGCGGTATGCAGCCAGAACCCGATCGTTAAAAGGCGCCCACGCCTCGACAGCCCAGGGCCCGAAATTCAAATCGGTCAGGGTTGCGCAGGCTAAACGGTCCACCGGATCGACCCAGAGGAAGGTTCCGGACTGGCCAAAGTGCCCGAAGGTCTGCGGCGGGTGTGTGCTGCCGGTCCAGTGCGGCGATTTGTTCGAACGCAATTCGAAGCCCAGACCCCAGTCGTTGGGGGACTGGCGGCCATAACCGGGAAGGATCCCATCGAGTCCGGGAAATTGGACGCTCGTTGCCGCCGAGAGCGTCTCACCGGCCACCAAGCGTGGATTCAAAAGTTCGGCCGCGAAGCGAGCGAGGTCGGCGCCGGTGGAGATGCCGTCTTTCGCCGGGCTGCCGTCGATGCGCGTGTCGTTCATGCCAAGTGGTGCAAAGACTGCCTCCTGGGCGTACTGGCCGATGTTGATCCCTGTTTCAGCCTGCAGGTGTTCTCCGAGCACCTCGAAGCCGGTGTTGGAGTAGCCGCGCTTGGCACCTACCGGGAAACGGATGGCCGTGCCGTCGAAGTCATAGCCGGCGGTATGGGCCAATAAATGTCGCACGGTCGCACCTTCGGGACCAGCCGGATCGTCGAGGGAGACGGCCTCTTCCTCCAACGCGACGAGGAAGGCATAGGCCGCCAGCGGTTTGGTCACCGAGGCCAGGGCAAAGCTTTTGGTTGTATCGCCATGCGCATCAATGATCTCACCGGCGCCGTTGATGACTACCGAGACGGCGTGGGTCGAAGGCCACGTATCAATTTCTGCAAGCACACTCATCGCTACTCTTCTTTCCCAACAAACCGGAGGCAAAACACAGTGCCCCGGCCGGCGGATCGAAGGAGCCTTCGATAGACTGATGCACGGGAGCGGGCACTGCCTGTCCTACTGTATCGACCATTTATGCCCGACACACAAAGCTGAGGAACGTCCGACCGTGCATCTGAAGACACTCACCGTCCGCGGGTTTAAGTCTTTTGCCTCGGCAACGACCTTTGAATTTGAGCCCGGAGTCACCGCCGTGGTCGGCCCCAATGGCTCGGGTAAGTCGAACGTGGTGGACGCGCTGGCGTGGGTTATGGGCGAGCAGGGTGCCAAAACGCTACGCGGCGGCAAGATGGAAGATGTCATCTTCGCCGGAACTTCGGGGCGGGCGCCGCTGGGCCGTGCCCATGTATCGCTGACCATCGACAATACCGATGGCCAACTACCCATTGACTATGCCGAAGTCACCATCTCCCGCACACTCTTTAGAGCCGGTGGGTCCGAGTACGCCATTAACGGCACCTCCTGCCGCTTGCTGGATATTCAGGAGCTCCTGTCCGATTCCGGGCTGGGCCGAGAAATGCACGTCATTGTCGGTCAAGGTCAGCTCGACCGGATTTTGCATGCTACCGCCGAGGACCGCCGCGGTTTCATTGAAGAAGCAGCCGGGGTGCTCAAGCATCGGCGGCGCAAGGAAAAGACCCTCCGCAAACTTCAAGCTATGCAGGGCAACCTCGACCGGCTCGAAGACCTGAATGCCGAAGTGCGCCGTCAACTAGCGCCTCTGGGCCGTCAAGCGAAAATCGCACGCCGGGCCCAAAATATCCAGATCGACCTGCGTGATGCACGGGCTCGTCTGCTAGCCGATGATCTGGTGACGCTGAATAACAAGCTTGCCAAAGACATTGATGATGAATCGAAAATTCAGGCGCGCCAGCAGGAACTCGAGGGCCGACTCGAACACTCGAAGAAGCGCCTGACGGAACTGACCGGGCAGCTCGAGGAACTGACTCCGCGGCTCGCCGCGGTAGATGACAGTTGGATGAAGCTGAGCACGATCGCCGAACGATATCGCTCGCTGGCCGCCTTGGCCGCCGAACGCGGGCGACTGCTGGCCGATGCGCAGACTCATTTCGATGCCAGCCGTGATCCAGACCGGCTTGAGGCCCAAGCCGAACGGTTGGCCGAAGAATTGGCGGAGCTGGAAGAAGCGGTCGAAGACCGCCATGAGATTTTGGCCGAGGCCATCGAGGCCAAGGACAATGCCGAAGAGGCCGCTCGTGCCGAACAGCAGCGCATGGCCGCGTTGCTGCGTGCCGCCGCCGACCGACGCGAAGGCATGGCGCGGCTTGCGGCCCAGGTAGCCTCGGCGCGCAGCCGAGTGGATGTGAGTACCGCCGAAATTGCGCGGCTACGCGACACGCTGTCCACTTTTGATGCAGATTTGGCTGCCGACGCGCATTCGCTCGGTGAGGTACAGGCCGAACTCGAGGAACGCCTCGAAGCCGAACCGGAGCTCAACGCCGCCTACGAGCAGGTGGACGAGCGCTATCGTGAGTTGGCCGAGACACAACGCCAAGCCGTGACGCGTGAGCGCGAACTGTCCATGCGGCTATCTGGACTCCGCGCCCGCTGCGAGGCGTTGCGGCTGACCACCACGCGCCAAGACAGCTCGGCCGAACTACTCGAAGAACACCCCGACCTGCTCCATGGCCGACTCGGGGAACTCATTACGGTTAGCTCAGGCTACGAACAAGTGATCGCCGCGATGCTGCGCGGAGCCGAAGAATCACTCGTGGCCCTAGGTGCCACCGAGGCTTGGCACATTATCGACAGCTCCGCGGCAGAAGCCGAGCGGCATATTCACCTGCTGCACGGTAGCGCCAACGGTCACAATACTTCCGAGAAGAATATCGATGCCATAGCGGCGACCACCGTGGTGAACTGCGATGACAGCATCGCCGGATTGCTGCACGCACTGCTGGGCCGGGTCTACATCGTCGAAGATACGGACCGTGCGCGCGAGCTATCGCTCGCGCACCCGCAGCTGACTTTCGCAACCCTCGACGGGCATAGCGTGAACACCGTGGCCAGTATCAGTGGTCAGGGCAGCGACGCGTCGTTGATCGCCCAGCAGGCACTGCTTGAGGCCACCGAGAGCGAGCTAGCCGAGGTGCAGGACGAGCTGGCGTCGGTTGAAGCCGGTATTGCACAGCGCGCGCCAGAACTGGCCGAGCAGGAATCCCAGCGTGAACAGGCGGCCGGTGCCCTGCGTGAGTCGGATGCCGGCATCGAAGAACTCACCAACTACCTCGCCACTCTGGGCCAGAAGCTACGCGGGGCCACCGCCAGCAAGCGCGAGCTCGAGGCGAAGCTTGCCGCTGCACTCGAACAGGTCGAGATCGAACGGGAGTCGCTGGAAGAGATCACCGAGCGCATGGAAATTGCCTCGGAAGACCACGATGACGATTCGGTGGATGAGGCGACCCGCGCCGCGTTGGCGGATGCCGCCGCCTCGGCACGTCAGCAGGAGCTCGAAGCCCGCTTGGCATTACGCAGTAGCGAGGAGCGGGTCAGCAATCTGCGCGGGCGAGTCGACGGATTGCGTCGCACCGCGCAGGCCGAACGACATCACCGCGAGAGCGCCCAGCGTCAGGCCAATGAACGCAAGGCCAAAGCCGAGGCCGCGCGCCGCATCGAAGAACAGGCGCGCAGAATCCTGGAATTTGTCGAAGCCTCACTGGGGATTGCCGGCAACGAGCGCGAGGAGCTCAGCGCTCGTAAACGCACCGTGGAAGAAATGCTTCGTTCCGAGCGGGGTGAGAGCGAGAAACTGGCCACGGACCTCGCCGCACTGCAAGATGCGGTGCATCGCGATGAAATGGCCCGCGCCGAACTGCGGGTACGAATTGAGAATCTTGAGACCAAATCCCTGGAGGAGCTGGGGTATACCCCCGACTACCTGATCGAGAACTTTGGTCCCGACCGGTTGATTCCAGCCTCGGTGGACCCGGAAGATAAGTGGGCCGAACTGCGCCAAGACGTGGATGAGGACGGAAACCTCATTGGGACCATTCCCTTCGACCGCAGCGAGCAGGAAAAACGCTTGAAGAAGGCCGAACGCGATCTGGCCGCGCTGGGCAAGGTCAACCCGTTGGCCCTCGAAGAGTTCGCGGCCCTTGAAGACCGCCACAAATACCTCTCCGGACAGCTGGATGACCTGCGAAAGTCACGGGCCGACTTGGAGCAGATCATCAAGGACGTGGATGCTCACGTGGAAATGGTGTTCACCCAGGCCTACGAGGACACCGCGGTACAGTTCAAGCGGATCTTCGACCGGCTCTTTCCCGGCGGCGAGGGCCAACTCGTGCTCACCGATCCAGAACACATGCTCACCACCGGTATCGAGGTGGAGGCGCGTCCTGCGGGTAAGAAGATTAAGCGGCTCTCCCTGCTCTCCGGCGGCGAACGTTCACTGACCGCCGTGGCCTTGCTCGTGGCGATCTTCAAGGCCCGTCCCTCGCCCTTCTATGTGATGGACGAGGTCGAGGCTGCGCTCGACGACATTAACCTAGGGCGCCTGATCACCATCTTCGAGGAACTTCGTGAGTCCTCCCAGCTGATCGTGATCACCCACCAGAAGAAGACCATGGAGGTAGCCGACGCGCTTTATGGTGTCACCATGCAAGGTGACGGCGTTTCGACGGTTATCAGCCAGAAGATGGAGCGCGTTGATACGCACTGAGGTTGACCTACTTACTCAGTGGACTTGGATATAGTTTCAAGTGGATGTTCGCGGATAATGGCGCGGCACGAACGCTACAAGGTAGGAAAACGTGGGCACTCTTTCTGAACCGGTGACACAGGATGGGCCAATTCTGGTGTCTGTCGTAATCCCGGTGTACAACGCCATGCCGTACTTGACCGAATTATTGAATTCCCTTGAGATTCAAGACCTCGACAAAGACCGTTATGAGGTCATTGCGGTTAACGATGGTTCCACGGATTACGGCAACGAAATCCTGGATGTCTATGCCAAGAGAAACGGTAATTTCCGAATCATCCATCAGGAAAACAGTGGATGGCCAGGAAAGCCACGTAACGTCGGCATCGAAAATGCTCGAGGGCGCTATATTTTCTTTTGCGATGCCGACGATCGTCTAGGGGAGCAAGCACTTCGCCGAATGACCGACTACGCTGTAGCCCACGACGTGGATGTTCTGGTCCCCAAAATGGTTGGCCTTGGTGGGCGTCGCGTCCAGGCATCGCTCTTCGCAAAAACGCAACTAGACACCTCGCTAGAATTTATTCTGGCTAGTTTGTCGCCCCAGAAAATGATCAAGAAGTCACTGCTCGTAACGGCTGGTATTCGTTTTCGCGAAGACAAAGTGCGGCTCGAAGATGGCATGGCAATGGTGCAAGCGTATGTTGCCGCCAAACGTATTAGCATCCTCGCCGATTATGACTACTATCAGATTCGCTCGAGGGCCGATGGACAGAACATCAGCGTCGGGGCGATTGAACCAACAGGCTACGTCCGGTCCTTGTCTCATATCGCGCAGACTGTGCGAGACCACACTGGAGATGACCCCGCGTACACCGCTCGTCTCGTGAGTGGGCTCTTCCGTCGGAAGGGGCTGCGCTTCTATCAGGGCGCTCGATTCTTGTCTTACAGCCCGGAGAATCGGAGGGCCTGGGTAACGAGCCACAAGGCTTTTCTTGCTGAGTTTCTCCCGGCTGAGTATGAAGAGTTCTTTAAGCCAGAAGAGCTACCTACCGTGCACGCAATTGTTGCTGAAGACCTCGCTGAACTCGAGCAACTAGCACAAAAGCAGGTTGCTGCGTCAAAGAATCCGGAAGTAGTACGACTGGGCGTCGATAACAATTCAGTAAGCCTTGAGTTCGCGTCCCCAGTCGATGGACCGCAACCTGTGGGCGTATCGGTGATCTGCCGAGACACTGCGGGTGTCGAGAGCAGCACCAGTATCGAAAGCCCGACCGCTGGTGTATATCAGGTCGACCTAGGACGAGAGTCGTTGCTCGGAAGTCTTAAGAGGCTGGGCGACGTGCAGGTCGATTACGCGAAAGGCAAGCCGCGACGTCTGGCATTCCCCGAAGCCGTGTCGCCGGCAACCCACGCCGGACTTCGAGCCTACCGAACAGCCTATGGATACCTTAGTATCGACGTGCGTAAGGCAGTGGGCTAAAAACGCTGATCCGAGGAAACTGCGGTGAGCGGGATGGGCATTGTACTTATAGCCCATCCCGCTCATCTCGTTTTACGAGCAGACGTTCAATTGACCGTCGGAGCGATAAGCTACCGTCTCATCGAGCACAAGCGGGCCGCCGAGCATAACGTTGGTCCACCCCTGCATGGAGGTCAGCGCCTTGGCCGTGGCCGGCGGCAGGCAATTCTTCTTCGTCAGCAACATCGGCGCACCGTTATAGGCGGCGGCCACCGCGCCGGTCAGCCCGTCCGGGAAGCGTGCGCCGGTGGCGATGAACTGGCGCTGGGCTCCCTTGGGCCAGAAGGTCGTGGCGATCAGGGCCGAGGTGTCGTAGAGCGTACGTCCGCCGTAGCGCACGACCCTGGCTCCCGGAACCGCCGCGCGGATCTGCTGTTCGGCCGCCTGCGAAATGGCCAGCGGACCACCGGCTAAATACACGGTGGAGGGGTTCAACCGCTTCAACTGCTGCGCAGTGGTCGCAGGCAACGATTTCTGCTTGGTCAGCACCATCGGGGACTTCTGCTTCGCCGCAACGGCCGCCAGCGACATGGCGTCCTCGAAACGCTCACCGGTCGCCACGAACACGGACTTCGACGACGACCACCGGGCGGCGATCTTCGAGCTCGTGTCATAGAGGGTGTTGCCCCAGAAGCGCGTGACCGGGCCATAGTTTTTCAGCGTGCTGATCGTCGAATCCGCGATGGTGAGCGGACCGCCAAGGACGATGATCTGCTTCGGTTTCAAACGCTTGAGCTCGGTGGCTAGGCTCGCGGGGACCGAATGCTTCTTGGTGAGCAGAAGTGGTGCCTGGTGCGAGGTGGCCAGCGGGGAGCCAACGAGCGCGTCCTCGAAGCGTTCCCCGGAGGCGATCACCACGGTCTTCGCCCCGGAGGGGAACATCCGCCGGGAAATTTCCACTGGAGTGTCGTACAGGGTCTTGCCGTAGAGCCGGACCGGCTCCAAGCGAGTCGGCCACACATCGGCGTTCCCCAGATAGTCGGTGACCATCCGGTACGGCGTCGAGCGAGTGTTGCGCGCGAAGTCCTTCAGGGAGGTCAGGTCGCCATTCCAGACATTGGCATCGACGTAGAGTTTCGATCCGATCAGATCCGAATTTGAGGTGTACTGCCACATGTTAAAGGTCTTCCATCCCTCGGGCAGTTCGCGCGGATTCTTAGGTACTGCGGCGGTGGGGTAGAGCGAGACGTGCAGCGGCCACGAGGCGAAGGCCGTGGAGTCGCCGGTGCACCGATCCCACCACGACTGGGCGGTGTAAATCATCGGCAACCGTCCGGTGGCCGACTTAATGGTGGAACCGAAGTCCTTGATCCAGGTAACCAGCTGGGCAGGGGTCATGCCATAGCAAACATCGCCGCGCCCCTGCGGGTAGCTGGTGGCAGAGTATGGGTTCCACTCAATATCCAAGAGCGGTGGGAGGGTCTTGCCATCGGCGCTCCAATTGCCACCATTGGCGAGGAATTCCTTGGCCTGGGCGGCGCCGGACGAATGGGCCGGCAGCGCGAAGTGGTAGGCGCCGCGCAGGAGGCCCGCTGCGGCTGCCCCGGTGTAGTTCTGCGTGAAGTTAGGGTCTTTGTAGAGCCCATCGGGCCACGACTGGGTGGCCTTAGCGTAGCTGAAGCGCACGCCCTTTTTCTTGGCGTAGGACCAGTCCACCTGCCCCTGAAAGCGGGAGACGTCAATGCCCAGCACACCGGGCGGCCGCCACGTACGTAACTCGTCGAAGGAGGCAGCGTTCCCCGGAGCACTCAGCGGCGACTGCTGAGCCGCCTGTGCCACCTGCTGTCCCAGGACTGCCAGTTCGGCGAGGGTCGGTACCGTCGGGTCGCCATTTTCGGCGATGCGCCGAGCTCCTTGGCCAAGTTGTGCGTCGAGGTGCTCCAGGCCCAGTTCGCTGGCCGCGTCTCGCGCTAAGTCAACGCGCTTGTTGGCGGGTAAGCCATTCAGGTCATCGAAGCGCTCGAGCAGGTTTTGCGAATGGCCGGGGTCCGGTGTTTCCGTGCCGGTGGCCTGAGCCGGCGCTGCCAGCGGGGCGCACAAGAGTGCTGCGGAAAGCAATACCGCCACGGCCCGAGACCTGCGGGGTGGGGGGAAGGGCATGGGTGATCTCCTCGGCGAGGTGCGAATGACTTATCTGGCCAGTCTAATCTCAGGATCTTCCCAGGCAAGCGTGGCTGACTCGGTGTCCCGCGTTAGGCCCGTTACGTTATACCTTCTGCGCCGGCACCGGACGCGCGGGTACGAAGAGCCAAGCCACCACGCCGATCAGGCAAACCGCGCCGGAGGCGCTGAGCGCCACCTGGTAACTGAGCGCATCGGCCATGGCTCCGGCGATCAACGGGCCAATAATCGCTCCAAGGTCGGTGAACATCTGGAAACCGGCCAAGGCTTTGCCGCCGTTGCGTCCGGCGCCAATAACATCGGCTACTGCAGCCTGCTGAGCCGGACCGAGGATGCCGCCACCGAAACCGGCCAAGATCGACAGCGCGATGAACCACGGGAGCGAGGTGAAGTATCCCATGGCCACGATGCCGGCCAGCAGGATCAGCATGCCCACGATCACCGGGGTGCGACGGCCGATCCTGTCGGTCAGCCGACCCGAAAAGAGCAACGCCGCACCGTTACCCAGCGCGAACACCGACAAGGAGATGCCGGCGACCTTCGGGCCCAGATCTTCGCCGAAGACCGCCAGCGCAAAGAGCGGCACCATGGAGGTGCGGATGCCGAAGGCCAGCCAACCGTAACTGAAACCGGAGGCCAACGCCGCTCGGTAGGTGCTCGAGGAGAGTGCCTCACGGGTCGTAAGCACCTCGACGGCCGCCGGCTCCGTCGTCCTTCCCTCGGCTTCGGGTAGCGGTTCACGGCGACGGGCCAGCATGACATAGACCACGGCGGCGGCGATGATCAGCGCGATGCCGTAAATCAAGAAGGGGAGTCGCATGCCAAAGGGGGCCAGCAACGTTCCTAGCACCGGGCCGGTGACATTGCCCAGCAGGAAGGCCCCGGCATAGTACCCGGAAATGCGCCCGCGGGCGTTATCGGGGGCCAGCCGGGCGATCAGCGCCATGGCCGAAATGGTAAACATGGTCGATCCGAAGCCGCCGAGGCCACGAGCGATGAGCAACTGGGTGTAGTCCTGTACGGCGGCACACAACAAGGTGGACAGCGCAACCAGGCTCACTCCGGAGACGTAGACCTTGGGTTCACCCAGCCGCGCCGTGAGCGTACCGGCCACTGGGGCGAAGATCAGGCGGGTGAAGGCAAAGATGCTCACGATGACGCTGGCGGCCGCCGCCCCTACATCAAAACTGACCGCGTACTGTGGCAGGATCGGGGCAATCAGACCGAAACCCAAGGCGATAATGAATGCGGCGACGATCAACACCTGAATTTCGCGGGGGATCGGTTCACGGGTGCGCTGTCTTTCGGCGGCGGATGTCATCACGAGATGCGTGGCTTCCTATCTTGTTTGTTGCGCGGCTCAACTGCCACGGTAAGTCTAGTCTGTGAGACCATTTACCAGTGATGACCGAACAGTTATTAATTCCCATTATCATTGTTGCGGTCTTGGCGCTGCTCGGCATTGGTATCTTTGCCTTCGTTGCCAAGGGCCGTAAGCCAAAGACTCCGTACACCAGCGAACGCGACGCCGATGACCAGCCCAGTGCGCCGGTTGCGGTGGCCGAACCCGAAGACGAAGTCGATGCGGATCTAGCGCCGACGCTGCGTGAACCGGCCCCGGTTCCGGCCGAAACGGTCGAGGAACCGGCCAGCCTGCTGGAAACCCCGGAGCCGGTCGATGGCCGTTTGGCGCGTCTGCGCGCCCGCCTGACCAAGTCCACCAACGTCTTCTCCAAGGGTCTGCTGGCGCTGCTGAGCCAGGACAAGATCGACGAGGACGTCTGGGACGAAATCGAAGAGACCTTGCTGCTGGCGGATCTGGGCACCGAACCGACCATGGAACTGGTCGACGCGCTGCGTGAGCGCGTCAAGATCGAAGGGAGCCGCGATCCGCAGCGCGTTAAGGCCATGCTGCGTGAAGAGCTGCTGAAGCTGGTCGACCCAAGCATGGATCGCAACCACATCCCGGCCCCGCACCCGGACCGCCCGAGCATCATCATGGTCGTGGGCGTGAACGGCGTGGGCAAAACCACCACTATCGGCAAGATGGCCCGTGTGCTGGTGGCCGAGGACAAGGACGTGCTCCTGGGCGCGGCCGATACGTTCCGTGCCGCCGCCGCCGAACAGCTGGCCACTTGGGGTGACCGGGTGGGCGTACCGACCGTCAAGTCCGATATCGACGGCGCCGACCCGGCCTCCGTGGCGTTCGAGGCCGTCACCGCCGGTATCGACCAAGAGGTCGATATCGTCATGATCGACACCGCGGGGCGCCTGCAGAACAAGGTCGGCCTGATGGACGAGTTGGGCAAGATTAAGCGTGTGGTCGAGAAAAAGGCCTCCGTGGATGAGGTTCTGCTGGTGCTCGACGCCACGACCGGTCAGAACGGCCTGAGCCAGGCCAAGGTGTTCTCCGAGGTTGTCAACGTCACCGGCATCGTGTTGACCAAGTTGGACGGCACCGCCAAGGGCGGCATCGTGGTGGCCATTCAGCGCCAGCTCGGCGTTCCGGTCAAGCTCGTCGGTCTCGGCGAGGGCCCGGACGATCTGGCTCCCTTCGATCCCGAGGCATTCGTCGACGCACTGCTGGAAGGCTAATTTCCTCCTAAGCGATCAAGCCTGCTGCGACCCCATCCGATGTCCGGATGGGGTCGTTGCTCCTTTAAGCTTTCGCTGGCCCTCCAACCGTTCGTTTGTTCGAAGCTCATATTCGAATCTGAGGTAACTTTTCAGTTACATTTCAGATTTGTTCGGTACAAATGTATCTGGGGTAGCGTCGGGCCGGCGCCTTCCCTTGCCCGCGACCGGATCGGAGTTCCGGTCACAGCGACAGCGAAGGACCAACACGTAGGTGAGTTTGATCCAGCAAAAGCAGCGTCAGCCGATGACTGCCAGTACCGTCCGAGGTTTTCGTGCCGATATCCAAGGGCTGCGTGCGATCGCAGTAGCCGCGGTGGTGCTCTACCATTTTTGGCCACACCGGTTGCCGGGCGGGTTTATCGGTGTAGATGTCTTTTTCGTCATCTCCGGCTTCCTCATCACCGCTCACCTCATTAAAGCTCCGCCACAGGGCATTAAGCAGGTCATTTCCTTCTGGATGCGCCGCGTCAAACGTCTGCTACCGGCGTCATTTCTGGTGATTCTGCTCAGCGTCCTAGGAATCTGGTTACTGGCCCCGGAAACCGTGTGGCAGGATTGGGGGATTCAGGCCCTAGCGGCCACCTTCTACATGCAAAACTGGTACCTTGCTACGAGCAAGGTCGACTATATGGCCGAAGCCGATGCGCCAAGCCCCTTCCAGCATTTCTGGTCACTGGCGGTGGAGGAGCAGTTCTACTTCGTCTGGCCGGTGCTCATCGGAGTCGTGGCCTTCATCGCCCTGAAGCGCCGCATCCCATTACGCACCGCCGTTCTCGGCGCGGTGGGCGTCATCTTCCTCGGCTCGTTGATCTTCAGCGTGCTGCAAACCAGCGAAGACTCCGGGATTGCCTACTTCTCCACCTTCACCCGCGCGTGGGAGTTCGCCGTCGGCGCCCTCGTGGCGGCACTTGGCACGCGGGCGGTAGCCCCGAAGGCCGACGCACTGAGCGCCGTGGCCAGCTGGGTGGGCCTCGCGGCAATTTTTGGCAGCGCGCTACTGTTCACCGGCGAACTTCCCTTCCCCGGCTACATTGCCCTCTTGCCGGTACTGGGCACCGCGTTGGTGATCCTGAGCCATGGGACCCACCGATACTCGCCGGCAAGGTTTCTGGGCTGGGGACCGATGCGTGCGCTGGGCGATCATTCCTATGCGCTGTACCTCTGGCACTGGCCGCTGCTGGTCTTGGCCCCCTACCTCTTTGCGGACTTTAAAGCCATCCAGAAGATCGGTCTGCTGTTATTGGCCTTTGTGCTTTCGGTGCTGACCCAGCGTTTGGTGGAAACCCGTTTTCGGAAGTACCTGGATTCTCCGGCATGGCTCTCGGCTCCACGCTTTCTCGCCGTGGGTTCGCTGTGTCTCGCACTGACCGCCGGCGGATTCAACGCCGTGGCACAGCACAACGTCAGTTCGGTGCAAGACGTGAGGTCCTCGGTCGCCGAGGTCAAAAAGGATCTTGGGGTTCGCTGCTTTGCCGCCAACGGATTGAGTAGTGAGGATTGCGTTGAAGCGACGGCAGGACTCGATGAGCTTGCCCCAGCGCCAGTGGTGGCCAAAAATGACAAACCGGACGCCTACGCCGATGATTGCTTCGCCAGCCAAACCACCGACTTTTCCGAGCGACCGGTATGTAACTACGGCAAGGGGAAAACTAAGGTGGCGTTGGTGGGTAACTCTCACGCCGGACATTGGTTGCCGGCGGTGCAAATTATGGCTGACCGCAATGACTGGAGCGTGGACACCTATGTGGCCAGCCGCTGCGCGGTGATGGATGAAGAACAGGATTTCGACTCGGAGACGAAGTCCGAAGGGTGCGCCGAGTATGAAGACTGGGTGACCAAGCAGTTCCGTGAGAAGGGCTATGACCTGATCATCACCTCGAACCGCCAATCACTGCCGGTGGAAGGTTATTCGCTGGATGGCAGCGAGAAGCCAGCCGAAGAAGCCTATAAGCAGACGCTGAAAGACTGGAAGGCCACTGGCGCGAAAATCATGGTCATCCGCGATACCCCGTGGCCCGGTGAAACCATGAAGAACGTGCCCGACTGTGTTGCCGCCGCCGATGAAAAAGCGGTGACGAAATGCAGTGCGGACCGGGACAGTTGGGAACCGATGGATCCGCAGTATCAGGCGGTCACGGCTCTGAAAGACCCCGATATTGGGCGGGTGAACCTCAACGACGCGTTCTGCAAGGATGAAACCTGCTACAGCGTCATCGGTGGCGTGATCGCCTACTTTGACCACTCGCATTTGAGCGAAACGTTCTCCGCTAGCCTTTCGGGGAAACTCGAGAAACGAATGCGTGAAGAGCTACCGGATTCATCTCTCTGGGTGCGTTAGCGGCCTTGAGCAAGGCGAAACAAGTGTGTAACACCAGGTGGTGAGAAGTCACCAGAACGAAACACTTGCGCAGTTAAGGTGAAACATCGGCCCGCAATGATGGAATCACGGTTTACGGCAACGAAGACGTGAACTGTGAGACAACTTTTCATCACTGTGATCCCAAGAGGGGATAACCTGCCATGGACCTTTCAACCGCTGATTTATGGACGCTGCTGGCTGCGGCGCTCGTGCTTCTGATGACACCGGCACTCGGACTGTTCTACGGTGGCATGACTCGTTCGACAGGCGTCATCAACATGATGCTGATGAGCTTCTCAGCTGCTGCACTAAGCGCAGTGGTCTGGGTCCTCTGGGGCTACTCGTTAGTGGCCGGACAGCCGGCCATTGCCGGATTCATCGGCAACCCCCTCAGCGAATTTGCACTAGAGAACACCGACCCGGCTGACCTGCTGGCTGCCGGATTCGCTGGAACCTTCGCCATGATCGCGGTGGCTATTATCTCCGGCGCCATCGCCGACCGTACGCGCTTCAGCGCATGGTTGATCTTCGTGCCGGTATGGGTTTCGCTGGTTTACGCACCGGTGGCCTTCTGGGTCTGGGGTGGCGGGCTGCTCAGTGCAGACGGTGCCATTGGAAGCATCTTCGGTGAAGCCATCGACTACGCCGGTGGTGCCGTGGTTCACACCAATGCCGGTATCGCCGCTCTGGTTCTAGCCCTGAAGCTCGGCCAGCGCCACAACTTCCATGATCGTCCGCAGCCACACAACACCCCGTTGGTGATGCTCGGTGCCGCGCTGCTCTGGTTCGGATGGTTTGGATTCAATGCTGGTGCGGCCACCACCGTCGAGGAAGCCGGCCTGATCTGGGTCAACACCTTGGCCGCTCCGGCCACCGCAGTTCTTGGTTGGGTTGTTATCGAACGAGTTCGTGGCTCGCGCCCCACCTCGACCGGTGTCGCCTCCGGCCTGGTCGCCGGTCTGGTGGCCATCACCCCGGCATGTGCCAACGTTTCTCCGGGTATGGCCCTGGTGTTGGGCTTCGTTGCCGGTGCCGCCTCGAGTTGGGCCGTGAATCTGAAGTGGAAGCTGGGCTACGATGACTCGCTGGACGTTGTCGGAGTGCACGTGGTTGCCGGTTTGATCGGCACC
The DNA here is from genome assembly GCF_048457885.1 of Glutamicibacter endophyticus. NCBI lineage: Bacteria > Bacillati > Actinomycetota > Actinomycetes > Micrococcales > Micrococcaceae > Glutamicibacter > Glutamicibacter endophyticus. The sequence continues at coordinate 1,610,669 of NZ_CP174200.1, forward strand.
GTGGCCCTGGGCTTCATTGCACTGCCGAGCGAGGAAAGTGCCGGCGGACTATTCTACGGTGGCGGGTTCCAACTGCTGATCTCGCAGCTGGTGATGTGTGCAGTGGTCATTATCTTCTCGGCGGTAGCCACCTGGGTGATCGCCACCGTCATCAACAAGATCGTCCCATGGCGTATCAGCGCCGAACAGGAACAGGCTGGTATCGACAGCCACGAACACGACGAAGAAGGCTACCAGCTGCAGCGCTAACCACCAGCTGACAGGCAGCTCGCGTATTGCATCAGAAGCGGCCGAGCCGACAAGGAGCAAATCCTTGTTGGCTCGGCCGCTGTTTTGTGTCGCGAGAATGAAAGGTAACTTCTTGGTTGCGTCTTGGCCTCAACAATTCCAAGGTCTTGAATTAATGGCGGTCTCGTGTCATGGTGGGGTTTCATCACTCACAACCGGCGCGTGAATATCATCGACGTCTGCCAAGGAAGACGTGTCGCGCCCGAAAGAGGGACCATGACGTACCGTCACCCGAAATCCATACTGATGTTGCTCGCCATCGTGGCCTCGCTGAGCCTGGTGGTATCTCCGGCTGGAGCTGGTACCGTGGCCACACCGTCGACTGTCATAGAGGAATCCGAGGCCAACGCCGCATTCGTCGGATCGGCCACGACGACCGCAAACCTGCATCTGCGCTCGCAACCCACGAGCAGCTCGACCTCGCTCGGGGTCATGGCCTACGGCAGTAAAATCTGGCTCACCGGTAGCGTGAGCGGAGACTGGGCCAAGGCCGTCTGGGGCTCAAGAAATGGCTGGGTCCACACCAACTACATCAGGTACGGCACGGCGAGCACCAGCCAATACCGCTACGCGCAATACACCGGCGCCACCTACGATCGCGCCGATAGAGCCACCGGCCAGCGAGTGGGAACGATCCGCAAATACACCAAGGTCGAATACCGGGCCTGGGACGCGGTGAATAAGCGCGACAACATTAAACTCAACGGACGCTGGGTCTGGACCTCGGCCACCAACCGCTACCCACCGAAGATCGAGTACCGCTACGCGCAATACACCGCCACCGTCTATGACCGGGCCGATCCCGGCAGCGACAAGGCCGTTGGCACGCTCCACGTGGGGACCAAGGTGAAATTTGCGACCTGGAATGCGACGCACCGGCGGGATGAGGTCTGGCATAACGGGCGCTGGGTGTGGGCCTCGAACACCGATCGCAGCGCACCGCGTGCCGAGTACCGATACGCCCAACGTAACGGAGCCACCTACGACCGGGCGGATAAGAACACCGCACAACGGGTGGGTAGCATCGCCTGCGGCACCAGGGTGCGCTACTCACGGTGGAGTTCGGCCAACCGCGGAGACGAGGTCTGGCACAACGGGCGCTGGGTGTGGACCGAGGTTACCAACCGTCCGCAACCGGACTGTGTGCCACCGACCACCTCGGTCGACCCCTATGGCCGTTTCACCGAACATCGTGTGCCGTTGCGTAAAACCCCGAAAGCCTACCCTTATGACTCCGCGATTCTTTGGATGAACCCCGGCATGAAGGTGACGGTCACCGGTACGGCGCCGGGTGGCTGGGTCCGGGTGAAATACGGCAAGTACACCGGCTATGTGATCGCAGCCAACGATTTGGTGCGTGCTGCGCCTTATTCGGTGGCCGTGTATGGAACCTTGCGCACCGGACAGTCGGCGTACAACGTCATGGATGGTTGGCAGCAAAAGATCATGGATCAACGTATAGCCAATACCTCGCTCTATCAGCTGTGGAACCCGAATTGGACCTTTTTGACCGATGGGCCCAAGAGCGTGGTGGCCGAGCAGTTCCAGTATTCACCGTCACGAGGACCGGGCATGCTGCAGAAGCTCGATGTCTATGAAGGCCAGCTCAAATACGATGGCCGTCCCATGTATACCCGCCAGCGGGTGACGATGACCGATGGTTCACAATCGTGGACCTATAAGACCACCGACTTTTCGGAGCGTGTGGTCAAGGAGTCCGGTCGCTATATCGACTCCGGTGACTTCCTCAAACGCTCGTAGCCAGCGGCTACGAGACCTGAAGGGATTGACGATTCTGATGAAAACGATCCACAAAATTACCCTCGCTGCCGCAGCACTGCTCGCGGTTAGCTCCAGCGGAGTGCTCCTGGGGGATCAGGCCGATAAGGCAGTGGCCGAATCACCGGGGGATCAGGCCTTGCGCAGCACCGCCGACGTGGCGGCCAAGGATCCACAAACCGGGGCTCAGGTGCACACCGACACAAAGGCGAATGTGCTCAAGGTCTTGGGGGAGCCGGGCAAACTCACCGTTGATGGGCAAACGGAGCCCTCCTTCGAGATCACCGTCCACAGCGTTAAGGCGCTCGAGAGTTGCGAACTGCGCGGCTATGGTACGACCATTACGCCGGAGAACGGTACCTTTCTTTTGCTGGATGTCAGCGCCCGGCTCGACGCCTCGGCCGCCAAGACGGTGAAGGAAGAGATCGCCCTGATGCCACTGGACGCCTCGGTCTTCGCGACTTCTGCGGGTCCCGATGCGGCCTTGAATAACCAGCTCGACACCGTCGCCAGTTATTCCTGTGCACTGGAGAATCCGCTGGACATTGCCGTTGGAGCCGGCAAAGAGGTGCGCGGACAACTGATGCTTGACTCGCCGTACGCCACCGGTCAGGTGATCTATGACCCGGATCAGACCGGCGGTTGGACCTGGAGTTTCTAGGGCTGCAGGAAGGACCACGGCAGCACATCACGCTCCGGCTGGAATTTCCAGGCCGGAGCGTTGCGGCCGCGACGAAAAGAAGAGACACTGGGCTCGCCGGGAAGCCAGAACCGCCACGGGAATAGTGGCCCACCGGCTTCCAGCGCGACACCCACGCGCGGCCCGCGGGCGAAATGGGTGGGAGCGCTAGCTGGCGGTTCCCACTCAAAGGGATCTTCGCCAAGATCTCGCTCGTTGTGCTCCGCGCGCGTGATTCCTAGGGCTTGGCCGAGATTGCCAGGCCCGCGGGCCAGCTGGTGGTCGCTAATCCCGCTGGTGCGTCGCGCCCGGGCTAACTCCACACCCTCAATGACTTCTCCGGCGCGAAGCAGGACCGCCGAGGCGATGCCCGGCGGGGAGCAGACAAGATTCAGGGCGTAATGGATCCCATAGGACAAATACACGTAGGCGCACCCCGGTTCTCCGAACATTGCGGCATTGCGTTCGGTACGCCGGTTCCGCGAATGCGACCCGGCATCGTAGGGCCCGGGCGTGCCCACTCCGTGATAGGCCTCGACCTCCGTGAGCCGTATCCCCACCACACCCTCGACGCTGTTCACGCGCAGCACCCCGCCCAGTAGCTTCGGTGCGACCTCTAATGCGTCGGCTTCGAATAAGGATCGATCCATCTTCCCAGTATCACCCGGATTCGTTCTCTGCCTAGGGCGCGGGGCCCGGCGCGAGTGCCGCGACCTACTACGCAGCCGTCAAGGCGCCCTACTCGGTGAAGCTCCGGTGGATGGATCAATAGTTCGCAACTAGAGCGGCTGTGGTGGTTTTATGTGAGAATCATGAGAATTATTGGGCGCGCTGGCTTCCGGTGCTTTGATTACCTAGCGTGGCAGACATCCAGCACGTTTTGGATAAGAGCTAGGAGTGTGCATTGACCAACGAACCAGCCCAGCAATCTTCGCCGAACCAAACCCCTAAAATTTCCGGTCCGGGCCAGGACAGCGAGAGCCTAACGACGACCCAAGGCGCACCGGTTTACGACACCGATCATTCTCTGAAGGCCGGCGAGCGCGGCCCCACCTTGCTACAGGATCACCACCTGCGCGAGAAGATCATGCACTTTGATCATGAGCGTATTCCCGAGCGAGTGGTGCATGCGCGCGGAGCCGGCGCCCATGGTGTCTTCACCAGTTACGGCAACGCCGAAGAATTGTGCCGAGCCGACTTTCTGAAGCCCGGGCGGGCCACACCCGTTTTCGTTCGCTTCTCCACGGTGGTTGGATCACGCGGATCCATGGATACGGCCCGCGATACCCGCGGCTTTGCCACCAAGTTCTACACCGAAGAGGGCGTCTTCGACCTGGTGGGCAACAACATCCCGGTCTTCTTCATTCAGGACGGCATCAAATTCCCCGACGTGGTGCACGCGGTCAAACCACACCCGGATCTGGAGATCTCTCAGGCCCAGTCCGCCCACGACACCTTCTGGGATTTCGTCTCCCTGCACACACCGGCGCAGGCGCACACCATGTGGAATATGAGCGACCGCGGCATCCCGCGCTCCTACCGGATGATGGAGGGATTCGGTGTTCACACCTTCAGGTTGATCAACGCCGAAGGCCGGTCCTCCCTGGTGAAATTCCATTGGAAGCCTCGCCTCGGCGTGCACTCGCTCACCTGGGAAGAAGCCCAGCTCGCCGCGGGTGCCGACCCCGACTTCCACCGTCGTGACCTGGCCGAGGCCATCGATGCGGGGCAGTATCCAGAGTGGGAATTGGGGGTGCAGATCTTCCCGGACGATGGGACCGCCGTCTTCGAGGGGATCGACCTGCTCGACCCGACGAAGTTCGTCCCCGAAGAACTCGCCCCGGTACAGGCGCTGGGAAAGATGCAGCTGAACCGGAACCCCGAGAACTACTTCGCCCAGACCGAACAGGTTGCCTTCCACCCGGGCCACCTTGTCCCGGGCATCGACGTAACCGACGACCCGCTGCTGCAGGCCCGGCTTTTCTCGTACTTGGATACGCAGATCACCCGTCTTGGCGGGCCGAACTTTGCGCAGATTCCGATCAACCGGCCCCATTCGCCGGTCAACGACATGTTCCGCGACGGTTACCACCAACACAATGTGCCGCAGGGGATCGCACCCTACAAACCCAACTCCATGGATGGCGGGTGCCCATACCTGGCGCAGGTCACCTCCGGCGAGCACGCCCCGTTGGACTTCCCGCAGGAGTTGCCAGCCACGCAGAAGCTGCGTAAGGAACCAGCGAGCTTCTCCGACCACTACAGCCAGGCGCGATTGTTTTATCAAAGCATGACCGCCCATGAACGCGCCCACATTCAACAGGCGTATTCGTTCGAACTCGGCAAGTGCACCGATAACACCGTGCGTCAGCGCCAAATCGACTGTCTGGCTCAGATCGACGGGGAGCTGGCCGCCACGGTGGCAGGTGCACTGGGGCTTGAGGCACCGGCGGTGGGCGAAGAACCCTCAGCCACCGAGACCAGCCCGGCCCTTTCGCAGATCGGTGGGACCTGGCCGGTCGATGGCCGGAAGGTTGGGATCGTGTTCAACCGCGGCAACGAGGATGGGCTGGAGCAGATCACCCAGGCGCTCGCCGATCGCGGTATGAGTCCGCTGTTGGTGTCCTCGCAGGGCGGGAAGACCGCAGCCGGCCAGGAAATCGATCGCACCTACCTCACCGCCCGATCCATCGAGTTTGACGCGCTCATCCTGATCGGCCCGTTGCCACCGGCGGGAGACTCCGTGGTTCCGCTCGACGCAAAGGCGGGGGCACCCTCGGCCGGTGCGGTCCCGCTGGATCCCCGCGTGTCCTTGCTGGTGAACGAGGTCTACCGGCACAGCAAGGCGATACTCTGCCTCGATGGGCAGTGCGATGGGTTGTTGGACGCCGCGGGCATTGTGGATGACGCGCCCGGGGTTGGAACCGTCGAGCTCCCCGCGGTAGGCGATTCGATGGAAGAGCTGTTGGCGTCGCACCGTGCCTGGGAGCGCTTCCCGGTCGCTGAGTAATAACGTCTAAGTCTCAGTGGGATGCGGCCGCCTTGCGGGGTCGCATCCCACAGTGATGCTGTGCATCCTGACAGTTCCCCGCGAGTACTGGGTTCGCGGCACGCTGCTCAGTATGTTCAAAGCAACACAGAGTGGATGGGTAGTACTTCGAGTAACGGGAGGAATCTCAATGAGGTCGAAGAGAGTTCGGCGGCTTCGTGGTGTTGTGGCCCTAATCTGTGGCGGGTTGGCCTTGGCGCTCAGTGGGTGTGCCTCGTCGTTGCCGATGGATCCGGAAGGAACGCTGGATTCGGTGCGCAACGACACCCTGCGCGTGGGTGTCACCCCGCATGAGCAGCTCGTGAAGATCGATGGCGGTTCCTTGGGTGGCCCCGATGTGGAACTGAGCAAGGAGTTTGCCGCGCATCTTGGAGCTCAGCCGGAATTTGTGCTCGGCGGCGAGGAAAGCCTGGTGAAAAAGCTCGAGGAAAACGAGCTGGATCTCGTGGTCGGGGGAATCAGCAGTAAAACCCCGTGGTCGGAGAAGGTGGGGATCACCCGTCCCTATGCCGAGATCACCGATGAGAAGGGTAAGAAGGAGAAACTGGTGCTCTTGGTCCCGCCGGGGGAGAACGCCTTCTTGAGTGAGCTGGAATATTTCCTCGACCAGACCCAGGAGATGCCATGATCCCCGAAGCCGGCACGCACTTACCGCGCGAACAACAACAGCAGATGCGCCGGGCTACCCGTCTCGAGTGGGCCAGCATCGGGTACGCGGCCTGCACGATCACCGCCGTGGCGCTGGTGGTTGGCAACTCGCAGGCCATGCGCACGGCTTGGGTGGAAGACATGCTGTCCGTGCTTCCACAGCTGGCCTTTCTCATCGCTTGTCTTGTGGTGCGTAAGCCACGGCGCCCAACCCATCCCTACGGCTATCACCGCAGCATGAGCGCCGGACACCTCGTCGCCGGCGTAGCCCTGCTCGCAGTGGGTGGGATGCTGGTGTATGAAGCGGTGTCGGGTCTGGTCAAGGCCGAGCATCCCACCATCGGCACCATGAATCTTTTCGGCCACACCATCTGGCAAGGCTGGCTGATGATCACCGTAATGGTCGTGCTATCGGTACCGGCGGTGATCCTCGGCCGGTTGAAGATCAAGGCGTCGAAACCGCTGCACAATAAATTGCTACACGCGGACGCGAAGATGGCCAAGGCCGACTGGCAGACCAACCTGGCATCGGTTATCGGTGTCGGAGGCATCGCCTTTGGTATCTGGTGGCTGGACGGTGCCGCGGCATTGGTGATTTCCGCCGGCATCATTCAAGACGGATGGACGAACACGAAGTCGGCGATCGTGGACCTGCTAGATCGTCGGTCCACCTCCTACGATGGCACCGATCCGCACCCGTTGATCACCAAGCTGGAAGCGCAGCTGAAGACCTATGGCTGGATCAAGGACTTCGCCATCCGTGCTCGCGAGCTGGGTCAGGTGATGCACATTGAAGCCTTCGTGGTGCCGATTGCCGGCGAGCTCACCGAGGAGCGGCTGCGTCAGGTTCGCGAGGATCTGGAGGAAACGGACTGGAAGTCCTATGACGTGGTCGTGGCGCCAGTCGACGAATTGCCAGGCTTCTTTCTCCAACCTCGGGAAGTGGCCTAGCCGTCCGCGCTAGGTGGCACTCATCCTCGCTGGTGAGGCTGGGGACTCGCGTCCCCAGCCACTTACCGAACTCTCGTGGTGTGCTTGATAGCGGTCGGTGCCCCGGACTCTCTCGACCGTATCGGGCGGCTGGCGAAGAGCGCCACGCCACCACGAGGTGAGCTACCGTGCCCTACGAGAACAGTATCTCGTAGCTGGCGAGGGGAACGATATTCGCTGCCGCGGCAACAAGGTGTGCATCGCCCGCGATCAGGGCGTCGGCTTGTAGTGTGGCAACGGCGAGGTATTCCGCCAGCTTGGTGTCATCCCAGTCCAGTTGCAGCGCCAGCTTCCATGCGGTCGCTCGCGATACTCGGTCACCGAGTAGCCGGATTTTGAGGCTCGCGATTCCTTCGAGCTCCTGCCGCGCTGTCTTCTCATCGAGCGTCCCTTGGCGGACCTGGCGATAGAGCAGCGATAGCACGTGGCTACGCAGCACACTTGGGCCAACGAGGCGGTGCCGGGCAGCAATGTCGCGGTGATCGCGAACAATACGCAACGCCGTCATCGCATCGATGGCATAGCGCCGAGACTCGAGCCCTGTCATGGCCCTTACCCTTCTCTAGGGCGCCGTTGCTGTCAAGGAGGTCGTGGTCCGGGGCCGGGAACAGCGCCAGCACAGGACAGCCCAGAGTCGGAACGCCGTGCGGTTATGGCCCATTAGCAGGGCGTTCGTTGGGGCGGCCCAAGGATGATGAGCCGAACCGCCGTCGATGGCTACGGCTCGGCAACCAGCCCGCGCTGGCCCTAGGTTCGGGGTTCAAGGGCGTCGATCAGCGTCTGTGTGTCCAGTGAAGGCTGGCGGTGAAGCACCTCCAGCTGATGTAGCGTGCTCTGCTCGAAATCCGGATCGGCGGAGGCGACCGCTTGCTTGGCGATGGCCACGCGGTAGTTCGCCGCGAAGGCATCTCCGGCCGTGGAGGCCACGCAGGAGTCGGAGGCTACGCCAGCCAGAATAAGGGATCCGATCCGGTGGGCGCGGAGCAGTTCATCGAGGTCGGTCTGCCAAAACGCGCTATCGCGATGTTTGATGATCTGCGGGCAATCACCGATGTGCAGTTCGGGCAGGTTGCGGGTCTGTTCGGTTCCCTCGAAGAGGAAACCTTGGTCGTCTTCCAGCATGCTCAGTGTCCAGGTGGACTTATCGCGTTGGTGGATGGTGCGTACGTTGACAATCAGCAGTCCGTGATCCCGTGCGGCATCGATGAGTCGGTTGCATTCGTCGACCACCTGCCGGCGTTGCTGAGCCAACTCCGGTGCCTCGAAGAAGGCGTTTTGCATATCGATCAGAATCAGGGCGGGCTGCCTAAAATACTCCGGTTTCCAGATTCTCAACGATATCCTCACCCTCGGTGCATTGGGGGATCGCGTATAGTTCACGATCCCAAGGAAAACTAGGACGGCACTGAGTACTCAGTGCTTAAGGTGCGCCGCCGAGCCCCGCAGGCATCTACCGACGGGGCCCACGGTTATCTAAGTGCTCAGGCTCCAGCGTCGGTGCCACCCTGCGGGTGGTCGAGCTTGCTGGGCCCTTTGAGCAGCCGGTACAGCCCCCAGACCGCCATGAGGGTACCCCAAGCCACGCCGATCCACATGGGCGTCAGTGACGTGGCCGCGCTCTGCGAAATGAGCAGGAAGGTAAGGAAGAAACCGGCGACGACAATGCCGCCGATGAGTAACCACAGGCCGCGGCGTGGGCGGTGCGACGACTCCTGTGCATTTGGTGAGGTCATGTTCTGTGTCCTTCCTTCCGCCACGTGGCTTGGGGGCTGGGTCTGTGGTGGGTGGTGTCAGGTGCAGAAGGTGGTAGAAGCTGCCTGTCCACCGCTAACCACGTGCTAGCTGTTGCGGAGCATATCGATGAGCTCCTGCTTACGCTTATTCGAGTAGTTTTTCAGGCCAATTTCTTTGGCCCGAGACTTGAGTTCATCCACGGTCCAGTCTTCGTAGCTACCGGATTTTCCACCGCGCTTGCCCACTTTCGAGCGTCCGTCACGAGCCGCGGCGTTAGCGATGCGTGCCGACTTCTGCTTGGAGTTCCCTTCCTCGCGCAGCTCGTCGTACAGTTCTTCGTCCTTGATGCGGCTGGAGTCGTTCGTGCTTGCCATATTTTCACCTCTCGCCTGACCATAGGTTGCTAGAAGCTTGCGCTCGTTAACGTACAGGTTAGGCAACCATGCTCGGGCGCGCTAGAACATTCAGGCATCTATAAGATACGGACCGACACTCGGGAATGAGCAGGCAGTTTATATAGCACAAGTCGCCCCTAGTGGGTAGCGCTCGACCTCAAAGCACAGCATATTTCGGGAGCTTTCGGGGCAGGGTGGTCTTGTAGCGGCTTTCACCGGGTGAAACTCTGATGGCATGGGTTTAGTGCCCGGGTGACCGCCCGCCATATGGACGTACCGGCCCTCGGCCGACAGAAGGGGGATTGCCATGAGCAGCTTCGGTATTGAAGAAGAATTTTTCATGTTGGATGCGGAGACTGGGCTGCCCGCTGAACCGGATCCGAACCCTTTCAAGGAATTGCTCGACGCGCAACGCGATGGGCAGGTGCAACATGAATTGTTGGCGTGCCAGCTCGAATATGCCAGCGCGATCTGTGAGGACAGAAATCAGGCCATCGAAGAACTCAGCAGTTTTCGTCGCGCCTTGGCACAGCACGCCGAAGGCTCCTCGATGATTGTTGCCGGGCTCGGCGCGGCTCCAATGATCGCGCAGAAGAGTTCAGCGGTGACCAATAATCAGCGTTATCGCGAGATCGACGCGTCAATGCCGGGAATCACCAACGAGCACTACATGTGTGGATTACATATACATGTCTCGATCCCAGATCGGACAGCCGGGGTCACCGCACTGAACTTTCTGCGGCCGTGGCTGCCGCTCTTCTGTGCGCTGGGTGCGAATTCGCCGCTCTGGCGTGGCACCGACAGTGGGTTTTCGTCATGGCGGAATATTCACTACCGGAAGTGGTCGGTGCAGGGGATACCGCCAGTCTTTGCCGATGCGGCCGATTATGAGCGTCGCCTGCAGACCCTTATCCAGACCGAGGCGGTTACCGACCAAGGGCACATTGGGTGGTCGGTGCGGCTGTCGGAAAACCACCCGACCATCGAATTACGTGTGGCAGACTCGCAACTTCGCGCACACGATTCGGTACTTTTGGCCGTGCTGGCTCGTGCGCTGGTCGACACAGCGTTGCAATCAGGCAGCGACCTGCCGGAGTTCTTGCCCGAAGTACTGGATATTGCCTTCTGGCAGGCGGCGAAGCATGGGCTGACCGGAAATCACGTTAACCCCTGGGACGGTTGCACGGTCACTCCGCGAGATCTGATGTCTAAGCTCCTGCGCACCTGTGAGACGGCGCTACGCGCCAGTGGGGACTACGACTTTGCGGTGCATTCGCTACGCAACGTTCTGGAGGTTGGAAATGGCGCGGTGCGCCAACGAGAAGCCTTTGCACGGGGCTCGATTAGTCAGGTACTGGCCAATGCGCACAGCGAGATGCGCATGTAGGTAGTACCGCCGGCCTGGGCCAGACAGACCGCGTGGCACTAGCCGACTAGGTGCGGATAGAACGGTGCGCAGGACCGAAGCAATGCTTCGGTCCTGCGCACTTGGGTTATGGCAGGTTAGGGCTTGCGCGTCTCGGCGCTGATGAACCAGGCCTGCTGTTCAAGAGCGGCGATGTACTCGTGCAGAATATCCGCGGTGGTTGGGTCCGCCTCGTCCACCGGATCATGAACCTCACGCATGACCCCGACGGTTGCTTCCAAGGCCTTGACGATGAGGTCCACGGCGTTGGTGGTCAGGATTTCCCCGTTCGAAGGCTGATCCAGTTCGGTGTACTTGGTGATGGTGGCGGCCAGCCCGTCCGGAGTTACGTGCATGGCACGCATACGTTCGGCAATCTCGTCGGAACCGCGGCGAGCGATGGCGACGATCTCATCGAGATTCTTATGAAGATCTCGGAAGTTGGGGCCCACGACATTCCAGTGGATCTGCTTGCCTACCAGCTGCAAGTCGAGCAGTTGAATCAGCACCGACTGCAACGAGTCGCGCAGGACAGCCGGGGCGACGAAGCCACCTTCAGCATTTTCTTTGCGGGTTTTGCTCGCCGGAGTGCTTTTCGTGTTCGACATGTTTTCTCCCTTGCAGTGAAGTTGAGATGGCGGACGGTGGGTATTAAGAACGCACCGTCTGTTTCGGACGTTACTAGGGCTGTGCCGGGAGGGAAAACCAAAACCTAAATTCTCATGTGTTTCCAAGGTTCCCTCTAGGAGGAGCAAAGCGAGTGTCCATCGACGCGGGAAGGTGATACTTTCGCGCCAACGTCGGGCCTGCTGGTTGGTGCACGTGATGCGCGGGTATTCTGCCCCGAAATTTCGGCATTTTCCGGTATGCCGTTGATTTAGTGTTCCCGGTCAGCGAATCACAAGGCGCGCCCCGTAGCGTTGTCAGTACGGGCCGTAATTAATGGCGGTGCGGGCAAGGTGCCCGTGGCGTACGGGACAATGAAGACCCTCATCCTGGCCTCTGTAATACGTCAATCCAAAGTTTTGAGCAGTTCTGATCGCTCAGTGGTATTGATGCAGACAAATTGATGATAAATTCGGCCGTCGTTATCGACAGTCGGCCACAGACGCTATCCATTCGTCTACAAGTCCTAGCTGACATGAAATTTTTTTAAACTCCGCAGGTTTATCGTTCCGTTATCTGGAGTTTCAGGATAAGTTGAAATAACACTCTGCTTGCCTATTCCGGATTTCGGATTGGTGCAGTAGCGCCAATTGAAGATCCAAAGGTGGTGCAGCGTGACTCATGGGGAGTACTCGGACAGTTACGTAGAAAGTGGAGGTTTCAAAAGTGCCAGGACGCATCGTTCGATCCAGGACCGCCGATCTAGTGGCCGAGGTACTCGGATCACGAGAAGGTCGGGAACACCTGAGCCAATATGGCTGGGTGCAGGGGATGCCCATTGTCATCGCGACGCCCAAGGAGCTGTTGAGCGACACCATGGGATTGGCATCCGTGCATGGGCGGGCAGTGCTTATCGCACTGCTCAATGAGGACAACGGCGAACTAAATTTCATGCACGTGTCCGTTCCAAATGCCGGGCTAGCAGTTGTTGAGGCCCATCCTGCAGACGCGACGATCCAGTCGCTGTTCGAGCAGGTGGCACACGACGGCGTTGCTACCTTCCGCGTGGAGTATTGGCAGCACAGCGCGGTCGCCCACTGGATCCCGGTGTTCGAATCGGGCGATAGTGGACGGACGAGTAAGAAGAAGACGTCGCTCCTGTCGTAGCGGACGTTGCTTCCCAACGCGTGGTGCTCTCAATCCACGCGTCACTTATCCAGTATTCGTTTTCAGGGGTAGCTGAATCTATTGATGAACACCGGAGCCACCGGGGTCATCTCCAGTAGCTATCCACTCACCGGCGGCTACCGCCGGGGCAGAAAGCGAACAGACGGGGATCGTTCCTTCGACTCGATCTCCGGTTCGGAGGGCACCCCACAGTGGGGTGCCCTCCTTTCTATTAGCAGACCCGTACGCCCGCGGGCGGGTGCCGGTAGTTGTCGAGAACAGCGGTTAAATCTGTTGGGCACGCTGCGATGCACTGGCGAGCCGCCGCGTTGCACTGCACTAACCAGGCTATTTCTGCGGCCTTTTGCGAAAAGACAAACACACTAGTCAGCGTATTCTCAGGTGCTTAACAGTATTGGGACGACCTGATTGCGAGTTCTTTAGACTGAGCCAAAGTTCAGGAGGAATTCAATGGACCATCGGGCAGTGACATTCAGCAAGCCCACCACCGTTCCGGACCCGCCGGCCGAAACCACATGGTGGCCGGGCGCCGACGCCGTTCTCGAAGCGGCCACGCAGAGTGATGGCAGTCCCGAGCCGATGCTACGGGCCTTGGCGGCAGACATCATGGATCCTCCCGTTCCGGGAACGGGCCAGACCCGCAGATTGTGGGAGATGCTGGCGACCGTTGCAGCCATCGACCTGGTGGCGGCTCGAACCTTGGAACCGCATCTGGACGCCGCCGCTATTCTGCGCCAAGCCGACCTGCCTTGGCAGCCGGGAAGGACGTGGGGTGTCTACGCGGCCGAGGGCCCGAATATGAAACTTGAAGCGAAGCCCGCCACTCGTGGCTTCTGGACGCTGCATGGGGTCAAACCGTGGTGTTCCTTGGCCGAACGCGTCTCTCACGCGCTGATCACCGCGCACACCGCGCAGGGTCGTCGATTGTTTGCGGTGCCGATGTACGGCCTGGGTGTCAGCGTGCTTCCCTCGCAGTGGGTCAGTCGCGGTATGGCGCAACTCCCCAGTGGTTCGGTGCAATTCGACGGGGCGTGCGCCACCCCGGTGGGCGAAACGGGATGGTATCTCGAGCGTGAGGGTTTTGCCGTCGGTGGAGTCGGGGTCGCCGCCTGCTGGTTCGGGGGAGCCGTGGGTGTGTTGCGGCACCTGATTGATAGCGCCCGGCGGCGGGAACCGGACCAGCTGGCTTTGGCGTGGATCGGTGAGGCCGACCGGCTCATGTGTAGCGCTGCCGAACTCTTGGGTCAGGCCGCGCTACGAGCCGACGAGGGTTCACTGGACTCACTCACGGCCGCCCGGGTCCGCGGCCATGTGGCCTCGGTGTGTCAACGCGTGTTGCAGATTAGCGCCGAGGCCACCGGCCCCGGTCCGTTGGCCACCGATGAAGTGCATGCCCGGCGCGTCGCCGACTTGGGCATCTACCTTCGCCAACATCACGCCGCCCGTGATGACGCGGCTCTCGGGCGCATGGTGCTTACCGAGCGGGCCACTCAAGGGGCGTTTTCATGGTGAGCTTCAGCCATCGTGATACCGGAACCGCCGCACAACTTTGGGCGCAGCACGGCCTAGAAGAGTTGCCGCCGATCGACCTCGCTCGAGTCTTCGACGGAGCCACACGCTTGCTCGTGGTGGCAGCTCACCCCGATGATGAGACCCTGGGTGCCGGCGGACTCATCCACCGCGCGCTGGGCGTGGGCCTCGAGGTGACCGTCGTTGTGTGCACCATGGGCGAGGGCTCGCACCCGGATTCGACGACGCACACCCCACAAGAGCTAGCAACCCTGCGCGAAGCCGAACTGCGCGCGGCCATGCAGGCGCTAGGTGAGGGAGTCGACGGGCACGGCAACTTGCACCTGCGCTGTCCCGGCCTGCCCGATGGACAGCTGGCATCCCATGAAGCAGAGCTTGAAACCCTGCTCGGTGACCTCATCGGCCAAGGTCCATGCGTGGTGGCCAGCACCTACCGCGAGGATGGACACACCGACCACGAGGTGCTCGGCCGGCTGGTAGCCCGCCAAGCGGCCCAGGCGTCGGTGACCCACCTAGAATTCCCCATCTGGTACTGGCATTGGGCGCACCCGGAAAACGACAACCGATGGACCCATTGGCACCGGCTCGAATTGACCCAGGCCGACCACGTGGCCAAAGAAGCCGCCCTCGCCGCCCACCAAAGTCAAGTCCAACCGCTCTCGGAGCTACCCGGCGACGAAGTTCTGCTCGATCGGCACGTTCTCGAGCATTTTCACCGTGCGCAGGAAACCTTCCGCGTCACCTGGCTGGGCGAGAAGGACGCCGCCGTCGCCGCACAGGTTTTCGAAGACCTCTATGTTCAGCGCGGTGACCCGTGGGATTACCGCAATAGCCGCTACGAGCAACGCAAACAGGACATTGTGCTCGCCTCGCTACCGCGCGCCCGCTACGGCGCCGTCCTGGAGCTAGGTTGCTCCATCGGGCTACAGACCGCCGAATTGGCTGCGCGCAGCGACCGGCTGGTCGGCGTGGATGCTAGCGCCACCGCCTTGGCCCAAGCCCGAGCCCAGGTTGCGGACCTAGCGCACGTAACCCTTGTGCAAGCGACGTTACCCGGGCAATGGCCACCGCTCGAGCCCGGCTCAATAGATCTGGTGGTACTGAGCGAAATCGGGTACTTCCTAGCCGCCGACGAACTAGCCCAAACCCTCCGGCACAGCGCCGAGGTCCTGCGGCCCGGAGGCGAACTTCTTCTCTGCCATTGGCTGCACCCCATCGAAGGGTGGCCGCTAGATGGGCAGGCCGTGCACCGGATGGCCCAGGCACTGGACTGGCGGCGGCTACTCGAGCACCGGGAACAGGACTTCCTGCTGGAGGTATTCCAGAAACCCGGGGGTGAACATGCGTAACCCCCTAGAAGCCATGGTCATTGTCATCCCGGCACATAACGAAGAAGAACTCATTGCCGGCTGTCTACGTTCGGTGCGAACCGCCATGGATTGCTTCACCGCCCAACACCCACGGGTCGCCATCGGCGCCACCTTTGTCCTTGATAGCTGCACGGATCAAACCTCCCGGATCCTGCAAGAACAGATGCTAGATGACCCGCGACTATCCATGCTTGAAGTGCAGTTGGGCAATGTCGGGGCCAGCCGGGCCGCCGGGGTACGCTTCGCGCTCCAGGGACTCGGTCAACGCACGCACCCTCAATCGGTGTGGCTGGCCTGCACGGATGCCGATACGCGGGTGCCGGTGCACTGGCTAACGGCCATGGCCGGTCGCCGGGCGGCCGGAGCCGACGCCGTGGCCGGAACGGTGCAACCCGACCGGCAGGAACTGGACGCCGAACTGTACCGGCTGTGGCGCGCCGCCTACCGACCGGTGGATGGCCACCACCATATCCACGGAGCCAACTTGGGGGTCAGCGCGGCGGCCTATGAGGCCGTCGGAGGCTTTCCGCCCTTAGCGGCACGTGAAGACGTGGCACTCGTGGCGGCCCTGCGGACCGCCGGTTACCGCATCGACGCCTCCGCACAGTTGCAGGCCATTACATCCGGACGCCTGCGCGGCCGCTTGCGGGAAGGCTTCGCCGACTACCTGGCGGCCCTCGACGGGCAGGGGGCACGCATCGACTAATCAGCGAGCCAGATGCCCAAGGGCAGGATCCGCCGTCCCACCCGGACGATGCGCCGACCATGCCACCGACACCCTAGAACCCGAGGTGCTTGATGAACGAACCAGATCTTCCCACCCGATCGGTGGGCCTGCTGGCAGACCCCGGCATTGCGCAGTCCCTGGCCGACCGGGTCGTCGAACGCCTAGAGGAAAAGCTCAACGAGACCCACCTCGATCACGCCCGATGGAGGGTCACCGTCGACTCGGTGACCCTACCGATGAACGACTCCGGCGAGGTCATTCTCAATAAACACGTATCGGATATGCGCGAGAAGTTCGGCTGGGACTTCGTCATCTACCTGACCGACGTGCCCCAGTACGAACAGGGCCGCCCGGTGCGCTCGATTATCAATACGAGGTTCGCAGCGGCCACCGTGGTCCTGCCCAGCCTCGGGCTTCCGCGACGCCGCTCGGTGATCAAAGCCTTTATGGAAGTTCTCTCCGAACTCAACGGACGCCCGAAGCCCGGGCCCGAGCCCACCCCGCTGGGTAAGGCCCTGAGCGTCAAGGGGCGACTGGATGACGCCAATGATGCCGGTGATCACTGCGACAGCATTGAAGGATTGCGCGGACGCATCTGGCTCGTGATGGGAATGATCCTCGTCAACCGTCCCTGGCGGCTGGTGCCTCGGCTTTCCTCGGCGCTCGCCGGTGCGGCGGCCACCGGAGCCTTTGGCGTGTTTTATACGAGTATCTGGTCCATGGCGGACTATCTCAGCTCGTGGCGTCTGGCACTGATCACGGTCTTGAGCATCTTGGTGCTCAGCACCTGGTTGCTGTTCCATAACCGGTTATGGGAAAAGCCCACGGGTGCGCGGCGTAAGGAAAAGCTGTTGCTGTATAACCTGGCGACGGTGTTCACCGTGGTGTTGGCGGCCGCAGCCATGTATGCCTTGCTGTTTATTGCGCTACTACTGGGTTCACTGGTCATCATCGATCAGGCGTTCCTGTCCTTTAAGCTCAACCATGAGGCGACGATCCGCGAGTATCTGAACCTGGCATGGCTTGCCGCCTCGCTGGGTACGCTCGGCGGTGCCATCGGCTCGAGCTTCGATGAAGTGCAGTCCGTGCAACGTGCGACCTTCAGCCAGCGGGAGTATGAACGGCGGAACATCGAGCTCGATGCTTCGGGCGACGAATTGCGGGACTGTTAGCCGGCACGGTGCGTGATGGCCCGGAGACAGAGCAAGGGCACCAGCAATCCGGATGGATCGCTGGTGCCCTTGGCGCGTGGCGGCTATGGGGTGGCTTTGCCACCATTGACGTTGAGCGTCTCGCCGATCACATAGCTGGACTCGGCCGAGGCCAGGAACACGTAGGCCGGGGCCAGTTCCACCGGTTGTCCGGCACGGCCCAACGGTACGTTGTGCCCGAACTTCGGCAGCTTCTCCTTCGGCTGGCCATCCGAGACCTGCAGTGGCGTCCAGATTGGGCCGGGGGCCACCGCGTTCACGCGAATACCCCGAGGTGCCAGTTGCACGGCCAGGCCCTTGGTGAAGGCGTTGATCGCGGCCTTGGTTGAGGCGTAATCCAACAAGGTAGGCGAAGGTTCGTAGGCTTGAACCGAGGTGGTGTTGATGATGCTTGCGCCCTGGGGTAGATGCTTCAAGGCCGCGCGGGTGATGGCGAACATGGCCAAGATATTCACCTGGAAGGTTTCAATCACCTGCTGGTCGCTGAGGTCTTCGAGCCGTTCGATGGCGATTTGCTTGCCGGCGTTGTTCACCAGAATGTCGAGACCACCGAGCTGCCGGGCCGCTTCATCGGCCAGCGCGTTGCGGTACTCCACCTCGAGCAAATCGCCGGGCAGGGCTACCGCTTGGCGTCCCTCGGCTTCGATGGCGCGCAGGATCTTGCGAGCGTCCTCTTCCTCGGCCGGAAGATAGGCGATGGCCACATCGGCCCCTTCGCGCGCGAAGGCAATGGCCACGGCGGCACCGATGCCCGAGTCGCCACCGGTGATCAGCGCCTTGCGTCCCTTCAGGCGTCCGGTGCCTTGGTAGCTATCCTCGCCGTGGTCCGCGCGCGGTTCGAGTTTGGCGTCGAGGCCCGGTTCGGGCTGGTCCTGCTTAGGTGGCTCGATCTTGGGGTATCGGGTGACCGGGTTATCGAGCGCCATCTGGGTCTCATCGTGTGGGGAAGTGTGCTCGGGTGTCGTCATCTGAATTCCTCCTCCGTGTGCAGGGTGCTGCTCGGATCTCTCACGCTAGGGCAGCGCACAGTGGCTCTCAACAGGTTCCCGGGACTCACGGGTAACGTTCGGGAAACGTCAACGTTCTGAAAAGTCCGTGGCACGCGTGAGTGGCCGCTGGTCTGCGCCTATAGGGTGTTTGGTGCTGGCGCCCGGCGGTGCTGATCGGCGGATCGAGGCGGCCGATAGCAGAGTGAGAAAGATATTTGGCACAGCAACGCGGGTTCGATTAGTTGCTGGGCCGATTGTTGATATTCTTGTAAGTCGAGTCC
This sequence comes from Glutamicibacter endophyticus, assembly GCF_048457885.1. Taxonomy (NCBI): domain Bacteria; kingdom Bacillati; phylum Actinomycetota; class Actinomycetes; order Micrococcales; family Micrococcaceae; genus Glutamicibacter; species Glutamicibacter endophyticus. The sequence continues at coordinate 1,629,538 of NZ_CP174200.1, forward strand.
TGTGCGTTTTCATGCGCGCCCACAGACCTATCGAAAGAAGTGCCCGGCACGTGTTCAATTCACTTTCCGATCGCCTGACAGCTACCTTCAAGAACCTGCGAGGCAAGGGTAAGCTCACCGAGGCCGATATCGACGGTACGGTACGCGAAATCCGCCGCGCTCTGCTGGACGCCGACGTGGCCGTACCCGTGGTGCGCGCCTTCGTGGCCCAGATCAAGGAGCGCGCCCTCGGCGCCGAGGTCTCCGAGTCGCTGAACCCGGGACAGCAGGTCGTGAAGATCGTCAACGAGGAGCTCAAGGCCATCCTCGGCGGCGAAACCCGTCGCATCAACCTGGCTAAGAACCCTCCAACGGTGATCATGCTCGCCGGTCTGCAGGGTGCCGGTAAGACGACGCTGGCCGGTAAGCTCGCCAAGCACCTCAAGTCCGAGGGGCACACCCCGATGCTGGTGGCCTGTGACTTGCAGCGCCCGAACGCGGTCAAGCAGTTGCAGATCAACGGTGAGCGAGCCGGCGTGCCGGTTTACGCCCCGCACCCGGGAGTATCCTCGGAGTTCGACGCCGTAACCGGTGACCCGGTGGCGGTGGCCCGCGACGGTGTGGCCGAGGCCAAGGCCAAGCTGCATGACGTGGTGATCGTCGATACCGCCGGACGACTCGGCGTGGACGCCGAAATGATGGAGCAGGCCGCAAATATTCGCGCCGCCATCAACCCGGATGAAGTGCTGTTCGTCATCGATGCGATGATCGGTCAGGACGCGGTCAACACCGCCCAGGCCTTCCACGAGGGCGTGGACTTCACCGGCGTGGTGCTGTCCAAGCTCGATGGTGACGCCCGTGGTGGTGCCGCCCTGTCGGTCGCCTCGGTCACCGGCAAGCCGGTGATGTTCGCCTCCACCGGTGAAAACCTGGACGACTTTGAGATCTTCCACCCGGATCGCATGGCCAGCCGCATCCTGGACATGGGCGACGTGCTCACCCTGATCGAGCAGGCCGAGAAGAACTGGGATAAGGGCGAAGCCGAGCGGATGGCGAAGAAGTTCGCCGACCAGGAAGACTTCACGCTGGACGACTTCCTCGCCCAGATGGCCCAGATCAAGAAGATGGGCTCGATGAAGAAGCTGCTGGGCATGATGCCCGGTGCGCAGATTTCGCGTCAGCAGCTTGAACAGTTTGACGAGCGCCAGATCGACCGTGTTGAGGCGATCGTTCGTTCGATGACTCCGCATGAGCGTGTGGCACCGAAGATCATCAATGGTTCGCGCCGTGCCCGTATTGCTAAGGGTTCGGGCGTCTCGGTCTCCGAGGTGAACCAGATGCTTGAGCGCTTCACCGAGGCGCAGAAGATGATGAAGAAGATGGCCGCCGGTGGCGGTATTCCGGGGATGCCCGGTGCCGGCAAGGGTGCGGCTCGCAAGGCCAAGGGTAAGGCCAAGGGCAAGAAGCAGAAGTACGGTAATCCGGCCAAGGCCGCCCAGGCCGAGCTCGAGGCCAAAACCAAGAAGGCTAACGCCCCCAGCGGGTCGGCCTTCGGGTCAGGGAACGTGCCGGAGGATTTCGATGCGTCGAGCCTGAACCTACCGGCGGGCTTCGAGAAGTATCTTGGCAATAAGTAGCCACCCAGATGTACAGGGCGGCGACCAGCCTGAATCGCTGGTTGCCGCCCTGACGCTTATCTTCCAGGACACCTCCGCGCAGGAGGCCGAGCAGGCCGTGCGATCCGTGCTGGCGCAGCGCGAGGTCATTGCGCTGGTCTCCCGCCCGGTGCCATGGAATGGCTTGGTCATCGTGGAAGTCGGTATCGCGGTGAACGCCGAAGGGCTGATCTTGTTGACCACGGCCGAAGGCAACGTCCGGCTCGGACAACAGGTGGAGGACTTCGCCCTCGCCCTGAAACTTGGCACCGGTGCCCTGTACGTGGATCAAGATGACCTCGAGGCGCAAAGCGGCGAACCCATTGCCGATCCGCGGCTCGAGGCCACGCCCTCCGGGCGTACCGTGCTGACCGGCAAGCTCAACGAGGCCGACATGCTCATACTTGCCTCTGCGACAAAAGCCACCTGGCACCTGCTGGAGTCAGGGGAGTCGGAGGGCTCGGCGCTGGCGGTGTGCGATGAGTTCATGCCCGACGACGGGCCCGGAGCTGATCAGTATCCGGCCATTATGTTCAGTCGCTCCGGTGCACGGTATGTGGCGAGTTTTTGGTTCTCCAAGCAGTCCAAGAAGCTCCTCGGGGCACCGGCGTGGGTACATATCTGGCCGGTCATGGCTAGTGCCGCGATCCAGCCCGAGCCTGGGACCGAGGCCTTGCGTGAACTTCAGGCACTGGAAAGCCACTATGTTTCGGTGGATGTCGAAGGCTTGGAAGAGCTAAGCGGCGTCGGTGTCACATCCGAACACATTGAGGTACTCAAACGCGTGTTGCCCGGCTTCGGAAGTCAGCAGGCGGTGGAACAGGTTCTGGCCGGTTTCGGCTACCGGAGTGAAGCGGCCGAGTTGTTGGAACAGTCTGGAGCGCCCACGGGCTCCGTAGCCATCCAATCGGTGGGCTTCGCGAAGGCACTAGGCCGAGCCACCGCGACCGAAATGCGCAAGAGCAGCGCGACACCGAGCTTCTTCAACACAATGTCGTGGAGGCCCGGCCTGCAATTGCTCTGGGGCTTGCTCGAGGCAGCGATCTTCACGTTCGTGCTCGTGGGCATCGATTGGCAACAGCTGTGGCTTCCGGCGTGGTTGCTCATCACTATTCTGGTCCTCGGCTACCTGGACGCACTAACCAATGTCGTGATTGCCGTTGTGCGCGGCGTTAGACGAAGGCGACGAGCCTAGGCGCGCCAACGACCACGCCGTAGCCGGCCGAGCCAGTGCGACAGATCCCGTGAATGGTTGCTGACGACTTGCCGACCGTAGTACACGTTCGCAGATTGTGCCTAAAGGTGCGTCCCGAACTCTTCAATCGGGTACTCTGCAGGGCACCCAGCAGATCGGTGCCTATGCGCTTTAGAAGTACTTAGGGCACTGGTCTGGGCCTCACGAACGCTCCGTATTCCTAGGACAGTCGCCCGCTTCCACCATCGATCGAGATTGCATATTCGATGCACCGTCACGAGGCGGAGTGTGCTCGCGCCACCGGGGTGGCGGTGGCCGTAGCCATGATTGTCGGTGGCGTCGTCACCATCACCTGGGAGGTGCAGGGTCTCTCCGAGCAGATCAACGCCATCATCATTTCCCTGCCGATCACGCTGGTAGTGCTCGTGGTGCTCTCGCTACTGACCCAGCCGCGAAGTCCTCGCGTTGAGGGCGACACCCGCGCTTCCTTGCGATAGGGAGCCGAACTCACCATCGGATGACAAGGGCCAGTGGGCCGGGACTGATCTCCCGGCGCACTGGCCTCTTGGTATGATGCGGCTCGCAGACCTTACGGCAGCTGCGGGTCGACCCCGAAGTGCTCGGCGACCTGAGTGATCACTTCGCCAGCACCCTGGAGGGATACCGAGGAGAGGAAGATCGAGTCATCCACGGTGACAACCTCGCCGGTGAGCTTCTTCCATAGCGGGTTCGAGGTGAACTTCTTCTCCTGGTCCCGGGAGGCGTCACCTTCGGCACCTTCAGGCGCCCAGGTGGACTGGAAAATCACCTTGGCGTCGGCCTTCAGGATCTCTTCGGGGGACAGCGGTACGAAGATCGACTCGGTGGTATCCGGGGCGTCCTTGGGGCGCGGAATGCCCATATCGGTCATGATTTCACCGATGAACGAATCGGTGGCGTACAGGCGTGCGGTGTCCTCACCGGCAAAGCGAATCAGCGAGTAGGTGGCCTCCGGATCCTTCGCGAGGATTTCCTTACCCACGGCTGCGGCGCGTGCCTCATAGTCGGCGACGGCCTTCTTGGCCTCTTCCTGCTTGCCGATGGCCTCGCCAAGCAGCACCACGTTTTCCTTCCAGGTCGGTCCGGTGGACTCGGAGAAAACGGTGGGGGCAATCTTCTGCAACTGCTCGTACATCTCGCCCTGGCGCACATCGGCGGAGATGATCAGATCTGGTTCGGCGGCCAGCAACTTTTCGAGGTCCGGTTCGGCGATGGTGCCCACGTTGACGGCATCGGCGGTCAGTGCGCTGACATCACCTAGGTACTCGGGGAATGGATTACTGGACTTGCGGTATTCGGTGTAGGCCACAAGTTCGGCATCCAGAAGCAGGGTGGCATCCACGTAGGAGGGGTCCAGCGCTGCAATGCGGACCGGGCGCTCGGCAATTTCGGTGCTGCCGCGGAAGTGCTTGACGGTGCGCGGGAAGCCCTCGGCCTCGCCGGTCGCCGGGGCTTCGCTGCTTTCCGGGCTCGTCGAGCCGCCGCAGGAGGTCAGTGCCAGGGCCGCGGCAGCCAGTGCCGCGGTCAGGCCGCGTCGAAGGTTAGTTGGCATGCGAGTGCCTTTCGTGATGACGGTTCAAAAAGAATTACGTGATGAAATTAGGTTAGGGTAAACTCATTACGCGTCACGAACAGTAGCATGAATCACCTTCTGGCGTGAATCAGCTTGTCATTCATGAAGGATCGATCATCATCACCCTCCGTCTTTCACGCCCGACCCGGCTGGCCGCGCTGCTGATCGGAGTGCTCGGCGCCGTTGTGCTCAGCCTCTGGGTCGGCAGCACCACCTCCAGTACCGCGGAAATGTTCCACGCGCTATTCACGCCCCAGGATACGGTCGCGGACATTTCCATCCGGGAGATCCGCTGGCCACGCACCGTCACGGCCCTCGCCGCCGGGGCCGCCCTCGGCGTTGCCGGAACCCTCATCCAGGGGCATACCCGCAACCCGATCGCCGAACCCGGTCTCCTGGGCATCAACCAGGGCGCGGCCCTAGCCATCGTCGCGGTGGCGACGACCAGCGGCCCGATGCAGCCCTGGCCACAGGCCCTGCTGGCCCTATTCGGTGCCCTCGTGGCCGCGGTGATCGTCTTTGGCCTAGGACAGGTCGACGGTAGCCGGGGCTCACCGGTGACGTTGATCTTGGTGGGCGCCGCCGTCACGGCGCTCTGCGCCGGGATCGTCTCCACCCTGGTGCTATTGAGCGAAGCGGCGCTGGAAACCCTGCGTTTTTGGCAGGTCGGCTCCGTGGTGCACGGCTATCACGCCTTCCTAGCGCTCTGGCCGCTGCTGGTGCTCGGCATTGTGCTCGCCGTAGCCAATGCACGGCAGCTAAACGCTCTCACCCTCGGCGAAGCCACCGCCCGCAGTCTGGGGATTACCGCGGGCCGGGCCCGGGTCATTGGGTTGGGCGCCGTCGTGGTGCTCTCTGGCTTCGCGGTGACTTTAGCCGGTCCCATCGCCTTTTTAGGCCTTCTGGTCCCACATGTGGTCCGCCGACTCTTCGGGGCCGACTATCGCTGGCTCGTACCGGCGGCGGCCGCTGCAGGGGCGCTGTTGCTGGTCTCCAGCGACATCCTCGGCCGGGTGTTGGCTCGGCCCGGCGAGTTGCCGGTGGGCGTGGTGGTGGCCATTATTGGCGCGCCGTTCTTTGTGTACGTGGCCCGGCGGCGCAAGTTGGTGTCCGTATGAAACGTCGGCACAGCTTCATCACCGCGCTGACCCTCGCCGCGGTGGCCCTCGTGTCGCTGGTCGTGCATATCAGCGTCGGCGGAACCCCGATCGCCCCGGGCGACGTGTTCACCACCTTGCTAGGCCAGGCCCCGGATCAGCGCACGGCACTGACCATCTGGGAATTTCGTCTGCCGCGCAGTGTCGCGGCGGTTTGCGCGGGAATCGGTTTGGGTGTGGCCGGTGCGCTGACGCAGACCGTGGCGCGCAACCCGTTGGCTAGCCCGGACATACTGGGCATTACCAATGGCGCGGCGGCCGGGGCGGTTGCGCTGATGGCCTTCACCAGCCAAGTCTCGGGCCTGCCGGCCGGGCTGAGCGTCTACGGACTTCCGATCGCAGCGACCCTCGGCGGCCTGCTCGCGGCCGGTGCGGTGTTCGCATTGGTCTGGCATACCTCGCTCGAGTCCAGCCGACTGGTGCTCGTGGGCATGGGAATCAGCGGGCTCTGTGCGGCCTTGACCTCATGGATGCTCACCCTAGGCGAGGTGACCAACGCCCAGCAAGCCCTGACCTGGATGGCCGGCACCGTCAACGGCGCCTCCTGGGAAGATTTGGGTGGCATGCCGATGGTCATACTTGGCATGGCCATGTTGGGCGGTCTGATGCGCAACCAACGCGAGGTGCTGGCGCTGGATTCCGATACCGCCCGTGGGCTGGGGGTGCATCTGTCGCGTGATCGCCTCATTGTGCTTGGCGTCGCGACGATTCTCGCCATTGCCGCTACCGTCATCGCCGGACCGCTAGCCTTCGTGGCGTTGGCCAGTGGCCACGCCGCCCGAATGCTGGCGCGTACGACCATTCCACCGGTACTTCATAGCGCGCTGGTGGGAGCGATCTTCGTGCTATTAGCCGATCTCATCGCCGCCCGCACCTTCTCGGTGGTGCTCCCGGCAGGCGTGGCCACCGCGGTCATTGGAGCGCCGTACCTGATCTATCTGGTACTGAACCGAAGCCGGGTGCGCGTCAATGCCTAAGTCACATTGCGTGTTGTTAGACTGCCGGGCATGAGGACGCGGAAGGTGGCCGGTACGGCACTGCTGGGGTGTGCGCTCGTACTGACCGGATGCACACCACATACGCCACCAGTGGAACCGGGTTCCTCCAGTTTTTCCTCGGAAACACCGGCTAGCCCCGTGGAGCAGGTCGAGTATCTGGACTGTGCGGATATTGACGCCTCCGTGGTTTCCGACAGACTCGGTGTTGCGGGACGTTTCGAATACACCGAGGGTGTGGTGGTCGGCGATTCCGGCGCACGTGAATTGGGGTATTGCCTCTTTATGGACGAGGCCACCAATCTCTACGTGCTCGAATACTGGCTCGGGCGCGGTGTTCAGGATCTGGCCCACTGGTTAGCCACCGATCCGCAGTTCGCCCCGGATCCTACCGGTACCCAACAGATCACCTTCGAACCGGTCGAGTCCACCGCGGATGAGGCCTTGATACAGCGCACTGTGCTGCAGTGGAAGGGCGAAGAGCTCGAGCATGTTTCGCTCTGGGCCCGCTTTGGAGACCGGGTGGTGTCGATTGCCGAGAGCGACTTTGGGCAAGTGCGCCTCAGCGAGTCCGATCTTTTGCCCCTGCTGGCCGCCTATCGGCCTTAGGGAGCACGGCGAGGGCGCCGGGGCACATCTCTGAATGCGCGGCGGGTGGCCAGCCAGGATGGCTTTTTGCCGGTGTGTGCGGCCACGAGTGACCGATAAGTGCTCATGGCTTCGCCGCGCGAGGCAAACTCCACGCAACGCGCGCCGCCGGGTAGCACCCCGCGCTGGGCGATTTCCAGCGCCATGAACGGAACCTGAGCGATGCTGAAAAGCTCCGCCGCGGCCCGGCGGCAGTCCCCGCTGGCCACGTAGCGGGCTATCTGCTCCCCAGCTCGCGCCGTGTGGGTGATCTGGGTCAGCCGTTCGATGGCTTCGGTGGTCAGCCCCGCCCACTGCGCCCGAAAATCACCCATCAGGTCCCCGGCCGGTGTGCCCGGTGGGTAGTCGGTGATGGGCCGAAGCTCATCGGCCAAGGTCAAATCGAACCGCTGCCCGCCGGCGAATAACACCAGGTCGGCGCCGTCCGCTTCGGGGGCGATCTCTATGACCTTTCCGGCCTCGTCGGGGAACGCGAAGCCACGAAACATCCGTGGACCGGTGTAGCGCGCAAAGGTGCACCCGTGCTCCTGCCAGATCTCCACGCACACCCGTCCGGCACCTGCGCTGGCCTGAATCAGATGCTCGGCCTTGAGTTCGCGGCCCACGAATAGCGTCCACGGATTCAGCTCGGGCAGCTGGGTGTCTAGACGCAGGTCCTCGCCGCGGGCCAGCTGGTCACCCACGTACGCGGTCACCGGATTGAGTTCGTCGAGCAGAAACTGGTCGGCAACCGCGGCGAGCTGGCGGTAGCTGATCCGCCCCTCGTCGTCGGCCACGGCTACTTCTTGGCCATCAACGCCGAGTAGCAGCGCGGTGGCGGCCGTATGGTCTTGGTGCAAGACCGGTTCTTCGACAAAGCCCACCACGTGGCGCAGTGCCAGTGCCTGGCCGAGACGGGACGAGAGTGTTCGATCCCGTCCGGTCACTACCAGGTCGAGGTCCGTGAAGTCGATTTCCTCCGGCATTAGCTATGCGGAGCGGTCCGCGCCGCCACGACCGGTGAGTGAAGGGAAGTCGCTGTCTCGGTACTCCCGCTCCGGGCGGCGTTGTTCGCGGTGGTGCTCAACTTCCATGCCGCGCAGTTCCACCCGGCGAATCTTGCCGGAAATGGTTTTGGGCAAATCCATGAATTCGAGGCGTCGAATGCGCTTGTAGGCCGCGAGGTGTTCACGGCAGTGCGCCAAAATGCTTTCGGCGAGGGCTTCATCCGGGGTATATCCGGCGGCCGGGACAACGTAGGCCTTGGGTACCGAGAGGCGTAAGTCATCCGGGGCCGGGACCACGGCCGCCTCGGCCACCGCCGGGTGTTCGATGAGCACGGACTCCAGCTCGAAGGGGCTGAGCTTGTAATCGCTGGATTTGAACACGTCGTCGGCGCGGCCTATATAGGTCAGCACTCCCTGTTCGTCGCGTTCGGCGATATCACCGGTGTGATAGACCCCGTCGCGGAACGCTTCGGCATTCTTCTCGTCATCCGCGAGATACCCCTTCATGAGGCCGAGCGGTCGGGGGTCGGTACGGAGGCAAATTTCGCCGACATCGCCTTCGAGCCCGGTGGCCGGGTCACGCAATATCACCTCGTAGCCGGGCATGGGGCGGCCCATGGCCCCGATGGTGATTCGCTGCGCCGGGGGATTGGCGATCTGCACCGTAGTTTCGGTCTGCCCAAATCCGTCCCGGATCGTCTGGCCCCACCCGCGGTGCACCTGATCGATGACCTCTGCGTTTAGCGGTTCGCCGGCGGAAACCAGCTTGCGCGGTGGATGCTTCAGGTGTTTCAGATCGGCTTGAATCAGCAAACGCCAGACCGTTGGCGGGGCGCAGAAGCTCGTGACCTTGTGTGCGTCCATCTGTTCCATCAGCGCTTGAGCGTCAAAGCGTTCGTAGTTATAGACAAAGACCGTTGCTTCGGCGATCCAGGGGGTGAAAAAGTTCGACCATGCATGCTTGGCCCAACCCGGTGACGCGACGTTCAGATGCACGTCGCCCGGTTCCAGCCCAATCCAGAACATGGTGCTCAGGTGGCCCACCGGATATGAGGTATGGGTGTGTTCGACAAGTTTGGCGCGTGAGGTGGTGCCCGAGGTGAAGTAGCGAAGTAGGGTTTCACCGGCTCCGGTTGGTTCGGTGAGTTCAAAGTCTGCCGGCGCAGTGAAGGAATCGGCGTAGTTCAGTTGGGTCCCGCTGGACTCGCCGATGACAATCAGCCGGTAATCACCCTCAACCGCCTCGAACTTGCTGGCGTCTGCGGCGTTGACCACCACCCATTGCGCGGCGCCGCGCTCGATCCGTTCGGTGAGATCGGCTGGGGTCAGTTGTACGGTGCACGGTATGAGAATGGCGCCCAACTTAATTCCGGCGAGCATGGTTTCCCAGAGCTGAACCTGATTTCCGAGCATCACCACGATCCCATCCCGGCGTTGCACGCCCTGATCGGCTAACCATCGGGCCAGCTGGGTCGAGCGCTCGGCCAGCTCGTGCCAGGTGCGGGTGGTGGTCGAACCATCCAATTCGGTGATGATCAGCGCCGGGGTCTGTGCACGCTGCGGGTCGGCGGCTACCTGGTCAAACCAATCGGTTCCGAAATTAAAGGTCTCAAAGCTCGGCCAGCGGAACTCGGCGCGAGCCTGGTCATAATTTTCGCGCAGTTCAAGCAACTGATCTCGGGCGGTGCGGAACCGTTGGGTGACTGTCATGGCCTGCCTCTCGCGTATATCTGCACAATTCAACTGGATGTGAGTCCGGTCACTGGTCAATATACTGCGAAAGCGCTTGTGGTGGTGGAATTGCGCCCGCGTCAGCGGTGTCCGGCATTGCTCGCGGGGTGGGCGGAGTCCTGTGACCTATCTTTTATTGAAGCTTCAAGTAAATTTCGATAGACTCGTTGTATCGGCACCACAAGGGTAGGGGAGAGAACCATGAACGTACGCAGTGATGTGAAGCTATCAGGCGATCTGGCCATGAGCACCGTCCAGCTCAAGGTCGGTGATCGTGCGCGGCTTACCGACTATTACCAGCGTGCCCTGGGACTCGAGGTACTCAGCGAAAATTCCGAATCAACCATCCTAGGCCGCGGCACCACGCATCTGGTGCAGCTCAACGACGGCAAGGGTTTGCAGCTGCCGGCGCATTCCGAGGCGGGACTCTTCCACACGGCACTGCTCTTTGAGGATCGCAGCGATCTGGCGGCCACCGTCTACACCGCCGCACAATACAATCCGCACTCCTTTGTGGGAAGTTCGGATCACCTTGTCTCCGAGGCCTTCTACTTCACCGACCCGGAGGGCAACGGCATCGAGCTGTACTTCGACCGGCCGCGGGACACCTGGACCTGGCGCGGGGAACATGTCGCGATGGACACCATCGCCCTCGACCCCAATGACTACCTGCAGACTCACCTGAACGAGAACGCGCTACAGACCCAAGTCGAGGCCGCGGCCGCAGTGGGCCACGTGCACCTGCAGGTTGGAGACGTGGCCACCGCCAAAGATTTCTACGTCGACACCCTGGGCTTCGATATCACCTCGCAACTGGGGGACCAGGCGCTATTCGTCTCGGCCGGCGGATACCACCACCACATGGCCATGAACGTGTGGAACTCGCGCGGGGCTGGGCCGCGGCACGATACCCTCGGGCTCGGTGAGGTGCTGATCCAGCTGCCCCACGCCGACGAGGTGGGACAGCTTGCCGAACGGCTAAGCTACGCCGGCATCGAACACCACCACACCGGAGCCGAGCTGCGGTTCGGTGACCCATGGCGTAACCGGTTGCGGGTGGCCGTGGCCTAGTTAGGACTCGAAGAGCTGCTGGCCGAGGTAACCGCCTTGGCCGAACCCCGGTGGGATCGCAAAGAGGCCCGAACCGTTGGTGCGCAGGTATTCGGTCATCGCGTCGCGCGCACTCATTGCCCGTTGCAGGGGCACAAAGTGGGTGCGCGCGTCGCGCAGGAAGGCGATGAAGAAAAGACCCGCATCCAGGCGCCCGAGATCGTCCGAGCCATCGGTGTAGTTAAACCCGCGGCGCAGGATCCGCGCCCCGTCATGCTGCTGCGGATGCACCACCGCCACATGCGAATCGGCGGGAATCAGCGGTCCGTTGGATCCCTGCAGTGAAAAATCGGGTGCGCTGAATTCATCGCCGCCCGATAACGGCGCCCCGGTGCCCTTGGTGCGTCCGACGATCTGTTCCTGTTCGCCCAAGGGGGAGCGGTCCCAGGTTTCAATATGCATCCGGATGCGCCGGGTCACCATGTAGGTTCCGCCCTCGAGCCACGGCTGATCGCCGTCGGCAACCCACACATGTTCGTTCAGGGCCTGATGATCTTCGGCGAGGATATTCGCGGTGCCATCCTTGAAGCCAAAGAGATTGCGTGGCGTGCGCTGCGAGGTGGTGGTCTTCGCCGTACGTCCGAAACCGATCTGTGAGGAGCGGACCCGTACCGCGCCAAAACCAATACGTGCCAGGTTGCGGATGGCGTGCACCGCAACCTGCGGATCGTCGGCGCAGGCTTGGACGACGATATCGCCGCCGGTGCGCTGCGACTCGAGCATATCGCCGGCAAAATGGGGCAGCTCGATCAGTGCCTCGGGCAGCTTCGCGCGCAGCCCAAAACGATCCCGCCCCTCGGCATCGACAAACAGGGAACGCCCAAAGCCGACCGTGACCGTCAGGTTGGCGGCCGACAGGTCCAGCGCTTCGCCGGTATCTTCCGGTGGCGCGTCATAGCCGCCATTGAGCGCGCCACCGGCACCGATAGGTTCCCCGCGGGTCAGCGAGGCAATGGCCGTGCTCCACTTCGTGAGTAGGTCCACTAGCTCGGCGCGGTCCGTGGCGGTGACATCGAAAACGGCCAGGTGCATCCGCTCCTGCGCCGCGGTGGTGATGCCGGCTTGATGCTCGCCGAAGCAATCGACGACCGCCTCCTTGGTGGTGGAAGCATCGGCTGGCTGTCGACCGAGCGCGGCATAGCCCAGTGCGCCCAAGGCTAAACCGGCACCACCGGTGCCTGCGGCGGTGAGAAGGTTACGCCGCGACATTCCGCTGCGTTGTGGTTCCTGCTGCCCCATGATGCCTACTTGACGACCGCGGCGGTCAGCTTCGACAGCGGCTCGGAGAGTGCATCCACCCCGGCGGCCAGTTCCTGGACCTGCTGCTTGGTCAGCTCATCGTAGAAGACGAAGCCATCACCCTTGCGGTAAGCATCGAGCTGCTGCTGCAAGGAGGCGAAATTCTTCTCCAGGGTCCGCTCCAACTCGGCATTGGACTCGGCCAGCAGCGGACGCAGGTCCTCGAAAGCGATGCGTGCGCCCTCGAGGTTGGCCTGGAAATCCCACAGGTCGGTGTGGGAGAAGGTTTCTTCCTCGCCGGTCACCTTGCCGGTGGCCACCTCGTCAAGCAGTTCCTTGGCGCCGTTGGCCAGCTTATCGGCGGTGTACTCAAGTTCCTGGGTGCGCGTGTACAGCTCGTGGGTGTTCTTGACCATCTGCTCGGCCACGGCGGTGCGTTCGGCCTGGGTCATCTTGGTGTAGTCGGCCGGGGCCCACAGATCCTTTTCGGCGCGGTGCCAACCGGTGAACTCTTGGCCTTCTTCCAGATCGGCTTCGCGGGCGTCGAGAATCGGATCGAGATCGCCAAAGGACTCCGCGACCGGTTCAATGCGTTCCCAGTGCATGCGAACCGCCGGATACAGGGCCCGGGCCTGCTGCTCGTCGCCGGCGCTAAAGGCCTTGGCGAATTCTTCGGTGCCGCGCACCAGCTGCTCGGTCTGGTCCTTCACATAGGCGGCGTAGAGGTCGGTGGCCTCCTGCTGAAGCTTGGCCCGATCGGCGTTGACCTGTTGTCCCTCGGGCGCGGCGGTTACCGTGAAGTCGGCGCGAATACCGTCGCCCACCATGCCGGGCTTGCAGGCGGTGAAGTACTTGCCCTCGGGGGCGGAGACCACCAGGTCACGGGTCAGGCCGGGACCGATGTTCTCCACTTCACCCACGATGCGAAGCCCGTCCTCGGCCAGCAGGTAGAACTCGGTGACCTCGCTGCCGTCGTTTTTCACGTTGAAGGTCAGTGTGCCGCCGGGAGCGCTCTGGGTAGCGACCTGGCAGGAATCGGCGGTGCTCACCACGTTGATGGCGCCGTTCGCGGAACCTTCGCTGGGGTTATTGTCCGTGCAACCGGTCACGGCCAGAGCGGTTACGGCCAACAGGGCGGCTGGTGCGAGTGCTTTGCGCATGTAAATGTTCCTCAAGGGTTGTCGGTGATGGAGAGTTAGTTCGCGGTGGCCGCGGCGGAAGTAGCGCGCTGTCGACCGGTGATCGAGCGCAAGTACAGGGCCATAACGGGCACCACGTAGAGGACCCAGGTGGTTGCCTCGAGCCAAGTGGTTGCCGGTGAGAAGTTGAAGACGCCCTTGAGCAGCGTCCCGAGCAGCGAGCCGGGGGCAATGGTGTGCGAGACGTCGAAGGCCAGGTGGTGTAGGCCCGGTAAGACCCCGGCTTCCTGCAGGTCGTGCACTCCGTAGGCCAGTACGCCGCCGGCGATGATCACCAAGGCGACACCGGTCCAGCGGAAGAAGGCTCCCAGATTGATCCGGAGCACTCCGCGGTGGAGGAGGGCACCGAGCAGGACCGCGGTCACGATGCCCAGCAGGGCGCCGAGCAGCGGCTGCCAGGTGTCGGCGGAGGTGCGTGCGGCCGCCCAAATAAACAGCGCCGTTTCCAGGCCTTCGCGGCCCACGGCGAGGGCGCCGACCATGACCAAGGCCCAGCCCGAGGAGCGTTCGGCGGCCGAATCCACATGATCACGCAGGTCGCTGGCCAGCGAGGTGGAGGCCTTGGCCATCCAGAAGATCATCCAGGTCACTAACCCGACAGCCACAATCGACAGGCCACCGCCGATAAGTTCCTGGGCTTGGAAGGTCAGGCCACGGGGGCCGAAGGTCAGCAGCGCGCCGAAGCCCAAGGAGATCGCTACCGCCAGGGCCACGCCCATGTAGATGCGGGGAAGTAGCTCACGACGTCCGGTCTTGCTCAGGTAGGCGATGAGTAGCACCACGATCAAAACCGCTTCGAGCCCTTCGCGTAGCCCGATGAGATAGTTACCGATCATTAGCCAACCCCTGAAAGTGCTTTACCTTGTGTCGCGTATCTGTGCGGGCGCGCCGGGCGATGATCCTCGTACCGGGGCGCTGGTCACTGCGATGTCCAGAGCTAAGGCTAACCTACTCAATGGGGTTCGAAAAAGATGATGAAAGGGTTCGCTATGAATTTAGTGCACCGCGCGTAGCAGTGCGGCAATCCCTTGCCCGCCGCCAATGCAGAGGGACACGATGGCGTATTCATGATCGCCGCGAGCCAGTTCCATGGCTGCGCGCAGGGTCAGAATCGCTCCGGTGGCGCCCACCGGGTGCCCGAGTGCGATGGCCCCTCCATAGGGATTGACTCGCTCGGGATCTAGACCTGCATCTCGAATGACCGCGAGGGCCTGTGCGGCAAATGCCTCGTTGAGTTCGATGACACCCACCCGCTCGAGGTCCACGCCGGTGCGCTCGAGTAAGCCCCTGATGGCTGTGACCGGGGCATAGCCCATGAGCGCCGGGTCGTAGCCGGTGACCTCGACGTGTTCCAGCGTGGCGAGCACGGGCAAATTCTGCGCCCGAGCATCGGAGAGGCGCGCTAGGGCCATGACCGCCGCTCCGTCGTTGACGCCCGAGGAATTACCCGCCGTGACCGTACCTTCGGCGGCGAAGGCCGGAGCTAAGGCCGCGAGCGATGCGCCGGTGGTGTCGGGGCGTGGATGCTCATCGCGTTCGGGCTCGGAATGGCCCAGCAGGCTCTGATCAATGATTTCTTCGGCGAAGACCTGCCGTGCCCGCTCGCTGGCGGCCCGCCGTTGCGAACGGAGCGCGAAGTCATCTTGGGCGCTGCGGTCGATGCCGAATTTTTCGGCCACATTCTCCGCCGTCGTACCCATGTGCCGATTGCTGAACGGATCGGTCAGCATCGCCAGGGTGCCGTTGAGCAGTTTGCGGTGTGACAGTTTCGGTCCGCCGTGGCCGGCATAGTCAAGATAGGGCATGGAGGTCATGGACTCGTTGCCGCCGGCGAGCACGACATCGTTGATCCCCAGGGCCAGGGATTGCGCCGCGGAGAACACTGCTTGCAGTCCGCTACCGCAGAGCCTATTGACGTTCATGGCTCGGGTGGTTTGCGGCAGGCCCGCTCCCAGTGCGACTGCGCGAGCGTTATAGGATTCGGGGCCCACTTGGCCGATGCAACCGAGGATTACCTCGTCGACGTCCTCTGGCGCCAGAGCGCTACGCTGCAGTGCGCCGCGCGCGGCGGCTATGCCTAGGTCCGTGGTACTAAGCGAAGCGTATTGCCCGCCGTAGCGGCCGGTGGCGGTGCGCGCTCCGGCTAGGATGGCGATTTTTGTCCGGGAGAAGGTAGCTTCGCTCATGTTCTTTATGGTTCGGCACCGGGAGGATAATGTCTAGGGTGCGGGCCAAGCGCAACGAGGCGTAGCTAACAAGCGCCCCGGTTGGTCAACTTTGGCACTCTCTGGCATAATTGCAGGGTACTCGATTTGCCGCGGCCCCTCTCTCTGCGGTGGATCCTGTCCATTCTAGAGTCACAGTAGTATGGCCTGCCCCACAGGAGCAGAACCTATGGCTCGACCTTTGTTGAGAAACAGGAGTGACCACTAAAGTGGCCGTTAAAATTCGTCTGAAGCGCTTCGGTAAGATGCGCGCACCGTTCTACCGCGTCGTGATCATGGACTCGCGCGCCAAGCGCGATGGCCGTGCCATCGAGGAGATCGGCAAGTACCACCCGACCGAGAACCCTTCGCTGATCGAGATCGATTCGGATCGCGCTCAGTACTGGCTCTCCGTTGGTGCTCAGCCGACCGAGCAGGTTGCCGCCTTGCTGAAGATCACCGGTGACTGGCAGAAGTTCAAGGGCATCGAAGGCCAGGAAGGCACCCTGAAGGTTGCCGAGCCTAAGGCTGAGTTCGTTGCTCCGAACAAGGGCTCGGTCATCCTTCCGGAGGCCATCACCCCGAAGGCTGAGAAGGTTGCCGAGACCGAGGCTCCTGCCGAGGCTGAAGCTACCGAGGCTGAGTAATCATGCTCGTTGACGCGTTGGACCATCTGGTACGCGGGGTAGTCGAGGAGCCGGAGGACGTTCAGGTAGCCCTGAAGTCCACCCGCCGCGGCGACCTGCTCGAGGTTCGTGTGAATTCCGAGGATCTCGGTCGAGTAATCGGCCGCCAGGGACGCACCGCCCGAGCACTACGTACCGTGATGGCTGCGCTGGCCAAGGAGCCGATTCGTGTTGATGTTATCGACACGGATCGTCGCCGCTAGCCGAACACGTCAGAGGTCATGCGCAAGATGATCTCATCTTCGACAGGGAGCCTTCGCCGATTTCGGCGGAGGCTCTTTGTTCGCTTAAAATAACCTACCGGTCTATCGGTCCCCACGTGATCCGTGGCAGGGAATTCAAGGAGAATGATTCGCACACTATGCGACTGCAGGTAGCAAGAATTGGCAAGCCGCACGGCATCCGCGGCGAAGTGACGGTTCAGGTCCTCACCGACGCTCCGGAAGAACGTTTCACTCCCGGCACGGTGCTTCAGGTGGTCGACGGGCCGGTGAGCGAGCTGACCATCAAGTCGGCCCGCTGGAATAAGTCGATCCTGCTCCTGGGCTTCGAGGAAATTGCCGACCGCAATGCGGCCGAAACCTTACGTCAGGCTCGCTTGGAATTCGACAGTGACGAAGAAGAGGATGACGATTCGGACCAGTGGTACGAGCATGAGCTGCTCGACCTCAAGGTCATGCTCGATGGCACGCAGATCGGCATCGTGACCGGGCTGCGCACCAACCCGGCACAGGACCTGCTGGTGTTCGAGCGTAGCGACGGACAGGAAGTCTACCTTCCCTTTGTCGACGAATTCGTGCCCGACATCGACACCGAGGCCGGTGCGTTGAGCATTACGCCTCCGGCCGGGCTGTTGGAACTGAACGACGACGAGGAGGCCTAAATAATGCGCATCGACGTCGTGACGATCTTCCCGGAGTACCTCAAGCCGCTTGAGCTGTCGTTGATTGGCCGCGCCCAAGAGGACGGCCTGCTGTCGGTCAACGTCCAGGACCTACGCGAATTCACCTACGACAAGCACCGCACGGTCGACGACACCCCCTATGGTGGGGGCGCCGGCATGGTGATGAAGCCCGAACCATGGGGCGAAGCCCTCGACCGTATTCTGGAGAACCGTCAGGGCGAAGAGAAGCCATTGTTGCTCGTCCCCTCGCCGGCCGGTGCGGTATTTAATCAGGATCTGGCCTATGCGCTGGCCGAAGAAGAGCATCTGGCCTTCGCCTGCGGACGCTACGAGGGCATTGACGAGCGCGTAATCGAACACGCTCACGAAAACTTCCGCGTCCTGCCGGTGTCCATCGGCGATTATGTACTCAACGGTGGGGAAGTGGCCGTGATGGTCATGGTTGAGGCCATCGCCCGGCTCATTCCCGGGGTGATCGGCAACCCGGACTCACTGCTCGAAGAATCGCACTCGGATGTGCTGCTGGAGTACCCGGTATACACCAAGCCCGCCGAATGGCGTGGGCTGAAGGTTCCCGAGGTACTGCTTGGGGGCAACCACGGTAAGGTTGCGCGGTACCGTCGAGATTTGCAGATTCAGCGCACCGCCGCCCGCCGGCCGGACCTCATTCAGCAACTGGATACCAGCACCTTGAACCGTAAGGATCGCGACCAGCTCTGGCATGCCGGTTTTGCCGTTCAAGATGGCAAGGTCATCCCCAAATCCCAGTTGGACTGGGGAGACGAAACGGATCCCGCGAACACCGCCCCGGCGGAGTAAGAGGCCAACGCCACAATTGAAGCCGCGGCCCAGACTCGCCGTAGCGGCACCGGATGTGGCAAAATTGACTCTTGGTGTGTTTTGTTCGTCTCCTGCCGCAGGGGGAGCGCGAATACAAGAAACCACCGCGCCGTGTGCCAATGCCATGCGGCGAGAACTTCCAACGAGGCCGACGCCACTTAGTGGGGTACGAGCCTAAGCAACATGGGTTAGGTGACCTGCGGCATTGATCCCAAGGAGATGCTCTCATGCATATTCTTGACTCTGTCGATGCAGCTTCGCTGCGTTCCGACGTTCCTGCTTTCGGTCCGGGCGACACCCTGAAGGTGCACGTCAACATCATCGAAGGTAAGAACTCCCGCGTTCAGGTCTTCCAGGGTTACGTGCTCGGCCGTCAGGGCCGCGGCATTGGCGAGACCTTCACCGTTCGCAAGGTCTCCTTCGGCGTTGGCGTTGAGCGTACCTTCCCGGTACACTCCCCGATCATCGAAAAGATCGAGGTTGTCTCCCGCGGTGACGTGCGTCGTGCCAAGCTGTACTACATGCGCGATCGTCACGGTAAGGCTGCTCGCATCCGCGAGAAGCGCGACTTCGGTGGCAAGAAGTAATCCGACTCTTTCAATGAATCGGAGTGCCCGCCTAGAGCGAGCAACAACGAAGCGCCGGACCCTTACCTGGGTCTGGCGCTTCGCCGTTCTCGCTATAATCCTCGCCCTCATCGCGACGCTCATCGTGCGTAATACCGTCTTCGACGTCTTTCGTATCGAATCGGTCTCGATGCAACCGACCGTCAACCCCGGACAGAGCATCGGCGTTGACCGAACCGCCTACCATGAGAACGCCGTGCAGCGCGGGGATGTGATCGTCTTTGACGGCCGAGGATCGTTCGATCCATATCAACGGGATGACTTCCTGCAACTTATGGGCCGTACGTTGCGGCTAACTGGCGGGGACAGCACCTATGTCAAGCGGGTTATCGGCGTCGCCGGAGACACCGTCTCCTGCTGTGGCCCGGATGGGCGAGTGCAAATCAACGGGCAGTCCATTGACGAACCCTACCTATACCCGGGTAACGCACCAAGCGAGCAACCCTTTTCGGTGAAAGTCCCAGAGGGCCGCGTGTGGGTCATGGGGGATCACCGTGCACGTTCCGAGGACTCGCGGTCATTGCTCGGGGCCAGTGGCGGTGGCATGATCCCGGTAGAGCGCATCTTGGGTAAGGCGACGAAAGTTATTTGGCCGTTATCTGATAGCAAACCCTTGCGCTAGGTTATCGCCGCGGTCTACAGTTCCGGAGGAGATTTTCAGTAGCGAGGACTTGCTCGGGCCGAATTTGAGTGGCTCCAATCGTGCATATCGCCATGTAACACGCGAACCCTAAGAAAAATTTTGAAAAATCTTCGAGCTTTCTAGGTGTCTTGCTCAGCAGTAAAGCTTGAAAATAGAAGTTTTTGCCCGCAACTCCGACTTCTCCGGATGTAGCGGAACACACACATCTCTGATTAGGCATGTTTTCGCGTTCGCCGATAGATAACTCCGGAATTCCGTTGAGCGTAGCGGCGACAGGCATGGCTTCACGCGCCCAGCAAACACTCAGAAAACCGGCCCGATGGGTAGTTCTACCCCCTTGGACGGCTTGAATTGGCCAATCTCAAGCAGATATTGTTTCGATTTGGTAACAGTACTGTGCGCAGACAGGTGAGATGCACGCTCCCGTTTCGCACTCGCACCAAACAACTTGGGAGAAGCATTAATGCCACATCCACAAAAGAAGAACGCGCAGCGCGGCGTCGTTGCTGCCGCGGCCACCGCACTGGTGGTCGGCGGTAGCTTCATCGCTCCTGCCGTCGCGGCTGATAAGGCGATCGAATCGCCGGCCGCCCAGACGCCGGCCACGACGACCGACTCCGGTGTGGACACTCGTGGTCTCAAAGAAGCTGTCAAGGAAGACCTCGGCAAGGACCTAGATCAGTATCTAGAAGAGTCGAAGGTCAGCAACGCCGTTTCGGACGCCAAGCAGAAGCTAGCCGAAGAAGGCATCAAGGCCAGCGCCTCGGTCAAGGATGGCAAGGCTACCATCGAGGTCGCAACCAAGGACCAGAAGGCCGCCGCTAAGGTAGTCGCCGCCAGCGCCGCCCCGAAGGCGATCAAGCTTGTCGCCAAGGTCGGCAAGGTCTCGACCGTAGGCGAGGTCTACAAGGAGTTGGCAGAGAACGTCGCTCCGAAAGAATTGAGCCGCCTGACCGCTGTGGTCAGCGACGGTACTCCCGGACAGTTCACGATCATCGCGGCCGGCCCGGCTCAGATCGAAAAGTCGAAGAAGACCGCTGCGACCGCTTCGGTCAGCGGTGGACTTACCCTTGAGCAGTTCGCGAGCCAAGCCCCGAACGTCGAACTCAACGAGACCAAGGCCGTAGTTGATGGCAAGGGCAAGGACAAGGTCCACGCTAAGCCAGCTGCTGCCAACGATGTCTTCGGTGGTATGGGCTACGGTGCCGGAACCACTCAGAACACCGCCGAGGGCTTGTGCTCCTTCGGTTTCAGTGGCTGGACCACCGATGGCAAGGACGCCGCAATCTCCGCCGGTCACTGCACCCAGGACGACGCCTTCAAGTTCGTCTCCTTGGTCGAGCAGGATATGCCGGATGATCCGAACACCGCGCTCGGCGCTCCAATGGGACAGTTCACCTTCTCCCAGTTTGGTGGACCGAACCACGCTGGCGTTGTGCCGGATGAGAACACCACCGAACAAGACATCGTCGATGCCGCAGGTACCGATATCTCGGCCATTGACAAGACCAACGCCGACCTGAACATGCAGCCAGGCGTCTCCAAGTGGGCCGAAGGCAAGGACGAGCGCGACGAGACCGTCAAGGTCACCGGTGTTTCCAAGGCCGTCATCGGCTCCGAGGTGTGCTCGGTGGGTCGAACCACCGGCTGGAGCTGTGGCGAGGTCATTTACGAAGGCCTGTTCACCGTTGGCGGCTACAACGACGACATCCGCGTCGTGAACGGTTTCGCCTCCACCAACCCGGGCCAGACCGTTCTGGACCAGGGCGACTCGGGCGGCGCCGCACTCATCGGCACCAAGGCTGTTGGTATCAACTCGGCGACTCACGCCGGAGATGACGCCGTAGAAAACACCCCTGACGACTTGGCCATGTACACGGACCTTCAGGAGGGCATGTCCGTCCTGAACTCGGCCACCGGCGAAAACTACCAGGTGAAGTTCTTCGTGAACGCTCCGGTCGTCGTTACCCCGGAGAACGGTGCAACCGTTGAGCCAGGCGCAACCATCACCGGTAAGGTCGAAGGCGCTGCTGCTGGTACCAGCGTTCAGGTCATCGTCAATGGCGAGGTCATTGCCACCGTTCAGGTGGGCTCCAATGGCACCTTCACCTTCAACGCCCCGGAGACCGAAGGAGAATTCTCCTTCACTCTGAAGGCAAAGAACGGTTACAACGTCTCGGCTAACACGCAGGGATCGGTCATCGTGGCCGCACCTGAGCCAACTCCGACCCCGACTCCGACCGAGGAGCCGACTGCAACTCCGACTCCGACCGAGGAGCCGACTGCTACCCCGACTCCGACCGAAGAGCCGACTGCTACCCCGACTCCGACCGAGGAGCCGACTGCAACTCCGACTCCGACCGAGGAGCCGACTGCAACTCCGACTCCGACCGAGGAGCCGACTGCTACCCCGACTCCGACCGAAGAGCCGACTGCTACCCCGACTCCGACCGAGGAGCCGACTGCTACCCCGACTCCGACCGAGGAGCCGACTGCTACCCCGACTCCGACCGAGTCTGAGGAGCCGACCGAGGAGCCAAGCAAGTCGGACGAGCCTACTGCGACCCCGACCGAGTCCGAAAAGCCGACTCAGACCGAGGAGCCGACCAAGTCGGAGCAGCCAAGCAAGTCCGAGGCACCGAAGAAGGAACAGCCTAAGAAGGACGATCCTTTGGCTGAAACCGGTTCGAGCGCCGCTCCGCTGGTTGCTGCCGGTGGCGCACTAGCACTGATCGGTGCACTCTTCCTGATGCTTCGCCGCGGCACCCGTCGCCACGGCTAGTCCGGAACGAACCTAGCGTGTCCCTGACCGACTAGGTAGATAATGCCCCCGTCACCATTCGTGGCGGGGGCATTATCACTTGAATCACACATGAAACTCTCTGCTTCTATGCCGGGATATCGACTAATTTTGGAAGCCATAGCTTCTATTGGGTAGGTGTATCTATGAACATCAAGACATCCAAAAACATCAGCGGCATCGGACTTGCCGCATTCACCGTGGCCTCCGCGCTGTTTTTGAGCGGTTGTGGCAATGGGGCAGGAGCCCCTAACAGTTCAGAACCCGAGCCAACGGCCTCTTCCTCGCAGCAGGAGTCATCGATGGATCAAGAAAAACTGTTGGATCTCTCCGAGCGGTTGACCGACTCTTTGGGAACCAGCTTGGGTCAGACCTGGATCAGTGACGGAAAGCTACATGTTTCCACAACCGACGAATCCAAGGTTTCCGAGATCGAAGCCGCCGGTGCGGTACCTCATGTGGTGGACTACTCCGCCGCCGACCTCAACGAGGCGATTACTAAGGTTATGGAATGGCAGGGGAGCCTTGAAGGCCCGCTGAAAACCGCAATCCATGGCTACTACATGAATCCGGACGACGGTGGCTTGACCCTGATGGTCGACGTTGGCCAGTTCGAGAGCATCGAAAAGCTATTCAATGAGCAGAAACCGATCGGGGACATTCCGGTAACACTGAAGAAGAGTGCCGGACCAGCCTCACCGGCGATGATGACCAAACCATAAGAGAGCAAAAACCTATAGCATCGAGTCGGCCCGTCCTCGGAGAATGGGCCGACTCAGTGCATTAATGATTGCACCCATCGGTAGATCCCCACCACGGTGCGATAGTGTTACAGAGTAACTCCCGAAAGGTAAAACTCGAATCGTGACATCTGAACCAGTCAACCCGCCTGACGCACCTCACGGCCTCGCATATCGCATCTGGCGCTCGGTCCGGGAGATCCTGTTGATCCTGGTCATTGCGATCGGACTGTCGCTCATCATCAAGACCTTCTTCTTTCGGGCCTACTACATTCCCTCGGGTTCGATGGAAAATACCCTGCAGATCAACGACCGAATCTTCGCCAACCTCATGGTACCCGGGCCCTTTGATCTCGAGCGCGGGGACGTGGTGGTTTTCCGGGATGACCTCGATTGGTTGCCGCCCTTGGACGATGATCCCAACTTTGTTGAATCCGCATTGAGCTTCGTGGGCGTGCTCCCGGCCGCCGACGAACAGTACTTGGTGAAACGAATTATCGGAATGCCAGGGGACACCGTCGAGTGCTGTTCCGCGGACGGCAAGCTGACCATCAACGGTACGGCCATTGATGAGCCCTACGTGTACGCCGGCAACGCACCCAGCGACATGGAATTTAAGGTCACCGTTCCGGAAGGGAAAATCTGGGTGATGGGTGACCACCGTGCCGCGAGCGCCGATTCCCGTTTCCACACGGATATCCAAGGGGGCTTCGTTGACCTCGATAGTGTCCAGGGCAAGGCCTCGGTCATCTCGTGGCCTATTAGCCGCTGGGGCGGCATTGATTCCCATAGCGAAACCTTTGCCCAAGTTCCCGCCCCCAGCACACACTAGCGAGGCGTCATGGCAGGACGAACAGTCACCGTAACGACCCTCGAGCACGAACTGGCGCTGGCTGCGGCTCACCAAGTGCGCTATATCGGGGCTGTCGACGAGGTGGGCCGCGGTGCCCTCGCCGGGCCGATCAGCGTTGGCGCCACCGTGCTGGACACCACCGCGCAGGTCTCATTTCCCGAACTGCGTGATTCGAAGTTGCTTTCCGCGGCCAAGCGGGAGAGGTTCGTCGAAGAGATCCGTTCGTGGGCCGTCGGTTACGGCGTTGGGCATGCCAGCGCCCAAGAGGTCGATGATCTAGGTGTGACGGCGGCCTTGCGACTGGCGGGCACACGAGCCCTCGCGGCCTGTGCGGTCGCCCCAGAGGCAATCCTGCTAGATGGCAGTTATGACTGGCTGACGACACCGGAGAGCAACCTGCTCGATCTGCTGGCGCCACCGACCGAAGAATCCGGGGTGAGCGTGCCGGTGCGCACCATCATCAAAGGCGATATGCAATGCCAGGGGATTGCCGGCGCCTCGATCCTCGCGAAGGTCGAACGAGACGCCTTGATGGAATGCTATGCAGCGGAATTTCCCGTGTATGGTTGGTCGGAAAACAAGGGTTATGCGACGGCAAGTCATCGTCAGGCGATCGCAGAGCACGGGGCCTGTCACTTACATCGGCGAAGCTGGAATCTTACGTAGCACGAACAGGGCTTCCGGTACAGTCACCGTCACCAAAGGAGAATACGATGGGCGCAGAAGATCTCGAGAATTACGAGTCCGATCTTGAGCTGCAGCTTTACCGCGAGTACAAGACGGTCGTTGGGCTATTCAATTACGTCGTAGAAACCGAGCGTCGATTCTATTTGGCGAATCAGGTAGAAGTGGCCACCCGGTCCAATGAGGGAGAGGTCTACTTTGAATTGAGCCTGACCGATGCGTGGGTATGGGATGTTTACCGGCAGGGTCGTTTCGTGAAGTCGGTCAAGGTTCTGACGTTCAAGGACGTCAATATCGAGGAACTAAACCGTGAAGAACTTGAGATTCCTAAAGAGGGGCTGGGCAGTTAACGCCAGCTAAAAGCCAGAGAACCGGTGTTCGCTGCTCTTGGACATAAGGGCAGCGACCACCGGTTCTCTGGTTTGAAGGTCGAGCACCGACTATTCGGTCATGGCGGAGACAACCTCAGGGTTTTCTTCCATCCACTGCTTCACCAGCGGCTGGTAGTCATCGGTATCGTTCTCGACGAAGAGAAGATTTTCCAGATCGTAGAGGGTGTCCAGATCCATCTTCCAGTCGCCGACCCAACCGGCAACCTCGGGGAAGTCATCGGCGAAACCGGTGCGCGAGTAGCTGTGCAACGATTCCGTGCCGCCTAGGGCCCCCTTGGGATCTTCGAGGTTCTTGATCGGGAAGACGCCGTTGGCCCAATGAGGCTCCCACAGGGTCACCACAATGTTCTCGCCCTTATCGGTGGCCGACTTCAGCTCGGTGAGCATCGCAGCGGTCGAACTGGTCGAGAAGTCCATATCATCCAGACCGTACTCGGGGATGACCTTCTTCTCCATGGTCTCGGTTAGGCCCGCGCCCGGCTCGATACCCACGATCTTGTTGTTGAAGTCATCGGCATGCTCGGCCAACTCGTCCAAGGAGTCGATCGGAGCATCTTCGTTGACCGCGACGGTGAGCTTGGACTCGTCGTTCCAGGCACCCAGGTCCTCCATCTTGTCCCCATAATCCTCGATGTAGGTGGCGTGGGTGACCGGCAGCCAGACGTCGGTCGTCAGATCGTAGTCGCCGGTGGATAGACCGGAGAAGAGCGGGGCGGGGTCAGCGTATTTGAGTTCTACGTTGTATCCCTTGTCCTCGAGTACGGCCTTCCACAGCTCGCTCGTGGCGATACCCTCGTCCCAGCCGTTGAACACGGCGATGGTGATGTCCTTGCTTTCACCCGAGGCGCTTGGCTCATTCCCGCCACCGCTGCCGCACGAAGTCAGCGCAAACAGTCCGGCAAGGGCCAGCGCCGTGGTTTTCATTAGAGGTTTCTTCATGATGATTCCTTTCGTACGCACCGCACGAGACGATGCGAATACTTGGGGTCTTAGGCGTTCACGGGGTCCTGCGGTACCGAATCCACATGTGGTTTACGGGCGCGGAATTTGGCGAAGAGGCCGGAGTGTTTGCCGAATGCATTCGTCAACCGGTCGAGAATCATGGCAATGATGACAACGGCAAGACCAGCCTCCACACCCAGCGCCGTATCCAGACGGTTCAGCGACTTGATGACGTCGCCACCGAGGCCTCCGGCGCCGACCATGCCGGCAATCACGACCATCGACAGCGAGAGCATGATGACCTGATTGACGCCGGCCATGATGGTCGGTAGCGCCAACGGAAGCTGGATCTGGCGCAGGATGCGCGAGGGGCTTGAACCAAAGGCCTGCCCGGCCTCGACGACCTCGGCATCCACCGAGCGAATACCAAGTTCGGTGAAGCGAACGCCGGGGGCCATGGCGAAGATGATGGTTGCCACGATGCCTGGGGCCACGCCGACCCGGAACAGCAACAACGCCGGAATCAGGTACACGAAGGCGGGCATCGTCTGCAGGAAGTCCAACACCGGACGAATCAACGCCGAGAAAGTATCGGACTTCGCCGCCCAGATTCCCAAGGGGATCGAGATCACCAGCGCCCAGAACGTGGCGACGAGTACCAGCGACAGCGAAGACATGGCGTTCTCCCACTGGTCGACACCCACGATGACCACGAGCCCGATGATGGTACCGAGCATGAACTTCCAGCCTCGCGAGAGTAGCGCAATCAGTGCCGCCAGAATCGTGATGACGATCCATCCGGGGCCATCGAGGATCGCAAAAATTGCTCCGTACATCTCGTCAAAGATGGTTCGTAGCACCGAGAAGAGGGCATTGAGGTTGTTCACGATCCACGTGATGACGGTGTCGGCTACCTCGCCGATGGGGATACGGAATTCGTCCATGAGTTATTCCCATCCTTCTGCATTCAGTGCGGCGTCGACCACGTCGGCCGGAAGAGGGGCCTGCAGCACGCTCATTTCTTCGGTCGGGGGAGTCGCTGCCGCAAGGGCCGCCAGCAGGGTCACACGCGGGATGACTCCCAGGAGCCGGTCGTCCTGATCGGTCACGGTCACCGGGAGAGGTGACTCTACCGACGGAACGAAGAGGTCGATCAGGGGAGTATCTCGGTGCACCGTGTCCAGCGGCTTGATCTTCGAGCTGAGCGAGTTTTCTCCCTGCCGCAAGAGCTTGAGCGCGTCGCGGTCGGTGATCATGCCTAGCACCTTGCGGTCGCGGCTGGTGACCACCGCAGCGGAGAGAAAGTTATCGCGCATTGTGCGTAGCGCGTTACGCGGTCCAGCCTGTTCGGTGATATGTGCTCGTGCAGGCTCCATGACCGAACCTGCACTGAGCACGCGGGCGCGATCGACATCTTGGACGAATTGGGCCACGTAGTCATTGGCTGGATCCGTCAGGATTTCCTCTGGTGTTCCCACCTGCACGATCTGACCGTCGCGCATCACCGCAATGCGGTCACCGAGGAACATCGCTTCATTGAGATCGTGCGTGATGAAGACGATGGTTTTGCCCAGTTGTCCCTGGAGCTCGATGAGCTGTTCTTGCATTTCGCGCCGGATCAGTGGATCCAGGGCAGAGAATGCCTCATCCATCAGCAGAATATCGGTGTCGGCGGCCAAGGCACGGGCAATGCCCACACGCTGTTGCATACCGCCGGAGAGTTCGCTGGGCATCTTATCGCCCCAGCCGTCGAGCCCCACCATCTTCAGCGTTTCGTCGGCCTTCGCCAAACGCTGGGCTTTCGGGACCCCATTTTGCTCAAGGGGGTAGGCGACATTGTCACGCACCGTGCGATGTGGGAGGAGCGCGAAGTGCTGGAACACCATGGAAATCTTGGTGCGCCGGGCTTCGCGTAGTCGGGCCGGCGACATGCCGGTCAGTTCTTCTTGGTTGATGCTGATCGAGCCGTCGGTGGCTTCCCACAAGCCATTGAGCGTACGGATCAGAGTGGACTTACCGGATCCAGACAAGCCCATCACCACGAAGATTTCTCCCTCGAGAACCTCGAAGGACGCGTCGATGACGGCGGCGGTGGTCGATGAGGGGAGCTGATCCCGAGTTAGTCCCGCTTTGAGTTTCTCGACCGCGTCTTTAGGTTTGCGGCCAAAGACCTTGTAAAGGTGATCTACCTTTACGGCCACGTTTCTGGTCATAGTCTCCATGCCCGTCTATCGGGTTGTTCTTGCCTCACATGGATCCAGCATCGATAGCACGCGCGCCCGAACTGTCAACAAGCGCGGAACTTAGACACCAATGATCTGGCACTCCTATGTGCAGTGCCAGTCTGATCCTTGTCTTCTCTTGTGCGTTAGCGGTCGTGTCGGACGCGTCGCCGCCACTGTCCACGGTAGCAAAAGAGCGATGAATGGTACCCCTGGCAGGAGTGATATAGCTCCAATATTTCTTGTCCCGAGCCCTGAATATCCTTGTAAATACAGGGGAAAGTCAGGAGTTATGGAACTGTTATAAATTGCAGACGAGGTTGGTGGTGAAGCCGCTGTTTCCGAACGCGCCGCGCAGTGCCGGGAAGTGCTTCGCGTAGCAGCGTTGGACGGCTGCGGTTTTTGCTTGGCGGTGAGCATCTTGAGTTGCCGAAAATTATGTCGTTTCAATGGCGTATTTGGCGCGTGAAAGCGGTCACAGGCGGATTTTCCGGCTTACGAATTCTAGAGTCCGCCAGACTGCAATCGGACAGTAATTCCAGCGATGCGCACCCCGATTATCACGTGCTGACCTGTCGCTTTACGCCTTTACCCACAACTCGATAGGCGACCGTCCACGGTGCTGGACACCGAGTGCAGGATGAATCTCAGGAAGCACGGCGGACAGGGAGCGGCTCATGGGGAATCACAATGTGGAGTTGGGGCGACGAGGAGAAGACTACGCCGCCGCCTATTTGCAGCGTCACGGCGTGCAGGTGCTGGCGCGCAACTGGCGATGTTCCATCGGCGAACTCGACCTAGTTTGCCGCGACCAGCGTGGGGTATTTGCCGTCGAGGTCAAGACACGTAGCTCGCACCGCTACGGTGACGGTTTCGAAGCAGTCAACGCCGCGAAGTTTCAGCGACTTCAACGCCTGTTGCTGTGCTGGGCCAAGAGCGAAGAGTGCTGGGTCAACACGCTGCGCATCGACGTGATCGAAGTTTATTGGGGCAACGGAAAGCCCTCACTGCATCACCATCGCGAGGTCACCCAATGAGTCTGGCCCGAACCTATTCCATTGCATTCATTGGCGTTGCCGCACGGGTCGTTGAGGTGCAGGCCGACCTCGGTGCGGGCATTCCGGGCTTCACGATCTTGGGACTTCCGGACGCCTCGGTTAACGAAGCCCGCGAACGAATTAAGGCCGCGGCCCGAAATACCGGGGTGCCGGTGGCGAATCGACGCCTGACATTGAACCTTTCACCGGCCAATGTACCCAAGCGAGGATCTGCCTTTGATCTGGCCATGCTCATTGCCGCGCTAGGGGCCGATGCACGACTCGCAGTGCCACCGCGTACGTTGTTTTTCGCCGAACTAGGACTTGATGGCACACTTCGCGCGGTGCCCGGAGTGCTCCCGGCCGTGCTGGCCGCCTCTGAGTACGGGATAGACCACGTCGTGGTGGCCGAGGCCAATGCGCAGGAAGCACGTCTCGTGCCCGGGATACACGTCACGGGGGCCAGCCATTTGAGCCAGGTGCTCATCAAACTAGGCGTCCCATCCGAGGACTTGCGAATGGTGGGGCGACACGAGTCCAGTGCGGCGGCGCCAAAGGCCATGCGATCAACTCAGACCAGCGCAGATCTGGCCCATGTCAATGGGCAATACGAGGCGAAACAGGCATTGGAGGTGGCCGCTGCGGGAGGGCACCACATGTTGCTGACTGGCCCACCGGGGTCGGGCAAGACGCTACTGGCGCGTTGTCTGCCGGGAATCCTGCCGCCGCTCGACGACGGTGTCGCACAACAGGTCACCGCCATCGAATCTCTTTTCGCTGGCGCGCAGGGGGCCATAGCCAAACTACGACGCACCGCACCTTTCGTTGCTCCCCACCATTCCAGTTCGGTTACCGCATTACTGGGTGGCGGTACGGGCCAGTTGCGCGCCGGTGCGATCACGCGGGCCCATGCCGGGGTGCTCTTTCTCGATGAAGCCGCCGAATTCGCCACTGGTGTGCTCGATGCGCTTCGCCAGCCGCTCGAGGACGGGTACATAGAGTTGGCCAGAATTCACGGTGCACAGCAGTTACCTGCTCGATTCCAACTCCTTCTGGCGACGAACCCTTGCCCGTGCGGACGAAATTTCGGACAGGGCACCGGATGCACCTGCACGCCCAACGCCCGTCGACGGTACTTTGCCAGACTCTCAGGCCCGGTACTTGATCGAGTAGATCTGCAGCTAAGCGTGCAACCGGTCACCGGCCGCGATCTTCTAGGTTCCGGGAGTTGCGAATCGAGTGCGGCGGTCCGTGATCGCGTTCTGTTGGCTCGAAAACGAGCCGTTCGGCGACTTCGGCCTCTGGGGCTCGGGACCAACGCGCGGGTTCCTGGCCATGTATTGCGCGCGGAGTTGCAGTATCCCCGCAGCGCTCATCGGGCGCTGAGTGTTCTGGCTGATACCCCGGATCTTTCGGCCCGTGGGTTCGATCGGGTACTGCGCGTGGCGTGGAGTCTCGCGGATTTGGACGGAGCACCCGCGCCTGACCCGACACATTTGGATCGGGCTCTAATGCTGCGCCAACGCCTTGACCGGGCGCCCAAGGAGAACCGATGAGCGCCGAGATCACGCCCGAGCACCGAGTTCGTGCAGAGCTGAACATGTTGATCGAGCCCAATGATCTGGCGGGCGGAGCGTTGCTGAGTCTAATTGGACCAGCTCAGTGCCTCGCGATGATCACCTCTGGGTATCCATCGCCCGCGGATCTGCAACGTCGCTGCAACGATCTTCTCGGCCTCAGCTCGACCGCGGCAGATACGCATAGCCTCCCAGTCGCCCTTCAGCGGTGGCGTAAACGTATCTCACCGGGCCGAAGCGACAAGCTGCTCGAGACTCTGCGACGCAACGGGGGAGGACTGTTCATTCCCGGGGATCCCCTTTGGCCCGCGCAACTAGGCGACTTGCAGCTTGGGCAGCCGATTTGTTTATGGTGGCGTGCGACGCAGGTCCAACGCATGGTCCAGTGCACTCTCGATCGGTGCGTTTCGATCGTGGGCTCGCGAGACTGTAGCGATTACGGACAACGAGTTACCCAGGACTTTGCCGAGCACCTTTATCGGGCTGGCAACACCATCGTCTCGGGAGGCGCCTACGGGGTTGATGCAACTGCCCACCGAGCGGCACTGAACGCCGCTGCGGTCGATGAGAAAAATCTGCCGACCATCGCCATACTGGCCGGCGGTATTGATCGCCTCTATCCCGCGGGCAATAGTAGCCTGCTGTCACAGGTGATTCACTCAGGGATCATCCTTTCGGAAGTCCCACCGGGAACTCCACCTGCCCGCTTCCGGTTTCTGAACCGCAACCGTCTCATTGCGGCGCTGTCACGCGTTACCTTGGTGACCGAGGCCCGTTATCGTTCCGGCGCCTTGAACACGGTAGGTCATGCACTGGATCTGGGCCGCGACGTCGCTGCCGTGCCAGGTAGCGTGTATTCGGCCTACTCTGCCGGAACCCACCGGTTGATCTCTGAGGGTCAAGCGCAATTGGTCAGCGAACCACGCGAACTCCTAGGCGAAAGCGTGCTGCCGGGTACAGGCGGAACGATACGCCGATTCACCGACGCGCTCACTCTGACCCAGCGCATGGTTTATGACTCGCTAGAGGTGCGTCGCACACTACCGGTCAGCGAGATCGCCGCTCGCGCGGGAATCAGCGACGGACATGCGATGACGGCGTTAAGGTACCTCGGCGGGCAAAGTCTGGCTCGCCAGCGGGGCGCTCAGTGGTGTCTCGCACCGCAAGAGCACGGTCCGAAGGGGTAAATTGGGCTGTGATGAGTATTGATCGTGAGGTCGCGGTGCCCGAGCAGTTCACCGCCACACTGGAGGAGTTTCTCGACCACCTCAGGCTCGAGCGCGGTCGCAGTGAGAATACCTTGCGCGCCTACCGGGGTGACCTCAATGATCTGCTGACTTATATTGCCTCTGCGGGGAATGTGAAACTTCTGCGTGAGGTAACGGCACCCTTGTTGCGTGCTTGGATGGCCGATATGCACGAACGAGCGCTGGTCCCTTCGACACTGGCGCGCCGGGTATCCGCGGCAAAGAACTTTTTCGCGTGGGCACTGCGTCTTGGCATTGTGCAGGTCGACCCGTCCCTTCGACTGGTGGCTCCTAAGAAACCGCAGAAACTTCCCCATGTGCTCCAAGGAGAGCAGGTGCATCGCCTTCTCGATGACGATCAGACAGCGCGAGATCCAAGCTCATCAGCCGACACCGCAACCAACGCGGGCACTCCCAGGCAAGCGGCCCTGGAATGCCGCGACCGGCTCATCATCGAGTTGCTGTACTCCTGCGCATTGCGCGTGGGTGAATTGGTCACTTTGGACATCGACGACGTGGACCGCTCGGCGCAGACACTGCGCGTGACGGGTAAGGGAGATAAGCAACGCACCGTGCCTTTCGGTGCCCCGGCCCAGGCAGAACTTGCCCGATGGCTCGCTGAACATCGACCGCGGCTCGCCGGGCAAAAGTCCGGGCCCGCCTTGTTGCTCGGGGCCCGAGGTGCGCGTCTTAATGTGCGCCAGGCTCGCGAAGTTGTTGCGCGCAGCTTGCATGCCCTAGGCGACACGGCAGCGAGCGGACCGCACGCACTGCGCCACACGGCGGCAACACATTTGCTCGACGGCGGCGCCGACCTGCGCATGGTGCAGGAATTTTTGGGTCACTCGTCGCTGGCCACCACCCAGCTGTACACGCACGTTTCGATAGACCGGCTGCGGGACAGTTACCGCCAAGCCCATCCGCGTGCGTAGGAAATTCGCGCATCGGCTGGCAAAATACCCACTCTGTCAGGCAAAATAGATTCCAACGGACATGATGGATCCGCCGTAGTGGTTTTGACGTAGGGGAAGACGATCAACACCGAGACGGAGGATGGCATGTCTGCATCGATGACCCGAGGCGTGATCTATATTCACAGTGCCTCGGCAGCGCTGTGCCCGCATCTGCAGTGGGCGATCGGCGAAGTGCTAGGTCGGGCCGTGAATTTGGACTGGTCCGATCAATCTGCCGCGCCCGGACTCCTGCGGGCCGAATATCAGTGGACCGGCGAGCCCGGTACTGGTGCACGCATCGCCTCGGCGATGCGTGGATGGCAGCACTTGCGTTTCGAGGTGACCGAAGAGCCCAGCCCTGGGGTTGATGGTAGCCGTTGGTCATTCACTCCCGAACTCGGTATTTTCCATGCCACGACCGATGTGGCGGGAAATATCATGGTCAACGAAGAACGGATCCGTTGGGCCTACGAGAAGGGCGATGGCAACCCGGCCGTCTTTTTTCAGGAGATGTCCATCGCGCTCGGTGAAGCGTGGGATGAAGAGCTCGAACCGTTCCGGCATGCCGGCGAGCAGAGCGCGGTGCGCTGGCTCAACCAGGTGGTCTAAGCCCCGCAACGCTCGCGGTCGTTAGCGCACCACGTCGAAGACCTGTTTCTGGATGCCGTTCGGGTACGTTGCCTGAGCGGTCAGCTGTAGTTTCTGCATATCCAGATCGGCCTCACTGAACAGTCGTAGTCCGGCGCCAAGGAGCACCGGGAAGACCAGCAGGTGATAACGGTCGATCAGTTGATGTTCCTGTAGCGAATGCACGAGCGTTCCAGAGCCATGAATGATCAGTGGCGCACCGTCTTCTGCGCGCACCCGCGCGACATCGGCGGCCGAGCGCAACAGCGTGGTCTTACCCCAGTTATCGACTAGATCTCCGGGTTGCAGGGTCGTAGAGACCACGTATTTGTCCATGGCGTTATAGCGCGGAAACTCTTCGGTCATCGTTGGCCAGACACCGCTGAATGCCTGGTAGCTTTTCCGGCCAAGCAGCATGGCGCCAGCTTCGTCCTGTTCGCTTCCCTTGAGCTCGTACGCCGCCGGATCGAATTCCGTTGCGGACATGGTCCAACCCGAATTGCGGTAGCCCGGTTCACCGCCCGGAGCCTGCATGACGCCGTCGAGGGAAATGAAAGCCGTGGCAATAATGGTACGCATGTGGCCGAGAATACCAGTGCGTGTGGTGAAGGGGAATACACCAACGGCGGGCCCCGGTAGCTTGATGCTACTGGGGCCCGCCGCAGGTGACTTGCGTGTCCGCCGGTACGCTTAGACGCTGCGGATCGCGACCACGGCGTTGTGACCGCCGAAACCGAAGGAGTTGTTCAGCGCAACGATGCTTCCCTCACGCAATTCGGCTGGCTGTCCGGTGACAACCTTCAACGGAATCTCCGGGTC
Source organism: Glutamicibacter endophyticus (assembly GCF_048457885.1). Lineage (NCBI taxonomy): Bacteria > Bacillati > Actinomycetota > Actinomycetes > Micrococcales > Micrococcaceae > Glutamicibacter > Glutamicibacter endophyticus. The sequence goes on from NZ_CP174200.1 coordinate 1,663,840, forward strand.
CTGATTGTCGAGGTTGATGGTCACCGGGGTCTTGCGGTGATAAACGGCCAAGGTGGAGAGCACCGACTCGACGGCGCCGGAGGCACCGAGCAGGTGTCCCATCTGGCTCTTCGTGGCCGAGACCCAGACATCATCGAGGGCGTCGCCCAGAGCGGCACGCAGGGCGGTGTACTCGGGCTTATCGCCGACCGGAGTGGAGGTTGCGTGCGCATTGACGTGTACGACATCTTCCGGCTGGATTCGGCCGTCGAACATGGCAGCCTTCAGCGCGCGGGTTGCTCCGAGGCCCTCGGGGTCCGGCGCGGTGATGTGGTAGGCGTCGGCGGTGACCGAGGAGCCGGCGAGCTCGGCATAGATCCGGGCGCCACGGGCCAGTGCGTGCTCTTCGGCTTCCAGTACCAGTGCGCCGGCGCCTTCACCCATGACGAAGCCGTCGCGGTCAACGTCGTACGGGCGCGAGGCGCGGGCCGGGTCGTCATTGCGCTTGGACAGCGCCTGCATGGAGGCGAACGCTGCGATAGGCATCGGGTGGATGGCCGCTTCGGCGCCACCAACCATGACAACATCGGCCTTACCCGAACGAATCAGATCCAGACCCACGTGCATCGCTTCGGTGCCCGAGGCGCACGCGGAGACCGGGGTGTGTGCGCCACCGGCGGCACCGAGGTCGAGGGAGACCGCCGCAGCCGGACCGTTTGGCATAAGCATCGGCACGGTCATCGGCAGCACGCGACGTGGGCCCTTTTCCTTCAGGGTGTCCCAGGCGTCAAGAAGGGTCCACACGCCACCGATACCGGTCGCGAAGGCCACAGCCAACTTATCGCGGTCGAACTCCTCGATGCCCGAGTCCTTCCACGCTTCGCGGGCCGCCACCACGGCGAACTGCGTGGACGGATCCATGCGCTTCATCTCCACGCGGGAGAGGGTCTCGCTGGCAGGAGTCGACGCACGCGCCGCAAAGGTGACCGGCAGTGAGAACTCCTCCACCCACGAATCGGTCAGCGTGGCTGCCCCGGATACACCCTTGAGGGCGTTCTCCCACAGGGTTGGGACGTCCCCGCCAATGGGGGTGGTGGCTCCGAGACCGGTGATCACTACTTTGCGCGCCATCATCAAACTCTCTACTGGGAGGCAATAAAAACTAGAGCGGCCGGCTTGACGTACCGGCCGATGCGCGCGGCAAGCTCCACGCGACGGTTGCCCCGAGGGGCCAAGGACTTAACCTTAGGCGTTAGCGATGAAGTTCACTGCGTCGCCCACGGTCTTGAGGTTCTTGACTTCCTCGTCCGGGATCTTCACGTCGAACTTCTCTTCGGCGTTGACCACGATGGTCATCATCGAGATCGAGTCGATGTCCAGGTCCTCGGTGAAGGACTTGTCCAGCTGCACATCGGCAACGTCCAGGCCGGTCTCTTCGTTGACGATCTCGGCGAGGCCCGCCAGGATTTCTTCGTTGCTAGCCATTACGGCTCCTTTTCTTTCTCGTGCCGGCGAGGCCGGGCAGTGTGCAGTGGCAACCGTTCTCGGAGGCCACCAATAGGTGAAAACTTATCGGGTTTTCACGCTTCCGGGTTAAAGCTTAGGGCAGAGGTGCCTGCTACTGGTTCAAGACAAGCCCCGTCGCCCGTTGGGTTACGTCCCGAAGCGCGTTAGGCGCCGTGTTCGGCGATAAACTCACGAGCCGCGTCCAGATCCTGCGGGGTTTTGACCGCAAGAGTCTTGACTCCCTTCAGCCCACGGCGCGCCAGACCAACCAGGGTGCCGGCGGGGGAGAGCTCGAGCAGGCCGGTCACTCCCTGAGCGGCCAGGGTTTCCATGCAGAGATCCCAGCGAACCGGGCGGGAGACCTGCGCAACGAGGGAGGCGAGATTGGCTTCGCCGTCGGCTACTGGCTCACCGTCAAAGTTCGACAGCAGGGTGCGCGATGGGGTGGCGGGGTTCAGCGAGCCGGAGAGCTCTTCGAGCACACCCACGGCCGGGGCCATATGCGCGGTATGGAACGCGCCGGCGACCTTCAGCGGGATCACGCGGGCCTTGGCCGGCGGGTTCTCGCCGAGAGCCGCGAGCTGCTCCAGGGTGCCGGCGGCCACGATCTGACCGCCACCGTTGGCGTTTGCAGGGGTCAGGCCCAGCTCGTTCAAGCGATCGGTGACTTCTTGGGCGTCCCCGCCGAGGACGGCGGCCATGCCCGTAGGAGTGACGGCGGCGGCCTGGGCCATTGCGTTGGCACGTTCACGCACGAAGGTCATGGCGTCGGCTTCACTGAGCGCACCCGAGATCGCCGAGGCGGTGATTTCACCGACCGAGTGTCCGGCCAGGATTGCCTTGCTTGGCAGCTCGTTGCCGAAGAGTGCGCGGGCGCTGGCTAGCCCGGCGGCCACGATGAGCGGCTGAGCGACGGCGGTGTCCTTGATGGTTTCTTCGTCGGCTTCGGTGCCGTAGGCAATGAGATCGCGCTCGCTAATGGCGCTGAGCTCGGTCAAGTGTTCGCGCACACCTGGCACGTCGAGCCATTCGTTGAGAAAACCTGGGGTCTGGGAGCCCTGTCCCGGGCATACAATTGCTAGCACTCTTCCAGCTTTCCAAATAGTCGATTCTTTTCGCGCGGCAAATAAGTACCAAGCTCGCGAACCCTGTTTGTATGGATGCTACAAAAGCCTATCGCATCCAACCCCAGAGAATTCACGATTTTTGGTGTTGCGGACCGCGAAAAACTGTGTGGTTCCCATAACCGGGCGGTTTAGTCATCCTCGGGCTGCAACCTGCCAACCAACAGCGCCGTGTGCAGAACAAAGGCATCCCGGGCGGAGAGCGGATCCCAGCCGGTGACCTCACTGATGCGCTTGAGGCGATACCGGACCGTGTTGGCATGCACGAAAAGTTCACGGGCCGTGCCCTCGAGCGAAAAGCCCAGGGCGAGATAGCTACAGAGCGTTTCGGCCAAGGCGTTCCCCGCTTCGATGAGTGGCCGGTAGACGCGTTCGAGTAAGGCCGTGCGAGCCAGCTGGTCCCCGTTGAAGGCACGCTCGGGCCACAGATCGTCGGCGGCGACCGGCGTAGGGGCCTGTGGCCACGCACGAGCCGCCGAGACGCCGGACATTGCGGCCAAGGCGGCGTGGTGCACGTCCTTGATGTTTGGCGCCAGCGGCGAGTAAACCACGGGCCCATCGCCGAAGAGTCGGGCCATGCGGTGAAAGTCCACCTCGTCGAAGCGGGTGCCCGATAGGACCATAATCGAGCGTTCGCCTAGCACGCTGACGAGTGAGTCCCGTGAATACCGGGCGGCCACGCGGCGCAAGGCGTTGACGAACGTGCTCGGTGCCATTTTGGGAGTCATACCCACCATCACGCGCAGGTTCTTCTGTGAACGCCAACCTAGGGCGGCCACCCGGGAGGAGAGCGACTCCTGCGACTCTCCACGTAAGACAGCATCTATGAACTGGGCTTCGAGTCGTGAATCTAAGGCGCCGCGGGTTTCTGCCGCCCGGGCATAGACGTCGGCGGCTGCAAAGGCTACTTCACGTGAATAGCGCAAGACCGCCTCGCGCACCTGAGCCTGCTCGGACTCGATCACGATGTCCGGGACCTGGGATTCGACAAGTTCCACGATCGTGCGCAGCAACGCCAGTGCCTTCTGCAGGCTAATCGACCGGGTGAGTTCGGTCGGTGCCGCTCCGAAAACGTCACTCATGACCCAGGCGGGCGTTGAGTCGGGCTCCTCGTACCACGACACGAAGGTCGCAATACCCTTTTGAGCCACGAGACCCAAAGCGGCGCGTTCCTCGGGTGCCAATGAGCCATACCAAGGTAACGACTTTTCCAAGTAGCGAAGTGCCGTGGTGGAAAGTTCGCCCAGATGCGACTTGAGCCGCTTGATGGTCTGCGGACTGGGTTTGGGCAGGTGGTTGGCCATCCGGGACGGCTGCTTGGTGGGGAAATCGGACTCTTGGGCCATGCTCTAGAGCATACGGAAAATTCGCGAACACCGCGTTGCGGCAAGCCGGTGCCCGGCGGGAGAACCGCCGGGCACCGGTAGATATATTTACACTTCGCGGGCGGTGATCCGTAGTCGTGAGGATTGCGCCGCGGCTTTGACGATCTCATTGGCTAGCTTGCTCGCCGCCAGCACCTGCTCCTGGGCGGCAGGAGCGTTGGTCAATGGTGTACGTACGTTTGTTTGAACTGGCTGGTTACCCATGGTTCCCCCTTGCCTTGTGACCTACCATCAGTCTTAACGCTAGGGCTCACGGTTGTGGTGGGGGTGGGCAGGATCTGTAAGTAGTCAGCTAGATTCATCGAACAAAGCTGAACTTTAGCTGGATATAAGTTGAGGGTCGGAAAGAACCAGTTGGTTCTTTCCGACCTTCAAGGCATGATCCGCTAGGCGGTGTGTGGGTTAGGCGTCGCCGCCGGCGTTCCCACTCGTACCCGCGGTCGGGTCATTCAACCGGTACGCCGCATGCGCCTCGGCGACCTTCGCCTCATCAATCTCCCCACGCTCGGCCAACGCGGCCAGCGCCTGGACCACCACGGTATGCGCATCGATCTTAAAGAACCGGCGCGCCGCGGCCCGCGTATCGGAGAACCCGAACCCATCAGCACCCAACGTATAGAACTCACCGGGCACGTACGGGCGGATCTGCTCGGGCACCGCGCGCATGTAATCACTGGTCGCGATCACCGGCCCGGTCGCCTGGGCCAGTTTCCCGGTCACAAACGGGGTCACCCGCCCACCAGCCGGATCACACAGGTACGCCTCATCGGCGGCCTGCCCATCCCGCGCCAACTCGTTCCAGGAAGTCACCGACCACACATCGGCGGACACACCCCACTGCTCGGCCAGGATCGCCTGGGCTTCTAACGCCCACGGCACCGCCACACCCGAAGCCAAGAGTTGGGCGCGGGGCCCGTCCACGGCGGCTTCCTTCAACAGGTAGATGCCCTTGATCAGCCCCTCGACGTCCAGGTTGTCTGGTTCGGCCGGCTGGGTGATCGGCTCGTTATAGACCGTGAGGTAATACATCACGTTCGGATCCGGGTGCCCCCCACCATACATGCGCTCCAGCCCGGAACGCATAATATGCCCGATCTCGTACCCGTAGGCCGGGTCGTAGGTGATCACCGCCGGGTTGGTGGCCGCCAGCAACGGTGAATGCCCATCCGCGTGCTGTAGTCCTTCACCGGTGAGGGTGGTGCGTCCGGCGGTCGCACCGATGATGAACCCGCGGGTCATCTGATCCGCCGCAGCCCAGAACTGGTCGCCGGTGCGTTGGAAGCCGAACATGGAGTAGAACACGTAGATCGGGATCAACGCTTCGCCATGGGTGGAGTAGCTGGTGCCCGCGGCGGTGAACGCGGCGACCGCGCCGGCTTCGTTAATGCCCGGGTGGATCAACTGACCGGCCGGGGATTCCTTATACGCCAGTACCAGGTCACGGTCCACCGAGAGGTAGTTCTGCCCGGCCGGGTTATAGATCTTCGCGGTCGGGAAGAACGAGTCCATACCAAAGGTGCGGGACTCATCGGGCACGATCGGCACGATCCGGTGCCCGAAGTCCTTATCGCGCATCAGATCCTTGAGCAACCGGACAAAGGCCATGGTCGTGGCCGCCTGCTGCTTCCCGGAACCGCGTTTGGCGATCGCGTAGGACTTCTCCCCGGGCAAGGTCACCGGGGTAGGGGTTTCGGAACGGCGTGAGGGTACCGCCCCGCCTAGGGCGGCACGGCGTTCCATCAGGTACTTATACTCTTCGGAGTCCACCCCGGGGTGGTAGTACGGCGGCAGGTACGGGTCGGCTTCCAGCTGCGCGTCGCTGATCGGGATCCGCAGGTGGTCACGGAACCCCTTCAAGTCTTCCAGGGTGAGCTTTTTCATCTGGTGGGTCGCGTTGCGGGCCTCGAAGTGCGGGCCCAGCCCGTACCCCTTGACCGTTTTGGCCAGGATGACGGTGGGTTTGCCCTTGAACTCGCTGGCGGCCTTATAGGCGGCGTAGACCTTGTGGTAGTCATGCCCGCCACGCTTGAGCTGCCAGATCTCATCATCGGAAAGGTCCGCGACCAGTTCCTTCGTTTCGGGGCGCTGCCCGAAGAAGTGCTCGCGGATAAACGCCCCGGACTCGGCCTTGTAGGTCTGGTAGTCCCCATCGGGGGTCTGGTTCATCACATCGACCAGGGCCCCGGCCGGGTCCTTGTCCAGCAGGGTGTCCCATTCACGACCCCAGACGACCTTGATCACGTTCCAGCCCGCGCCGCGGAAGAACGCTTCAAGTTCCTGCATGATCTTCCCGTTACCACGTACCGGCCCGTCCAGGCGCTGCAGGTTGCAGTTGATCACGAAGTTCAGGTTATCGAGCTTCTCATTCGCGGCCAGCTGCAGGAAGCCACGCGACTCGGGCTCATCCATTTCCCCGTCCCCGAGGAACGCCCACACCTGCTGGTCGCTGGTGTCTTTAATGCCGCGGTTGTGCAGGTACCGGTTCAGTTGGGCCTGGTAGATCGCGTTCGCCGGGCCGATGCCCATCGACACGGTCGGGAACTGCCAGAACGCGGGCATATTCCGTGGGTGCGGGTAGGAGGGCAGCGCGTGCCCTTCCTTGGACTTTTCTTGGCGGAACCCGTCCAGGTCCTGCTCGGTCAGACGGCCTTCGAGGTAGGCGCGGGCATACATGCCCGGGGAGGCGTGGCCTTGGAAGAAGATCTGGTCCCCGCCCCCGGGGTGGTCTTGGCCGCGGAAGAAGTGGTTGAATCCGACCTCGTAGAGGGTCGCGGCACCGGCGTAGGTGGAGATATGCCCGCCGACCCCGATGTCGGGGCGTTGTCCGCGGTGAACCATGACCGCGGCGTTCCAGCGCATGAAGGCCCGGTAGCGGCGTTCAATGGCTTCGTCACCGGGGAACTCGGGTTCTTGATCGACCGGGATCGTGTTGACGTAGTCGGTGGTGGTGACCATCGGCACGCCCACGGATTTCGCGCCGGCGCGTTGCAGTAGGGAACGGATGATGAATTGGGCCCGTTCGGTGCCCTGCGCCTCGACGAGTTGGTCGAACGAGTCGATCCATTCCTGGGTTTCTTCAGGGTCTCGGTCGGATAGCTGATACGTCAAACCACTACGGATCTGAGAGATGTGCTCCTCAACAGCCACGGTTTCTCCTAGGTTGATATGGCGGTCTCTATGGTTAGGCGCGAGGTTTCGTCGGATAACCATATGCGGGACAACGGACTTAACTGCGCGGGTACCGTGAGTGCGTCCGATTCACCCCTAACTCTAGTTCGCCCTCGCGAGCGAAAAGACGAAAATTTCGCCCGAAAGGGCCTAAAAGCATTCTTTTTAGGTGACATAAGGCACCTCGTAGGATGTCAAAATCCATTTAACCCATGACTCTGTGATGTGGCACACTCGTTACGTGACAACAAAACCCGGCGTGTTGCGTCGTTCACGCTTGAATGGGAGCGCGAAACCGTGTTTCGTTGTTAACAACGCTTCGCACCATCATCAGGAGGAACACAAGTGAGCGACGCCGTACAGGCAAATCTGGAGCCCGCAAAAAAGCTCGGCTTCAAAGAGGATGACCTAGTTCAAGAGCTGGGTTATGACGATGACGTGGATTTCGATCTGCGTGATTCCATCGAAGATCTCATTGGTTCAGAGTTGCTCACCGAGGAAGACCATGACGTGGTCGACTCAGTTATCTTCTGGTGGCGCGATGGTGATGGAGACCTCGTAGATGCACTCGTAGATTCTCTGAGTTGTCTCGAGGAGGGTGGAGTGGTCTGGCTACTTACGCCAAAGCAGGGGCGCGACGGCCACGTTTCGCCGGCACTTATTCAACAGGAAGCTCCCACCGCCGGGCTTCACGTGACCACCTCCGAGGGTGTTTCCGCCGATTGGTCGGCGATGCGCCTCATGCCTCGCCGCAAGAACTAGGGGCAGTGTGACTATCAATCCGGGTGACCGTATACCTAGTTGGTGCCTGGAAAACCAGTTCGGAGAACTGGTGGACGCCGACGACGTGAAGGTCGGGCGGAGTCTGCTGGTTTTCTTTCCGTGGGCGTTTTCCCGCGTCTGTGGAGCCGAATTGGACGAATTGCAGCGTGAACATGCCTTTTTCGCGGAGGCCAAGGTACGTGTCTGCGGAATTTCCGTGGATCACAAATTTGCGTTGCGCTCCTATGCGCAGGACCGCGGTGTCGAATTTGAGCTTCTCGCTGACTTCTGGCCGCACGGCGCTGTGGCGCGGCAGTTTGGCGCCTTTGACGACGAGCGTGGCGTCGCTACGCGACATAGCTACTTTGTGGTCGATGGAATCGTGCGGGAAGTAATTTCGAGCCCACTTAGTACGGTCCGTGCGTTCAGTGACTATCGATCCGCGATAGAGACGCACGTCACCGCCCACTGATTTGCATCGACCCGCACAATGCGTATAGAGTAGATCATCGTTGGCAGGAAGAAATTCCTAGTCACACTGGAAGGGCCTTTAGCTCAGCTGGTAGAGCGTCACGTTTACACCGTGAATGTCATCGGTTCGATCCCGGTAGGGCCCACCAAAGAAAAAGTCCCCTGAGTTTGAGTGTTTAGCTCAAGCGCAGGGGACTTTTTCGTTCCCTAGCGCAGCCGTTTGCTGGCTGATCCAGAAAGCCCCAACATTCTCGGCTCGGCCCAATGGTGGGCGGAATGCCTGATTAAGCGCACCTGTGCCCGGCACGAGACCCAGCGAGGTCAACGACCGTGGCGTTTAGGCGAATTCGGGTCTCACTTCGGTCTCCGATGACATTCAACGCCCCAATCACCGGATAATCTCCGTGTTTTTCAGGACGAAGTTCTGCACTAAGTTGACGTTTCATCGGAATAGTCTGGGATGAGCCTGTAAAGCCTAGACAGGTTCAGTTACCTCTCCGTAGCGTGGGATTTATCGGGCATGCGGTGGCATCTCGCCGGTGCGCCGATCGAATGAGTATTTCGATCAGGAAGGAAGGCTGTGTAAATGGGTCTCGGTGACAAGATCAAGAACAAGGCGCAGGAAGTTTCCGGCAAGATCAAAGAAGGCGTTGGAGACGCTACCGACAACGAGGACCTGCAGGCCGAGGGCGTAAAGGATCAGGCGGCCGCATCGGCTAAGCAGGCTGGTGAACACATCAAGGACGCGGCCAAGGACGTCAAGGATGACTTGAACAAGTAGGCCGTCTCTAAAAAATGTCCCACCTAATTAGGTGGGACATTTTTTATGCTTGAAAGCGAGCAGCAACCGACCGAGGTCAACTCCTAGCGGTGCGGCCTTCGCACGCCGCTAGGGTCATGGCGTGCTGGTGCCGACAGCTGGCAGACGTTACTGGATCTTTGGCGGCTATTACGGCAGTAATCCGCAATTGGGCTGGAAGTCAGGATCGGCGGGTGCATTTTGCTGCGCCAGCGCGTGGGAGACGAGCCGGTGGACTACGGGGTCGTTTGGCGTTTGATCGTGTTCGAAGAAGTCCAGTGGGCACAGGTCTTGCAGGACCAGGTTTGTGACCTGTCGTTCATGCCCCGCCAGGAACTGCGAGCGGTATGGGGTAACCACTTCGTCGTATTTGGTCGTGATGACCGTGTACACCGGGCCTGGTACGGTGTCGCCGATCGAATTCAGTTCCTGCATGAACTCGCTGCCGGCTTTTTGGTCGGCGCAGGCATCGCAGATCACCGAGGCGGTATCGACAAGAAGAGCTCCCTCTGCGCTGGGCATGAGTACGCCCCGCGTTCCGTGATTTGACGGTGCGATCCCGATGAGCTGGTTGACATATTTGGCTCCTCCCAGGAAACCGAGGTACCACCGCGGCATCATCCCGCCCTGACTGTGTCCCACGAGGTCTACCTTTCGAGCTCCGGTAGCCTGACGTACCCGGTCGACGAAGTCGGCCAGTTCCTTCGCGGATTCGCGAATGGGACCGGAAGCTGGCAGGTGATTGCGCACACCGTAATTGAGCGAGTAGACGCAATAGCCTTGGCTTTTGAGTACCGGAGAGAGGGTGGACCAATTCTTCAGCATGGTTTCAAAGGTTCCTGGCACCAAGATCACCGGATAGGGGTGTGCGTCGCTGGGCTTGCATCCCCAGTCATTCGCGCCGAGGGGACTGAGCTCGAAGCTCTGCAATTCAGTGTTCGATGAATCTGTACTGGCCGCGGCCGACGAGCTGGGCAGGAGCACCCCGAGGCTGAGTAGGGCGCAGGCAGCGAGGGACGCGAGGAAGCGACGAGGCATGACGAATTCCTTGAAAGTGCGGGCGAGGACTGCAAATTACTATCTAGTAACAAAGGATGTGTGTCAAGGGTCACACTTCAATGTCGCCCGTTGCCCTCCCGAGTAAATTCGCCGCCGTCGGTCTCGAGGTCGACACCTAGCCCAGCCGCCGTGTCGCCGTTACGAATTGCGATCGTTCCTAGTGGGGCAGCAGTTGATCGAGTAACTCGTAGAACGGTTGATGCCCGAAGTAGGCGCCGTGATTTCGTGGAAAGGGCGCCTCGGTATCTACCGGATAGTCTCTCGATGTAGGGCCAAAAAATGACGCATTCCGCGATGCCAACAGGTCGCGGGGATCGTAGACATTACTCACTCGGGGAAAGTCGGCCGGTGGGTGAAAGTCCGGAGTGTATGGCAATGACGGTAGAGCGTTGAGTTCGAAGAGTAGTCCAGCGGGGCTTCCGGCGCTGATAAATTCCTGCACTGGAGCCAGATCGGCTGACAGTAGCAGATCTAGGCAGGCTACCGCCCCAAGTGAATGTGCCACGATGCTGGTTGGCCCTACAGGCAATGCATCGATGTGCTCCTTGATCAGTTTTCTGATGGCAGCACCCCTGCTGAGATACATTGTGAGATCGCCAAAATAGGGGGCGGCAAAGCGGGTGAGTTCGGCGCGATAGTGGGCAAGCCATTCTGTGGCCAAATGCAGTAGCCAGTCGGTCAGCGACAGCGCCGTGGGAACTTGGCGGTGGTCGGTGGTGATCGCATGCGCGATGGCTTCTTCAAGTTCCCGGCGGTGGACGCCATCCACCGCCGTCAGCCCGCCAAGGGAGGCGTCATTGGCTTTTATGATTGCTGCCGTGAGTGCCCGAGCAAGGGCCCCGGTGTGTGGTGTCGGCGTGTGTGCAGCCGCGAAGTACGCGTCGTAGGAGCGCGCTACAGTCATCGCCGCACTGAACGAAGGCTCGAGGTGCAACTTTTTCAGGCATGCCTGAACCTCCGCCGACTGCTCTAGTCGTACGGCTATTTCGCCGATCTCGACCGTCTCGGAGGCAGCGGACCCGGGGCCAACGGGGGAGTAGCGGGCCTTGAGCTCGGCCAAGGGATCGATATCGAGCATGCTCCAGACGCGGAGCATTCCGTCATTCTGGGTGTCCGGCATCTCAAGGTGGGCTGCAATCGATCCACGAAATTCCGGAATGCTTTCTCCGCCGCCGAGCAGGCGTGCGCCTAGTTCGTCGCTCCACGCAATGGTGGTGATCCGTGCCTTCGGACGTAGCGGCAAGATCTGCTCGCCGGCTTGTCGCTCGAAATTTTCGCGGAGGGAGCCCCTCACGCCAGCGCCGGGGACGAGAACGACATTGCTCATGGCTGATCCAATTTCATAGGAAAACGGGTCGGGTCGACGTCCATGACGTCGACCCGACCCTTAGGGCTGTTTGGCTAGGCTCGCTTGCGGGTAAGAAGTCCCCAGATCACCAAAACGAGGAGGGAACCACCGATGGCAAGTAGCCAGGTCTTGATATCCCAGAATTCTCCAAGGCCCACGTCGAAAATTATCGAGCCAAGCCATCCGCCGACGAGGGCGCCAACCACGCCGAGGATCAACGTCGCGAACCATCCGCCGCCTTCTGGTCCGGGCTTGATCGCCTTGGCGATGGCGCCGGCAATTAGACCCAAAACAATCCAACCTATGAAACCCATGGTTCACCTCTCAGTTCGCATTGAGTAGTGCCTTCATACGAAGACCTAAGGCTGAGACTACGACAGAGCGCCGACCGGGGCTAGCCACTCTGAGAACTTCCCGGGAGTTCACAGGTTCGTTTGAGTGATAAGTGACTATTGACACGAAGAGGCGGGGGTCCTAGGCTGAATAAATCTTACTTATACGCATGGTTCGTTTCTAAAGTAAGACAAAAGAGTACACGACGAAGTGGGGAGCATGATGAGCGATGTCACGCCGATGGTAGTGATGGGCGTATCCGGGAGCGGTAAATCGACCGTGGGCGCAATGATTGCGCAGCGCCTAGGAATTGAGTTCATTGACGGAGACAGCCTTCATCCGGAATCAAACCGCGCCAAAATGGCCGCCGGTCAACCATTGGATGACGCCGATCGCCGACCGTGGCTAGAGATCATCGGTCGTACCCTCGCCGAAAGCCAGCAAGCCGGTGCCCCCGTGGTCATTGCCTGCTCTGCGCTCAAGCGAAGCTACCGCGATCTCATCCGTAGTTTCGAACCCACCACTCGCTTCGTACACCTTGCCGGTACGCCAGAAACCCTGAGCGAGCGGCTCGCGGCGCGTAATCACGAATTTATGCCCGCCTCGTTGCTGACCAGCCAACTCTCCACCTTGGAAGAGCCCGGCGCTGAAGAGTCGGCAATTCTGGCCGATATTTCGGCCAGCCCCGAAGACATCGTCACGTACGTCATCGATACGCTTTCCGCCTAGCTGCACGCAGCCCTCGATATATTCACTGATCAAGGACGACCATGAACACAGATATCGTCATGAACTGGACGCTGGGCACCCCAGCGCTCCTGGGCCTAGCAGTGGCCGCCGTAGCGGTCTTGCTTCTGCTCATCATTCGCTTTCGAGTCCACGCTTTCCTAGCGCTGATTCTGGTCAGCTTGCTGACCGCCATCGCCTCCGGCATTCCAGCGGAATCGATTATCACCACACTCACAAGCGGGTTTGGAAGTACTCTCGCTAGCGTCGCACTGCTGGTAGGTCTTGGTGCCATGCTGGGCCGCATGCTGGAAACCAGTGGGGGAGCCGAAGTGCTCACCAAGTGGCTGATCGACAAGTTCGGTGAGACGCGAGCCCCCTTGGCTCTGTCCGTAGCATCGTTGCTCTTCGGTTTCCCGATCTTCTTCGATGCCGGCCTGGTCGTGATGCTCCCGATCATCTTTACCGTCGCGCGTCGACTCGGCGGCTCCCTGCTGCTCTATGCGATCCCAGCCGCCACGGCGTTCTCGGTCATGCACATTTTCGTCCCGCCACACCCGGGTCCGGTGGCCGCCTCCGGCCTGCTGGGAGCCAACGTGGGACTGGTTTTGGTCCTCGGCCTCATCGTGGCACTGCCGACCTGGTACGTCGCTGGTCACCTGTGGGGTAAGTACGTAGGTAAGAAGTTCAACGTTGCCGTCCCGGACATTCTGGCCGGCAACTCATCCACCGATGTCTCCCGCAAGGAATTTGCTTCCTCCCCGAGCGTTGGCACCGTCTTTAGCTTGCTGCTGTTGCCACTGGTGCTGATCTTCATCAACACCGGGCTGAACATGCTCGGCGCCGCTGGCGCCGTTGACCCGGAGGCCACGTGGGTGCGCTGGTTGCGTCTGCTTGGCGAAACTCCGGTGGCCCTGCTGCTGACCGTCCTGCTCTCGATGTACCTGCTGGGTGCCCGTAAGAACAAGGACAAGAAGCTCATCGAGACTATCGTCGATTCGGCGCTGGGCCCGGTGTGCTCGATCATCCTGATTACCGGTGCCGGTGGCATGTTCGGTGGCGTGCTGCGCGCCAGCGGTATCGGCGGCGCCGTAGCCACCTCGCTGGAGAGCATTGGACTTCCGCTGGTCGTAGCCGGCTTCTTGATTGCCGCGATCGTTCGTCTGGCTCAGGGCTCGGCCACCGTCGCACTGACCACCGCCGCTGCCATTGTGCAACCGGCCGTCATGGCCGATGCTTCGCTGAGTGCTTTCCAGATCGCGCTGATGGTGCTCGCCCTGGCGGCAGGTTCCGTCTTCGCCGGACACGTCAATGACTCCGGCTTCTGGCTGGTCTCCCGGTTCTTCCAAATGGACGTGCCAACCACGTTGCGCGTCTGGACCGTCGGACAGGGTCTGGTCGGTTTGGTGGGCTTCGCCTGCGTCATGGTGCTCTACGCCATCGCTACGATGATGGCCTAGCGGCAACGACGCCGCCCATCACGGCGGATAGTACAAACGCGGCGGGTGCCCGATCTCCCAAAGAGGGGATCGGGCACCCGCCGCGTTGTTGTGTCGTCTAGTAGATCCGAGATCGGTTACTTGCGCTGCGGGCGAGTCGGATCGTGGAAAAGCCGCGGGGCATCTTGCCAGATACCTGAGATTTCGTTCTGGGTGCGTCGCATGATGCTGTCCATATTCTTTCGCGCCCCGACCGAATCGGCGGTGGAAATTGCGTCGGCCACGGCCTGGTGCCATGCCAGGGCCTCTTCGTGGGGGCGATCTGGCATCAGCCCCAACTCGGTACGACCTCGCAGGATCGCCCCGATCGGGGTGGCAAGGGTCGCGAACATTTCGTTGCCCGAGGCGGCCAGCACGATCGCGTGGAAGCGGATATCGAGCTCTAAGAACCGGACCAGATCTCCCTGGCGGCCGTAGTGGCTCATCTGGGCCGAGACCATGAGCAGTTCCTTGCGCATTGCCTCCGGCGCATGCACCGCAGCCAGCTCGGCCGCCATCGGTTCGACGCAACTTCGTAGTTCGGTTAGCGAACGTAATTGCGCACCTTGCTGGTCGCTAGCCAATCGCCAGCGGATAACCTGCGTATCGAAAGGGTTCCAATGTTCTGGAGCCAAAACGCGGATGCCCACGCGCTTGGTGCTGGTAACCAACCCGGCCTGCGCCAGGACACGAATCGCTTCGCGGATCACCGAGCGGGAGACCTCGAGCCGATCTTCCAGATCGGCGGCCAACAGAATGGACCCTTGAGGGATCACCCCGCTGACAATGCGGGAGCCTAAATGCTCCACTACTTGGTTATGCAAACTCGTAGGCATACCTGAATCTTAGTAACTGGGCCGTCAATTACCGGAACCGCACCGGGGAATGCACGAAATAAACCAGTTTTATTTGCCAGAGACCCGGACAAGGCGTGCCGCGAACGGTAGACTGGGATTCGTCACGATGCCGTGCGGGCACGGTCGATGGTGCCCGATGCGCGGCACAACTCCCCGTATTTGATGGAGACTTATTTTTATGCCTGCACAGATTGGCGTTACAGGTCTGGCCGTGATGGGTGCTAACCTCGCCCGCAACTTCGCTCGTAACGGCTACACCGTTGCTTTGCACAACCGCTCGGTAGCTAAAACCGATGCGTTGCTCGAGGCCCACGGGTCGGAGGGCGACTTCATTCGCACCGAGTCCCTTGAGGAACTGGTCGCCAATCTGGAAACCCCGCGGCGGGTGCTGATCATGGTCAAGGCCGGTGCTCCGGTGGATTCCGTGATCGAATCGCTTGTGCCGCTGCTGGACGAAGGCGACATTGTCATCGACGCCGGTAACTCGCACTACACCGACACGCGTCGTCGTGAAGCTGCACTGGCCGAAAAGGGCCTGCACTTCGTGGGTGTCGGCGTCTCCGGTGGCGAGGAAGGCGCACTGCTGGGCCCATCGATCATGCCTGGCGGTTCGGCACAGTCGTACCAGGCCCTGGGCCCGATGCTGGAGAAGATCTCCGCCAAGGCCGATGACGGAACCCCGTGCTGCGCGTGGATCTCGACCGATGGTGCCGGCCACTTCGTGAAGATGGTGCACAACGGCATCGAATACGCCGATATGCAGGTTATCGGCGAGGCTTATGATCTGCTGCGCAATGCGGCGGGCATCGAGCCGGCCGAACAGGCCAAGATCTTCACCGAATGGAACGCCACCGAGCTCTCCAGCTTCCTCATCGAGATCACCGCCGAGGTGCTCGGCCACGTCGACGCTTCCACCGGCAAGCCACTGATCGACGTCATCGAGGACTCCGCAGGGCAGAAGGGCACCGGACGCTGGACCGTGCAGTCCGGCCTGGATCTGGGTTCACCGGTCTCGGCCATCGCCGAGTCGGTCTTTGCCCGTTCGCTGTCGTCCCAGCGCTCCATCCGCGCCGTGGGCCAGCAGGTGCTGGAGGCGAACACCAGCGAGGTGACGCTTCCGGAGAACTTCGTCGAGGACGTGCGCCAGGCGCTCTTCGCATCCAAGCTCGTTTCCTACGCGCAGGGTCTGGACATGCTCACCTCGGCTGCAGGCGAATACGGCTGGGAACTGAAGCTGGACGAAATCGCCGGCCTGTGGCGCGAAGGCTGCATCATCCGTGCCGCCCTGCTCAAGGACATCACCGCCGCGTACTCCGGTGCCGAGAAGCCGGAGAACCTGCTCTTCGCCCCAGCTTTCGCTGAGGCCATTGCCAAGGCCGTACCGGCATGGCGCCGCGTGGTGGCCATCGCCGCACAGGCCGGCATCCCGGCTCCGGTCTTCTCCTCGTCGCTGGCCTACTACGACGGCTTGCGTCGCGACCGCCTGCCGGCCGCGCTGACTCAGGGACTGCGCGACTTCTTCGGTGCACACACCTACCGCCGCAACGATAAGGAAGGCACCTTCCACACGCTGTGGAGCGCCGACCGCTCCGAGGTCGAAGCGGTGGACACCCACTAATTCGAAGTAAGGCAAAGGCCCGAAATGCTTCATGCATTTCGGGCCTTTGCGCTTCCTACCGCATCTTGGGCCGGCTAAAGCCGAAGCATGCGTGCGTCGGTGATCGCCGGCGCCGCAGGGTCTTGCTCGGTTCGCCCATCGAAGCTGAAGCCGTTGCGCTGATAGAACGCGATGGCCCGCGGATTTTCCTGGGCCACCCAGAGCATCGTGGGTTCGTGTCCCAGGACCGCATCGAGCAGCCGCTGGCCGACGCCCGTGCCGTGGTGCTCGCGCAGTACGTAGAGCATGTGCAGGCTCAACTTGGCCCCGGTGGCCCGATCCGACTCGGAACGGACCGGTCCGGCGAGCGCCACCCCGACGGCTTGTTCGCCGAACACCGCGAGCATGGGGCGCAACCCCATTTCCGGGCGCTCGTGCAGGTCGGCGGTGATGCGTTCCCATTGACGCACCCGCGAAGCATGGTGCTCGTCCGTGAAGAACCCCTCGGGCAATAGCTCGGCATAGGTTTGCTTCCAGCACTCGACCAGCAGGGAGGCAATCTGCGGTACGTCATCGGCCACCGGGACGCGTAGGAGATAACTACTCATCAGGCACCTGCAACGTACTCGGCCAGGTGGATGCCGGTCAGGGTTTTGCCAGCGGCTAGATCGCGTGGGGTACCTTCGAAGACGATGGTGCCGCCCTCATGTCCGGCGCCCGGACCCAGATCGATCACCCAGTCGGCGTGAGCCACGACGGCGAGATGGTGTTCGATGACGATCAGCGTTTTGCCCTCGTCGACCATTTCGTCCAGCAGCTTCAATAGGCGGTCCACGTCGGCCATGTGCAGACCCGTAGTCGGTTCGTCGAGTACATAGGTGTCGGCCCCCTGACCCAAATTGATGGCCAGCTTCATGCGCTGACGTTCGCCGCCGGAAAGGGTGCTTAGCGGTTGGCCGAGTTTCAGATACCCCAGACCTACCTGATTGAGGCGTTCGAGCATCGGTTTGGCCTTGGCGATGCCCAGCGCCTCGGCGGCCCGTTCGATGCTCAGATCCAGAACATCGGCGATATTCAGCCCCTGATACTGGTACTCGAGCACTTCATCGGTAAAGCGCCGTCCCTCGCACCGTTCGCAGCGGATGGCAACCCCGGCCATGGAGACCAGGTCGGTGTAGATGACCCCGGCTCCCTTGCATTCGGGGCAGGCTCCGTCGGAGTTGGCGCTGAACAGGGCCGGCTTGACCCCGTTAGCCTTGGCGAAGGCGGCCCGGATGGGGTCCATGATGCCGGTGTAGGTTGCCGGGTTGCTGCGTCGCGAGCCGCGGATCGGGGACTGGTCCACGACCGCCACGCCCTCCTGCTTGGCCACCGTGGAATGAATCAGCGAGGACTTGCCTGAGCCGGCGACCCCGGTGATAGCGCACAGCACGCCGCGGGGGATATCCACGTCGACGCCGCGCAAATTGTGCTCGGTGGCCCCGCGAATTTCGATCGGGTTGTGCCCGGTTCGCACCTGTTCCTTGAGGGGGACCCGCTGTGTGAAATGCTCCCCGGTGCGTGTGCTCGAGGTGAGCAGCCCAGCCACATCGCCGGAGTAGCAGATGGTGCCGCCATGCACCCCGGCCCCGGGGCCCAGATCGATCACGTGGTCGGCGATGCGCACCACCTCGGGTTTGTGCTCGACTACCAGCACGGTATTGCCCTTATCGCGCAGCGACAGCAATAGTTGGTTCATCCGCTGAATATCATGCGGGTGTAGCCCCACAGTGGGTTCATCAAACACGTAGGTGACATCGGATAGGGCGCTGCCCACATGTTTGACCATCTTCACGCGCTGCGCCTCACCGCCCGAGAGTGTGGCCGCCGGCCGATCCAGCGAAATATAGCCCAAACCGATGTGCACCATGGACTCGAGCACGAGGCTGAGCTTTTCGAGCAGGGGGAGCGCACCGGGCTCGTCGATGGTCTTCAGTGTCGCCAGCAGATCGCTGACCTGCATGGAGCACAATTCCGCGATTCCGTGCCCGTGAAGACTTGAGGCACGGGCGGCGTCATTCAAGCGGCTGCCGGAGCAGGCCGAGCACGGGGCAGTGGTGGAGATCCGTTCCACAAAATCACGGATGTGCTTTTGTTTCACTTCCCGCTCGGAGTGAATGTAACTGGATTTGATGCGGGTCACCAACCCCGAGTAGCTCATGTTGGCACCATTGAGTTTGACCTTGCCCGGTTCGGCGTAAAGGAGCCGCTCCAGCATCTGCGGATCCATTTCCCGCAAGGGCACGTCCAGGTCTACCTGAGTTCCCGCCGTCAGAGTTTGAAAAAGCCAGGCACCCGGTGCGAAGTTCGGCGCGTTGATCGCTCCTTCGTTCAGGGTCTTGTCCCAGAACAACAGTTCGTCAAGGTCGATGCTGGCCTCGGTGCCAAAGCCTTCGCAGACCGGGCAGGCGCCTTCGCCGAGGTTGAAGGAGTAGGCGCCGGGGCCGCCGGCACTCGGGGTCGAATAGCGTGCGAAGAGCATGCGCAGCAGCGAATAGGCATCCGTGGCGGTTCCTACCGTCGAGCGCGAATTGGCTCCCAATCGTTCCTGATCCACCACGATGGCCGCCGTGAGATTTTCCAATACTTCCACGTCGGGCCGTGGCAGCGAAGGCATGAAGGTCTGCACGAACGTGGAGTAGGTTTCGTTAATCAGCCGCTGGGATTCGGCAGCGATGGTGCCGAAGACCAAGGAGGATTTACCGGAGCCGGAGACCCCGGTAAAGGCGGTGAGGCGACGTTTGGGGATGTCGGTGTCGACCGCACGGAGATTATTTTCGCTGGCCTTGCGGATCCGAATGTACTGGTGCGTATCTGCGGCGTGTTCGCTCATGACTCTCAGCATACTTAATCGCTGCCCGATACTTAATCAGTAAGTTGGCGCCGCGCTGCGTAGCGAAATCCCGTGCTGACCCGGGCGTGGATTTCGGCTTAGGCGCGGCACTGTTTACCATTGTTGAGTCGTGCGCTGCGCCACATGTAGTTTGCGCGGTATCTGCGTTCCGCACCCTTTGACTTTAAGGATCATCATGAAGTTCCTGAAATCTATTCCGCTACTCGGGTGGATTATCGTTGCCATCATCCTTGGCATTTTGACCGGACCGATTATGCCCACCGGGCTCGGTAATATGTTCCTGACCTACAACTCGATCTTCTCCGGCTTCCTCGGGTTCATCGTGCCACTGATTATTCTGGGACTCGTGATGCCCGCGATCGCCGAACTGGGCAAGGGCGCCGGCAAGTGGTTGGGGATTACCGCGCTTATCGCCTACGGTTCCACCGTGCTGGCCGGGTTGCTGGCCTATGCGGTCAGCCGCTGGCTATTTACCGCACCGCTGTCGGGGGCGAGCCTCGAAACCCTCAACGAGGGTTCCGAGTCCGGTTTTACTCCCTACGTCACGGTGGCTGCCAGCGCCGGAGATTCGGCAACGCAGATCGTCCTTGAACCGGTCATCGGTGTGATGAGCGCGCTGGTGCTGGCCTTCGTTATCGGTATTGGGCTGACCGCTTTCCGCAGCACCGTGCTCTTCCGTGGCGCTGTGGAGTTCCGTTCCATTATCGAATCGGTGATCCGCCGCATTATTGTCCCGGCCCTGCCGTTGTTCATTTTCGGCATCTTCATGGATCTCTCCGCCAGCGGCGCGGCCGTGGTGGTCATTACTCGCTTCCTGCTCGTGGCAGCTGTGGCCTTCGGCTTGACCCTAGTCGTGTTGTTGGCCCAGTACTCGGTGGCCGGAGGCATGACCGGACGCAACCCATTCAAGGCGCTGTGGAATATGCGCGATGCTTACTTCACCGCCCTGGGTACCTCCTCCTCGGCCGCGACCATCCCGGTCACCTTGGCTTCGGCTAAGAAGAACGGCGTGTCCGATTCGGTGGCCGGTTTCGTCGTGCCGCTGTGCGCAACCATCCACCTGTCGGGTTCGATGGTGAAGATTACCTGCTTCTCCATTGCCGTACTGTTGCTGACCGGTGGCGACGTGTCCATCGGTTCCTACCTGCCGTTCATCCTCATGCTGGGCATCATGATGATCGCCGCTCCGGGCGTCCCCGGTGGCGCAATTGCCGCCGCGGCCGGTCTGCTCGCGCAGATGCTGGGCTTCGGGGAGGCCGAGGTTGGCCTGATGTTCGCCGCCTACATCGCCCTCGATAGCTTCGGTACCGCCACGAACGTCACCGGTGACGGTGCCATCGCGATGATCATGAACAAGCTAACCCGTGGTCACCTAGGCACCCAGGTGCAGGACCCGGAAGATGAAGAAATCCAGAGCGCAAGCGGCACCACGTCCGAGCCGCACACGCTGGGCGATTAATTCACAGGGCTCGAACGCCCGCCGAAAATAGTTGAGGTCGATGCCGCATCAGCGACATCGACCTCAACTATTTAATGGGTTTCAACTAAACGGTGGCTAGATCCACATCGCCGGGTCAATGTACTCGGCTGGATCCACCGCTGGCTTGCGCTCTTCGGGGGTACGAGGCCGATTCTGCGCCGGAATACCCGTAATGATCGAACCCTCCGGTGCGTCCTTGACCACCACGGCGTTCGCGCCCACGGCGGAGTCGGCGCCGATCACGATGGGGCCGAGGACCTTGGCGCCGGCCCCGATGACCACCCGGTCACCGATGGTGGGGTGGCGCTTGACCTTCGCCAGCGAACGACCGCCGAGCGTCACGCCGTGATACAGCATCACGTCGTCGCCAACTTCCGCGGTTTCGCCAATGACGATGCCCATGCCGTGATCGATGAAGAAGCGTCGCCCGATGGTGGCGCCGGGGTGGATCTCGATGCCGGTAATGGCCCGGTTGGCCTGGGAGAGCAGGCGGGCTGGCCAGCGTAGCGCCGGGTTCTGCCACATGCGGTGGGCCAGACGGTGTAGCCAAATGGCGTGCAGGCCCGAATAGACGAAGAAGTTCTCCACGTCGCTGCGGGCGGCCGGGTCGTGCGAACGGGCGGTGGCCAGGTCTTCGCGCAGTCGGGAGAGGAAGCTCATGGTTCTACCTTAGTGTTTTGGGTGCAGTGGGCAGGTGACCAGCGTAAACGCGTCAATGGGTGGTTGGATCCTATTAGGTCCAACCACCCATGGCGCGTATTTATTCTCCGCCGGTGAACTCTTTAGCCGCGAATGTCGTCAAAGAGCAGGGTGGAGATGTAGCGTTCGCCGAAGTCCGGGATCACGGTAACGATGCGCTTGCCGGCGTTTTCCTCGCGAGCTGCGACCTGCAAGGCACCCCAGACCGCTGCACCACCGGAGAGACCGCCGAGGATGCCTTCCTGCACTCCCAGGGCGCGGGCGGTGGCCACGGAGTCGTCGATCGAGGCGTCGAGCACCTCGTCGTACAGTTCGGTGTCCAGCACCTCGGGAATAAAGTTGGCGCCCAGACCCTGGATCTTGTGCGGACCTGGCTTACCACCGTTGAGGATCGGGGAGTCCTTCGGCTCGACGGCCACGATCTTCAGGTTCGGGTTCTTTTCCTTCAAGAAACGACCTGCGCCGGTGATGGTGCCACCGGTACCGATGCCTGCGACCAGGATGTCGATCTGGCCCTCGGTGTCGTCCCAGATCTCCGGACCGGTCGTCGATGCGTGGATCTCCGGGTTTGCCTCGTTGGCGAACTGCTGTGCCCAGATAGCGTTCTCGGTGGTAGCCACGATCTCCTTGGCCTTCTCCACCGCGCCGCGCATGCCATCGGCACCCGGGGTCAGCACAATCTCGGCACCGAAGGCACGCAGCATGACGCGACGCTCGGTCGACATGGTCTCGGGCATGGTCAAGATGACACGGTAGCCGCGGGCGGCACCGACCATGGCCAGTGCGATACCGGTGTTGCCGCTCGTGCCTTCCACAATGGTGCCACCGGGCTTGAGTGCGCCGGCCTGTTCGGCGGCGTCGACGATAGCCACACCGATGCGGTCCTTGACCGAGTTGGCCGGGTTGTAGAACTCGAGCTTGACGGCGATCTCGCCTGGCAGGCCCTCACCGATACGGTTGAGCTTCACCAGCGGGGTGCGGCCGATGATTTCGGTGACGTTGTTGTAGATCTTGCCCATGAATATGCAGTCCTTACGTACAAATAGCCGTCAGTGCGGCATGGGTTGGGTCGCGGGTCCGGGTTGGTCCGGCATTCGACCAGGTGCTTCGCTCTTAACCTTAGTAGGCTGCGCAAGCCACCCTAGTCGTTGAGCCATTGAGCGTAATATTTCCTGACCTTTACCAGCTTCGGGTCGATGATGACGCGGCAGTAACCCGCATTCTGGTTGTTTGTGTAGTAGTCCTGGTGAACTGTTTCGGCCAGATGAAACCTCGTGTCATCTTCGATTGACGTGACGATGCGGTTTGGGTAGATTGCGCCAAACTTTTCGATGCTCTGCTCAAACAAGTGGCGCTGAGCCTCATCGAGCGGGAACATGGCCGAGCGATACTGCGTGCCCACGTCGTAGCCTTGTCGATTGAGCGTGGTTGGATCGTGCGTCGTGAAGAACATGTCCAGAATGACCTCGGCCGGTACCACCGCCGGGTCGAACCGTACCGCCACCGCCTCGGCGTGGCCGGTACGTCCGGTACACACTTGGTAATAGTCCGGGTCTGGGGTGTGCCCGCCAATATAGCCCGAGAGCACCTCGTGCACTCCGCGGGTCCTTTGATACACCGCGTCGAGGCACCAAAAGCAGCCACCGGCCAGAATAAACGTGGTCAGGGCCGTCCCATCGGCGGTCGTCGTTTCGGGGCTGAAGGTCAGTGGTTCGGAGGTTTTGTGTCGCACATTGTGCATAACGTTGCGGCGTTGCAAAGTGTTCCATCGAGCCAGCATGCGTAGTCTTAGCACTATGCAGAGCAAGACCAACGGGCCCGTTCCGCCCGAGCAGAATTCGGCGAAGAAGGCTGCGACGCCCGCCGCCGAGAAGGCCACACCCGCGGACGCGGAACCCACACCGCCGGCCGAGCAGGCTCCGGTGCACGGCGAAGCGGCAACTCCCGCCGTCCCGACCCTGGGCAATGTCTTGGAAGCCGCCGAGGAACTATGGCCGCTATCTCTCGCCGAGGCGTGGGATGCGGTTGGTCTGGTCACCGGACGCACCGGACAGCCGGTGCGCAAGGTCGTGTTCGCCGTGGACCCGACCCTCGAGGTCATTGACGATGCAATTGCGCAGGAAGCGGATCTGCTGATTACCCACCACCCGCTATTGCTACGCGGGGTCACGCAGGTTGCCGGCACGCATTTCAAGGGTGAAGCCATTCACCGATTGATTGAATCCGGTACCGCGTTGCTGACCGCACATACCAACGCCGACAGCGCCGTGGGCGGGGTCAACGACGCCTTGGCCGACGCCTTTGGCCTGCAAGACTGTGTGCCGCTGGTGCAATCACCCAATGGCCTTCCGGAAGAAGGACTGGGGCGCGTTGGATTCCTCGAGAAGCCGATGAAGCTCGAGGCCTTCGCCGAACGGGTCTACACGGTGCTCCCGGCGGTCGCCGGCGGGGTACGCGTGGCCGGAGACCGACTAGGTGTGGTGCGTAAGGTGGCGATCTGTTCCGGTGCCGGAGACTCGCTCTTCGATGCCGTGCGTTCGCATGCGGCGGATGTGTACGTGACCGCGGATCTGCGCCACCACCCGGCCAGCGAACTTCGTGAGCAGGCCGGTGCCGGTCACCCCTACCTGATCGATGTTTCGCATTTCGCCTCCGAATGGGTGTGGCTCTCGGCCGCCGCCAAGGCGCTAGGCAATGTGCTGCATGACGATGGTTTCGACATCGACATCCAGGTCTCTCAGGTCAATTCCGACCCGTGGGACTTCGTGCTCACCCCGTAGTGATGTTGCACCACCTCGAGTTGTGGGTTACCGAGCTCGATCCCTCGATCGCCAGCCTCGGCTGGCTATTGACCCGCATGGGGTATCGGCAGTCCGCGCGCTGGAGCGACGGGATCAGCTACCAGCACGGCGACTTCTACATTGTGCTGGAGTCCGGCCCGGACCTGCAGGCCGGAGCTCATGAGCGCCGCCGCCCCGGGCTGAACCACTTGGCGTTCCGGCTGGAGTCACGGGACTTGGTGGACGCGGTCACCGCCGAGGCGCTGAGCCACGGTTTCAAGCTCATGTTCGCCGACAAGCACCCCCATGCCGGAGGCGAGCAACATTACGCAAGCTACCTCGAAGACGCCGCCGGTTTCGAGGTGGAACTAGTCGCCGCGGGTCCCTAACGAGCACCCGCGGCGCCGCTACTTCGCCGTGGTGAACTGGTGATCTTCGGGCAGCAGAATATTCAGGGCGCGGCCCTTCTTATCGTCGACGAGGCTCGCCGACCAACGCTGTGAAATCAGCTCCAGCAGCTGTTGGGGATTCTGCGGCTCATGCTCGGCCTGCAAGAGGAAGCGGGCCACCTCGCCGCGGGTA
The DNA here is from genome assembly GCF_048457885.1 of Glutamicibacter endophyticus. Classification (NCBI taxonomy): domain Bacteria; kingdom Bacillati; phylum Actinomycetota; class Actinomycetes; order Micrococcales; family Micrococcaceae; genus Glutamicibacter; species Glutamicibacter endophyticus. The sequence continues at coordinate 1,688,866 of NZ_CP174200.1, forward strand.
TGCTTCGCGAAATGCGACACGACCTTCGGCACCCCGTTGCGTAGCTGAAAAACATTAACGGCGACGGCGTTGCCATTACCCGGCTTGTAGGCTGCCGCGTAGGTGCTCGACCGCGCATCGACAATCAACTGGTCGCCAGCCACCTCGTCGAGCACCGCCCCTAAACGCTTCTTCCACCAGGTCGCCAGCTTGCCGAGCGGTTCGAGCTTCACCGACATCGAGAGGCGATAGGGCGGAATGCGATCCGCGTACCGCACCGCGCCCCACAGCGCGGAGATCACGAGCACCTGTTCATCGGCGCGACGCTGTGCGCGCGGATCGAGCGTGTTGTATCCCAGCGCCTCATAGAGAACCCCGGAATAGATTTGGTGCGCCGGGGCCGCCGGTTCGGTATGCAGGGCCACATTGCGTGCCACCTCTGCGGCCAGTGAGGCACCGACCCCGAGCACCTCCATGGCATCGGCCGCAGCCGAAACCTCACCGAGGGCGTTGAGCGCGGCGTGTCGGTCCTCATTGAGGGCGGGAAAGGAGAGCTCCTCGAGCTCAAAGGGTGCGCCGGTGGCGTGGGCGGTTTTACCTTCGGAAGGCGGCAACAAAATAAGCACGCCCTCCAGCTTAATGCCCCAGGAGCGGGCTCGCCGTGTCCGCGTAGCTGAATGAAGCAGTGCTGGTGAGGGACTAGAATGGTAACGAATGGGATGGTCAGGCGATCGCGTGCCGCAACAGCGGCCCGAGGAACGTCCGGGCTCCACAGAACAGGGTGGTGGGTAACGCCCACTCGGGGTGACCCGCAGGCTAGTGCCACAGAAAGTAAACCGCCAGGCTCGTCCTGGTAAGGGTGAAAGGGTGGTGTAAGAGACCACCAGTGCCCCGGGTGACCGGGGCAGCTAGGTAAACCCCACCCGGAGCAAGGTCAGACAGATTGCGTTTGAGGGCTGTTCGCCCAAGCAATCGGGTGGACCGCTAGAGGCTGTCGGCAACGGCAGTCGTAGATAGATGATCGCCACCGCACTGCGGTACAGAACCCGGCGTATCGGCCATCCCATTCAACATTCCTCGCCCCCACCTTGCGGGTGAGATGATTCACAGCGCCGACGCGTTCAACGGCCCCGCTACCGACTAGAATGGTAGATGTACTTTTACGGGGATAGGATCCGCAAACCCCGTACCACCGCAAAAGCAATGGTGCTTCTCACGGTGCCAACCTGCTTCCAGGATCCGGAAGCTGGCTGAAATTTGAAAGGGATTCTCTGTGACCCAGCAGTCTGTCGTAGCCCAGCAGGAATGGAGCGGGCGCGAAGAGCTCGCAGAAGCCATGGTTCCCCTGATTGGACGTCTTTACCGCCACAACAACGTGGTGACCTCCATTTACGGACGCAAGCTCATTAATCAGTCCGCCATCGACATCATCAAGGCCCACCGTGTGGTGCGCCGCATCGACGGTGAAGAGCTGCCACTGGCTTCCACCATGCCGATCCTCGAGGCCCTCGAGTCGTTGAACGTCGGCGCCCTGTCCGTGGACCTCGGACGCTTGAACAAGAAGTTCGTTGAATCCGGCAGCGCTGACCTGACCGAATTCCTGCGTAGCGAACTCGGCGAGAAGGTCGGCCAGGCCGGCGCCGCCGAGGCCAACCCACAGGACGTGGTGCTTTACGGCTTCGGTCGTATCGGCCGCCTGCTGGCTCGCATCCTCATCGAACGTGGCGGTTACGGCCTGAACCTGCGCGCCATCGTGGTACGCAAGGGTGCCGAAAATGACCTGGTCAAGCGCGCCTCGCTGCTACGCCGCGACTCGGTTCACGGTCGCTTCGAAGGCTCGATCACCGTTGACGAGGAAAACAACACCATTCAGGCCAACGGCACGCTGATCCAGGTCATCTACTCGAATGACCCGGCTTCCGTTGACTACACCGCCTACGGCATCAACAACGCCATCGTGGTGGACAACACCGGCAAGTGGCGCGACGAGGCTGGCCTGTCCCAGCACCTCGAGGCCAAGGGTGTTTCGCGCGTGCTGCTGACCGCCCCGGGCAAGGGCGACCTGAAGAACATCGTGCACGGCATCAACGATTCCTGGATTGGCGAGGACGACAAGATCATCACCGCCGCTTCCTGCACCACCAACGCCATCACCCCGGTGCTCAAGGCGCTGAACGACAAGTTCGGGGTCACCCACGGACACGTCGAAACCGTGCACTCCTTCACCAACGATCAGAACCTGATCGACAACTTCCACAAGGGTGAGCGCCGTGGCCGCTCGGCCGCGCTGAACATGGTGATCACCGAAACCGGTGCCGCCAAGGCCGTGGCTAAGGCTCTGCCGGAGTTCGCTGGCAAGCTCACCGGCAACGCCATCCGCGTTCCTACCCCGGATGTGTCCATGGCCATCCTGAACCTGAACCTGGAGAACGAGACCACCAAGGAAGAGCTCAACGCCTACCTGCGTGAAACCTCGCTGACCTCGAACCTGCACAAGCAGATCGACTTCACCGATTCGTCAGAGGTCGTTTCCACCGACTTCGTGGGTTCGCGTCGTGCCGGCATCGTCGATGGTCTGGCGACCATCGTTTCCGGCAAGAATGCCGTGGTTTACGTGTGGTACGACAACGAGTTCGGCTACTCCTGCCAGGTGGTTCGCGTGATCGAGACCATGGCCGGTACCCACCCGGTCGCGGTCCCTGCGCTACAGCAGGCCGCCGCGGTCTAAGCAGACCAACCGCTCGATGGCCGGCCGCACCAACTTTGGTGCGGCCGGCCATCGGCCGTTAACGGGGGAGTCCGAGCCAGCGACGGCCGCGGTACGGGCACGGGCGGCTAGGCTAGGGCACATGGATCAGATCCTCGATAGTCGGCGGGGCACCGATAGGTCGCGGCTGCGCGCCCTGCGGCTACGCAGCCATCTATTAGCGCCCGGCACAGCCCGCGATCGGACGGTCGGTGCGGTCGCCGCCCATATGCTGGCCTCCCAGGCCCAGGACCTCGCCGGAGGGGCGTACGCGCTGAGCTTGCGGCACGGTTCAACGGCGCAGCGTCAGCCAGTGGTGCACGCCTTGGAGCGCGGCGAACTGGTTCGCAGCTGGTTGATGCGTGGAACGCTCCATCTCTGCCAGTCGCAAGATCTTGGATGGCTCGTAAGGCTCAGCGCCCCGCGGGTGGCGCAGAGCGCCGCAACCCGCCGCGCCGACCAACACATCACCGCAACCGTCGTGGATGACGCGGCCGCGCACGTGATGGATCTATTTCGGCGCGAGGGGCGGGCGAGCCGCGAACTGATTCAGCGTCGCTGGCAGGAGGCTGGACTGGACCTGCGCGACGGTCGGGGCTACGCACTGCTCCAGGAACTGTCCTACCGTCTGTTGATTTGCCAAGGTCCGCTGATCGATCCGGGTTCGTGGAGTGCCGGACAGTATTTTGTGCCGGTGCCCGAAGTGGCGACCGCCGGTGCGGAGCCGGCCGATCCGCTGGCCGAGCTGCTTTTAGGGTATTTGCGCGGTCACGGCCCGGCCAGTCTGCGTGATGCCGCATGGTATGCCGGGCACCCGCTTGGTGCGCTGCGTGCGGCGGCCAAGCGACTAGGCGACCGGATCCAGGCCGTCGGAACACATGAAGGGGAGCCGCTCTATCTGCGTACCGAGGACAACGACGCACCTGCGGACCAGCCGGCCGGACGCTACCTGCTGCCGCCCTTTGACGAGTACTACATCTCCTATGCCGATCGGTCATTGGTGGCCGACGGCCAGGCGCAAGCAAGTGTCGGGCCGGGACGCAACGGGATGGTCAAGGCGAGCTGGCTTCGGTCGGGGAGCGTGCTGGGTGCAGCCGGGCCCGATGGCCTGACCCAGTGGCAATCCCAGCAGTGGCAGCGATACCAGCAATATCGTGCGCCGCGTCAAGACTGATGCGGAACCGCCCGGGACTCCTCCTTTATGAGGCCAGCCAACGAAACTCGCCGCGACCGAGGAACCAGGTGCCCTCCGTACGGAGCCGCTCAAGGACTAAGGACTGTAGACCGCTGCGTGCGCTGAGCCGATGCAACCGTCCCATGTCGCGTGTTCCGAAGGTGAAGTAGAGCGCATCCGTGGGCTCCGGGGTGGCCGCACGCGGCTGGAATCGGTGTGCGAAGGAGAGGATATTGCTCGTGGGTTTCATCCGTTCCAGCAACCAAGGGTCGAAAAGCCAGCTGGTGCACACCGCCCGGTCGATGCGTAGCTGCGGAAAATGAGTGCGGAAAAAGGCCGCGGCCCGCGATAGCGAACCGTCCACCGTTGCTGGGGCCAGTGCCTCTCCGGCCGGGATATGTACATCTACTTCCCAGCTGTTCTCGGCGTCGGCGATCCGCCGCAAATGGTACTGCAGCCGCCCGATACGAAAAAGGCTCCCGCTGGCGTGCAGCGAGAGCCAATGCCAAGTCCCAAGACCAGCGTTACCGTGCTCGGCACGGTGCAGCCGGCACTGCTGGCCGAGGTCGGCCAGAGTGGCGGCAACGATTTCTGGGCTCAGCGCGCGGGCCAGTAGCCGGTCGTGGCTTGCGGCGAGTTCCAGAAGCGTGGCTAGTTCCCAGACCCCGGGAGCGGTATGGGTATCTTCGCGTGAGATCGGGGCGGCAGGGAACTCGCCGAACCGCTCGGCCAGTCTCACTCGGGCCAAGAGCAATTGTGAGCGGTCGACGCTGGCATTGAGGTCATGAAAATACGAACGGTCCCGATCATCGACATCGCCTAGGGCGAGTGCACGTTCAACTGCCGATGTCAGGACCGTCGTTTTTGTCATGGCACTAATCTAATGGCCAAACGGGTCTTCGTCAGTACCCGGGAGCCAAGTAATTCCCGGCACGCCCCAGCCCAAGGCCTTCTTGGCCTTCAACCAGCGCTTGTCCCACTTAGGTACCAGCTTGTCGACGTAGAGGTACCCGTCGAGGTGATCGAATTCATGCTGCATAATTCGGGCAAACCACCCGCGCGCCTCGAAAGAGATCGGCTTGCCGAACTCATCGAAGCCTTCAACCTTGGCATAGTCGGCGCGCTTGAGCGGGAAGGAAAGGCCCGGGGCCGAGAGGCAACCTTCGGACTCCTCGTCGACATCCGGTGCGGCACCGGAGATCTTCGAAAGCGTCAGCTTCGGATTGATCAGCACGCCGCGTTCCGGGGCGGTGTCCTGGTCGGCGTAGATGTAGGTGAAAATGCGCAGGCCAATGCCGATTTGTGGGGCTGCAAGGCCGACACCGTTTGCGGCGTCCATGGTCGCGTGCATATCGGCGACTAGGGCGCGTAGCTCGTCATTAAACTCGGTGACTTCGGCGGCGCGCTGATGTAGCACCGGTTCGCCATAGACGGTGATTTGCCGGATGGGCACTTTGGATACGTTCCTCTCGAACAACAAATGGTCTCAGCTAATAGTTTCACGCTCGAACTCAGTTGTGCCAGCGGAGGCCGCAACGCACTCGCCGATACGAAGCCGCAAAAAAATTTTCCGGGACCATGTCACAGATGCTTAGGCGCTCTCGTCTCGTGGATATGAACACTTCAACGGCACAGCTACAGGTATTAGTCATCGGCTCGGGCTTCGCCGGAGCTACCCTCGCGGTTCGACTCAACGGCCGCGGGCGTTCACGGGTTGCGGTGACGGTGGTCAACCCGCGGCTCACCTTCGTCAACCGGTTACGGATGCATCAGGTGGCCACCGGTCAGGTCGTTCCGGCGCAGAGCCTTCAACGCCTCCTCGGCCCGGGGATCAGGCTGATTCAGGGCAGCGTGACGGATCTTGACCCATCCACCGGCTGGGCCACCGTTGATACGGCACAGGGCCCGGAACGGCTGCATTTCGACCGGGTGGTGTTCGCCTCCGGCAGCAGGACTCAGACTCCAGAGCTACCCGGGGCGCATTTGTTGTACGGAGTCGGCGATGTGGACCAGGCCCACCGCCTGCGTGCCGCATTGCGGCGCCTACCCGAAGGGCGGCGTGTGAGTGTGATCGGTAGCGGATTCACCGGTCTTGAAACGGTCACCGAGATCGCCGAGCAACGCCCGGATCTGCAGCTCTCGCTCATCTCCGGTACTGCGGCGGGCGCCTGGTTTTCCGCTCCCGCCGCTCACCGGGTGGACAGCGCCCTGTCCGAACTGCGCATTGCCGAACACCGCGCCCGCGTCGTCGGTATCGACCCGGGGCAGCTCGCGTTGGCCAACGGGCAGCATCTGGATAGTGACCTGAGTATCTGGTGCGGTGGTTTCTCCGCCTACCCGCTCGCGGCCCACTCAGGCCTTGCAGTGGATGACCGTGGAGCCGTACTCACCGATCCCACCCTGCGGTCGATCTCGCATGAACGGGTGCTGGCGGTGGGAGATGCCGGGCACACCGTGCGACCAGACGGAGAGCGCTATTCCATGTCCTGCCAATTTGCCTTCCCCTCGGCTGCCTATGCCGCAGACCTTTTACGCGCCGAAGCCCTCGACCTAGATGTCACCGGGTATCGCGACTTTTCCCTTGGTTTCCTGGCACGTTGTCTGTCTCTGGGGCGTCGCCGAGCCGTGCTCCAACGCACTAACGGTGCCGATCAAGCCAGTGGCTGGGCCCTGACGGGACGCACGGCGGTGGCCGCCAAAAGGCTACAGGTCTCGGCCTTACTGGCGAACATCAGCACCGAACGGCGGTTTCCCGGGACGATGCGCTGGCCGGCGGCGCCAATGGGTCTGGACAGGTCGGGTCACCCGGTGCGAGACTGAGCGCCATGACGCGTACCGCGCAGTTTCTTGAGCTACAGCCCCTGCTTTTCTCCATTGCCTACCGAATCCTCGGGCAGGTAAGTGAGGCCGAGGACGCTGTGCAGGAGGCCTGGGTACGCTACCAGAACATTGTCGACGAGCCGCGCTCGGCTAAATCGTTTCTCTGTGCCGTCGTCACCCGGATCTGCATTGATGTGCAACGCTCGGCGCGGGTGCGCCGTGAACAGTATGTCGGCCCCTGGTTTCCCGAACCGTTGGCACACGACCCATACACCGACCCGGAACGCATGGCGGAATTGAACGACTCACTGAGTTATTCGGCGCTGCTGCTCCTTGAACGTCTCAGCGCCCTAGAGCGTGCCGCCTTCGTGCTCCACGAGGTTTTCGGCTTCGACTACGCCGAAGTGGCCGCGGCGGTGGACCGTAGCGAGCCGGCCTGCCGACAGTTGGTCGCGCGAGCCCGCAAACATGTGCGCGAACCGCGCCCGCGCTTCCGGCCCGACCCGCAGGCCCGGGACGAATTGGCCGCCCGCTTCGTGGAGGCGATGCGCGAGGGCGACCTGACGGGGCTGCGCCAGTTGCTGACCGACGATGTGCGCTTCGTTGGTGACGGAGGCGGCAAGGGACCGGCCTTCGCGCACCCGGTCGAATCGCTGGAACGCGCTGCGCGTCTGGTGCAAGGTTTTGCGGCGCAGTTGGCCACCGGGCTGGTCAACCTGCGGGTGCAGAGTTTCAACGGGCAGCCCGGCGTGCTGATCAGCGACCAGCAGGAACGGGTTGTTGCGGTGATGGTGCTGGAAACCCGCGGTGAGCGCATCGCCCAAGTACGTGCGGTCATCAACCCGGAGAAATTAGGCCATCTCGGAGAGGTGGCGGACGCCTGGGCGTTACGCCACCAAATCCGTGATGAGCTCCGTCGGCGGTGAGCCGCAGACCGCGAGTTACAGCGCGCGCCCGATGGTCTCGCGCATGATTTCGCTGGTTCCGCCGAAGATGGTCAGCAGGCGGGAGGCGGTAAAGGACTGCGCGATCGGGTATTCCATGATGTAGCCGTAGCCGCCATGCAGTTGCAGGGCACGGTCGGTAAGCGTGCGGGCCTTTTCGCTGGCGAAGAGCTTGACCTCTGCGGCCTCTTCGGCGCTGAGCTGCCCCTCGTTGAAGGCCTGCACCGCGCGATCGACAAACACCTCGGTGACATGAGATTCGGTCTTCAAATCCGCCAGCTCGAAGCGGGTGTTCTGGTAGTCGGCAACCAGCTGCCCGAAGGTCGAACGGTTCGAGACGTGCTCCTTGGCCTGTGCGAAGGCAGCGGTGCTAATGGCGCTGGAGGCAACCGCAATGGCCAGTCGGGCCTGCGGCAGATGGGCCTTGACGTACCCTAGGCCCGCCCCGATTTCGCCAACCCGGTCGGCGTCGGACACCCGGACCTCGTCGAAGAACAACTCGGCGGTATCTGAGGCACGTAGCCCCATCTTGTCGAAGGGTTTTCCGTTGCTGTAGCCCTCGGAACGTTCCACCATGAACAAGGTGAAGGAGTCCGCGCCGGCGCGGGTTCCGGAGCCTTCGGTACGGGCCAGCACGAGCGCGGCATCGCCGTGCGCCGCGTTGCCGATAAAGGTTTTCTGACCGGAAATCAACCAGTCGTCACCGTCCCGGACCGCCTTGGTGCGCACTCCGCGCAAATCCGAGCCGGCACCCGGTTCGGTGAACGCGCAGGAGGTGATGGTTGAACCGTCGACCATGCGCGGCAGCCAGCGTTCCTTGAGATCCTGCGAGCCGTGCGCAATTAAGTAGGGCAGCACGAGGTCGTCGTGCAGGTGGAAGGCCAGGGCCACGGCGAGGTGACCGGCGCGCACGAATTCTTCGTCGAGGACGACACGGAAGCGATAGTCATCGATGCCCATCCCGCCGAATTCTTCGGGCACCGCCAGACCCAACAGCCCGTTCTCGCCGGCCGCTTGCCACACTTCGCGAGGAATCCGGTGTTCCTTCTCCCACGAAGCGTAGCCCGGGGCTACCACTCGGGTGTTGAATTCGGCCGCGAGCTCGCGGAACTGGTCGTGGTCCTCTTCGAACAAGTCGCGTTTCACCGTGTTGACCGGTCCTTTCGGGGTAAAGGTCGAAAAATGCTCCCCCAAGAGTCTAGGAGGATCACCGCTGGTTGCGGTGGGTCGGGCCGATCGGCCGGACACACCATGACCATTATTGTCATGTTTGTCATGCACTGGCCAGCGCGGCACGAGAATCGTAAAATCCGTGCGGGTCGGTAGCCGTGTGGCCGAATTAGAGCATCTGAAGTGGAAGTTTACGCTGTGGAGGTGCAAAGGCGTCATCGATGGCCGCGAGCTGCTCAGTGGAGAGCTGTAGTTCGGCCGCCGCGGCATTGAGTTGTACGTGCTCCACGCGAGAGGCCTTCGGTATGGCGATCACCTCACCACTTCGTATCGCCCACGCCACCAATACCTGTGCGGTGGTCGCCGAGAGCTGTTCGGCCACCTCTTGCAGTGCCGGATGCGTCAGTAGGCGACCTTGCTCAATGGGGGAGTACGCCATGGTCCGGATTGCCGGGGATGCGGCGGCATGCGCCGGTAGCAGATCATATTCCACGCCACGCCGACTCGGGTTATACAGCACCTGATTCACCAGGGGGGTCGCCGGGAGTTCCTGAAGGTCATCGACATCGAAATTGCTCACGCCCCATGCGCCAATAAGCCCACGCTCGATCAGGGTTTCAAAGGCATGCACGGTTTCCTCGACGGGGTGTGAACCGGGCCAATGCAGAAGCAACAGATCGATATGGTCGGTGTCCAGCCGTTCGAGGGATCCCTCGCAGGAGGCAATGGTGCCCCGATAGGACGCCTCATAGGGAAGAACCTTGTCTACCAGGAAGACCTCGTCGCGCACGGGGGCGATAGCTTCACCCACCAGTTGCTCGGAGAGCCCGTCTCCATACATGGTGGCGGTATCAATGAGCGTTAGGCCCAGTTCCACGCCACGGCGTAGCGTTGCGATCTCTTCGCGCTGACGGTCGGGCCGCTCGCCCATGAACCAGGTGCCCTGCCCGATGGCGGGCACGCTGCAACCATTGGCCAATTCAACGTGTGGAATAGCAGACATATCCGAAGCCTAAAACACCGGCAGAAGATGCGAGAACTTCATGAATCTGGCTCGCAATCGGCGACTCCTCGGGCGGAAACCTAACCCGCGCTCGCCGGTGCACACCCGGGCCCGCCTGCGAGTGGTAGGCCCGGGGGTATGCCAGAGTCAGGCTACGGGTGAGGATCCCCCAATCAATCATCACAACCGCGGCGACTACGGCCATGCTAGACCCTTAACCCGGAAAAAGCCTCTATTTTTCCTTTGCGTGCACCACAGTGACTTCGACTCCGTCATGCCCCGAACCTCGCATCGAACATAGCTTCGAATATCTGGGTGGTGTGCCACAGAACGTACCAAGAACCGCGGCAATGCGAGATTGGATCGAGGGTGTACTAGTGCTCGGCCGAGTCCGGCGCCTGGTCCTGGAAGTACGCCTGCTGGGCAGGAAAATAATCCTCCCAACTGGGCCGCGGGTCTCCGTTAATCGCGGCGACTAGTTGGTCGAGATAGTATTCCCATCCCGGCCCAATCTCACCGACGCCTTGCGGATCGACCTGATGCATCACGAAGGTCAGTTCACTACCCTTCTCATGCTGGCGCAGTGAAAGCTCCAAATCCCAGTTGCCGTACTCATCCTCGGAGACTAGCCGCAGGTGCTCGGGTTCCTGACAGGCGCGGATCACCATCTGAACCGTTGGGGCACCCTCCTCAAAGGCTAGGGTTACATCGATCGGGTGACCCTCGGCGGCCCACCCGGACCAGGGGCCATACCAGTGTTCGGTGAGCTCCGGATCCGTAAGCCACTCCCAAGCCCGCTCCACGGGAACCGGCAGCTCACGCACTAGCCGTAAGTCGAAACCCTGATCTGAAGAAAGTAGCTGCCCCGTTGGCGTCGGAGAAGACATGAGCTCGATCCTTAGGTAGACCATCCGAATCACGGTGATGACCCGGTCCCTCGATCATAGAATCCCACCGCCGCACACAACAGGGGCAGAATCGATTATTCGCTGCCACTGGACAGCGCTGGTCACCGCGGCCGAGTATGGACTATGGGACAGCAACAACAGAACCTGCCCGCCTACGCCGACCGCCACGATGCCGGACTGCGGCTCGCCGCCGAACTCAGCGCCTATCGCCAGGCCGCCAACGCCCTCATTCTCGGCTTGGCTCGCGGGGGATTGCCCATCGCAGCCACACTGGCCGCTGAATTACACCTACCCTTTGATGCCCTACTGGTGCGTAAGCTCGGCGTGCCCGACTATCCGGAACTTGCCTTCGGGGCCATTGCCGCACATGGGCAACTTCAAGCCGAAGTCATCCTCCCGGAGCTCATCGATTCACTACCCACGGAACTGACCCGACCGGAGCGTCTCGAACGCGTACGCCAGAGCGAAACCGCCGAACTCCACCGGCGACAAAGCGCATATCTGCAAGGGCGCGCTACCGAGGTGACCGGCCAGACCGTTATTCTCTGTGACGACGGATTGGCTACGGGAGCCACCATGGCCGCCGCCATACGGGTGATGCGAATGGCGCACGTCGGGAAGCTCATTGCCGCCATCCCCGTTGGCCCCGAAAGCACCTGCGCCAGCTGTGCCGCGCACTGCGACGAGTTCCACTGCCCGTTGCAGCCAGATGACTTCGGCGCCGTGGGCACCTACTACGAGCACTTCGAGCAACTCGACGACGCCACCGTCCACAATATTTTGCGTCAGGCTGGCTCGACCTAGCCCCGTTCGCGCTCGGCCTGCGCAATCAGGTACTCAGCCAACTGTTCCAGGGACTGACTCATCCCCACATGGTGGTCGGAGGCCGAGATGGATGCCGGGGGATTCTCCGCACTAAAGTTCACCAGCGTCCCGTTCGCGGCCAAAGCAATATCGAAACTCATCGTCATCGCCTCGGTATGCGAACCATCTGGATTCACAAAATGCACGTCAAGAACCACCCGCTCGTGCGGTACCAGTTCCGTATAGTGCCCAACCACCTCATCGGTAGTCGCCGTGCTCTTCCCCAGGCCGGCCTGCCCGGGCGGATAGTGCAGAATCATATGAAATGAACCGCCAGGGCGCGGATCCAGTGCGAGAAACTCGGCTCGCATTCCTGCCGGTGGTAACCATGCCTGAAGCGCGGCCCCGTCGGTCAACGCCTCGTAGACCCGCTCCGGCACGGCGTTGAGCATTCGTTCGGTCGTATCAATGCGTGTCATAGAACTAGCATTGGCCCTCGCCGCCCAAATGGGAAGAGCTACGCACGAAGTCAATCAGTTAGACACGAAGCGCGACCCATTGCGCGCCATGCGTACCAGCGGTAGCGTTCCGACACACCACACAACGACATCGGGATGGAGCGTTCCTGCGCATATGGCTACCGAATTTCAAGTCACCTATGATTGCGCCGATCCAGGACGTCAAGCGACCTTCTGGGCCGAGGCATTGAACTATATCCTTCAACCTCCACCCGAGCCTTTCGAGAGCTGGAGCGCCGCACTCGAAGCATGGGGGATACCACCCGAACTTCACAACGAACGCTCCGCAATCATTGACCCTCACGGGCATGGCCCCAGAATCTTTTTCCAGAAAGTTCCCGAAGGCAAAGATGCTAAAAACCGCGTCCACCTCGATCTGCGTGTTGCTCCCGGACTCGAGGGGGAAACACGAATGGACGCGCTCGAAGATCGCGCACAGTACCTAGAGAAGCGAGGCGCTCGCCGGTTGTACCGGGTCGACCCCGACGGTATCGACGCCGGACACATCACCATGGCCGATCCAGAAGGAAACGAATTTTGTCTGGACTGAGATGTCGATATATTCGCGCAGAACCAGATTCGAACAGGTGTTCGAATAGATTATCTGTGCGTGAGTAGCGCTGCCCGGATGAAGGGCTTCGTGCAGTCGATCTAGCGTCTAGCCCAGGGGGTGTTAGCCTCTGGCACTGCGCGCGTTGCGCAGGATTCACTGTAGGTGCGGAGCACTGAAGTTTGGGGAATCGTGCAATGGTGCTGATTTGACCTCGAAATCCAGTGGCGCGCTATTGGCCAGCTGCCAACGTATCCACACGGGCTTTTCTGGCTCCCTTCCTTTCGGGAAGGGTCGGAGCGTGGGATGAAATCTTCTGTTGCGAACCACTGGCTAGGACGTTGACTTGAGGCCTGTGCCGAATGCCTCGGTCAGGGGGAGGGTTTCCGCCTATTCATTTTGCGCCTGCGTGGCCGGTGGCCCCAGCTGTCGCGATGGGGCCACCTTGGCTCGACCTAACAGGGAGGTTCGCTGGCCACCCAGTCATCCCAACACCACTCTTCGGTCTCTGGATCGAGCAGGATGACGTCGTCGGCCAGCGGCTCTGCGGCAAAATTGATGTCCATTGAATGCGCCCCCTTCCGAAATCGCATCTCACGCGGTCAAAAGACCCCGCGAGAAGCAAAATTGTCGATTGAAGTGAAGCGTGCAACGAGTCAGAGGTCACGAGTATTCCGATCGCGGTCGACGGTTTTGTCCAACGTGGGACGATCCCGTGCTCAGGGAGGCAGCGATTAAGAGCTTAGTCTGTCGAGTTCGGCACGGAGGAGGCGGTTTTCAGTCTCGAGCTCGAGTACATGGCGAATGCCGACGAGGTTCACGCCTGCTTCGAGCAGCTCTATGACGCGCCGAACGATCTGCAGATCGTCTTCGCTGTAGCGGCGGGTGCCACCTGCCGTGCGGCTGGGCTCGAGCAGACCCTTGCGTTCGTAGAGTCGCAAGGTTTGTTCGCCCACGCCGACGAGCTCCGCGGCTACGGTAATTCCGTACACGCCGAGTGAGCTGGTTCGTGACCCCGAATTCTTCACCAAATTTTGCTCCAAACCGCTTGCATCTCTGTGTTCGTTGATGTACAAAATCTATACCACCTGATACAGATTGTCGAGTGGTCCGCAATCGATATGTGAGATGGAGGAGATTCAGAAATGCTGTTACAACATGACCCATTCCGTGACCTCGACCGGCTCACACAGCAGGTCTTCGGCACCATGAGTCGCCCCTCGACCATGCCGCTGGACGCATGGCGCGACGGGGATGAGTTCTTCGTCGAGCTCGACCTTCCGGGCATTGACCCGGACAAGCTGGACATCGATGTGGAGCGCAACGTCCTGACCATTAAGGCCGAACGGGCCTGCCATATCCCTGATGCCGTTGACGCGGTAGCCTCTGAGCGCTCGTGGGGCGTCTTCAGTCGGCAGCTGGTGCTGGGAGACTCGCTGGATACCGAGAAGGTTGACGCCGACTACACCGCCGGTGTGCTGCGCCTTCGTATCCCGATCGCCGAGCAGGCCAAGCCACGCAAGATCAGCGTCACCAGCCGCGACGCGATTGGCCAAAACCCGGACCAAAAAAGCCTGAACGCTTAAGCCGCGGATGCGGCAATCGATAGGGGAGGGTAGCCGAGATGATGCTGGAGACAGCCATGCGACCAGCCGACAACACGACCGACCTGTGTTCGGGGGAGCTCGAGATGCGCCTAGCGGATCGTGACTGGGTGGCAAGGCGGTTCTCGGCCATTCTGGAAGGTTCAGGATTCCAGGACCATATGGCTAACGGGTCTCGCCTGCACTTCCCACGCGATCGCATCCAGCCCTACCGCCGCCCGGGTGTTCGGTGGACGGAGCCGGGCCTGCCGCGCCAAATGTGGATCCAGTCAAGGGTTCGCTCACCACCGACCCCTCGATAGTTGTCGCGTGGAGGAGCCCGGAGCCCCGGTGGAGGGCTCCGGGCGGCGATTGAGGCCCCGATATGTAGATGCGTACTCCTATGGCCACGTCGGCAAATGGCCGCAACCTAGGGCCGTGGATTCCGGCCCGACCCGGGCCGGAAGGTCCGCGCATGTCCGAAGACCACGAAAGGAAAGTGCACTGAGCATGACGACGCTCATTTCGACACCAAGGCCCACCGAACGTGAGGGTTCGGCGTCCGAGGTATTGCGACTTGATGCGATTTCCGACCATGAATGGCGTGTCATCGATACGCGTTATTCCGAACACGATGCATCTTGTGTCGTTGGCTTTGTTGAAGCGCTCGGCAGTGAGTACGAGGCGCTCGTTATTGGGCGTGGCTGTGAACGTCGGAGGTTTTCGAGCTTGCTCGACGCGACCGGATTTATATCTCGCAGCCTGGGCAACGCGGTCGACCCGGTACTCTGAGGTGGCTCATGCTGATTTGAACGGCACAAGTCCTTGCTGCATGCAAAGACCAGACCTATAGGTCATAAAGTGTGTCTGCAATCCTGATCCTGCCCCTTCATCCCGGGGCAGGATCAGCAATCACATGGGTATTGAATCCATAAGTATGAAAGATAGTAGACAAACCCACCTCTGTAGTATCTGTCATTTTCCACTCAAGAGAAATGGCACCACGTCCAAAGGCACCCAACGATGGCGCTGCACCAACTGCGGCACCTCAAGCACAATGACGCGGGCAGACACCACCGCCCGCAACCAACTCACCGCCTTCGTCGGCTGGATCCTCAGCAAACAAACCCAAGCGCAGTACGCTGCCACCAGCGCCCGCACCTTCCGACGGCATACCGCCTGGTGCTGGAACGTGCACCCCACTCTTCCCCAAACCGGAGAGGTCTTCGACGAAATCCAAATTGACGGGATCTACCTGCGCAAAGGCTGGTGCGCGTTAATCGCCATCGCCAACGGGAAAGTCATCGGCTGGCAATGGTGCGCTCGAGAGAAGTCCATAGCGTGGCTCGAACTGCTACGGCCCTTGGCAGAGCCCAGGGTCGTAGTCACCGACGGAGGCAGCGGGCTACTCAAAGCCTTGAAAGAACTCTGGCCCGAGGTGCAGATCCAACGCTGCCTGGTGCATATCCAACGAAACGTACGCACCCAACTCACCATGAAACCTAAAACCCCTGCTGGCAAGGCCCTACGTGCTTTGAGCCTGCAACTAACCAGAATCAAGACCCGGGAAGAAGCCACCGCCTGGATCGCGTTATTCGCGGCCTGGCACACCGAATTCCAGCACTACCTCAACGAGAAAACCTACGCCAAAGACTTCACCGATGCCCGCCCCCAAGGCATCAGAAGCACCCGGGTCTGGTGGTACACGTACGAACGCTTACGCAAGGCCTACTCCAGCATGAACATTGTCTTGAAACGTGGGCACCTGTTCACCTATCTCAAAGAAGAGCTCGAAGCACTAAGAATCAATGCCACAACGAACATGATCGAAGGCGCGATCAATTCCGGGATCCGGGCCATGATCTTCTACCACCGGGGCATGCCCGTCGAGCACCGCCGCAGAGCGGTGGAATGGTTTTGCTGGGAGCATACCGCCAAGGATTCACGTACCAGCCTAGGGGCGTTGATCCGGCCCGAACACTACACACAGCGGGCCAGGAAACTAGCAGCTGAAGAACTCGTCGAGGAGCGGATCGGGCCAGAGCTTTACGGCACGGCGGCGAACGCTGAGGAAGGGCTCTACGCGCGGGCCGGCTGGGGCGGGAGAAGCGCCTGAACACACTGTTAATCAATGAATATTAGTGTGTCTGGCCCTAGCGACATGCCCGGGCCAGACACACTTTTTGGCCTATAGGTCAAAGACCAAGAAAAGTGCGTGGTTGAAGAGGGGGTCGTGATACCCGCCGAATTGAGGGTGAAGTTAGGCGGAGGACGGCGCGGATGCGCCGGAAATGAGAAAGAGGTGCGAATCTTGACTAGTCAAGATTCGCACCTCGTGCAATCTGGGTGAGTAACGGGGCTTGAACCCGCGACCTTCTGGACCACAACCAGACGCTCTACCAACTGAGCTATACCCACCATATTTGCTTCGTTACTTGTCAGCGTGGATTTCCTCGCTGTTTCCGTACCGGGCAACGAGAAATACTATACACACATTTGTAGGTGCAGTGCCAACTTGAAAAGCTCCAAAATGGCTGTGTTGTGTGTCACTAGGCAAAATGTGGTGTGAAGGGGTCAGTAGTCACACCGAATTATCCGAGATTGTCGGCAATCTTTCGCGCGTGAGTCGTATCCGGGCCCGGTGCCGGAATCATAACTGCCGCGCGGTAATAGCGCAGCTCATTAATTGAGTCGCGAATATCGCCCAGCGCTCGGTGATTGCCGGTTTTGGCCGGCGCCGCGTAGTAGGCCTTGGGGTACCAGCGCCGCGTCAGTTCCTTGATCGTCGACACGTCGATAATCCGGTAGTGCAGGTACTCGATAACCTCGGGCATATCTCTGGCCAAGAAGTTCTTGTCGGTCCCCACCGAGTTTCCGCCCAAGAGTGCCTTCTTAGCCTCGGGGACGTACGTGCGAATGTAGTCCATAACCTGTTGCTGTGCTTCGGCCATATCGATGCCGGCATCGAGTTCATTGAGCAAGCCACTGCTCTGGTGCATATTGCGCACGAAGTCGTCCATCTGGGCCACCGCCGCAGCCGAGGGTTTGATGACGACCTGTAGTCCTTGGTCGTCGACAATATTCAGTTCCGAGTCCGTGATGAGCACCGCCACCTCGATAAGGGCGTCGTTGACCACGTCCAGGCCGGTCATTTCACAGTCGATCCATACGATCATTTCCGATTTATTTGCCACGCATCACAATCTACCGCCAAGTACATGAGAATGCGCCTCTCGATAGTGAACGGTGGATCACTTCTACCGTGTTTTACCGCCCTGCTGAAGTAGGTGAATGGTAAAATCATCTGAGTTTTTGTGGCCGTCGACCGTGTAGATTCCGGTTGCCGTGATGGCCCAATCCGTTGGACCGAAGCCGGTGAAATATCGGAAATCAAGCACATGAGGTGACGTTCGTGGTCGATCCCCAGGCGATGCCGCTCAGCGCGCGTTCACACCGCGCCCGTACGCGGGTATTGCTCTCCGGCGTGCTCGGTTCGCTGATGATCTTTGCCGGCTCCATCGGGGTCGGTTGGCTAGCCAGTGTGTCACCGCTGAACCGCGACCCGCTTTTTATTGCCCTGCGTACCGAATCAACCGGTGTGCTTGGCTCCGTGATCGTCCTGGCTCTGGGGTGCTGGGTGCTGTTCCGCGCTTGGTGGCGTTTGGGGCAGGAGCTACGGGGCTGGCCCGAAGGGTCATTGGCGCTGGTGAAGCGTGCCGTATGGCTATGGAGCATTCCGTTATTGGTCTGCATTCCCATCATGAGCCGAGACGTTTTCGCCTACATCGGTCAGGGGCGCCTGGTCCAAGCGGGGCAGGACCCGTATGTTGACGGAATCTCGTCCATTAACAACTGGTTCCAGTTGGGTACCGACACGATGTGGGCGCAGGACGGGACTCCCTACGGTCCGCTCTACCTCTCCATCGAATACCTTGTGGTTCAGCTCGTGGGTCAGTCCACGGATGCGGCCATCCTGATCTTCCGTGCCATTGCCTTCATCGGCGTGCTGTTGTGCCTGCACTTCGTGCCGAAACTTGCCGCGCTCCACCAGGTCAATGGTGCGAAGGCCGCGTGGATTGCGGTCGCCAATCCATTGGTGCTGCTGAATTTCGTGGCCAGCGCGCACAACGATGCGTTGATGACCGGGTTGTCCGTTTGGGCCGTCTACCTTGCTTGCCAACGTCGTGGGGTCTGGGCCGTGATCGTGCTGACCGCTTCCATTGGCGTCAAGCCCATCACCTTGGTGTTGTTGCCATTCATCGGCCTGCTCTGGGCTGGCCCCAAGGCCACCTGGCCGAAACGCATTCTCTACTGGTTCTACTGCGGGGCGATTCTGCTCGGACTGATGACCCTAGTGGGATGGATGAACGGCTACTGGTTCGGCTGGCTGAAGGTCATGCTGTTTACCGGCACCGGTTACTCGATTTTCTCGCCCCTGGGCATCGTGATCCTGCTGGCCAGCGGCGTGTTCTCTGCCTTTGGGATCTCCACGGACTGGATCTTGCCGGTGGTGAAACTGTTCGGCCGCCTGGTGGGCGTAGCGCTGGCCATGGTCGTGATCTTCCGTGGCACCTACTCGCATCTGGTCCAACGTTTGGCCATCGCCTTTGCGGCGATTGTGGTGCTATCCCCGGTCATACAGCCGTGGTACCTGTTGTGGATTCTTCCCTTCTTTGCCGCCACCGGGGTACGCGATGATTGGCAACTGCTGTGGGTGCATTTGACCACCATCTACTTCGTGGCTTATCAGGCCGCGGATCAACTGTTCATTTGGCAGTTCCTGCAAGATGAACTGGGCTCACTGCCGCAGATGCTGTCTTGGGGTGTGTCGGCCGTTTGCATCGCATATCTGCTGATTATTGATCCGAAGACCAGGAAAATTGCCCCCGAGCTCCTCACCTCGACGCGCTGGCACTTTAAGCGCTTGCGATGACCGCCGCCATGCAGGAATCCATCACGACAACGGGAACGCTCCGTCGCTTAGCGATTCACGGGGCAGCGGCCAGCACGCTGGTGACCATCGCCTCGTGGGGTATCGGTTGGTTCCCGCGTAACCAGTTCTCCCCACTGGCGCGCACCGGTTTCTTCATCGAATTCCGCACCGAAGCGATCGGTGTTATTGCCTGTATCGTGCTGATGGCCGTGGGATTGGCGTGGATGACGCGCTGTTGGCTGCTGTTACGACCGCTGGTGGCGCCCATCGAGCGGGTCAGTACCCGACAGGTCGCGCGGCTACTGACCGCATGGTGCGCCCCGTTGCTGCTTGCCTTCCCGATTCTGAGTCGCGACGTCTACGCGTATCTGGCGCAGGGGCGGCTCTTGCATGCTGGGCGTTCGCCCTATGCCGAGGGGGTTTCCACGATCCCTGGCTGGTTTGACGCTGGGGCGGACGGGCTCTGGGCGCAATCGCTCTCTCCCTACGGGCCAATTTTCGTCTCCCTCTCACGCTTCATCCACTTCATTTCCGGCGGAATCCCCGAAATCGGGGTGCTGATGCTCCGTGTGGCTGCCATCGCCGGGGTGATCGGCTGTTTCCACTACCTCAAGGTGCTCTGCGCCAAACTTGGCTACAACACCGATTGGACGCTGTGGGCGGTGCTCTGCAGCCCGCTCTTTCTGCTGACCATGGTGGGCGGTGCGCACAATGACGGGCTCATGCTGGCAGCAATTTTCGCGGCCTTTGCACGGGCCGCGGACGGACGCTGGGTGCGTGCTAGCTTTGCGCTCTCGGTGGCGGTGGCCATTAAGCCTATTGCGCTGATCCTGTTGCCCTTTGTGGGATTGCTGATGCTTGCCGCCGATGCGCGGCGTACCGAACGCTTGGTCATGTGGGTCAAGCTCGGTGCGCTGACGATGCTGTGGCTATTGATTTACGGGGCGGCCAGCGGCCTGTGGTTCGGTTGGCTTCCGGCGATGTTCACCGCCGGCTCAGCCGCCTTCCCCTACGCGCCGGTCGGCTTGCTGGGGTGGCTCGGCGCCCTGGCGACCAACGCCTTGGGCGGTAACGGCGACCTGGTGCAGACCGTGGTGGTGCTGGTCTTTGAGCTTTGTGGCCTTTTGCTGGTGTTTAAGCTTGCACTGGCCGAGCGCGTTGCCCGGCCGTTGCGCGCCGCCGCATGGGCGCTAAGTGCTGTGGTGCTCTTGGCGCCGATCATTCAACCGTGGTACATCTTGTGGCTCTTTGCACTGTTCGCGCTCGACCGTGACGTCTCGTGGCGTGCCGAACGGCTCATGGTGCAGATCAGTAGCCTGATCTTGCTGGCGGTTTTTGTTGATCAGCTCTCCATCGAGCAGTGGCACGTGATTTGGTTGATGCGGGTATTTGCCGCCCTACTGGGTCTGCTGCTCTTCCTGTACCTGTTGTATCGGGACCGGGCGATTGCCGGCTGGTTCAATGCACCTTGCCCTCCGGACTAGAACGTTCGGAGGAGGCGGTAGGTGAGCGAATTGACACTTTTGGTTGATGTACCGAGCGGGCCCCGTGCACTTGAATGGTAACTATGACATCGCTTCTGTGGCCCGGCGCCATTGCCATCCTGATCGCATGGCTCGCTCTGATGGTGGGCGGCATCTTCCTGCTTGCCATCCAGTACCGCCGGCACGGAAGACTCTCCTGGCGGCGAACCATCACCACGATGTCCGCGGTGCTCTACGGCTTCGGGCTTTTCAGCTACACGATGTTGCCGCTGCCCGAGTCGAGCAACGCGTTCTGCCGGCCCGGTGTGGCGGTGCCACAATTTACTCCCTTGCACTTCATTGGTGACTTCCAAGAAGCCTACGCGTTAGGTGCCCGGAGCTTCCTGACGAGCTTCACCCTCTGGCAGGTGCTGTTCAACATCATCTTGTTCATGCCCCTGGGCGTGCTGGTGGTGCGCTGGATGCGCGGGAACATTCTCTCGGCGACCCTCCTTGGCGGTGCGGTGTCGCTGCTGATCGAGCTTTCGCAGTTGACCGGCCTGTGGGGAATTTACGAATGCCCCTACCGCGTGGCCGACGCCGACGACCTGCTGATGAACACCTTCGGCGCCTTCCTTGGCGCCATCATCGCCTATCTGCCGATGTTCGCCTGGCTCACCGGTCCGGTGGAGGCACGCGCCGAACAAGCCCCACCACGTGTTGTGACACGAAGCCGCCGCATCATGGCCGACGTCTTCGACCTCGCCTTCTTCAGCGCCGCGGTGCTCGCGGCGGGTTTCGGTCTGCAACTGGTGGCCACCCTCGGCGGGCCGACGGCGCCGGGCTACGTGGTCGACGACCTCGTGCCGATCGCGGCCATTACCCTGACCTATATGCTCCCCACACTGAGCGCCGGACGGGCCTCGCTGGGGCAACGTTGCGCCTGGATTCAGGTGGTCGCAGCCGACTCAGCCCCCGCGCCCTTCTGGCGGGCCGGGCTACGGGCCCTATTGGGCTTTGGCGGGTTGAGCTTGATCTACGAACTGGCCGGAGACACCGAAGCCACCGGCCCGTTGGACTTCATGCTCTTCCCGGTACTCATGTTCGGCGTGATCAGTGCGGTCACCTTGGTGCTTGACCGTTCCGGACGCGGATTGGCCGCGCGCATCACCGGCACCGGCTTCATCGACCGGCGCGCCAACCTGCCGCAGTGGGCCGGGGCCCCGGCGCAACGTGACGGAGCCCATCACTGAGTCCGGGCCGACTATGGCTAAAATAGAAACTGGGTGATGGCCCGATGGGGATCGGCCTACAACATTCGCACGCCCGGTGCTTTATTGTTTCTTTCAAGAGTGAGGTCTGCCCAAGCGCATGGATACCACCAAGGAATTGCCTGCCGTCCCGCACCGTGCCGTGCTCGGTACGGCCGTCGGCGCTACCGTCCTGATCGCTGTTGGCGCGTTCGTACTGTCATTCGCCGCGCTGACCGACTTGGCCGAGCGATCGGGTATCTCCCCGCAGCTGGCATGGATCTGGCCGATCATTATCGACGGTATGATCGTTGCCGCCACGGTCGCGATCGTCGCGCTTAACGGATTCCCGCGCAAGGCGATGGTGTACCCCTGGACCTTGCTGTTCTTTGGCGCAATTGTGTCCACCGCGGCAAACTCCACGCACGCAATCCTCACCGTCGACACCATTGAGAACGGTGTCCCGGCGCTGGTCTCCGCCCTCGTGGCAGCGATGCCGCCAATCGTGTTGCTGGCCATCACGCACTTGACCGTGCACATGTACCAGAAGAAGTCCGAGGCCGCGAAGCTCCGCGCCGCCTACGAGTACGACGAAGAGCAGGCCAACGCCGAGAAGTACGGTGTGGCCTATGACGATGGCTACAACGCCGCGATCAACGACGCGCAGCAGGCCGAGGCCGAACGCATCGCCCAGCTCGAACAGGAGCACCAGGACGCATTGGCTCGCACCCGCGCCGAAGCCCTGACCCAGGCTCGCGCCGAGGCCGAGAAGAACTCGAAGGTCACCCCGATCACCAACAACCAGCAGGCCAACACCAAGCCAGCGGCAAAGACCGCGGCGAAGAAGCAGGGTGGCAAGGTGAGCGATGATCAGACCCCGCTCTACAAGGACATGGCGCAGCAGCGACTGACCAATCAGTAGGACAGGAGGCATGAACAATGCCCCAGGAGAACCCGAACGGTAGGCCGGACTTTACCGAACAGATCGAAGCCTCCGTGGCACGCTACGAGGCGGTGCGCGGCGAACTAGACCACGTCCTGGGCGCCATGAAGGGCAAAATTCGCGGTTTGTTCAAGAACAGCGAAGTGCAGCCGCTCTTCATTACCGGCCGGGTCAAAAGCACCGAGTCCTTCCGCTCCAAGGCCTCACGGCAGTTACAGCAAGACGCCGACAGCTCGCCGGTCCTGGAATTTCCCAACCCGCTGCGCGAATTACATGACATGGTGGGTCTGCGCATCATCGTGATGCTGCCCCATGAGATTCAGCAGGTCGCCTCCATCATCAAGTCCCATCGTGAGGCCTTCGACTGCCGGAGCGACCGGGAGAAGGATATTGGTTCGGTGGAGTCCGGCACCTACGGGTACTCCTCGCGCCACCTGCTGCTGAAAACCCGGAACGAGCCAACGGTTCGCAAGTTTCAGGAGGCTCTGGGCAAACCGGTGGTCGCCAGCGGCAACTTCATCTTCGAAGTTCAGGTGCGCACCATCTTGCAGCACGCCTGGAGCGAAATGGAGCACGATATCCGTTTCAAGCATCCGGGCACCTCGGTCTGGAACCCGCAAATCGACCGGCTGTTTACCGCCACCGCGGCCATGCTGGAAACCGTCGAAGACTACTTCACGGACATCGACGAGCTCTACCACCGGCTCAACGGCTACCAAGACCGGTACAGCCTGGGCGCCCAGGAGCTTTCTGGTGCGCTCATCGGCGAGGTGTGGCAAACCCTGTTGCCGCATGTGGATCGCAAACGCGATGACGACTGGAGCTGGGCGGCCGAGCTTCTGGGAGCCCACGGCATCAACCGTGTCTGGCAGTTCGTGCAACTTCTCGACCCCAGTGGGGTCACCGAGGTCCGTGCGGCCCTCGATCACCGGTATTCGCCGGGCCCCGACCGGCTGCTCGATGACCTGTTGCTGTGGCACTTTGGCTCGGCCCACATCGAGAAGACCAGTGGTTCGGATCTGCGCCGTCAAGGGTCGCTGACGCGGCGCCTGATCCAGATGAGCGACTACCGGATGAGTAAGCAGAATCCGCAGTCCGGAAGCTAAAGGTTCCGGTGGCATGGTGTTTGCTACGCCACAGCACCGCGCCTCCGGAGCAATCGGCGGCTAGGATAGTTAAGTTGCCCATTTAATGGGCTTCCCATGCACTACCCGCTGCCGAAAGGGGCACCTAGATGATTTCCGTCGCCGACCTTGAGTTGCGCGTTGGCGCCCGCCTGCTAATGGACGAGGTGAACTTCCGCATCGACAAGGGCGACAAGATCGGCCTGGTGGGTCGCAACGGTGCGGGCAAGACCACCATGACCAAGGTGCTGGCCGGTGAATCTCAGCCTACCGCCGGCGCGGTGAGCCACAAGGGCTCCATCGGCTATCTGCCGCAGGACCCGCGAACCCCGGATATGGAGCAGCTGGCGCGCGATCGCATCCTCTCCGCCCGCGGCCTGGATAAGGTCATCAGCAAGCTCGAGGTGGCTCGTGCCGAGATGGCCAGCGATGATAGTGCCGTGGCCGCCAAGGCCATGCGCCGCTACGACCGCCTGGAGGCCGAATTCATGGCCGGCGGTGGCTACGCCGCAGAATCCCAGGCAGCGACGATCTGTTCGAACCTCGATTTGCCCGACCGCATCTTGAACCAGCCGCTGCGCACCCTTTCGGGTGGTCAGCGCCGCCGCGTCGAGCTGGCGCGCATCCTGTATTCGGATGCCGAAACCCTGCTGCTCGACGAGCCCACGAACCACCTCGATGCCGATTCGATCACCTGGTTGCGTGACTTCATCAAGAACTATCCCGGTGGCGTGCTGATGATTTCGCACGATACCGGGCTGCTGGATGCCACCGTGAACAAGGTGCTGTACCTCGACGCCAACCGTGCGGTGGTCGACGTCTACAACATGTCCTGGAAGCGCTACCTCACCCAGCGCGAAACCGATGAGCGGGCCCGCAAGCGCGAACGCGCCAACATCGAAAAGAAGGCCTCCACCCTGTTGGCGCAGGCCAATAAGATGAAGGCCCGCGCCTCGGGTGCCTCGGCGGCGCAGTCCATGCTCAAGCGTGTGGACCGCATGATGGCCGGGCTGCAGGAAGAACGCGCCGCCGAGCGCGTCGCCGCCCTGCGTTTCCCGGATCCGGCTCCCTGCGGCAAGACTCCGCTGATGGCCGAGGGGCTGAGCAAGTCCTACGGGTCCCTGGAGATCTTCACCGACGTGTCGCTGGCCATCGACCGCGGCTCGAAGGTCGTGATCTTGGGCCTGAACGGTGCCGGTAAGACCACGTTGCTGCGCATGCTGGCCGGGGTGGCCGAACCCGATAGCGGCCAGATCGTTCCCGGGCACGGCCTGAAGATTGGCTACTTCGCCCAGGAGCACGACACCTTGGATCCGGAGAAGACGGTCCTGGAGAATATGCGGGCCACCGCCCCGGCCTCGCTGGGCGATGCCGATGTGCGTTCCATCCTTGGATCCTTCCTCTTCGTCGGCGACGATGTCGCTAAGCCGGCCGGGGTGCTCTCCGGTGGTGAGAAGACCCGTCTGGCGTTGGCCACGATCGTGGCCTCCAGCGCGAATGTGCTGCTGCTCGATGAGCCGACCAACAACCTGGACCCGGCGTCGCGTGCCGAGGTGCTCGGCGCGCTGTCCACCTTCCCCGGCGCCGTGGTGATGGTCTCGCACGACGAGGGCGCCGTGACCTCGCTGAACCCCGAGCGTGTGGTCATCCTGCCCGATGGCGATGAGGACCTGTTCAGCGAGGACTACCTCGAACTGGTGTCGCTGACCTAGATCGGCTCCATGCACTCGGGCCGGCCTTCCCTTCCCTGGGATGGCCGGCCTGTTGCGTTAAGCGAGCGGGGACCGAACGGGTGGCATTGCCTTCGGCGTGGTGGCGGCGCATACTCGGCACATGAGTACTTCACTTCACTGGCGGTACCTGGCCGAGGATGACCCATTCGGCCTCGGCGTTCCCAAGGGGGAAGCCAGCACAAGCCTGGAATTGGGTGCTGCATGGTGCGATGAGGCTGCGGTGGCTTGCATTATCGAGGTCGACGACGCCGATTAGCAGCTCGGCGGCACCTGTGCGGCTCTGGCACGTGAATTGCTGCCGGAGCATAATGGGGGACGTCCAGACCGATGACCTCGCGCAACCCCGGAGGGCGAATGCAGTACGAGAATGAGTTCTTGAGCAGAAGCAGGCAGATTCAGGCCTCGCCACACGAGGTCTTTGAACTGTTGCGGCACCCCGAGCGCCACCACGAAACCGAACCGGGGGACTGGGTGCGCGCGGCGATCGACCCGGAGCCGATTAGCCAGGTCGGCCAGATTTTCGCGGTTCATATGTATGCCGAAGGCTCCGGCGGTCCCTATATCATGCACAACAGGGTCACTGTCTTCGAGCCGGACCAGGTTATCGCGTGGGATCCCGGGCAACCCGACGAGCACGGCGTGGTGCGGCCCGGAGGATGGCGGTGGCGCTACGAGCTCACGCCGGCCGAGGGCGGAACCATGGTCACACTCATTTACGACTGGAGCGCGGTCAGTGCGGAAGTCCGCGAGTTATTCGGTGGGTTCCCCGTGGTCGACGAGGAATTTCTCGATCGCTCCCTAGCCGCACTGGAACGCGCCGTCCTGTCCGAGGACTGAGAGTCGGCGCACCACGTTTGCTAGCTAGGTTCGCTTAGCGAGGCTCGTGCTCGTCGAGCATCGCATCCTCATAGGCCTCGTCGGTCAGCGTGCCGTCTCGTCGCAGCCGTCGCACCTGCTTGGCCTGTACCTTGCGCACCCGGTGGATTGGTGCGTCGAAGCCTTGGGCCTGTGCCTCGGCTAGCTCGGCGGCCTCTTGGGCATTGAGGCGTTTTTGTTGCCGTGCGGCGTACCAGAAGCCCACGAACGCCAGCGCGCCGAACATGAACCACTGGTACGAGTAGGACAGGTGCGGCCCCTCGTCGGTATCCGGTCGGTCCAGCGGCTGTGGTGCGGATGCCGGGGCCGGGCTCTCCTCATAGCTGATGCCATAGGCGCCCTGCGCGATCGGGTAGTTCAGTGCCGCGGCCAAGTCTGGAAGATGAATTGAGGCGATCTGGCCCGCGGGCGCGCCGCGCTGCAGTTTGGCTTCGCCCGGCTTCAAATGCGCCTTCACGGTGACGGTGCCGCTCGGTGGCGCGGGAATATCGTCGGGCTCACCGGCCCGCTGATTGCCGATGGGCAGGTAGCCGCGGTCGATCACCACTGTTTTGCCCTCGGTGGTGCGGAAGGGGACCAACACCTCGTAGCCTGGGCGTCCGGCCTTCACCCGGTTGCGCACCAGCACCGTGTCCTCGCTGAGGTAGCGGCCGGTAAGCTGCACGGTCAGCCACGTGTCATCCTCGGGCAGGGACTCAAACTTGCCGTAGACGGCATCGCCGGTGAGCGGTTCGGCGAAGTAGTTCGTGTTGACCTTGGCGATTTCGGCCAGCACTTCGGTGCGCCGATCCATCTGCCACTTGCCGAGTCCGACGCAGGCTGCGGCGAAAATCACGACGAGGAGCAACCAACCCACCCAACGGGTACTGGCCAAAAAACGATACATCTAGCCTTCCGTCCCTTCGCCGGTGACGAGCGGTTCGGTTTCCCGGTAGAGCAGGCGTTGACGCAGGTAGTCTTCAAGCCACTGCTCGTGCTCCGGGCAGGCCAACCAGACTTTACGGCGTTCGGGGGTATGGATTTTGGGGTTGTTCCACAGCAGCTTCACGTGCGCGCGGTTGCGGCATCCCTTGCGTGAGCAAATAACTTCCTCGGCGTTTGGCTGTTGGCCGGCGCCGAGCGAACCCAGCAAATCCATTTAGTGCTCCTGCGTATGGCGATCATGCGGTGTGGTGGACGTGTCGGTACCATCCTGTGGTTCCTCCACGAAGCTTCCCTCGATCACGGTGTCTTCGGCGTCCTCATCACCCGGCTCCGGCGCCGCGGGGGCTGCGTCGAGCTGCGGGGCATCCCGGTCGTGGTAGAACTCGGCCGGCGGCTGGCGTTTGGTCACGTCGGCGCCGCCATTTGCGATCACTACGGCGATATAGGGCAGCACGATGGCCGCGGCCAGCAAGGTCCACCGTAACCACCCGTCGACGAAAAACGCCAACACGAAGCACACCACGCGGGTGAGCATGGAGATGGTGTATTTGCGCACACGGGTATCGCGTTCCACGGTGTGCGATTCACGAGCTTCGGTAATGCGGTGTACCGCGGGATGCTCGGCTTTACGATGCGACATGAGGCGCCGGTTTCATTAGATCGAGGGCTTGGGTGTTCAGCTCCATTGTCTCACTTCGGGCGGTCAGCACGTAATTTCTACACGCTGTCGAATCTTGGATACTCTTCGGTAGCTAATAGGATGAAGTGAACACGCTTTTAGAATCCATGGCCACTACCGCTAGGTAGCCGTGCCATGCGGCGCATTTGAATGGAGACCTATTGTGAGTAGCGAAGCACCCACCGGCCGTAGCGTACTGGTGACCGGCGGCAACCGCGGTATCGGCCTGGCCATTGCCCGGGCGTTTGAAGCCAATGGCGACAAGGTCGCCATCACCTACCGCAGCGGTGAGGTCCCCGAGGGACTGCTTGGCGTCAAGGCCGATGTCACCGATGCGGCCTCCATTGACGCGGCATTCAGCGAGGTCGAGGCCGCCCACGGTCCGGTCGAGGTGCTCGTGGCCAACGCCGGGGTGACCAAGGACACCCTGTTGCTGCGCATGAGCGAAGACGACTTCACCTCGGTGATCGACACGAACCTCACCGGGGCCTTCCGTGTGATCAAGCGGGCCTCGAAGGGCATGCTGCGCCTCAAGCGCGGCCGTGTGGTGCTGATTTCTTCCGTGGTGGGTCTCTACGGCTCGCCCGGCCAGATCAACTACGCGGCCTCCAAGTCGGGCCTGGTGGGTATTGCCCGCTCGCTGACCCGCGAGCTCGGTTCGCGCGGTATTACCGCCAATGTGGTGGCCCCAGGGTTCATCAATACCGATATGACCGCCGCCCTGCCGGAAGACACCCAGAAGAGCTACCTGGCCAGCATCCCCGCCAACCGCTTCGCCGAGCCCGAAGAGGTCGCCAATGTGGTGCGTTGGGTCGCCAGCGAGGAAGCCGCCTACATCTCCGGGGCCGTCATCCCGGTCGATGGCGGTCTGGGCATGGGCCACTAACGTCAACGTACGAGTATCGACGAGAAATTAGGAGTACAAGCAAGTGAGTGAATACAAGGGTGCCATCGTCACCGGTTCGTCCCGTGGAATCGGGTCGGTCACCGCGCAGCTGCTAGCCGAACAGGGCATCGGCGTGGTGGTCAACTACCGTGCCAAGGCGCCGCGCGCCAACAAGGTTGTTGCCGGAATCGAAGAAAAGGGCGGCAAGGCCGTTGCCGTCGGCGCGGATCTGACCACCGCCGAGGGACCCCAGGCCCTGGTGGATGCAGCCGTGGAGAACTTCGGCTCGCTGGATGTGCTCGTGCTGAACGCCTCCGGCGGGATGGAGACGAGCATGGGCGAGGACTACGCGCTGCGCCTGAACCGTGACGCTCAGGTCGCCATGCTCACCGCCGCCCTGCCCAAGATGAGCGAGGGTGCCCGTGTGGTCTTCGTGACCAGCCACCAGGCGCACTTCATCAACCAGGTCGAAACCATGGACGCCTACGACGCGGTGGCGCGTTCCAAGCGTGCCGGTGAAGACGCCCTGCGTGCCATGATTCCGCAGCTGTCCGAGAAGAACATTGACTTCGTGGTCGTCTCCGGCGACATGATCGAAGGCACCATTACCGCCACGCTGCTCAACCGCGTGGAGCCCGGAGCGATTGAGGCACGCCGTGAGGCCGCCGGCAAGCTCTACACCGTCGAGGAGTTCGGTGCCGAGGTCGCCAAGATGGTCTTCGCCGACGTGCCGACCGGTCACACCGAACTGGTCGGCGGCGCCGGAGACTTCTTGGAGCAGTCCGAGCAGTAAGGCACTGCCGCGACCGACGGCATAACGCAGAAGGGCCGCTGGTTCCTTCCCGTGAGGGAAAGAACCAGCGGCCTTTCTGTTGTCGCGGCGACTACGGCTTGGTGCCGCAGACGACCTTATGCCATGGCTGGTAGGTCCAAGTCTTCGTCTCGGCCGGTAGCTTCTTCGAACCGTCGATGGCTTCCCGGTAACGGGTGATGTCGATGGTGAAGCCCGGCTTGCCGCCACGCTCCGGAACACACTGGTCGGCCGGGTTGTACTTGGTTTCCGGCTTGGTCTGGTGATGCTTGCCCGAGCTGTCCTGCGAAACCTTCCAGTACTTGGTGCTCCACAGGCGGGTGTGTACACGGTCGGAGGACACCCAGGCTTCGATCAGCACGCCGTAGGGCGTGTTGTTCTTCCACTGCATATCCACCTGTCCCTCCCAGAGGGTGGCTTCGCGTCCGGCCGGGTAGCGTTCGAACCAGCGGCTGTGCGGCTTGTGGGTGATGTCGTCGTAGCCGGCCAGGAAGCCGGCGTTATACATTTGCGTGGAGATCTGCGACAAGCCGCCGCCGACCGCCTCGGAGCTAAAGCCGTCGACCACGACGCCCGAGCCGTAGTAACCATTGGCGGTGGTGATCGGCCCCAGCGCCTTCAGCAGCGAGAACGTCTCGCCCGGCTTAATGACCAAGCCATTGAGTCGTTTCGAGCCGGCCTTCAGGTTCTTGGTGCGCACCGTATCGCTGGTGGGGTAGGGGGTGGAGAAGTGTACGATCTCTTCCTTGATGCCCAGCTTCTTCGCATCGGCCGTGGTGAATTCGGCGTCCTTCGCCACCAGCTCTACCGTCGCGGTACGCGAGTCGGTAGCCGCGGCCTCAAGCACCTTTTGTCCAAGGCCCTTGGTCTCGAGGGCAATGCCTTCCTTCGACTCAACGATGCTGGGCTTGCCGCCCTTGAGCACGACTTTGGCGTTCTTAGCGGTGCTACTGAAATCAGAGTTTTTCGTGGCGGCCTTGGCCAGCTTCTCATCGTCGAGGCTCAGGCTCGGCGCATCCTTAGAGAGGTCCACCGAGGCGGCGGCGGCGATGGATGCGGGGGAGACCTCGACCTTCTTGTCGCCGGATTGCAAGGTCACCGGCGCAGAAAGCAGCTTGGTCACCTCACCGTCGTAGAAGTCCTTGAGCTGCTCCGCGGAGAATTTCGGATCGACGCGGTGGGCCGGGAGCTCGATGGTAGCCCCGCTAAAATCCCATTGCTCCTCGAGGGTCTCGGCGGCCTGAGGCTGGTCAAGTTCCACCCCGGCCACCGGTTCGGTCAACTTTGCCTGACCCTCGGTGAACTTGATCGTACCCTCGGCAACCTTAGCGTCGGTTTTCTTCGCCAGTGACTTCAGTGCGGCGTCGAGCTTGTCATGATCCACGTTTACCGCCGGATCGATGGCGTAGCTGCCGGTGAGTCGCTCGTAGAGCTTCACCGGGTTGACCTCGTACTGGGTCAGCCCCTCAAGGGTTGCATCCACATCGAAAGACAGGCCGGCCTTGGCCGGATCCAAGGTGTAGTCCTGACCATCGACCTGCACCTTGATTGGTTCGCTGGCCTTGGCGGTCACCTGGTCCGCGAGGACTTCCCGTGCCTGGTCCGGCGACATCGAACCGATGCTCACCCCAGCCACTGCGGCGTTGGCCGGCAGCTGCGAGCTGATCCACGCCGCGGAACCAAAGTAGGCACCACCGGCGGCGACCACACAGGCACCGGCAATGATCCAGCCCTTGGCCTTGGAGGGGCGCTGGTTCTCGGCACGCGAGGTCTTCGGTGATTCGTTCGGAGGATTATGCACGGTGGGTGAGCTCTTTCGACAACGGTTAGGGGTGGGGTGGGCTCAACGGTCACAGACCGCCGGAGCTAAACCCCCTAGAAATACTAGTGCGTTGGTCAACGCATCCGCTGTGAAATGCCCGACGAATGGCCCAAATCGTTATCTAGTTGTTGGATTTGAGCTCGGCAAGGTCCTGCAAAACCAGATCGGCGATCACGTCCAGCTCGCCGAAATCGATGGCGACCGATGCCCGTTCGCGCAGTGCCGGTTTGGCGTTGAAAGCGACGCCGAGCCCGGCGGCGCAGACCATGTCTAGATCATTGGCACCATCACCGGCGGCGATGGTGGCCCCGAGCGGAATCTGGTGTTCCGCGGCCCAGCTACGCAACATACGCTCCTTGGTGGCGCGATCGACAATGTCCCCATGCACTGTGCCATCCAGGATTCCGTCCTTGATGCCCAGGGTGTTGGCCAGCGCGTGGTCAAGACCCAGCTCCGTTGCGAGTGGATCGAGGATCTGCTGGAAACCTCCGGAAACTACCGCGACCACATGCCCCGCGGCATGCATGCGGCGCACCAGTGCCTCGGCCCCGGCGGAGAACTCGATACGGTCGATCACCTCGGCCAGCACCTGCTCGGGAAGTCCCTTCAGTGTGGCCACACGTTGAATCAACGACTGGGCGAAATCCAACTCGCCACGCATTGCCGCCTCGGTGACGGCGGCGACTTCGGCTTCGCGACCGGCATGTGCGGCCAGAAGCTCAATAACCTCCTGACGGATCAGGGTGGAATCCACGTCCATGATCAGCAGCAGCCGCTCGGCCGCGGTCAGTTCGGCGGGCACGACGGCTACACATAACTTATCGGCGGCCGGCAGATCCAGCCCCTCCACTAGGTTCAGCACGTCCGCACGTAGCTGGACGGTGGATTCACCAGGCAACTGAATCTTGGCTAGCTGACGATTCTGGCTCACCGCACGCCATACCGTGCCGGGGTCTACGTGAGAGAGATGCGGTAGCAGCTGCGACAGCAGATCGGTGAAGTCATCAGCGGAAACGTCGGGACGCGAAACGAGGGCCAAAGTGGGATGCATAAGACCATTTTCGGTGAAGCCGTGGTCAAAGCACCAAACCATGACGGTGTTAGTCGAAGCTCACCGACCCGAAATTTAGTGATTGCGCGACGCAAACACTAGGGTTTTATCCATGAGCGAAGTGCTAGATTTCAACGACGTGTCTGTGGTGCGCGCCAATAAGGACCTGCTGAGCGACATTTCGTGGCAGGTACAAGAAGGCGAACGCTGGATCGTGCTGGGCCCGAACGGGGCCGGCAAGTCGACCCTGATGAACATCGCAGCCGCCCGCATGCATCCCACCCGCGGTCGTGCGGGAATCCTCGGCGAACAGCTCGGCCGAGTGGACGTCTTCGAGCTGCGTCCGATGATCGGTCTGAGCTCTTCCCTGATCGCCGCGCAGATCCCGGCCCATGAAACCGCGCTCAACGTGGTGCTCACCGCGGCCTACGGTTACACCGGCCGGTGGCGCGAACTCTATGAGAAGCCCGATGAGCGTCGCGCCTTTGCGCTGCTACACGAGTGGGGGATGTCCACCTTCCTCAACCAGCCCTTCGGCAAGCTGTCCGAAGGTGAGCGCAAGCGCGTGCTGATCGCTCGTGCCTTGATGACCGACCCGGAACTTTTGATCCTGGACGAACCGGCCGCAGGTCTGGACCTCGCCGGCCGCGAGAACCTCGTGCGCCAGCTGGGCACCTTCGCGCAGGATGAATTCGCGCCGGCGTTGATTTTGGTCACCCACCACCTCGAGGAAATTCCTGCTGGCTTTACCCACGTTCTGATGCTCAACGGGGGAAAGATCACGGCCGCCGGCGAAATTGGCGCCACGCTGACCGAAGAGAACCTGCGGAAGACCTACGACATGGATCTAGCCCTCCGCGTTGACAACGGCCGGTACTCGGCCTTCGCCCGACACTAGAAAAGAGTCGTAGCTACGTGGCTTTAGATTTTTGGCGTGAAGCGCTGGTATTCCTTGGCGGCCTCTGGGCCGGCACCATCAACACGGTGGTGGGTTCCGGAACACTCGTTACTTTCCCCATCTTGGTTGCCTTAGGGATTGCGCCGGTCAACGCCGTGGTCTCCAACGCAATGGGCTTGGTGGCCGGTGGCTTCTCCGGGGCCTGGGGATACCGGCGCGAGGCCGCCTCGGTGCGCAGTACGCTGCTGAAACTCGTCCCGGTCTCGCTCATTGGTGGTTTGATCGGTTCGCTCCTGCTGCTGAACCTCCCCGAATCCGTCTTCGGTGTAGTGGCACCGATCCTGCTGGTGCTTGCCTTGGTCCTGGTCATTTTCCAGCCACGGCTCGCCGCATGGGCGAAAACCCGGCAGGCGGCCAATAGCCCCGACCCAGACGCTGCAGACCAGGCTCCCATTCCGCCGATCCTCTATGTGCTGGTGTTCCTCATCGGTATCTACGGTGGCTATTTCACCGCCGCCCAGGGCGTGTTGCTCATGGCCGTCTTTGGAGTATTCCTGCAGGCCTCCCTGCAGCAGTCCAATGCCATCAAGGTGATTCTTTCCTTGATCGTGAACCTTGTGGCTGCGGTGATCTACCTAGTGGTGGCGCCCGAACGAATCCACTGGGTGATCGTGCTGCTTATTGCGGTGGGTTCACTGATCGGTGGCCTCGTCGGTGCGAAGATCGGACGCAAACTCTCGCCCGGATGGTTGCGCGCGGTGATTGTGATCCTCGGTCTGATCGCTCTGACGAATATGGTCTACAAGCTGGTTACCGGTGGCTGAGTCAACTTCTTCTGTGGTTAATCCGGGACGGATTTTCAACGTCGCGGACCTCGAGGATCCACGTCTCGACGAGTATCTGCGCTTGTCCGAGGCCCATCTGCGCATGC
This sequence comes from Glutamicibacter endophyticus, assembly GCF_048457885.1. NCBI lineage: Bacteria > Bacillati > Actinomycetota > Actinomycetes > Micrococcales > Micrococcaceae > Glutamicibacter > Glutamicibacter endophyticus. The sequence continues at coordinate 1,723,389 of NZ_CP174200.1, forward strand.
GCACCGACGTGGAAAACGGCCTCTATATTGCCGAGAGCACCATGGTGGTCCGGCGCGCGCTGAACGCCGGGCACGTACCGCGAAGCTTCCTGCTGGCCGAAAAGTATCTCGACCAACTTACCGAGGAGTTCGCGCGGTACCCCGAGGTTCCGATCTTTGTCGGCGATGACCGTCAGCTTGAAGAGCTGGTCGGCTTCCACCTGCACCGTGGGGCCATGGCCTCGATGAACCGCCCCGAGCCACTTGATGTGGATCAGGTGCTGCAAGCCAGCACGCGGGTGGCGGTGCTGGAAGATATCGCGGACCACACCAATCTTGGCGCCATCCTGCGTTCGGCTACTGGTCTTGGAGTCGACGCGGTGCTTTTGACGCCTAAGTGCGTGGATCCTTGGTACCGGCGCAGCGCCCGCGTTTCGATGGGCACCGTCTTCGATCTCCCGTGGGTGCGCTTAGACAGCTGGCCGGATGGACTGGAGATTTTAGCGCGTCACGGTTTCCGCACCCTGGCCATGGAGTTGACCGAGGATGCGATCCCACTGGATCGGCTCGAGATTGCCGCGGGGGATAAGGTCGCGATGATCCTAGGCAACGAGGGGCGCGGTGTGCGCGCCGAAACCCTGGGACGCGTCGATGGCACCGTGATGATTCCGATGCACCGAGAGGTGTCGTCGCTCAATGTGGGCGCGGCCAGCGCCATCGCCTTTTGGCATTTGTGCTCCAACCCCCGCTGAGTATCCAGCGGGGGCCTCGACGCGTAGAGCAGGATAAACTTCGAGAAAGCGTCGAGAACTCATGTGTCCTGGCGCTCAAAACTCATGATCATGGTCCCTGGAGCAGCGTAATGACCACGTTCATGATCTGCAGCGACAGAATACCGAGGGCGATCGAGATCACGGCCCAGAGATAGGCGCGCTTTACCATGGCGATGATACCGCCAACTAGTCCGAAGGCTATTGGGAGGAAGAACATCCAGAGGGGCTTCGCAACCCCCGTGCCCGTCCAGTCGACAAGTGCGAGCATGGAGAGTAGTACCAGAGCCATTGAGACCCAAGTGCCAGTCGGACATCCAGGACGTGGTTTCCTTGCAGCTTCGTTCATCTGTCATCCAGCTTTCTGATCGAATCGGCGTCTACTTGAAAGGATTGCAGAACGAGTAGGTGAAGTACACGCTGACGGCACTGGCCATAGCACGTTCGCCACTGCCCATTTTGTATGCATTCTTCTTGATGCCCGAGACTAGATTGCGATCGCACGAGCAAGCGAAATAGCCGCGTGAACCGTAGCAGCGGTCGTGGGTTCGGCAGAGCGAGTCCAGCGTGTCGACGGCACGCCCGCCACCGTGTCCGGGGCCGCACCAATTGCCCCAGACCGGCATGCCGTACGTCGTGACGCCGCCTGAACCACCTGAGGGAGCGCCAAGTGCCGACTGAGCTGAGCTGTATTGGTTCAGCAACCGTCCGATCTCAAGCGTCTTTGCGTCAGCGCCCATAGATTCTGCCTTGTCGGCGTCGAAGTAGACCTCGCCGTCGCGTGTGGTCGTGAACTCCATAGTCGATTCCATGTCCTTGGTGATCTCGCGTTCCGCAGCCTTCTTGGACTGGTCCGACGGTGCCGCGCTAGCCGACGTAGCGAACGCACCAAAGCTGGTGACCAGTAGGGCAAACGAGGCGAGGAATGCAATTCCTGCCCTGTAGGTATTTTTCTTCATGAGATAGATATTCGCTGTCTCTAGATCGGAGAGTCAACTTTGAATCTGACGACGACATGGCAAAAGTATGAGTCGTTTCCCTATCTTTTCATGAATATATGAGAGAACTTGTAGAAAATTCTGAGGAAAACTGGCGGTAATATGACGCGAAATGTGTCGAATGTGACGTCCCCTCCACTTCTCCGCAGAGCACCATGCCCGACTCAGTTAAATTCGGGGTCAAAGAAGATCATCGTCAGCCAACACGGCTGCCCCCGATGAGACACTCCACCGAAGTTATGCGCGCTCATAGGGTAAGCGGTGGAACTTTGAGGTAGGCATCGGTCCAATGGTCACCAATGCCGACGATTTTGGCTACCACAGGGATCAACCCGTGGTTGCAACTATTTTGCTCGTGTCGCACGACTGACGGTCGTCGTCAGTAACGTGCGAACGATCATCGTCGACACGCCGACCGTGTCTCCAATTCAGCTCAACCAGCCGCCGCTCGAGCATTACGTCGCCAGCAACCCCCTCTCGCCAGTTTGTACAAGCTTCGTGAGTTCGGCGAGTGACGTCCTAAGATATCCGTCTGACCTTGAACTTCCCTGCCGACTGGATCGTTCTGTGCATGGCTCCCAGCCAGTGGGTATTGGTGCTTAGAGAAGATGCTGGGCCCATGGACAAGACCTTGCTCAGCGCAGGAGACGTCGCCAATATCCTTGGAGCGTCGAGGCAAGACGTCGTCGCTCAGTGCGACCGAGGAGAGCTTCCCGCCGTCCGCGTGGACTGACATCGTCGCGTCCGCAAAACAGAACTGGATCACTTCAGGTCACCGGAGCTCACCTTTCTCTAGGCGAAGTCGCTCTGGCTCGACCGCGCGATCCTCGGCGCGCTGATGGCCGATCCCGGCCGAGTGGTGGCGATCGTCAAAGAGATCACAGCACGGTGGAGGTCGGTGTACAGGAGTGACAGGCTGAGCCAGGTATATCTCAACGCCTGAAAGGAGATCCTCGACCGAGGCCTTGACTAGGTCATTGCCTTGCTGATGCGCGCCGACGACAAGTCGTACGAGTTGCGTTACAACACACCGTTCGTCGGAGTGCAGTCGGACGTCCAGCGCCAGAAGGTGCAATAGGCCATTCGCAACAACTAGCTGCCGTCCCATCCCGATAATATACACGCGTGAACCGCCAGCAGCTGGCCCACATCCTCCAGTCAGCCGGTCAGATCACCGGTCACCGGTCCGAGAAGTGCATTGGATCTGCTGACTTTTCACGAAGCGCCCCTTAACTTCGTCGCACACAAACTGTGCGCTGGAAGTTCGCTCACACTGATCGAAGAAAATGACGACCTCGAGCTCCAGTCCATCGCCATTGCATCAAGCCGAGCGCGCATAAGGTGAATGCTATACAGCGAGTGCGAAAAGGTTAGAGTGATTTCGCGGAAGTCAAAGTATCGTCGTCCGAGCAAATGATGTTGCCTTCGGTGATGAGCTGGTCGATAGCTTCATTTATATACCGGTCGACGGAAGCTCCCGTTCTAGCCCAGCCGAACACGCGAGCTACGCTTTGGACGACTTCCGAACGACGGGCCGCGCCAGCATCGCGAATAGTCAGGATCGCGGCGGTGGCAAGCTCTTCTCGGTGTACCTGTTCTACCCTGCGGGTGACCCTTTCCGTGGGGGTGCGGACGGATGCGATGTTATTGTCCGAGGTCATGAGGAAGTCACCATCGCGGATGATCAGAGCTCGCTGGACGGCGAGCATGATGTTGTTGCGGATATTGGAGCCGATGCGGCCTACATTCCACCAGTCCCTTAGTCGCTCGTGGGCGACGTCGAGGTGTAAGGGACCTTCGTGTTCGACGAGTGTTTGGATGGCGTCGACCATGTGCAGGTGACTGCCTTCCTCGCCAGGATCGACCCAGCGAGGCAATGTCCGGGCTGGGGCGACGCGGTAGGGAGTTGTCCAAGTTGGAGACACCTCGATGTCTGTACGTTCTGTCTCGATTACTCTTTGCTCGATTGTTGCCGTGATTTTGGTACGACCCTCAATGGGAGCGTTGATGGCGTCTTGGATAGCGGTATGAAGTCGTCCTTCCTCCGTGGTGCGGTCGCGGTACCAAGCAGTGCCCCAGATTCGGTGAAGACGCCAGCCGAGGCCGCTGAGGACCTGGTCCCGGAGCCGGTCTCGGTCTCGGGCGGCGGGCGCTGAGTGGTACTGATATCCGTCACACTCGATGCCTATGGCGAACATCCCGGGGTAGGCGGGGTGGCGTACCCCGATGTCGATACGGTATCCGGCAGCTCCGACCTGCGGTTCTACGGTGTAGCCCCAACTCTTGATGGCACCGATGACGGATTCCTCGAAGGGCGATTCTGGGTCTAGTCCCGTGGACGAGTAAGGGACGGCGAGGGTTTGTGCTCCCCTCTCGGCGTAGTCGAGGTAGGCGCGGAAGTACTCGACGTTCTCATTCGTTGAGGGCGGGATCTGCCCAGCGTGCATGGAAGCAACAACTTCGACGCGTTGCCGAGCGCGGGTGATCGCGACATTAAGGCGTCGCCAGCCCTTATCCTTATTCAACGCACCAAAGTTAGTAGAGATCTTACCTGCCTCGTCAGGCCCATAGCCGACAGAGAAGATGATTACGTCGCGCTCGTCGCCTTGCACCTGTTCCAAGGCACGGATGAAGAAGCCGCTGAGGCGGTCTTCAATGTCGAAGAAACGGTCGAGGTCACGTCGTTGGAGCCGGGCTTCGTCAATAGCGTCCTGAACTGCGTCAGCTTGCGCGACAGAGAATGTCACAACCCCGAGTGTTAGGTTCGGGCGCTTTGTGAAGTGTTCGATTACGCGTTCTGCGACCTTGGCAGCTTCCACAGCGTTGTAAGCTCCACCACCACGACGGTACATCCCATGGGCGTGGAAGAACTCGACACCGACGTCTTCACCTTCGGCGTGGGCAGAAGGGAAGGTGACGAGCTTGCCTTCGTAGAACTTATAGTTAGAGAAAGCGATGAGGTCTTCATGACGTGAGCGGTAGTGCCAACGCAGACCGAGGTTGTTGAAGGCGCCTGACGCTTTAGCGAGTTCGAGGATGGACTGGAAATCCTTGACGTCGGTTTCCTCTTCGTCGTCATCGTCGGTATTGCGCTCGAAGAACGAAGTGGGCGGCAGCTGTTTGTCGTCCCCGGCGAGAATTAGGGACCTGCCCCGGTAGATACAGTTGATGGCGTCGCCGGGGGTGACTTGGGACGCTTCGTCGAAGATCACGATGTCGAACTCCATATCGGAGGGCAGATACTGTGAGACTGCCAGCGGTGACATCATGAAGACCGGCTTGATGCTGGGCGTGACGTTGCAGGTCAATGAGATGAGCTCACGTACCGGCCTGTGTTTTTTCTGCTTGCCACCTTCGCGGCGGATGACGGATGACTCGCCCATTGTGGTATTCACGGGTCGACGCGTGTTGGCGGCGAGGATTATGTCTGAAGTTGACGCCTTGATCAGGTCGCGGTCGAGGGCGCGGTACTCCTCGACGAGCACTTCTCGGTCGGTTGCCAGAAGAGGGCGGAGACGCGCATCGTGTTGGATGACGGCGTCGGACCAGCTGCGGAGAAGAGCTCGCATCACCACGTCGGGCACGTCATGCTCCCGAAGTCGCTGTTCGATACAGAAGTCGACGGCTGTATCGAGCCCCCTCCTGGCGAGGTCATCATAAGCCCGCCTATAGTCGAACCATTCCTGCTGGCCGACAGTGTCGGCCCGAAAGTCGTTAATCAGCTCTACGGCACCGTGGAAGTCGTCGAACTCCTGAGACAGCTCCCTATGACGGGTCCGAGAGAAGGCCTGAACTACGCGATCCTGAGATTGCAACCACCGTTCGTAGGCAGAATTCATCGCGATTACAGGAGTGGAAGCAGCCAGGATATTCACCTGTTCAGAAGTCAGCGGCCCATCGACGAGCGATCGAAGCTCAACAGCCCAAGCGATCGCCTCGTCAAGAGTTTCGATGTCGGTGTCACCGAAATTGAAGTAGTCACCGAACATCGCCCGGTAGTCAGGCTCGGCTACGTGAAGTTCTTCGGTCGCACGCTCGGCGTTCTCCACGAGTGCAAGGAGGTGGTTGGCCTCGGCGAGCGAATGGTTCTTTCCAGTCACGGTCCCCACAGCATTGATGCGTGCTGCGGCCTGGCGCATGGGCTCGACGTGAGCGGTGAGCCAGTCTATGACTTGGCTGATGGGTTCGAGGATGAGTTCAGGACGACCCGCGAGCGCCGGACTTGGTCGGAGCCCCCGCTTCCACTCATCGATGTCCGTACGAGCGGTGGCGGCCACGGTCCGGTGGGCGTCGCTTATCTCGCTTGTGGTCAGGTATGTGACAAGCGCTGCGGGCACGTTATTTTCGGTAAGTGCGAGAACTTCCTCAACCATATTGAAGGCATCATTGAGTGCCTCGAAGTCGGTTTCTCGCCCAGCCCAATGCGTCCCGAGAGTTTCACCGTTTGCGGCAGCGAAGATGTCGAAAGCCTTGCTGGTCTCACCCCAAGCCACGGCCTCCGCGAGCTGGCTGATGCCCGTCCTCACGTCGGCAGCATCGGTCAGCAGTCCAGCGACCGTTTTCTTGTCGGTGCGGTAGCTGCGCGACAGCTTTTTCAGGCCCTTGTGCAGATTTGCGAACCGGTCCTGAAGCTCAGCCAAGGGTGCTTTCAAGGCTTCGGGAACGAATACCGAAGATGCCCTGGCTTCAGCTTCGTTCAGCGCTGTGAGATGTTCGCGGAGCGTTGTCGCGACTGCACGTGCCTCGGCCAGTCCCACTGGGGTAAACCAGCGTCGGTCAGGTCGAGTGTTCTGGGTGCGCAAATCGATGATACGAGTCAGCCGATCTACGTCGGCGAACATCGAGATTGGCGGGAGCCCCAAGCTGCTGGCCAGCGACGACAGGGTTTGCATCCGCTCACCTAGCAGGTGAGCCTGCATCTCGAACTGGTCAGCAGTCTCTTGCAGATCAGTGGCCGAAACATTCTGCAGGTCTACCGGAGATGTCGATACGTTGACCGGGGCAGGGCACGGTGGCGTGGCGTCCGGTTGCGGCAACCTGGTCCACGGTATGCCGGCCGCTTGTGTAATCGCTTCTTCAGCGTCCTTGAGGCGCGCCAGCCGATTGCCAAGATCGGCGCGGGAAGACATGATCGGTTGTGTGGACTCGGCGGTGAGCCATTGCCCCATCATTTCCGTGGGATGTGGCCGATGCTGGTGCTCTATGAGAGCAATCAAGTGTGGCGTGTCGGATGGCTTCCTCAGATCGAATGCGTCGACGATTTGGGCGTTAATCGTAACTGTGCCGCGTAGCTCCTCCAGCGCCAGCTCGGCCTGATAGAGCCGAACCTCGAGTGACAGGTCGTCGATAACGTCGCGCCACAGGAATGACCCACCTTGGGCCGCGGGCCGCCATGCACGAACCAACTTCGACAGGGTTTCCTGGATCCTAGCGTATTCAGCCTCGGTGAGGTCAGTCGGGGCTCTTTCGGGAATAGGCGCGATCGGCGCGTTCGAAAGATTCGCGTATACACCCAGCACTTGGTGCAGGGACATGTTAAGCGGCTTCCGCACTTCGTTCATGGCGGCCGCGTAGTCGTTGAGCTGTTCGCGTCGCTCTTTCACTCCTTGTCGTGCCAAGGTCGGCATGGTCGTTGGAGGCTTGACGAGGGTGTCCAATGTCCTGAGCAGTTCGGTCGCCACTTCCTTACGGCTCGCTTTGTGCGAATGGAGCTCGAGAAGGTACGAGCCGAGTCCGGCGGCGGCGAGCCGATTGCGCACCACATCGAGGGCCGCCATCTTCTCCGATACGAACAAGACTCTCTTACCAGCGTGAAGCAGCGCACCGATCATGTTTGCGATGGTCTGCGACTTGCCGGTGCCCGGAGGACCGTCCATGACAAATGACTTGCCCGCGAGAGCCGCAGCGACCGCCACTCGTTGCGAGGAATCAGCGTCAAGCACAAAGGGCGTCTCCTCTGGAGGTGCCAGTCTGTCGATGTCTGTGGGGTCGATCGGGTCGAATTGGAACTCCGGTGACTGCTGGGTCGGGTCGGAAGTCGCGATTGCCTGGACAATAGGGTGTTCGAGAATCCTCGCCTCATTGTCTAGAAGATCCTTGAACATTGACTCCTTCGCGAACGAGAACGTCGCCAAGTAGGTGGTGTTACGCAGGCTCCAACCGGTGAAGGTCTTGTTCTTTTCTAACACTCCCCGGATCGCTGCGAGCGTCTGGGAAACCGAGAACCCCTCAATGTCCTCGGCGGATGGCAAGTCGATTCCGAATTCTCTGAGGCGGAGAGTCAACGCCGGGTTAAGTACGGGTTCGTCCTCGCCCTCGGTGATCCGAGGCGTTCCCTTCGGACCCTGGGGTCGGAGCTGGACGGGCACTAACAGGATTGGTGAGACCATTGGCGTGTCGTCGACGTCCCGCCAGTCGAGTAGACCGAATGCTATATACAACACGGAGAGACCCCGGTCGAGAAATTCTGCCGAAGCCTTGCGCATAAGGTTGCGGACGACCGGACCGACCTCATTGTCAGGCCGGGGGGAGTGGAAGAACTTGCCCGTCTGGACTGGCTGGGGTGCGTCCGGATCGTCCGGATTAACTTCGCCACGAAATGCGTGGGTCTTGCCTGACTGAAGGAGCGTCAAGACGTCGTCCGGCGGCGGGGCGTCGATTAGAAGCGATGAAGCCTTCGGGGCACGGAATTTTATAAGTGCGCTCTGTCGGGTCAATCCAACTAGCCCGTCACGCCATACTTTGAGCGCCGTCTGGTGCTTCCCCCACTGAGTCATTGTTCCTCTTCTCGACCTTTCCCCGCTGATAATTTGCACAAAAGGCGGGGAACAGAATGCATAAATCGGCGCCATCTTGTCCAAGAAGATTAAGTCGTCAAGCGCGCAAAATATACCCCTCAGGACCGACAATTTTTCTAAATCGCTGTGTGGATTGCCGCATCGGGTAATTATGCATCCGAAACAAGGCCTTGCCATTCGTGACCAGCAGTGCAGCAGGAGGTTTGTCCGACGAAGTAGCCCCGAAACCGCGCAATGTAGGGGCAAGGTGTCACTTATCTGGGGATGATGCCGTCGGTACAACAAATCACACACGTGCGCTGAGACAGCCCTTCGTGGCGGCCCGGCTGTGCTCACGCCCCGGTTGACGTGCGAGCGTGCACAATTGGAGTGTCTATGGCTCGCGTTGGGTTTCTTTCAACGGTGAGTGAGCATTGATAGTAGTCACAGAGGCACGTAACATCATTTCTAAAGTTACTAGGGAGGTATTATGTCCGACCGTGGCGTTGTCTTAAGCTCCGAGGACAATGCTGGTCGTGCAACCGAGGAACTTGTAGACGAAGGCAAAAACGGTACGGCATGCGCCGTTGCGTTCAGGGCATTGGTGGTAGGCGCTACCCGAATCTGGTACGAGCGGGCAGCGGAGCTGGAGGGTACGCTAGGCCTCACGCACTATGCGCAGGCGCGCTTCGAGAAGATCTGGCGCGCGGCATACGTTTCCGTCCGTAAGGACTTCGACGAGGTGCGGGCGGCCTGGGCCAGCCGGTACGAGACCGCTCAGAAAGATGTCGCCGCCCTAGTCAAAAGCGTCGCCGAGCAGGACTCAGCACGCGCGAAGGCAAAGGGCTAAAGACTCGACTGAGTTTTGGGGTGAGCATGGTCAACGACATCAAGGCCGAGTACGTCCGCATTGAGTCCGCTCTGGCCTCGCCGACGCTACGGCTACTAGATCGTAAGTCCGCGGCCGTCGCTATACCCATCTTCGCCGCGGCGTTCCCCGACGACGGGAAGCCGGTGTCCGTCGAGAGGTTCCATAATCGTGTCGAGGCGCTGCTGGCCGAGTTGCGGACGGCAGGCTACGAAGTGCCACCAGGTGACGGGAAGTCTCTGGCCATGCGGTGGGTGCGCGAGCGGTGGCTGTACCGCGATCCTGGCCGGGGCGAGGAGACCTATCAGCTCACCGGTGACGCCCGGGCTGCGATGGAGTACGTAGCGCGGACGGCACGGACGCAGTTAAACGTTTCCGCTTCCCGTATCGAAACGATGCGCCGGGTCATTTCTGAGGCGGCCTTGGCCGCGAACCCAGACCGCGAGGAGCGAAAGCGTCGGCTTAGCGAGGAGATCGCGGTCTTGCAGGCCGAGCTGGACCGTCTCGAGGCTGGCGGCGAACTGCCGCAGGCGACGGAAGACGAGCTGCTCGAGCAGTTCGCGAACGTGTTGCGAGAGATCGACGGTCTACCCTCGGACTTTCGTCGCGTTGAGGAGGCCGTGCGGGACATACACAAGGTCATTACCCGCCGCTTCCGCGAGGAAGAGCACCCAGTAGGCCGGGTACTCGACTACTACCTCGACCAAGCGAGGAACCTCCTGCGGTCGACACCAGAGGGGCGCGCCTTCGCTGGAGCTCAGGACCTATTACGCAACCGGGACGTGCTCGCCCAGCTGCGCGCCGACCTCGAGTGCATCCTCGCTCATGAGTGGGCCGGGGGACTCCTGCCGGAGGAGCAGCGCCAGCTCCGCTCGGCCGTTGACGTGATCCGACGTGGCCGCGACAGCGTGCTCGATCGTCGGCAGCGGCTCTCGGCCACCCTACGCGAGCACATCGAGAATTACGACCACATCAAGAACCGCGAGCTTGACCGGGCGCTCATGGAGATCGACCGCGAGATGCGAATCTGGATGCAGTCTGCACGCCCGCGCGACCACGTTGACGTTGAAATTATGCCTCAGGACCTCGCCCTCGACGGCCTTAAGCTACGCGTCTTCGACCCGGAGAGCGAGCGTGCGCCTGAGCCGCTCGAGGATGTGTCGGCTGATGCCCCGCCTGCACGCTCGCTCGTAGAGATCCGGGCGATGGGTGGGCCGTCTCTACACCGCCTCCAGGAGGAGATCGAGGCGCGACTGACGTCCGGGAAGACGACAACTGCGGCTGCGCTATTCGCGGACCTACCCGAGGATCTCCGTCGTCCGGTCGAGGTGTTCGGGGTGTTGCATCTGCTCGTGCGAATCGACGCGCCAATCGACCTGAAAAACCGTGAACTGGTCACTACCACCCGGCCCGACGGCAGCGAACTACGCCTGCTCGTCCCGACCGTGAAGGTGTGTGGGACCTTCGAGACCACAGAGGAAGCCCATGACTGACCTGTTTTACGACGAGAACCGTGTTTCGGAAACCGAGACCCCAGATCCCGAGGAGGGCTTGTCACTGGGATTGTTCGAGGGCGACACTGGCACGCTCTTCCCCGAGCAACGAAGATGCCTGCACGCACTGCTCAAGCACCGTTACATATCGGCAGAGCAGTATCCCGAGCAGTGGGAGACTCTGCTTAAGGACGAGACGGGCATCATCAAGAGTCGCCTCAACGACCTGTACTTGGATCTGGAGATCGAGTGGGAGCAACGGATCGCCTTCAAGCGCCGGGCGATCAGCGAGACCGGGGATTCTCTGCCTTCGCTACTACGCGAGGCCTCCCACACGAAGGAGGAGACGATCGTGATGATGACGCTGAGGCAGCGGTACTTCGCGCAGCGTCAGGAAGGCGACGAGGCGGTGTTCGTCGACCGTGAAGGGATGCTCGAGGAGATTAGGGAGCGCTGGCCCGAGCATCTGACAAACCGAGCCGCCGCCCTCAAGAAGGCGGGCACAAGCATCGACGGCCTTATCCGGGCGGGAGTGCTCCTCAGGACCACTGACGAGAATCGGTTCCGGATCTCGCCGATCATCGAGGTCTTGCTGCCGGTCGAGAAGCTGCACGAGCTGCTGGCTTGGCTCATGAATCAGAACGGGACCGCTCCTCAGGAGCGGGACGAGCCCGAGGACGAGCTCGACCTCGAGGGTCTCAACACCGTTCAGCAGGAGGACGAGGGATGACCGCAGAGCAGACTTCCCTTCCGATCGCGAAGACCGAGCACGATCGTGCTCAGTGGCGGCTAGAGACCATGCAACTGGTCAACTGGGGAGGCTTCCAAAGTCATCACACCGTGCGCATCGCGCCGGGTTCCACGTTGTTGTCCGGCGCATCGGGCACGGGCAAGTCGACGCTACTCGACGCATGGATCGCACTTATGATGCCATCCAACGTCGACTTTAATGGGGCTTCGAACGACACCGGCGGCGGACGGGCCCGTTCCGGTGAGAAGCGGAACCTGCTCAGCTACCTGCGCGGCAAGAGAGATACGAAGAGCGACGGTTCCGGCAGTACGCACGAGCTTCTCCTTCGCGGACGCGAAGGCCAACCTGTTTGGGGTGCGATTGCCTGCACGTTCGTAAATGACAACGGCCGCAAGTACACCGTCCTGCGTGCCTTTTTCGTCCGGGCCGGGGCGACCGCCAACAGCGACGTGACGACTACATTCGCAGCGATGGAGGGCTTCGTTGACCTCCACAGGCTCATCCCGTTGGCAGCGTCGCGATTCGACAAGCGCGCACTACGCAGCGCAGTGCCGGGGCTCGTTATCTTTCACAGCTTCCGGGAGTTCGAGGAGAACATGCACACCCGGCTGGGCATCGGAGGCGGTGACGGCGGCCGGAAGGCGATGCGGTTGCTCGCTCAGGTGCAGGCAGGGATGCAGATCAGCAGGGTTGACGACCTCTACAAGAGCATGGTCCTCGAGAAGCCGATCACCTACCTGGCCGCTGACGATGCTCTGGCGCACTTCGCTGACCTCAAAGCTTCCTACGTGAAGATGCTCGATGAGGCGAACAAAGAGAAAGCCCTCCGGCGGCTGCCAAACCTGCAGAACGATCTGTCGAGGGCACAGGCACATGCCGACCTCATCGGCGGGATGGGTGTCGACCGGGACGGGCCGACGCCTTTCCAGCTATGGCGGCTGCGAACCGAGCGCGGGCTGCTCGACACGGCCGTGGAGGTCAACCGGAGCGAACACGCACAGATGACGACGACGTACGACCGGGCCCGGAAGGACGAGACGGAACATGAGAGCCGTCTTGCCGAGATTGCCGAGGAGAAGCGCGCCCACGGCGGAGACCTGATCGAGGAACGCCGTCGGCGGATCACCGACCTTGAGAATAGCCGCGATGACGTCTACCGGGCGAACCTCAAGTTCCAGACACGGACCGAAGCCATCGGTCTGGCCGTGCCCGAGTCCGCCGATCAGTTCGCCGGGGCCCAGGCAGAGGCGAAGGACTTCCTCGCGGCGTTCGCTGAACGCGAACTCTCCCTCCAGAACGAGGCAGCGACGATCCAGGAAGAGGAACTCGCACCACTTACCGCCGCGCAGCGCGACCTGTTCGAAGAGAAGCTCTCGCTTCAGGGACGGAGCGGAGCCGTCCCTCGCAGGTTGCATGAGGCTCGGATGCGGATGGCCGAGGCAGCCGGTCTCGACCCTAGCGAAGACCTGCCCTTCGTCGCCGAGCTCATCGATGTCCTACCCGACGAGGAGCACTGGCGCAAAGCCGTCGAGAACACGCTCGGCGGCATCGCACGGACCGTTTTGGTTGACCGACGCACGCGCGATCGGCTTTCCGCGGCGATTGACGGCGTCACGATCCGTCCGCGTATCCGTTTTCAGGCGGTCACGCTTGCCGCGCACGAGGAGTGGCGTGGAGATCCCGACCATGTCTCAGGCAAACTCGCGTTCAAGGACTCTCCCTTCTCTGGCTGGGTACAGGACAGGGTGAGTGCGGACGGCACCGACCATCTCTGCGTGCCCAACGCGACCTCCCTAGGTGGTCGTGGGCCTCGTGTCACTCCGGCGGGCCAGACTCGAGACGGCGACCGCGGGGCGCACGGCGAGTCCGGTGACGGATATATCATTGGCTTCTCAAACGAGCGCCGTCTAGCCGCCATTGACGCGAAGCTAACCGAGCTCGAACCACGCGTCGGCGCGGTCAGGGACCGCATCACCGGGATGCAGAAATGCTTGACTGAGCTGCGCGATCAGAAGGACGCCTACGTCTATGTCCAAGACACCGAATGGGCGACGATCGACCATCTTGGCATCGACCGTCGTATCAACGGACTAAGGAACGAGATTCATCGGCTCCGCGCGACTAACGAGGTCCTCGACTTGCTCGAGAAAGAGGAGGAGAAGATCCGGCCTCTCCATGACAAGGCGAACAATGATCGTGTTCTGGCCCAGCACCGCCTGAAGGGTCTTGAGAAGGAACACGGGGACCTTGTGGACGCCCAGGACTCCGTGCAGGACGCGATCGATGCGATCGAGACCCGGCAGGAAACGGTCGTGAGCGAGGAACAACAGCACCGCCTTGATGGGCTCTACACGAGCATCTGGCGGACCTCGGACCGTAACGCTTTCGGCCGGTGTATCGCGGCGATGCGGAAGCAATTGCTGGACGAAGCCGCCGCCTCGATGAAGACTATCCAGAGCACGCAGCAGGCCATGGAGGACATGTTCACGCAATACAAGGCCCGCTGGACCGAGAACAACCTCGGCACTTCTGTGGAGTCCGCCGGCGAGTACCGCGAAATCCTAGAACGCATCCGTTCCGAGGGGCTCCACGAGCGCCGTGAGCAGTGGCGTCGCGAGTTCACCGCCTGGTCAAGCGACGATCTGTTGCGGCTCAGCGAGGCCTTCGAGATCGCTCTAGAGGATATCGAGGAGCGGCTCCGCCCGGTCAATCGGATCCTTGAGGACCTACCTTTCGGCGGCAAGGGCCACTTGCAGATCAACCTGCGGAGATTGCCTGCGGAGAATGTCAGCAGGTTCCGTCGGGAGCTGCGTCAGCTGTCCTCGAGGCTCGCCGAGGAACTCACCGAGGCGCAGATCGCGAGCCGATTCCAGCGGCTCAGCGCGTTCATGGAACAAATCGCCGTCACGGCGGGATCCACGGTCGAGCGTGATCGTTACCTCGACGTGCGCCAGCACGTCGTCGTCACTGCCCGGTGCATCGACGAGCACGGCACCGAGCTTGCCTCCTACGACCACATTGCCGGCAAGTCTGGAGGCGAGATGCAGGAGCTCGTCGCCTTCATCGTCGGCTCGGCCCTCCGGTACCAGCTCGGGGACGAGGACCGGTCTCGCCCCCGCTTTGCGCCGGTCTTCCTCGACGAGGCGTTCATCAAGGCAGATGGCGAGTTCGCGGGCCGCGCAGTCGCGGCCTGGCAAAACCTTGGGTTCCAGCTCGTCGTCGGTGCTCCCTTCGACAAGGTTACCTCGCTGGAGCAGCCCATGGAGCTGCGCCTCGAGGTCGCGAAGAACTCCCGTGGACACTCTTTCGTGCTTGAGTTGCTTGATGCCGATCAGGGCACCGCATGAAGGATCCGAGGACGGTGACTGCGGACATCGAGCGCCGTATGAAGACCCGTTGGCACGAGCACCTGACTGGCGTATCTGAGGTGTTCCCGCACGCTTTCCCGCTCGGACGCCCCACGACAGCCGAGCTCAGGGCGGACTATGCCACCATCCACGCCGGTACCCTCGAGTGGCGGGACTGGGCTCGCCATCATGGCGTCGAGCTCGTCTACGAAAACCGAGTTGCTAAGGGGGGCAGCACCCAAGTGATCCCTACCCATGTGAAAGTGCCAGGCATCGACCGGGCAGCAGCGATCGTGGGCGGGGACTGGCCCGACCGTCTCGCACGCGGCCGAGAGCGGTTCGCCGTGCTGGGTAGAAGGTATCCCCACGTGAACGCGATCGACCGGGTACTGCGGCACCTTGACCGGTACTCGAACCTCGATTTCACCCTGCTCACCACGGTCGCCGATTGGTTCCTGGCTGATCCCTCGCGCTCGGCGCTTGGCGTGACGCCCCGTCAAGTACCGGTCCCAGGCGTCCACGCGAAGTGGCTGCAGAGCCATTTTGCCGGCGTCCAAGCGCTGACTGGACTCGACGACCTAGGCATCCTGCCCGCGCACCCACCGCGCATTCACTTCACCTATCTCGACCCGGACCACCGGGCCTCGGGAGCACGTGTCCACGACTCAGCCACTGTTGGCGACGCGTTCGAACCTGTCTACATGCCTAAGATTGTCATCATTTCGGAGAACAAAGACACGGCAATTCACTTCCCGCCGCTGGCAGGAGGCATTGCGGTCGAAGGAGTTGGCAAGGGAGGCAAGACCCCTGCTGCCTTTCCATGGATCCGGAGGGCGCCCATCCTCGTGTACTGGGGCGATATTGACCGTGACGGTTACGAGATCCTCGATGGTTACCGCCGGGACTTCAGCCGAGACATCGCATCCATTCTGATGGACCCCAATACCTACGAAACATACGAACAGTTTGGGACCGATCTCGACCCCTACGGACGCTCACTCCCTGTCGGGAACTCGAAATCAGTTGATCTCCTCCACGCCGATGAGCGTTCGGTGTACACACGTTTGCTCGACAAGAACCACTCAGGCCACCGTCGCATCGAGCAGGAGCGGATACCCCTTGACCGAGCACTTGAGGCCGTGATTGAGCTTGGCACAGATTGATGCGACGTAGCCATCGTGACGAGAAGTTCCCTCGGCCGTCGCATCCACGGCCTGTCGTGCTTTGAGTCATCCACGCCTCAGCTGCCTGCGGCGACGATATTTCGTTGTCAGCACCTTCGCCTCAGTACATCAGGACACGCCGACGGCGGCAGGGAGCCTTGTTGATGCCGTTTTTCACGCATCGTCTCGATAAAGTTGTCGTTCATCGAGCTTGGCCGCCCGGTGCGGTCGCCACGCATACGTCCCCGTCATAGTCCGCAGTAGATCGCGGCGCGCCGGACCGCGGTACGGAAATTTTCTAGCTTCCTGAACACACGATCAAGTTTCATTGAGGGGCGCGACTGGCATGCCTGGTAAAGGTCCGAACATGGACATTGCGTTCGAACTGCCTCGCCAGCACAATGTACGTCCGCACACTGCCGCGTTAGAGAGCATTGAGACGTTCGATCTGGAGTTCGTCACCACCATCTGGCCAAACGGACGCGTCCAGCAGTATCGGATGATACTCGATGAGCATGCGTCGGGTGGCGGCTCTTCGAAGACCTTGGAGAAGGGAGGTACTTGCGCTACGAGTTGTAGTGCCACCTCCCTGTGTCTTATTAGCTCGCACTAGGCCGATTCGTGCCACCGCCCTCAACCTAACCAATTCGCCGAGAGGGTCCGCGTGCGTGCTTGTCTTCTCGTTGTCTAAGGCTAAGTTGATCCGCCACTTTGGAGCGCCTAGTGGACCTGGCCCACAACGGGACGGAGCCTGCTTTGTCGGGAGTCGCGCGGCTGACCCAGAAAGACGAAGATACTGCGGTAGTAGTCATGGGGTGCCCGTAGGTAGTCAGTACACCGAACGCCTAGGGTGCAATCCTGTGTTCGGACACCGAACCCGGCTTGGTCCGGTCCTGTTGATGCTCATGCGCGTTGATCCCCGGCATCTGTACAATGCGCGGCTCCCCGTGAGAACCGTCTTCGATCTGCCGTGAGTGTGCCTCGAGTGAGATCCCGTAGCGGCGTGCGTTCCGCAGCCTCGCCTTGACGCCATTGCGCGGCCAGATCCAAATCGCGGAGGGGCAGGGTGGCGATGATTCTGGACAACGAGTAGCACGGGATGCGTGATCGGTACCGTGATGATTCCGATGCACCGAGAGGTGTTTTCACTCAATGTGGGCGCTGCCAGCGCCATCGCTTATTGGTATTTGTGATCCGGTCCTTGCTGAAGCCCGGTGCGCAGAAGGACATTTCTGATATCGACATCGCGACACGATGCTAGTGCCTTGACCTCGTCGGAGAGGTTGCTCACCCGAGTTTCTCGCTGGCAATCTCATGGTGTGTTCCGTCGAGACTGATGGCGTCGAACCCGTCGGCGTGGAGCCGGGCCGGGTCGTTGAGTTCGCCAGACTGAAGGTGAAGCTCGCCCTGCTGATCGAGCAGGCCCTGCCCTTCCTCATCCCAATCGATATTATCGAAAAGCTCGAGCTCGATTTCGAAGCAGCTCTCGGCGTCGATCACCAGTGGATGCTCGGCAGTCCGCCTGTCGAGTGCGCCTGGATCGAAAGTATCCACGAACATGGCGTCGTACCCGCGGCATCCTCATCAAAAATCGAGAGAGTTTCGCCGGTGTCGATGGTGCGAGCCAAGACCAGCGCGGGGGACTGGTCGCCGATGTTCATGTCTCGTCAGATGGTTCCGCAGTAGCTAATGCGGAAGAGGCGTCCACCAGTGGCCGAATGCAACTGAATACGTCGGCCAAAGTCGGGCACGCGAGTGGTCGCATTGCCTTTCCGATACGAGGGAACGGCGGCGTCCATGTCCTGAGATTAACATCTGGCCCTTTCGCAAGCTCGCCGGGCGATGACTGTCCCGTGGCTTGGTGGCTTGAGGCTGGCCGAAGGCCCTATTTTGGCGTACGGCACATTTAGTGGGCCGAAGGCGTCAGGCAACTGATGCCTCGCTCGCGCGTGACGGAGTCGGACATATGCTCCATTCCCGCATGTGGCGTTTTGGGAACTCGGCGAACATGCCAACAACCGGTTAGATTTCTTCTTGCCCGTCTGAGTCAAGTGAGTCGACGTAGCCGGTTGTCCGGGCATAGGTAGGCCTGAAGTTACTCTGGTCCTGACTTTTCTGTCAGGCCCTCGGTCCTGAGCAGCGTTCCAACCAAAGCGGAGCCAGCGTGGTCGTTACCGTCCGCGAACGGCTGAAGCTTATCCATGGTCGCAAGCCCTCTTCTCACGACAAGGTTCGGTAGCATCGGAAGCATGCGGCCATCTGACTTGTGTTAGGCCGGTAGCGATCCGACGCAACGAGTGGTATGCGGTTTTGGGCGGATTAGTCCACGGGCCAAATTCGTGAGGCTTTGGCATGCCGACCTCACCGGAAGCACGTGTTGGTCGCGAGCGACTAAGAAATAAGGAGCGTGCATGTCTCACCTCAAGCGCCAGATGCCGGATGTACCCGAGTTGTTGAAACTCATGAGGTTCAAGACACCGTCCCTGAACCGACGTTCGGCACGGCTGGCTGCGGCCGCCGATCTGTGGGATTTGCGGAGCATTGCCAAGCGGCGCACGCCCAAGGCCGCCTTTGACTATGTGGACGGGGCTGCAGGCCGGGAAATCACGGCGCAGCGAGCGCGGCAGGTCTTCGACGCAGTGGAATTAATTCCCCGGATTCTGCACGGGACAGCCCATTCGGATATGTCCACGAGCATTGCCGGCGTGCGCAGCAACCTACCTTTTGGAATCGCCCCGACGGGATTCACCCGTTTCATGCATTCGGAGGGTGAGATTGGCGGCGTGCGTGCCGCGCAGCGGGCTGGGATTCCCTTCAGTCTGTCGACCATGGGAACGCGTTCCGTCGAGGAGGTCGCCGAGGCTGCTCCACAGGGCCACAAGTGGTTTCAGCTTTATCTCTGGAAGGACCGCGCCAAGTCCAAGGCATTGCTCGAACGGGCGGCCACGGCCGGATACACGAATCTTCTGGTTACCGTCGATACGCCTGTGGCGGGCCAGCGTCTGCGCGATACCCGTAACGGGATGAAGATCCCACCCGAACTGACGTTGAAGACCCTGCTTGACGCCTCATATCGTCCGGAATGGTGGTACAACTTCCTCACCACAGATTCATTGAAGTTCGCTTCACTCTCGGACTCCGCGGCGGACCTTCCGACCATCATCAATTCCATGTTCGATTCGTCACTGGATTTCGAGGACCTGCGCTGGATTCGGGAGCTATGGGACGGGCCGCTGTTCGTCAAGGGAGTGCTCACCGCCGAAGACGCGGCTAAATCGCAGGCCGCCGGCGCCAACGGTCTGGTGGTGTCCAACCATGGCGGTCGTCAACTGGATCGCGCACCGGTGGCCTTCGAAGCCCTGAGTGAGGTTCGTGCCGAAGTTGGTCAAGACATGGAGATCATCCTAGATTCGGGCATCATGTCGGGAGCCGATATTGTTGCTGCGCTCTGTGCTGGCGCTGACTTCGTGCTCATCGGCCGCGCCTACCTGTATGGCCTCATGGCCGGCGGCGAAGAAGGGGTGAGTCGTGCCATTGAACTTCTGGCGAAGGAGATCGAGGTCACCATGCAACTAATGGGGGCCGCGCGCATCGAGGATCTCACCGGGGATTTGATCCGCCGGCGCGCGGATGGGGAGCGGGTTTCGATCTAATTGGCCAGCCTACGACCACGTCCTTGGGGGCGGGTCCGGTTCGCTGAAGCGGGCGCAATGCGATAGCATGGAATGTCTGTGTCGCCCGCGGGAAACCTTTGTGCGCCACGGCAACATTTTCCGAGTACGCGGCCACTGGCAAAATCCAGGGGCCTGACACCTAAGGACATAAGGCTATGAAGGCTGATATCCACCCGAATTACGACTTCGTCGTTTTCAATGACCTCGCATCCGGCGAGAAGATCCTGACCCGTTCGACCGCTACCAGCGACAAGACCATCGAGTGGGAGGACGGCAACACCTACCCGGTGATCGACGTCGAAATCTCGGCCGCATCGCACCCGTTCTACACCGGTAAGCAGCGCATCATGGACACCGCCGGTCGTGTCGAGCGCTTCAACGCCCGCTTCAAGGGCTTCGGCGGCAAGAAGTAGTCTTCTCGTCCCCACAAGTTGTACCGCCATTGGCGCGTCCCGTTCGCGGGGCGCGCCAATGGCATTTTAATGCGCGTCTCGGGCCGGACTAGGATAGAGGTATGCAGCATCACGGTGAATACAAGGTCGTTGGCGGCAAGCTGGTGGTCGTGGATCTGGTCTCCGAACAGGGAATCATTACCCATGCATCCGTTAACGGGGACTTCTTCCTAGAGCCCGATGAGGCGCTGGACGATCTGAACCGCGCGTTGGTGGGACTGCCCACCTCGGCTACACACAGCGCCATTCGGGAGGCAGTGACCTCCGGCCTGCGTGAAGGGGCGGTGATGTTCGGGTTCGATGCCGAGGCCATCGCCCGAGTAACCCGCCGGGCCCTAGGGCATGCGACAAGCTGGACCGACCACGACTGGGAGGTTCTGCCCCCGCAGATCATTCCGGTTGCCGAACAACCAGCGCTCGATGAGATTCTCACCCGGCAGGTCGCGGCCGGAAAACGCAAGCCCACGCTGCGCTTTTGGGACTGGGACCAGTCCGCGGTCATCATCGGTTCCTTCCAGTCGCTGGCCAACGAGGTCGACATGGAACAAGCCAACGCTCATGGGCTACGCGTACTGCGGCGCATCTCCGGCGGCGGGGCCATGTTTATGGAGGCCGGTAACTGCATCACCTATGCGTTGTATACGCCGGATTCTTTGGTCGACGGCATGAGCTTTGCCGATTCCTATCCGTACCTTGATGCCTGGGTGATGCAAGCCCTGGCCGAGTTGGGCATCAGCGCGCATTACAAGCCGCTGAACGATATTGCCACCGACGCAGGGAAGATCGGTGGGGCGGCACAGAAACGATTGGCTAACGGCGGGCTTTTGCATCACGTGACGATGAGCTACGACATCGACGCCCAGAAGATGTCCCAGGTTTTGCGCATCGGTCGGGAGAAGCTATCCGATAAGGGCATTGCCTCGGCGGTTAAGCGGGTGGATCCGCTGAAATCCCAGACTCAGCGCAGTCGCAGCGAAATTATCGACACCATGGTGCGCACCTTCATTGAGCGCACCGGAGCCACCGTGGCCACCCTCGACGAGGAGACCCGGCAGGAAGCCCGTGAACTGGCGGCCAGCAAATTCCTCACCGATAAGTGGACCGCCCGGGTGCCTTAACTCGGCGGTAGTTACAAGTGCGGGCCTTGACCGAAAGGATTCGGTCAAGGCCCGCACTTGTGCTTAACGGGTGAGCTAACCCTTGAGCGCCACGCGTGCCGAGAGTTCTTGGGCGCGCAGACGGCGCAGCAACCCGTCGCGTTCCTCCAACAGAATCCGAACCAGGGCCTTCGGAGCCTGTGGGTGTGCCTCAAGCCAGGCATTGAGAGCAATGACCGAGGGATCCAATTCCACCGGCGTCTGAAGTTGCTGATATCGCGGGAACAGCCCGCGAATCACGCGGGTGGCAAATTCCATACTCATCGAGTCGAAAACCTGGGCAATAGACTGCCAGTAGGTCGTCTCAAAGGGAGCGAGCAGTTCGGCCGAACCCATGGAAAATCCCTCGGCAATGGCCGAGAGCGCATCGTTGGAGAGCGGACCGGAAGCGTCTGCGGCTTCGAGTACCTGATGGAAGGCAGAGGACTTCACCTCTGGTTCTGGGCGTGCGGCCAGTGCGGTTCGCAGCGAATTTTCCGCCACGGCGCTGGGCTTTGCGGCCAAATCCGCGCGCATGCGTTCCTCGGCTGCCGCGTCCAAGCGGCCCGAGGCTGCCAACGCTTGCCAGCACAGCCAGCGCAACTGCTCATCAACGTCGAGCCCGAAGCGGTTCGAAGAGCCTGCCAGTAGTTCCTCGATGACTTCCGTGGCCACCGCGCCGCGGGCCAGGCGTGCCAGCGTGCGTGCGGTTAGAATCTGCTGGTCACCGTTGGCCTCAAAGCGGGTCAGCCAGGTGGTGAGCACCGCCGCGGCCTCGTCGCGGGCTGCCTCGCGGCGTTCGGCGGCCAAATACTGGTTGAGGGTGGCCAGCAGCTGGTCGAGCAAGAAGCCGAATACTCCGGCGTCCCCAATCCGATCGCCATGGCGCAGGATGGCCTCAAGGTAGCGATCGGCACTGAGCCGGGCACCGCGCACCGCATCCCAGAGCGAAGCCCAGCAGGTGGCACGTGGCAGCGAATCGGTGAGCTGGCCAAGATGCTCCAATAGCGTGGCCAGCGACCGGTCATCAAAGTCGATCAACGCGTAGGTTTCATCCCCGTCATTGGGCAATACCAGCTCCGGAGCGGGTTGCCCGAGGAGGAAATCCAGCTCCACGTGCTCGTCGACAAGCTCCACACGATGGCTAGTGGTACGTTCCAGGGTACCGTCGCGCAGGCTGTAGCTACCGACGCTCAACACGTGCGGGCGCACAATCGGCTCGCCGGTCAACGGGTCGGTGCCCTCCTGAACTAGGCGCGCCTCGTTGACGATTCCCTTGTCCGTGGTGCGTAGCTCTACGCGTAGCCGCGGTACTCCGGAGGTCATCAACCACGCTTGAGCCCAAGCGCGCATGTCGCGTCCGCTGGCCTCTTCCAGTGCGATTAAGAAGTCATCCAGCGTGGTGTTGCCGAAGGCATGGGCGACAAAGTACGCCCGGGCGGCCTCACGGAAAGCGTCCTTGCCCACGTAGGCCGCGAGCTGCTTGAGCACGCTGGCGCCCTTGGCGTAGGTGATACCGTCGAAATTCTGGTCCGCGGCTTGCAGATCCACAATGTCCGCCACGATTGGGTGCGTGGTGGGCATCTGGTCGGCCACATAGGCCCAGGCTTTGCGGCGGGCGGCGAAGGTGGTCCATGCGGTGCTGAAGGCGGTGCCTTCGTCGACGGCCAGGGTGCCGATGTAATCCGCAAAGGATTCTTTCAACCACAGATCATCCCACCACTTCATGGTGACGAGGTCGCCGAACCACATGTGCGCCATCTCGTGCATGATCGTATTGGCGCGCTGTTCATGCTGTGCCTCGGTGGCCGCCGAGGTGAACACGTAGCGTTCGGTGAAGGTCACCAGCCCCGGGTTTTCCATCGCCCCGAGGTTATATTCGGGAACGAAGGCCGAGTCGTACTTACCCCACGGGTAGGGGTAATCGAAAAGCTCGTGGAAGTAGCGTAGCCCCTGTTTCGTCAGCTCGAGGATCTGTTCGCCATCGAAATCATCGGCCAGCGAGGCGCGGCAGGTTGCGGCCAGTTCGATGCGCAGTGGCTCATCCTGACCCGCTAGTGGTTGCTCGTGCACGTCGCGGACCACATGGTACGGGCCGGCCAGCACGGCGGTAATGTAGCTGGAAATCGGGGGAGTCGGTGCACAGTGCACGGTCTTGGTGCCGTCCTCGTGCACCTCGGTATTGACCACCGGTTGGTTGCTGGCCAGATGCCAGTCGGCGGGTCCGCGTAGCGTGAAGGTGTACGAGCCTTTAATGTCGGGCTGTTCGAAGCAAGCAAAGACGCGTCGCGCTTCCGAGGGCTCGAACTGGGTGTAAAGGTACGTTTGGGCATCGCTGGGGTCTACGAAGCGGTGCAGTCCCTCACCGGAGCGGGAGTACAGGGCCCGGCCGTGAATGCGCACGGTATTGCGGCCTAGGTTCAGGCCGGTGAGGTAGATCCGGGCGTCGAGGACCGCGTCGGCGACATTCACCGGCTCGTCGTTGAGCCAGATGGAGTCGACGGATTCGTGGATGAAGTCGATGAAGGTTTCGGTGCTTGCACTGTCGAATTCGAGCACCGATTCGCTGGCGAAGCTCGTTGCCTCGCGCTCGGCGGCGTTGCTGACATCGAGGGTGACCTGGATGTTCTGCAGGCTGATTTGGGCCGCGCGCCAGGCGGCCTCGTCGCGGGTCAGGTTCTCGTTAGGGCTGTAGCGTTCAAGTGTGTCCACCCTTACAGCTTAGCTGTGAAATGGTTCTTTGACAGTTTGTTGCCAAGGTATTTCTCGCCAAACTCATGAGCTCTTGGATCCACGGTAGAACAGCGCGGTGCCAGCGCTGGGCCCGGGTTTTCCTCCGGCTACAAGACCCGTGCATGGCATAGGGTTTAAGGAAACAGATTCAACGATGGAAAGAGCATGATGACGGTAGAGGAATTTCTTAAAGGCCCCTCAAAGCGTGACGTGGCGGGGATGAAAGCCGCTTTGAGCGAGGTCTCCGCCGGTGATGTGGTCTCCGTGCTCTATAAATCGGCACGCTATGGCCACTATCTGGTGACCGGCACCGTGCATTGCAGCTTCGCCGACGAACTGATGGTGGGCGGCCAGCCGTTGGCCGGTGTGCCTAAAAGCGTGAAGGTGGGCGAGGACAAGCAGCTCCAGCGCAGCCCCGATAAGGAGGTGCGTGCCTTCCCGGCCGACTACGACGGTGCTCTGGAAGCGACCGCGTGCCCGGTATCCGAAATTTCCCATGGGGACTTGGTGGCTACGAGTATCGAGCAGGCTCCCTACGGCCGCTTCGTGGTCACCGGGGTTGTCACCGCCGCGGAGAACGACGCGCGCTATCTGATGATCGGGCCTTGGATTCTGAACAGCGCCGAAGGGGAGAACCCCCGCATTCTGGAAGTGCAACGCTTGGCATCCGCCGGTGAACACCAGGCTCCGAAGGTCGAGGTTCGTGCCGCGGTCAAGGCCGAAGACCTCTCGTAGCAGAGCAAGCGTCGTAGGTAGCGCTCGACCCGAACCACCGGCGGCGGCACCAAGCATGGGTTCCATGCTTGGTGCCGCCGCCGGCTATGTTGAGTTCAGGGCCACCAATGGCCCAAGGTGGTTCCGCGCAGGAACCGGTCCAGGCCTAGGCGGTAGCCGCGGCCTTGGTCTTTTTCAGGAGCGATTTTTCGCTGATTGGGGCCTGATCGCTAGCCCGCAATGCCGCGAAGTAGGCCATGGCCTCTTCCTGGCGTTCGGCCTCGATACCGCTGGAAATATCGGCACGCAGGTGATCCTGGGTGTATCCGAAGGCATCGACCAGATCCTGGGCGTGTGGACGGAGGCGGGCCAGCAGGCGGTTGATGTACTCGGGAAGAGTACGTGCACGCTGCATCGAAAGCCAGCCGTTGGCCAGGTACCAGCCCAAATCCTGTTCGATCACGCACAGCACAAACACGTCACGCAGCCAGGTCAGCACCTCACGGGTGGTTTCGTCGCTGACTCGCTCCAGAGCTTCGGTGAAGGCTTCGAAACGCAGCAGTTCGCCGTGCGTGCGGGCCGCGGCGATCAGGGTGTCCTGATTTTCGTTGAACGCCTGTGCGGTCTTGACCTTGTCCTTACCGGCCGCGCGGAGATTTCCGGCGACCTCTGCCACCAACGCATTAATGCGTCCGGTGAGCAGTTCGCGCTGATTCTGCGAATCCTTGAAGTAGTTGGCGCTCTTGCGTTCGTCGGAGACATCGACCACGGACTGCACTACCGAACGCAACCCGGAGCGGTGTAGCGCGGCGGTGCCGACCTGCTTGGCCACATACATGGCCATCGCACCGGTATCCAGCTTGCGGAAACCCGAGGCGTAATCGGTGAGCAGGCGCTTGCCGACCAGCTGCAACAGGACGTTGTTATCGCCCTCGAAGGTCACATACACATCGAGGTCCTGGTAGAGCTGGGTGAAGCGGTTCTTGGCGATAAAGCCTGAGCCACCACAAGCCTCACGAGATTCCTGCAGCGTGTCGAGGGCATCCCAGGTGCTGAGCGGCTTCAGCGCAGCGGCCAAGGTTTCGAGATCTTGACGGTCGTCATCGGAATCGGCGCGGCCGGAGAAGACGGCATCGAATTTCTCGAGCAGCCCATCGTGCGCGAAGCTTGCTGCATAGGTGCGGGCCAGGCGCGGCAGGAGGCGACGCTGGTGGCGCTGATAATCCAAGAGCGTGGTCTCTTCGGTTTCCGACACGCTGGTGAACTGGCGCCGCTGGTTGGCGTAGCTCACCGCGATCTGCAACGCAATCTTCGAGGCATTGGTCGCCGCCCCATCCAAGGAAACACGACCCTGAACGAGCGTTCCGAGCATTGTGAAGAAGCGACGGCCCGGCGACGCGATCGGGGAGGAGTAGCTGCCATCCGCGGCCACATCGCCGTAGCGGTTGAGCAGGTTGGTGCGCGGAACGCGTACGTGGTCAAAGTGCAGTCGGCCGTTGTCGATTCCGTTGAGCCCGCCCTTTAGCCCGTCATCCTCGCCGCCCACGCCGGGGAGGAACTGGCCGTTCTCGTCGCGGATCGGCACGTAGAAGCAGTGCACTCCATGGTTCACGCCATTGGTGATCAGCTGGGCGAAGACGGTGGCAGCGGTGCCATGCAGTCCTGCATTGCCAAGGAACTCTTTCCACGCCGCGCGGAAGGGGGTGTGAATGACGAACTCTTCGGTGTCCTTGTCGTAGGTGGCGGTAGTCGCAACGGCCGCAACATCCGAACCGTGACCGATCTCGGTCATGGCAAAGGCTCCGGGAACGGTCAGGTCCATGGCATCCGGCAGCCACTTGGCGTGGTGCTCCTCGGTGCCTAGGTGCAAGATCGCCCCGGCAAAGAGTCCCCATTGCACGCCGGCCTTGATCTGCAGTGACGGGTCGGCGGCGACCAGTTCCTCGAAGGCTGCCAAGGATCCGCCGTGATCGTCATGTCCGCCATAGGTTTTCGGGAACGCGCGCTGTACGGCCTGCTCTTCCACGAGGATCTTCAGCTGTTCCAAGACGCGTTCGCGGTGCTCGTCCATGCCCAGCGCGGGGTCGCGTTGCAGCTCCGGGCGGGCGGCGCGGGCGCGTGAGGCGGTGCGGATCTCCGCGTAATCGCCCAGTAGCTGTTGACCGAGCGCGGCGACGTCGATGCGGTTGGTGCTCATGGATATGACTCCCTTTCGTTGTTCAATGCGTTGCGGCAGCGATGCCGTTGATCAGCCAGGTCGTGAGTGCGTCGGCCAGTTCATCTAGCGGCGGCTTGTTTGGGCCTTCCGGTTGGCTCAGCCAGGATTCTCCCGCGGCGCGCACCATGCCCAGCGCGGCACGCGGCCAGAGCGAGACTGCGTGCGGGTCACTGGAACCGGCCTCGTGCAGATAGCTGGATAGCCGGTCGGTCATTAGCGCGGTGATCTCGGTGAAGAAGGCGTTCAGCGCTGCCGAGGGGCTCTCTTCCTCGCTGTTTGTTGTTGCTTCGAGGTCTCCGCTGGTGACGAAGTAGTAGAGGTTGGGGCTGCGTTGGGCCAACTCCAGGTAGGCGCCGACCATGGCGCGCAGGGCGGCTCGCTCGTCGTCCTTGGCCAGCGCGGCGTCAATCACCCGGTGGCGAAAGTCCGTGATCACCATGGCGCCGAGGGCCCGGCGCAGTCCTTCCTTGTCCCCGAAGTATCGGTAATACACCGGCTTAGAGGTCTGTGCATGCGAGGAGATTTCCTCCATGGATGCCCCCGGGCCGAGCTGATGCACGGCTTTACGGGCCAGCGTCAATAGTTCGGTGCGGCGCTCGGTGCGGTGGTTCTGCCAGCGCGCGGCGCGTCCGTCCTCGGTGACATCATTCATAGGGGTGACGTTCTTCACGTTACTCAGAGTATCATGTACTCTTGGTTACAGTAATACACCCCACAGTTCGAACTTCTCAGGAGTAGCTTCATGGCAACTGCCGCGCCACGCCAAGCCGTCATCATCGGTGGCAATCGCATCCCCTTCGCCCGTGCCAACACCGCTTACACCAACGCCTCGAACCAGGACATGTTTACCGCAGCACTCGAAGGGCTGATCGCCCGCTTCGGACTGCAAGGCCAGCGCATCGGCGCCGTCTCCGGCGGTGCGGTGCTCAAACACTCCAAAGACTTCAACCTGATCCGCGAATGCGTACTCGGTAGCTCGCTGGATCCAGCAACTCCGGCCTATGACGTTCAGATGGCCTGCGCTACCGGCATGGAGTCCATCGGATCGCTGGCCAACAAGATCAAACTCGGCCAGCTTGATTCCGCCATCGGCGGCGGCGTGGACACCACCTCCGATGCTCCGATCGCCGTTTCCGAACCGCTGCGTCGCATTTTGCTCGAACTCTCTCGCGCCCGCAGCACCAAGGACAAGCTCAGCGCCCTAAGCAAACTGCGTCCGGCTCACCTCGCTCCTAGCGCACCGGGCACCGGCGAACCACGCACCGGGCTGTCCATGGGCGAGCACCAGGCGCTCACCACCGAGGCCTGGGGAATCACCCGTACCGCACAGGACGAACTGGCATTGGCCAGCCATCAGAACCTAGCTGCCGCCTATGAGCGCGGGTTCTTCGACGACCTGATCACGCCCTTCCGTGGACTGAGCCGCGACAACAACCTGCGCCCGGACTCCACGCTGGAGAAACTGGGTAAGCTCAAGCCGGCCTTCGGCAAGTCGCTGGGGGAGCGGGCCACCATGACCGCTGGTAACTCCACCCCTCTGACCGACGGAGCCTCGACCGTGCTGCTCGGCAGCGAAGAATATGCCGAGGCCAATGATCTGCCGATGCTGGCGAATTTCGTCGACTTCGAAGCCGCCGCCGTGGACTTTGTGCACGGAGCCGAAGGCCTGTTGATGGCCCCGGCCTACGCCACCGCACGCCTGCTCGAGCGCAACGGGCTGACCTTGCAGGACTTCGACTTCTACGAGATCCATGAAGCCTTTGCCGGTACCGTGCTCTCGACCCTGGCCGCGTGGGAAGACGAGCAGTTCTGCCGCGAGAAGCTCGGGCTCGAAGCGCCGCTGGGCGCGATCGACCGTAGCAAGCTCAACGTCAATGGTTCTTCGCTGGCCGCCGGGCACCCGTTCGCGGCTACTGGTGGCCGTATCGTGGCCAGCACCGCGAAGATGCTGCATGAAAAGGGCTCGGGCCGGGCACTGATTTCCGTTTGTGCCGCCGGCGGACAGGGTGTCGTCGCGATTGTGGAGGCACGCTAATCATGGCTGACAAGTACCTCGAACTGGTCAACAGCGGCTACACCAAAAAGGTTGCCAAACTGCTCGGTCTGCCACGCCCGCCACGCTTGCGTCGCTACGAACCGGGCAGCGCGCTCCTGCCCGGACCGCTATTGGTCCTTGGTGCCAGCGCACGGGCGCAACAACTCTCCGATGAGCTGATCTCCTGGGGGATCGATGTGCGCCGTCACGACGCTCAGGGCGATAAGCTCGGCGGCATCCTGCTATTGCTCGATGAGCTAACCCACCCGGAACAGCTCGGCGAGGTGATGCTCACCGCCGGTGGCGCACTCCGTCAGCTGCTGCCCGGCGGCCGTCTGGTGTCGGTTTCACGGCCGGCGCTGGCCCAAGATGAGCCGGCCGTCGCGGCAGTCCGCCAAGGTATTGACGGTGCCATGCGATCGCTGGGCCGCGAAATGCGCGGCGGAGCCACCGCCAATGGCGTGCTGCTGGCCGACGACACCACCGTGACCAGCCCAAGTGCCTTAGGGGCCCTACGCTTTTTCTTCTCCGGCCGCAGCGCCTACGTCGATGGCCAGTTCCTGACCGTACGCAACGACGAGGGTTCGCTGCCCGCCGACCCGGAGTACCCGTTGGCTGGCAAGGTTGCCGTCGTTACCGGTGCCGCGCGCGGCATCGGCGCCGCAATTGCCCGCGTGCTGCACCGCGACGGTGCGCAGGTCGTCCTCGTGGACATGCCAGCCGCCGGAGAGGCACTAGCCGCCGTCGCCAACGAGGTGCACGGCACGACACTGCAGTTGGATGTCACCGCCGCCGATGCCGGGCAACGCATCATCGACCACGCGGTGAACCGTTACGGTCATCTCGATCTGGTGGTCCACAATGCCGGTATCACTCGCGATAAGCTGTTGGCCAACATGGATCAGGCACGCTGGGATTCGGTGATCGCCGTGAACATCGCCAGCCAGTTGCGTATGAACGAGGCCTTCCTGGCTGCCGACCTGCCGGGCCTGCGAGTGGTTTCGCTCGCGTCAACCTCGGGCATTGCCGGCAACCGCGGGCAGAGCAACTACGCGGCCAGCAAGGGCGGCGTCATCGGGATGGTGCGTGCCAGCGCCGAGCGTTTCGCCGAACGTGGCGGCTCCATCGCCGCGGTGGCACCCGGCTTCATTGAAACGGAAATGACCGCGAAGATCCCGTTGGGCACCCGAACCGTCGCCCGGTTGGTCCTGCCTTCACTCATGCAGGGTGGCTTGCCGCAGGATGTCGCCGAGGCCATTGCCTTCCTCGGCTCCGATGCTGCCGCCGGTCTCAATGGGCAGACCTTGCGGGTATGTGGACAGTCGTTGGTGGGTGCCTAGTGGAAGCCCAACTCGTGACCGAAATACCGGCCCTCGGCGGAGTCTATGCCCGCGCGCTACGAACCATCGGGCGCAAGCCCAAGGCAACGGTCTTGCCGCAGACCACGCTGGTATATTCCGGGGCAACGGTGGACCGGGCGGCACTCGACGCCTACTGCCAGGCGACGGGCGCACCGAATAACGACATCTTGCCCAGCCTGTTCGTACATACCCGGGTCTTTCCACTGGCCATGTCGCTGATGGCGCGCGATGACTTCCCGTTGCCGCTGCTGGGCATGATCCACCTTTCAAGCCAGGTCAGTGTCGCTGAGCCACTTGATGCCGCAGAAAGCTTCGACGTGCAGGTCCGAGCAGAGAACTTGGCCGCGCATCGCAAGGGCACAAGCTGCGAACTAGTGGTCGAGATCCTGGTTGGCTCCAGCACCCGCATGGAGATGCGACATGTCTTCCTAGCCAAGGGCGTTTCGCTGCCCGGAGTCCCCGCGCCTACGGCGTCGGAAGTCCCCGAGCCAGCGGCGGAAACCCCGCGGCGCACCGCACATTGGATGTTGGATGCTGGCACCGGGCGCCGTTGGGCGAAAGTATCCGGGGACTTCAACCCCATTCACCTCAGTGGGCTCAGCGCGAAGGCCTTGGGTATGCCACGGGCGATCGCCCATGGCATCTATCTGGGCGCCCGTGCCTTGGCGGGAATTGAACCGCAGGCGGGTAGCTACCGGTGGCACATCGACTTCAAAACTCCGGTGCTGCTGCCCGGCTCCGTGGACCTAGCCTTCGAGCCGCAGGCTAAGGGGTATCGCGTTTCGGCGTGGAACCCGCGACGCGGCAAGCCACACTTTGAGTTGGTTCTAGAGCGCGAGTCCTAGACGTTACTGACACCGACCGGCCGTCGGACACAACAATTGCTGATAACAGTTCAGCGTGTGTTCGGCGGCCGCGGTCCACGTTAAGCTCCGTGCATGAGCTATCGCGGCCTCGGAGGCGCGCTCAATGGCCTGCGGGTTTTCGGCTAGCCGGATGAGCGCCGTGGCCCACGATTTCACACGTTCCTCGGCTTCAATTAGCCAGCCGGTATGACGGTCGATGACCGCATGGGAGAGCCCGCCCACGCGATTAGCCAGCACCGGAGTGCCACAAGCTTGTGCCTCGGCCGCGACTAAGCCAAAGGTCTCGGAGAGCGATGGCACCGCTACTATGTCCGCTGCAGCGAAGTAAGCTGCCAGTACTTCCGGGGGACAAGGGGCGCAAAGTTCCACAACGTCGCCAAGGTCGAGTTGCTGCACCATTCCGGGGACGTCGTAGGCGTCGGCCCCCGAATTCGCCCCGATCAGTTGGGCGGTCAACCGTAGATCCGGACGCTTTTGCCGTGCCTTGGCTAGTGCCTGCAACAAGATATGCGGGCCCTTGAGCTTTTGCATGCGCCCGGCGTACACCACATGCAGGTCCGACCCTTCGGGAGCACTGACGTGCTTCGCTTGGGCTGCAGGATTGAACCGTACGTGGTCCACGCCCGGGGTAATTACAGATAGCTTGGCTTCGTCCACCGCGTAGTAGCGCACCAGCTGGTCGGCCTCGACCGGTGTATTGGCAATGACGGCGTCGGCCCGAGCAAGTAGCTGGCGTTCTGCCTCGAGGCGTTCGGGTGCCTCGGGAAGGTTCGACTCGTGCATTTTCACCGCGGCGCTGGTGTGTAGCGTCAGCGCGAAGGGTGTGCCCCAGTGGCTGCGCAAGGACTCGGCAACACGCCCAGAAAGCCAATAATGGGCATGGAGCACGTCGAAGCCCTGTCCCGAAGCGAACCACCCGTCGAAATGCGTGGCTATGGCCTCGGCGGCCTCTTCTAATACCTCAGCCAGTTGCTCCTTGCTGAGCTGCTGTCCGGGGCGAATAGGTACTTCGTGATGCCACAGATTGGCGGCAACTTCTTGAACCTGTTCCGTGCCGGCGCCGCGGGTCACCATGTGGACCTCGTGTCCTATACCCGCCAGTGCCATGGCGAGCTGCAACACGTACACATTCATTCCGCCGGCGTCCCCGGTCCCTGGCTGAGACACCGGTGAGGTGTGCAGGGACAGCATGGCGATGCGCATGAATACTCCGTAGCGATGGTGGACGGTTGCATAAAAAGTTTACGCTCCATAGACAGCATCGAATTGCGCGGCCGACTCGCGAGGGAGCTCCCGAACAGACGGTCGCCAGCGGACTGCCGCAGATCCGGCGCGTCGCGAGCGTACTGGAACTACAAAATGAGCGTGATGCTCGACACTTTTCTTCTGATTTTGCTTGTATAGCGACTACTCACAGCCGATTTCCCGCGGAATCACGCGGGATTTGAAGGGTGCTGGGCCGAATTTGCAGCGGGCGGTTTTTCGTGTAAAGTTTTACTTCGTTGCCAGCGATAACAACGCAAACAACAAGTCACCTGCGCGGGTGGCGGAATAGGTAGACGCGCTAGCTTGAGGTGCTAGTCCTCGCTTAGAGGGTGGGGGTTCAAGTCCCCCTCCGCGCACAATGTAATGTCTCGGGACATCGTTCAGAACGATGTCCCGAGACATTAGTTTTTAACCGGTTGCCTCTCAGGCCTTGGAATCGCTTTTTGAGAGTTCCTCGTTAGATCGATTTTGAAGTATCTAAGTATTTCCCCGATTATTTGTTGATCGCCATGCCCTCCCGATCGTTGACCGGCGTGAGTGCCGGAATGCCTGCGTAAGTTTGTACTATTCCTAAGTGCCGTAGCTTCCCGGCATAACGCAACGTGAGCTTTCCGTCGCTGTAGATGGTGTCCTTCCGGAGGAGATGTTCGGCTTTGGAAAACTTGCTGGGCATGGCTCCCTCTGTGTCTGGAGCGGGGCAGATATGCGGCTAGAGACGGGGACCGGTGTTGACCATGTCGATGACGCACAAAGAGAATTAGCGAAGATAGTTCGCCGCAGCCGCTAAGGAGCAGACATGCTTGCGATTTCTAAGTTCAACTGGCTTATCGCCCTCGTAATCAGCCTGACTGCTCTCCTGTGTGGAAGCATCGCATTATTCACTGCCGGTGTAGTGGCTGATGAAAACAATGCGCAGCACGTAATGAGCACGCCGCTTTGGGTGATGTTTGGACTAGGTGTTCTAGGGACCCTCGTAGCCTTACCGGGCTGTGTTGCCGCGAAGCGCAAAAACTCTTGAAGCATCACACGGCGCAAAAAATACCGCACAAGAAGTGCTCTTCTTTTACATGTTGGTGTTCGGTATGTACCTCACCGTGGATAGGTCGATGGTCGAGTCAACTGGCCTTGCGCTTCGAAACTGAAGAACACGTCCTTGGCGGTAATTAAATTCGGAAATCTTCATTGAGCGACGATCCGGCGTCCGATCCATGTCAAGTTTTCTACCGATCTGCTTCTTATGCATAGCGCAAGTGCCACGCCTTTCGCGAATGTTTGCGTTGCGAGGCACGTGGCGATTGGGCCCCTCTAGCGAGAGTAGCGCCGGATTCCAGCCACTTCTCTCCCTCGTTGGTACTCCTATTGTGCTCGCTGTAATTCGGCGAGAGGCTACGCCTCGTAGAGAAGTAGAATGCGAGTCCACCAATAGGTGTTTTGAGGAGACGAAATAGAAGACTTCATATTTCAGATAACGATTTGACTATCCACCTCCCGCTGGTTGAGACTGTGTGAGTCATCACACAAATCCCACCAGGGAGATTTTCATGAGTTTTTATGAGCGACCCCCAAGTTCCCAAGGCAACAGGCGTAAGACCTTATACGTGATCCTCGCAGTCCTAGCGCTGGCATTATTGATCTGGCTACCTGGATTACTCTTGTTTCTCGCGTTTGTAGGACTCATACTCGCGATTATCGGGTGGAGCAAAGGCCGCATACCCGGTCTCAAGATTGCGAATCGACGAGGGATTAAGATTTTCGGTGCCAGTGCGGCGGGACTATTGGTGGCAAGCCTTGTGTCCGGCGGTATTCAGGCGCCAACGGAAGTAGAGCCCACGGCGCAGGACAATCCCATTTCGATTTCGACTGAATCGCCAACCCCCAGTCCGTCGGCTAGCCCCTCTCTCGAAGACTTCGAGGGCGAATCCTGCGAGGGTGACGACCTTGTGATGGATCAAGATGACAAGAGCCTTTACTGCGATAAGAACGACGCCGGAAACCTCGTGTGGTTGAGTGAAACTGACCATGATGCAGTGATTCTGGCTGCCGAGAAGAAAGCCGCTGAAGAAAAGAAGGCGAAAGAAGAGGCGGCGGCTAAAAAACTCGCTGCCGAAAAGGCTGCGGAAGAGAAAGCGGCCGCCGAGAAGAAGGTGGCCGAGAAAAAGGCCGCCGAAAAAGCTGCGGCCAAGCTGCGCGCGGTTGAGCAGGCAGCTGCAGCCAAGGCGGCGGAAGAGGCAGCGGCCAAGGAAGCGGCGGCGCGTGCGCAGGAAGAAAAGGCGTCAGCGAACGTCTACTACAAGAATTGCACGGCAGTTCGCGCCGCAGGTGCGGCGCCGATCTATAAGGGAGAGCCCGGATACTCAAGGAAACTTGACCGCGATGGTGACGGGGTTGGTTGCGAATAAAGGGGCGGTCGCTCACGTTGGCACGTAAGTGAGCCGATCTATGAAGGCGGGTGTTGAGCTCGTAGCTTTAGTTAGGCGTCGTCCTACCTGTCGCACTAACTAGCGTGTCTCGCGCACTTGGGCTTGGCAGGAACGATGGTCAAGTCACCGGCCGCACAAGAAACCCCCGATTGACTCTGGTCAATCGGGGGTTCTTGGTTTGTCGCCGTATACATTGGTTGAACGCAACAGAAATCCTGTGCGGTTTGGGACATAGGTGGGCGGGGATGAAAAGTTTCGCTGAGCGCTTCGAGCTAATGCATTGCATCTTTGGTGGCTATGGCGAAATTACCGTTGTCCCTGCCGCCGGGAATGGAACTGTCTTCTTCAGATACGAGGACACTGGAGAACTCTTTGCGTTTGAAGGGGGCTTCGACGGTCTCTACGAACATGCTCTGGATGGTGCCGGTGCGAGCTTGTGGCCAGATAGGGATCCCGAGACTGCCAATCTATCGCTCTTTTCCGTGCACATCATGGAAACTGTTGAGTTGGCACCGCCTAAGGCTTGCCGAATCTTGTGGAAAGAAGGCGGGCTACAAGCGGTACCCGGCTCCTTGCCGCCGGCAGTCGTAGCATTTCCCGAAACTTTGCATATTTCGTTCCCCAAAAGGCACGGGCACCCAGCGTAGAACGCTGGGTGCCTGTGCGGGTGGGTCGTCGTTGATCGAGTGAACTTGCTATCCGCCAAGCAGCGGGGCGAGCGCCTTGATGAGTTGCTGCACACCCAAGGCGATAAACAGCAGTGCGGTCACACCGAGAGCGATATTGGTGTGCAACTTGTTCGCCCAGGCCTTTTCGATCCGCTTGCCATTGAGCAGCCCCAGCAGGGTCAGCGCCAAGAACGGCATGAACAGGGACCCTAGGACGCCGTAGGCAAGGATGAGTCCCACCGGCTTGCCCAGCATCACCAGAATGATCGGCGGAAAGGTCAGCCACAGCAGGTAGAACTTGAAGTACTTGCCGCCGACCAAGGTATCGGCATGTCCGGCTGCCTTGCCGCGCATGTGGCCCCAGAAATCGGCGAACATCAGCGATACGCCGTTCCAGACACCCAAAATTGAGGAGAAGGACGCAGCCCAGAAACCCACGAGGAATCCGGTGCCGATAAATTGTCCGTATCGATCGGCCAGCACATCGGAGAGGTCCAGCAACCCACGATCGCCGCTGGTCAGGCTAACTCCTGCAGCGCTGACCACCTCGGCACCCACAATCAGCATCGAGATCACAAAGATGCCGGTCATCACGTAAGCCATCGAATTATCGATGCGCATAACACGCATCCACTTCGGGGTAATCCAGCCCTTTTCACGTAGCCAGTAACCATAGGCGGCGAGGGTGATGGTGCCACCGACACCACCGGCCAAGGCCAAGGTGTAGAACAAGCCGCCCTCTGGGATCAACGGCACCAAGCCGCGCAACATCTCGGGAAGATTTGGCGCCGCAATCACCGCAAGGCCGACAACGGTTACGAACATGATGCCAACCAATACGGCCGTTACCTTTTCGAAGAAGGCGTAACGACCCAGCCAGACCAGCGTGAAACCAGCCAGCCCCATCAGGACCGCCCAGATGCGCAAGTCCACCGCCGGCATCAGGGCGGCAAGGGGCAATGCCGCCGAGCTCATGGCCGTGGCACCGTACACGAAGCCCCAGATAATGATGTATGGGCCGAAATACCAGGTGGTCCACTTGCCGAGGGTTCGCCAGCCCTCAAAGATGGTTTTGCCAGTAGCCAACGAGTAGCGACCGGCGCCTTCCACCAGCACGATCTTCATGATCACGCCGACGATCACCGCCCAGAGCAGGCCATAACCGTACTTATTACCAGCCACCAGCGTGGCCACCATATCGGCCGCGCCGACACCGGTGGCCGCGACCACGAGTCCTGGGCCGATCACCTTCCACTTAGGTGGGGTACCGCCGTCTTCATTGACGATTGCGGGTTTAATGCTGTCCGCCATTGGGTTTGTTCCTTAGTGGTAACTCTCATGTGTGGCCGGATACCCGACCATTGAATAGGTGCAGTGCGGTAGCCGGTCTCGAACCGGTCTCCGAATGCGTGAAGAACAGCAATAGCCTATGTGTGAGCTGCGGCATAGCCAACGCGTAGGCAAAGTCCTAACACTCTCTTAAGTTTTCGGAACATGAGAAACTGGTCACAGAGTTTTGGCTAGTCACTGCTGTGGAGGGAAGCGTCGGTGCATTTATTGATCGTCGAAGACGACGACGCCGTGGCCGCGGCGCTGAGCGAGGCGGTCGCCACCGCAGGGCATCAGGTGCAGCGCTTGTCGCGGGGAGCCGACGCCCTGCTAAATCATCAGCAGGCGCAGATGATCTTGTTAGATCTTGGCTTGCCAGATATCGATGGCCTTGAAGTGCTACGCAAACTTAGGCAAGTCACCGAGGTGCCGATCGTGATTCTGAGTGCCCGAGATGACGAACGAAGCATTGTGCGTGGGCTTCGGCTAGGCGCTGACGACTACTTGACCAAACCCGTTGGGCTGGCCGTGCTCTTAGCGCGTATCGAGGCGGTGGCCCGGCGAAGCCGAACTACACGTACCGAAAGCGCGGCGATCACCGTGGGCTCGCTGTCGTTAGATCTGGAACGCCGAACTGCCACACTGGCCAATCGGGAACTGAAACTCACCGCAAAGGAATACGAACTGCTGGCGCTGCTGGCCAGACATGCCGGCACGGTCGTTACCCGCGAGCAGATCCTAGATGCGCTCTGGGGTGACGCCTTCGTGGCCGTATCGCGGTCGCTGGACGTGCACCTCACCGGGCTACGCGCAAAGCTCGAAGTCCCCGGCATGATTGTGAACGTGCGCGGGGTGGGCTACCGGCTGGAAGCCAGCTGACCATGCGGCTACGTGTTTTGGTCATCCTGGGCTCGCTGATGAGCCTGATCGTGCTAATTGTCGGATGGATCGTCTTGCAACAGGCCAGCCGTGACCTCACCCAAGACCTGCAATTAAACAGGCTGACCTCGGTGAACCGCTTCGTCCAACTGGCTTCACATGCCCAGGAGTCTTCGGATCTGACGATGTTGCGAAACTACATGGATCATTATTCGCAGCTCTATGACGAGGGTTTGCTGATCACGATCGGGGAGCGAACCCTGCGCTCGGGTGACATCGACCCCGCACAGCCAGCCGTCGCCGATGCGGTCCGTAACGCCAGCCTGAATCTGGAAACAACGGGAATCTCGGTGTTGACGCCCTTCGATTCTTCGACGGTGGTTATCGCACGACCCTACGGCAATATGGCCCAGGTGCTCGGCTCGGTGGTCATGGAGGTCAACACGGAGGCGGCCCGCGCCAAAGTATTGAGAACGTGGGCCGCGGTCGCCCTGATCTCCTTGCTGCTCCTAGTAGCTCTACTGCTCTTGGCGGATCGATTAACCACATGGATGCTACGGCCCATGCATCGTCTCGAGGACGAAATCCGGGAACTAGCCCGAACTCGGCGAACGCGTCCACTATCGTTGGCGGGCCCTCCCGAGCTAAGGGCGCTGACGGCCTCGGTGCAGACGATGTCCGACGCAATGGACACATCGTTGCGTCAACAGCGAATGCTGATCGCCGAAACATCTCACCAGCTGCGCAATCCGGTCGCCGCGCTGCGTCTTCGCATAGACCTTTTGCGTCACCGGCTGGGAGCGGAATCCGAACGGCTTGGCGCCGACCAGGTAGATAAGGAATTAGACCGGCTTGAGGACATGCTCAATGATGTGTTGCAGTTAGCCAGTGCGGAGCATCGAGTAACACAACAAGAAGCTGGCGGCTCGTTGCCCGAGAGCGAGCCGACGGCCACGAGCTTCGACGCCCGAGAACTGCTCGAGGAAGAATGCGAACGGCAGCGGATGGCCGCCGAACATGCCGGGGTCGACCTACGCGTACATGGCCCGTATGGATTATTCATTCGCGCGAACCCCTTTGAAATACAGCAGATTGTGGCCGAGGCGCTCACCAATGCGTTCAAATATGCTCCCGGTGCACCGGTGGATTTGAGGTGCATAGAGGCTGGAAGCCATGTCCTTCTCAGCCTGCGCGATCATGGAGCGGGACTGTCCCAGCCTGAGTTGGAACAGGCCACCGAGCGTTTCTGGCGCGCCGAGACAGTGCGTAGTGAACGGGGAAGCGGTCTCGGGCTGACAATCGTGGAGCGTCTGACACGAGCCAACGAAGGGACACTAGATTTGCGTCCGGCACCCGGTGGGGGACTCGAGGTCTGCGTGAAACTCCCAGCAGCCGGGCTAGGGGTCGGACAATGACTTGGCCCGCGCCAGAGCCCCGCGAACTGAGTCGGCGGCGGATGCTACGCATGACGCTAGGCCTCACGGCCGGCGCCATGGGTGGTTGCAGTCTTAGCGCCTGCGCCGGTGGGCCGCTGATGCCGCGCATCGATATCGCCGGCGGAGAGAACGGCGGTTTTTACTTCGAGTTCGCCACCGAACTCTCGCGTGCGCTGGTTGCCGCCGGTATTGCCGGTGAAAGCCGGGCATTACGGACCGAGGCCAGTGTTGAAAACCTGCGGCTACTAGGTGAAGGGCGGGCACAGTTAGGGCTCGCACTGGCAGATACCGCCGATGCCGAACGCCACTCACCTACGGCCAAATCCGAGCTACGTGCACTGGGACGGGTCTATCAGAATTACTTTCACTGCATTGTGCCTGCCGATAGCCCCATTACTAAGCTGCACGACTTGGCCGGAGCACGCTTGGGTGTGGGAGCCGCCGGCTCGGGCACGTGGGTGACCGGTCAACGAATCTTGGCCGCCTCAGGCCTCAGTCAAGGTTCCAACCCGCCACGGCAACGGAAACTCGGGTACGTGGATGGGCTGGCCGCGCTGAAGGCTGGAGATATCGATGCTCATTTCCTTTTCGGTGGGATTCCGGTCGCCGCCATTAGCGAGTTGGCCTCCGGTGCACGTCTACGACTATTGGATCTCAGCGATGTTCTGGTTACTCTTCGGGCACAGTTTCCGGGGCTCTATGACCGGGTGGTCATCCCCAAGGACACGTATCCGGCCATCGCGGAAGTCGAAACGGTGGGAGTGGCGAATCTATTAATGTGCCGTACCGACCTGCCCGACCCGGTAGCTGCCGCGGTAGTGCGCTTGCTGGTCGACCGAGCTGCCGAACTCGTGCCACGCCATAGCGCCGGCATTCAATTTCTGACCCCCGAGACCCTGATCGGGACCTCCACCACGCCACTGCATTCGGCGGCGGCCGAAACGTATCGCGACATGCACGGTTAGGCTTGGAGTACGAACCCGAGCCTGGAGGGAAGTGCAATGACTACCGAGCCGACATCTGTCAACGAATCGCTGTCGCTATTGGAGCGCGAAACCGTGGAGATCTGCCAACGGCTGATCCAGATCGACACCTCGAACTATGGCAATAACGACGCGCGAGGCGAACGCGAAGCGGCGGACTATATCGCCGGGCTTCTCGCCGAGGTCGGTCTAGAGTCGGTGATTCATGAATCCTCGCCCGGTCGCGCCAATCTCGTGTGCCGCTTCCGCGGAAGCGACCCGGACCTGCCGGCACTGATCGTTCATGGCCACCTGGACGTGGTGCCGGCCGTCGCCGAAGACTGGAGTGTCGACCCGTTCTCCGGAGCACTGATCGATTCGATGATCTGGGGCCGCGGCGCGGTGGACATGAAAGACATGGACGCCATGATCGTGGCCGCGGTGCGGCACCTACGTCGCGAGAACATCATCCCACGCCGTGACCTGATCATCGCCTTCTTTGCTGACGAAGAAGCCGGCGGCGTGTACGGGGCGGGCTGGATGGTGAAAAACCATCCGGAGCTTTTCGCCGGAGCGACAGAAGCTATCAGCGAGGTTGGTGGATTCTCCGCCGACATCAACGGTCAGCGCGCCTACATGCTACAGACAGCCGAAAAGGGCATCGCCTGGCTGAAACTCACCGCACATGGACGTGCCGGCCACGGCTCCCAGGTCAATGACGAAAATGCGGTCACCCGCCTAGCCTCCGCGGTCGCCCGGATCGGTGAGACCCAGTGGCCGCTGTCGTACACCAAAACCACCCGAGCACTGCTCGAACAAGTTTCGGCGCTCACGGGTCTACCCTTTGACGAGCAGGATCCGCGGCCACTGCTGACGGCCATGGGCAGCGTTTCGCGCTTCGTTGAAGCCACCTTGAAGAACACCTCCAACCCCTCGGTCCTGGCCGCCGGCTACAAACACAACGTGCTACCGGGAACGGCCGAAGCACTGATTGACTGCCGCACGCTACCCGAACAGCATGAGCAGGTCATCAATCAACTTCGTGAGCTCGCTGGGGAGCATGTGGAGCTGTCCATGGTGCATGAGGAAAGTTCACTTGAGGTGCCCTTCGCCGGCGAATTGGTCGAAACCATGGTTGAGGCCCTGCAGGCCGAAGACCCCGACGCAGTGGTGCTGCCCTACATGCTCTCGGGCGGCACCGATAACAAATCGCTGGCGAAGCTGGGGATCACCGGTTACGGCTTCGCCCCGCTACAGCTACCTGCCGACCTCGATTTCACCGGGCTCTTCCACGGGGTCGACGAACGAGTTCCGGTCTCGGCGCTTCACTTTGGCTCCCGTGTACTCGAACGCTTGCTGCGGAGCTACTAGGAGCGGATACAGTGCAGATCAACGAGATACTCGATGACGACCTCCTGACCCGTTTCCGGGGACGGGCCGCTGGCTACGACGAACGGAACGAGTTCTGCACCGAGGACTTCGCCGAACTGACCGAGCGAGGCTATCTCAAGGTCCTACTGCCGCCCGAGCGTGGGGGATCGGGCTGGTCACTGACGCAGCTGGCCTTGGCGCAACGTCGCCTAGCCGGCGCCGCCCCAGCCACCGCCTTGGCGGTCAATATGCACCACGTATGGGGCGCCGTCGCGCACCTCTTGCAGGCGCGCGGTGATCACCGCTTGGACATGGTCCTGGACTGGATCGCCGACGGGGAAGTGATGGCTTTTGGCGTCTCAGAACCGGGCAACGATATGGTGCTCTTCGACTCCTCGACCCGTGCCGAGCGCAAGCCGGACGGATCGGTGCGTTTCACCGGGTTGAAGATTTTCACCTCGCTTTCCGGGGCCTACACTCGGCTCGGTGTGTTCGGTAAGGATCATGAGAGCGACACGCTCATCCACGGTTTCGTGGCCGCCGGTGAGGGCGTCCAGTCCGCGGGGGACTGGAACACCCTAGGGATGCGGGCAAGCCAGTCACACAGCACCCGGCTTCAAGACGCCGAATCCCCGGCGGAGTGGGTGCACTCCACTCTTCCAGTGGGACCAAACGCCGACCCGCTGATCTTCGGGATCTTTGCCGCATTCCTCACGCTCACCGCCAGTGTCTACGTGGGGATTGCCGAACGTGGCATGGAACTTGCCGCCGAGTTCGCGAGCACACGTCGTGACAGCCACGGCCTGGCGCACGCGCAGGACACCCGGGTGCGTTCCATTGTTGCCGATGCCGGGATGGAGCTGCTGGGCCTCGATGCGCTGCAACGGAGCATTGCCGGGGATTTGGATCAACTGGTGGATCACGGTCCGGCATGGTTCCCGAAGCTGGTGACCCTGCGAACCATGGCCGGGAAGGTAGCCCGTGAGAATATCTCTCGAGCCGGGCAACTTGGCGGTGGCGGTCAATACTTCCGCGGCAGCGAATTCGAACGTCTCTACCGCGACGTCCAGGCCAGCTGGTATCACCCATCCAACGCGGCCTCCGCCGCCAACACGGTCGCCACCTGGTTGGTCGGTCCGCGCGAGGAATAGGGAAGCGGGGCACTGGGCCCCGCTGATCTCCCGAAGGTCTACGCGGGAAAAATCAGTGGGTCCAGTGTTCCACGAATACGCATGACGCGACGCCGGAGCCAGTACTTATAGCCTCCACCCTCATAGCGGCACGTACGCATAAGCTCCCACTTACCGTTATCGGCGTGCTCACGTAATACCGCACGCGCCACCGATTTGGGTTCGTTGGGGAACTGGGTGATGACCAAATACTCGTAACGTGAGTCATCTGGCTGATGCAGTGGCGCCTTGATTCGTTCTTGCAGCATTTAACCCCCTACCGTGGCGATGCGTTCGGCTGTAGCTTTATCCCATGAGCACCGATCCAAACTATGCGTTGCACGATCTTATCGCTCGACTGGAAAACCATCTACAGGTGGTTTCATTTAGCCGTAGCGATCAAGACCCCGCGGTCGATGCCGCCTACCGGGCCCTAGCCGATGCCTTCGAATCCTATGAAGATGCCCTCTATGACCGGTACAACGAGTTGCTGCCTTTCACCATTCCGGAGGACGATGACTAGCACTCAACGCGAACAAGAACTCACGTCTCATACCTGAAGGTGATTTTCCCCGCGCTGGTGTTTCCGGGCAGGGTTGACGCACAGCGGTGAAGTACTCTCGGTAGGGTGAACTGGTTAGAAGCAGCTTTTCTCGGCCTAGTCCAGGGCCTGACTGAATTTCTCCCGATTTCTTCCTCGGCGCATCTGCGCATTGTGGGCGAGATCCTGCCCAATGCCCAAGACCCGGGCGCGGCGTTTACCGCGATTACCCAGCTGGGTACGGAGACCGCCGTCATCGTGTTTTTCTGGCGCGATATCGTGCGGATCATCGGCGCCTGGTGCAAGGCCATAACGGGTAAGCTCCCGCATTCGGATCCCGACGCCAAGATGGGCTGGATGATTATCCTTGGTTCCATCCCGATCGGCGTGCTTGGCCTATTGCTCGAAGACTATATTGATACGAACTTCCGCTCACTGTGGATCGTGGCCACCATGCTCGTGGTCTTTGGCCTGCTGCTGGCGGTGGCCGACCACTACGGCAAGCAACAGCGCGGACTGCAGCAGCTGACCGTCAAGCACGGTATTCTCTATGGGTTTGCGCAGGCCATGGCATTGATCCCCGGCGTTTCACGTTCCGGTGGCACAATCACCGCCGGTTTGTTGATGGGCTACACCCGTGAGGCCGCCGCCCGCTACTCGTTCCTGCTGGCCATTCCGGCCGTCTTCCTCTCCGGGCTCTATAAGTTGGCCAAGTCCATCTCCGAGCCCGGGGTGTATTCACTGGGCCAAACCGGACTGGCTACCGTGGTGGCCTTCGTCGTGGGCTTCTTCATCGTTGGGTGGTTCCTGAAGTTCGTCTCGTCGCACTCATACCGAGCCTTTGTTTGGTACCGTATCGCGTTGGGTCTGGCCCTATTCGTTCTCCTCGGCGCCGGAGTCATTAGCGCCTAATAACCAGTCAAATTCGATTCGGCGCGGCCCCCGGGAATAATCCGGGGCCGCGCCGACTTGGCACACATGGAATGTGATCGACCCGCTGTGGGTGAAAGGACAATTATTCGTGCTCGCGTGGACAGCCCCCGAAGTGCCGCATGTACTCGGCTCGGCGCCGATTCTAGAAGTATTCAACACCTCGAGCGGACGCAAGGAGCCCACCGCCCCGGCGGATAAGGCTAACGCCCCGGCGAGCCTCTACGTCTGCGGGATCACCCCCTACGACGCCACCCACATGGGTCACGCCGCGACCTACGTGACCTTCGATCTGATGCATCGCACCTGGTTGGATAACGGACGCGCGGTCAGCTACACCCAAAACATCACCGACGTGGATGACCCGCTACTCGAGCGCGCGAACGCCACCGGGGTGGACTGGCGGGATCTTGCCGCCGATCAGGTCCAGCTCTTCCGCGAAGACATGCAGGCACTGAACGTCATCCCGCCACAGAACTATGTCGGGGCCGTGGAGTCCATCGATTGGCTCGTTCCATTCATCGAGCAGATGCTGGCCGAGGACGTGGCCTACCGGGTGCCCGCCGGTGAAGACGGCGTGGAAGG
Organism: Glutamicibacter endophyticus; assembly: GCF_048457885.1. NCBI lineage: Bacteria > Bacillati > Actinomycetota > Actinomycetes > Micrococcales > Micrococcaceae > Glutamicibacter > Glutamicibacter endophyticus. The sequence continues at coordinate 1,768,279 of NZ_CP174200.1, forward strand.
CGATATTTACTTCGACTCCGCCAAAGCGGCCAATGGGGCATGGGAATTGGGCCGTGTTTCCGGGTATGACCGCAAGACCATGACCGAGTTCTTTGCCGAGCGCGGCGGGGACCCGTGGCGTGAGGGCAAGCGAGATGCGCTGGATCCCTTGCTCTGGCGCGCGGCCCGTGAGGGTGAACCTAGTTGGGATGGCCGAAGCCTCGGCACCGGGCGTCCCGGCTGGCACATTGAGTGTTCGGTGATCGCACGTAAAACCCTGCCTGCGCCCTTCACCGTGCAGGGCGGTGGCTCGGACCTTATCTTCCCGCATCACGAGTTCTCCGCTGGGCACGCAGCCGCCGTTGACGGCAAGGAGCTCGCCACCCTGTACGCGCACACCGGCATGGTGGGCCTCGATGGCGAAAAGATGAGCAAGTCGCTGGGCAACCTCGTGCTGGTGTCAAAGCTTCGCGCCGACGGGGTGGACCCCATGGCCATTCGCGCGGCACTGCTTTCGCAGCACTATCGCAGCGACTGGTTCTGGACCGATGAGCTCTTGGCACGCGCCCAACAACGCATAGCGACCTGGCGTGAACGCATTCATGGCACCGGACTTGCCGAGGCCACCGCACTGCTGACCAGAATCCGTGCCCGGATGGCCGATGATCTCAATGCCCCAGCCGCGCTGGAGGCTATCGATCAGTGGGCCCAGACAGAGGCCGAGGGAAGCGGCGAAGGTGCCGAGCTGATCCGCAACGGACTGGACGCATTGCTGGGCCTGAAGCTCTAGTCCAGCAAAGTACCGCCACCCTTCGCGTCGACTATTGACCGAAGGGTGGTGGACCCTCGGGGTCCTGATCCGGACCCTCGCCGCGATAGCGGCTGCGGCGACGGAGATAGCGTTCGAACTCACGGGCAATCGACTCACCCGAGGCCTCTGGAATGGACTGGGCGTCACTGGCCTCTTCAAGCTGCGTGACGTAGCGGGCAATCTCCGGCTCGCTGGCCGCAAGTTCTTCGACTCCGTGCTGCCACGCCAGGGCATCTTCCCGCAGCTGATCCAGGGACAGCTCCCACGGCAAGAGGTCGTCGATGAGTTCGGCTAACGCCAACTGCACCCGCGGGCTCGGGGACTGCGAGACGTAGTGCGAAAGTTGCGCCCATAGCGACAGGCTCGGAATGCCCGCATCCGAGCATTCATGCCCGAGCACCGAGGGAATCCCCGCCGGGCCCTCGTAGCTCGAGGTGGAGTACCCGAAGTAGTCCTGCAGCACTTTGTCATTGGTGTTCAGCAGGCAAGGCACCGGCCGGGTATGCGGAACATCGGCGAGCAAGGCACCCACACCGAGCATTAACTGCACGTTCTGGTCCTGCGCGACCTCAATAATCTCGGCGCAGAACGCCCGCCAGCTAAAGGTCGGCTCCACCCCGAGAGCTACCACAAGATCGAAATTGCCCTGCGGGTTCGGAACCTTGAACAGATCGGTCTGTGGCCAGCGAATGGTTGTGCCGGTGGTCGTCAGCTCCTGGCGCGGACGAGTGAACTGATAGTCGTAGTAGTCGTCATCGCCGACGGTGGCCAAATGCTCAACCTCGGTATCGCTGACCAAGCGACGCACCGCATCGGTGGCCGCGGAACCGGCATCGTTCCAGCCTTCGAAGGCGGCAACGAGCACGCAGGGACGTGTGGGGTTATCCCCGGTGACCCGCGAGGCTAGAAAAGTCCCGATGGTCTTCGGATGGTCTGTGGAAGCCATGGCACCCTTTCCTCCAGTTTGATCAGTGGCCTGTGGTCGGCGTCTCGGTCGGTGATGCCCACTCTTCCACGTAGAATGTACTCATGCCAACCACCAGTTCCGTGTCCGAAGTAAATACCCAACGCATCTTGCCGCAGGCCGTACTCTGGGACCTCGACGGTACGTTAATCGACACCGAACCGTATTGGATCGCAGCCGAACATGCCCTAGTGACCGCCCATGGCGGAAGCTGGAGTGAAGAGCAAGCACACGCTCTGGTCGGTGCGGCACTTCCAGGCTCGGCGCGTACCCTGCAAGCCGCTGGTGTGAACATGGGGGTGCGAGAAATCATTGACCACCTCACCGGTGAAGTGATCGCCGGACTGCGCCGTGAGATTCCATGGCGCCCGGGCGCTCTGGAATTGCTGCGCGCCAACCGCGAGGCGGGCATCGCCCAGGCCCTAGTGACCATGTCGGAGCGCAGCATCGTGGACATCATTGTTGCTGCCATGCCCGAAGGACTCTTTGACGTCACCGTCGCCGGTGATGAGGTGACCGCCGGTAAACCAAACCCGACGCCCTACCTGCGCGGTTTGCAGCTACTGAGCGAAAAACTTGGGCGGGAGTTCACCGCCGAGCGGTGCATCGGGCTCGAAGATTCGCTGCCCGGGATTACGGCCGCCAGCGGTGCTGGACTGCACGCCGTGCTGATCCCGAACGCCACCGACCCCGGAGCCGGACAGTGGCGTCGGGTACCGACCCTAGCCGGCGTGACCCCCGTAGAGCTGGCAGGCTGGCTCGAAACGGCGGTCGCGTGAGCACCGAACAGGAAAAGCCTCAAGGGCTCAAACTCGGTTCTATTGCCGGTGTCCCGGTGTATCTTGCCTACTCATGGTTTGGGATTACGGCGATCATCACCATCGTGATGGGTCTGCAGTTGCAGCGCGTTGTCGGAATCACGACGCTGGAGGCCTACGCACTGGGTCTGGCCTGTGCGGTAGTGATTGCCTTTGCGGTGCTCGTCCATGAGGTGGCCCACGCCTTGGTTGCCCGGGCGTTCAAGTGGCCCGACGCACATATCGTCCTGACCCTGATGGGCGGTCATACGCAGTTCGGTTCTTTCAAGGCCACCCCCGGAGCCTCGCTGCTGGTGGCTCTGGCGGGTCCGGCGGCGAACTTCGTCCTCGCTGGCCTGGGTTGGGTGATAAATACCCTCTACGCCCCGCCGACGGTACCCGGGCTGCTTTTGAGCTTCCTGATTTACTCCAACGTGCTCTTGGGCATCTTCAACGTCCTGCCCGGGCTACCGCTCGACGGTGGACGGCTCGTGGAAACCGCCGTCTGGAAAGCCACCGGCTCACAAGAACGCGGCACCATCGCTGCCGCATGGTGCGGTCGGGTTATCGCCGTGCTGGTTGTGGCCGGTGCGCTGCTCTATCCACTGTGGCGCGGACTGTCTCCGGAGTTGACCACCGTGGTGGTCGCGGCCATGATCGCCTTGTTCATGTGGCAAGGGGCCGGTCAGTTGATCTCTTACTCGCGGATGCGCCTAAACCTGCCGCGGGTACGGGTCCGGGACCTGATGAGCCCGGCCAGCGCCATGCATGCGACCGTCACCGTGGCCGAAGTATTTTCACGTCGCAGTAGCCGCGGCGGGCAAGTTGTTCTACTCGATCCACGCGGCATGCCCGCGGGTGTGGTGGACGAACCAGCCTTAGCCCGAGTTCCAAGCGACGTTGCAGCAAGCACACCGGCACTGTCGGTATGCCGCGCCCTAGGCGAAGGTGCCGTGGTTGACGCAGATGCGGACGGACGAACTTTGATTCAATACCTGGCGGGGGTGCCGACTGCCGAATACGTGGTGATCGACGCCGCCGGTCGGGTCGTGGGTCTGCTACAGCAGCAGGCCATTATCCGGGCCATTTCCGGACAGTAGAAAGGTAATCGTGACAGAACAGAACAGCAACACGGCCCACGGCGCCGCGGCGCGCCGCGGTCCCTTCCGCGTCGGTGACCGGGTGCAGCTTACCGATGAGAAGCGCCGGATTAACACCATTACCCTTGAAGAGGGCGGTGAATTCCACACCCATAAGGGCATTTTGCGCCACGAGGAAATCCTTGGAAAGCCCGAGGGCAGCGTCATCGAGAACGTTGACGGCTTCCGCTACCAGGCGTTGCGACCGTTGGCGAAGGATTTCGTGTTGTCAATGCCACGTGGAGCGACCGTGGTCTACCCAAAGGACGCGGCCCAGATCGTTCAGTTCGGCGACATTTTCCCCGGGGCCCGCGTGGTGGAAGCCGGCGTAGGCTCCGGCGCACTCTCGATTTCGCTGTTGCGCGCCGTGGGGGACCAGGGCTTCTTGCACTCCTTCGAACGCCGCGAGGAATTCGCCGACATTGCCCGCGGCAACGTGGCTACTGTCTTTGGCGGGGAGCACCCCGCATGGCGTATTTCCATCGGTGACTTCCAGGAGCAGGTCGTTGCGCTCGAGGAGCCAGGCAGCGTGGACCGCGTGGTGTTGGATATGCTCAGCCCTTGGGAGTGCCTTGACGCCGTGGCCACCGTGTTGGCCCCCGGAGGCGTGTGGACCAACTACGTGGCCACCGTGACGCAGATGTCTCGCGTGGTTGAGGCCATCCGCGCTTCGGGACAGTTCACCGAGCCCGAGTGCTTCGAAACCATGGTGCGTGGCTGGCACGTCGACGGCCTTGCCGTCCGCCCGGATCACCGGATGGTCGCGCACACCGCATTCCTGATCACCTGCCGCCGCCTGGCCGATGAAACCAACGGCATCCCCAAGGCCAAGCGTATTAAGGAGCACGGCTATTCGGCCGAAGACCTCAGCGCTTGGACGAAGGATCACGATCCGACCGTGTGGACCGCGGAGGCCTTAGGGGAGCGCGGACTCTCGGCTAAGAAACTGCGTCGGGCAGCTAAGGACGCGGCGCGTCCCGAGCAGGTTCGCAAGGACAACGAAGCCTAACGCATTTCTCGCCATGTGGACTTTCGGCCCCGCACCTTTTGGGTTGCGGGGCCGTGCCTTTCTAAGATGAACCCAGTCACATCGGCGTAGCATGGCAAGTAGAACCCGGTGGAAGACCCACCCTCCGGTCAAGGTGAAAGTGAGTATCGTGTCCGACAGTAGCGAAGCCCAACTGGCCGAGCGGCTTTCCATGAGTGAACGGCAGATCAATATCCTGCGCGACAAAAATCGCAGCCTGGATAAGCAGCTGGCCACCCTCAACGGCAACAACCAGCGGCTCGTGGCGATGCTAGAACGCACCCGCGAGCAGATCGTGAATCTCAAGACGGCCCTGGAAAAGGACGGCGACACGCCCTTTAGCTACGGGACCATCACAGCGCTACACCCGCGCCGGCACCCCGAACCGGGCACCGGGATTGAATCTACGGCCGTTCAGTCAGTGGATGTTCAGTACTCCGGGCGCAAGATGCGAGTGGCGGTCAGTCCACTGCTGGACTTCGAGAAACTTCATGTCGGACAGCAGGTGCTGCTCAACGAAGCGCTCGTGGTCATTGCCGCCTTGGGCTACGAGTCCACCGGCGAGCTGGTCACCATCAAGGAATTGCTGGATGATCACCGTGCCGTGGTCATGGCCCGCGCCGACGATCAACGGGTCGTGGAACTCGGCGAGCCCTTGCGCTCGGTCCATTTGCGCGTGGGTGATCAGCTCACGTTGGACTCACGTACCGGGCTGGCGATGAGCCGGGTGGTCCTTACCGACATGCAGTCGCTGGTACTCGAGGAAGTCCCCGACATCGCCTACTCCGATATCGGCGGGCTGAACTCGCAAATCGAGGCGATTCAGGATGCCGTTGAGCTGCCCTTCGCGCACCCCGAGCTCTATCGCGAACACGGGTTGACCGCCCCGAAGGGTATCTTGCTCTATGGTCCTCCCGGCTGCGGTAAAACGCTGATCGCCAAGGCGGTGGCCCATTCCTTGGCCGAACGCGCCGCGGCGAAAACCGGATCGCAAACCACCCGGAGTTACTTCCTGAATATCAAGGGTCCGGAACTGCTGGATAAATATGTCGGCGAAACCGAACGTCATATCCGACTGATCTTCGCCCGGGCGCGCGAAAAGGCGGTCAGCGGTGATCCGGTCGTGGTGTTTTTCGATGAAATGGACTCGCTGTTCCGCACCCGCGGCACCGGAGTCTCATCGGATGTTGAAACCACCATTGTTCCGCAGTTGCTCTCCGAGATCGACGGTGTGGAACGACTGGATAACGTGATCGTGATCGGTGCCTCAAACCGTGAAGACATGATCGATCCGGCCATTTTGCGTCCGGGCCGTTTGGACGTGAAAATCAAGATTCGCCGCCCCGATGCAGAGGGCGCAGCCGATATCTTCGGCAAATACCTGACCGAAGCGGTGCCATTGCACGACGCGGAGCTTGCCCTTGACGGCGGAGACCGCCAGGCAACGGTGAACCGGCTCATTGCCAGCACCGTGGAATCAATGTACTCCACCGCGCCGATCAATGAATTCCTCGAGGTCACCTACGTCACCGGTGAGACCCAGGTGCTGTACTTCAAGGACTTCGTCTCCGGTGCCGTGATTCGCAATATCGTGGATCGCGCCAAGAAGCATGCGATCAAGGAACTGCTCACCAACGGGCAGCGCGGCATCACCAGCGACTTTCTGCTGCGCGCCGTCCGTGAAGAGTTCGCCGAACACGAAGATATGCCGAACACCACCAACCCGGACGATTGGGCACGGATTTCCGGGCGCAAGGGGGAGCGGATCAGCCATATCCGTTCGCTGGTCGGCAAGGGGCATCGCTCGTGAGCGCCCGTCGAGTTGTCGGGCTGGAAACCGAATACGGCATTATCCGCCCGTCCATGCCGCGGGCCAACGCCACCGTCCTATCGGCGCAGATCGTGGACTCCTACGCTCAACTGGTCCGCGAAGGCGCCGGTCAGGTCCGCGGTACGCGATGGGACTATTCCGAGGAAAGCCCGCTGGCCGACGCCCGTGGATATCAAGTGGAGCGTTCGACCGCGCACCCCAGCCAGCTCACCGATATGGAACCGGCCGAACAGCCCGGCATGGTGTGGACGGCCGAATCGGTGGCCTTAGATGCTGGCGACGCGCGCGTGGGGCAGGCGCTCTACCGCGAGGAATACGCCAGTGACGTGGTGATGAACATGGTTCTGGGCAATGGCGCGCGTTTTTATGTGGATCACGCCCACCCGGAATACTCGAGTCCCGAGGTGACCACCCCGCACGATGCGGTGCTCTGGGATCAGGCCGGTGACGAGGTATTGCGCCGCGCGGCGGCTCATAACGACCAGCTGGGTAAAGGGGTGCTGCAGCTCTACAAGAACAACACGGACAATAAGTCCGTGTCGTACGGGGCGCACGAGAATTATCTTGTCCCACGCGAGGTCGAATTCTCGGCCCTGATTTCCGTACTCACCCCATTCTTCGTGTCCCGTCAGGTGATTTGTGGAGCCGGGCGAGTCGGCCGCGGCATGCTTGGCAACCTTCCCGGATTCCAGATCTCGCAACGAGCGGACTTCTTTGAAGCCGAAGTAGGGCTGGAAACCACCATTAACCGACCCATTATCAACACGCGCGATGAACCACACGCTGTGTGGGATAAGTATCGGCGGCTTCATGTGATCATCGGTGATGCCAATCTCGGGCAGATTTCCACGCTGCTCCGGGTGGGAACCACCAACCTGGTGCTCTCCATGCTTGAGGCAGGTTGCGCGCCGCAACTCGAACTCATCGACCCGGTCGGTGCGCTTCAGCAGATCAGCCACGATCCGACGCTGCGAACCACGGTGGCTCTGCGTGGCGGGAAGCGACTGACCGCCCTCGAGATTCAGCGCATCTACTTTGAAGCCGCTGCCAGTCACTGCGCGAAAACCGGGGCGGATGACCCGGCCACCGAAGATATTCTGGCGCGCTGGGAGGGGCTGCTCGATGATCTGGAGCGGGATATCTTCAGTGCGGCCGACCGCGTGGACTGGATCGCAAAATACCGCCTCATGTCGTCCTATACGCAAAAGCACGGCGTAGGCTTTGACGATCCACGCATCGCGCTGATGGACATTCAGTGGGCCGATCTCGACAAGCAAAAAGGCCTGTACTACCGGCTGGCCGCTCGCGGTGCCATGGAGACGCTGTTCGACGAGGCACAAATCAATGAAGCGGTGCTCGCCCCACCGACCGACACGCGGGCCTACCTGCGCGGGATGGCGTTACAGCGCTACGCCGATCACGTGGTGGCAGCGAACTGGGACGCGCTCTCCTTCTCGGTGCCCGGGGCCCGTAAACTAAATCGCATATACCTCACCGAACCACTGCGCGGCACCCGGGCAGAGGTCGGGGCGTTATTTGACGCGGAAATGGAGATCGCCGAATTTCTCGACTCTCTCCCGCCGCGACTCTAACCGCACACACCTTCCGATGAAAGGACCGTTGAGATGACTCAGGAAAGCTTCTCTTCCCGTAAGCAGCAGCAAGGCACCGAAGCCGAGCAGGAATTCACTCAGGCGCAGCGTAGCGGCACCGAGGCCGGGGTCGATGACCTGCTCGACGAGATCGATTCCGTGCTGGAAAGCAACGCCGAAGAGTTCGTGCGCGGCTTCGTCCAAAAGGGCGGCCAGTAGCCCTTAGCGGCAGTGAAAGACTGCGCGTCACAACGCGCACCCGGTAGTGAAGGTGGGATTAGGTGGACCGCAGAATTTATGGGCTAGAAACCGAGTATGGGCTGACCTATGTGCCCTCGGACGGGCGTCGGCTCACCCCCGAGGATGCGGCGCGCCACCTCTTTCGCCCAGTGGTCGCCTGGGGGCGTAGCTCGAACGTGTTCCTAACCAATGGGTCACGGCTCTACCTCGATGTCGGATCACACCCGGAATATGCCACCGCCGAATGCGACAACCTTCAACAGTTAATCGCCCACGACCGGGCTGGTGAGGCGATTCTGCTGGACTTGGTGGAGCAGGCCGAGGAGCAATTGGCCGACGAAGGGCACCATGGCAAGCTCTTCCTGTTCAAAAATAACGTGGATACCGCAGGTAACTCCTACGGTTGCCACGAGAATTATCTGATCACCCGCCGCATGGAATTCAAACGGCTGACCGATATGCTCATCCCATTTTTGGTCACCCGGCAGCTGCTCTGTGGTGCCGGTCATCTGGTCAACATCGATGACGAGACCCGCTTCGTCTTCTCACAACGTGCCGACCATGTCTGGGAGGATGTCTCCTCGGCTACGACACGTTCACGTCCCATTATCAACACTCGCGATGAGCCGCATGCGGATGCCGAGTACTACCGTCGGCTGCATGTGATCGTGGGGGACACCTCCATGAGCGAAACCACTCAGCTACTCAAGATCGGTACCACCGATCTGGTGTTGCGGCTGATCGAATCGGGGGAGATCTATCACGATCTGCGTTTGGAAAACCCGATCCGTTCGATTCGTCAGGTCTCGCACGACTTCACCGGCCAAACGGTGGTTCGTCTGATGTCCGGCGACGAGCCGACCGCTTTGCAGATTCAATGGAAATTGCTGGAACTTGTCACCGAATTTGTCGAACGCCACGGCGCACACCATGAATCGGTCCCGCATATTCTTGCCCTGTGGGAACGTGTGTTGACCGCAATCGAAACCCAGAATTATGGGCTGATTGACACCGACATTGACTGGGCCATCAAACACAAACTTCTCACCGGGTACGCGGCGAAAAATAACCTGGAGCTATCGGACGCCCGGATTGCCCAATTGAACTTGACCTACCACGATATCGATCCGACACGCGGAATCTTCCACCTGCTACAGAAGCGTGGCCTTGCCACCGGTGTGGTGGATCCGTCCGCGATTCGTGCCGCCATCGATCAGCCGCCGGCGACCACCCGAGCGAAAATTCGTGGCGATTTTGTCAGGGCGGCCCGGGCCACCGGTCGGCGCTATAGTGCCGACTGGGTCCATATGAAATACGAGGAAGGGGCCGGTGGCACCGTCTTGTGCAAGGATCCCTTCGCCACCGAAGACCCTCGCGTGCAGGAACTTTTGGCGATCATGAATCAACCGGTGTAAGCCTCCGCGTCGATTAAGAGGATTCACAGCCTGCACCCGTAGGCTGGTTCGTGGACATTGCGCCTGCGCCCACCGACCACGGTGGTACAGGCATTTCACCGCAGACGGAAAGTAGATACGTGCGTAAGATTTTGGCAATGGGGGCTACCGCCTCCCTTCTGGCCCTGTCATTAACCGCCTGCGGCGGGGCCTCCGGCGACAGCCTAGACTCGATCAGCGTCAAGCCTGGCAAGGACGAGAAAACCGCCCCCGAGGTAAAGTTCAACGCCCCGCTGTTGACCGATAAGAGCGAAGCGGTGACTCTCGAATCCGGTGACGGTGCCGAGATCGATCCGGGCTCCTCCATCAGCATCAAGTCAGGCATCTACAAGGCCATTGACGGCACCTTAACCAACGAAAACTTCACCGGCGACGCCACCAGCATGACCGTGGATGACACCATGAAGCAATCCATGCCGGAGTTCTACAACCTCTTGGTTGACTCCAAGGTCGGCGACTGGATCGCCTACACCACGGTCGAGGGCACCCCTCAGGCAGACGGTTCGGTGGCCGAGCCGGCGGAAGGTGCGAAGGCCGAACGCATCATCATCATTCATGTTGAAGGCGCCACCGCCCCGAGCAAGGATCTGTCCAAGGACGAGATCAAGAAGCTCAAGGACGAGAAGAAGCTGCCAACCGTCGACACCTCCGGTGACACCCCGAAGATCAGCATCCCCAAGGACACCGACGCGCCCAGCGGTCTTGTCGTAGACGTGCTCGAAGAGGGCAAGGGCAAGGAAGCAACTAACACCTCGAAGGTCACCGCCAACTACACCGGCGTGCGCTGGGAGGATGGCAAGGTCTTCGATTCCAGCTTCGAACGCGGTAAGGCCACCGAGTTCTCGCTCGATGGGGTCATCAAGGGCTGGACGGAGGGCCTGAGCGGCCTGAAGGAAGGCAGCAAGGTGCTCTTGAGCATTCCGGCCGATAAGGCCTATGGCGACGGGGCGAACGGACAGCCGGCCGGCCCATTGGTCTTCTACGTGGAACTAGACAAAGTTAAGTAGTCTTTAAGCTCAAACATCTAAGGAAGGGACGCGCATGTCATTTGGTCAGCGCAACTACGACCGCACCAAGCCGGAAATCGACTTCCCGGGCGCCGAGCCGCCCACGGAACTGGTGATTACCGACCTCATCGAGGGTGACGGCGCCGAAGTTACCCCGGGTACCACCGTGCAGGCCCACTACGTGGGCGTGGCCTGGTCCACCGGCGAAGAATTCGACGCGTCGTGGAACCGCGGCTCCACCCTCGACTTCCCGGTCGGTGTGGGCATGGTCATCAAGGGCTGGGACGACGGCCTGCTCGGGATGAAGGTCGGTGGCCGCCGCCGCCTGGAAATTCCGTCGCACCTGGCCTATGGCGAACGTGGTGCACCCGGCGCCATCGCCCCCAACGAAGCTTTGATCTTCGTGGTTGACCTGATGGGCGTCAAGTAGCCTAGGTCTGTGAGGCGGCCGATTCGTGAGTCACGAATCGGCCGCTCGACTTTTTAACAACCCGGGTGGATTTTTTCGTTAGGGTAGGGGATGTGAGCACGAAGCACCGTGATGAAGCCAGCAAGGCCGAGCGCCTGACCAGTCTGATCTATGCCATGGCCACCACCAGAGGCAAGGTGACCGCCGAGTTCATCGGCAATTATCTCAACCCCGAGGGGAGCGCCGAGGCCAAAGAGAAGGCCATTGAGCGGCTCAAGGAGGAAATCCGAAACGAATTCGGGTTGCGGGTTATCAGCGAACTAACCGCGGATGACACCACCTATTACCGGATTGACCGCGATGACTGGCTATTGCCGCCGTTGGAGTTCTCCCCGGCCGAAACCGGCCTGATCGCCCTGGCCGCCACCCTCTGGAAGGACAGTAAGCTCCAGAGCCTTGGGCTCAATGCCGCCGCCCGCGTCACCGGGGCCGTGGATGGTGTGCTCACGCCGGTGGCCGGCAACCTGCTTCCGCGCCTGTCCATGGACGAACCAAACTTCAAGCAGTGCGCCTTGGCCGTGTTCAACCGCCGAACCGTGCGTTTTGATTATCGCGATAGCAACGATGTGCCCAGCCGACGGGTGGTAGATCTGTGGGGGATCGGGCAACGTTACGGCAACTGGTACTTCACCGGATGGGATCACTCGCGCGCGGATCGCCGCGTGTTTCGGCTGGCGCGGGTCGAAGGAAAATTCGCCATCGTCAACCGTGGCAAGGCCGGTACCGACGGGACGTATCATCCACGCCCCGACGACTTCGACATGAACGAGGTGCTACTGCAATTCGATGCGGCCACCCAACCGGTGCTGGCCCGCGTGCAACTGCTCGAGGACTCGGCCACCCCCTTGCGGGCCCGGGCCATCTCCGAAACCCAGGATCTGCTAGAGATCCCCTACGCCGGGGAACAATCCTTCTCCCAAGACTTAGCCTCCTATGGGCCTGCCGTTGAGGTGCTCGCCCCCGATTCCTTGCGGGAACGGGTGTGTGCGGTGCTCGACGCGGCCGCAACGGCACAGCATCACATTGGGCAACAACTGGATGTGCAGCAGATCAAATTCCGGCCGAGCCGTCCCTCGGGCCGCGGCAGTACCGCGCAACAGGTGATGCGAAATATCGAGCTGATCCAGTATGTGGTGGCCCACGGCAACGTCTCGGCCCGCGAACTAAGCGAGCGCTTCGACATCCCGGCCTCTAAGCTTCCCGACGAACTGGCCATGCTTTCGCTCTGCGGCGTGCCCTACGGCTACCCGAACGAGCTGATCAACGTCAACGATGGCGACTACGACGCCGAGACCATCTCGATCTCCAACGCCGCGCTCCTGGGTGAACCGCAGAAGCTCGCCCCCATGGAAGCGATCGCCGTGCTCGGCGGGCTTAACGCCCTGCGCAGCGTGCCGGAGTTCGCCGATCACCAGATCTTGGGGTCGGCCCTGGCCAAAGTCAATGAGGCGGTGGCCCGATTCGACGGCTGGAACGGCGCACTGGGGTTCGCATTAAGCCAGGCTCGCGATCACGATGTGCTCGGACTGCTGCACCGTGCGGTAGCCCAGCACCACGTGCTGCGCATCGACTACTATTCAGCCAAATCCGGGGTTCACGCGGTGCGCGAGATCGAACCGGTGCGGATGATCGAAGACGGCACCTTGAACTATGTGCTGGGCTACTGCCGCACCCGACAGGCCGTCCTGACCTTCCGGGTGGACCGTATCCTCAGCGCCGAGCTGCTCGGTGAGCGCTTCGAACTTTCCGAGCGTCATGAGCCGGCCGACACAATGACCCCACAGTACGCCTCCAGCGCCGATGACGAATCGGTGGTGGTGTACGTGGCCGAAGACGCGGTGCCCGCCGTCGAGGCCTACCGGCCGGTGGCGTGGTCTACCGCCCGGGTGGCCGGCGGGTACCTGGCGAAAATTCGGTTCGCCGACGCGTTGGTTGCCGCCCCGCTGATCGCCCGCGAAGGCGGTAGACTGGCGGTCGTGTCCCCGGCGGATGCGAAGGAAAAAGTTGAGGCGTGGCTCAGCCGTGCCCGAGCGATGTACAAGGACTGATTGAATGCTTCCCTGGTGGTTTTGGGTGCTGCTGTGGCTGGTGCTGATCTTGGCGACCCTGCTACTGGTGGTACTGGCAGGGGTGTGGCTCTTCCGGCGCTTCATGAAGGTCCTCGACGATCTTGGGACGGCCACTACCCAATTCGGTGAGCAGCTCGCGGCTGAAGGCACCGTCGTCGAGTACGCCCCGCGCACCCGCCGTTACCCTTCGGGTACCAAGGCCACCCATGGTGATCCGAAGAAGATTCGCAAGAAACTCGAAAAGGGTAAGGCCGAGCGAATCGAGGCCCGACGCGAACGCCGAGTGGCTCGTCGACGTGAGCGGGGACAAGCTCAGAACATGAATGACCTCGGCTTGTTTGACGTAGACTTTAAGTAGACATTAGTAGGGGGTAATCCACATGGGTGGTTTGCAGGGATGGCACCTAGTCATCATTATTGTGTTGGCGTTGCTGCTCTTCGGCGCGCCGAAGCTTCCGGGCTTGGCCCGGTCGATGGGACAGTCGCTTCGCATCTTCAAGTCCGAGGTGCGCCAGATGAAGGACGACGATCCGGCAGCATCGGAGACCATTGACGGCTCGGTCGTTGAGCCTAAGAACGACGACGAGAAGAAGAACTCGTAATCTTTATCCGTGGCAAAGAACACCAACAAAACCAAGCGGCCTAAGCGACCTAAAAACGCCGAAGGGCGGATGTCTCTCAAAGAGCATCTCATCGAGGCGCGAAATCGACTCTTTAAGTCGCTGATCGCCCTCGCCCTGTGCACGATCGTAGGCTTCTTCGTTTACGACGACCTGCTGGCGTTGCTCATCGAACCGGTGAAGGATGCCGGTGGTTCGGTCAACTTCACCGCCGTGATGTCGCCCTTCGACATCCTGCTCAAGGTCGCTCTCTTCGTCGGTCTCGTGCTCTCCTCCCCGGTGTGGATCTACCAGATCTGGGCGTTTATCGTCCCGGGGCTGAAGAGCAACGAGCGCAAACTGGGCTACGCCTTTGCCGCCGTCGCCGTGCCGCTGTTCCTCGGCGGCGTGGCCATGGCCTACTTCGTGTTGCCCTTCGCACTGAAGTTCTTCATCGGCCTGGCGCCGGAGAACTCCGACACGCTGTTCACGATCGACACGTATCTGCCCTTTATTTTCCGGTTATTGCTCGCCTTCGGGTTGGCCATGCTGGTTCCGGTGCTGATGGTCGGATTGAATATGGTCGGGGTGCTCTCCTCCAAGCTGATCCTGAAGAACTGGCGTATCACGGTGTTCCTCATCGCTTTGGTGGCGGCCATGGCTGCCCCGGGCGGCGATATGATTACCATGTTCGCGCTAGCCGGACCGCTCTTCGTGACCTTCGCGGCGGCCACCATTTTCTGTGTGCTCAACGACAAGAAACGAGCCAAGAAGCTCAAGGCGCAGGAAGCCGAAAACGAGCGGATGGCCGCCTCCGGCCATAGCGAAATCGACGATCTCAAGTAATCGCCGCCGACACCGGTGCGGTGCCAGGTGGTAATCAGTACCCAACCGAGCAAAGGACCCCGGTGACTTCACCCGCCGAACGCTACGCGTTATCTAAGGCCCGAGCGGTGGAAGCGGAAACGCCGCTGCCGGATTTTCGAGCCAGCCTTTCCTTCGATCTCGACGATTTCCAAGCCGAGGCCTGCCGTAGTGTGGCCGCCGGGCACTCCGTGCTGGTCGCCGCGCCTACCGGCGCCGGAAAAACCGTGGTGGGCGAGTACGCGATCTTCCAGGCTCAACGGGAGAACCGCAAGGCCTTCTACACCACCCCCATCAAGGCGCTGAGCAACCAGAAGTACGCGGAACTGGTGACCCGCTACGGAGCCAAACGCGTCGGTCTGCTCACCGGGGATACCTCGATCAATAGCGAAGCGCAGATTGTGGTTATGACCACCGAGGTGCTGCGCAATATGCTGTACGCCGATTCGCCGACCCTCGACGGGCTGGGCTACGTGATCATGGACGAAGTGCACTATCTGGCCGATAAATTCCGGGGCGCGGTCTGGGAAGAGGTCATCATCCATCTGCCGATGAACGTGCAGATGGTCGCGCTCTCGGCCACGGTCTCGAACGCTGAGGAATTTGGCGGCTGGCTCGACACGGTGCGCGGCAAAACCGACATCGTCGTCTCCGAGCACCGACCCGTCCCGCTGTTCCAGCACGTGATGGTCGGCGGATCGATCGTGGATCTCTTTGCCGAAGATGTCGCCTTCGACGAGGTCGCCGGCGCCCAAGCACCGAATGCCACGGTCAATCCCGAACTGCGCAAGCTCGCCCGGAACCTTCGTGCCCCGGCCCGTGGGCCACGCGGGAAACGCGGCGGCCCGCCCCGTCGCGCGGCCGGAGCCGGACAGCGCAGGGTGAGCCGCGCCGAGGTTATCCGCTCACTGGATCACCATGGCCTGCTGCCGGCAATCTTCTTTATTTTCTCGCGCAAGGGCTGCGATATGGCGGTGCAACAATGCGCCTACGCAGACCTGCGATTGACCACCAACGAAGAATCCGCGCAGATTTCTGCTGCGCTCGATGCCGTGGCCCACCAGATCCCCAGCGAAGACCTGGAAGTTTTGGAGTACTGGGCATGGCGCGATGGCTTGCTCCGCGGCATCGCCTCACACCACGCCGGGCTGCTGCCGATCTTCAAGGAGATCGTCGAAGACCTGTTCGCTCGCAATCTACTCAAGGTGGTTTTCGCGACCGAAACGCTCGCCCTAGGCGTGAACATGCCAGCGCGCACCGTGGTGCTGGAGAAGCTGGTGAAGTTCAACGGCGAAACCCACGTGCAGATTACACCGGGGGAGTACACCCAGCTCACCGGGCGAGCCGGCCGCCGCGGCATTGACGTCGAAGGCCATTCGCTCGTGTTGTGGAATCCGGAGATGGAGCCCGAAGAACTGGCGGGCCTGGCCTCGAAGCGTACCTACCCGCTGCACTCCTCGTTCCGTCCGACCTACAACATGTCCACGAACCTGCTGGCACAGTTCGGCCGCGAGCAGACCCGAGCGATTCTCGAATCCTCCTTCGCGCAGTACCAGGCCGACCACTCGGTGGTCGGTATGGCCCGTCAGGTGCGTAGCCGCGAGGAATCCCTCGAAGGCTACCGCAAGGCAATGTCCTGCCATCTGGGTGATTTCTCCGAGTATGTGAAGCTGCAGCGCGAACTGGCCGCCGCGCAAAAGCTTGCCGCGCGTAATCGCCGGGTCGAACGACGCAATGCGGCCCAAAAGTCCATGGCGTCGGTGATCCGTGGCGATGTGGTGGACCTATCGGGGAACCGGAAGATGGGCCGGGCGGTCATTATCGCCGTCGACGACTCCCTGCACGATCCACGCCACACCATCCTCACCGAGGAAGGACGCCTGCGACGCCTGTCGCTGGCCGATCTCAACGGACCGTTGGAGATCATCTCGCGCGTCAAGGTTCCTAAGTCCTTTACCGGCAAAACACCCAAGGAACGCCGCGACTTGGCCTCGGCACTCCGCAATGCCATCTACGAGCACCGTCCACCGCGATTGGACGCCCAGGGCTTCAACTACGGCGATGAGGGCTTCCTGAACGAGGCGCAACAGCTGGAACAAGCCCTGCGGGACCATCCCTGCCACGGTTGTAATGATCGTGCCGAGCATATGCGCTGGGCCGACCGCTATTGGAAGCTGAAAAAGGAAACCGACAAGCTGCGGCGCAATATCCGTGGCCGGACGAACACCATCGCCCAGCAGTTCGATCGGGTCTGCCAGGTGCTCGAGCGTCTCGAGTATCTGCTTCCCGGCGAGGGTGACGAGTTCACCAT
This sequence comes from Glutamicibacter endophyticus, assembly GCF_048457885.1. Classification (NCBI taxonomy): domain Bacteria; kingdom Bacillati; phylum Actinomycetota; class Actinomycetes; order Micrococcales; family Micrococcaceae; genus Glutamicibacter; species Glutamicibacter endophyticus. The sequence goes on from NZ_CP174200.1 coordinate 1,785,432, forward strand.
GACCGACGCCGGTCGTCGGCTGCGCCGCATTTACGGGGAACGCGACCTGCTGATCAGCCAGGTGCTGGAATCCGGCCAACTCAACGGGTTGAGCCCGGAGGAGTTGTGCGCGGCGGTGGCCTCCTTGGTCTTCCAAGGCCGACGGGAATCGGATCGACCGGACCCGAAAATGCCCACGGAGAAGCTCAACCAGCTTTGGCACCTGTCCATCAATGCTTGGGGGAAGCTCTCGGACCTAGAAGAGGAAATGCGTCTAGAGCCGACCACTCCACCGGAATCAGGGCTCATTTGGCCGATTTTCAAATGGGCTAAGGGCGCAACGCTGAACAACGCGTTGCGCGGCACCGAAATGGCTCCCGGCGACTTCGTGCGCTGGGCCAAACAGGTGATTGACACCCTCGAACAGTTCGCACAGAACCCGCAGTTGCCCGCCCGGCTCGTCAAGAACTCTTCACGTGCCGTGGATCTGCTCAAACGCGGGGTTATCGCCTACTCGAACGTGCTGAACTAACCGCGGTGTCCACCGACGTAGAAAGGTAACAGGTCAATGAGCACCATTCTGTACCGCAATGGCTCCATCTACTCGCAGGCCGACCCGTTCGCCACCGCCATGGTGGTCGACGGTGCGACGATCGCATGGCTGGGCTCCGAGGAGGCCGCCGATGCCCAGGCCGAACGCGTTAGCGAGGTGATCGACCTCGCCGGAGCGCTGATCACCCCCGCCTTCGTTGACGCTCACACGCATCTGGCCGGCCTCGGCCGGCAACTCGAGGGCGGCTCGCTGGAATCGGTGCGTAGTGCCGAGGAGCTGTTGCAACGCGTGGCTGAGCTGGCCGCCGGTGCCACCGGCCCGGTGATGGCCCACGGTTGGGATGACACCCAGTGGAGCGTGGATGGGCTACCGACGCCGGCGCAGCTTTCCGTCGCGGCCGCCGGGCGCGGGTGCTACCTGCTGCGTCGCGACGTGCACAGCGCCTTGGTGGACGCGGACCTGCTCGAGCAGCTGGGCCTGGACGACGTGAGCCCGGGATTGGTGCAGGGCGCGGCTCATGATCGCGTGCGGGCCGCGGTCCTGGCCGCCCACCCGGTGGCCGACAGTGCGGCGCACACGGCGCTGAAGCACTATGCCGCCAAGGGTTATGCCGCGGTGGTGGAAATGGCCGCTCCGCACATTGAGGGAGCCGAGCAGCTCAAGCAGCTCCTGCGCGACACCGACCCGCAGCTACCGGCCGTCTACGCCTATTGGGGTCAGGCCGTCTCCAGTGCCGCGGAAGCCCAGAGCGTCCTGGCCCAGTTTGATTCCCCGCGTGTACTTGGGCTCGGTGGGGACCTGCGTGTCGATGGCTCCCTCGGCAGCCGCACCGCCTACCTACGTGCGGACTACGCCGACGCCGCCGGGCAACGCGGCGAGCTGATGCTCACCTCCGCACGGATCGCCGATCATGTGGTCGCTTGCGCCGAAGCTGGCATCCGCACCGGTTTTCATGTGATCGGTGACTCGGCCATGGATGAGCTGCTCGAAGGATTTGAGCTCGCGGCACAACGGGTAGGCCTCGGACGGGTACAGGCCGGACGCCACGTGGTGGAGCACGCCGAAATGCTCGATGCGGCGCAGCGCCAGCGGATGCTCGCCCTTGGCCTGACCGTGTCCGCGCAGCCCTTATTCGATGCCTACTGGGGACAGCCCGAGGGCATGTACGCCACGCGGCTTGGCGACCGCGCCGAATCGATGAACAACCTTGCGGCGCTGCTTTCCGACGGGATTCCGCTGGTCATCGGTTCCGATGCTCCGGTCTGTGAAGTCGATGGCTGGAAGAACGTCCGCGCGGCGATGCAGCTGAATAATGCGGCAGGACGCATCTCGGCGCGTGCCGCGTTCATTGCCCAAACACGCTCGGCCTACCGGGCGCTGGGGGAGATGAACCCCATGGCCGGGCAGCTGCTGATCGGTGCGCCGGCGACCTTCGCGATCTGGGCGGCCTCCGAATTGGCCGTGCAGACACCCGACACACGCATTAGCTCGTGGAGCACCGATGCCCGTGCCGGAACGCCGATGCTCCCGGTGCTCGACGAGGAAATCCCGCAGTGTCTACGCACCGTTCGCGAAGGTGTAACGCTTTACGATCAGCTACCTGCAGCGACGAAGCCCATAGTCTAGACAATCTTCCAAGTTTTTGAAACGGTCGATAAACGAGGATTTGATCTGTAGTTTTATCGAAAATTGGTGGTCATTCTCTGGTTGACAGGACCGGTGGGGTAGCCACTAGGCTTGGGGGAAGCGGCACGTTGCAACCGGAGCTCTTCCGGCACCCGCGTGCTACTCGATAGTCGATCCCCGGTGACATTAGATAACATTTCACGCCGTTCGCGGTGCACAGAAATAGGGCCGAAGTCACCGGGGATCGCTGCGTTCGGAACACCTCTTAGGCCCTGAGAGTGGATATACTGTGGGTTTGGGTAACCCCCGTCGGCCCGTTAGGGGCCATCGTCCTATGTTGTAGACCATGAAAGGTGCCGCCGCGTGCGCGTCGTTACGATCATTCCGACCTATAACGAGCTTGAATCGTTGCCCATTACCGTCGGACGCCTGCGTCAGGCGGTGCCGGACTCGGATGTCTTGATCGTCGATGACAACTCGCCAGACGGCACCGGGGACCTGGCCGAGAACATGGCCTCCGAGGACTCGGCAATCCACGTGTTGCACCGCACCGGTAAGGAGGGTCTGGGCGCCGCGTACATCGCCGGATTCCGTTGGGCCCTCGAGCGCGACTACGACGTGCTGGTCGAAATGGATGCCGATGGCTCGCATATGCCCGAGCAGCTCCCACGCCTCCTGGAAGCCAGCGAGGCCGGCGCCGACCTCGTTATCGGCTCGCGCTGGGTCAAGGGTGGGGAAGTGGTGAACTGGCCGCTACTGCGCAAGATCATCTCCCGTGGTGGCAGCTTCTACGCGCGCACCATGCTCGGACTGCCGCTACGCGATATCACCGCCGGCTACCGGGCCTTCAAGCGTTCCACCCTTGAAGCCATCGACTTTGACGCCATCGAATCGCGCGGCTACGGATTCCAGGTCGATATGACCTTCCGCGTGGCCATGCTGGGCAAGAAGATCACCGAGGTACCGGTGACCTTCGTCGAGCGCGAACTGGGGGATTCGAAGATGAGCGGCAATATCGTCGTGGAAGCCATGCTCAACGTCACCCGCTGGGGTCTTAGCGCCCGCTGGAACAAGTTGACCAAGAAGTCGCGCTAGCCCAAGCTAGCAACGAAAAAGACCGGCGGTTGCGCCCCCAACAGGGGGACAACCGCCGGTCTTTTGGGGGTTAAGTCTCAAAATGTGTGTACAGAAACCCGCTAAACCCGCACGCCACTAGGAACAACAGTCACGGTACATGCTTTGAAAGCATGTACCGTGGTCAAAGTTGAAAACCAGCCCCGCTGCGGTGTATGCGGAACCAAACAGGTCAAGAACGGGAAAACCAGCGCCGGCCGGACCCGCTGGCGGTGCAAGAACTGCGGAGCTTCGAGCACCCAACGCCGTGAAGACATCACCGCCCGCAAGCACTTCACCGCCTTCTATCAATGGGCCACCGGCAAACAGCCAGCGGCCCGCTGGGGAACCAGCAGAGCCACGTTTCAGCGCACCACCGCTTGGTGCTGGAGCGTGCACCCGACCTTGGAACCGACCGGAGAAATCCACCGGTACCTCATGCTCGACGGCACCTACGTCAACGGGTTCTGCGTGTTGACCGCGTACAACGGTCGGCACATCACCGATTGGCAATTCTGCGACCGGGAGAAGACCGCGTCGTGGACCTTGCTGCTGCAACGCATCCCTGCCCCGCAGGTCGTCATCGTTGATGGCAACGGGCCGCTGGCCAGCGTGATCAAACAGCTCTGGCCCGAGACTCGGGTGCAGCGCTGTTACTTCCATATTCGCCAGAACATCCATAAACACCTCACACGCCACCCCCGCACACTGCCCGGTCAGCAACTATTAGTCCTGGTCAAGGCGCTCACCAAGGTCAGCACGCTCACCGAATCGGTGGCCTGGGAGGAACAATTTCATCAGTGGCACGCAATGCACCAGGCCACGTTGAAGGCCAGGACTTACGCGAAGCACGTCACCGGCCAGCGCCCAGCTCACGTAAAGCAGGGACAGACCTGGTGGTACACGCATCTGCGGTTGCGTCGAGCAGCGCACCTGATCGACTCGCTGCTCCGCGAACGCCACTTGTTCACCTGGTTAGAGGACACCCACCACGAGGATCGCGAGGAGTTACCGCGCACGACCAGCCCTCTGGAAGGCGCGGTGAACGCCCCGATCAAAGAGATCCTCCGAGCCCACCGTGGTCTGAGCGCCGACCACGCGATGACCCTGCTGGAATGGCATCTCTACCAGCACACGCAAGACCCGAAGGATCCGTACAGTTTCGTCAGGCCCGAACACTGGCAGAAGGCCGCATCACGAACGATCGGTAGCGTTGACCCCGACCCTGGACCCGAGCTCTACGGTGCGCACTTCAGCTGGGAAGACGGCAACGGGCTGCGCAAAGGATGGTCCGGACGGGCCTAGCAACAAAAGTTACGCCGGATCCATACACACATTTTGAGGCTTAACCCTCTTTTGGCGTTAGTGGCCCTGGTCGGGCCGCACGTCGCCGGGTGCTTAGACCGCTTCGCCGCGCGATGCGCGTAGCTGGGTTAGCCGGTCGGCAAGGATCTTCTCGAGCTCTTCCTCGCTGCGACGCTCGAGGAGCATATCCCAGTGGGTACGGATCGGCTTATCCGTGGATTCCTCGTCGGCCTTGGCCTCACCATGCACCAGGTGGGCTTCCTTGCCGGTCTTAGTGGTCCACGTGGCGGGCACCTCGGCCTCGGCCGCGAAGACTACGAAGACGCGTTCGCCGTCCTCGCAGCGGTATTCCACACGCTGACGGGCAGCGGGCTCGACACCTGCCTCGGATTCCATGCTCTGTGCACCCAGGCGCATGCCTCGAAGGCTGCGATCGCTCATGTTTTTCCTCCGCGATGGTTCGACGTAGTGGCTATAGTGTCAACGCATGGCAGCGGGGAAACATTCCGCTGCACCCTGACACGTCAAAACATTTATTATACGCGTAAGTGGCGGTGCACCGTTCGGGGCGCACCGCCACTTAGCTAGCTCGGTTCGAAGATGAACGAGACTTAGATCTCCTCGGCCTTGTGGGTGCCGGAGGGGGAGCCGGCATCGGGCTGGTTGGCCAACGGGCCACCCAATGCGCCGCCAATGCCCTTGAGCGCCTCACCCAACTCGCTGGGGATGATCCAGAGCTTGTTGCTCGAACCATCGGCCAGCTTCGGGAGCGTCTGCAGGTACTGGTAGGCCAGCAGCTCGGAGTCGGGACGACCAGCATGGATCGCGTCGAACACCTTCTGAATCGCCTGGGCTTCACCGTCTGCACGCAGGATCGAGGCCTGAGCATCGCCTTCGGCCTTGAGGATCGCGGCCTGGCGTTCACCTTCGGCGGTGAGAATATCGGACTGCTTGGTACCCTCGGCGGTCAGGATGGCCGCACGACGATCACGCTCGGCGCGCATCTGCTTCTCCATCGAGTCCTGGATGGACATTGGAGGATCAATCGCCTTGAGCTCCACGCGAGAGACGCGGATGCCCCACTTGCCGGTGGCCTCATCGAGCACGCCGCGCAGCTGACCGTTGATCTGGTCGCGGCTGGTCAGAGCCTCTTCCAGGTTCAGTCCACCGACCACGTTACGCAAGGTGGTGGTGGTCAGCTGTTCGACAGCTTGAATGTAGTTGGCGATTTCATAGGTCGCAGCGCGAGGCTCGGTGATCTGGAAGTAGACCACGGTGTCGATGGAGACCACCAGGTTATCCTCGGTGATCACCGGCTGTGGCGGGAAGGATACGACCTGTTCGCGGAGGTCCAGCATCGGCAGCAGTCGATCCACGAAGGGGATCAGCAGTGTCAATCCGGGGTTGAGCGTGCGGTTATATTTGCCTAGTCGTTCCACAATGCCAGCACGTGCCTGCGGCACGATACGGACGCTACGGAGCAACACTACGATCACGAAGATCGCCAGGACAATGAGCACGATCGTCAAGCCAAAGTTATCTGGCATGCTCGTTACCTCTTTCCATGTGCTGGGTGATAGTTATGGTCTGTAGTCGTTCTAGATTTCTTCGGTGGGCGCCGGTACGAGGTAGGCCGTAGCACCTTCGATGCGGGCCACTACGGCGTAACTGCCCGGATTCATCACCGGGGCATTGGCTTCAGCACGGGCGGTCCAAATTTCCCCGACTATTTTTGCGCTACCGGAGATGCGCGAGGTTGGCTCCAAAACCAGTGCGTCCTTGCCGATCAAACGATCGACGTTGGTTCGGAATCCGTCCGGGGATTTACGTAAGTGCCGCACGGCAATGGGCCTGATAAACAAGATCATCAACAGCGAAACCACGCCGAAGATCACGACTTGCAACCAGATTTCCCCGTTGAGTAGGGCGGTAACGACACCGCCGAGCGCTCCGACGCCGAGCATGATGAAGTAAAGATCCAGCGAGATCATCTCGATAATGGCCAGCAGTAAAAAGAGCGCAAGCCACACAATCCATGCGTTATTTATGATCCATTCAGCCGCTGTCATGGCCTCCACCTTCAATCAGGGACGTGCTATGCCACCGATGTGGCTTTGCGTCCTATTCTGCCGCACGAATACGCGAAACCGCGTACCTATTTGGGCGTATATTTCACGAACGATGCCCGAATACATAAATGCCGAAGGCCGCGGTGACGGTTTGCGGGCCCAATCCGGCGGCGATCTGCTCAAGGTCGGACAACGCTTGATGGTGCCCTGCCGGTCCCATGAATGCCAGGTCTGCCAGTTGTTGTGGGCTAGCGGAAAATTCGTGGCGGAGGTGCTTCTCATCGAGCAGCTCGAGGCCGGCGGGTGAGAACTTCTCCAACAACTGGTCGCGTTTGTTGCCGCCAATGCCGAGCATGCCCAGGGGTTCGCGGACCTCTTGAAGATGATCGGGCAGACCGGTGACCACGATGCAGCGTCCCGTGGGTCGCAAAACGCGGGCGAACTCCGCGGGGTTGTGCGGGGCGAAACAGTTCAGTACAAGGTCGCACGAGCCATCCGCGGCCGGAAGACGACGCCAGAGATCCCAGACGACGGCCGTGGTCTTCGGAAGCTTCGCGGCGCGTCGCATGGCGTAGCGCGAGATATCTAGCGCCAAGGCCGAAGCCTCGGGCAAGGCGTTGGCCTGGAGGATTTCACCGAGGTAATAGCCGGTGCCGGCGCCGGCATCCACAATATTGCTAGGCGGCGACGCCGGAATCGCACGCGCACGCTCGATCAATTCCTGAGCCAAGGGGGAGTAGTGCCCGGTGGCCTGGAATCGTTCACGGGCGGCCACCATGGGCGCAGTATCCTCGAGGAATTTGGTGCCAGCCCCGGTGAGGAAGTTGTAGTATCCCTGCTTAGCTGGATCGAAACGATGGTTCGCATCGCAGGCCAACGTGGCTCGCGAACCTTCCAGAATGTGGAGTTCCGTCTGGCAGATCGGACAGTAGATATCAATCGTTGCGCGCACCTAGAAGCCCAGAACCTTGCGTGCAGCATCGACATGTAGACCCGGGTAACGCGACAGTTCGCCTTGCCCGATCAGTGAGCGTGTCTCGGCACAGTCGATGTAGACGGTGCCGGCCAAATGATCGGTCTCATGCTGGAAAATTCGTGCTTGCCAGCCACTGAAGGATCGCTGGATCTTGGTGCCAGAGGCATCGCTAAACGACGTTTCGATGTCGGCCGGACGCGTGACTACGGCCTGAAAGCCGGTAAACGACAGACAACCTTCAAAGAAGCTGGCGGTGCGATCACCCGCCGGGGAGTACGACGGATTAAAGATTTCGAGGTACTCCAACGGTTCGCGTTCCCGGTCCGCGGCGATGGCTGGATCAAGTGTGTACTGGTCTTCTAGCACCGCAATCTGCAGGGATATACCAACTTGGGGAGCGGCGAGACCGACACCTGGGGCGTGGTGCATCGTGTGACGCATGACGCGGAGAAATTCGCTCAGTAGGTCATCGGGTAGCTGGCCGTCGTAAGGCTCGGCGTTCTGGCGAAGCGCTGGATGCCCTAATTGCACGATGGGCACAATATCGTCGGTAGCTTCGGAGACCAGGCGTTCGACCTGATCGCGAAGCTGGGATGACCTCGAGGATTGACTGCTCATAGATCTAGTATTTCTGATTTCAGGGCGAACACCACACCGACGCATATTATGTAAAGTAATAAGTTTCACCGTGTCAGCGACGGGGAAGTGCCGCAATGGTTGCATTCCGTGGCGAGGCGCTCATAATGGGAAGCATCCTCAGGCCCCAAGCGGTGCCTCCGGAATAAACGGTCAACGGTGATACGGGGCGTGATGATCATGACGCAGGGTAACAACGGTGCCGAGATGCAATTCCTCGCTAGCGACGAGCTTGAGATGGCTTCCGGCATATTGGGTACGTTGTCAGATCCGATGCGCCTACAGATGCTCTGGGCGCTGTGCCAAGGTGAATGCACGCTTAGCGACTTAGCCCAGCAATGCGGCGTGAGCACCAACGTAGCCAGCCAACTAATGACTCGCTTACGAACAGCTGGAGTTCTGCGTTCGCACAAAGATGGACGGCACGTGATCTACGAACTGCACGACGACCAGCTGCGAGACTTCATTGAGAGCGTCGTAGACATGGCACGCCGTCGTCTGCGCATGGAGCTCGATGATGCCTCGTAGCCAGATACCAACTAGCTCAAACCCCTGATTATCAGCAGGGCATCAAAGAGCCGATAATCTACATTATGTAAAGTAGTGGATTCTTTGCCCTACCCCGGCGCGCTAATGCTTATGACAATTATTCGCGACGAGCCCGATTTGTACGCGGCTTACGAGAATCTACGGAGAACCCAGGATAGCTAGGAAAGCCGCCGACGTAGTCTGCGACGAAACCCATGGATTCGTAGAACGATATGGATTCTGGTCTAGCTTGCCAGTCAAGGATCATGGGATGGGCTCTGTTATAGGCCCACTCGATTGCATATTCGACGAGCGCCCGGCCCAGACCTTGATGTCGGACCGTCCCTCGCACATAGAGACCATGTATCCGGCCCACGCTGAACGTCGTACGGAACGTCGATCCATAGTCTTGCGCTAAAAGATATCCACCAAGCGATGGACCTGTGCCAATGACCCCAAGTAGCCATTGATCATCCTGAATCGTGGCGCGAAGTCGCGTCTTGAATTCGCTCAAGCTTAGGTCCAGTCCCCCGCTAAATTCTCCCGCAAGGCTGAACAGGTCGTCGACATCATCTGGTATGACCTGTCTGACGATAGAGCTCTCGAGTGCCCTGCTCGAAGCCTAACGCGCCGCTCGTGTGCTGACTACATGGTGACTATCCATTCAAGAACTCTCTGACACCTGGTGGACTACGATGGAGAGTATGTCTGAGAAGCCCGCGCGTTGGATTACCTACCTCGTTATTGACCTAGTACTCATTGTTCTGTTCGCGGCGCTCGGCCGACGCGAACATGAACATGGACTATCCCTCGCTGGAATTCTAGAGACTGCTGCCCCATTCCTCATGGCTTACCTAGTTATGGCGTTGCTTTCACGGCCATGGCTCAGCATCAACAAGATCTGGCCCGCCGGCGTCCTCGTCTGGATCGGCACGGTTGCCTTCGGTATTGCCTTGCGTCTGCTATTCGGAAGCACAGCAGCGGTTCCTTTTATTATCATTGCCACCATTGTGCTCGGTGTGTTCTTGCTCGGTCGCCGTGTGCTGACCAAATTACTGCACAAGCGGCTGACCCAGCAGGGCAACGCCTAGTCCGTAACCAGCAAGCGCGGTGAGTCCGCTTGAAAAAGTACCTAGGATAAATTGCTCGGCGGCAACGGTGTCCTTCAGTTCAGCGAAGCGACCGAGTCCCTTGATGGCCATGACGACCGCGATTCCTTCGGGCCAGCCTGCCCACAGGGAAACGATGATGGCCGTACGTTCGAGAAGGCCGATCCAGAGTCCTCCCTTCAGCGGCGATGGGTCTCTGTCAGTTTCGCCAGCATGTTCGGTACGTGCGCGAGCAAAAACGGCTTCGGTGAACGGTCCACCGCATAAAACCGCATAGAGCCCCGTCATGGCGATAATCCACGGAGCTGGCATCCACGACTGGCCCTGCTCCCCCGACGTCGCACCTCCGATAATTGCAAAGATGCCACTGAGCGCGCCTAGAGCCAAAGCAAGCACGGTAAGAAGCCTTTTGAGGCGCAGGCGTTTTGGCGCCTCAAGGGCGAAGGCCCCGCCACCAGCGGCTGTGCCTAGAACAAGTGCGATGAACGACAGAACGAGCATTCCTTATTCCTTTTCTAGCTTCTTAAGTTCTTCGTCCAGTGCTGTGGCTGCGTGCTCCATAAGTCGCTGACATTCGAACCACAGGGCGGCCGCCACACGCGAAGACACGGCCTGTTGACTGATGCCTAGTTTCTCGGCCGCTTCGGCTTGGGTATAGCCCTGGTCCAACAAGGTACCGGCCTCCCATGCTGTCGAGCGGCGTTTCGCGACGATATTCGACAGTAGCTGAAGTTCGACTTCGAGACGCTCCGACTCCCCCGTTGCCCCTGCCACGGCGAGGTGTCCAGAGGAATGTTTGGCGCGTTCCACAGCTTCTCGCGCGTACTCAAAAGCAAGACCACGCCCGGCACGTGTTTCGCTGGGTAGCGGTTCTTCAACTGAGCCATATCCTAGCCCTACGCTCCAGTCGCCGGATGCTGCAAGCATGACGGCAAGACGCACCGCTTCAAGTGAATTGTCGAGCACGGCCTGAACTTCATCGCCGGCGGTCCGCTGAAAGGGCCGAATGTGTGACACCGTAGAGTTAGCGCGATCTATTAACTCGGCAACCTTATCTTCCGAGCTACGCGAGTGACGCTGGTCGATAGTCAAGACGATCATGGAACAAGGTTATAACTTTGTATTCGAAAGTACAAGGTTTTAAATTTGTATCGTGTGCTACGCACTTAAAGCTTTGTGCTTTCTGTGCGCCAATCCGCTGGACTAGACTCGTGATCAAAGGAAAATTGCCCGAAGAGAGACCTTGGAGGTACCCATAGTGGTCACCGCATTCGTGATGATCCAGACCGCCACCGACAGTATTCCCGAGTGTGCGCAACAAATTTCGGAGATCGAGGGGATCAGCGAGGTCTACTCAGTCGCTGGCGACTGGGACCTTATTGCCGTGGCGCGCGTAACCCGGCACGAAGATCTGGCCGAAGTGATTGCCAACAAGCTCTCAAAGATCCCCGGAATTCGCGGCACTCAGACGCATATTGCCTTCCGCGCGTATTCAGCTCATGACCTGGAGGCAGCCTTCTCGCTGGGTCTTGACGACTAGTCTTTAGGTGCAGAATCACGGGGGCGGAACATCAAATGATGTTCCGCCCCCGTTGCCTGTGCACGGCGTGCTATCCGACGATTCGAGTGGTGCTATTGGCCCACCGTTGTAGCGTTTCGCCTGCGGCGCCGGAGTCGATTGAATGTGCCGCGCGCTCCAAGGCCGATTCCATTCGTTGCTGGAATGGTTGGTCCGCGGAATCTTCAAACGCGACGATGCCGGCGGCAGAGTTCAGTAGTACGGCGTCGCGGACCGGGCCCTGGGCGCCCTGAACAATATCCCGAACTACCTGGGCGTTTGCTGCGGCTTCTCCCCCGCACAAGTCATCGAGCGTTGCCCGCTCAAGGCCAATGTCACGCGCATCAAAGGTGAATTCTTCGACCTTCCCGTTGCGCACTTCCCAGACACGGTTGGCCGCTGTAGTCGTCATTTCATCAAGTCCGTCGTCACCCCGGAACACAAGACCGCGGACACCGCGCTGGGCCAGAACGCCGGCCATGATGGGCGCCATGCGCAGGTCGGAGCAGCCAATGGCTGAGGCGTTGGGAAGTGCCGGATTTGTCAGTGGTCCCATGAAGTTAAAGGCGGTCGGAACTCGCAGTTCCCTGCGGGCGCCGGCAACGTGTCGCATCGAGGGATGAAATACGTTCGCGAAGCAAAAGGCGATGCCCACCTCGTCAAATACTTCCGATAGCCGCTCGACGGGTACATCGAGCCGTACATTGAGCGCCTCGAGGACATCGGCGGACCCGGACGACGACGAAGATGCTCGATTGCCGTGTTTAACGATCTTGATGCCGGCTCCGGCGCAGACCAGCGTGGACATCGTCGAAATATTCACGGTGTTCTGCCGGTCGCCGCCGGTGCCTACAATGTCTAGAGTTTGTTCTTCGATGTACAAGGGTCTTGCGTTCTCGACCATGGAGTCGACCAGACCGGTCAATTCATCAACCGTCTCGCCCTTGGAGCGCAGTCCGACCAGTAGACCTGCGATCTGTACATCGCTGGCTTGCCCGGTCATGATTTGGCCCATTGCCCAAGCGGCCTCCGCGCGCGTGAGATCCCGGCCGGAAATCACGGCCGACAAAAGGTTTGGCCAGGTTGGGAACTTTTCATTTTGAGCTGTCGTTGACACGTTGTAAGCGTATCGAGGGCATGGGCTACGCTTCCACTTCATTGCGTGTCACGAAGGAAAAATCTAGGGCGCAGGTCACCTGAAAACACCCGGAAATAGGTAACAAATTCGTTGCCTAAGTGGTGCGGGAGTATGACGCGCCGTAAGGCGCTCTACGAATTGTAGAAAGACTTTCGAGCCAACTTCCCCGTGTTTCCGCGGCTCTGGGCTCTATGTGGCGTAGAAAACCTCTGTCACGCCGGTTTTGCATTGGTATATGTAGGCCGTTTAGAGACATAATGTCAGTGTGACAACTGCGACTCATGCCCCAAATACGACGGCGCACCATGCGCCGAACCGCCCAAACATGGTGTCGGTGGGAACGATGGTATGGCTCTCGAGCGAGCTCATGTTCTTCGCCGCGCTTTTTGCCATGTATTTCAGCCTTCGTGCGGCCGCCCCAGAAATGTGGGCGACTGAAACCGCGAAGTTGAACGTACCGTTCGCGCTGATCAACACCATCATCCTGGTGTCCAGCTCCTTCAGCTGCCAGCTTGGCGTTTTCCGCGCCGAAGAGTTCAAGGCCCGCCGTAGTGGCGGCGTCTTCAACGTTAAGGAATGGGGAATGATCGAATGGTTCATTCTCACCTTCATCCTTGGCGCGATCTTTGTTGCCGTGCAGGCCTATGAATACACCGAACTGGTTCACCACGGTATTGCCCTGAACTCGAACTCCTACGGTTCTGCCTTCTACATGACCACCGGCTTCCACGGCATGCACGTGCTCGGTGGCCTTATCGCCTTCTTGCTGATCATTGGCCGTGCCATGCTCGCCAAGAAGTTCGGTCACTTCGAGGCAACCGGCGGCATCGTTGTGTCCTACTACTGGCACTTCGTTGACGTCGTGTGGATCGCGCTGTTCGTGATCATCTACTTCTTGAAGTAGGCAACAAATATTCATCGGTTGCCTCCATAGAAGTAGGGCAACACCACACCAAGACAAAGTGAGGAACCAGCAAGTGAAGGCTCTTTCCAAAAAGCGCCGCCACCCGCTCGCCGCTGTGGCTCTGCTGTTGTTCGGATTGCTTATCACCGGCAGTCTCTACACCGCAGCGGGAAATATCCAGGAAGCGAAGGCGGCGGAAACTAGCACCGCTTCGCAGAGCGATATTGAGGAAGGCGGCAAGCTCTTCGTTGCCAACTGTGCCACTTGCCACGGCAAGAACGCCGAAGGGACCAACGATGGTCCGTCGCTGATCGGCGTTGGTGCCGCAGCCGTTGACTTCCAGGTCGGCACCGGCCGTATGCCGATGCAGATGCAGGGCCCACAGGCTCAGGTCAAGCCGGTTCAGTTCGACGACGAGCAGATCTCCCAGTTGGCTGCTTACGTAGCTAGCCTCGGAGCCGGCCCGGCCATCCCCGACGAGCAGTACCTCGACACTTCCGAGGGCGACGCTGCACACGGTGGCACCGTCTTCCGCGTGAACTGCGCCATGTGCCACAACGCTGCCGCTGCTGGTGGTGCGTTGACCCGCGGTAAGTTCGCGCCGACGCTAACTGGTGTCGAAGAGAAGCACATTTACGAAGCCATGGCGACCGGCCCGCAGAACATGCCGGTGTTCAACGACTCGAACATCACCCCGACCGAGAAGCGTGACGTGATCACCTTCCTGAAGACCATTGAAGCTAATGGTTCCGCCGGTGGTGCCGCATTGGGTTCCTTGGGTCCTGTGGCTGAGGGTCTGTTTATCTGGACCGCTGGTCTGGGAATCGTTATCGCCTTCACCATCTGGCTGACCTCGCGTCCTTCCTAAGGCGCCCGCGGTGTTAGAGCCGCGACATCACTACGTACGAAAATTCCTAAGAGAAGGATGAGAGAGAAACATGGGCGACCATAGTCACGGCAGTCCCGAAGACTCGGGCACCGTTGCTAAGGCTGACGATGTGGCTCAGGACCGTTTCCCGGATCCGGGCCTACCCCCACACCGTCCGCGTCTCGCAGATCGCGATCCGCGCGCAGCCAAGCGACACGAGCGCCAGGTAGCGCTGCTATTTACCATCTCCATCATCGGCACGCTGTTCTTCTTCGTTGCCTACTTTGTGCTGGGTCAGCTGGGCGATATGAGCTTCGCCGAGTTGCGTGTGCAGAACGCCGCGTTGGGCCTTGGTACCGCCTTTGCCATGCTCGGCATCGGTGTCGGCATTGTGCACTGGGCTAAGACCCTGATGCCGGACCACGAGCTGGTGGAAGAGCGTCACGAAATCCGTTCGGAAGCAGACCGCAAGGATGCTCAGGAGATCATCGACACCGTTCTCGATGAGTCGGGCATCAAGCGCCGTCCGCTGATCCGCAATACCCTGATCGGTGCCATTGCATTGGCTCCGATTCCGGCGATCTTCATGTTCCGCGATCTTGACCGCACCGGTAACACCGCTAGCGAGATGATCGACAGCCTGCGTCACACCATGTGGGACACCGGCGTGCGTCTGACTCGCGACCCATCGGGAACCCCGATCAAGGCCGCAGATGTTCAGATCGGTTCGGCCTTCCACGTTATTCCTGAGGGTCTGAACGAAGCCGAGCAGCCGCTGAACGAAAAGGCTAAGGCCGTCGTTCTGTTGATGCGCATGGACCCGAAGGAGATGAACGTCTCCCCCGGTCGCGAGGACTGGAACGTTGACGGTATCGTCGCTTACTCCAAGATTTGCACTCACGTGGGTTGCCCGATTGCACTTTACGAGCAGCACACCCACCACCTGCTGTGCCCGTGCCACCAGTCGACCTTCGACCTCGCCAACGAGTGCAAGGTTGTCTTCGGTCCGGCAGGTCACGCACTTCCGCAGTTGCCGATCGAGGTTGACGCCGAGGGTTACCTGGTAGCCAAGAGCGACTTCCATGAGCCGGTTGGCCCGAGCTACTGGGAGCGTGGTTAATCATGGCCGCAAATACCACTGAGTACACGGCAGCAACCAAGACCGGTCGCATTGCCGACTTCGTGGACTCCCGCGTTGGCGGGTCCGCAATGGTCAAGGAATTCGGCCGGAAGATCTTCCCGGATCACTGGTCCTTCATGTTCGGTGAAGTAGCGCTGTACACCTTCGTACTGCTGCTGCTCTCGGGCACCTTCCTGACCTTCTTCTTCGATCCTTCGATGGCTCACGTCACCTACAACGGTAGCTACGTGCCGATGAAGGGCGTTGGCATGTCCACCGCCATGGCCTCGACCCTGGACATCTCCTTTGATGTTCGCGGCGGTCTGTTCATGCGCCAGGTCCACCACTGGTCGGCGCTGCTGTTTGTCGCATCGGTGTCCGTCCACATGCTGCGTGTCTTCTTCACCGGCGCCTTCCGCCGCCCGCGCGAACTGAACTGGATCGTCGGTGGCGTCCTGCTCATCCTGGGTCTGGCTGCCGGCTTCACCGGCTACTCGCTGCCTGATGATCTGCTGTCCGGTAACGGTCTGCGCATTATCGATGGCGTTATGAAGGCCCTGCCGATCGTCGGTACCTACCTGTCGATGTTCTTCTTCGGTGGGGAGTTCCCGGGCGAGCACGTGATTCCACGTCTCTACTCGCTGCACATCATGATCGTTCCGGCCATGATCCTGCTGATGGTTGCCATCCACCTGTTCATGGTTGTCGTGCACAAGCACACCCAGTACCCCGGCCCGGGCCGCACCAACAACAACGTTGTCGGTTTCCCGGTTGGTCCGGTGTACGCAGCGAAGGCCGGTGGCTTCTTCTTCATCGTCTTCGGCATCATCGCGCTGATCTCCGGTCTGTTCCAGATCAACCCGGTGTGGAACTACGGCCCTTACGACCCGTCGCCGGTGTCGGCCGGTACCCAGCCTGACTGGTACATCGGCTTCGTCGATGGCGCCCTGCGTCTGATGCCAGGTGTCTTGGGTAACTTCAGCTTCGAATGGGTTATTCCGTTCCCGTGGGGTGACAACACCCTGGTCCTGAACGTGTTGCTCCCCGCGCTGGTTCCGGCCGGTGCCTTGTTCGCAGTGATGTTTGCTTGGCCGTGGATCGAGCGTTGGGTCACCAAGGACAACCGCGAGCACCACCTGCTGGATCGTCCGCGTAACGCCCCGTTCCGCACCGCCGTTGGCGCTGCTGGTGTGGTGTTCTACTCGGTCATGTGGGCTGCCGCATCCTCCGACTTGATCGCGACGCACTTCCATGTGTCGCTGAACGATGTCACCTACTGGTTGCGTACGCTGTTCTTCCTTGGTCCAGTGGTTGCGTTCTTCCTGACCCGCCGTATTTGCCTGTCGCTGCAGCGCAAGGACCGCGAGATCGTGCTGCACGGCCGCGAGGCTGGCATCATTGAGATGTCGCCGGAGGGCGGCTTCTCGGAGAAGCACGAGCAGGTCGACGTGTACCGCCGTTACGTGCTGACGAACTTCAACGATCGTCAGTACATCCCGGCAGAACCAGATGCAGCCGGCCACATCTCCCGCAAGGAGAAGCGTCGCGCGAAGATCTCGAAGTTCTTCTTCGAAGATCGTGTTGCTCCGGTGACCCCGTCCGAGCTGGAAGCCGCTCACGCGGCACACGGCCACCACGAGGTCGAGGGCGACAAGAAGTCTGAGTCGCTCGAGAGCTAAGCTCTCACCGCATTAGTCACAAAGAGAGGGACCCGCATTGCGGGTCCCTCTTTTGTATGCTCTGGACGTGATTCAGAGTCGCACGTCGGTTTGAAAGGTGTCGATCCGTGGTTGCGCAACCCGCCTCCGAGTTCGCGTTCCGCTACCGCTGACGCCAACCGAGCCCGACTCTCGCCTACAGAAACGTTTCAGGTCCTCCGTGGAGCCGTTTACGGGTCCTCTGACGCCGTCATGGTTACTTAGAGGTCGCCACGCAACCGGGAGTGTAGCGACTAGAGCCTCTGCGAAGGACGTGCCCGGTGCTCGACATCGACCGAGTGGCGCACCAGTGGCCCGCTAAGGCCTTCGAGATCAATAACGAGAAACCAAGGTCCAGAGCTGGGTACTCGTAGTCGGTAGGGCGCTTTTCGGGCGACTGATTCCCGCGCGCTGTATTCGACGCCATCTTCGAAAGCCGCGAAATTTTCGGGATCCATGAGGCGAACGTTGGCCGGTCGGCTCAACGTAATCACCAATGTGCTGCCGCGTTCGAGATGCTCCCAGTGATACTCGGCAAATTTACGCTCTGTCATACCGCTAGCCTCTCATGAGAGCGATTTGGGATGCCCTAGGCTTTCTCGCGCGCCCCGGAGTCTCATTGCCTACCGCCGCTCGATACGAGAAGTACGTGGAGACACCAGCGCACCACCCACTCGTTGGTGCCCGTGGCAGTTTGTGAAGTCTCACGAGCGGCTGTCGAGATAGGTCGACGCCAGAAGGACCTACTCCCCCGTGCCCAGAGGCTCTAGATGGCTCTCTACGGGGTGCAGAAGGTTAGAAGGTGTCCGAGTAGCGTGGCGTACCGGTTCCGAGGCGCTGTAGCGGCACAAAGAGCTTATAGCGATCCGAACGATACAGCGAGACGGAATAGTCGGCCAGCCGTTCGCCGATGTAGGCGTAACGAGTGATCTGCAGCAAGGGGAAACCTGGCTCAACACCCAACAGATCGGCCTGGCTGTGGCTAGCTGCGCGACTCTCGACCTGATCCTCACCCCATTCCAGCAACAGGCCATAACGCTCATGAAGGGCCTGATAAAGCTTGGATGGCGGAGGGCCGTCGATAAAGCCCGGCACGAGGTCGGCGGGCATATAGTTCTCGTCAAGGCTCATGGGTGTGCCATCGGCCAGCAGGAGGCGCTTGAAGCGTACGACGGGCTGTCCCTCTTCGATCATCAACTGAGCGGCCAAGTGCCCGGACGCCTTGATGGTGTCGAACTTCAACACATGTGCATCCGGCACCATGCCACGACGCATCATGTCTTCGCTGTAGGAGTGTAGCCGGACGCGGAGGTCCATCTTTTCGGGCACCACGAAGGTCCCGATCCCCACGACGCGCTTGAGCACCTGCTCGTCGACAAGTGCGTCAATGGCATGGCGAATGGTCTTGCGGGCCACGCCAAAGTGCTCGGACAGCTCACGTTCGGGTGGTAGCCGGTATCCGGGCTGGCAGGCCTCACGAGCATGCGTTTTCAGGATCTCGCGGATCTGCTTGTACTTGCTCAGAGGACTCTCCGGATCCAGTCCTTCGGTGACCGGTGGCTGAGGTACATGCCGCATGATTTACCTGACTTGTCGTAGTGCGTTAAATGCCGAAACGGGGTGGCAAGAACTATCTTGCCACCCCGTTACCGGAATTTACTTAGTGGGCGTGATCGCCACGGCTGTACTCGTAGACCCAGCCGGTCACACCGACGATGGCCAGGCCAGCGCCGATGTAGAAGACCCACCAACCCACGGCCAGGCCGAGGAAGGAGATCGCAGCGGCTGCGGCCAACACCAGCGGCCACCAGCTCCACGGGGAGAACATGCCAATCTCGCCGGCGTTCTCGTGGATTTCGCCATCGAGGCGGTCCTCGGGACGAGCACCAACGCGCTTAGCGGTGAACAGCAGGTACCAACCAACCATGGCGGACAGGCCCACCAGCATCAGCAGGGCCAGTACGCCAACCCACTCGCTCCAGTTGGTCATGTAGCCATACACGACCGCTACCGGTGCGAAGAAGAAGACTCCACCCAAGAAGATCCAGGATTCGATTTTCACCGTTACACGTCCTTCTGATCAGCCGGGCCAAAGATCTTGGCGGCCGGTGCGGATGGGGTTGCGCGGCCAGACAATTCCGGGTGGTGCAGATCCAGCGCAGGGCGCTCGGAACGAATACGCGGAATCGAGTGGAAGTTGTGGCGTGGCGGCGGGCAAGAAGTTGCCCACTCCAGCGAAGCACCGAAGCCCCACGGATCGTCAACTTCAACCTTCTTGGCGCTACGTGCGGTGATCCAAACGTTCCAGAAGAACGGAATCAGCGACATGCCCAGGATGAAGGCGAAGACGGTCGATACCTGGTTCATGGTGGTGAAGCCATCTTCCGGCATGTAGTCGGCGTAACGACGTGGCATACCCATAACGCCCAGCCAGTGCTGGATCAGGAAGGTGCCGTGGAAGCCGATGAACAGCAACCAGAAGTGGATCTTGCCCAGGCGCTCGTTGAGCATCCGGCCGGTCCACTTGGGCCACCAGAAGTAGAAGCCAGCGAACATTGCGAAGACCACGGTACCGAAGACCACGTAGTGGAAGTGAGCAACCACGAAGTAGGAGTCGGAGACATGGAAGTCAAGTGCCGGAGCCGAGAGGATAATACCGGTCAGACCACCGAAGAGGAAGGTGATCATGAAGCCAATACTCCAGAGCATCGGGGTTTCGAAGGTAATCGAACCGCGCCACAGGGTACCGATCCAGTTGAAGAACTTCACACCGGTCGGAACCGCGATCAGCATGGTCATGAAGCCGAAGAACGGAAGCATGACGGCGCCGGTCACGTACATGTGGTGAGCCCACACGGAGGCGGACAGTGCGGCAATCGCGATCGTTGCGAAGACCAGACCCTTGTAACCGAAGATCGGCTTGCGGCTGAAGACCGGGAAGATCTCGGAGACGATACCGAAGAACGGCAGGGCGATGATGTACACCTCGGGGTGACCGAAGAACCAGAACAGGTGCTGCCACAAGACGGCGCCACCGTTATCGGGGTCGAAGATGTGTGCGCCGAAGCGACGGTCCGCGCCCAGGGCGAACAGTGCGGCTGCCAGCGGCGGGAAGGCCATGAGCACCAGGATCGAGGTGATCAGGGTGTTCCAAGAGAAGATCGACATGCGCCACATGGTCATACCCGGTGCGCGCAAGCAGATGATCGTGGTGATGAAGTTGACCGCACCAAGGATGGTACCGAAGCCCGATAGGCCCAGACCGAAGACCCACAGGTCGCCACCGATACCCGGGGAGAACGTGGTGTTCGACAGCGGTGCGTAGGCGAACCAACCGAAGCTAGCTGCACCCTGCGGGGTGAGGTAGCCGGCCACGGCGATGGTCGAACCGAAGGAGAAGAACCAGAAGGCCAGTGCGTTCAGTCGCGGGAAGGCCACATCGGGCGAGCCGATCTGCAGCGGCATCATCACGTTAGCGAAACCGGCGAACAGCGGGGTTGCGAACATCAGCAGCATCACGGTGCCGTGCATCGTGAACAGCTGGTTGTACTGTTCCTTGGTCTGCAGGATCTGCATACCTGGTTCGAACAACTCTGCACGGATCAACAGCGCCATAACGCCACCGATGCAGAAGAAGAGGAACGACATGACCAGGTACATGTACCCGATCTTCTTGTGGTCGGTCGAAGTGATGTAGTCGACGAAGAGGCGACCCTTGGACTTCGGAACCACGGATGGTGCGATCGCACGAGCGTCGTCTGTAGCGTATTCAAACGTCGTCATAATCGATTACTCCCCTTCCCCGTGAGCGCCGTTTTCTCCGGCGGTGGAGTTCACCTTGTTCGGCTTGCGGTCGTACTCCTCGCCGAGGTGTCCATCGTCGAGCTTGGCGAGCTGGGCCTTGAACTCGGCCTCGTCGACAACCTTGACGTTGAAGAGCATCTCGGAGTGGTATTCACCGCACAGCTCGGCGCACTTGCCGTCGTAGGTGCCCTCAACCTGAGGAGTCAGGTAGATGTGGTTGGTGCGACCTGGGATCATATCCAGCTTCTGCAGGAAGGCTGGTACCCAGAACGAGTGGATGACGTCGCGGCTGTTCAGCTGCAATTCAACGCTCTTACCTGCCGGCAGGTAGAGGGTCGGAAGCGAATCGCGCGCGCCTTCGGAGCCGTCCTTGTTCAGGTGAGCCTGCTCACCGGCGAAGTACTTCTGCTGACCCTGGTAGTCATAGTTGAAGTCCCAGGACCACTGCTTGGCTCGAACGTCGACAACAAGCTCGGAATCAACCTTGGTGTTGATTTCCTTTTCGAGGTTGTTGTTAAAGCTAAAGAAGACCAACACCATCACCAAAGGAACGGCGGTGTAGAAGATCTCCAATGGCAGGTTGTAGCTCATCTGACGCGGGTAACCAGTGTCGGACTTGCGACGGCGGTAGGCGACGATGCACCACAGCATCAGGCCCCAAGTCAAAATACCGATGATAATCACGGCGAGCCACGAGTGCGTCCAGAAATCCTGAATCGCACCGGTGTGGTTGGTGGTGTCACGCTCCACGTTTGGGAGCCAACCCCGTTTAGCCTCCGCTGAACATCCCGTCAACAGCAATGCGCCGGTGCCAACCAAAGCCAGGACTTTGGCTTTAGCAGACCCGCGACTGCCGGTTCGGTCTTGCGAACTCACAGACGGCCCTTCCTCTTTGTTGGTGCAGAATGTGGTCTTCATAAGTCACCCCGCATTTACAGGTTGCACGGTGAGGTGGCTCACGAAGCGAAACATAGTTTTACTACTTAATGTAGAGCTTACCCTCTTGGGGCCCAGAATGCAGAAAAACACCGCTGCCCGACCGAGATTTTTCATCAACGGTCGAGCAGCGGTGTTAGTTCCCGCGGCCTTTAGTGGAAGGAGTCACCGCAAGCGCATGAGCCCGAAGCACTTGGGTTATCGATGGTGAAGCCCTGCTTGGCGATGGTGTCCTCAAAATCGATGGAGGCGCCGGCCAGGTAAGGAACGCTCATCTTGTCCACGATGACCTCGACCCCGTCGAAGTCACGGACGGCGTCACCGTCGAGCACACGCTCATCGAAGTACAGCTGGTAGATCAGACCGGAGCAGCCACCTGGCTGCACGGCGATGCGAAGGCGTAGATCGTCGCGGCCCTCCTGCTCGAGCAACGAGCGTACCTTTTCCGCGGCAACGTCACTGAGCTTCACATCGTGGCTTGGCAACTCGGTTGGGTCGCCCTTCACGTCATTGGCTGCTGCAGTCATGATTTTCCTCCCATACTGCTTATGCTGATTCGAGTCCTTGGTCGGTGTAACGCCGGGACCGAACATTTTCTTCCTTCTATCCTACGGGCCATGCTTCCCATCTGGGCAGAGCGAGTTCCGTTATATGACGCGAGTCATAGTCCTTCGGCGTTGATGCGCGCCAACAGAAGGGCTTCGGCGATGATGGCATTTTTGAAGTCGCCTAGGTGCAGTGATTCATTCGCGGAGTGCGCACGCGAGTCCGGATCTTCCACGCCGGTCACCAAGATTTGCGCCTCCGGGAAGACCTCGGAGAGATCGGCGATGAAAGGAATCGAACCGCCCAGTCCCATGTTGACCGGCTCGCAGCCCCACGCGTTCGCCAGAGCCCACTGCGCGATCTGCGTTGACTTGGTGCCTTCGGCGGCCTGGTAGGCGCTGCCGGCCTCGGTGCCTTCAAAGCCAACTTCGGCCCCGCGCAGGTCCACGCTGCGCACATGCGCTTCGAGTGCTTCAAGCGCCTTGCGTGGGTCCTGGCCCGGGGCCAGTCGCATCGATACCTTGAAGCGAACCTGCGGAATCAGGGTGTTCGAAGATTGCGCGACGGCGGGCATGTCGAGGCCGATAACGCTCAGTGCCGGCTTGTGCCAGAGGCGATCGGTGAGCTTGCCTTCACCGGCAAGCTCCACGGAATCTAGGATGCCGCTATCCCGGCGGAAATCTTCTTCGGCGAAATCGACCTCAGCGGACTCGAAAGAATGTAGGCCGGCCACGGCCACATTGCCCTTCTCGTCATGGAAGCTGCTGATCAATTTCGCTGCCAGTAGCGGTGCGTCCAATACCGGGCCACCAAACATGCCCGAATGCACCGCGTGGCTCATGGAGCGCACGGTGATCTCCGCGGCCGCCATGCCACGAAGCGAGGAGGTCAATGCCGGAGTTCCCACGGCCCAGTTCGACGAGTCGGCCACGATAATCAGATCGGCCTTGAGCTTATCCTGATGGGCTTCGAGGAAGTTGCGGAACGATGGCGACCCGGCCTCCTCCTCCCCCTCGATGAAGTAGGTGACGCCGACGCCGAAGTCCTCGCACAGGCTCAATACGGCGCGCATGGCCGCCACATGCACCATGATCCCGGCCTTGTCGTCGGCCGCGCCGCGACCATAGAGGCGCCCGTTGATTTCGGTGGCTTCGAAAACCGGGGTGTTCCAGTCGGCTTCGTTGCCCGGGGGCTGCACATCGTGATGCGCGTAAAGCAACACCGTAGGTTTGCCCGGCTGGGCCGCGCGGCGGGCTACGACGGCCGGGCTACCGAGGCTTCCGCTATCGGTAGGTTCGCGCAGAATTTCAATGCTGTCCATGCCTGCTGTTTCGGCCAGTTGGGCCACAGCCTGGGCGCTACGTTCGAGGTTTTCCGGGTCGAAAGATTCCCACGCAATGGCTGGGATCGAGACGAGGTGGCGTAATTCATCGACGATGCCGGTAAAGGATTGATCGACCTGGACCCGCAAGGCTTCGAGATCGATGCCATGGGTGGTGGCATCGACGGTAGAGAAATTAGTCATAGCTTTAGCCTAGCAATGGACAATGCCTTCGATGCGAAATAGCCCACAGGTGCCGGTAGGATGGTGGGGTGTTTGGTCGTAAAAAGGAAGATCCCCAGTCGCAGGCAAGTGCCGAGCCGACTCAGCCCGTAGATCCCACGGCTGGTGACGGACGTAAGTCCGGTCCGACGCCGAAACGAAGCGCTCAGCAGTCGCAACGTCAGCGTCCGCTGGTGCCCACGGACCGCAAGCTCGCCAAGGAGCAGGAGCGTAAGCGGCGTATGGAGGCTCAGGAGCGCCTGCGTTTAGCTAATGAGACCGGTGACGAGCGCTACCTGTTGCCGCGTGATCAGGGTCCACAGAAGCGCTATGCCCGTAATTTCGTCGACTCTCGCTGGATGTTCAGCGAATTCATGATGTTCTTGATCTTCGGGTTCCTTATTGCCTCGTTGATCTTCGGTAATAACCTCGTCGTTCAGGTCAATATCCAATTTGCCCTGTGGATCGTGTTGGCCATTGTGATCCTTGAACTGATCGTCACCACGATCATGCTCAAGAAGCGTCTGGTCGCGAAGTACGGATCGCTGGATCGCGGGGTGCGGATGTACGCCGCGATGCGTGCCATGCAGTTCCGCAAGCTGCGTCTGCCAAAGCCTCAGGTCAAGCGCGGCGAATCTTTCGAGTCTTAATCTGCTTCTCGCAAGCAAAAGGGGCGGCCTTGTGGCCGCCCCTTTGCTTTACCCAACGTTCAGCTTGTACGCGTGGATACAAAATAGGGGCCTTGTTGAGTCAACAACAAGGCCCCTGTTTTGTAGAGCGGGATACTACTTCAAAAGTTCTGCCAGCTCGCGGTTGATCGTGCGGGCCCAGAAGGGCCCTTCGTATAAGAACGCGGTGTAGCCCTGCACCAGATCGGCGCCCGCCTCCAGGCGCTCCTTCACGTCCGCGGCGGTTTCTACGCCGCCCACCGAAATGATGGCCATTTCTTCCGGAACCAACTGGCGAACCTGGCGTAGCACCTGCAGCGAGCGCTCCTTGAGTGGTGCACCGGATAGCCCGCCAGCACCAATCTCCTCAACCTTGGCGCTGTCGCTTTGCAGGTTCTCGCGGCCGATGGTGGTGTTGGTGCAAATGATGCCATCGAGCTTCAGGTCGGTGGCCAAGGCCGCCACCTCAGCGACGTCGTCATCACTGAGATCCGGCGCGATTTTCACCAGCAGTGGCACATGTCGGCCGGCTACTTCATCGGCGAGGGCCCCAACTTCACTCAGCAGCGGGCGCAGGGATTCAACACTCTGCAGCAGGCGAAGTCCCGGGGTATTCGGGCTGGAGACGTTAACCACGAGGTAGTCGGCGTGGATCGCCAAGTAACGGGTCGAGGTCAGGTAATCCCCCACCGCATCTTCAAGCTCGACCACCTTGGTTTTGCCAATGTTGACACCGACGACGGGACGCACCCTGTCATACTCCTTGGCCAGTCGAGCGCGTGCCGCGGCCACGCGGGCCGAAACTTCTTGTGCCCCGTCGTTGTTGAAGCCCATCCGGTTGATGACCGCACGGTCCTCGACCAGACGGAACAAGCGGGGACGCTCGTTGCCCGGCTGGCTCTGCCCGGTGATGGTTCCGATTTCAATGTGACCGAAGCCAAGATCGCTTAGTGCCTCGATTCCGGTCGCTCCCTTATCGAAGCCGGCAGCCAAACCGAAGGGTGAGGGGAAATCAATGCCGAGCACCGTGCGGCGCAGCGAGGGGTCCGGGGCGAAGAAAGATCGTGCCGCCTTGGTCAGGCCCACCCGCTGGGCGATTTTGATGGCGTTGAAGGCCAGGTGGTGTGCCTGTTCCGGGTCCATCTTGGTGAACAGGTGCTTAAAAACCAGTGGGTAGATGCGCATGACTTCTATTTTCCGTGCCGCAACGCATCCAGACAAACTCGCGACGGCTAGGCTACACGGTATGAGGCATGTCAGCGCATCACCCACCAGCCAGTGGCAGGACTTTGCGAAATCAACTGACCCCGGGCAGTGGGTCGATGATCCGCTAGGTGACGGCTTTAGCTATACGACCCTTCCGTTGCGTGACGATGGCGATGCGCCCACGCTGGCGACCCTGGTACGCTACCGCCGCACCGGTTTCAAGCGACTGCTCGATCGCCCGCGTGCCGTCGTGCTCAGTGTGCACGGGTGGAGCGACTATTTTTACAATCCCGAGCTGGCGCACTTCTACGCCGGGCAGCATGTGGCGTTCTATGCCTTGGATCTGCGTCGTTTTGGGCGCAGCCTTCGGGTGGAGCACGAACTTCCCGGATTCGTCAGTGACCTCAGCATCTATGACGAGGAACTGGCCGCCGTATTGGAGATCATCGAGGCGGAGCATCCAGGACTGCCGCTCGTGCTCCATGGGCATTCACTGGGCGGATTGGTCTTGTGCCTCTGGCTGGCGCGCACCGGCCGCAGTGCCGCCGGGCTGGTCCTGAATTCGCCCTGGCTAGAATTTCAGGGCACCGCGTTCTTGCGCGCCCCGATGAAGGGGCTGCTCGAGGCGATGGCTCGCGGAAACCCAAGGCGCAAACTGCGGCTACCCGAAGTCGATACCTATTGGCGGTCCATGAGTGCCGAGGGTGAAGGCTGGTGGGACCTGCACCGCGTGTGGCGCCCGATGAAAGCGTTCCCGGCCACCGCTGGATGGCTCAGTACGGTGCTTGAAGGGCACGCAGTGATCGCCAAGGGTTTGGCCTTGGAGCTGCCAATTTTTGTGGCCACCAGTAAACGGACGCACTTTTCTCTTCAATATGCATCCGACATTCAATCCACCGACTCGGTGATTGATGCGGTGCAGACGCGCGCCCGCGCCCTGCAACTAGGTTCGCTGGTTACGCTGTGCACCATTGAATCGGCCATGCACGATGTATTCGCGTCGGCGCCCGCGCCGCGCGCCGAAGCGTACCGAAGCTTGGGTCGCTGGTTGCCGATGGCCCTGGGCTAGGCCTTCACGACCTTATCCACGGCTCCCCCGTAGCGGCGATCACGCTGCGCATACTGTTCCACGGCTTTGTACAAGGTGCCGCGATCGACATCTGGCCACAGCTCGTCGAGGAACACGAATTCGGCGTAGGCCGACTGCCAGAGCAAGAAGTTGCTGGTGCGTTGCTCCCCCGAGGTACGCATGAATAGGTCCACGTCCGGAAGCTCGGGCGCGTGAAGGTATTTGGCAATGGTTTTCTCGGAGACCGCTGAGGCCTTGAGCCGGCCAGCGGCAACGTCTTGGGCGATGAGTCCCATCGCGTCAGCGATTTCGGCGCGCCCGCCATAGTTCACGCACATGGTCAACTGGCATCCGAGATTGTCTTTGGTCAGTTCTTCGGCCACCTTCAGTTCCCGAATAACCGACTTCCACAATCGCGGTTCGCGTCCCGACCATCGGATCCGTACTCCCCAGGAGTTCAACGTGTCACGTTGGCGGCGTAACACATCCCGCGAAAAGCCCATGAGGAATCGCACCTCATCCGGGCTCCGCTTCCAGTTTTCGGTGGAGAACGCGTAAACGGAAACGTATTTGATCCCCAGTTCCACGGCGCCTGCGAGCACATCCAGAAGCGCAGCCTCGCCGGCCCGGTGTCCCTCGGTCCGCGGCAACCCCCGTTGATTCGCCCATCGACCGTTGCCGTCCATCACGATCGCCACATGTTCGGGCACCAATTCTGCGGGAATCTGCGGCGCCTGCAGCTGCTCGGGATGAGCAAAGGGTTTCACCGGTCCGCGTTGGCCGGTGATCGGGGCAAGTTTCTTCACGTTCTCTCCACATGACGTAGCGACTTCACGGCACGTTCTAGGTGCCACTGCAGATAATTGGCCACAATTTCGGCGGCCTGATCGATGGCTCGGGGGCCGGCCTGTGCGACCGCGGCCCAGTCTCCGGTGAGTAGGGCCTGCAGGTAGGCGACCGTGACCGGATGCGGCGAGAGCGACCCGGCCGGGCGGCAGTTAGCGCACACCACACCGCCCAGCGGGATATTAATCGCCTGATGGGGGCCCTGCGCGCCACAGCGAACACAGTCGGTAAAGCTCGGAGCCCATCCGGCAATGGCCAGCGCCCGCAAAATATAGGAATCCAGCACCGCACCGGGGCGCACCTCGTGCCGGGCCAATAACGCGATGGCTCCGTGCAGGAGCCGATACTGTGCCGCCGTCGAGTCCGAGTCGGCCTCGGCGAGACGTTCGGCGGTTTCCGCCATTGCGTGTGCCACCGTGTAACTGGCATAGTCCGCGACCAAACGTTGGCCGTAGGGGTGGCGTAGCTGGGCCTGTGAAATCGTGTGTAGCGTGCGGCCTATGACGATCTGTGCGTCCACTTCCATAAATGGTTCGAGGGTAGCCCCAAGCCGCGAGGTGGTACGCCGAACACCCTTTGCGACGGCACGCACCATCCCATCGGGAGTCATCAGCGTGATGATGCGGTCGGCCTCCCCCAATTTATGGGTACGCAGCACAATCCCGCGGGTACGGTAGCTGCGCGCGGCAAAACCTGATCTGGACACAGGCCCTATTCTCCCACCGAAAGCCGTCCACGAAAAAACCCGCTGCCGCTATCCCACCATCAGTGGCGTAGCGGCAGCGGGTCAGTGCGCCAAAGTCTTATTCGGCGGCGTCGCGAATCGCGCGGTTCACGGCCGAAACGACGGCCTTCAGCGAGGCCAAGGTGGTGTTGGCGTCCAAGCCGACACCCCACAGAATGCGGTCGCCAACGGCGCACTCGACGTACGCGGCCGCCTGAGCGTTCCCGCCTTCGCTGAGCGCATGCTCCGTGTAGTCCAGCACGCGCAGGTCCACACCATCATCATTGAGCAGCTTCACCAGCGCCGAAATCGGGCCGTTGCCGGTGCTGGAACGCTCGTGGGCCACACCGTCGATGAGCAGTTTGGTGTGCAGCGTGAAGCTGCCATCCTCGCTGGACTCCGCGGTCGCCGAGGCGATCCGGTAGTAGCCCCATGGCTCCATCTCCGAGCCCTCGGCCGACGGCAGGTACTCATCCTGGAAAACGTTCCAAATGGTGGCCGAGGAAACCTCGCCGCCTTCGGAATCGGTCTTGCGCTGGATGACCCCGGAGAATTCGATCTGCGCACGACGGGGCAGATCCAAGGAGTAGTCGTTCTTCAACAGGTAGGCCACGCCGCCCTTGCCGGACTGCGAATTCACGCGGATGACGGCCTCGTAGCTGCGCCCAATATCCTTCGGGTCCACCGGCAGGTACGGTACCGCCCAGGTGATCTCGTTAATATCCTTGCCTTGGGCCGAGGCCTTGGCCTCCATGGCCTCCAGGCCCTTCTTGATGGCGTCCTGGTGCGAACCGGAGAACGCGGTGAAGACGAGGTCGCCACCGTAGGGGCTACGCTCCGGTACCGGCAACTGGTTGCAGTA
Organism: Glutamicibacter endophyticus; assembly: GCF_048457885.1. Lineage (NCBI taxonomy): Bacteria > Bacillati > Actinomycetota > Actinomycetes > Micrococcales > Micrococcaceae > Glutamicibacter > Glutamicibacter endophyticus. Next base: position 1,814,815 of record NZ_CP174200.1, read on the forward strand.
TTCGACCGTGCGGCGGATGTGGTCCATATCGGAGAAGTCGATCTCCGGGTCGATCCCCTGCCCGAAGAGGTTCATCCCCAACGTGATCAGGTCTACGTTACCGGTGCGCTCCCCGTTGCCAAACAGGCACCCCTCGATACGGTCGGCGCCGGCCAGGTAGCCCAGCTCCGCGGCGGCCACACCGGTGCCACGGTCGTTATGTGGGTGCAGCGAGAGGATGATCGATTCACGATTCGCCAAATTCCGGTGCATCCACTCGATGGAATCGGCGTACACGTTCGGAGTCGCCATTTCCACGGTGGCTGGCAGGTTCAAGATCACCTTACGCTCGACGCTGGCTTCCAAGACCTCGGCAACCTCGTCGCAGATGCGCTTGGCGAATTCCAGTTCGGTACCGGTGAAGGACTCCGGGGAGTACTCGTAGGTGATCCGCGTGCCGGTCAGCTGCTCCTCGTACTTCTTGCACAAGCGGGCGCCCTGCAGGGCGATGTCCACGATGCCGTCCTCATCCTGGCGGAAGACCACTTCACGCTGCAGGATCGAGGTCGAGTTGTACAGGTGCACGATGGCCTGCTTGGCCCCTTCGAGCGCCTGGAAGGTGCGCTCGATCAGGTGCTCGCGGGACTGGGTGAGCACCTGGATGGTTACATCATCCGGAATGCGGTTCTGCTCGATGAGCTGACGCACAAAGTCGAAGTCGGTCTGCGAGGCCGAAGGGAATCCAACTTCGATTTCCTTGTACCCCATCTGCACCAACAGGTCGAACATCTTGTGCTTGCGTTCCGGGCTCATGGGGTCGATCAGTGCCTGATTGCCGTCGCGCAGATCGACGGCGCACCAGCGCGGAGCCTTGGTGATGTACTTGTCCGGCCAGGTGCGATCCGGCAGATTTACCTGGATCTGGTCCTGAAACGGGACGTACTTGTGGATAGGCATTTTCGAAGGCTTTTGCACGTGCTGCATGGTTACTCTCCCCGGGGCGTAGAAATCACGATGAAATGGGGCCAGATAAGAACTACTCCGCAACGAGGGCTTGGCCAGGAACCACTAACGGTCCGTTGGATCCTCGCAGCGGCTAAGTAGGAGTAGTAGCGTCAAATGCACGTGGTAAGCATATCGCTGTAAATTCTTCAGCACGGAACTTATTGCGCGATCGTGTCACATTGTGGACACGCTGATCGCGGTTGCGGGTCTGGACAGCGAGCACGCCACGGTTCACGCTGGAGCAATATCGCGCGTGGAGGGTCGAGATGCGAGTGCTCATTGCAGGTGCAGGAATTGCGGGATTGGTCGCCGCCCGCCAGCTCGGTCTGGCCGGCTGGCAAGTTACGGTGCTCGAACGCAGCGGCGGCCCTCGGTCCGAGGGCTACATGATGGATTTCTTTGGTCCCGGAGTGCTGGCCGCCGAGCGTATCGGTCTGGCCGGGCGCATGCGGGAGGCCGCCTATGATGTGGACGCCGCATGCTATGTGGATCCCGCGGGCAAGGAAACCGGGCGACTCAACTACCGTTCCTTCCAGCTCCTGGCGGGAGGGAAAGTCTTCAGCCTGATGCGCCCAGATCTAGAGGCCGTGGCTCGCCAGGCCCTCGCGGATGTGCCAGCGGGGCGAATCAGCCTGCACTACGGGTGCACGGTACAGAGTGTCGACAACGCGCAGGTCGGTGTCGCCTTGCACTGTGCAGGGCAGTCCGGGACCTTTCGTGGTGACGTGCTCATCGGTGCCGACGGGCTGCATTCGACGGTACGCCGCGAAGTATTCGGGCCCGACAGCACATATTTCCTTGATCTGGGGATGCGGGCGGCAGCCTATATCGTGACCGATCCCGAACTGAACGCCAGGATCCGCGATACTTTTATGCTCACCGACAGCGTGGGGCGCAGCGCCGGCTACTACGCCCTGAGCGACGGTCGGGTGGCGGTTTTTCTGGTCTATCGCCCGCGGGCCCAGGATCGCGGGAAACCCACCCGGCAGGTCCTTCGCGAGCAGTTCGACGGTTTGGGGCGGGAGGTTGATCGCCTCCTTGAGCTATGCCCGGAGCGCCCCTATGACGATGCGGTGGCACAGATCCTGATGCCCCGGATTTTCGCCGGTCGCACGCTCTTGCTCGGCGATGCCGGAGGTGCCGTCTCCCTACTGGCCGGGCAGGGTGCCTCGCTGGCGATAGCCGGTGCAGCACGTCTGGGCGACGAACTTGGCCAGCTCAGCGACCCCGACCGGGTGCCAGCGGCCGTGGCTGGATTTGCTACGAGCTGGTTGCCGGTGATTCGGCAGGCGCAGGCTTCCGGACGTCGGGCGGCACGCAGTTTCTTGCCGCGTAACCGATGGCAGCAGTTGCAACGCCGGATGATTCTTAAAGCGACAAATCTGCCGGTCCTTGAAAAGATCGTGGCCCGGCAGATTGTGGCGCGATTAGCGAAATAGCTACAAGCTTAGAAGCCCAAGCGTCCTAGCTGCTTCGGATCGCGCTGCCAGTCCTTGGCGACCTTCACATGCAGATCCAAGTACACCTTGGTGCCCAAGAGTGCCTCGATCCCCTTGCGGGCATTGGTGCCCACCTCACGCAGTCGCGAACCGCCGCGGCCAATGACAATGGCTTTCTGGCTGGGGCGCTCCACATACAGCGAGACATGGATATCGAGCATGGGGTTGTTTTCGCTGCGGCCCTCGCGCGGCAGCATTTCCTCAACCACCACAGCCAACGAGTGCGGCAATTCGTCACGCACACCCTCCAGGGCGGCCTCGCGCACCAGTTCGGCGACCATGATGGACTCCGGCTCGTCGGTCAGCTCGCCATCCGGGTACAGCGGCGGACCCAAGGGCAGCTGCTGGACAAGAACATCAGCCACCTCCTTGACCTGGAATTCGCTCACCGCCGAGACCGGGACGATCGCGGCGAAGCCCTCGGGACCAAAGTTCTGGCTACCAAGCTCGGTCACGGCCAGCAACTGGGCGGCCAATTGCTCACGGTCGACCAGATCTGCCTTGGTTACGATGGCGATAATCGGCTTGCGCTGCAGCTGGGCCAGTTGGGTGGCGATAAACCGGTCACCCGGGCCGATCTTCTCATTGGCCGGAATGCAGAACCCAATCGCATCAACTTCCGAGAGGGTCTCGGCCACCAGGTCGTTCAGTCGCTGACCCAGGAGCGTGCGGGGGCGGTGCAAGCCGGGGGTATCGACCAGCACCAGCTGGGCGTCGTCGCGGTGCACGATGCCGCGAATGGTGTGCCGGGTGGTTTGCGGTTTCGCGGAGGTGATTGCGACCTTTTGGCCTACGAGCGCGTTGGTCAGCGTGGACTTGCCGGCATTGGGGCGTCCCACGAACGAGGTGAACCCCGATCGGTAGTCTTCCGGCCATCCCCCACTGGGTAGCAATTTTCCGTTATCGCTCATCTGTTGAGTCCTCATCGTTCTGCGTATCGTCGGAGGCGGCCTTCTCAAGCCGCTCTACATGGATCTTTCCAATGCGGTTTCGGCGACCGGCAAGGGTCGCCACGGTAAGCCGTAGCCCGTAAATCTCTGCAGTGGATCCGAGCACCGGAACAGATTCCAGCGCCTTGGAGAGCAGGCCGCCGACGGTGTCGACGTCTTCTTCCTCGATCTCCATGTCCAGATGCTCGGCCAGATCGTTCACATTCGTTGCGGCCATCACAAAGAAGGAACCATCCGGGTTGTCTATGATCTCAAACTTTGCGCGATCGTATTCGTCGTCGATCTCACCGACGATCTCCTCGAGCAGGTCCTCCATGGTGATCAGACCCGCCGTACCACCGTACTCGTCGATCACGATCGCCAGGTGAATGGATTCCATCTGCAGTTCTTGGAGCAGATCGGCAGCGGACTTCGACTCCGGAACGAAGCGAGCCTCGCGGGCCAGTTCGCTCAGCTCCATCTTTTCCTGCAGGCCGTGGACCTCGCGGATCACATCCTTGAGGTAGATGATGCCGCGTACATCGTCGTTGTCCTCGCCCACCAGCGGGATCCGTGAAAAGCCGGAGGCGATGAACAGCTCCACCGCCGTGGCCACGGTATCTTCGGGGGTCAACACCACCATGTCGGTGCGTGGCACCATCACCGCGCGCACATGGGTTTCTTCAAGATCGATAACCGAGGAGATCAGCTCGGCCGACTCCTCGTCCAAACCCTCGCCCTCACTGGCTCGATCGACGATATCGCGCAGTAGTTCTTTGCCCAGATACCCTTCGTCATCGCCGACTGCGCCCGGGCTCAATGCCTTGCCGATGGAGGCTAGCCAGTCGCTGACCGGCCCGAGCACGACCCGCAGGGCCCGCACCAGCGGCGCGGTGCTCCGCACGACCGTGCGCGCATTGGAGCGCCCGTAGCGGCGAGGCGAGACCGAAACCAGCACGAAGCCGACGCCGGCCATCACCATGGTGGCCAACAGGCCGGTAAGCCAGTCGTTTTCGATCCAGCGGGAGAAGAGCAACGCCACGGCGACCGCCGAGGCCGTCTCGAACCAAATACGCCAGAATCGGATGGCCTGCGCGTGCGTTTCGGTATCGTCCAAAATCCGGCTCAAGGCCGGAGACTGACTGTCGGCTCGGAGCTTTTCGGCTGCAGAGCGCGAGAGTGTGTAGAACGCGGCGTCGGCCGCCGTGAGCACCGCAGAACAGACGATAAAAGCCAGCGCAAGGGCCAGCAAGATGAAAATCACCGTCTACTGCACCGTTTCCTTCGGGGCCGGACGCCCCAGGTACTCCTCCAACAAGGTCCGCTGCAAGGTGAACATCTCCTCACGTTCCTCGGGCTCATCGTGATCAAACCCCATCAGATGCAGCAGGCCGTGCGTGGTCAACAACAGGATTTCATCGGCGGTGCTGTGTCCGCCGCGCCGTGCCTGTTCCTCGGCCACGGTAGGGCAAATCACGATGTCACCCAGAATCCCGTCGAGGCCCGGCGCCGACTCGGTTCCGGGACGTAGTTCGTCCATGGGGAAGCTCATCACGTCGGTCGGCCCCTCGAGGTCCATCCACTCCACGTGCAAGCGGCTCATCGCCTCTTCGTCGATGAAGACGATCGATACTTCGGTTTGCGGGTGCAAGAACATCCGGCGCATCACGAAGTCGGCCAGCTTGGAGACATCCTGCAGGTCAACTTCGAAGCCGGTTTCGTTGTTAACGTCGATGCTCATTTGCTGCCTCGTTCGTTGCGGTGTTTGTATTTGCGGGTGCTGTCCCAACGGTCGTATGCCGAGACGATGTCGGCAATCAACCGATGACGGACCACGTCGGTGGAATCCAAGCGGCAGACCGAAATGTCGTCGATGCCCTCGAGCACCTCGGTGACCACACGCAGACCGGACACGGCCGAACCGGGCAGGTCGACCTGCGTGATGTCGCCGGTAACCACCATTTTCGAACCGAATCCCAGACGGGTAAGGAACATTTTCATTTGTTCGCTGGTGGTGTTCTGCGCTTCGTCGAGAATGACGAATGCGTCGTTCAGGGTGCGCCCGCGCATATAGGCCAGCGGCGCCACCTCGATGGTGCCGGCTTCGAGCAACCGCGGAATCGATTCGGGATCAACCATGTCGTGTAGCGCATCGTAGAGCGGACGCAGGTACGGGTCGATCTTCTCGCTCAAGGAGCCAGGCAGAAAGCCGAGCTTCTCCCCCGCTTCGACCGCCGGACGGGTCAGGATGATCCGATTGACCTGCTTATCCTGCAGGGCCGAGACGGCCATGGCCATGGCGAGGAAGGTTTTGCCGGTACCGGCCGGCCCAATGCCGAAGGTGATCGTCGAGTCCTCAATGGCATCGACATAGGACTTCTGATTCAGCGTCTTGGGGCGGATCGAGCGTCCGCGTCCGGAGAGGATCTTCAACCCGAGGACGTCGGCCGGAGAATCCTGCCGTCCGGCGCCGAGCATCTTGATGATCTGCTCGATGGCCTCGGCGGACATCCGGGTGCCACGCGAGGCAAGGGAACGGGCCTCTTCCACTACGCGCTGGGCACGCCGTACCTGCGAGGGTTCGCCACGAAGGGTCAACGATTCGCTATTTGGATGGAACACAACATCCGGGTAGACCCCGGTGAGAATGCGCAAGAGCTCGTCGCCGGCGCCGAGCGTGGCGACCATATGCTCCGGTGTGTCAAAGCTGATGCTGAGCGACGCGCCCTGTGCGGCCGTAGCTGGTTGTTCAACGTCCATGCAGTGCTAGATGCCCCTTTTCGAGCTGATCGGGTGAATGGGTTCTGCCTACCTCAAGTCTAGCCAGTACCCGATCGCGGTGGGTCCATTGCGCCCACGGCGTAGCCAGCTTAGGTATAGATTTGGTTACGGATCGGTAGAAAACTCGGTTTCCGGCCGTTTGCCGGGCAAACTTGTGGCAAGCTAAATGGGCGCGCGAGCTCGCCGGAGGGCGAGTCGGGCGCGCTGAGGGCATGATACGGAAATGGGAGAAGTGTGCAGTTCAAGGTGCGTAAATCAGGCGTGATGCGCCAACGCATTGCCTGCCTAGCGGTTGCGGCGGTGGCGTTGACCGGCTGCGCTAGCACCCAAAACAGCACGGAACTGCAGATGCCCACCGCCGACCCGGCACAAGCCAACGGACTACCGGTGGCTGAAGATACGGTCGAAAGCGGCACGAAGGCTCAGAGCCTGCCGGTGTACTGGCTGCAGAACACCGATCAGGGCGTTTTTCTCTACCGCGAATATGTCAAAGGTGATGCCAGCGCCGAACCGGTCACCGAGGCGGTGCGTTATCTACTCAATGATGCCCCCGCCACGGACCGCTGGTACACGCTATTGGAACCCAGCACTGAAATCGGCGTTGCGGTCGGTCACGATAATGTGATCACCCTCGATTTGCCCGCCACGGTGTTCACCGCCCGCATCGATGATGGGCTGGCCGAACGTAGCATCCAACAGCTGGTATTCACGGCCACGGCCGCCGCCTCCCACGCGAGCCTGCTCACCGGAACGGCGGCACCGCGGGTGCGGCTGCTGGTCGACGGGCAGCCAGAGGCCACGGTTTTTGGCGACTACCAGCTACCGGCCACCATTGAACGCGACCCGAGGTTTGCCGCTCCCCTGTGGATCATTGACCCGCAGTACGGTTCGGTCAAGGCCGCCGGGAATGTCCGGATCAACGGACGCACATCCGGTTTCAGCGGCGGAACGCACTACAGCCTGACCCGACTCGATACCGCATCCGGGGATCACAACATCATCCCGGCGACCCGGGTGGACCAAGCGCTGATCGCCGATGACGGTAGCTTCAGCATCCGCCAGCGGCTCGAAAAGGGCCGGTACCGCTTGACCCTGTGGGGACAAAATCAGGGGTCCATGGCCCATGTCGCGACGGTGACCAGCGATTTCACCGTCGGCCCCAAATCCGAAGACTAGAGTTCGCCGAGTAGGTGTCGGATCAGCACCAGTGCGGCCGGTCCAGCAGTCGAGGCACGCAACACATGCTGACCCAATAACGCGGGAATGGCTCCGGCGGCGGTAAAACGCTCAATCTCCGCATCCGAGATGCCCCCTTCGGGACCCACGATCAGTCGGATGGCGCCGCCCTCCGTGTCGGCACCGAGCCATTGGCTCACCACCTCGGACAGCGCCCGCTGCTCGGCCTCGTGCAACACGATCACCAGCTCACCGGCCGCCACGTGCTCGGCAATCTGCGCTTCGAGTTGCTTCGAGTTGCACAGCGGCTGCACCGAGGGTTCATGTGTGCGCCGGGACTGTTTCTGCGCGGCGCGGACCTGAGCCTGCCATTTCGCCTGGCCCTTGGCCGCCTTTGCTTGATTCCAGCGCACGATGGAGCGTTCGGCCTGCCAGGGCTGGACCTGACTGATCCCCAATTCGACGGCGGCTTCGACTGCCTGCAGGTCGCGGTCCGACTTGGCCAGCGCCTGCGTCAGCGAAATCGGGATCGCCGGTGCAGGTTCACGCTCCACCTGCTCCACACGGACGCTCAGGAGCTCACGCCCGACCTCGAGCACGCTCACGGTCAGCCGGGTACCGCGCCCGTCGAGCAGATCGAGCTGCTCGCCGGGCGCGGCCCGCTTGACCGTGGCCGCGTGGTGGGCCTCGGCCCCGGTGAGCTCAAGGGTATCGCCCACGGAGGCACCACTGGCCTGCTCGGGGTCGATGGTGAAGCTCTGGTTACTCATTGGCTAGCCGTTAGCGCTGGTGGAGCTTGTCGCGCAGGCGGGCAAACATGCCGCCGGACTGTTCGACCTGACCGGCGGTCATCTCCTCACCACGGAGCTTAGCCAGCTGTTCGAGCAGGTCGCGCTGGGCGGCGTCGAGCTTGGTGGGGGTCACCACCTGCAGGTGCACGACGATGTCGCCGCGCTTGCCGCCGCGAAGCCGTGGCACACCCAAGCCGGGCAATGTGACGGTGTCCCCGTCCTGTGCGCCGGCTTCGACGTTCACGGTCTGTTCGCCGTCGAAGGTTTCCAGCTTCAGTTCGCAGCCCAGGGCTGCGGCGGTCATCGGCAGGCTCATCTTGGCGTGCAGGTCGTTGTGGTCGCGTTCGAAGATCTTGTGGCGACGCACGTCAATTTCCACGAACAGGTTGCCGTTCGGGCCACCGCCCGGGCCGGCCTCGCCCTGACCACGGAGCTGGATGCGGGTACCCGAGGCCACACCGGCCGGAATGTTCAGTTGCTTGGACACATGCTCGCGCACGCGGCCCTCGCCGTTGCACTCCACGCAGGGGTCCGGGATGGTGGTGCCGTAGCCGCGGCAGGCGGCACAGGTTTCGACGGTCATCATCTGACCCAAGAAGGAGCGCACCGGGCGCTGCACTTGACCGGCGCCGTGGCAGATCGAGCAGGTCACCGGGCTGGTGCCTTCGCGGCAGCAGGAGCCGTTGCAGACCTTACAGGTGACAGCCGATTCCATCTCCAGCGGGTACACGGTGCCCTTGACCGCGTCCTCCAGGTCGATGGTGACGGTGATCAGCGCGTCACGCCCTGGCTGGGTACGCGACATCGGGCCCTGCTGGCCACCGGCACCTCCGAAGAACTGCTCGAAGATATCCCCGAAGCCACCGAAACCGCCACCGCCGAAGCCTTGCTGGCCGTTGCCGTTTTCATCGCCGGTCGCGTCGTAGTTGGCGCGCTTCTGCTCATCGGAGAGCACCTCGTAGGCTCGGGTTACCAGCTTGAACTGCTCAGCGGCATCCTGAGACGGGTTCACGTCCGGGTGCAGCTTGCGCGCAAGTTTGCGGTACGCGCTCTTGATTTCCTGTCCGGTCGCGTCCTTGGCCACGCCAAGGGTTTCATAGTGCGTGCTCACGGTGAAGCCGCATCCTTTCTGCAGGGGTCATACGTTGAGTGTAGGGGCCAACGAGGGTTAGCCGGTCAAAATACGCGAAAGATAGCGCGCCACAGCGCGTACTGCGGCCATCGACGAGGGATAGTTCATGCGCGTCGGGCCCAGCACGCCGAGTTTATTGCGGGCATCGTTACTGTAGGTGGTGGCGATGACCGCGGTATCTAGTAGCTGGCCGTAGTGGTTCTCGGTGCCGATGGCTACGGCCACACCACGTGAATCTGCTTCGAGCTCGGAAAATAGCTTCAGCAATACAACCTGTTCCTCTAGTGCTTCGAGAACCGGAGTAATGCTCAAAGGAAAGTCTCTGCCCGAACGGGCCAAATTCGCGGTTCCGGCCATCACAATACGCTGTTTGCCAGCGGCGAGGGCCATTGCCGAAATACCGTCGACCAATTCGTTGAGAAAAGCCGCGTCTAGTTCCGCCGGGACGGGCACGGACTCAGCCTGTGCCAAGTCGGCAATTTGCCGCCCCGCAAAGTGGGTTAGCAGCCAGATTTTGGAACGTTGGAGCTCTTCTTCACCAATCACCCGATCCACCGTCAGCATGCGCTGATCCACGGTGCCGTCGGAGGTGATAAGTACCATCAGCACCTGGGATCCACCCAGCCACACCAGTTCCAGATTTTTCAAATGTGCCAGGTCGTAATGCGGCACCTGAATCATCGCGACCTGATTGGTCAACTGTGAGAGCAAGCGCACGGTGCTGCGCAAGAGATCGTCGAGATCGTGCGAACCGTCGAGAATCTTGTTGATGGCGTCGCGTTCGGGTCGTGAGAGCGGCTTGAGCTCCTCGATCTGATCCACGAAACGCCGATAGCCCTTTTCGGTAGGGATACGCCCCGAAGAGGTGTGCGGGGCCGCGATCAGCCCCTCCTCTTCCAGGGCCGCCATGTCATTGCGGATTGTCGCCGCCGAGACGCCGAGATTATGACGATCTAACAGCGCCTTAGAGCCGACGGGCTCACGGGACTGCACGTAGTCCTCGACGATTGCGCGCAGCACATCCAACCTACGCAACTCACTCATGGGACCACCTCGCCTCGAATTAGCACTCGAACCTTTCAAGTGCCAAGTCTAGTACGTTCAACGCTTGCTAGCATGGGATTTCCCGCGTATTCGATCACAGCGAAAGGCAGTTCGTGACCAATTATCCCTGGGGCGCCCAAGACCTGCGCGCGCCACAGCCGCGAAAACTCCGCCAAGTGCCCGTCGCCAAGGGCCTACTGCTTGAAGACGTGGACAGCGGATGGGTCGGTGAAGTCATACGCACGGACAAGTCCGGCGGCATGCGCGTCATCGTGCTTGAAGATCGACATGGCCGCACTCGCTCCTTTCCCGCAGGCTTCGGATTTCTGCTCGAGGGCGAACCGGTTGAACTTATCGAGCCGCGCACAGCGGCCGGCTCGGGCAAGAAAATCTCTGCCTCCGGTTCCGTGGCGGTCACCGGGCATAAGGCCCGTGTCGCCCGCGCCAGTCGCATCTGGGTCGAGGGTAAGCACGATGCGGAACTGGTCGAAAAGGTGTGGGGCCATGACCTGCGCGTGGAAGGCATTGTTGTCGAGCCCCTGCACGGCGTCGACGACCTGGCTGGAGCGATCGCCGAGTTCGCCCCATCGCCACAGCGACGTCTGGGCATTCTGGTTGATCACCTGATCGAGGGCACGAAAGAACAACGCATCGTCCAAGAGGCGCTCAAGGTGCCCGGCGCGGCCGGAAACGTGAAAATTCTCGGCCACCCGTACGTCGATGTCTGGCAGGCGATCAAACCCGCCACGCTGGGAATTTCGGCGTGGCCGGTCATCCCCAAAGGCACGGATTGGAAAACCGGCGTGTTGCGCAGCTTCGGCTGGCCGCATGCGACGGCCGAAGATATCGGCATCGGTTGGTCGAAAATCTTGAATGCCGTCACCCATTACGGACAACTCGAACCGCAGTTGCTCGGTCGTGTCGAAGAGCTGATCGATTTCCTCACCAGCGAAGATTACAACTAGCTAACAATCGCCCAGTAAATGGAGAATAGGGTGCAATATCCCCGATTTCTCCGGCGACACTGCGTAGAATTAGGCGTAGAAACCAACAGCAACGCGAGGAAGTGCCAGTGTCAATGCGCCAGACGGATCCGTCGAAGGGTTCGAATTTCGAGGGATCCAAAACATCGGCTCAGCCGTTGACTCCCTCCGAAGACCGCCAATGGGCAATGCTCGCCCACTTCGGCTTGATTCTCGGTTGCATTCCGGCCGCGGTGATCTTCGCGGTCTATCGCGACCGGGGACCGTTCACTGCGCAGGAAGCCAAAGAAGCTTTCAACTTTGCGTTGCCTCTGACCGTGCTGGCGATCGCGCTGAACGTACTAACCCTGATTCCCGGGCTGGGCTGGCTTTTTGCCGTACTGGCCGTGGTGTTGTGGATCTTCATGACGCTCATGGGCGCACGTGCCGGTATCGAGGTTAATAAGGGACGCCCCTACCGCTACTCGATGAACCTTCGGTTGCTCAAGTAGCGCCAGGGGCACCGATTGCTCAGAATCCGAGCAGTTGACGTACTACGAGGTCGGCCAAGAGCCGGCCTCGTTGCGTTAAGACCAACGTTCCTTGGAGGGCCTGCTTTGGATCAATCAGTGAATCGGCGATGAGCCCGGCCACGTTCTGCCGCGCTTCGCCGCTGAGTAGCTCCAAGGGCATCCCACTGGATAGCCGCGTCAAAAGCATGGTGCGTTCGAGCTCCACGGCCTCAGCATCGGGGAACTCGCGTCCGGCGCCGGGAGAAATTTCCGCGTCGATCCGCTGCTGATAAGCCGCCGGATGCTTCACATTCCACCAGCGCAGACCGCCGACATGGGAGTGAGCGCCCGGGCCGGCACCCCACCAATCCCCACCCTTCCAGTAGGCGAGATTGTGGTCGCAAGCAAATCGTGGTTCGCGCGCCCAGTTACTGACCTCGTACCAGCCATACCCGCCGCCGGCAAAAAGCTCGTCCGCCAGCTGGTACTTCTCGGCATGATCGTCATCGTCGATATTCGGCACTTGACCGCGGCGGATCTGGGCCGCCAATTTGGTGCCCTCCTCAATGATCAACGCATAGGCACTGATATGGTCCGGCTCCAGGGCCAATGCCGCTTCGATGCTGGTGCGCCAGTCCTCGAGCGATTCCCCCGGTGTGCCATAGATTAGGTCCACGCTTACTTCCAGCCCGGCCTCCCGGGCCCAGCTGACCACCTGCGGTAATCGGCGCGGATCATGCGTCCGTTCCAGAACCTGCAACACGTGGGGTACCGCGGACTGCATGCCGAAGGACACGCGCGTGAATCCGCCCGCCGCCAATTCGGCCAACGACTCACGAGTGACCGAATCGGGGTTGGCCTCGGTGGTGACCTCCGCCCCGGGCGTCAGTCCGAATCGCTGGACAATGCGCTGCAACACGGTCACCAGGTCCGCGGCAGGCAACAGGGTGGGCGTGCCACCACCGAAAAATACGGTATCGACCGTGCGTTGCGGAATACCGGAGCGCTCGAGAACCTGCTCGGCGAAGTCGATTTCCCGTGAGACGGTTTGCGCATAGGTCAGTTGGGAGGCGCCGGATCCGAGTTCGGTGGCCGTGTAGGTGTTGAAGTCACAGTAACCGCAGCGAACCGTGCAAAACGGAATATGCACGTAGAAGGAGAAGCTACGCCCCGCGGCGCCTTCGGCGCACGCGGGGGGTAGCAACCCGTCGGCTGGTGCCGGGTCACCGTCGGGAAGAACTGAGGGCATTACTTCTTTTTCGGCTCGTCCGAGGACAGTGCGGCGATGAAGGCTTCCTGCGGAACCTCCACGCGACCGACCATCTTCATGCGCTTCTTGCCTTCCTTCTGCTTCTCCAGCAACTTGCGCTTACGGCTGATGTCACCGCCGTAGCATTTGGCCAGCACGTCCTTGCGAATCGCTCGAATGTTCTCACGGGCAATGATGCGAGAGCCGATGGCTGCCTGAATCGGCACTTCGAACTGCTGGCGTGGAATGAGCTCGCGTAGCTTGGTGGCCATCATGGTGCCGTAGGCGTACGCCTTATCGCGGTGGGTGATGGCGCTAAATGCGTCCACCTGGTCGCCCTGGAGCAGGATGTCGACCTTGACCAGGTCGGCGGTCTGCTCCCCGTCGGCCTTCCAGTCCAGCGAGGCGTAGCCACGCGTCTTGGATTTGAGCTGGTCGAAGAAGTCGAAGACGATTTCCGCCAGCGGTAGCCGGTAGCGCATTTCGACACGATCCTCGGAGAGGTAGTCCATGCCGCCCATGGTGCCGCGACGCGACTGGCACAGTTCCATGATGGCGCCAATGAACTCGCTCGGCGCCAAAATGGTGGCCGAGACCATCGGCTCGTGCACCTCGAGGATCTTCCCATCGGGGAATTCCGACGGGTTGGTCACCGTGATCATTTGCTTGTCTTCGCCCATCACCCGGTACACCACGTTAGGAGCGGTGGAAATCAGGTCCAGCCCGAACTCGGCCTCGAGGCGCTGGCGCGTAATTTCGAGGTGCAGCAAGCCGAGGAAGCCCACGCGGAAGCCGAAGCCCAGTGCCACCGAGGTCTCCGGTTCGTAGACCAGCGCGGCGTCGTTGAGTTGAAGCTTATCCAGAGCATCGCGCAAGGCCGGGTAGTCCGATCCGTCAATCGGATACAGGCCGGAGAACACCATGGGCTTGGGTTCTTCGTAGCCGCCCAGGTTTTCGGTAGCCGGATTCGCGTTGTTGGTGACGGTGTCACCGACCTTGGACTGTCGGACGTCCTTCACACCGGTAATCAGGTAGCCCACTTCACCGACACCCAAACCCTTGGTGGGGATCGGGTTCGGTGAGGAGACGCCAATTTCGAGAAGTTCGTGGGTGGTGCCGGTCGACATCATTTCGATGCGTTCACGTGGCTTCAAGTTGCCATCGACCACACGCACATAGGTCACCACACCGCGGTAGGTGTCGTAGACCGAGTCGAAGATCATGGCGCGGGCCGGGGCGTTGGCTTCGCCGACCGGGGCAGGAAGCTGACGCACAACCTCATCGAGCAGCGCCTCGACGCCCTCACCGGTCTTACCGGATACCTTCAGCACGTCTTCCGGTTCGCACCCGATCAGGCCGGCCAGTTCCGCAGCGTACTTTTCCGGCTGCGCGTTGGGCAGGTCAATCTTGTTGAGCACCGGAATGATGGTCAGGTCGCCTTCGATGGCCAAGTACAGGTTCGCTAGGGTCTGCGCTTCGATACCCTGAGCGGCGTCTACCAGCAGGATGGCACCCTCGCAGGCTGCCAGCGAGCGAGAGACCTCATAGGTGAAGTCCACGTGGCCGGGGGTATCGATCATGTTCAGCGCGTACGACTGCCCATCGAGCTCCCACGGCATGCGTACGGCCTGGGACTTAATGGTGATACCGCGCTCGCGTTCGATATCCATCCGGTCCAGGTACTGGGCCTTCATATCGCGGGCGGCGACCACGCCGGTAAGCTGCAGCATTCTATCGGCCAGGGTCGACTTACCGTGGTCGATATGTGCGATGATGCAGAAATTTCGGATGAGCGACGGATCGGTCGCGGCGGGCACCTGAGCGGTGCGGGCCATGGGAGACACCTAAACAGACCTCACTTGCTGATGAAGTTACATGCAGAATTAACCCTCATTCTCTCATGACTACACTGCGGATCCGTAGTTAGGCCATCGCGTGCTGATAGTTTGTCAGCTATGGCAATCAACGTTGAGAAGATCTTCAGGGTCGTAAACCAGGTCTTCAAGGTACTTTCTTCCTCCCAAAAGGCCCCTGCGCAGCGTTCGCACCGCACCGCGAACCCGGCGGGCACGACCCGAGTGGCCGAGGGCTATCCCGGAGATTTCACCGGACGGGTCACCTTCGAATATGCACCGGAGCTCGACGGTCAAGCTGATCCCGGCGAGGTCGTCTGGTCGTGGGTTCCTTACGAAGAGGATCACACCCAGGGCAAAGACCGCCCGGTACTGGTCGTTGGCCGTGATGGTCGGTGGCTCTTGGGGCTCATGCTCACCAGCAAGGATCACGGCAACGGGCGCACGCAGGATCCCGACTACCTCGATATTGGGACCGGCGACTGGGACCGGCAACGTCGCGAAAGCGAGGTCAAACTTGACCGCATTATTCGCCTTGCCCCGGATGGCATTCGCCGCGAGGGTGCCGTGCTGGATCGTCGGCGTTTCGAGCGCGTAGTTAAGGCGCTCAACGAGCGCTAAGTCACGTGGGTCTGACCGGCCCAATGTGCTAGGGTTAATGCTTGTGTGTCCATCTGGTTGGGTGGACCGCCCCCTTCGGGTCGCCATAGGTGCCCCACACCGCTCAGTCGATGGCTTGAAGGATGAACCCTCTACCGACCGTATAAGACGATAAACGAGAGAGTTTATTAAGTGGCTAACATCAAGTCCCAGAAGAAGCGCATCCTGACCAACGAAAAGGCTCGCCTGCGTAACGTAGCAGTCCGCTCCGAGGTCAAGACCGTGATCCGTAACGTCAACGCTGCCGTGGCAGCCGGTGACAAGGAGAAGGCAACCGACGCTCTGCGCTTGGCCGGCAAGAAGCTGGACAAGGCAGTCAGCAAGGGTGTGCTGCACAAGAACAACGCAGCAAACCGCAAGTCGGCCCTTGCCCAGAAGGTTAACGCCCTCTAAGCAAAGCGAAGCTTCATAGTTCGGCCCGGTAGATTCTTCGGAATCTACCGGGCCGAACTGTTTTTAACTCGTTTCTAACCGCTAGCGCGGAGCCTTACCGGCAATGAAGAGTACCGCCCGCTCCAAGGCATACCCCGGCGACTTGCCGCCACCTTTGACCATGCGGTCGGTCTGCGCCACATGCTCGACGCAGGCTGCCACGTCGGCACGTTTCCAGCCGCGGGACTGCTGCTGTGCCGCCTGTACCTGCCATGGCGCCATGCCCAGTTCGGAGGCCAGTTGCGCGGCGGGCTCGTTCACGCCAAGCACCTTGGCCATCAATCGCACCTTCATCGCTAAGGTGGCGACCACCGGAATCGGATCGGTGCCGGTATCCAAGGCATGACGCAAGGTGGCCAAGGCTAAATACGCATTACCCGACACGGCCGCGTCGGCCACCTTGAACGCGGTAGCCTCGACTCGACCGCCGTAGTACTTATCCACCACGGCTTCGTCGACAACGCCCGTGGTGTCCTCCAGCAATTGATGCACGCTGGCCCCCAGCTCGGAGAGCGAGGATCCAACGGCCGCGACGAGGGCCTTAACCGCATCATTGGTGATCCGGCGTTTGGCGGCCTTAAACTCGGCCATCACGAAGTCGATCTTTTCGCTGTCGCGTTTCAGCGGCTGACAATTAACGACCACTGCCCCGGCCTTCTTCACCGCATCCAGCAGCTTCTTACCGCGGGTTCCTCCCGAATGGTGCATGATCAGCACGGTATCTGGGGCCGGGTCCTGCAAATATTTGAGCCCATCCTTGAGGAAGTCCTCGTTCATCGTCGCCAGATTGTGGACCTCGACGAGGTTGGCGCTTGAAAAGAGTGAGGCGCTGGTGGCCATCAGCAACGATCCTGGCTCGTAGCCCGAGGCCGATAGCACGGTGTGCCCAATGTCTCCGCGTCCCATGGCGGCCCGCCGCATGGCTTCGAAAGCGCGCGACGCCAAATAATCTTCCGAGCCGCTGAGCAGAATCAGGGGTTGGGGTTGCAGGTCCCGCCAGGGGATCCCCGCCGGGGTCTGGGCGCGTGCCATCGTGCTCCTTCAAGACAATTGGGTGCAGCCTCGATCTTATCGAACCGGCCAGCGGATCGTGTTCACTCGGATCTGCTCGGCGTCGAATGTGACCAGAACCGTGCCCGAGTGGTCTGTGCGCAGGATCCTTGCTCCTACGGCGCGAGCCCGGTCGAGGATTTGTGCGTGCGGATGACCATAACTGTTCTGCGCGCCGACCGAAATAAGAAAGAGTTGGGGTCGTACCGCTTCAATGATGTCCGCTCCCCCGTTACGCGCCCCATGATGGGAGGCTTTCAGCACGGTAGCCGGTGCGATAGGTCGGCGCCGTAAGAGCGCCGCCATCGATTCTTGCTCCATGTCCCCGGCGGTGACGAGGCTCGCTACGCTCTCGCCTGCGGTATCGAACTCGAACCGCAACACCAGGGAATGATCGTTGGGGTTACTTGAGCTCTCTCCGGGCGTCGGGCCGAGCACCGCATAGGAAAGCTCGGGTGTCCCACCGCGCTCCCCCTGCCGAAGGACCGTTGCCTCCGGGACAAGCGAAGGATCGAAGCCCTCCGGGATGAAGATCTTCCCGATAGGGAGCCCCGAGGTGCGTAGTTGTGGCAGCGCGCCAATATGATCGGCGTGCTCATGGCTGAGAAAGACCCATGGTAGTTCGCGTACCCCTAAGGAACGTAAACAGCCGAGGATCTCGCTTTCCGGTGGGCCGGTGTCGATCAACCAACCGGCCCCCGAGCCAGCATTGAGCACCATTCCATCGCCCTGTCCCACGTCGCACAGGGCGATGTCCCAGTCGCTGGGCAACTTCGGCGGCAATAGCAGGCTCAGCGGGAACATTGCGGCGACGAGCACCACGAGCGTCATCGGTAGCGCAAAGCGCAAAATCCGCTGTGCTACTGGCCGCTCGGCATGAAGCCGGCCGAGCAGAATGACGCTCAGTCCAAGGCTCACCGCCACTGCCAGCCAGAGACCGGCCGCACCTTCGGGCCACGGTCTCGCAGCCCCGGGCAAGTTCACCGCGTGCAGCGCCGCTCGACCGATCAGCTCGGCAGGCCACACCGCCATGTGGGCCAGTACCTGAGCGAGCGGGGCCAGCGCCCCTGCCAGCAGCAAGGCGAAAAGTCCAAGCACCGTAATTCCGGGAACTAGCGGCGCGGCCATCAGGTTCAGCGGGACGGTGTACGGACTCAAGCTTCCCGAGAGGGCGATAATTATCGGCAAACAGGTCAGCTGTGCGGCCAGGCAGATCGCGGTGGCCTGCGCTAGAAGATTCGGCATCCAGCGACCTAGCGCGTCGCTGAGCCCAGTTCCAAAGAGGATGATGCCCAGGGTCGCCAGCATGGACAGCGCAAAACCTGGCTCGGTTGCCAGTGAAGGATTAACGGCCAGCAGAATACACCCGCTAAAGGACAACACGCCCAGCGAGCCGCGCCCACGACCGCTTAGTAGTGCGACGGCGCCGATGGCGCCCATGACCCCTGCACGCAGCACGCTCGGGTCCGGCCCCACGAAGACGACGAAGAGCCCTAGTACGCTCAGTGCGCCGAGCCCCGAACTCCAGCGCCCAAGGCCCAGTGCCCGCAAACATCGTAGAGCCAGTGCGGTCAGCAGGGCACAGTTCGAGCCGCTGACCGCCGTCAAATGGCTGAGCCCGGTGAGTTTCATGGCCGCGCTGAGTTCTTCATCCTGGCCCGAACGGTCGCCGTACAACATCCCCGGCAGTAGCGCGCGGCCCTGTTCCGGTGCTCCCTCAAGCATGGCCGGTAACCGAGCCTTAACGCGGTCCGCGATAGAGGAAGTTCTGTAGGAGAGCACGCTCGGTTCGGAGAGTCCTCGCGCCCACCAGTCGATCGAGCCTCCAGTATCATTGCGCTCCAAGCTGAGTAGCACTTCAAGGGTCTGTGCGTGTTCCGGTGGCGCCTTGGGAAGCGTGAGATAAATATCCAGTGTGCAAGACTGCCACGCGGGGCTGTGCTGGTCCGATTGCCGATAGGCCAACAGCTGCGCCCGACCTTGCACCCTGCCATCGATTTTCGGGGCCACGATTTCGCGAAACTCTACGCGTGCACGTCGGGATTGCTCCGCCGGGCCGGGGAGCTCACATTGTGGTTGAACCACCGATAACCCGACCATGGCCAGTGCCGCGAGGGCTAGCAACAATGGGGCGGTGAACCAGGGGGCCGCATAGCCCGTAGCATGTCGCTGGCGCAGCAGAAGCACGGTGAGCACAAAGATCACCGCAGCTAAGGGCGCCGCCACGATGGGGTCGGGACGAAGCAGTGCACACACCCAGGCTCCGGTAAGTAACCAAAGCCCGCGAAGGTCGGTGCTCATGGCACCGAGACACGATCTTTAAGTCGCTCGAATAGTACCTGGCCAATCCCGGGCACGGCGTCGAGTTCGGCAATATCGCTAAAGCCGCCATGTTCGGTGCGGAAGGCGATGATGCGTTCGGCCAGTGTGGGGCCGATTCCGGGAAGTTGCTCCAGTTGTTGGGCGTCCGCGGAATTCAGCGGGATTAGCTCTTGTGTTTGCGAGGTCACCGGCGCAGCAGGCCCGGGGCCGTCTGGCCTCCGCTGGGTAGTCTCGTCATGGGTGGGAATGTAGAGTTGCGAGCCGTCGACGAGAACGGCCGCGAGATTGAGTCCAGAGTCTTCCGCGTCCTTGCGCAGTCCCCCGGCGGCGGTCACCGCATCGATCGCGCGTTCGCCCTTGCGAAGGCGGTAGACCCCAGGATTTTTCACCGCCCCGACCACGTGCACCATTACTACTGCGCCCTCGCTAGAGCTCTGGGTAGTGCTCGAGCCGCTTGGAGCCGGGCTCGTAGTGACTTGAGGTTGCGAGGATTCCTCTCGGAGCGGCAACGGATGTTGCGCTTCGGAGCGTGGCGGTGGGGATATGAGCAGTGAGGCCACGATCCACGTCAGCACAGCGGCGAGCAGGGCAAGTACGGCGATTCTGGACACGGCAAAGCGTAGCCGCGCCGGGCGCGGAGCGAAGCTACTGAAGAGATCGTGGCGGCCCATAAGCCACAGTGTCTGCTCCGAAGTAACACGGCGGACTTACCTATCCGCGGACTGTGGAACGCGATGACCGGAAATCATATCCGGATCCGCTACAGCCCTAGGTTGCCTCGCTACTTGGTTCTTCTTCGGCGGGAAGACCGGCTACGCAAATGGCGAGCACCCCGATCCCAGTATGCGCGGCCAGCACCGCCGGAAGCGACTGCACCAGAACCGCTTCCTCGCCAATATCGGAGAGTTCGGCGGCGACTTCTTGGGCGAGTTCCGCGGCGCCAAAGTGCATGACGCCGATTCGCACCGGTCCCTGGCACGCCGCGGCCCGCGTGCGCGCCAACGTCACCAGGCGCCCTTGGGCTCGTTCGAAGGAGCGCGGCTTCTCCAACGCCACAATTGACCCGTCGTTGATCCCGAGGATCGGCTTGACGTTCAGCAGCGTTCCGAGGACACCCGAGACGGCCGAAATCCGTCCTCCTCGACGCAGGGTTTCCAAGGAAGGCACCGCAAAGTAGACCACGTACTTCTCGGCCTGTCGGGCCAGAGACAGTAACTGCTCAACATCTGCCCCGGCGGCCCGTGCACGCGCCATTTCGGCGACCGCAAAACCTATGGGTGCCGCCGCGGTGCGTGTGTCGATGACATGCACCGGAATTGTCACCTGGGATGCCGCCAACCGAGCTGCTTCGAAGGTCCCCGACAGTGCTCCGGAAAGGTGCACCGAGACGATTTCCTTGCACCCGGCTTCCTGCAGCCGGGTGTACGCCGAAACGAACTGTCCCGGTGCCGGGCGGGAGGTGCGTACCGCCTTGCCCATGGCCAAACCCATGAGCAGTGCCTGAGTGTCGCCGTCTTGGACCTCATCGTCGACAATAATCGGGATGGTTAATTCGATGAGGTCTGGCGCGTGGGAAAATTCCTCGGGGAGACAACTGGCCGAATCGACAACAATCCCGATCCGTGAACGCGCAGGAGCGCGGCCCGGGCGCCATCGAGACAGCCACCCGGTCCGCGCTCCTGCGCTGCGTTCGTTCATGATCCGAGCTTACGGTGCGGGAACCACATTCACGAGCTTCGGGGCCCGCACAATCACCTTGAGCGGATCCTTGCCATCAAGCAGACGCACGACGTTGGCATCGGCCAGCGCCAGCTCGCGCAACTCTTCCTCGCTGATGTCAACGGACACCTCGAGGCGGGCGCGCACCTTGCCCTTGACCTGTACCACTGCGGTGATGGTGTCATCGACCAGCAGGGACTCGTCAACCTCGGGCCAGGCGCTGGTGGCTACGGAGGCTTCGTAACCGAGTTGGGCCCACATGTCTTCGGCCGTGTATGGGGCGAACAGGCTCAGCAACTGGGCGGTAACGCCGGCAGCCTCGCGGACGGCCGGATCGGCGGCGCCGGCACCGGAATCGATGGTCTTACGGGTGGCGTTGACCAATTCCATGGTCTTGGCGATCACCACGTTGAACTTGCCCGAGTCCAACAGCTGGGCCGACTCGTTGACGGTGCGGTGGATGACCTGGCGCAGTGCCTTGTCTCCGGTGCCGTAGTCCACGCCCGGGGCGCTAGCCACGTCCTGAGCGATGCGCCATGCACGCGCAAGGAACTTCTGCGAACCAGCCGGGGAAACATCGGCCCAGTCCACATCGTCCTCTGGCGGCGAGGCGAAGACCATGGTCAGACGCACGGCATCCACACCGAACTTGTCCAGCTGCTCACCCAGGTCCACGCCGTTACCCAGCGACTTACTCATGGCCTTACCGCCGTTGAGTACCTGCCCTTGGTTCAGCAACGCGCTGAATGGCTCGGTGGCGTCGATCAGGCCCAGGTCGTGGATCACCTTGGTGAAGAAACGTGCGTAGAGCAGGTGCAGAATCGCGTGCTCCACACCGCCGACGTACTGCCCCACCGGCATCCAGTCACGCACGGCCTTCGGGTCGAAGGGGCCCTCGGTGTAGTTCGGGGAGGTGAAGCGCAGGAAGTACCAGGAGGAGTCCACGAAGGTATCCATGGTGTCGGTATCGCGCTTGGCCGGCTTGGCGCAGCGCGGGCAGGGCACGTTGACCCAGTCCTCGGCCGCGGCCAACGGGCTGGTGCCCTTCGGAGCCAGCTGCTCACCGCGCAGGTTATCGGGCAGACGCACCGGCAGCTGATCATCCGGTACCGGTACCTCGCCGCAATCAACACAGTGAATGATCGGGATCGGGGTTCCCCAGAAACGCTGGCGGGAGAGCAACCAGTCGCGCAGGCGGAAGTTCACCGTGTGCTTGCCGGTCCCGGCAGCCTCGATGATCTCAATGGCCTTGGCGATGGCCTCGGCCTTGTTCAGTCCGTTGAGCTCACCGGAGTTCACCAAGGTACCTTCGCCGCTGGTGGCTACGCCGCTCTCGGCCGGGTTCTCTTCGCCGGTGTCCACGACCACGCGGACCGGCAGGTCGAAGGTGCGGGCAAAGTCCAGGTCGCGCTGGTCGTGTGCCGGCACCGCCATGATGGCGCCGGTGCCGTAATCGGCCAGCACGTAGTCGGCGGCCCAGATCGGCAGCTTCTCACCCGAGAGCGGGTTGATGCCGTAACGGCCGGTGAACACACCGGTCTTTTCACGCTCGGTGGACTGGCGCTCGATCTCCGAAAGCGCCTTGACCTGCTCCTGGTAGTCGCTCAGCGCCTGGCGGTGCTCGTCGGTCACCAGCTCATCGGCCAGCGCCGCGTCCGCCGCAACCACCATGAAGGTGGCACCATACAGGGTGTCTGGACGGGTGGTGAATACCGGAATGGTCTTGCCCGGCTTGTCCTCGGTGGCTTCGATCGCGAACTCGACCTCGGCGCCCTCGGAGCGGCCAATCCAGTTCTTCTGCATGAGCAGCACGCGCTCGGGCCAGTGGCCCTTGAGCTGCTCCATGTCCTCGAGCAGGCGATCGGCGTACTCGGTGATCTTGAAGTACCACTGGTTCAAGGACTTCTTGGTCACCGTGGTGCCGCAGCGATCGCAGGCGCCGTTGACGACCTGCTCGTTGGCCAGCACGGTCTGGTCCTTCGGGCACCAGTTCACCGGGTGGTCCTTGCGGTAGGCCAGACCCTTCTCGTAGAAGCGGGCAAACAGCCACTGGGTCCAGCGGTAGTATTCCGGGTCCGAGGTGTGCAGGCGGCGGGACCAGTCGGCGCTGATGGCATAGCGCTTGAAGGAGGCGGCCTGCGTGTCGATGTTCTTGTAGGTCCACTCGGCCGGGTGGGCATCGCGCTTAATGGCCGCGTTTTCGGCCGGCAGGCCGAAGGAGTCCCAACCGATCGGGTGCATCACGTCGAAGCCCTTGAGCTTCCAGTAGCGTGCCACCACATCGCCCATGGCGAAGGCCTCGGCGTGACCCATGTGCAGGTCGCCCGAGGGGTACGGGAACATATCTAGTACATAGCGGCGCTCGGCCGTGCCGTCGTCGGCGGGCTTGAAGACCTCAAGTTCATCCCACTTCGGCAGCCACTTGGCCTCGATGGTCTTAAAGTCGTATGTACTGGTCTCGTTCGTCGCTGATGTCACTGAGCTCGTCTCACAAAACGGTCGGAAAAGGGGCTAACTCCCATAACGTGCAAACACCCCCGTTCACTCACGAGGGTGTCGACTCCGGCAAAAGCCGGTGTCACTGGGGTTTCATACGCCGATTCTACCGCAGAGCGCAGTGGGAATCGGCTTCGTGTCCGCTCGCTCACACCCCGGCGGTGCGCGGTGCTCCGGTAGCGGAGGGCTGACTCTAATAGATGCTCTCTTCGCGCTGGTTTGCTAGGGCGCGTTCGCGTAGTTCTTCGAGGCTAGGATCGTCAATTTCGAGCAAGGTGTAGGCCACGGGTTCGCTGATTTCGAATGAGTCGAGTTCAATATCGATTTCATCGACGATCACCGCAATGAGCCGCGGGCTATCTGCCCCCAATGGCCGTGCATCGTGCATATAACGCATGGCCACCTGCAATTCGTGAACCTGTTCCTCGAGGTCTACCCGTTCAGCAAATTCCTTGGTCAGCAGCACCAGCTCCTGCTCTCCCGGCGTAATCTGAATGACCTGGATGGCTCCGTACATGCCCCGCTCCGTCCTTGGGGTCCACCGCCCGAGGCGCGGGGCGAAAGACATTCTCGAATGATTAAAACCAGTATGTCCTATTTCCGGGATTTTTCGGCAATAGATTGCGCGATTAATGCGGCCTCGGTTCGGTGGCCAAAACGCAAACACCCCGTGATTGATGTCCAATTCACTGAACATCTATCACGGGGTGCGCGTCGGTTTTACCGGTATTGATTAGGCCTTGGTGTCCTCGTCAACCCAGTCGAAGGTGCGGGTGACGGCCTTCTTCCACAAACGGAGACGGCGCTCGCGCTCCTCCTCGCCCAACTGTGGCTCCCAGCGCTTATCCTCGGACCAGTTCGAACCCAGTTCGCCCAGGTCCTTCCAGAAGCCCACCGCTAGGCCAGCGGCGTAGGCCGCACCCAGTGCAGTGGTCTCGGTGACCTTCGGGCGGACCACCGGTACACCGAGAATGTCGGCTTGGAACTGCATGAGCGCGTCGTTCGCAACCATGCCGCCGTCGACCTTCAGTTCGGTCAGCGGCACCTCGGCGTCGGCGTTGACCGCATCGAGCACCTCACGGGTCTGGAAGGCCGTGGCCTCCAGTGCCGCGCGGGCGATGTGATGCTTATTGGCGTAGCGGGTCAGACCCACGATCGCACCGCGGGCATCCGAGCGCCAGTACGGGGCGAATAGGCCGGAGAAGGCCGGCACGATGTACACGCCGCCGTTGTCCTCAACCTGCTCGGCCAACTTCTCGATCTCCGGGGCGGTGGCGATCATGCCGATGTTGTCACGCAGCCACTGCACAAGCGAACCGGCCACGGCGATCGAGCCCTCGAGGGCGTAGACCGGGGCGTTGTCGCCGAGTTTGTAGGCCATGGTGGTGAGCAACCCGTTCGAGGAGTGCACGATCTCGTTGCCGGTGTTGAAGATCAAGAAGCAACCGGTGCCGTAGGTGTTCTTGGCCTTGCCCGAGTCGAAGGCGGCCTGACCGAAGGTTGCGGCCTGCTGGTCGCCGAGAATGCCCGCTACCGGCACCTCGCGCAACAGCTGGTTGCCGGCCACGGTGCCGTAGACCTCGGAGGAGGAACGGATCTCGGGCATCATGCTCACCGGAACGCCGAAGTCCGCGAGGATCTCTTCATCCCAGGTCAGGGTCTTCAGGTCCATGAACAGGGTGCGCGAGGCGTTGGTGACGTCGGTGACGTGCACGCCGCCGTCCACGCCGCCGGTGAGGTTCCACAGCACCCAGGTGTCGGTGTTACCGAAGATCAAGTCTCCGGCTTCGGCCCGCTCACGCGCGCCGTCCACATTGTCCAGGATCCACTTGATCTTGGTGCCGGAGAAGTAGGTGGCCAGCGGCAGACCAACACGGTCCTTGTAGCGTTCCACTCCCCCATTGGCGGCCAATTCGTCCACGATGTCCTGGGTGCGGGTGTCCTGCCAGACGATGGCGTTGTACACGGCTTCGCCGGTGTTCTTATCCCACACCACCGCGGTTTCGCGCTGGTTAGTGATACCCACTGCTTCGATATCGTGGCGGGTCAGGTTGGCCTTGGACAGGGCCTGACCGATGACTTCGCGCACGTTGTTCCAGATTTCGGCTGGATCGTGCTCAACCCAGCCGGCGGCCGGGAAGATCTGCTCGTGTTCGAGCTGGCCGACGGAGACGATGTCTCCGGCGTGGTTGAAAACGATGGCGCGCGACGAGGTGGTTCCCTGGTCGATGGCGATGACGTACTTAGTGGTACTCATAACTTCGATGTCACTTTCGCTGATCGATGATTAGAACATGGCCATGGCGAGCAAACCACCGGCGGCGCCGCCGATGATCGGGCCGACGATCGGCACCCAGGCGTAGGACCAGTCGCTCGAACCCTTGCCCTTGATCGGCAGCAGGGCGTGGGCGATACGCGGGCCAAGGTCACGTGCGGGGTTGATGGCGTAGCCGGTCGGGCCACCGAGGGAGGCACCGATGGCGACAACCAGCAGGGCCACGGCCAGTGGGCCCAGACCGTGCGGGGTCTTACCGAAGCCGGCAATCACGAAGACCAGCACGAAGGTAGCGACGATCTCGGTAAGCAGATTCCACCCGTAGGAACGGATGGCCGGGCCGGTGGAGAAGACGCCGAGCTTGCTGGCGGCCTCGGGCTCCTCGTCGAAGTGCTGCTTGTAGGACAGCCAGGCACCGACGGCACCGAGGAAGGCACCGAGCATCTGGGCGACAAAGTAGAGCAGCATGTTCAGGAAGGTCTTATCGACGCCCGGGGCAAACTCCTGGACGTCACCGTTGACCATCAAACCGACGGTCACGGCAGGGTTCAGGTGCGCACCGGATGCCGCGGCAACCCACACACCGGCGAACACGCCAAGGCCCCAACCGAAAGCGATGGTCAGCCAGTCGGCTCCATTACCTTTGGTCTTGGCCAGTACGACGTTGGCGACCACGCCGCAACCAAGCAGCAACAACATAAACGTGCCGAGCATTTCGGCAAAAAACACATTAGCGGACAACGTTGACCTCATTAATGTTTCGACGAACTGGCACCTCTTTGATACCAGTGATGAATTTGCTAGACGAGCTGCACCTGGTGTGCATCGGCTAGCACCGAAAGCGCGTGCTCAATTTCGGTTTCCTTGCGGCTGGAATCCCAGCCCATCGGTGCGGCGAGGCCGTCGGCGACCTCATGCACCAAATCCTTGGTAACCAGGCCCCGGAAGGCCAGGTTGGTACGGCGGATGAACACGTCGATCAGGCGTCCGACCTGTTCATTGGCGGCCATATGTGCCAGTTCTTCAACGGAGAGTTCGTCGCTGTGCTCCAGCGGCTGCTCGCCGTCCTTGATGATCTCGAGCAGCTCGTCGGCGCGAGTGCCGTAGCGTTCGAGCAGGACTTGCAGACGCTGCCGGCTGGCCTGCCCCTCACGGGCTGCGAACCAGGCGGCGAGCTCACCCTCGTTCTTCGGGTAGTTCTTACCGCCGCCGATGGCCACCCCGGCGGTGCTGGCGACCTGGCGGGCACCGAGTAGCTCCAGGGCCTTGCCGCCGAGCGATTCGCTCAGGGCGCGGAAGGTGGTCCACTTGCCACCGATCAGCGAAAGCATGGTGGTCTTATCGGTCAGGCGGGTGTCCTTGACCTGGTAGTCGCGGGAGACGAAGCCGGGGGCCGTGTCGTCGTGGTTCGGCAGCGGGCGTACCCCGGAGAAGCTGTAGACGATGTCGTCCTTGGTGACGTTCAGCTTCGGGAAGACGTGGTGAACCAGATCGAAGAAGTACTGGATCTCTTCGTCGGTGCACACGGCCGGTTCGCGCATATCGTGCTCGAGGTCGGTGGTGCCCACCAGCACGCGGCCGAGCATTGGGTAGATCAGCACGATGCGGCCATCGGAGTGCTCGAAGAAGATCTCGCGTCCGCCGGTGGCGGCGAGCAGCTCCGGGTGATCGAGCACGATGTGCGAGCCCTTGGTGCCGCCGGTCCACTTGGTGTTCTTCCCCAGCTGCTCGTTGGTCAGATCCACCCAGGCGCCGGTGGCGTTGATGATTACATCGGCTTCGAAGTCGAACTCGTCCCCGGTCAGCTCATCGCGCAGTCGGGCCTTGCCGCCTTCGAAACCGGTCATCGACACGTAGTTGCTGGCACGGGCCTTGTCATTGGCCTCGAGGCCCTCGCGCAGCACGTCGAGGGTCAGGCGCTCCGGGTTGTGCACCGAGGCATCGAAGTAGGTGGCGGTGTACTTCACGTCGTCGCGAAGCTGCGGCAGTTCCTTGCGGCCGTTGGCGCCGAGCTGGAACTTGTGCCATGGGGTGTTACGTCCGCCCAGACCGGCGAATACGTCATACATGATCAGGCCGAGCTTGATGAGCACGGCCCCGCGCTCGGTGGGCTTGCCGGACTTGTGGGTCAAGAAGCGCAGCGGAGCGGAGAGAATGCCGGAGAAGGTTGAGAAGATCGGGATCGTGGTCTGCAACGGCTTGACGTAGTGCGGGGCGATCTCGAGTAGCGAATTGCGTTCCTGCACGGACTCGTGGACCAGGCGGAATTCACCGTTTTCGAGGTAGCGGATGCCGCCGTGAATCATGTGCGAGCTGGCCCCGGAGGCGCCCTGGCAGTAGTCCCCGCGTTCCACGAGCGCCACGTCGATCCCCTGCATGGCCAAGTAGCGGAAAGTCGCTACGCCATTGATGCCGCCGCCAACAATTAAGACGCGTGCCTGCGGATTGGCGCGGAGGTCCTCGAGCTGCTTTCGATTCACGAATACTCACCCTTAAGTACGAAATGGTCTTTTCAAGGGTTAGTCTGGTCACTATGGAACAAAGCGGTCAAACTATTTGCACATACGTGCAGAATTGCTAGGAACGATGGCGGAAAACCGGTTAAATGTCGGGTCACGGCGCTATGTGCATGACACATCCGTGCACGCGGATCCCAAAACACGGGATGCCTTGCGTGCGGCGCAGCTCTACTACGTGCAGGACATGAAAATGGAGAGCATCGCCCGGGAACTGGGAACCTCGCGCTCCACGGTGTCCCGGCTTTTAGCGCATGCCAAACGCACCGGGATGGTGTCGGTGAAGATCAATCCGGCGGCGAACCTTTCGGCCATGCTCAGCACCCAGCTCTCCGAGCGGTTCCGCATCTCGGTCCAGGTGGTCCCCACCGACGGGTCCATGGACGACACCCAACTTCTCCAGCGAGTTACCGCCCATGCGGCCTACGTCTTGGGCACCATGGTCTCTTCCTCGATGACCATCGGGGTCGCCTGGGGCTCGACCATGCAGGCGCTGTCGACCGCCCTGGGCAGTCACCCCACCCACGACACCGTGATCGTGCAACTCAACGGCGCGGCCAACCCGGTCACCAGCGGGGTGGGCTACGCCAGCGAAATCCTCACCCGTTTTGGGGAGTCCTTTACCGCACGCATCGAACAGTTTCCGGTCCCCGCCTTTTTTGACCGGGCCGAAACCCGGCAGGCGATGTGGGCCGAAACCTCGGTGCAGCGTGTGCTGCGCGTGCAACGCGACATGTCCCTGGCCGTGTTCTCCCTCGGCGCCGCCGCCTCTACGGTCACCTCGCAGGTATACCGGGGCGGTTATCTGAGCGAGGCCGAACTGCGGGAACTCGAACGGCTCGGCGCGGTGGGCGACGTGGCCACGGTGTTCTTCGACGCTCAAGGTCGCAGCGACACCATAGAAATCAACGCGCGGGCCACCGGTCCCACCTTCGACATGTTGCGTGAAGTGCCCCGCCGGCTGTGCGTGGTGGCCGGGCGCGGCAAACTCGAGGCGGTGCGCGGGGCCCTGGCCGGGGAATTAATTACCGACCTGATCATCGACGAGGGTACCGCCATGGCGCTGCTGGGCGGGTAGGCTTTTGCCATGGCCGCACGTGAAGAACTTGTCTCCACCCACCACCTATTGGGCAGCGAACTGAAGGTTTTCAGCTTCCCGGCAACCGCCCGTAAACGCGGGGTGATTTTCGCCGTGCATGGTTTCCGCGGCGATCACCATGGCCTGGCCCGGATCGTGGCGCAACTGCCCGGATATACCGTCATCGTTCCGGACCTTCCGGGTTTCGGCGCCTCCACCCCGATGTCCGGCACCCATGATGTGCCCGGATATGCGGAACTGCTGGCGGCCCTGGCCGATGAGCTTGAACTACCGCGGAGCACCGTCTTGCTCGGGCACTCCTTCGGCTCTATTGTGGCGGCCGAATTGGCCACCCAACGTGACTTTGCCGCACTGCTACTGTTGAACCCAATTTCCGAACCTGCCCTGGAATCCAGCCAGGCCTTGTTGGCCGGGATTACCAGCGGCTATTACCGACTCTGTGCCGCGCTCCCGACCGGAATCGGCGAGGGCCTGTTGCGCTCGCGCATGTTCACGGATTCGATGAGCCTGGTGATGACCAAAAGTCAGGACCCCACTGTGCGCGCCTACGTGCGGGAGCAGCACCGCGCCTACTTCGGTAGTTTCCACTCCCGGCACACCTTGGCCGAGGCCTACCGCGCCTCGATTACCAGCACCGTGCTCGACTACGCACCGGCGCTGGACCTTCCCACGCTGTTGGTGGCCGGGGCCGAGGACGAGCTGGGTAGCCCGGCCAGCCAAGAACGACTGCGCGATGCCTTCGGTGACGCCCGGCTGGTAATGCTCGAAAACGTGGGCCACCTGATCCACTATGAGAAGGCCGAGCAGACTGCCGCGGCGATCACCGGTTTCTTGCGCGAGATCTCCGCACGCCGCCGAGCGGCCGACGCCTCGTCAAGTTCCTAACACACGGCGTTAACCGATCCCCTCTCGTCTGTTGGGCAACGTCAGGCCGATGCCTCCGAAGTCCATTCAGTAAGCTCATCGCCCCTGTGGGCCTGCCGCCAGTCCCATCGTGTCTTTGATGCTTCGATAGCGAGTTCTCTCCCGCTGATAGGCTCCACATATGCCCGTTGTCACTGAGAAAGCCGTATGCTACGTAGTCCAAGACGACCACTTGCTGGTTTTCACACATTTGCAGCATCTTCTGCAGGTAACCGGCGTTCAGGTGCCCGCCGGCTCGATTCACTCCGGAGAATCACCCGATCGTGCGGCGATACGCGAGCTACGTGAGGAAACGGGCTTGACCGGTTCTGTGGTTCGTAGCCTCGGAACGGCGACCTACGATATTCGACCGGCACGAAATGAAATCGCTCGCCGACATTTTTTCGAGTTGTCGGTAGCACCACAAGACTTGACGCGCCGCTGGATCGCAGGTGAGACCGATCCTTCACACGGCGGACTACCCGAAACCTGGGAATGCTGGTGGTTGCCGCTGAAACAAGGGCATGTGTTAGCTGCTGGCCTCGGCGCCCTCCTAGGAAACCTTCGCACCGGCTCGACTCAAGGCGCCTAACGGATATCCAGTATCGAAGCTCTGCAGACTAGATTATCCAAGCAGCGGTCGGTCGTTGATCGCACACTTCACAGTTCGAACTCTGAATCTCCAGCGGTCCGTCAAGTCGAGGCACGTCTCGAGATGCTCTTGTGTGTGACAACAAAAGATCCGGACGATTCCATGTCTTGGGCTGCACGTAGTTCGTATTGTGGTCCGCACGATCGCCGTCTTACAGCACCTGATCCGGGTCGATGCTCACCTGCGCCACCGGTTCCTTGGCCGCGGCCATCTGGGCGCGCAGGCTACGCAGCTGCCCGGTCACCGCGGGGCCATCGGCATAGGAGAAAAACAGCACATAACGGTGCTCAAGTGGCGGACCTTCAAGGATGGTCGGTCCGTGTACCTGCACCGGCGCCTGAAGCCGCCGCACCAGCAGACCGGCACCGGGCCCGGAGACGATGGCGCTACGCACCGCTGGGGGTAAGCCAACTTCGCGCCGTTCGGCCAGTTCCCGCTCGGCGAATCCGGCCGGGTCATAGCGAATCAGCGCGGCACCGGCAACGCTCGGGTCGCCGGTGAGCACCACTACCCCGTCGTCCCGGGCGAGGCTGGCCGCGGCAAACCAACGCGCAAGCACCTGTTCGGCATTACGCAAGGCATCGTGGGCCAACATCTTCTGCGCGTCGAGGAGCAGCACCGCCCGGTAGCCGGCCTCGGCCACCGGCTCCACGCCGGGGGTACTGACCACCAGCGCCGGGCGATCGGGCACCTCGAACAGCGGCTTGGCACCCGTGGAGGACAGTACCGGCACGCTGGGAAAAGCCTGGCCCAGCTCGTCGGCGGTGCGTTCACTGCCGACCGAGGCGGCGCGAATCTGCGTGGAGCCACAGGTTTGGCAGGCATAGTTCCGGTAGGTGCGGGCACACCAGCGGCAACTGAGGGCCGCGCCGGAAGAGCTGAGCTGTAACGGTCCCTGGCAGTCCAGGCAGCGGGCCAGCGAGCGGCAGTTCTGGCAGGCAATGGCTGGCATAAACCCGGTGCGCGCTACCTGTACCAGGACCGGCCCGTGTTTGAGGGCCGCGCTGGCCTCCCGCCAGGCCAAGGCCGGGATGCGGGCTCGAGCCAGCACCGGATCGCGTTCGAGCTCAAAGTCGCTGGCCGCCGCCACTACCCGTGGGGCACGTTCACGCAGTAGGGCGCGCGGGAGCTTGAGCTCTTGGGCCCAGTCAGTAGCCACCAGCCGTTGTGCCTCAACCGAGCGCGAGGTACCGGCGATGAGTAGACCCACCTCGTCGAGCTGACTTCGGAGCAGGGAAATTTGCCGAGCGTGCGGATATGGAGCACGCTGTTCGCGGTGGGAGGCGTCATCATCCTGCCAGATGATCATCAACCCAAGATCCGGCACATGACAGAGCGCGGCGGCCCGGGTACCGATCACCAGTGGCACTTCCCCACCGATGGCCTTGAGATAGTTCCGGTAGCGCGGCGTGGGGCCATCATCGGCATGTAGCCGTGCATAGCTTTCGGGTCCCAGTTCGCTATCGAGGTAGGCCGCCAGCAGTTGCAGGTCGCGGGCATCGGGCACCACAATCAGCGCGCGGCGTCCGGCGGCCAAGACCGGCAGGCAGGCATCGAGCAGAAACCCGGGCCAGGACCCCTGATTATTCGGGGCCCAGGTCACCACGGCGCGGTGGGCCTGGCCTGCCGCCCACCGACCGGCGCTTTCGGCTCCGCCGGCATACTCATCAAGTTGCCCCTGGCGTGGTGGCAGTTCGGGATAGCGCAACTCGCGTTGCTCGGTCTCGACCCGTGCGGCTCGTGCCGGGACGGCCAGTCGCACCACATCCCACAGGGTGCCGGCGTAGCGTTCGGCCACGGCCTGCGCGAGCCGCGCAATCTCGGGATGTAGCGCCACGGTTGGTGATACGAGCTTGGCCAGCGGCTTGAGTTTATGTTCGACCGGTAGCTCGTCGAGCACCTCGAGCACGAAACCGGCCAGTTGCCGACCACCGAAGGGGACCTTGACTCGCACGCCGGCCTGGACCTGCTCGCGCATGCTCGGCGGGATCAGGTAGTCAAAGGGGCGATCAAGATGTGGCAGCGCAGATTCAATAAGCACCCGAGCCACATGCGCGGCGCGCTGTGGCTCGGGTGCTTCGATCAGGGCCTGTTGGTCCACCGACGGACCTTTAGGCGTTGAAGTAGCTGCGCAGCGCCTCGACGCGGTCGGTGCGCTCCCAGGTGAAGTCCTTATCGTCGCGGCCGAAGTGGCCGTGTGCTGCGGTCTTCTGGTAGATCGGACGCTTCAGATCCAGATCTTCGATAATGCCCAGCGGGCGCAGATCGAAGACTTCGTTGATCGCGGCGGTGATCTTTGCCGGATCGACGGTTTCGGTGCCGAAGGTTTCCACGTAGAGACCCACCGGGCGGGCCACGCCGATGGCGTAGGCCACCTGCACTTCGGCGCGTCGCGCCAGGCCTGCGGCGACCACGTTCTTGGCTACCCAGCGCATGGCGTAGGCCGCCGAACGGTCCACCTTCGACGGGTCCTTACCGGAGAAGGCACCGCCACCGTGGCGAGCGTAGCCGCCGTAGGTGTCGACGATGATCTTGCGGCCGGTCAGCCCGGCGTCGCCCACCGGGCCACCGATGATGAACGGGCCCGAAGGGTTCAGAATGACATTGGTGTTCGAGGTGTCCAGGCCCGAACGCTCCAGAACCGGGGTGACGACCTCTTCGAGCAGATCGGCCTTGAGGGTGTCCAGCTCGTACTCCGAGGCGTGCTGGCTGGAGACCACCACGGTGTCGATGCTGACCGGGGTTTCCCCGTCGTAGCCGATAGTGACCTGGGTCTTGCCATCCGGGCGCAGCAGGGGCAGGCGGCCGTTCTTGCGCACCTGGGTCAGGCGCTCGGAGAGCCGATGGGCCAGGAAGATCGGGGTGGGCATCAGCGAATCAGTTTCATCCGAGGCATACCCGAACATCAGACCCTGATCGCCGGCTCCCTGCAGGTCGCGGGGATCCTTGGCCAGGCCCTGGCGGGCTTCGAGAGAATTGAACACCCCGTCGTGGATTTCCTGCGACTGCTGGCCGATGGATACCGATACGCCGCAGCGGGCGCCGTCGAAGCCGTTGGCCGAGGAGTCGTAGCCGATGTCGAGGATGGTGCGGCGCACGATCTCGGGGATTTCAACATAACCGTCGGTGGTCACCTCGCCGGCCACATGGACCAGACCGGTGGTGGTCAGCGTTTCGACGGCGACCTTGGAATGTGGGTCCTGAGCCAACATGGCGTCGAGGATGGCGTCGGAGATCTGATCGCAGATCTTATCCGGGTGCCCCTCCGTGACGGACTCGGAGGTGAAAAGGCGCAATTCGGGGGTTGATGAAGTCACCTAGTTACTCTATCTGTTCTCATACTGTTGATGTTCAACGTTGATACTTTCCGTGACTTTGGGTCACGTGGTGCCGCTCACTGTGTGACGGTCTGTTGCCGATTTATGACGTCAGCGACCTGTTCGATGACCACGCGGGCCACCTCGAGCTTGCTTCCGGCGCTGTGCACCGGGGTGCGGCCATCGGCGAAGAGCACCTGGGCGGCGTTGGTGTCTTGTCCGAAGGTCAGGTTGGTGCCGACCTCGTTGACCACGAGCATTTCACAGCCCTTGCGTTGCAATTTGGCGCGGCCGTAGTCTTCCACGCTGCCTTGCGCGTCCCCGGTTTCTGCGGCGAAGCCGACCACCAGCGGAGGCAGCTCGGGTTGCGTGGCGCGAGCCGCAACTACCTCGGCCAAGATATCGGGGTTGCGCACCAGTGAGATCACCGGGGCCGAATGCTCATCACGCTTTTTGATCTTGGACTGCTCAATGGTGTCGGGGCGGAAATCGGCCACCGCCGCGTTCATGATCAACACGTCCTGGCCCGGCGCGTGCTCAAACACCGCCGCGTGCAGGTCACTGGCGCTGCCGACCTGGATCACCTTGGCTCCAAGCGGCGCGGGAACCTCGAGGTTACAGGCCAAGAGGGTCACGCTAGCTCCGGCATCCATGGCGGCACGGGCCAGAGCCACGCCTTGGCGCCCGGACGAACGGTTGCCCAAGAAGCGCACCGGGTCCAGCGGTTCGCGGGTGCCTCCGGCGGTGATCAGTACCTTGCGCCCGGCCAACAGCGGCTCGCTGAGCATCGCGGTGGCCCTGGCAAAGATCTCCTCGGGTTCCACCATGCGCCCGGGGCCCGAATCGGTACCGGTTAGTCGCCCCTCGGCCGGACCGATCAACTGTACGCCGCGGTCGCTGAGCGTCTGGATATTGGCAACGGTCGCCGGGTGCTGCCACATTTCGGTGTGCATCGCCGGGGCCATGAGCACCGGGGCGCGGGTGGCGAGCAGGGTTCCGGTCAACAAGTCCGTGGCCAGCCCGTTCGCGGCCTTGGCCAGCAGATCGGCGGTGGCCGGCACGACAAGCACCAAATCCGCCTGCTGACCCAAGCGCACGTGGTTCACGCTATCCACGGCGTCGAAGACATCGGCGGTCACCGGGTTGCCCGAAAGCGCCTCCCAGGTGGCGTTTCCCACAAATTTTTCCACGCTGGGGGTGGGAATCACATCGACGTGGTGTCCGGCCTCGCGCAGCAGGCGCAGGAGCAAGACCGATTTGTAGGCCGCAATGCCGGCCGAGACCCCTAGGACAATTCGCTTCACGCTATAGCTTTCTGGCTCGTTAAAAAGGAAACGGCGCCCTGATCTCAGGGCGCCGTAGCGACGTTTTAGGCCTCTTCGGCGGCCGCGGTAACCTTCAGCAGACCCTCGTCGAGTTCGCGTAACGCAATGGTCAGCGGCTTCTCGTTGGCCTTGGTCTCCACCAGCGGGCCGACGTACTCGAACAGGCCCTCATTGAGCTGCGCGTAGTATGCGTTGATCTGACGAGCACGCTTGGCCGAGTTCAAGACCAGTGCGTACTTCGAGTCATTGGTCGTCAGCAACGAGTCGATCGACGGGTTGATGATTCCCTCTAGGTTGGTGGTCACAAGACTCCCCTTATTCATTCCTCAGCCCCATTTGGGCGACAAGCTCTTCGGCGGCGCGTGCAACATCGTCATTAACGATGGTCACGTCGAATTCCGACTCAGCCGCAAGTTCCAGTTTAGCGGTTTCCAGCCGACGCTGCTGTTCCTCGGCGGATTCGGTGCCGCGGCCAATGAGCCGACGCACCAATTCCTCCCACGACGGCGGGGCCAAAAACACGAATTTTGCCTCGGGCATGGTCTCCTTGACCTGCCGGGCACCCTGCAGGTCAATTTCGAGCAAAACCTTCTTGCCCTGGGCCACCGCGTCCTCTACCGTGCTGCGAATGGTGCCGTAGCTATTGCGTCCGTGCACCACCGCCCATTCGAGCATTTGCCCGTCCTTGACGAGCGCCTCGAACCGTTCCGGGCCCACAAAGTAGTAGTGCACCCCTTCCACTTCGCCGGGACGCGGGTCCCGAGTGGTGGCTGAAACCGAGAGCCATACATCCGGATAGTTATCGCGGATATAAGTGGAGACGGTTCCCTTGCCAACGGCCGTTGGGCCTGCCAGTACGGTTACTGACGCAGCGGTCATATACTACACTTTCGTTTTTGGAGGCGACTGCTTGAAATGCTCGGTGATCGCGGTCCGTTGCTTACGGCCCAATCCACGCAGTCGACGGGAGGGAGAAATCCCCAGTCGTTCCAGCAGATTCGCGGCGCGGACTTCGCCGACGCCAGGCACCGACTCGAGCAAGTCCATCACGCGCATGCGCCCCACGGCTTCATCTTCGTAGACCAAGTCTAGTACCTCGGTGATGGAAATTTTTCCCGTACTGAACTGATCTTTGATCTCCGCACGTCGGGTGCGCGCGGCTAGCGCCTTGGCCCGTGCCCGGATGCGATCTTCGTCTGAAAGCTCTCGCAATACCATCGTTCAGCCATCCTTAGTGTGTAGTGGACTTGCCTCTATGGTGTTGAACATAATCACCAAACGCGTTTTATGCAAGAAGAATCGCGTTGTGGCTACCAGAAACTGTAGTAGCCACAACGCGATTCGGCTAGTAATTTAGCGCGCGTCGATCAATTCGTTGCGCACTTGCTCCGCCTTTTTCCGCAGGGCGGAAACTTCCGGTCCAACCTTGAGGATGTCTCGGCTACTGGTGCCCAGCACCTGAGCGTAGCTCTGCTCGAAGGCGGCGGCGATGTCCGCTGCGGTGGCGCCCTGCGCTCCGAGGCCCGGAGTGAGCAACGGTGCCTTGCTGGCCACCAGGTCGATGCCCAGCGTTTTCACCGCGTCTCCGATGGTCGCACCGACCACCAGGCCCACGTGACCCAGATCCGCGGCGTCGGCGTTTTCGGCGGCGACCTGCTCGATAATCGACTTGGCCACCGACTGCTCACCGCCCACATGCTGCACGGAGGGGCCCTCGGGGTTCGAGGTCAGTCCCAGCACGAACACACCGCGACCGGTGCTACGAGCCAGGTCCACCGCCGGACGCAGGGACTCATAGCCCAGATAGGGGCTGAGCGTCACCGCATCCGAGGCCAGCGGCGAGTTATCGTCCAACCAGGCGGTCGCATAGGCGGCCATGGTCGAACCGATATCCCCGCGCTTGGCATCGGCTAGGCTCAACACGCCCGCGGCCCGCGCTGCGGCAAGCGTTTCCTCCAGCACGGCGAAGCCGGCCGAGCCGAAGCGCTCGTAGAGGGCGACCTGCGGCTTGCACATGGCCGCTACCCCTTCGAGTGCCTCGATCACCGTCAGCGAGAAGCGGCGCACGCCCTCGACGTTATCCTCCAGCCCCCAGCTGTGAAGCAGCCCGGGGTGCGGGTCGATGCCCACGCACAGTGGACCGTACTGGTCCATGGCGCTGCGCAGGCGCTCTCCGAAGTTACGCATCCTCGCCCCGGTTCAGGAACTTGGCGTGCTCCTGCAGGCTCATCACATCCCAGTCGTAGGAACGCTGTGCATCGATGGCCTGTGCCGCCGCGGCCAGTTCGGCCACGGTGGTGATGACCGGGGTGCCCACGCTGGTGGCCGCGGCACGAATCTCGTAGCCGTCGCCGCGGGCTTCGGAACCCGACGGGGTGTTCACGATCAGTCCGATATGTCCCTCGTTGATCATGTCGACGATCGAGGCACCACCCTCGTGCACCTTGGAGACCACTTCGGTGGGGATACCGTTGCGGCGCAGCACCTCGGCGGTGCCACCGGTGGAGACAATCTCGAAACCGTTATCCGAGAGGTGCTTGACCGGCAGCACGATCGAACGCTTGTCGCGGTTGGTCACCGAAACGAAGATCTTGCCCGAGGTCGGCAGCGGGTTGTTGGCCGCGGCCTGGCTCTTGGCGAAGGCGGTGTCGAAGTACTTGTCGATACCCATGACCTCACCGGTGGAGCGCATTTCCGGGCCGAGCAGCGAGTCGACGACCTTGCCCTCCGGGGTGCGGAAACGGGCGAAGGGCAGCACGGCTTCCTTCACGGCGATCGGTGCGGTGTCCGGCAGGTTCGAGCCGTCACCGGTGGCCGGCAGCACGGTACCGCGCAGCTCGGCGATGGATACCCCCACACCGATCAGGGCGGCAGCCTTGGCCAGCTGCACACCGGTGGCCTTCGAGGTGAAGGGCACGGTGCGGCTGGCGCGCGGGTTGGCCTCGATGACGTAGAGGATGTCGCTGGCCAGCGCGAACTGCATGTTGATCAGACCGCGTACGCCCACGCCTTCGGCGATGGCGCGGGTGGCGGCGGCCACACGGGCGCGCACGTCCGGGCCCAGGGTGATCGGAGGCAGCACACAGGCCGAGTCGCCGGAGTGAATACCGGCCTCCTCGATGTGCTCCATGATGCCACCGATGTACAGGTCGGTGCCGTCGAACAGGGCGTCGACGTCGATCTCGATCGCGTCTTCGAGGAAGCGGTCCACCAGCACCGGGTGATCCACGGTGATTTCGGTGGCGTTGGAGATGTAACGCTCCAGGTTTGCCTCGTCGTACACGATTTCCATGCCGCGGCCACCCAGCACGTAGCTTGGGCGCACCAGCACCGGGTAACCGATGGAGTCGGCGATGGTCTTGGCCTCGGCGAAGGACACGGCGGTGCCGTTCTTCGGGGCGATCAGCCCGGCGTTATCCAGCACGCGCTGGAAGGCGCCACGGTGCTCGGCCAAGTCGATGGCCTCCGGGGTGGTGCCCAGAATCGGCACGCCGGCGGCCTTCAGCTCGGCGGCGAGCTTCAGCGGGGTCTGTCCACCGAGCTGCACGAAGACACCGAGTACGCCACCGGTCTCCTCTTCGGCGTGGATGATCTCCAGCACATCTTCCAAGGTCAGCGGCTCGAAGTAGAGGCGATCGGAGATGTCGTAGTCGGTGGAGACGGTCTCCGGGTTGCAGTTGACCATCACGGTCTCGTAGCCGGCCTCGCGCAGCGCCATCACGGCGTGCACGCAGGAGTAGTCGAACTCGATACCCTGACCGATTCGGTTGGGACCCGAACCGAGGATGATCACCGACTTCTTCTCGTGGGCCACCAGCTCGCTCTCCTCATCGTAGGAGGAGTACATGTACGGGGTGAAGGCCTCGAACTCGGCGGCGCAGGTATCCACGGTCTTGTAGACCGGGCGGATGTTCAGCGCATGACGCACTCCGCGCACCACGGCCTCGGACTTGCCGGTCAGCTTCGCGATCTGCGCATCGGAGAAACCGTGACGCTTGGCCTCGCGCAGCACCTGCTCATCGAGGTTCGGGTGCGCGGCGATCTGCGCGGCGGTCTCGTTGATCAACGCCAGCTGATCCAGGAACCACGGGTCGATGCCGGTGACCTCGTAGAGCTTTTCCAGGGAAACCCCGGAGAGCAGTGCGCGCTGTACCAGCGCCAGGCGCTCGGTGGAGCCCACGGTGATCTTCTCGAGCACCTCGGGGATCTCGGCCTCGTCCAGCGGCTCGAAGGACAGCTCGCTGCCCTTCTGCTCGAGCGAACGCAGCGCCTTCTGCAGCGCCTCGGTGAAGTTACGGCCCAGGCTCATCGCCTCGCCGACCGACTTCATGGTGGTGGTCAGGGTGGCATCGGCGGCCGGGAACTTCTCGAAGGCAAAGCGCGGGACCTTGACCACAACGTAGTCCAGGGCCGGCTCGAAGGAGGCCGGGGTCTTCTGGGTGATGTCGTTCGGGATCTCATCCAGGGTGTAACCCAGCGAGAGCTTGGTGGCGATCTTCGCGATGGCGAAGCCGGTGGCCTTCGAGGCCAGCGCCGAGGAGCGCGAAACACGCGGGTTCATTTCGATGACCACGACGCGACCGGTGTCCGGTTCGATGGCGAACTGGATGTTGCAGCCACCGGTGTCCACGCCGACCTCGCGGATCACGTTGATCGAGATGTCACGCAGGCGCTGGTATTCGCGGTCGGTCAGCGTCATCGCCGGGGCGACGGTGATCGAGTCACCGGTGTGCACGCCCACCGGGTCGAAGTTTTCGATGGAGCACACGACCACGACGTTGTCGTTCTTGTCGCGCATCATCTCCAGCTCGTACTCCTTCCACCCCAGGATGGACTCCTCCAGGAGCACCTCGGTGGTCGGCGAGTACTGCAGGCCGGCGCCGGCGATGCGGCGCAGATCCTCGGGGTTGTAGGCCATGCCCGAACCCAGGCCACCCATGGTGAAGGAGGGGCGCACCACGACCGGGTACTTCAGCTCCTCGACGGCGGCGAAGGCCTCCTCCAGGGTGTGCACGATCTTCGAGCGGGCCGATTCGGCGCCCGAGCGCTCCACCACGCCCTTGAACTTTTCGCGGTCCTCACCGAGCTCGATGGCCTCGATGTTGGCGCCGATCAGTTCCACGTTGTACTTCTCCAGCACGCCGTTCTTATCCAGCGCGATGGCGGTGTTCAGTGCGGTCTGACCGCCCAGGGTCGGAAGCACGGCATCCGGGCGTTCCTTGGCAATGATCTTCTCGACGATTTCCGGGGTGATCGGCTCGACGTAGGTGGCGTCGGCGAATT
Organism: Glutamicibacter endophyticus; assembly: GCF_048457885.1. Taxonomy (NCBI): domain Bacteria; kingdom Bacillati; phylum Actinomycetota; class Actinomycetes; order Micrococcales; family Micrococcaceae; genus Glutamicibacter; species Glutamicibacter endophyticus. The sequence continues at coordinate 1,855,776 of NZ_CP174200.1, forward strand.
CCGGGTCGGTCATGATGGTGGCCGGGTTGGAGTTGACCAGGATGACCCGCAGGCCCTCCTCCTTGAGCACACGCAGAGCCTGGGTGCCGGAGTAGTCGAATTCGGCGGCCTGGCCGATCACGATCGGACCCGAACCGATCACGAGCACAGAGTTCAAATCGGTGCGCTTAGGCATTACTTGGAATCCTTATCTGCAGCGTTGTCTAACGCGGCGACGAAACGGTCAAAGAGGTAGGCGGCATCGTGCGGGCCGGAAGCGGCTTCCGGGTGGTACTGCACGGAGAAGGCCGGAATGTCCAGGCAGTTCAGGCCCTCGACGACGCGGTCGTTGAGCGAGAAGTGGGAGACCTCCACGGCACCAAAGCGCGCGACCGGCGCGGTGACCGAGCCCTCGAGCGGGGCGTCCACGGCGAAGCCGTGGTTCTGGCTGGTGATCTCCACCTTGCCGGTGGCCTTATCCAGCACCGGCTGGTTGATACCGCGGTGACCGAAGGGCAGCTTGTAGGTGTCAAAGCCCAGGGCGCGGCCTAGGATCTGGTTACCGAAGCAGATCCCGAAGTAAGGGATGCCGGCGTCGAGCACCGAACGCACCAGTTCCACCTGAGTGGTGGCGGTGGCCGGGTCACCCGGGCCGTTGGAGAAGAACACCCCGTCGGCGCCGGTGGCCTTGATATCTTCGAGGGTCGCATCATGCGGCAGCACGTGCACGCGCAGGCCACGCTCGGCCAGACGGTGCGGGGTCATCGACTTCATGCCCAGGTCGATGGCGGCCACCGAGTGCTTTACCGCACCGGTGTAACCGTGATCGGCTGGCTCGACGACGTAGGCCTGCTCCACCGAAACCTCGGCGGAGATATTGCGCCCGGCCATCGGCGGCTGCTGCTGCACCTCGGCGAGCAGTTCCGCCTCGGGACGCTGTGCGGCCTCACCGGAGAAGATGCCGGCCTTCATGGCACCGGCTTCGCGCAGGTGGCGAGTCAGCGCGCGGGTGTCAACATTGCGAATGCCCACGATCCCCCACTTTTTCAGCTCATCTTCCAAGGTGCCCTGGCTGCGCCAGTTGCTCGGGCGGCGCGAGGCGTCGCGCACCACGTAGCCGGCGGCCCACATGCGGCGGGACTCGGGATCCTCGTCGTTCACACCCGTGTTGCCCATATGCGGGAAGGTCTGCGCGATGATCTGGTGGGCGTAGGAGGGGTCGGTGAGCGTCTCCTGGTATCCGGTCATGCCGGTGGTGAACACGGCCTCGCCCAGGGTGGTGCCCACGGTGCCGTAGGCCAGGCCACGGAAGATGCGGCCATCTTCCAGTACCAGCAGGGCTGGAAGGTTGCTTAGCGTAGTCACTTAATGTTTCTCCTGCTCGGCTGTGCCGCCCATGCGCGGCTGCAGCATCTGAATAATCTCTGCGGTCTGTTCGTGATACCGGGGTCGGAAGCCGGTATCGAATTCGTAGTCGTCCTTGGCCCAGCTGATGATCACCAGTCCGTCGCGTTCGACGAACTTGCCCGCCATTCCGGCCCCTCGCTGTACCTCCAGCGTGGCGCCGTAGGGAATGTGCAGGTCCGTGGTTCCGGGACGCAGCAGGTGCACCCCATCCTCACCAATGCTCAATTCGGCATTGGAGCGGATCCCCAGCTGATGCACGGCCACCCGGTCCAGCCAGTCCTCGCGGCGCGTGGTGCTGACATACATTCCCGTAAAACGAGCCTGCTCGCTGTCCTCGAAGGGCTCATAGGGGGCCGGTACATCCTGTTGCCGACGCTTCATATTGCGCCACCCCAAGGCGATGAGGATGAAGGCCAGGACGATGACGGCGATCGTGATCCCGATCGCGGTAGGCGCGCCCTCAGGCATCGATCGACCGAGCCGAGGCCAATTCACCATCCAGCACGGTCGGGTGACCGTGGAAGAAGGTCGCGCGCACCGCACCGGGCAGTTCCATGCCGGCGAAGGGCGAGTTCCGCCCCTTGGTGGCCATCGCGAAGGGGTCGACGATCCAACGTGCCTCGGGATCCACCAAGGTCAGGTTGGCCGGTTCGCCCTCGGCGATGGGGCGGCCCTGATCGCTCAATCGGCCGATCTGCGCCGGCACCGCGGAGGTGATCCGTGCGACGTCGGCCCAGGACAGCAGCCCGGTCTCGACCAGCGTGTGCTGCACGATGGACAGCGCGGTCTCCAGACCGGTCATGCCCATGGCCGCCTGCGCCCATTCGCAGTCCTTGGACTCCGAGGGGTGCGGGGCGTGGTCGGTGCCGATCACGTCGATGGTGCCATCGGCCACGCCGGCGCGCAGCGCCAAAACATCCTCGTTGCGGCGCAGCGGCGGGTTGACCTTGTACACCGGGTCGAAGGTCTTGACCTTCTCATCGGTGAGCAGCAGATGGTGCGGGGTCACCTCGGCGGTGACCTTGATGCCGCGGGCCTTGGCCCAGCGGATGATCTCCACCGAGCCGGCGGTGGAGACGTGGCAAACGTGCAGGCGGGCATCGACGTGCTCGGCCAGCAGCACGTCACGGGCGATAATCGATTCCTCGGCCACCGCCGGCCAACCGGGCATTCCCAGTTCCGCGGAGGTCTCCCCCTCGTTCATCTGGGCACCCTCGGTGAGCCGTGGCTCCTGCGCATGCTGGGCGATCACCCCGTCGAAAGCCTTGACGTATTCCAGGGCCCGGCGCATCAGCAGCGGGTCCGAGACGCAGATGCCATCATCCGAGAACATGCGCACCGCGGCGCGCGAGTCGGCCATGGCACCGATTTCCGACAGCTGTTCGCCGGCCAAACCGACGGTGACGGCGCCAACCGGGCGGACGTCCACCCAACCGGCCTTGCGTCCCAGCTCATAGACCTGCTCGACGACGCCGGCGGTGTCGGCCACCGGGGTGGAGTTGGCCATGGCGTGGACGGCGGTGTACCCGCCCTTGGCGGCGGCCTGGCTACCGGTCAGCACGGTTTCGGCGTCCTCACGGCCCGGCTCGCGCAGGTGGGTGTGGGTATCGACCAGACCGGGTAGCAGGATCTGACCGGCGGCCTCGATGACGGTGGCGTCCTCGGCGGACAGCTCGGTGCCGATCTGGGCGATCACCCCGTCACGGATCAACACGTCGGCGCGCTGCTCGCCAAGAATATTAGCGTCACGAATCAGGTAGTTCATAGGGAGGATTCCTTCGTCAGGTCGCCGGATAGAAGCAGGTAGAGGCTCGCCATGCGCACGGCCACACCGTTGGTGACCTGTTCAAGCACGAGAGCGCGATCGGAGTCGGCGGCCGCCGAGGAAATTTCCAGGCCGCGGTTCATCGGCCCCGGGTGCAGGATCAAGGTGTCCATCCCGGCGGCGTTCAAACGGCCCAGTCGGGCGTCATCCAGCCCCCAGTACCGCGAGTATTCGCGTGGGTTCGGGAAGTACGCCGCCTTCATGCGCTCACCCTGGACGCGGAGCATCATCACGGCGTCCACGCCCGCGTTCAGCACGGAATCCAGGTCGTAGCTGATGGTGCACGGCCAGTTGCCACTACCGACCGGCAGCAGGGTGGGCGGGGCGATCATGGTCACCTCGGCGCCCAGGGTACGCAGCAGCCAGAGGTTGGAGCGGGCCACGCGCGAGTGCAGGATGTCACCGACGATCGCGACCTTCAGGCCATCGAGTCCACGACCCAGCGGGGAGACGTTCTCGCGCAGTGCCAGCTGGCGGCGCAACGTGAAGGCATCGAGCAGCGCCTGGGTCGGGTGCTCGTGCATGCCGTCACCGGCGTTCACGATCGGCAGATCGATCCAGTCGGTGGCCGCCAGACGAGCCGGGGCCCCGGAGGCTGGGTGACGAATCACCACGGCGTCGGCGCCGATGGCCAGCAGCGTCTGCGCGGTGTCTTTCAGCGACTCGCCCTTGGACACTGAGGAGCCCTTGGCGGAGAAGTTGATCACGTCCGCGCTCAGACGCTTGGCTGCCGCTTCGAAGGAGATGCGGGTGCGGGTGGAGTCTTCGAAGAAGAGGTTCACCACGGTGCGTCCACGCAGCGCCGGAAGCTTCTTGACTTCGCGGGTGCCGGCCTCACGCATTTCTTCGGCCACGTCGAGGATCTGGATGGCCTCGGCGCGCGACAGATCGCGGGTGGAAATCAGGTGTTTCATGCGATCCCCTCGATACTCACATCGTTCGTGCCGTCGATTTCTGCCAGGCGCACACGCACCTTTTCGCTTTTCGCGGTGGGCAGGTTCTTGCCCACGTGATCCGCGCGGATCGGCAGTTCGCGGTGTCCGCGGTCGACCAGTACGGCCAGTCGCACGATTTTGGGGCGTCCCCAGTCGGCGAGGGCGTCGAGGGCGGCGCGAATGGTGCGTCCGGAGTAGAGCACATCGTCGACCAGTACCACGACCTTGCCCTCGATGCCGCCGCTGGGAAGTTTGGTCGGCGAGGGGGTGCGTGCGGTGGAGTGCCGCAGATCGTCACGGTACATGGTGACGTCGAGTTGCCCCACCAGAGCGGCGGGGTCGATGGATTCGTCCTTGGATGCGGCCGCAATACGGTCGGCCAGACGGCGCGCCAGCGGGAACCCGCGGCTTGGAATACCGAGCAGGACGAGGTCCTCGGTACCCTTATTTGCCTCGATTATTTCAAAGGCAATACGCGTCAACACACGTTCAATGTCATCGCCGGACAGCACGGTACGTGCCAGCACGGGCTGTGATGCTTCATCGGTCATCTGTGCGCGATCTCCCTTCTCCGCCTCACGGGACGGTTCTTAAAGGAACAGTGCTGAAGTAAAAATTATCACGCGTGCACCCCAATCCCCTAGCGCATATTCATGCATTGCGACGAATCGACCGAGGTGTTAATCACAGGGAAGGCGACGGCGCCCTTTCCTGGCCTGCCCCGGTCACGCATCGGCGCAGGTCACCGGTGCGCCGACACTGACCTGACGCGTCATTTCCAGTGCCGCGGCCTAGGCATGACGCCGTGCATAGCTCGTCGCCAATCTCACGTTCGCGTCGTGGAGAGGTAATACGCGTGCAACGTTGGCGCTTAAACACGAACTGCCGAGGAGATATCCCTAAACGGGATCTCCTCGGCAGTTCCGAAGTGTTGCTGCTACGAGCTAGTCGACCAGGGTTTCTTTGACTTCCTGGATGCGTCCGAGCACGCCGTTGACGAAGTCCGGGGACTCATCGGTGGACAGCTCACGGACGTTCGCCACCGCCTCGGCAATGGCCACCGCGTCGGGGACGTCATCGTTGTAGAGCACTTCCCACACGCCAATGCGCAGGGCAATGCGATCGACATTGGGCATCCGTTCGATGGTCCAGCCACGTACGTAGCTTTCGAGCACCTCATCGATGCGTTCCTGGTGCGCGGTGACACCCTCGATGATGTTCAACGAGTACTCGTTGAGCACGATATCGGAGTTCTCACGTCGCGCAACGGCTACCTGAAGTGGGTCAGCGCCGCGGGCTTCTGCTTCAAACAAGAATTCCAGGGCCCGGCGGCGGGCCTTGGCGCGGGCGCTCACTAGGAGACACGTCCTAGGTAATCGCCGGTACGGGTGTCAACCTTGACCTTGGTGTTCTGCTCAACGAACAGCGGCACCTGGATCTCCTTGCCGGTTTCCAAGGTGGCGGGCTTGGTGCCGGCCGAGGAGCGGTCGCCCTGCAGGCCTGGCTCGGTGTAGGTGATTTCGAGAATGACCGAGGCTGGCAGCTCGAGGTACAGCGGAGCACCGTCGTGCATGGCGATGGTCAGTTCCTGGTTTTCCAGCATGTAGCCGGCGGCTTCGCCAACGGTATTGCCGGGCACGGTGATCTGGTCGTAGTCTTCCAGGTTCATGAAGACGTAGTCTTCGCCGTCCTGGTAGAGGTACTGGTAATCGCGGCGGTCCACGGTTGCGGTTTCGATCTTTGCACCGGCGTTGTAGGTCTTGTCGACGACCTTACCGGTGAGCACGTTGCGCATCTTGGTGCGCACGAAGGCGCCACCCTTGCCCGGCTTCACATGCTGGAAATCGATGATGGTCCACAGCTGGCCATCGATCTTGATGACCTGTCCGTTTTTGATGTCGGTTGTATCCGCCACGTATAACTCAATTCCTCGTATGTGCCAGCGCGAGGCCGGCCTTGTCAAAAATCCATATACAGTCTAGCGCATGGAAAGTTCAGCTGGCGGGTCTTTGCGACGAGTACCACGCAGGTAATTCGGCACAATGACTCGGTAAGGGCCACATGGAGCGGCTTGGTACCCGCCGAAGGCGCCGTTGATGGCGGTGCGATCCTACCGCGGCCCCGCGTGGGAAAACAGCTACCTCACTCGTCGCAGGCCTTAGCCGCACCTGTAGCCCCGCGGTGAGTCGTGCGACCCACGGCCATTGCTGGGGATGGTTGCCGGGTGAGCAATGGCGCTCACGGATAGGGTTTACGCCAGCGAATCGCGAAGGCCAACTGCAGTAGTTCCGGATTTCGCGCTAGATAACGGCGAATGCTCTAACCGAATTTAGGCCCCGCCCCGTTGCCTACACAGTGGTGTAGCGCTCCACTAGGGCTCCGACAGCTTCGCGAGCTTGTTTGTCGCAGGATGCTCCCGCGTGGCGGCAGAGGTGCACAACCACGTTAGTCTGAGTTAAAAGAAAATTCTGGCGCGCACATCACGTGCACGCCAGAATCACTTCACGCAATGGCTGCTTTAGCCGTGCTGTGCAAGTTTTTCTTCGGCCATCTGCAGACAGACCCGCGAGGCGTCGATCAAGTGTGGACGTCCACCGGATTCTTCACGCATCTGCAAGGCGGTGCGGAAGCGAGTGGCCGCGGCGTGGTAGTCGCCACGCTCGTAGTAGGACATGCCCAAGTGGTGTTGCATCAGCGACTCGTACTCGGTGCCGGCGAACTCTTCGAGGAGCGCGCGCAACCGGTTGATCGCCCGGTCGAAGTCACCTCGTGCACGGGTCAGCTCGGTATCCAACACGCGCAGGTGGGCGTTGGTCGGGTCGGTCAACCGCGATTCGGCGATCAGCTCCCCCGCCTTGGACAGTTCACCGCGGGCCAGGTGAATGACTACCTGGTCGGTCGGCGAACCGAAAAGCATCGAATGCTCGGCGGCCTTCTCGTCCGAGACGAAGGGACGCATGGTCTCCGGGTCGATGAGGATGCCCGCAATAGCCGTATCGGTACCTTCACGGTTGACCGAGGCGACTTCAAAGGCTTGGTGTGTCTGCTGAGTCATCGCTATTCCCCGATCTCCTGGTAGGCGGCGAACAACAGCGAGTTATCGGGCACCTCGTAGATACGCGGCTTGCCGATTTCCTCGAGCACGACAAAGCGCAGCTGATCGCCACGCGACTTCTTATCGCGCTTCATCCCATCGAGCAGCGCGGCCCAACGGTCATTGCGGTAGCTCGTGGGCAGACCCAGCGAACGGAGAATGGCAAAGGTGCGCTCAACAATAGCGTCAGAGGTGTAACCGACCGAGCTTCCCAGCTCGGCCGCGAAGCACAGGCCAATGGAGACCGCGGCACCGTGACGCATCTGGTAGCGCTCGGCCAACTCGATGGCGTGGGCCAGGGTATGGCCGTAATTCAAGAACTCGCGCTCCCCCGATTCCTTCAGGTCACGCGAGACCACGTCAACCTTGACGGCGATGGTGCGTTCAACGATTTCACGCAGCCGATCGCTGGTCGGATCGATCGCATCGGCGGGATCTTCTTCGATCAATTCCAGAATGCGTTCGTCGGCGATGAAGCCACATTTCACGGCTTCGGCCAAACCGGTGACCAGTTCGTTCTTTGGCAAGGTGGCCAGCGCATCGAGGTCGGCCAGTACGGCGGCCGGTGGGTGGAAGGCCCCGACGAGGTTCTTGCCCTCGGCGGTGTTAATGCCGGTCTTGCCGCCCACGGCGGCATCCACCATCGCCAGTAGCGAGGTGGGGATATGGATCACCTTGACGCCGCGCAGCCAAGTCGCTGCCACGAAGCCGGCCAGATCGGTGACGGCGCCGCCGCCAACGGAGATTACCGCGTCGCTGCGGGTGAAGTCGTTCTTGCCCAGAACCTCCCAGCAGAAGGAGGCGACCTGAATGTGCTTGCCTTCCTCGGCATCCGGGATTTCCGCGGTCAGCGCGGTCAGTCCGGTCCCTTCGAGATCCTCACGAACCAGATCGCCGGTGGCGCGCAGGGCTCGTGGGTGGATGATCAAAACCTTCTTCACCGCCGGACCGAGCAATTCGGGTAGTTGCCCCAGCAAAGAATTGCCGACGAGTACGGGATAAGATTCCCCGGCATTCGTCCCGGTGACCTGCAGTGTGGTGGGTGCTAATGGCATCCGTCGAGATCCTCCTCATGGTGCTGATCTATCTAGGGTACGCGCGCGGCGGCGCACGCAAACTATCTCGTGGCGCGAATCACATGATCCTTAATGAGCGCTACGACCTCGTCGACCGTGCGATCATCCACGTTAACTGTCAGGTCAGCTAGGGATTCATAGGTAGTTCGGCGCTGTTCGTAGAGCTGCGTCCAGCGCGCAATGCGATCATCGCCACTTAGCAGGGGCCGCCCGTCATCAGCCGGTAGACGGCCTTGCGCGGTCCGTTCGGAGAGCTCTAAATAGATGACCGTACCGCGGCGTAGCGCGGCATGATTTTGCGGGTTGACCACTATGCCACCGCCGGTGGCGATAACCCCGGCCCGCGTTTGCGCCACCGCCTGAGCTTCGAGGCTCCGGAAGTAGGACTCCCCGTGGGTGGCGAAAATCTGTGGGATCGGGCCGTGCGCCTCGGTGATGACCGCGTCGGTGTCGGCGAAGTCGGTGGACAGGGCAATGGCCAGCGACCGCCCAATGGTGGACTTGCCGCTGGCCATAGGACCAATGAGATAGATCATTTATACCCCGGTCGACTCCAACGACTCAGGGATTGCCGCCAGGTACGACTCCAGGTTCCGCTTGGTTTCGGCCACCGAGTCGCCGCCGAACTTCTCCAATACGGCCTGGGCGAGCACCAGTGCCACCATGGCTTCGGCTACCACGCCGGCAGCCGGAACGGCACAGACGTCCGAACGCTGGTGGTGTGCGGTGGTGGCTTCGCCGGAGGCGGTGTCAATGGTGCGCAGGGCGCGCGGCACGGTGGCAATGGGCTTCATACCGGCACGTACGCGCAGCACCTCGCCGATGGACATGCCACCTTCGATACCGCCGGCACGACCCGAAGCGCGGCGGATAACACCCTGTTCGTCACGTTCGATCTCGTCGTGGGCAGCCGAACCGCGACGGGCCGCGGTTTCGAACCCGTCGCCAACCTCAACACCCTTAATGGCCTGAATGCCCATCAGTGCGCCGGCCAGGCGCGCGTCAAGACGGCGGTCCCAGTGCACGTAGGAGCCCAGACCTGGAGGCAGGTTGTAGGCAAGAACCTCGACCACGCCGCCGAGGGTTTCCCCGGCCTTGTGTGCGTCGTCGACTTCGGCCACCATGGCCTGGCTGGTCTCTGCGTGGAAGCAACGCAGTGGGTCGGCATCCAACGCGGCCACATCGGCGGCCGTGGGTAGCGGGGCGTCGGCCGGGGCGCTGACGGTGCCGATGGCGGTGGTGTGGGAGACCAACTCGATACCCAGTTCGCGCAGGAATGCCTGCGCCACGGATCCGAGGGCCACTCGGGCGGCGGTTTCGCGGGCGCTGGCCCGTTCAAGCACCGGACGGGCATCCTCGAAACCGTACTTCTGCATGCCGGTGAAGTCGGCGTGGCCCGGACGCGGGCGGGTCAATGGTGCGTTGCGCGCCATGGCGGCCAGCTCGTCGAGGTCCACCTCGTCGGCGTTCATCACCTTTTCCCACTTGGGCCATTCGGTGTTGCCGATCTGGATGGCCACCGGGCCGCCCTGCGACTTGCCGTGGCGGACACCGCCAAGGAAGGTGACCTGGTCCTGCTCAAACTTCATGCGGGCACCGCGGCCATAGCCGAGCCGCCGGCGGGCCAGTGCATCACGCACGACCTGTGAGTCCACCGAAACCCCGGCGGGTAGTCCTTCAAGAATTCCAACGAGTGCCGGGCCATGGGATTCGCCCGCCGTCAACCAACGCAACATGGCATCAATTTTGCCATGACATGACCGGATTAGCCTTCTCGATGAAGTCCGATGCTGGCGTATAGGGCATTTGTGACGTTTTCACGCACCGACTCATCGAAGTTCACGCCACTAAAAAGGCGGACCTGCTCCACGGCCTGGTGCACCAACATATGTTCGCCGCTGAGCACCGGCCCGGCCCAGCTTTCGGCCAGGGCCGAGGGCCATGGGTCATAGGCCACGTCCAGCAGCACCCCGGTGCCGGCCCCGAGCACGGACAGCCAATCATCGGCCCCATGCGGTGGCAGAGTGCTAATCACCAGCGGGTCCGCGGCTAAGGCGCCTTCGCCAAGCGAGCCTAGCTCCTCGACGCGCACATCCATGCCCAACTCTTCGGCCAGGGCGGCGACCTTCTGGGCCTTGAGCGCGTTGCGCAGCACGATACGCAGCTCGCGCACACCCAGTTCGGCACCGGCGGCCACGGCCGCCAGGGTGGTGTTGCCGGCCCCGAGCACGGTGAGCCGCTCGGCTTGGCGCACCCCGGCGTCGCCTAGGGCTCCAAGGATGCCGTCGACGTCGGTATTCTCCCCGCGCAAACGGCCCTGCGGGTCAACGATGATGGTGTTCAGCGCGCCCAACCGGCGCACCCGATCGCTCAGCTCGTCCATCAGGGGCACGAACACGTCCTTCAGCGGCATGGTGACCGAACAACCGGCCCAACGACCGGCACGTAGCTCCGCCGCCTGTGCCTCGGCCTGTTCCGGGGACAGCTCAATGGCCCGGTAATCGATCGGCACCTCGAGCAGCGCGTAGGCGGTGCTGTGCAGCACCGGGGACTTGGAGTGGCCGATGGGTTGGCCGAGGACGGCGGCGCGTAGCATTAGCAAGCCTCCGGATTCGCCGAGCAGAAGTCGCGGAACTGCTGCTGATTCTTCTGATGGTCGGCGAAGGTCCGCGCAAACTTCGTTTCGCCGGTGATGGTGTTCACCGTCACCCAGTAGTAGTAATCATTGGGCACAGGGTTGATCGCGGCACGGATCGCCGGAAGCGCCGGGGAACCGATCGGCGTGGGCGGCAGTCCCTTGTGCACATAGGAGTTGTAGCGGTTCGAGGCGTCCTTGCGTTCGGCCTGGCTGAACTGCAACGAGTAGCGATCCAGTCCATAGATCACCGTGGAGTCCACCTGCAAGAGCCCGTGGGTTTCGCGGTTATTCGGTGAGAGACGGTTGTCGATGGCCCCGGCCACCGTCGCGTAATCCTTCGGACGGGCCTCCGCCTGCAAAATCGAAGCGATCTTCAGGTAGCGATACCCTTCGCTGAGATCCTCGACGCCCTGCTCGCTCAGGGCCTTCTTGGTGTTATCTACCATGGTCTGCAAAATCTCGGTGGCTTCGGTTTCCAGCGGGAAGCGGTACTCCCCCGGGTGCAGCCAGCCCTCAAGATTCGGCACCGACTCGGGAAGCCCAAAGGCCTGCGGGTCATCGGCGAGTTCACGCAACTGCTTTTCCTTCAGCCCGGAGCCCTCGGCGATTTCCTTCAACGAGTCCTTGAGCCGCACATTGGCCTTCAACCCCACGTAGACCACCTTGTCGGGGCGGTTATCCAGCATGATTTCGGCGGCGTCGGCGGCCGGCAAATTTGTGTTGAGCTGATAGGTGCCCGGGTGAATGGTGGTGGCCTCCTCATGGGTGGCGACGAAGTCCTCCACCGCCTTCACGAAGAGCTTCTCGCTGGCCACGACCTTCTTCTCGGCCAGCACCGAACCAACGATCTTCGCACCCCAACCATCCTTGACGGTGATTTCAACCACGGGACCCTTGGGTCCGGTGAAATCGTCCGGGTTGAACTGCTTGTAGATGGTCTTGATGAAGTACACCGACCCGGTCACGACCAGGGCAAAAATCAACACGGTGGCAAGCATCACCAGATTGCGCCGACGCTTGGTGCGCCGCGGCTTTGGCTCATGCTCGGTAAAAACCGAGGTTTCGGCCAGCGGCATTTGCCCGGTGATCGGATGCTGCTCAGCGTGCTCGGCCTCGGCGTCGTACGCGGCGGCCTGCTCGGCATGCGGGTGCTCGGTCTCGGGGGCCTCGGTGAAGTCCGCACCGCCTAACGGAGCTCCGGTGATTTCCGGGGCTCCCGGGGTCGGTAGTTCTCCCGGGCGTGTTCCACCGGCCCAGCGGCGCAGCAGCTCGGGCAGCGATGACGGGATATTGGCCGGGTTATGCTCGTCGCCCATAATCTCTCTCCATGTGGGGCGTGCGTGGCGAAGGGTTACTTCACCACGACGCGGCTTGCCTGCACGCGGGCGTCGTTACGCCGTGCGTCCAGCACCTGTTGCAAAATATTGACCGCGGCCACCTGGTCGACGACCTCGCGGTGCTGCTGCATTTTGCGACCCGATTCGTGCAGCATTCGGTGGGCGCTGACCGTGCTCAGCCGTTCGTCGATGAGATACACCGACAACTCCTGCTGCGCCTCGTGGGCACGCTCGGCCAGTTCGATCGCATAGGCGCGGGCCATCCGAGTGGACTCGGTGTCCTGCCCCGAGAGGGAACGCGGCTCACCGACAAACACCTCGCTGACCCCACGATCCGCAATAATGCGCAACAGCATCCGCAGATCGGAATTCTTCTTCGCGTCGCGGCGCAGGGTCATCACCGGGGTGGCCAGCACCCCGTGCGGATCGGATACGGCGACGCCGACGCGGGCCAAGCCCACGTCGACGCCCATCGCCAACTCAGGCATTGGCCACCGCGGAACGGATGGCCGCCAGGGCCTCGCCGATGCGCGAGGCGTCCTGCCCGCCACCCTGAGCCATATCGTCCTTGCCGCCGCCGCCACCGCCGAGCACGGAGGTAGCGGTGCGCACCAGCGCACCGGCCTTGAAACCGGCGGAGCGTGCCGCCTCGTTGGTCACGGCCAGCACCAGCGGGCGTCCGCCGGCCTGACCGATCAGCACGATCACGGCCGGGTCGGAACCGATCTTGCCGCGCAGATCCAGTGCCAGCGTGCGCAAGGCATCGGCCGAATCCACGGCACCGGCATCATGAGCCAAGAGCTTGACACCGTTGAGCGACTCGACGTCGGCGAGCAGCGCACTGCTCTGGGCCAGTAGCGCGGCCGACTTCATTTCGGCGATCTGCTTCTCGGCGGCCTTGAGCTTTGCCACGGTGTCCGAGACACGGTCGAGCACCTGCTCGCTGGGGACCTTGAACATGCCGGTCAGCTCCGAAACCAGGGCGCGTTCGGCTGCCCCGTGACGGAAGGCCTCCATACCCACCAGGGCTTCGACGCGGCGGTTGCCCGAACCGACCGAAGCCTCCGAGAGCAGGGTCAGCTGGCCGATGCGGGCGGTGGAGCCCACGTGGGTACCACCGCACAGTTCGCGCGACCAGGCGCCGTTCATCTCCACAACACGCACCGAATTGCCGTACTTCTCACCGAACAGGCTCATCGCACCGAGCTTCTTCGCGGCATCCAACGACATTTCATTGCTGATCACGTCGTGGTTCGCCACGATGGCCTGGTTGACGACCTCTTCAATTTCGGCGCGCGTGGCGGACGACAGTGCCTCAGTCCAGGAGAAGTCGAAGCGCAGGTATCCGGCCTTGTTGAAGGAACCGGCCTGCGTGGCGGTGGGCCCGAGCAGGTCGCGCAGCGCGGCGTGCACCAGGTGAGTGGCCGAGTGAGCCTGCTCACCGGAGTGGCGACGGATTGCGTCCACCTCGGTGCGGACCAGTGCCTCGGCGGGCAGTTCGCCCTCGCGCACCAGAACCTTGTGGACGTTCAAACCCTTAACCGGGGCCTGCACATCGGTGACCTCGAGGACGAAACCATCACCGTGGATCAATCCCACGTCACCGGCCTGGCCACCGGCCTCGGCGTAGAACGGGGTTTCCTCGAGCACCAGATCCACCTGCTGGCCCTGTTCGGCAAAGGGCACCAACTGCCCATCGCGAACGATGCCGCGGATCTTCGACTCGCCATTGAGCGTGTCGTAGCCGGTGAAGTGCACCGCGCCGGACTCGGCAAGCTTGTTGAAGACGCTCAGATCGGCGTGACCGGCCTTCTTGGCCTTGGCGTCCTTCTGCGCGCGGGTGCGCTGTTCGGTCATCAGCTCACGGAAGCGCTTCTCATCGACGCTCAACCCCGCCTCGGAGGCGATCTCCAAGGTCAGGTCGATCGGGAAACCGTAGGTGTCGTGCAAGGTGAAGGCGTCATCGCCGGAGAGGTTCGTGCCGGCGGCCTTGGCCTGTTCGAGGGCCTCGTCCAGACGGGTGGTACCCGAGGAGATGGTGCGGCGGAAGGCGCGCTCTTCGGCGTAGGCCACCCGGGCAATGCGTTCGAAGTCGGACTCCACCTGCGGGTAGACGCCCTTCATCGCATCGCGCGAAACCGGCAACAGCTGTGGCAGCACCTCGGAGTCCACACCCATCAGGCGCATGGCACGCACCGCACGGCGGATCAGGCGACGCAGCACATAGCCGCGGCCCTCGTTACCCGGGGTCACGCCATCGGAAATCAGCATCAGGGCGCTGCGTACGTGATCGGCAATCATGCGCAGGCGCACATCGTTGGCGTGGTTCGGATCCTCGGGATCCTCGGTGGAGGTGTACTCCACCCCGGCCAGTTCGGCGGCGCGATCAAGCACCGGACGCACCTGGTCGGTTTCGTACATGTTCTCGACGCCCTGCAGGATCATCGCCAGGCGTTCCAGACCCAGCCCGGTGTCGATATTGCGCTTGGGCAGTTCACCGGCCACATCGAAGTCGGTCTTCGAGCGCACGGCGGAAAGCCGGTACTGCATGAACACCAGGTTCCAGATCTCGATGAAGCGGGTTTCGTCGACGGCCGGGCCGCCGTCCTTCCCATACTGCGGGCCACGGTCGTAGTAGATCTCCGAGCAGGGACCACCGGGGCCGGGCTGACCGGTGTTCCAGTAGTTATCTTCCTTGCCGGTGCCGATCACACGTTCGCGGGGCACACCGATCTCTTCTTCCCAAATGCGGCGGGCCTCGGTGTCCTTCTCGTCGCCGTCCTCGTAGACGGTCACCCACAGGCGCTCGGGATCCAAGCCGTAGCCGCCGGATTCCACCGAGGAGGTCAGCAGCTCCCAGGCGAAGGGAATCGCCGATTCCTTGAAGTAGTCACCGAAGGAGAAGTTACCGCACATCTGGAAGAAGGTACCGTGGCGTACGGTCTTACCGACCTCTTCGATATCTCCGGTGCGGATGCACTTCTGCACGGAGACGGCGCGCGAGTATGGCGGCTCCTCACGGGCGGTCAGGTACGGGATGAACGGGACCATGCCCGCCACCGTAAACAGCAGCGAGGGATCAGAGGAGACCAGCGAGGCGCTGGGAACCGCGGTGTGGCCCTTGGCGGCGAAAAAGTCGATCCAACGGCGGGCAATTTCCTGCGTTTTCATCGTTGAGCGGATGATCCCTTCACTTAGCGTCGTTCACGCCGAGGGCGGAACGAAGTTCTTCTTCGCGGGCGGCCATCCCCTCACGGAAGGCCTGCCCAATGTCCGAGAGCCGGTCCGCATAGCGCCCGACCTGGCGGTTAAGTGCCGCCCCGGAGGAAATTTCGGTGTATTTCTTGGCCGCCAGCACGCCGACGGACACGCCGAGAGCAACCCAGAAAAGCTTTTTCATTCTAGTCTCCTTAGCGGCTGCGGCGGTGCGTACCGCGCGGCTTTGCGTTCATCGCTTCCTTCACACCGGCGGTGAAGGCGGCCACCTTGATCAGCGGCTTGCCCACGGTTGCGGCGACCAGCGAGGACAGGGCCGAAACGTTGGCGGTGGCATCGGACACATTCGAGGTGATCGTATCGACCTTCTTGAGCTGGTCGTTGGTGGTCGCCACCGTGGTGGTCACCTCGCCCAAGAGCGGGGTGGTGCCATCGGAGAGCTCCTTGATCGAACCGCGTAGCTCATCGAAGACCTTACCCAGTTTAAGAATCGGCACCGCCAGCAGTGCCACGAGAACCGCGAAAACGCCCGCGGCGATTAACCCCGCAATATCCGAACCCGACATGTGCTTCCTCTTCCGCTTGGGTTTTGTTGCCAGTCCACCTTATCGAACCGGCAACGCTGGGTGTTAGTTAGCCCAAGGGCCCGCAGCCGATAGCGGCTACGGGCCCTTGGAACGCACCTAGATTTAGCGTGCGTAGTACTCGACCACGAGGTTCTCTTCGCAGGTCACCGGGATCTCGGCACGCTCAGGAGCGCGCAGCAGGGTAGCCTGCAGCGACTCGAGCTTGACGTCCAGGTAGCCCGGAACGGCCGGCAGCACGTTCTTGTGCTCGCCGGTGGCGGCAAGCTGGAACGGAACCATCTTCTCGCTCTTCTCGTGAACGTGGATCATCTGACCCGGCTTCACCTTGAAGGACGGACGGTCCACGCGCTGGCCGTTGACCAGGATGTGGCGGTGCACGACCAGCTGACGGGCCTGTGCGATGGTGCGGGCGAAGCCGGCACGCAGCACCAGGGCGTCGAGGCGGGTCTCGAGCAGGGCCAGCAGGTTGTCACCGGTCTGGCCGCCGAGGCGCTTGGCTTCCTTGAAGGCAGCCAGCATCTGGGTCTCGCGGATGCCGTACTGGGCACGCAGACGCTGCTTTTCGCGCAGACGCACAGCGTAGTCGCTGTCCTGCTTCTTGCGAGCACGGCCGTGCTGACCGGGGCCGTACGGACGGCGCTCCATGTACTTTTCGGCCTTCGGGGTCAGGGCAATGCCAAGTGCGCGGGAGAGGCGCACGGTACGGCGGGCACGGGCGTTAGCCATTGATGTGTCCTTTTCTTTTCTGGCGACGTGAGCAAGGCTGGCCTCCGCGGTTCAATGGAGAGTGCCCGGGCGTCGCGTCCCGTTAACACTGCAACCGGTGCGACGAGAATCTCGTCCACCGGCTTGCCAGCCAAGGATCAAGTCTACACCACTATGCTCGCTGTGCCCGGCGTGAGAATGCTCGCAATTATTGTCGCTTGCCCCGGATGATCTGGCGTAACTTCGCCAGACGTTGACCGATGGAGCGTTCGGCCCCGTTCTCCGTGGGCTGGTAGTAGTCCACCCCGAGTAGATCGTCCGGGGCGTACTGCTGGGTGGCGATGGAGTGCGGCGCATCGTGCGAATACACGTACCCCACCCCGTGGCCCAGCTGCTTGGCGCCGGGATAGTGCGCATCGCGCAGGTGATCGGGCACCCGCGACCCCTTACCGGCGGCCACATCGGCCTGCGCCTGATTCAACGCCATGTAGGAGGCATTGGATTTCGGGGCGGTGGCTAGGTGCACGGTGGCCTGCGCCAGCATGATCCGTGCCTCGGGCATGCCCACCAGCTGCACCGACTGGGCCGCGGCCACGGCCAGCGGCAGCGCGCTCGGGTCGGCCATCCCAATATCTTCCGACGCGCTAATCATGAGCCGACGCGCCACAAATCGCGGGTCCTCCCCCGCGGCGAGCATGCGCGCCAGATAGTGAAGTGCCGCATCCGCATCCGACCCGCGGATCGACTTGATGAACGCCGAGATGATGTCGTAGTGCTGGTCCCCATCCCGGTCATAGCGCTGCACCGCCTGATCCATAGCCAACTGGACGTGCTCGGTCTCGATCCGTACCGGTGTGCGCGGGTTCTTCCCGGCCGCGTTCCAGGCCACGGCGCCGGCGGCCTCGAGGACGGTGAGTACCCGGCGGGCATCGCCCTGGGCCAAGCGCACGATCGTCTCGCGCTGTTCATCGGGTAGCTCGACCTCCCCGTTGAATCCGCGTTCATCGCTGACCGCACGGGTGGCCAGCTCCATCAGATCCGCGTCGGTTAACGGGCGCAGGGTGAGCATCAACGAGCGGGACAGCAGCGGGGAGATCACCGAGAACGATGGATTTTCGGTGGTGGCGGCCACGAGCACCACCACCCGGTTTTCCACGCCGGGCAGCAACGCGTCTTGCTGGGCTTTATTGAAACGGTGGATCTCATCGAGGAACAACACCGTGGTCAAGCCGCGCAGATCCCGGTCGTCCTTGGCTTGTTCCAGCACCCGGCGCACATCTTTCACCCCGGCGGTAATGGCCGAAAGCTCAACGAATTTGCGGTCCGTGGCCCGCGCGATCACGTGCGCGATCGTGGTTTTACCGATCCCCGGGGGCCCGTAGAGGATCACGCTGGACGGTCCGGCCGGCCCGGTATCCGGGTGCTCGGCCAGTTGACGCAGCGGCGAGCCGGGGCCCAGCAGATGCTGCTGTCCCACGAGCTCATCCAAGGTGCGCGGGCGCATGCGTACCGCCAGGGGCGGACGCGGGCGATGGACGCCGCGCCCGGAATCCTCCGGGTCGTTCTCGTTCAGGGCGTCGAGCAAATCGTTCACCGTCCCAGCCTACCGATACTCTGGGACACGAGCAGAAAGGAGCGTCATGCGCGCAGTAGTGCAACGGGCCAGCCAGGCCGCCGTCCACGTAGCGAACGAGGTGGTCGGGCAGCTTACGGAACCGGGGTTGGTGGTGCTCTTAGGGATCACCCACGAGGATGACGAGGCCACCGCGCGGAAGGTTGCCGAGAAAATCTACGAACTACGGATTCTCGACGAGGAACGTAGCTGCGCCAGCACTGGGGCACCGCTGCTGGTGATCAGCCAGTTCACGCTCTATGGGTCGGTGCGCAAGGGCCGCCGTCCCTCATGGAGTGCCGCCGCCCCCGGCGCACACAGCGAACCGCTGTACGAGTACTTCGTGTCCCACCTGCGTTCGCTAGGTGCCACGGTGGCCACCGGGGTGTTCGGGGCCATGATGGAAGTCTCGCTGACCAATTCCGGGCCCTTTACCGTACTGGTCGACTCTGCCGACCTGCCCTAGCGGGCTGCGAACGTAAGAGCAGCACCCCGAGGAGCACAAAACCCACGTGCACCAGCAGGTAGGCCGCAAACGGGGCCGGGGTGGTCATGAGCACGGTGAAATCGGCCAGCGCGTGGACCAGGAACAGCGGCGCTAACCAATGGAAGCGTAGCTGGAACGCGGCCAACGCGAACCCGTAGGTGGCCGAGGCCAGCACGTTGAGCAACACATCATCCACGGCACGGCTGGTGGTGGCCAGTAGCGACAGGTGTGCCAACCCGAACAGGGCGCCGCCAAGGACCGCCGAGGCCACCGGCCCCAAGGCACGGCGCAGCGTGCTGAGCACCGCCATCCGGTGAAAAAGCTCCTCATTGATCCCCACCATCAGCAGGGTAAGGATCCACAGCGCCCAGCCCGGCTCACGCATCGCGAAGTCCCCGGGCGCCACCAACCACATCAGCGCCTCGGCGAGAAAGGGCAGCAACCACACAGCCGCCCGGCGCGAGTGCCAGAGCAGCATCACCCCCTGGCCGTGGCCAAGCTGTAGCCAACGCACAAGGATGAGCGCCGCCACCACGCACCAAAAATTCGCGAATAAACCCGCGTACCAGCCGGTGATCCCCAGCCACGGCGCAACCCACAAGGCCAGTTGGATCAGCACAAAGCGCGCCACCAGAATGCTAACTGCCGTGACTATCGCCCGCGCCACGCTACGAGCATGGCTCGAGGTCCTGCGCCCACCCAATGTCATGGGGCGACGCTAACAAGCCCGGTGCCCCATGGAACTGGTCCGCGGACTTTGATCTTTGACGCCGTCAAGTGCCGGTTAAATGCCCGTCGCGGGCCGGTCAGCACCATATCTGGTGCCGACCAACCCGCGATGGTGAACAACTAAACCCTTAGGAGTTCGCCGGAGCCTGCGCTTCGGCCTTCTTCTTCTCGGGCTTGAAATCGATTCCGGCTTCCTTGCGCTGCTGCGCGGTAATCGGTGCCGGAGCCGAGGTCAGCGGGTCGAACCCGCCACCGGTCTTCGGGAAGGCGATAACATCGCGAATCGAATCGGACCCGGTCAGCAGCTGCAGCACACGGTCCCAGCCGAAGGCGATACCGCCATGTGGTGGGGCGCCGAACTTGAAGCCTTCGAGCAGGAAGCCGAACTGGCTCTCAGCCTGCTCCGGGGACACGCCCATAACCTTCAGCACGCGCTCCTGCATTTCGCGCTGGTGGATACGGATCGAACCACCACCGATTTCATTGCCGTTGCAGACAATGTCGTAGGCGTAGGACAGTGCCGAGGCCGGATCGGTGTCGAAGGTGTCGACGAACTCTGGCTTCGGGCTGGTGAAGGCGTGATGCACAGCGGTCCAGGCACCGGCACCGACGGCCACATCGCCGGAGGCGACCGCGGAGGCGGCCGGCTCGAACATCGGGGCGTCAACCACCCACACGAAAGCCCAGTCGCCGTCCTTGATCAGGCCGGTGCGGTGACCGATTTCCACGCGTACCGCGCCGAGCAGGGCACGGGATTCGGCCTTGTCGCCGGCGGAGAAGAAGATGCAGTCACCGTTGCTGGCGCCGGTTGCGGCCGCCAGGCCGGCCTTCTCTTCCTCGGAAAGGTTCTTGGCCACCGGACCGGCCAGTTCGCCATCTTCCTTGATCAGCACGTAGGCCAGACCCTTGGCACCGCGCTGCTTGGCAAATTCCTGCCAGGCATCCAGCGTGCGTCGCGGCTGCGACGCGCCGCCTGGCATCACCACGGCGCCGACGTAATCGGCCTGGAACACCTTGAAGGTGGTGTTGGCGAAGTACTCGGTCATTTCGGTCAGTTCCAAACCGAAACGCAGATCCGGCTTGTCGCTACCGTACTTGGCCATGGCGTCGGCGTAGGTCATGCGCTGAATCGGGGTCGGGATCTCCACATCGATCAGGGCCCACAGTTCCTTCACCAGGGCTTCGCCCAGGGCGATGATGTCATCCTGCTCAACGAACGAGGCCTCGATGTCCAGCTGGGTGAATTCCGGCTGACGATCGGCGCGGAAGTCCTCATCGCGGTAGCAACGCGCGATCTGGTAGTACTTCTCGAAGCCACCGACCTGAAGGAGCTGCTTGAACAGCTGCGGCGACTGCGGCAGCGCGTACCAGCTACCCGGGGCCAGACGGGCCGGCACCACGAAGTCACGGGCTCCTTCCGGGGTGGAGCGGGTCAGCGTAGGGGTCTCGATTTCCACGTAACCCTGATCGTGCAGCAGGTTACGGGCGATACGGTTCGCCTCCGAGCGCAGCCGCAGGGCCTTGGCCGGAGCCGGGCGACGCAAGTCCAGGTAGCGGTGACGCAGACGCGCCTCCTCGCCGACCTCGACATGCTCATCGATCTGGAACGGCAGCGGGGCGGAGGTGTTCAGCACGATCACCTCGTCGGCGATCACCTCAATTTCGCCGGTCGGCAGGGCAGGATTCTCGTTGCCCTCCGGGCGGCGTTCCACGGTGCCCTTGACCTGCAGCACAAATTCATTGCGCAGCGGGTGGAAGTCGGCCTCATCGCGCACCACCACCTGGGCGAAGCCCGAGGCATCACGCAGGTCCAAGAAAGCCACGCCGCCGTGGTCGCGGCGCCGGGCCACCCAGCCGGTCAGGGTGACTTGCTCTGAAATGTGCTCGGCGCGAAGTTCGCCCAGCTGATGAGTGCGTAGCACTACGATCCTTTCGGTTGGAACAGGTGGATGTGGCAGCTTGCCGCTGCACACGAGTTTAGTGCACGAGCTTTACTTCACTAAGTTCGTCAGATCCTCGGCCGGCGGCTGCCAGCTGGTCGGATCGGCCGCGAACTGTTCGCCCGAGCGAATGTCCTTGACCTCGTGGCTACCATCGGGCTGGGTAAACCAGACGAATGGAATGCCGCGACGGTCCGCGTATTTGATCTGCTTGCCGAACTTCTCGGCACTGGAGGCCACCTCGCAGGCGATCCCCCGGCCGCGAAGCTGCGCGGCAACATCCTGTGCCTCGTGCCAGGACTCGTCGTTAGCCAGGGTGATGTAAACCACCGACGGCACGCTGCGGGCAGCGCTGACGGTCTCCTCGGCCAGGATCCGGGAAATCAAACGGGTCACGCCGATCGACAGGCCCACGCCCGGGTAGTTCTTCTTGCCCTTGGTCGCCAGCGATTCGTAGCGGCCGCCGGAGCAGATGGAGCCGAGCGACTCGTGGCCCACGAGCACCGTTTCGTACACGGTGCCGGTGTAGTAGTCCAGCCCGCGGGCGATCGACAGGTCGGCCATGACCTTGCCCGGAGCCCGCTTCGAGGCCGCGGCGATAACCTGCGACAGTTCATCGAGCCCGATCTCCAGCAGCTCGTGGCTGACGCCCAGGGCGCGGACCTGATCCACGAACCCGGTATCCAGGGAGCGGATTTGGGCCAGATCCAGGGCGGCGCGAGCCTGCTGCTCATTGGCGCCGACCTCCTCGATGAGGATCTTGGCGACCGCGTCGGGGCCAATCTTCTCCAGCTTGTCGATGGCGCGCAGTACCGCGTCGGGGTCGCCCAACCCCAGACCCAGGTAGAAGCCTTCGGCGAGCTTTCGGTTATTCACGCGCAGGCGGAAGTCGCCGATCGGCAGTGCCGAGAGTGCGTCGGCAATGGTCAGCGCCAGCTCCACGTCGTAGCTGAAGGGAAGTTCGCCCTCGCCCACCACGTCGATGTCGGCCTGGGTGAACTCGCGGAAGCGACCATCCTGTGGTCGTTCGCCACGCCAAACCTTCTGCATCTGGTAGCGCCGGAATGGGAAGGCCAGGTGACCGGCGTTCTCCACGACGTAACGGGCAAAGGGCACGGTCAGATCGAAATGCAGGGCCAGTACGTTCGGGTCGTGCTTATCGTCCTCCGCGGCCAAGCGGGAGAGCCCGTACACTTCCTTATCGATCTCGCCCTTGCGCAACAACTGGGCGCGGGTTTCCACCGCACGGGTTTCGATATTGGCGAATCCATGCAATTCGAAGATTCTGCGCAAGGTGTCCAGCACATGCTGCTCGACAACGCGTTCCGCGGGTAGCCATTCGGGAAAACCGGACAATGAGGCCTTGCGTGCCATGAATCTCCTTGAAACGAAACAAAACTGCCTGTCCATCTTACTTCGCAACACACCTCGCTGTTTACGTAGCCACGGTTACATCGCGGTGCACCTCACAGGTAGAGTAGCCACTAGCAAATGCTCAAAATCATGAAAGAGTTCCAGCGGTGACCACCAGTCAAGAATCCGACGACCAGAAGACCATCCCCGTGCCGCAGGCTGTTAAGCCCGCCGCCAATGCACCGGCAGCAACCCCGGCCGCACCGGCCACCTCGCTCGAAGAGGCCGCGGCGTTCGCCCGCGTGACCGATGACGGGCATGTGTTCGTTATCATCGACGGCACCGAGCACCCGGTAGGCCAGTACCCGGACGCGACGAAGGAAGAAGCACTGGCGTACTTCGTGCGTAAGTACGACGACGTTATCGCCCAGATCGTGTTGCTCGAGCAGCGCGTTGCCGCCAAGGCACCGGCCAATGACATGCATAAGGCCCTCGAGACGATCAACTCGTTGATCGTCGAGCGCCATATGGTCGGCGACATTGCCGCCCTCGAGTCCCGCGTGGAAACCCTGCGCGTGGCCATCGAGTCGTTGCAGGCCGATCAGCGCAAGGCCGCCGAGGCCGCCCGCGCCGAGATGCTTGCGGTGCGCGAAGCCATCGTGGAAAAGGCCGAGGAACTGGCCGCGAAGCGCCCCGAACAGGTGCAGTGGAAGACTGCCTCGGGTTCCATGAACGAGCTCTTCGACCAGTGGAAGGAAGCGCAGCGTTCGTCGGTGCGTTTGCCGCGAGCCACCGAAGATGCCCTGTGGAAGCGATTCCGTGCGGCCCGCACGACCTTTGATCGTCACCGCCGGGCGTTCTTCTCGCAGCTGGACTCCAACAACGCCGAAGCCAAGCGTGTGAAGGAAGAGCTGATCGCGCGTGCCGAGGCACTGCAGACCTCCACGGACTGGGGTGCAACGGCCGCCGAGTACCGTCGCTTGATGGACGAGTGGAAGAAGTCGCGCCGTGCCTCGCGCAAGGATGACGACGCCCTGTGGAGCCGTTTCCGTGCCGCTCAGGATGTGTTCTTCCAGGCCCGTGCCGAGCAGAATGCGAAGGTCGAGGCCGAGTTCCGCGAGAACCTCGTGGTCAAGGAGGCGCTCCTGGAAGAGGCTCGTGCCTTGTTGCCGATCAAGGATCTTGCGGCCGCAAAGAAGGCACTGGACTCCATCCGCGACCGCTGGGATGCCGCCGGTAAGGTTCCGCGCGGCGATCTGCAGCGCGTGGAATCCGCGCTACGTCAGGTTGAGGATGCCGTGAAGAGCGCCGAAGACGAGCAGTGGCGTCGCTCCAACCCGGAGACCAAGGCCCGTTCGAACTCGATGCTCTCGCAGCTGCAGGACACCATCGCGCAGCTCGAAGATGATCTGGCTCAGGCCGAGGCTGCTGGCAACGCCAAGCAGATCGATGCGGCCCGTGAAGCCCTCGAGGCTCGCCGCATGTGGCTGAACACCCTGGAGAAGTCGGCCGCCGACTTCCAGTAAATCCACAAATCGCCTCGGCGACCGCCACGCGGCGGCGCGTGCTGATTGACTTCCCTCATGGAACAAGTCAACAAGCAACGCGCCGCCGCGTTGCGTATACCCGAAGATTTATTCATGGTTGGCCAGCCCTTCTCCCGCAATGAACTGGGTGCTCTGGTGCATCGCGGACTCTTACGCGAAACCATGGGCGGCTGTTTCTTACGCACCGACCACCCCTATGACCCGACCGTCCGCACGCGGATCGCCGCCTATTTGGCCGGCTCTCGAATGGCCCCCGGCGACGTGCTCTGTCGGCTGACGGCGGCATGGATTCACGGTCTGCTACCGCATAGCTCGGTGCTATGTATTTCCAGCGATGAGTATCATCGGCCCTATGCGCTACCCGAGGGGCCGACCTTTGATTTCGTGCGGCTCAGCTTTCGGGATGACGAAATTCAGTACCGGCACGGCGTTCTGGTGACGACGCTGCTTCGCACGGTCTGCGATGTCGCATGCTGGGACGAGATCCATGTGGCAGCCGACGTGTTGCGCCGGGTTCGGGTTCTGGGAGATCAATTCCTGAGCCTCGACGCGGTGGCCACGGCGCTCGAAGGTAGAGCGGATCATCCCAGCGTGCGCCGCGGGTTACGGCTGGTGGAGTCCTATCAGTTACGTGCCGCCTAACCTAGCGGCGGTTCCCCGAGGTCGTACGGTACACGTCGTAAACACCATCGATGCGCCGAACCTGGTTCAACACATGGTTCAGGAACTTCGGGTCGCTCATCTCGAAGGAGAAGCGGGAGATGGCCACGCGTTCCTTCGAGGTTTGGACACTGGCGGCCAGAATGTTCAGATGGTTTTCCGACAGAATGCGGGTGACATCGGAGAGCAACGATTTGCGGTCCAGGGCTTCGACCTGAATCTCCACGAGGAAGACGCCCTGGTGCTTGTCGGCCCAGGCGACGTTGACCAGCCGATCGGGCTGATTGGCCAGCTGTGCGAGGTTCAAACAGTCCGTACGGTGTACCGAGACGCCAGCGCCACGGGTGACGAATCCTTGAATGTCATCCGGGGGCACCGGGGTGCAGCAGCGCGCCAGCTTCACCAACACGTCGCCCACGCCCTCGACAATCACACCGGCATCGTTACCCGTGCTGGCCTTCGGTGTGGCGACACTGACCAGCGCTTCTTCCTCGACCTGCTCGCTCTCCGGTGGGCCGACGAGGGCGGTGAGGCGTTCGAGCACATTCTGTGCGCTGGTGTGCCCATCCCCGACCGACTGGTAGAGGGCCGAGATGTCGACATGGTGCAATTCGGTGGCGACCGCGGTGAGCAGCTCGTGGGTCATCACCTTCTGTAGCGGCAGGTGACTCTTGCGCAGCTCCTTGGTGAGCAGCTCCTTGCCCTTTTCGATCGCCTCTTCACGGCGCTCTTTACTGAAGTACTGACGGATCTTGGCCTTGGCTCGTGGCGAGCGAACAAAGTTTTGCCAGTCTTGGGAAGGGCCAGCGGTTTCGGCCTTGGAGGTAAAGACCTCGACCATATCGCCCTGGCGTAGCTCGGTATGTAGCGGGACGAGCTTGCCATTCACGCGGGAGCCGATGGTTCGGTGGCCAACATCGGTGTGGATCGCGTAGGCAAAATCGACCGGGGTGGCGCCGACGGGTAGCGACATGATGTCGCCCTTGGGAGTGAAGACATACACTTCGGCGGAACTAATCGAGTAGCGAAGCCCGTCGAGGAATTCTTCGGAGTCGGTGGTCTCCTGCTGCCACTCCATCAGGGAACGCAACCAGTCCATATTCTGCGTCGGGGAGAGCATGGAGTTTGCGTTGGAACCGTGCTTGTACTGGAAGTGCGCGGCCACACCATATTCGGCGCGCAGGTGCATGTCGTGGGTGCGAATCTGGATCTCGACAGGTTTGCCGTCGGGTCCCATCACGGTGGTGTGCAGAGACTGATACAGGTTCAGCTTCGGTAGCGCAATATAGTCCTTGAACCGGCCCGGCAAGGGGTTCCAGAGCTCGTGGACGATACCCAGCGCGCCATAACAGTCCTTGACCGAGTCCACCAGAATGCGCACACCCATCAGATCATGGATGTCGTCGAAGTCCTTACCGCGCACGATCATCTTTTGGTAGATCGAATAGTAATGCTTGGGGCGCCCCGAGACGACGGCTTCGACATGATCGCGCGTCAGATGCTGATGCAGGGTGCCGCGCACATTGGCCAGATACTTTTCGCGTTCGGGGGTGCGCTCCCCCACCATCCGCACGATTTCCTGGTAGACCTTGGGGTGTAGCGCCGCGAAGGAGAGGTCCTCGAGCTCCCACTTGACCGTATTCATACCCAAGCGATGCGCCAGCGGAGCGAAAATCTCGAGGGTTTCTTTGGCCTTGCGCGCACTGGACTCGGGCGAAACATAGCGCCAGGTGCGTGCGTTATGCAGCCGGTCGGCCAACTTGATCAGAAGCACGCGGATATCCCGCGACATCGCGACGACCATCTTGCGCACCGTTTCGGCCGGTGCGGCCTCCCCGTAGGTGACCTTGTCGAGTTTCGTCACGCCATCGACCAACATGGCGATCTCTTCGGAGAATTCTTTGGTGACCGACTCCAAGGAGTAGTCGGTATCTTCGACGGTATCGTGCAGCAAGGCCGCGGCAAGAATGGAACCGGTCATGCCCATTTCGGCCAGAATGGTGGCCACCGCGACCGGGTGGGTGATGTAGGGGTCGCCGCTCTTGCGCTTTTGACCGTCGTGGTACTTCTCGGCGACCTCATAAGCATGAATGAGCTGATTGAGGTCGGCCTTGGGGTGCTGGGCCTTGACGGTGCGCAGCAACGGTTCGAGGGTGGGCGAGGTACCTTCGGTCGTGCCGCGCCCGGCAAAGCGCACCAGACGAGAAATCGACCGCCGCTTATTACCGTTGAGGTTAGACGTATTCGCCATGCCTCACTCCTTCCCCCCACCGTTAACGGTGCTCAGCGTGCCCATGAAGAGGCCGTCGGCCCGGAGTGATTCGGGGCGCACGGCACATTGTGCAGTTCATTTGTTATAACACGTTCAAGTTCACACAACTAATTATGCTTGCCTTGCTTTAACCAGAGGTGGCGCCCGAAACCGTAGTTTCGAACGCCACCCGAAGTCCAGCACTTACCGGCAGACTCGCGAAATCCCCGACTACAGGTTTTCGCGCTGTTCCAGTACGTCCTTATCCTTGCTGCGCAGCCAGTAGTAGAACGGCGCCTGGATGAACAAGGTCGACAGTGTGGAGACGATAATACCGACGAACAACGCCAACGACAGGTCCTTCAATGTACCGGCGCCCAAGATCATGGAGCCGATGAAAAGGATCGAGGCCACGGGCAGCACGGCCACCACCGAGGTGTTAATGGAACGCACCAGGGTCTGGTTAATGGCCAGATTCACCAGCTGCTCAAAACTGCGCTTTGTTTGCTCCGTGAAATTCGCGGTATTTTCGCGCACCTTGTCGAAGACCACCACCGTGTCATAGAGCGAGAAGCTCAAGATGGTCAAGAAGCCAATGATCGCACTGGGCGTGACTTCAAAGTCTGACAGGGCGTAAATACCGGAGGTGATGATGGCGACGGCCAACAAACCGACAATAGCGGCAATCGACATCTTCCAGGTACGGAAGTAGGCGGCCATGAGCAGCGCCACCAGCACGACGAAGGCCACCAGGCCCAGTAGCGCCTGCCGCGAAACGTCCTCGCCCCAGGTCGGGCCGATGAAGTTGCTGGTTACTTCCTTGTCGGAGACCCCATAGGCCTCGGCGAGCTTGCCGGCGATGGCCAGGGTCTGATCATCCGAGAGGCGCTCGGTCTGCACGCGCATGGTTTGCGGTGCAATGTTGGTCACCGTGGCATCCTGCCCGGGCACTGCCTCACTGACGGCCTGCTCGCCGATGGTGATGTCGGTGTTTTGCACCGAAGAAATCATGAACTCCGAGCCACCACGAAACTCAATGCCGAGGTGGAATCCGCCCTTGGCGACCGGCACGAGGATCGAGGCGATCACCAGCAGACCGGCGATAAGGAACCATAGCCGGTGCTTTCCCGTAAAGGGGTAGGAACGCTTGCCGGTGTAAAGCTCATTGCCCCAAGACACTAGCTTATTCATTGGCTTCCTCCCGGTTTTCTTGAGCTGCCCGTCGTTCGGCGATGGTCAACCGGCGATTGGCTTCGGCGCTCGCCTTCGGCTTGCGCTTCCCCTCCGCGGTGGGGTTGAAGCGTCGGATCTGTCCCGCACCCTTGTACAGCGGCTCAACGCCCAACAACGATGGGTCCAGACCGGAGAGGCGGTGCCCGTCGGCGAAGAACGGGGTGCGTGCCAGCATGGTGAGCAGCGGGTGGGTCAGACCGTAGACGACGATGAGGTCAATGATGGCGGTCAGGCCCAGAGTGAACGCGAAACCACGCACGTTGCCCACGGCCACCAGATACAGCACGGCGGCGGCCAGCAAGTTCACGGCCTTCGAGGCCAAGATCGTGCGCTTAGCACGGCCCCAACCGATGTCGACGGCGCTTGCGAGCGGACGACCGTCACGCAACTCATCGCGCACACGTTCGAAGTAGACGATGAAGGAGTCGGCGATCAGACCGATGGCCACAATCAGACCGGCGACACCGGCCAGCGAAAGCCGGTAGTTCATGCCCCAACCGAGCAACACGAGCGCCAAGTAGCTGAGCACACCCGAGACCAGCAGCGACAGGATGGTCACCAGGCCCAGAGCACGGTACTGGAAGAGCGAATAGATGAAGACCAGAACCAGACCGATCACACCGGCCAACAGGCCGGTACGGAGCTGGTCGGCACCGAGCGTGGCCGAGATCTGCTGTTCGGACTGGATATCGAAGCTAATCGGCAGCGCACCGTATTTCAGCTGCTGCGCCAGAGCCTGCGCGGACTCCTCGGTGAAGCCACCGGTAATCTGCGCCCGTCCATCGGAGATGACATTGTTCGTCGTTGGCGCGGTCAGCACGGTGCCGTCGAGCAGAATCGCGAACTGATTGCGCGAACCCTGCAGGGCCACCAAGCGCTGGGTGGTCTCGGAGAAGGTCTTCGTACCCGGGCCGTTGAACTCGAGGTTCACGGCCCATTGACCGGTGACAGCGCCCTGGGAGCCGCGCACCATCCCCGCATAGGCGTCCTTGATCTGGTCGCCGGGGATTTCCTGCGGGCCAAGAATGTACTTCACGCCCTGCCCGGGATCGCAAGAGATCATCGGCTTGGCCGGGTCATCCTCGTTGCGATCCGCCTTGGCTAGTTCGACGGCGCAATCATAAGCCTCGAACTCTTTATAGAGCTTGGGGGTGATCCAGTTGGTATCCGAAGCGTCCTTGGGGTCGCCCTCCGGCTTCGGAATATCTTTCTCGGGAGTACGATCGGCTTCCGGAGTGGCGGTGAACGGTCCGGCGATTAGCACCGGACGGAACTCCATATCGGCCGAGGCACGAATAAGTTCGCGGGTCTCGCTGCTGGGAACGCCAGGCATCGAGACAACGACGTTGCGGCCGGACTGGGTGGTGATCTCCGCTTCGGAAACACCGCTACCGTCCACACGCTGGCGGATAATCTCCACCGCTTGATCGAGCTGTTCTTGACTGATCGACTCGTTGCCCTTGACTTGCGGCGCCAGGATCATCTGGGTGCCGCCCTCAAGGTCCAGGGCTAGTTTTGGACTGGCATCTGTTTTGCCCGCAGTCACACCGGCAACCAGGATTCCGGTTGCGATGACGGCTACGACCAACAACCAGAGCAACGCCCTACGCGCCTGCTTTACAGGTCCAGTTGATGACATCTATTGTGCTTTCTCGTCGAATTGACGGTGCCCGGTGAAGTCCGGGGTGTGGACTTAGGCGTTGTTGTCGCCCTTGTTCTCGCCATTCAGGCGGCGCATGGTTTCCTCGGCGGTCTCGCCCTGAACGGTCTCGCCCTGCACGCTGTCATCTTCCTGCGCGGTAGCAGCAGCGGTGGTCTCGGCGTCGGAATCAATGAACTGGGCGATGGCCTGGCGGTGCAGGGTCAGCACCACGCCGGGAGCAACCTCGACCTGGACGCGATCCTGAGCGTCAACACCGAGCACGGTACCGAAAATTCCGGAGTTGGTCATCACCTTGGCGCCGGGCACGGTGTTGTTCTTCAACTTCTCCTGCTGTGCCGCCTGCTTCTTACGGCCACGGAACATCATGATGATCAGCACTGCAAAAAGTGCAACCATCAACAGCATTGAAGGATTGAAGCCACCACCGGCGGCCTGGGCAAGAACAAGGAAGTTCACGCGGTTTACCTGCTAACAACTAGTCACAAAAGTTCGGAAACCCCGGCGCATGCCAACGGTGGACATGTGTCGGGCGTCTCCAGTCTAGTCGTTGTGTGCTTTGGCACCGGACCATTAAGCGCGAAGAGTACTAATCCTCATCCGATTCATAGCTTTGGGCGCTGGCAAATACGGCATCCTGCGGCATGCGCAGCCCCAAGTGCTCCCACGCGCCGGGCATTGCCACGCGTCCGCGCGGGGTTCGTCCCATCAAGCCTTCACGCACCAGATACGGTTCGGCGACCGTTTCCACCGTTTCGATTTCCTCGCCGACGGCGATGGCCAGCGTGGACAGGCCCACCGGTCCCCCGCCGAACTTCTGGCACAGCGCCAGAAGCACCGAACGGTCGAGGCGATCCAAGCCGCGCGCGTCCACCTCATACATGTCTAGCGCGGCGCTGGCTGCCGAAGCGTCAATCTCCTCGAGGGAGTGCACCAGCGCCCAGTCGCGCACGCGACGCAGGAGGCGGTTAGCGATACGTGGCGTGCCGCGGGACCGGGAGGCGATCTCGGTAAAGGCCGCCGAGGTGACCCGAAGATCAAGCATCATCGCTGAGCGGCGTAGCACCAGCTCTAGTTCATCGACGGTGTAGAACTCCAGGTGGCCGGTGAAACCAAAACGATCCCGCAGCGGGCCGGGAAGCAACCCGGCGCGGGTGGTCGCCCCGACCAGCGTAAAGGGCGGGAGTTCAAGCGGGATGGCGGTGGCCCCGGCACCCTTGCCGACCACAATGTCGACCCGGAAATCCTCCATCGCCATGTAGAGCATTTCTTCGGCGGGCCGTGACATACGGTGAATTTCGTCGAGGAAGAGCACTTCGCCCTCGGATAGCGAAGACAAGATGGCCGCCAGGTCACCGGCATGCTGAATGGCCGGGCCGGAGGAAATACGTAGCGGCGCGTTCATTTCGGCCGCAATGATCATCGACAGGGTGGTTTTCCCGAGCCCCGGAGGGCCGGAGAGCAACACGTGGTCGGCGGTGCGTTCACGGATTTTCGCTGCCTCGAGCACGAGGGAAAGCTGGCGGCGCACCCTGCCCTGACCAACGAATTCGTCAAGGTGCTTTGGACGTAATGCAGCCTCGAGCACTCGCTCTTCGGGTTCGCTACCGGCCTGGGTCAGCGGATTGACCTCACTCATGGTGATTTCTCCTAGCGAGCCCGGGCACCGGATGACATGCTACGCAGGGCGGCGCGCAGAATATCCGGGACAGTACCGGTAGCAATAAGATCGGGCTCGGCCTTGGCCAGGGCCTTCAGCGTAGATTTCGCGTCCTTCTCGGTCCACCCCAGACCGGTCAGCGCCTCCAAAACCTGCGGTTCCCAGGTCTCGGCCGGTGCCGCTGGGTTTGAACCGACCGGAGCCCCAGTGGGCACGAGCTTTCCGTTCAGTTCCAGCACGATGCGACTAGCCCCCTTGGGGCCGATGCCGGAGACCTTGGTGAAGGCTGCCGTGTCTTTGGTATTTGCGGCAATACGCACCTCTTCGGGGGTGTGCACCGCCAGGATCGCCAAGCCGGTGCGCGGTCCAATGCCGGTCACCGAGATCAGCACCTCAAATACTTCGCGTTCTTCCGGGCTGGCAAACCCATAGAGCGTCATCGAATCTTCGCGCACGACCATGGAGGTGTGTACGGTGGCGCGTTCCCCGACCTTGAGAGTGGACAGCGTCTGCGGGGTGGCCTGCACCAGCATGCCGAATCCGTTGACGTCGATTACGGCGGTGTGCAAGGTCGCGGCCTGCACCACACCGGTCAGTGAGCTGATCATCCCACTCCTTCTCGGGTTTGTACGATAACACCCAGCTTATCGAATATATCTACGAATGGCGATCAGCCGCGGGCCGCTCGGCCCTTCGAGGCGGCCTCGGCGGCAATCCACGCCCGCTGGGCTGGAGTTAGGGCGGCTCCCCCGGAACGTGCCGCCGGTGAGGCGGAGGCCGAGGCGTGCGAGCCGGCGGCCGCACCACGCCAGGCGTGGGCGATGGCCAGCGCCACGGCGTCGGCGGCGTCGGCGGGCTTCGGTGGTTCATCGAGCCGGCAAATCTTGGCCACCATCTTGCCCACCGCATTCTTGGTTGCCTGCCCGCTGCCGGTGACCGCGGCCTTCACTTCGGTGGGGGTGTGCAGGGCCACCGGGATTTGTTGCCTGGCGGCGGAGACGATGACGATTCCCGAAGCCTGGGCGGTGCCGATCACCGTGGAGACATTCACCTGAGAGAAAACCCGCTCCAGGGCGAGCACGTCCGGCTGGTGACGTTCCAGCCATGCGTCGATTCCGTTGGCCACGGCCAACAGGCGGGCGTCAAGCGCCGTGCCCGGTGGGGTGCCAATCACGGTGACGTCGATGAGCTCAACCTTGCGGTTGGGCAGGACGTCGACCACGGCTAGACCGCAACGGGTCAGGCCGGGGTCGACGCCCACGACGCGTAAAGCGCTACGCGTCGACTGTCGCTGCTGCTTGGAAATTATTAGTCCTCGTCATCCAGCGCGGCACGAACCTCATCCGAGAGGTCGGCGTTGGTGTAGACGTTCTGCACATCGTCCAACTCTTCGATGGCGTCGTACAGGCGCAGGAACTTACGGGCGCCTTCGACATCCAGGTCCACCTTCATCGAAGGAATGAACTCGACTTCATCGGACTCGTACTCGATCTCGGCTTCGTCCAAGGCGGTGGCCACGGCGCGCAGATCGGTTGCTTCGCAGATGATCTCGAAGTTCTCGCCCTCGTCGTTCACCTCATCGGCGCCGGCGTCGAGGACCACCATCAGCAGATCGTCTTCGGTCAGATCGCCCTTGGGCAGGCGAACAACACCCTTACGAGCGAACAGGTAGTTCACGCTGCCTGGGTCGGCGACGGTGCCACCGTTACGGGTAATGGCCACGCGGGTCTCGCTGGCGGCACGGTTCTTGTTGTCGGTCAGGCACTCCACCAGCAGCGCCGAACCCTGTGGGCCGCGTGCTTCGTAGATGATCTCGGTGTAGTCGACAACTTCACCCGTGAGGCCGGCACCGCGCTTGATGGCACGCTCGATGTTGTTGATCGGCACCGAATTCTTCTTGGCCTTGCTCACGGCAAGTTCCAGCGCCGGGTTACCGGCTAGATCGGCACCGCCGGCACGCGCCGCGACTTCGATTCCCTTAATGAATTTGGCGAAGGCCTTCGCGCGCTTGGCGTCAATCGCGGCCTTCTTGTGCTTGGTCGTTGCCCATTTGGAGTGGCCTGACATGCTTTAAGCGTCTCCTCGCGTGATGTCGATGAAATACTGGTGGATAGCCAAGCTTCCGGTGACTTCCGGATGAAAGCTGGTCGCCAGCAAATTTCCCTGTCGTACTGCAACAATTCTATCAACAGTTCCTTCACCATCGGCGGGAACGGTACCCAGCACGCGCACCTGCTCGCCCACTTCCAAGGCTTCGGGAGCCCGGATAAAGACGGCGTCGAGGTTCACCCCGTTGAACTGCATGCGGTGCTCGAAGGAGTCGACCTGCCGTCCGAAAGCATTGCGGCGCACGGTCATATCGATACCGCCAAAGGTCTGTTGCGCGTTCCCCAGCTGGTCAATGGCCGGGTTATCCAGGCGGTCGGCCAGCATGATCATTCCCGCACAGGATCCGTAGACCGGAAGTCCCGCGGCAATACGCTCTTTAATGGGGTCGGCAAGGCCGTAGATGCGCGAGAGACGGTCGATCACCGAGGACTCACCGCCGGGGAGCACCAGCGCGTCGACGGCCGCTAATTCCGCTTCGGTACGCACCGCGATTGCTGCTACGCCGAGCTTGCCCAGGGCCTGCAGATGCTCGCGAAAATCGCCCTGCAGAGCTAGGACGCCAATGGTGGACATATGAACTTACCTTCCGACCGAGCCAGCGGCGCCCGGCAGCGGCGCCGGATCAACGGTAGTCCCAAAAGGCCTTGTCACCCAAGTTGATTGCGCGGCGTGTCGCGGCGTTCAGCGATGCAGACTCACCTCGGACTCGCGAAGCGGCACGATCTTGCGCGTGCCTAAGGGTTGGTCGAGATTGACTAGCAGTGTCGCGGCCACCCCAATGTCGCGGCAGACGTCGGCACTTTCGGGAATGTTCCCCACGACCACGGCAACTCTCACCGCCTCCGCGTCCTCGCGCACCACCGCTCGCGCGCCGTAGCATTCGGGGGTTCCGGAGATGAAGTGAATGCGCAGATACTGCTGGTCCACCACCTCCACCTCGTTATAGGCGCTGTAGTGTTCGTTCAGTAGATCATCACGCGGCACTAATTCCGGGGCTGCGCTCAGCGGTGCGCTGGGCGCATCGGGGTCAAGGCTGGTGGACGTCGGCGCATCCGGCCTGTCGGAGGTCGGCATCGCACCCGTGGGGGAACTGGGGCTGCCGCCACTGGTACTGCAGGCTGGCAGTAGTCCGAGCAAGGCCATGGTGCACAGTGCAAGAAGTCGTCGAGAACCGCCGGATACCATCACGCCCTCCTTTGGGTCGCTCACCGAGCCTTTACTTCTTAGGTACCCAGTCTCGCAGTCCATCCTCGAGTGCGCCATAGGCATCGACGGTGCGCGTGCTCCGTTCACGCGATGCCTGCGCCTCGGCGTTCTCCGGGCAGTCACCAGCGGCCGCATCCTTAGCATCGGAGGCAGGTAGCGCACACCAGCGAATCGGTGACCCGGTGAGCCAGTGCGGCACCCAAGCCATGCTGTCGACACTCCAGCGGCCCGCATCGCTGCGCGAGAAGGTCGCCTTGACGCTAATTCCCTCGCGGTTGAGTTGGTTCACCGTGGCGTGCTTGGCCACCGAATTGCCAAGCCCATAGACGATCCAGGTGCCCTTGTATTTTTCGATGGGCTGCGCCGAGTGCGTGTGATGCATGTAGACGAAGTCAAAGGCCCCCGAGGCCGCTAGCTCACGCCCCAGCTTTCGTTGGCTGCTGGTGGGACGGTCGGTGTATTCCGCGCCGTCGTGCACCGCGGCCACCACCAGGTCGGCACCGACCTTGCGGGCCTTCTGCGCGCGTCCGATCAAGGTTTTCGCATCGATCTGATCGTCCACGCGCCAGGGCTTGTCTTCGGGTAGTCCGTTCAGCGAATATGTGCCCGCGATGACCGCCAGCTTCACTCCCTGCCGCTCGATAATGGGCGGAAGTTTCGATTCTGCCTGGGTGCGGTACGAACCGGTGGTGAACAGCCCCGCTGATTCAAGCGCGTCAAGTGTTTCTTGAGCCCCGGAGGCACCGCCGTCCATGGTGTGATTGGTTGCCGTGGTGCATCCGTCATAGCCAAGGTCGGCAAGATCTTCGGCAATCTGCGCCGGGCCCTTGAAGCGCGGATATCCGCTGTATGGGGCATCACCGATGGGGGTTTCCATATTGCACAGCGCCACGTCGGCATCCTTCACGAAGGGTTCTAGCCCTGCCAGCAACGGATGAAAATCATGGCCCTTGCTCGTCTCGGCCTGCCGCACCAGCGTCGGATGCAGTAATACGTCGCCGGTGACCATCAGCGAAAAAGTGTCCGGTGGCGCCGACGCCGACTCGCTCGCTGTCGTCGAGGCACCACTGCTTGGCTGCGCGGTTTCCGTCAGCTGCGGTGCCTGGCTTGATGCCGATGGACTGGGGGCCGAGTCCCCCGGTGCTGGCGCGGAGGTTTCGGGGGCGGCGCAGGAGCTGAGCAGCAGTGTTAGAGCCACCAGTGCGGCACGTCGACGGTTCATAGAAGCCAGCCTAGCTTGGGCCGATGACTGTGTTAATTCAGCGCTTCGGATGTGATCTGTGACAATCTAGTGCTATGCCAAACCCATTGCTAACCCGCAGTTCTTTGCCCTTCCAGTGGCCGGATTTTTCGGCTATCACTCCGGAGAATTACCTCGAAGCGGTTAAGGCCGGCATCGCCGAACAACGTGATGCTATCGCCTATATTGTCGCAGATCCGACACCCGCCGACTTTGAGAACACCGTCCTTGCCCTCGAACTCAGTGGCGAGACGCTGCGCCGCGCCTTGATGACCTACTTCAGCGTGCTGTCCGCGGACGGCACCGAAGAGATTCGTGCCTTGCAAGAGGAAATTTCGGCGCTCTACGCGGCACAAATGAGCGAAATCCATCTCAATGGTGAGCTCTACGCCCGTCTGTGCGCCGTACCGACGGAGGAACTGAGCGGCGAAGACGCCCGTTTGGTGCACGAAACCCTAAAAAGCTTCAAGCTAGCCGGTGCCGAACTGGAGCCGGAGACCAAGGATCAGCTGCGCGAACTCGACGCGGAGATCGCCGCATGCAGCACCAATTTCTCGGCCCAAGCCCTCGAAAATCAGAACGCCCACGCCGTGTACTTTGAATCGGCCGAGGAACTAGCCGGACTCGACGCCGGACGACTGGCCACGGCGCGGCAGGCCGCCGCGGACGCCGGGCATGAACAGGGATACTTGCTCACCCTGGTCTCCCCCACCCAGCAGCCGGTACTACAGTCCTTGGAATCTTCCGCGGCACGCCGCCGCGTCTTCGAAGCGTCAATCTCCCGCGGCATCGAGGGTAACAACACCTATGCACTGGCCGTGAAAATGGCCGAACTGCGTGCCCAGCGCGCCCAGCTTCTGGGCTATGCGAACCATGCCGAATCGGTGCTGGCTACCGCCACGGCACCGGATACCGCGGCGGTCGCCGAACGCCTGGCCGAACTCACCGCCCCGGCGGTACGCAACGCGCTGAGCGAAACGGCCACCTTGCGCGAACTGGCCGGCGAAAAGATCGAAGCCTGGGACTGGAC
The DNA here is from genome assembly GCF_048457885.1 of Glutamicibacter endophyticus. NCBI lineage: Bacteria > Bacillati > Actinomycetota > Actinomycetes > Micrococcales > Micrococcaceae > Glutamicibacter > Glutamicibacter endophyticus. The sequence continues at coordinate 1,893,292 of NZ_CP174200.1, forward strand.
CTACTACTCGAATAAGGTACTGGCTCAGCGCTACGCCGTGGACACCTCGGCACTACGCGAATACTTCGAACTCGAGCGAGTACTCCATCAAGGCGTGTTTGCCGCCGCCACCAAGCTCTATGGGATCACCTTTAGCGAACGCACCGACCTGCCGACGTATCACGAGTCGGTGCGGGTGTGGGAAGTCCGCAACGAGGACGGCAGCGTGCTGGGACTATACAGCGGAGACTATCTGGCGCGTCCCACGAAAAAGGGCGGCGCATGGATGACGTCCTTGCGTGATGCCGCGAGCGCGGTCGATGAATTGCCGGTGGTCACCAACACCTTGAACATTTCCCCAGCGGCTCCCGGTGAACCCGTGCTGCTGAGCCTCGACGAAACGCGTACGCTCTTCCACGAGTTCGGCCACGCACTGCATGGCCTATTCTCCAACGGGCGCTACCCCTCGCTGTCGGGCACCTCGGTGCCGCGCGACTTCGTCGAGTTCCCGTCACAGGTCAATGAGATGTGGGCGCTACACCCGCAGATTCTGCCGGATTACGCGGTGCATTACCGTACCGGGGAACCGCTTGATCCGCAGGTGGTGAAGGCGATCGAAGACTCTGCCCTATGGGGCGAGGGATTCGCCACCACCGAATACTTGGCGGCCAGTGTGCTGGACTGGGCCTGGCACACCCTGGAGCCCGGTGCGCAGATCAACGACCCGGTGGCGTTCGAAAATCAGGTGTTGGTCGAGGCCGGATTCATTCCCGAACTCATTCCACCGCGCTACCGTACCGGCTACTTCCAGCACATTTTCGCCAATGGATACTCGGCCGGGTACTACTCCTACATTTGGTCCGAGGTACTCGATGCCGACACCGTGGAGTGGTTCACCGAAAATGGTGGCCTCATGCGCGAAAATGGTAACCGGTTCCGCGAGGAACTGCTGTCGCGGGGAAATACCCGCGACCCGTTGGAGTCCTACGAACTGTTCCGCGGACGTAGCGCGCGCGTCGAGCCGCTGCTGCGCCGCCGAGGATTGGTGAACGCAGAATAATGACCACAATTGCCTCCGCCCAGGATGCCTTGACCCATTGGCAGCAGGCGCTAGCCATCGCTACCGGGGGAAAGATTTTCACGACCCATGGCTGTTCCTGGGCCTGGCAACCGGCACGTAAACGACTGGTGCTCCTCTTCCCCGACGAGGCCGAGCCCGCAGGGCTGCGTCCCGCCTTGGCCGAGGGGCACCGGTTGGGCGCCCAACGTGTGGAGGCGTGGGTGAACTCGGGCGCTCAGGTGAAACATCTGACCGAGGCCGGTTTCTCCGACAACGCCCAAGTGTCGTGGCATGCCGGCATCTTGGCGGTGCCGATGGAGTCCTGGGCTGGAAAGGTGCGACTGGGCAATAACGTGCCCGAGGCCAAGGGCGCGGACAAGATCGAACTAAATGTCACGAACTTGTGGCGCGATCACACGACGTCCCTCAGCTCCGGGCACCCGGCGCTGCGCCGTGTGGAGCACGCGGTGGCCCGCACCGAAGAGGGGCAGGTTGTCGGTCGCGGCTTTGTGCAACAGGCCATGCACGGGCAGTTGATGGTGCACGCGCTGGCGGTCTCCCCCTCGGTGCGCCGCCAGGGCGTGGGCACCGCACTGCTTCAGGGTCTGTCGCGCTCCATGTTGAACCCGCTGGTGGCCATGGATGACCAAGATCCAGTGGAGATGCTGGCCGCCGCGACCCCGAAGAACGCCGAATTTTTCACGGCCAACGGGATGAAGCTACTCGGTCGCGGGCGCCATATGGTGCTACGCAACTGGTCCTAGCCTTTCGCCTCGCTCCGTGCCCGGTGCGCTAGAGTGCCGAATTCGGGCGTTGCTCAACCGAGGGCAGTACCCGAAATTCGACACGGGCGAAGGGGCCGATGATCTTGGCTTCTTCGACCCGCAACCGGGCTGGCGGGACGGTGACCGGCAGTAGTGGCGCACCGGACGCCAGGGCCGCAGGAGCAATGCTCAGGCAAATGCGGTCCAGTGCACCTGCGCGCAGAAACTCGCCGGCCAATGCCCCGCCACCGAGCACCCAAATATCGCCGTCCGCCGCGGCCTCGCGGATCTCATCGAGATGCTCGGCGACATCTCCGCTGACGAACCGGATATTGGCTCCCTCCGGGGCCGGCAAAGTTGCGTGCGCAAAGACGAAACAGGGGCGCTGCCCATAGGCCTCACGCCAATGCTCCGGCTCATCGAGCATCGGTTGGTAATCGAGCAACCACCGGTAGGTATTTGCACCCATAACGTAGACCGATGGGTTCTCCGGCATCAATCCAGGCGGCGGTTCTCCGTTGGACCCGGCGGCGTCAAAGAGCCACTGTAGGGAGTGTTCCTCATCGGCGATGAACCCGTTAAGGGTGGTGGCCGCATCGTAAATAATCTCGCCCATTCGCACAGTGTACGGAGTGTGGCGCCGCTTTGGCACCCCCTTACGCGTCAGCGCATCGTCGCGGAGCTTCGCGCTTCCCGAGGAACGGCGTGGACCGCTGGAACCAGGCAGGCTAGTGAAGCGCAGCATCCTTTGGGGTCATTCGCCAAGAATGGAACGGTATGGTCAGTCCGGCTCTGCTCGGCGCACAGATCAGCGGCCCTGCCTGGGCATGAAGTTCAGGTGCGAAAGGAACGACCCGCACCAGCTGCAGCGCACCGCCGGCCACACCGGCGCGAATGCTCAGTGCGTCGCCAGATCTGCTGACCCTGATCAGCACACGCTGGTTCGTCCAATCCGGTACGGGCGCCAACGACCAGTCCGAGGCTCCATTGGTGACCACCGCCCCCAATTGGGCACTGCCATCGGCATATTCGACACCCGCTTTAATCCAGTGCGCGTCGCTGACTTTGATGAAGATGCCGGCCTGGTCGAACTGCTGAGAGAACGCCGCCGTGAATTCGACCTCCACGGCACTATCCTGCGCAAAGGGAGCCAGTAACGCGTGTTCACTCTCGTGCACAAAACCATAGGAGGTATGCCGCCATGCGTCACTACCTTCCACTGCCGTTACCAGTAGGTTTGTGCCTTGCTCAACGGCTTCAGCCGGGGCATGGGTCCAACGGCCGCTGGACCACGGAATCAGTGTTGAATCATGACTCACGTACTGTCGTCTCCTGTGAAATACTGGCCGGTCGTTTCGGCGAAAGCTGAAGCTCATGCCAAGCGCGGAGGTGTCAGCGTTCGGCGTCTCAATCCAATTTTTGTACGAGTCGGCGCTTTGCTGAAGTATTTGGCGATGGCGTGCGACTCCGTGTCGAACCAGTTGCCGACGCAAGGTTCCCACCGGTTGTTAAAGCACTAAGGCCCACGCCACCGGAATCCCGGTGAAGTGGGCCTTAATTGCCTGGTATTTCAGCGTTTACCAGCCGCGCTCTGCCAGGCGGTGAGGCACTGGAACGTCGGCGACGTTGATGCCGACCATGGCCTCGCCCAGACCACGGGAGATCTTGGCCAGCTCATCCGGGTTGTCGAAGAAGGTGGTGGCCTTCACGACGGCTGCGGCGCGCTGCGCCGGGTTGCCGGACTTGAAGATACCCGAGCCAACGAAGACACCATCGGCGCCCAGCTGCATCATCATGGCAGCGTCGGCCGGGGTGGCAATGCCGCCGGCGGTGAACAGCACGACCGGCAGCTTACCGGTGCTGGCAATTTCCTTGACCAGGTCGTACGGTGCCTGCAGCTCCTTGGCGGCCACGTACAGCTCGTCCTCGGGCAGTGCGGCCAGCTTGGCAATTTCGGCGCGAATCTTGCGCATGTGCCCGGTAGCGTTCGAGACGTCGCCGGTACCGGCTTCGCCCTTGGAGCGGATCATGGCTGCGCCTTCGTTGATACGACGCAGGGCCTCGCCCAGGTTGGTGGCGCCGCAGACGAACGGTACGGTGAAGGGCCACTTGTCGATGTGGTTTTCGTAGTCGGCAGGCGAGAGCACCTCGGATTCATCGATGTAGTCGACACCGAGCGACTGCAGGATCTGCGCCTCGACGAAGTGACCGATACGTGCCTTAGCCATCACCGGAATGGAGACGGCGTCGATGATGCCGTCGATCATGTCCGGGTCGCTCATGCGCGAGACGCCGCCCTGGGCGCGAATATCTGCAGGAACGCGTTCAAGGGCCATAACGGCCACGGCGCCAGCATCTTCGGCGATGCGCGCCTGCTCGGGGGTGACAACGTCCATGATGACGCCGCCCTTGAGCATTTCGGCCATACCGCGCTTCACGCGATCGGAGCCGACCAAGTTTCCTTGACCCTCAGCTGGGTTAGACATGAGTTGGATGTTTCCTTTCGAACACCGCGCGCCTCGCTGCGCGGCGATTGTTGCTACGCCAGCAATGCTATGGTGCCGCGTAACAATTCCCCGATCTGTTGCGTCATAATTTGGCTTTAGGAGACTAATCACCCGGTTTCGGGTTTGCGCGTAACAATTAGTGACATGCAAAAGCTCTACTCAGCCAAGGTTTTTGCAAGAAGCCCGGCAAGAGTAAAAGGAGCGTTAAACACCGAGACGGCGGACCCGATTTTTCGGATCCGCCGTCGTCGAAACTTGCTACCAGCCTTCATGTGGCCCAGAATGCGCTACTCGGTCGCTTCCCAGGCCTCCGCGATCTGGTCACGCACCTGCGAGAGCGTGGCCGGGATGGCCTTGGTCTGGGCAATGATGGGCAAGAAATTCCCGTCGCCGCCCCAGCGCGGCACGATGTGCTGGTGCAGGTGCGCCGCGATCCCGGCCCCACCGGTTTCGCCCTGGTTCATACCCAGATTGAATCCGGTCGGGCCGGAGACCTTACGCAATACGCGCATGGCCTGCTGGCTGAGCGCCGCCATCTCCGCGGTCTCCTCCACGGTGATATCCGTGTAGTTAGGCACGTGGCGATAGGGGCAAACCAACAGATGGCCCGGGTTGTAAGGGAAGAGGTTCAGAATGACGTAGCAGGTCTGACCGCGATGGACGATCAGCGCCTCCTCATCCTTACGTTGCGGTCCGGCGCAGAACGGGCAACTCGACTCATCCTTAACCTGGCCCTGCCCGCCCTGGATATAGGCCATGCGATACGGGGTCCATAGGCGCTGGAAGGAATCGGGTACACCAGCGAGCTCGAAGTCGTCGGTCACCGACCCGTCGTCCGGGTACTGCATACTGGCCTCTCCCCTGTTCTATCGTGCGTTAGTTATCGTTCGAACGGTTTTTAATGGCCGTCACGATACGCTCGATGGCTTCCTCAACGGGCACCTGGTTCTCCTGGCTACCGTCACGGAAGCGGAAGGACACGGCATTCGCGTCCGCATCATCGCCACCGGCAATGAGCACGAACGGGATCTTTTCCTTCGAGGCGTTGCGGATCTTCTTCGGGAAACGATCCGAGGAATCGTCGAGTTCCACACGCACCCCGGCGGCCCGCAGCTTGGCCACAACCTCGTCGAGGTAGTCGTTGAAGGCTTCGGCCACCGGAATGGCTCGCACCTGTACCGGAGCCAACCATGCCGGGAAGGCGCCGGCGTAGTGCTCGGTCAGCACACCGAGGAAGCGTTCGATGGACCCGAACTTGGCGGCGTGAATCATCACCGGTTCCTGACGGGTACCGTCCGCTGCCTGATACTCCAGACCAAAGCGTGCCGGCTGGTTGAAGTCATACTGCACGGTGCCCATCTGCCAGGTACGGCCGATGGCGTCCTTGGCCTGAACCGAGATCTTCGGACCGTAGAAGGCTGCGCCACCCGGGTCGGCTACAAGTTCGACACCGGATTCGGTGGCAACTCGTTCCAACACGGAGGTAGCTTCTTCCCACTGCTCATCGGTGCCGATGAACTTATCAGACTCCGGATCACGGGTGGAGAGCTCGAGGTAGAAGTCGTCCATGCCGAAGTCCTTGAGCAGGGAGAGCATGAAGTTCAGCAGGTGCTCGACCTCGGCTGGCGCCTGCTCCTTGGTGACATAGGAGTGCGAGTCGTCCTGGGCAAAACCGCGCACGCGGGTTAGCCCGTGGACCACGCCCGACTTCTCGTAGCGGTACACGTGCCCAAATTCGAAGAGGCGCAGCGGCAACTCGCGGTAGGAACGACCACGACCGCGGAAAATCAGGTTGTGCATCGGGCAGTTCATTGCCTTCAGCCGGTATTCCTGACCCTGCTTGGTGATGTTGCCATCTTCATCGCGCTCTTCGTCGATATGTAGCGCCGGAAACATGGTATCCGCGTAGTACGGCAAGTGCCCGGAGGTGTGGAACAACCCGTCCTTGGAGATGTGCGGGGTGCCCACGTACTGGAAGCCCTCGGCCACGTGACGGTCACGCACGTAGTCTTCCATCTCGCGCTTGATAATGCCGCCCTTGGGGTGGAAGACCGGCAGGCCGGAACCCAACTCATCGGGGAAGGAGAATAGGTCGAGTTCCGCGCCGAGCTTGCGGTGATCGCGGCGCTCGGCTTCGGCCAGGCGTTCCTGGTAGGCCTTGAGATCTTCCTTGGTCGGCCAAGCGGTGCCGTAGATGCGCTGCAACTGCTTGTTCTTCTCGCTACCCAGCCAGTAGGCGGCGGCCGAACGAGTCAACGCGAAGGCATTCTTGATCAGCTTGGTGTTGGGCAGGTGCGGCCCACGGCACAGGTCCTTCCACACAGCCTCCCCACTCTTGCGATCAACGTTGTCGTAGATGGTGGTCTCGCCGGCGCCAACTTCCACGGTCACGCCCTCACCCGAGGTGTCATCCGAGTCGGCCTTGGCCAGCAGCTCGCACTTGTAGGGCTCATTGGCCATTTCGGCCTTGGCCTCGTCCGGGCTGACCTCGCGGCGCACGAACAGTTGGTTCTGGTTGACGATCTTGAGCATCATCTTTTCCAGCTGCTTGAGATCTTCGGGAGTAAAGGCCTCATCCACGTCGAAGTCAAAGTAGAAGCCGTCGGTGATGTACGGGCCGATGCCGAGCTTGGCATCCGGGCGCAACTGCTGCACAGCCTGGGCCATCACGTGAGCGGTGGAGTGACGAAGCACCTCCAGACCCTCGGGGTCGGTGATGGTGACCTTGGTGACGGTGGTTCCTGCTTCTAGTTCGCGGGAGAGATCTCGCAGTACGCCATCGACGTGCATAACCACCACGTCATTATTCTTGGCGTAGAACTGCAGACCGGTCGTTCCCGCGTCCACCTGTACCTGCTCGCCATCGATGGTGAGAGTCAGCTGTTCGCTCATGTGATCGGATCTACCTTTCATTGGTTCACGGCTTCATAGCTTGCGGCATACCTTGGCCGCAGCCAGCCATTACCCAGTTTAGTTCAGCACCCTACGTAAGTCGCGTTCACTTCGGGCTTTGCGCCGCATCGAAACCCTCTTGTGACTCGTTTAACAATTCGTCGGCGGAGAGCAATCCCGAAAAGTGCCAGAGAGTGCGTTCGCTCTCGGGCTGGGCGCTGACGATTTCCCCAGCCTTGAGCTCTTCACGGAACGCTGGAATTAGCGCCTCGATGCGCTCGTTGAGAGCTTGGGCCTCATCTTTGGTGAGCATCAAGTTGCTGGTGCTGAGAAGTGCCTTGGCCGCTCCGAGTTCCGGCGAAGCGTAGTGACGTTTAGCGTGCGCCAAGGCCGCCGCTATCCGGCGCTGCTCATCGTAGGCGATTTGATCGAGATAGGCATTCATGGCGGAATCCCCCTCGGCACTGGGGCGCTCGGCAGGTTCGCCGGTGGTGTAGCCCTTGGCCGCGGTACGCCACACTCGGTCGCGCTTATCCCGAGCCAGCTCCGGGGCCTCCTCAATCAGTTCAGCCTTCGCTAGTTCACGCAGGTGGAAGCTGACCTTATTGGCCGCCACTGAGAGAAGTTCAGCCAAGTCGGAGGCGCGAGCGGAACCCATGGCACCTAGGGCGTCAAAGATTTTTCGCCGCAAGGGATTGGCCATGGCTTTCAGCATCGGTGCGGTCAGCGTGATATTGCCTTCTTGCCGGGTCATGCCCCCAGCATAGCAATGCCCAAAAAATATTGCGCAAATTCTATTGCGCAAGTTTTGTTGCGGGTCTACCGTGAGGATATGACCTCGCTCCCAGCACCGCCCCTCACGCAGCCAACGCCTCGGCCGGCCCTATACACCCAGCGTTCTTACCGCCTATGGTGGGTGGCCGACACCTCGGCTTTGCTTGCCGGAAATTTCTACGCGTTTCTCATACCGCTGTTGCTACTGGCAGCGACCGGCTCCCCCGCTCAGGCCGGCGCGTTAGCCGCGCTGGGGCTCACCGCACGCACCGTGGTGACGCTAGCTGGCGGGGCCATGGCCGACCGGCGGGATCGCGCACGCATGATCGTGTTTGGTTCGCTGCTGGGCGCGATACTGGCCGGAACCCTCACCCTGCTGGCCTTTGTCGATTCGCTAACTGCCATCGTGTTGAGCGTTGCCCACGTGGCCATGGAGCTTCGCTCGGGCTATTTCGGGTCAACGACCAATGCGGCACTGAAAGATGTGGTGCATCCAGATCAGCTCGGACGCGCAATGGCTGCCAATCAGGCTAGGGACTCGGGTCTAGCGCTCCTGGTCGCCCCGGCAGCAGGAGCGCTACTTGGTCTTGGTGCGGGTCTTGCTTTGCTCTGCATCACCGCGGCGCAGCTCATCGCGGCAGGCGCCGGGCGCGCCTTGCGCGCACCGTTACGCGCGGCACGAGCGAAAAGCTCGGCCGTCGAAGCCGGCGGCGTACGCGACGGTGTACTTGCCGGGCTGCGCTGGTGTTTTGGCCACCGGCGACTACGGATCCTGCTGTTGATCGCCGCGCTGATTAACCTCGGCACTGGAGGAATGAGCACCACGCTGATCTATGGGCTACAGCAACGCGGCGAAGCACCGTGGGTTATCGGACTTATTACCACCGCAATGGGCGTGGGGATGCTGTTTGGGTCGATACTTGCGAGCCGACTTATTGAGCGCTTCCGCACCGGGCTACTGGCCTGCAGCTGTCTGAGCGTGCTGGCCGCAGGCATTGTGCTCATGGGGCTGAACACGCAGCTGTGGTGGATGGGCGCCATGCTGGCTTTGGCTTTCTTCAGTGTCCCGGCGCTGAACGCTGGGGTGGGAGGCTACTTCCTGGCGACGGTGCCACACGAACTCGCCGGCCGCGCCAGTTCGATTCTGCTGTTTATGGCATTGGTAGCCGCGCCGCTCGCCCCAATTCTTGCCGGGCTCGGACTGCAGTTGCTCGGCCTGTCGACCACATTGCTGTGCTTCGGTGTGCTGGTAGCACTTGCCGCCGTGGCCGCTTGGGGTAGCCGCTCCATACGCACCATCCCCCGGCCCGACCAGTGGCAGGACCCAACGCCACACGATGCCATGTCGGCGACAACACTCAATCACGAACACCCACGTAGCGAGGCGAAGACCTCGCACCTCGAAGGAGAAATCATCATGAAAACAACGGCACCAACCCATCAAACCCGTGCTACGCACGGCTCTCCCCCACACAAGGCTTCGCATAGCGAAGCACGGCAACACCACGCCCCTTTTGCACACTCGGCTGAGTTTCGGCGGAGGAAGGATGAGCAGCGCTCTACACTTCGGCAGGAGCAGTGGATTTACCTATAACTGCCGCGCAGTTCCCTCGGGGTGGAACTCAGCGCACTGGCTCATCGCCTGCGACCCGTTGCGGTCGTGGGCGATGAACTTATTCTGAGACCGGCTCCGCGTCTCCAGGTAGCCGGACCCGAACCTCTTCCCCGATCGATATGCGGCTTCTAGGCTGGAAGTATGAGTAGCCATACCCCACCGACCATTAGCGCCATAACCCTCGGAGTACGCGACGTAGCACGCTCGCTGGACTTCTACACGGAGGGCCTTGGATTCACCCTCGTGCAACCGGCGAGCGCGGAGATTGCCTTCGTACGGGCCGGGCATGGGTTGATGTTGGCTCTGTGGGATGTGCGGCAGATGCCTTCGGAGTATGGGGAGGTTGGTCATGGGCCATTGGCTCCCCCGGTGTCGTTGGGGCATAACGTGCGGAACGATGATGAGGTGGAGCGGCATTACCGGCGAGCGCTGGAGGCGGGGGCAAGTTCAATTACCGCGCCTACGCGTCAGCCTTGGGGCGGCATGAGCGCCTGCGTGGCTGACCCGGATGGGTTCCGGTGGGATTTTGTGCATAACCCGAGTTTTGTCATCGACGCGGATGGGCATGTGTCCTCGGTGTAGGGCCACGTGCTAGCTTGCGGTGCGCCGTTGCTGGATGAACTGAGTTTTTCCCGCTAAGTAGGTGCCGCGATCGCTATCGCCGCGATTTGCGAGGCGTTCTTTGAGCGCCGCATAGGCGTCGCGGTCTGCCGGATGGTTTCGAAGGTAGTTTCGAAAGTTGAGGTAGTGCTGCCATTGGCTGGCGCCGTAGTCGATTAGGTGCGCATTGACCAGACGAATGCCCGGGTCGCGTTCGAAAGCGTACATGAGGTCCGGGCGCGTATTGTCGCGTTCCCCGCGGTAGATGAAACCGAGGTGGCTGAGCCAGTGATGGATCGTGGCGCGGTCCGCGGTAGGGGCTAGTCCAATGGCGAGGTCGAGGATGGGTTTGGCGGCAAGTCCCGGTACTGCGGTCGAGCCGATATGCGCAAGGGCGCGGACCACTTCGGGCCGAGTTTGATTCAGTATCTGTTCGAGCTGATGGTAGGCCGGGGCCCAACGGGGCGAGGCGGGGGCAAGATATACCTGCTCGCGGCGCAGGCCGAGATCGGCGCCTTTGAGGCAGGCCACTAGGGCCGAGTCGAATCGTTGTGGTGTATCGCTGCGTACCCGCCACACCTCGGGTTCGCTGCATTTGCTGTCCATTCGCTCATCCTAGCGGCGGGTGAACGGGCGTGGAGCGCAGTCGCTGAGTTGTTAGGCCCCGCGCTGGTCGAGGTCTTCGGCGCGCATGCGAGCGGCAAGCTCTCCCGTACCGAAAGTGACTCTGCTGTGGGAGCGTGGTCGGTAGCTGGGTTGCGGGCGTGCCGGGTCTTGCAAGTAGTTCGGGTCCGGCCAGGTTTCGGGCTGGTGCAGGTTCCAGGCGTTCAATGCCTGCAGAGAGATGCCGCGCGGTCCGGTGCGCCGGGTGGTGCCGTGGATGAGCAGGAGTCGCGTGTTGAATAGTAGCGTCCCGGTATGTTGTTGCACATCGGCGAAGAAGGTGGCATCGATACAGCCGGTGCCGTCGTCCACGGAGATGAACACTACGCGCTGTCCCCCGCGCATGGGTGGGGTTTGGGTGGCGACGCGCACCCCGGCCACAAGGACCTCGCTACCGTTACGTAGGTGTAGCAGCTCGGTGGCCCGAGTGATCGGCAGATGAGCGAGGGGTTGGGTATAGGAATTCATCAGGTGTCCGCTGGCATCGAGGTGCATCAAATCCAGTTCGGTGCGCACCATCTCCTCGGCACTGAGCCGCTGGCCGCTACGGGCAATGTGGTCGATGGGCCCCAGTGGCAGGGCAAGTTGCCCGGGTCCGGGACGATATTTGGCGGGGATGCCGTGGTTCGGGGTCAACGATTGGCTGTGCGCGATTGCATCGGCGCGGTTATTTTCGGCCAGCAGAGAGTCGAAGACTCCTAGGGCGGCGAGGTTTTGGTAGGTGCGTCGCGAGAGCCCGGCGCGATGGCGCACATCGGCCAGGGAGTCATAGGGTTGCCCGGCCAGCAAGCGCGCGGTTTCACGCTGGCTCATCTGGTGGATTTCGCGGAAGGCCAGCCGGATGCCGCAGTGCCCAGGTCGGACGCTTCCCGGGGCACGCGGTATTTGCGGGGCGGGTGCCGGGGTGGGTTCGGCGATGGCCTCAACCCGGTAGTGATCGGTGGAGCGGTTGATATCCAGAGGCAGGATGGGGATGTTCATGCGGCGGGCTTCGGAGACCAGCAGGCGTTTGGGGTACATCCCCGGGTCGTGCTCCCAGATGCCCGCGAGGAAGGCCTCGGGATGGTGGGCCTTGAGCCAGGCCGAGTGGTAGGTGGGTACGGCAAAGGCGGCACCGTGGGCCTTGCAGAATCCGAAGGAACCGAAACCGGCCAGTACCTGCCAACAGTCTTCAATCACCTGCGGTTCGTAGCCTCTGGCCGCGGCTTGGCTGCGGAAGAAGCGTTCGATTTCCGGTTCACGGTTGGGGTTGCCCAGCCCGCGGCGCAGATCGTCGGCGGTACCGAAGTCGCAGCCGGTCATGACATTCAGGATGCGCATGACCTGCTCGTGGAAGACGGTAACCCCGTGGGTTTCGGCCAACGCCGGGACCAGATCACGGTGCAGGTAGCGGGCGGGGGCGAATCCGTGCCGGTGTTCGAGGTAGGGCTTGACCATATTGGATTGCATTGGGCCGGGGCGGAAGAGCGAGATATCGATAATCAGGTCGTTGAATTCTCGGGGTGCGAGTTTGCCGATGAGCTCGCGTTGCCCCGGGGATTCAATCTGGAAGCACCCTAGGGTGTGGGTGGAGCGGATCAGTTCGAAGGTGCTTGGGTCATCGAGCGGAACCCGGGAAAGGTCGATGAACCCATCGGCGTCAATGTAGTCACTGCGCGAATGTCCCCCGGCGCGGGCCACTGCGGTGCCGCTAGGGTGCAGGCGTTGAATCTCCGCCAAGGTGTATGCGATGGCCGATTGCATGCGCACCCCAAGGATGTCGAGCTTAATCAACCCCATATAGTCCATGTCGTGTTTGTCGTATTGGCTCATGGGTAAACCGATCCCGGAGGGTTGGACCGGGGTGCGGTCATAGAGTGTGGCATCGGAGAGGATCACCCCGCAGGGGTGCATGGCGATATGCCGCGGAAGCCTGTCGAGACGCTCGGTGGCATCGATAAGTATCTGCAGGTCGGTATTGTCACTGACGCGTTCGGCCAGAGCCGCGAGTTCGGGCTTTTCGCTCAGTGCTTCGCGGAAGGAGGAGGCCGAGAAGCGCCAGAGCTGCTTGGCGATGTCATCGATGGTGGTTTGTTCAAGTCCGAGGGCGGTGCCGGCGTCGCGTACCGCACCACGGGCCCGGTAGGCGTTTTGCATGCTCATCAGGCTGACACGTTCGGCACCGAAAGCCTCGAAAATCCGGTGGTAGATCTCGTGACGTCGCGCCGATTCGACGTCAATGTCAATGTCGGGCAAGGTGGTGCGCTCGGCTGAGAGGAAGCGCTCGAAAAGCAGATCGTGGCGTAGCGGGTTCACGTGGCTGATTCCCAGTAGGTAGTTGACCAGTGAGGAAGCCCCGGAGCCACGGGCGGAGACCCGAACGCCGAGTTCGGTGATCAGCCCGACGGTTTCGGCCACGGTGAGAAAGTAACTGGCAAATCCTAGCTTTTCGATCACACCTAGTTCGTGGGCGAGCCGATTACGGGCCGCTGCGGCCTCTTCTGGTGGTAGCAGCCTGCTGATGGCCGCATGGGTACGTTCGGAGAGTTCCTGCTGGGCCGGCTGGTGTATCCCGATGATGTGGGCCTCGGGAATGACCGGGGTTTTCCACCCTAAATCGGTGCGTTCATCCAGCGACGCCCAGGCGGCGACCCGTTCGGTTTCGGCCAGCAGGGCACGACCGAATCGCGGCTCGGTGGCCCGGCCTAAGAGCGCGGCCAGACGATACATCTGCACGCTGCTCTTGAGCCAGCCTTGCCCATTGGGTTGCACGCTCTCCAGTTCGGCTAGACTTCCCAGCACACGGGCGGAGTCGAGCAGATCGGCGGTGACCGCACCGTCGGCATCGGCATAGCGCACCGCATTACTCAGAACCGCCGCAATTTTCAGCTCATGGGCATTGCGCAGTAGCTTGCTGGCATGCCCCAGGCTGTAACGGGCCGCATCGGCGGAGAGGTGTAAGGCGATCTCCACCCGTAGCCTGCTTCCAGCCAGTTTTTTCCATCCCACCAACGCCTGCCTGGCCTGCGCATAGCGACGCGCTTCTAGGGCCTTTGCCACATCGGATTCGGCCCCGAGGAGCACCATGAGCCTGCCCCCGCGCAGCGCATGGGCCAACTGTTCACGGGTGAGGCCTATGGCTGCCGGGGTTTCGCTGTGTGCCGCACTGACCGCACGGCACAGTGCCGCGTAGCCTGCCCCGTTGCTATGCCCTTGGGCGAGCAGGATGATCCGCCCGGTGGGTTTTCCACTTCGATCTAGGGTGGCGAGATTGACCCCGAGAATCGGGGTTAGTCCATGCTGCAGGCAAGCGGCAACGTGTTTCACCGCGCCGTAGAGGCCGTCGCGGTCCGTCAACCCAAGGGCATGCGCCCCGTCGGCGGCGGCCGCGGCGACCAGCTGCACGGGGGTAGAAACCCCATAGTGTGCGCTGAATGCCGAACTGACATTCAGGTGGGTGAAGCTCATCGGTGTCCTTTGTCCTGCAATCAGAACACCATTAGAACAAAAATTCGAAGCTAAGACATCTGCCCTACTCAGGCACCCAGTGCCAGCGGGTACTCATGCGTTTTCACCAGACGCCAGCGAGTGCTTTGCGGGTCAAAACTCACGTCGACACTGAAGGATTCTCCGGGGCCACGCAACGGTGCGAGCTGCAAGCGCCACATCTCATAATCGGCCAGCCCGGCCCCGGCGCCGCGGGGAATGCGCACCTTTTCCTCCCACCACTTGCGGCGCTCAAACCAACAGTGCGGCTCGGCTACCAGTCGATAATCGCGACCCTGCCAGCGCACGCGCAACGGCACGCCCGCGGGCGTGCAGGTTACTTCAATCCCCTCGGTGAACATCCCCATGCTCGACTCCTCACTGCCATCAAACCATTATATTCGAACACACGTTCGATTCGATAGCGACCTTAGCGAGGCGCTCCGACGCTTTACCCCTGCCAGCACGCCACGGTGGGCGGTGCGCGACGCCATGAAGCCCGGAGTGGCGCAGATTTTTCTGCACCACCCCGGGCTTTACGTCGCGACCCGAGCTCGGAAATACCGGGAAGTTCTCACACTAGGATGCGGGAGGCTAGGTCATGGTGATCACAAGCTTGCCGGCGGTGTGTCCGCTTTCTCCGGCCCGGTGCGCCTGGGCAATACGGTCCAAGGGGAAGGTCTCGGCGATGGCAGGGCGCAACGACCCCGCATCGGCCATCTCTGCGATCGTCGCCAAATCATCCTTTGAGGAATCGACGAGCATCCGCACGGCCCGCACGCCCAACCGCTGCGCTTCGCGATAGAGGTCATCGGAGCCGATCGGAAGCGTGGAGACCAGCACACCGCCTCGGCGCAGGGTCTGCAATGAGCGGACCGAGGTCTCGGCGCCAATGGTGTCGAGCACGACATCGACATCCCGGACCTCCGCGGTGACGTCCACCGACCGATAATCAATGGCCTGATCCACTCCGAGGCCGTGCAAAAACTCATGTTTCGCGGCACTAGCCGTACCAATCACATAGGCCCCGCGGGCCTTGGCGATTTGAACGGCCACATGACCGACCCCGCCGGCCGCCGCGTGAATCAACACGCGCTGCCCGGCCTCGAGCTGCGCGTAGTCCACCAACGCCTGCCACGCGGTAAGCGAGACCAGCGGCAGGGCTGCCGCGTGAATATGGTCGAGGGTGGTTGGCTTGGCTGCGAAAACCCGAGCCGGCGCGGTCACGTACTCTGCATGCGTGCCATGCCCGAAGGGGTAGGACATCATGCCAAATACTTCATCGCCGGGCTGGAAACGCGCGACACCGATGCCCACCTCTTCCACCACTCCGGAGACATCCCAACCCAAAACATAGGGTGGCTCACCCAGAAATCCCGCACCTGCCCGGTGTTTCCAGTCGGTCGGATTGATCCCCGCCGCGTGGACGCGCACCAGAATCTCATTCGGTCGTGGAGTGGGGCGGGGAACCTCGGCGATCCGAAGAACTTCTGGCTCGCCGACAACCTCTTGGGTGGCAACTTTCATCATGACTGTACTGTTCATAGCTTCTATCCTCCCGGCTCTAGGGTTTGGGCAATAGTGGCTAGAATGACAATCTTCGATAGGATCATGCCATGTCTTCACCTCAGTCGCCGACTCGCGTCGCGGTCCTCGCCCTCGACGGGGCCTACCCCTTCGAACTGGGCATCCCCAGTAGGATTTTTGAGGCGGTCGAGGGCCTCTACACGGTGTCTACCTGCAGTATCGACGGGAAACCGGTACGCAGTGCCGCGGATTTCAGCATCGCCGTTGAGCACGGGCCGGAACTGCTGGAAACGGCCGATATTGTGGTGCTCAGCGCGGTACACCCCGAGTGGATTCCCAGCACGCTTTCCCTCGAGCTTCGGCAGGCTCTGGCCCGCATCGGCACACACAGCCGTATCGTCTCGATCTGCACCGGGGCCTTTATTCTCG
The DNA here is from genome assembly GCF_048457885.1 of Glutamicibacter endophyticus. Classification (NCBI taxonomy): domain Bacteria; kingdom Bacillati; phylum Actinomycetota; class Actinomycetes; order Micrococcales; family Micrococcaceae; genus Glutamicibacter; species Glutamicibacter endophyticus. Next base: position 1,909,567 of record NZ_CP174200.1, read on the forward strand.
CGGCCACCGGTCTGCTCGATGGGCGCCGGGCGACCACCCACTGGCGCGTGGCCGAGCATTTTCGTGCACGCTTCCCTCAGGTTGCTCTTGAGCCCGAGGTACTTTTCGTGGAAGATGGCCGCTTTCTCAGCTCGGCTGGGGCCGCCTCGGGCATCGACGCCTGCCTGCATCTGGTCCGCAACGACTACGGGCACGACATTGCCAATCAGGTGGCACGGCGATGCGTCGTACCGCCTTTTCGCGACGGCGGGCAGGCACAGTTCATTGAACAGCCCGTCCCGAAACCCGAACAGGTAGGCACCGCCCCCGCACGGGACTGGGCGCTGAGCCATCTCGACGAACCGCTTGACCTGAATACCTTGGCCCGTGTCGTCGGCATGAGCCCGCGCACCTTCTCACGGCGTTTCACCGCCGAGGTGGGTATCAGCCCCGGCAAATGGCTCCTCGTGCAACGCGTGGCACAGGCGCAACGCCTATTAGAAAACAGCACCCTGCCCATCGACCGGGTGGCCGAGGCGGTTGGCTTTGCCACCTCAGCCTCGCTGCGCCAACATTTTCACGCGACGCTGGGGGTCACCCCCACCGCCTACCGGAACACCTTTGGTACACCGCCGGACATCGACCTAGCCTCACCGGCGCTGCCGGGGAGTTAAAAGTGCTCGCGCGCTCAGCCGCGTCGGCCCCTTTAAGAACCCTCTGAAGAGGCCGAATGTGCAAAGAATTTGCAGGGTTCACCACACTCTTCGTGGAGAAGTTCGCCTGCAGATGAAAAGCGTGAATCTCTAGGTGAAATACGCGGTCATAGCTAGCTGTAGAAGAGGGTGACCGCTAGCATCGAAGCATCTAACGATCCATAAACTTTCCCCTAAGGATGAGCTCATGCCTCAAACAGTCAAGGGCGCCATTTCGCGCGCCAAGAATGCCCCGGTAGAAATCGTCAACATCGTGATCCCTGACCCGGGCCCCGGGGAGGTCGTCGTCGATGTACTCACCTGCGGTGTCTGCCACACCGACCTGCACTACAAGCTGGGTGGAATCGGCGACGAGTACCCCTACCTGCTGGGTCACGAGTCCACCGCGGTAGTCAGCCAGATCGGCGAGAACGTCACCAACGTTAAGGTCGGCGACCGAGTGATCCTCAACTGGCGTGCGGTCTGCGGACAGTGCCGTGCCTGCGCCAAGGGCGAGCCGAAGTACTGCTTCAACACCCACAACGCCACACAGAAGATGACACTCGAGGATGGCACCGAGCTCTCCCCGGCTCTGGGCATCGGCTCCTTCGCTGAAAAGACCCTCGTGGCCGCCGGACAGTGCACCATCGTCGACGAGGACGCCGACCCGGCGGCCGTGGGTCTGCTCGGTTGCGGCGTTATGGCAGGTATCGGCGCGGCAATGAACACCGGTGAGATCAAGCGCGGCGAGTCCGTGGCCGTGATCGGCTGCGGTGGTGTGGGCGCAGCCGCTATTGCCGGCGCCCAGCTCGCCGGAGCAACCACCATCATCGCGGTGGACGTCAACCCGGACAAGCTGGAAACCTCCAAGCGCTTTGGTGCCACGCACACCGTGGACTCCTCCAAGGTCGATGCGGTGGAAGCCATCCGTGAGCTCACCGGCGGCTTCGGCGCCGACGTGGTCATTGACGCCGTGGGCCGCCCGGAAACCTACGCCCAGGCCTTCTACGCCCGCGACCTGGCCGGCCGTGTAGTGCTCGTTGGTGTGCCGACCCCGGAGATGAAGCTCGAACTCCCGTTGCTGGATGTGTTCGGCCGCGGCGGTTCGTTGAAGAGCTCCTGGTACGGCGACTGCCTGCCCAGCCACGACTTCCCGATGCTGGTCGAGCAGTACAAGCTCGGCCGTCTGGATCTGGATGCCTTCGTGACCGAGCGCATCAAGCTCGAGGACATCGAGGCCGCTTTCGACAAGATGCATGAGGGCACCGTGCTGCGTTCGGTGGTGGAGATCTAATGACTGCACAGATCGAACAGGTAGTCACCTCCGGCACCTTCAGTCTCGACGGTGGCACCTGGGAGGTAGACAATAACGTCTGGCTCATCGGCGATGAGCAGCGCGTTGTGGTCATTGACCCGGCCCATGAGCCGGAGAAGATCCTGGCCGCCATCGGCGAGCGTGAGGTACAGGCCGTCCTGCTCACCCACGGACACGACGATCATATCCGCGCCGCCGGCGACTTTGCCGACCAGGTGCAGGCTCCGGTGTATCTCAACCCGGCCGATTCGATGCTCTGGGAAGCGGTCTACGGTCAGGAGCGCGCGGTCGATCAGGAAATCGCCGACGGTGACAGCTTCGAAATTGCCGGGACCACCCTGCGCGCCTTGCACACCCCGGGGCATTCGCCGGGCTCGACCTGCTTCTATGTCGAAGACCTGGGTGTGCTCTTTAGCGGAGACACGCTGTTCAACGGTGGCCCCGGGGCGACCGGGCGCAGCTACTCGAGCTTCGAGACCATTATCGACTCGATCCGCGAACGCCTGCTCACCCTGCCCGAGCAGACCGTGGTCCATACCGGACACGGAGATTCGACGAGCATCGGGGCCGAGGCACCGCATCTCGAGGAATGGATCGCTCGCGGGCACTAACCGCTGACGGATCCGGCGCAATGAGAAGCGACCGGCGTCGAACTGAGTTCAGTTCGACGCCGGTCGCTTCTATTTTCACGACGTTATGACAGACTTATCCCATGTCGAACGCTGAATTATCACCACGTCGCCGCCTAGCTGGGTGGCTCACCGGCGGGTTGGGTGCATTGGCAACGCTCGCTGGAATCGCTATTGTTTGGTGGTTTCATACCCGCACCCATGTGATGTACACCGGGATCTATGAGCCGATGTTGACCGAGGACTCACCAGAGCTATTCCTGATGACCCCACCGGGGCAACAGGGCGGAGAGCTACTGTTCGTCCTTGGCGTGATCGTGCTCGGCGTGGGGCTGGGAATCCTTGCGGCCACCCGCCGCCGCGGTATGGCGAGTGGCGGTCAGAAGCTACCACGGGCACTGTTCTGGGGCGGGTTGTTCCTGACGCTCGTGGCCAGCGGTGTGCTGCTTTGGGATGCCCTCCAAGTCAGAAGCTTCGGCTGGTTCGGTTACGCGCCGATCGATGTCGGGTTAGTCGAGGGAGATCCATTTAGCAGCGGCACAAAGCTCATCGGTCTACTGCTCCTAGCCGTGGGCCTAGGTGCTGTGGGTTTCGCACTCGCCTTCAGACGCGAAGCAAGGGCGCAGATCTCCCGCTAGAGGCGGGAACCTGGTGGCTCTGCGGTGCCGGGAAGCCGCAGGGGCGGCCAGTGGGCCACCTCGCCCTGGCCTTCGGCATTGTTCCCGGTGCTTCGCACGGTACCGTCCGCGCAGAGGGCCAAGGTATGGGTCGAGCCGGCGGCCACGGCGACCACGTTCTGCCATCGGCTCACCTCACATTGTCCATAGCTGTTATCGCCCACGGCAAGCACCGTTCCTGCGGCGTTGACCCCGACGGTGTGATAGCTTCCAGCGTCCACCGCAAGCATCTCTTCCCATTCGGCTACCGCACAGGCGCCGTTGCTGCGATCACCTATGGCCACGACTCGACCATCAGTCCTTAGCCCTACGGTGTGCAAGTACCCGGCCGAGATGGCTATGAGCTCCTCCCAACGCTCAACGGCGCACTGGCCACGCCGGTCATTCCCGGTAGCTACCGCCGTCCCATCCGCTCGCAGACCCACCGAATGCCAGTCCCCGCAAGCCACCGCGATAATCTGTTGCCAAGAGTGCACCTGGCAGGCACCCTCGGCGGTGCGTCCGACGGCGTAGACGGTCCCGTCGGCCCTAACCCCCAGCGTCCGCCGCCACCCAGCCGCCACGAAGGTGATATCCCGCCAGTGCTCGAGCGCGCACTGACCATCGGAGTTGAGGCCCGTGGCTAGGACGGTGCCATCAGCCCGCAAGGCAACGGTGTGCGATTTGCCGGTATTGCGCGCGGTATGAACATTGCCCGCTGTCACGGAGATCACCTGGCGCCACCTATCCACCTCGCATTCACCGGCCGAGTTGCTACCGCACGCGAGGACCGTGCCATCGGGGCGCAGCCCCACCGAGTGCCGCCGCCCGGCGGCCAGCACGATCTGCGCACCTGGCACGCGACCTCCTTCTCGGATCTAGCTCTTGGCGGTGGCTGGTCTTGTCGCCAGTGGAACCCTTGCCGCGTTCGGGTTCACGCCCCTAGACAACCCGGCGCTTAGAACAGCTGGGAATTATGCGGCTCGATCAATGCTGGAGAATCATTGCGCACATTGCCCACCGCGGAATCGACTTCATGCATCGTCCACTGAGCGGCGACCGCGTAGGCTTCGTCACGGAGCCGGTCCAGCATCCCCGCCGCATCCTCGGCTTCCGGGTTAAGCCAGTCGGCCATCATGGCGCGGTCCATGGGAATCGGTAGCCTGTCATGCAAGGTAGCCAGTTGCCCTAACACGCCAGGTTCCCCTTCCGGCGGCGAAGGCATGGTCAGGATCGAGGTGGAAAGTATCCACGAGTCATCGGAGTCTTTCCACCATTCGTAGAGGCCCGCGAAGAAGATCAGCTCGCCCGCTGGACGGTGTACGAAGAAGGGGCGCTTGGTGCCGCCTTCCTTCTTCCACTCGTAGTACCCCTCGACGGGCACGGCGGCACGCCGCTTCTTCAGCGCCGAGCGGAAGGTGGGCTTCTCTGCCACGGTTTCGCTCCGCGCATTAAAGGCTCGTACTCCGACGGAGAGGTCTTTCGCCCACCCCGGGACCAATCCCCAACGGGCCACGTGTATCTGTCGATGCACTACCCCATCGATCACCCGTTCCAGAACGATCGGCACATCTGTGGTCGGAGCGATATTCCACGAGTGACGTAGCTGTAAGTTCTCGTCGGCTTCGGCTTCCGCCTCGGCCACGAGATCGCCGATGGCCTTGGCCATCACATATCGTCCGCACATACCGTTCGCCCTTCCCGATCGACGCGTTGCGGCCAGTGTAAGCACAAAACCGTGTCGTTGGCTCGCTTCCCACGCGCCGGGCGAGACCAACACGTCACGGTGGGAAGAACGGCGCCGCTTGAATGGTTGAATGAAGTATGACCAACCAAGCAGAACTTGAAAAGTACATTCCGGCCGCTGGCAGCGTCACCATGTTCACCACCAGCTGGTGCGGATACTGCCGTAACCTCAAACGCCTCATGGATCAGAAGGGCGTGGGCTACACCGAGGTGAATATCGAAGAGGTTGCGGGCACCGCGGAGCTAGTCGAGTCCTTTAACGGCGGCAATCAGACCGTTCCGACCCTGATCTTCCCCGACGGAAGCGCCGCGACCAACCCGCGCATCGAAGAAGTCGTCGAGCGCGTCGGCGCCTAAACCAGTTCGTTGACCGTGGTGTGCTGACGATATTCGCTCAGGAGCGCGTCGATAAAGTCCTCGACGTTGACCCCTGGCACCATGTCGTCGGCCGCCCCGGCCGTACTCGGATCCATTTCAAGATCCATCGCTTGATACACCGCGTCGAGAACCGCGCGGATCGGCGCGGAATCTTCGATCACGAAAACGCTGGAGAACAGCCAGGCCCCGGCGATCACCCGCTGTGCGGTGCCCACGAGTTTTACCGGAACGGCGCTGCGCGACAGTTCTGTGGGTAGCCCGTGCACCGAAAAATCCCCCGGGCAGTATTCGCCGGGGATCGCGCCTACGCGAGCCTGGACACCCAACTGGCGTAGCGCTTGCGCGTAGAGCTCACCGAAAACTTCGAAACGGCGCTGGTGCCCTAAGATCGCTTCGCTATGCGGTTCAATATGATCAACGATCAGCGTGCCGCGATGATAGGCGGCAGCCCGGCCGCCGGCCTTGCGCACCACGGGAGCAAATCCATGTGCCGTGCTGGCAGCCACGGCCTGCTCGTATCCGGCCATCCGCACATCACGTTGGCCGAAGGCCAACGTCGGATCTGGGCGGTAAAAGCGCAGCAACCCGGGCCGTTCACCGCGTTGCACCTGCCGCAATAAATCCAAGCCGCGCCCCAGATCGGCGACCGGGTCGCCGCTGGGTTCCTCAAAGAGAAAGTCCAGCGCTGCATCGGATTCAGGGTTCCACAAGGTCATACCCACAGCTTAACCTAGCCGCCGTGCGGCGACCGCGTACGTGTCGGGCGCAACGCCTCGATGCGACCTAGGCCCGAAACGGATACGGAATAATAGACTGGGTGTCTAGCGATACCCCAACTATTATTCTCATCGGCGGCGCTTCGGGTTCGGGAAAATCCTACCTCGCCGGACGTTTCGGCAACCCACATTTGCCATTAGACGAGTTCTACCGTGAAATCAGCGAGGATGGGAACCCCGCCGCCTTTCCACGCACCGCCTATGGGCAGATCGATTGGGACCACCCGGAGACATGGAATCTTCAGGCCGCGGTGGACGCGCTCATCGAACTCGCCGAAACGGGGCGGACCACGGTACCGAACTACTCAATCGCTACCTCCAGCTACAGCGGGCACCGCGACATCTCCGGTTCCGGACCCATTCTCGCCGAGGGGATCTTCCTCAGTCAGGTGCTCGCACCCCTACAACGTGCCGGATGCCACGTGCAGGCCTACTTTGTCGACGAACCGGCATTGCTGACCGCGATACGCCGCTTTGCCCGGGATGTCGCCGAGCGCCGCAAACCCGTGGGTTTCCTCATCAAGCGCGGCTACGCGCTGTATCGGGCGCACCAGTCCACTCGGGAAAGCTACCGCGAGGCCGGATTTACTATGGTGCCCAAGCCGGCCCTGAAACGGATTCTGGCTTCCCAGCAGACCCAGGCCCAGGCTTAGGGTTACAACGGGCGGACGGTCAGAATTTGTTCGCTATGCCCGAAGGGTCCTAGCTCATCGTGTAACACGCTGGAGGTCAATCCGATGCCCTCGGCTCCGTAGGCTTGCTTCGTGGAAAATCCCAACCATTGGCCCTGTGGCTGGCGGTACAGGTGAATCTGCAGATCCACGTTCGGGAACATCCAACTTCCGGCCCCAGGGGTGGCGCGTGGCGCCACACCATTGGCGGTATCGACCATGCCGATTAGCCGCACCATGTCGCTGGTGTTTTCGCTGTCGAGTAGCCGCAGGGGGTTACGCACCCACACGATCCCGTGGCCCGGGCGGGTTTCGGGTGCGTGACGGATCTCTAGGCTCCGGATATAACCGCCGGGCCAGATGTTGGTGATGTCCACCTCGACGCACTGCTCTGGTGTTGGGATCCACGCATCGTCGGTTCCCGAGACCGCTGAGCTGTCCCCGGCGATAATGCGCCAGGCACGGGCAATGATGCTGGTGCGGCCGCCGGCAACGAGTTCGGCTTCGAGTAGTTCGATGGTGCGCCCGGGGCGCAACATACGGGTGCGGATCTCAAATTCTCCACCGGGAATGATGCCCAGAATGTCGAAGCTCAGTCGCGACAGTCGCATCTCATCGCGGGGCTGAAAATTGGCTAACTCATGGGTCAGAATGCCGCTGGCCGGACCCATGTGCTGTTCGTGCTCATTCCACGCACCCTGCGCGTGAATGCTGGAACGAAACCGTCCGGCGCCGAGCCGCTGATAATAAAAACCTCCAACGGCCAGTTCGTCGGCCAAATTTTCTGGGGCCGGGTGGGTCATCGATGAGCCTCCTTGCTACATTGCTGCACTGTGTCCCAGCGTATCCGATCCGTGCGTCGGCTATTGGCACTCCAGCGGTAAGCGGGTGAGGCTTCTGAACCTAAAACATGGTCTAAACGCCGAGCCTACGATGATCGGTGAGTTCGGCTCGCATTGAGTAAACCCTAGGACCCTCCGCGATGTCGGTGCACTGTGAGAGAACGAATCCATGCCGTTGATAAAGCCGCACGTTCTGCGCGGCCGAGGTTTCCAACGAGACCCGCGGAAAGGGCGATGTAGCGACGGACCACAGAGACTTGCGCAGTAGCGCGGAACCAAGTCCGCGGCCAGCGCTGGATTTCGCCACGCCAAGTGTGGCCAGTTCCCATGAATTTTCTGGCCTCGCCGGGAGCTGCACTCCGAACACGATCTCGAGCCGCTCGCCCATCAACTCGGCGATTTCTTCCTGCCGTTGCGTATCTGGTTCCGGGCAGTCCGGTGGTAGGAGTGCCGCTACTCCGTCGTGGTCATAACTGATGAGGACAAGCCCATGCTCGATAGCATGCGACAAGTAGATGGCTTGGAGTCGTTCGAGCCGCGCTAGGTAGTCATCGGCCGGGATACTCCACCGTGTCCACGGGTAAGAATCAAAAGCATCGGCGAGCGTGGCCGCGGCGGACGGGACATCGTACATAGTCGCTCGACGTAGCTGAAAGTTCATAGTGTTATCCAAACACGTCTGAGTTCGGCAGCACGAAAGCATGGGTCGCCTGACTAGCTCTCCAAACCATCATCGCTATGCGCACGACGCCCGGCGGGATCCATAATGCTCAGGATCTCCGCTGACCCTCCGTGAGCTTGAATAGAGTGTGGGGTCATCGTTTCGAACTGTGCGGCTTGCCCGGCGGGAATATGAAAGACTCGATCCCCCAGACGCAACTTGATCTCCCCGAGGAGAACGGTAAACCATTCCTTACCGGGGTGCACCCGCAACTCCGGTTCTTGCTTTACCTCGCGAGGGTCAAAACGGATCTTGGTGACACTCACTCCATTCAGTGCTTTGGCATCCGAAAGCAGCCAAGTGGTCATGCCCGGCACGGCGACTGGCTGCGGACGGATGATAATTTCGCCGGCGTCTTCCGGGGCGGTCAATTCATCCAGCGTAGTCTCTAGGGCCCGGGCCAAGGCGAGAAGTTGGTCCACCGCGATCCGACGGTTTCCCGTTTCAATTCGACTGAGAGTCGAAATGGTCAAACCTGCCCGGGTGGCCAAGGCTTCAAGGGACCATCCGCGCGCTTGCCGCAACGTCCGAATACGCAGGCGAATAATGGCATCAACACCCAATTCTTGCGTCATACGCAAAATCATATCCCCTTTACGCAAAGCATGCGTAGCGTGGAGGTATGCAAACAACCCCAGAAGAACTCAGTGAAAATTACGAAGTCATCGTGATCGGCGCCGGCGCAGCTGGTGCATCCGCCGCCGTCGCCCTGTCCCGTTCCCTCCGTCGCGTACTCGTGATTGACGCCGGTGCCCCACGCAACGCCGTCAGCGCCCACGCCCACAATGTCCTCGGCCAAGAAGGCGTGAACCCACTTGAACTTCTCGCTCGAGGACGGCAAGAAGCCATCGACTATGGAGCGCACTGGCTCGAGGCGCGAGCCGAAAATCTACAGGGGACTCGCGAATCCGGTTTTTCGATACAGGCGGCAGGTCGCACCTTCCACGGGGAACGTGTTCTGTTGGCCACCGGCCTCAGCGATCAACTGCCCGATATTCCGGGCATCACTCAAGCCTGGGGAGTTTCGGCTCTACACTGCCCTTACTGCCACGGTTATGAGGTACGCGGCGAGCAGATTGTCGTACTCGGAACAGGCGAGATGTCCGCACATCAGGCGTTGATGTTTCGGCAGCTCAGTGAGCACGTCACCTATCTCGAGCAGGTCCCGGGACAACTAACACAAGACGACGAGCGGCGGCTTGCCGCCCTGTCAATTGAGATCCGACGCGATGCCGTCCAACGCCTCGACGTTGATGATCGTGGTCAAATCAGCATGTTGCACCTAGCATCGGGGGCAACTTTGCCAGCCAAAGCTCTGGTACTTGCCAACCGACTGGAGGCCAATGCCGATCTCTATGTAGGACTAGGCGGGGCGCTCGCCGAGCATCCGGTCGGTCGCTTTATCGAGGTTGATCAGATGCAACAGACCGCCATACCGGGAGTGTATGCGGCCGGAAATACCTCAAATCTGATGCATATGGTGATGGCTGCCGCCGCCTCGGGCACGATGGCAGGGGCAGCAATCAACGCCGAGCTGATCATGAATCGGGCCGTTGTCGCATCGGGACGCTAGCCAAGCGGTAACAGGAGTAGCTGAAGGAACGCTGCGGCCAGAGTCTCTGGTCGCAGCGTCGACCGCTGTTCAAGATCGGCCAAGTCGCTGGGCCAGCTCAGACCCCGGACGTGAGCACACCCGAGCATTCGATCTGTTGCGTTCCAGGTTCAGCCATCATCCCCACAATCTCCGCAATGACGAGTGTAAACGCGACGACGAACGGTTAATATAGGAGCGAGACGCCAGCGCTTCGCACCATAGTCAATTGAGACTTTCCGATCAAAGCTGGGCGCAAGCTGATAGAACTTGCCAATCTCTAGCAAGTTTCTGACAAGAAGCCTACGGTGAAGATTCCAACTGCGAGCCAGATCACAGTCTGTCGCAAACCCTCCATGTAGGCGATGGGACATTGGGGATAGCCAATCGAACCTACCTCGCGCAACGCCCAACCAGCAAGCAAGAAAGTAGGAACCATGCCAGGACGATACGTACGTTCCGCGACAGCCATCCGGGTATCAGAATTTCTCGGATCACGCGCTGGACGCCGATACTTAGAAACGCACGCATGGACCGAGGGCATGCCAATTATAATTTCGCAGAGCCACGAGCCATTGCCCGACGCCATGGGCCTTGTCGCCACACAGGGGAACGTTGCGCTCGTAGCATTTCTCGATCCAGCGACCGACGAGTTGCGCTTTATCTACGCCTCCTTGCCGAACCGGGCCTTAGGAATCGTTCCACCCGAGCCGCCACAGAGAACCGTCGCCGATCTCTATCAAGCCGCGGCACAATCGTTCGCGTACACGTTTCGCATTGCAAGCTGGAAGTTCAGCGCTATCGCGCACGCAATTAGTACCAGAGCCGTACGCTTCGAATCCACTGAGCTTCGCCTGGGATTCGCTCTCCCCGAGCCCTCGGCACAGGTGCCAGACGTTCCCTCCCCACAGCCGCCGCGTCATACCCTTCAGTAACCACACCCTTCAGTAACGCAGAGTCTGGCGCAGCCCTCTCGCGCGCCTTGTTCGAGGGGCGGCTCCCCGGTTCATCGAAGATGCCGCAGATACTGTAACCCTCATCTTGTATCGATCCACCACCGAGCCTGGCGGTTTCCTCGACACCAACCTTTCTGCGAGATCGACTTCGAAGACACGACCGTGACCTTCTAATGCTGAGCTGACGCGGCTCCACAAGTCGAGCCACCGTACAGGCCTAGTCCGCTTGCCACTCCTCTTGTCTCGCGGAATAAAACTGCGGGACCAACTCAAGCTTCCACACACTATTGCATGGTCATAGCAACCCGAGCTCACCACGGGTTGCATCCCGAAGCCAGCGCATCGGGCACGCGGCAATGCTACTACCCGACAATGCCCTGAACCGTTGATTTCTCGATAACGGCTCACCCCAACCTGAGAGATCCCTCAGTCCCCTAGAAGTATGTTTACACAGTGCATAGGTTAAAGAATGTGTTCCTCACAAAGGGTGAGGACTCTCAATGGAAGGAGCAAGATCATGGCAAATGAGAACAACTCCGGACAGTTTGGAAACCGGGAAGACACCGAGGAGCAGGCACGGAAGGGCGGCGAGGCCAGCTCGGGTAGTTTCGGGGAAGAGAACAGCGCTGACCCCAGCGAAGCAGGCCGCCGAGGAGCAGAAGCTCAACCCACCGAAGCCAAGGCGCGTGGCGGGAAAAACAGCCACTAAGCCGGCTCAATGACCTCCGATAGCTGGCACGGGCCCTGCCCGTGTCAGCTATCTTTGTCTTTTTTAGGAATAAATATATTTGAGTGAGCTTGCCCAAGTTTGACGCCGCCTTGTCCCGTCTAAATACCTAGCTGTTGCCCCCGCTAAATTCTGACGTCATGTTCTGCCGGAGACCGCTCATGGCTATGCGATTCGGGGCAATTTCACGTCGCTACTATCGGCATTGCGCCACGAGAGCGTTGGTCCGACATCGCCTCACCCACCGACACCTCCAGAAAGAAACACGAATTCTTGCTGCATAGCGTCCCGATCGACGGGCCTCAGGTCCAGCCGACTCCCCGGCTCGTTTGTCCGTGGATTACTTCTCGAGCGGTGAGCGGCCTTGGAAACACACCAACCGTCGTTCGCGCCGTGCGCTACCGCCATTGCAGAATTTCCCAGGGCTCTTCGTAGCTCTGCCACCGTCAGGCGCATTGCCAGGGACTTGGTAGTGCGCTGCTCCACGCAGCGTTCCTCGACACTCAATTAGGACCGGTGAGCCGAGAGGCGTCAACACGCCGCTTGTCCTGCCAGACAACGACAATGGCACAAAAGGCTAACATGCTGGCGCGGCCCGTCGGCAATGAACCCTACCCACACGCACATCGGCTAGCGCGCAGCGAGCGCGCGACACATGCGTTGCTTTCAGTACCGCGTTGCACCTTTCGGGTCAATCTTCGCTCGGAGTTTCCTTCTCCGCCGATTGCGCACGCTCTAATTGGCGATTTAAGTTCTCCAGTTCCCCACTGGCCCGAGCCAATTCAATGGGTGACTCCGTCCGGGCGAGCAACTCCACCAGTTCGCACTGGCGTCGACGCAACGCTTCTAGGTCCATCTCAACAACTCACTTTCGCTCGAAATCTGGGGCATGCCTTTAGGATGCCATTTCCCTAGCCGAACCGAAGTTACCTTGGAGTAACCTGCTCATCTCAGGCCCTTACTTTCAAATCCTCCCCCGGTTTCCTACGGTAAATAGGGAAATGGGTAGAAGGTGCGATGCCGTTCACGGTCTCGACCCACTACCCCAGAACCTCAACGTTGGAGAGGTCCATGTTTTTCCATAAGCGAGAGCCACAGTACCGGGCTACGCCCGAACATCCGGACGCAGGCTACGCACGCAAGTTGCAAGAAGTGCTAGGTGGTCAATACGGTGCAATCACGTTGGCCATGCAGTACAGCTTCCAGGCTTGGAACGCCCATCTGCCAGGCAAATACCGGGACCTCATTTTCGACATTGGCACCGAAGAGTTCGGTCATGTCGAAATGCTAGCTACCATGATTGCTCGGCTGTCAGAGGCGGAACCGCAGGACTTCGTGGAGGAAACAGCGCAGTCTGACTCGATTGTCTCGGCCGTACTTGGTGGAACGGATATTGAACAGGCGGTCTTAGCCGGAGTCGGCGCGCGTCCCGTCGATGGCGCGGGAAACCCATGGAGTGGTTCGTACATCACCGCTACCGGAAACCTGATTGTGGACTTCAAGGCGAACGCAACCGCCGAAATGCAAGGCCGCTTGCAACTCGCCGAGCTATATCACCAAACAGATGATCACGGCGTGAGAGATCTACTCTCGTTTCTCCTAGCACGGGATACTGTCCACCAGAATCAATGGCTCGCCGCAACTATGGAACTCGAGGAGGAAAACGTTAAGAGTATGGCTGCGCCAGGCAGCCTCCTCTAACCCGCTCAATGTACCTATTAGCACGCGTAACTGATCACCACGGATAGACCTGTACTGGTCACGCAAGAGAACAATCGTGCAAGCCCACCCACCGAAGGAGGTCACACTTATGGCACAGGAACCAGAGAAGAAGAATCCCGGCACTGAAGAGTCACCCGTAGAAGAGGAACAGACGGTTCGAGAGTGGGAGAAGGAGTCCTTCCCGGCCTCCGATCCACCAGCGAACTATTAGCAGACAGCCTACTTGCGACGGGACTGCCGCTTCGGAGAATCGCTCACGATTAGGCGTTGAGAATACGGCCGATCAGAGACAGTCGCCTCCCGCGACAGGCAGAGCTGTAACTGGATAGCCAACGTAATGCGCCTGACCCCGCCCCCATCGATGGGGGCGGGGTCAGGCGCATTTGCAAAGCGTAGGGCGCGACCGCAGCGGGACATGAGATCACGCTGAGTAATTGCGTCCCACCCATTTCACGGGCCATCCGCCCGTGCTTGTTGCCGGTGTTTTCGTTTGTCCAGTAACCCGAATGCGATGCTCAACGCCCTTCCAGAGAATCCTCCAGGGCGACATAAGCGTTCAACAGATCCAAGCCCTGGGTATTCGCTTCCTTTTCCAGTCCCGCGCGCATCTTAGCGAGCACCTGCTCATCGGCTAGAGGTGGCAACAGCGGCATATCACGATCGCTATGAACCTCCAATACAGCAGGTCTGTCCGCCTGAAGCGCCCATGCCCAAGCTTCGGCGAGGTCTGAATCGTCGGTGACGACACGACCGGCGAGACCGAGCATACGGGCATAGTTCGCGAACGGGAACCGTGGCAAGTGCTGACTCTCCTTGAACCGCGGGTCTCCTTCGGTTTCACGTTGTTCCCAGCTCACTTCGGCTAAGTCGCCGTTGGAAAAGACGCAGACGACTAGCCTTGGGTCATCCCACTGCTTCCACCGTTCAGCGATGATCACTAGTTCCGCGTTTCCGGCCATCTGCATACCGCCATCGCCGCTGAGCACGACCACGGGCCGTTTGTCATCGAGTAGTTTGGCCGCGACACCATAGGGGACGCCGCCTCCCATGCTGGCCAAGGTGCTACACAATTGCGCGCTGGCGTCCGGTGGCAAGCGAAGCTGACGAGCATACCAGTACACGCAACTACCAACATCCAATGCAATCTGAGCCGCCGACGGCAGTTGGCTCGAAAGTTCAGCGACGACTGCTTCCGGATTCACCCCGTGGACCGCCAACCGGGCACGCTCCTTACACAAGGTGCGCCACGAGAGTACCTCCCGTTCAACCAGATCGCGCCATAGCGCACGGTCTGCTGCGGGTCGTGTGAGCCGAATTTTGAGTGCTTCGAGACTCAACCCAGCATCGCCGACGAGGGCGACCTCGACCGGGTAGCGGTTGCCCACCCGCGCCGCAGAAATATCGATCTGAATGGCACGCGCCGCACCAGGCTCTGGATAAAACTCGGTCCACGGATCATTGGATCCGATGATAAGTAGTGCATCGCACTCCGACAGAACGCGAGCACTGGCCGTTGTCCCCAAATGCCCCATGACCCCGGCGACGTTCGGCGCCGATTCATCGACATAGGGTTTGCCCAGCAGACTTGTGACCACTGCAGCATCTAGTTGCTCGGCAAGCGATCGTACCTGTGCTTGGGCGTGACGTGCCCCCTGCCCCACAAGAAAGACAATGCGTTCCGAATCTTCCAGCAATCGAGCGGCACGGTTCAGTGCCTCCGCATCCGGCACGGTGACCGATGGACGCCACGCGTTAGAGGTGGGGATTTGCGCATGCTTCCCCGCTGGCAGCGATTCCTCTTGCTGCTGGACGTCATGGGGAACAATGACCACGGCTGGCCCCGAATGCGCTAAGGCGCTGCGAATGGCCCGGTCAAGCACCGGCACCAGCTGAACGGCCGTGGTGACTTCTTCCCGATAGCAAGCGACATCGGCGAAGAGTGCTTTGAGGTCGACTTCCTGCTGGTAGTCGCTACCGAGTGCCGGCCGATTCTGCTGTCCGACGATCGCTAGCACCGGCACAGAGTCCAGCTTGGCGTCGTAGAGGGCATTCACGAGATGGATGGCGCCGGGACCTTGGGTAGCGGCCACTACACCGAGATCTACCCCACGCTCTTCGGGCTGGGTGCCCTCCGCGACGTCCGGACGGTTTCGTGCCTCGAGCGCATCATCTGCCGCGCTCGAACCGAAGGCATATTGGCCAAGCCCGTATTTGCTATGCGCCACCGCCATGAAGCCGGCGGACTCCTCGTGACGAGCCTGGATAAAGGGCAGTTCGGCCCGGCGCACGGCGCCCAGTAACGTGTTGATTCCGTCTCCGCTGTAGCCGAAGAGCCGGGTCACTCCCCACTGGGTCAGTCGCTCTACTAAGGTATCCGCAACATTTCGCGACATACACCGCTCCTACTCGTGGTCCGGGTTGTCGCGCTGATCCGGAAGATTGGCGCGGTGGTTCGCTTCCGTATCGGAGTCACTCTCCGCTGCCTGGGCCTCACCGGCTGCAGACTCCGAGGGCAAATTCTCGGGGTTCAGCTGCAGTGGGTCCAGATCGTTTTCTTCGAGTACTTGGTCTACTCCACGAAGCGGGTCTTCGGAGTTCAACTCGGCGGTAGCGTCCGGTGAGCCGGGCATCGGCTGACTATCGCGCCCGTCCAATGGTTCATCGATGTCCTCATCCTTACGGACATTATCGAATTCTGAGTTATTCAAGGTCATGACTACTCCTTCTCCATTGGTGTATTCGCACGGCGGAACGGATATTGCCCGTGCGGTACTCGCGGTTAGTGCTAAGCGGGGTATCGAGCCCGAACCTGGTTTAGCGTCGTCTCCAAACCTGGTGTGCAGCCTATGAAGAGTTAGCGCACTTTGGGTTCGAAGCCTCCCCCGATACAGCTAGCCGCGTTCGTCGTCCTCTGGGTCATACTGGTCCTCTTCAGAGACGTCCAGTTCCGGGTCATACCCCTGCACCGAGTCGGCATGATCTGGCATAGAGTCCCCTGTGCCCTCGTCCCGGTCTTGCCTGTTGGTGTCCTTCAGGCTTTCCACCGTCTGGCTGATTGCGTGTTTGGCCTTGTCCAAAAATCCCATCACGGTGATCCCTTCTGGTTGCTCAAGCGCCCTCGGGTGCGTTCCTCTACCGATACCAGTGTCTATGCCCGTGGTACACGCTTAATAGGTTCTTGCCAGCTTCGACCCGCGGCGCCTTTGAGGTCGCTGGCAATCGTTGAATCGGCTTGGCATGTGGCCCATGGTGGGTCACGTCCGCACCCAACGAAAGGAATCTCAATGGTGTTTGTCAAGCCCCGAGCGCATTGGTTTTAGGGCGCGTTTCGACGCCCGGTGACTAGCGGAGGGACATCCGATGACCGGGTTGAAGTCAGTGCAATGCTAGACGGTTTTCAGAGCGGAGGAACGATGCGTCGGATCAAATGGTTGACCAGAACTGAGCACCGCCCAGATCACGTTCACCCTGCGTCTGGCCAGCGCGAGGACCGCTTGCTTGTGGTTCTTTCCCTCGGCCCGTTTCCGGGCGTAATAGGCTCCGGCGACCGGGCAAATTCGTGCCGCCGTTTGCGCGGCGATGAAACACACGCGCAGCAGTTTCCGATCATACCGGTGGGGTCGGTGCCGGTTGCCGGTGATGCGTCCGGAGTCTTTCGAGACCGGGGCGACTCCAGCGATCCCTGCCAGCCGATTCGCGTTCTGGAAGTTCTTGATTTCTCCTCCGGTCGCGCCGATGAATTCGGCAGCCAGCAGGAACCCGATCCCGGGGATGCTCAACAACAAGGGCGCGTACGCGTGCTGGTTGAGCAAGACCCGGATCTGCTGATCCATGGCTTCAACCTCACGGTAGAGCTCCAGGACTTGTTCGGCCAGACGCTTGATCGCGCTGACGGCGGTCTGCTCACCAGGGATCGTGGTGTGTTGCCGGTGCGCGGCAGCTACCGCGTCGTGGGCCACCGCGGCACCACGGATGCCCCCGTTGCTGCTCAGCCATTTGGTGATCCGGGTTTCCCCGGAGGCCCGGATCACCGCCGGGCTCTGGTAACGGGTAAGCAACAGCAACGCGGTTTTGCGTTGAGCGAAATCAAACGCTACTTCCAGAGCCGGGAAGTACTCCGAGAGCAGTCCGCGCAGCCGGTTGATCGCTCGGGTCCGGTCCGCGACCAGATCAGCACGCTGGCCGGTGAGGATTTTCAGCCCTGCCGCGGTCTCGTCGGTGATTTTCACCGGGTGAAGGTCTCTGCGCATGCGGGCTTGGTCGGCGATGATCGCCGCGTCCTTCGCGTCGGTTTTGTTTCCGCCTTGGTAGGCCTTGGCAGCGGCATGAACGGTGCGTCCGGGGATATAGAGGACCTGTTGGACGTGGGCGGCCAGCAGAGCCAGAAGCAGCGAGGAGGGACCTTGGTTCAGATCGGTAGCCCAGAGGATCTCCGGGTCCTCGGTCAGGGCGTGGACATCGGCGATCAACTCGAGAATGGGCCCTTCGTCGTTCACCAATTTTCTGGAGAGCAGTTGCCGTCCGTCGGTGTCGATGGCGACTGCGTGGTGATGGGATTTACCGGCGTCGATGCCGACCCAGAGCTTGGTGCTCATGGTGGGGTTCGCTCCGTCCGTGCTCAGTCAACAAGGGATGGGATGTTACCACCGAACGACAATGCCGTCGTGTCCTTATGCGGCGAACCATCAACCGAGCGGTGGTCGCGTGTCTCAATGAGCGGTCATCAGTCGTTGCGGGATACCAAGTGGCCATTCCTTTCCAGCCCTGAAAACTTGGTGCAAAAAACAATAAGCCCTGCTTGGAATCCCTGGCGTGACTCCAAGCCTACGAATGCTCGTAATCACACAACAAACAAGATAAGGAACGACAATGTCGTCGTGTCCTTATGCGGCGAACCATCAACCGAGCGGTGGTCGCGTGTCTCAATGAGCGGTCATCAGTCGTTGCGGGATACCAAGTGGCCATTCCTTTCCAGCCCTGAAAACTTGGTGCAAAAAACAATAAGCCCTGCTTGGAATCCCTGGCGTGACTCCAAGCCTACGAATGCTCGTAATCACACAACAAACAAGATAAGGAAGAACCATGGTCAGCGCACGCGAACTCATGACCTCTCCTGCACAGTGCGTCAACGAGCAGGACACGATCCAGAATGCCGCGCAGCTCATGCGGGATCTCGATGTGGGTATGTTGCCCATCTGCGGGACCGACGATCAGCTTGCCGGTACCATCACCGATCGGGATATCGTGGTGAACTGTGTCGCCAACGATATTGCCGGCTCAACCCGCAAGGTTTCCGAATACGCCCAAGGCAAGCCGGTGACGATCGGTGCCGACGATTCCGTCGACGAGGCAATTCGAACCATGCAACGGCATCAGGTACGTCGGCTACCGGTAATCGACGGGCACAAACTCGTCGGTATGCTGGCTCAGGCCGACGTTGCCCGCTACTACGACACCCAAGGGACCGGCGAACTGGTTTCTGAAGTATCCGAGCCTAACGACTAGGACAGTTACCTGTCTGGTCAATAACTTGGCGTTTGCTACCTCCGTGCACGGAGGTAGCAAACGCCAAGTTTTATTTAATGCGTAGAAACGATATGTGGATCGCCGGGACGTAGAGACTAACTTGCACCCTTTACGAGCCTGGTTCCATCGGTCCGGTCGGTTTTACCGTGTGCCGCTAGTGTTCGCTCCCGGACTATCCAGCGTCAAACCGCTCATCATCGTCCTCGGTGGCCTGGTCGTCCTTCGGTTTTTCCGCCCGCTTCCCGTGCCGGGCCACACCGCTGTCACTACTGTGCCGTAGCGTTTCGGCGTTTTGGTTGGTGTCCTTAGTGTCGGTGGAATCAGGGTTCTCTGGCTCGTTGATCTCAGTCATCTGCTCTTCCCCTCCTGTGTATCCGTGTCACCATCGATTCCTCGAGACCCCGAGGTTGCTAACCGTCGGTCTTTCCCATGGCGCAACGCTTCTCTGGTTGCGGCTCGGAACCACGTTCACGCTAACGCCGGCTAGGTTGAAAAAACAGCGACACCGCCAAACTCTGCGCGAGGACTCAGGTTTCAAAGATCTGTGGGGCCGGTGCCGTCAGGCAACGAACCATCGCCAGATTGAGCCCGAGATAAATCACGCTTCGTCGCCACAGGATGGCAGGCTCCACGGACGTCCGGGAGGCTTGAGAGCATTCCACACGTCAGCGCACTAAGCGTGCACCTGGTGTTAATCATCGGGGAGTTTCTGGCGCGAGAGGCCCAGCGACCAGGCATCGCGATTCAAGAACACAACGATCAGGGCCAGAGCCAACAGAATCATGGCAAGCCCCTCGAACCCGGCGAGCGCAAGGACAGGCCCGGCACAGAGCCCGCCCAGTGCCCCGGCCAAATTCATGAGGAGGTCTGAGGTTCCTTGTAGCGCGGTGCGCTCGGCCAGGGGTGCCGCCGCTGAAACCATGGTCGAACCGGCCACCGTCGCCGCCGACCATCCCAATCCCAGCAAGGCTAGGGCCACGGTTACCAGAGCATGTCCCGTCGGGTTCATCCAGACGCAAAGGCTCGCGGCAATGAGCAGTATCTGGCCAATCATCACTATACGGGCGGCGCCAAGGCGGTCGGTAAGCCAACCGAAGATCGGTGAGAAAGCGTACATGCCCAGCACATGCAGTGAGATCGTAAATCCGATCAGTGTCAGCGATGCGCCGTGATGTTGCATATGCACCGGCGTCATCGACATAAGTGAAACCATGTAGGCGTGGCTGAGCGCTACGGTCAGCACCGCACGCCGTGCCGCCGGAAGCTCGCGTAGCAGACGGAACCCTGCGCCGGTGCGCCGAACCACCTGGGTTCCCGCAATCCCTGCTCGCTGCCATGCCACCACCATCGGATCTGGTCGTAAGCCCGCCCAGTAGACAATGAGACCTAGAATCTGGGCGGCCATGGCGATGAGGAAGCCGCCCGTGTAGGTCGGCAGACCCAACGAGGAAGAAATCACCTCACCTGGGGCAAAGAGGTTCGGGCCGAGTACTGCACCTACGGTGGTAGCCCACACAACTAGCGACAAATCTCGTCCCCGCGTGCGTTCATCGGAAAGATCGGTAGCCGCAAAACGTGATTGCAAGTTCATGGCCGAGGCCGTCCCTAGCACGAGCATGCCGACCAAGAGAACTAAGACGGAATTCCATACCGCACCGGTGACAATGAGTGCAGATCCGAGTACCGCTATCAATGCTCCGGTCGATAGCGACATTCGACGTCCCAGCCGCTGGGCAAGCATCGCCAAGGGTACCGACATGGCCGCGGCGCCCAAGGTATTCATGGTCGCAGCCATTCCCGCCAATGAGTCCAAACCAGAGACGTGGACAATCAGCAAGGATCCGAGGGTGAGCGTGGCCCCGCCGCCTAATCCTCCGAGTATCTGTCCCAGCGCGAGAATACCGATGGACCGACGGCGGATCGCGGCGATCTGTGACTCGTTGTACTCCTCGGCGGCAAGACGTGACATGGCTGTGGTGGCTCCTTTATGACAGGCTCTGTGCTCAAGACTATGGCACCGTGCCTCGCTCGCGAATAGCGCGCCGTATCGTTACCGTGAGGACTTATCTCCCAGCCATAATGGAAGCACGATCAGCTGTACTAGATCGTCGATGAACTCTTGATTCACGGTGCCGTAACTGATGAAGCGTTGTTTGATGAGATCGGTGGGAACGCTGAGCACGAGCCCCTCGGGCACATCCGAAAGTTCACCACGAGCCACCGCCTGCTCGGCTACTTTGCGCATTAAACCCGGTCCCATCCCCCACGAAAGTTCGGCCATACTCGGCGCTTGTTCCGCAACGCTCGCGGCCATCAGCGCGCGTAGGAGTTGCCCGATCGGTGCATCAATTTGCCGCGCTACGTCCCCGAGCACCGAGCGTAGGTCCGCTTGGAGGGTCGACGGCTCCCCGGGAAGTTGGGGAATATGCGCGTGATGGGCGGCAGCCGATTTAACCAGTTCTGGCTTAGTCGGCCACCTCCGATAGATGGAGACCTTCGAGGCCCCGGACCTCCGGGCTACCGACTCATAGCTGAGTTTGGCGTAGCCAACCTCGATAAGCTCTTGGCAGGCTGCCGATAGGATCGCGTCGACAAGTTCCTCC
Organism: Glutamicibacter endophyticus; assembly: GCF_048457885.1. Lineage (NCBI taxonomy): Bacteria > Bacillati > Actinomycetota > Actinomycetes > Micrococcales > Micrococcaceae > Glutamicibacter > Glutamicibacter endophyticus. The sequence continues at coordinate 1,931,097 of NZ_CP174200.1, forward strand.
CCACGGCGGCGCGGCGCTGAACGATGATCAGTTGGCGTGCTCATTTTTAGCCTCCAGAACCAAGCCTCGATCCCCGTCCACGGTGACCCATTGCCCATCGGTGAGCGTTGTGGTGCCCGATGCGCACCCCATTACGGCCGGAATTCGGTACTCCCGGGCGACGATGGCGGCGTGGGAGCCGGCCGACCCGTGATCGACGACAACCCCGGCGGCACGGGCGAATAGAGGTGTCCATGAAGGGTTTGTGGCCGGGCAAACCAAGATTTCTCCCGGTAAGAGCCGGTCGAATTCCGCCGCACTATGTACTAGGCGAACCGGTGCGGTCACCCTGCCACCTCCGGAACCTGTGCCATGAAGTAGTGCCCCGGATACCGGCGACAGATCGTAGAGTGTGGCCGGAGAGATCAGCGGTGCCGCGGCTAGTTCATCGTGACGGCGCCGGCGTTCGCCCGCCCGGTGCGCATTGTTCGGTGCGCATAGCAGTATTTCGTCGGAAGCCTGTCGCAGTACTGCATAGTCAAGGAACCAAACGTCCTCGAACTGCTGAAGTCCTCCACCGGCATACAGGCGCCTACCCATCTCTTCTATGGCGGCACGAACAACCGGCATAGTTCGAGTGATCTCGAAATGTGTGTCTTCGCGAACCGCGATAAATTCCTGCACACCATGCACCCAGGAGCGCACCTTCTCGGCAACCGGTTGGGCACGAAGCAGCGGATGGGCTAATAACCGTTCAAGTGCGTGTTGGTCTCCGGCCGAGGACTCGTGCCCGCCATTGCCCAACACTCCCAGAAGATGAGTCACCGGTGTTGGATCGGCACCCCAAGTCGGAACCCGAGGCAACAGGAGGCTCGCCGATTCCCGATGGCCGTAGGTCATCAAGAACTCGTCAATACGCGAAGCGAGCTGAGCGGTTGCCGGGTTGTTATTCAATGCGGCGAGAGCCTCTCGACCAGAGTGTTGGGTTAGCATCTGCATGGCCTCAGGATTCTGGGTCAACTCGGCCGCAATGTCAGATAGGCGCTCGTTGATTCGGTGCGTCTCGGTATGAGGAGTAATAGACAGCTCGGAAAGTAGTTCGAGCTGTCCGGTGATCGCCAATGCCGCAACGAGTTTCAGTCCGTTGGAGACGGCTGGGCGCAGGTACTTCACCCTCAGCTCGGCAACCAGCTGCATGCTACTGCACGCCCGCGAAGGAATTTCGACCAGTTCCCGCCACGGTAGGTCACGGAGCGGAAGCCGATCGAGTTCACTGCACTGACGCAGATATGTGGCGTAGAGCGGGTCATTTCGCCACCCACCAGTCAACGGTCGCTGACCAAGGGCCTGTACGATCCGCAACGGGGTGGCAAGAGTCGGCTTCGGACGGGTGGGAACGAATTCGGTAACGATGCCGTCTTCCCGGACAAGGGAGGCGGAATAGTCCACGTGCACTCCGGCGATGCCTCCCATCATTCGCGCGACCAGTTTGGCTATACCGGGCGTAATCCACGCGTCCACTTCCATGGGTGTGGGCCGTTGCGGCAGTAGTTCGTAGAGCATTGGGGCGACTTTTCGTTCTACGGAACCAAGTTTGCGCGGTGCCGGCGGAAGCGCCGTCATGGGGCGAGCCTGGAGAATATAGAGTTCCGAACCCACCGTGGCCCATTCAATATCCATCGGCCGGTCAAACCCGTCGCGAATCCTCCGCCCAGCGGCAGCTAGTTCTTTGAGTTGTGCTTCCTCAAGCCGCGCCTCACCTTGGCCACGCTCCGTGCTGACGCCGCCGGAAGCTTTGAGCCGGATAACCGCTTCCGGCGCACCGGCACGACGCTCAAGTATCAGTCCATCTTCTCCTAGGACTGCACGATCCGTGATGACCAACCCAGAGACCACCGCCTCGCCTAGGCCAGGATTGGACTCAATAACTACGCGCTTCCGGTCCCCCGTGACCGGGTCAGCAGTGAACATAACACCGGCAAAATCAGCGTCTACCATTTGCTGCACAACGACAGCGATCGATACCTCTGATTCGTCGATACCTCGCTCGTTTCGGTAGCTCCGTGCCCGCTCAGAGTGCAATGAAGCCCAACAGTCGGTTATCGCTTCCAGCAATGCTTCTTCGCCAAGCACACCTAGATAGGTTTCCTGCTGCCCGGCAAACGCTGCACCGGGCAGGTCTTCGGCGGTTGCACTGGAACGTACAGCCACTAGCGGGGATCCTAGCTGTCGGTAGGCTTCACGAATCACGTGCTCATCCACTTCCGGAACGGTGAGCACTGCATCATTAGAGTCCTGGCGCGCCGCGTTATAGACGTCGGTAGTAATCACGAATCCCGGCGGAACGCGCTCCCCCAGTGCCAGCAAGCGCGAGAGACCCAGCGCCTTCCCTCCGATGGCAGCGAGCGTTCCTTCGGAAGACTCAAGTGGCAACACCGTTTCGCGATTCATGGCTTCACGGTAGCACTTAGTAAACGGCTCGTACACTATTTTAGCGGAGCGGATTTGTCGCCACACTCAGGCAGCGGCGAAACTCAATGAACCAAACGTGACCCCCGACAGTAAGCGAAGCCTGTTCGATACGCGCCGATATCTCCTAGCGCCAAATGAACCGCAATCCGAGTCTCGAGACGGTACCCGTGCCAAACCGGCGCGAGACACCGCAAACAGTGCCGTCAGGAAATACTTACGCCAATCTCGGCAGTTCTCATGCGGTCACCATAGGATCTGGCAAGAGCAGTTCAAGGTACTACTCGAGCGGTCTAAGGTCAGGAAAAAGCTGCTCCACGGTAGCCTCATCCCACTTCTGACCCTTGGGAGACTCACGGGCAATCGTCGAAGGGTTATGCGGATAGTCCTCAAAGAGACTGCCACCACCACTCGCTCTACCGTAGGCATCTTCGATCGTGTACGCGAACAATTCAGCGAAATCGCTCTCCCCGGCATAGCTCAGGCGCCCCTGGGCGAGGGCCCGAGGATCACTCTTTACTTCTTCGAAGTAATCCTTCCCTTGAGCAACTACCCACGACCGAAGGTACTCAAAACAGTCAGGCGAACATCCGTCGTAAAGAACATATACAGCACCCCAGAGGTCCCACGAATACAGCTCGAATGCCTTAGCCACGAAGGTGGCGTGAAATTCAGCAACGTCTTTCGGCGGCAATTCAGCTAACGAATCCTCCAATACTGCTAGTTGTTCCTCCGGGTCAGCGCGCGTTGCCCGCACTGAGCGCTCTATGATGTCCCAGAATTGTTCGTTGTTCATGAATTCCGGCACATCTGCAAGGTCGGGCGTTTCTTCCGTGGTCGCGCCAGGGCTTGGGCTCAGTCCATTTGATGTGGCCACGGGCTGACTCGGATCCGCTTGCATTCCACCCGCTAGCGGGCTTTGCCCGCAGGCTCCCAGCACTGCTCCAAGACTTAGCACAACAAGGGCCGTGAGGATCTTGCTTATGCTTCGCCACCGTGCTATCCGCCATCCGCTTCCAACACGAATTGTCGAAACATTACTTTGAGCATCTCTCAATTGAACTCCCTCGACTGGTTCACCGGCGACGTGCACTAAATGCGCTCGTGACAAGGCATACCCACAATTGCCTAAGCTAACTGCCTAAATCTATATGTAAGCTTCCGTTGAGGTAAGAGTTTTTCTCGAGAATTTTTCTTTCATCAAGAGTGTTGGCTAGCTAAAGGAAGACCCTCCGACTTGTTGGGGGCAATCATTGCTGCTGGAGTGCAGTCCGCTGACAGAAGAAAACGACTCTGGGCGACCGAGTTGGCGCTCAAGCCAATGCAGTCAGCATAGAATGCGGAAACGGATCCAGGAACAACTAGAACCGACGGCAAATCACCTGCAACGATGGTTTGCCTGCAGGTAAGGTTTCCTCTACGGCTGCTTGGCAGCCCCGAAGCAAAAGGCCCGGAACCCACGTAAAATTACGCGGATTCCGGGCACTTTCCGGCGGTCAATATGGCCTATAAGGCACAGTCTTTTAGAAGTCCCAGTCTTCGTCCTCGGTGTTCACTGCCTTACCAATAACGTACGAAGAACCGGATCCGGAGAAGAAGTCGTGGTTCTCATCGGCATTCGGGCTCAACGCGGCAAGGATTGCTGGAGACACGTCGGTCACGGAAGCCGGGAACATCGCCTCGTAGCCGAGGTTCATCAGCGCCTTGTTGGCGTTGTAGTGAAGGAACTTCTTAACATCTTCGCTCAGGCCCACCGGATCATACAGATCGTGGGTGTACTGAACCTCGTTCTCATACAGCTCGAAGAGTAGCTCGAAGGTGTAATCCTTCAGTTCCTGACGGCGCTGCTCGCTCTCCTTCTCCAAGCCCTTCTGGAACTTGTAGCCGATGTAGTAGCCGTGGACTGCTTCGTCGCGGATGATCAGACGAATCAGGTCTGCGGTGTTGGTCAGCTTGGCGCGTGAAGACCAGTGCATCGGTAGGTAGAAACCAGAGTAGAACAAGAACGATTCGAGCAGGGTCGAAGCAATCTTGCGCTTGAGTGGATCATCACCGTGGTAGTAGCTCTCGATGATCTGAGCCTTCTTCTGCAGGTTCACATTCTCGGTGGACCAGCGGAACGCTTCGTCAATTTCCTTGGTGGAGCACAGCGTAGAGAAAATCGAAGAATAGCTCTTCGCGTGCACCGATTCCATGAACGCGATGTTGGTGTACACCGCTTCTTCATGAGGGGTAATCGCATCTGGGATCAGCGAGACGGCGCCTACGGTGCCCTGGATCGTGTCGAGCAAGGTCAAACCAGTGAAGACGCGCATGGTCAGAAGCTTCTCGTCTTCGGTCAGCGTGGCCCATGACTGAATGTCGTTGGACAGCGGCACCTTTTCCGGCAGCCAGAAGTTGTTCACCAGACGGTTCCACACCTCGACGTCTTTATCGTCCTGGATGCGGTTCCAGTTAATTGCTTCAACCTTATCGGCGAGCTTTAGCTTCTCGGTCATTGCCCCTCATTGCTCAACACTATGGATCACAGTCGATTTCACCCTAAATCCTACTCTTAAGACAGGGTGATTGCTAATAATTAGACGTACAACACGAGTTGAAATTTATGGGTTTGACTAGGGGTTTAACTACAAATAGCTACCGAACCCACTAGGGTTCGGTAGCTATTTTAGGAATGCCGCGATAGACGGACTACTTCGCTTTTAGTTTGCTGCTACAGCATGCAGGACACGCAGTTATCTACTTCGGTGCCCTCCAACGCCATCTGGCGCAAGCGGATGTAGTACAGGGTCTTGATGCCCTTGCGCCATGCGTAGATCTGCGCCTTGTTGATGTCACGTGTGGTGACGGTGTCCTTGAAGAACAAGGTCAACGACAGGCCCTGATCGACGTGCTGCGTTGCTGCGGCGTAGGTGTCGATGATCTTCTCGTAACCGATCTCGTAGGCATCCTCGTAGAACTCGATATTCTCGTTGTTCATGTAAGGAGCCGGGTAGTAGACGCGGCCGATCTTACCTTCCTTGCGGATCTCGATCTTTGCGGCGACCGGGTGGATCGAGGAGGTCGAGTTGTTGATGTACGAAATCGAACCGGTCGGCGGGATGGCCTGCAGGTTCTGGTTGTAGATACCGTGCTCCATCACGGAAGCCTTCAGCTGCAGCCAGTCTTCCTGAGTCGGAATGTGGATGCCTTCGAACAGCTCCTGTACGCGTGCAGTGGCCGGAGCCCAGACCTGCTCGGTGTACTTGTCGAAGAACTCACCGCTTGCGTAGGCCGAGTTCTCGAAGTTATCGAAGGTCTCGCCGCGTTCAATGGCGATCTTATTCGATGCGCTCAGTGCGTGGAACAGGATCGTGTAGAAGTAGATATTGGTGAAATCAATACCTTCCTCGGAGCCATAGTAAACGTGCTCACGTGCCAAGAAACCATGCAGGTTCATCTGCCCCAAGCCAATGGCGTGAGACTTCGCATTGCCATCGGCAATTGACGGGACGGAGGCGATATTCGACATATCGGATACGGCGCTCAGTGCGCGAATCGCGATTTCGACGGAGTTTCCAAGGTCCTTGGCATCCATGGCCTTGGCGATGTTCATCGAGCCCAAGTTGCAGGAGATGTCCTTGCCGATCTTGGAGTAGCTGAGGTCATCGGAGAACTCCGAAGCGGAGGACACCTGCAGAATCTCCGAGCAGAGATTCGACATGGTGATGCGTCCGGCGATCGGGTTAGCCCGGTTTACGGTGTCCTCGAACATGATGTACGGATAACCGGACTCGAACTGGATCTCGGCCAGGGTGGTGAAGAATTCACGCGCGTTGATCTTGGTCTTACGGATTCGCGAATCGTCGACCATCTCGTAGTACTTTTCGGTAACCGAGATTTCGCTGAACGGCACCCCGTAGACGCGCTCAACGTCATAGGGGCTGAACAGGTACATGTCCTCGTTCTTGCGCGCGATTTCGAAGGTGATATCCGGAATGACCACACCCAAGGAGAGGGTCTTGATACGGATCTTCTCATCGGCGTTCTCGCGCTTGGTATCCAAGAAGCGGTAGATGTCCGGATGGTGCGCGTTGAGGTACACCGCGCCAGCACCCTGACGGGCACCGAGCTGATTAGCGTAGGAGAAGGAATCCTCGAGAAGCTTCATCACCGGGATGACACCGGAGGACTGGTTTTCGATCTGCTTGATCGGGGCACCGTGTTCGCGCAGGTTGGTCAGCGACAGCGCGACGCCACCGCCACGCTTGGACAGCTGCAAGGAGGAATTCACCGCGCGGGCGATAGATTCCATATTGTCTTCGATACGCAGCAGGAAGCAGGAGACCAGTTCGCCACGCTGCGCCTTACCGGCGTTCAGGAAGGTCGGGGTGGCCGGCTGGAAACGGCCGCCGATGATCTCGTCGACTAACTGCTCGGCAAGCTTCTCATCACCGCGGGCCAAGTGCATGGCCACCATGCACACGCGGTCCTCGTAGCGCTCCAGGTAACGCTTACCATCGAAGGTTTTCAGCGTGTAGGAGGTGTAGAACTTGAACGCACCCAAGAAGGTTTCGAAGCGGAACTTCTTGCCATAAGCACGCTTGAACAGGTCACGAATGAAGTTCATCGTGTACTGGTCGAGGGTTTCGCGCTCGTAGTAGTCGTGCTTGACCAAGTACTCGAGCTTCTCATCCAGATCATGGAAGAACACGGTGTTGTTATTCACGTGATCCAAGAAGTACTGACGAGCGGCGTAGCGATCGACTTCGAACTGAATCTTTCCATCTGGACCATAGAGGTTCAGCATGGCGTTCAGGTCGTTGTAGCTCAATCCTTGGAACTGGGCGGGTAGCTCTTTGGTGGAGTTCATGGCTGCTTCCGGTTCAGCGAGGCTTGTGTCCAAAAGAGTTCAAGTCCTTTTCTGACATTGAGAACGTCTTCCGAGGTTCCCATTAGTTCAAATTTGTAGAGGAGCGGCACATTGCACTTGACGGCGATTTTTTTCGCCGCGATGCAGTAGTACTCGCCGAAGTTCGTGTTACCCGCCCCTATAACTCCGCGGAGCAGCCGGCGGTTTTCCTCATGTGCGAGGAACTTGATGATCTGCGGAAGGATCGAGCGTTTTCCATGCTCGCCGCCGTAGGTTGGAATCAACAGCACATAGGGCCGCGTTGCAACCAGCTGGGGTTCATGAGCGTGAACCGGGATCCGAGACGCAGGAATATTCAGTTTTTCGACGAAACGGCGAGTGTTCTCGGAGACCGACGAGAAGTAGATCAGGTCGTCCTCCGTGAACCGCTCCCCCTCGGGTGCCGTAGCCGATTGCCGGTGACCGGCAAGCGCTGATGGTGGCATGGGTGTTCGCCTCCATGGTTCGTCGACGAGGGGTCTGCGAGCCGGATAGTTCCGGCCCTCGGCTTAGTTAGCTGCAGCCAGCCCGTCGATCATGTCGGGACGGAAACCCGACCAGTGGTTGCTGTCGGTGACGACGACCGGGGCCTGGGCGTAACCCAGTCCACGCACGTATTCCAGGGCGTCGGCGTCCTGGGAGATGTCAACCTTCTTGTACTCGATGCCACGGCTATCCAGTGCTCGGTAGGTGGCATTGCACTGCACGCAAGACGGCTTCGTGTAGACGGTGACGCTCATGGTCTTCTCTCCCCTTATTAAGTCCTGCCAGAGTCCGCGATAATGCGTTCTCGCGCGATCCCGGACCAAAATTCTTGGTGCCTCAAAGTGGTGTTTGAGGTGTTTTCGATGCCGTTCGCATCGTCGAGTTCAATACTACATCTTGTGTTTGGGGGCGCAAGTAGCCACATCATGTTGTGGCCACACTACTTTTGCGCGTTAAAGTCAAGTCAACAGTGGCTGTGGATATCGAGCCGTTCCGTAAACCTGTTTAACCCCGGTTTCACGCGTCAGCGCTCAAGGTTGTCCACAGCTGCGAATAGCGAATGAGCCCCGACTGTGCGTAGAAATATCTTTAATCACGTCGCCCCTCCGGTGTGTCGAACTGTGGTGCGGATACACCCTCACCACTACATATAGTGGTGAGCTAAGTATGAGTCCGCACCCCGACACTTTGGCTCCCACGCACACCAGATGTGAGAAGCGCTCAACGCCACCGATTAGTCGCATGGGGCGCGAAATCGGAATCTTCTCCGGCTAATACTTGGGTGGTGGCAATCACGGCCTGCGCCATGGACTCGGTTAGACCGGTGCCGTGCAACAGCTCCACCACCAAAGCCCCGAGGAGGCAAGCGCCGGCGCCCTTGGCGCTTGTCTCCACGCGGAGCGTGTCTACCTGTTCTACCTGCTCGTCTTCGGTGGCCAGCAATGTGCCAATGAGTTCTGGCGTATCGCCGGGTACGGAGGTCACGATGAGATTGGGTACCCCGGCATCAATCACCTCATAGGCTGCCTGCAGGATCTGTTCTTCGTCCTCTACCGTTTCTTCGGCCATCACACCCAGCTCGAAGAGATTAGGGGTCATCAGCCACGCCAGGGGCAACAGATGCTCGATATAACTCTGGACCACCGCCGGATCGGCGTGGAGCCCCTCCTCCGCATCCCCGATGTCCGGGTCCACAATCAACCGTAGCTGCGGGTATTGCTCGCGGGCCTTCCGGTACCAGGCACCGAGGATCTCCGCTTGCCGCGCATTACCCAGATAACCCACGACGATGTAGCGCGCCGTCGCCAATACCTCGCGGCGCAACAATTCCTCTAATATGCCGCTGAGGTAGCCATCGGGTAACTCGCCACCGGCCGAGGACGGATATAGGGGCAAGTTGCTCAGTAGCGCCGTTGGCACCTGTACGGCGCGGAATCCCGAGCGCTCAAGGAAGCGGATGGTGATGTTATTTCCCGTCGAGCCGTAGGCCAACTGTGCACCGATGAGCACGGCATCGACCGGCCGAGTATCCAGCTCGTAGTCATGCATTAGGCGTCGGCCTGCGGGTACTGTCGTGCCCCAAAGATCCCCTGACCGACGCGCACTACGGTGGCTCCTTCTTCAATCGCCCATTCGAAGTCCCCGCTCATCCCCATGGAGAGCTGGTCGAATGCCTCGGGCACCGCAAGCCGATCGCGCACCGACTCGGCGGTGTCGCGCAGCAACTTAAAACATGCCCGCACCGTGGGTTCGTCACTGGTATTGGTCGCCAAGGTCATCAGCCCCCGCGGTTTGAGGCGATCCAACGGGGCCAAGGCAGCCGCCAATTCACCGATCTCGGCGGCCGGCAGCCCCGATTTACTGGCTTCACCGGAGGTGTTGACCTGTAGGTAAACCTCGAGGGTCCGGTCTTCCTCTTCCAGTTTCCGTTGCAACACGGTGGCTAGCTTCAAGGAATCCAGGGCATGGAATTCATCCGCGAAACGCGCCACAAATTTGGCCTTGTTGCTTTGCAGCGGGCCGATCACGGCATAACGCAGGTGAGGGAACTCTTGGTGGAACTCCTCGTACTTCCCCAGCGCCTCCTGGACCTTGTTCTCTCCCAAGCAGTCGACGCCTGCGGCGATCGCTAGACGCAGTCGCTCGGCCGGGATGGTTTTCGTCACCGGCAGCAGCCGCACGTTGGCTGCCGCGCGCCCGGACCGCTCGGCAGCTGCGGCAATGCGTTGCCGAACCGTCTGCAGGTTGTGCGTGAAGTCTTCGATGGTGGCTGCCCGGGCGGCGGCCGGCTGCGACGTCATGTGTTGCTCTGACCTCTTTCACTTGATGCTTATCGTGCATATGCCCGCTACGGGGCATGCCCCACCAGCTTAGTGCGTCACCGTGGCCGCGTCGTCTAGAACAATTGCCGCCAGTTGGTTTTCGCCAAATCCAACAGTTCGTCTCCACGCCCCGAGAGCACGGTGCGTATGGCGTAAAGGGCGAAGCCCTTAGCCTGCTCGGCGGTAATGCTCGGCGGCATCGAGAGCTCTTGACGCGCGGTGCGCACATCAAGAAGCGCCGGACCGTCATGTGCAAGGAATTCATTCACCGCCGCAGGAAGCTGGTCGGACTCATCTACCCGAATCCCATGTAGCCCGGCGGCCTGGGCCACGGCGGCAAAGTTCGGGTTCTCCAACTCGGTACCGTAATTCACGAATCCGGCCGACTTCATCTCCAACTCCACAAAGTTCAGCGAGGAGTTGTTGAACACCACAATTTTCACCGGTAGCCCGTTTTGCGTGGCGGTCAGCAATTCTCCGAGCATCATTGCCACACCGCCGTCTCCGGCGAGCGCGATCACCTGTCGGTCGCGATCGACGGCCTGCGCGCCCAGGGCATGACAGAGCGCATTGGCCATCGAGCCGTGATTGAAGGACCCCAGTAAGCGGCGAGAGGCACTCATTTTCAGGTAGCGGGCGGCCCATATCACCGGGGAGCCGACATCGGCGGTGAAAATGGCGTCGTCGGTGGCGCGTTCGTCGAGTAGACGGGTGAGATATTGCGGGTGGATCGGCTCTCCGGCCGAGGATTCTGTAGCCAGTTCGTCGAGCTTTGCCCGGGTTTTGGTGTAGTGCTCGAGCGCATCGTCTAGATGTCGGCGGTCCCTGCGCCGCTCCAACCGGGCGGTCAATGCGGCGGCAGTGTCTTTGACGGTCCCGCACAGGCCCAGATCAAGCTCGGTACGTCGTCCCAATTGTGCTCCACGCATATCGATCTGAATGGTTTTGGCGTGGGCGGGATAGAACTGCTGGTAGGGGAAATCGGTGCCGAGCATCAGCAGTACCTCGGCGGCGTCGATGGCTCGATATCCCGAGGCGAAACCCAAAAGACCGGTCATCCCGACATCGAACGGGTTCTCGTATTCGAGGTGCTCCTTGCCACGCATCGAATGCACGATGGGCGCCCCGAGCGTATCGGCCAACGCCATCACTTCGGAGTGGGCTCCGGCGCAACCGGCTCCTGCCAAGATGGTGATCTTCTCGGCGGATTCAAGCAGTTCCACGGCGGCGTGCAGCTCGCTTTCGCTAGGAAGCATGCGCGGATCGGTTGCATGGATCTTGCGCGGCTGAGCTGCGGGCATCTGGCTCAGCGCAACGTCTCCGGAGATGACCAGCACCGCGACCCCGCGCTTCTCAATGGCCTCTCGCAAGGCAATACGCAACATGCGCGGCAGCTGCTCCGGGGCGGTGACCTGTTCGGCATAGACTGAGCACTCCCGGAAAACCTCGACCGGGTGGGTCTCCTGAAAATATCCGGAGCCGATCTCGCTGGTGGGAATCTGCGCGGCGATGGCCACCACCGGCACCCGAGAACGTTGCGCATCGTAGAGCCCGTTGATCAGGTGCAGATTGCCCGGCCCGCAGGAACCAACGCAGACTGCCAGTTCACCGGTGATTTCGGCTTCTGCTGCGGCAGCAAAGGCAGCCGATTCCTCGTGACGATGGTGCACCCATTCGATACTTCCATCCCGCCGCAGCGCGTCGGTAAGCCCGTTGAGTGAGTCGCCCGGGATCCCGTACATCCGCTGGACTCCCTGTGCGCGCAACTGGGCGATGATGTATTCGGCCACCGTAGACATAGAAACCTCCCGTGCTCAACGACAAAGTACTTCCCTCACGCCCAAGCCTAGGTGTCGGGTGCAACACTTGCCAGCATCAACAGGGTGAACACAGCTTTTAGCGCGCCGGTGCCGAAAACGCGCCATACTACAAGAGGAGGAAGGAGCGGTGATGACAGCACAGAACCCGTCGGCTTCCGGCGAACACGTATCACGGGCAACCTGCGCCATCGTCGGTGGTGGGCCCGCCGGGATGGTGCTTGGTCTACTGTTGGCCCGCGCCGGTGTCACGGTGACCGTATTAGAAAAGCACGCCGATTTCCTGCGGGACTTCCGCGGTGGCACGGTGCACCCCACCACCTTGTCGCTCCTCGATGATCTAGGGCTCATCGACCAGTTCGATCAGCTCCCGCACTCGAAAATTACTACCGTTCGCCTCCCGGGCTCCGGACCCAACGGCCCGATCGCCGTGAATTTTGACCACCTTCCGCTACGGCACCCCTATGTGGCCATGGTGCCGCAATGGGATTTATTGAACCTCATCGCCGAGGCCGCCCGAGCCGAGCCGACATTCACTTTGCTTACCGAGCATGAGGTGACCGACGTAATCCGTGAGGGTGAACGTATCGTGGGCGTCACCTACCAATCGCCGCAAGGAGTTGGACGACTCATGGCGGATCTGACGGTGGCCTGTGACGGTCGCTGGTCAGCGGTGCGTCGGGCCCTGAAGATACCGGTCAAAGACTTCCCGGTGGGTTTTGACGTGTGGTGGTGCCGCCTAGATACGCACAAACCAATCGGCGACTCTTTGAATCCGCGCTTTAATTCCGGCCGGGTTGCCATTGGCATCCCCCGTACCGGATACCTACAGGTGGCCCAGCTCGGATTCAAGGGTACCGACGCACAGGTACGCGCCCACGGCATCGAGGCCTACCGCGCCCATCTGGCCAGAATATTCCCGGAGCTGTCGACGGACACGGAATCGATCGGCTCCATGGAGGACGTCAAGCATCTGGATGTACGCCTCGACCGACTCCGGCGGTGGTACGCTCCCGGCGTGCTCTGTATTGGCGACGCTGCCCATGCGATGTCCCCCGTGGGTGGGGTCGGGATCAACCTTGCCGTACAGGACGCGGTAGCCACCGCCCGCTTGCTGGCCACTGCCCTGAAGCAAGGACGGTTCGCGCAGGAGCCGGCGCTGGGTCTCCTCGCCCGGGTACAACGCCGTCGCAGTTACCCCACGTGCGTAATACAGGCGCTACAACGCTTTATGCATCGGAACCTGATTATGCCCGCTCTGCGTGGCCGGGCCCCGCGACCACCGCGAGCGCTTTCGAGCCTTTTACGTAGGGTCCCAATCCTCGCAGCGGTGCCGGCGGCAATTCTCGGGGTTGGTCCACGACCCGAACGAGCCCCGGCCTGGGCGCGGCGGTAGTCCGCCTTATCTGTTATCCGCCGCTCCTGTTCGCGTGCCAAGGACAAGGAGCTATGGGGCGAACTCATCACTGGACGCTGGCTGAAAATAGCTTGAGAGCCCCACACCCGGTGGCTCCTTCAGCGCCAGACGAAGCCGTGCCCGGTCCGAAACGGACCCCAGCCGCAGCTGTTGCATACGCACTGCGCTCACGCATCGACTGTAGAGCCGCGACAACTTATGCAGTAGTCGGATGACTCTAAGACACTCCCGCTCCCGAGAACACGTGAGCTAAGTGCCGAACACACCGAGGCACGGCGTAGGGTGGTCAAGGCAGTCTAGAACGCCGGGAGAAGCCCGGAGAAAGTTGCGGTGTTCAGTGTCTCGAAAGTCAGAGGCCATTCTCGACCTGCGTGAGCTTCCCGCTAGCGAGCATGTGGCGCTCGCACTCACTCACTACAAGCACCTGCCTAAAGGCGACAAACTGGTCCTACAAGGACCAAGCGACCTTACCGCGCTTCGGGCGGCGTTTGAGCGTGAGCATCCGAGCGCATATAGCTGGCAGGTTCTCGAGGAAGAGCAGCTGGTCGAGGTAGAACTGGGCAAACTGACGTCGCATCCCCTGCCGCGCGTGGTGCACAATACCCGTGCCGCCCGGTCGGAGACCGATACTTTCAACGGGGCACGCTGGCGGTTGGATCCCGTCGATCGAGACCTAGATGCCAATGTCATCGAGCTGGCCCCGGAGTCCAGCATCGGTGAACACCTCGGGCCAGAACTCGACGTGCTTATTCACGTGATCTCCGGAACCGGTCAACTACACACCGAAACCGGCACCGTAGACCTTGCCTCCGGCGATGTGCTGTACCTGCCAGCGCGTTCGTCACGTGGATTCACCGCCTCCACGAAAGGGTTGCGGTACCTGTCGGTGCATCAACGCAAACGCACCGGAGGCTTGATGCCTACGCGCCGGAGGGAAACTAGCTAGTCGCTTGCTACCCACTGACCGGTGTCCAAGAAGTGATTAAGTCGCTGCCGATGCGGTTCGAGATCTAGTCCCTGTTCGCTGACCCACTGGGGGTTGTAGTAGGTGTTGGCATAGCGCTCGCCGGTGTCACAAATCAGTGTGACTACGCTGCCTTTCTCGCCGCGTTCCAGCATGCCGGCGATGATTTGGAAGGCTGCGTATAGGTTGGTGCCGGTCGAACCGCCGGCCCAGTAGCGGGTACGTTCGCGGAGCAGCTGCATGGCGGCGAGCGAGCCGGCGTCGGGCACCTGGAGCATCTCGTCAATCACTCCGGGCACGAATGAGGGTTCGACCACCGGGCGCCCGATGCCTTCGATCCGAGAGCCCTTCCCGGTGCAGTATTCCCGGTCCCCCGTTTTCCACCCATGGTAGAAGGCGGAATTTTCTGGGTCGGCCACGGCCACCTTGGTGTCATGGCAGCGGTATCGTACATAGCGCCCAAAGGTCGCGCTGGTGCCGCCGGTGCCGGCGCTGACCACGATCCACGAGGGAATTGGGTGCGGTTCCGAGCTCATCTGGGCGAACACCGATTCGGCAATGTTGTTATTTCCACGCCAGTCGGTGGCTCGTTCGGCGAACGTAAATTGGTCAAGGTAATAACCCTTGGTATCCGCAGCCAACTTCCGGGCGGCGTCATAGACCTCCGATGGGCCATCTACGAGGTGGCACCGACCACCATAAAATTCGATGAGTTCAATCTTTTCGCGGCTGGTTGCCTTGGGCACCACGGCGATGAACGGTAGCCCGAGCATGCGGGCGAAGTAGGCCTCGGATACGGCGGTCGATCCGCTAGAGGCTTCCACCAGGGTGGTGTACTCGTTAATCTGGCCGTTGATCAAACCATAGAGAATCAGCGAGCGAGCCAGTCGATGCTTCAAGGATCCCGTCGGATGCACCGACTCATCTTTGAGGTATAGGTCAATGCCCCATTGGCTCGGAAGCGGAAAAACGTGAAGGTGGGTGTCGGCACTGCGGTTGGCATCGGCATTCAACGCAGCGATGGCTGCATGCACCCAGGTCGTGTTTTCGGTTTTCAACTGACTCACGTATTCAACTGTAGCCTTTGCGAAAGTCAGGGAACGATTCAGGGTGATCCCGGTGGTAAGTTGAGCCTCAGCGACCCTATGCTAAAGAAAAATTCATTAAGTACAGGCAGTGATGATTCGAAATCTTCCCGATCAGACGAAGGCGGCAGTGGCCTGCGGACTAAGCCTTGCTGGCTTGCTGTGGGCACTTTTCGCCAGCCTCCTGCTGCCCGTTCCGGAGGCCCTAGAGCTGATTGCACCTATGGGGATCTGGACGGCGCTCTGGTTCGTGGTGCTCGGCACGGCCGCCGCATACAGTCTGTGGCAAGCGCGCTCCGGGGTGTGCGGCGAAGATTTACACCGGCAGATTCGTACACCGGTCGTGCTGGCCTGTTTGCTCCAGGGTCTCTGGATACAGTTCTGGCCGGTGGGCACGGTTCTCGTGGAATTGGGTGTGCTACTTGGGCAAAGTTTGCTGCTCGTCTGCGTCCTCTACACCATCGATCATGCCGAGCTGCCCGATAGGGCCGATCGCTGGATGACCAGAGTCACCTTTGGCCTGTGGGGTGGGTGGCTGGTCGCAATCCTGCTGATGACCGCCGTCGCCTACGGCGTCGAGCTGGGATTCGAAATTAATGAACCAACCTTCAAGATTGTTGTATCCCTGGTGGTCTTGCTTAGCGCCCTGGCCCTCTGTGCGCTGAGCTTTCGAAACCCCGTGGGGATCTATTTGAACGTGGCCGCGCTGTGGTCGGTTTGCTGGGTGGCCGTCGAACGGTACGTCAGTGCGCATGAGGCTTCGTTGGTGGCGGTCGTCTGTAGCATTGCCGCCGGGCTGATGTTCCTCTGTCTGCTGCTGGCACTGCGTCAACGACTAAGCCTAAAGTTTGCCGCGCCAGCGGATTCTAATGGCACTTCACAGGGAGATACTTAGGCGTAGGCTGTGAATATTCAGGTAGGTCGCGTCCATTGTTGTATACGGTCTCGGCGCAACCTAGGGTGAGAAGTGTCTATCCATGATGCAGTGCGCACAGTTTAAAGGAGCAACATGTCCAAGACATCGAAGAGTTTCAAGAACGTCGAGAAGTCGCTGAGCAAGCTTGCGAAGAAGGCAAAGACGGAAATTCCGCAGGAATTGCGTGATGGCTGGAGCAATGCGGTGTCGGGCGCTAATGCTTCCGCTATTGCTGACGCCGGCTCCAAGCTGGTCGACAGCATTGGTGGGAAATCCAAGGTCGCCAAACGCTCCCGCGCCTCCATCGAAGAAGCTGTCGCTCGAGCCGAAAAGTCGCTAGCTGGCAAGAAAAAGAAGAAGGGCGGCAAGTTCGTGATGCTGCTGCTCGTCGCCGGCGCCATTGCCGCAGTGGTGGCCGGACGCAAGAAGGTAGCTGCCTAGGCGAAGGCCGTTTACCCGTGACGCGGGGCCGCGCCCACCGATTACCGGTGTGGCGTGGCCTTCGTCTTTAACGAACGGCGTCGTCCATAACCGGCGAAGCGGTCGATCATTCCGGCTGCCACCTTTCCCTGCTGTGGGGTAAGTTCGTGCGGTCCGCGCGTGGTTGCCACTTTCACGTGGCGACGATTCGCCCAACGCAACCGATAGGTGTTGCGGCGAATAATGAAAAAGTCGAAGATCCCGTTGACGAACAAGACAGGCCGATCCAATCGTGCGACCTGCCGATAGCTCTCGAACTGCATAATGGTGTGGCGCAGGCTTTGTTCGTACGCCGGCCACGTCTCCTCGGTAATCTCCATGCCTTTAACAAAGGGAACGAGTTCGTCGGCGATTTGTCCGCCGGCCTGCACCAGATCGGGAATTTCCGTAACCACATTGAAGAGCGCGAAATACAGGCCCTCGGCACGGATCAACTTCCGCCAGCGGCTGGCACGCGGTTCTCTGCGGTACAAGGGTGCACCAAAGAGTACAAGTCGCTCCACGAGCTGCGGATTCTCCGCCGCTAAATCAATAGCTACGATGCACCCCATGGAATGACCGGCTACCACTGCCTGCTCGATTCCCAAGTCGTGAAGGGTCGCCGCCACCGCTTGCGAATGATCACGTGGCGTGTAGCGAAGTTCGGGCTTCGGTGCGTCACCGAATCCCAAAAGATCAACCACGATGACCCGCCACCGGCTGTAATCCAAATGCTCGAGCACGAACTGCCATGATTCGTGGTTGTTACCGAGCCCGTGCAACAGGACTAGGGGCCGGCCCTGCCCGCGATCAATCTTCACCGGTAACGTGTGGGACTTGCTCATAGTAGGAAACCATAGCAACAGCCCAGGCCAACAGCGGCTCAAGGCACGTCCAGCGAGATTAGACGATTCGGGAGTATCATCACATCTACTGTCGAACTAAGAACTTGTGAGACGAGAGGTGCTTGCGATGAGACGACATGCTGAAGCACGCCGTGGTCTACACTTCTTCCCGCCGGATACCGACGATCCGGATCCTCGCTTTACCTTGGCCAATGAACGCACCTTCCTCTCATGGAGCCGCACCGCGTTGGCGTTGATCGCCGGCGGTATTGCCATCGAGGCCTTCGCCACAGGGGTCTTCCCCACCGAGTACCGCCGTCCGTTGGCAGTAGGTTTGTTCCTCCTCGGTTCGGCCATTAGTCTCGGTTCCGCGGTGCGTTGGTATCTGGTCGAGCGCGCCATCCGTGAGGATCGACCGCTACCTAAACCTTTGCTCATCCCCTTTCTGGCCATTGCCGGGGCTGCGACCGGCGCGGTATTAACCTGGCTTTTCTTTGTGGACAGCTGATGGAGCCGAGCTATCATTCGCAGCAACCTGAACGCACCACGTTGTCATGGTCACGCAGCTCCATGGCGCTGGTGCTCACCGCTTGCCTGTTCTTGCGCTGGTTACCGGAGAATGGGCCGGTCGTGCTCTGGCTGGTGGCCCCGTTCATGCTGTGCGCCCTGGGTCTCTGGGCGACCGCCCACTGGCGCTATCGCCGGGCCGAGCTGGCCATGGAACATGGGCCGGTCCGTCACACCACCGGAGGCATCGTCGCGCTGACGATAACAATAAATTTGGTGTGCGCCGGTGGAATCTGGGTGGTGCTGACCCGCTAGGGTCGGCATTCGACGGCAATCACCTGTACCGCGCGAGCCCACTAGGATGGTTAAGTGGCACATATTGACGTGACGGACATCCAATACTTCCTCTCCGACGGCACCCAACTATTGGGCGGGGTGACTTTCAAGGTCACCTCCGGCTCCAAGACGGCGCTGATTGGCCCTAACGGCACCGGCAAGACAACGTTGTTCAAAATCATCGGCGGTGAGCTGAAACCCGATGAGGGTGCGGTATCCCGTTCGGGATCCATGGGCATTATGCGCCAATTCGTCGGTCAGGTGCGTGATGAGTCGACGGTACGTGATCTCTTGCTATCCACCGCTACCGCGGAATTGGTCGCAGCGGCCGAGAAGGTCGCGACTTGGGAGCAGCGCATGCTCACCAGTGACGACGAAAAGGTCCATATGCGGTACGCCGAGGCGATCATCGCCTGGGGCGATGCCGGTGGCTACGAACTGGAAAACACCTGGGACAAGGTGTGCATGGCGGCCCTCGGGGTGAGTTTCGACCGCGCGGCGGATCGTGCGGCCACCACACTGTCGGGCGGCGAACAAAAGCGCCTCGTTCTCGAAGCTCTCTTCCAGGGCCCGGACGAGCTGCTGCTTCTGGACGAGCCGGATAACTACTTGGATGTGCCGGGCAAGCGTTGGCTTGAGGAACGGATGCGCAGTTCCGAGAAGACGGTTCTGTTCATCAGCCACGACCGTGAACTGCTCGATAATGCTGCCACGCGCATCGTCACGCTCGAACCCGGCCACGGTGGGGCCACCGCATGGGCCCATGGCGGGTCATTCTCTAGCTATGTTCAGGCCCGCAAGGAACGGAACGAGCGCTTCGAGGAATTACGTAAGCGCTGGGATGAAGAGCACGCCAAGCTCAAGGAACTGGTCAACATGTACAAGACCAAGGCCGCGTTCCGTTCGGATATGGCGAATCGGTACCACGCCGCGCAAACGCGCCTCGATAAGTTCTTAGAGGCCGGCCCACCACAGGCGATTCCCCTCGAACAGAATGTCACCATGCGGCTGAAGGGCGGACGCACCGGCAAACGCGCCGTGGTGGCCGAGGAGCTAGAACTCACCGGACTCATGAAGCCCTTCTCCACCGAGATTTGGTTCGGCGACCGTGTTGGGGTGCTGGGATCCAATGGCTCGGGCAAGTCGCACTTCCTGCGCCTCCTAGCTGCCGGCGGAAGTGACCCGGACGCCGAGCACCTGCCGGTGTCCGACGTGGTCATCGCGGAGGTGAAACATGCCGGAAGCGTCAAACTTGGTGCGCGGATTCGCCCCGGATACTTCGCCCAAACCCATAGCCGTCCGGATCTCTTCGGGCGCACCCTGTTGGAGATCCTGCACCGCGGTGATGAACACCGCTCCGGCCTGCCTCGTGAGGCAGCGGCCGGGGCTTTGGATTCCTACGGGTTGGCTGGTCAGTCGGAGCAGAAGTTTGAGTCGCTTTCCGGCGGCCAGCAGGCTCGTTTCCAAATTTTGTTGCTGCAGCTTTCGGGCGCCACTTTGTTACTGCTCGATGAGCCAACCGATAACCTCGATCTGCATTCGGGTGAGGCCCTGGAGCGAGCTATCAACGCCTTTGAGGGGACCGTGATGGCGGTGACCCACGACCGGTGGTTCGCCAAATCCTTCGACCGTTTCCTCGTGTTCGGTTCGGACGGGTCGGTCTATGAATCTGATGAACCGGTGTGGGAAGAGACGCGAGTCGAGCGTCAACGCTAGTCTCTAGCCACGGCCGGCACGCCCAGTAACAGGACGTGCCGGCCGTGGCCTTGAACGGACGCTACTCGACCAGCTTGCCGGCGGTCGAGATTTCCTGGGCAGCGATGAGTTCGGCAATCTCTGCGGGCACCGGTGCGATTGGTTCACGCACCACACCATTTTGCGGGGACCAGACGAGGTTTACCTCAAGTGCCGGATCTTGCTCCGGGTAATCGCTGCGGTTGTGGCATCCGCGGGTTTCGCGGCGTTCCAAGGCAGCCTCCAAGGTGGCGCGGGCGGCAAGCGCGGCCGATTTCAGGTCAAAGGCATGGGCCAGATCCTGGTATCCGGCGATATCTGGGTGAATACCCACCCGCGTGATGCGTTCTTCAACGGATCCGAGCTTCTCCAAGCCGAGCAGAAGCCCCTGCTCATCGCGAACCACGCCGGCGTGTTCGGTCATGAGATTACGTATATCGCGCTGCAAAGACCGGACGTTCTCCGGCCCGTCGGCGGCGAGTAGTTCATCGATGTCGGCGCGCGCCCGTGCCAGCGCGGTCGCCGAGCGTGGTTGGGCGTTAAGTCCCGCCGAGTAGGCCGCGGCCGCCTGCCCCACGATTCTGCCGAACACCAACAATTCGATCAGTGAGTTACCGCCGAGTCGGTTCGCCCCATGCAGTCCGCTCGAGGCCTCGCCAATGGCATACAGGCCGCGCACTTCCGTGGAATGATCGAGCGGATCTACCCAGACTCCTCCCATCGAATAGTGTGCGGTGGGGGCAATTTCGATGGGTTCGCGGGTAATGTCGAGCATCTGCACCTCGAGCATGGTCTGATAGACCCGCGGAAGGCGTTGCATGATGATCTCGCGCGGTAGATGTGACACATCGAGCCACACACCACCGTTGGCCGTACCGCGTCCCTCGGCGATCTCGGTGTAGGCGGCGAGGGCTACCCGGTCACGCGTTGATAGTTCCATGCGCTCCGGATCGTAGCGTTGCATGAATCGCTCCCCCAGTCCGTTGCGTAGAATCCCTCCTTCTCCGCGTGCCGCCTCGGAGATCAGGGTTCCTGCCGCGTTTTCGGGTTCGATGATGCCCGAGGGATGGAACTGTACGAGTTCGGGGTCGCGCAGCCGGGCGCCGGCCTCAACGGCGAGGCGGAAAGAGTCTCCGGTATTCTCGTCGCGCCGCGAGGAGGTGCGGCGCCAGATCCGGTTGTGTCCGCCGGCGGCCAAGATCACCGCGTCGGCATGGATCAGGTACCGTTGCCCGGTGTTCAGGTCGAAACCGTAGGCGCCGAAAATCTGTCCGTCGGTGACCAGCAACCGAGTGATGTACACGGAGTCGAGGATCGAAATCTTCAGTTGCTCACTGCGCCGGATCAGCGTGCGTTGAATCTCCAGTCCCGTGTAGTCCCCAGCGAACGCCGTGCGGCGGAAGGTGTGCGCGCCGAAGAACCGCTGGGAGATGCGTCCATCGTCTTCTCGGGCAAAGTTCATCCCATAACGTTCGAGATCTTCGATTCCGCGCGCAGCTCCCCGGGCGACCACTTCCACGGTTCGCGGGTCGGCAAGGAAGTAGCTTTCTTTGATGGTGTCGGCAGCATGTTGCTGCCAGGAGTCTTCCTCGTCCATGGTGCCCAACGCCGCGTTAATGCCGCCGGCGGCTAAGGAGGTGTGCGCATCGTGCTTCGGTCGTTTGCCGACTGCCACGACGTCCACGCCTAGTTCGGCTAGTTCAATGGCCGCGCGCAGGCCGGAGCCGCCGGTGCCAATGACCAGAACGGAGGTGGAAATCTGTTGTTCTCGCTGTGTTTGTGTCGTCATGGTTCAAGACTGAACCCCCCACCCAGAATACGTCCAATGAATTATTCATGTGGTTTCGATAGCAATATGCTATTGCTATGAATCTTGAGCAGTTGCGCAGCTTCGCCACCCTCGCCGAGGTGGGTCACTTCACACAGGCCGCGGGTCAATTGCATCTGGCCCAACCCTCGCTCAGCCGCCAAATAGCCACCCTCGAACAGGATCTGGGCGCCGAGCTCTTACATCGGGCCCGCGGAAATATCACCCTCACCGCCGCGGGTCAGGCGCTGCTCCCCCTAGCCACGCGCATGCTCGCCGATGCGGACCGGGTCCGCCGTGAAATGGCCGAACTCGCCGGACTGCGCAAGGGCACAGTAAGCTTTGGCGCCCCGCCATCACTGTGCATGAGCCTGCTCACCGATGTACTGCACGACTTCCACAACCGGTACCCGGGCATTGAACTTCAGCTGCGCGAGGCCGGTTCCAAGACTCTTCTCGAAGAGCTCACCGCGGGTGTACTAGACATGGCATTGATCGTCTCCAGCGAGCACGGGATTGCCGACGGGAGCCTAGTGGACATCCCGCTACTTCGCGAGGAACTGGTGGTGATTTCCGACCTTGCCTGTTCACTGCCCGATCGCAACGGGCGACTCACCCTCCGGGAGCTGGCCCCGTTGCCACAGATTGCATTGTCAACCAGTTACGACCTACGCTCGGCGACCGCCCAGGCCTATAACGCACAGGGTCTAACGCCGCATATTGTCCTTGAAGGCGTGGAAATGGACGCGGTCCTGGGTTTCGTGGAAAGCAAACTCGGCCTAGCCATCGTCCCGGCAACCGTTGCCATCAATCGGCCGCAACTGCGCACGCTTCGGCTCGGCGAACCACAAATGACCCGCACCCTATCGCTCGCCCATCGCCGCGATGTCAGCCTTTCCCCGGCCGCGGCAGCCATGGCCACCACGATTCGCCGGAACGCTTTGCGCATGGCCCAGGAGAACGATGGGCTGATCTCACTGGATGAAGCCGCGCCCGTGGCCGATGCGTAACCGATTACCGCCTGCCACCGGTAGCCTTTTTAGGTGGCGCATAACTGGCGGAACAGAAGGAGAGCATGATGCGAATCGACAAGTTGGATGCCGCGCTAATCCGTCTGCTGACCGAAAACCCAAATCTGCCAGCTATGGAATGCGCCCGACGGCTGGGTGTCGCACGCGGCACCGTCACCAGTCGCCTGAGCCGCCTGCACGAGGGCGGGGTTATCGAGGCCATCGTGCCTCGCATCCAACCCACGGGTTTCGACTACCAGCTGGTGGCCTTCTGCTCGGTGGAGATCATTCAGCGCTACGGCCACGAACCGGTGGCCGCAGCCCTCGCCGAATCCATTCCGGAGATCGTCGATATGTACACCGTCACCGGCGCCCACGATTTGCAGTTGCGCATTGTGGCGCGCAACGCCCAAGACCTACAAAGCATCTTCGATCGCATCAATCAGGTGCCCGGAGTAGCGCGCACCGCCTCGTCAATGGCCCTGCGCGAGCACTTCCAGGGGCGTACCTTGCCCCTAGTAGAGGCCTGTGCGCAACGCACGGAGACTTCCGAAAAAGCTATACAGACTGACCAGTAATTCGCGGTTAAATCCACCCTAAGATGCGCAGTGTGCATAGTCGACCGAGCAACGATTGCACACGTGAGCCAACCCACTTACGCTCGTAGCCTGTGAGCTGATTCACGCAGGTTATGAGCGGCCACACCGGCGGTACAGATGCACCACCCCACTGCGGCCGGTTTCGAACGTCAGAGAGGACAGAACATGTCAATCAACCAGCGCCCCTCGCTGGCCGAAGTCCCGGCTTACCGCCAGGGCAAAGCCGCCGCTCCCGGAGCTTCGAAGCTGTCGTCGAATGAATCGCCGCACCCGCCCCTGGACTCTGTCGTCAACGCCGTGGCCGATCGCCTGCAGAACATTCACCGCTACCCGAGTATTGCGGCCACCGAACTCATCGGCGCCCTCGCCGCCGAGCACCATGTCCCGGCCGAGTGCATCACCTTGGGTGCCGGGTCCGTCGAAGTTGCCAGCCAGCTCATCCATGCGGTGGCTGCCGAGGGCGATGAGGTCATGTTCGCGTGGCGTTCGTTTGAGGCCTACCCTTCGCTGGTGCGCATCGCCGGCGCCACCCCGGTGATGGTGCCACTCGATGCCGAGCACCGCCATGATCTTCAGGCCATGCTGGCGGCAATCACCGATAAGACGCGCCTGATCTTTATCTGCAACCCGAATAACCCCACCGGCACCGTAGTTGATGCTCAGGCACTGAATACCTTCATCGCCGCGGTCCCGCAGGATGTGTTGGTCGTCATCGACGAGGCATATGTGCATTTCGACAAGTCCGAGGTGCGCGCCGAAGGACTTGCCATGTTTGCCAAGTATGAGAACGTCGCGGTGTTACACACCTTCTCCAAGGCCTACGGGTTGGCCGGTCTGCGCATCGGTTATGCCATCTCCCCGCAGCCCGTGGCAGAAACCTTGCGCAAGGTCGCCATTCCCTTCGGCGTCACCGACCTCGCCCAGCATGCGGCACTGGCTTCGCTGGCCGCGGCCGATGAGCTCAATGAGCGCATCGACGAAGTCGTCGCGCAGCGTGAACGCATGCTTCAGGGCTTGCAGGACGCCGGATACCCCGCGGTGGCCTCGCAGGCGAATTTCGTGTGGGTCGCAGCAGGTGAAAACACCACCGAGCTCGAGGCCCGACTGGCCGCGGGCGGCGTGGTCGTGCGCGCCTTCCCCGGAGAAGGTCTGCGTATTTCCTCCGGCACCGCCCACGATGTTGATCGTGTCCTTGCGGCGCTGGCCCCGGTTTTGGAAGGTAGCACGCTTTGAGCATCAGCAAACTTGAACAGAAGACGGCGCCGGAAAACGGAAGCCTGCACGCGGGGCTGACGCAGCGTCAGATCTCGATGATGGGCCTGGGCGGCGCCATCGGCGCCGGCCTGTTCGTCGGTTCCGGCCAGGCGATCGCGATCGCCGGTCCGGCGGTGCTGATTTCCTACCTGCTCGCTGGCACCGTGGTGATCATCATCATGGCCATGCTGGCCGAAATGGTCGCGGCCGACCCCTCCTCCGGCGCCTTCTCCACCTTCGCGCATAAGGCCATGGGCCGCAGTGCAGG
This sequence comes from Glutamicibacter endophyticus, assembly GCF_048457885.1. Lineage (NCBI taxonomy): Bacteria > Bacillati > Actinomycetota > Actinomycetes > Micrococcales > Micrococcaceae > Glutamicibacter > Glutamicibacter endophyticus. The sequence goes on from NZ_CP174200.1 coordinate 1,956,261, forward strand.
TAGCACCGTGGGCTGGCTGTACTGGATTCAGCTGATTGTGGTGGTGGCGGCCGAGGCCACGGGTGCCGCGGCAATCGTCGCCAGTTGGTTCCCGGGCATCGCCCAGTGGATCTGGGTGCTAATCTTCGTGGTCGCGCTCACCGGCGCCAACCTGCTAGGTGTGGGCAACTACGGAAAGTTTGAGTTCTGGTTCGCCTTCATCAAGGTCGCTGCCATTATTGCCTTCCTCGCCTTCGGCGTCATGGTACTCACCGGGATTATCCCCACCGATCACGCAGTTGGTTTTGCGAACTTTGCGGCCCACGGTGGCTTCGCTCCGGCCGGTATGACGGGTATCGCCGCCGCCTTGCTCATCGTGATCTTCTCCTTCGGTGGCACCGAGGTCGTTTCCATCGCCGCAGCCGAATCCGATGATCCACAGCGCAATATCAAGCGCACCGTCTCGCAGGTGATGCTGCGTATCCTGTTCTTCTACCTGGGTTCGATCATCGTTATCGTTGCCGTTTTGCCGTGGAATGCCCCGGAGATTGTTGACGGCCCGTTCTCGGCCGTCCTCGGTGTGATGAACGTTCCCGGCGTGGAACTGATTATGAGCGCCATTGTGGTCATCGCCCTGCTTTCGGCGATGAACGCGAACATCTACGGTTCCTCACGGATGCTCTTCTCCCTAGGGAAGCGCAAACTGGCTCCGAAGCAGGTTACGCACGTTACCGGTCAGGGCGTCCCCGCCAATGCGGTACTTTCCTCCGTGGCCTTCTCCTTCCTAGCCGTCGGACTGAACTGGATCTGGCCGGATGCGGTGATGCCGATGTTGCTCAACGTGGTCGGCTCCACGATCATCGTGATTTGGTCATTCATCGCGGTCACTCAGTTCATTTTGCGGCGACGAGCCGAGCGTAACGGTGAGACCCTACCGATGAAGCTATGGGGCTTCCCATACCTCTCCATTGCGACAATCGCGGCGATGGCGGCCATCGTGGCCATTGCGATGACCGATGCCACGGCACGTACCCAGTTGCTGCTCACCGGTGGTCTCACCGCCGTGCTGTGGATCGTCTCTAAGTTGTTCCTTCGCGACGGCGTTGAGGCGCGGCGCTAGTCTGACACCAGCTCATCGCACAGAAGATCCCCTGTTCGACCCAATGATTCGAACGGGGGATTTTCTCGTACCCGGTCATAGCCACATTCTTCTTGATAGCGTGAAGCCATGAACTTACGTGGTTGTCGCACCTTAGCGCTTACCTGTCTTCTGGCACTGCCCATACTTGGGTGTACGACCCCTAGCGTGAATAGCCTTTGCCAAGAACACCCCGAGATCTGCGATTCCCTCGACCAGGCCCGCTCCTTGGATGGGGTTCGGGACCTGTCTACGAGTACCGACGTACTTTCACACGATGGACTGGACGAAGACTCTCTCTTGTTTTCGGTCACGGCCGTTCTCGACGAAAATCTTCCGCCAGAACGGGCCGGGTCCACGGCGCAGCAGATCTACTATCTCCTCGCGAATGCTTTCACGTCCGACCGGAATATCGCTTGGCATGGTGAAGTAAATGCTGGAGTCACCCCCGGCGAGCCGCGGCCGGTACTCGACGTCGCGTTGAACGAAGACAGCGATCAGCAGGTTCGACAGTCCTTTGTCCTCATGCAGGCCGGGGCTATCAACGTCCACGCCAACTCTGCCGAAGTATCCGACGCCGCCACACTCGGCCGCCTCGCTGAACTCGCGTACGCGAAACATTTTCAGGTCGAATTACGCACCACCGACAACAGCCTGCGGTACACCGTCGGGGGTGAACCCGACCTTGAAAAGCTCAAGTTGTTTCTCGAGGTGGCAGGCCTGGATTCCGTGGCAACCGCCGGAATGGACCCTTCCACACTCAGTGTGAACCTGGCCGAAAATAGTTCGGCGAGTAAGCACGAGGAACTTGAACGGTGGCTGATAGACCACCGGCCGTTGCGCACCGACCCGCTGCCTTTCATCCTCTTCAGCCCGTCCTATGAGGTACTCGCCGAGGGCTGGCTCGGCGATAAGAAGCCCTCACATTTGATTCCCAAGCCCGTCGTAGCACCCGAAGGAGTCACCCCGTGGCCGCAGGATCAACGGGCACCGGACTGCACCGACCAGGATCTCGTCGTGGCTCCGGCCGGTTCCGATGCGGCCGCCGGGTCACGATTTCTACAACTGAACGTGCAGAATGTTTCCTCTCGAACCTGCGCGCTCGAGGGCACACCAGATATCCGTTTCATCAATACCGAGGGAAACTTGCAGAAAGACGTCACCCTCGAACCGATGCCCAACGTCTTGGCCGAAAGAATCGCGATCCCGGCCGGAGAATCGGCGATGTCCGCGGTGAAATGGTCCGCGGCCTCCACCACGCTGGATCCTGACGTCACCACGAGACTTGAGGTACGGACCACGGAACAAGGTCTGCACGTAGACGTGCCGCTCATTACCAACGGAGAGCGACAGACCCTCGACATACTCGACGGTTCCACAGTTTCCGTGAGCCCTTGGGTCCAAGCAATGAAGGGGTGGGGTATGCCGAGACCCGCCGAGTAAGTCCCGTCCCCTATCCGGCTTGCTGGGCGGCACGCCGCGCGACGATTTCCTCAATCCACACCGGGGCAAACGGTGAGGTGCACCCCGGCGGCGTGGGATAGTCGGCGAGTACGCCTAGTTCATGACCGATCCGAACCGCGCGTTCGCGCAGTGGCTCGCATTCGATGCCGATGGCCGCAAGGGTGTTGTTCATCGCCCACTGCAACCGTTCGGGTGCGTGTTTCATCTGTGCTTCGATTGTGTCCAACAGGACTGGTAGGTCCAGCACGTCGGGAGCCTTAGCGACCTGAAAGGCGGTCAATTCCCATCCGGCACTCGCTACCTCTGGCGTAGGGTCCGCAATCCACGACTGGCGGGCCTGTTCCAAGAGCCTTGATTTTTTCACGACGTAACTCAGAAGCCAGTCTTGCACTTTGGGGGTGGGTTCCTCACGGAGCCACCGGTCGAGGTCTTCGAGCGTAAATAGCCGCGGTTTACAGATCAAAATCGCCACTAGCCGCGTTGTGGGGTCCTTCGATGCCCACAGCGCGCCGGCTAGCTCGTGGTTGCTTTTCAACGACTTGGCAATGGCGCGAACGGTTCCGAGGTTCACGGCAATGTTGTTGCCATGTTTGAGATTCACGGCGAGAATCTTCTCGTCGGCAGCGTCGGCCAATGCCGCCTGCACCTGAGCAACGGTACTTTCCGGTGTGAGCTCGGTTCGTGAGTTCATCTGATGCTCTCTTCGCTCGGTATCCAACGTCGGTCTTCTCTCGGTGATCCACGTAAGGGCCGTATCAGGTCGATCTACGCACGGGTTGGCGCAATATGGTGCGTAGTTTCTCTGGCGCAGCTCGCCGCGGATCGCTCAAATAGATCTCGTGGTGTCGTCCAGTGAGCTCGAGGCCATGTTGTGGGATGAATTCGTGGTGCATGTGCTCGAGCAACGGTCCTTCATCATCGTACGGTCCAAGGTGTAAGGCCTGGACGCACTGACCTTCATCGAGTTCCACGACCCGTACCCGGTGCACCGCCTCGGGTGGCGAGGATTTGTGCGCTACCCGCTGGATCGCTGCTTGAGCATCGGCGTCAGTCATCCATGAGGGAATCAGTAGCATCATGCTCCACTGCCATTTCGACTTGTCGCGCCGTCGTGTGAACGAATCCATATCCTCGGCCCACCACAACCCCTCGAGCGGTGGCACCACATAATCTTGCCCGCGGTCTTTGCTGGCGAACTTGAGAGCATATGCCACGGGATACAGCGCCTGCAACGCCTGCCGGTAATCCTCGGCCGTATTCGGGTCGCCGGAGCCGTCAACCACGAAGTATCGGGTCGGGGCCGTGGTGATCAACGTCGGGCTCCCAACGGACGCCTGATAACCGGGCAGGATCTTTTTGAAGTCGACCTTTGGTTGCGCCATTGCTCTACTCAGAACCAGTTACGTCGCTTGAACACGACAAAGAGGGTCACGGTGAAACCCAGCATGACGATCAGGGCTGCCGGGTAGCCAAAGGCCCAGTGCAGTTCGGGCATGTGGTCGAAGTTCATGCCATAGATGGCGCCGATGAGCGTAGGTGCGAAGAGAATGGCAGCCCATCCGGAGATCTTCTTCATGTCCTCGTTTTGCCTTTGTGCCACCAACGTGGCGTTGACGCTCAAGATCTGGCTCAGCGCCTCGCGATATTCGCCAATTTGAACATTGGCACGCTTCAAGTGGTCCAGGACGTCCTGTAAATAGGCCTGCAACTGTTCGGGAACGTTGTACTTCTCAAAACCGCTACGAATCCCCCGCACCACCTCGAGCATGGCCATCGTCGCATGTTGCATGTCGATGACTTCTTGACTCAACCGGTAAATACGTTCGGCCACGGCAGCATCCCCACTAAAGACCTGCCGTTCGACCTGCTCCTTATCGATGCCCAAGCCTTGGAGCACAGGCTGGTAGCCGTCGACCATCTCGTCGAGTAGCCGGTAGAGCACCGCTTCGGGCCCTAGACCGAGCCGCGCGTCATCGGCCAGTGCGGTGCGGGTACCTCCAGCGACTCCCTCGGCCACGCTGGCCTCCAACGCTTCCCCGCGCGTTCCGTCGATCCAGCGCCGATCTTGGCAAAGCACCGCAAGAGCGTTAGGGCGCATCAGGATATGGAATTCCGAGAATTCGACTTCTTCGGACTCGTCGATATACCGCGCGGAGCGCAGCACCAGAAAAACGACATCCCCATAGCGTTCGAGCTTGGGACGCTGCCGGGCGTGAAGCAAATCATCGGCCAATACCGGGTGCAGCTGCCACGCCGCAATGAGCGCATGGATATCCTCGTGGGTCGGCGCTGGATAGAGGGACAAGGCCATCCGATGAGTACCGGCCGCCGCATAGGTCAGAGCCTCATTCGCCGTGGTCACTTCGGGCCGCTCGGTCATTTGTCCGTTCTCAACACAACGAAAGACCGGGGACACCGCCGTGGACGTGGTCGGCGAGGCTTTGCGGCCCAGTTCGTGCCGCGGCCGATGCGGTCCAGGGGACATAGATACTCCAATGCTTCAGATGCTGTTTCGATCCTACGTGATGCCTGCCCCACGGCCGGGAAGTCCGCATCTTGGGGACGAGCAAATTCTCTGTCCCAGAATCAGAACACTTCATTCTCCGTGCTTTTTGGGAAACCTGTACGTCGAATGGGTGACGAGCGGATCGGCCCGTGAATGAATCGGTACCGCATCGATCAAGGGAACCTCATCAAAGAGGCGTGCCCCGGCGCCGAGGAGAATTGGCGAAATATGCAGGCGCAGTTCGTCCAATAGGCCAGCGGCAAGGAATTGGTTGATGGTTTGTGCCCCACCGGCCACGGCGATATTGCGTTCCGGAGACACCTCACGTGCGCGCTCTAGGGCTTCGTGCACTCCCCCGGTGACAAAATAGAACGTGGTGCCCCCGCGCATTGGGATCGGTTCCCGTTCATGGTGCGTCAAGACGAATACCGGGGCATGATATGGCGGTTCATCGCCCCACCAGCCGCGCCAGATCTCATCCCACACTCCACGTACCGGACCAAACATGTTGCGTCCCATGATGAACGCACCCGCATCGACGATGGCCTCAACTTCAGCGAGATTCTCCTCGCGGCGCTCGAACATCCAACGGTGTAATTCTTCACCGCCGATCCCCAGCGGCTCCTCTCGTGACTGCTCGGGTCCAGCCACAAATCCATCTAACGAGACCGTAACGTCACAACAAACAATCCCCACGGCTATCCCCTTTGTTCCGGTCGGCGTAGTCCCACGGCCCACGCTAGACCCGAGAGCCATAGACGGCAAGCAACACGGCCCCGTCAAGACGGTGCCGCGCCGCTACACACCACCCACCGGCCATCTCGCGGGTGTAAACGCATTAGTTTAGGGCTATGACCAAGGTTGCGAGGGCAAGAACGACGGTGGTCGGCGTCATCGTCCACCGCTCGGAAGGGCTGCGCGAGATGGCATTCATGCCGACACCAATAACGAGATATGCGAACAGCACCCACGTCAAAACTCGTACAACGGGCGACTCGCCTCCGGGCAGCACGCCGGCGCGACTCGACAGTAGTGCGGCGAAACCGACGTAAAGCAGCACTGCGATGAGGCTACCGACGCGCAATTTTGGTGGCAGTCTGCGATGCTGACCGCCCCAGACGAAGCGTCCATAGGGTAAGCCGAGTGCAACTAAGACTTGAAAGATTCCAAGGACGGCAAACAGGACCAGCGCCGCAGTCAGGGCCACGTGAACCATGACCTTGTTCCTTCCGCTCGATTTCTAAAGGAGATAGCCATGGCGCTACTATTGGTACCGTCCGGAAGCGACAGCGCGGGCACGTGCTTTCGCGGCTTCTTCTTCGCGATTCTTCGGCGGACGCGTAGCCACCAGATCATCGAGCAGATGCTGCGTCGCATGCGCGATCTCGCCTACGGCGCGGTCGAAGGCCTCCTGATTGGCTTTCGACGGCTTCGTCGTCCCGGCGATCTTTCGTACATATTGCAAGGCGGCGGCGTGCACCTCTTCGGCTGTCGCGGCCGGCTCGAAGTTATGCAGATTATGTATATTGCGGCACATACCAGCATGCTACTGCTGGTGCTCGTGACTCGATAGTGGGTATCGCTCCCCCTCAGTGACTCGCCGGTCGGGTCTATACCTGCCTCCTCGGCGCAAATCCGCCCTGTGTTCACCAGTTGCTGATCACCTTCATTATCGGCAATTCTCCCAGCGGGCGGGCAACGGTGGAAGCGGCCCCGCGTCATTGGGTGTGCGCAAGATAATCGCGGCGACCACCGTGAAACCAAGTGCATACACAGGCCACGACAATGCGTCGAGCGCGGGTGAGCCGAGCACAAGATAGGAAACTGCACGTGCTGGTTGCGCGACGGCCACAAGTTTTCCGTCCCCAGGTCGGGAAGCTGTGCGAGCGGGTAATTCCCAGACCGAAACGTTTCGAGACGAGCACATGCCCGGGCACGAAGAGCCCGTCCAATACCACCGAATCGGATGGCCTTGAAGAAATGATTCTTGAATAGATGCAGATTCATAGCTGGCGCGGACGACGTACCACGCTAGTGCATCAGCTACTGAGACCCCCAGCCATCGGGATGTAACCGGTGTAGCTGAGCCCAACGGCGGCGGTTTTCAACTAGGGCAGCGCACGCTTGGTGATCCGCTCCACCCCCAGCGTCCCGGTGGTCCTGTACGCTTCCAGTGGGATGTGCCCGCTCAAGGCACACGGCTTCCGTGAGCCCAATACCGATGTGGTCCAGTCCGAGGTTTGGTGGCAAGTAATCCCGTAGTCGAACATCGGAGTTCCCACCGGTGCCGCCTCGGACATGCAAATCGTAGATGTGCACGGCCCGGTCAACGGTACGCCTCCATCGCCCGCGCCTCCCGGGCAGGTTTGGTGGACGGCTGGAAGTTGCTGATGCGCACCAGTTCGGGGCATGCACGCCTATCGGCCAGCCACAGTGTAGTGAATGCGGCGATCTCAGCCGGTAGCACGCACCGGGATCGACTTCCATAGCGACGGGCCGTACATTACCGTTCCGCCCTCCCGATGTACCATGGATTCTCGCCCGGCTGCGTATACGATCGCGCGGGTTGATCCCGAAACAACCACACTCATCGATTTCGTCCGGCTGCGAGACTTCCTCGGCGCTACGCCGACAACATCACATCGACCAGATTGAGGACGCTTTCCAGACCGCCGAGTACCGCGATGTCCAGCCCCAAAAAGACGACCTCACCGTCGTTCTCCCGCTGTGTCTCGTGGTGTGAGTGAAATGGTTCAGGTCGGCTTGACGAGCACCACGTCCGATGGGTCAACTTCGGCTGCCCACGCAAGCGTCGGAAGATCAGCGCCGTCAAGCCCAGCAAGTTCGAGGGCTGCCTGCCCGGACAAGTGGGCCGCCTTGATCGACTGGCCGTTCGCAACCGCCGCGTAGAACTGCGCCGCGTAATTGATCGCATCGACGTCGTCAATCGTGTCTGCCATCCCAATCGCGAACGGCACCACCTGCGCGATAAGGCCGTCGATCTGAGCGGCTGAGTTACACGAGTTGAGCACAACCAGCAACGGCGGCAGATCTGTGGCTTGAACCGCTTTGGAGAATGCACCGGCAGTCACCACGATGCCTTCATGATGGAGATCCTGCTCATCTTCAAACACAATGAGGTTCTCATCACTGTGTCCGGAGAAATGCACAACGTGGGGACGGAATTTGGTAATCCCATCAAGAAGGTCAGCAGTCGTTGCTGCTGGGCGGACATCAAGTTCGATCGCGTCACGATGAAGCGCCGATTCAACCGCGGCGCGGATTCGCTTCTGCTCTCGCCCGACACGCGAGTCTCCTTCCGCCGAGGCACCAAGGATGAGAACACGAAGCCTTTCGACGCGCGGCGCCGGGAGCTGTCGTATCACGTTGTTGATGGCCGACTCTGCGCCTTTCAATCGATTCTCAATCTCGCCGCGAGCGGCGCTGGCACGTCGATCAGCAAGTTGCTGATCGCGTTTTCGTCGTCGCTCCGCAGCGTTAGCCTCGGTCTGCTCTGCCCGTGCGACCTTCGATTGAAGCTCATCCTCCGCTTTCGCGTATCGGGCCGCCGTGGTCTGCCACTTGTTCGCCTCACGACCGGCGGACTCGGCTTCTTTCTCCTTACGTTCGGCTTCGCGAAGCTTGCTGCGCTGAGTGCTCTCGCTCTGCGTCTTCGTGACGACCTGACGTGCTTTGGCAGCTTCAGCGCGCTTTTTCGACTCCTTGCTCCGGTATTCACCGGCCTTCTTCTCGGCATCAACGCGTTGCTTGCGCTTATTATTGAACTGATTCCGGTACTGCTGTGCACTCATGAACTTCGCTTCCTCGCCTCTGACTGTGCTGTCCATGCTAGCTCCCACCACAGACACTTTGAGGGTGTCGATCGCGCACCTCCGGGACATCAAGCCCTGCCAACTGCAGAGGTTCCCCCCTGCCCGCCTTCTCCGATCCGGCCGCTGACGCCGGTGAAATCTCCGAGTGTGTGGTCTCAGGACATCCTTCACCATGGAAGAACCCACCCACAAACACACCACCAGCCATATAGACCTGCGACACCCTTCACCCACCCAACCAATCAACAATGTCCAAGGACACCGTTCATACGCGAGCCTCACCGGACAATGGCCCCCTAACAGGCCGCAAGAAAGAATTTGTCATCTGACCTAAAAGAGTCGATACCTGCCCATTTCGTGAGCAGCAATCCGCTGCAGGTGGTTCCCCTAAAACTAGCGGTCAGGAGCTTCTCAAGGCCTTCTGGTAGCCATACGGGGGCGCGCAATATGAAAAGACGACGCGGTAGGTCCCGCAAACAATGGTCGGCCAGGCGCGACAGCGTAGAGCACGGGCCATATATTAATGATCACCTAGATCAACGCCAGAGGTCGCGCTAGAGAAAACACGAAAAAGTCGGCTGGCCACCCTTGGGGGCAACAATAGATGGCCTCAGAAACACACTTACGTCGCTGAGTAGGCATCTGGTTAAAAACTAATGTCTCGGGACATCATCCTAAACAAAGTCCCGAGACATTACATTTGTAGAAGTAATGAAGCGCTGCGGGAACAGGCGGCCACGGATTGAGAGGCTTGATTCCGCGTGGAATCAACGTATCCACGGGGTTGCCGACCCTGCCGGAGAGCCGGACGATCCGCTGATCGGTGCATCGACGGAGCCGAAGATACGACCTCGAACACGTCTCGCGGATGAGGAAGTGGACGCTATACGAACCGCCCGTGCGGACGGCGTCAGCGTACCCTCGCTCGCGAGGCAGTACAGGATTCACCGCGGGACGGTGTGGGCGAAGGTCTTCCAGGCACGACCACAGCCGCAGGGCATATAACGAACTTCGCGGGGAGCCCCGTTGTAACGCGGATATAGACGGCCAACTCGTCAAGGTCGAGACTGTGCAAGATGAGCACCACGACTTGCAATGGCCTTTGGGAGGAACGGCGGGTCTACACCGAATCCATGCGAGAACATGAGGACGAGGCGAGCCCGAATGAGGCAGAAGATACAAACGGTGCTGACTCCGACACAGGTATAGGGTTAAAGTCAAAATTTTAAGGCGCCGTGAGGAGATGCTGCGGAAACAGTTGAAGCACATGCAAGAAGTACTTGCAGGTGTACGGGATGGATGCAGGTATGACTAGTTCGCTCTAGCACGAAGCAGTTGCCGAGCTTCGTCTATTCCGTCACGCCAACTCAGCATCACTTGAATGCTGGCAATGAACCTGTCGAGAGACCGAACAATCGAATCCATGACCGGTCGAATATCACGCGAAAGGTCGCGGTTGTTCTTGACGCTCGTTCGCATGCCGATGATTCCCTCTGCGCCTTCCTCTGATGCGTCGAGAAGGCCGTCCAGCTGTCCTAGGAATACTTCCACCTCTGATGAGTCTTCTTCACCTGCGCGGGCAAGAACGTTCTTGATCATCGCGTCCATTAGATCGATATCGGTCGCGAAGGCCTCGCCAGCTGCGTCGAGACTCTTCGCGAGCGGGTCGAGTTCTTTGGCGAGGTCCCTCATGACCAGAAGTCTGCCCGTGAATCCTTTGGAAGTAACCTGCGGTGACTGAGCTCGCTCCGCAGCGAATTTAGTCACCTCGCTAATTTCCACGATGCACTCCTGCGCATTATTAAGCACTTCCGAGACGTGGCTGATCGCAGTCTCCCCGGCTGCCATCACCTCAAGCAACCCCGGCTCATCAAGCACTGTCTGGCCGTCTTCGGTATCCAGTGAGCGAGCAGCGTCGGCGGCGGGGTCAACCTTGCCGCCATCCCCATCAGTGAATACATCCGTCGCACGTAGCTTCGTTGGCCCCGTTGTAAGCGCTACTCGCAACGCTTCGGTCAGTGCATTCCTTGCTTCAATAAGCCCCATCTCGTTGCGGGTGAACTGAATGGTTCGGATTGACTGCACATCGAAAGGTAGCCGCCCATACTCACCGACCTGAAGAGTAATCGCGTGTTTGCTGTGCCGCAGCCCCAACTCGTACATCACATTCGGGTTTCCACCACTTACATCGGCAACAACGATCTCGGCGTCGCGCAAGTAGGTGAAGATTTGGTCAGGGAGCTCACCGGGATCCGCGATCTTGTCGGCGCGTACAACTTGCAACCCGAATTGCTCGCATGCTGGTGAAAAGACCTTGGACCACATCTCGAGGGCGCGCTCGTAAGCCATGCGTCCATCAGTGCCGAGCGGAGCTAACGCGTCGCCGATAGGCGTCACGACGAAGCAGGTCTTACCTGCGCCCAGTTCCTGATCAGTCATTGCCTGCTCCTTCGACGGTCACGAGACTTCACTAGCCGAATGGGGGCCAGCTTCGTCATCAATCTTACGGGGGCCATAGGATTTGAGCCTACGCACGCTACGACGCCTGTTGACGGGGCGTGAGCGACGAGGAACGCCTGAACTAGACGGCTCAGGTCGAGCATCTCGGTCGGGACCGGATCTCCGACGCGTAGGCGACGGGCATCACCGCTGACTCACCTTAAGCACAATAACTCGCACGCCGACACACGGCTGACTCGGAAGCGTCCGCGGGAATTTCGGCCGCCGATCAGGCCCACGACCTCACTGCGTGTTGGGTCTCGCGGGGATGAACGTGGTCCATGTGCGATTTACGGCCAACTACGGCGGCGTTGAAGGCGCATCGTTCGTGCGAGACGCACTTATCGCTCGCTTGATCAAATGCCTAATTTCCGGAGGGTGGTCACCGCCCCGGAGACGGCCTGCCGTGGCTGGGACCGCGGTCGAGCACGTGGGAAGGGTCGAGATGTCGTTGCCGCTTGCTCGGTTGCGCGAGTTTGTTGGATGCGCTGCACCGCCTCAGCAGGTGTGAAAACACCTAGCGTCTCATTTCCGGCGAGGGCCTGCTGCCCGGTGCGGCTCGCGTCCGTGGCGTTCACGTGAGGCGGGTGTCCCTCCACGACAGCCTACGGTTGCTCACAGACTCGCACCACGCCTACGCCAGATCCGGCGACGCCGATCGCAGGTTGGCAAAATAGGAGTTCTTTGCCTGCCTCGACATCACCGACGACGAGCAATTACGCCCGAGGCCGGCCGAACCGTTCGCCACCATCATCCGCGAAAGCGAAAGCGAAAGCACCGGCGACGGTGACGACGCGGGAGCAGAAGATGAGCACGAGGGCAGAAACGACTTACGGGAACACACAACACCTTTCGATGTTGCGTGTTCCCGTAAGACACATTTTGTGGAGGTAAGGGGATTCGAACCCCTGACCTTCTGCATGCCATGCAGACGCGCTACCAACTGCGCCATACCCCCAGAAGGATTTGCTACCCTGATCAGGCAACTCAATAACTATATATGAGCTCCTGCGCGCAATGCAAATCCGCTGCCACTAGTGGCTTTCGGTGACCTCTGCAGGCAGTTCAATGACCGGGCAATCCGCCCACAGACGCTCCAGCGCATAGAAAACGCGGTCTTCTTGGTGCTGTACGTGAACCACAACGTCACCGTAGTCCAATAGCACCCAACGCCCCTGGCCGAAGCCTTCGCGGCGGACCGGTCGAATCCCGAATTCCTCGAGGACCTTTGCGTGGATCTCATCCACGATGGCGTTTACCTGAGGCTCAGATCCTCCGGAGACGATCAAGAAGGCGTCGGTTACACCCAGACGCTCGGCTACGTCTAGAGCAACCTGATTTTCTGCCTTCTTCTCTGCGGCGGCCAAGGCGGCCACCTTGACTAGGGCAATAGAGTCTGCGTGAGCTCCCATATAGGTGAGTCTCTCCTTTTGATTCAATGACGAGTGATTTAAGTGATCAGTGCTTAAGAGAGAGCATTGATCAGCATGACGATTCCGGCAATCAGCGCGACGCCGCCGACCGAGAGCGCGGCAATCATGGTAATAAGCATGTTGTTGGCTCGACGCACACCTTGGGTCTGCACATCCAGTGGATCGAGACCGTGAGCGTTGACCGCCTCTAGGCGAGGCATCTCGATATCCCGCGGGGCCGCTGGCGCTGCCGCCTGCTTTTTCCCTACTGGCTTATCGGCCGCAGGAGCCTTGGCGGGTTGCTTAGGCGCAGCGCTTGGCTTCTTGGCGTTTGATGCGCCCTTATCGCTAGCTGGCTTTGCCGGAGTGTTCTTCTTTGCGGCCGGGGCCGGCGCTGCGGGTTTCGCCGCGGGTTTCGCCGCGGGCTTAGGTGCAGGCTTCGGCGCTGGCTTGTCGGCGGGTTTCGCCGTCGACTTTGCTGCTGCCGAGTCCTTGGACTCGGTCTTTTCGGACTGGGCCTTGTCGGCGGGCTTGGATTCGGTCTTCTTCTCCGCGTCCTTTGCCTCTTGACCGGCAACGGTCAACGAGACACTTTCGGTTTTCGGCCCCAACACTCCGGTACGCGCGATGCGCTCTTCGGCTTCACGGATATTGCCCATGGCCCCGGTAAACGGATCGGAGAGTGATTCGTCGTCCTTGCCAGCCTTGGCGTTCTCGACGCGTAGTCGTTCACGTTCGGCGGCTCGGCGAGAAATAATCGCCGCGCGGGCTGCCATTTCACGCTGATGGGCTAGGACTTCGAGGTCGATATCGCTATCGTCGTCGCCCAAGAGCTTCGGGTCGATAGGTGGTGGAGTGGTCCCGTGGGCACGACGTGCGGCAAGGGCCTCCTCGACGCTCATCACGGTAGTTTCGGGTTCCGCGTCCGACGCCTCAGGCTTCTTGGAGGAAGCGGCAGGCTTGCTCTCCTGCGCCTTGGGCGCTTCGGCCTTACCTTGCTCGGCTAGTGCCTGCAGACGTAGCTGGCGACGAGTTAGCGGTTTGGGCTCATCGGCGGGAGCCACCGTGGGCTGATGGCTGGTGAGTGCACCCACTTCTTCCTGCAGCCGACGACGTTCGCGCAAGGCCTCACGGTCGCGGGCCCGTCGCCGAGAGGCGCGCTCCCCCAGTTGCTCTTCGCTGGCTGGCGCCGCTGGGGTCTCATTTTTGGGCGCACTGTCGGGGGTTTTCTCGGTGGCCTTAGGCTCTGGAGTTTCGTCCTTGACGGACTCCTCGGCTTGGCTACGAGCCTTCTTTTCGGCCTCGCTGCTGGCCAGCAGCGCTTCCATTTCGGCTCGCCGCTTTTCACGCAGAGCACGCCGGCTTGAAGCCGGCTGCGTGTTATCGCTCATCCTGTCCTTCTCCCGACCGCGTAGACAACCCGTCACCCTTACCTAAGAATTATGCCTTGAAGGGCTGGGTCGTGTGTGGCTACGACTCGGTATAAAGCCCGTATTTTGCAATGTACTGCACCACACCGTCTGGCACCAGATACCAGACGGGCTTTCCCTGCTCAACGCGCTGCCGGCAATCCGTGGACGAGATGGCCAGTGCCGGAATCTCTAGCTGCGAGATCGACTTGGCCTTCAACTCTTCCATCTCCGGTAGCGAATGCCCGGGGCGGGTCACTCCCACGAAATGCGCGAGGTCCCAAAGCTCGTCAATATGCCGCCAACTCATGATCTTGCTCATGGCGTCGGCACCAGTAATGAAGAAAAGCTCGGCATCCGGGCGTTCACTGCGTAGATCCAGCAGGGTGTCACGGGTGTATGTGGGGCCCTCGCGATCGACATCCACGCGGCTTACGGTGAAACGCGGGTTGGATGCGGTGGCGATGACCGTCATGAGGTACCGATGTTCCGGGCTGGTGACTTCCCGGTCCGACTTTTGCCAAGGCATGCCGGTTGGTACGAAAACTACCTCATCCAGGTCGAGCTCGGCGGCAACTTCGCTCGCCGCCACGAGGTGACCGTTGTGGATGGGATCAAAAGTACCGCCCATTACGCCGAGGCGTAATGGGCGGTTCTTGAGCTGCTTGGAGTCCGCCAAGTTAGTGCTTAGGTTCGTGAACCTTGAACTGACGGTGGGTGTCGTGCGGTTCGTCCTTGACGTCGTGACGATTGCCAACGTTGGTGTAGGACACGGTGATCAACAGCAGGATCATCAAAGTAACAAAGATGCCACCGCCAATCAGCAGTGCCCAAGTCTCGCTTGGCAAGCCTTCGGATGCCGCTTCGGTAGCAAGGATCAGCGCGTTCAACATATTCTCCAGACGCTAGCCTTCCAACCGGGCGAGCTGCCGCGGCCGGAATGAACTTAATTGATTCTTCTACATCCTACCGAAAAGGTAGATCAGAAACTATTTCCGCACGTGTCCATCGCCCTGGACGATCCACTTGGTAGTGGTCAGTTCCTTCAGCCCCATGGGGCCGCGGGCGTGCATCTTCTGCGTGGAAATACCAACCTCGGCCCCCAACCCCAGCTGGCTGCCGTCGGTGAAACGAGTGGAGGCGTTCACGATGACCGCAGCCGAATCGACTTCGGCAATGAAACGCTCCGAACGAGCCAGATTGTTGGTGATAATCGCCTCGGTGTGACCGGTGGAGTAGCGACGGATGTGCTCCATGGCCTCGTCGATACCGTCGACCACCTTGACCGCAATATCCGAGTCAAGGTACTCGTTAGCCCAGTCCTCTTCCCCGGCTTCCACGGTCGGCAAGGATCCGGCCAATTCCGCGGCGCGAGGATCGACGTGCAAACGCACGCCGGCGTTGTGCAGCGCCTCGAGCACCGCGTAACCGGCTTGAGCCTTGGCGTCGATAAGTAGCGTTTCGACCGTGTTGCACACGCTCAGACGCTGGGTTTTGGCGTTAAGCAGGATATCCACGGCCATCTCGGTGTCGGCCGACTCGTCCAAGAAGATGTGCACATTGCCTTCGCCGGTTTCAATGACCGGGACTCGGGCGGTGGTGACCACGCGCTGGATCAGCTCACGGCCGCCACGCGGAATCAGCACATCGATCTTGCCGCGGGCTTCCATCATGGCCGCAGCGCCTTCACGCCCGTACTCGTCCATGGAGACCACGGCGTCGCGCGGTAGCGAGACGGATTCCAGGGCATCACGAATGATGGCGATCAGCGTCTGGTTGGAGTGCAGTGCCGCGCTACCGCCGCGCAACAGCGCCGCGTTGCCGCTCTTCAACGCCAAACCGGCGATATCTACGGTGACGTTGGGGCGGGCCTCGTAAATCGCGCCAACGACGCCCATCGGGACGCTGATCTGACGCATCCGCAGGCCGTTGGGCAGGGTTTCACCGCGGACAAAACCGCCCACGGGGTCGGGCAGGCCAGCCAGCTCATGCAGCGCGGCGATCAAACCGTCAATGCGATCGTCGGTCAGCTTCAGGCGATCGAGCAAGGCGTCGGACGTGCCATTGTTGCGACCGGCTTCAAGGTCCTTGGCGTTGGCCGCGAGGATCGCTGCGCGGTTCGAATCGAGGCGTTCGGCGATCCGGCGCAGGGCCAGATCCTTCCAATCGCGGTCCGCCCGGGCCAGCACGCGCGATGCGTTGCGAGCCTGGTCGGCGTGGTGGTGTACGGCCTGGGTAACGTCGGTCATGTGGGTCTTTCCGGTTGCGGTTGTGTCAAGACTCATAGTGTCCATTGTAGTGATTCCCCCTACACCAAGGCCAAGTCGTCGACGTGGACGACCGAACGGACGTAGTCCTCGCCCAGTTCTTCGCCGAGTTCGATGGAGGAACGGCCAAACATCTGCGGCAGCTCATCGCTGCCGAAATTGACCAGTCCGCGGGCGATGACCTTACCCTGCGCATCGCAGATTTCCACCGCGGCGCCGGCTTCAAAGTTGCCCTCGACACCGGTAATACCTGCGGCCAGCAACGAATTCTCACCGGTGCGCAGCGCGTTGACCGCGCCACGGTCGATGATGATCTTGCCCTTCGTGCTGGCCAGGTGGGCCAACCAGACGGCTCGCGCGCTGCGGCGGGTACCGCGCGCGGCAAACCAGGTGCCCACATCTTCGCCGGCCAATGCACGGCGCACATTTGCGGTACTGGTCACCAGCGCCGGGATGCCGGCGTCCGAGGCGATGGTCGCGGCCTCGACCTTGGTGATCATGCCACCGGTGCCGACGCCTGCGGCCCCTGCGGTGCCCAAGTCGACATCTTCTAGCTCATCCGGGTGAGCCACCTCGGAAATACGGGTACCACCCTCATTCGGGTGGGCGTCGTACACCGAGTCGACGTCGGAGAACAATAGCAAGGCATCGGCCTTGAGCATGTGAGCAACCAGGGCCGCCAAGCGATCGTTGTCGCCGAAGCGCACCGAGTGGGTGGCCACGGTGTCGTTTTCGTTCACGATCGGCAGCACCCCGCCGATGTTCAGCAGGCGGTTCAGCGTCCGGAAGGCGTTGCCGTAGCTCTGGCGGCGCGTGAGGTCATCGGCGGTGAGCAGAACCTGGGCGACCTGCACCCCGTGCTTGTTGAAGGCGTTGGTGTACTGCGCCAGCAGCAGGCCCTGCCCTACGGCAGCGGCGGCCTGCTGGCTCGCTAGGTCTTTCGGCCGCCGCTCGAAACCCAGTGGTTGCAAGCCTGCGGCAATGGCGCCGGAGGAGACAAAGACCAGTTCGGTGCCCCCTGCCACCAGTGGCGCCAGGGAATCCACCAAGAAGTTCAGTCGATCGGTTGAAATGCCTCCGTTGACGGTGGTCAGTGAGGAGGATCCCACCTTGACGACCAGACGCTTGGCCTTTGGCAAATCACTAGCTGTAGAAATTACGGACGGAACTCGGGCGGATCGCACCATTACTGCGTGTCTTCTTTCCTATTTGCTTTCGTTGTCCCTCGCACGTGCACGCGCTTTGGCGTTCACAGACTCGGTCCAGATGCCGGCCTTACGCTCGGCTTCCAGCTCTTCGCGCGCTGCGGCCTTCGCCTCTCGGCGTTCCTGATATTCGGCGCGCTTCTGGTCGCGGGTTGGCCGCGAACGGTCTTCGAGTCGAACATCTTCGCCACGGCGTGAGCCGAGTAGCTCGGCGCCGGCAACCATGGTCGGTTCCCAATCAAAGACCACTGCATCATCTTCGGCACCAATGACCACTGCATCGCCGGGTCGCGCACCAGCCTTGAACAGCTGGTCTTCGATACCCAGCTTCGCGAGGCGGTCGGCTAGGTAACCCACGGCTTCATCGTTACGGAAGTCGGTCTGCTGAATCCAGCGTTCCGGCTTCGCGCCGATGACGCGCCACAGCGGCTCGAGGTTCTGCTCTTCACGGCGAATAGTAAATTCTGCCTTATTCACCGAGCGTGGTCGAATCACCTCAGGAGTGACGACCTGCACCGCTTCTTCACGCTGCGCACGTGCTTGTTCAACTAATTCAGCCATGGCGAAGGACAATTCCCGCAATCCATTACGAGAAAGGGCTGAGATCTCGAACACGCGATATCCGCGCTTTTCGAGCTCTGGGCGCATGAACTCGGCCATGTCAGCGCCATCGGGCATGTCAACTTTGTTAAGCGCCACGAGCTTCGGACGATCCACGAGCGGGATCACATTGCCATCGCTACCGTGGAAGGTCGAATCGGCCGAATAGGCGGCCAGCTCCTGCTCGATCACCTCAAGATCGCTCAGCGGATCACGGTCCGCTTCGAGGGTGCCACAGTCCAGAACGTGCACGATCGCTGCGCAACGCTCAACGTGCCGCAGGAACTCGTGGCCAAGCCCCTTACCTTCAGAGGCGCCGGGGATCAGGCCCGGGACGTCGGCGACGGTGAAGCGCACCTCGCCGGCCTGCACCACACCCAGGTTCGGCACGAGGGTGGTGAACGGGTAGTCGGCAATCTTCGGGCGTGCCGCGGACAGCGCGGCGATCAACGAGGACTTACCTGCCGATGGGAAGCCGACCAGCGCCACATCGGCCACGGTCTTGAGCTCGAGCACAATGTCGCGGCTGCGTCCGGGAATACCCAGCAAGGCGAAGCCCGGTGCCTTGCGCTTATCCGAGGCCAGCGAGGCGTTACCCAGGCCACCCTGACCGCCTTCGGCAGCGAGGAATTCTTGGCCCACGGTCACCATATCGGCCAGGATTTCGCCTTCGCGGTTCTTGACCACGGTGCCGATCGGCACGCCGAGGACCAGATCCTCACCCTGCTTACCGGGGCGCAAACCGCCCTTGCCCGGCTCGCCGTTGCCGGCCTTGCGGTGCGGCAGGTGGTGGAAGTCCAGCAGGGTGGTGACCTGTGGGTCGACCTTGAGGATCACGTCACCACCGTTACCGCCGGTACCACCGTCTGGGCCACCGAGTGGCTTAAATTTTTCACGATGCACCGATACACAGCCATGTCCGCCATTACCGGCGGTGACATGCAAAGTTACGCGATCTACGAATGCGGCCACGGGGCCCTCTTCTCCTTGGACTGACCTGCGAATGCTCTCGCACCAAGTCTACTGATAAATGCACTGAAGGGGCGGGCCGAATACTCGGCCCACCCCTTCAAGTGTTACGTGTTTGCCTGTGCCTGAATTAGGCGGCTTCCACAATGTTCACAACGCGGCGACCACGACGGGTGCCGAACTCGACTGCACCGGCAGCGAGGGCGAACAGGGTGTCGTCCTTACCGCGGCCGACGCCGGCGCCCGGGTGGAAGTGGGTGCCACGCTGGCGAACGATGATTTCGCCTGCCTTGACTTCCTGGCCACCGAAGCGCTTTACGCCCAGGTACTGTGCGTTGGAATCACGACCGTTGCGAGTGGAACTCGCACCTTTCTTATGTGCCATGCTATTGAGCCTCTTTCGCTACAAATTTGACGGATATTACGAACGCCCGAATTAGGCGATCGAGGTGACCTTGACCTTGGTCAGCGAAGAGCGGAAGCCCTGACGCTTCTTGTAACCGGTCTTGTTCTTGTACTTCTGGATGACGATCTTCGGACCGCGAAGGTTTTCTACAACCTCAGCGGTGACCTTAACCTTGGCCAGATCGGCTGCGGCGGAGGTAACCTTCTCGCCATCAACCAGCAGCAAGGCAGGAAGCTCGATGGAGCTGCCCGGGGCAGCCTGAAGACGGTCAACGGTGATGAGGTCTCCTACGGAAACCTTCTCCTGGTGGCCGCCAGCGCGGACAATTGCGTACACCACGTGGGTACTCACTTCTACTCGACGTTTCATTGTCTTACGGCGCAGAGATCAACCCGGAGCTGCGATACCGCGTCTCCACGGGGCTCTCATGCGCTTGTGCCTTGACGCCGAGCGGATTTAAATCCGTGATCTTGGCGTTTAGCACCGATGAACCAGATTACGCTAGTTGCCGGTGCGGTAGCAAATACAAACCGCCCCGCAACGGCTAGCGTGACCGAGATCATCTATTTCAGTTCGCGTACCGGCACTCCCACACCGAACATCACCGGCTGGCTCGCCGGTTCGGCGGGCTTGTCGGCACGCTTACTGGTGGCGTCCATCTGAACTACCGAACCGGTAGCGGAGGACACCTCAGCCACGACAACCTCGGCAGTCGCATCGCCCTGGACCGAAGTGGCCCGACGGCTGCGACGCTTTGGCGTCGTCGTGGAAGTTTTCTGTGCGGGGGCAGCCGGGGCTGCCTCCTGCGGAGCGGGGTTCTCGGTCTGGGCGGCCGGTGCCTGCGAGGCAGGCATGGCCAGACCGGTGAGCACCGGCTGATCAGTGGAGCTAGCGGCCGGGGCACTGGTGGCCCGGCGACTGCGCTTGGCTGGCTTCTGGGCCTGCGGCGCGCTTTCGGGCTCCTCAGCGCTCTGTGGCTGGCTCTGCGGCGCCTCTTCCTGCTGCTCGGCGCCCCCGCGAGCCCGCTTGCGCGAGCGGCGACGTGGCTTACGTTCGCTCGGTGCCGACTCGTCTGCGGATCCGGGCAGCGCCTGTTGCAGCGCCTGCAGCGCACCGTCGACATCCTTGACCGGCTCGGTCTGATCGGTGGACGCACCGGAGACCGGCACCACTTCCCCATCGATCTTCACGCCGTTCTCGTCCTCGTGCTCGTTCAGGTGCGAGGCTGCGGCAATATTTGCCAATGCGTGCCGCGCCGCCTCGGACTTCTCGTCGTGCTCGTCGACATGCGGCTGTGTCTCAACCTGCTTGGTTTCCTCGCGCTCGGCCCCACGACGGCGACGGCGCTCGGAGCGGCCGCCCTTCTCGGAGTTCTTCTTGCCGGACTGCGCCTCACCGTGCGAATTGAACGCCTTGCGGTGTTCGACGGGCTCCTCATGAGTGATGACACCACGGCCGGCGCACGCTTCGCAGCTTTCCCCGAAGACTTCCAGCAGACCGGTACCCATGCGCTTACGCGTCATCTGCACCAGACCCAGGCTGGTGACCTCGGCCACCTGATGCTTGGTGCGGTCACGGCCCAAGCACTCGACCAGACGGCGCAGCACCAGGTCGCGGTTCGACTCCAAGACCATGTCGATGAAGTCGATCACGATAATGCCGCCGATATCCCGTAGGCGCAGCTGGCGGACAACCTCTTCGGCCGCCTCCAGGTTGTTCTTGGTCACCGTTTCCTCGAGGTTGCCACCCGAGCCGGTGAACTTACCGGTGTTCACGTCGATCACGGTCATCGCCTCGGTACGGTCGATCACCAGCGAACCGCCCGAGGGCAGGAAGACCTTGCGGTCGAGGGCCTTGTGGATCTGCTCGTCCAACCGGAAGTGCGCGAACAAGTCCTCGGACTCTTCCCACTTCTGCAGGCGACCCATCAGATCCGGGGCCACGTACATGACATAGGCCTCGATGGTGTCCCAGGCCTGTTCACCGGAAACGATGAGCTTGGTGAAGTCCTCGTTGAAGACGTCGCGGACCACCTTGATGGTCAGGTCTGGCTCGGAGTACAGCAGTTCCGGGGCCAGGGTCTTGGTGGACCCGGCCTGGGATTCGATACCCTCCCACTGCGCGCGCAGTCGGTTGATGTCGTTGGTCAGCTCTTCCTCGCTGGCACCTTCGGCGGCGGTACGTACGATCACGCCGGCGTTCTCCGGCAGGTGATCCTTCAGGATCTTCTTCAGTCGCTGGCGTTCCACGTCCGGTAGCTTGCGCGAAATGCCGGTCATCGAACCGCCGGGCACGTACACAAGGTAACGGCCGGGCAGCGAGACCTGGCTGGTCAGTCGGGCACCCTTGTGACCCACCGGATCCTTGGTGACCTGCACCAGCACCGAGTCGCCGGCCTTGAGCGCGTTCTCGATACGGCGTGGCTGGCCCTCGAGGGCGGCCACATCCCAGTTGACTTCGCCGGCGTACAGCACGGCGTTACGGCCGCGTCCAATGTCCACGAAGGCGGCTTCCATGCTGGGCAGCACGTTCTGCACCTTGCCCAGGTAGACGTTGCCAATCAGCGAATCCTGCTGGGTCTTGGACACGAAGTGCTCGGCCAGCACGCCGTCTTCCAGCACGCCGATCTGAATGCGGTCTTCCTGCTGGCGCACGATCATTTGACGTTCCACCGATTCGCGGCGCGCCAAGAACTCGGCCTCGGTAATCACCTGACGGCGACGACCGGTTTCGCGCGATTCACGGCGACGCTGGCGCTTCGCTTCCAGGCGAGTCGAACCGCGCACGGAGGCGACCTTGTCCACGGCGGCGTGCGAATCGGCCGAACTGCGCGGAGCGCGCACTCGGGTGATGGTGTTCGGCGGATCATCCTGCGATCCACCCTCAAGTTCTAGATCCACTTCACCGCGACGGCGGCGACGGCGGCGACGTGAGGTCACTTCCTCATCGTCGTGCTGCTCTTGCTGTTGCTCGCGGCCCTTGTCTTCACGGGTCTTGGCCTTCTTGGCCACCGTGTTCTGTACGACGCTCATCGCGGTCTGCGGTACCGCGAAGGGGTTCAGAATCATGGTGCTGCCGTGTTCGGCCAGCAGCGCGCCGGTGTGGTCCTCGGCGTCTTTGATGGCCTGCTCGGCCACGGCGGCCACCTGATCGTGGTCGCGGGCGGTGGTTTCCTCGCCCGGTGCTGCTACCTGCTCGGTGACCGGCTCGGTGGCCGGCGCGGCTTCCTCGGTGGATTTGCGGCGGCGTTCGGCCTGCCGGTTGGCGAGCTTGCTGCTGTCCGGGGTGGCTACCTGGGTGCGGCGCGTGGCGCGCCAGCGGTAAGGATTTTCTTCGACGCCTGCGGCGGCATTGAGTTCCGCCAGGGTCATTGCCCGTCGCAGGGGACGAGCCACCGGTGCTGAGACCGAGGTGCGCCCGGCACGCGGTGAGCGATTACCGCGCTTGCTATTACCTGCCCCGGCGCCTTTTCGATTTTTCGATGCGCTCATTTAGTTTGCGTACTCCTCTTAAGTTTCCGCTCCGACCGCCTCCACAGACGGGGTCTGAAGCTGAACTTGCGTTCATGTGTGCCGTGGGCCCAACCATTAGTGGTAGCCAACGGGCATCAAAGCCTGTTCGCAGTCCGTGCGCTGCGGACCGAAGCACCGCTACACGGGTCAACTCAGCCATTGAAAACCGGCCGCTTTCCTTTGCGACCTTCACGATCCGCGGTATTCCCTCGGGAGGCGCACATACTTGGGCACTCAACCGAAGCGATCCATCGCCGGATAATCTCTTGCTTCAAAAGTCTGTCGTTGGGTTGAAAGCAGACTGTGGATCCGCGAACAACCATCAGTATCATCTCACATTTATTTGCGACATGATCCTTTTAGACTTATTGATCACACAGGATCCGCCCATAGAATCGTCATCGAAATCTCGCGGCGGACCTCGCCCATTACCGAAACCCTCCAAGACAGGGGCAAAAAGTTGACACAGTCGAATATTCAAAACGGTCCGGGCGTGTTGCCCTGGTGGGCCACCGGACGTGGTTTTGGACTCTTCGCCATCGTGACCGGAGCCATCGCATGGATCGCCGCGGGCATCCTGGTACTCGAACGGCTCGAACTCTTTAAGAACCCGGACTATGTCACCAGTTGCGATCTGAACCCGTGGGTTTCCTGCGGTACCGTCATGAAATCCTGGCAGGCCTCGCTCTTCGGCTTCCCCAATCCCCTGCTGGGCATCGTGGGTTTCGCCATCGTGATCACCATCGGCATGGGGCTGCTTTCCGGGGCGAACTACGGACGCTGGTTCTGGTACGGGATGCAGGTCGGCATTACCGCGGCGCTGGTCTTCATCATCTGGCTCTGGTCCCAGGCCCTCTACGAGATTAACGCACTGTGCCCGTACTGCATGGTGGTGTGGGCGATGGTCATTCCGCTGTTCGTGTTCACCACGGCCCGCAATGCGGTCCACGGCCTGTTTGGAAAGAGCGCTGGGCTGCGCAAGTTCTTCACCGAATGGAGTTGGATCGTCACCGCAATCCTTTGGGTTCTGGTGGCAGCCTCGGTGGTCCTACGCTTCCCGAACGCCTTCTTCGGCTAATTCCTCTCGGCTCGACACTCGGCGCCGCGCGGACCCATCCTTGGGTTCTGCGCGGCGCTTTTTCGTGCGCTTCACCTCGGGCGTGTCGCAACAGGCCTACTGCCGCCCTACCGCTAATTTTCGCGCCTGGACACGTGCGCGACACCTTGGTGCGGCACCGGTAGCACCGGGCGGTGCTCAGCTTGCAGGACTAGATTAGGGGTATGACGAGCAACACATGGAATACCGAGACGGCGCAGCACTATGGCATTAATCTGCTGATTTCCGAGGAGATTCGGCTGCGCGAGTTGCACGACGAGGATCTGCCGATACTCACCGGGTGGTGGAATAGCCCGGAGTTCATGGCCCTGCAGGGATCCATCGTGCTCCCCCACCCGGTCTCCGAGGCCGCCGAACTCTTTAAGTCCTGGAGCGTCAACAAGGGCATGGCCAATGGCATCGGGCTGAGCATCACCATGCCCGATGACACGCTGATCGGGTTCACCGCCCTGCACAACTACAACGCCCCCTCGCGCAGTGCCGATCTCATGCTGATGATTGGCGGATCGAACGTCGGTCAAGGCTATGGCACCCTAGCCACCAAAATGATCGTTGATCTCGGCTTCCGCGAAATGGGGCTCAACCGCATCGGCGTGGGCCTGTGGGGTTATAACGAGCGGGCACTGCGCACCTTTGTGCGGGCCGGATTCCGTGAGGAAGGACGCCAACGCCAGGCCGGTTTCCACGACGGCCAGTTCCACGATCGAGTACTGCTCAGCCTGCTCGCCAATGAGTATTTTGCCGCCGATTCTCGCTAGCGACACGTGGCAAAATTCATCCTTTCGGTGGGCTTGAAGTTGCGGCGTGCTGGATAGGCTTGGGGTAATCGAACCATCAACCGATAAGGACTAGCCATGGCCTTCTTGCGCAGGAAAAAATCTGCGGCCGCCGCTGGGAAAGTCGAGGAACAAGCCTCGGCGTTGGCCGCCGAAGTGGTCGCCGAGACCCCCGAGTTCAGCGTTCAGGGACTATGGACGGACGTCTTGGGGCGCCTGGGTATCCGTTGCGTACAGATCCTCATCGTCGGCGCGCTAGGCGCTGTTCTGGTGCTCGGACTGCTTCGCCTGACCGTGATCGTGATCCCGACCCTCATTGCCGTCATTCTCTCCTGCGCCCTGTGGCCATTGGTCAGCAAGCTACGCAAGGTAGTTTCACCGATGATCGCCGCGTGGACGGTATTCCTCGGCTCGCTGCTGGTGCTCGGCGGCATCGGTACCGGCCTGGTCTTCTCGGTGATCAATGAGTGGCCCAAACTGGTGGATAAGGCAGTCGAAGGCTTTAACCAGCTCAACGACATGGTGCAATCCATCATGGGCGATATGCCGTTCCTGATCGAGCAGGAACAAATCGACAAGGCACTGTCCACGGTCACCGGCTTCTTGACCAGCGCCCAGTTCGGTACCGGTGCACTGAATACGCTCAGTGCCGCCGGTAGCTTCGTCACCGGGCTCATCCTCTTCCTGGTGATCCTGTTCTTCTTCCTGAAGGACGGCGACAAGATCTGGCAGTTCGCAATCTCGTGGACCCCGAAGCACTACCGCCAGCACTGGGTGGTCTCCGGTGACCGTGCCCTAGGCACCTTCGGTGGCTACATCCGCGGTACCGCCACGGTGGCGGCCGTCGACGCCATCGGTATTACCGCAACCCTGCTGGTACTGCAGGTACCGCTGGCCCTGCCGCTCGGTGTGATCGTCTTCCTCGGTTCGTTCATCCCAATGGTTGGTGCCACGGTGGCCGGCGTGCTGGCCACGCTGATCGCCCTGGTAACCAATGGGCCGATCGTTGCCCTGGTTGTGCTGGCTGCGGTAATCCTCGTGAATCAGCTGGAAGGCAACTTCCTGCAGCCGGTGGTCATGGCCAACGCACTGAACTTGCACGCCCTGGTGGTTTTGATGTCGCTGACCGCCGGTACCGTGCTGGCCGGCATCGTCGGCGCAATCCTGGCCGTTCCGCTGGTCGCAGCTGGCTGGGCCGTGGTGAAGGTTTGGACCGGCCGCGATGAACAGCTCGCCGCGGCGCTGAACCGTACAACCCACGACGTTGCAACCGCCGAAGTTGTGTCCACAGAGACCGCCGAGGCCACCCCGGGGGTCGAGGAGTCCGAAGCCGCCGACCAGGTGACGCCCAAGGACGAAGGCTGATCCGAACCTGAGCTTGTGAGCCAGCTGGTGCCGCGTTCCGCAGTAGCGGAACGCGGCACCAGCTGTTTCTGGCGGCGTCTTAGATGTACGGCCTGGTAATCAGCTCTAGGTAGTGTCCGGCCGGGTCGAGCAGGTAAACACCACGTCCACCGTGTTCGGTGTTGATCTGCCCGGCGCGGGTGCGTTGGGGGTCGGCCCAGTGCTCTAGGGCACGCGACTGGATCAGGGCATACGCCCGGTCGAAATGCTCTTCATCGACCAGGAACGCGAAGTGCCAAGGGACAAACTCGATCGGTGGGGCAGCGAATTGCAGCAGCACCCCGTCGGGCAGCGTGATGTTGTGAAAGACGCCCCAGGACGGGGCCATCTCGGCTTCCAGCAGTTCAACGTAGAAGCGGGCACTGAGCTGCGCATCCTTGCTGGGAATGATCATGTGGTTAAACGTTGCGGTCAAAATTCTCCTTCGCTTGATGGTCATGGTTCTTCGGTACATGCACCATGCGAAGGCGGCGCGCGGCTCAACCGTTGGCCGGCTGGCCCGTCTCTGTGTGCCGCGGTGCGGCGGATCCGGTCATCACGATCCTGAGCCTAGGCACCGACAGGATTCTCGTCAACCACATATGAAAAAGCCCGACCCGCTCCCCCGTTAGGGGAAACGCTCGGGCTTTGACACAGCGTTTTACTGGCCGAACCAGATCGCAATCTCACGTTCGGCGGATTCAACCGAGTCCGAACCGTGGACGAGATTCTGCTGAACCTTCAGCCCCCAGTCACGACCGAAGTCGCCGCGGATGGTGCCCGGAGCGGCGGTGGTGGGATCGGTGGCACCGGCCAAGGAACGGAACCCGGGGATTACCCCGTGGCCTTCGGCGACGATCGCCACGACCGGGCCGGAGAGCATGAACTCCACCAGCGGCTGGTAGAAGGGCTTGCCCTCGTGCTCCGCATAGTGGGCGGCGAGGATCTCCTCGGTGGCGTTAACCTGCTTCAGCTCGGCAATGGTGTAGCCCTTTGCCTCGATGCGAGCAAGGATCTGCCCGGTCAGGCCGCGGCGCACGCCATCGGGCTTGACCAGGATCAAAGTACGTTCCGACATGTATATTCCTCTTCGTGCAGTAAGTCGTGAGTTCGCTTAAGATTCTACCGGCGGATTCTGTCGCTCCCATTCGGCCTGTTCTTGGGCGCGTCGGGCGTTCTCCACGTCGATCGCGCCGCCCTTGGTCAGCGCATACCACCAGCACAGGGCGAAGGCCACGCCGACGTAGAACATGTCCACCAGCAAGAAGCCCGAGAGGATGAACACCAGCTGGATGGCCCAGCCCAGGTAGTAGCCCCACGGCTTGCGCAGGAAGGCGCAAGTGCCGATGCACAGGACGATCAGCAGGGCACCGAGCGGCAAAATGATCTGCGGTTCGGCACGTTTCAGCCCAAAGGCGGCCAAGGTGACGAACAGCGCCAGCAGCGCCTCGAGGCTCAGTACGGTGGAAGCGAACATCACCTTGGTCGAGCGCTGCTTTTTGGGCATGCCCGGGCGCCATTCACGTTGTGCCTTCGTCAAGCGTGCCACTACTGACCACCCTCTCGTTTCAGCAGCAAGGAAATCTCACCGACCAGCGTGATCGAGCCGGTGACCAACACGCCGCCGGCTAGGTCGCCCTCGGACTCGGCGCGCCCCACGCACCATTCCACGGCATCTTCGAGGTTCTCGGTCACATGCAGATCTTCCTCGGGCCACCCGGCATCCACGGCCAGGCTCGCCAGCTCCCCGGCGGGGATGGCGCGCGGCGAGGACGACTGGGTCAAGCACAGGTCTTCGACGAGGTCGCCGTACTCCTCACGCAGCGTGTAAAGGATCGCCTCGGCGTCCTTTTCGCGCAGGATCCCGAGCATCAGCACAAGCTTGGAGAAGCCGAAGGATTCGCGCACCGCTTCGGCCGAGACCCGCACCCCATCGGGGTTGTGCCCGGCATCGAGCAGAATCGTCGGTGCGGTACGCGCAATTTCCAGTCGTCCCGGGCTCGTGACCTGCGCGAAACCATCGCGCACCAGATCCACGTTCAGTTCCCGCTGCCCGCCGCCGAGGAAGGCCTCCACCGCGGCCAAGGCGACCGCGGCGTTCTGTGCCTGATGGGCACCATACAACGGCAGGAAGATCTCGTCGTAGCGTGCGGCCTGCCCCTGGATTTCCAACAGCTGCCCACCCACG
The DNA here is from genome assembly GCF_048457885.1 of Glutamicibacter endophyticus. Lineage (NCBI taxonomy): Bacteria > Bacillati > Actinomycetota > Actinomycetes > Micrococcales > Micrococcaceae > Glutamicibacter > Glutamicibacter endophyticus. The sequence goes on from NZ_CP174200.1 coordinate 1,984,924, forward strand.
GCCATGGTGCGGTCGAGCACCTTGTAGTCCAGGCTTTCAAAGGCCACCGGCACCTGGAGTTCGCGGACCTTGTCCATGAGCACCTCGGCGGCATCCATGGGCTGTACCGCGGAGATGAGGTACCCCTCGGGCTTGAGAATCCCCACCTTTTCTTCGGCGATCAGCGCCGGGGTGTCCCCCAGCAGATCCGTATGATCCAGCGAGATCGGGGTGATCACCGAAACCTGTCCGTTGGCCACGTTGGTGGCGTCGGTGATCCCGCCGAGGCCAACTTCGAGGACCAACACATCCACCGGCGCGTCGGCGAAGATCGCGAACGCCAAAATGGTCACGGCCTCGAAGTAGGTCAGCGCGTTCTCGCCGCGCTCACGCAGTTCGGCATCGACGATGTCCAGATACGGTGCGATCTCATCCCAGATGCGCACGAAGGTTTCGTCATCGACCGGTTCACCGTCGAGGCTGATCCGCTCGGTAACCGACACCAGATGCGGCGAGGAATAACGCCCGGTGCGCAGATCGTGGGCGCGCAACAGCGATTCGATCATCCGTGCCGTGGAGGTCTTGCCGTTGGTCCCGGTGATGTGAATGACCGGGCAGGCCTTATTCGGCTCGCCGAGTACTTCCATGGCACGGAACATCGGCGCCATGCGCGGTTCCATCTTGTTTTCTGGCGCCCGCGCTAGTAGCTGCGCGTAGACGCGCTCGACCTGACTCATGCCAACTCCTCGGCGGCTAGTACGGCCACGCTGATCATCGGTTCGCCGACGCTGTCATCGGCCTCGAGCACCAGTTCGGCGCTGAGTGTTTCCCCGGCGACAAGCTCCCGGTTGGCTTCCACGGCGGCGACGGTCTGCGCGCTGGCCCGCACCAGGGTGCGGATGCGGTCCGAAACCTGCAGATCGGCGTCCTTGCGGGCGGACTGGATGGCGCGGATCATATCGCGAGCGGTGCCTTCGGCGACCAGCTCGGCGGTGACCTCGGTGTCCAGTACCAGGAAGCCACCGTCGATGACGGCGGCCGCCACCTGACCGGCGGCAGACTCGTCCACCACGGTGTCGAGGGTGTACTCCCCCTCGATCAGTTCCAGACCGCCAGCGGTCACTACCCCGCCGGTCACCGACCAGTCACCGGACTTGGCGCCCTTAATGGCCTGCTGCACGTTCTTGCCCAGACGCGGGCCGGCGGCGCGGGCGTTGACCACCAGCTGCTGGCTGATGCCGTAGCTGGCGGTGTCCACCCCGGCGGCCTCGATGAGCGTGACCTTCTTCAGGTTCAGCTCGTCGGCGATGATCGAGGCGTAGGTACCGCTCAGCCGCTCGGCGTCGCTAAGGACGACCTTCAGCTCGGCCAGGGGCAGGCGCACGCGCAGGTTCTTGGCCTTGCGCAGGGAGGATGCGACCGAGCAGATCCGGCGCGTGGTATCCATGGCCTCGAGCAGTTCGGGGCTGCTCGGGAAGAGCGTGGCGTCGGGCCAGTCGGCCAGGTGTACCGAGCGCAGACCGGTCAGCCCGCGGTAGATCTCCTCGGTGGCCAGCGGCAGCAGGGAGGCCGCCACCTTCACCAAGGTCAACAGCGCGGTGTACAGGGTGTCGAAGGCCTCGGTGTCCTCGTCGAAGAAACGCTGACGCGAGCGACGCACGTACCAGTTGGTCAGCGTGTCCATGTAGCGGCGCACCGCCTCGGTGGCGTCGGAAACCTCGTAGGCGTCCAGCGCCTGCTGCACCTCGGTGACCAGCTTGCCGGTGGCGGCCAGCATGTACTGGTCCAACGGGTCGCTGGAGTCGTAGGACTCCTTCGCCTCGTAACCGGCCCCGGAGTTGGCGGCGTTGGTGTAGAGGTTGAAGAAGTGCCAGACGTTCCACAGCGGTAGCAGTACCTGGCGCACGCCCTCGCGGATGCCCTGTTCGGTGACGATCAGGTTGCCGCCACGCAGGATCGGGCTGGCCATGAGGAACCAGCGCATCGCGTCGGCGCCGTCGCGGTCGAGTACCTCGGTGACATCCGGGTAGTTCTGCAACGACTTGCTCATCTTCTGCCCGTCGGAGCCCAGCACGATGCCGTGCGAGATCACGTTGGTGTAGGCCGGGCGGTCGAAGAGCGCGGTGGACAGGATGTGCAGGGTGTAGAACCAGCCGCGGGTCTGCCCGATGTATTCGACGATGAAGTCGGCCGGGTGGTGGCCGGAGTCGAACCATTCGCGGTTCTCAAACGGGTAGTGCACCTGGGCGTAGGGCATCGAACCGGAGTCGAACCACACATCGAGCACGTCCTCGACACGGCGCAGCGTGCCCCCGGCGGCGCAGCCGGCGTGGGCGAGGGTGAGCTCGTCGATGAACGGGCGGTGCAGATCCGGTTCGCCGGCGTGGTTTACCGGCAACCGGCCGAAGAACTCCTGCAGTTCGGCCAGCGAACCGAAGACTTCGCGGTGTTCGCATTCCACGCCGTCGCATTCCCACACCGGGATCGGCGAACCCCAGTAGCGGTTGCGGCTGATCGACCAGTCGCGGGCGTTTTCCAGCCACTTACCGAACTGGCCGTGCTTGACGTTCTCGGGGATCCAGTTGATCTGCTCGTTGAGCTCGAGCATCCGGTCCTTGAGCTTGGTGACCTCCACGTACCAGGAGGAGATCGCCCGGTAGATCAGTGGGGTGCGGCAACGCCAGCAGTGCGGGTAGGAGTGCTCATAGGAGGCCTGCTTAACCAGTGCACCCTGCTCCTTGAGCACGTTGGTGATGGTCTTATTCGCCTCGAAAACCTGCACGCCCACGATGTCGTGCAGCGGCCCGTCGGCGAAGACCGGCAGGAACTTGGCGCCCTCGTCCACGGAGAGGATCACCGGGATTCCGTGTTCCTCACAGACCTTCTGGTCATCTTCACCATAGGCCGGGGCCTGGTGCACCAGGCCGGTGCCGTCGGTGGTGGTGACGTAGTCGGCCACGACGATCTGCCAGGCGTTGGCGGTCTCGTACTTTTCGGTGTCGGTGTAGGTGTCCCACAAGGGCTCGTAGCGCAGCCCGGCCAGCTGGGCGCCGGTGTACCGGGCGCTGATGGCGGCCGCGGCCTGGCTGGCGTCGGCGTAGCCCAGGTCCTTCGCATAGGAACCGAGCAGGTCTTCGGCCAGCAGGAACGGTCCGGTGGCGGCCGAAGCCTTCACGCCCTGCTCGCCGGCGGGCACCACCACGTAGCTGACCTCTGGGTGCACGGCCAGTGCCGCGTTGGTCGGCAGCGTCCACGGGGTGGTCGTCCAGGCCAGGGCCTTGACGCCGGCCAGTACGGCGGCGAGCGGGTGCTCGGTGGCGCGGATGGCGAAGCCCACGGTGACGGTCTGATCCTGACGGTTCTTGTACACGTCGTCGTCCATGCGCAGCTCATGGTTCGACAGCGGGGTCTCGTCCTTCCAGCAGTACGGAAGCACGCGGAAGCCCTGGTAGGTCAGGCCCTTGTCGCTCAGCTGCTTGAACGCCCAGATCACCGACTCCATGTACTCGACGTTCAGGGTCTTGTAGTCGTTCTCGAAGTCCACCCAGCGTGCCTGGCGGGTGACATACTCCTGCCACTCGTCGGCGTACTTCATCACCGAGGTGCGACAGGCGTCGTTGAATTTGTCGATGCCCATCTCAAGGATGTGGGCCTTGTCGTTCATGCCCAGCTGCTTCATGGCTTCCAGCTCGGCCGGCAGACCGTGGGTGTCCCAGCCGAAGCGGCGCTCCACGCGCTTACCGCGCTGGGTCTGGTAACGGGCGACGAGGTCCTTGACGTAGCCGGTCAGCAGGTGGCCGTAGTGCGGCAGACCGTTGGCAAAGGGAGGGCCATCGTAGAAGACGAATTCTTCGCCCTCGCGCTGGTCAATGGAGGCCTGGAAGGTGTCATCCTGCTTCCAGTATTCGAGGACGCGCTTCTCAATTTCGGGGAAACGCGGCGAGGCCGGGGTCGAACCGGAGGGGTCTGTTGTGACCTTCGGGTAGAAGCTCATCGAATGGGCCGTCCTTCATGGCGTAGGGTCGAAAATTCCTGCCACGAGGACGACGTGAACGCCGCGGTACCACCCCGCTTGCTTCCCGTGACCGGGAAACCGCTTCTCTTCAGCTGTAACGGGCTGGACCCGCTTGGTTCTACTAGGCCTGAGCGACCGTTCTTCCAAGGACTCCCCGGTGATGGCCGGATCTACGTCATGGTGCTTCTAGTCTAGCGCGTTGGGCTCGGGCTGAAAATTCCTGTGCATCCCCGTCGTGGCCGCTGAGTTCAGCATCACACCAAAGACCGCGGATCACCTACCGTGACCGCTACCCTACCTTCCTTGCATTTTCAGAATACCGCGTCGTGGGGGCCTTGCCGCAAGGCCCCGGGTAGGGCGCATAATCGATCTCTGCCTTCGCTCACCCGCGCATATTTTGGGAGTTTTCACCGTGCCTACCGAACCTCGCACCACCGGATTCATTCACGTGAAGGACACCGAGTTCTCGGCTGTTGCCGCCGACGAACAACGCTTGGAGGCCATCGCCGACCGGGTGGCGGCCCTACGCCGCGAAACCACCGAACTGTTGATCCGCCGGGGACGTGATGCAGCCGGTGTCCTGCAACAGTCACTGGAGCGCGATGTCCACATCGACGAGCTCGGCCGGAAGCTACAGCGGCTCGATCGCATGGGCGCCCACGCCTGCCTGGGTTTCATGCTCACCACTACCGGCGAGCGCATCTACATCGGACGCATGGGGTTGCGCGACGAGCAGGGAGAACACCTGTTGCTTGACTGGCGCACACCGGCCGCCACGGCGTTCTTCGCCGCGACCTACGCCAACCCGTCGGGCTTGGCGATGCGGCGTCGCTACATCTGGCGCGGGCAACGCGTCACCCAGTTCGTCGATGAGATCTTCGATCCCGCGCTGGTTCCCGAAAGCCCGGCCGCGGATCCGCAGTCGGCGCTGATCGCCTCGCTGGGGTCCCGGCGCACCGGAAAGATGCATGATGTGTTGGCCACCTTGCAGGCGGATCAGGACGCCGTGATCCGCAGTTCGGCCGAGGGGGCGCTGGTCGTGGAGGGCGGGCCCGGCACCGGCAAGACCGTGGTGGCCCTACACCGAGCGGCCTATTTGCTGCACGCCGACGCGAGGATACACGCTCGCGGCGGTCGGGTGCTGGTGGTCAGCCCGCACGATGCCTACAGCGCCTATGTTGCAGATGTTCTGCCCAACCTTGGCGAGCATGAGGTGCAGGTGGCGACCTTGGCGCAGCTGGTTCCGGTGTCGGGCACCGAGGTGGAGGCCGATCGGGAGGTCGCGCGGCTGAAAGGCTCCTGGGCCATGGTTCAGGGCGTGCAGCGGGCGGTGTCGGTGTTCCAGCAGCCACCGGCCGCGGATTTGTCCGTACCCACCGACTGTGGTGAACTCCGGATTACTCCCGCCCAGTTCAGCGACGCCATCGCGGGGCTCACCCCACATGTGCCGCATAACGAGGCGCGAGTCGAACTGCGCGAGAATTTGCTCGAGATTCTGTTGCGGCAGCTACCTGCATCCGAGGCTGCCGAGCCCTCGGTGCGGCGGGCGCTACGCGCCAATACTCGGCTGGCGGAACATCTCGATGACTACTGGCCGGTTCTGGACCCGCAGCGTTTGGTCCACGCCCTCTACACCACCGAGAAACTGTTGCATTACTGCGTTCCGGAGCTTTCAGCCACACAGCGTCAACGGCTGCGCACCACGGCGGCAGCCTCCGGGTGGTCCGCCTCGGATCTCCCGCTGCTCGATGCCGCGCGCTGGCTGACCGGGGACCCGCACGCCGAGGAGGTTCAGCGGCGCAGAACGCGCCAGGTGGCCGGGGCGCAATCGGTGCTGCGGCGAACGATTGAGGAGCTCCTCGAGGCAGCGGATGATCGGGAGGATCTCGCCTCGCAGCTCATCCACGAGGATCTGCAGGAGCAACTGCTCGCCGCACGCAGTGAACCGGCGGCTACGGGCGACCCGCTAGAGGGGCCCTTTGCGCATGTGGTGATCGACGAGGCCCAGGACCTGAGCGATGCACAGTGGGCCATGGTGCTACGCCGGTGCCCCTCGGGGAGCTTGACCGTTGTTGGCGACCGCGCCCAGGCTATCGCCGGTTTCACTGAATCATGGCCTCAGCGCCTTGCTCGGTTGGGTCTGTCGCGGGTCAAGGTGGCGGAGCTAACCGTCAACTACCGCTCCACCGCGCAAGTGATGGCCACCGCCGCCCCGGTCATTCGTCGCGAACTGCCCGATGCAAGCATCCCGGTCTCGCTGCGCACCGATGGCGCCCCGGTGCACTACGGGCGGCCGGCAGAGCTGGGCACGGTTCTGGAACTGTGGCTATCCGAACACGCCGAGGGTGTGGTGGCAGTGATCGGCGACGCCTCGGTGCCGCTCAACCCGCGCGTGCGCGTGGTGACGCCCGAAGGGGCCAAGGGCCTGGAGTTCGACCTGGTGATTCTTTGGCGGCCCGAGGAATATGGCGCCGGGGTGGCAGGTGCGGTGCGCCGCTATGTGGCGATGACACGTGCGACCAGCCAGCTGGTGATCCTTACCGATCGGCAGGGCGAGGTGTTTTAGTAGGCTGAAGCCCATGAGCACCGTGCAGCCACCGCGACAGGTTACGAACCTCGAGGGTCGGGTCTTAGTCTCCCCCGCCCTGCTTCGTGCGGGCCAACATGTGGTCACGGCGATGCTGCTGGTGATCGTGGTGTTGCGGGCGTTGAGTGATGGCTCGGGCCTGGCGCCGATCCTGGTTGCCGCCGTGGGATTCGCCGGATGGTATGGGCCCGGGTTCATCGCCATGGCCCGGGCCCACAGCCAGCGATTACCGTTGTGGTGGCTTGCGATCCTGGTGCTGCTCTGGGTGGCGGGGCTCTGGGCGAGCCCGGAATTCATATGGTTGGCCTTTAGCCTGTGGCTGTTGCTCGGGCATCAGCTGCCGCTCTTGCCCTCGGCTCTCTGGTCCGCGGTGGTCTACGCTCTGGTGGTTCTGGCTCCGTACCTGCACCGCGGGCACAGCGACGTGGCAGCCATGGCCGGGCCCCTGGTGGGAGGCCTGTTCGCCTGGGGCATCTCGCGAGGTTATCTGCAACTCGAACACGACGCGAAGGTGCGCTCGGATCTGGTGGATTCGCTGTTGCGTGCCCAACAGGAAATGACCGAGCTGCAAGAGGAGCTGGCCCGATCCCAGCACGCGGCCGGTATCGCCAAGGAACGCACTAGGCTGGCCCGTGAAATACACGATACGGTCGCACAACAGCTCTCCTCCATCGGGCTCCACGCCAAGGCCGCGCTAACGGCCGCAGACGCGGAGAAAACCCGCACGGCGCTCCAGCGCATCGATGAGCTCTCCGGCGAATCGCTCAATGATCTGCGCCGCATTATTGCCGCGTTGGCCCCGGCGGAACTCGACTCCCAGGCCCTAACCGGTGCGCTGGAACGAATTCTTGCCAACTACGCACGCGATGCCGGGCTCACCACACGACTACATGTCGATCCGGGACTACCGATCATGGACCCATCGATCCAAATCGCCCTGCTCCGCACGGCGCAGTCGGCCCTATCGAATGTGCGGCGCCATGCCCGGGCCTCCACGGTGGCGTTGAGTCTAGAATTCAATGACCACGAAGTGCGCATGGACATTGTCGATGATGGAGTGGGCTTTAAAGCGCAATCCGCACTGGACGCGCCAGTGAGCGACGCCGGAGGCTATGGCTTGACCGCCATGACCCGGCGCCTGAAGGAGCTCGGCGGAGGTCTCGAAGTGGAGAGCGCGCCGGGAGACGGCACGGCACTATGCGCCCATGTACCCCTGAGGATGGCGAAAGAAGACTGATGATTAGGATCTTGTTGGTGGACGATCATCCGATTGTACGCACCGGCTTGCGCTCACTGTTCGAGAACTATCCTGATCTTCAGGTGGTTGGCGACCTGTCCAGCGGCGAAGAAGCTCTTGATTTTGCCCGCACGCAACGAATCGACGTCGTGCTCTGTGACCTGCGGCTCGGCGCGGGCATGAATGGCGCCCAGACTACGCGGGCCCTGACGAGCCTGCGGCATCCTCCTCGAGTGTTGGTCCTGACCACTTTCGATAAGGACGCAGAAATTCTGGCCTGTATCGAGGCCGGAGCGGCCGGCTACCTGCTCAAGGATGTCGCCGCGGAAACCATTGTCAGTTCGATCCGTCAGGCCAATGCCGGGCAAATGGTGCTGGCCCCGGAGATGACGCAGCGAGTGCTCGCCGGGATGCGCCAGCCGAAGATCGAGCTGACGGCCCGGGAGCGTGAGGTGCTCGCCCAACTGGCCACCGGTGCCGGCAACAAGCAAATTGCCAAGGCCCTGTTTGTTTCCGAGGCCACCGTCAAAACGCACCTCGTGCACATCTTCGAGAAGTTACAGGCCACCTCGCGCACCGCGGCCATCACCAAGGCACAAGAGCTGGGACTCCTCGAGGGGTAACAACACGCCCGTGAAGCCCTCAACCATATGGTTGATCTTTTATTGGCTCCTTTGCCCGATGGCAGGCTCACCCGCACCGCATTGACTGGAAGTATGAAACTTCCAGTCCTTTCCCGCCTCGGTGACACGCTCACCAGCCGCCGCGGCGCGCGCCGCTGGTTGGCGCTGAGTTTGCTTGTCATCGTCCTGCTTTTGGGTGCGCTCAGTGGTATTGACGCCCCGCCACGTGCCAGCGGGGCCCCGGTCGAGGGTTCCGATTCGGCCCGCGTAGCGCAGCTACTGCGCGAAAATACTACCGAGCACCGCACAACGGCATTGCTGGTCGCCAGCGGCGACGACGCTCAGCAGTTAGATCCCTTTCAGGTTGAACGGTTCACCGCGCAGAGCCGTGACTACGCTCAGGCGCTGGGCCTGAGCTCCGGGAGCGTCATCAGAAGTGAAGACCGTGCAGCGGTGATGGTGCCCCTGAGCTGGGACACCGTCTCCGAAATGGACGATCGGCAGACCCTGACCGACCTCCGCTCCTCCATTGCCGCGCACCCCATCGACGGCGTGCAGCAGCAGGTCACCGGGTCAACAGCCTTCGCCGTGGACATTACCGGCGCATTTGCCGGGGCCGACTTCACGCTCTTGGCGGTGACGGTAGCGATTGTCGCAATCTTGCTCATCGTGACCTACCGGTCGCCGATCTTGTGGTTGCTCCCCCTGCTGGTGGTGGGGCTTGCCGACGGACTAGCCGGCCGAGTCGCTAACCTGCTCGGGACGAGTCTGGGACTGCATTTCGATGCCGGGGTACTTAGCGTGCTGGTCTTTGGCGCCGGAACCAACTACGCGTTGTTACTCATTTCCCGCTACCGTGACGAGCTACGGCGTCAGAAGGATCATCGCGCGGCCCTGCGCACCGCCTGGGTCGCGAGTTTCGAAGCCATCGCGACCTCGAATCTCACGGTCGTTTTGGCGCTACTCACCTTGGGTCTCGCCGTCATGGACGACACTCGCGGCTTGGGCGTGGTGTGCGCCGCGGGCTTGCTGATCGCCGCACTGCTCGTGTTGTTCCTGCTCCCTCCGGTCTTAGCGCTTGCCGGACGCAAGGCCTTCTGGCCGCTGGAGCCCAGACCCGGTGTCGCCCCGGCACCCACGAATGTTTTCGGCCGCGCCGCCCACGCGGCAATGCGCAAACCAGCACTGAATGTCGCGACCTTAATGGTGCTTCTGCTCGTGCTGGCCGGTGGTTTGGCAGGCACCCGGATGGGTCTAGATCAAACCCAACAATTTCGTACGCAGACCGAGTCGGCCAGCGCTATGCAGCAGCTAGTGGCCCACTTCCCGGCCGGGGAAGCTCAGCCAATCACTGTGCTCAGTGACGGCAAGGATACGACGGCGTTACGCGAAACCTTTGCCGGGCTCGCCGACGTGGCCCGGGTCGCTGAACCCAGCACGCTCACTAGCACCTGGCAACAATTCTCGGTGATCACTCATGCCGATCCCGGATCGCAACAGGCCCAAGCGCTTATCAAAGAACTCCGCGACCAAGCCGCGGTACATAGCGACGCGACGGTGCTGGTCGGCGGCCAGATCGCCGAACAGTACGACAACCATCAGGGACATCTGCGGGATCTGCTCCTGATCGCCCCGCTGATTGCGGCCATCTGCTTGCTCATGCTCGGCTGGCTCACACGCTCCTGGCGCACCGCCGTAGCTTTGGGCTTTGTCAACCTGCTCAGCGCCGCGGCCGCACTCGGCGTGGGATCGGTAGTTTCGTCCTTGCTATTCCAGATCAACGCCCTCGACATTCAGGTGCCGCTCCTAGCTTTCGTGTTCCTGGTCGCTCTTGGTGTGGACTACACCATCTTCTTGACGCAACGGGTGCGGCAAGACCTGCTCGAGCTACCGCTGCACGCCGCAGTGCCACGGGCGGCGAGCCGTACCGGAACCGTAATTACCAGTGCCGGCATGGTGCTGGCCGGCGTCTTCGCCGCCCTGGCCACCTTGCCACTGACGGTGCTCGGCCAGCTAGGAGTCATTGTCGGCTTAGGAGTCTTGGTCGACACCTTCCTGGTGCGCACCTTGCTGTTGCCGGCCCTCTTTGCCCTGCTGTCCTCGGGCCGCCACCCACTGTTTGGCGATCAACCTTCAACCTCGACACAACCGGCGCACCCCGCCGCGACAGAAAGTGAAATTCATGCGTAAACTTCTCAACTTGGCGTTCGGCTACATGCTCCTAGGCGTAGCCTCGGGATTGTTCTATCGAGAGTTCACCAAGCTCAACGACTTCCCCGAAGGATCATGGACGCAATTGTCGGTGGTGCACACACACTTGCTGGTGCTGGGATTTGTGGTCCTACTCCTCGTACTTCTTCTGGAAAAAGCCTTCAAGCTCAGTGAACAACGAAAACTGTTCGCATGGTTCCTCGGCACCTACAACGCCGGACTGATCTTGACCACGGCCATGCTCACGGTACACGGCATGCTGACCGTTCTCGGGATGGAATCGAGCAAGATGATCTCCGGAATCGCGGGTCTGGGTCATATGGGACTCAGCGCCGGGATGATCCTGCTGTTCGTCATGTTGCGGCGCAGCGTCACAGCTAACCCGACGCGGCCCGTGGCGGCGGAAGCGACGCCGACACGTCACTAACGACCGGTCAGTTGTGCGGCGGACCCGGTGTCCGCCGCTGCAGCTGCTCGGCGACCCGCTGCGGCCAGTCTGTGGTGATCCTAGTAGCACCGCGGGCCACGGCGTTGGACACGGCGCGTGGACCATTGACGGTATAGACGCCGAAGTCCAGCGAACTACGACGTAGCCGTCGCGCCCCACGTTCGTCGAGGGCACGGTAATTGACCCCAATGGCCTGGGCGTATTGTTCGATTCGAGTAAGTGCGCGTTTCGAGGGGACGGATCTGGTGAGCTGTTGCACGGGGATATGTCCGGCCAGCCGGGCGAACTCCCGGTTCGAGCGTGCATCAAACCCGAGCACTTCCACTCCGTGGCGTCGCACTACATCGACCCACTTCATATCGTTCGTGAGCCGTTCGGCGAGCGCCGCTTCGATCCCCGGGGAATTCTTTGGATTCTTGATCTCGATAAATAGCCCGCACTGTCCGTGTACCGCGTCGCGGACCTCGTCGAGGTGCGCGATGCGTTCGCCTGCAAATGCCGCGGAGAAGTGCGAGCCAACCTCCAGTCGTTGCAGTTCTGCCCAGGTAAAGGTGGTGATGGGCCGGCGTGCCCGGCGGGGAAAGACCTCGGCGATGTTAGTGGTTCGTCGCCCGGTTTCGTCGTGGAAGATGAAGGGCACCCCGTCTGCGCTGAGCTGCACGTCCACCTCGATGTACCGTGCCCCGCAGCGTACTGCCGCGGCAACTGCCGCCAAGGTGTTTTCCGGTGCAACTCCACTCGCACCGCGGTGCCCAATGACCCTGACCTCCGGGTCAGGCCCCAGCAGGTTCGGCCGCGGGCTTGAGGCTGGGGACAGGATTTGTTGCTGCTCCATGGCGCCCAGTCTTCCGTCCGGTGCTGACGTCCTGCGCAACCCTAAGTGAATTCTGAGCAAAAACTCGCCGGCCCTTACCCTATACACGCGCCGGGGACTTGCGCACATGGCACTGGCCGCCTCGCTGACCCTGTGGGAAGCGAGGCGGCCAGTGAGCTGCACGGCGCTATACGTGGATGACGAACTGAGCCAGTGCGGCGGCTCCAACGAAGCTCGCGGTGAAGGTCAGCATCGCCACAATGACAACCTTCCAATTCAGTGACTTCAGTGCCTTCACATCGCGCCCGAGGTTCATGCCCAGGAGCGCGATCGAGGCCAGACCCACGAACAGTGCGTCGAGATGTTCGGTCAGCCCGGTTACGAGTCCCGCGGTCGGCATAAAGGGAGCGGTCACGAAGGTGGCCAGCGCCAGCACCCACACACTGGGCGGTACCGAACGCACCAATTTACTGAGCAGGAAGGCCACGGCGGTTAGCACCCCGAGGACGAGAATGCCTAGCGCTTCGTTTGCCCCGGCCACGCCGGTGCCCAACGCGTTGAGCAGGAAGCCGACAACGATGCTCGCCCCGAAGGCAATAATCCAAGTGGATGGCTTCATCCGCACCTCGGGATCCACGGTGACGGCGTTGGTGTCAACGGCCGAGGCGGCCTCCGAACGCTTGGCTATCTTCACCGGCTGTCCATCCGCGCCTACCCGGCGCCCCTCGTCGTCGCGGCGGAATAGCCGCTTCCAGAAGGTGTACAGACGCTGCGCCATCGGCATGGAGAGGAATACTCCGGCATAGAAACCAACCAGATTGGTCACCAGGTTGGACAGGGCCGCCAGGGCCATGATTTCGCCGGCCTGCTCTGGATAAATAATCGACAGTGCGGCCACACCACCGAGCATCATGGACCCCGACCCGAGTCCAAGTCCCAATGCAAGGGCACGTGGGTCAAAGATCCCCAGCCCACCTAACAAACCGGCCAGCAGGGATATGAACACGGCACCGAAAACGCTACCGAGTAGCCAGACCGAAAAGACGCCGCGGTATTCCGGGGACTTCACCCCGAAGCGCTGCAGGGCGTAGGCGAGGTAGGACTCGCGGTCGATCGCCCAGGTGGCTCCGATGGCCATGCGTCCCATGCCCAAGGCCACGGCCACCGGCAGCGCGATGATCACGGTGCCGAAAATATGGCCGACTTCCTGAAGTAGTACGGCAGGACCTAGATCTGTCAGCTGTGAGAGTGCCGGTCCGACGCTCACTCCCAGTGCGGCCAAGAACATCACGATGCTGACATCCAGGAGCACCGAGGACACCGCACGGCTGTGCCCGGTCATCGGACGGACCTTCTGCACACCGATGACGGCGCCGAGTAGCACCGCCCAGAGCACCGGCATGAGCACGATGGCGGCATTGCCCAATGGGATCTTATGCGTGCCGAGCAGGATGGCAACGACACAAATTCCCGCCGAGAGCAGGACCATCGATCCCCACTGCCACGCGTTGGGCGTAAATAGCGCCGAACGCGTCGCGCTAGGCTGCGCCTCTGTCTGCGCGTGCACGGCAGCTGCCGGCTCATGACTCATTTGGGTGCTCCCTCGATCTCGTCCCCGCCGTGCGGGACATCACTCAATTTTGGTATACAGAAATAAGGTAAGCTACATCACCAGACAGCGCAAGATGCGTCACTTAATACTCATAACCGAGATTTACAAGGCAAAACCTTGAATCACGAGGCGAGTTCGGTGCATCACCCACGCTGGTTTGGCATACTAAACTTCAGCTTCAGATTGGAGAGTGCGATGATCACACGCCTGCGCGCCCGATATATTCTCGGATTCGACGGGTCACGGCATGTCATGCACACCGACGGAGAACTGGTTTTTGACCAGGACACGATCATTTTCATCGGGGCGCATTACCCGGGCGCTGTCGATGCGGAACGGGACTTCGGCAACAGTCTGATCGCCCCGGGATTCATTGATCTAGATGCCCTAACGGATATCGATCACCTGCTCATCGATTCCTCTCCCACCGCTGAGATCGCCCCTGGCCTGCAGTGGTCGCGCGACTATTTCGAGCACCGCCGACACGATGTCTTCACCGCCGACGAGCGGCAGGTCATCCGCACCTATGCGCTCGCGCAACTGGCACTGCATGGGATCACCAGCTATATGCCCATCGCTTCGGAGATCCACAGCGCCTGGGCCGAAAGCTTTGCTGAACTGCGCGGCATGGCGCAGACCAGCATCTCTATCGGCCTGCGGGGTTTCCTCGGACCCGCCTATCGTTCCGGGGTTAACGTCACGGATGACGACGGTCAGCGGGTAATCCTCTTTGACGAGTCCGAGGGGCTGCGCGGCTTAGACGAGGCAGAGCGCTTCCTCGACTACGCCCAAGAGCTGGCGCACCCGTTAATTACCGGAGTCCTTCTCCCCTGCCGCATTGAAACGCTCAGTGATGAGTTGATGCGGCGCACCGCCCGGCTTGCCACCGATCGCAACGCACTGGTGCGCCTACACTGCCTGCAATCCGAGGCGGAGGATGCTTTTCTGGCCGCGCGCACCGGCCGTACCGTGCTCGAACAGCTTCGCGATTCCGGGTTGCTCGAGACCAGACTGCTGATTCCCCATGGGATCGTCATCGACGGTACCGACCCAACGACCCGTGCTCCGGATGGGGCCCTGGAGCTACTGGCCCGCCACGAGGTCAGCATCATTCATTGCCCGTTGACCACTTTCCACTACGGCAGAATGCTGCGTTCCTTCGACGCTTTCGCGGCCGCCGGGGTGAATATGACCCTTGGTACCGATTCCTTCCCGCCGGATCTCATCAAGGGAATCGACGTGGGTACCCACGCGGCGCGAATCGTCGAGGGCCGCCTCGACGCCGGGAAAATCTCCGACTTCTTCAACGCCGGGACCTTAGGCGGTGCCCGTGCGCTGGGCCGAGAGGATTTGGGACGACTAGCTCCCGGTGCTCAAGCCGATCTCATCGTCGCCTCGCTGGCGAACTTCCGCGATGGGGTGGTCGAGGACCCGCTACGCACCCTGGTCCTGAACGGTTCGGCCCGGAATATCACCGACAGTTATGTGGCCGGACGGCCGGTAGTGGTGGATTCCGAATTACCGGGCTTCGATCTCGTGCGGCTACGCGAGCAAGCTCAACAGCTCTTTGCCCGCATGGTGGCCGGCTATCCAGAGCGCGACTACAAGCGGCGCGAGGTGGCCGAACTTTTCCCCACCGAGTACCCGGCGGCCACGAGCGAAGCGTTGCTCGATCCGGTGCAGCGTTAAAGGCGAAAGCCCCGGGGCTCCGATATCTTTCGGCGCTCCGGGGCTTAGTTCGCTGAGCCCGGGGTGGTCTTACAGGCTCTCAGCCAATTTTTTTGCGCGAGCATACTCGAGCATCTCGCCGCGTTCCACAACCTTGATCCGGTCGCGGGTTACCTCGCCGAAGCGGGTTTCCACGGTACCGGCCTGGGCACCGAGTGCCTTCTCCTGCTCGTCCAAGGCCAACCAGCCGGACCAGTCGGCGTAGTCCACGCCGCGTTCGGTCAACAGTTCGGCGATGGTCTGCTCCGAGGCCGGAACGGCAAGCTCGGTGAGGTCCTCGAGCAGGTGGGTGATGGTTTCCAGCGCATCGCCCTTGGTGTGACCAATCAGGCCAACCGGGCCACGCTTGATCCAGCCGGTGGCGTAGAGGCCAGGAACGAAGTTGCCCTCGGCATCCTGAACACGACCCTCGACGTTGGGCAGCACACCCTTGGCGCCGTCGTACTCGATATCGTCCACGGCCGAACCGAAGTAACCCACGGCACGGTAGACCGCCTGCAACGGGTACTCGATGAATTCGCCGGTGCCCTTGGCGTTGCCGGTGCCGTCGAGTTCGTTGCGCTCAACCTTCAAGCCGGCAACCTTGCCGTCTTCACCGAGGATCTCCACCGGGGACTGCAGGAAGTGCAGGTGCAGGCGACGCGAGGCGCTCGGGGCGTCTTCGCGTTCTTCCTGCTCGATGAGCCAGTTGGTCAGCGTCGAGACCATGGTCTTGGTCTGGTTATTGGTCTTCATGGCCTCGTCGGAGGCCTTGTCGAACTCGAAGTCCTCCGGGTAGAGGACGATGTCCACATCCTTGGAGTGGGACAGTTCGCGCAGTTCCAGCGGGGTGAACTTCACCTGTGCCGGGCCACGGCGACCGAAAACGTGCACGTCGGTGACGGCCGAGTTGTTCAGCTGCTCGTAAATGTGCGCCGGGATCTCGGTTTCAATGAGCTGATCGGCGTGCTTGGACAGAATGCGAGCCACGTCCAGAGCCACGTTGCCGTTACCGATCACGGCTACTTCCTTAGCCGACAGATCCCAGTTCTTATCCACGTCCGGGTGCGCGTCGTACCAGGAGACGAAGTCGGCGCCGCCGAAGGAGCCTTCAAGGTCGATACCCGGAATGTTCAGGTCCGCGTCCTTCTGTGCACCGGTGGCGATGATGACCGCATCGTAGCGTTCCTTCAGCTCGGCCAGGGTGATGTCGCGGCCCAAGCCTACATTGCCGTAGAAATCGATCCAGTCGTTGTTCAGCACCTTGTGCAGGGCGTTAATAATGCCCTTAATGCGTGGGTGATCCGGCGAAACACCATAACGAATGAGGCCGAAGGGGGTGGGGAGCTCGTCGAAGAGGTCCACCTTCAGACCCAATTCGCCGGATGCCACGGGCTGGCTCTTGGCCAGAAGATCCGCGGCGTAGATGCCGGCTGGTCCTGCCCCGACGATCGCCACGCGCAGGGCGCGCGAGGTCAGGTGCTCTGGGATGGTAATTTCACTCATCAATCAACATCTACTTTCTTAGTCAACGAATGTGGCCGCCGCCGCGGCATCGGACGTGTCCAACGACTTCAATGAAGCCAGGTGGACCTGTGCATCTGGTGCCAGACGGACTACGTCACCGATCACGATGACGGCCGGATTCGCCACTGCGGCTTTGCGGGCGCGCACTACGATCTCTTCTAGCGTACCTATAGTTGTGCGTTGCGTCTGTGAGTAACCTCGCTCGATAATCGCAATCGGGGTACTTGACGGCAACCCACGGGATGTGAGCGTGGACACGGTGGATGCCAGGGTCGAAACACCCATAAGCACCACCAGGGTGTGGTCGGCACGTACCGGAACCTCACCGAGGTCCTGATGCCCGGTGACCACGGTAAAGCCCGTGGCGAGGTGCCGATGCGTGACCGGGATACCCGCCGCGGCGGGTACCGAGACGGCGCTGGTGATCCCGGGGATCACCCGTACGCTCAGTCCGTGCTGTTCGGCGTAGAGGCGTTCTTCGCCGCCGCGCCCCAGCACGTAGGGATCGCCGCCCTTGAGCCGGACCACGTTCTTTCCGGCCAGCGCGTGAGTGACGATTAACTCATTAATTTCATCCTGAGTGGCCACGTGGCACCCAGGAGCCTTGCCCACATCGATGACGGTGACGTCGTCGGCAAGGTCGGCCAACAAGGCGCGCGGGGCCAAACGGTCCGCCAGCACCACGTCGGCGCGCAATAGGGCCTTATAGCCGGCCACGGTGATCAGTTCCGGGTCACCAGGCCCGGCACCAATGAGGGTGATCTCTCCCTTAACCATGGTGTTCTCCAGTTCGTTTCAGTCCGCGGTCCGCCAACAATTTCCGTTCCAGCGGGGCAAAGCAGAGCAGTTCAATAAGCACGCCGATGAGCAGGATGAAGATGATCACCAGCATCACCAGCGGTAGGTCGGCCAGGTCTCGGCCGCGCTGGAGCAGCGAGCCAACACCCAAGTCCAGCGAACCGCCAACGGCAATCAGTTCCGCGGCCATCAATGAACGCCAGGCAAAGGCCCACCCCTGACGCAACCCGGCCACATAGCCAGGCAGCGCCGCAGGTAACTCCACATGCCAGATATGTTGGGCTCGGCTGGCGCCCAGCACGGTCGACAGCGAACGGTATTGCCCCGGGATGAGGTCCACCCCGGCCAACAGACCGTTGATAATCGAGGGCACCGCCCCGAGCAGCAACACCGTGTAGATGGTGGCGTCGGAAAGCCCGAAGAGGATGATGGCCGCCGGAACCCACGCGATGGAGGGCAATACCTGCAACGCGGAAATCAGCGGGCCAACGGCCTGGCGTAGCCGCGGCTGGTGGGCCAAGAGCAGGGCGATCGGCGTGGCGATCAGTACCGCCAATACGAAACCGCTCAACGCCCGCCACAGCGAGGTGCCCACGGCCGGCAACAGCGAGCCGTCGGCCAGCACCTGCGGGAGCTTGGCGGCAACCTGCACCGGACCCGGGAACAGGTCCTGGCGCAACGGCACCGCCCAGGCGATGATCTGCCACAAACTGAGCAACACGATCACGGCCAGCACGGGCGAAAGCATTCCGCTACGCGCACGGCGCGGTTTCGGCGCAGGCGCCGGGGCGCTGTGCGTCGTGCTGCCGCTGCGTTCAACGAGCGTCGTCATCTTTGCGTTGCTCCTTTCGCAAGATCTGGGTCAGTTCATTGGCCATGGCGGCGCTGCGTGCCGGATCCTCCCGCAGCTCCTCGGTGATCCACCGGGTTTCGAGGATGCGCCCGGGGTGCGAGGAGAGCACCAGGATGCGTCCGGCCAAGCGGATCGCCTCACGCACGTTGTGCGTTACGAAGATGATGGTTTTGCCGGTACGCTGCCATAGCGCGCGTAGCTCCTCGTGCAGCATGTCCCGGGTGATCGCATCCAGGGCCGCAAAGGGCTCATCCATCAAGAGCACTTCGCGTTCCTGGGCCAGCGCCCGGGCCAGGGCCACGCGTTGCCGCATGCCTCCGGAGAGCTCATGGGGTTTGCGGTGCGCCGCATGTCCCAGCTGCACCAGTTGCAAGAGCTCGGCGACTTTCGCCGCCCGCTGCCCGGCCGGCACGCCGGCCAGCTTCAGCGCCAGCTCCACATTGTCTCCGGCGCTGAGCCATGGCAGGAGGTTCGCGTCCTGGAACATGAACGCGGCGCGGTCATCGGGTACTTCCAGCCACCCGGCGCTCGGCGGCAACAGTCCGGCGATGATGTTCAACAGCGAGGACTTGCCACAGCCCGAGGCACCGAGCACGGCCACGAATTCGCCGGACTCGATACTGGCCGACAGGGAGTCGATGACCAGCGGGCCATCGGCGTAGCGCAGCGAGACTTCATGCAGTTCTACACTCATTCTCGCTCCCCCTGTGCCGTATCGGCCAGTAGACCGCTCAGGTCCCCGCGTGGGCCAATGCCTACCTGTGCGGCGTGCTCCATCAACTGCTCCAGGGTGCCGGCCGGCACCACGGTGTCGAAGTGAAGCTCGCTTAGTGCCGCGCGCAGCACCTTCTCATCGAGGGCGGCGCCATTGGCGTGGCTCAGCCCCGCGGCGACAAGCTTCACGCGTTCGTTCTGATTCGCGGCGTTCAACGTGTCAATGGAACGCTGATTTGCTTCGAGCAACCGACGTACGCTCTGCGGGTGTTCGGTGCTGAACCGCTGAGAGACCACGAGCATGGTGGTGGGGAACTTACCCTCCGGCCACAGCTGAGCCTCGTCGAGCAGTCGGTGGGCACCATAGTTTTCCACCAGCAGCGAAGCGTAGGGCTCGGGCAACCAGGCCCCGTCCACGGCCCCGCGGGCGAAGAGCTGCGGGACGGTCCCGTTGCTGCTCGGGGTCACCGTGGTGCTCTCGCTCAGTCCCTGTTCGGCAAGGAAGTTGCGCAGAGCCACGTCCTGGGTGCCGCCATACTGCGGGCTGGCCAGATTCTTTCCGGCCAGTTGGGACACCTCGGTGATGTCCTTCGACACCACCAAGCTGGCCCCACCCGTGGTGGCTCCGGCGATGACCTGCAGTGAGTTACCCCCGCTGGAGAGGTAGCTGGTCAGGGCCGGGCTAGGCCCTATGTAGGCGGCATCCAGTGCGCCGCTGTTCAGGGCTTCCACGGCGGCCGGACCGGCATTGAACACCTCGGTGGCTAGCTGCGTACCGTCGGCCTGCAGGCTCTGGGAGATGAGCCCTTGCTCAACACCCACCAACGCCGGGGCGTGGGTGGCGTTGGCGAAGTAGCCCAAGCGCACGCTCGCCGCCGGGCCCTGATCGGCATTGGCTGCCACCGACTGGGGTTCGGGCACGAACGCGGTCAGCACGGCCGTGGCCGCCACCAGTGCGACGAGCACCGGGGCCAGCCAGCGGCTTGCCCGCCGTCCGGATCCGCTACCCGCCGGGTGCAGCCGTAGCCTACCGGCGCGTGGTTCAGGCTGCGACATGACGGTCCTGGACGAACCCGGCGGCCAGCGTGGTACCGTCGACCGGGTCGATGAGCAGGAAGGACCCACCGGTACGGCTGCTGGCATACCCTTCGGCGGCCAGGGCCGAGGCGGTCCGCACGCTCAGCCGGCCCAGGTCGTTCAGCTGCAACGACTCGGCGGGGCGGGTGGAATAATCCAGCACATCCAGTACGTGCTCAATGCCGGAGATCTTTGCCTGCGTCACCTTGGTACCGTGCTTGATCAGCACCCGGTCCCCGGAACGCAAGGTACGCTCGGCCAGCACACAGACCTCGGCGCTGAGCTCCTTGCTCGGCTCCGGCAGCGCCCCGGCCACGATGGTGTCGCCGCGGGCGATGTCGATCTCATCGGCCAGTTCCAGGACGATGGCCTCCCCCGCTTCGGCGCTGGCGGCCGGACCGTTGACGGTATGGATTCCAGCGATCTGGCTCTGCGCCGGGCGCCCGTTGGAAAGCAGGCTCACGCTGTCGCCCACATTCAGCGTTCCACCGGCGAGGGTGCCGGCGTACCCACGGAAGTCCCGGTAGGCCTCGGCGTCCAGCCCCGGGGCCAGGGCACCCTGCGGGCGGATCACATACTGCACGTCCAGGCGCGGCAAGTGCTCCTGCACATGCTCCGATGGTTCGATCGCTTCGAGGAGCCCCAGTAGGGTCGGGCCCTCGTACCAAGGGCTCTGCGCCCCTGGCTCGACCACGTTCTGCCCACCCAAGGCGCTCAGCGGGATGGTGTGAATACGCGCCAAGCCGAGCTGGTTTGCCAGCGCCTCGATGTCGGCGACGATCGCGCTAAATTGCTGCTCGTCCCAGTCGATGAGGTCCATCTTGTTCACGGCAACGACAACCTGCGGCACGCGCAGCAGGGCGAGCACACCCAAGTGACGGCGGGTCTGTTCGAGCACGCCATTGCGGGCGTCCACGAGGACCACGGCGACATCGGCGGTGGAAGCGCCGGTGACGGTGTTGCGCGTGTACTGCACGTGGCCGGGGCAGTCGGCGAGGATGTAGGAGCGGGTATCGGTCGAGAAGTAGCGGTAGGCCACGTCGATGGTGATGCCCTGCTCGCGTTCGGCACGCAGCCCGTCGGTCAGCAGTGCCAGGTCAAGAGCCGGTACCTCACCGCCGAAGCCACGTTCGGTGCTGGTGCGGGTCAGCTCATCCAGCGAATCGGCCAAAATGGCCTTCGAGTCGTGCAACAGGCGGCCGACCAGTGTGGACTTGCCGTCATCTACCGAGCCGGCGGTTGCAATACGCAGAAGTGTGTGCGGCATTTTAGAAGTACCCTTCCTTCTTGCGGTCTTCCATGGCCGCGGATGAAATTCGGTCATCGGCGCGTGTGGCGCCGCGTTCGGTGAGCGTGGACAGTGCGAGTTCCGCGCGCACCTTTTCGATGGTGTCGGCTTCGGAGGCCACGGCCCCGGTGCAGGAGGCGTCACCCACGGTGCGGTAGCGGACCCGGCGGATGGTGACCGGCTCGTCCTCGGTGGGCTGGCTCACCGGGGTGACCGCGCGCAGCATGCCGTCGCGTTCGAAGACCTGGCGGGCGTGGGCGAAGTAGATCGGCGGCAGCTGGATCTCTTCGCGTTCGATGTAGGCCCAGATATCGGCCTCGGTCCAGTTGGAGATTGGGAAGGCGCGCACATGCCAGCCCGGCTCGTGGCGACCGTTGTACAGGTTCCACACCTCCGGACGCTGGTTGCGCGGGTCCCATCCCCCGAACTCGTCGCGTAGCGACAGGATGCGCTCCTTGGCGCGTGCCTTGTCCTCGTCGCGCCGCGCCCCACCGAAGAGCACGTCGAAACCGTGGGCTTCGATGGTGTCCAGTAGCACGCGGGTCTGTAGCAGGTTGCGGGTGCCGTCGGCACGCTCGGACAGTCGGCCGTCGTCGATGTAGTCCTGCACGGAGCCAACCACGAGGTTCAGCCCGTAGCGTTCCACGGCGGCGTCACGGAAGGCGATAACCTCCCCGAAGTTGTGCCCGGTATCCACGTGTACGACCGGGATCGGAACGCGGGCCGGGGCAACGGCCTTGGCCAGCAGGTGGAGCACCACCACGGAGTCCTTGCCGCCGGAGAAGAGCAACGCGGGCTTTTCGTGTTCGGCAAGTACTTCGCGGATGATGTGGATGGATTCGGCCTCGAGTGCGTCGAGCACGCTGCGCTCGGCGCGGGTGGGAGCAAGAGTTTGTGCGGTCATGGTGTTTCTCCCTTTCCTAGAGGTGGATTCCGCATTCGGTTTTCGACAGCCCGGCCCAGCGCCCGGAGCGTGGGTCTTCGCCGGGGGCCACCGGACGGGTGCAGGGCTGGCAACCGATGGATGGGTAGCCGTGGGCCAGCAGCAGGTTCACCGGCACCTGGTGCTCTCCGGCGTAGCCGACCAGCTCGTCGAAGCTCCAGGTGGCGACCGGGTTGAACTTGATCAGCCCATGCGCCTCGTCGAAGGTCACCACCGGCGTGTTGGTGCGGGTGGGTGCTTCTTCGCGGCGGACTCCGGTGAACCATGCCGAATACCCGGACAGCGCCTTCTTCAGCGGGTCCATCTTGCGCATCTGGCAGCAGGCGGCGGCGTCCCGGGCGAACAGGTCTTTACCGTACTTCTCGTCCTGTTCGGCCACGGTTAGTTCCGGCAGCACGTCGATGACGCGCACCGGCAGCTTCGCGGCCACTTCATCGCGGGTGAAGTGCGTTTCGGCGAAGTGGTAGCCGGTCTCGAGGAACAGCACGTCCACATCGGGAAATTCTTCGGACACCAGCGCCGGCAGGACGGCGTCAGCCATCGAGCAGGCCACGGCGACCTCGCGCACCGAGAGGTGCTTGGCGGCGAAGGCGATCACCTCGGCGGCGGTGGCGTCCCAATCCAGTTCGGCGGCGCCCAGTTCGGCGATCTGACGCAGCTCGGCTTCGCTTCGGGTGGTGGTGCTCATACCAGTTCCTCCTCGTCGACTCGGTGGGCCCAGGCGGCGAAGGACTCGCCTTCCTGGGAGCTTTCCCCGTAGCGTTGCACCACGCGTTCGACGTAGTCGGGGATCTTATCTGCTTCGACCTTCAGGCCGCGTACGGTGCGTCCCAGTGATGCCTCTCCGTCTTCGGAGCCGGCCAGGGTGCCACCGAGGTGGACCTGGAATCCGGACACCTGTTCGCCTGCATCATTGGTGATCAGCTGGCCCTTGAGCCCAATATCGGCGGTTTGGATACGGGCGCAGGAGTTCGGGCAGCCGTTGACGTGCAGCGAGAGCTTCTTGGGCAGCTTCCCGGTGGCGTCGGCCAGGCGGGATTCGATTTCACGCACCGCTCCGGCCGCGGTGTCCTTGGTGTCCACGATGGCCAGCTTGCAGAACTCGATGCCGGTGCAGGCGATGGCCGAGCGGGCCAGCAGTCCAGGGTTCGCTTCCAGCCCCAGCTCGCGGGCACCGGCGATGAAGGACTCCACCTGCTCGCCGGGCAGATCCAGGACGACGACCTTCTGGTGCGGGGTGGCACGCAAGCGCTGGGAACCGTGCGCCTCGGCCAACTGGGCGAGGCGGGTGAGGATGGTGCCGGAGACGCGACCCACCAGTGGGGTCAGGCCAACGTAGAAGTTCCCGTCCTTCTGTTCATGCACCCCGGAGTGGTCTCCGGCCTCGGTGGGCTGTGGGGCGGGCGGTCCGTCGGGTAGGGCGTAGCCCAGGTACTCGTCCTGCAGAATCTGACGGAACTTTTCCGGTCCCCAGTCGGCCAGCAGGAACTTCAGGCGGGCGCGGTTACGCAAGCGGCGGAAGCCGTAGTCACGGAAGATCGAGACGACGCCCTCCCACACCTCGGCGGCGCGTTCCTGGCTGACGAAGACGCCGAGGCGTTCGGCTAGGCGTGGGGCCGCGGACAGCCCGCCACCGACCCAGAGGTCGTAGCCGACACCCAGCTCGGGGTGCTCCACGCCGACCAGTGCGATGTCGTTGATTTCGTGCACCACATCCTGGCTGGGGTGCCCGGTGATGGCGGATTTGAACTTGCGCGGCAGGTTCGAGAATTCCGGGTTGCCGATATAGCGGGCAGCGATGTCGCGGATGACCGGGGTCGGGTCGATCAGCTCGTCCTTGGCGATGCCGGCCACCGGGGAACCGAGGATGACGCGCGGCACGTCGCCGCAGGCCTCGGTGGTGCTCAACCCCACGGCCTCGAGTCGGTTCCAGATTTCGGGAACATCCACCACGTCGATCCAGTGCAGCTGGATGTTCTGGCGGTCGGTGAAGTCGGCGGTATCGCGACCGAACTCGGTGGAGATCTCGCCAATAACGCGCAGTTGCTCGGTGCTCAGCGCCCCGCCGTCGATGCGCACGCGCAGCATGAAGTACTTGTCTTCGAGCTCGTGCGGTTCGAGGCTAGCGGTTTTGCCGCCCGGGATCCCCTGAGCGCGCTGGGTGTACAGCCCCCACCAGCGGAACCGCCCGTGCAGGTCATCCTTGGTGATGGAGTCGAATCCCTGCTTGGAGTAGACCTGCTCAATGCGCTGGCGCACATTCAGCCCGTCATCGGCCTGCTTGAATTCCTCGTTGGCGTTGAGCGGGGTCTTGCCGTCGACCTTCCATTGTCCGTTGGGCTTCGCCGCGCGCCGGGTGGCTCGGGTGGGTGTGGTGGTTTGCGTCATGTCTGCCAGCGTAGGCGCCCACCCCGGAGGCAAACCAAGCCCAAAGGACTTCTAGAGCCCGATTACTTCGCACTGGTCAACATCGTCATTTTTCGTCATCTAAGAGCACCCTTGCGAGGGCCTGCTGGGCCCTTTCGGCGAAACATTGCGCAATGTTTGCGTCAGGTAACAGGGGACTTGTCACAACCCATGCATCCGTGCTGCGCAACTTGTTTTGGAAGTATCCCTCCGCCAGCAGGACGCTAAGCAGCAAGACCTTCTCCCCTGCCGCCGCGCGCACCATCTCCCCGGCTTCGGGCTTGGCGCCGGCGCAATAGGCCACCGCCACCTCGCGGTTCAGTTCCTCCCCGAGACGCTGCGCGAGCGTTTGAATCTGTTCTTGCCCAATGCGCATCCGGGTGCCTGCGGCGGCCAACACCACGGTCTCTGCCTGCTCGAGATGCGCGGCGGCACGGTCGGCGAGCACTCGGACCAGTTCGGTCCCGGTGGCCAGCACTCCGGCCACCACGGCACGCGGGTGGCTGGCGGCGGCCTGCGCGAAGTCCTCGGTGGTGTGAAAGCCGTCGGCGACCAGCAGGGGCACGAGGACCACCGCTTCTTCGCGCGGGAGCGCATCGAGCACCTCGGGTAGGCGTGGTTGTTGCACGTCTACGTAGGCCTCATGCCAGCGCAGGTCGATCCCGTCGGGGACCGGGAAGGTCGTGGCGATTTGTTCGCGCAGTTCGTTGATCTGCGCTTGGCCAATCTGGCTGTCGGTTCCGTGGCTGGCGGCGATAATGTGCACGGTTTGCATCGGCGGGTTCCCTTACTGACTAGTGCTTGCGCACAAGCTTGTGATTGGCTGCTTGGGCTTGCGGACGGATGACGATCTCGTCGAGATTCACATGGTGTGGCAGCGAAACTGCATAGCGGATTACCTCGGCCACATCCTCGGCCAGCAACGGCTCGTCCACGCCGGCATAGACCTTGGCGGCGGCTGAAGCATCCCCGAGACGTCGAAGGGCGAATTCTTCGGTTTGCACCAGTCCGGGCAGCACCTCGATGACGCGGATTCCGTGCTCTACCTCCTCCAGACGCAGTGCTTGGGTCAGTGCCCGCTGGGCCGATTTCGCCGCGTTGTAGCCGCTGCCTCCTTCATAGCTGGCTAGGGCGGCGGTGGAGGTCACGTTCAGGATGGTGCCTTGAGTGGCGCGCAACTGCGGAAGGAGCGCACGAGTTAGACGCATCGTGCCCATCACATTGGCCTGGAACATGAACTCCCAGTCCGCGTCCTTGGCCTCGGCTAGGTAGTCGGTGCCGCGCGCCCCTCCGGCACAGTTCACGAGAGTGTCCACGCCGGGACCCTCTTGGAGTCCGGCGAGAAGCTCGTCGATGTCGGATTGCACGCTTACGTCGGCGGTCAGGGGCACCGCACCGGTTTCCTCGGCCAGCGCGTGCAGCCGTTCGGCGCGTCGAGCTACGGCGTAAACGGTCCAGCCGTCGGCGCGAAGCGCGCGAACGATGGCTTGGCCAATGCCGCTAGAGGCCCCGGTGACGAGGGCGGAACGTGACTTTGAGGTGGAGGCGTCGATAGTCATGTTCCCACTGTAGAACCTTGTCACAGCCCTGCGTTAGGTTATGAAGCCTTTACCGAGCCGCGTCACCGCGGTGCCGGCTGCGGGCTTCGGGTTCAACTGGCAAGCGGTTTACCTGCCGATACGGAACGGCGTGGTGGCGGTGGGGCCCAAGACAGATACCCGGCTACGGACAGCGCGGCCGTGCCGCACAAAGTAAGGAAATACCCTGCTGGTACTGCATCGGCCCCGCTGGTACCAAAGGCATCGGCCAAGCCCATGCTCATCGCGAAACTCGCAAACCAGAGGAAGAACACTTGGGCGCCAATCAATAGCCCGCCGGCGATGAGCCAGCCCCGACTCGTACCGGGCGCGACGCGCCAGCGGCATACCGCACCGATCGCCACGAGCGCGGCACACACCGGCCAGCAACCGGCCCAAATGAACATCTCCATCGTGCCCGAACGCTCCCCGGCCGCGTATAACTGTGTGTAGATCTGATCCAGACTCAGGCTCGGCACCTTGGCCTGCGGATTCCAGCGCAATACATGAAGCAAGCCCACGGCTGAAACACCAATGCTCAGTAGCACCAGCAGCAGGCCCCCACGGAGTTGCGCACCAGTCCGCAAAATCACCGCGTGACGTGGTGGCCGCTGCGCGGTGAGGCTACCGAACAACACACCAATCGCGCACAGCGCGACCACCCCGTACCCCACCGCCGTGTATGCCGTAAGCAGGACGATCACCCCGACGAACACTAGAACCGCGGCCCAAGTGGGTAGCGGCAATCTAACCCGGGTACGGCCCAGCCGGTAGAACATGATCTGGGCTGCCCCGACAACCAGGAACGCGGCACCGAGTAGTGCCAGTATCCGACCAATGAGCGCCGCCACCGAGAACAGCTGTTGGCCGTTCGCGAGTGTGGCCGGTTCAAGATCGAACCCTCCAAAAAGCACAAAGATAAATCCCCATGGCAGGAGGGCGGCGGCTAGTGCCGCGGTCCGCCACACACGGCGCGTTGCCCAGCGCTCTAGTTCCGCCCCGGGGTAGATCGGGCGCACCCGGTCAAGGGTCAGGGCCGCGAACAACGCCCGGCATAGGAGCGTGAATTGGGCGAAGCCACCGCTGCCAGCAGGCGGCGCCGCCGCCTTCCAGTGGGCGATAAATCGCTGTCGCTGCACCGCGGGGACAAGCCAGCTGATTGTTTTCAATAGACCTTGCCGTGGCACCCTGTTCATGCCCGGGCCCCAACGCACCAGGGGCTACCGGCAGCACGAGTAACGTGGGTGCTGGTCTCGGCCACGCGGCAGTGCCGTGCCTGATGCGGGTCTGTCTCCACGCCCTTCACCGACACCCAATCACACACACTGCGGTGATCGCCTGCCGCATATCCATGCTCCCCGCGTGGGTGTGAGTCCTCGACTACAGCCCGTCCCCACACCGGTGACTCGGGATGTTTGAGCATGTCAGGTCGCAGGCGCGGCGTTTCGGTCGCGTGAGATAGGGGCTTCATGGCCCCATCCTAGCGATCCGCCTCAGCTCCGCACGGAATGTTGGCGCACCCGGAACTAATCCAACGCGGCACGCGCCGGCAGTACTCGACATAGCTTCTTCCGTGCAAGGACCGCAAAGCTTGCTCCTCGGCGGGAATCTGCGCCCGATCCAGCCATTCGGCCAGTAGGGCGGTGGGCACCTGTGCCAGTAACCCTCCTCGCCATAGTCCGTGGGCCGCGACGGAACATACCAAACCCAAATACATCGGGTTGCGCGAGATGGCATAGGGGCCATCTGCAACCAGCTGCGTGCCACGCTCTGGATGAAGCGGATTCACGGTGGTGCGCGCGGCACGGAATCGGCGTTCGCTCAGCGCACCGAGTGTCACTCCAGCACCCAGAAGGCCGACTGCGAAGGCTCGGCGCACTATTCCGCCGGGCGCCGGTCGCGTCAGTAAATACTGCGCGAGCAACGCCCCGGCCGCCACGGCCGGCGGCGGTATGCGAGGTGCCGTGACGATACCCATATCTGTGATGCTACGCCGCCACAGGCGCCTTGTTAACGGAAGCATCGATCAGCGTTCGAGCGTGTGGCGCTTTCCTCACTGACCGCCGGATCCCGGTGGTGAGGTGGGGGTCGAAAACATGAAAGAATATGTGTATGGCAGAAGAAAACTTGGGCACAGACACGCCCGTCACGGTTTCGGTTCCCGACAAGCCCGCATTGGAAGGCCTCGAGGAACGTCTTTCGTCCCGGTGGCGCACCGAGGGCACCTATCACTTCAACGAGGACACCACCCGCGAAGCGGTGTACTCCATCGATACTCCCCCACCAACGGCATCCGGCTCGTTGCACGTGGGCCACATGTTCTCCTACACCCAGACCGACGTGTTGGCGCGCTACCAGCGCATGAGCGGTAAGAACGTGTTCTACCCGTTGGGCTGGGATGACAACGGACTTCCTACCGAACGCCGCGTCCAGAACTACTACGGCGTGCGCTGCGATCCGACCAAGCCGTACATCGAAGGCTACCGCCCGCCGGAGAAGCCCGCGAAGAACCAGCGTGACTGGGACGTTATTGGCCGTAAGAACTTCATCGAGCTCTGCGAAGAACTGGCCGTCGAAGACGAGAAGGTCTTCGAACAGCTCTTCACCACACTGGGTCTGTCCGTTGACTGGAATATGACCTACCGGACCATCGACGACACCTCGCGTGCGGTCTCACAGCGCGCCTTCTTGCAGAATCTGGCCGACGGCGACGCCTACATGGCCGAGGCCCCGACCCTGTGGGATGTCACTTTCCGCACCGCGGTCGCCCAGGCTGAACTCGAAGACCGCGAGATGCCCGGCGCTTACTACCGTTACCCGTTCAGCACCGCCGAGGGCGAACAGGTCTTCATCGAGACCACCCGCCCCGAGCTGCTGGCCGCCTGCGCCGCCTTGGTCGCACACCCGGATGACGAGCGTTACCAGCACCTGTTCGGCAAGACCGTCATTTCCCCGCTCTTCGGCGTTGAGGTGACCGTCCATGCCCACCCGTTGGCTCAGGCCGATAAGGGGTCGGGTATCGCGATGGTCTGTACCTTCGGTGACCTCACCGACGTGACCTGGTGGCGCGAACTGCAGCTGCCAACCCGCGCCATCATCGGCCGCGACGGCCGTCTGCTGGCTGATACCCCCGAGTGGATCACCAGCGCTGCCGGCGCCGAGGCCTACGCCCAGATTTCCGGTAAGACGGTGTTCTCCGCCAAGGAAACCGTGGTCGAGCTGCTTAGCGAAGCCAACCTGCTCGATGGCGAACCGAAGAAAATCTCCCGCCCGGTGAACTTCTTCGAAAAGGGCGACAAGCCCCTAGAGATCGTCACCTCACGCCAGTGGTACATCCGTAACGGCGGGCGCGACGAGGATCGCCGCAAGACCATGATTGCCCGCGGTGAGCAGATCGACTTCCACCCCTCGTTCATGCGCTCGCGCTACGAAAACTGGGTGTCCGGTCTCAACGGTGACTGGCTGGTCTCCCGCCAACGCTTCTTCGGCGTCCCGGTACCGGTGTGGTACCAGGTGGACGAGCATGGCGAGCCGAACTATGACGCACCGATCTTGCCAACATTCGATCAGCTTCCGGTCGACCCGGCAGCCGACGCTCCGGCCGGTTACATCGAGGATCAGCGCGGTGTGGCAGGCGGATTCATCGGTGACGCCGATGTGCTCGATACCTGGGCAACCAGCTCGCTTACCCCGCAGATCGTGGGTCGCTGGGGCCGTGACGACGAGTTCTTCTCGAAGGTGTACCCCTTCGACCTGCGCCCGCAGGGCCACGACATCATCCGCACCTGGCTATTCTCCACGGCGGTGCGTGCCAATGCCTTGCACGGCAATGCCCCGTGGAAGCATGCCGCTATCTCCGGCTGGATCCTCGATCCGGATCGTAAGAAGATGTCCAAGTCCAAGGGCAACGTTGTGGTCCCCAATGACGTACTGGAGCAGTTTGGGGCCGACGCGGTGCGCTATTGGGCGGCCAGCGCCAAGCTCGGCGCCGATACGGCCTACGAGGTTGCGCAGATGAAGATCGGTCGCCGTCTGGCGATCAAGATTCTCAATGCGTCGAAGTTTGTACTGAACCTGGGGGCCACGCAGGCCGACGTGCTCTCCGGCGACGGTTCGGCCGTGGTCAATGGGATGGACCGCTCGCTCTTGGTGCGGCTCTCGTCGGTCATCGAAGATGCCCAGCGCGCCTTCGAGAACTATGACTACGCCCGAGCCTTGGATATCACCGAATCCTTCTTCTGGTCCTTCACCGATGACTACGTCGAACTAGTCAAGGATCGTGCCTACGGTGGGCACGGCGAGGCGGAGAAGGCTAGTGCGCTGGCTACCTTGGCCACCACGCTGGACGCTGTACTGCGCCTCTTCGCCCCGTTCCTGCCCTTCGCCACCGAAGAGGTTTGGGGCTGGTGGCGCGCCGGTTCCGTGCACCGCGCCAGCTGGCCCAGCGCACAGCACCTTGCCGGTGCCATCGAAGGTGCCGATGCAGGCGTACTACCCACCGTGGGTCTGGCCCTGTCGGGTATTCGCAAGGCCAAGTCCGATGCGAAGGTCAAGCAGCGCACCGAGGTGCTCAACGGTGAGATTCACGGTTCGGCCGCACAGCTCGAACAGTTGAACGCTGGTTTCGAGGACCTGAAGTCGGCGGCAAATGCGCGTGAGCTGTCGCTGCACGAGTCGAGCGAGGAGCTGAGCGTACGCAACGTTGAGCTCGCACCGGCCGAGGACGCCTCCTAGCCGCAGGTAGCAAAGACTGATGCCCGAGTTCCCTAGGGAACCCGGGCATCAGTCTTTAATGAACTCGACTGTCGAGGAGGCGTTCAGCCTTAGTTCTGTGCGTCCTGGTAAGCCTGCTCGATTGCAGTGCCCCAGTACGGGCCAAACATGGTGTTGCGGATGCCGTTGTAACCGAAGCTGTTCACGGAGTTCTGGTAACCGTTCGAACCGCTACCGATGAACCATGGGCCGCCCGAAGAACCACCGGTCATGTCGCAAGGGATGCCCTGGGACTGGCTCTGACCGTACGGATCGGGGGTAGCCGAACCGTAGCAGGAGTGCAGGGTTTCACCGGTGAACGGGTAGGCTGCCGGGTAGCCGAAGGCGGTGTAGGTCAGTCCGCGAGCCTGGTTGAAGGCCACGCCGGAGGCGCCAACGCGATCGGTCAGGCTCACTCCGCTACCGTCCGAGACCACGGCGAAGCCGGTGTCGTAGGTGATGTCCCCGTCATTGCTCCACTGCGTGGTGGTGACCAGTTCGGTGGCAGCGTAGGTGCCGTACGGGGTGTTGCCGTTTTCGTAGGCAGGGGCGAAGATCCAGCGCGTAGCGAAGGCTCCCGGCCCCTCGTTCAGGCAGTGCCCGGCGGTCGAGACGGTGGATTCGTTGGCCGAAACTACGGCGTTACCCGAGCAAACGTAGTCCTGGCCGCCCAGCGTGAAGAAGACCTTACCAATGTGCGAGACCGGAG
Source organism: Glutamicibacter endophyticus (assembly GCF_048457885.1). Lineage (NCBI taxonomy): Bacteria > Bacillati > Actinomycetota > Actinomycetes > Micrococcales > Micrococcaceae > Glutamicibacter > Glutamicibacter endophyticus. The sequence goes on from NZ_CP174200.1 coordinate 2,016,801, forward strand.
ATACAGCGTTGTTCTTGGTCGGCTTGCCCTTGCGGATCGCCTGCTTCTCGGCCTTTTCACCGGCGATCTTGCTGGGCTGTCCCACCTTGACGCCATTGCTCGAAGCCGACTTGCCGCGAGTCAACGCATCGGCGCTCTTGGCCGCCTTCATGCGTTCCGGGGTCCAGTAGTCCAGCGCCGATTCGGTCTGGCTCTTCGAGATTTCCTGAGATTCGATCTGCTGGTTTTCCACCACAGGTGCGGCCGAAGCCACGGGTGCGGTACCTGCCGCCAACAGTCCTGCCAGCATGGTTGCCGCCAGCAGGGACTTGCGACGGCCTGCCTTGGCCAATCGGTTCTGCTTTGAACCAAGTTGCACGGTAGTTCTCCTCATCCGGCGACCACTACGTCGCCCTCGAAACTGTGTGCCGTAGCACTCGTGGGACACAGTCAAGCACATACTTCACAACCGCACTAGTACTTTGTTCCAAGCAATTTCGCGGATGAGAACTTGAGGTGACAAGTAGTTATGAAAAGAACATCCAGTGATGCTTAATTATTCAACACCACTGAGTGAGCGAGCGGCACGGCAAGCATCAACCCCGCAAAGGTGAGCCTGAAACAGATGATTCATAGATTGACCTAGGAAAATGTGAGCCACGCAACTTTGAAAGTAGTTACCGCCCAGTAGGTGAATCGGGCGGCGGAAAATCTGAAAGAAAATAGGCGTGCTATGCCGGTGCGACCAGATGGTATCCAGAAAAATTTTTATAGACCTTCGTAGCGCTTCGTAAAAGTCGCCCGGTGACATGGTCAGTTCGGTATACCGTCTGGTATGTGTGGGCACGAAAATGCCCGCCCGAGCACACTGCCTCTACCGTCGAAGACGGTAGGAGTGTGACCGGACGGGCTAACAGCCGTCCAACGAGGGTTACTCGAAGGTCGGCGACTCCGTGCGCGTGCGCTTGAGCTCAAAGAAGTACGGGAAGGAAGCGAGTTCGGCCGAGGCATCAAAGAGGCGTCCTGCGTCCTCGCCGGTGGGCACACGGGTGATGACCGGCCCAAAGAAGGCCACGCCGTCCACGGCCACGATCGGCGTGCCGACATCTTGACCGACCTTTGAGATACCAGCCTCGTGGCTCTCGCGCAGCTTCGCATCATAGGCGTCGGTATCCGCAGCCTCGGCAAGCTCTGATGGAAGCCCTACCTGCTCCAATGCTCGGGCGATCACCTCGGCGCGATCATCGAGCTGCTCGTGATGGAAAAGCTCGCCCATGGCCGTGTAGAGACCGTCGGTAACCGAGGCTCCATGGTCGGTGATTGCCTTGGTGATCACACGGACCGGGCCCCAGGAACGGTCCATTTTCTCGCGGTAGTCAGCCGGGAGCTCACGCCCGTCGTTAAGCATCGACAGGCTCATCACATGCCAGGTGACATCAATGTCACGAACCTTCTGGACCTCTTTGATCCAGCGGCTCGTGGCCCAGGCGAAAGGACAAATCGGATCGAACCAAAAATCAACGTGTTTGCGCTCGGCCACTGACCGGACCTACTTTCTGGGTTAGGGTGACGGAAAACTATGCGGACTTCTGATTGCGCTTCGCGGCCAACTCATGGGTGAGCATAACCGGCTCGGCGCCCTCTAGGACGGTCTCGCGCGAGATCACAACCTCGGCAACGTCCTCCCGGCTAGGCAGGTCAAACATGATGCCGCCGAGGGTTTCTTCGAGAATGGAACGCAAACCGCGCGCTCCGGTCTCGCGTTCAATGGCCTTCTCCGCAATGGCCTCCAGGGCGCCCGCGTCGAAGGAGAGTTGCACTCCGTCCATCTGGAACATCTTCTGATACTGCTTGACCAGGGCATTGCGCGGCTCGGTGAGCACTCGAACCAAGGCGTCGCGATCCAAATGTTCGACCGTGGTGATCACCGGAAGACGACCAATGAATTCTGGGATCAAACCAAACTTCAAAAGGTCTTCGGGACGCACATCGGAGTACGAAGGGGTCTCGGATTTGATGGCGGTGAGCGGCGCCCCGAATCCAATGCCCTTTCGGCCCGCGCGGCTCGAGATGATCTCTTCGAGTCCCGCGAATGCTCCGGCAACGATGAAGAGAATATTGGTGGTATCCAACTGGAGAAAATCTTGATGTGGGTGCTTGCGCCCACCCTGCGGAGGAACCGCGGCGACCGTCCCCTCGAGGATCTTCAGCAGGGCCTGCTGCACGCCTTCACCGGAGACATCGCGAGTAATCGACGGGTTTTCACTCTTGCGCGAAATCTTGTCGATTTCATCGATATAGATGATGCCGGTTTCGGCCCGCTTGACGTCGTAGTCGGCCGCCTGAATCAATTTCAGCAGAATGTTCTCAACGTCTTCACCGACATATCCGGCCTCGGTGAGGCTGGTCGCGTCGGCCACGGCGAAGGGCACGTTCAGTTTCCGGGCTAGAGACTGCGCCAAATAGGTCTTACCGCAACCCGTCGGGCCGATCATCATGATATTTGACTTGGAAACCTCAACCTCTGACAGCGGATCGTCATTGGTCAAGGCGGCGACAGGAGCCTTATCCGGGGACCCGTGGATGCGCTTGTAGTGGTTGTACACCGCCACCGACAAGGCGCGCTTGGCGTTCTCCTGGCCGATGACATATTCCTGGAGAGAATCGAAGATCTCGCGCGGCTTCGGGAGGGTAAAGTCTTCGGCGACCTGCTCTTCGGCGAACTCCTCGGCAATGATCTCATTGCATAGTTCGATGCACTCGGTGCAGATGTAGACCCCGTGGCCTGCAATCAACTTCTTCACTTGCTTCTGGCTCTTTCCGCAGAAAGAACATTTCAGCAGATCCGAGCCTTCGCCCATTCGTGCCATAGCACTAATCTCCCATTGTTGGATTGCCGTGGACTCCCCCTCATTCTAAATCAGGAGATCCCCAAATTAGCCGAAGATGGCATGAAGCCGACAACCCGCGCGCCCCATCACGGGGTCGCAGGTTGCCGGCAATCAGCTACTCGACAGCGTGTGCGTCGCTAATCGTGCCTAGTGGCCCAGCTGCGCGCGGTTCAACTTACGCGGGGTCAGCACCTCGTCGACGATGCCGTAGGCCTTTGCTTCTTCCGCCGTCATGTACAGATCACGCTCTACGTCATTGCCCACCTTGGACACTTCCTGGCCGGTGTGATCGGAGATGGTCTTTTCCATCCATTCGCGCATGCGCATGACTTCTTCGGCCTGAATCTGCAGGTCGGTTGCCGTACCACGTTCGCCGCCACCCATAGCCGGCTGGTGGATCAGCACGCGGGCGTTCGGCAGGGCCAGACGCTTGCCCGGGGTGCCGGCGGCCAAGAGCACGGCGGCGGCCGAAGCTGCCTGACCGAGGCAGACCGTCTGCACCTCTGGACGGATGAACTGGATGGTGTCGTAGATAGCCGTCATCGCGGTGAACGAGCCACCGGGCGAGTTGATGTACAGGGTGACATCGCGCTCCGGGTCCATGGATTCGAGCACCAACAGCTGAGCCATGACGTCATCTGCCGAGGCGTCATCAACCTGGGCTCCGAGGAAGATGATGCGATCTTCGAAGAGCTTCGCGTAGGGGTCCTGGCGCTTGAAACCGTACGGGGTACGCTCCTCAAACTGCGGCAGGATGTAGCGTGCGGAGGGCATTGCGCCGGCGGTGGCTTCCTGATTGAAGTACATGATTTCTCCTTGAAATTCTGCGTTCGGTGGTGGGTGCAGGCGGTTGTTACTTGTTGCCGACTCCGCCGCCACCGGTCACCGAACCGGCATGCTGGGCAATCTGGTCAAAGAAGCCGTATTCCAGGCCTTCCTCCGCGGTGAACCACTTATCGCGCTGGTTATCCAACAGAATCTGCTCGACGGTCTGGCCGGTCTGCTCCGCGGTCAGCTCGCTCATAACCTTCTTCATGTGCATGATCAGTTCGGCCTGGATCTTGATGTCCGAGGCCGTACCGCCGATACCACCGGATGGCTGGTGCATCAGAATACGAGCGTTCGGGGTCGCGAAACGCTTGCCCGGAGTACCCGAGGAGAGCAGGAACTGCCCCATGGAAGCTGCCAGACCGGTTGCCACGGTCACCACATCGTTCGGAATGAACTTCATGGTGTCGTAGATGGCCATGCCCGCGGTGATCGAACCACCCGGCGAGTTGATGTACAGGTAGATGTCCTTCTCCGGGTCCTCTGCGGAAAGCAACAGCAGCTGCGAGCAGATGGCATTGGCGTTCTCGTCGCGGACCTCGGAGCCCAGCCAAATGATGCGCTCCTTGAGCAGCCGGTTGTAGATGTAGTCCTCACGGCTGGCTGCTTCGACGGTAGCCATGGTGGGAGTGCGCGAATCATGTGGCATGTTCTCTACCTCTTCCAAACGTGTAGATCGGATCGTGCAGCTCCCGGCGGAGCCGCAACTTCGAGTGGTTACTTTGAGATTACTGATTTCAACTGGCCCTTGGGGCGTTTCATGCCCGGTTTTCGCTCACGGCGCATGAGTGCGCCGAGGGCGAACGACAAAAGTCGCCGGCCCACCCGCGCTGTGCGGGGGTTCCGGCGACTTCTGTTATGTGAGTGTCGGTGACTACTCGGCGGCGACCTCTTCGGCAACTTCCTCTTCACCGGCTGGCTTCACGAAGGAGCTCAGGTCAACGGTGGCACCGTTGGAGTCGGTGACCACGGCGTACTCGAGGACCTTGGCCAGTGCCTTGCGGCGACGCACCTCGCCGAGCAGCATCGGCACCTGGCCGGCACCGTCGAGCATCTGGGCGAACTGGTTCGGATCCATGCCGTACTGACCGGCGGTCTGCACGATGTAGTCGATCAGCTCGGACTGCTCGACGCCAACCTCTTCGGCCTCGGCGACGGCGTCCAGCACGATCTCGTTCTTGAAGGCACGCTCGGTGTTCTGGCGAACCTCGGTGCGGTGCTCTTCGGTGTCGTGGTCTGCTTCGGCCTGCGGGTTGTCGAAGTGCTGCTCGATCTGCTCGTCGATGACGCCAGCCGGAACCGGAACCTCAACCAGCTCGAGGAGCTTGTCCAGCACCAGTTCGCGGGCCTCGACGCCCTGCTCGACGACCTTGCCCTCGGCGGCGTCCTTGGACAGCGACTCGCGCAGTTCGGCGATGGTGTCGAACTCGGAGGCCAGCTGAGCGAAGTCATCGTTGGCCTCTGGCAGTTCGCGCTGCTTCACGGCGGTGACGACAACCTTGACGGTGGCCGACTGACCGGCGTGCTCGCCGCCTGCCAGGGTGGTCTCGAAGGTGGCGTCCTCGCCGGCGGTCAGGCCGGTCAGTGCCTCGTCCATGCCCTCGAGCATGTTGCCCGAACCGATCTGGTAGGACAGACCCTGAGCCGAGTCAACCTCTTCGCCATCAACAGTGGCGGTCAGGTCGATGGTCACGAAGGAATCGGCTGCGGCCGGAGCCTCAACCTCCTTCAGGGTGCCGAAGCGACCGCGCAGGTCGTCCAGAGCCTTCTCGATGTCCTCGTCGGCAACTTCCTTAGCCTCGACGGTGACCTCGATGCCCTTGTAGTCCGGCAGTTCAACCTTCGGGCGGATGTCCACCTCGAGGGTGAAGACCAGCTGGCCCTCGCCGACGTTCTCCAGGGAAGGCAGTTCGGTGATATCCACCTCAGGGCGCGAGAGCGGGGTCAGCTCGTTCTCGACCATGGCCTTCTGGTAGTACTCATTCAGACCCTCGTTCACGGCGGTCTCAATGACGTAGCCGCGGCCGACGCGCTGATCGATCAGGCGGGAAGGAACCTTGCCCTTACGGAAGCCCGGCACCTGAATCTGCTGCGCGATGGTCTTGTATGCCTCGTCGATGCGCGGCTTCAGCTCCTCGTACGGAACCTCGACGGTGAGCTTAACCCGAGTCGGGTTCAGGTTTTCAACGGCGCTCTTCACAGCCTTGTACTCCTGGGTTGTCTAATAATTAGGTCTAATCTGCAAAAAACCCCGCAACATCGTGGTGTTGCGGGGTTGTTCTCCAGAGTCGGGGTGACAGGATTCGAACCTGCGACCTCACGCTCCCAAAGCGCGCGCTCTAGCCAAGCTGAGCTACACCCCGATTAGCAGTGAACAGTCTAACCTGCGCTCTCCTGCATCCACTAATCGTTGTGGCCAGACGATGATCCGCGGACCGCGTCCAAGCCGGTGACCCCTTAGGCTGTGGGTCAAGCCCATGCGATGGCCTCCTCGAGAAACCAACGAGAACCTCGCATGTGTCGGGGTGACAGGATTCGAACCTGCGACCTCACGCTCCCAAAGCGCGCGCTCTAGCCAAGCTGAGCTACACCCCGCGAAATACCTAGTGAATCAAAATATTCACGAAATAGTTCGGTAGTTGTTGTGACCTGTTTCCAGCGAGTCATCCCGCCTGGTCACAAGCATCTAACTTACACGTCACCGCGCACATTTCAAAACTGAACCGCTTCATGGCGCGATTGTGTAATGTACGCCTCACTGTATGGGCCATCCGACCTCGTCCTACGGCACCACTAGGGGTCAGACGACGGTTAAAGCAAAAGGCCCGGAAGTGAAAACTTCCGGGCCTTCAAGCATCTCTGACGATGCCTTCGGAGGGGATGACGGGAATCGAACCCGCGTCATTAGTTTGGAAGACTAAGGCTTTACCATTAAGCTACATCCCCATGTCAGCGGCCTGAACCGCGAACGAGATTCAGTTTAGACCATGTCGCTCACGCCGTGCAAATCGACGGGTTCCCCCTGCAGTTGCTGAGCGTGAGCGCCATTGGTCCTAGCGGCGGCGCTGGCAGCGCGGGCACCAGTACAGCTTGCGCCCGGCGACTTCGGCCAAACTCACCTGTGCGGTACAACGGCGGCATTGGTGCCCCTGACGCTGATAGACGTAATAAGCGTTATCCGGCCATAACGGCAGGCCTGGCTCCCGATCCGCTTCCTCGGTGGTGATGATCTTTCCCTGGCGCACCCCGTCCTCCATGAGTGCAACAAGGTCAAACCACAGGGCGCGTAATTTTCGCGCCGAAATGTCGTTGGCGGGTTGCTGCGGGTCGAGCCTCTGGCGAAAGAGCACCTCGGCACGGTAGATGTTTCCTACCCCGCTAATCAGCTCCTGGTTCATCAGCGCGGTGCCAATCGGGGTACGCGTGCGCGCTAGCTTGGCTTTGAACTCCGTAAGGCCAGCCTCCAACAGGGCTTGTGGCTCCTGGAGAATCGCACGTCCCTTAGCGGCATCGAAGCGCGCCGCGGCCGCAACGAGCGGGTCGGGCCCAAGCTTGGCCAGCTGCCGTTGCACCTGATCGTGCTCGAGCACCTCGCAGGCGGTCGGCCCACGCAAATCGGCCCATCCGTGCTCCGAGACCACGCGTGCACGCACCGCACCGACCGGTTCGGGCGGCCCGGTGTAGCGCTCGGGTGCCGCGCTCTGTGAACTTTCGCGCTCCCCCACCCGACGCGGCGCACCGATGGACGAGGCGCCCCGGAAGTACTCGTCACCGCCGAAGTCGAACGCGCCATACAGCCCAAGGTGCACACGGAGGTACAGGTCGTTGGAGAAGTGGCAGAAGAGTTGCTTGCCCTTGGCGAAGGCGGATTCGAGCACATGGCCATCGATCCGGGCGGCGTCGAGGGCAAAGCGCCCCTGCGGGGAGCTGACTGCCACCGCCTGCCCGCCGAAGACGTCATCCATCTGGCGGGCGAGGCGATGTAGGGAATGTCCTTCGGGCACGGTTAGTCGACGATCTCGCCGGTGGTTTCGTAGGTCGCGATCTTGCCGATGCGGCGCGCATGGCGCTCGGCACCGCTAAATGGCTCGGCCAGGAAGGCCTCGATCAGTTCGGCGGCTTCTTCCACGCTGTGCTGGCGACCACCGACGGCAATGACATTCGCGTCGTTGTGTTCGCGGGCCAGCTTTGCGGTATCCAGATTCCATGCCAGTGCCGCGCGCACTCCTTCGACCTTGTTGGCCGCGATCTGCTCACCGTTGCCCGAACCGCCGAGCACGATTCCGAGCGCTTCGACTCCGGCGCGCTGATCGGCGACAACAGCCTTGGCGGCGTTCAGGCAGAAGGCCGGGTAGTCGTCTTCCGGGTCATAGGAGGTTGGGCCGTGGTTGACCATCTCGTAGCCCTTGGCGGTGAGGTGCTTGATCAGGTAGTCGGAAAGCTCGAGACCTGCGTGGTCGGTCGCGATATGCACGCGCATGTGGTTGCCCCATTTCATAAGGAGAAGACGGCCAATCAGTGACCGTTCTACTCTAGCGAGTTTGAGGCGTCTCGCGCTCATCACCGGTCCAGTACTCGGACACTTAGGCGCCCGCGATGGCGCGCTGATGGCACGGGCAGAAGAATCTATGTCGAGGCACTTGCGCGCGATGGGGTTCTCCATGCCACAATTGCAGTGATATTCAATATTTGTTTCACAACTAGTGCGGGTCCCCCGCAGGAAGCCGGAGCATCATGCCTGGAATGAATCTCACCCGCGCCGAGGCCCAAGAGCGTGCCTCGATCATCTCGGTCGAGAGTTACCACGTCGAACTCGATTTGACCCGCGGCGAGCGCGTGTTCACCTCCAAGACCACGGTACGTTTCTCCGCCACCGCTGGGGCCAGCAGCTTCATCGATGCGGTCACCGACACCGTACGCTCGGTAACCCTCAACGGGCAGGAACTCGACGTCGCTGCCATCAACGATGGGATCCGCATCCAGTTGCCCAACCTCGCGGCCGACAACGTGCTGGTCATCGACGCCGATGCCCGCTACATGAACACCGGCGAAGGTTTGCACCGCTTCGTCGACCCGGTCGATAACGAGGTTTACCTCTACACCCAGTTTGAGGTGGCCGACGCCCGTCGCATGTTCGCCGTTTTCGAGCAGCCGGATCTGAAGGCTACCTACCAATTCAGCGTCACCGCCCCGGCTCACTGGAACGTCGTGTCCAATTCGCCGACGCCGCAGCCGAGCGAGGTCGGCGAGGCCAAGCGCTGGGACTTCGCCCCGACCCAGCGCATGTCCTGCTACGTCACGGCCCTCATCGCCGGCCCCTACCAGGCGGTACGCGACTCGTTGACCTCCAGCGATGGGCGCACCATCGAACTGGGCGTCTTCGCCCGCTCGTCGCTCATGCAGCACCTCGACGCCGATGAGATCGTGAAGATCACGCGCCAGGGATTCGAATTCTTCGAGAAGAACTTCGGCACCCCGTACCCCTTCGAAAAGTACGATCAGCTTTTCGTACCGGAGTTCAACGCCGGTGCCATGGAGAACGCCGGCGCGGTGACCTTCCTCGAGGAATACGTCTTCCGCTCGCGCCCGACTCACGCAATGGTCGAGCGCCGCGCCATCACGATTTTGCACGAACTGGCACATATGTGGTTCGGCGACCTTGTCACCATGAAGTGGTGGAATGACCTGTGGCTCAACGAGTCCTTCGCCGAATTCATGTCTACCCTGGCGGCCGCGCAGAACACCGAGTTCACCAGCTCCTGGACCACCTTCAACATGCTGGAGAAGAACTGGGCCTACCGCCAGGATCAGCTGCCCAGCACCCACCCGATCGTCGCTCCGATCAACGATCTGGAAGACGTCGAGGTCAACTTCGACGGCATCACCTATGCCAAGGGCGCCTCGGTCCTGCGCCAGCTCGTGGCCTTCGTGGGCCAAGAAGAATTCATGGCCGGAGTGCGTGCGTACTTCGCCAAGCACGCCTGGTCCAACACCGAACTGCCCGACCTGCTGCGTGAGCTGGAGGCCGCCAGCGGACGCGACCTGAGCCACTGGGGCGCCGAATGGCTCGAAACTGCCGGAGTCAACACGCTCACCGCCCGCATCGCCGCGGACCAGGACGGAAAGATCACCGACTTCGCCATCGTGCAGCAAGCCGCCGCCGACTACCCCACGCTGCGCCGCCACCGTCTCGCGGTGGGCTTCTATGACCTCGACGCATCCGGCACTTTGGTACGCACCCACCGTGAAGAGCTCGACATCGACGGGGAACTGACCGAGGTCCCGGCACTCGTGGGCCGCGCCCGCCCGGCGTTGGTGCTCCTGAACGACGACGACCTCACCTACGCGAAGATTCGTCTCGACGAGCAGTCGCTGGCCACCGCCACCGAACATCTAAAGTCCTTCGCCGACTCGCTACCGCGCACCCTCGTCTGGAGCGCCGCCTGGGATGCGGTGCGCGACGCCGAGACCGCGGCCAGTGACTACGTGCAGTTGCTGCTGAACAATGTGGGACATGAGGCTGATTCTTCGGTGATCATGGTGCTGCTGCGCCAGCTGAGCACCGCCCTGGATCACTACGTCTCCCGTGAGCATGCCACCGAGCTGGCCGCAACCAGCGCCGAGCGACTCTGGGAACTGGCTTCTGCCGCCGAGGCGGGCTCCGACGCCCAGTTGCAGTTCGTGCGCGCCTTCGCCGCACGTTCACGCACGGCCGAACAGCTGGATCGGGTGGCGGACCTGCGCTCTGGCGCCCACAGCCTGCCCGGCCTGGTGCTCGACACCGATCTTAAGTGGGCGCTGGATATTGCGCTCTCGGCCGGTGGACGAATGGACGAGCAGTCCTTGGCGGCTTCCTTGGCAGCGGACGATACGGCCAAGGGCAAGGCCAGCTGGTACACCGCGTGGGCTGCACAGCCGGTAGCGGCCATCAAGGAGGAGGCCTTCGCACTGGCTACCTCGGGAACCCTGTCCAATGACCAGCAGCAGGCGGTGATCGCCGGGTTCTCCAAGGCCCACGATGACTCGCTGATCTCCGGCTTTGCCGAACGCTACTTCGCGCTGCTGATCCCCACCTGGGAGACCTTCTCCCACGAGATGGCCAAGCAGATTGTCATCGGCCTCTACCCCGGCAGCGTGGCCAGCGCGGCGGTACTCGAAGCCACCGACGCGTTCCTGCAAGAACTCGGCGACCGGCATCAGGCACTGCGCCGACTACTCGTCGAAGCCCGCGCGGACGTGGTGCGTTCGCTCGCCGCTCAGGAAGCCGACCAGTCCCGCGTCACCCAGGGCAGCCAGGCCTAGGGTTCGGAGACAACCCGACGGCTTGCCCGCGTAGCGTACGGCGGCTCCTTCACACAGCGGAAGGGGCCGCCGTCGTCTATGCCCACGTAGCGCCTCGAAGATGGAAGAATAGGTGATATGGACGGCACAGAACATCAGTACCGCGTGGCGGTGCACTGGACCGGGAACCTCGGCCAAGGCACCAGCGGGTATCGCGCATACTCCCGTGATCACATAGTCAGCGCCGAAGGCGTGCCGACCTTAGCTGGCAGCGCCGACGCAACCTTCCATGGGGCACGTGATCGGTGGAACCCGGAGCAACTTCTGTTGGCGGCGCTGAGCCAATGCCATATGCTCTCGTACCTGCATTTAGCGGTGCTGCACTCGGTCAACGTCAGCGGGTACCGGGACGAGGCCACCGGAATCATGCAACTGAACCGAGATCACAGTGGCCAGTTCACCTCCGCAACCCTGCACCCACAGGTGAGCTTGGTCGATGAAAGCCAACGCGAGCTGGCCGACTCATTACACGCCCAGGCGAATAAGGTGTGCTTCATCGCTCGCTCGGTGAATTTTCCCGTCCACCACGAACCTTTGGCCCCCACCGATCAAGAAAGCTGAAATGACCGAGCACAATCCCCTGCCGCACACCGTCAAGCCCGACCCGCTGAGCAACCCGGTGGTTACCGGGCCATCGAGCGACGAGTTCCTGCGGCTCGCCGAAACCGAGGTGGATGTGGCCGACTACGCCGGCACCTTCTACGCCGAGGTCGGCGGCCGTCCCGTATTCGCTGCGCTCACCAAAAACTTCTATGCCTCGGTGGCCGAGGACGAGGATTTCCGCCAGCTTTACCCAGAACAGGACCTGTACCCGGCGCAGATTCGTTTGCAGCTCTTCCTCGAGCAGTACTGGGGCGGACCCAGCACCTACTCCGAACACCGCGGACACCCACGCCTGCGCATGCGCCATATGCCTTTTCCGGTCAACGCGCACTATCGCGATACCTGGCTACGGCATATGAACAAGGCCATCGACCAGCTCGATCTGCCGATGTTGCACGCCGAAACTCTGCGTGAGTACTTCGAACGCGCCGCCTTCTCGCTGGTCAACCGCCCCGACTAAGTCGGTGGGCTAGGAAAGATTCAGCGCTGGAGCCCGGCGCACCAGCACGTGGCCTCGCTCGTTGCTCACACGCATCCAGCTGCCTTGGCGTAGTACCGAGCTCTGCCCGGTAGTCGGAAGCAACCCCAGAGCGTGCAAGGCGAAGGCCGCCCCGAGCGGTAGCTCTTGGTGCTCGGCGGCGAGCGGGGAGGACCAGATTCGCTGCCGGACCTGGCCAATGACCGGTTTGCCTGGATTCTCGGGTAGTGCCTGAGCTACCGCATCGATCCCGCGCTGGGCGGCCTGCGCCAGCTCCGCGTTCTGCAGGGCGCCGGCCGCTTCCCAGCCAGAGACCGGCACCTGAATGCCCGCCCACGCCGGTACCGCTTCGACCGGTGGCACCACAAAGCGGGTGGACTCCTCCCCCATGCGCGCCAGCCGATCCTGGATGGCCGAAAGCTCATAGGCCGCGTTCAATTCGGCTGGTTCGGCCAGTCGGTGCACTCGCATGGCCAGCACCGTGTAGTCCCCCGCACCCAATTCGGCCGGAACCAACACCGGCACATAGACCGCCAGCGCTTGGCCGCGCGCGGTGAACAGGGCCGCGTCCTCATGCACCGCCTTGGCTCGGGCAATAAGATTTGCCAAGTCGAGTACGGATGCGGAGTCGTCGAAAATCAGTGCGTCACTTGCCATGTCCTCATATTCTCACGCCCCAGTTCATTCGCAGGAAGCATGTGACAACTCCGTCATTTGACGCCGACCCTGAACGCGCGCCGGACAACCTGTGTGTAACCAAAAGGTACGGGTAAAGTCTTTTTCAGGAAATTCACATCAAGGAGTCAACGACGTGGCAGAGGAATTAGGCACCACCCAGGTGCTATTGGATCTATTGAACCTCGACGATGGCAACGGTGCCCGCACCGACGAGGATGTCTTCGTGGGGCACACACCGCGCCAGACCCGCACCCGCGTGTTCGGCGGCCAGGTCCTGGCACAGTCGATTATCGCCGGAACCCGCACCGTCGAGCCGAACCGACCCATCCACTCCATGCACGGATACTTCCTGCGGCCCGGCGACCCGGCCCAGCCGATCACCTTTGGCGTCCAGCGCCTACGCGACGGCCGGTCTTTTTCGGCCCGCCGCGTCCACGCCTACCAGAACGGCGAACCGATCCTGTCGATGATCGCGTCCTTCCAGGAGCCGGCGAACGGGTTGGATCACCACGACCCGATGCCCACCGGTATTCCCGCGCCCGACTCGCTACCCACCACCGCGGAACTCATCGGCCACATTAAGCATCCAATAGCCCATGAATGGGCCTACGAACGCCCTTTCGACGTCCGGCATGTCACCGAGCCGATCTATTTGGCTGCGGCCCCCGAACAGAGCGCCGATTCGGCCGTGTGGATGCGGACAACCGCGCCGATGCCCGACGATCCGGCTTTGCATCGCGCCGCGCTCGCCTATGCCAGCGACTATATGCTGCTCGAACCGGCGCTGCGCCGACACTCGATGACCTGGGTGCACCCCGGGCTGAGCATCGCCAGCCTTGATCATGGCATGTGGTGGCACCGGGATTTCCGGGTCGACGAATGGTTGCTCTACGTGCTCCACGCTCCCTCGGCCTCCTCGGCGCGCACCCTGGGCACCGGAAAAATCTACAACCAGGCCGGCCAGCTCGTGGCGAGTGTGGCGCAAGAGGGCATGATTCGCGTTCCGGACGAAGCCTAGATGCAGGATTTTCGTGCTCCGCTCACGCATCAACCACGCCGCGTGCTGATTTGCGGGGTCACCGGGGCGGGAAAAACGACGTTGGCCCGTGAACTTTCCCGGCGTTGGGCCTTGCCCTACACGGAGATCGACGCGCTCTATCACGGTCCGAACTGGCAGCCCAGGGAACAATTCCTCGACGATGTGCATGTACTGGCCGCTAGTGAGCAGTGGGTGACCGAATGGCAGTATCTGAACCTTGGGGCGGGCCCGGCGCTGGGCGAGCGAGCCGATACCATCATCTGGCTAGATCTGCCGCGCTATCAGGCACGTTGGCGGTTGTTTCGGCGTACCGTCCGGCGTCGGCTGCGCCGCGAACGCCTCTTCAACGGGAACGTCGAACGTCCCTTGCACACCTTCTTCAGCGACCCCGAGCACAATATCCTGCGTTGGGAAATGCAAACCCACAACGCATGGCGTGAACGTTTCCCGGCCGTCCTCGCGCAATATCCGCAGGCGACTTTCATCCGCCTTGGCAGTGTCCGTCAGGTTGCCTTCTGGCTTAATGGTCCCGCGGCACAAGGGGTTGCGCGCCATCCAGGCTGAGGTAGGTACGGTCACGGTAGAGCAGATGGGAGGCCTGGGTCCCGTTGATCACCTCGAGGACTTCCGCTGCGATCAGCCGCGAACCGCCCACCTGCAAGGAGCTGTGCACGCGAGCGCGCATCGCGACTGGAGAGTCCACAAGATAGGGCGCTCCATCGGCTAGGTAGGCCCACCCCTGATCCTCGGTGAACCGTGCACCATCACTGCGGGCGAAAGCATCCGCCACATGGCTTTGGTGTTCGCCTAAAAAGTTAATCACGAAGGTGGGTGCCTGAAGCAACGCACCGGCCGAGCCCGAGTCCCGGGTGAGCGAAAAGGAGACCGCCACCGGGTCCAGCGACAGCGAAGCCAGACTCGAGATGGTCAGGCCCACCGGGGCACCGAACGGGTTGGCGCTCAGCAGCGACACTCCTGCCGGGTGGGTGCGAAATGCGGATCGAAAATTTTCGGCGAGCGTGCTCATCTACAGCGCAGCTCCTTTCGCTACGTCCGGTCACCAATGGCTTCACCGGATAACTTCTTGTGCCTGCCATCGTAGAACCTCAAGTAAACTTGAGGTCAATCCATGACCCTGCGAGGTGCCCATTGTCACATTCACCCAGAACAGAAGATCACGACCAGCCATCACCGACCGATGTAGATCCCGAAGACCTGCTGAGCATTGGTCAGATCAGCGAACGCACCGGCGTGGCACGCTCCGCATTACACTTTTATGAATCGCAGGGGTTACTGACCGCGCATCGTACGGCGGGCAACCAGCGACGCTACCCGCGACACCTCATCCGCCGAATAACGCTCATATCGGTGGGCCGCAACCTCGGCATCCCCTTGGCCGACATTCGAGCCGCACTCGAGTCGGTCCCCATGGACCATCGACCCAGCGAAGCCGACTGGCAGCGGGCTTCCAACGAGTGGAGACGAGTCCTAGAACGCCGGCGCCAAGCCATCGAAGAGCTCGAGACACGGCTGACCGGATGCATTGGCTGTGGATGCCTATCCATGGACGCCTGCCAGCTAGCCAATCCGCGCGACCAACTCTCCCACGCAGGTAGTGGAGCTCAGGGACTGCACTCGCCCATCTAAGGGTACGGCAAAGCCCGCCGCATCCACTGAATACAACGGATGCGACGGGCTAGGACCAGTGACAGTAAAAGACTAGTCGCGGGTCAACCGGCGGTGGGTGACGCGGTGCGGCTTCGCCGCCTCCGGGCCCAAACGCTCGATCTTGTTCTGCTCGTAGGACTCGAAGTTACCCTCGAACCAGTACCAGTTCGACGGGTTTTCCTCGGTGCCCTCGTAGGCCAGAATGTGAGTAGCCACGCGGTCTAGGAACCAACGGTCGTGCGAGACGACCACGGCACAGCCGGGGAATTCGAGCAACGCATTTTCCAGGCTCGACAGGGTTTCCACATCGAGGTCGTTAGTCGGCTCATCGAGCAGCAACAGGTTACCGCCCTGCTTGAGGGTGAGCGCGAGGTTCAGACGGTTGCGCTCACCACCGGAGAGCACACCAGCCTTCTTCTGCTGATCCGGTCCCTTGAAACCGAAGGCCGACACGTAGGCGCGCGACGGCATTTCGACCTGTCCAACGTTGATGTAGTCCAGTCCGTCGGAGACAACCTCCCACAGCGACTTGTTCGGGTCGATGTTTTCGCGGTTCTGATCTACGTAGGAGATCTTGACCGTGTCGCCAACCTTCAAGGAACCACCATCGAGCTCTTCGAGCCCAACAATCGTCTTGAAAAGCGTGGACTTACCGACACCGTTCGGACCAATGACACCAACGATGCCGTTACGCGGCAACGAGAAGGACAGCCCGTCGATGAGTACGCGATCGCCGAAGCCCTTCTTCAGCTTCTCGGCTTCGATCACGACCTGACCCAAACGAGGTCCAGGCGGAATCTGGATCTCTTCGAAATCGAGCTTGCGCGTACGCTCGGCCTCCGCAGCCATTTCCTCGTAACGAGCCAGACGAGCCTTCGACTTGGTCTGACGTCCCTTGGAGTTCGAGCGAACCCAGTCAAGTTCCTCGGCCAATCGCTTAGCGAGCTTGGCGTCCTTCTTGCCCTGCACGGCCAGACGCTCGCGCTTCTTCTCCAGATAGGTGGAGTAGTTGCCCTCGTATGGGTGCAGCCGACCACGGTCAACTTCACAGATCCATTCGGCAACGTGATCCAAGAAGTAACGGTCGTGGGTCACGGCCAATACGGCGCCCGGGTAGCTGGCCAGGTGCTGTTCCAACCAAAGGACGGACTCGGCGTCGAGGTGGTTAGTCGGCTCATCGAGCAGCAGCAGGTCAGGCTTCTGCAGCAACAATTTACACAGCGCCACACGGCGGCGTTCACCACCGGAGAGGTGGGTCACCGGCTCGTCACCCGGCGGGCAACGCAGTGCATCCATGGCCTGCTCAAGCTGGCTGTCAATGTCCCAAGCGTCGGCGGCGTCAATGGCCTCCTGCAGCTTGCCCATCTCTTCCAGCAGCGCATCGAAGTCGGCGCCGTCCTGCGCCATTTCCTCGGAAATTTGGTTGAATCGCTGGATCTTCTGGTAGATCTCACCGACGCCTTCCTGGACGTTGCCCAGGACGGTCTTCTCTTCGTTCAGCGGCGGCTCCTGCAACAGGATGCCGACCGAGTAGCCCGGTGACAGCCGAGCTTCACCGTTGGACGGGGTATCGAGCCCCGCCATGATCTTCAGGATCGTAGACTTACCAGCACCGTTCGGGCCCACAACACCGATTTTTGCGCCCGGGAAGAACGACATGCTGACATCGTCAAGAATGACTTTGTCACCAACGGCCTTACGGGCCTTGGTCATCGTATAAATGAATTCCGCCATGCTCTAAGGCTAGTCGGTTTGGCCCCCTCCGAACGAATTTATCGGCGCTACGCGACGTGCTACGTGTCCACCGGCACATCCAGCCGGTGGACACGCACCGAATCGCCAATCAGGCCGCATCCGAATCCGGCCAGTGGGCCACCCCCTCGCTCTTCTCCCCCATGTGCACCTCTTCCGGAACTTGGGCATGCGATGTCTGCTCGGCCTCGACAGCCCGGACCTTAGTAAAAACACTGGTGCCGAACTTCAAGTCATGCCCTAGCGCATAGGCTTCGATGTCGGCACTCGTTCCTCGCGTTCCGTCGGCGCGATCAAATTGCCGGATCCCCAACTTCCCAAAAATGACCAGATGGTCCCCCTGCTCGATACTTTCCATCGCATTCTCCGCTAGCGCGCGAAAAACACTCACCGAGTACCAGTTCGTCGGCCCATCGCTCCATTGCCCGGTACTTACATCCCGTTTGCGCTCGTGGCTTGCCGCGCGGAATTTAAGCACTGAGACACCCTGCGGGGTGATGCTCAGTTGTGGTTCGGTGCCCACCACGGCGCGAATCGTCACCAGATCGGTCATCGTGATCCTCCTTTGTCGGTCCCATTTCTCACCAAGCGTGTGCTCAGTTAATGACCTAGCGTGAACTTGCCTTACTCCGCCGGGCCCGTCACTCCGACGATCTGTGGAGAACAAGCGCACGTTGCCCACCGGCTGTTTCACCACGCCGACTAGAGGCACTGCCGCAGAATCGCTCGGACTGGCTCATTGGGCTAAACTATTTCGTGGCGCCTCCGTAGCTCAGCTGGATAGAGCAAGAGCCTTCTAATCTCTAGGTCGTGGGTTCGAATCCCGCCGGGGGCACAGGTGAATGCCGCTTGACATGAACGTTTATGATGTTGAGCGGCATTTTGCATAGAGAGGTGAGCCGACAGGGTGGGCCGCGACGCGACTTAGACAAGGTGGAAGTAACGTGTCGTCGCGCTGCCGGTCGCCACAAAATGAGCCCACTTTAAATCCTGCCAAGAAGACCTCGGCGCACCCGCATCTGATCACGCTAGCGACAAGACAACTGACGCATCTGCACACCTACGTGCGACATTCGAACCGAGGCCTAGCAAGTAGGGGTATCGCCAGGCGGAATGATCAGGGAACTTCGGGCGTCGCCGAAACGTTGCCCACAACCCTTGTCGTTTCCCCACGGACCTCCGATTAACCAGCGCACCGCTACTAGCGCACAGGGGCACCTCTCTTAGCGATCGCGCTGATTTGTGCGAGCTAGAGCTAACTTCACGGCACCCCGGACGAGCCTCGGACGCTCCACTACTCGCAGACCCGACCTATCGAGGATTCCCACCATATCGACGTGGCCGCTGGAGCCGGGTAGCCCAATTGCCGAAACGAGCGTAAGACCACGCGAGACTGTCGAGTGAGCCCGGCCTGCGCCTCCTCCTAAGTGACCAGTTGCCCAAGCCTCGTACAACTTCTTCGCTTACTAACAGGAATAAGTTTATTTTTTGCTCATTTAGGAGCGTCACCCTATCGATCAAGTATGAATAAGCACACATTCTCGCTCGCTCAATATTCATCACGACCAACCATTAAACCTCCCAAGTAAAGGGAGAATGAAAAATAAAGTTACCAGTGAGTAAGATATGCTTAATGAGAATCATAATTAAATGCATTAAAACTTTAAAGAATCCGCCAGCGATGGGGTGACATTTCTTGTGCCGCAAACCCGCCCGCAGGCGCTTCACGCCGGCGTTAGGGGCGCGCATCACCCAAGCATCCTAGGGGTCAATTCTCGCGTAGACCACAGGTTATGCGCCTCTTATCGGCTCGTTATGGGATATACTAAACGATCTATACTTAAGCGAAAGGGGCGTGACCGAGTGACGATCGCTGCGCGTATGAATCGACATACGTGGTCGATGGAGCGCCTCAGCGTAAGCCTTATTTTTATGAGCGCGGGAATAGCGTTCGCCTCATGGGCGGGTCGTCTTTCAATCATCCATTCGGTCTTTGATTTTTCTGGCACTGATTTAGGTGCCTTTTTGGCCTGCATGACGGTTGGAACTATGGTCGGAATTTCCTTCACGCCGCGACTTTTAGGCCGCTTTGGTCCACGACCTCTACTCTTACTGCTCCCTCTCGGGCTAGCGTCATTGCTGGTCATGCTGGGCATCAGCCTGATCGACTCGAGGTCTGCTCCTTGGGCGTTCCTGATCATCGGCCTTAATGGGGTGCTCTTCGGCATGCTGGACATCGTGATGAACATTTGCGGTGGCCAGGTCGAACGTCAGGCCGGTCGAAGCCTCATGCCTTCGTTCCATGGCTTCTTCAGTCTGGGATCAGTCATCGGCGCAGCAAGCGCTGGCCTCACCATGCACTTTAGAATCTGGTCGATCTGGCATTTCACCATCGTCGCCATCGTTCTGACCGTCATCGCGCTCTACGCATCGAGTGGATTTCCTCGTCAGGCTCCGTCAGCATCCTTGCGTCCAGCAACACCCACCAGCACCGGTCAAACCAACACAAAATCTCAGATTGGAACAACAATTCTCATTCTGGGCTTGATGGTGGCCGGACTCAGCTTTGCCGAAGGGGCCGCTAATGACTGGTTGGCCGTTGCTTCCGTCGAAGGACACGGCTTTACCCATTCCAAAGGTGCCCTAGTTTTCGCAGCCTTTACGGCCGCGATGACGATTGGCCGATTTGCCGGTGGACACGTCGTGGACCGCCTTGGCGCAAAGAGAACCTTGCTCATTATGGGTGCCATCGGACTACTCGGCATCGTGCTCTTTGTCCGCGGTGAATCCGTGATTACTATTGCCGCCGGTGCCATCCTCTGGGGACTTGGCAGTTCCCTAGGGTTTCCTGTCGGGATGTCGATCGCCACTGCAAAGGCACCAACCCATGGTCCGAAGATCGTTACTTCGGTCAGCATGTTCGGCTACGGTGCAATGCTGAGCGGGCCACCACTTATCGGTTTCGTCTCCGATTACACGGGCCTGCCCCAAGCCCTGTGGCTAGCAGCGGCAGTCATGTGCCTGTCTGTGCTCCTCACGCCCCTAGCGGCGCGAAACCACAGATAGTTCGAAAACCTAAACCGGCAAAGTAATGCGCCCCTTGATGTTGCGCATGACAATGGTGCTGTTGAGTTTCTCCACCGCAGGTAGCGACACCAAGACCTCGTCATAGAGCTGCTGATAATGCGCTAGGTCGTTGGCATAAACACGTAGCAGGAAATCCGGTTCCCCAAAAAGCCGCAGCGCTTCGACGATACGTTCGTTTGCTTCCACCGCCGCTTCGAATTCGCGCAGCTGGGCTCGATCGCGCAGCGTAACGAACACCAGGGCCTCAAAGCCCAGACCGATTGCTTGCGGGTCGACCACCGCTTGGTAGCCACTAATGACTCCGCTGCGTTCAAGTTCTCGCATGCGCCGATGGCAGGCAGCTACCGACAAACCTACGTCACCGGCCAACGCCGTGGCGCTTACCCGTCCATCACGCTGGAGCCTCGCCAAGATTGCACTATCAAGATCATCCATGTGTTCACTCTAGCTTGCAAAAAATTCTCGCGTAAACCAAGATTTTACGGTTTTTATTGCACATATCTCGGAATATGCGCCGATTTTCGACAGCACATTTCGCGCCTTTCGCACTAGCGTTGAGCTCAGAACCTCAACCAAGAAAGGCCTCGCGACGTGGAGATTGCCAATTTGACCGCCTTCATGCTGATTTCATTGACGCTAGCCTGCACGCCGGGCGCCGATTGGGCCTACATCATCTCCAGCGCACTCAAAAATACGTCGTTCGCGCCCGCCGTTTGGGGGTTGCTTTCCGGATACCTGATCCACACCGCTTTGATCGTCTGTGGGCTGGCCGCCATAGTGGCCAGTAACCCTCAGGTATTGTCATGGCTAACGCTGCTTGGAGCTGGATACCTTCTGTGGCTCGGCATCTCCACGGCGCGCTCCTGGCGTTCTGCGCGATTCTTGGCCACCGAACCTGCAGCAGGAATGGCCGGCGACCTGCCAGAGACAGTTGCCGAATCCAGCATCGGAGGCGCCGTTGCAACCGCGGTCGAAGCACGCCGCACGGTAAGCGGCAAGGTGCAAGCTCGGCACCAGTTCACCAAGGGGCTGCTCACCAGTGCCACCAATCCCAAGGCCTTACTCCTCTATCTGGCGCTAATCCCTCAGTTCATCTCCCCGCAGGCACCCTGGTCACTTGAGATTCAGACCGGCGTTCTGGGTCTCGTTCATTTCGGGATTTCCATCGGCGTATACTTCACAATTGCTTACGCCGCGCGACTTTTACTCGGCTCTCGTCCGGCCGCCGCGCGCATCGTTACCTTGGTCTCCGGGCTGATCATGATTGCTTTGGGCGTCGCACTATTGGCGGAAAAGTTTTTCGTTCTGTGACGGTGACTTGAACACCGATCAACAGCATTGAACGGTGATCAAGTATGCTGTTCTATAGCGCGCTACACCGAGCATCAATGTTCCAATCTGCAGCACCTGGCGCGTTAGGAAGCGAAAGACGCCATGCAGCTACCCCAGATCCACATAGAGAATGTGCGAGTCCAGCGTGACGAGCGAGTCATCCTCGAGGACATCAACCTGACCTTGGATGAACAACGGATCGGCATCATTGGAAGCAACGGAGCCGGCAAAAGCACTCTCTCGCGACTCCTCAACGGCCTCGTATTGCCCACTTCCGGGCGCGTGCTGATCGATGACCGCGATACCGCGCGGGAAGCCAAACAAGTCAGGCGCGATGTCGGTTTCGTCTTCCAGAACCCAGCGAATCAGATCATCATGCCCATCGTGCTCGACGATATTTGCTTCGGCCTGAAGAACCTGCAAATACCACGCGCCCAGCGCAAGCCACTGGCGTTACTCACCCTCGACAGGCTTGGACTAGGCCACCTAGCCGAGCGTGAAAGCCACACCCTTTCCGGTGGTGAGCAGCAAATGATCGCGCTGGCCGCGGTGCTGGCAATGAACCCGAAAACTATCGTTTTCGATGAACCTACGACGATGCTGGACTTGCGGAATCGAAATGCGTTCCGCCAGGAAATCGCAAAACTCGACCAGCAAACGATCGTGGTCACACACGATTTGGAACTACTCGCGGATTTCGACCGTGTCTTGGTGGTCACCGACGGGCGTATCGCTTTTGATGGGGCTCCACAACCGGCCGTCGATCATTATCGCCAGTGGAGCCACGTATGATCAGCGCACCTCGCGAATCCCTGCTCACCGCACTACCGGCCGGATTCAAGTTCGCTGCTTTATTGATCATCAGTATTGCGCTCTACCTCATCGCGAGCTTGCCTGTCCTCGGAGCCGCGGTATTTATCTCACTGGGACTGCTCGTTATGGCCCGGCCTCGGTGGAAACTGATACGCCTTCCATTGATCACGCTGGCACTCATTCTGAGTGTTGTTTTCGCAACCCTTGCCTGGCAAAGCGGTTGGCAGCTGGCGGCCATTTCCGTTATGCGGTTGGTGTCCATGTGCTTGATCGCGTACGCCGTCACCCTCTCGACAACCTTCGACGAGATGCTGACGGTTTTCCAAACGGTAAGCAGTCCGCTCAGGTACCTCGGGGCCAACCCCGAACAAATTGCGCTGACCCTTTCCATGACCTTGCGGTTCGTGCCCGAGCTTCACCGGGTATATCGCGAAGTTCGTGAAGCGCAGTATGCCCGAGGGTTGGCGAACAACCCCTTCGCCATCAGTGTGCCGCTGGTAATTCGTTCACTACGTATGGCTGACGACGTCGCCGAATCACTCGATGCACGAGGATACGACAGCCAAGAATCATCACCCCGTAACCGAAAGTAAAACCATGACGACTTCATCTGTCACCCGCACTTCTTCCACGCAGACCGCCGTATATGTTGCGGTTTTCGCAGCATTGATCGCCGCAATGGGGCTCGTTCCGCCCATCACCATCGGCATCTTGCCCGTTCCTATCACCCTCCAGACTCTGGGCGTAATGCTTGCCGGAGCACTATTGGGCCCGCTTCGTGGCATGCTCGCTTCGCTTGTTGTGGTGGTACTGGTTATCGCCGGTTTACCGCTGCTAGCTGGCGGACGCGGCGGGCTACCTGTAGTGCTCGGTCCCACCGGAGGCTATTTCCTTTCGTGGGTACTGGCCTCACTCGTTATCGGAGCGCTCTATAAGTACTGGGTGCTCAAGTTCGAAGGCACCGTCGCTCGCTTTGTCGCCGGCCTGACCTCGACCTTGCTTGGCGGAATCGTATTGATCTACGCATTCGGTATCCCGTGGACCTCAGTGGTTACCGGACTCCCCCTAGGCACCAGCGCCCTCGGTTCGCTGACCTTCGTGCCAGGCGATGTCGTCAAGGCCGTCGTCACGACCCTTGTCGCGCTCACGGTACACCGTAGCTACAAGGGCTTGATGCGTTAGCAGCTATGCTCGACCCCATCCACAAGTTGTATCGCCGGGCGACCGATACGCCACATCGCCAGGCTGTGAACGTGCCACACCGGGCGCCACTAACCTTTGCGCAGTTTTACGCGCAGATCGTGGCTCAGTCGGAGTCGCTCACATCAGTGCTCGACAAGCGGCAAGACGCCATTGCGCGTATTGCGTTGCTCTGCCATGACCCCTTGGCGATGCTCACGAGCTTCTACGCGATACAACACGTCGGGGCCAGTGCCGTAATCCTCGACCCGGCCAGGCCACAGGCCCGGATCACCGAGGTGCTCGGCGAGGTACCCGTGGTGGCGGTGCTCACGGATGCGGAGCGGAACGTGTTTCCCGAAGCGTTACCGGTTCACCGAGCCTTCACGGCACCGGCACCGGCCGAGGAATCTGATGAGCTTCCGGCTCCCGCCTCGGTGGATGACGCCGCGGAGCTCATGGTGATATTTACTTCCGGCAGCACGTCGATGCCCAAACCCATCGCGCGCTCTAGAAGCAGTTGGGCTTTGTCGCTACCTCTGGGTTTCGACGTACTCGGCGCCAGCGAATCCGCGCGGAGCCTGATTCCAGGACCGTTGGCCCACGGTTTGAGTCTCTACGCCGCAGTCGAAGCACTTTCGGCTGGCGGTAGCGTTTGGCTCAGTGGCGGATGGAAACGGGACTGCATCCGTACGTGGCTCAACAGCGCCGAATGCAACCGGATAGTGGCAGTGCCAAGCGCTTACCAGAAGCTCCTCGACACCGATGGTCCCGGCCTCTTGGCAGCGATCGAAACCATCGTTTCCGGCGGTGAGGCGCTAGGGGCCACGCTGATCAGTCGGCTAGCGAGCCTGCCGAACCTCAAACAGCTGACCGAGTACTACGGAACCAGCGAGCACGGGTTCATTGCCTACCATCACCACGACACGGCCAGCACGGCTCCTTCCGTAGAACGCACGGGATTCGCTGGCCGGCTCTTTCCAGGCGTGCAGGCGCGAGTCAGCTTCCCCGCTACCGTTTACGGCCCGGGCGACTTGCTCGTCCGGAGCCCACTAACCGCCACCGGTTATCTAGGCCAGAGCGCTCGGCAGTGGCTCGAAACAGATGGCTGGATCGGAGTCGGTGATCATGGCTACCTTGACGGTCAGTCCTTGTACCTGCAGGGACGAGGCGGCGATATGATCCAGTGGCACGGGAACAACATCTACCCGACCGAAGTTGAACACGAGCTCTGCATGATCCTTGGAACCACCGACTGCCGAGTCGTTGACCTGCATGCGGCGGGACAACGACGACTCGTTGCCTTCGTTGAAGCCGGCTCCCTCCCGGACGTTCCACTCGATGCCCTCGAACAGCTGCGCCAGAGGCTACCAAAATACAAAATTCCGCACCTGATCTCAGCTGTAGCACGCTGGCCACGCACCAGTAGTGGAAAGATCCAGCGTGCGGCCCTGCCGGACACCTTCGACCTCGAAAGAACCGTGGAGCTGAGAAAATGACCGCGCTGATCGTTGCCGCCAAGCGCACCCCGGTGGTGCGCGCCGGAAAACAATATGCACATCTTGGGGCCGAACAACTCTCCGCTCTGGTGATTGATGCACTGCTCGATCAGTTGCCTGCCCCCGTACCGGTCGAACATGTTTTCTGGGGCAACGCGGCTGGACCCGGTGGAAATATTGCACGGGTTAGCGCCCTGGCCTCGCGCCTTGGCACGTCCGTGCCCGCGACGTCAATGGACGCGCAATGCGCCAGTTCCCTCGAGGCTATCGCGGCGGGTTGTCGCCTGGTAGCCACCGGTGAGGCCCGCGCCGTGATTGCTGGCGGCGTGGAATCGGTAAGCACCGCGCCCTGGCGAATGACCAAACCGGCAACGCCGATGGAACAGCCAGTGGTTTATTCGCGGGCGCGTTTCACCCCTCGCCCGATGCCAGATCCGGATATGGGAGTTGCTGCGGAAAATATCGCTCATCGCTACGGAATTACCCGTGAGGCTCAGGACGAGTTCGCCTTGCGTAGCCACCAGCGTGCGGTCGGTAGCGCCGCTTCCGGACGCTTCGATAACGAGCTCGTTCCCGTTGCGGGTGTCGGCGGCATTGTTGAACGGGACAGTTGTCCGCGGCCGCAGTTGACGCTGCAGAAGCTCGCGGCACTGCGTCCGGCATTTGTACCCGACGGCACGGTGACGGCCGGCAACGCCTGCCCCATCAATGATGGGGCCGCCGGAGTGCTGATCTTGCACGAGGAACTGGCACACAGCCTGAAGCTGACGCGTGCTTTGGAGTACGTCGCCGCCGGACATGGCGCCTGCGACCCAGAACTCTTGGGCATGGCGGCGGTACCGGCGATGCAGAAATTACGCTCCCTACTTGGCGTAGCGCAGGACTGGAGCCCGCGCTTACTCGAATTCAACGAGGCTTTTGCCGCGCAGGTCCTTGCCTGTTTCTCCGAGCTCGGGCTGGATCCGCTAGCCGCCAACCGCGATGGCGGGGCGCTGGCATTAGGCCACCCCTACGGCGCGAGCGGCGCTATTCTCGCCACGCGGCTGTGGGCCCAAGCCGCTCAGGCCAACGAGGGTGACATGGCGGTGGCGCTTATGGCCGGCGCCGGTGGAACCGGCACTGCGTTAGGCCTGCGGGTGCGTGAATTTAAAGGTTAAACCCTAGCGCTCGCATCTGATCGCGCCCGTCGTCGGTGATCCGCTCCGGACCCCATGGCGGCATCCACACCCAATTGACGTGGTAGGTACGGACGAGGTCGCGAAGCACCGAAGCCACCTGCTCTTCGATAATCTCGGTGAGCGGGCAGGCGGCCGTGGTCAGTGTCATATCGATCTGCAGAATCGAGTCGTCACCGTATTTCAGACCGTAAATCAGCCCTAGATCCACAATATTGACCCCTAGTTCGGGGTCGATCACGTCTTTGAGGGCTTCTTCGACTTCATCCACCGGGGTGGTGAGGGTCTGAGTCTGAATCTCGGTCATGGGCCGCAACTCCCTATCGCATGAGGTAAACCTAATGCTATTAACTTACACGAGATGCGCGATATCTCCGCATGCGGTTGCAGCGGATGTCGTTCACGGTTAATGCGCAAGGGGCTGACGAGAAACGATTTCGTCTCTCGTCAGCCCCTTGAGCCGGTGCTTCCTAGATGTTGAACCCGAGGGCTCGCATCTGATCGCGTCCGTCGTCGGTGATCCGTTCCGGACCCCACGGCGGCATCCACACCCAGTTCAGTCGGTGCTCATCGACAATGTTCTCCAGCGACTTGGCTACCTGCTCCTCGATAATATCGGTGAGCGGGCAGGCCGCGGTCGTTAGGGTCATGTCGAGTAGCAGAACCCCGTCCTCGCTGTACTTCAATCCGTACAGCAGACCTAGGTCCACGATGTTCACGCCCAGCTCAGGGTCGATCACATCCTTTAGTGCCTCTTCCACGTCCTCCAGCGGAGTCGTGACGGCACCCTTGCCCTGATCGGTCGATTCGCTCATGATCGCTACTTTACTAGGCGTTGGCGTTCACGTAACGGTCGTAACCCTCTTCTTCCAAGCGGTCGGCCAGTTCCGGGCCGCCCTGCTCGGCCACGCGGCCGTCAACGAACACGTGGACGTAGTCCGGCTTGATGTAGCGCAGAATGCGGGTGTAGTGGGTGATCAGCAAGGTGCCCATCTCGTTCTCGGCCTGGGCGCGGTTCACGCCCTCCGAGACGACCTTCAGCGCGTCAACGTCGAGACCCGAGTCGGTCTCGTCCAGTACGGCGAACTTCGGCTTGAACAGTTCAAGCTGCAGGATCTCCACGCGCTTCTTCTCACCACCGGAGAAGCCTTCGTTGACGTTACGCTGAGCGAAGTCGGCGTCGATCTTCAGCTTGCCCATGGCGTCCTTGACATCCTTGGTCCAGGTACGCAGCTTCGGTGCTTCGCCGTCGATCGCGGTCTTGGCGGTGCGCAGGAAGTTGGTCATGGTCACGCCGGGAACCTCAACCGGGTACTGCATGGCCAGGAACAGGCCAGCCTTGGCGCGCTCATCCACGCTCATTTCCAGCACATCTTCGCCGTCCAGGGTGATCGAACCCGAGGTGACGTTGTAGCGCGGGTGGCCAGCAATGGTCGAAGCCAAGGTGGACTTACCCGAGCCGTTCGGGCCCATGATGGCGTGGGTTTCGTTGGTGTTGATCACCAGCGAAACGCCCTTGAGGATTTCCTTCTCGCCCTGCTCGGTTTCGATCGAGACGTGCAGGTCCTTGATTTCCAGAGTAGACATACGTCGTTTCCGTTTCTCTTCTAAAAACTATGCAAATCGGCGCGAACTAGTTGTTCGTCGCGGCCAATTCTTCTTCGATGGTCTCGGTCAGGCGCTCTTGCAGCTCGTCGTCGCCGATCTGCTGCACGATCTCATTGAGGAATCCGCGCACTACCAGGCGGCGTGCGGTCTTCTCATCGATACCGCGGGCCATCAGGTAGAACAGGTGCTCGTCGTCGAAGCGTCCGGTGGTCGAGGCGTGTCCGGCACCATCGATCAGGCCGGTCTCGATCTCCAGGTTCGGCACCGAGTCGGCGCGGGCGCCGTCGGTGAGAACCAGGTTACGGTTGGCCTCGTAGGAGTCGGTGCCCACGGCGGCGGCGCGGATCAGCACGTCGCCCACCCATACGGTGTGCGCGTCCTTGCCCTGCAGCGCGCCCTTGTACAGCACGTTCGACTTGCAGTTTGGCACTGCGTGGTCGACGAACAGGCGGTGCTCCAGGTGCTGACCGGCATCTGCGAAGTACAGGCCGTACAGTTCGATTTCTGCACGCTCGCCGGTGAAGCGAGCCGACGGGGCCAGGCGCACCAGGTCGCCACCGAAGGTGACGGCAATGTGCTTAAAGGCAGCGTCCTTGGCCACGGAGGCCTGCTGGGAGGATGCGTGTACCGCATCGTCTTCCCAAGCCTGCAGGGACACGACGGTCAGCTTGGCGCCTTCACGCACGTCGAACTCGACGTTCTGGGCCAGCACGGCGGAGCCGACGTGGTCCAGAATCAGCAGGGCTTCGGAGTTCTCCTCGGCCACAACGACGATGTGCTGGGCGGCTGCGTCCTTGGACTCACCGGTGATGCGCAGGCGCACGTGGCCGGCGTCCTGACCCTTGGGCAGGGTTAGAACGCTAGCGTCCGCTGCGTACTTCCAGGCGTTGGCCGAGACGCGGTCCTCCGGCTTGAGCGCGACACCACGTAGCTTGTCGTCGGCTGCCACGGTGGACAGCTGCGCGACCTCGGAGCCGAGCAGCTCAACCTTCGGGGCTGCGCCGGTCAGCTCGGCGGTGTGCAGTGCACCCATGCGCTTGAGCGGAGTGAAGCGCCAGTCTTCTTCGCGACCGGTCAGCGGGGCGAAGTCCTCAACGTTGTAGCTGGTCAGACGACCGGCACGCGAGGAGTCCACAACGCCGACGCCGCCACCGTGGCTGTGACCCTTGGTGGAGTCACCGCCCAACAGGGAGCTGGCGTTGTCGTTCAGCGGCGAGAGGTTTTCGCCTTCTTCGGTGAAACCCGGGATGGACGGGGCGCCGATACGCGCCTTCTCTTCCGGGAGGTGAGTAGTGGTCTCCGACATTCTTAGCCGACCGATCCTTCCATCTGAAGTTCAATGAGGCGGTTCAGTTCCAGTGCGTACTCCATCGGCAGCTCACGTGCGATCGGCTCAACGAAGCCACGCACGATCATCGCCATTGCCTCGTCCTCGGCCAGGCCGCGGCTCATCAGGTAGAACAGCTGCTCTTCGGAAACACGCGAAACGGTTGCCTCGTGGCCCATGGTCACGTCATCCTCGCGGACGTCGATGTATGGGTAGGTGTCCGAACGCGAGATCTGGTCGACCAGCAACGCGTCACAGACAACCGAGTTCTTGGTGCCCTTGGCGCCTTCGCGCACCTGGACCAGACCGCGGTAGGCCGAACGGCCGCCGTTACGGGCCACCGACTTGGCGACAATCGCGCTGGAGGTGTTCGGTGCGATGTGGACCATCTTCGAACCGGTGTCCTGGTGCTGACCCTCGCCGGCAAAGGCGATGGACAGGGTCTCGCCCTTGGCGTGCTCGCCCACCAGGTAAACGGCCGGGTACTTCATGGTGACCTTGGAACCGATGTTGCCATCGACCCATTCCATGGTGGCGCCCTCTTCACAGATGGCACGCTTGGTGACCAGGTTGTACACGTTGTTCGACCAGTTCTGGATGGTCGTGTAGCGGACGCGGGCGCCCTTCTTCACGATGATTTCCACAACGGCCGAGTGCAGCGAGTCGGACTGGTAGATCGGCGCGGTGCAACCCTCGATGTAGTGGACGTAGGAGTCCTCATCGGCGATGATCAGGGTGCGCTCGAACTGGCCCATGTTCTCGGTGTTAATACGGAAGTAGGCCTGCAGCGGGATCTCAACGTGAACGCCCTTCGGGACATACACGAAGGAGCCGCCGGACCATACGGCGGTGTTCAGCGCGGCGAACTTGTTGTCACCGGCCGGGATAACCGAGCCGAAGTACTCTTCGAAGATCTCCGGGTGTTCTTTCAAACCGGTATCGGTGTCGAGGAAGATGACGCCCTGAGCTTCGAGGTCTTCACGCAGCTGGTGGTAGACGACCTCGGACTCGTACTGTGCGGCGACGCCGGAAACCAGACGCTGCTTTTCAGCCTCCGGGATGCCCAGCTTGTCGTAGGTGTTCTTAATGTCCTCGGGCAGGTCTTCCCAAGAGGTTGCCTGCTTTTCGGTGGAACGCACGAAGTACTTGATGTTGTCGAAGTCGATACCGGAGAGGTCTGCACCCCAGGTCGGCATCGGCTTGCGGTCAAAGTACTTCAACGCCTTCTGGCGGCGCTGTAGCATCCATTCGGGCTCGGACTTGAGGCTCGAGATGTTTGCCACCACGTCCTTGTCCACGCCACGACGTGCATTTGCACCCGCGACGTCCTTGTCGGCCCACCCGTATTCGTAATTGCCAATCCCGTGGAGCTCAGGGTTCTTCTCCAGGATCTCGGAAATCACGCCCGGGTCTGCAGACTCCTGTGCAATCTGATCCGTCATCGCGGCCTCTCCTGCTTCGTGAACTGAATTCGAGTTCTCTTCTCGGCGCGCTGTGGCGCCTTGTCGCGACCCACCGGAATGTGAGTCGTGCACACATGTCCTCCACCGGCCAGCGTCGACAGCCTACGCACATCGACGCCTAGCAAGCGGGCAAACATTTCTGTTTCCATATCGCAGAAAACAGGAAACTCGCGTGCAAGGTCTTGTATGGGGCAGTGCCCCTGGCACA
Source organism: Glutamicibacter endophyticus (assembly GCF_048457885.1). NCBI lineage: Bacteria > Bacillati > Actinomycetota > Actinomycetes > Micrococcales > Micrococcaceae > Glutamicibacter > Glutamicibacter endophyticus. The sequence goes on from NZ_CP174200.1 coordinate 2,047,749, forward strand.
GCTGAACGCTGCGCATCAGGTAATTCGAAACTTGCGAATCGACCTTCCTGGTGTAACCAACAAAGCCGTCGGCGCTGAGCAGGTCGGCAAGCACTTCGGCTCGTCGCTCCAGCCCTTCTACGCCCTCGAGCTTTTTGGCGTATCGGTTTTCCATTGCCTGGAAGCGCTGGCGGGCAAAGGCGCGAATCGCGTCTTCTCCCGCGGTCTCTCCCAGTGCCTTGAGTGCCTGAGTGGCAATATCCAAATAGTCGTTGCCAAGCTTGGTCTGCCCGCGGTGCGACAACACGTACCGGCGAGAGGGTCGACCCGCACCGGTCTTCTGGTTGGCCACGAGCTTGACCTCCACGAGGCCGGCCTTCGACAGTGCGTCGAGGTGACGACGTACTGCTGCCGGAGTGAACCCAAGCTTGTTGCCCAGCTCAGCGGCGCTGACCGGGCCATCTTCAAGGACCGCATAGAGCACCCGGTCGCGGGTGCGCTCTTCTGTATCCCCTACCGCACCCACGCCGGCGCCGTTCACGGTGCCAACTGCGTCTGAATTAGATGAATACACAACACAATCATGCGCATTTTTAACTCTGCGGTCTAGTAAGGAAGGACTTACTAAGCCGAAGGTCACATTTACCGAAATCACGCGGGAATTCGACGTGATTGACGGCTCACTCTCAAATCTTCGACATGCCGTAGAATGTTGTGGTGTCTTCAGTAGTCCCCAGCCTCGTTATCACCGAGTTATGCAAAGACCTCGGGCCGGTTCCGGCACTGAACAACCGCATGTTGCGCGTGCTTGAATCCGTCTCCCTCAAGGCCTACCCGGGCCAGGTCACGACCTTGCTCGGCTCGAATGGTGCCGGTAAATCCACCACGCTCGCCTGCGCGCAAGGCCTACTGCGCCCCGAAGGCGGCAGCGTCGAACTTCTCGGCCAAGATCCTTTCGGAGACCATCCCGCACTGCGTTCGCGCGTCGGTGTGATGCTGCAGGACGGTGGACTCCCGCCCTCAATGCGTCCGGTGCCACTGTTACGTCACGTGGCCTCGCTGTATCAGCGCACCTATGACATTGACGCACTGATCGAGCGCCTAGAGCTCAATTCCTTTGGCAGCCGCACGATCCGCCGGCTCTCCGGTGGCCAAAAACAACGCGTGGCCCTGGCCATCGCGCTAGCTGGCGACCCGGACGTGCTCTTCCTCGACGAGCCGAGCGCCGGCTTGGACCCGCAGTCTCGACAGGTCGTCTTTGATCTGATTGCCGAGCTGCGCGACGCGGGCAAGGCAATTATCCTCACCACGCATTTGATGGACGATGCACAACGGCTGAGCGACTATGTCTACATCATCGACAAGGGCCGCACCGTTGCCGCGGGAACCGTCGCCGAACTGACCAGTTTAGCTACCAGTGAGCACGAATCGCGGCCAGTACTCTTTGGCGCGGCACCCGGACTCGTGTTGCCCACCGCACCGGCAGGTCTAAGCCTTCAGGAAACCTCGGCGGGCGAATACCGGCTCAACGGGGTCAGCGCACCTGAGCACCTGCTATGGCTGAGCCAGTGGCTCACCGAATCTGGCATCATGCCCAGCCACCTAAGCCTTCAGGCCCGTAGCTTGGAAGACGTCTTCATGGAGTTTGCCCACAAGGAGGAAACGGCATGAGCCAAAGCACCCTGACATCCAATGCCGTGGGGCCGGTCAAGCGCATCCTCATTCAGGGCAAGTACGAGACCAAGGTGATGTTGAGCAACGGCGAACAGCTCGTGCTGGCCGTGGTTTTGCCGGTGATCGCGCTGTTCGCCCTGACCGTCACGAACCTGCTCGACGGGGTCGCCGACCGTGCCGTGGATGCCGCCGTACCAGGCGTTCTGGCGCTCTGCGTGATTTCCACGGCCTTCACCGGACAGGGCATTGGGACCGGCTTCGATCGTCGATACGGAGTCCTGCGCATGTTCTCCACGACCCCGCTGGGGCGCGCTGGGCTGATCTTCGGAAAAATCCTGGCGGTGCTGGCCGTCTTGGTCATCCAAGTGGTGCTCATTAGCGTCGTCGGGGTACTCCTGGGCTGGCATCCGAACCTCGTGGGCATCGTTCCGGCCGCCGTGCAGCTACTGCTCGGTGCCGGCTGCTTCACCTCATTGGGCCTGCTGATCGCTGGCACCGTTCGCCCGGAAGCCACCTTGGCCATCACCAACTTGGCCTGGGTCTTGTTGGCCGGAGCCGGTGGCGTGCTGTTCCCGCTCTCCATGGCCCCGGAGTGGATCCAGCCCACGCTCAACGCGCTGCCCTCGGCGGCATTGGGCGATAGCCTCCGTCAGTCCTTGATTGACGGCGGATTCTCACTCGCTGGCATGATCATCCTCATCATCTGGACCGCGGTCTCGGCCGTTGCCGCAACTCGCCTGTTCAAATGGAACTAACCACCACACCGCAAAAAGGAAACTCACCATGTCTGCAGAGCTAGCCCGGCCAAGCTGGGCCGATAAGCTCCCCACGCGGGTCACCAAAACCGTCTACGGTCTGGCCATTGCCTCGCTGGTCTCCCAGGTCGGCATCATCGTCAGCGGCGGTGCGGTGCGTCTGACCAAGTCCGGTCTCGGCTGCTCGCAGTGGCCAAACTGCATGCCCGGCACCATGACCCCGGTACCGGAAATGGGCATCCATGGACTCATCGAGTTCGGCAACCGCCTGCTGACCTTCGTGCTTCTGGCCATCGCCATTGCCTTCTTGGTCTCAATTTGGCGAATGCGCGCTACCCACCGCACCCTGTTCGTGTTGGGCTGGGTGCTGCTGCTTGGCATCCCCTTCCAGGGCGTCATTGGTGGCATTACGGTATGGAGCAGACTGAACCCCTGGGTAGTGTCCCTTCACTTCCTGTTGTCCATGACTCTGGTGATGCTGGCCATGCTGCTGGTCAACCGCACCGCACGCGAATACAAACAGCTCGGTGCCCCGGTCCAAGACCGCACGATCCAGCAAGTCGCGTGGGTGGCCTGGTTCGCCGCCATACTGGCGATCATTTTTGGCACCATCGTGACCGGAACCGGCCCACACGCCGGCGATGCCACGGCACCGCGCCACATGTTTGATCCCCTGCTGGTCACCCGGATGCACACCGCACCGGTCTACCTGCTGGTTCTGGCTACGGTGATTCTGCTGGTCCTCGCGGCCAAACGACAGGCTGGAGCGCAGTTCACCCGCGCCCTCTATTGGCTCGTGGCGATCATTCTGGTACAGGCGGCTATCGGTTACATTCAGCACTTCATTGGCTTGCCGATCGGCCTGGTAATTCTGCACATGCTCGGCAGCGGCCTGCTGGGAATTGCCGCCACCAATGTCTGGGACAAGGCCGTGCTGTTGCCCAAGAGCACGAGTGTCGAGAACTAACTCCATCCCCATTTCGCGCACGTGGCCCGTTACGGAAAACTCCGTAACGGGCCACTTTTGTACCAGAAGTCTCCGCACTCGGGTTGCACTAACTCCCCATACCGTTTGGGAACCACCCACCGCTTGATTGCCATCCCCAGGCCTTGAGTGGTTTATGACTCAAGAGGAGATCAGCCGGATAGCCGGACACCGCGGCAGTGTAGCCAAACGGCCCAGAGGTCACATTCGGCGTTGTACCGCGCGACCGCGGACGGGCACCGTAGAGAAGACCGGGTGGCCGTGGTGGCGCCCATGGGTGCCCCGTGCGAGTGGGGGGCAGCACTCGGGCGGGGCAGACGGCCACGTGGCACCGTAACCACCTGCGCTCGGGCCGCTGAAGGAACCACTCGGATATAGCAAAACGCCCCCGGACGAGCCGGGGGCGTTTGCGAGGTTCTTTAGCCGAACAGCGGGCTACCGACGAAGGGGTCGATGGCCAGTGCCAGGAAGACGATCGAGAGGTAGGTGATGGAAATGTGGAAGACCTTCATGGCCTTGCGGTTCACATCGGCGGGCTTGTGATCACGCTGGGCCTCGCGGTACAGCACATGCGATTCGTAGACGAACCACAATCCGGCCGCGCCGGCCACCACGGTGTACACGATGCCGGCATAGCCCATTGGCAGCAACAGCATGGAGCAGACGAAGGTGGCCCATGCGTAGAGCACGACCTGCACCGAGACGCGACGAGCGTTGGCGATGGCACCGAGCATTGGCACGCTGGCGGCGTTGTAGTCGTCGGCGTACTTCATGGACAGCGGCCAATAGTGCGGCGGAGTCCACAGGAAGATCACGAGGAACAGGATGATCGCTGGCCACTCGATGGTGTTGCGCACCGCGGCCCAGGCGATCAGCACCGGCATACATCCGGCAATGCCACCCCAGACGATGTTCTGCGCGGTACGGCGCTTGAGGATCATCGTGTACAGCACCACGTAGAGCAAGATCGCCGCAAGGCCCAAGGCGGTAGTTAATACGTTGGTTCCGACGTACAACACCACGAGTGAGGCAATTGCGAGCGTCCAGGAGAACACCAAGGCTTCCCGCGGGGTCAGGTCACCGGTAACCAGCGGGCGACCCTTGGTTCGCTTCATCAGCTTGTCCATATCGCGATCGATATAGCAGTTGAAGGCACCCGAGGCTCCGGCCGCCATGGCGCCACCGACGATGGTGCAGAACGTCAGCCAGAATGGAGGGAAGGCGCCCTGAGCGAAGATCATGGTCGGCAGGGTGCTGACCAGCAGCAACTCGATGACTCGCGGTTTGGTGAGGGCGAGGTAGGCCCCCGCCTTGCGCTTGACGAACTCCCCGCGGCTCTCGCCGGGCTGGCGCGAGGAGCGTGGAGTCGATGAGCCGGCGACGCTAAGAGTCTTCAATTAAACGCACTCAGTTTCTACACGGGTACAAGACAGACAGTTCAATACTACAGCGCGTAGAACTTTTTGCACACTTACACCTCGGTAAAATCCGATAGCTTACCCGTGAGATCCGTCAACTTTCAAGCACCGCTCAAACGATGGACGTCAGCGGCGTGACTTTGCCAAAAAAGCCTGTGTCATCTTGCGTTATGCCCCTGTTTTGCCATGGTTTGCACGCTAGAGTGGGATATGAACGCGCCGTCGCTTCCCGGATAATGTTGGTGTTGAGCCTCCAAAAATCTCGGAATCGGCGGCGTACTGCGTGTATGCGGGGTACATCGCCCGCCAAAGCCAAATGGAAGGAACGCCACCATGGCGACAGAATCCTCAGTCAAAGAGTTCTCCCTAACCGAGTTGGACCGCAAGGCCATCGACACCGCGCGCGTGCTGGCCGCCGACGCGGTTGAGAAGGTTGGTAACGGCCATCCCGGTACCGCCATTAGCTTGGCGCCCGCCGCATACCTGGTGTTCCAGCAGCACCTGCGCCACGACCCGAAGGATCCGCAGTGGATCGGTCGCGACCGTTTCGTGCTCTCCCCCGGTCACACCTCGCTGACCCTGTACCTGCAGCTGTTCCTCTCCGGCTACGGTCTGGAACTTGAGGACCTCGAAGCCCTGCGCACCTGGGGCGCCAAGACCCCGGGCCACCCGGAGTACGGTCACACCGACGGCGTTGAAATCACCACCGGTCCGCTGGGTCAGGGCCTAGCCTCCGCGGTGGGCTTCGCCTACGCCCAGCGCCGCATGCGCGGTCTGCTCGATGCCGATGCTCCGGCCGGCACCAGCCCCTTCGACCACACCGTCTGGGTTATCGCCTCCGACGGCGACCTGCAGGAAGGCGTGACCTCCGAGGCCTCCTCGCTGGCCGGTCACCAGGAACTGGGCAACCTCGTCGTGATTTACGACGACAACAAGATCTCCATCGAAGACGACACCGACATTGCGTTCACCGAGGACGTTCTGGCCCGCTACGAGGCCTACGGCTGGCACACCCAGCGGGTGGACTGGACCGAGTCCGGCGAGTACGTCGAAGATGTTCAGGCCCTCGATGCCGCCCTGCGTGCGGCCAAGGCCGAAACCAACCGCCCGTCGATCATTTCGCTGCGCACCATTATCGGTTGGCCTTCGCCGACCAAGCAGAACACCGGCGGCATCCATGGCTCCAAGCTCGGCGGCGACGAAGTCGCAGCCCTGAAGAGCAGCTTGGGCTTCGACCCGGAGGCCAACTTCGCGGTGGATCCAGAAGTTCTCGCGCACGCACGCAAGGTTATCGACCGCGGCGCCGCTGCTCACGAGGCCTGGAACGCAGACTTCGCCAGCTGGCAGCAGGCTAACCCGGAGGGTGCAGCCCTGCTGGCCCGTCTCGAAGCCGGCGAACTGCCGAAGAACTGGACCGACTCGCTCCCAGAGTTCGAAGCCGGCACCTCCATGGCCACCCGCGCCGCCTCCGGCAAGGTCATCAACGCCATCGCCGACGTGCTCCCAGAGCTCTGGGGCGGCTCGGCCGACCTGGCAGGTTCGAATAACACCACCATCGAATCGGCCAAGTCCTTCGCCCCGGCCTCGCGGAGCACCTCGAAGTGGAACGCCGACCCATACGGCCGCGTGCTGCACTTCGGTATCCGCGAGCACGCCGCCGCGTCGATCACCAACGGCATCGTGCTCTCCAGCCCGACCCGCGCCTATAACGGCACCTTCCTGATCTTCTCGGACTACCAGCGCCCGGCGATCCGTCTGGCCGCGCTGATGGGTGTCCCCTCGATCTTCGTGTGGACGCACGACTCCATCGGTCTGGGTGAAGACGGCCCGACCCACCAGCCGGTCGAGCAGCTGGCAAGCCTGCGCGCCATCCCGAACCTCGACGTGGTGCGCCCGGCCGACGCCAACGAGGTCTCCTACGCCTGGCAGGGCATCCTGGAGCTGACCAACACCCCGGCCGGCATTGTGCTCTCGCGCCAGAACCTGCCGGTCTACGACCGCACCGCGCCGGGCTTCAAGCCAGCCTCCGGCACGCTGAAGGGTGGCTACATCTTGGCCGAGGCCGTCCGTGACGGCGCCGAGGTCACCCCGGATGTCATCATCATCGCCACCGGCTCCGAGGTGGAGCTGGCCGTCGAAGCACGCGAAGCACTGGCCGCCGATGGCATCGCCGCCCGCGTGGTGTCGCTGCCCAGCCTCGAATGGTTCAACAAGCAGGACGCCGCCTACCGCGAGTCGGTGCTGCCGGCCGCCATCACCGCCCGTGTCTCCGTGGAGGCCGGCGTGGCTCAGGGCTGGCGCGAACTGGTCGGCGATGCCGGCGCAATCATCTCGCTGGATCACTTCGGTGCCTCGGCGGACTACCAGAAGCTGTACAGCGAATTCGGTTTGACCACCGAAGCCGTGGTCGCTGCCGCCAAGAACGTCGCTAAGTAAAGGAACAAATATCACCATGAGCAACCCGAAGACTCAGGCCCTGCACGACGCCGGCGTATCCATCTGGCTCGACGATCTCTCCCGCGAACGACTGACCAGCGGTTCGCTGGCCGCCCTGATCGAGGAAAAGAACGTCACCGGTGTGACCACCAACCCGGCGATCTTCGCCGCCTCGCTGTCCAACGCCGAGGTCTACGGCGAGGCCATCGCCGAGCAGCGCGGACAGAGCGTCGAGCACGCCATCACCGAGATCACCAGCGACGACGTGGCCGCAGCCTGCGACCTGTTCCGTCCGATCTACGACGCCACCGGGGGCGTGGATGGCCGCGTGTCCATCGAGGTAGACCCGCGTCTGGCCCGCGACACCGCCGGGACGATCACCCAGGCCGCCGAGCTGCACCAGCGCGTCAACCGCGAGAACGTGCTGATCAAGATCCCGGCCACCGTCGAGGGTCTGGAAGCCATCACTGAAACCATCGCCGCGGGTATCAGCGTCAATGTGACCCTGATCTTCTCCCTCGAGCGTTACCGCGAGGTCATCAACGCGTACCTCATCGGCCTGGAGAAGGCCCACGCCAACGGGCTGGACCTGTCGAAGATCCACTCGGTGGCCTCCTTCTTCGTCTCCCGCGTGGACAGCGAAATCGACAAGCGTCTGGACGCCCTCGGCACCGAGGCAGCCGCCGCCGTCCGCGGTAAGGCTGGCGTGGCCAACGCTCGGTTGGCGTACCAGGTCTTCGAGGAGTCCTTCTCCTCGGCCCGCTTCGAGGTGCTGGCCGCCGCCGGCGCCAATGTGCAGCGTCCGCTCTGGGCCTCGACCGGTGTCAAGGACCCGGCCTACCCGGCCACCCTGTACGTCACCGAGCTGGTGGCCAAGCACACCGTGAACACCATGCCGGAGAAGACCCTCGAGGCCACCGCGGAGCAGGCCGTGATCCGCCCGGATGCGATCGCCGGCACCTACGCCGAGGCCAACCACGTGTTGGATCAGCTCGCCGCGCTGGGCATCGACTACAACCAGGTTGTTGAGCAGCTCGAGGTTGAGGGCGTCGACAAGTTCGAGGTCGCCTGGAACGAACTGCTCACCGACATGGAGCAGGCTCTCAAGGGGGCCAACTAATATGGAGCTAGGGCTCATCACTTCCGGCGCGGCCCTAGCCAGCGTCGAGTCACAGCTGCCGCAACTCATCGAAGACCGCGTCGGTAGCCGCATTGCCGCGAAGGATGCCACCTTGTGGGGTCCGGAGGCAGAATCCGAGGCCTCCATCCGTTTGGGCTGGGTCTCCCCCTTCGAGGCCGCCGAGGCGCTGGTCCCGCAGATTCTCGCCCTGCGCGAAGAACTGCTGGCCGAGGGGCTAGACCGCGTGGTGCTTTGCGGTATGGGTGGCTCCTCGCTGGCCCCCGAGGTTATCGCCGCGAATGACGGTGTCGACCTGGTTATTTTCGACACCACCGACCCGCAGGCCGCGGCCCGCATTGTCGGCACCGACCTCGAGCGCACCGTTGTGGTGGTCTCCTCGAAGTCCGGTTCGACCGTGGAAACCGACTCGCAGCGTCGCGCCTTCACCAGCGCGTTCAACGCCGCCGGCATCGACCCGGCCACCCGTCTGGTGCTGGTCACCGACCCGGGCTCGCCGATGGATAACCCGGACGGTGTGCGCGCGGTCTTCAACGCGGACCCGAATGTCGGCGGACGCTACTCGGCCCTGACCGCCTTTGGCCTGGTGCCCTCCGGGCTGGCCGGTGCCGATATTCAGGCACTGGTCGAAGAGGCCGGACTGATCGCCGACCTGCTGGCCACCGACGACGAAGACAACTTGGCCCTGCACCTAGGTGCGGCCATGGCCACCGTCGGCCGCGATAAGTTGTTGATTGCCGGACTCCCCGGCTCACTGCCGGGCTTCGCCGATTGGGCCGAACAGCTCATCGCCGAATCGACCGGCAAGCTCGGCAAGGGCGTACTGCCGGTGGCTCTGGGTCCGGACGCCCCGGAACTGCGCGAGCCGGCGGCCGACACCCTGCCGCTGTACATCCACGCCGAACTGCCCGAGGAGCTTGACGAGGAAGCCACGGCAATCCACGTCAGCGCCCCGCTGGGCACCAGCTTCATGCTCTTCGAATACGCCACCGCGGTCGCCGGCCGGTTGCTGGGGATCAACCCCTTTGACCAGCCGGATGTGGAGGCGGCCAAGGCCGCGGCCCGCTCGCTGCTGGACGCTCCGGCCGCGGGCACCCCGGATGCGGTCGATGGCAGCGTCGAGCTCTACGGCACCAGCGCTCGCACCCTGAGCGAGGCCTTGCGCACGCTGACCTCGAAGCTGGCCGACGACGGCTACCTGGCCATTCAGGCCTACCTGGATCGTGAGCAGGACGCCGAGCTATTGGCGCTGCGCGATGCCTTGGCCGCGGCCACCGGACGCCCGGTGACCTTCGGTTGGGGTCCACGCTTCCTGCACTCCACCGGCCAGTACCACAAGGGCGGGCCGCGCCAGGGCGTGTTCCTGCAGCTCACCGGGGATGCTTCGGAGGATCTGCCGATCGAGGGTCGTCCCTTTAGCTTCGGCGGGCTGATCACCGCGCAGGCCAGCGGCGACGCGGCGGTTCTCACCGACGCCGAGCACGCACGCCCGCTGCTTCGGGTGCACCTGACCGACCGTGCCGCCGGCATCGCAGCGCTGTTGCAGGCCGCCGGCTAGGACCAAGGACAACATGAACAACCCACTACGTGACGCCCGTGACCGGCGATTAAATCGCATCGCCGGTCCGGGCGCGCTGGTGTTCTTCGGCATCACCGGCGACCTTGCCCGCAAGAAGCTCATGCCCGCGGTCTACGATTTGGCTAACCGCGGCCTGCTACCCCCAAACTTTGCCATCGTCGGTTTCGGCCGCCGCGACTGGAGCGCCGAGGATTTCGCCGCCCAGGCCCGCGAGTGGATCGTAGCCAACGCCCGCACCCCCTTCAACGAGACGGTGTTCACCCAGCTCGCGGCGGGGATGCGTTTCATCTCGGGTGCCTTTGACGACGACGATGCCTACGAGCAGCTCGCCGCCACCCTGGATGAGCTGGCCGAGTCCCGCACCACCGGGCGCAATCACGCCTTCTATCTCTCGATCCCGCCGAGCTGGTTCGAGGTGGTCTGCCAGAAGCTCTCCGAGCATAAGCTGGCGAACGACGAGAACCCCGGCTGGGAACGCGTGGTCATCGAAAAGCCCTTCGGGCACGACCTGGCCAGCGCCCGCGAACTGAACAGCATCGTCGAGTCGGTCTTCCCGGCCGATTCGGTGTTCCGCATCGACCATTACCTGGGTAAGGAAACGGTGCAGAATATTCTGGCACTGCGTTTCGGCAACCAGCTCTTTGAGCCGCTGTGGAATAACAAGTACGTGGACCACGTGCAGATCACCATGGCCGAAGATATCGGCATTGGTGGCCGCGCAAGCTACTACGACGGGGTGGGCGCGGCCCGCGACGTCATCCAGAACCACCTGCTGCAGCTGCTGGCGCTCACGGCTATGGAGGAGCCCATCTCCTTCGACGCCGATCACCTGCGCAGCGAAAAGGAGAAGGTGCTCGCCGCGGTCAAGCTCCCCGAAGACTTGGGGGCGGCCAGTGCCCGCGGGCAGTACACCTCCGGCTGGCAGGGCGGCGAACAGGTCGTTGGCTTCCTCGACGAGGAAGGCTTCAACCCGAAGTCGAAAACCGAAACCTACGCGGCCATCCGGGTGAATATCAACACCCGTCGCTGGGACGGGGTGCCGTTCTACCTGCGCGCCGGCAAGCGTTTGGGCCGCCGCGTCACCGAGATCGCGGTGGTGCTCAAGCGGGCCCCGAACCTGCTGTTCACCGACCACGAGGCCGACGAATTTGGGCAGAACGCGATCGTGATCCGGGTGCAGCCAGATGAGGGCGCGACCATCCGCTTCTCCTCCAAGGTGCCCGGCACCCAGATGGAGATCCGCGATGTCACCATGGACTTCGGCTACGGTAACGCCTTCACCGAGTCCTCCCCGGAGGCTTATGAGCGGCTGATCTTGGACGTGCTGCTCGGCGAGCCGCCGCTGTTCCCGCGCCATGAGGAGGTCGAGCAGTCTTGGCGTATTCTCGATCCTTTCGAGGAGCACTGGGCCCAGCTTCCCGAACAGCCCGAACCCTACTACCCGGGTTCCTGGGGGCCTCAGAGCGCGGACGAGCTGATGAACCGCGACGCAAGGAGCTGGCGCCGACCATGATGATCGAACTGCCCAATACCACCACCTCCAAGGTGGCTAAGACGCTGCTGTCCTCGCGCCGCACCCACGGCGTGGTGGCGCTCTCCCGAGTGCTGACCCTGGTGGTGATCACCCGCGAAGGCTTCGCCGAAAAAGCGATCGACGCGGCGAACCTCGCCAGCCGTGAGCACCCCTGCCGCATTATCGTGGTGGTGCGCGGCTCCACCAACGGCGAGAATCGGCTGGATGTGCAGATTCGCGTCGGCGGTGACGCCGGGGCTTCCGAGGTTATCGTGATGCGCACCCACGGCCCGGATATCCTGGCCGACGAGGCGCTGATTTCGGCGCTGCTGTTGCCGGACGCCCCGATTGTGGCCTGGTGGCCGCACGGGGTTCCGGCCGACCCCTACAACACCCCGTTGGGGCGGCTGGCACACCGGCGCATCACCGATGCGAGCGAAATGGAAGATCCCACCGCGGCCCTGTTCCAGCGCGCCGAAACCTACCGTGCCGGCGATACCGATCTGGCCTGGACCCGTATCACCCTGTGGCGCGCCCAGCTGGCCAGCATTCTGGATCTGATCGGCCCCGACGGGCTGACCGGGATCACCGTGAAGGGTTCGGCCAACTCGCCATCCACCAGCCTCTTAGCTGCCTGGTTGACGATGTGCCTGAACGTGCCGGTGACGATCGCCGCCGATAAGTCCACCGGTGGACTTTCCAGCGTTCGGTTGACCCGGGACGGCGGGGATGTGGAACTCTCGCGTCCCTCCGGCGAGGTGGCGAAGCTGTACCTGCCGGGCTCGGCACCGCAACGAATTTCGTTGCCGCGTCGATCGGTGGCCGAATGTCTGGCCGAGGAAATGCGCCGGCTCGACGCCGACGACCTCTTCGGCGAGGTGGTCACCCGTGGCCTGAACCTAACCAACCTGAGGAGCATTACCTCCAGTGATCGCTAGAAATATCGTTATCCACCCCGACGCCGCGGCCACCGCGGAGGCCATCGCGGCCCGGCTGATCACCGCGATCAGCGACGCGATCGCCGCCCGCGGCGTGGCGCACGTGGTGCTCACCGGCGGCAGCCTAGGCATTAACTCGTTGCTGGCGTTGGCGCGCAACCCGGCCCGGGTGGCCGTGGATTTCTCGCTCGTGCACTTCTGGTTTGGTGACGAGCGCTTCGTGGCCGCCGACTCCCCCGACCGCAACGTGGGTCAGGCCGAACCGCTGTTCGCGGCCCTCGAGGAGTTGGGGCTGGATCGTGCCACCGTGCATGCCATGGGCTCAAGCGACGAGTTCGACGACGCCGAAAGCGCCGCCGCGGCCTACGCCGAAACGCTAGCCGCCGAAGCGCCCGAAGGGGCCAGCGCACCGCAGTTCGACGTGCTCATGTTGGGAATGGGGCCGGATTCGCATGTGGCCTCGCTCTTCCCAAACCACACCCGGCTGGAGCAGGCCGGAGTGCTGGCGGTGCACGACTCCCCCAAGCCACCGGCCGACCGGGTGTCGCTGAGCATGCCGTTGATCAACACCGCCCGCGAGGTATGGCTATTGGTCGCGGGGGCCGAAAAGGCCCCGGCCCTGGCCGCCGCGCAGCATGAGGTCAACGAGGTCGCCGTGCCGGCTAGCGCCGTACGCGGCACCGAGGCCACCCGCTGGCTCATCGACCGTTCCGCGGCCACGCTGCTCTAAGCTATGCCCGTGCGCATCAGGCCCCCGTCACCGAGATCATCGGTGACGGGGGCCTGATGCGTTAACTACCGGTAAACCTTCGCCAGCCAGCCGGTGACTGCGCGTTAACATGACGTGCACTGAGCGCGACATCGACGTCATATAGCCGGCTCTAGGATAAAGTCTCTCTTCACACAGCAGCGCATGAAATTCCATGTCCCACTTGACCCTCGCGGGAGCACCACATGTCTGAACAAATCGATATCCGAGATTTTCGCGCTACCGACCCGGGGGCCAGCGCGCCGACGCCGGAGCAGTTCCGCCGCGCGTTGCTGCGCCACCTGCAGTACACGGTCGGCAAAAGTCCGCAGAAGGCCTCACTTTTCGACTGGCGGATGGCACTGTCCCATGCGGTACGCGACCACGCGGTAGATCCCTGGTTTGCCGCCACCCGCCGCACCTGGGACGAGGACCGCAAGCGCGTCTACTACCTCTCGATGGAATTCCTCATGGGTCGACTGCTCGAGGATCAGGCCATCAATCTGGGGTTGCGCGAGGTGGCGGTGCAGGTACTCGAGGAATTCGGTTTGAGCTTTGCCGAGCTAGCCGAGGGCGAACCCGACGCGGCGCTGGGCAATGGCGGATTAGGCCGCCTAGCCGCCTGCTATCTGGACTCGATGTCCACCATGGGCTGTCCGGCCTACGGCTACGGCCTGCGCTACGAGCATGGGTTGTTCCGCCAAAGCTTTGAAAACGGGCGGCAGATCGAAACCCCCGAAAACTGGCTGGCCACCGACAACCCCTGGGACTTCACCCGTCCCGAGGCGGCCTACCCGGTGGGCTTCGGCGGCGAGGTCACCACACATGAGGGCGCCACACTGTGGTCCCCGGGCTCCCGGGTGCTGGCCGCGGCGCATGACACTCCCGTGGTCGGCTATGGCGGGCACTGGGCCAACACCCTGCGGCTGTGGGCGGCGATGCCCAGCGCCGAGCTCTTCGATCTGCAGCGCTTCAACGCCGGCGACTTCGCCGCGGCCTCCGAGGCCGAGGCCCTGGCCCGTAGCCTGAGCCGGGTGCTCTACCCCAACGACACCACCGACGGCGGCAAGGAACTACGGCTCTCCCAGGAATACTTCCTGACCTCGGCCTCCGTTCAGGACATCCTGCGTCGCTATTTGGCCGCGCACGAGGATCTGCGCCGCCTGCCCGAGTACGTGGCCATCCAGATGAACGACACCCACCCGGCCATCGCCGGCCCGGAGTTGATCCGCTTGCTCGTCGACGAGCACGGTTTTGAGTTCGACTCCGCGGTGTCGGTGGCCACCAAGGTGCTGGGCTACACCAATCACACGCTGTTGCCCGAAGCCCTGGAACGCTGGAGCGTGGGTCTGGTGCGTAAGGTCCTGCCCCGCCACCTGCAGATCGTCGAAACCCTGGACACCCAGTTTGTGCAGTTGCAGGCCGATAGCCCCGACCCGGTGCGGCTGATCAGCGGGGATCAGGTCAGCATGGGCGATCTGGCCTTCGCCACGAGCCATAAGGTCAACGGGGTCTCGGCGCTCCATACCGAACTGGTCAGCAGCCAGCTCTTCCCGGTACATAACGCGTTGCATCCCGGACGCATCGTCAACATCACCAACGGCATTACCCCGCGCCGTTGGCTCAAGCTGGCCAACCCGGCCCTGGCCTCGCTGATCACTGACACCATCGGCCCCGGCTGGGAAACCGATCTGCAGCGGCTACGCGAACTGGAACCCTATGCCGAGGATCCGGCCTTCTGCGACGCCTTTGGACGCAGCAAACGCCAAGCCAAGGAACGATTCACCGGCTGGCTGGCCCGCGAACACGGCATCGAGTTACCCACCGAAGCGCTCTTCGACGCCCAGGTGAAGCGGCTCCACGAGTACAAGCGCCAGCTGCTGAACATCCTGTGGACCATCGCGCAGTGGCAGCGCATCAAGCGTGACCCGCAGGCCGGCTGGGTGCCGCGCGTCAAAATCTTCGGCGGCAAGGCCGCGCCGAGCTATCACATGGCCAAGCTGATCATCCAGCTCATTAACGATGTCGCCGAGGTAGTGAATCACGACCCGGAGACCGCGCACCTGCTACGCGTGGCCTACCCGGCAAACTATGGCGTCTCCATGGCCGAAAAGCTGATTCCTGCCGCAGACCTCTCCGAGCAGATTTCGACGGCCGGCATGGAGGCCTCGGGCACCGGCAACATGAAGTTCGCGCTCAACGGTGCGTTGACCATCGGCACCCTGGATGGGGCCAACGTGGAGATCCGCGAACAGGTCGGACCGGAGAACTTCTTCCTCTTCGGGCTGAGTACCGAGCAGGTCGCCGAGCGCCGGGCCCAACCGGATCACGCGCGCCAAGCGCTGGAGGCAAGTCAGAGCCTACGCGATGTGCTCCAGGCCATCGCCGAGGGTACCTTCAGCCCCGAGGATCCGCATCGGTATGACCAGCTGCTCGACACGCTGTGGAATAGCGACTGGTTCCTGGTCACCTCGGATTTCGAGGACTATGACCGGGCGCAACGCGAAGTGGCGCAGTGTTACACCGACCCGGCCCGCTGGCAGCAGATGGCGATTCGCAATGTGGCACGCATGGGCTATTTCAGTTCCGACCGCTCAATTCGCGAGTATATGACGCACATTTGGGACATTGAATCCGCGCTCTGACACGCACACATTAAGTTCGGCAAGTCATAGAGGCGTGACACGCGTCATTTTGAGGTCAGGCCGCGCCGAGTGTGCTTGGATTATCATCAATCGCTACACCAAGGAGTCCAAGTGGCAGACGAGGACACAACAAAGCTAGTGATCAACGAGGATCAGGTACGCCTGCTGTCTCAGGGCAGGCACCCGGACCCGTTCGCGGCGCTCGGGCCCACCGCCGATGGCCGCCATGTGGTGGTCCGGCTCCCCGGTGCCAAACGGATCTCGGTGGTGAACGCCACCGACGAGATCGAGCTCGAACGCCATCCGGCGGATGCGGCCACGTTCATCGGCCCGGCATTACCGTACTATCGGTTGCGCGTTCGCTGGGCGTCGGGGCTCGAAGAGGAACGGGAAGACCCCTACCGTTTCGGGCCCGTCATCGGCCAGATCGACGAGTATCTCATCGGCGAAGGCGAACACCGGAGCCTGTGGAGCGTGCTCGGCGCCCACCTGATCACCCACGAGCAGGTTCCCGGCGTGCACTTCGCGCTGTGGGCGCCCAATGCACAGCGGGTTTCGGTCGTTGGTGACTTCAACGCCTGGAATGGCACCACGCACCCGATGCGCGCCCGTGGCTCCACCGGCGTCTGGGAGTTGTTCCTGCCCGGACTGGACGATGGCACGGTCTACAAATACGAGATCATCGGCCCGGACGGACAGTTGCTTCCGCTCAAGGCCGACCCGGTGGGTTTTGGCGCCGAGCACCCACCGGCGACCGGCTCGGTGGTGCGCTCCCTTGGCACCCACCGTTGGCAGGATCAGCAGTGGGAGGCCCGGCGGGCGGAGCTCAACGCGGTCGACGCCCCCATCAGCGTCTACGAAGTCCACCTTGGGTCCTGGCGCCGGCTCGGCGCCGAGGCCGCCTCGCTCAGCTACCTGCAGTTGGCCACCGAACTGGTGGACTACGCCGCCGACATGGGATTCACCCATATTGAGGTGCTGCCAATCAGTGAGCATCCCTTCGACGGCTCCTGGGGGTACCAGCCCATCGGGCTCTTCGCCCCGACCGTACGTTATGGCACGCCAAAGGACTTTGCCGCGTTCGTCGATGCCGCCCATGCCCGCGGGCTGGGGGTCATCGCCGACTGGGTGCCGGGGCACTTCCCCACCGACCAGCACGGTCTGGGGCGCTTTGACGGCACCGCGCTCTACGAGCATCTCGACCCGCGCGAGGGCTTCCACCCGGACTGGAACACGCTAATCTACAACTACGGCCGCCCCGAGGTACGCAACTACCTGGTGGCCAACGCGCTGTACTGGCTTGGGGAATACCATCTGGATGGATTGCGCGTCGATGCCGTGGCCTCGATGACCCACCGCGACTACTCGCGCAAAGAGGGCGAATGGATCGCCAACAAGGATGGCGGCAACGAGAACTACGAGGCGCTGGAGTTCCTGCGCCAAACCAATATCGCCAGCTACGGGCAGCACCCCGGCATTGCGATGATCGCCGAAGACTCCACCGCCTACCCCGGGGTCACCCGCCCGGTGGACGCCGGAGGGCTGGGCTTTGGGTACAAGTGGAACCTGGGCTGGATGAACGACTCGCTGGAATACTTCGGCAAGGACCCCATCTACCGCAAGCACCACCACAACCAGCTCACCTTCGGCATCACCTATGCCTTCAGCGAAAACTTCCTGCTCCCGATCAGCCACGACGAGGTCGTGCACGGTAAAGGCTCGATGTATGGGCGCATGCCCGGGTCGCACGCGGATAAGCTCGGGAACCTGAAAGCCTTCTACGGCTACATGTGGGGCTACCCCGGCAAAAAGCTGCTGTTCATGGGCCAAGAGTTCGGCCAGCCTGCCGAATGGAACTACCAGAGCGAACTGGATTGGTCCGTGCTCGAGGACCCGGGGCATGCCGGGGTCCAAGCGGTGGTTCGCGACCTGAACCGGCTGTACCGCGAACAACCTGCCCTGCACCGCGGCGATGCGCAGGCCGAGGGCTTCCAATGGCTCCTGGTCGACGACCTCGATAACCAGGTGTTCGCGTGGTTGCGGCGCGGCGCACCCGAGGACCCACATGTGGTCGTCGTCCTAAATCTCACCCCGGTCGAGCGCACCGGCTTCCGTCTGGGGTTCCCGGTGTCCGGACGCTGGATCGAGGCGTTAAACACCGATTCGGCCTGCTACCACGGGGCGAATCGCGGCCACGGCGGGGCCATCGAAACCGAAGATGTTCCGGCCGGCCGCGAAGCACAATCAGCACTACTCACTCTCCCACCTTTGTCGGCAATCTATTTTGTGGAGGAACGGTCATGACACCAACACCCGACGCGCACCAACCTATCGGGGCACCACCGCGCCTTTCGAGCCAGGCGATGGCCTTCGTGCTGGCCGGCGGCCGCGGTAGCCGTCTCGAGGAACTCACCGACCGGCGCGCTAAACCCGCGGTCCACTTCGGTGGCAAGTCACGCATTATCGACTTCCCGCTGTCCAATGCGCTGAATTCCGGGATCCGCAAAATGGCCGTGGCCACCCAGTACAAGGCGCATTCGCTCATCCGCCACCTGCAACGCGGCTGGGATTTCTTCCGCTCCGAGCGCAACGAATACCTCGATATCCTCCCGGCCAGCCAGCGTGTGCAGGAAAATAAGTGGTACCTAGGCACGGCGGACGCCGTGACGCAGAATATCGATATTGTCGATGACTACCATGTGGAATACGTGATCATCCTCGCCGGTGACCACGTGTACAAAATGGACTACGAAATCATGCTGCGCCAGCATGTGGAAACCAACGCCGACGTGACCGTCGGCTGCCTCACCGTCCCGCGCGCCGAAGCCACCGGCTTCGGGGTGATGCACGTGAACGAGCAGGGCCGCATCGTCGACTTCCTGGAAAAGCCGGCCGACCCGCCGGGCATGCCCGATAACCCGGAGATGGCGCTGGCCTCCATGGGCATCTACGTATTCAACTGGAAGTTCCTGCGCGAACTCCTGCTACGCGATGCCCTGGATTCCAGTTCCAGCCACGATTTCGGCCACGACTTGATTCCGGATATCGTGCGCAACGGCAGCGCCTATGCCCATAAGTTCACCGAGTCCTGCGTGATGACCGGGCTGGAAACCGAACCTTATTGGCGTGATGTGGGCACCATCGATTCCTTTTGGCGGGCGAATCTCGATTTGACCCAGGTCGTGCCGCCGCTGGACCTCTACGACAATCACTGGCCGATCTGGACCTACTCGGAGTTGACCCCTCCGGCGAAGTTCATCCACGATGACAACGCCCGCCGCGGCCATGCGATCGAATCGCTGATCTCGGGCAACTGCATTCTTTCCGGTGCCGAAGTCCACAAGTCCCTGGTCTTCACCGGTGGGCGTGCACACTCCTACTCGAAACTCGATGAGGTGGTCATGCTGCCGAATGTGGATGTGGGGCGCAACGCGCAACTGAGCAAATGCGTCATCGACAGCCGGGTGCGCATCCCCGAGGGTCTCGTGGTCGGCGAGGATCCCGAGGAGGACGCCCGCTGGTTCCGGCGCACCGAATCGGGCATCGTGCTGATCACCCAGCCGATGCTTGATCAGCGGGCCGCGATCATGAACGGTTCGCTGTCTGCTCGTGCCGATCTACTGGATGGGCGGTAACGATGGCCGCACGCCGGCAACGCCGCGTTCTCTCGGTCGCCTCCGAGTGCGCCCCACTCATTAAAACCGGCGGGCTCGCCGATGTGGTCGGTGCCTTGCCGGCCGCATTGGAGCCGCTGGGGTGGCGCAGTCGCATCCTCATGCCCGCCTACCCGGGGCTGCTCGAGCGGGTGGGGCGCACCCGGCGGCTGTGGCGGACCGATGACCTGTTCGGCGGCCCGGCCTGTGTCCGTGCCTGCCGCTACGCGGATCTTGATCTGCTCCTGCTCGATGCCCCGCACCTCTATGAGCGCGACGGCGGCCCCTATGTGGTCGACGGCCACGATCATCACGATAACCATGTGCGCTTCGCGGCACTGTCCTGGGTTGGGGCCCGGCTGGCCATTGAGGGCACCAGCGACCGCTGGCGCCCGGATGTGGTGCACGCCCATGACTGGCAAGCCGGTCTCGTGCCCTCCTACCTGAAGTATGCCGGCGCCAGCACCCCGAGCCTGCTCACGATCCACAACATCGCGTTCCAGGGGGTGTTCGGACCCGATCAGCTCGATCGTCTCCAGCTGCCCACCTGGGATTTCCATCCGGACGCGCTGGAGTATCACGGGCTGGTCAGCACGCTCAAGGCCGGCATGGTGCATGCCAGTCGGGTGAGCACGGTCAGTCCCAGCTATGCCGAGGAACTGACCAGTGCCGAGTTCGGTTTCGGCCTTCAGGGGGTCGTGGCGATGCGCCGCGATCGCGGTGAGCTGCATGGCATCCTCAATGGCATCGACACCCGGGTCTGGGACCCGGCCGCCGACCCGGTCATCATCAACTACTCGGCCGACGCCCCCGAACCCAAGGCGGCGAACCGTCGGGCGCTACTCGAGGAATTTTCGCTGGCCGAACCCAACGGCCCGCTGGCCGTGGTGGTCACCCGGCTCACCCATCAAAAAGGTGTGGACCTGCTGCTGGAGAAACTTCCCACCTTCATTGAATCCGGTGGTGCCGTGGTCGTGCTCGGCTCGGGCGACCCCGGGTACGAATACGCGCTGGGTGAGTTGGCCGCGCGGTACCCGCAGTCGGTGGGCCTACGCATCGGTTACGACGAGCCGCTGAGCCACCGCATGTATGCGGGGGCCGATCTGGTGCTGGTGCCCTCGCGCTTCGAACCCTGTGGGCTGACCCAGCTGATCGGGCTACGCTATGGGGCCGTGCCACTGGTCGCGGCCACCGGCGGACTGCGCGACACCGTGATCGATGCGAACCCAGAAAATCTCGCGCAGGGCACCGCCACCGGTTTCACCTTTGGTGACATCGATCCCGGTGGACTGGGTTTCGCCCTAGGACGCGCCGTGGACCTGTACGCCGATGCCGAAGCGTGGTCGCGCCTGCGTGCTCAGGCCTTGCGGGCCCCGGTGGACTGGGGCACCTCGGCCGCTCACTATGCGGCACTGTTCACGGAATTGCTCGGATGACCCAACCGAGCACGAATCGTCTCACCCCCGGGCGGCCCGGGCCGCTCGGGGTGAGCCTCACCGCCGATGGCGTCAACGTCGCCCTGTGGGCGCCGGAGGCCGAAGCGGTCTTCTTCTGCCTATTCAACGAGCAGGATGGGAAGCAAGACGAGCATCGCATCGCGCTCCCCTACCGGCAGGGCGGCATTTGGCATGCCCACATCGCCGGGGTCGGTCCGGGGGCTCGCTATGGTATCCGGGCCGCTGGCCCGCACCGTCCGCGCGATGGTCTGCGTTTCAACGTCAATAAGCTGCTGATCGACCCCTACGCCCGGGCGTTAGACGGGCCGCTGCGCTATGACCCGCTGATGGCTGGTTGCGTGCATGGGCCGGACGACGACTTGCTTTTAGATGAACGCGACAGTGCGCCGGTGGTTCCCAAGGCGATCATTCTTGGCCCGCCCAGCGGCCCCGATCCGGCCCAGAATCGTCCCGGTCATGAGCTATCCGATCTGGTGATTTACGAGGCGCATCTGAAGGGGTTGACCGCCGCCCACCCCGAGGTCCCGGCTGAATTGCGCGGGCGGTATGCCGGCCTTGGGTACCCGGCGGTGCTTGAGCATCTGCAGTCCCTAGGGGTCAACGCGGTGGAGCTGCTGCCGGTACAGGCGTTTATCGACGACGGTTTTCTGGTGGAGCAGGGTCTGCGCAACTATTGGGGTTATCAGCCGGTGGCCTGGTTCGCGCCGGAGCCGCGCTATGCCCAGCACGACGCGGCCGCCGAATTACGCACACTGGTACACACCCTGCATGAGGCCGGGATCGAGGTCATCCTCGATGTGGTCTATAACCATAGCGGCGAAGGCGACGCACGCGGGCCCACGTTGAATCTGCGCGGACTGCACAACACCGGCTACTACCGGCTACTCGACGATGGACGTCATTACGTCAACGACACCGGGACCGGGAATACGCTGGCGGTGCATAACCCCATGGTGCTGCGCCTGGTGATGGATAGCCTGCGGCACTGGGCTGAGTATTTCGGGGTCGACGGCTTCCGCTTCGACTTAGCCGTAGCGGTCGGACGGAACGAGCAGGGCTTCGACGCTCGAGGGGCCTTCTTCCAGGCGATCCGGCAGGATCCGGTGCTGTCCGAGCTCAAGCTCATCGCCGAACCCTGGGACCTGGGCCCTGGCGGCTATCAGCTCGGACATTTCCCCTACCCCTTTGCGCAGTGGAATGACCGCTACCGTGACGGGGTGCGCCGGGCTTGGCGCGGCGATGGACTTGAACAAGCCAAACTCGGTGCACGGCTCTTGGGCTCGGCGGATCTCTTCGATCATTCCGGGCTCGGCCCCACCGCGGGGATTAATTTCCTCAGCGCCCATGACGGTTTCACCCTGCACGATGTGGTGTCCTATGCGCACAAACACAACGAGGCCAATCTCGAAAATAATCGGGATGGGCATTCGGAGAACTTCACCGACAATCTTGGCGTCGAGGGGCCCACCGAGCAGGAGGAGATCCTTACGGCTCGCAGCCAGCGTGTACGCGGCATGCTCACCACGTTGCTGGTGTCTCAAGGGGTGCCGATGCTGCTGGCTGGCGATGAAATCGGCAATAGCCAGCAAGGAAACAACAACGCCTACGCTCAGGACAACGAGCTGGGCTGGATCGACTGGTCTGCTCCCGACCGGAAGCTGTTCAGCTACGTCCAGCGCCTGATTGAATTACGTGGCAGACTTCCGTTGCTTCGCCAGCGCAACTTCCTCCATGGCCAAACACGTGGCGACGGGCATCCGGATGTCAGCTGGCTACGACCCGATGGCAGCACCCCGAGTCCGGAAGATTGGTTAGATCCCGAGTTTCGGTCGCTAGCGGTTGTGCTGCGCGGTGTGGCCGAGGACCCACGGGGTGAAGCGCTTCCCGGTGCGGTGCTCATCGTGCTGAATCTGGGGGCCGAGCGCGACTTCTACCTCCCGCCGGCGTCCGCGGACCAGCCGTGGCAACTGGAGGTCGATAGTGCCCGCCCAGAGGCCAACGGCACGGCCGCCGATAGCTATAGCGCCGCGGCACAGTCCGTGGTGGTGTTGAGCAACGGATGTTATTGATCCACCCACGACGCTGCCGGGCATAAAAAATCCCGATCCACAGTTCGTGGATCGGGATTTTTTAGTGGCTATTGGTAGCTCACCGATGGAGCTTAGGATTCCGCACTAAAACGCATAACCAGCGCGAGGCCAATAATCACCGCGGCCCACACGAGGCCGAGGATGATGGTGATGCGGTTCAGGTTACGTTCTGCAACACCGGAGGAACCCAGCGAACTGGTCATACCGCCGCCGAACATATCCGACATGCCGCCGCCCCTACCCTTGTGCAACAGGATCAGTAGGGTCAGCAACACGCTGGTGATGCCCAGGAAAACTTGCAGAATGATCTTGAGGATATCCACTAGCGATAGTTCCTTAATTAATCGGTGACGAGGTGATGCTCGAACCTGACAATATTAGCAAATTCTTCAGCATCCAAGCTGGCACCGCCGACCAACACGCCGTCTACGTCACGTTCGCGCATAATCGCCGCCGCATTGGCTGCCTTTACACTCCCACCGTACAACAGGCGGGTGGCTTCGGCGATCTCCTCGCCGAAACGTTCGCGCAAAGCGACACGGATCGCGGCGCACATTTCCTGAGCGTCGGCCGGGCCGGCCACTTCACCGGTGCCGATGGCCCATACCGGTTCGTAGGCGATCACCAGATTGGCCGCCTGTTCGGCGGTGACCTGGTCGAGCGACTCGTTCAGTTGCTGCAGGGTGAACTGCACGTGCTCTCCAGCCTTGCGCACCTCGAGCCCTTCGCCGACGCAGAGCACCGGGGTCAGTTCGTGGCGGTACGCTGCGGCCAGCTTCGCGGCGATCACCGCGTTGGACTCCTGGTGGTATTCGCGGCGTTCCGAGTGTCCGACCAGCACGTACTGGCAGCCGAGCTTGTTCAGGAACTGACCGGAGATTTCACCGGTGTAGGCGCCGGAGTCCTGAGTGGACAAATCCTGCGCGCCGTACACCACGTCGAGCTTGTCCCCGAGGACCAGGGTCTGCACCCCGCGGATATCGGTGAACGGTGGGAACACGGCCACCTCGGCACGGCTGTAGTCGTGCTCGGCGTCCTTCAGCGTCCACGCCAGTTTCTGCACCAAGGTGATGCCCTGGACGTGGTCCATGTTCATTTTCCAGTTGCCCGCGATCAGCGGCTGGCGCACGAAGGCACCGTTTTGCGAAATGGTCATTGCTACCTTTCCAGTGCGGCAACACCCGGCAGGGTCTTACCTTCGAGGTATTCGAGCGAAGCGCCACCGCCGGTGGAGATGTGCCCGAAGTCGTCATCGGCGAAGCCCAGCGAACGCACGGCCGCGGCAGAGTCGCCACCACCGACGACGCTGAATGCCTCGGAATCGGCCAGCGCGCGCGCCACCGTCCGGGTACCTTCGGCGAAGGCCGGGATTTCGAAGACACCCATCGGCCCATTCCAGAACACGGTGTTGGCGCTGGTGATGTAGCTGGCGAAGAGCTCCGCGGTTTTCGGTCCGATGTCCAAGCCCAGACCGGAGGAGCCGAAGCTTGCCTCTTCGATCTTGTCTGCGGCCAAGACCTCATGCGCTGCATCGGCGCCGAACTTCTCGGCCACCACCACGTCGCTCGGGACAATAATGTCGCAGCCAAGTTCCTTGGCCCGCGAGAGGTATTCGGTGCAGGTATCGATCTGATCCTCTTCGAGCAGGGAGCCGCCGATGGCGTAACCCTGCGCCTTGAGGAAGGTGAAGGCCATGCCGCCACCGATCAGCAGGTGGTCGGCCTTGCCCAGCAGGTTGTCGATCACCGCGAGCTTGTCCGAAACCTTGGAGCCACCGAGGACCACCACGTAGGGACGCTTAGGAGCCTCGGTAAGGGTCTTCAGAACGTTGACTTCGGTGGCCACCAGGTCGCCCTGGTAGCTGGGCAGCAGGGCCGCGATGTCATACACCGAGGCGTGCTTGCGGTGCACGGCGCCAAAGGCGTCGTTCACGTAGGCACCATTGTCACCGGTCAACTCCGCCAACTCTCGAGCGAACTGCTCGCGTTCGGCATCCACCTTGGAGGTTTCGCGGGCGTCATAGCGCACGTTTTCCAGGACCAGCACGGCACCGTCGGCCAAGGAGGCTGCGGCCTCACGGGCCGAAGGGCCGACAACGTCGCTGGCCACGGTCACGTCGAAGTCTGCCAGCTCGCCAAGCCGCGCGGCGGCCGGGGCGATGGAGTACTTCGGGTCCACGGTGCCCTTGGGGCGGCCAAGATGAGCCATGACGATAACCTTGGCTCCGGCTTCGGCTAGCTTGGTCAACACCGGCAACGAGGCGCGTACACGCCCGTCGTCGGTTACGGTTGAGCCGTCTAGCGGCACGTTCAGATCGCTACGGACCAGGACATGACGTCCCGAGACCCCGGCGGCGAGCAATTCGTCGAGAGTGTGTGAAGACATGTCTCTAGGTTATCGACTACAGGCTGGAACCAACGAATTCGACCAGGTCGACCAGGCGCGAGGAGTAACCCCACTCGTTGTCGTACCAGGCCAGGACCTTCACGGTGTTGCCCATGACGGTGGTCAGGCCCGAATCGAAGATTGCCGAGTGCGAGTTGGTGACGATGTCGGTGGAGACCAGCGGATCGGTCGAGTACTCCAGGTAGCCGGCCAGGTCGCCGGAGGCGGCGGCCTTTTCGAAGGCGGCGTTGATCTCTTCAACGGTGGCGGTGCGAGCCAGGTTGACGGTCAGGTCGGTAGCCGAACCGGTCGGAACCGGCACACGCATGGCGTAACCGTGCAGCTTGCCCTTCAGCTCCGGCAGCACCACGCCGATGGCCTTGGCGGCACCGGTGGAGGTCGGGATCATGTTCAGCGCGGCGGCGCGGGCACGGCGTGGGTCGCTGTGCGGTGCGTCCTGCAGGCGCTGGTCTGCGGTGTAAGCGTGGATGGTGGTCATCAGGCCGTCGACGATGCCGAATTCATCGTTCAGAACCTTGGCGACCGGGGCCAGGCAGTTGGTGGTGCACGAGGCGTTGGAGATGATGTTGTGTGCCGCAGGATCGTACTTGTCCTGGTTCACACCCATCACGACGGTGATGTCTTCACCGCTGGCCGGTGCGGAAATGATGACCTTCTTGGCGCCGGCGTCCAGGTGCTTCTTGGCGGCGTCGGCCTTGGTGAACAGGCCGGTGGACTCAACCACGATATCTACGCCAAGCTCGCCCCACGGAAGGCTGGCCGGATCGCGCTCGGAGAGAACCTTAATGCGCGCTTCGCCGACGACGATGGTGTCGTTTTCAACGGACACATTCTGGGCGAGCGGGCCGAGAACGGAGTCGAATTTCACCAGGTGAGCGAGCGCGTCGATCGAACCAAGGTCGTTGACGGCGACAATCTGCAGATCTGCATTGTGTGCGAGGCTGGCACGCAGGAAGTTGCGGCCGATGCGTCCAAAACCATTGATTCCAACACGAGTTGTCACGTGACTATCTCCTACTTGAAGGGAATTTGTCGCCACAACCGCGCAAAACGGAGGTGGCCTATTTGATGTAGGACACTCCGTTGTGTCGTGTCACGCGGACCCCTCGAAAGGGGTCCGCGTAAGCACACTTAACATCCTACGCTATTTTCGCGTCGAATGTGAGCTAACTTACCGCTAAAGTAAGTTTACTTGCCCGGAACGATCAACGAGCTGGCACCGGCGCGGGCAGCCTCGAAGCGAGCCTGGACGTCGGCCCAGTTCACGATGTTCCAGAAGGCCTTGACGTAATCGGCCTTAACGTTGACGTAGTCCAGGTAGAAGGCGTGCTCCCACATGTCCAGCATCAGCAGCGGGGTGGTTGCCACTGGCACGTTGCCCTGCTGATCGTACAGCTGCTCGATAACCAGCTGGCCGGCGATCGGCTCGTAGGCCAGCACGGCCCAGCCCGAACCCTGCAGGCTCATGGCGGCAGCGGTGAAGTGACCACGGAAGGCATCGAAGGAACCGAAGAACTCGTCGATGGCTGCTGCCAGCTCACCCTCCGGCTTGTCGCCACCCTCCGGGGACAGGTTGTTCCAGAAGATCGAGTGGTTGGTGTGACCACCCAGGTGGAAAGCCAGGTCCTTGGACAGCTTCGGAATGTTGCCGAACTCGCCCTTGGCGCGGGCCTCGGCCAGCTGCTCCAGTGCAGAGTTGGCGCCGGCTACGTAAGCGGCGTGGTGCTTCGAGTGGTGCAGCTCCATGATGCGAGCCGAAATGTTCGGCTCCAGGGCGGCGTAGTCGTACTGCAGTTCAGGCAGCGAATAAACAGCCATGATTCTCCTCAAATCAGTGAAATTTGGTTGAATCTCCGCGGAAAGGGCTTCCGCAGGGACACTTACTGTTCCAGTGCATCTACTGGAACGCTGGACTCGGTACCAGGTATTCCCAGTTCACTGGCCTTTTTATCCGCCATGGCCAAAAGCCGACGGATGCGGCCAGCGATCGCGTCCTTGGTCATGGGCGGTTCGGCCATACGGCCCAACTCGTCCAACGACGCCTGCTTGTGCTCCAAACGGAGCACTCCGGCGTACCGCAGGTGCTCGGGCACCTCGTCGCCGAGAATTTCTAGGGCGCGCTCCACGCGAGCCCCCGCGGCAACCGCCGCCTGTGCACTACGCCGCAGATTGGCGTCGTCAAAGTTGGCGAGCCGGTTGGCCGTGGCGCGCACCTCTTTGCGCATGCGGCGCTCTTCCCACACCATCAAGGCATCGTGCGCACCCATGCGGGTGAGCAACTGAGCAATGGCATCGCCGTCGCGCAGCACCACGCGGTCGACGCCGCGCACCTCGCGTGCCTTGGCGGTGAGATCTAGTCGGCGGGCGGCGCCCACCAGTGCGAGCGCGGCTTCCGGGCCGGGGCAGGTAATTTCCAGCGCGGAACTGCGTCCGGGTTCGGTCAGCGACCCGTGGGCCAAGAAGGCGCCACGCCAGACGGCCTCGGCGTCGGCGGTGGAACCGTTGACGATGACCGATGGCAATCCACGCACCGGTCGGCCGCGCTGGTCGAGTAGTCCGGTTTGCCGGGCGAGTACCTCGCCCTCCTTGGCTACGCGGACAATGTACCGGCTCCCCTTACGGATGCCGGACCCCGAGACCATAACGATTTCTGCGTCGTGGCCATACAAATCAGCAATGGCAACTTTTAATCGGCGCGCGGTCGACGCAAGGTCAACCTCGGCCTCGATGACGATACGCCCGGAGACAATGTGCAAGCCGCCGGCGAAACGCAGGATGGTGGAAACCTCAGCCTTACGCTGCGAAGGTTTACGGATTTCAACCCGCGACAGCTCGTCTTTGACGGAAGCCGTCAATGCCATGAATCAAACTCCCTTACAAGGTTCCGGCACTGTGCTCAGGAACCAATCGCGGTAAATACCTCGTGATAGGCCGCCGCTAGGCGCAACGGGTCATGCACCGCACGCCCGTCGGATACTCCCACTCTACTAAAAAACACCTGCGCGCCGAGTTTTTGCGCTGCCAGCTCAAATCTTTCCCGGTTACTGACACGTTGCTCATCGGCGATGATGGCGTCGAATCTCACCTCGGGCGCGTAGCGGACCAGCACCTCTAAATGTGCCGCCGCGTCGAGGCCGCTGGTTTCGGCGGTGTTAGTCGACAGATTCATCGTCAACAGCTTCTTGGCGGTGGTATCGGCCAGCGACTGACGCAATTCCGGCAATAGCAGATGCGGCAGCACCGAGGTGTACCAAGACCCCGGGCCGAGCACGACCCAGTCGGCGAGCTCGATGGCGTTCATCGCCTCGGGGCAGGCCGGAGCGTCGGCCGGCTCGAGCGCCACATTGGTGACCAGTGAGCCCGATCCGGCCCTGGCCAGTTGAGCTTGGCCCTCGACTCGGCGCCGTAGCAGCGTGTCGGTGGCCTCGTCGGCCTCGAGTATTTCCCCGTGAATGGACAGCGGCACCGTGCTCATCGGCAGCACCTGACCGCGGGCGCCGAGCAGTGCACCGGCCCAGCGCAGGCCCGCCACCGGGTCCTCGAGCAACTCCCAGAGCGCGAGAATCAGCAGGTTGCCTACCGCATGGCCGTTCAACGGTTCGGCCATATTCTGCGTGGAGGTAAAGCGATGCTGCATCACATCACGCCAGGTACGCCCCCAGTCGTTGTCGTCACAGAGCGCGGCTAGGGCCATACGCAGGTCCCCGGGTGGTAGCACGTCGAAGGATTCACGTAGCCGCCCGGAACTACCCCCGTCGTCGGCCACGGTCACCACGGCCGTGAGGTCGGTGCTCAGGCGGCGCAGTGCCGAAAGCGAGGCCGAAAGCCCGTGCCCGCCGCCCAACGCGACGATCGACAGGTTACGTTGACCGTCATCGCGGTTCAGCCCCTGGATGGGGATCGGCCCGGTTGCAAATGCCATGATTCGCCTCTTTACTCTCGGCCTAGGTCACGGTGCGTAATGTTGACCCGAACGTTGGGTAGCTGAGCCAGTCTCCGGCCCAGTTCGATGCTCGTGGCCACCGAACGGTGCTTACCGCCGGTGCACCCCACCGCGATGGTGGCGTAATGCTTGTTTTCGCGGCGGTACCCCTCGAAAACGGGCTCCAGGGCCTTGAGGTAGTTCTCGATAAATTCGCCCGTGCCGTCTTGACCCAGTACGTAATCGGAGACTTCGCGATCCTTACCGGTCTGCGGACGCAATTCCGGAACCCAGTGCGGGTTGGGAATGAAGCGCACGTCGGCCACGAAGTTCGCGTCGGTGGGCAGACCGTACTTGAAGCCGAAGCTCATAATGTTCACGCGCAAGACGATCGGGCCGGACTCGCTAAACAACTCGGTGGCCGAACGCACCAGATCGTGCACCGACATGCCGGTGGAGTCGAGCACCAGCTCGGCGGCGTCGCGTAGCGGGGCGGTGACATCGCGCTCGCGCTTGATCCCGTCGACGATGCGCCCATCGCCCTGCAGGGGGTGCGGGCGCCGGCCCTGTTCGAAACGACGAACCAGAACTTCGTCGCTGGCATCCAAATACACCAGACGGAACTTGATGCCGCCGCTGGTCAGCATCGCCAGCGCCTCGCGCAACTCCGGGAACATTTCCTTCGAGCGCACATCCATGACCACGGCGAGTCGCGGAATCGATCCGCGCGAGCGACTCATGAGCTCGGTCAGCGTGCCGAGCAGGGCCGGTGGAAGGTTCTCCACCACATACCAGCCCTGATCTTCGAGCGCATGGGCGACGGTGGTGCGCCCCGCACCGGACATGCCGGTGACAATCACCAGCTCCGATTCGGGAGGTTTGACGGACTCATACTCTGCGGTCATAGTCCAAGGCTAGTCGAGAATTTCACCCGTAGTCATGTTCACTCCGCCCGATGACTTCTCACCCAGCGCCTCGTGAATTGCCGCGGCTAATTTCGGTCCAATTCCCGGGGCCTGCTCGAGTTCCTCGACGCTGGCCTGACGGATCTTCTTCATGGAACCGAAATGCTTGCGCAGCGCCTCGGCCTTGGCACGACCCAGGCCGGGCACCGCATCCAGTTCGGAGGCCGTCATCGACTTGGCGCGCTTGGCGCGGTGGAAGGTGATGGCGAAACGGTGCGCCTCGTCGCGCAACCGCTGCACCAGATACAGCGCCGCCGAGGAGCGCGGCAGAATCACCGGGAAGTCATCGTCGGGCAGCCAGAGCTCTTCGAGCCGCTTGGCCAAGCCCACCACCGGGATGTTCGTAATACCCAAATCGTCCATGGCCCGTTGCGCGGCGGCCACCTGCGGCGGCCCACCATCGACGATGACCAGCGCCGGCGGGTAGGCGAATTTACGCTGTTCGGTGGACTCCACGTCGATCTGGCCGCTGGTGTAGTCGCTCTGCTCGTCACGGTCGCGCAGGTAGCGGCTGAAGCGCCGATGAATCACGTCATACATGCTGGCGGTATCGTCGCGCGCCGCCTCACCGGTGATCGAGAATTTCCGGTACTCGCTCTTCTTCGGCAGCCCATCCTCGAACACCACCATGGACGCGACCACGTTGGTGCCCTGGGTGTGCGAGGCGTCGTAGCATTCGATACGGAGCAGCGCCTCGGGAGCGTCGAGGGCTTCCTGCAATTCCTGAAGGGCCAGCGAGCGGGTGGAAAGGTCCCCGGCGCGTTTGGACTTGTGCAACCGCAGGGCCTGCTCGGCGTTTTCGGTGACCGTTTGGGCTAGCGCGGCCTTGTCGCCACGCTGGGCCACACGCAGCGAAACCTTGGCTCCGCGTAACTCACTGAGCCACTGGGTCAGCTCGGCATCGTCTTCGGGCAGCGTGGGCACCAGCACCTCACGCGGGATCCGGTCGGCGTTATCGGCATACACCTGGGTGAGCAGATGTTCAATGAATTCTGCGGGCGTATGGTCGAGCACCTTTTCCACGACCCAGCCGCGCTGGGCCCGGATGCGCCCGCCGCGCACCTGGAATACCTGCACCGCCGCCTCAAGCTCATCTTCGAAAATTCCGTAGATATCGGCGTCGGTCTGTTCCGGGAGCACCACGGCGTTGCGCTCGAAGACCTTGTTCAGGGCCGCGATGTCGTCGCGGTAGCGCGCCGCCTGTTCATATTCGAGGTTGGCCACCGCCTGCTGCATTTTGGTGGTCAGCTCGCGGGTGAACTTCTTCGCCTCACCGCCCATGAAGGTGCACAGATCTTCGGCACGCTGGCGATGTTCTTCCTCGGTCACGCGCCCAACGCACGGGGCCGAGCATTTGTCGATGTAGCCCAACAGGCAGGGACGGCCCGAGGCCTGGGCCCGTTTGAAAACCCCCGGGGAGCAACTGCGCACCTGAAAGACGCGTAGCAGCGTATCGAGGGTTTCGCGGATGGCTTTGGCCGGATAGAAGGGCCCGAAATACTTCACGCCCTTGCGCTTGTCGCCGCGCATCACCAGGGCGCGCGGGAATTGCTCGTTCATGGTGACCGCGAGATAGGGGTAGGTTTTATCGTCGCGGAACACGATATTGAAGCGCGGGGCGTACTGCTTGATCCACGTGTACTCAAGCTGCAGGGCCTCGAGTTCGGAGCCCACGACGGTCCACTGCACACTGGCCGCGGTGAAGACCATGGTGCGGGTTTTCGGGGTCAACCGTTGCGGGTTGACGAAGTAGGAGGACAGCCGGTTGCGTAGCACCCGGGCCTTGCCCACGTAAATCACCCGGCCGTGTTCATCGCGGAAGCGATACACGCCCGGCTGGGTCGGGATGTCCGAGGTTTTAGGGCGGTAGCTAGCGGGATCGGCCATCGTTACTTCGCGTCGGGCGGCAACTGGTTGTAGGCGGCCACCCGCTCCTGCCCGCTCAGCGCGGCAATGGCATCGACAATCTGATCGGTGGCGCGTCGACGTTCCGGCAGGGGGTGCTTGCGCCCCATCTGCTCGAAGTACAGTGGCTCCCCGAACTTAATGGTGAATTTCGTCGGGCGAATGCCCTTGGCCCCGGCGGGCTGCAGTTTTTCGGTGCCGATCAGTCCCACGGGAACCACCGGGGCGCCGGTGGTGAGTGCCAGCCAGCCCACACCGGTGCGGCCGCGGTAGAGTTTTCCGTCGCGCGAGCGGGTTCCCTCGGGGTAGATGCCAATGCCCTCCCCCGATTCGAGGATCTCAATGAGCGACTCAAGGGCGGCCACCGAGGCGGCCTGCTCCCCGCGTTGCACGGGGATGGAACCCACGGATTCGAAGAAGTGCTTCATCGCCTTGCCCTTCAACCCGGGGGTGGTGAAGTATTCGGCCTTGGCGAAGAAGGAGACGCTTCGTGGGGTCAGCGCCTGAATGATGATGGAGTCCAAAAACGACAGGTGGTTTGAGGCCACGATCAGTGGCCCGTCCTTTGGCACGTTCTCCAGCCCGATGATTTCCGGCCGGCACATGGTGTGCAGCATTACCCGAATGGATGAGCGGGTCATGGTGTAAAGGCTCATGCGTTCGGGTCCTCCTGAAGTTCCTGCGAAGTGTGATCTATGCCGTGACCGTCTAGGCCCAGCAGTTCGGCCAGTTCCGTGGCATCCGCCGCGAGATGCTCGACCGCCGAGAATTCCCCGTCCTGCGCAAATCCCCACAGCACGCCGATAAAGCCTAGTCCATGCGCCTGCGCCGCGTCATGGTCGTAATGACGGTCCCCCACCATCACCGTGCGCTTGGCGTCCACCGCCGAGGTGGCCAAGGCGCGGGCGACAATATGGGCCTTGCTCGTCCCATGCGCCCCGCCCTCGTCGTCGTTGCCGTAGATCGCGTCGAGGTCGCTGTCCAGCCCCTGTACGCGGATCAGTTCCCGGGCGATGGGTTCGGGTTTCGCGGTCGCCACGGCCACGTGCACACCGCTCGCGCGGAGGTCACGCAACAACGTACGAAGGCCCGGGTAGACGCGGGAAGCGGCCATGCCACGAGCGGCGTACTCTTGCCGGTAGTCGGCGATGATCTTATCAAGATTCTGTGCGGTAACGCCCGGGAGTTCCGCGAGCCCGATCCGCAGCGGCGGACCAACCAACGACTCAACGGCGTCCTCCCCCGGATCGGCCACCCCATTGGACCGCAGGGCTTGCCGGATCCCCGAGGTAATGGCTCCCGCCGGGTCCACAAGTGTGCCGTCTAGGTCAAAGAGCACGCAGGCTGTCGAGTTTTCCACGAGCCTATCTTCCCACGAAGCGGCCACCACATGCCCAATTGATGCCTGTGCGGGCATATTTCGGGGGTGGCCGCCACGCTTTTAGCCCTTCGTGGCCGCACTGCCCACCGGTTCGTTGAGAATTTCGGCGAGGAAGGCTCCGGTGTGCGATTCGGGCACCCGGGCCACGTCCTCCGGGGTGCCGGTCGCCAGGATCATGCCGCCTCCGGAACCGCCCTCGGGTCCCAGATCGATGATCCAGTCTGCCGACTTGATGACGTCGAGGTTGTGCTCGATGGTCAGCACGGTATTGCCCTTGTCGACCAACGATTGCAGCACGGTCAGCAGCTTGCGGATATCTTCGAAGTGCAGGCCGGTGGTCGGCTCATCAAGTACGTAGATCGACCGTCCGTTCGAACGCTTCTGCAATTCGGCGGCCAGCTTCACGCGCTGCGCCTCCCCGCCCGAGAGTGTCGTGGCCGGCTGTCCTAGGCGCACATAGCCGAGTCCAACATCCACCAAGGTGTTCAAGTGTCGGGCGATGGGCGTGAAGGCGCTGAAGAACTCCGCGGCCTCGGCAATCGGCATATCCAGCACATCGGCGATGGTCTTGCCCTTGTAATGCACCTGCAGAGTTTCGCGGTTATAGCGCGCCCCGTGGCATACCTCGCAGGGCACATACACGTCGGGCAGGAAGTTCATCTCGATCTTCAGCGTGCCGTCGCCCGAGCAGGCCTCGCAGCGTCCGCCCTTGACGTTGAAGGAGAAACGGCCCGGCTGATAGCCGCGCAGCTTCGCCTCCTGGGTTTCGGCGAACAGCTTACGGACGTGATCAAACACCCCGGTGTAGGTCGCCGGGTTCGAACGCGGGGTTCGGCCAATCGGCGACTGGTCCACGTGCACGACCTTGTCCAGATGCTCGAGCCCACGCACCCGGGTATGCCGACCCGGCACCTGCTTGGCACCGTTGAGCTTATTGGCCAGCACCTTGTACAGGATGTCGTTGACCAAGGTGGACTTACCGGAGCCGGAAACGCCGGTCACCGCGGTGAGCACACCCAAGGGGAAATCCACCGACACGTCGCGCAGGTTATTCTCGGAGGCGCCCACGACGGTGAGCATCCGCGCTGGGTCCACGGCGCGACGGGTCGCCGGCACCTCGATCTGCTTACGACGAGCCAAATAATCGCCGGTCAACGAGCGGGTGTTGGCCTTCAGGCCCTCCACGGATCCGGAGTGCACCACCTCGCCGCCATGTTCACCGGCGCCCGGGCCAATGTCGACAATCCAATCCGCCTCGGCGATGGTGTCCTCGTCGTGCTCCACCACGATCAGCGTGTTACCCAACGACCGCAGGTGCAACAAGGTATCGATCAGGCGTCGGTTATCGCGTTGATGCAGGCCGATGGAGGGCTCGTCGAGCACGTAGAGCACCCCGACCAGACCGGACCCGATCTGCGTGGCCAGCCGGATGCGCTGAGCCTCACCGCCGGAAAGGGTGCCCGCGGCACGCTCCAGCGTCAGGTACTCCAGCCCGACGTCGAGCAGGAACTTCATACGCGCGCCGATTTCCTTCAGCACCTGGGCGGCGATCTTCGCCTCACGTTCGGTCAGCTCGAGGCTGGTGAGGAAGTCACTGGCACTACGCAGGTCCATGGCGGAGACCGCGGCGATGGACTTGCCACCGACCAGCACCGACAAGGATGCCGGGTTGAGTCGTGCCCCGCCACAGGTCGGGCACGGAATTTGCCGCATGTACTGCTCGTAGCGGTCGCGGGCGTGATCCGACTCGGTCTCCTGGTG
The DNA here is from genome assembly GCF_048457885.1 of Glutamicibacter endophyticus. Taxonomy (NCBI): domain Bacteria; kingdom Bacillati; phylum Actinomycetota; class Actinomycetes; order Micrococcales; family Micrococcaceae; genus Glutamicibacter; species Glutamicibacter endophyticus. Next base: position 2,083,097 of record NZ_CP174200.1, read on the forward strand.
CTTGCGGTGCACGTAGGAGATGACACCCTCGAAGCCGGTGGAGTATTTGCGTTCGCGACCGAACCGATTGCGGTACTGCACCACGACCTTATGGTCCTTGCCGCCCAGGATCGCGGCACGGGCCTTGGCCGGCAGATCCTTCCAGGCGGTGTCCATGGTGAAGCCCAGTTCGTTGCCGAGGCCCTCGATCAACCGGTTCCAGTACTCGGTGGTGGCCTTGCCCAACGACCACGGGGCGATCGCACCCTCGGCCAGGGTCACCTCGGGGTCCGGAACGATCAGTTGCTCGTCGACCTCGAGTTTGGTGCCGATACCGCTACAGGCCGAACAAGCACCGAAGGGATTGTTGAAGGAAAAGGTACGTGGCTCGATCTCGTCGATGGCCAGCGGGTGCTCGTTGGGGCAGGCCAGGTTCTCGGAGAAGGCCCGGGTACGCTTGGGGTCCTCGGCATCCAGGTCGACGAAGTCGATCACCACGCGACCCTCGGCAATATTCAGCGCCGTTTCCACCGAGTCGGTGAGCCGCTGTCGCACCGAATCATTAATGGCCAGTCGGTCCACGACCACTTCGATGGTGTGCTTGTACTGTTTGGCCAGCTTCGGCGGTTCGGAGAGCTGAATGGTTTCCCCGTCCACGCGGGCACGGGCGAATCCCTTGGAGGACAGCTCGGCGAACAGGTCGACGAACTCACCCTTGCGGGCACGAACCACCGGGGCGAGTACCTGGAAGCGTGTCTTCTCCGGTAGCTCGAGTAGCTGGTCGACGATCTGCTGCGGAGACTGCTTGGAGATCGGCTCGCCACATTCCGGGCAGTGCGGGCGTCCCACACGCGCCCAGAGCAGACGCATGTAGTCGTAGACCTCGGTGATCGTACCCACCGTCGAGCGCGGGTTACGGCTCGTGGATTTCTGGTCGATGGATACCGCCGGGGAAAGCCCCTCGATGAAGTCAACATCCGGCTTATCCACCTGGCCGAGGAACATGCGCGCGTAGGCCGAGAGCGATTCGACATAGCGACGCTGCCCTTCGGCGAAAATGGTGTCGAAGGCGAGCGAAGATTTGCCCGATCCGGAGAGCCCGGTGAACACGATCATTGCGTCGCGCGGCAGATCCAGGTCGACGTTCTTCAGATTATGCTCGCGGGCGCCCTTGACGATCAGGCGCGAAAGATCCAAGGTTTTGCTCTCTGCAGTAGTAGCCACCCTGCCATAATAATCGAAAATTGATTCGAATCGGTGTTCTCTTCAGCACAGTTTTCCGAGGCGGTTCTTCCAACGCGGTGACTTGAGTCCACGAGGTCACCAAGCCGCTGCGGTTCACTACGGGGCACGGAATCACGAACCGTCGTGCAACCGCCTAAGCTCGCGCATTTGGACCACTAGGGTCCCGAAATCTTGGCCCCGGCGCGACAACCCGACGCGGGCAACTCGGCGCGTGGCCCGAAGGTAGTGATAGGCACGCATTGTACTTGCCGATGTCAGGCTTGGCTCCGGCACAGATCCCCGACGCTTGGACGCTAGTCCGGCAGGGAACTAAAGGCCGCACGCAAATACTTCACCGCACGTTCCTCATCCACCGACCACGTCCGGGCCACCCGCGCCAGATCGGCGGCCGCGTCCGAAACCGCCTGCTCGCCGGCCTCGGCGCCGGCCTGCACGATGGTGCCGTGCCGCCCCCTTGTGACCACGGCTCCCTGGGCTTCGAGCTCCTTATAGACCTTCGCCACCGTGTTCACCGCCAGACCGACCTGTCCGGCGAGCGCCCGCACGGACGGTAGACGGGTACCCGGAGCCAAGCGCCCCGAGGCGATTGCACCGAGCAACTGTTCACGGACCTGCTGATAGGGCGCCGTCTCCAATGTGTTATCGACGCTAATGAACTCCAGTTCGCTCACGGGATCCCTTCCTTGCCACATTTGCTTCTCCGCCCCCGAGCCTATCGCGCAGGTCTGCTCGGGAGACGTAGGCTGGAGCCATGGCTGAACTTGTACTTAACGACGTGGTGATTCGCTGGGTCAGCGTCTCCTCGATGAACAATAACGTGTACCTGGTAACCGAGCGGGCGAGCGGTCAACAACTCCTCGTGGACGCCGCCGACGATATCCAAGCCATTGCAGGCCTACTCTCCGAGGCATCGGCGGACGGCCCCAATCCCGAGCTTGTGGGCATTGCGACGACCCACCAGCACTGGGATCACGTGCGGGCGCTTGCCGAGCTGAGCTCCCGGTACCCGGTCCCCACCTATGCGGGCGCTGACGACGTCGCGGGTATCGAGCAGGAATGCGGCATCAAGACCTCGCATCCGTTGCGCCATGGCGAACACATTGAGCTGGGTGACGTGATCATCGAAGCGATTCACCTGCGCGGACACACTCCAGGCTCGATTGCGTACGTGCTACGAGACTCCTCGGGCCAGGTGGTTGTGCTCAGTGGCGATAGCTTATTCCCCGGAGGCGTTGGCAACACGGGCAATGATCCGCAACGTTTCATGTCGCTGTTTACTGACGTCACCGAGCGGGTCTTCGAACGCTTTGATGACGCCACGCTGGTGTTGCCCGGACATGGAGATTCCACCACGCTCGGTGACGAGCGCCCGCACCTGGCTGAGTGGCAGGCTCGCGGCTGGTAAACCGGGTCAGTTTTTGCGGCCCACCATGAAGATCCGGCGAAATGGGAAGTTGGTCAGCAGTTGACCATCGAGGGCCGTGAACGAAGGGTAATGCTCGGCGATCGCCGCACGATAGTCGTCTTCGAAGGCGAGGTAATCCGCCGCGGACAGCGCCGCCTTGACCGGCAGCAACGCCGTGCCGCGCACCCAGCTAAGCACCGGGTCGGCGCCGGTGAGCAACTGCTGATAGGTGGTTTCCCACACGTCGGCCTCGAGACCACACCGAATGAATAACTGCTGGTAGTCGGATGGGTCAGCGACCGCGTCACCGTGGCGCAGGACCCCACGCAACTTCTCGACCCAGCGTGGGCTCTGCGCCACCTCGCGCATGACCGCATGAGACGGTGAGGTGAAGTTCCCCGGCACTTGGATAGCCACCACCGCGCCGGGGGCTAGCTGCCGCAGCCAGCGTTCGAGGTGCACTTGATGCCCGTCGAGCCACTGCAACATCGCGCTCGAGACCAACAGATCGGTACCCTCGGGCACATCCCAGCTGGCCGCGTCGGCCAGGGCGAAGCTGAGATTCTCGGCTGCTGCCACGGCATTGGCACGAGCGACCATCTCCGGCGATGAGTCCAACCCCAGCACCTGCGCTTGCGGCCAGCGCTGGGCGAGTACCTCGGTAATATTCCCGGGCCCACAGCCCAAATCGACGATGCTCGTCGGATCGAGCTGCGGGATCCGTCCCAGCAAATCGAAGAAAGGTCGGCTTCGATGATCCGAAAATTGCGCGTACTGTGTCGGGTTCCATTCCATAGTTCGTAGCCTATGCGACCCACGGCCGAGGCGCGGTGACGCACAAACCGCGGCGGCCCGATAGGCTTGAGACATCATGCTGCTCACCGATTACCTGCCCCAAGATCCCGCCAACGTGTCCGAGGACGACATCTACGAGGCCTTCGGGCGTTGGGTGGCGACCCGTGGGATCGACCTCTACCCCGCCCAGGATGAAGCCTCGATGCACCTGGCTGCCGGCAGTAACGTCATCTTGGCTACCCCCACCGGCTCGGGGAAATCTCTGGTGGCGATCGCCGCGCATTTCTACGCCATGGCGCGCGACCAAATCAGCTTCTACACCGCGCCGATCAAGGCCTTGGTCTCCGAGAAGTTCTTCGACCTCTGCAAGATCTTCGGCGCCGAGAACGTCGGAATGGTCACCGGAGACTCCTCGGTGAACGCCGACGCCCCGATCATCTGCTGCACCGCCGAGATCCTGGCGAACCTGGCCCTGCGCGAGGGTTCGCGGGCCGACGTGGGCTGCGTGGTGATGGACGAGTTCCATTTCTATGCCGACCCGCAGCGTGGCTGGGCCTGGCAGGTGCCGCTGATCGAGTTGCCGCAGAGCCAGTTCCTGCTGATGAGCGCCACGCTGGGCGATGTGACGCGCTTCGAAAAGGAGTTGAGCGAACGCACCGGTAAGTCGACGGTCACCGTCGCTCACACCCAGCGTCCGATTCCCCTGCACTTCCACTACTCCATGGAGCCGGTGCAGGAAGCGGTGGAGGAACTGATCTCCACCAAGCAAACCCCCGTATACATCGTGCATTTCTCGCAGCTCGATGCGATCGATCGCGCCAGCGGGTTGATGAGCATCAACGTGTGCACCCGCGAGGAGAAGGACCGCATCGCGGAGCTGATCGCCGGATTCCGCTTCTCCGCCGGCTTCGGCAAAACCCTCAACCGGTTGGTGCGTCACGGCATCGGCGTGCACCATGCGGGCATGCTGCCCAAGTACCGCCGACTCGTCGAACAGTTGGCGCAGGCCGGGCTGCTGAAGGTCATCTGCGGTACCGACACCCTCGGGGTGGGCATTAACGTGCCCATCCGCACCGTGGTGATCACCGCACTGTCGAAGTTCGACGGCACCCGCACCCGTATCCTCAACGCCCGCGAGTTCCATCAGATCGCCGGGCGTGCCGGCCGCGCCGGTTTCGACACCGCAGGAACCGTGCTCGTACAGGCCCCGGAACATGCGATCGAGAACCACAAGGCCATGGAAAAGGCCGTTAAGAAGCATGGCGAGGGTTCGACCAAGCTCCGCCAGATCCCCAAGAAGAAGCCGCCGCAGGGATTCGTGACCTGGGGCGAGAAAACCTTCGAGAAGATCGTCGACGCCCCTCCGGAGACGCTGAAGTCCTCCTTCCAGGTCTCGCACTCGATGCTGCTGAACCTGCTCGAGCGCGAAGATAATGCCTTCGAGGCCGCGGTGCGCCTGCTCACCCAGAATCATGAAACGCCGTCGGCGCAGCGCAAACTGAAGTTGCGCGCCCTGGGCATTCTGCGTGAACTGATCGCCACCGGGGTCGTGGTGCGCCGCGAGCAGCCGGACCGATTCGGGAACTACTATGAGCTCACCGTCCACCTGCAGGCGAACTTTGCGCTGAACCAGCCGCTGTCTCCCTTTGCCTTGGCGGCCCTTGAGCTCTTGGATCCGGACTCCCCCAGCTATGCCCTAGATGTGGTGTCCACCATTGAGGCCACCTTGGAAAAGCCTCGCCAGGTGCTCTCCGGCCAAGAGAAGAAGGCCCGCGGTGAGGCGATTGCCGCCATGAAGGCCGAAGGACTGGAATACAACGACCGGATGGCCGCCCTCGAAGAGGTCAGCTACCCGCAGCCCTTGGCCGAACGGCTCGAGTCGGCCTTTGAACAGTACCGGGCCGGGGCCCCGTGGCTCGCCGATTTCGAACTGGCTCCCAAGTCGGTGGTGCGTGACATGTACGAGCGGGCCATGGGCTTCTCCGACTTCGTCCAGTACTACCAGTTGGCTCGTTCCGAGGGCGTGCTCTTGCGTTACCTCACCGACGCCTACAAGGCGCTGCGACAGACCGTGCCGCAGGACTCGCTACGCGAAGACCTCGAGGATCTGATCGAATGGCTCGGCGAAATGATTCGCCAGATTGACTCCTCGCTGCTCGACGAGTGGGAGGAACTCAGTCGCGGCGAGGTGCCGGAGGAGCATCAGGAGGAAATCACTCCCCCGGCTCCCGAACGGCTGACCACCAACCGTCGCGCCTTCCGGGTGATGGTGCGCAATGAAATGTTCCGCCGCGTGAAGCTCTTTGCCGACGAAAAGGATAATGAGCTCGGCGAGCTCGATGGCGAGGCCGGTTTCGACGCCGATGCGTGGGCCGAATTCATGGACGACTACTTCGACGAGCATGAAGATATTGACGACGGACCGGCCGGCCGCGCCGCCGACTTGTTCCTGGTCACCGAGGAGGGCCGTACCTGGCGGGTACGGCAGATTTTCGCTGACCCGGCCGGCGACCACGACTGGGGCATCAATGCCGAGGTCGATCTGGATGCCTCCGACGAAGCCGGGGCGCCGGTACTCACGGTGACCTCCATCGGCCGCATGGGCTGATTACCGACCGCCACCCGGTGGCGTTACGCGACGAGTAACGCCACCGCCACGTAGGAGGTCAGCACGCTGGCGAGCATCCATTCGGCTTGCGACCCGGTGTCGCCAAGCACGGGGATCGCAATGCGCCCGTTGCCCTTCCAGCACAGGCCAATCCCGGGGATCTTGCGGAACCACCGCGGGGACTTGATCTTGATGGGCCACAACAGATTGCAGCCACCGGTGGTGAGCATATCCCCCAGCACATGCACGATCACACCCAGCGCCACCGCTAACGGGAACCACGCGCGATCGGCTGGGGCGTTCATCCCCACGAAGGCGCCGGCGGACAGCGCGATCACCCAGCACAGTAGCTCGGGCATGAATTTCATCGTCTTCACGGCGAAGGAAATCAGCACGATGCTAAAGAGCGCCGCGCCCGGATAAATCACCCCGAAGGCGCTGGTCTGCATCGACCAGCGGTCGGCGAGCCACGCCAACGCGACGAAAAACCCCACCCCGAGCAGGGAGTGCGTCCCATTGCGGTGTCCGCCAAAGACCGTGCCAATGACCCGGGTAATGAGATTCGAAATCGGTGGCAACGAGCGAGAGATGGTGGCGCCATGATGATCGGCATCCGGCAAAAGCGCCGCACCTGCGCAGACAATGGCCCCGGCCAAGGTTTCCCAACGGTTGGTTTCGAGTACGCCGAAGCCCAGGTGTGCCGCGCCGAGTGCTACCGGTGTTGTTAATGCCAGCCACGCGGCTGCGCCGCTCATGGCATGGTGTCCGCCCATCATGCACTCCACTTTAGGACTGGTCACCGACGTTTTAGCCGCCCGGCGCGGAGTAAGCTTGAACACATGGCAACCATTCGCGAAGCACAGATCGGCGATTGCGCCGACATCCTTGAGCTCATCCAAGAACTGGCCGACTATGAGCGGGAACCCGATGCGGTGCGCAATACCGTTCCCGATCTGGAGGCCCACCTCTTTTGCCCGAACCCGCAGGTCTTCGCCCATGTGGCCGAGGACGCAGGTCAGATCGTCGGCGTCGCCCTCTGGTACTTGACCTACTCCACCTGGGAGGGCCGCCACGGCATCCACCTCGAGGACCTCTACGTGCGCGAATCCCAGCGCGGACGCGGCACCGGGGCGGCACTGTTGCACACCCTGGCCGAAATCGCGGTGTCCCGCGGCTACCGCCGGGTCGAATGGGCGGTGCTGGACTGGAACACTCCGGCCATCGAGTTCTACGACGCACTCGGTGCATCCTCCATGGACGGTTGGACCACGCGTCGGCTCGACGGTGCGGCGCTCGAAGCCCTCGGCGGTGTGCAGGCGGCACGCTCATGAACTACGAAGGAATGACCGTCACCGAGCACCGTCTCATGGTGCCGCTGGACCATGCCCAGCCCACCGGCGAGCAGATTGAAATCTTCGCGCGCGAGGTCAGCGTGGATCAGGACAAGCCGTGGCTGCTCTATCTGCAGGGTGGACCGGGCGGTAAGTCCCCGCGCCCCGCCACCCTCTCGGGGTGGCTCGCGGAGGCGGTGAAGCATTTCCGGGTGCTGCTGCTCGACCAGCGCGGCACCGGCCTGTCCACACCGGCGAACCGACAGTCGCTTGGACTCCGCGGAGATCCGGCGGCGCAGGCCCGCTATTTGATGCATTTCCGCGCGGACTCGATTGTCCGCGATGCCGAGGCCTTGCGTGAGCACCTGGGCATCGAGCAGTGGTCCACGCTCGGGCAGAGCTATGGCGGGTTCTGCACCCTGACCTACCTGTCGCTCGCCCCGCAGTCGCTAACGCGGTGCCTGGTCACCGGCGGACTGGCCTCCCTGGAGGCCGATGCCCGCACCGTGTATCGGGCCACCTACCAGCGCATGGCCGAACGCAACGAAGAGTACTTCTCCTGGTACCCGCAAGACCGCGAAACCCTGCACGCCATCTACGAGCATGTACGCCATAATGACGACGAGTTCCTGCCCGATGGACGCCGCGTCACCGTCCCGCTGGTGCAGATGCTGGGCCAGTACCTAGGCGGTAACGCCCGGGTGCACCAGTTGCATTTCGTCTTCGAGGAAGCCTTCATTAACACCCCGGGCGGGCGTCGCCTGTCCGATAGTTTTCTCACCGCCCTCTACGAGCAGGCCTCGCGCGCTTCCAACCCGCTCTACGCGGTGCTCCATGAGAGTATTTACGCTCAGGGCGAGGCCACGAATTGGGCCGCCGAAGCGGTCCTTGAGGAGTTCCCGGCCTTCGGTGCGCACGCGCCAACTCCCCTGTTGACCGGCGAAATGGTGTACCGCTGGTACTTTACCGAGGATCCGGCTCTTCGACCGTTGGAAGAAACGGCACGGATTCTGGCCGAACACGAGGGATTTGCCCCGCTCTATGATCTCGAGGTGCTGGCCACGAACACAGTGCCCGTGGCCGCCGCGGTGTATCACGACGACGTCTACGTCGATCGCGAGCTGTCTCTCCGCACCGCCGAGCAGGTTCGAGGACTCAAGGCCTGGGTGACCAAGGACTACCACCACGACGGCATCGGACAAGACGGACCGAAGATCTTCGCCAAATTGCTCGCGATGACCAACGAGTCGGAAGCCGAAACGGCTTCCGACTAACCACGACGCCCGGATCGGTAAGGCACCGGTCCGGGCGTTCGACCCTACCAGGCACGGCCCAGCGCCTAGCGGCCTCCCCATCCAGCCCTTTTGCGTGGCGCCGCATTCCGAACCCTTGAGAAATTACCGGTTCTCGACGCTCGCCCCGCGGCCTGTTCCGGCCTAGTCTCCGGATACCGGTCACCGGAATCCTCCGTCGAAGCTCTCATTCCCCGCACGCGAGCCCTTTGCCTTGAGAACCTCGAGATGGGGCACCCACGATTTCATTGTGCTTCAGGCTATGGTCCGGCGGTACGTGGAGCCTTCAGTCCCTTCGGTATCCACCGGCGACCTGTCAGCAGGCAGCCCGGAACACCAAACCATCAGGCACTCCTGTCTCGGGGTACGGAAAAGACCGGCAGGCACCCTCTTGGAAGGTGCCTGCCGGCCCGCATGCAGGCTGGGCCGCGGCTACGCGTCACCCACGAGAACATCCTGCACGACTTCTTCGCGCGTCTCATGCGCGGTACCGATATGGCTAAGTTTGTGTCCCGCCAAGATCAGAACCACGATCGCCACAACGACGGCCCCGGCGCCTAGCCAGTAAGGGGCTGCGGCCCCAGCCGCCGTGGCCAGTGGGCCTGCCACGGCTGGCGCCACCGCACCACCGAGAAAACGCACGCCCGAGTAAGTGCTACTGGCCACGTTACGTGGCAAGTCGGTGGCCTCCATCACTGCTTCGGTCAACGCCGTATTCATGATGCCCAGCACCAGTCCGGCGATAACCACGAGCACGATCAGCGCGACGAGCTGCGCATGGAATATCGCCATCAAGCCCAGCAGAATAGCCAAGGCCGCAAGCATCGTGAAGAGCACCGGACGCAGGCCGAAGCGGCGGGTGGCCGGTGGTGCAACAATGACCGAGGTAATTGCCAGCGCCAAACCCCAGCCAAAGAAGACGAAGCCCAGTTCGGTGGCCCCGAAGTCCATGCCCATCGCCTTAGCCGCAGCTTCTAGCGGGAACGGGGTGTAGGCCAGCAACACGAAGAATCCGAAGTTGTAGAACAGGGCGGTAATCGACAAGGCCAACAGCGCCGGGTTACGCAGGGCGCGGAAACTTGCGGTGATCGAAATCTTGGCCGGGGCCGGTGCGTCCTTGGGCAATCTCAAGAAGGCCACAATGGCGATGAGGGCGATGGCCATCAATGCGGCCGTGCCGAAGAACGGGCCACGCCACGACAAGGTTCCTAGGGCACCGCCGAGAAGCGGTCCGACGGCCATGCCAATGCCCAGCGCTGCTTCGTAAAGCACGATGGCCTGCCGGCTGCCGCCGCTGGCGGCCCCGACGATTGCCGCCAGCGCCGTGGAAAGGAACAGCGCGTTACCCAGTCCCCAGCCGGCACGGAACCCGAGGATCTGATTCACATCTGCACTGGCTCCAGCCAGCGCGGCGAAGACTACGATCAGCACGAGTCCCACCACGAGCGTCTTCTTGACGCCAATGTGGCCGGAGACCCAGCTGGTGAAGAACATGGCCAACCCGGTGATGAACAGGTAGCTGGTAAAAAGCAACATGGTCTGCGACTGGGATGCCTCAAGGGCCCGGCTGATAGCGGGCAAGATTGGGTCGACCAAGCCAATTCCCATGAAGGAGACCATGCAGGCAAAGGCGATTGCCCACACGGAACTCGGCTGTTTAAGCAGCGATGGCTGCTTCTGCGTCGTGTCACTCATTCGTTAGTACTCATTTTCCGGTTGCGTAGTTTTTCTCGCTCAAAGCATGCTCTTGTAAACGACCGGCCACGTGCTCAAGGATTCCGGCGCTTCGGGCCAGTAGGTCAAATTCTTCGGCCGAGAGCCCATCCATGGCGAAATCGAGGGCGGCCGCGGCACGGTGCCGGTAGGCCAAAACCTCTTCATGCCCACGTTCGGTGAGCTCGGCCAGGAGGGCGCGACGATCATGATCATCAGGCACCTTGCGCACAAGCCCCTCGGCCTCGAGCCGAGAAATCAGCGAGGTCATTGTGGGTTGCGCGATGCGTTCATCGGTGGCAAGATCGCCGATCCGGCGTGGCCCCGACGTGGCCAGCGTGCCCAGCACGCGCCAGGCGGAAACCGAGCGTCCGTCTCCCACGATGCGGCCGAGGTAGCGGGAAATAGACCCGGCAACGCGGGATACTCTCTCGGCGGTGTCGTCGGTAACGGACGAGACGCCCGATCGTTTAGTTGGCATGTTTCAACTATAACGCAAAATACATAGCCTAGCTATGCAAATTACTGTGAGAAAACACAAAGGCGGCCCGAACGTTCAACGTGGTGAACGTTCGGGCCGCCTGAGCTACCGCAACAGTTAGGGGTTAGTGCCCGTCGTTTGCGCCATTTTTCTCCGGCTCAATCGCATGAGTCGCGGCCTTCTCCGCCGCGCGACGACCCCACGGGGTCCACAGCGAGAGAATGGTTGCCACCACGATGGTGCCCAGAATGACCAGCAGCGATATGTTGGTCGGAATAACCGGAGCCCACTCGATCCCATGGCCGCCATTAATAAACGGCAGTTCGTTCTCATGCATCGCGTGGAAGACCAGCTTCACGCCGATGAACGCGAGGATGAAGGAAAGTGCGTGCTTCAAGAACACGAGTCGGTTCATGAGGCCGCCAAGCAGGAAGTACAACTGCCGCAGACCCATTAGCGCGAAGATGTTCGCAGTAAACACGATGAACGCGTACTGGGTAAGGCCGAAGATCGCCGGAATCGAGTCCACCGCGAAGAGCAGGTCGGTCATGCCGATGGTAATGAAGACCATGACCATCGGGGTGAACAGCTTCTTGCCATCAACAACGGTGCGCAACTTGGCGCCGTCGTAGTCCTTAGAGACCGGCAATTTGGCGGTCAGCTTTTTGACCAGGCCGCTTTCCTCATCTTCGTCGTCCTCATCCTTCAACTGATGCCATGCTGTCCACAGCAGGAAGGCACCGAAGATGTAGAACACCCACGAGAAGTGCTCGATCACGGCAGCGCCCAGCAGAATGAAAATCGCACGGAGAATCAGCGCGATGATGATGCCGAACATCAGCACCTCTTGCTGATACTTTCGCGGCACCGCAAAGCGGGTCATGATGATGATAAAGACAAAGAGGTTATCAATGGATAGCGAGTATTCGGTGACCCAGCCAGCGTAGAATTCCTGGCCGATATCTGGGCCCGCCTGCCACCAAAGCAGCGCACCGAAGGCTATCGCGAGAGCGATATAGAAGCCGACGAATAGGCCAGCTTCCTTCATGGATGGCACATGCGGGCGCTTGACGACATAGAGCAAGTCGGCCAGCAGAATCAGGCAGAGAACCGCAAGAGAAATGATTTCGAATTGGAGCGTCAGTCCGGTATGACCCACGGACGACCGCCTTTCGTACTAAAGGGTTGGCAATGATCCGCAAGTCTCTCCACCGTGGTCTAATTCCACGGCCGCTGTGCCCGGTGCCTCGTCGTTGAGCCACGTGTTGACGTTCACAGCGCTTTAGGGATACTCCCCTACGCACGATAATCCAGTGTACCGCACGGCGACCTGCGCCTGTCTAGTACATGACAGCGCGACCACATCGGCTGACTAACCAGCAGGGTTTCGACAAAAGCATGGGGCGCGACCGGAGGATTCCGGATCGCGCCCCACAGGTAGAACCCAATGAACTTACTGGGTATTACCGAGTTTCCACGCTGACTAGCAAGGCTTCACGGCCCCGCTGATCGCCGCAGCGGACGAGCTGGTGGTGTGCACGTTGACCGTGAACTTGCCGGACTTCAGCGCCGCAACCTGCTCGGCGGTGAGCTCGTAGGAACCCGCGGCGCCACCACTGGTGTCACCGCTCACGGCTAGCTCCAACTCACCATCGCCGGTGTCGATCGAAGCCGAGGTCACGGCCGAGTCCATACCCGCATACAGGCAGGAAATCGAGAAGGTGTTCTCACTCAGGGTGCCCTGGCACTGACCCTTACCCGAAGCGTCGGCAGCGCCCTCAAGCAAGACCGTAAATTCGCTCTGCGCCGAGGCATCGGGGCTTTCGATCTGGTTGATCAAAGACAGCAGGCCGGAGAGCTGGTCGGCATTTAGCAGCTCCGACAGGCCTTCCTCACCCAGCAATTGAGTGACTGCATCGAGGCTCAGCAGATCGTCGGTCGATCCACCGCCCAGTAGACCACCCAGGGCATCGCCACCGAGCAGGCCGCCAACCAGGTCGCCGCCGAGCAGCCCGTCGGTGGTGTCGTCTCCGACCACGGAGGACAGCGACTCGAGAGTATTGATATTGTCGGTGATCTTTAGAATCTCAAGGATGCCAGTGGGGTTGCCGTTGGAGACATCTTCCAAGGCGGTTTCCCACAGCAGTCGCCACGTGTCGAAGTGATCACCGGCGAAGTTCTTGTACTCCTCCATATTGGTCAGCGTCTCAGGAGTGACGCGCTGCAAAATGGCCGAGGCGTCCGTGGTCTTCCACAGGTATTCGGGATCGGTAATCATTTCCGGGGAGGGCAGGCCCGGGATGATCAGGTCCGAGAGATCGGCGAGCTCCTCGGCGGAAGGCACATTCAAGGTCGTCAGGTCGTTGCTGTCGAGCGGAATGCCGATTCCTCCGCACGAGGTCAGTAGCGTGACATAGTCGGTGTTATGCCCCTTGACGTGGGAAGGATTAAAGACGGGAATCCAACCGAGTGGCCCACCATAGATATCGATGATTGGCATTTCGGAGTTGCCGATAGCACCACTGGCCAGCGACAGGACTAGGTTCTCGTAGGCCGGATCCGTGTGGTACTCGTTGATGTGAGCGAAGCTTCCGAGAGCGGGAATGCCATCCTCGTTGGCCCACATATGCTCCAGGAAGAACTCACATGCATCGCCGCCGCCATGCCCGTCGTGCTCTCCGGCGGCATTGCCTGCCGGAGCAGCCGCTAGGCCACCGCCAACAACCAGCGCCGTTGCAGCCGCCGTCGCCGTCGAGGCTCGTAGCCACTTCTTACGGACCTGCGCAAACTTGCTCGTCATTCTATTCTCCATCTTCTCCACTGCACGCATCTCGGGGTGGAACCCGACTCAACGTGCAGGATGCAAATTACTGTGAAGCACCTGTGTAGTGGCAACTTCACCGCCGACACTATGCAACTTGGGTCACAAGGGTCAATACTTTTCGTTAACTCTTGGATAATTACACTGGCTAATTAGCAGCGCTATCACTGGGCAGAAATAATCAAAAAGATGGAAACATTAATATTTTGGCGAGTTTGCACATAGTTGCACTGAGCAAGAGGCAACCAAAATTTTTAGGTTAAACTACCGCCCCTGGACTGCTGACTCCGAGCAGTTGCCCCTCGTGTGTGGCATAGCGTGCGGACGTGCCTCGGCGAGCGTCGCAAGAGAGCACATGGGCATCGACCGCAGCTCCACGTCGGCATAAAAGACATAGCGGGGCTGGGCACAGCAGCCGTTCCGACCCCGGACTGCTCCGCGGCCTTACCGGTCCTCGAAATGAAAATGGGCGTGGGCAAAGCTCATCGCCCTGCCCACGCCCACCCTCAGCGGAATTTTGACGTCGCGCTACGCGTGGCCCGCATCCTTCATCTGGCGTAGTTCTTTCTTCAGCTCGGCCACCTCGTCGCGCAACCGGGCCGCGAGTTCGAACTGCAGCTCCGCTGCTGCCGCGTGCATTTGCTCGGTCATCTGCTCGATCTGTGTCAACAGGTCCTCGGCCGGGGCCGCGGCAAGCCCGTCCTTGCGGATGGTCGATGATGCCGAGCTACGCTTGGCGTTCTTCGCCAAACGATTATTGTTCAGCAGTTCCTGCGTGTCGGCGTCTTCTCGCGCCAACTGATCGGTGATGTCGGCGATCCGTTTGCGCAAGGGCTGCGGGTCGATACCGTGTTTTTCGTTGTGGGCACGCTGGATCGCTCGACGTCGGTTGGTTTCCTCAATGGCCTGATCCATGGCGTCGGTGATCTTGTCGGCATACATAATGACTTGGCCAGAGACGTTACGTGCGGCACGGCCAATGGTCTGAATCAACGACGTCGCTGAACGCAAGAATCCCTGCTTATCGGCGTCGAGGATCGCCACCAGGGAGACCTCTGGCAAATCCAAACCCTCGCGCAACAGGTTAATACCGACCAGCACGTCGAAGGAGCCCATACGCAGTTCGCGCAAAAGCTCCACGCGGCGGATCGTGTCCACATCCGAGTGGAGGTACTGGACACGCACCTGATGTTCGGTCAAATAGTCGGTAAGATCCTCGGCCATACGCTTGGTCAACGTGGTCACCAGAACACGCTCGTCGCGCGCCACGCGGCTACGGATCTCATCCAGCAAATCATCGATCTGACCCTTGGTGGGTTTGACGATGATCTCCGGATCGATCAATCCGGTTGGGCGGATAATCTGCTCGACGTAACCGTCGGACTTGCCCAGTTCGTACTTGCCCGGGGTCGCGGAGAGATAGACCGTCTGCCCGATGCGTTCCAAGAACTCATCCCACTTCAGCGGGCGGTTATCCATCGCCGAGGGAAGCCGGAACCCATGCTCTACCAGGGTGCGTTTACGGGACATATCGCCCTCATACATCGCACCGATCTGTGGCACGGTGACGTGCGACTCGTCGATCACCAGCAGAAAATCGTCCGGGAAGAAGTCCAGCAAACAGTGTGGGGCGCTGCCGGCCTCGCGGCCGTCAATATGGCGCGAGTAGTTCTCGATGCCATTGCAGAAGCCCATCTGCTCCATCATTTCCAGGTCATAGGTGGTGCGCATGCGCAACCGTTGGGCCTCGACGAGCTTATTTTGCGATTCGAGTTCGCGCAGGCGCTCCCCCAACTCATTTTCAATGCTCTTGATCGCCTTGCCCATGCGTTCGGCGCCGGCGACATAGTGGCTGGCCGGGAAGATATACATTTCGTTTTCTTCGCGGATCACTTCACCGGTCACCGGGTGCAGGGTGTAGATGGCCTCGATCTCATCGCCAAAGAACTCGATGCGCAACGCCTGTTCCTCGTACATGGGGATGATCTCGACCGTATCGCCCCGTACCCGGAAAGTTCCCCGGTGGAAGTCCATGTCGTTACGGGTGTACTGCATGGCCACGAATTGGCGCAACATATCATCGCGGTTGAGCTCCATGCCCTTCGCGACGGTCACCATCCCTGCCACATACTCTTCCGGGGTACCCAGACCGTAAATACAAGAAACCGTGGCAACCACGATGGTGTCGCGGCGCGTCAACAGGGAGTTCGTTGCCGAGTGGCGCAGGCGTTCAACTTCCTCGTTAATCGAGGAATCCTTCTCGATAAAGGTATCGGTCTGCGGCACATAGGCTTCGGGCTGGTAGTAGTCGTAATAGGAAACGAAATACTCCACCGCATTATTGGGCATAAGCTCGCGGAACTCATTGGCCAGCTGGGCGGCTAGGGTCTTGTTCTGCACCAGCACGAGCGTCGGACGCTGGACCTTTTCGACGAGCCACGCGGTGGTGGCCGACTTACCGGTACCCGTGGCACCGAGCAAGACGATGTCCTTTTCACCGGCGTTAAGCCGTTCGGCTAGTTCGGCAATGGCCTGCGGCTGATCACCGGCCGGCTCATATTCGCTGATGACCTCGAACGGGGCGACGACACGCTTAATCGGTTGCGCAAGACTCATGGTTCCAGCATAACCACGCCATCCCCCAAGTCGTACCGTTCCTAGCCAGCTACCACCGTGGCCTCAGGTGTTTTTCGTCGCCGGTCCTCTGGGGTTCGTTGCTGCCCTACCGTCGACGCCGGAGTTGACGGGTCGCGGCACGAGTGGCGGCCCGAGTAATAAAGCGCGCATAGAACGTCACGGCCAGCACCGTTGCGCTGAGCACACCGGCCAGCGCCAGCCACCCAGCCACGTAAACGCGCGCCGAATAGGGCCCCTCGCTAGCCCCGAACTCGTCACGTGCACCAAAGCCGAGCCAGATCACCAGCGACACGGCAAAACAGCCAAACATCGCCCATCGCGAAATACTCAGAGTTAGTTTCATGCGCTCACCAGCACCTGGAAGTTCGCGTCCACCTGATCACGCAGGGACTCAAGGCTCCCGTCGTTCTGCAACAGCACGTCGGCAACCGCGGCACGCTGCTCGTCGGAGGCCTGCGCGTCGATTCGAGCTTCGGCCTCCTGACGGGTCATCGCCCGATGCTCAAGCATCCGCGCAATCCGTAGTTCACGCGGCGCCACGACGACCCACACGCTATCGAAACGTTCGGCCTGTCCGGTTTCCACCAACAAGGGTATGTCTTCCACCACGACCTCAGCGGCGAGCGCGGCCTCACGTTGCCGAGTCGCCTCCGCCCTCACCAGCGGATGCACGATCGCATTCAACGCCTCGCGGGCCTGCGGGTCGGCAAACACGAGGCTTCCCAGCGCCGGCCGGTCCAACGAACCATCGGGCCCTAACACCTTCTCGCCGAAGCGTTCGCAAATCGCCGCGAGTCCGGGCGTGCCGGGCAACACCACGGCCCGGGCAATGGCGTCGGCGTCGATCAACACCGCCCCCAGTTCAACCAGGCGCTGCGCTACCGTCGATTTCCCCGAGGCGATGCCTCCGGTCAGTCCCACATGGATCATGTCCCCAAGACTACTAAACTGGTTAGGTGAGTAGCGAAAACCCGGCGGCCAGCCGCTATACAACGATCGCCACGGATGTTCTCCACGAGGTGGAGATCAAACGTTCGCGGTTCATCACCTACCTGCGCCGGGTGAGCGACGAACCAGCCGCGCGCGAACTGGTTGCCGAACTGCGCAAAAGTTACTTCGACGCCCGGCACCACTGCAGTGCATTCGTACTCGGCGCGGACCGCATGGTGCAACGTTCCAGCGATGACGGCGAACCCTCGGGGACCGCTGGCATCCCGATGCTGGAGGCGCTGACCAAACGCGACACCGGGCAGGGCACCGACCTCTCGGATATCGTCGCGGTCTGCGTGCGCTACTTCGGCGGTATCAAGCTCGGCGCCGGCGGGCTGGTTCGCGCCTATTCGGATTCGGTCTCCCAAGCGTTGGAACAGGCGCAGCTCTTGCGAGTTCAGCGCATGCATCGTTACACGCTGGACACCACGCACGCGCAGGCACCGCGCTACGAAAACGAGTTACGCGCCGCTGGCTTCCAGGTGGGCGAGACCACTTGGCATCCCGAGAGCGCGCAACTCACGCTGGCGATCGCCGACGAACCCGGGCGCAAGGAGACGCTGGAAGCCCACATAGCCTCGCTGACGGCCGGGGCCGGAACCTTGAACTACCTCGATCAACGATGGGTGGACCTACCGTGACCTCCGTGCTCGATTCGCTACGCCGTTGGCCCGACGTCGAAGCCGAGAACCTGCATGCGGTCGACGCCGCCGACCGACTCATCCTCGATACGGTGCAACAGTGGCCGGACACCGTGGCGGTGCTCGGCGACCATTACGGTGCCCTCACCCTCGGCGCCTTGGAAGCCGGGGCCGAGCGGGTGGTGGTGCACACCGATGCGCTCACCGCACGCCGCGCCATCGCGGCAAACCTCGAGCGGCTGCGACCCGACTGGCTGACGCGTGTGGACTTCCGGGACCCGGAGGATACGGTGCGCGACGCCGAACTCGTGCTGCTCCCGTTGCCCCGTGGTCTGGATGTTCTGCAGGAATACGCACACCTGATTGCCTCGCTGGCCTCGGCCGAGGTGGTGGTGCACGCGGGCGGGCGCATTAAACATATGAATCTGAGCATGAACGAGGTCTTGGCCACGATGTTCGAGCGCGTGGACGTCTCGCTGGCTCGTCAGAAGTCCCGGGTGCTCAGCTGCCGAACTCCACGCAGCGAACTTCCCGAGCCGCAGTATCCGCAGCACCGCACCCACCGGGTCGGCGACACGCAATTCACCCTGATCGCCGGGGCGCAGACCTTCGGGCAGGCCCGACTCGACCCGGGTACCCGGCTACTGCTCGACCACCTACCGGACCTGGGCGACGAACCCCGGCTGCTGGATCTGGCGTGCGGCAACGGCAGCATCGGCATCGTCGCCGCGCTGCGCTACCCGGGGCTGGAAGTCACCGCCACCGATCATTCGGCGGCCGCGGTGCACGCCACCCGGGCCGGTGCCGCGGCCAACGGTCTCGCGGCGCGGATCGAGGCACGGCAGGACGACGCGCTGAGCTCATGGCCCGACGCTTCGGCCTCACTGATCACCCTCAATCCCCCGTTCCATATGGGCAATACGGTGCACGCGGGCATTGCGTTGAAACTTATCGACGACGCGGCCCGTGTGCTGCGTGACGGTGGCCGGCTGATCTGCGTATACAACTCGCATCTGCGCTATCGCGCCGAACTCTCCCGGCGAGTCGGTCCCACCCAGCAGCTGGCACGTAACGAGAAGTTCACCCTCACCGTTTCAACCCGTCGACGCTAACCACACCGTTTTCAGCGCACCTCCTCCGCGCTTATCCACAGTGCGCCCACCGTCCACGGGATCCAGCTAGCTTGTCCGGTGTACTTGGCTCATGCAGCAGCGCACGTGCACCGAAGCAATCGAGCTGCTCGGGCAGGTTCTTGCAACCCCCGGGCGGCTCGAAGCCGAGGACCAACTGCGTCTGGCACGTCTGGCGGTGGAGATAGGGCAAACGCTCAGTACCTTGCCGGTCGACGATCCGCGCACCGCACTACTGCTGGCCGGCCTCGCCGAATCGCTGCACCACAGCAGCACACGGCTTCAGATACAGTCCGCCCACCTCGTGGAAACCACCCAGGCGCACACCCTGGAGGCCGACGAACTCGAGGAACTGCGCGCCTGTGAACAGCTCGGCACCCTTCCGGAACTTCGGCAGCCGCCACGGCGTTGCACGGGCCGAGCAACCTGCAAAGATCCCGCCGCGTTATTGAGCGCCTGGCTCACCATCGACGGTTTCGCAGCCCAACGGCGCATCGACGACGCCCACTACGTCATCGGCCAGTTCGATATGCACGCAAACCCGTGCGGACCGCAATTTACCCGCATTGCGCAACGTTTCCACGACAAAACCTGCCCGCCGCAACAGGCCCTCAACCTCGCCCGCCGGCTCGCCAAGCTCGAAACCCGTTCGGCCGACGAAAGCGAGCTCCCGGGCGCTACGGCGCTGACAACGAGCGGCAAACTCGTCGAGAAGGCCGCCGACGAACTACTCGACGAACCGGATCTGCGCACCCGCACGAGCGAACTGAACAAACTCTTCAAGGCGGCACGCAGCCAACGGCTCACCCAAGATCCGAGCGTCGAGGCCGGCCTCTTCCGCCGCGGCGAAAAACATGGTCTGCAGCACTACGAGCTTCTGGTTCAGGCCAGCGACGCCGAAGTTCTCGAGTCGCTCATCGTTCAGGCCGACAACCCGCGGACCAAGGCAGGTAGCGCAAGCCGCCAACCGGTACCGGACGGCACCGCTGCGGCACCGAGCGAGTACCCCGATTTCCTCACTCCGGCCGAAGCCAACCTCGGGCTCTGGAAGCCCATGCGTGAGCCAAGTGTTGGTCAACGCCGGCTCAAGGCTCTGCTGAATCTGCTCCAGTTTGATCTTCGCAAGCTTTCGGCCGGCACTGCACTCCACTGCGCCGAAGGCGAGCAAGATCTGGCGGACGGCACCGCTGAGACTTCCAATCCAGACGATGTGTCGCCCCTGGCCCCCGCAACGTCACCGGTCGAATCGCCAGCCCCTTCGGCGCTAGTGAGACCCACCGTCATCGTGCATTTGAAACTCGACGAGCTACTTGGCTTGGCGGATTCGGCCGGTGTCACCGAACATGGCTTGAATCTGACGGCCGCCGAACTCCGGCAGGTGCTAGCGAAGGCACAAATCATCCCGCTGGTGCTCGGGTCCCGCGGCGAAGTGTTGGATATTGGGCGCGCCGGCAGGCAGTTCCCGCGCGCCATGAGACGGGCAATCAAGGCACGAGACCGAGGGTGCGTGGTGCCTGGCTGCACCGTGCCGGTGGAATTGTGCGAAATCCACCATATTCAGTGGTGGTCGCGTGGTGGCCCGACCTCGGTCGCGAACGGAATGTGCGTCTGCAAAACACACCATATGGATATCCACGCCGGGCTGATTACTGCCTTGCCCAACCACGGGCTGCCGATGGTCATCCTGCCGCGCTACCAAGATCCGGAGCAAAAGCCACGTCGCAACCGGATCAACCAGCGAGCATTCGAGCTTTCCGCAACCGAGCCTCGAGCACCCGAGGCGCCTCCCATCGTGACCGTCGACCCCGGCGCTACGGCCGACGGCACCGGACGATCACCGTCCACGGAATAAACGAAAGGCCCAACCCGCGACGGGTTGGGCCTTTCGGCGATGCTCAACGAGAGTGAGCGGTCAACAATTAGTTGCCGGTCAGCTTCTCACGCAGGGCAGCCAGTGCTTCATCCGAAGCCAGGGTGCCTGCGTCGGTGGCTGGAGCCTCCGAGGAGTACGAAGCCGGTGCGGCTTCGGCGGCTACCGGCTCGGCAGCAGCGTCGGCTGCAACAGCAGCGGCAACCTGCTTCTTGTGAGCTTCCCAACGCTCCTGAGCGGCAGCGTACTGTGCCTCCCAAGCAGCGCGCTGGGTCTCGAAGCCCTCGAGCCACTCGTTGGACTCCGGGTCGAAGCCCTCTGGGTACTTGTAGTTGCCCTCTTCGTCGTACTCGGCAGCCATGCCGTACAGCGCCGGGTCGAACTCGGTGCCCTCTGGGTCAACGCCCTCGTTAGCCTGCTTGAGCGACAGCGAGATGCGGCGGCGCTCCAGGTCGATGTCGATGACCTTGACGAACAGCTCGTCGCCCACGGAGACAACCTGCTCGGCCAGCTCGACGTGGCGCACAGCCAGCTCGGAGATGTGAACCAGACCCTCGATGCCGTCCTCGACGCGCACGAACGCACCGAACGGAACCAGCTTGGTGACCTTACCCGGCACAACCTGGCCCAGGGCGTGGGTGCGGGCGAAGGTCTGCCATGGATCTTCCTGGGTAGCCTTCAGCGACAGCGAGACGCGCTCGCGGTCCAGGTCGACCTCGAGAACCTCGACGGTGACTTCCTGGCCAACCTCGACAACCTCGGACGGGTGGTCGATGTGCTTCCAGGACAGCTCGGAAACGTGGACCAGACCGTCCACGCCACCCAGGTCCACGAAGGCACCGAAGTTGACGATGGAGGAGACGACGCCCGGGCGAACCTGGCCCTTCTCCAGCTTGTTGAGGAAGGTCGAACGAACCTCGGACTGGGTCTGCTCGAGCCATGCACGGCGGGACAGCACAACGTTGTTGCGGTTCTTGTCCAGCTCGATGATCTTGGCTTCGATCTCCTGGCCGATGTAAGGGGCCAGATCGCGTACGCGACGCATCTCGACCAGCGATGCCGGCAGGAAGCCGCGCAGGCCGATGTCCAGGATGAGGCCACCCTTGACAACCTCGATGACGGTACCGGTAACGACGCCGTCCTCTTCCTTGATCTTTTCGATATCGCCCCAAGCACGCTCGTACTGAGCACGCTTCTTGGACAAGATCAGACGGCCTTCCTTGTCTTCCTTGGTCAGCACGAGGGCTTCGACGTTGTCACCAACGGTGACAACTTCGCCCGGATCAACGTCGTGCTTGATGGAAAGCTCGCGGGAAGGGATGACACCTTCGGTCTTGTAACCGATGTCGAGCAGGACCTCGTCGTGGTCAACCTTGACGACGGTGCCTTCGACGAGGTCACCATCGTTGAAGTACTTGATGGTGGCATCGACGGCGGCCAAGAAGTCCTCAGCAGTTCCAATGTCGTTGATGGCAACGACAGGTGCGCTGTTGTTCTCGTTCGAGGTGATGGTCATGTAGTAGGGACTCCGATGTGGATAGTTTATGGTCAGTCGAAACCCCGGAAGTCCCGGAATTTCGAGGTGTGTACTGCTTAGGGGCGTGCATGGCAAAGCCACGGCACACTTATCCATCCTACGCGCACCACTGCGCGCGGTCAAAGTCAAGTCGGATCGCCCCGAGACATTCTCGGGGTAATTCTCGACACATCCCGCCGCTAGAATTCGAACGGCGTATACGGCGTGCTGTGCGCCTCGAAAATCCGCCGTGCGCTCGATTCATCGGCCCCGGTGCGCCATGTCGCGGCACCCGCCTCGAGCAGATCCCCGATCGACCACTGGCCCAGATACAACCTGCCCAGTTCCGCCACATCAAGGCTGAGCATCGGCAGCTCGCCATATTCCTCGGCGGCAACGCGGCAGACCGTTGGCTGGCCGCTGGTGACTTCGAGCAGATAGATTCCTTCCGCAATGCCTAAACGGTCGGCGACGTTTACAAGCAAGCGTCCGTCGTTGACGTATCCGCGTGCCGTGAGCGCGGCCACCGGGTTGAGCACGCGCAACCACAACGAGTCCTCCAGCGACCGCACGGTGTATTGGCGCTCGTCGCGTAGCTGAAGCCGCAAGGGTTCGTGCACCGGGCCCGAGCCGCGGATTTGTTCGATCAGGTCGTGGTTGGCCAGATGCTGCAGCAAGGCGACCCGTGCTTGTGCTGTGCTCGCCACTAGGCCGCGGATCTGCATGGTGTCGGCGCCCTGATGATCGGCGTACTTGTAGCACACCATCCCAGTGATTTGTTGGTGCTCATCCCGATAGGCGGCCCAGCGTAAGTTCTTCGGCTCGGTGAGGGTATCCCATCCGTCCCACTGCCCCAGCAGGTATCCCTCGTCGAAGGGAGCGGCATCCACGGCACCGAAACTGCTATGCAGGGTCCGTTCGGCCAACTCCTGAAAGGCGCCGTCCATCCGCTGGCCGGTGACTTCTTCCACGCGACCAGGCACGGGGAAACGTAGTTCCAGACCCTGTCGGCAGTGCACGGTAAAGGCGGCCCGGTAGCTGGCCGCGCCAAAGCCGAACCGTCCATAAATCCCCGCCTCGCTGGCAGTCAGTACCGCCAACGGGTACTGCTCGGCAGCCTCCCGCAGATCGGCAGCGATCTGCTGCGAAAGCAATCCCTTGCGGCGGTAGGCCGGACTCACGGTGACGGCCGTGATCTTATGCACCGGTACCGGGTTTGCTCCCCCGGCATTTAGTCGTCCACCGAATCCGGCGTAGGTCAGCACCGGATCTTCGGCATGCCGACTCTCGGGCGACGCCGAGCGGTCAAATACCATCCGCATCAGCAGACGCTGAGCACGGGCGATCTTTAAGAAAACCTCGCGGCCTGCGGCCTCGGTCACCGCCTCATGGAATCCGATAGCGGTGGCACGCTGGAACTGTTCGACAACACCGGCCGTATCTGAACTTGGGTCATCGGCGCGGCGCACCTGGGTTTCGAACTCTTCGGAAACGCTCATCTATTTCTCCTTAGTGGGCCGCATCGTGCCAGGTGGCACCGGTACCGGGCTGCACGTCAAGCGGTACCCGAAGTTGCGCGGCATGCTCCATCTCATAGGTCACCAGCTCGGTCACCGCGTCCAATTCACCCAGGGCGATTTCCACGACGAGTTCGTCATGGACCTGGAGCAGCATCCGCGAGGAGAACTTTCCTTCGCGAAGCCGCCGGTCGACATTGAGCATGGCGATCTTCACCAGATCGGCCGCGGAGCCCTGAATCGGCGCGTTCAGCGCGGCGCGTTCAGCGATCTGACGCAGGTTACGGTCCGAACTGTTCAGCTCTGGCAAGTAGCGACGACGCCCGAAGATCGTTTCCGTGTAGCCATCACGACGTGCCTGCTCCACCACGGAACGTAGATAGGTGCGCACGGCACCGAATCGATCAAAGTAGTCCTTCATCAGCGTGCGCGCTTCGTCGACGGAAATTTTAAGCTGCTTGGACAAGCCGAAGGAACTCAACCCGTAGGCCAAGCCGTAGCTCATCGCCTTGACCTTCGAGCGCATCTCCGAGGTGACATCTTCCGGAGCGACGTCAAAGACGCGCGAGCCGACATAGCGGTGCAGATCCTCGCCGTTCTGGTAGGCCTCGATCAGACCCTCGTCACCGGATAGGTGCGCCATGATACGCATTTCGATCTGCGAGTAGTCCACGGTCAGTAGGGTTTCGTAGCCTTCGCCGACGACGAACACATCGCGAATGCGTCGGCCCTGCTCGGAGCGAATCGGGATGTTCTGCAAGTTCGGGTTCAGGCTGGAGAGTCGGCCGGTGGCCGCTACGGTCTGTGCGTAGGTGGTGTGAATCCGTCCGTCTTGGGTGACGAACTTCAGCAGACCATCCACCGTCTGACGTAGCTTGCTGGCGTCGCGGTACTCCATCAGCGCCACCAGGAACGGATGTTCGGTGCTGATCAACAAGTCCTGCAAGGATTCGGCGTCGGTGGTGTACCCGGTTTTGATCTTCTTGGTCTTCGGCAACTGCAACTCTTCGAACAGCACCACCTGCAGCTGCTTGGGGCTCGAGAGGTTAACCTCATGGCCGATCGCCGCATAGGCTCCAGCCGTGGCACGCTCGACCAGGGTCGTGAAGTGCTCGCGCAGCTCCAGCAGGCGTTCGCGGCTCACGGCCACACCAGCTTGCTCCATGTCGAAGAGCACCGGAATCAGTGGCAATTCCATGTCGCGGGCCAATGCGTCGGCGTGCTTCTGCGCCATTTCGGTGTCCAGGTATGCCGAAAGGTCGTGCACCGCCTGGGCCTGACGCAGAGTTGGCTCGGCCAAATCACCGCTCAGCTGCAGGTCGAGTTCACCGGCCTTCGGTGCCGGAGGCTTCGCCAGCGCGTAGCCCAGATGGTACTGCACCAGATCGGCAAGCTCGTGGCTCCGGCGATCCGGTTGGATCAGGTAGGCGCTGATCAGCGTGTCGTCGGCAATGCCGGCCAGTGTCAGGCCGTGCTGGTGCAACAGGTGCATCGCGGCCTTGGAGTCATGGAGCACCTTAGGCTGATTCTCATCGGCTAGGAACTCGGAGAGCACGGCACGGCGCGGTTCATCCAACGCCCCAAGTTCGAGCCAGCATCCATCCAATTCCCGGAAGAGAGCCAGACCAACCAGCTCACCACCAACCACCGCGAGGTGTACGGTAATGCGCTGATCTTTGCCAGCGGATAGGAACTCTTTGAGCTCCGCGACACTGGCCACGGAAATCTCATTGATTTCCGCGACCTCCACCTGTGTCTCTTCTTCCGCTGCCGCAAAGTGGTCGAAGAGTCGTTTACGCAGGGTGTTGAATTCCAACGCGTCGAAAAGATTCTCGATCTCTTCGCGATTCGGCGTACCGAGTTCGGTATCGTCCAGCGTCACCGGCAGCTCGAGATCGCCAAGTAGTTGGTTCAGTCGACGGTTACGCTTCACGCTCTCGACATGCTCGCGGAGGCTTTCGCCGACCTTGCCCTTGATCGAGTCAATATTCTCCAGCACACCATCGAGGTCACCGTAGAGGTTCAGCCACTTGGCGGCCGTCTTCGGGCCAACGCCCGGCACGCCGGGCAGGTTATCGGCCGATTCGCCAACCAGCGCGGCCAGATCCGAATAACGTTCCGGGCGTACAAGGTATTTGGCCTCGATCGCTTCGGCGTCCATCGGCGGGATGTCGCTAATACCCTTCTTCGGGTAGAGCACCAGAGTCTTGTCGGTGATCAGCTGGAAAGCATCGCGATCCCCGGAGACCACCAACACCTCAAAGCCGGCGGCTTCGCCCTGCTTGGAGAGCGTGGCCAGAATATCGTCCGCCTCATAGCCATCAAGCGAGATGCACGGAATATTCATCGCCTTCATGACCTGCTGGATCAGGTCGATCTGACCGTAAAACTCCTCGGGGGTCTTATTACGCCCACCCTTGTACTCGCCATACTCGGTCGACCGGAACGTCGGAGTATCGAGGTCGAAGGCCACCGCCACGTGGGTGGGCTTCTGTTGCCGGAGCATCGTCAGCAGCATCGAGACGAAACCGTGCACGGCGTTGGTGTGTTGCCCGGTGCTCGTCGCAAAGTTTTCGGCCGGCAGCGCATAGAAGGCGCGGAATGCCATGGAGTGGCCGTCGATGATCAGCAGTCGTTTGTCCGACGATTCGTGCGTCGTGGTTGTTTCGCTCACACCTGCCAGCCTAGTGGGCTGAGTAGACATTTTCACTTCCGAAACGGCGAAATTTTCGCCACAACCCGGCTCCGGTCAGGCACGCTCGATGCTGTAACCAGCCAGACGCATGCCGTGGGATAGTTGCTCGGCCTCTAGCAGCCGCACCCGCGCCTTGACGTTTCGACCGATCAGCGGGTGCCCCGAACCGAGCAACACCGGATAGGTCAGCACCCAAATTTCATCAAGCACCCCGGCATCGAGCAGTGCACCGGCGATATCGGAACCGCCAAAGACCCACACGTCCTTGGCTCCGGCACTGCTTGCAATGTCGTCATGCCAGAAACTTTCGCTACCCCTGATGAAGGTCAGGTCGGCAACGGCAACGGTAGGCAGTTCGTGGTGGGTAAAAACCCAAACCGGCAGGCGCCCAAAGGGCCAGCTTCGACTACCTTCGGCCACCTCGCGGGCGATCCCCGCATAGGCCTTGCCGCCGATGACAACGGCCCCAATTCCTTGGGCAAACGCGCGGTAGGTGTCCGCGACCTGCTCTTCAACCTCCGGCTCCGAAGACCACAAAGACAGCCCCTCTCGATCGGCAATCAAT
The DNA here is from genome assembly GCF_048457885.1 of Glutamicibacter endophyticus. Taxonomy (NCBI): domain Bacteria; kingdom Bacillati; phylum Actinomycetota; class Actinomycetes; order Micrococcales; family Micrococcaceae; genus Glutamicibacter; species Glutamicibacter endophyticus. The sequence goes on from NZ_CP174200.1 coordinate 2,110,328, forward strand.
CCGTCGAGAGAGGCTGTCACAAAGTATTTGAAGCTCGTCATGGCACCAGTGTATGCCTTAGCTCACAGGCCGGTCAGCTAAAGCCGAGAATGTTCTCACTCAGCACTGGAACGATCAACACGATGCCGAACAACACGATCAACCCGCACACGGCAAAGAAGAAAACTGCGCCGATCTTGTTGAGCATGGCGGTCGAGCCACCATCGCGCGCAACGGCCAGAAGACGCACGGCGAACGAGTATGCTGCGACGATGCACATGGCCGAGACCCAGGTGACAACGGCAACGATGCCAAAGGCTGCCCAATCGATCATTTCTTCTGTCCCTTCTCGGTGCCCTGCGTCGAATCAGTGCCAGATTCGGTCTCACCGGACGTCTCGGACGACACCGCCGCTGGTTGTTTCGCCTGCTTGGCGGCCTTCTGTTCCTTTTCGGCGGCCTTGCGTGCGGCCCGCTCGCGCTTGCGGCGTTCCTTCTTCGACAAAATGTTGACCGCGGCACCCGAGTTATCGATATCGCTCATGGCGTTCTCGTGGCCAACCACCTCACGGCGAGACAGCACCCAGAAGACCACCAGTACGCCTACACCCAGAACAGCAACGGCTACGACACCGATGGTTCCTAGGTGGGCCAACGCTGCGGCAACGCCGCCAACAATCGCTGCGGCCGGCAGCGTGAACAGCCAACCCAATGCGATACGTCCGGCGGTTCCCCAACGCACTTCGGCGCCCTTACGGCCCAGCCCCGAACCGATCACGGAACCGGAGGCCACCTGAGTGGTGGACAGGGCGAAGCCCAAGTGCGAGGAGGCGAGGATTGCAGAAGCCGTGGACACCTCGGCAGAGAAACCCTGTGCGGGCTTCACGTCCGTCAGGCCGGAGCCCATGGTGCGGATGATGCGCCAGCCACCGGTGTAGGTACCCAGTGCGATAGCCAGGGCACAGCTGGCAATAACCCACATGTGCGGGCCGGTGTTTGCTTCCTGCAGGCCAGAGGCCACCAGGGTCAGGGTGATAACACCCATGGTCTTCTGCGCATCGTTGGTACCGTGCGCCAGCGCCACCAGCGAGGAGGAGAAGATCTGGCCGTAGCGGAATCCGCCACGCTTCGGGGAGCTACCGGACTGACGGCGGGTAATCGAGTAGGCAAGCTTGGTGCACAGGTAGGCCGAAACACCGGCAATGACCGGGGCGCACAGTGCGGGCAGCAGCACTTTGGACAGCAAGACGCCGTAGTCCACGGCGCCAAAGCCGGCGCCGACGATGGCCGCACCGACCAGGCCGCCGAACAGGGCGTGCGAGGAGCTGGAGGGAAGACCCAGCAACCAGGTCAGCACATTCCAAATGACGGCGCCCATGAGGCCCGCGAAGATCATATCCGGGGTAATACTCACCCCGGTCGCGGCATCCTCGTTGATAATGCCGCCGGAAATAGTCTTGGCCACTTCGGTGGACAAGAACGCACCGACGAGGTTCAAAATTGCGGCGAGAAGCACCGCTTTTTTCGGGGTGATGGCCCCGGTGGCGATGGGGGTGGCCATCGCATTAGCAGTGTCATGGAAACCATTGGTGAAGTCGAAGAACAACGCCAATGAAATGACAAGGACGACGATAAGCGTCAAATCCATGTAGTACCAGCCTGGGGGTCGTGTGACAAAAGATCAGGTCTACCTAAAGGTGCCGCACTCCCCGACGCATTCACGCATCATGCAATTGGGCAGCAACTCTCCAGGCGCAGAATCAATCTTATGCCCCCTGAACCATGAGTCAATCTGGTAACCACCTGCGAATTTGCGTCTAAGGGATGTCAATTCCCGAGCTGATCGGCGGTGATCACCACTAAATAGCCGGTGAACCCCTGACAAACGAGAGGTAAACAACATTTTTCGTGCGCCATGTCTCAGGCAAGATTTTCCAGGACCCAACAAAAAACACCCCGAAGCTAAATTGCTTCGAGGTGTTGCTGGTGCCCAAGGTGGGACTCGAACCCACACTTCTTTCGAAACCGCATTTTGAGTGCGGCGCGTCTACCAATTCCGCCACTTGGGCTGGCACTTTATCGATCTTACGTGACCTTTCGCAGATTTCCTAATCCGCTACGAGCGTCATCGACGAATCAAGGTTACATGCAAGTAGGCTTAGATGTGAAACTGAGATCGACCCGCTGAATCCAGCTGTAGATCACCATTCGTCACGCGACACCGTCCTGCCGTGAAAGAAGGAGCCAGATGAACGAGTTACCAGAAATCACCAAGATCCCTTCGGAGGTTCCCACCACCGCCCGCCGCGTAGTTGTGGCCGAGGACGAGACGCTCATCCGCCTGGATATTGTCGAGATCCTTCGTTCCGAAGGCTATGACGTGGTCGCGGAAGCCGATAACGGGCAGATGGCCCTCGAGAAGGCCCGCGAGTTCAAGCCCGATCTGGTTCTCATGGACGTGAAGATGCCTGTCATGGACGGGATCACCGCCGCCGAGGCGATCGTCAAGGAACGAATCGCTCCGGTCGTGCTGCTCACCGCCTTCAGCCAGAAGGAACTGGTAGACCGCGCCCGCGAGGCCGGCGCCATGGCCTACGTCGTGAAGCCTTTCACCCCAGCCGATCTCACGCCGGCCATCGAAATCGCCATCTCCCGCCACGACGAAATCCGTGCGCTGGAGGAGGAAGTCAGCAATCTGGCCGAGCAGTTCGAAACCCGCAAGCTGGTGGATCGTGCCAAGAGCCTGTTGATCACCAAGATGGGCCTGAGCGAACCAGAGGCTTTCCGCTGGATTCAGAAGACCTCCATGGATCGTCGACTGTCGATGCGTCAGGTCGCCGAGACCGTGATCGATCAGGTCAAATAACCGAACCTAACAAGGCTCAGCAAAACACCGGAGGGGCTGTTCCTCCCGCCATGGCGGGGGAACAGCCCCTCCGGTGTTAACTACCGTCGTCGGCTAGCGCGGCTTAGACGTTGCCGTCGGGACGGACGTTCTCTTCGGCCCACGGGCCGACCTTTTCACGGTCCGGCATCGGCTTACCCTCCACCAGCTGACCGGCGTCAGCCAAGTCGCCAACCTTGTGCACGCGCAGCGAGTTGGTGGAGCCGGCCTGCCCTGGAGGCGAACCGGCGGCAATGCACACCACGTCGTTGATTTCGGCCAGTCCCTCGCTGAGCAGGGCCTGATCGACCTGTGCGGTCATCTTATCGGTGTGATCGGCGTAGTCCACCAGACGCGCATCGATACCCCACATCAAGGTCATGATGTTGTAGGTCTGCTGCAGCGGGGTGAAGGCCAACACCGGGCGCTTCGGGCGCAATCGCGACAGACGGCGAGCCGAATCGCCGGACTGGGTGAAGGCCACAATGTACTTGGCATCCAGCTGGTCCGCGATTTCCACGGCTGCACGCGTAATGGCGCCACCGCGGGTCTTCGGCTTCGAACCCAGGCGCGGGATACGGTCCAAACCGTGTTGTTCGGTGGAGGAGATGATGCGCGACATGGTCTGCACGGTTTCCACCGGGTAGGCTCCGACCGAGGTCTCGCCCGAGAGCATCACCGCATCGGCACCGTCGAGCACTGCGTTGGCGCAGTCCGAGGCTTCGGCGCGGGTCGGGGTCGGCGATTCGATCATCGACTCGAGCACCTGCGTGGCGACAATCACCGGCTTAGCCCAGCGACGAGCCAATTCGATAGCGCGCTTCTGCACCACCGGAACGTCTTCCAGCGGAAGCTCCACACCCAGGTCGCCACGTGCGACCATGATGGCGTCAAAGGCGTTGATGATGTCTTCGAGGGCCTCGACGGCCTGCGGCTTCTCGATCTTCGCGATCACCGGCAGGCGGCGACCCTCTTCGTCCATGATCTCGTGGACGCGGCTGATGTCCTCGGCGTTACGCACGAAGGACAAAGCGACCATGTCGACGCCGGCGCGGATGGCCCACCGCAGGTCATCCTCGTCCTTTTCGCTCAGTGCCGGGACGTTCACGGCCACGCCGGGCAGGTTGATGCCCTTGTTGTTCGAGACCTCGCCACCGACGACGATCTCGGAACGCACCTCGGTGTCGGTGACCTCAACGGCCTTGAGCTTGACCTTGCCGTCATTGATCAGCAGGATATCTCCGGGCTTGACGTCGCCGGTCAGTCCCTTGAAGGTGGTGGAGCAAATGTGGCGCTCCCCCGGTACGTCCTCGATGGTGATGGTGAACTTCTCACCGGCTTCGAGAATGTACTTTTCATCGTTTGCAAAACGTCCCAGGCGGATCTTCGGACCCTGCAGGTCGGCGAAGATACCGACCGCACGGCCGATCTCTGCCGCCGCGGTGCGAACGTTTTCCAGTGATTTTGCGTGCATCGAGTGGTCGCCGTGGCTCATGTTCAAGCGAGCCACGTCCACCCCCGCCTGCAGTACTGCTACGGTGTTTTCATAACTTGCCAGGGCTGGTCCCCAGGTGGCCACAATCTTTGCGCGTCTCATACCGTCAGCCATATGCCTTTCGCTGTACCGGGTGTAAGAAAATGCGCGTCAGCCGGACCCGGCTGACGCGCATCATCGAAACCCATGTCATTTAGATAATGCTGATGGCTCTATCACTCGGTGCCACGGGCGCCGGCAGGGTGCTGGAACCGGTCAGGTAGCGATCCACCGCCGCTGCGCAGGACCGCCCTTCAGCGATTGCCCAGACAATCAGCGACTGCCCCCGTCCGGCGTCACCTGCAGCGAACACGCCGTCGGCGTTCGTCATGTAGTAGCCATCTCGGGCGACATTGCCCCGGTTGTCGAATTCGATACTAGCCTGTTCATCCAGACCGGAAGTCTCCGGCGCGGTGAACCCTAGGGCCAACAACACCAAGTCGGCCTTGATGACCTTTTCGGTGCCCGGCTTCGGGAGGCGCTTGCCAGCGACGAATTCCGTCTCTGCAACTGTAACACCGATCACCTTATTCTGCTCGCCGATGAAGTTCACCGTGGAGGCAAGGTAGCTGCGTTCGCCGCCTTCCTCATGGGCAGACTGCACCTCAAAAACCAGCGGAGTCATGGGCCACGGGTGGTTTTCGCCACGTTCCATCGGCGGCTTCTTGCCGATCGCGAGAGTTGTCACACTGGCAGCTTCCTGGCGCAGTGCGGTGCCCAAGCAGTCGGCACCGGTGTCACCGCCGCCGAGGATGATCACGTGCTTACCCTTGGCGTCGATCGTCAATTCTTCCTGCTCGCCGGCGACGACGCGGTTGGAGTCGGCCAGGTACTCCATGGCGAAGTGCACGCCATCGAGCTCACGGCCTTCCACCGGAAGGTCGCGCGGCACCGTGGCGCCGGTGGAAACGATCACCGCGTCGTAGTCGCGGCGTAGCTCATCCCAGCTGATGTCCACACCAATTTCGACGCCGGGGCGGAAGATGGTGCCTTCGGCTTCCATCTGCTCCAGGCGCAGGTCGATGACGTCCTTCTCCAATTTGAAGTCGGGGATGCCATAACGCAGCAGACCACCGATCTTGGCGTCGCGCTCGTACACGGCCACGGTGTGGCCCACACGCGTCAGCTGCTGCGCGGCGGCCAGACCGGCCGGTCCGGAGCCGACCACGGCCACACGGTGCTCGGTGTGACGCGCCGGAGGCTGCGGGGCGAAGCTGCCGGCATCCATCAAGTGGTTCGCCAGTTCGGCCTCCACCTGCTTGATGGTCACCGCCGGCTGGTTGATCCCCAGCACACAGGAGGACTCGCAGGGTGCCGGGCACAACTTACCGGTCAGTTCCGGGAAGTTGTTGGTCTGCAGCAGCCTGCTGGCTGCGTCGTCGAGCTGACCACGGTAGGTCAGGTCGTTGAACTCCGGAATCAGGTTGCCCAGCGGGCAGCCGGTGTGGCAGAAGGGTACGCCGCAGTCCATGCAGCGCGAGGCCTGGGCCTTCAGCGTGCCGGCGTCCTGGCGGGCCACCACTTCCTTGTAGTCCATGATGCGCACGGGCACCGGACGCTTGGGCTGCGTGACCCGTTCGGTCACCGAAAGAAAACCACGAGGATCAGCCACGGGTCACCTCCAAAATCTTGTTCCACACCGCCGGGGAATCCGGGTTCTGCCCGGAGGCCTGCGCGTCGTTGCGAATTTGCTGCACCGCGGCGAAATCGCGCGGGATGATGCTTGAGAATCGACTGCGGCTTTCGGCCCAGTCCACGAGCAGGCGCTGGGCCAGTGGCGACGCGGTGCGCGCCACGTGCTCGGTCAGCAGGGCGTAGACCATGTCGGCCTGTTCGTCGGTCAGCTCGGAAATCAGCAGGTCCTCGTTGGCCGCGGCCAACGGGTTGAGCTTGGCCGGATCGAAGTCCAGCACCCAGGCCACGCCGCCGGACATACCGGCGCCGAAGTTGCGCCCGGTACCGCCGAGGATCAGCACCTGACCGCCGGTCATGTACTCGCAGCCGTGCTCGCCGATGCCTTCGGCGACGATCGTCGCCCCGGAGTTACGCACCGCGAAGCGCTCACCGACCTGGCCACTGATGAACATCTGGCCGCTGGTGGCGCCATAGCCCACCACGTTACCGGCGATGACCTGGTCTTGCGGGTTGGTCAGCGTCGAGGCTGGCGGGTGCACGGCGATAATACCGCCGGACAGGCCCTTGCCCACGTAGTCGTTTGCGTCGCCGGCCAAATCCAGGGTGATACCCGCGGGCAGGAAGGCGCCGAGCGATTGTCCGGCCCGACCGGCCAACTGCACCTTGATGCTGTCGTTGGCCAGGGTGTCCAAGCCGAAGGTCTTGGTCACGTGGTGCCCCAGCAGGGTACCCACCGAACGGTCGGTGTTGACAATGTCGGCGTTGATCGAGCTCGGAATCCGGTCGGTCAGCGTGCCCTGCGCCTGGCGCAGCAGCTCCTGATCGAGGTGGTTTTCCAAACCATGGTCCTGACCGATGCGACGACGACGGGCGGCAAGTTCGACCTGCGGCACGTGCGTAATCGGGGCCAGGTTCATGCCCTTGGCCTTGAAGCTCTCGTCGAGTTCGGTGGTGTCCAGCAGCTCGACACGGCCAATGACCTCATCGAGGGTGCGGGCACCTAGCGAGGCAAGCAGTTCGCGGATCTCTTCGGCGATGAACTCGAAGAAGTTCACCACGAACTCGGCCTTGCCGGAGAAGCGTTCACGCAGCAACGGGTTCTGCGTGGCCACACCCACCGGGCAGGTATCGAGGTGGCAGACGCGCATCATGATGCAGCCGGAGACCACCAGCGGGGCGGTGGCGAAACCGAACTCCTCGGCGCCGAGCAGGGCACCGATCAGCACGTCACGGCCGGTCTTGAGCTGGCCGTCGACCTGCACGGTCACACGATCGCGCAGGCCGTTGAGGATCAGCGTCTGCTGGGCCTCGGCCAGACCGATCTCCCACGGGGTGCCGGCGTGCTTGAGCGAGTTCAGCGGTGAGGCGCCGGTGCCGCCGTCGTGCCCGGAAACGAGCACCACGTCGGCCTTCGCCTTGGCCACACCGGCGGCCACGGTACCGATCCCGGACTCGGAGACCAGCTTCACGTGCACGCGTGCCGAAGGGTTCGAGCACTTCGCGTCGTGGATCAGCTGCGCCAAGTCCTCGATCGAGTAAATGTCGTGGTGCGGTGGCGGGGAAATCAGCCCCACGCCCGGGGTGGAGTGCCGGGTCTTGGCGATCCACGGGTAGAGCTTCTGCGCCATCAACTGGCCACCCTCGCCGGGCTTCGCACCCTGGGCCATCTTGATCTGGATGTCCTCGGCGTTGCTCAGGTAGAGGCTGGTCACACCGAAGCGTCCGGAGGCGATCTGCTTCACGGCGCTGCGACGTTCCGGGTCCATCAGACGCTCGGGGTCCTCGCCACCCTCACCGGTGTTCGACTTGCCGCCGAGCCGGTTCATGGCAATAGCCAGGGTTTCGTGGGCCTCGGCGGAGATCGAGCCGTAGCTCATCGCACCGGTGGCGAAGCGCTTGACGATCTCGCTGACCGGTTCGACCTCGTCGATGTCGATCGGGGTGATTCCCTCGGTCTTGAACTTCAGCAGCCCGCGCAGGGTCTTCAGTTCGGCGGCCTGATCGTCGACGGCCTTGGTGTACTCCTTGAACACGTCGTAGCGACGGGTACGGGTAGAGTGCTGCAGGCGGAACACCGTCTGCGGGTCGAACAGGTGCGGCGGACCTTCACGACGCCACTGGTATTCGCCACCGACCTCCAGTTCGGCCAGCTGGCTCGAGGTGGGGCTCTCCGGGTAGGCGCGGGCGTGCCGTGCCGCGGCCTCGTCGGCCACCACATCCAGTTCGATGCCGTCGAGCTTGGTGATGGTGCCGGTGAAGTACTGGTCGACGACGCGCTGGGACAGGCCCACCGCTTCGAAGGTCTGCGCACCGCAGTAGGAGGACACCGTCGAGATGCCCATCTTGCTCATGATCTTCAGCACGCCCTTGCCCAGGGCCTTGGTGAGATTATTCGACGCCTTGGCACCGTTGACCCCCGGCAGCTGGCCCTCGTCGGCCATTTGCTCCACGGTTTCCAACGCCAAGTAGGGGTTGATGGCGCTCGCGCCGTAACCGATCAGCAGGGCAATGTGGTGCACTTCGCGGGCATCGCCGGACTCGATAATGAGCGACACCCGGGTACGGGTGGAGCTCTTGAGCAGGTGATGGTGCACCGCGGAGGTCAGCAGCAGCGAAGGGATCGGCGCCCAAGTTGCGGTGGAGTCACGGTCGGAGAGCACGATGAAGCGCACCCCACGGTTGACCGCGGCCGACACCTTCTCGCAGATTTCCTGCAGGCGGGCGCGCAGCTCGGACTCGCCGCCGGAGGGGCGGTACAAACCGCGAACCTTCAGCGCGAGCTTCGAGCCGTCGTCGTCACGCAAGTTCGAGATCTTGGCCAGCTGGTCGTTGCTCAGCACCGGGTAGTCCAGGCTCAGGTGCCATTCGGGGACCCGATCCAGGCTCAGCAGGTTGCCGTCCGGGCCGATCGTGGTGCCCATCGAGGTCACCAGTTCCTCGCGGATGGCATCCAACGGCGGGTTGGTCACTTGGGCGAAGGACTGGGTGAAGTAGTCGAAAAGAAGCCGCGGACGGTCCGATAGCGCGGCGATGGGCGTGTCGGTGCCCATGGCGCCCAACGGCTCGGCGCCGGTGCTGGCCATCGGGGCCAGCAGAATGCGCAGTTCCTCGTTGGTGTAGCCGAAGGTCAGCTGACGCAAGCGGATGGAACCGGGCGTGTGGTGCACATGCTCCAGGTCCGGGTAGTCATCCAGCGACTTCAGGTTCTGCGCGACCCATTCGTCCCATGGCTTGGAGGCGGCCACTTGCGACTTGATTTCGGCGTCGTCGATGATGCGGCCGGCCTCGAGGTCGAGGGCGAACATCTTGCCCGGGGCCACGCGGCCCTTGGCGACAATGTGCTCCTCGTCGACGTCGATCACGCCGACCTCGCTGGCCAGGACCAGCTTCTGGTTGTCGGTGACCCACCAGCGGGCTGGGCGCAGACCGTTGCGGTCCAGCACGGCGCCGGCCATCGAGCCGTCGGTGAAGCACACCGCGGCCGGGCCGTCCCAGGGCTCGATCAGCAGCGACTGGTACTGGTAGAAGGCGCGCAGCTTCGGGTCCATCGACTCGTCGTTTTCCCAGGGCTGCGGGATCATCATCATGATCGCCTCGGTGACCTCGCGCCCGGAAAGCATGAGCATTTCGGCCACCTCGTCGAAGCTGGCCGAGTCCGAGGCACCGGGGGTGCAGATCGGGAACAGTTCTTCGGGCACCTCGCCGAGCAGTTCGCCTGCCAGCGTGGACTGGCGGGCACGCATCCAGTTGCGGTTGCCCTTAACGGTGTTGATCTCACCGTTGTGCGCGATGGTGCGGAAGGGCTGGGCCAGCGGCCAGGACGGGAAGGTGTTGGTCGAGAAGCGCGAGTGCACGATCGCGCAGCGGGTGGTGAAGCGCTCGTCGGACAGGTCCGGGTAGAAGGGCTCGAGCTGGGCGGTAGAGACCATGCCCTTGTAGACCAGGGTGCGCGAGGAGAAGGAGGAGAAGTACACGCCGAGCTTGTTGTGCGCGCGGCGGCGAATGCGCCAGCAGGCGGCGTCGAGGGTACGACCGGTGCGCTCGTTGGCGGCGTCGAGGGTACGACCGGTGCGCTCGTTGGCGGCGTCGGCGACGAAGAAGTGCACGATGCTGGGCATCACGGCGCGTGCGGAGGCACCGAGCACCGAAGGATCTACCGGCACCTCGCGCCAACCGATGACGCGCAGGTTTTCTTCCTCGGCGAGGGCTTCGAGTTCGGTGCGGGTCTCGGCCAGTTCATCGGCGTCGGCGGGCAGGAAGCCGACGCCGACGGCGTAGCCACCGGCGGCCGGCAGCTCGAGGTTCGTGGTGGCCCGGAAAAAGGCGTCGGGCATGTGCAGCAGAATGCCGGCACCGTCGCCGGTGCCTTCGTCGGCGCCGATGGCGCCACGGTGCTCGAGACGGCGCAGCGCGGTCAACGCATCCTGCACGATCTCGTGGGTGGGGTTGTTGTCGAGGGTGGCGATCATTGCCAGGCCACAGGCGTCCTTCTCGGCCGCTGGGTCGTAGAGGCCCTGGGCCTCGGGCAGCGCGGCGAAGCGGGAGTAGGGCGAGGAGATCTCCCCGCCGACCCCTGGCGAAGCGTTTAGCTGTGCTCCTTGGGGATTCATAGGTGTGGCCTTTCGACGATACGGCACAACCATTGCAGGTTGCAGGTCTAAGGCGGCTTAAGCTGCGGCGCACGCAAGGGGTGGGACGGGCGCGGCTCATGCCACCGAGGGCCCGCTGCACGGATGACACTGTTCACCGGTGGGTGCGGCACATTCGGTACGGGCTCTTCGGCGCCCACGTCATTGTGGTGCGTTGCTCAATTAACTGAGCTCTACGCTACGCGCCCGATGTTTCACTCAGGCACGCGCTTATGTTTCAAACGTGTTAAACATCCCATCAGCATGGGGCGTGACGTTACTAACACGTTAATTGATACAGTGTTGCGGCGCTCACCGCCAATTGTGAAGAAGCCGCCCGGGTGGGGCACGGTGTTCCGTGCCCCACCCGGGCGGCTTTGATGACGTGGCGTAGATCCTGCTGGCTAGCTGGACCGGTCCGTTCCCGGGGGCTGCTCCCCCGGATGATTCTGCGTGTTCGACGGCTGCTCGCTCGGCTCCGCCGCGTCGACGGAGGCCTCGGGGGCACGGCCGGGCAGGTATATTTCACCGTCGTCCGTCGGGCGTAGCCGGGCCAGCACGTAGCTCAGCGCCAGCGCGCCACCGATCACCAGGGCGATGGCCAGCCACTGGTGGATGCGCAGGTCCAGCGGGCCGATCTGGAAGGATTCGGCCGCGTCGATGCGCAGCGACTCGGTGAAGGTGCGGCCGATGCCGTACCAGATCACGTAGCACCAGAACATCGCCCCGCGGTGGAGCTGGAACTTCTTATCCAGCGCCAAGAGCACCAGCACCCCGAGCACATTCCACAGCGATTCGTAGAGGAAGGTGGGGTGGAACAGGGTGTCGGCCGGAAGCCCGGGTGGGAAGTTGTGGCTCGTCGGGTCGATCTCCAAACCCCACGGCAAGGTGGTGGGCGAACCGAAGAGTTCCTGGTTGAACCAGTTACCCCAGCGTCCGAAGGCCTGGGCCAACAGCACGCCCGGGGCCGCGGCGTCGGCGAAGGCCGAGAGCCGGATCCCGGTGCGTCGGCAACCGATCCACGCGCCGAGCGCACCAAGCGAAACCGCGCCCATGATGCCCAGGCCACCGAGCCAAAGCTGCGGTATTTCGGCCCAGTGGGCGGTGCCGCCGCCCACCCCCAGATAGTACGCCGGGTCGGTGATCAGCACATGGTAGAGCCGCCCGCCGACGATGCCGAAGGGGATCGCCCAGATGGCGATATCCCACAGCATGTCGGCGTTGCCGCCGCGGGCGCGCAACCGGCGGTTAGTCAGCCACAGGGCCACCAGAATGCCGGCGAGAATGCACAGCGCGTAGGCGTGAATGGTCAGCGGACCAATGGAAAATTTCGAGAATTCTTCCGGCGGCGAGGGGATGGACGCCGGCAGCATGCTCAGCACCGTCATCCTAGGCGCGTCCGCTCAGTTCGGCGGCCAGGGCGCCGACGGCCGGTACCCCGCCGTCGCGTAGCGCCGCCACCAGGGCGGTGCCGACGATCACCCCATCGGCGTAGGAGCCGATCTGTTCGACGTGCTCGCGGCGCGACACCCCGAGTCCGACGCAGGCGTTCTGCGCGCCGGCGGCGTGCGCGGCGTCGACCACGGACTGCGCGGCGGCCGAAACCTCGCTGCGCGCCCCGGTCACGCCCATCAGCGAGACACAGTAGATGAAGCCCGAGGAGGCTTCCACGGTGCGGGCCACGCGTTCGGGCGAGGAACTCGGCGCGATCAGGAAGACGCGTTCAAGATCGTACTTTTCGCTGGCGGCGAGCCATTCATCGGCCTCGTCGGGCACCAGATCCGGGGTGATCAGACCGGCGCCGCCGGCCTCGGCGAAGCGGCGTGAGAACTCCTCCACGCCCATGCGCAGCACCGGGTTCCAGTAGGTCATCACCATCACCGCGGCGTCGGTGCGCTCGGTGATGCCACGCACGATCTCGAACACCTGGTTGACCTTGAAGCCACCGGCCAGAGCGGCGGTGGTGGCCTGCTGGATGACCTCACCGTCCATCACCGGGTCGGAGTACGGGATGCCGATTTCAATAATGTCCACGCCGTTCTCGGCCAACGCGACGGCGGCCTCGATGCTGGTGGGGACATCGGGGAAACCGGCCGGCAGGTAGCCGATCAGTGCCGGGCGGCCGGCGGCACGGGCGGCCGCAATCTTCTCTGCACTGCTCACGCGGGTCATTACTGCTCCTTGGCTGCGGTCTGCTCGTCGATCAGGTTGAACCAGGCCGCCGCGGTGCCCACGTCCTTGTCGCCACGCCCCGAGAGGTTGGCGATGATGATGGTCTGTGCCGGGTCGGCCCCGGCGGCCAGCTTGCGCTGAGCCACCTTGATGGTGCCGGCCAGCGCATGGGAGGACTCGATGGCCGGCAGGATTCCCTCGGTGCGGCAGAGCAGCTTGAAGGCGTCCATGGCCTCGGTGTCGGTGATCGGTTCGTAGTTCACCCGGCCGATCTCGGCCAGGTGGGCGTGCTCCGGGCCCACGCCCGGGTAGTCCAAACCGGCGGAGATCGAGTGCGATTCGATGGTCTGCCCGTCTTCGTCCTGCATCAGGTAGCTTTTCGCCCCGTGCAGCACCCCGGGGCGTCCCAGGGTGATGGTGGCCGCGTGACGGTCGGTGTCCACCCCATCGCCGCCGGCCTCGAAACCGTAGAGTTCGACCTCGGGGTCATCGAGGAAACCGTGGAAGATGCCGATGGCGTTCGAGCCGCCGCCGATGCAGGCGGTGACCGCATCCGGCAGTCGGCCGGTCTGCGCCAGGATCTGCTCGCGGGCTTCTTCGCCGATCACCTCGTGGAAGTAGCGCACCATGGCCGGGAACGGGTGGCCGCCGGCGGCGGTACCCAGCAAGTAGTGGGTGTTCGCCACGTTGGCCACCCAGTCGCGTAGCGCCTCGTTGATCGCGTCCTTCAGCGTCTGGCTGCCCACGGTCACCGGGATCACGGTGGCGCCTAGCAGCTGCATGCGCGCCACGTTCAGCGCCTGCCGGCGGGTGTCCTCGGCGCCCATGTAGACCACGCACTCCAGGCCCATCAACGCCGCAGCGGTGGCCGAGGCCACCCCGTGCTGCCCGGCGCCGGTTTCGGCGATGATGCGGGTTTTGCCCATCCGCTTCGCCAGGAGCGCCTGGCCGAGCACGTTGTTGATCTTGTGGCTACCGGTGTGGTTCAGATCCTCGCGCTTGAGGAAGACACGCACACCGCCGCAGGCCAGCTCGGAGAAGCGCTTGGCTTCGGTCAGCAGCGAGGGACGGCCCGAGTAGTTCGCGTTCAACTCGCGAATTTCTGCGATGAATTCGGGGTCGGCCTTGGCCTTCTCGAAAGTGTCGTTGAGCTCGTCCATGGCCGCCATAAGCGACTCGGGCATCCAGCGGCCACCAAATTGGCCGAAGTATGGACCGGAGGCGTGTTTCAGCGAGTTCTCGTCGGAGCTCATCGCATCCCTCTACTTTCTTCTAGGTTCGTGTTCTCGGTTCTCGTCGGGTTAGCGCGCGGGCTTCGCGGCGCTGCCGGCGGCGATAAAATCGGCGACGGAGCTGCGCGGATCGGCGTGCTTCACCAGCGCCTCGCCGACCAGAATCGCGTCGGCCCCGGCGGCGGCGTAGTTGCGCACCTGCTCGGTGCTCTCCACCCCGGACTCGGCAATGATGACCGCGTCGCTGGGGATCAACGGCGCCAGCGCCGCGAAGTTGGCCGGATCCACCTCGAGGGTTTTCAGATTGCGCACGTTCACGCCAATGAGTTTGGCGCCCACCGCAACGGCCCGGGAAATCTCCTCGGGGGTGTGGGTTTCGACGATGGCGTTCATCCCCAGCTCGTGGGTGAGCTCCAGGAAGCGGCGCAGGGTCGCGTCGTCCAAGGCGGCGACGATCAGCAGCACGAGGTCGGCCCCGTGGGCGCGGGCCTCGTAGATCTGGTACTCGTCGACGGTGAAGTCCTTGCGCAGCACCGGGATCTGCACGGCGGCGCGCACCGCGTCGAGATCCGCAAGCGACCCGCCGAAGCGGCGCTGCTCGGTGAGCACCGAAATCACGCTCGCTCCCCCGGCCGCGTATTCGGCGGCCAGCTGGTGCGGTTCGGGGATATCGGCCAGCGCACCCTTGGAGGGCGAACGACGCTTGACCTCGGCGATGACGCGCAAGGTGGTGTCCCGTGGCGGGTGCGCACCAAGCGCCTGCAGGGCGTCGTGGGCGGGTGCCGCGGCGGCGGCGGCGGCCTTCACACTGTCCAGTGGCGTATTTAAGCGACGGGCGTCCAGGTCTTCCCGGACGCCCGCGATGATCTCGTCAAGAACGGTCAATTTAGTGCTTAGCTCCGCTGCGCGGACCACCCACACCGAAACCGGCCGCCTTCATGATCCAACCCAGGATCAGGCCGAGAACCACGATGCCGGCCGAGACGTACACGATGGTCCAGGCGGTGTAGGCGAAGGCAATGCCGCCGACGATGAAGCCGATCATCATCACGCCGACGCAGACCCAGGCGGCAATGGAATTGCCGTGGCCGAGCTCTTCGGTTAGTACCGGATCGATTTGGGTGTCCTGCGACATTTAAGAACGTCTCCCTTTGCTGCTGTTGATTCCGGCGCTTGCCCTCCCCCGTCCACTGGGACCGGGGCGGGCCATCGCCGCTAAACGTCGTAACCTATTCTGCCACCTGCGGGCGTGGTTCACATATTTTTCGACGCACGTGACCTAGTCGGTGGGGTCTTCACCGCGCGAGAGCCGCTCCCAGTCATCGATGCGACGGCTCTGCCTGTCGGCCGGGGCCGCGGAGCCCGGCGCGGCCGGGCCGGTGGTTGTGCTGGGCTGGCGGTTGAAGCGCTTGCTGGCGGTGCTGCGTGAACCGGCCAGCAGGGCCAGCACGCAGTAGAGCAGAATCAGCGCCCCGGCCACGATGGCCAGCGCCGGGATAGCCGAGAGCTGATAGTCGGCGGTGACGGTACTGAGCCCGGTGGCTTCGCCCACGCGCCCGGAGGCGGCGCCCACCGGGTCGGCCAGCGCCCCGGCTCCGGCAATAATGACCCCGAGGCCCGCGAGCGCGCTGATCGCGAGGATCACCCAGCGCACGAGTTTCCCGGCGATCAGCAGGGCCAACGACCCGGCGAGCACCACCACGCACAGCGCGGTGACGCTGGGGGCTGCCTCGGATCCGGTCACCGCAATTTGCGGCACCTGCACCGTGGAGGACTGCACCGTCACGCTCACCCAAGTGCGGGTGGCGGTGAACATGCCCAGCAGCGCCCCGAGCAGGCCGAGCAGGGTCGCGTTACGCCGCGTGACCAGCCGGCTCATGCCTGGGCCTGCTCGTGGTCGGCGGCCTGGCGCAGGGTGGCGGCGGCGTAGACCGCGCGCAGGGGCGCGGCGGCCTTATTGACCGTTTCCAACGCCTCGTCGGCGAATTTCGAATCGTTCACGATGCCTCCCCCGGCCTGCACGTAGGCCCGCCCGTCCTTCAGGAGGGCCGAGCGGATGGCGATGGCCAGGTCCATGTCCCCGGCGAAGTCCAGGTAGCCGACCACCCCGCCGTAGACGCCGCGGCGGTGCGGCTCGTATTGGTCGAGTAATTGCAGGGCCCGCGGTTTCGGTGCCCCGGAGAGGGTTCCGGCCGGGAAGGTTGCGGCCAGCACGTCGTAGGCGTCGGCATCATCACGCAGCCGGCCGACCACGTTGGAGACCAAGTGCATAATGTGGCTGAAGCGTTCGACCTCCATGAACTGGGTGACCTCCACCGATCCGGCCCGGCACACCTTGGACAGGTCGTTGCGGGAAAGATCCACCAGCATCAGGTGCTCGGCGCGTTCCTTCTCGTCGGCCAGCAGTGACTTTTCATGCAGCTGATCGGCCTCGTAGTTGCTGCCGCGCGGTCGTGAACCGGCAATCGGGTGCGTGACCACATGCCCCTCGTTGACGGTGACCAGCGCCTCGGGCGAGGAACCGACCACCTGGAACTCGGTGCCGTGCTCGTCGACGAAGTTGTACAGGTACATGTAGGGGCTGGGGTTCGTGGCCCGCAGCACCCGGTACACGTCCAGTGCGTCGGCGGAGGTTTCCAGTTCAAAGCGGCGCGAAACCACGATCTGGAAGACCTCGCCGTCGACGATCGCCTCCTTGGCCTGCGCCAGGGCCTGCAGGTACTCGTTTTCGTCCCAGGAGTGGGTGACCTGCTCCATGAGCTGTTCGGCGTCCACGTCGGTGCCGTGCAGCACGCTGGCCCCGGCCTGCAGCGGCGCCTGCAGTGAGTGCAGCATCTGTTGCAGGCGGTCAACGGCCGCGTCGTAGGCTTCCTCGGCGCGCTGTTCCGAGTTATCGAAGTTGATGGCGTTGGCCACCAGGGTGATGATCCCCTCGGCGGCGTCATGCACCGCCAGGTCCCCGACCAGGTTCATGCTCAGCTCCGGCAGCTGCAGGTCATCGGCCGGCGGGTGCGGCAGATGCTCCCAGTGGCGCACGCAGTCCCAGCCGAGGAAGCCGACCATGCCGCCGGTCAGCGGCGGCATCCCCGGCAGCGGGTCGGTGTGTAGCGCCCGCACGGTGTCGCGCAGAATGTGCACCCCGACCCCTTCGGTGGGCACCCCGACCGGGGCGTTGCCCTGCCAGTAGGCGGTGCCGTCGGCCCGGGCCGAGAGCGTGGCCGGGGAGTTGACCCCGATGAAGGAATGCCGGCTCCACACGCCGCCGGCGGCCGCGGATTCGAGCAGGAAGGTGCCCGGGCGCCCGGCGGCGAGCACCTGATAGAGGCCGATGGGGGTCATCGCATCGGCCAGCACATTGATCGTCACCGGAATCACCCGGCGGCTCGCGGCCATCTCGAGGAAGGCCTCGCGGGAGGGGAAAATCGTGCCCAGTTCTTTCATCACATTCACTTTCGCCACCGAGGTGGCTGTTCATCTGCCGTTTCGGCGCCGTCTCGCGGCGGCGCAAACCCTTTACTGTGCTGCTTCGCCGGTCAGTCCAGCGGCCGTTGCCCGCTGACCGCCGGTAGCTCGCGGTCGGTGAAGCAGGTCGGCGCCCCGGTGTGGCAGGCCGCCCCGACCTGGTCCACGCGCACCAGCAGGGCATCGCCGTCGCAGTCCAAGGCCACGGACTTGACCCACTGGCTATGCCCGGAGGTATCGCCCTTGCGCCAATATTCTTGGCGGGAGCGCGAGAAGAAGGTCACCCGACCGGTGGTGAGGGTGCGGTGGAGGGCCTCATCGTCCATCCATCCCAGCATGAGCACCGCGCCGGTGTCGTACTGCTGGATGACGGCGGCCACCAGACCGTTGGCATCGCGTTTCAGCCGTGCGGCGATCGCCGGGTCAAGCCCGGATTCGGGGGCCGCCGAGGGGGTATCGGGTGTAGAAGTAGACATCATCCCTAGGATACGCGTTGTGCGCGCCGAACGCCCGGCTCTGTGACGCGCGCCGAAGGTAGGTTCGCCGACGGCATCGTGCTACGTTCGTACTGTGGATCTGGTACACGCTTCGCGCATCGCGCTGGCCGAGGCCCTGCTGGCCGCCGGCCCGGACGCCCCGACCCTTTGCGAGGGCTGGCGCAGTCGTCACTTAGCCGCCCATTTGGTGTTGCGGGAAAACTCGTGGCTATCGGCGGGCACCGTGATCTCCCCGCTGTCGGGTCGGCTGGAGAAGAAGATCGACCAGCTCGCCGAAAGTGCCCGGCGCCCCGAGTCCTATACCGCACTGGTGCGCCGTTTTCGGCTCGGCCCGGCCAAACTCAGCCCCTTTAGCCTGCCCGCGGTGGCCGACGCCGCGAACATTAGCGAGTTCTTCGTGCATACCGAGGATGTGCGCCGGGCCCGCGCGCAGTGGACCCCGCGGGTGCTCGACGCCGACTATGAGCGGATCCTGTGGCGGTCGCTGACCCGGCAGGGCTCCCTGCTCTACCGCAAGGCAAAGTTCGGGGTGATGCTGGCCTTGCCCGACGGTCGACGCTTCGCCGCCCGCAAGGGCGATAATGCCGTGGTGATCACCGGCACCGTCTCCGAGCTGATGTTGCATGCCTACGGGCGCACCTCGAAGTCGCTGGTGACCTTCGAGGGCAGCGAGGCCGGGCTACGGGCCCTGCAGGGCTTTACCCCCGGGCTCTAGCCCGCAACCTGTTCTGGCTTTAACGCACCGTTCTTAACGCACCGCGGGGCGGGTGTTGCTGCGCTCGCAACAACACCCGCCCCGCGGTGGTCCACGTAGCCTGCTCGACCCGGACCGCTGGCTACCGCACCGGGTAGCCGGCCTCGGCGATGGCCTGCTTGACCTGGGCGATCATATCCTTGGGTCCGAAGTGGAAGATCGACGCGGCGAGCACCGCATCGGCCCCGGCGGCGATGGCCGGCGGGAAATCCGCGGGCTTTCCGGCCCCACCGGAGGCGATCAGCGGAACGTTCACGGCCGCGCGTACCGCGGCGATCATCTCGATGTCGAAGCCGTCCTTGGTGCCGTCGGCATCGATCGAGTTCAGCAGGATCTCCCCCACCCCACGCTCGGCGGCCTCTTGGGCCCAGGCCACGGCGCAGCGCCCGGTGCCGGTGCGCCCACCGTGGGTGGTGACCTCATACCCGGAGGCGATCGCCGGGTCGGCGGTGCGACGCGCGTCGAGCGAGAGCACCAACACCTGCGAACCGAAACGTTCGGTGATCTCGTTAATCACCTCGGGGCGGGCCACCGCGGCGGTGTTGATCGAGGCCTTATCCGCCCCGGCACGCAGCAGGCGGTCCACATCGGCCGCGGTACGCACCCCGCCGCCGACGGTGAGCGGGATGAATACCTCTTCGGCGGTATGCGAGACGACGTCGTAGGTGGTCTCACGTTCCGCCGAGGAGGCGGTGACGTCCAGGAAGGTGATCTCGTCGGCGCCGGCCTCGTTGTAGCGTCGGGCCAGCTCGACCGGGTCCCCGGCATCGCGCAGTCCGGCGAAGTTTACGCCCTTGACCACACGGCCGGCGTCGACGTCCAGGCAGGGAATCACGCGGATGGCAACAGTCATCTCAGATCCTTCTCTTAGTGCGCGGGCTAGATACGGCAGGCGTGGATCTGGCTGACCAGGATGGCGCGGGCGCCGAGGTCGTAGAGCTCGTCCATGATGTTATTGGTCTGCGACTTGCGCACCATCGAGCGCACGGCGCACCATTCGGAGTCGGCCAGATCCGAGACCGTGGGCGATTCCAGTCCGGGGGTCAGCGAGCAGGCCTGCTCCACCAGGTCGCGGCGCACGTCGTAGTCCAGCATCACGTACTGGCGTGCCACCAGCACCCCCGACAGGCGCCGGATGAGCACCTCCAGCCCGGTGGGGCTGTGGCTGGTGCGGCCGATGAGTACCGCCTCGCTGTGCAGCAGCGGGGCGCCAAAGATTTCCATGCCGGCGGCCTTGATGGTGTTGCCGGTTTCCACGACGTCGGCGATGGCGTCGGCTACGCCCAGGCGCACCGAGGACTCCACGGCCCCGTCGAGGCGCACGACCTCGGCGTCGATCCCCTGATCGCGCAGGTAGTGGCGCAGCAGAATGTCATAGCTGGTGGCGATGCGCTTGCCGGAAAGTTCGCTGGCGTCGGTGAAGGCTCCGCGCGGGGCGGCAAAGCGGAAGGCCGACTTGCCGATCCCCAGCGGCAGCAGTTCCTCGACGTTATCGTCAACGTCGGCATCGAGGTAGAGGTCGCGGCCGGTGATGCCCACGTCAAGGATGCCGCGCCCGACGTAAACGGCGATATCGCGGGGGCGCAGGTAGAAGAATTCGATGTTGTTCTCTTCGTCGACCATCACCAGTTCGCGGCTGTCGCGGCGCTGGAGGTAGCCGGCCTCCTTGAACATGGTGGAGGCGATCTCGGACAGGGCGCCCTTATTGGGCAGTGCTACGCGGAGCATGTGAATCTCTTTTCGGATCTACGTGCGGCGCGAGGTCAGGCCCGGGCCCGAAAGGGGGCTGGTCGATGAACGGGTGCTGCTGCGCCGCGGGTGCAGGATATCTGGGTCAAAGGCTGGGCCAAAGCGGCTGCCGTCGGCGCACTAAGCGGCGCGACGGCTATAGATGCTTGTAAACATCGGCCAGGGTGAGCCCCTTGGCCAGCATGAGGACCTGCAGATGGTAGAGCAGCTGGGAGATTTCCTCGGCCGCTTCCTCGTCGCTTTCGTATTCCGCGGCCATCCAGACCTCGGCGGCTTCCTCGACGATTTTCTTGCCGATCCCGTGAATGCCGGAGTCCAATTCGGCGACGGTACCCGAACCTTCCGGTCGGGTTTGGGCCTTAAGCGACAGTTCGCTGAAGAGCTCGTCAAATGTTTTCACGCTCTCTAGCCTAGCGGTAATTGACCCCATAGCATGAATCCGCGCTGTCACACAGTGACGTACGCATAAAGAATCCGGTATACGAGACACCGGTGGGGTGGGGCGCTAAGCGCCACCCCACCGGTGAGATCGCGGTATCCGGGGCCAGAAACTAGCCGCGCAGCGCCGCCACGGTCAGCACGGCGGCGGAGAACGCCTCGTAGCCCTTATCCTCGCTGGAGCCCTCAAGGCCCGCGCGGTCTAGTGCCTGCTGTTCGTTATCGCAGGTGAGCACGCCGAAGCCCACCGGGGTGCCGGTGCGCACCGACACCTCGGTCAGGCCGTTGGTGGCGGCCAGGCAGACGTAGTCGAAGTGCGGCGTCCCGCCGCGAATCACCACACCCAAGGCGACGATCGCGTCATAGTCCGCCGCCAGCCGGGAGGCGGCCACCGGCAGTTCGAAGGTGCCCGGAACGCGGATCAGGGTGGCCTGCACCCCGGCATCGGCCGCGGCCTTCTGTGCACCGTCGATCAGCCCGTTCATCACTACTTCATGCCAGCTGGCGGCCACAATGGCCACCCGCAGATCCGCGAGGTTCGCGGCGGCTAGTTCGTCGGCCACATTCTGTGGGGCTCCGTGCTTGCTCATTTGCTTTCTCCTTCGGTGCGCTCCCGCAGTGGCGGAAGGTTGAGGTCATGCCCGAATCGGGTCTGTTTGGTGTGCAGGTAGCGTTCGTTTTCGGCGCGCGGCGGCACCCGGTTCGGAAGCACGGTGCTCACCTGTACGCCGGCGGATTCGAGCTGGGTGCGCTTATCCGGGTTGTTGCTCAGCAGGGCGATGCGCTGCACGCCCAGTTGCCGCAGGATCGCGGCCACGGCCAGGTAGTCGCGGGCGTCGGCCGGGAAACCGAGGTGGACATTCGCCTCCAGGGTGTCCAGGCCCTCGTCCTGTAGCGCGTAGGCGCGCAGCTTATTGAACAGTCCGATGCCGCGCCCCTCGTGGCCGCGCATGTAGATCAGGTGCCCGCCCTGTTCGGCAATGCTGGCCAGTGCCGCATGCAGTTGCTCCCCGCAGTCGCAGCGGTAGGAGGCAAATACGTCGCCGGTGAGGCATTCGGAGTGGATGCGAACCACCGGGTCCCCCTCGCGCGGGGTGGTGCCCGGGTGGCTGAGCACCAGGTGCTCGTGCCCATCCACACTGGCCGAACGGGCGCTGAAGGTCCCAAAGGCGGTGGGCAGCTGCACCGGCTCGGTGAGATTGATGTGGTCATTGAGCCGGCGCCACCGGGCCAGATCGTCGATCGTGATCAGCGGCAGCTCGTGGGTGGCGGCGAAGTCACGCAGCGCGTCCAGTCGCATCATCGACCCGTCGTCGTGCACGATCTCCCCGATCACGCCCACCGGGGCGAGCCCGGCGGCCCGGCACAGATCCACCGCGGCTTCGGTGTGTCCGCGCCGTTCCAGCACGCCACCGGCGGCGGCCCGCAGCGGGAACATGTGCCCGGGGCGGTTCAACTGGCGGGAGGTGGTCAGCGGGTCGGCCAGCAGCCGGGCGGTCAGCGCACGGTCGGCCCCCGAGATGCCGGTGCTGATGCCCTCCACCGCGTCGCAGCTGACGGTGAAGGCGGTGCCCTTAGCGTCCTGGTTGATCCCGACCATCGGGGCCAGCCCCAGCT
Source organism: Glutamicibacter endophyticus (assembly GCF_048457885.1). Classification (NCBI taxonomy): domain Bacteria; kingdom Bacillati; phylum Actinomycetota; class Actinomycetes; order Micrococcales; family Micrococcaceae; genus Glutamicibacter; species Glutamicibacter endophyticus. The sequence continues at coordinate 2,132,908 of NZ_CP174200.1, forward strand.
GGTCGGCGCGTGCGGCCTCGAGCGGCACGCAGATCACCCCCGAGGTGTGCCGGATGGTGAAGCCCATCAGCTCGGCGGTGGCGTGCTCCGCGGCGAAGATGATGTCACCCTCGTTTTCGCGGTCCTCGTCGTCGACGACCACGACCGCGCGCCCGGCGGCGAGCGCGACCAGCGCGGTTTCGATGCTGTCTAGTTCCTTGCGTGCCATTAGTCCTGCACCTCAAATCCACGCAGGCGGGCCACGTACTTGGCCAACACGTCGGTTTCGATATTGATCCGGTCCCCCACCTGACGCTGGCCCATGGTGGTTTCGCGTAGCGTGATCGGGATGATGCCGACCTCGACCCAGTGCTCGGCGTCGCTGGCGGCGGAGACCGCGGTGACGGTCAGCGAAATCCCGTCGAGCGCGATGGAACCCTTTTCGGCGACGAACGGCGCGTAGGCGGCCGGCAGTCCCACCCGGAAGGTGGTCCACTGGCCGTGGTCGGTGCGCGCCAGTACGGTGCCGACGGTGTCCACATGCCCTTGCACCACATGTCCGTCGAGCCGGGCACCGGCCGGGGTGCAGCGTTCCAGGTTGACGCGATCCCCGGCGCGCAACTCACCGATGGTGGTGCGCTGCAGGGTTTCACCCATGACGTCCAGCGACAGGGTTTCGCCGTCGTTGGAGGTGGCGCTCAGGCAGACGCCGTTGATGGCGATGGAGCCGCCGAGGTCAAGGTCGCTGGCGTGCCCGGGGGCATGAAGCCGCAGCACCGCTAGGGACTGCTCCTGATCGTGGGTCACGTCCAGCACCGTGCCGGCGCCGGAGACAATTCCGGTAAACATGGGTTTCGATCCTTCTAAGTCTAAATTTTGTTGGCGTGTGCGTGCGCTGGGTCCGGCTCGGGTTCCAGATGCATCAGCACATCCGGGCCGAGCCGACGTAGCGCGTCGGGTTGGTGTGCGTCGAGCCGGAAGGCACGGCGCTGCGAAAGCGTGGTGACGGTAGGCAGGTTCACCGAGGCGCTGCCGGCACCGATAATGTCCGTGGCCTGATAGCAGAAGAGCTCGTCGGCCAAGTCCGCGGCGATGAAGGCGCTGGCCACCGTCGCCCCGCCCTCGATCAGCAAATGGGACAGACCTAATTCGTTGGCCCGGGCGGTCAGCGCGTGCACGTCGTGGCTGCGCAGCTGCTCCCACCGTTCGTCGTAGGCAAGGGCCAGATCCTGCGGCAGGTCGCGGTGCCCCAGCACCAGACGGTAGGGCTGGCGGGCGTGCAGGGTGCCGATCATGGTGCGCGCGGTCAACCGCGGGTCGTCGCTGAGCACCGTTTCGGTGCCCACCACAATCCCATCCACCCGGGCGCGGAGCTGGTGGGCATGGGTGCGGCTAGCCTCGGAGGTGATCCACTGGCTCGTACCATCCGGGGCGTTGATCCGGCCGTCGAGCGACTGGGCCGTTTTGACGGTGATGAAGGGGCGCCCTGCGGCTTGGGCCCGCAGCCAGCGGTGGTTCAGTTCCCAGGCCTGCTGACCGTCGCCGATGCGGTCCACGTGGACCCCGGCAGCCTGCAGGGTTTGTGCGCCCCCGGCGGCGGTGCTGGTCTGATCCGGCAGCGCGTAGTACACCGCCCCGATCCCGGAGTCGATGATGGCTTGGGCGCAGGGGCCGGTGCGGCCGGTGTGGTTGCAGGGCTCGAGGGTTACCACCATGCTCAGCGTCCGGGCGCGGGCCTTGTCGATGCGGCCCAGTCGGCGCAAGGCGTCGATCTCCGCATGGGGCGAACCGGCGCCGAGGTGGAAACCGGTGGCGATGATATGCCCCTCGGCATCGAGGATGCAGGCGCCGACCAGCGGGTTCGCACCACGGTGTCCGCGGCGGGCCGCCTCAAGCGCGGTGCGCAGCGCGGTCGCCAGCGCATCGGCGCCGGGCTGGAATGGCAGTACATGTGCCTGGTTCATGAGGCACCGCCCTTGATCCGCGGATCGGGCAGGGCCGTCTCGACGCTGGGCTTGCCCCCATTGCGGGCGCGCATCCAGACGAAGAAACCGACCAGGGTAAAGGCCCCGTAGAACAGGTACATGAAGGCGCTGGCATAGTAGCCGGCGGAGAACAGCAGTGGCACACCCACCGCGTCCACGGCCACCCAGATCAGCCAGAATTCCACCCAGCCGCGGGCCATCCCCCAGGTGGCCAGCAGCGAACCAACGAAGGTCCACGCGTCGGCCCACACCGGCTCGTAGGAACCGAGCATCCTGAAGAGCGGGGTCAGCGCGATGGTGCCGATGATCAGAACGAGCACAAGCATCAGCCGTTCGGTGCCGCTGGCCCAACGCGGGGTCACCCCGTGCCCACCGGCGGAGCGGGCCTGTCGCCACCGCACCCAGCCGAAGATCGAGACGGCAATGAACATGATCTGGCGCCCGGCCTGACCCAGTAGGTTCGCGCTGTAGGCGGTATCGAAGAGGCTGCCGAGGAATACGGTCAGCAACAGCAGATTGCCGACGATGCCCACCGGCCAGGCCCACACCTTTCGGCGCATGCCGCCGACCGCACTGGCCAGCCCGAAAATATTGCCCACCACCTCGCGCACCAGTAGCGCCGAGCCACCAATGGCGATTTGTGAGTTGAAAGCGTCAATGAGCCACCGCAGGAAATCCATCTCCACCCTTCTCGAAGCGGCGGCTCCGGGGGTGCATTTGATGGCCCGCTGATGCCTGTGGTTAGCGAAGGGCACCTCGGAAAGAGGTGCGCACAGGCACGGTAGCGTTGATCAAATCGTGCTTCTCCCATCCAGACTTTAACTGTCGGTGCCGGAATTTCACCGGCTCAACCGTTCCCACCGTGGCCTGAGCCTGATGGTTGCGGGTCGCGGACTATCACCGCCGGTTCGGACTTTCACCGACCCCGGAGCACGTAGTTGTCGTGTACTGCGTTTATTGTTGCACATTCTGGTGCCCGGCGAGCACCAAATTGCGTAATGCGTCGATCTCCACCGACGGCTCCGGCGCCCCATAGACCGCAGAGCCGGCAACGAACACATCGGCCCCGGCCTCGGCGGCGCGTAAAATGGTGTCGCGGGAGATGCCGCCGTCCACCTGCAAGGCGATGGGCTTGCCGCTACCGTCGATGGCGGCGCGGGCGCGACGAATCTTCGGCAACACCAGATCCAAAAAGGCCTGCCCACCAAAGCCGGGTTCCACGGTCATGAGCAGCAGCATGTCCAGCTCGCCCAACATATCCAGGTACGGTTCGAGGGCGGTGGCCGGACGCAACGCCATTGCCGAACGGGTTCCGGCGGCACGCAGTTCGCGGGCCAACCGCACCGGGGCGGCGGCGGCCTCGGCATGGAAGGTCACCGACTGCACCCCGGCTTGCGCATAGGCCGGGGCCCAGCGGTCCGGGTCCTCGATCATCAGGTGCACATCCAGTGGCAGCTCACTTCGCTCCGCGAGGGCCTGCACCACGGGCAGGCCCAGGGTGAGGTTGGGGACGAAGTGATTGTCCATCACATCCACGTGGACCGCGTCGGCGGTGTGGATGCGTTCGAGTTCGCTGGCCAGGTTGGCGAAATCGGCCGAAAGAATCGAGGGATGAATGTGAGGCTGCGACATGTTGGCTCCCGAAAGGTCGAAGGGTCTCAGGCGGTTTTGGTCAGAAGGGCCATGAACATGGCATCGGTCCGCTGCAGGTGCGGCCAGAGCTGCACGGTATTACCCGACTCTCCCAGCTCGGTGCCCTGGACGCGCACCTCGGGCAAAAGCACCGAGTTGATGGCTGCGGCCGTATCCAGCAGGCGGGCTTGCGGGTTGCGCTGCAGGAAGTCCTGCACGACTTGGCGGGTCTCCACCTGGTGCGGGGAACAGGTTACGTAGCCGATTACCCCGCCGGGGCGGACCGCGCTGAACGCGGCGTCGAGCAGTTCACCCTGCAACTGGGCCAGTGGCTGGATGTCACGCGGCGTCTTGCGCCACCGCGCCTCGGGGCGGCGACGCAGTGCGCCGAGACCTGAGCAGGGAGCGTCGACCATAATGCGGTCGTAATCCCCCGCGAATTCGGCGCCACCGAAATCACGTCCGTCGCGCGAGTCCACCATCCAGTACCCCGGATCCACCGGCGCCAAGGACTGTTCGACCAGCCGGGCACGGTGGGCGGTGGGCTCGTTGGCCGTCAACCGGGCATCGCGTTGCACCGCCAGCGCCCCCAGCAGTGCCGCCTTGCCGCCCGGTCCGGCGCAGAGGTCGAGCCAATAGCGATCTCCGTCGGTGGGATCGGGCAATTCAGCCCCCGCCAGCGCACGGGCCATGATCTGGCTTCCCGCGTCCTGGGCACGCACCACGCCGGAGCGCACACCGGGTACCCGGGAAATGTCGCCCTGCTGGTAGGTGGCCGAATCGGCGAGCAGCTCGCCGGGCTCGGCGCCGGCGGCGAGCACCTGCTCAATGTCCGCCAGTCCGGGTAGCGCCACGAGGTTGACCACCGGGGCCAGGTTATCGGCGCGCAGCAATTGTTCCAGCTCCTGCCCGTCGCGGCCGTGAGCCTTCAAAGCCTGGTGCAGGGCGCGGGCCACCCACTCCGGGTGACTGTGCTCGATGGCCAGACGCGCGGTGTCGTTGCTGGCCCCGGCGGCGAGTTCCGCGGCCCACTCTTGGGCGTCGCGGGCGGTGACTCGGCGCAGCACCGCGTTGATGAGCCCGGAGGGACCGGCCCCGATCTGGGCGCGGGCCAACGACACGGTTTCATCGAGTGCCGCATGCTGCGGTACCCGCATGGCCAAGAGTTGGTGGGCTCCGAGGCGTAGCGCGTCGCGGATGGCCGGGTCGAGCTCCTCGAGCGGACGATCAACCAGGGTGGCCAGGATGCCGTCGTAGAAACCCTGTCCGCGCAGCGCCCCATAGGCCAGTTCGGTGGCGAAGCCGGCGTCGCGCTTATCGAGTTGATAGGTACGGATCATTTTGGGCAGCACGAGGTTGGCGTACGCGTCGGCCTCGCTCACCTCGCGGAGCACTTTGAAGGCCACCAGGCGGGCCGGGTCGGCCGAGCGTTTGCGGGCCGCGGGGGCCGACTGGCTGAACTGGCGCGGGCCGGCGCCCTGGCCGCGGTTGCGGGTGCGGCCACGCTCGTTGCGGCGTGGCTGGTTGTCCTGGCTCATGCGAAGTTCACTTTCAGGTCGTTGGCCAGCGCACCGCGGGCCCAGTCGGCGGCGTTCATCATTTTCTTGCCCGGCGGTTGCAAGGCGGTGACCTCGAGGGCCCAGGTGGCGGTGCCAATGAGTACGACCGGGCGCTTACCCGGTTCGATATGCAGTTCCCCGCAGGCCAGGTCGCGGCGCTCGCGTACCTCGCGGAGCGGACCGAACTTGTAGCGTTGCTCGCCAGCCATCGCCCAGGGGCCGGGGGCCGGGAGCGTGCCGTGGGCCCGGCGCCGGATTTCCGTAGCCGGTTTGCTGAAGTCCAGGCGGGCGTCGGCGTCGGTCAGTTTCGGCGCGTAGCTTCCGTTACCGCTTTGCGGTACCGGGTTGGCCACCCCGGCCTCCAGCGCGTGCAGGGTCTGTACGAGCAGCTGCGAGCCGCTGTCACTGAGCCGCTGCAGCAGGTCTCCGGCCGTGGTGTTTTCGTCGATGACCTCGGTGACCTGGCCATACACCGGCCCTGTATCCAGACCGGTCTCGAGTTGGAAGGTCGCCGCGCCGGTGATGTCGTCGCCATGGATGATGGCGTGCTGCACCGGAGCGGCACCACGCCAGGCTGGAAGCAGGGAGAAATGCAGATTGATCCACCCGTGAGTGGGCACCTGCAGCGCCGCGGCTGGTACCAGCCCGCCGTAGGCGACGATGGCGGCAGCAGCTACCTTCAACTCAGCGATCTGCGCGGTCACGGCCGCGTCAATGGTGGAGGACTTGATGACCTCGAGGCCTAGTTCGGTGGCGCGCGCGGCAACCGGCGAGGGGGTCATCACGCGTTTGCGCCCCAAGGGTGCATCCGGGCGGGTCAACACGGCGGCGATCTCGAATCCGGCCTCGTGTAGGGCATCTAGGGTCCGCACGGCCACCTGCGGGGTTCCGGCAAAAAGGATACGCATAAGACTCAGCGCCCCATTCCGGCGCCGAAGCTTGAACCGAGCGCCGAGGCGCGCTGGGTGACGGTGCTGCTCGCCGTGGCGTTGTAGTTACCGGCACGGAGCGTGCGCCATGCGGCCTTGCGGTCCGCGGCGGAGAGGCGATCCAAGAACAGGACCCCGTCGAGGTGATCGGTTTCATGCTGCAGGCAGCGTGCCAGCAGGCCCTCGGCCTCCAGCGTCAGCGGGTTGCCTTCGACGTCGAAGCCGGTGGCACGCACGGTGCGGTGTCGGGCGATTTTTCCGGCGATCCCCGGAATGGACAGGCACCCTTCCATGGCTGGTTCCTGCAGTTCGTCGCTCAATTCGAGGACGGGGTTCACGATATGTCCCCGCACTCCGTCGACCTGATAGGTGAACACCCGCTGGGACACACCCACCTGTGGGGCGGCCAAACCGGCACCATCCACATTCTCCATGGTCTCGTCCATATCGGCGACGAGCTTCTTGAGCTCCGGTGTAAATTCGGTGACCTCGTCCGCTCGGGTGCGCAACACGGGGTCGCCAATGATCCGAATTCCCAGTACTGCCATGGTGGGTGGTGGTTCCTCTCGGTAGTTGGTGGCGCGGCGAGGCCAGAAGCATCACCGGAAGCTCTAGTCTACGGTGCCGAGTCTTAGGCTGGCGCGGCCGGCGGCGCGATCTCGGTCAGCGCGCTCGGGTTCGTCGCAATGATCTGGCGTGCCTGCCATGCGGCATGAAGGGCTTGGAACTGGGCGAAGTAGGTGGGAACTGCCGCCTCGGTGGCCAGGTAGGTGCGGGCCGGTGCCGCACCGAGGGCGACGGCGAGAAGCAACGGATTGCGTGGGTGCGGCCATGGTTCCCAGCGTCCGGCCTCGGCGTCCACGTTCTGCTCCTCGGCCTGCGCGGCCGCCGCTAACTGCATGATGACCTTTTCGTCGGGCCGTTTGAGCTGTCCATCACGGTCCACGCCACGGGTTTTGTAATCCACCAAGCAGAGGCGACCGCCGATACGCGCCACAAGGTCGATGGTGCCGGCGTAACCGAGGGTTGCATTCCAGATGGTCACCTCCGCGGCCACCGGTTCCACGCCGTAGTCGTGCCACCACGCTTCAAAGTGCGCGGCATTGGCAAGTTCGCCGTGTTCTTCGAGCTTGGCGCGCGCGGCCTCAAGCTCGTGCGCTTGCCCCAGCGCGCGTAGCGCCCATGCTTCGGCGTAGTTGTGCAACCGATCGCCGCGTTCGGCCGCGGCATCTCGATAGCGTTCCGCAGCGGATGCGGCCTCGCGCACTAACGGACGGACGGCCCCGGGCGTCTGTAGCGCCGCGGGTAGCCGACTGTCTTCACTCAGTGTCGTGGCGGCTAGGTATCCGGCCCACCCACTGAGATCGGGTGCGGCCACGGACATGACCGTCGTAATCGACGGAACCGTGGCCGGTTGCGAGAGGTCTCTGCGATACATGCGTCCGGTGGCCGTACTCACGGCGAGTCGTGGAGAGGTCATATCTCGATCATGGCATGTCATCTCGGAGTTAAGAGTGCGACGCAGGGGCTGTGGGGACTATTTTTCCGCGTGTTTCCGGGACTACAATGGCTTGTGAACCAGATCTCATGTTTTCGATTTGGAAGCCCGGTCAAACTCGTATAGAGTTTTTACTCGTTGGAAAACGGACGGAAACGTTCGGGAAAACAGCATTTGCGGACATAGCTCAGCTGGTAGAGCGCAACCTTGCCAAGGTTGAGGTCGCGAGTTCGAACCTCGTTGTCCGCTCGGAAAAATCGCGAAGTGATTTGTGGTTTTGTCGAGATTCCCCTGCGGAATCTTCGGCGCGATTGGCGCAGCGGTAGCGCGCTTCCCTGACACGGAAGAGGTCACTGGTTCGATCCCAGTATCGCGCACGGAGTATCGATCCCTAGGATCAGTACCCAAGCGGACATAGCTCAGCTGGTAGAGCGCAACCTTGCCAAGGTTGAGGTCGCGAGTTCGAACCTCGTTGTCCGCTCGCAAGAAGAACACCGACCGGTTTACCGGTCAATGGTGGGGTGGCCGAGAGGCGAGGCAGCGGCCTGCAAAGCCGTATACGCGGGTTCGAATCCCGTCCCCACCTCGCAGAAAGATCATTGCTTTCTTTTTGCGCGATTGGCGCAGCGGTAGCGCGCTTCCCTGACACGGAAGAGGTCACTGGTTCGATCCCAGTATCGCGCACGGAGTATCGATCCCTAGGATCAGTACCCAAGCGGACATAGCTCAGCTGGTAGAGCGCAACCTTGCCAAGGTTGAGGTCGCGAGTTCGAACCTCGTTGTCCGCTCCAAATAATTGAATATCGTGCGGACATAGCTCAGCTGGTAGAGCGCAACCTTGCCAAGGTTGAGGTCGCGAGTTCGAACCTCGTTGTCCGCTCCACGAAAGAGGCGGTCCTGAATTTCAGGATCGCCTCTTCACCTATTGGGCCTGCGAGAGTGCCCCGATCATTTGTGTTACACCGGATCCGTCTGGCATTGCTCGAACCAGACTTGGATGTTCACGACCCCGCTGCAGGTTGCCCCGCCATACTGGGCCTGTTGCGGAATTTCGCCATTGGGCCCCACAATCCACGTTGCGAGGTCGGCCACCTGGTCACCATTCACGTCGAATCCAAGAAGCCCGGAGAAGCCCTCCCCGGTTTCGGGATTGATAACGCCCCGATCGATGCGGTTCAACACGCCCCGCGTCGCCCACACGACCTCACCACTTTCGTCGTCGATCACGACTTGGACACCGGCGGCTTGATTGACCTTGCTGGCATTGACGCACTGATGCGCCAATGCCGAGCCGGCAGCCAGTGTTAGGACTGCCGGTACGGCCGCGATCCCCAACGCGACCCGTTTACCTGTATTCATAATTCCCCTTTTCACGAACGAACACGTGGGCGAATCTTATCCCTGTGATGCACATCACACAAGGGAATTGAATGGAAAGAGCGGGCGAAAGCAGGGTGAATTAACCGCGCCCGAAACCTCACAGCGCCTCGCGTTCTTCCCACCCGGTAAAACTCTAGATTCATACATATATAGGCGCTAGCCACACGCGTATTAGAGCCAAGAGCGTGTTCGCCCTCGGCATGAACGCCGGGGTTACGAAAACGTGATCTAGCGGCTTAGGATGTAGTGCAGTGAGGATCACCCCGATCTTCAGCAGCGAAGGGAGAAGCGTATGCCAGGATTAGACGATCTCGCAGGTAACCTCGACGGCCTGAAGGATAAGGCGTCCCAGTTCGCCAGCGAACATTCGGACCAGATCTCGGACGGGATCGAGAAGGCCGGTGACTTTGTTGACGACAAGACCGGGGGAAAGTTCGCCGAGCAAGTTGATGGCGCTCAAGAAGGCGCTCAGAACTTCCTGAACAACCTCGGTGGGGAAGAGAACGCATAGCGCGTCGAGATCTTTGACGTATCGGCCTGCACGACACGTCACGTGGGCACCGGCCAGATACTGGCGCGGTGCCCACGTCATTTAACCCCCTCGGCCTGTTACCAATTTGTTCCACGTACTCCCCCGCCTCGAAAATAAACGCATGTCACAAAGCGTTGCGGCGGAAAATAATGCGCTCCGAGATGCGGTTTTGGCCGGGCTGGTCACCACCGTCGTGGGTTTCACCTCGTCCTTTGCCGTGGTGCTAGCCGGCCTCACGGCCGCGGGAGCCACGGCCCATCAGGCCGCATCGGGCCTACTGGCCCTGACCCTGCTCACGGGAATTAGCTGCATCGTGCTCTCGAGCTGGCATCGGGTGCCGGTCACGGTTGCCTGGTCGACGCCCGGGGCGGCGCTACTGGCCGGCTTGGCGCCGGGTAATTTCAGTTTCGCGCAAGCGGTGGGGGCGTTCATCGTCAGCGGCGTGTTGATCATGTTGACCGGCCTGGTGCCAGCCCTGCAACGGTTGATGGCCGCCATTCCGGTCTCCATTGCCCAGGGCATGCTCGCGGGTATCCTTATCCCGCTCTGCCTCAAGCCGTTCACGGCGCTAAGCCACATTCCCATTGAGGCGCTGGCCATTTTGCTCGCGTTTTTGGTGGCCCTACGCAAACTACCGAAGTACGCCGTGGGGTTGAGCATGCTGGTGGCCGTGGCTATCGGGCTGTGGCATATTGCCGCTCACGGTGCGTGGGCACAGATTTCGGCCGCCCCCAGCCTGGAATTGGTGGTGCCGGAATTTTCGCTGGCCGCCGTGGCCAGCATTAGCCTGCCGCTATTCATCGTGACCATGGCGTCGCAAAATATTCCAGGGGTGGCGGTGATGTCGACCTTTGGTTACACCACACCCTGGCGCTCAAGCATGCTGCTCACCGGCGCCGGTAGCGCCGCCGGCGCGTTCTTCGGCGGGCATGCGATTAATTTGGCTGCAATCTCCGCGGCGCTGGCCGCCGGCGAGGCGGCCGGCTCCAATCCGGCCCTACGCTGGCGTGCGGCCACGAGTAGCGGGGTGTTCTATCTGCTCTTCGCCGCCGGCTCGGTGCTCATTGCCTCGGTGGCCGCGGCGAGCCCCGCAGGACTCTTCGAAGCCGCCGCGGGACTGGCGCTGCTGGCCACCTTGGCCAATGCGCTCGGCGGGGCACTTGCCGATCCGGCGTGGCGCTTCAGCGCGCTGGCGACCTTGTTGGTCGCCACCTCCAACCTGACCCTCTTCGGAATCGGCGGGGCCTTCTGGGCGCTACTCATCGGCCTAGGCGTGCACCTGATCGCCGAACGCAGCTAGTGCCTTAGAGTGCGACCTCACCGATCTGACCCTCGCGGGCCAGGGCGGTCAAACGCGAGACGGCACGGAAGTACTTCTTCTGGTAGCCACCGGCCATCATTTCCTCGGTGAACAGTTCGCTGAAGGGCTTACCCGAAGCAATGATCGGCACGTCCTTGTCATAGAGCCGGTCGGCCAGCACCACGAAGCGCAGGGCCACCGACTGATCGGTGATGGTGTCGACGTTATGCAACACCAGGACCTGGGTCTCGGCCAGCAGCTGGCGGTAGCGCGAGGGGTGCACCTTGGACAGGTGCGCGACCAGGTCGGCAAAGTCATCCACCGCGAGGGTGCTCTCCGGGTAACGTTCCGCGGCAAAGCTTTCAAGCTGAGCATCGTCCATCGGCTTCGGGGCCTCGGGCAGACCACGGTGGCGGAAATCTTCACCGTCAACCCGGTGCACGTCGAACTGTTCGGAGAGCGTCTTGATTTCGCGCTGGAAATCCACCGCGGCGAAGCGTCCCTCGCCCAGCGCGCCGGGCAGGGTGTTCGAGGTGGCCGCCAGCTTGACCCCGGCGTCGGAGAGTTCACGCATCAACCGCGACATCAGCACGGTGTCCCCCGGGTCGTCGAGCTCGAATTCGTCGATGCACACCAGCTTGTACTGGCTGAGCACGTCGACGGTCTGCCGGAAGGACAGCGCCCCGACCAGGTTGGTGTACTCCACGAAGGTGCCAAAGGCTTTCGGTCCCGGGGCGGCGTGCCATAGCGAGGCCAGCAGGTGGGTTTTGCCCACGCCGAAGCCGCCGTCGAGATAAATCCCGTTCTTTGCGGTTTCCTTCTTCCCAAAGAGCTTGCCGAAGAAGCCGCCCGAGGAGGACTTGCCCACCGACTCGGCAAAACGCTGCAGTTTGGTGACCGCTTCGGCCTGCGAAGGCTGGCGCGGGTCGGGCCGGTAGGTGTTGAAGGAGACCTCCCCGAAACGGTAGGACGGGTGGAATCCGGCCAGCAGTTCCTCCACCGAAACATTGGGAGTGGTCTCGGTCAGGTGGGTTATCGTGGCCATGCGCGCAGTGGTGTCCTTTGCAAAAGTCGGTACCGGTCCATCGGATAGTTTACCGCCCGGCGCTAGCTTATGTTCCCTTGGATGACCTCCGGGGCTTGGAAGCTGGGCCCCACCCGGGACTAGGCTAGGGGTAAGAGCGTGTGGCCGCACTCTACGGTGCGGGCCCGCGCTTTCAGTCAGACCCCGAATGAAGGACGGTTAGCGATGCCCGTGCCCGTGGATGAGAATCCAGCCTACGCCCAGTACGCCCACCCGGAGCGGTTGGTATCCACCGAGTGGTTGGCCGCGCACCTGAACGACGAGAACCTCGTGGTGCTCGAGTCCGACGAGGATATTCTGCTCTACTCCACCGGCCACATCCCCGGGGCGCTCAAGGTGGACTGGCATACCGAACTGAACGATGAAGTCACCCGCGACTACGTCGACGGCGAGGGCTTCGCCCGCCTGATGAAGGCCAAGGGCATTGCGCGGGACACCACCGTGGTGATCTACGGCGACAAGTCCAACTGGTGGGCCGCCTACGCGCTTTGGGTGTTCTCGCTGTTCGGGCACGAAGATGTGCGCCTGCTCGATGGCGGACGCGATAAGTGGATCGCCGAGGGACGCGAACTGAGCACCGAGAAGCCCGCCGCGCGCCCGGTTGCCGACTACCCGGTCATCGAGCGTGACGATTCGCAGATTCGTGCCTACCTGCCGCAGGTGCTCGAGCACCTGGGCAACCCGCTGATCGATGTGCGCTCCCCGGAGGAATACACCGGTGAACGCACCCATATGCCCGCCTACCCGGAGGAGGGCGCGCTGCGCGGCGGGCATATCCCCACCGCCGCGTCGGTGCCGTGGGCCCGGGCCGCGGCCGAGGACGGTACCTTCCGTTCGCGCCAGGAACTGGAGGCAATCTATCTCGACGAGGCCGGGCTGAAGCCGGGCGACGACGTCGTGGCCTACTGCCGCATCGGTGAGCGTTCCAGCCACACCTGGTTTGTGCTGACTCACCTGTTGGGCTTTGAGAAGGTACGCAATTACGACGGTTCGTGGACCGAGTGGGGCAACGCGGTGCGCGTGCCGATTGTCCGCGGAGCCGAGCCCGGCGAACTTCCGGCGCAGCTGGCGGGTCGCGCATGAGCCAGACCCCCGCGGCACTGAGAGAGATCGTAGAGGAATTCACCGAGGTGCCCGAGGCCGACCGCCTCGAGCTGCTGCTCGAGTTCTCTCGTGAGTTGCCCGAGCTACCACCGCGTTTGGCCGAGCACCCGGAGTTGCTCGAGCAGGTCGTCGAGTGCCAGTCGCCGCTATTTTTGGTGGTTGAGGTCGGTAACGACGAGAACCGGCTGACCCGGCTGTTCTTTTCGGCGCCACCCGAGGCGCCAACCACCCGCGGGTTCGCCTCGGTGCTGGCCGCCGGGCTCGATGGCGCCCCGGCCACCGACATCTTGGCCGTGGCCGACGATATGCCGCAGTCTCTGGGGCTTTCGCGGGCGCTGTCCCCCTTGCGTATGCGCGGGATGACCGCGATGCTAGGCCGCATCAAGCGCCAGGTGCGCGAGCAGTTGGAGGCCTAGGACCGGCGGTATGGGCAAGCGACAGGGACAATCGGGCACCCCGGCAACCGTGGCTTTGGAGGCCGCCGGGGTGCCCTATACCGCCCACCACTATGCGCACCGGGCGCAGTCCGAGGGTTACGGTGCCGAGGCGGCGCGCGCCCTACACGTCTCCCCCGCCCGGGTGTTCAAAACACTAATGGTGGCCACCGGGGCGCAGGCCGATCGCGACCTGGCGGTGGCAATCGTCCCGGCGGATTCCACCCTGGATCTTAAGGCCTGCGCGCAGGCGCTAGGGTGCAAGCGGGTGCAGATGGCCGATCCACAGGCCGCCCAGCGGCGCACCGGCTATGTACTCGGCGGGATTTCTCCCTTCGGACAACGCCACCTCAGCCCGACGGTCATCGACCGTTCGGCCCTTGAGCACGAAAGCATTTTTCTCTCCGGGGGTCGACGAGGCTTCAGCCTCGAGCTGGCCCCGGAACGCGCCGTGGCGTTTCTGGGCGCCAGTGTGGCGCCTGTGGCCAGCGGCACGTCGCTGCCCGCGGAGCGCGGCTAGGCTAGTCGGCTACGCAGGAAGACCTCTAGGGCGGCGGCAAATCCCTGCGGGTCGACGTTCGGTTCGCGGGTGTGCCCGGCGCCCCGGAAGGATTTCAGGGTCACCAGGTCCGGACGCAACGTGGCCAGCTTGTGGCTCGGGCCCGAGGGCACGAAGTCGTCGTCGTCGCTGTGCATGATCAGCGTTCGGTGGGTCAGCTCCTCGGCACGGTCCACCCAGTTCAGCGCCTTGAGATTCACCGGTGCCGCCAGTCCGGTAAACCAGCGTCCGGCCGGGTTGGACAGCAGCCATTGAGCCAGCCGACCCACGGATTGTGGGATCTTATTCGCCCGGGCCTGGTGGCTGAGCACGTCCACCCAGTTAATGACCGGCCCCACGAGCACCAGTGCGTCGATGACGTTGGCCAGGGCCGAACGGTCGGCGGTCTGCAGGCTGATCGCCCCACCCATGGACCAGCCCATGAGAATGACCTTGCGCGCCCCGTGTTCCAGGGCGTAGCCGATGGCGCTTTGCACATCGAGCCATTCCGTATCCCCCAGGCCATAGCGCCCGTCGAGGGTGGCCGGGGCCAGCCCGTCGTTGCGATAGCTGATCAGCAGCGCGCTCACTCCCACGCGTTGCAGGGTCGGTAGCGCCCGAATCGATTCGGTGCGCCTCGCCCCGCGTCCGTGCACGCAGATCACCCAGGTGTCCTTGTGGCTGGTGCCGTCGATCAGCCAGGCGGGGGCCGGGCCGACCTCGAGCGGCACCTTGACCTCGTGCGCGTCGATGCCAATATCGCGCGGGTGCTCATAGATGGCCCCGGAGAAATTTCCACGCCGGACATTCTCTAGCGAACCCCGGTAGATTTCCTCCACGGCCCGCGCCACCAATCGGGGTTTGCCCGGCACGGGTTGTGGCGGGCCGAGCCGCACCGCGCAGGCGTCGCCTTCCCCGAGGAAGCTACAGGCCCCGGCCGCGGTGGTTTCCTCGGTGCGTTGCAGATGCATCCAGCGCTGACCGTGGGCGTCGACGACGATATCGCGCACGATGACACTGAAGATGCGTTTTTCATCCGGGGTGACCACTCGGCGGGCGAAGTACCCGGCGAGCGCGGAGACACTGGCGGCCAGCAGCGAACCGGCGGCCAGTCCGGCTCCGGCGCCAATGAGCGTGGCCGGGATGGTTTTCCGCGGTTCGAGGGTCTGTGCGAGATTGCGTGGCATAGTCCCATCATGGCAGATCCAGGCTCGGGGAATCTTCGGTGGCCGCCAGACGTTGTGCGGTACATGAGTAAACCGGAGAATCCAAAGAATATTGACTGGCGCGAGGTGCTCTCGCCGCAGGAATTCCAGGTGTTGCGTGAGGCTGGCACCGAGCGCCCCTTCACCGGTGAGTACTGGGACAGCACGCAGGCCGGGGTTTATGCCTGCCGGGCCTGTGGTGCCGAGCTTTTCACCAGTGACACGAAGTTCGACGCTGGCTGCGGCTGGCCCTCGTTCTTCGCCCCATTGGCCGAGGATCGGGTGCGTTACCTCAGCGATCAAAGCATGGGCATGGAACGCGTGGAGGTGCGGTGCGCAAGCTGCGATTCGCACCTTGGGCATGTGTTTAAGGGCGAGGGTTTCGACACCCCGACCGACCTGCGCTACTGCATGAATTCGATCAGCTTGACGCTGCGCGAAACTCAGGATTAAGCACCGTCCGCCAAGCTGGGGCCCACATCACATCTAGCATTAGTAATGCTTAGCCTTGATGGGCTGAGCATTACTTTTTCTTCGGTTGCGCGTAGCGTTATTACCAAGAACGCAACGACCCAACGATTGAGGTGGAGACCATGACCCAGACCCCTATCAAGCCAACCGTCAGCGCCGATGAGATTGTCGACTCACAGGCCTGGAAGACCCTCAAGGCTTCCGCCAGCGAATTCCAGACCCTTCAGGTCAAGGACGGCTCGCTCGCCCCGGAGGCCGACCAGGCCCGCGCCGGCGAACTGATCGAACTGATCATCGGCGCCGTACAGGAACTCTCCGGCCACTTCGCCCACGACGAGGCCTACCTCACCGCCCTGGTCAAGGACCTAGCCGCGTGGAAGGACGCCGGATTCGGCGTGCCCGACTTCCTGGATTCGCTGGTGCAGTTCCAGCCGCAGACGCAGCGCGAAGATGGCCTGATGCACCTGGTGCTCTTCCCGATGTACACCCAGAACGGTTCGACCAACCGTCACCTCGAGGCCGTGCTGGTGCAGGTCATGTGGCCGGAGTTCATCGCGAACCTCGAGGCCGGTAGCTACAGCAACGGGCTGTTCGTGCCGCTGCGCTTCCTGGACTTCACCGCCGGCTACGACACCAACTCCGCCGTGCTCTTCCCGGAGTCCGTCGCCATCCGCGAAACCCCGTCCTTCACCTGGGGCGCAATCTTCCAGGACCGCGAAGCCGTGCGCTTCCGCAAGGTTCTGAAGGAGGCCTCGGCGATCACCAACCTGGAACTGCCGGCCGACGCCAGCCAGCTACTGGAAGATCAGCAACTGACCGAGGACACCTTCATCATGTGGGACCTCATCCATGACCGCACCCACATGCGTGGCGACCTGCCCTTCGATCCGTTCATGATCAAGCAGCGCATGCCGTTCTTCCTGTACTCGCTCGAGGAACTGCGTTGCGACCTGACCGCATTCCGCGAGTGCGTGAAGATCCACAACGACGCCAACGCCGACGAGCGCACCCGCCACACCGCCAAGCTGGTGCAGTACGCCGTGATCTTCGACCGGATCTTCCGCTTTGCCATCACCGGCAACCGCGTGCGTAACTACGACGGCCTCGGTGGCCAGCTGCTCTTCGCCTGGATGCACCAGAACCACGTGCTGCACTGGACCGACACCAAGCTGACCATCGATTGGGAGCAGGTTCCGGAGGTCGTTTCGGCCCTGGGCGACGCCATCGACGAGCTGTACTGGAAGTCCATCGACCGTCCGAAGCTGGCCCACTGGCTGGCCGCCTACGAGCTGGTCTCCGCCACCGTCACCCCGCACCCGGCCTCGGTCTGGGCCAAGGGTCCAGACGCCCTGCCGCTGACCGCTCCGCTGCGTGAAATCACCGACCAGGTGATGGACGACGAGTTCCCGCTGTCCATGTTCTACGAGGCACTGAGCAAGAAGATGAGCGAGACCATCGAGTCCACCCGTGGCATGTATGGTGCCAGCAGCATCTAATAGGATCAAACCATGAGCGAACCATCAAATGATTCACCGCTCGTGCTGATTGCCGGGGCCACCTCGCCGAGCGGGGTGGCCTCGGGTCGTGCACTGGCACAATCCGGAGCGCGGGTGCTGGCCGTGGGCAGCAACGCCGAACGGCTCAACGAGCGCCTCGATTTCGCCACCGGTCGTTACGTCTGCGACCTGGCCGACCCCGAGGCGGTGGCACAGTTAGCCGAGCAAATCCATCGCGAGCACGGGCCGATCGACGTGCTGTTGCACCTGGTCGGCGGGTGGCGCGGCGGCAAGGGCCTCGCCGGGCAGGACGATGCGGACTTCGCCTTCCTGACCCGACAGGTCCTGGGCACGCTGCGCAACACCACCAAGGCCTTCCATGAGGACCTGGTGGCCTCCAGCGCCGGCCGGCTGGCGATCATTAGCGCCGAGGCGGTGCAGAACCCCACCCCGTCGAACGCCAACTACGGTAGCGTCAAGGCGGCCGCCGAATACTGGCTGAATGCCGTCGCACGCCTCTTTAGCAAGCAGGCCCCGCAGTCCGCCGCCATCACCTGGGTGGTCAAGGCGCTGACCGATAAGACCAGCGACGCCCCGGCCGGCTTCACGCACGCCGATGCGGTCGGCGCCGCCGCCGTGGAACTGCTCGGCGCCGACGCGGCCAGCATCAACGGCGCCCGCGTGCACCTGCCCACTCTCTAAACCCCTTTGACAGGAGTCATCCCCATGACCTTGAGCCACGACACCGAGCTGCGCGGATTCGCCTCCGATAACTACTCCGGCGTTCACCCGGAAGTACTCGAGGCGATCGCACGCGCCAATGGTGGACACCAGATCGCCTACGGTGAGGATCAGTACACCGAGGCGCTGGATCAGCTGGCCCGCGACAGCTTCGGCCCGCAGGCGGCAATTTTCCCGGTGTTCAACGGCACCGGCGCCAACGTGACCGCACTGACCTCGCTGCTTCCGCGCTGGGGCGCGGTCATCTGCGCGAGCACCGCACATATTAACGTCGACGAAAACGGCGCCCCGGAACGCGTGGGCGGCATCAAGCTCCTGCAGGTCCCGACCCCGGACGGCAAGCTGACCCCGGAGCTGATCGATCAGGAAGCCTGGGGCTTCGGCGATGAGCACCGCGCCCAGCCGCTGGCCGTGTCGATCACCCAGGCCACCGAGCTGGGCACCGTCTACACCCCCGAGGAGATCGCCGCGATCACCGAGCACGCGCACGCCAAGGGCATGCTGGTGCACCTCGATGGGTCACGTCTGGCCAACGCCGCGGCGCATCTGGGCGTTGAGCTGCGCGAGCTGACCACCGATGTCGGCGTCGACATCGTTTCGCTGGGCGGCACCAAGAACGGGCTGCTGCTTGGCGAAGGCATTCTCACCCTCCGCGAGGATCTGGCCGCGGATATGAAGTACCTGCGCAAGATGAATATGCAGTTGGGCAGCAAGATGCGTTTCATCTCCGCCCAGCTGCTGGAACTCTATGGCACGGATCTGTGGAAGCGTTCGGCCTCGCACTCCAATGCGATGGCCGCGAAGCTCTCGGCCGCCGTCGAGCAGATCGACGGGGTGGAGCTGGTCTACCCCACGCAGGCCAATGGGGTCTTCGCTCAGGTGCCAAATGACGTGGCCGACACGCTGCGTGAATCCTTCCGTTTCTACGATTGGGATCGCGCCGCCGGGCACGTGCGCTGGATGTGCTCCTTCGACACCGCGGAGTCGGATGTGGATGCCTTCATCGCCAAGCTCGGCGAGCTCATGGCGGCCCACAACGCCCACTGAGTAGGCCTTAGCAACAGGCGCATCGGCGTGCCGCATTCCTGACCGAGTGCGGCACGCTTACACTCAACATGTGAGTGAACTTCCCCGTGCAGCCAGCATTCCCGCGGTGTTTTCCGACGCCGTGGCCGATTTGGCGCGCGCCGATCTTCGCCGCGAATTGCACATCACGAAAATACCGGCCCCCGGCAAGCTCGCACCCTTTGCGCTGGCCCTGAGTGCCGACGTGTACGCCACCGAACGCAACACACGCCAGCACACCCCGATCTTGCCAGCCTCCGAACAATTAGCCACCGGGCGCTTCGTCCTGCTTTATGACCCGCAACCGGTCGAGCTGTGGGAAGGCAACTTCCGCGTGGTCAGCTACATTCGGGCGAGCCTCGACGAAGACATGGGCCAAGATCCGCTGCTGGCCTCCGTGGCCTGGAGCTGGCTCGAAGAAGCACTCGAAGGACGCGGGGCACAGTACCGCGCGGCCGGCGGGACCGCCACCCGGGTGATGAACGAGTCCTTTGGCAACCTCGCCGGGCGGAGCGACAGCATCGACATTGAACTGCGCGCCTCGTGGACACCGACCGACCAGATGCTCGGGCACCACCTGAGCGGGTGGGCCGATATGGTCGGCACCTTTGCCGGGTTGCCGCCACTGCCCCAGGGCGTCCAGCAACTACCGCGTCGCCTCAGCTAGCACGGGGCGCAACAGGCCTAGAATGGAAGAGATGAGTAGCTCCGAATCTTCCACGCCGCCGGCCGATCTAACCCCCTTGAACCGCCCGAGCGAGGGCATCCCCGAGGTTATTAACACCCCGGCCGGCCTACGCCGTGCCGTGCGTACCCTGCATGAGGGTAGCGGAGACTTAGCCGTGGACACCGAGCGAGCCAGCGGCTTTCGCTATGGTCAGCGCGCCTTCCTTATCCAGATCCGCCGCCCCGGTGCCGGCACCTGGCTCATCGATCCCGAGGCCCTCGAAGATCTCGAGGTGCTACAGGAGTTCATGAACGAGCAGAGCTGGATTCTGCACGCGGCCAGCCAGGATCTGCCCTGTCTGCACGAACTGGGCCTGTACCCCGTCGAGCTCTATGACACCGAATTGGCGGGGCGTTTGGCCGGCATGCCCCGCGTCGGGCTGGGCACCATGGTGGCCGAGCTGCTCGGCATTGAACTGGCCAAAGAACATTCGGCGGTGGACTGGTCCACCCGCCCGTTGCCCGAGTCCTGGCTGAGCTATGCGGCGCTGGACGTTGAGGTGCTCCACGAGCTACGCGATGCGA
The DNA here is from genome assembly GCF_048457885.1 of Glutamicibacter endophyticus. Classification (NCBI taxonomy): domain Bacteria; kingdom Bacillati; phylum Actinomycetota; class Actinomycetes; order Micrococcales; family Micrococcaceae; genus Glutamicibacter; species Glutamicibacter endophyticus. The sequence continues at coordinate 2,153,091 of NZ_CP174200.1, forward strand.
TCGCCAAGGTGCTCGAGGAACAGGGCAAAACGGAGTATGCCCGCCAAGAGTTTGAATTTGCGCGCACCATGCCAGATCCCCAGCCGTCCGACGAACCGTGGCGCAAGTTGCCGGGTCTGGCCCGGATCAAGCGCCGCAAGCAACTTGCCGTGGCCCGTGAGCTGTGGCTGGCCCGCGACGCCCTGGCCCGTAGCCGCGATGTCGCCCCCGGTAAGCTCCTGAACGACAAGGCCATTATGGCTACGTTGCCCCAGCCGCCGCGCTCGGTTCCGGCGCTGCTACAGATCAATGGCTTCCATGGCCGCAGCGCCAAACGCGATGCACCGCGCTGGCTCGAGGCCATCGGGCGCGGGCTTGCCTCCACCGATTTGCCCGAGCCGAGCGTCAACCGCGGGATGCCACAAAATGTGCGCTCCTGGGGCGATAAGAACCCGAAGGCCGCCGAACGTCTCGGTCAGGCTCGCCAGGTTCTCGCCGAACTCTCGGAGCAGGTGCAGATTCCCACCGAAAACCTGCTCACCCCGCGCTTCCTGCGTCAGCTGTGCTGGGACGCCAGCGACGGCATGCAGGTCGAGGAGGTCGCAGAATTTCTGCGCAACCTCGGGGCCCGCGAGTGGCAGATCGAACTGGTGGCTTCCCCGCTGGCCGAGGCCCTGAGTAGCTGATTCTCCGGGTGCGCCGAGGGCTACTTGCACAACAAGTTACTCATTAGTAACCTATGGTATGAGTCACAGTGATGTGGACCATACCTACAACCCGCAAGGAGCCTGACGGTGAGTGCAAACACCCCGGTAGCCCATGACTCGCTCGCAGCGCGCGACGTCGTCTTCATCGATGGGGTACGTACCCCCTTCGGCAAGGCCGGCGAGAAGGGGATCTATCACGGAACCCGTGCCGACGATCTGGCAGTGAAGGCCGTCAAGGCCCTACTCAAGCGCAACCCCGAGGTGCCGGCCGAGCGCATCGACGAAGTCGCGATGGCCGCCACCACGCAGACTGGAGACCAGGGGCTCACCATTGGGCGTACCGTAGGCCTGCTCTCCGGCCTACCCAAGTCGGTCCCCGGCTTCGCCATCGACCGGATGTGTGCCGGGGCCATGACCGCGGTGACCAGCACCGCCGGTGGCATCGCCTTCGGCGCCTACGACGTTGTGATCGCCGGTGGCGTCGAGCATATGGGCAATCACCCCATGGGTGAGGGCGCCGACCCCAACCCCCGCTTCCTCTCCGAGAAGATCGTCGACCCGCAGGCGCTGAACATGGGCAACACCGCCGAGAACCTGCACGATCGCTTCCCGGCCATCACCAAGGAACGCGCCGACCGCTACGCCGTGGCCTCCCAGGCCAAACTCGCCGCGGCCTACGAAAAGGGCCAGATCCAGCCCGACCTGACCCCGGTCGCCGCCAAACGGCCCGGCGAAGGCTGGATGCTGAACACCGTCGACGAGCCACCACGCCCGGGTACCACCCTCGAAGATCTAGCCCAGCTGCGCACCCCCTTCCGCGCGCACGGACATGTCACCGCCGGCAACGCCGCAGGCCTTAACGACGGTGCCACCGCCGCCCTGCTGACCAGCGGCGCCGCAGCCCGCGAACTGGGACTAAGCCCGAAGATGCGCATGGTCTCCTTCTCCTTCGCCGGCGTGGAGCCCGACGTGATGGGCTACGGCCCGGTCCCGGCCACCGAAAAGGCCCTGGCCCAGGCCGGACTGAGCATCGATGACATCGGACTGTTCGAAATCAATGAAGCCTTCGCCGTGCAGGTGTTGTCCTTCCTGGACTACTACGGCATCGACCAAGATGACCCCCGGGTCAACCGCTACGGTGGCGCCATTGCCATCGGCCACCCGCTGGCTTCCTCCGGCGTGCGCCTGATGACCCAGCTGGCCCGCCAGTTCGCCGAGGATCCCTCGGTCCGCTACGGCGTGACCACCATGTGCATCGGCCTGGGTATGGGCGGCACCGTGATCTGGGAGAACCCGAACCACAAAGACTTTGGCAGCAAGGCCTAGGAGAAAGAGACCATGACTCAAGAATTCACGGCGCTGGCCGAACTCATGCACGACGAGGTCATCACCCATTCGCTCACCCGCGACATCACCCTAGCCAGCGGCAAGAAACTCGTCCTCCTCACCCTGGATAACGGGCTTGATCACCGCAAGCCCTCGACGCTGGGGCCCAATACGCTGCTGGAACTCAAGGCCACGCTCACCGCGCTGAGCGAACGAGCCGCCGCCGGTGAGATCGACGCCGTCGCCATCACCGGCAAGCCCTACTTCCTGGTGGCCGGCGCGGACCTGTCGGCGGTGCAGCGACTCAACGATCCGCAGGCCGCCACCGCCATGGCAACCCTGGGACACCAGACCTACGACCTGCTGGCCGACCTCGGCGTACCGACCTTCGCGCTGATCAATGGGCTCTCCCTCGGCGGCGGGCTGGAGATCGCGCTGGCCTGCACTTACCGCACCGTCTCGCGCTCCGCCGGCGCCCTGGGGCTACCCGAGTCCTTCCTCGGCCTCATCCCGGGCTGGGCCGGAATCTACCGGTTGCCGCGCCTCATCGGCCCCGAGGCCGCCATGAAAGTCATCATCAACAACCCGTGGAGCAACAATCGCACGCTGTCCGGCGCCGAAGCCTACGAGCTGGGCATCGCCGATGCGCTCTACGACAGTGCGGACTTCCTGGAGCGTTCGCTCGAGTTCGCCGACGAGGTTCTCACCGGGCGCCGCGAGGTGACCCGCCCCAACGCCGTGGACCCGGCCGACGAGGCCGTCGCGCAGCGCTTTGTGGCCGCCGCCGATCAGGCACAGGCATTTATCGACGCAAAGCTCGGCGGAGCCGCACCGGCACCCTATAAGGCGCTTGAGGTGTTCCGTCAGGGCATCGGACGCACCCAAAAGGAATCGGCGCAGTTGGAAATCGCCGCCTTGACCGAGCTCATGGGCACCAACGAATTCCGCAACACCATCTACGCCTTTCTCGATCTGGTCCAGAAGCGCGGCAAGCGCCCGGTGGGTGCACCGAGCTCGAAGTTGGCCCGCCCGGTCACCAAGGTCGGCGTGGTAGGTGCCGGGTTGATGGCTTCACAGCTGGCCCTGCTCTTCGTCCGCCGACTCAGCGTGCCGGTGGTCATCACCGACCTGGACCAGTCACGTGTGGATAAGGGCCTGGCCTACATCCACGGTGAGCTGGACAAGCTTCAGGCCAAGGGCCGGATGAGCCAGGATAAGGTCAATCGGGCCAAGGCTCTGGTGAGCGGCTCGATCAGCAAGGAAGCCTTCTCCGACGCCGATTTCGTCATCGAGGCCGTTTTCGAGGAATTGACGGTCAAGCAGCAGGTCTTCGCCGAAGTGGAGGCCGTGGTCTCCAGTGAGTGCATTCTGGCCACCAACACCTCCTCGCTGTCGGTCACCGAAATGGGACGAAATCTCAAGCATCCAGAGCGCCTCGTTGGTTTCCACTTCTTCAACCCGGTGGCCGTGATGCCGCTTCTGGAAATCGCCTCGACGCAGTGGACCGACGAGTCCACCGTGGCCACCGCCTTTGCCCTGGGTAAGGCACTGCGCAAGACCTGCATCCGCTCGGCCGACGCCGCGGCCTTTATCGTCAACCGCGTGCTGTTGCGCCTGATGAGTGAGGTGCAGGCGGCCTTTGATGAAGGTACCGACGCCAAAACCGCGGACAACGCGCTGGCTCCGATGGGCCTGCCGATGACCCCGTTCACCCTGCTGGCCATGGTTGGCCTGCCGGTGGCCCAGCACGTCACCGAGTCCTTGCACGCGGCCTTCGGCGAGCGCTTCAAGGTCTCGGCCAATGTGCAGCACTTGATTGACGCGAAGGTCACCAAGGTATGGATCAAGGACGAGCAGGGTCAGCAGCAGTTGAACCCGGAGGCCGTCGCCGTCATCGAACAAGGTGAGCAGCCCTCGAGCGCCGAGCAGATTCTGCTGCGCGTGCAGGACGCGCTGGCCGAGGAAATCGGCTTGATGCTCGCCGAGGGTGTCGTCGCCGAGCCTCAGGATGTGGATCTGGCCATGATTACCGGTGCCGGTTGGCCGATGCATCTCGGTGGCATCACCCCGTACCTGGATCAGGTGGGAGCCTCCGAACGCGTCAACGGACGAAAGTTCCACGGCTAACAGCCCCTAACGGCCCGTGGGCGCTCACGCACTGAGTTTGCGTGAGCGCCCACGGTCTTTTTGGCACATAGTGCGGTCATAGCTTGATCTGCAAGAATATGCCCATGAGCGAAACTTCCCTTCCCAATCGGCGCACGGTCGTGGGCGTCGGAGCAGCACTCGGTGGTAGCGCCCTGCTGGCCGCCTGTGGAGATGGCCATTCGGCCGCTCCCGTCAACTCCCCCAGCACCGTACCCGAGCCAACCGGCCAGGGCCAGGCCCTGCTGACCCTAGCGGACTTGCCCGTGGGCTCGCGGGCCTCGGCGGTCGCCTCGGGGGCCAATGGTTCCGAGGTTGGCGTCTTGCTCTTCCGCCCGAGCGAGGATTCCGTACTGGCCTACACCAATGTGTGCACCCATCAGGGTTGCGCGGTCAGTAGCGACGCACCCTCGGGCGAGGATTTCTACTGTGCATGCCACGGCTCGCAGTTCTCCCCCGCCGATGGCACCGCCACCCACGGACCGGCAAAGGCCGCCTTGGCCCGATTCGCCACCAAAATTGAGGGCGACGAAATCCTGGTTTTCATACCCAAGGATGCTATCTAGCACGCAGCCACCGAGGTATAGAGAATGCCGGGCAGTCACCACATCTGGTGGCTGCCCGGCAATCGCTGTGTCACTGGAGTGTTAGAACAGCGCGATTTTCTCGGCAGGCGGGAAAATCTCGTCCAGTTCAATACGCTCGATGTCGCTCGGCACCCACTTAATGGCCTGGGCGTTAGCACGCACCTGCTCGACGCGAGTGGCTCCGGCGATCACCGAGGCCACCGGCGACTGCGCGGCCAGCCAACAGAAGGCCAGTTCCGCCGGGGTGAGGTCACGGGCGCGGGCAAAGGCGGCAAACTTCTCGAGCTGCTCGAAATCGGTGTCGTGAAGCAGGTTCTGCCGCGAGTGGGTGAGCCGAGAGCCCTCAGGAGCCGAACCCTGGGAGTATTTGCCGGTTAGCAGCCCATTGGCCAGCGGGAAGTAGGGCAGTACCCCGAGGCCAAATTCGTGGGCGGCCGGCAGCACCTCCAGCTCGGCCCGACGGTCGATGAGGTTGTAGTGGTTTTGCGCCGAGATAAAGCGGGAGGTTCCCAGCTGGCGGGCCACGTATTCGGCCTGGGCGATCTGCCACCCGGTCTGGTTGGAGTGTCCGATGTAGCGCACCTTGCCGCTGCGCACGAGGTCGTCCAAAGTCTGCAGGGTTTCATCCACCGGGGTTAGCCCGTCGGGGCTGTGATACTGATACAGGTCAATGTAGTCGGTGCCCAAGCGGCGAAGCGATGCTTCGACGGCTTTCATGATGTAGCGCCTGGAACCGCGAGCACCATAATCTGGCCCGTTGACGCCCTGCATGTCCAGTCCGAATTTCGTGGCTACGATGACATCCTCACGGTGCGATCCAAGTGCCGCACCGAGCCGTTGTTCGGAAAGCCCGGGCTCCCGGCCGTACATGTCGGCCACGTCGAAGAACGTAATCCCCGCATCGAGGGCGGCATGAATCAATTCATTGGTGCCCTCTTGCGATTCGGTAGCGGTCCCCGCGCGCCCAAGGTTATTACAGCCCAGACCCACCACGGATACTGTGAGCCCGCTGCGTCCCAATCGTCGAAATTCCACGATTTCTCCTTATCACTCTCGTAAGGTCTTAACCTTTGCCGACCAATAGGAACTACGCTATCGGTAGATGCCTTGATAGTTCACTTTTTGGCACACGATTCACACCATTGCATATTTATCCATTAGGATGTGACCATGTCTAAAGTCCTCACCTCCCTCCCCGTCGGCGAACGCGTCGGCATCGCATTTTCCGGCGGTCTCGACACCTCGGTGGCCGTGGCCTGGATGCGCGATAAGGGTGCCATCCCCTACACCTACACCGGCGACCTCGGCCAGTACGACGAGCCGAATATCGATGCCGTTCCGGGCCGCGCTCTGGAATACGGCGCCGAGGCTTCGCGCCTGGTCGACTGCAAGCCCGCGCTGGTCGAAGAGGGCTTCGCGGCTCTGGCCTGCGGTGCCTTCCATATCCGTTCGGGCGGCAAGTCCTACTTCAATACCACCCCGCTGGGCCGCGCCGTTACCGGCACGCTGCTGGTACGCGCCATGCGTGAGGACGGGGTCGATGTCTGGGGCGATGGCTCCACCTACAAGGGCAATGACATCGAACGCTTCTACCGTTACGGGCTGATGGCCAACCCGAAGCTGCGTATTTACAAGCCATGGCTGGACCCGCAGTTCGTCGCCGAGCTGGGCGGACGAGCGGAAATGAGCGAGTGGCTGCAGGCCCACGGCTTCCCATACCGCGATTCGGCAGAAAAGGCCTACTCCACCGACGCCAACATCTGGGGTGCAACCCACGAGGCCAAGACCCTCGAACTGCTGAACACCTCGCTGGAAGCCGTCGAGCCGATCATGGGTGTGAAGTACTGGGACGAGTCGGTCGAGGTCAAGGCCGAGGATGTATCGGTCACCTTCGCCGCCGGTCGCCCGGTGGCCATCAATGGCCAGGAATTCTCCGACGCCGTCGCACTGGTCGATGAGGCCAACCGGATCGGTGGCCGTCACGGCCTGGGCATGAGCGATCAGATCGAAAACCGCATCATCGAAGCCAAGTCGCGTGGCATCTACGAGGCACCGGGCATGGCCCTGCTGTTCATCGCCTACGAGCGCCTCGTCAATGCGATCCACAACGAAGACACCGTGGCCAGCTACCACAACGAGGGCCGTCGCCTCGGCCGCCTGATGTATGAGGGTCGCTGGCTGGACCCGCAGGCACTGATGCTCCGCGAATCCATCCAGCGCTGGGTTGGCTCGGCCATTTCCGGTACCGTCACCCTGCGCCTGCGCCGCGGCGACGACTACACGATCTTGGACACCACCGGCGAGAACCTCAGCTACCACCCGGACAAGCTGTCCATGGAGCGCGTGGGCGACGCCGCCTTCGGCCCGCTGGACCGCATTGGCCAGCTGACCATGCGTAACCTGGACATCGCCGATTCGCGCGGCCGCCTGGAGCAGTACGCCAAGGCCGGTCTCGTCGGCGGGCACACCGCCGAGCTGGTCGGCACGCTGGAGGCCGGCGGCGCCGAGGCCATCGCCGAGGCCGCCCCGGTCGATGGCGATTCCTTGGCCGTGGACCGTTCGTTGGAGGCCGCAGCTTTCGATAGCGGCACCGACTAGTCACGGCTCGCACCGAGTAACTAAAAAGGTCGCCGTATCCCGAGCAATCGGGATGCGGCGACCTTTACTGTATCAGCGGCCAACGCGCGTGGCGCGGTGCGCGACGGAACTACGTCAGCAGGCGCGAGAGTCCGCTTATGGCAAAGGTAAAACCAACGATCGAGAGCATGCGCAGCACGAGCACCACGCGCGCCCCGGCCCGGGTAGCCGTCGGTTGATAAAGTTCGCGAATCAGCCAACATAGAAGGGCTAGGGCTACACCGGCTAGGGCACCATTGGCGGCCGGAAGCTGCAGTAGCCCCTCAAGACCCAGCGCCACGACCGCGGCAATACCGGCTTGAAAGATCAGGTGCAGCGGTAGTCGGCTGGCACCAACCTGAGCTTGCTTGCGCTTCGCCCCGGCACCGCGGTCCTGTCCGTCCTGGGGAATCATGGGTGGAAAGTCCTCAAGTCAGTTCGTGTCGTCGTCCGGCGCGCTTAGCTCAGCGAGAACGGCTTGGCCGGCGTCGGATGCACCATTTTGGCGTGCTCAAGATCTGCGTACCCGGCGGTGGCGATGCTCATCTTGGTGAAGTCGAGCTTGGCCTCGCGGATGCAGGTCTTGATCGCGGCCACGGCCTTTTTCGGAGCAGGCGTCAGCACCCGAATGTTCAGCTTGTAGGCGGCAAAATCCGAGGATTCAACGGTGCCCAGCCCACGCCACGCGAGGTGACCGGTCAACGCCTCGCTGGCCTTACGCTGCAAGTAGCGATCGCGTTCGGTGCCGTCCTTGGACTTCAGCGCATACTGCACGATGACCCAAGACTGCTCCTCGGCAGGGATCTCGGCGTAGCCGTCTTCGGCGCACTGCTGAAGAAAACCGGCGAAGAGTTCGTCGGCACGTTCCGCCTCGACGTCCACGGATTGGTTGGTGCTGGACATATGCCCCACCGACCCGTGATTCAGCACGAACTGGCCGAGCTCTTCGTTTTCGAACTGCTGGTACCAGGCTTCGCGAAAGTGCAATTCGCCTTTGTCATCGGTGCGGTACGTGCGGATAATCGCCATCAGTATTAGTCCTTCGCTACGTTAGTGTCGCGTGCGTCAAAATTAGCGGCACGCTGCCGCCACTGAGCACGGTAGGAGTGGTTGAACGGCGGCCGGTCGTCCGCTAGACCCTGCAGTAGGCCCTCGGCGGTCTGCCGTAGGCTGAGCTGCAAGTTCCGCGGATAGCCCATCTGCGCCGCGTGCTCGGTAAATTCGTCTTCGTCGTCAAGGAACACACCGCGGGTGCGTGAGCGGATGGCATCGAGATCCATGTCGATGGAGTTCAGTTCCCATCCCCCGGACTTCAGCGGGGCCCAACCGACCGAGGTGGACAGGTCGATGTATACGTCGAAATCTTCCTGCGCGCTGTCGTAGAGCGTCGCGACCCAGCTTTCCCCGCGTGGAATCAGGCAAAGGGCATCGCTGGCGGCCAGGTGGGCACTGCCCGGGCGTGCCACGAGCGAGCCGGCCGGTTGATGAATCCAGTGCCCGTATTCATCGGCGCCCAGGTAGTAGCCGGGAACAACCCAGTGCGGGGTGCCATCGAATTTCCAGGCCCGCGCCACCACGAAGTCGCCGTACTGGGCGTGCGGCTCATCCTGCAGGTGCGCGAGAAAGGACTCTCGTTCTTGGGTCATAGCTTGGGAATCTGTCCGGTGGGCAGATCCTGCCCCGGTAGCGGGCGGGCGAAGGGCACCTTGGTGCCTAGAACTTGGGCGAGGGTGTCCTGGGCAACCTGTTGGGCGGTGAGCCCAACGCGCTCGAGCACCTCGGCCCGGGTACCGTGGGCCAGGAATTCGGTGGGTAGACCTACCTCGTTCAGCGCGGTATCTACCCCGGCTGCACGCATTTCGGTGCGTAGGCGGGAGCCAATGCCACCAACACGCACCCCGTCCTCGATGCACACGACAATGCGGTGACGGGCCGCGAGCGAGACCACGGACTTCGGCATGGGCAACACCCAGCGCGGGTCGACCACGGTCACCGAAACGCCCTGACTGTTCAGTCGACGGGCTACATCCAGTGACAACTCGGCCATGGCGCCCACCGATACGATCAGCACGTCGGGGGCGGCGCGGTCACCGAGCCGGGCCAATACGTCCACTCCGTCGGGCAGCCGGTCCACGGCATTGACGGGTTCACCCACGCTGCCCTTGGAGAAACGCACCACACTGGGGGCGTCATCGATCTGCAGCGACTCGCGCAGTTCCTCGCGCAACCGGTCGGCGTCACGCGGAGCGGCCAGATGCAGATTCGGAATAATCTGGGTCAACGCCATATCCCACATGCCGTGGTGGCTGGCGCCGTCGGGGCCGGTCACACCGGCGCGGTCGAGCACGATGGTCACCCCGGCCTTGTGCAACGCCACGTCCATCAGCAGCTGATCGAAGGCGCGGTTCAGGAAGGTCGCGTAGACGCAGACCACCGGGTGCAGTCCCCCGAAGGCCAGGCCTGCGGCGGTGGTCATGGCGTGCTGTTCGGCGATGCCGACGTCGATCACGCGATCCGGGTGGCGTTCGGCCATGGTTTTAAGACCGACCGGCTGCAACATGGCGCCGGTGATGGCCACAATATCCTCGCGCTCGTCGGCTACCGCAGCGATTTCCTCGCCAAATACGCTGGTCCAGCTCTGTGCGGAGCTGGAGGCGACCGGCACCCCGGTTTCCGGGTCGATCACACCCACGGCGTGGAATTGGTCGGCCTCGTCGGCCCGTGCCGGGGCGTAGCCGTGGCCCTTCTCGGTCAGCGCATGGACGAGCACCGGCCCGCCGTAGTTTTTCGCCTGTAGCAGTGCTTCTTCAACGGCGCTCTGGTTGTGCCCGTCGATCGGGCCAATGTATTTGAGGCCAAGATCCTCGAACAACCCCTGCGGAGCCCACCAGTCTTTAATGCCCTTCTTGGTGGCATGCAGGGATTTGTAGGTGAAGTTCCCGACCGGTCCGGAATCACGCAATTTGCTCTTGAGCTTATCCATCGCGTTTTCGTAGGCCGGGTGTGTGCGTACCCGATCCAATTGCTGGCGAAGCCCGGCGAGTTGGTTAGCCAGGCCGCCGATCGTCGGAGCGTAGGAGCGGCCGTTGTCATTGACGACAATCACGGCCTTGCGGGATTTGTCGGCGGCAATGTTGTTCACCGCTTCCCAGGCCATGCCACCGGTCAGCGCGCCGTCGCCTACGAGCGCTACCGCCCACCGGTCTTGCTCGCCACGTAGCGCCCGGGCGCGCGAGATTCCGTCGATCCAAGAAAGGGAGGAGGAGGCGTGGGAGGACTCGACAATATCGTGTTCGGATTCGGCCCGCTCGGGGTATCCCGACAGACCGCCTTGTTTGCGCAACGTGTCGAAGTTCTGGCGACCGGTTACAAGTTTGTGCACATAGGACTGGTGTCCGGTATCGAAGACGATGGAATCACGCGGCGAATCGAAGATCCGGTGAATTCCTAGGGTCAGCTCCACAACCCCGAGGTTGGGTCCTAAGTGTCCACCGGTGCGCGCCACATTGGCGATGAGAAAACCGCGGATTTCCTCGGCCAGCTCGTGTAGCTGTTCCGGGGTGAGGGCGCGCAAATCTGCGGGCTTGTTGATGGTCTTGAGCAAAGACACGTAGTTCCCCTTCACCTCGTGCACCTCGCGCGGCGTGCACCCCGCGAATCTTCTAGTATAGACCGGCACGTCTACCGTTTATTATCCGCCACCAGTGCGGTCGGGCGCGAATCGCTCGCCCATAGCTTCTGGGTCGGCGTTGATTCGCACCAGCGACGCGACATCGAGATCCGAGGGAGTTCCTTGGAAACCGGCCTGCCCCATCAGTACTGCACCGAAAATCGTGCTCCAGAAGGTTTTCACTTCCTTTTCCACCGATTCGGGCATTGTCCAGCCCTTTTCCTGCAGTATGGCGCGCACATAGTGCGTCGAACTGCGAAAGAGGACCTTCATGCCACCGGTCAGCGTGGGTTGCAGCGCGGTATGTGAACGCCCTAGGCCCAGGGCCGAGACGACCATTGGGATCGATGGCATCACCAACGCGGTGCGCGCCAAGGCTGTGACAAACACCTCGGGATCGGCCGTGCGACGGGAGACGGTTTTGAGCCGTGCGGAGTCGCGCAACAACGAGGAGAACGCCGACTCCACAAAGAGTGCGTCCTTGGACCCAAAATGGTGGGTGATTTGGTTGGGATACACCCCAGCGTGGCGCGCGATGGTCGAGACCGTCACTTCCTCTGGCGCGTAGCGCGCGAAGAGCTCCGCGGCACTATTGCGAATGCGCTGACGGGTGATCTGACCTCGAGACCCCGGCTTCGTGCTGCCCTCGCGATGCTGCCCACTCATAGCGCTATTGTATACTGAGTGAAGAAACTTGTTTTCCATACAAGAAGGATTCTTCGTGACCGACATCGTCGTAACCGGCTACGGTGCCATCACCCCACTGGGGCTCGGCACCGAAGCGCTCTTTTCCGGACTAGCTGCCTCGAGCTCCGGCATCGCCGCCTTGACCGACCCGCGATTCGCTGAGGCAGGTGTGCCCGACGCAATCGCCGGCGCGGTTACCGTCGATATGGCCGAGCTACTTGGCAAACCGGCGACACGTCGCTTGGACCGCTCCCAGCAATTTGCCCTCGTGGCCGCCGAGCAGGCATGGGCCGATGCGGGATTCGACGCCGAAACCGAGCTCGATCCGGAACGGCTGGCAGCGGTCATTGGCACCGGCATCGGCGGCCTCAATACGTTGCTGGATCAGGAACACGTTCTCCTCGAACGCGGAGCCCGCCGGGTCAGCCCGCGTACCGTCCCGATGCTGATGGCCAACGCTGCAAGCGCACAGGTCGCGATGACCTACGGGGCCAAGGCCGGAACCTATACCCCGGTCAGCGCGTGTGCTGCCGGTGCAGAAGCACTGGCGACGGCGGCCCGACTGATCGCCACCGGCGAGGCTGATGTGGTGATCGCCGGCGGTGCCGAAGCAGCAATCGCACCATTGACCGTGGCGGCCTTCTCACAGGCCCAGGCACTGGCCAAGCCGGATGAACGACCCGCCGAGGAACTATCCCGACCGTTCTCGGCCGACCGCGCCGGATTCGTGCTCGGCGAAGGGGCTGGTGTGGTGATCCTCGAAAGCGCCGAACACGCAGCACGCCGTGGCGCACGGGCGCATGCACGGCTCAGCGGCTGGGCAATCACCTCGGACGCGTATCACATCACCGCCTCGGATCCCAGCGGTGCGGGACAGATCCGTGCCATGCGCCAGGCGATCAAACTCGCGGGGCTGACTCCCTCGGCGGTGGGACACCTCAATGCCCACGCCACGGGAACAACCGTTGGCGACCTGAGTGAGAGCAAGGCGGTCAACGAGGTGTTCGAACACTCCCCTGCCGTCACGGCACCGAAGGGGGCGCTCGGACACTTGGTGGGCGCGGCCGGCGCCGTGGAGGCCATCGTGACCATCATGTCCCTCGAACAGCAGATCATTCCGCCAACACGCAACCTCAGCGAACTGGACGAAGAAATCACGCTCGATGTGGTCCACACGCAGGCACGTGAGACGACCTTCGATCACGCGCTGAGCAACTCCTTTGGGTTCGGTGGCCAGAACGTCTCGTTGCTCTTCTCCAAGGCATAGTAGGCATCCAATGCCCGGACGCTGGTCAACATAGATCGGCCAGCGTCCGGGCTTTGCGCACGTTGAGCATGTTGCTTCGCTAGAGGCCGTGCAGCACTTCGGCCAGCATATGGTGGCCTTGGGTCTCGAACTGCTCATCCCCCATCCGGTAAGCCCACACCGCGGTGCCAATCGCTTCGCGGATCTCGGCCAGCTTCCACCCCGGATACGCCCGAGGATCGGCACCATATCCTTCGCGGTGGGCCTGCGCCAACTCGGGGTGTTCGACCCATTGCTGATGATGTAGCCGCACCAGATCGCTGGATGCCGGGCGGAAATCGAAACGCCCCAGATCAATGGCTCCCAATTGCCCTTCCTGCACGAGCCAATTGCGGGGCTGCCAGTCACCATGAGTGGGCACAAGGGCTATGGGCCGCGGACGGTAACCGTGAAGCCAGGACTCGGCTCTGACTCGAAGCTCGGGATCTATCCGGTGACTTCCGCCCAATAGCTCAATGGTGCTCGCAACAAGGCGTGCTTCGTAGTCGCCGCTGGGTTGCGAGTCTTGCTCATGCAATACGCGCAGAAGTTCTCCGGCCTGCCGATGCACCTCGGGTGAATATTCGGCGGGTGTTCCTTGCGCCAATCGACCGGGCAGGTATTCGAGCACTAAGAGTTTGGCACCAGCGTGTGCATGGAGCATCTTGTTGGTCGCCCTACGGGCATACCAGGCGGTTAGATGCTGTCCGTGTGCACGAATTTCTCGACCAATGTGGTGAGTCGATCCCCGACCGGCCTTGACGATTAAATCCCGTCGGGCGGTGCGCACCCGAAGCACGATGTTCTCGCCTGTCGGCCACGAGAGGTCTTCGAGGATTTCATATTGACCCAGCCATTGCCGCAGTAAGCCTGTCTGCTCGGCGGTTAGGTCGCGTTGTGCGGGCGCGTTCATGACACCAGCCTAGGCCGTACTTATGTCGTCGGTATTCCGCGAAACCGACGCCAGCTAATACCTATTCCCGGGCGGCGAATGCAGAGCCGGTGAGGACCAGATGCGCCGTATCATCCCCCTGAGGCATCGGCTGGTTCGTCCATGGTGTTTGACTGTCGCCCGCTCGTGCCCAACAACAGTCAGACGACGTCCAGCAGCCATACCGTCGCCGGCCGCCATCCCCGCAGTGCCGAACAATGCATCCTAAAGCCCTAAATCAGGGGCGTAGGCACTAAGAGTGTTCTGCGCTTAAAGACCCGCGGGGCGGGCAGACCCAGTAGGTCTACCCGCCCCGCGGTGTTCCAGTGATGTCGACTAATTAGTTAGCCGAGATCTGACGCAGCACGTACTGCAAGATGCCGCCGTTACGGTAGTAATCGGCTTCACCTGGCGTATCGATACGCACTACGGCGTCGAATTCGGTCACCTTGCCGTCTTCGGCGGTGGCGGTGACCTTCACGGTCTTCGGGGTCGTGCCGTTGTTCAGCTCGGTCACACCGGAGATCGAGAAGACCTCGGTACCGGTCAGACCCAGCGAATCGGCGGACTCGCCGGCCGGGAACTGCAGCGGCAACACGCCCATACCGATCAAGTTCGAGCGGTGGATGCGCTCGAAGGATTCGGTGATGACGGCCTTGACACCCAACAGTGCGGTGCCCTTTGCAGCCCAGTCACGCGAGGAGCCCGAACCGTATTCCTTACCACCGAGGACGACCAGCGGGGTGCCGGCAGCCTTGTAGTTTTCGGCGGCATCGTAGACGTAGGACTGCGGTGCACCCTCCTGGGTGAAGTCGCGAGTGAAACCACCCTCGACGCCATCCAGCAGCTGGTTCTTGATGCGGATGTTCGCGAAGGTACCGCGGATCATGACCTCGTGGTTACCACGGCGCGAGCCGTAGGAGTTGAAGTCCTTGCGATCCACACCGTTGGCGATCAGGTACTGACCTGCCGGGGTTTCGGACTTGAAGGAACCGGCCGGGGAAATGTGGTCGGTGGTGACCGAGTCGCCCAGCTTCAGCAGCACGCGAGCACCCTCGATGTCGGTGACCGGCTGCGGTTCAGCGGTCATGCCATCGAAGTACGGGGCCTTACGGGCGTAGGTGGAGTTCTCGTCCCAGGCGAAGGTGTCGCCCTCAGGGGTGTCGAGAGCCTTCCAGCGATCGTCGCCCTCGAAGACACCCTCGTAACCCTTGGCGAACATGGCCTCGTCGATGGACGAGTCGATGATCTCCTGGACCTCGGTCGGCGAAGGCCAGATGTCCTTGAGGAAGATCTCGTTGCCGTCGGCGTCGCGGCCGAGCGAGTCAGTCTCGAAGTCGAAGTCCATGGTGCCGGCCAGGGCGTAGGCGATGACCAGTGGCGGGGAGGCCAGGTAGTTCATCTTCACGTCCGGGTTGATGCGGCCTTCGAAGTTACGGTTACCGGAGAGCACGGCGGTTGCGGCCAGGTCGTTGGCCTGGATGGCCTCGGAGATCTCGGTGTCCAACGGGCCGGAGTTACCGATGCAGGTGGCGCAGCCGTAACCGACGACGTAGAAGCCCAGTTCTTCGAGGTACGGCAACAGGCCGGACTTCTCGTAGTACTCGGTGACGACCTTGGAGCCCGGAGCCACGGAGGTCTTGACCCATGGCTTGGACTTCAGGCCCTTCTTGGCGGCATTGCGGGCCAGCACGGCGGCGGCCAGCATCACCGAAGGGTTCGAGGTGTTGGTGCAGGAGGTGATCGAAGCGATCGAGACCAGACCGTTGTCGATGGTGAAGGTCTCATCGCCGCGGGTTACCTCGACGGCCTGCGACGGACGGCCAACGCCCAAGGCGTCGGTGGTGTCGGAGACGTAGTTGTGGATGTCCTTGCGGAACTGCTCCTTGGCGCTGGTGAGCTCGATGCGGTCCTGCGGACGCTTCGGGCCAGCGATGGAAGGCACCACGGTGGACAGGTCCAGCTCGAGGTATTCGCTGAAGCGCAGCTCGCGGCTCGGATCGTGCCACATGCCCTGTTCCTTGGCGTAGGCCTCGACCAGGGCGATGTTCTGCTCGCTGCGGCCGGTCAGGCGCAGGTAGTCCAGGGTGACATCGTCGATCGGGAACATGGCGGCGGTGGAACCGAATTCCGGGGACATGTTACCGATGGTGGCGCGGTTAGCCAGCGGCACTTCGGCGACGCCGTCGCCGTAGAATTCCACGAACTTGCCGACCACACCGTGCTTACGCAGCATTTCGGTGATGGTCAGCACCACGTCGGTGGCGGTCGCGCCGGCCGGGATCGAGCCCGAGAGCTTGAAGCCAACGACGCGTGGGATCAGCATGGAAACCGGCTGGCCGAGCATGGCAGCCTCGGCTTCGATGCCACCGACGCCCCAGCCGAGCACGCCCATGCCGTTGACCATGGTGGTGTGCGAGTCGGTGCCGACGCAGGTGTCCGGGTAGGCACGCAGCACGCCGTCGACCTCGCGGGTCATTACGGTGCGGGCCAGGTACTCGATGTTGACCTGGTGCACGATACCGGTGCCCGGCGGGACGACCTTGAAGTCATCGAATGCGGTCTGGCCCCAGCGCAGGAACTGGTAGCGTTCGCCGTTGCGCTGGTACTCGATTTCCATGTTGCGCTCGATGGCGCCTTCGAAACCGAAGGTGTCGATCTGCACGGAGTGGTCGATGACCATTTCGGCCGGTGCCAGCGGGTTCACCCGCTTCGGGTCGCCGCCGAGCTCCTTGACGGCTTCACGCATGGTGGCCAGGTCAACGACGCAGGGAACGCCGGTGAAGTCCTGCATGATCACACGGGCCGGGGTGAACTGGATCTCGGTGTTAGGCTGCGCCGAGGCGTCCCACTGACCCAATGCGTTGATGTGGTCCTTGGTGATGTTCGCGCCGTCTTCGGTGCGTAGCAGGTTCTCTAGCAGAACCTTGAGGCTGTAGGGAAGGCTGTCCGAGCCTTCGACCGTGTTCAGTCGGTAAATTTCATATTCGGTTCCGTTGACGTCCAATACGCCCTTAGCACCGAAGCTGTCCACATTGCTCATTGGGACTCCTCTCGCCAGACATTCATCTTGATGCACGCTCACACGGAATTCCAGTTAGGAACCCCTAACTGAAATCGTCGTGCTACTACCGCGGCAGAGCTAAAGACAGTGTATCGGCATCGCGCGGCAAATGCGGGCGGAGTAGCAAATTTCCCCCGCTTTTCATGTTTAGCGGGGGAAATTTCTCGATTATTGGCACTGAAAGAGCCCCACGAGTTCCATGTGATGGGTTTGCGGGTACAAATCGTGAACTTCAACGTTCGCTAATTCGTAGCCGCGGGCGCTCAGGCGTGCGGTGTCTCGGGCGAAGGACGCCGGATCGCACGATACGTAGCAAAGCCTGCGGGCGCCGCTGGCCGCCAGCTCGGCCGCGACCTTCTTATCCACCCCGGCACGTGGTGGATCGAGCACCACCCCATCGAGCTCACGCTCTTCGACCACCTGGTGCAACACGCGTTCAACCCGACCGCGAATCACCTGCGCCTGCGGGAAGTGACGCAAGTTCTTCTTCGCGTCCGCGTGGGTTCCCGGAGCGCCCTCCACACTATAGAGCGCACCGCTAGGCCCCACTGCCGCGGCGAGGTGCGCAGAGAACAACCCGGCACCTGCATAGAGATCGGCCACCGCCTGCCCGGGTTGCGGGTCCAGCAGTTCAAGCACGCGTTCGCTAAGGACCGTCGCCGCGGCGCGGTGCACCTGCCAAAAGCCCTCACCGGTGATCCGGTATTCCTGCCCCAGCACCTCTTCGGTCAGCCAGCTGCGGCCTTGAAGCACGCTCAGGCTACCGCGCCCGTCGGCGGCCGCCCCGCGCTGTTGGGTCAGTGCCGCAACGTTCAGCTCCGCTGGCAGTTGCCGGGCCACGGCCTTCGCGGCACCGGGCTGCTCCTCAATAAGCAGCACCAGCACGCTACGGTCATCGAGACTGGACACCGCAACCTCGACCCGGCTGATCCCCGGATACTTCACTGCATAGATTCCACTGGCTTCAATGGCCGGGTGCGCAAGCGGCATACGGGTAATGGCGGTCAACGAATTGCTCCGGTAAGCACTCATGGCCAAGGCGCCCGAAGCGTCCACAGCGTAGGACATGCGGGTCCGCCAGCCCAGCCCGCTGACATCGCCGGGGGCCGGTTGGGCGGCAACTAGATGTTCCAGACGCACCGGGTCGATCTGACCCAGGCGAGTGAGCTGTTCAACCGCCACACGCGCCTTGAGCTGACGCTGAAAGTCCAGCGCGATATGCCCGAATTCGGCACCGCCCACGGGCTGCTCGCTCAGCAGGGCATCGGCCGGCGCCCAAAAGTGCGGTTGACGCTCGGCGCTGGGCTCCAGCACTTCGGCGACATCGGCTCGCCAGAATTTGGCCTGCTCGCCGGCATCGGTCAGCCGTGCGCGCACCAGCTCTCCGGGGATTCCGTGCCGCACGAACACCACCCGGCCCTCGTGGCGGGCGACGGTGTGCCCGCCGTGGGCGATCGGTCCTAGGCGCAGCTCAACCAGCTCGGTGGTGCTCATGGTGATATGGGTCCTTCTTAAACTTCGTGGGCTAACGGCGGTGGGCAGAGGATTCTTCGGTGGGCGCCCCGAAGTGGGCATCGGCGGAACTCAGTAGCCGCCATGGCACCGAGGCGATGAGCACACCGGGCTCGTAGTGCAGGCGGTTTTTCACGCGCATCGCCGTCTGGTTGTGCACCAGTTGTTCCCACCAATGCCCCACGACGTACTCGGGGATGTAGACCACGATGAGATCACGCGGCGATTCACGTTTGATCGACCGAATATGCTCGATCAGCGGGCCAGCGATGTCGCGGTACGGTGAGGCCAGTGCGGTGATAGGCACCGGCAGACGTAGCCGTTCCCACTCCGCCAAGGTGCGTTCGGTCTTCTCCTGCTCGACGTCCACGATGATCGCCTCCAGCTTGGAGGGGCGGGAGGCGCGCGCGAAGGCCAGCGCCCGCAGCACGGGTTTGCGCACGGTGGAGACCAGCACCAGCGCATGCACGCGGGCCGGCAACGCAGAGGCGGACTCGTCGTCGCTCACCGCCAGTTCCCGGTCCACCAGCTGATAGTGCCGGTGCAGCGAATCCATCACGAGCATCAGCACCAGAATGCCCAGCACCGCCAGCCAGGCTCCATGGACCAGTCGTGTGGCTAGGACGATGACCAGCACCAGTGCGGACAGGCCCAGGCCGAGCAGCGTCAGCAGGCGTTTGCGCAGCAGCGAGCGGCGCAGCTTGCGGTCGGTGACGCTCACCAACACACGCGACCAGTGCTTGAGCATGCCCATCTGGCTCAGGCTGAAGGAAACGAACACGCCCACCACGTAGAGCTGCACCAAAATGGTCACATCGGCTTGGAAGAGCACGACCAACGCCAGGGCGGCCACACCCAGTGACAGGATGCCGTTGGAGAATCCCAGACGGTCGCCGCGTGTGCGCAACTGCCGTGGCAGGAAGCCGTCGGTGGCCAGGTGGCTGGCAAGGTTCGGGAAAGAATTGAAGGCGTGATTACCCGCCATCAGCAACACGCCGATGGTCAGCGCCGAGACAATGGCGGTAGCGATGAACACATTGCCAAAGACCGCTTCGGCCAGCTGACCGAGCACCGGCAGCTGCACATAGTCTTCGGGTATCGGTCCCCCATCGCGAAGTAGGGAACGCTGCGGATCGGCCACGACCTTCACCCCGGTGGCCTTGGCCAGCATCAGGGTACCGATGGTCAGTACGCCGGAGAGTGCCCCGAGAATCACCAAGATCCGCCCGGCGTTTTTCGCCTTGGGTTTCGACAGGTAGTGCACGTTGGAGATCGGCACCTCAATACCGGTCAACGCCGCCGAACCGGTCGAGAAGGCACGCAGAATGAGCAGTGCCCCGACGATTCCGTGCAATCCGGTGGAGAGTCCCGCCTCGGGCACGATGGTCAGTTCCGCGCTGGGTGCGTGCCCGAGCGTGTTGGTCAGCGCCTTGACCACACCCACCGCAATCATCACGAGGATGCCGGTCACGAACAGGTACACCGGGATGGCCAGCGACCAGCGGCCCTGACCACGACCGCGCAGGTTGCCGATCATCAACACCAACACGATCAGCGAGGCCACCAGCGTGTGATGCTGCTCCAACACCGGGATAATCGCACCCAGGTAGAGGGCGATGGATGAACTGGAAACCGCCACGGTCAGCACGAAGTCCACCAGCAGCGCGGCCGCAACCGCGGTTCCGGCACGCGGGCCGAGGTTCTTGCGCGCAATCTCGTAGTCGCCGCCCCCGGAAGGGTAGGCTGCCACGGATTGGCGATAGGACAGTACCAGCACCAACAGCACCGCCATCACCGCGAGCCCCACCATCGGTGAGAGTGCGGTTGCCGCCACCCCGGCCATGGCCAGGGTCAACAGAATTTCGTCGGGCGCATAGGCCAACGACGAGAGGGCACTGGAGGAAAAAATTGGCAGCGCGATCTTCGGTGGGAGCGGCTTCTTTTTCAACCGTGCGGTGCTAAAGGGCCGGCCCACGAGGATCCGTTTCAGACCATCAAATAAAGCAGGCACGCCTCAACGTTAGCGCAGGGAGCCAAACACACAGTAGCCACACTCACCCGGCGGGGCCTGCGGGGCGCTATTGTTGCATGCGTGGTCTTTCTCGACTGAGACCACCGGAGTTGTTGATCCGACGGATACCTAGGAGTGCGCGCAATGGCACATTTCGTGATTATGGGGTGCGGACGCGTGGGCGTCGGGCTGGCGCACACCCTGGACAATGCGGGCCATACGGTGGCCATCATCGATCAGAATGAACACGCATTCCGCCGCCTCGGCCCAGACTTTTCCGGCTTCACGGTCACCGGTGTTGGCTTCGACCGCGATACGCTGCTCGAGGCCAAAATTGACGAGGCCTACGCGTTCGCCGCCGTCTCCAGCGGTGATAACTCCAACATTCTGGCCACCCGCGTGGCCCGGGAAACCTATAACGTGCCAAACGTTGTCGCCCGCATCTACGATCCGGGACGTGCGGAAATCTATCAGCGGCTGGGCATCCCCACGGTGGCTGCGGTGCGTTGGAGCACCGATCAGGTACTGCGCCGGATCCTGCCGGATTATTCGATGCGCGGCGACTACCGCGAAGCGTCTGGACGCCTCATGCTCACCGAAGTCGCCCTGCACCGCGACTGGTATGGGCATCAGGTCCGTGATCTGGAAGCCGCCGCAGGTGTCCGCGTGGCCTACCTCACCCGATTCGGCGAAGGCATTATTCCCACCGGCAAGACCCTGCTTCAAGGCGGAGACCTCGTGCATGTGATGATGAATCTCCATGCGGCCAAGGACGTCGAAAAGACCCTGGCCAGTGCCCCCGCCCCCACTACCGCCAGCTAAGGATCCCTAGATGAAAGTCATGATCGCCGGAGCCGGATCTGTCGGCTCATCCATCGCCCACGAACTGGTCACCAACGGCCACGAGGTGCTGATGATCGACTGGAAACCGGAAATGGCCCAGCGTGAGGACATCGCCAAGGTGCGCTGGCATATCGGCGACGCCTGTGAACTGACGGTCTTGCAGCGCGCGCAATTGGAAGACTATGACGTGGTTGTCTCGGCCACGGGTGATGACAAGGTCAACCTGGTGGTCTCCCTGCTCGCGAAAAGCGAATTCGGCGTGCGACGCACCGTGGGCCGCGTGAACAACCCGAAAAACGAGTGGATGTTCGATGACGCTTGGGGCGTGGATGTCGCGGTGAGCACCCCGCGCCTGATGACCGCCCTGGTTGAAGAGGCCGTCGAGGTCGGCGACCTGGTGCGCTTGCTGAGCCTGAAAACCGGTGAGGTTCTGATGGTGGAATTCACCGTCCCGCACGACTCGGCACTCATTGGGCGCACCATGGGCCGGGTGCAGTGGCCCGAGGACACCACCGTGGTGGCCATCGTGCGCGATAAGGCGCCATTCCCGCCCAGCGACGATGACGTGATTGAGGGTGGTGATGAAATCTTCTTCATCACCACCCCCACCGCCGAAGAAGAGCTGCGTCGTACGCTCTCCGAGGCCTGCCGCTAGGACCGTTATTTGGCCGGGCCGGCCTCGCCCTGCAAAGGTTGCGGGGCCGGTTTGGAAATCATCCAGCCCAGGTAGAGACCGGCCGCGTAGAGCGGAACCCCCATCAGGGCCCGGCTGATGCCCAGGGCTACCACCTCATCGGCGAAGTACATGGGCAACTGGACGGCCAGACGCAGAATGAACACGCCGGCAAGCACCCAGGTGGCCAGCTGATAGCGGCGCACTCGCGACGGGTCCTCACGCCAGCGAACCCCCTCATTGCGGATGAATCCGAAGAGCACCCCGACCAGCGGCCAACGCACGAAGATCGAGATGAGCAGGGCCACCAGGTAGGCGGCCCCCATGTAGAAACCGGGCACGTAATAGTCCTTGGCTTCCCCCGTGGTACGGGCGGCGAAGGCGCAGATCAAAATGCCCACCATGCCCACGGCGGCTTGCATCACCGTCGACTTGCCCAGCAGGCGCAACACCATGAACACGGCCCCGACCGCGATCGATGCAATCAGCGCCCAGGAAAGTTCACTGCTGAAGGCGAAGACCAGCACGAAGATAAAGCCGGGAAGGATGGCTTCGAGTACTCCGCGAACCCCGCCGATGCTGGCCAGCACGTCGATGGAGCCGTCGGCGCGCTGACTGACCCGCTGTCCGGCATTCTGGCTGAGTTGCTCGGCTAGCGTCGGCTGCCGCTCGGGTTCTTGCTGTTCGTACTCACTCATCGTCTTGATCCATCGGGTCGAAGGTTCACGTTGCGCCGGCTAGCGCACGCGCTGGGGCAAAATCACATAACGCGGGTTGTAGATGGTGGGCACATGCCCCACCGGAGCGACCATGCCTCCGTAAGCGATTTTGACGCCGGGTTTAATCCCCGGCACGGTGCGCTGCCCCATGAAGTTCAGCTTCACATGCCATTGGCTGCCGCGGCGTCCGGGGGCACCACCGAGCCGGTCCACCACCACGGCGGTGAGACTTGGGTGCTCACCGGCCGCAGAGTAGCTCACCGACTGCACGTAGCCGGTATGGGAAATACGGCCTTTGGTCGGTAGGTCGGCCAAGCTGTTGAGCCGGCGATACACCTGAGGCGGCAGTTCCTGTTCTTCGCCTTCGGGCTCGCGAAGAGATTCCGGTGCCATGAGCTCAGCCGATCTGAGTGATCTCCGGGCCACGTTCGGGCGGGTTGATCCCACCCTCGGATGCCTGCTCTGGCTTGCTGGCCGTTGCATTCTTGGGCACTTGCAAAGGCAGCAGCTCTGCTGGAGGCATCGGCTTCTCGCCGCGGTTGACGATCACGCTGCGCAGGTATTCGTCGACCTTATTCGAGGTCTCCTCGTCCTGCAGGGCGGCGCCCCCGATGGTGGCGCGCAGGCACCAGCGTGGACCGTCGAATCCGACAAAGCGCAGGATTACCCTCCCCTGGCGTCCGTCAGGAAGCTGCTGCGGAACTTGGGCGAGCAGTTCGTGGCCGAACTCGCTTTCGCGTTCGTAGATTTCGCCCTTCTGTGCCGAGATTTCCTTGGCGATGTTCGTACGGATGCCCGGCCAGAGTTCCCCGGACTTCGAGGAGGAAAAGGCCATGAGCTGGATTCGCGAATTAAGCAACTCGAGCGAAATGGCGATCACGCGGTTATTCGACTGTTCGACATCCATTCGAACGCCGAGCCCTTCCACGGGCTTGACCAAAATAGCCCCGAAATCTAGGTAGTCATCGTGTTCGGGCGCGTCGGCGATGTCGAAAGGACCGCTGGTGGTCGGCTCCTGAACGGTTGGCTCCGTGTCAACGACAGGCTGTTCGGCCTGTTCGGCTGATTTCTTGCGCTTGAAAAACATGGTGTCCTTAGAAAAATGTGATCCCTATCAACTAGGGTACTCAGTTGCTCGCAAATCCGCCGGTCGATCCGAAACCGCCGGTGCCGCGCGCCGACTCCTCGAGGGATTGCACCGCCACGAATTCGGCGATCTCGACCTTTTGAATCACCAGCTGGGCAATGCGATCTCCGCGCACCACCTCGAAGGGCTTGCTGCTGTCGGTGTTCAGCAATGTGACCATAATCTCGCCACGGTATCCGGCGTCGACGGTGCCCGGTGCATTGACCACAGTGATCCCGTGCTTTGCCGCCAAACCGCTGCGTGGGTGGACCAAGCCAACATACCCGTGCGGGATCGCCAGGCTAACACCGGTTCCAATGAGGGCCCGTTGGCCGGGCTCCAGTACAACACCCTCGCGGGCATGCAGGTCAGCGCCTGCATCGGAGGGGTGCGCGTAACTCGGTACGGGTAGCTCGGGGTCGAGCATGTGAATGGCGACAGACAGGGTGGATTCGCTCATTGGCGTCTATGTATTCCTCGGTCTCGGGCAGGCGGAGAACCGCCACTACTGTTCACGGTCCTTCTTTTCCAGCTAACTCTATCGCGGGCCACGGGAACGCCACGGTGCATTCAGCGTCCCGCGCAATGCCTAAACTAGTAGTCATGAGTACTTCCAGCGCGCCAGCAGCCCCAGTTCTATTTCAGGAAAAGTTGTGGCCCTCGGCCGGAACGTGGGTCTGGCCAGTATTGATCGCCGCGACCGCCGGTGTGGCCATCGCCCCGATTTCCGTCCTTGGCGGCGTACTGACCGGTGTGGCCGTGCTGGTCAGCCTAGTCGCGGTGTTTTTGGTGCGTGTTCCGGTCATTGAAGTGACCGAGGAGACCTTGCAGGTCGGTCGGGCCACCATTGAGCGCAAGTTCATTGGGGAGGTCGTCGGTTTTCGCGGCGAAGAGGCCTTCAAGGAACGCGGTCAGCGACTCAATGGCCTCGCTTTTATGAACCTACGCGGCTGGTTGGACGCCGTGGTACGGATGGAAGTCACTGACCCGCGCGATGAGACCCCCTACTGGATCACCTCGACCCGACGCCCCGAGGAGTTGACCGCTGCGCTCGGCGGTGTGATGGACGAGTACCGTGAGGATCAGCCACCAGCGAGCGACCGGCCCGAGGTGAACTAGCCGCGCAACCGCTAGGCAGTGCGGAACGAAAGCGCGCTAGCCTTCGCATTCGGCGCAGAACTTGTCGGCGCCGTCCTCCCGTACCAGCTGCGAGCGGTGGCGCACCATGAAGCATGAGGCGCAGGTGAATTCATCGGCCAGCTGCGCGATGATTTCGACGTTTTCCTCTTCGGCCTGCTTCTCTGCCCCCGGCAGTACATAGCGTTCGGCCAGCTCGGTTTCCGACTCGTCGATGAAGTTTGCGTCCTTGGCGGATTTCGAGCTTTTCAACTGCGCCAAGAGCGCTGCGTGACGCGGGTGAGCTGCCGCGGCGGGAACTGATTGTTCATTGGCCAAGGCCATGTTCCGCTCCTTATCCCGAGGGCTCGCTAGCCCCCGAATGATCGCTGACCGGTAAAAACTCCGGCATAGCAGTATAGCGCGTGAAGCGTGTCCCGCGCGTCCTTGCGGGACCGGCGATCGCCACCGGCAAAACTTCGCGAGGAATCTCGCGCCACACCCTTGCAGGTAGTGGGTTTTAGCCGGTATCAGTGGCAAAGTTTTATCCGAGAAGATATCGGCCTGGAGGGTAGTAATGCGACAGCTCAGACTTGTTGGGATTCATGAAAATGGTTCCAGTCTGCAGGTCAGCAGTGACGACGGCATGAGCTTCGAGTTGCCCGTGGACGACGCACTGCGTAGCGCCATGGCCGAGATTGCCCGTTCGCGTCAACCGCGTAAGGATGAGGAACAGTCCGTTCACTCTCCGCGTGAGATTCAGGCGCGCGTGCGCGGCGGAGCCAGTGCCTATGAGCTCTCCCTTGAATGGGATGTGCCACTGGAAACGATCTTGAAGTATGAGGGCCCGGTGCTGGCCGAGCGCGCGCACATCGTTGAGTTGGCCCAACGCGTGGAGGTCTCCGGCCCGCAGACCGATGCGGAGTACCGCGAAGTCTTTGGTGAGGAGCCGGCCGATCTGGGCGCGATGGTCACCCACCGCCTGCATCAGCTGAATATCGACACCGACACCGCGGTCTGGGATTCCTACCGGGATCCCGAGGGGCACTGGATCGTGTGGCTCAAGTTCCGTTCCCCACTGGACTCGGATAATGTGCAGAAGCTTGAGCACGCCGGGGACAGCGAAGAGGAAAACACCGCACGATGGTCCTATAACCCGCAGCGCAAAACCATCAAGAACCTGAATCGATGGGCACAGACCCTCTCCGAGCAGGTCGCCCCCGAGTACTTCGCCCCGATCGCCGCGGTATCGGCCAGTGACGCTCCGGCCCCGAGCCAGCCCGCCAGCGAACCGACCGATCAGGAGCTGCTGGACCTACTCAATGCGCGCCGGGGGCAGCGCGCCAACGAGGATCCGGAAAACGACGAACGCCTCAATGAACTGATCGAACGCGGAGCCGGCAGCTTTGACGACGAGGATGAATCCGAGGATTCCTTGCCGAACCTTCCGCAGGGTTTTTCCCCGCGCACAACTCAGCTCTCGGTGGTGCCGAACCACTCGGCAACCCAAGATTCCACCGGCGCCGGTGAGCAGCCTGCCGAAGAACCCGATGCCGCGCCGCGTAAACCGAAGCGCTCTTCGGTACCCAGCTGGGATGACATCATGTTCGGAAAACGCAAAAAAGACTAGTTCAGCAACGACAATGCCGCCGTGCCGTAATCTCCCGATCAGGGAGGTACGGCACGGCGGCTTTGTCTGTTCAGTTCCGCGCCCTGAGCTCGGGCGGCGCCGGCTACCGGGTGCGCAGGTTGATCAGTGGGATGAAGCGTTCGGCCGCAGTGAGTGAACCGTGCTGTCCAATCATCTCGAAGGCGCGGGCCGGAACTCGCCGGCCGTCATAGAACGCGATGGCCTCGGCTGCCAACACCACCAAATCTCCGAGTCGTTCCCGGTGGCTCGTGCTCACCGGACCGTAGAGGCCATGCTCGATGGCTTCCTCGGTGCTCAGCACCCACGCCTTGCGCCCGTAGGCTTGAGCCCAGGCATGCTGCACTGCCTGGCGGCGCTCGATGCTCGTGTCGGCAGCGAAGCGCAACTGTACCCCGCGAGGCTCACCGCTCGTGAACTCCACCCCGTCGATGAGCTCCGGGAAGAGACTGAAATCGATTCGCTGGGAGGCCGGCACATCGACCATGCCATGGTCGCCGGTGATCAACACCGTGGTCTGCTCCGGCAGCCGCGCGACCAGCGACTTGATCGCCAAATCAAGATCTTCAAGGGTTTCGCGCCACGCATCGGAATTCACGCCGTACTTGTGCCCGGCCTTGTCGAGTTCGTTGAAGTAAACGTAGGCCAGCGCGTTGCGGTTGAGCGCAAAGTACTCGGACGCCGCGCGCGCCCGGGCGGCAGGCTGGTTGGCGGCGATGAATTCTGGGCCGCGTAGCGCGGCGCGCGTCAGTGCCGACTGGGCAAAGAGCGGCAGGGAAATGCTGGCGGTGCTGATCCCATGAGCGAGCACGGCTTCGAATACCGTGGGGGCAGGCTGCCAGCGGAGCGGGTCGAGATTGCCGGGCCAGCCACCGAGCTGGTTCACCACGCGGCCACCGTTAGGGTCGATCACATCGTAGCCGAGCATCCCATGTTCCCCGGGGGTCAGCCCGGTGCCTAGGCTGCTGAGAGACGTGGCGGTGGTGGAGGGAAAGCCGGTGCTGAGCTTTTGTGCCGCGTCGAACTGTCCACGCAAAAACGGGGCGTGCGACCGGTTGGCGCGCAGCTGATTCCAGCCCAAACCGTCGACCATGATCACGCAGACCCGGCGGGTGGGCGCGAGGTTCAGCGCATTGGCGAAGCCGGGTACACCGAGGGCCGCAGCGGCCGAAGGCAGGATTTCACCCAATGTTCCAGTGCCGTAGGCGGGGGCGTCGGGAAGTGCCACATCGGGCTGCGGCATCGAGCCGTTATTCAGTACACTCACGGCTTAGAAGATCGTGGCCTGGCGCAGGCGCACCGCGAAGCCGCGGGCTTTATTCACGGCCTGCTGCCCGTCGGCTTGCGCACTGACGCGCAGCACCAGATCTTCGGGTTGGGTGGTGCCGGTAAGGCCATGGTCGGCGTCGCATTGCGGATCGGCGCACCCGGCCGGAGCAAGATCCACCCGGCTGGTGCCGTTCCAGGACAGCCCGAAGGTCAACTCATGTACTTCCTCACCGCGGCGGTAATCCTGTGGTTGGTGGAAGACATAGTTTGTTGCCACCGAGGCGATGCGCTTGAGCGAAATCATTTCGGTGGACACCTGGGCCACCACATCGCGACCGTCATCATCGAGCTGCTGGTCATCGACGTGCACGATGAACAGCACCTCGTCGCTGAGCACGAGCACCGTAATATGCCGGTGTACTTCGGTGCGGTCAAAGTGCGTTTCTAGGTGCACGTAGTGGTCAAGCACCGGACGCGTCAGCATGGCCTCGGCCAAGACGTCCTGCACCATTTGCGGATAGAAACCGGCACGGACGAGGTCCTGCTGAAGTTCGGCGCCTGCGGTGGTTGAGTACGTCTCGGAAGTCATAAGCTCAATTCTACCGATTAGCCTCTTTCTTTTCACTCCCGCAGGTGCTAGCCGCGCATGGCGCGGCGCACGCTGTCGGTACGCTGGGTGGCGTTGCCTACGTGGATCTCCACACCGAGCACCTGCACCCCCGTCGGTCCGGCCATCACCGGGCTCAGCCGCAAAATGGCCACCTCCGGGTGGTTGTCCTTCAACAGGGCGATCCGTGAAATCAGTTCACACAGCGCACCGCGATCCACCGCCGGCAACCCTTGGTAGCCACTCAACCGCGCGCTGGTGCGCGGGCGGTCAATGAGCGCCGCAATATCGTGCGTGCTCAATGGCGGCACCGCGTGCGCCCAATCCTCGAGCAGGTTGGTGGCGTCCCCGGCCAGGCCGAAGGACAGTACCGGACCGAGCAGCGGATCCTCGAGGGCCTGCAGCACGCAGGCCTGCCCCGCCGGGGCCATGGACTGCACCTCGAGGGCACCGATGCCCCGGGCGCTCATCTGCGCGGACATATACCCGTAGGTGGCGCGCAGGCTGTCCTCATCGTGCAGGTCCAGCCGCACTCCCCCAAGATCCAGCCGCTGACGCAAATCCGGGTCGTCGGCCTTCAACGCGACCGGCCAACCCAACTGTTCGGCGGCCGCCACGGCTTCGTCGGCGCTGTACACACGCAGGGAAGGGAAAACTTCAATGCCATAGCAGCCAAGCAGGGTGGCGCACTGGGCGAAGTCGAGTTTGGTCAGCCGAGTGCCGTGGACCCGGTGAGCGAGGGAGTCGAGAAACTCGGTCGCCTTGTGCGCATCGATGCCCTCGGGCTGCGTCACCGCCTCGAAGGGCACTTCAAGCCACTGCCGATACCCGTAGGCCTTCCCGAGGGCGCCGACCGCGTCGTGGGCCGAGGTGTACAGCGGGACCGAGTAGCTCACGCCGGCGCGCACCGACTGGCCGAGATAGCCCGGGAATAACCCCAGAACCGGTCGGTCGGCCCCGGCAAACTCGGCTAACAGCTCGGCCATGGCCCGTGGGTCCACGCCCAACTGCGGCAGCAGGGCGACGATCGCCGCATGGTATTGCGCGTCGTCGACGAGTTCTTGCAGTTGGCGGCGCAAAACCGGCAACATGCGTGATTGGCCCAGTTGCGGGTCCGCCGCCGGATCCATGGCGATGGCCTGCGGCTGCAGATTTCGATCGGTGGCCGCCTCGCAAACAATGTCGGCCAATGTCGGCGAGTTCGACAGCACCGCCACGTTGGGGCCGGTCGGGGCCGCAAAGCACGACAGTAAGGTGGCCACATCCATCAGCTCATCGGCCGAACGGACCCTGATGACCCCGGATTGGCGCAACATCGCGTTCAGCGCCGCGGGCGGTGCCTTACTGGTCAGGGCCGCGTGACCCGGTGGTACCCGACGTCCCGAGAGGTCGGATTTTGCGACGATCACTGGCTTGCTGCGGGCCAGGCGCCGGGCAATGCGCGCGAACTTGCGCGGGTTACCGAAGGATTCGAGGTGCATGGCAACGACGCTGGTGCGTGGATCGTCCTCGAAGTACTGCATGGCATCGTTGCCCGACACGTCGGCGCGCAGGCCTGCCGATATTGCGCTGCTCAGCCCGAGGTCGCGGCGTCGCACCTCGGCATGCAGCATCATGCCCACGGCCGCCGACTGGGAGAAGAGCCCCACCACGCCGTCCTCGGGCAAGGCCTGAGCCAATGATGCGTTGAGCTTCACCCCCGGCGCGGTATTGAATAGGCCCAATGAGGCGGGTCCGACCACGCGCATCCCGTTTGCACGGGCCAGCGTCACAAGTTCGCGTTGAGCGGCCAGCCCGGTCTCGTCGTCGTAGCCGGCACTCATCACCAGCAGGCCCTTAATGCCGTTGCTGGCGCCATCGGCCACCACTTGGGCCACGCGGTCGCGCGGGACGCAGATGACCGCGAGATCGATGGGGCCAGGAATCTCGCTGAGTTTGGCGTAGCTGGGTAGCCCGCCAATCTCAAAGGCCTGTTCGTTGACCGCGTACACCGCCCCGGTGAAACCGGACTCCACGATCCGATCGAGAACATCGCGCCCCAGGCTCCCCCAGTTACGGCTGGCCCCAACCACCGCGATGGACCGGGGGGCTAAGAGCCCCGCCACGGACTGCGACTCGGAGCGGTGCTCGCGCGCCTCGGTGACTTCGCGAGAGCGATCAGTCGGGTCGATCGGGAATTCGAGCATCACCACGCCGTCCTCGAAGCGCTTCGCAACCGCGTATCCGGCCTCGGAGAACACCGTGATCATCTTGCGGTTTTCCGGCAGCACCTCCGCGACAAACTTCCCGATACCGTTTTCACGGGCCGCCGCGGCAAGATGTTCGAGCAGAATGGATCCGATGCCGGTGCCCTGGAATTCATCGGCCACGTTGAAGGCCACCTCGGCCTGGCTTGGATCGTCAAGCCGGTCATAACGTCCCACGCCAATGATTTTCTCGCCGCGCAAAACCGTGATGGCCACCCGATCCCGGTGGTCGACGTGGGTGAACCGGTCCAGCTCTTTGGCAGTCAATGAGGACTTGTACGTAAAATAGCGCAGGTAGACCGAGGTCTGGGATTGCAGCTTGTGCATGGCCTGGAGTGCTTGCGCGTCGGCCGGGGTAATGGGCCGCAGGTGCGCCGTGGTGCCATCGCGCAACACAACATCGGCCTCCCAATGAGCTGGATATGCCGAGGAAAGTTTACGATCCACCATAGGCTTATGTTAGCCACGCCAGTCGATCCATGCACGGATCGGTTCAGGCGTGGCCCGCAGCAATCAGGCCGCAGCAGATGAAGGGCGCAATCAGAGCAATGGCTCGCAAGAAGACTGAAGAGATTCCCGCAGATTTCGTGGAAAATATCGTCGACATCGACGTGACCAATGAAATGGAGTCTTCGTTCCTGGAGTATGCCTACTCCGTGATTTACTCCCGTGCCCTGCCCGACGCCCGTGACGGGCTGAAGCCGGTGCAGCGACGCATCCTGTTCCAGATGGCGCAAATGGGCTTGCGCCCGGACAAGGGCCACGTGAAGAGTGCCCGCGTGGTGGGCGAGGTGATGGGTAAGCTCCACCCGCACGGTGACGCGGCCATCTACGACGCCATGGTGCGTATGGCCCAGTCTTTCTCCCTGCGCTTGCCGCTGATCGATGGCCACGGCAACTTTGGTTCCTTGGACGATGGTCCGGCCGCGGCCCGTTACACCGAAACCCGATTGGCGGCCTCGGCCGTGGCGATGACTGCGAACCTCGATGAAGACGTGGTGCGCTTCGTACCGAACTACGACAATCAGTTCATGCAGCCCGAAGTGCTACCGGCGGCCTTCCCCAACCTACTGGTCAACGGCACCACTGGTATTGCGGTGGGTATGGCCACGAATATGGCCCCGCACAATCTGCGTGAGGTGATCGCCGCCGCCCGCCACCTTATCGAGAACCCCGAGGCCACCCTGGCCGAGCTGATGAAGTTTGTGCCGGGCCCCGATCTGCCCTCCGGCGGCACCATTGTGGGCCTCGACAGTATCAAGGATGCTTACGCGACCGGGCGCGGTGCCTTCCGCACCCGTGCCACCGTGGCGCTCGAGAAGGTTTCGGCGCGCAAGTCCGCCCTTGTGGTTACCGAGCTTCCCTACGGGGTCGGCCCCGAGAAGGTCATCGAAAAGATCAAGGACGGGGTGACCAACAAGAAGATCACCGGCATCTCGGATGTCGTGGATCTGACCGACCGCAGCCACGGTTTGAAGCTGGTCATTGAGCTGAAGAACGGCTTCAACCCCAATGCCGTGCTTGCCGGGCTGTATAAGTACACCCCGATGGAAGATTCCTTCGGCATCAACAACGTGGCGCTGGTCAACGGTCAGCCGCGCACCCTGGGGTTGCGCGAGCTGCTGCAGGTCTATGTGGATCACCGTCTCGAGGTGGTGCGTCGTCGTACCGAGTACCGTTTGAAGAAGCGCCAGGAACGCCTGCACCTGGTCGAGGGTCTCTTGATCGCCATCGTCGATATCGACGATGTCATTGCGATCATTCGGTCCTCGGAGCAGACCGCTGAGGCGCGCGAACGCCTGATGACCGTCTTCGACCTGTCCGAGGAACAGGCAAGTCACATTCTGGAACTTCGTTTGCGCCAGCTGACGAAGTATTCACGCATCGAACTCGAGGCCGAGGCAGAGCAGCTGCGGGCGGAAATCGCCGAACTGCTCGAGATTTTGGGCTCCGACGCGCGGCTTCGTCAGGTGGTGTCCGACGAGCTCGCCGACATCTCCGAGACCTTTGGCACTGATCGGCGCACCAAGTTGAGCAAGTCCGCCGATCTGGCCGCGCTCAAGGGCACGGCCATGCCCGAACCGGTCGGCACGGGCAAGAAAGCAACCATGGCCATGGAGGTCGCCGACACTCCGTGCTGGGCCATGCTCTCGGCCACCGGTCAGATCGCTCGCACGCAGGACCGCACGGCCGTTGATTTCTCCGGTCCGCGGTTGAAACATGACATTCTTTCGTCGCAGGTGGCTACCAGTGCCCGCGGCGAAATCGGCGCGTTGACCTCCAAGGGACGCATCCTGAGGGTTTCGCTGATCGATGTGCCCGTGATCGCCGAACATCATGGTTTCCCACCCCTGGCCCAAGGTGTTCCGGTGGCCGAGTTCTTGCGCCTGCCCAAGGATGAAAAGGCCATCGCTCTCGTGCCGCTGAATCGGGTGCTCGCCCTTGGCACCGCTCAGGGCGTGGTCAAACGGGTCAACCCCGAGTACCCGCTGAACCGCGATGAGTTCGAGGCGATTACCCTCAAGGACGGCGATACCGTCCTCGGTGCTGCTCCGGCCGACGATGACGATGAGCTCGTATTCATCTCCCGCGGCGCCCAGCTTCTGCGTTTCGCGGCGTCCGCGGTGCGCCCTCAGGGCCGCACCGGTCGCGGTATGGCCGGTATCAAACTGGCCGAAAACGACACCGCGATCTTCTTTGGTGTGGTGCCGTCCGGTGCACAGGACGCGGTGGTGGCCACGGTCGCGGCCGGTGCCCAGTCGCTGCCGGGCACCTCAGGGCAGTCGGTCAAACTCAGCCACTTTGACGAGTTCCCGGCCAAGGGACGTGCCACCGCCGGTGTGCGGGCGCAGCGTTTCGTCAAGGGTGAAGATCATCTGCAGCTGGGCTTTGCCGGCCTCGGACCGGCACGTGCCTCCTCGCCTGCCGGCGTGGTCCGTGCGCTACCGACCGAGTTTGCCAAGCGTGACGGTTCCGGGGCGCCGCTGGCGCACAGCATCGGCTTGATCGGCGGCAGTCTGGAACAACCCGGAGACAACGGCGCGCCTGCGGCGGCGTCGGCTCAGCCGGCGACCCCCGCCGAGGCTCCGGCCGAGACCCCGTCTCGTCCCACTGTGCAACTAGGCGAGGACACCTTGCCCTTCGACGACGGTGGCGTGCTGCTCTAGCCTAGGAAGCACGATGCGTCCGGGGCAGCTAGCGGCCAAGGACGC
Source organism: Glutamicibacter endophyticus (assembly GCF_048457885.1). Classification (NCBI taxonomy): domain Bacteria; kingdom Bacillati; phylum Actinomycetota; class Actinomycetes; order Micrococcales; family Micrococcaceae; genus Glutamicibacter; species Glutamicibacter endophyticus. Next base: position 2,187,070 of record NZ_CP174200.1, read on the forward strand.
ATCGTGCGTGATAAGCACGACGGTGCGTCCGGCGAGCGCGGTCCGCAGGCTCTGCATCAGCTCGGCTGATTCATCCGTTCCGAGGTGGGCGGTGGGTTCATCGAGCAGGATCACTTGGCCGCCACCGAGCAGTGCGCGGGCCACCGCCAACTTACAACGTTGACCGCCGGAGAGGTTATGGCCCGAACTGCCGATTCGGGTGTCCAACCCGTGTGGCTGCTCGGCTAACCAGCGCTCGAGTCCGACGGCCCGTAGAGTCTGGCGCAGAGTGTCGTCGCTGGGCAGTTCTCCACGTACCCCCAAGAGCAGGTTGCGGCGCACCGTGGAATCAAACAGGTGTGCCTCCTGGGGACACCAAGCCACCGGCAGCAGGCCCTCCGGCGCAGCCACCGCCCCTCCCTGCGCGTCAAGCAGGGTGAGGGTGCCGTCGCTAGGTTTCAACGCCCCGAGTAACGCGGCCATCAGGGTGGATTTTCCGGCGCCCGACGGTCCGGTGATCGAGGTCCACTGGCCCGGTTCGATACGCGCGTTGAGCCCTTGGACGATTACCCAGTCGGTTTGGTAGCTCAGGTTCAGGTCGGTCAGTTCGTAGCCGTGCACGTCGGGCACCTCGGATTCGCTCGCGAGCTGTGATTGTGGGGCGTTCAACCCTTGTGCGCTCATCCGGTCGGTGGCTGTGCGCAGGGCCGCGAAGTTCTGCACCGCGCTCATGGCCCCACCGGCCGGGTCGGCCAGCGCGAGGGCGAGCAGTACGGCCAAGGCCGTTTGGGCGGCGTCTACCTGGCTGGTGGCGATAACGTGCACGGCCAGCAACGCGCAAGATAGTCCGGCGAGCGCTGGCCCAATCCCCTGCCCCCAGGCTTGGCGGCGTATCCGTGCGGTGTTTTGGCTTTCGGCCTGTGCCAAGTGCCCTAGCTTGTCATCCAAGCGGTTGTAGGCGCGTAGGGCGAACCGGTGCCGTAGCAAGCTCATGGTCTGCTCGCTCACACGTACCCGATGCAAGTTGGCCTCGGCCAGTTGTTTGCCTTCGATGGCTCGTACCCCGAGTGCCAGCGGTCCGCCGAGCACGAGCAGGAGAACCAGTGCCGCCATCCCAAAGCTCGGCTGGATCAGCCATAGCGCAACACAGGCCGCCAGCATGGTCAGCGCGGCGGTAATGGGAGGGAAAATGACCCGGGCGAGCAGATCGCGCAGTTGGTCGACCTCGGCCAGCAGGTAGCGCAACACCTTGTTGCCCCGTCCCATCAGTCCCCAACGTGCCGGATCGCTCACCATGGCGTTCCAGATCTTCTCGCGCAGGGCGGTGGCATATCGCAGCACCGCATCGTGAACCGCGAGTTGTTCGAGGTAACGGAACACTGCCCGGCCGATCCCCAGGGTGCGTACGGCCACAAAGGCAACCGTCAAATGCAGGATGGCCGGCTGGTAGCTGGCCTGCACGATCAGCCACCCGCTGAGCGCAGCCAGCGCGGTGGCACAGAGCAAGGACAGCGCCCCATACCCGATGGCCTTACGGGCCGATGGGAAGGTGCGAAGCAGTTCGCGGCTCGGGCGCCACGTCGGTCGCTTGGATGCTGCGGTGGCCTGAGCCGGCGCCGACATCTCGCTGGCCGTGTGCTGGGGTTCGGTCTCGCTCGCCGCTTCGGGCCGTTGTTGGGACCGGGTGACCGCGGCCTGCGTACCGCCTAGTAACGGATCGTGGCTGGCCAGCAGCACCGCGCAATCCTCGGGCAATTCCTCGAGTAGTTCGCGCACAACCCGGGCATTCTCGCTATCCAGATGCGCGGTCGGCTCATCGGCGAGCAACAGGCGCACGGTGGGATCGCTGTGCACCGTCAAGCATGCGCGGGCGACCTCGAGACGGCGCAACTCCCCTGGTGAGTATCCGGCGATCGGCGTATCGAGCAAGGAAGCCAGTCCCAGCCGCTGGCACATCTCGGCGATCTGCGTTTCACTGGCCTGCGGGGCGTCGAGCGTTAGCTGGTCTCGACCGGTGGGCTCACTGAACTGCGGATGCTGGCTGATCACCGCAAGGTTAGTGCCTAGGGTGATCTGTCCGCTAAGAAGCTGCGGCGCAAAGGCCGCGGGCCCAAGCCGGCTCTCGGCGATGGCCGTGAGCAGGGTTGTTTTCCCGGTACCACTGGGGGTGTCCAACAGCTGGCGCTGCCCGAAGCGAAGCCGTAGCGAATAGTTTCGATACACCGGTTCGTGCCCTGGGTAGCGAAGGGTCAGTGCCTGTACCTGAAGTGCGCTATCGGCCTTCGGCTCCGATTGCTCCTGCACGTCGACTGGCGCCTTCGAGGTGGGGTGGAAATTCTGTAACCGGTCATAGGCGGCTAGTCCTTCATCGGCGGCGTGGTAGGCCGATCCCACTTCGCGTAGCGAGCCAAAGACCTCCGGGGCCAGAATCAAAATGATAAGCCCGGCCGAAAGCTCCATGCCTCCCCCGACTAGGCGCACACCGATGGTGACCGCCAGTACCGCCACCGACAGCGTGGAGATCAGCTCCAGCCAGAAACTCGACATGAACACGGTGCGCAGGTTCGCCATCGTTGCCTGCCGGTACCGGTCAGAGGCTCGGGCCATGGCGTTGCCGTGTTCTCGGGCTCGTCCCAAACCTATGAGCGCCGGTAGCCCCAAGGCCAACTCGTAGAGTTGCTTCGACAGCGCGTCGAGGCTCTGCTGCGAGTCACGGATCGTGTCTTGGGTGTGCAGGCCAATGAGCGCCATGAACAGGGGAACCAGCGGAATGGTCAGCGCTAGAATCAGCGCGCCGAGCCAATCCAAGTACAACGTGTAGGCGCCCAGTAGCACCGGAAGCACGGCCGCCGAAGTGAACGCGGGAATGAACTTGCCGAAGTAGTCGTCGAGCTTGTCGATCCCGTGGCTCGCTAAGGTCGCGGTACCGGGCACCGAGAAGTCATCCTCATCCGCCCCGATCACCGGGCGTTTGGCGGCGGTGCGCAACAACTGGGCTCGTAGCCGTTCCTTGGCCCCGCTGCCCAGTCGGCGCGAGGCCAACGACAATCCCCAGGCCGCGATGGCGCGCAGCAGCGCGCCGGCGACGGCGAGATACAGGTAATTACCCGCTGGCTGGCTCTCCCCTGCCAGCCCGGCAAGCCACCGGCCCAATCCGGTAGCCAGAAGGATCAGACCGGCGGCCTTGAGCACACTGAAGGCCGCCAGGGCGGCCAGCTGGCCGCGCGTCATCAGTGCACTGGGGAGAAAGCGCGGTGATCTCATCTGTTGTGCCTTTCGAAATATGGAGTGGGCGCGCTAGCCTAGTCGACTACCGAGAGCACCGCATGGGGCTCGGGGATATGTTCTTCGCGCAAACGCTTGCGGAACACCCAGTAGGTCCACGCTTGGTAGGCCAATACGAGTGGGACACCGAATGCGGCTACCACGCTCATCAGTTGCAGGGTACCGGTCGTGCTTGAAGCGTTGTGCACGGTGAGGTTGAAAGCGGCATCGAGGCTCGAGGGCAAGACCACCGGGTAGGCGGCGGTGAAGATCGCCGCGACCCCGCCGAGCAACATGAGCCCTAGGCCAAGGAAGGCGAGCTTCTCACGGCCGGCCTTGGCGAACAGCCAGGAGCCCAGCAGCGCCGCCACGGCCAGCGCGGTCAGCGCCCATGCCGCCACCGACGAACTACGGCTGACCACGATCAGCACCCAGCCCAGCAACGGCAGAACGGCTGGCAGTACGAGCCGGCTGAACCGTCGGTTGGCTGCGTGACGGATGGGACCATCGGTTTTCAATGCGAGGAAAGCCAAGGCGTGAATCAGGCAGAAGAGCACCACCGCAAGGCCGCCGAGTAGCGCGTACCCGTTGAGCCAGGCGAAGGCCCCGCCGACTCGGTCACCGTTGGCGTCCAGGGGTAAACCGGTGGTGGTCAGCGCCAGCATGGCGCCCACCCCGAAGGCCGCAACCAAAGACCCCAATCCAAGCGCGAGGTCCCAGAGCCGACGAGTCACCAGGGTGGTCGCCTTCCCGCGGTACTCAAAGGCGACGGCGCGGAAGATCAAGGCTAGGAGCACCAGCACCAACGGTATGTAGAGGGCCGAGAAGAGCGAGGCGTACCAGTGTGGGAAGGCGGCGAATGTGGCGCCGCCGGCGGTCAACAGCCAGACCTCGTTTCCGTCCCAGACCGGGCCGATGGTGTTCAGCAGCACGCGCTTACGTTTTTCATCGGTGCGCCCGAGCCCGATCAGCATGCCAACGCCCAGATCGAAGCCTTCAAGGAATAAATATCCGCACCAGAGTACGGCGATCAGAATAAACCACAGCGTGGTAAGCCAGTCCATGAGTCGTTCCTCTGCTTCCTAGTAGGCGAAGGCGAGCACGTCGCCGCCGTCGGATGGATCGTGATCATCATGTGGATGCCGCTTGTCATCCTTGGTGAGCTCGGGCATCGCCGAACCAACCCCGCCACGGATGTATCGGGTCAGCAACACCAGCTCGACCACCAGCAGCACCCCGTACACCAGGGTCAGTGCGATCAGCGAGAAGAGCATCTCGCCGGCGCTCACCGAAGGAGAGACGGCCGCGGCGGTGTACATGAAGACTTGGTCAACACCGCCCATTTGCGGATTCGGGGCCACCACGAAGGGTTGCCGTCCCAGCTCGGTAAAGATCCACCCGAAGGAGTTGGCGCCAAAGGGTGCGGCTATGCCCAGCAGGGCCAGACGGGAGAGCCACTTATTCGCTGGAACGGTCCCCTTGCGGGTCAGCCATAGCGCAACACCGGCGGCCACCGCGGAGAGCCCGCCGAGAGTGATCATCAGCCGGAAGCCCCAGTAGGTCACTTCCATGACCGGCACGTAGTTAATTTCCTGCCCGGCATGCTCACCGTAGCCCGGATCATCCGGGTAGTGCGTGCCGTACTTCTGTTGGTACTCCGGGATCAGGGTGTTCACGCCCTTGACCGGGGTGTCGAAGTCCCCATTGGCCAGGAACGACAGCAGGCCGGGCAGTTCGAAGACGAAGGCGATGTCGTCGCAGCCCGTGGCGCCGCTCTTGGAAATGTCACCGATGGTCAGCACCGAGAAGCCGGTTCCGTCGTGACAGGCCGCCTCGGCTGCGGCCATCTTCATCGGCTGCTGCTCGAACATCAGCTTGGCCTGCTCGTGGCCGGAGAAAGCGACACCGGTGAAAGACACCAGGGCGACAACGGCGCCGACGCGTAGGGAGGTCAGCCAGACCTTGTGGTCCGTTTTGTCGCGGTTCCGCCCCTTGCTCAGGTCTTCGCCGACGATCACCTTGCCATCGGCGCCGACGGTGTCAATGCCATCACGCCGCCGCCGGTAGAGGTGAAACCACGAAATACCCAGCAGGAAGCCGCCGGCCACCGCGAAGGCGCCGAAGATCGTGTGCGGGAAGGTGACCAGCGCCGTATTGTTCGTAAATACGGCCCAAGGGTCGGTCATCACTGCGCGTCCGTTGATGATCTCGGTACCGACCGGATGTTGCATCCATGAGTTAGCGACAAGAATGAAGTAGGCCGAAAGGATGCTGGCCAGTGCCGCTAACCAGATGGTGGCAAGGTGAAGTTTCGCGGGAAGTTTCTTCCAGCCGAAGATCCACAAGCCCAGGAAGGTGGACTCGACAAAGAAGGCTAGTAGCGCTTCCATGGCCAGCGGGGCGCCGAAGACGTCCCCGACGAACCGACTGTATTCGCTCCAGGCCATGCCGAACTGGAATTCCTGGACGATGCCGGTGGCCACGCCCATCACGAAGTTAATGAGGAACAGCTTGCCCCAAAATTTGGTCATGCGCAGCCAGTGCTCATTGCCGGTACGCAACCAGACGGTTTGTAGCACCGCGACGGTCAGCCCGAGGCCAATCGTCAACGGCACCATTAGGAAGTGGTAAACGGTTGTGATGCCAAATTGCCAGCGGGCAATCTCCAAGGGGTCCATTTGTTCCTCACCTTCATGGTGCTCGAACCTGAAGTTTCTACGAGCTGTAGAAATCTGCTCAATACCCACCATACCAATTTCGACAACGTGTAGAAATCCCTTGAGCGATGATTCCCGTTTCAAGTCAGCGTGCGGTACGACACAGGGCCCGACACTTTTACGCCATGTAGAAAAATTCGCTCAGCGGCTATACACTTAAAGCCCCATGCGGGTAACGTGCCGAAACTTCGGCCCATCCCGTGCACGATCGACAACATAGTGAGGTAGGACCTGGTGGCCAGTCTTGGCGATCTGGAACGATCCGTAATGGATCTCCTCTGGGACTCAGCAGAAGCGTTGACCGCGAACGACCTTCGCGACGAGCTGGCGGCTAACGCCGGCGATTCCAAGGAGCTCGCCGTCACCACCGTACTGACGGTGCTGGCGCGCTTGGAGAAAAAGGGACTGGTCGAGCGTGAGCGCTCCACCCGCCCACACCGCTACACGGCGTCATCCTCCCGTGAGGATCACACCGTCGAACTGCTCAACGAAGCCCTGGGCAATGCGCAGGACCGCGAGGCAGTACTTGCACGCTTCATCGGCGGCATTTCCCCCGACGAAGCCGCCGCGCTGCGTGCTATCTTGGATTCACCAAAATCCGCTTAATTTTTCCGTAGAACTCGAGGTATGAGTGCTTCTGACCTCATATTTCCTAGCGGCGTTGGCTGTGGTACTCGCATGGCCGACGCCGTTAGCTTTGGCGCGCGCAAAATGGCCAGCTAGAGCCCCGGTGCAGGCCGTGCTCCTCTGGCAGGCGATCGCACTGGCCGGTGGGCTTTCGATGATCGGCTCCATGCTGGTCTGGGGGCTCTCCCCGCTGGGCGATGACCTGATTACCGCCCTCGGCCGCGGGGTGAAACTCGTACTCGGCGCACCAGATGTGCCTTACCCGGGGATCGTTCACCTCTTTGCCCTGAGCGCCGCGGCCCTCTTCGGGTTTCACCTGGTCCTCACCCTGATCCGCGCCACCTGGCGCATTTCGCGACAACGGGCCAAACACCGCCATTTATTGGGGTTGCTCAGCAACCCCGCCGCTTCCGGCCCCGATACTTTAGTCCTGGACCATGACACGCCGGTAGCCTACTGCGTCCCGGGCCTGAACCGCTCGGTCACCGTCTTATCGCAGGGACTACTCGACCAGCTGACGGCGGATGAACAACGCGCCGTCCTGGCCCATGAGCGCTCCCATCTCGATCAGCGACATGATCTACTGATTCTGGCCTTCACCGCCTGGCATGAAGCTCTCCCGTGGCTTCCGACCTCCAAACTAGCCCTGGACGCCGTGCGCCAACTGGTCGAAATGCTTGCCGATGATCGGGCGCTGACTCAGGTCACCCGGCCAACCCTGCTGCGGGCCATCGTGGCAGCGTCATCCTCGGCCGGAAGCACTCCAGCTAAACAGCAGCCTTCGACCACTGCAGGTGGGCAGTTAGCCAATCCCCTCGAAGGCACGCCGGACGGCGAACTGTCGGCCCGCCGCATCCAGCGTCTACTCACCGCCGAACCACCGCTGAAACGCAGTGCCGAAGCGCTGATCTTTGTTGGCACAGTCTTGTTGTTGGTCTGCCCTACGGTGCTACTAATTGCTCCACGCCTACTGGACCCCAATAGTTAAACGCCCAGGCCGCCGGCGTCGCTCCCCGCAGGGAGGACGTCGGCGGCCTGTCGGTATCTAGGCTACGGGCGTACTAGACGTCGATGCGTTCCAGCTCGACGTTCTCGGCCCCGTCAATAATGAACTTCTTGCGCGGGGCCACATCCGAGCCCATCAGCAGATCGAAGACCTCTTCGGCCGCCTGCGCATGTTCAATGCCTACACGGCGCAACATACGGTGACGTGGGTCCATGGTGGTTTCGGCCAATTGGTCCGCGTCCATTTCGCCCAGACCCTTGTAGCGCTGAATCGGCTCCTTGTACTTTCGCCCCTCGGCTTCCAACTTAGCCAGTAGCCGGTTCATCTCCTGTTCCGAATAGGTGTACACCACCTCATTGGCCTTCGAACCGGGGTTGACGATCTCAATACGATGCAGCGGCGGGACGGCGGCGTACACCCGACCCTCCTCGACCATCGGGCGCATGTAGCGGTAGAACAGAGTGAGCAGCAGGGTGCGAATATGCGCCCCGTCCACGTCGGCATCGGTCATCAAGATGACCTTGCCGTAGCGTGCCTGATTTATGTCGAAGGTGCGTCCCGACCCAGCGCCGATGACCTGAATCATCGAGGCGCACTCGGTGTTCGAGAGCATGTCGGAGATGGAGGCCTTCTGGACGTTGAGGATCTTACCGCGAATCGGCAGCAGGGCCTGGAACTCACTCGAACGCGCCAGCCGGGCGGTACCCAAGGCGCTATCGCCCTCAACGATAAAGAGCTCGGAACGTTCGACCTCTTTGCTACGGCAGTCGAGCAGTTTCGCCGGCATCGACGAGGACTCCAACGCGGTCTTTCGGCGCTGGGTTTCCTTGTGCATGCGAGCCGAAACACGCGTCTTCATCTCGTTGACCACCTTTTCCAGCAAGGTGGTGGCCATGGCCTTGTCATTACGCTTGGTGCTGTTCAACCGCTCGCTCAGGCCCTTATCGAGGACCTTGGAGACGATCTGCTTGACCTGCGGCGTACCAAGTACTTCCTTGGTTTGGCCTTCGAACTGCGGTTCGGCCAGCCGGACGGTGACCACGGCGGTCAGCCCGGCCATTACGTCTTCCTTTTCCAGCTTGTCTTTCGGGCCGTACTTAAGCTTGCGGGCGTTGCCTTCGACGGCTTTACGAATGGTCTTGAGCAGGGATTGCTCGAAACCGGATAGGTGGGTTCCGCCCTTGGGGGTGGCGATGATGTTGACGAAGGTTCGGATGCTCGTGTCGTACCCAATACCCCAACGCATGGCGAGGTCGACCTCGCAGACACGCTGAACATCCTGAATATGGCTACGCCCGTTGTCATCGAAGACCGGAACCTTCTCGTGGAAGGTTCCGCTTCCTTGAATGCGCCAGATATCGGTCACCGCCGAATCGTTGGCTAAGTAGTCGACAAACTCGCTGATACCACCATCGTGGTGGAAGACCTCTTCATGCGGCCCCTGCTCCCCTGGGGTCCCTGCCACGCCTCGCTCGTCGCGCAACACGAGACGCAACCCGGGAACCAAGAATGAGGTCTGCCGCGCGCGGTTTTGCAGGTCTTCGTAGGAGAACTTCGAATCGGGTGTAAAGATGTGGGTGTCGGCCCAGTACCGGATGCGGGTACCGGTGACCCCGCGCTTGGCCTTGCCAATAACTTCGGGGGCAGTGGCCTGCTCGAAGGGGGTGAAGGGTGCGTCAGCCTTCGGTTTCCCCCGGTCGGTGAAGCGGCCCGGCTCGCCGCGCCGGAATTGCATGGAATAGGTCTTGCCGCCACGATCCACTTCAACGTCTAATCGAGCCGAAAGGGCGTTGACCACCGAGGCACCCACGCCGTGCAGACCACCGGATGCGTTATAGGAGCCCCCGCCGAACTTGCCACCGGCATGGAGCTTGGTAAAGACCACTTCCAGGCCGGACAGGCCCGTGCGCGGTTCAATGTCCACCGGGATACCGCGTCCATCATCACGGACCTCGACGGAACCATCGGCGTAGAGCACCACGGTAATGGACTGCCCGAATCCGCCGAGCGCCTCATCGACGGAGTTATCGATGATCTCCCAGAGACAGTGCATGAGGCCACGAGAATCCGTGGAGCCGATGTACATACCCGGGCGCTTGCGTACTGCCTCGAGCCCTTCGAGCACCGATAGGTGTCGGGCACTGTAATTTTCGCCTGCGGCCACGATCGAACTAACTCCTGTACTGCCTAGATGAGATCGAACGAATCTATTCTAATCGTTCACGTGTTCGAACCGTGGAGGCTGCGCCGTCCGCGGCACTGCGCGCTGGTGTTATCCACATTCTCTACGCGGTGAGCGAAAGCAGGGCCAAATCGGCATAAAGTCTCAGCCATTACTGGTTGTATAGATTAACCATCGATTTAGGGAGGTTGGCAATGACTACTCAAACTGTGAGCCGAGAGCTCAATGCCCTTGACCGCTGTGACCGTTGCGGCGCCCAGGCGTACGTCAAGGCCGTGCTGGCCTCCACCGGTGGCGAACTGTTGTTCTGCGCACACCACGCGCGTGCCGTAGAGCCCAAGCTTCGCCCGCTGACCTCGCTCTGGCAGGACGAGTCAGCGCGCTTGTACGAGAAGCCGAAGGTTGACGCCGACTAGTCTCGGCGCGACCTCGCGGCCAACTAAGGGCAGTTCCTATGCGGAACTGCCCTTAGTCTTTAACTACCATTCTGGCGTGCGCGCCATCAAACACCGGTGGGGTGGGAACGACTGCAGTCATTCCCACCCCACCGGTGTTTAATTCTGTTCTTTAGTCGAGGTAATCGCGAAGTACCTGCGATCGCGACGGGTGACGCAGTTTCGACATGGTCTTCGACTCGATCTGGCGAATACGCTCGCGGGTGACCCCGTAAACCTTACCGATTTCGTCTAAAGTCTTCGGCTGGCCATCGGTCAGACCGAAGCGCATTGCCACAACACCCGCCTCACGCTCGGAGAGGGTATCAAGCACCGAGTGCAACTGCTCCTGCAACAGCGTGAAGGACACGGCATCGGCTGGAACAACAGCTTCGGAGTCTTCAATCAGGTCACCGAACTCTGAATCTCCGTCTTCACCCAGCGGAGTATGCAGAGAGATCGGCTCACGACCGTACTTCTGAACTTCGACCACCTTTTCAGGGGTCATGTCCAGTTCCTTGGCCAGCTCCTCCGGGGTTGGTTCACGCCCCAGGTCCTGCAACATCTGGCGCTGCACACGGGCGAGCTTGTTGATGACTTCGACCATGTGCACCGGGATACGGATGGTACGGGCCTGGTCGGCCATTGCACGAGTAATTGCCTGGCGAATCCACCAGGTGGCGTAGGTCGAGAACTTAAAGCCCTTGGTGTAGTCGAACTTCTCCACCGCGCGGATCAGACCCAAGTTGCCTTCCTGGATCAGGTCCAGGAACAGCATGCCACGGCCGGTGTAGCGCTTTGCCAGCGAAACGACCAGTCGAAGGTTCGCTTCCAGCAGGTGGTTCTTGGCGATCTTTCCGTCGTGGATGATCTGTTCGTAATCCCAACGCAGACGCTGCTCCATGGAGCCGTCGTCCTTAGCCAGCTTATCCGCGGCAAACAAGCCAGCTTCAATGCGTAGCGCCAGGTCAACTTCCTGCTCAGCGTTCAGCAGTGCGACCTTACCGATCTGCTTCAGGTAGTCCTTGACCGGGTCCGCGGTTGCACCGGCGACCAGCACCTGCTGCTGCGGCGCGTCATCATCTGCGGTGGACAGCGTGAACCCCTTGGACTCGGGTTCGCTGGCCTCGACGTCCTTGACGGCGGCTTCGTCCGGCTCCACCTCGGTGTCATCGTTGAATTCGCCGGCGTCGGTGGTCTCCCCTTCCGGCTCCACAGACTTAGTCTCGGCCGTCTTGGCCTTGCTCACACGCTTCTTCGCGGCAGGCTTGGTTACCTTCTCCTCGGCCTCCCCCGAAGTCTCGGCGGCTGCTTTACGATTAGCGTTCGTCTCAGAAGATGACACGAAAAACCTTTCTCACGATGCGTTCCGGATGCACCTACCGGCAACACCACTATGACCCTGTCAAGTCCGAGGGCCTTCGCCGAAGCGACTGCCGAGGGGGCACACTGTCTATCCAACGTGCCCACCCCTCGTTTTGTTCCATGCGATGCACTGCACGGGCACAAAACGGATCGAACCTAACCGGGTCTGTTGAACCATTATCCACGAATCGGGTCCGCGGCACCACTTGGCCCCAAGCGTGGCGTTGCGCACCGGCACCGAAGCTAGTCATGTACGGCCCGCCACGCATGTTCCGGGTCGACCGCCCATTGCGGCATGAGCCCGCGTGTGACCATGTCCCGGAGCAACTTAGCCAGTCGGTAATTTGGAGATTCCTCCAGTACGGATTTGAGCAAGGTCATGGCCAAGCTTCCGCGTCCCCGAGCCCATTCAATCCATGCCAATATGCACAACAGGGCGCTATGGTGTTCGCCCTGCGCGACCCCCAACAAGTCTCGGCAGAGATGCCACAGCCGATCCACCCCTTCCCACTGCGGGTAGCGCTCACCCTTGCCCAGTAAATAATCGGCCATATCCGACACTTCCGGGCCCTCGCGTCCGAGCGCTAGTTGCCGGATCAGATTCACCGCCCGGTCGGATCCGACACCAGCCAAGTAGGGCAACACATCTCGTACCAGCCGCGCGCTAAGGCCCCCAAGCAGTCTGGCGCACAACATGTGATCTTGACGCATGAGGGTACTTGCAACCGAAACGGGGTGGCTCAGTACATGGGCCCAAGCGTCAAGGGAATCGAAGATATCCTCGCACTCGGGTGCCGCCGCTAGCGCCCGGATGCTGGCTGCTTGAGGCCAAGGGCTAATCCCACCCCCATCCCACGGGGTGGCTAATGGAGCCGAACCAGCCACCACCAATGCCGCGTTCGTGGCATTGTCCCTGAGGTCACCGAGCGCAAAACTTTCCCTGCCGGACGGGGCCAGATAGTCCCAACCCCACTTCTCACCGATGCACCAGCCACGATGTGTAAACAGTCCGCGCTGCTCGAGGGAGCTGACGGTGTTGCGAAAGAGGCTCGCATAAGGGGCCTCGGTGCTTGCGGCGTCCGGGCCATCGGCGTAAAAAACAATGATGACCGATTCGACGGTGGAGAGTTTCCCGATAAGGTCGCCGACCTGCCCGAGCCAGCGCTCATGATCTGGACTTTCACGCTCGCCGGGCAGATCTACGCGTAGTGTCGCTTCGAGTTTCCGGCCGGTCAGAAGCAGGAATACCGCCGATCGGTGCGGCAGGAAACCCAAGGCGTGAGGGATATAGGCGAGTACGTCATCGCATTCGCTGAGGGACAGGGGCTGGCGTTCTGGAGTTGTTGTCATGCACCCCAGCGTCACCTCGGCATCCGACCGCTAGGGCCTCATGCCGACGAACTGTTGACGACTTAACGCGCGGCCCCTTGGACACGTGCTTCGCGGGCCACCTGTTCGCGGGCCTTACGGCGATTGCGCACCATGAACACCACGCCAATTACCGCAATGACCAGCTGGAGGCTTAACGCCACCCGAAAGGCGTCGAGGTTATACAGCGAGGTGCCGGGAGCATCGTTGAGGTGGAGCCAGTCCATAATCAACCCAATGAGGTAGATGGTAAGGAAGCCTCCGAAGAAGCCACCGGTATTCACCACACCGGTAGCGGTCCCCATCAGGTGCGGCGGGTTAAAGGTGCGGGCAAAGTCGAAGGCGATCACCGAAGCTGGACCACCGGCCGCCACAGCCACCATCAACACGATCAACAACCACAGCGGGGCCTGCCCCGGCCACAGCAGCACCACGGACCAGCTCAAGATCATGAGGAACACGACGGTCAGCGCGAAATTCGAACGACGTTGCGGGTAGCGGGCCGTCAACGCCCCCAGAATCGGGCCGAATACGATCGCCACCACCACGAACACCGACATCACCGACGAAGCCAGCGCATCATCTAGCCCTTGGCCCTCGACGAGGAATGGGTAGCCCCAGCTGAGCATGAACACATTGCACATGAAGGCGGTGGTGAAGTGGGTCCAGAATCCCAGCTTCGTGCCCGGTTGCCGCCAAGCCAGCGCCAGGCCTTGCCAGGCCCGTAAACGCTCGGTCGACCCCTTGTGACCGAAGTCCTGACCATTGCGCACGAAGGCGATAGTGGTCAGGAACGTTGCGAGGGCCAGTCCAGACATGATGGAAAAGGCCGGAGTCCACCCGAGTGCAACCAGTAGCGCGTGAAAAGGGATCAGGCTAACTAGCTGTCCGAGCTGCCCGAAGGTGCCGGTTAACTGCGTGAGCAGCGGAATACGATTACTGGAAAACCACATCGGCAGTAGCCGGAGCACCGACACGAAAACCATCGCGTCGCCGGCGCCGACGAAGATACGGCCGGTCAACCCCAGACCGACGCTTTCGGCGACCGCCAGCATCCCCTGACCTAGGGCCATGATGGCCGCACCACAGGTAATCAGTAGCCGCGGGCCGAAACGGTCAAGGGCAAGACCCACCGGCACCTGTGCCCCGGCATAGACGATCAACTGGACTACCGAGAAGGCGGCCAGCACCTGGGCGCTGGCCGTGAAGCGTTCCGTGGCCTCGATCCCGGCGACTCCGAAACTCGTGCGCTGGGCTACTGCGGATAAATAGGTGAGCACTGCGGCAACGAAAACTACCCACGAACGCGCCGAGTTGAGCTTGATCGTGTTCACGATTCGGGTGATTCCCCTGCCTCACGTTGGTGTGCCGCGTCCAACCACGGGCCGGTGTCCCCAAGCGAGGCCAAGAAGTCCTCGGCACGTGCCCCGAGCTGCTCTGCGTCGGGCAGATCCTGGTCAACGTCCACCAGCAAGGAACGCTGTTCATGCTGGTGCGCATGCGCATCGAACCGCGCCTCGAAGCCATCGACCATTTGCTTGACGTCTTCGCTGCTGGCCAGCTGTTCGGCCAACTGGCCCTCGACCAGACGGGCCGCTTCACGCAATTTTTCGGTGGGCAAGGCCAGCTTCAGGGCCGCGCCCAGGTACTCCAGACCCGCCACGGCAACGGCCGGGTACTCCGATTCGGAGAGGTAGTGCGGGGTATGTAGCGAGTAGCCGACCACGTCCCGCTGCTGATCGTTGAGACGAATCTCGAGCAGCGCGGTAACGCTTGCCGGGGTTTCGGCGGTGGGCGACCAGGTCGAAATGTTCTCGATCAGATCTTGGCGATTGCCATGAGCCGTCACTCCGATGGGCCGGGTATGCGGCACCGGCATCGGTAGCGAAACCGCCGAGGCCGTCAGCGGAACGTTATAGGCATCAACGAAGCGGCATAGTTCACTAACGAACCGCTCCCACCGCAAATCGGGTTCGACGCCGGTGAGGAACCAAAACTTCCGCCCCAGTTCGTCAGTGAGCAAATAGATGTCGATGCCCGGGGCCTGATAGCCGGCAAAGTGGTCGGCCACGAAAGTCACACGCGGGCGTTGGGCGCTGTAGCAAACCAGCTCGTCGGCATCGAAACGCGCGAACAATTCGGCATCTAAAGCGGTTAGCAATCCATTGCTCAACTGCGCGTGCAGATGACCGGCATCCGAGGCGCCCTTGAGCGAAATCAGCATGCCCAGTCCCTGCAGCTCAGGATCGTCGACGCGCTCGCCGACCAGTTCCAGTAGACGCTCCTGCGACATTTGGCTCCTTCCCTCTGCACGGCCTCGAGCCGGGCAAGGTGCCACCGGCTCGAAGGTTCCAAAGAACCATTCTATCCCCGCGGGTACTTTGCTCACTGTGAACTAGGGCACCGTACGCTCCGACCTCGACTACGATCAGTACCGGAGTACGTACCGCCCGCTTGGTCGCATCATCGACCACTTTGGCGGGTGCACGCCCCAACCCTACAAAGGCATAGTAAGGAATGATTTTGTGATCAACTCCAACGATCTGAAGTTGACTGTCATCGGCACGGACATCAGCCGTCAGGGCAGCGACGCCCTCGTGCTGGGCTTGTTCAAGCAGGAGAACGGCGTAGCAATCGCCGCATCTCCGTTCAGCGCCGAAATGACCCGCGCCGTGGAAGCTTCACTGGCTAGCATCAACGCCACCGGCAAGGCCGACGAGTTGCTGCTGCTCC
This sequence comes from Glutamicibacter endophyticus, assembly GCF_048457885.1. Lineage (NCBI taxonomy): Bacteria > Bacillati > Actinomycetota > Actinomycetes > Micrococcales > Micrococcaceae > Glutamicibacter > Glutamicibacter endophyticus. The sequence continues at coordinate 2,202,745 of NZ_CP174200.1, forward strand.
CGCCGGTGGCCGAAACCAAGGCTAAGGTTATGGCATTCACCGGCCTTGGCGTCGCCGATGACGCCTCGTTGGACGACGAACTGCTCCGCCGCGCGGCAGGTTCGGCCGCACGCCAGCTGAGCAATGTGAGCACCGCGGTGTTCAGCCTGCCGGCCGAGACCACCGCTCGCGTGTCCGCCGTGGCCGAGGGTATCGCGCTCGGCGCCTACCGCTACGAGAACTACCGGGTGGCTTCCAAGAGCAGCAAGCCAACCCTGTCCGAAGCACAGATCGCCACCGAACGCTCAGCGGACAAGGACCTCATTGAGGTGCTCAAGCATGCCGCAGCCATCGGCCGCGCCGTGCGCGGTACCCGCGACCTGATCAACGCGCCGGCCAACGAGCTGTACCCGGAATCTTTCGCCTCGGCGGTAAAGGACTACGCCAAGTCCTTGCCCCTGAAGGTCACGGTGTACGACGAGAAGAAGCTGGCCAAGGACGGTTTCGGCGGCCTGCTCGGGGTCGGCGGCGGCTCTAATCGCCCACCGCGCCTGGTCAAGGTCGAATACGCACCGGCCAAGGCGGCCAAGCACCTAGCTTTGGTCGGCAAGGGCATCACCTTTGACACCGGTGGCATCTCCATCAAGCCTGCCTCGGGAATGCACGCCATGAAGTCGGATATGTCCGGCGCCGCGGCGGTCTTCCAGAGCATCTGCGCCGTTGCCGAACTGGGCCTGGACGTCAAGGTCACCGCATGGCTGTGCCTTGCCGAGAATATGCCCGGCGGCAAGGCCACCCGCCCCGGCGATGTCATCAGCATGTACGGCGGCAAGACCGTCGAGGTGCTCAACACCGACGCCGAGGGACGCCTGGTCATGGGCGATGGTTTGGTTGCTGCCAGCGAGGAGCACCCCGATGTGGTCATCGACATCGCCACGCTCACCGGCGCCCAGATGCTCGCCCTTGGTCTTCGGACCGCCGGCGTGATGGGCACCGAGTCCGTGCGCGATGCGCTCATCGAGGCGTCAAACACCGTGGGCGAACTTGCGTGGCCCATGCCAATTCCGGAGCAGCTGCGCCCGAGCCTCGACTCGGAGGTCGCCGATCTGGCCAACATCGGCGAACGCATGGGTGGGATGATGACCGCCGCGGCCTTCCTGCAGGAATTCGTCGGCGAGGTCGACGGCCAGCAGATTCCGTGGGCACATATCGACTTCGCGGGCCCGGCCTTCAACGAAGGTTCAGCATGGGGTTACACCCCGAAGAACGGTACCGGCAGCCAGGTGCGCACCCTTGTGCAGTACGCGGCAACCTTGGCCGGCTAACGCGTTGAGCCGACGCCCCTTGGCGTGAGATCGACCCGGTGTGGGCGGAGCGAAACTCCGTTCCACACCGGGTTTCGTGTTCCACACCGCATTTAGCCGTGAGCTTGCTACCCAAAGATGACTCACGGGCGCCAACGGGGCTAAGGTAAGTTCTGAAACATCACCAGCGGATGAATGCGAAGAGCCTGACAGGGCACTTCGCCATCTGCGACCCGATCCTCTGGCCGGCGAACGCCGACCATACTATAGCTATTACGAGGGAGCGTTCACGTGGCCGAATCGGCAGCAACGCAAGAATTTGATGTCCTCATCCTCGGCGGTGGATCCGCTGGATACTCGGTGGCGCTACGCGCCGTCCAGTTGGGCTTCTCCGTTGGTTTGATCGAACGCGACAAGGTCGGCGGCACCTGCCTGCACACCGGTTGCATTCCCACCAAGGCCTACCTGCACGCCGCTGAGCTGGCAGAAAACGCCCGCGAAGGCGCGAAGTACGGCATTCACACCAGCCTGGAGTCCATTGACTTGGCTGGCGTGCGCAGCTACAAGGACGGCATCGTCGCTGGCAAGCACAAGGGCCTATCCGGCCTGCTAAAGATGAAGAAGATCACCGTCATCAACGGCAACGGCCGCCTGGTTGGCCAGGACACCATTGACGTTGACGGTGTCGCCTACAAGGGCAAGAACATTGTGTTGGCCACCGGCTCCACCTCCAAGACCTTCGGTCTGGAAATCGGTGGCCGCGTGCTGACCAGCACCGAAGCCCTGAACATGGAGACCCTGCCGAAGAGCGCCATCGTGCTCGGTGGCGGCGTCATCGGTGTCGAGTTCGCCTCCGTCTGGAACTCCTTCGGTGTCGATGTCACCATCGTCGAAGGTCTGCCGTCGCTGGTTCCGAACGAGGACCCGGCCATCATCAAGAACCTTGAGCGTGCTTTCAAGAAGCGAGGCATCAAGTTCAACACCGGCGTGTTCTTCGAAAAGGTCGAGCAGGACGCCAACGGCGTCAAGGTTCACCTGGCCGACGGCAAGACCCTCGAGGCCGACGTCGTGCTCGTGGCCGTAGGCCGCGGCCCGGTCACCGAAAACATGGGCTTCGAAGAGCAGGGCATCACCATCGACCGTGGTTTTGTTATCACCAACGAGCGCCTGCACACCGGTGTTGGCAACATCTACGCCGTGGGCGACATCGTTCCCGGCGTGCAGCTGGCACACCGCGGTTACCAGCACGGCATCTTCGTTGCCGAGGAAATCGCTGGCCAGAAGCCGACCATCGTCGAGGACATCAACATCCCGAAGGTCACCTTCTGCGAGCCTGAAATCGCGTCGGTGGGTTACTCCGAGCCAAAGGCTAAGGAGAAGTTCGGTGAGGACCAGATTGAAACCACCGAGTACAACCTGGCCGGCAACGGTAAGTCTTCGATCCTCGGCACCAGCGGTCTGATCAAGATGGTTCGCGTCAAGAACGGCCCGATCGTCGGCGTGCACGGCATCGGCGGCCGCATCGGTGAGCAGATCGGCGAAGCCCAGCTCATCGTGAACTGGGAAGCCTACCCGGAGGACGTGGCTCAGCTTATCCACGCCCACCCGACGCAGAACGAGTCGCTGGGTGAGGCCGCCTTGGCCTTGGCCGGCAAGCCGCTGCACGGCTAGTCACGTGCCATAAGTCACGAAGTAGCGCGTTTTATCCGGCGCGCTACTTCGTGCACTAGGCTCAGAGGCACGCCTCTCAATTTCGGCCGACCGTACCGCCACGTCCACGACGCAGAGCGGGAACAGCCGGTCATCATCAAAGCTTTGAAAACTGAGGAGATACGGGAAGATGTCTGAAACCGTAAACCTGCCCGCACTGGGCGAAAGCGTTACCGAAGGTACGGTAACCCGCTGGCTGAAGCAGGTCGGCGACCGCGTAGAGGTTGACGAACCGTTAGTTGAGGTTTCCACCGATAAGGTCGACACCGAGGTTCCATCGCCGGTTGCCGGCGTCATCGAGGAAATTTTTGTTGGCGAAGACGAGGAAGCCGAAGTTGGCGCCCCGCTCGTTCGCATCGGCGATGGTTCCGGTTCGGATTCGGGCTCGGACGCGCCAGCCGCCGAGGAAGCACCTGCCGCTGAGGAAGCTCCGGCCAAGGCTGAAGAAGCACCAGCCGCTGAGGCACCGGCTGCACCCGCTGCTGGCGGCGAAGCCTCGGGTACCGAAGTCACCCTCCCCGCCCTGGGCGAGTCGGTTACCGAAGGTACCGTCACCCGCTGGCTGAAGGAAGTCGGCGACGAGGTAGCTGTTGACGAGCCGCTGCTTGAGGTTTCCACCGATAAGGTCGACACCGAGGTTCCGTCCCCCGTGGCCGGCACCCTGCTAGAGATTCGCGTTTCCGAGGACGAAACGGCTGAGGTCGGTTCGGTTCTGGCAGTCATCGGTGCCGCTGGTGCCGCTCCGGCTGCCGAGTCCACCCCGGAACCGGCTGCTCCAGCCAAGTCCGAAGCACCGGCAAAGTCTGAAGCTCCGGCCAAGACCGAGGCTCCTGCCGCCGAAGCACCGGCTGCCGATGTCCCGGCAACTCCGGCGCCGGCTCCGGCAGCACCTGCTGCTCCTGCAGCCCCTGCCGCACCGGCCTCCGAGGCGCCTGCTGGCAACGATTCGGGCTACGTCACCCCGCTGGTACGCCGACTGGCTAACCAGCACGGCATCGACATTGCTTCGGTCACCGGCACCGGTGTCGGCGGACGCATCCGCAAGCAGGACGTTTTGGACGCAGTGGCCGCCAAGGAAGCCGCCGCAGCAGCCCCGGCACCGGCCGCACCCGCCGCTCCAGCTGCCAAGGCAGCTCCGGCCGTCGAAGCTTCCTCACTACGTGGCACCACCGTCAAGGCTCCTCGCATCCGCCAGGTCATCGCCCGCCGCATGCGCGAATCGCTGGACACCTCGACTCAGCTGACTCAGGTCCAGGAAGTCGACATGACTCGCGTGGCCAACCTGCGTAAGGCTGCCAAGGCTGGCTTCAAGGCCACCAACGGTGTGAACCTGACCTACCTGCCGTTCATCGCCAAGGCCGTTGCCGAAGCACTGAAGCAGCACCCGTCGCTGAACGCAAACTACGACGAGGACAAGCAGGAGATCACCTACCACAACGCCGAGCACCTGGGCTTCGCGGTAGATTCCGAGAAGGGCCTGCTGGTTCCGGTCGTTTCCAACGCTGGCGACCTGAACCTCGCCGGTCTGGCCAGCAAGATCGCCGATGTCGCCGCCCGTACCCGCGGTAACAAGATCGGTCCGAACGAGCTGTCCGGTGGCACCTTCACCATCACCAACATTGGTTCGGTAGGGGCCCTGTTCGACACCCCGATCATCAACCAGCCTGAGGTTGCCATCCTGGGTACCGGCACCATCGTCAAGCGCCCGGTCGTTATCACCGACGCCGAAGGCAACGACGTCATCGCCATCCGCCAGATGATGTACCTGTCGCTGACCTACGATCACCGCATCGTTGACGGCGCCGACGCCGGTCGCTTCCTGCAGACCGTCAAGGCACGTCTTGAAGGCGGCGCTTTCGAGGGTGATCTCGGCCTGTAAAGGTTGATTTGTCCTGGCGCGGGGCCCGTGATCGAAGCAATTCGATCACGGGCCCCGCGCGTTTCTACAGCACGTCGAACATGACCTAGGATTGAGTGTATGAGCTTCCTCTATTCCCTTTTGGTTTTTCTGCACATTCTTGGCGCCGCGGCCATTTTCGGCGGATGGTTGGCCAACTTCAAGACCCCTACCGTCAACGTATGGCAATGGTACGGTGCGCTGACTCAGCTGATTACCGGTCTGGCCTTGGTGGCACTGACCGAAATGGGTCTCAGCCCCTGGGACGGGGAACTGAACCACTTCAAGATTGGCGTCAAGCTATTGATTGCCATCGCCATCGTCGTCGCGGCCTTCCTGGGTCGTAAAAAGGTGAAGGCAGGCGCCGAAGTTTCGACCGGCATCGCCCACGCCACGGGTGGTTTGGCCCTGATCAACATCGCGATCGCTGTACTCTGGCACTAGTCATTGCGGCACCGCACGCCAAGGGGACCTCGTCACGAGGTCCCCTTTCCGTTTAATTCCCCCGGCTGAGCACATCGCCGATTTTCCACCGCTGGTCTTCCCACTGAATCGTGAGGGTGATCTGCTCCCCGGCCAATCCCTCGACCGTATGCAACACCTGCCCTTCCCGGTCCACATAGCTGTAACTGGGTTGGGCGCTCGTGGCATTGAGCACCGCGCGATTCTGCGGACCTCGGGCAATAAATTCAATGTCACTAAGTTGTGTGCTCAGGCCTTGAATCTTGAAGCCTAAACTCCGTAACTGCTCGACTGTGGCCAGGTCCCGTTCCAACTGCTGTGAACCCTGCGCATAAAGGTCACGCAGTGCGCGCTGATCCAATCCGGCCAAGGCTTGGTCGCGACGGCGCGACAGGTCGATTACCTGCGTCACCAAGCCGTCCACCGCGTTGGCACACTCCGGAATGATTCCGCCGTCACCGACCTGACATCGGCCATCGGGTACGTTTTCGGCAAGTTCGGGCCCCTGAGCATGCACTTCCGTGGGCAGGTAGCGCAGGGCCGTGAAGCTCGTGACGCCGACAGCCACTACCGCGAGCATCACGGCGGCCACCAGCCGCTTCCTGCCCGGAGTCTGTCGAAGCCTCGGGATGCTCCACCCTGACTGGTTCTTGTCATCAGTCCTTGCTGGTCGAGTGCCCGCTCTACCCCTCGGGCGCCGGGCTCGTATCTTGTCCGGTGTGGCACACGGTGGATGAACGGTCTCCATGAACTGCGTGGCTTGGGCGGGTACACAGTTGGTCCAGTCAATGGCTTCGGCTTGTGCGCAGGCGAAAAGCTGCCGGGCGAAATGCTCAGCCGAGGGGCGCTGCTCAGGATCCTCGCTGAGGGCATCGCATAGAAGCTGGTGCACGAGCTCTGGCAGATCGGGAAAAACTGCCGTGATCGGCGCCCTGTGCTCCGGTGCCGCCGGCACCTGACCGGAGAGCAAGTACCAAACGCAGGCAGCGAGCGCATAGACGTCAGCGCTCCCGATCTGCGCACCGGTTGGTTCCTGACCGGTGAGTATCTCGGGCGCTATGAAGCCCGGTGTTCCAGCGCCCGAAGTGCTTCCGAACGTACCACCGAGCTCCTGAAAGTCGATCAGTTTAGGTTTGCCCTTGGCGGTCAACAAGATATTGCCCGGCGATACGTCACCATGGGCATGTCCCTGTGCATGCATTGCCGCCAAGCGCTGAGCGATCGGAGCCAGCGCCGTCACGCATTCTCCGAGGCTCATTGGGGGCCGTTGCGACAGTAGGGCGTGAAGACTGCCGCCCGGACAATACTCCATCAGCACTCCAGCACCAAGTTGGGTGTTCAACAATCCGTAAACTTCAACCGCATACTCGTGTTGCACCTGAACCCCGTCTTGGATCAATGTGCCTACCGCCTCGGACTCAGTGGTGGTCTTGAGCGCAAAATATACTTGGTCTTCGACCCTCCGAAGTAGCCAAACATTTGCGGGTGACTTGGCACTTAAGGGCCCTATTGTGTCGTATCCTTCGGCTTGCGGCCAGGCAAGTCCGTGCTCTAACGTGTCCATTCCACCGGTATAGCGCGATTGCCCGTTGTCCGCCGCGGATATCCACAGCGTTAGCATTTGCGGTCCCAATTGGCCGGGCTCCACCGCTTGGGCGTAGGGTATCGATCATGACGATCGAATTCGAACGAGTCGGTCTGGGCACGACCTACATTCCATATCTGCAAGCATGGGACTACCAAAAGAGTCTGCATGACGAGGTTGCCGCGGATCAGCGTAGCCCCAGGGTACTTTTCCTTGAGCACGAAGCTGTGTACACCGCCGGGCGACGCACCGAACCGGAAGACCTGCCTCAGGACGGTACGCCGGTAGTCGATGTTGACCGTGGCGGCCAGTTGACCTGGCACGGACCCGGCCAGCTCATTGGCTATCCCATCGTAAAACTCAAGCAGATCAATGCCATCCGCCGCTACGTAGAGACCCTCGAAGAGGCGCTGATGAATGTGCTGAAGGACCTGGGAATCGAGACCATTCAAGTCAAGGGGCGCTCGGGAGTCTGGGTGCCAAGCCGCGACGGTGGTGAAGACCGCAAAATTGCCGCCATCGGAATCCGGATCAATCATGGCGTCACCATGCACGGTTTCGCCTTGAACTGTTCAAACTCCCTCGCACCATACGAGCAGATCATTCCGTGCGGCATCAGCGATGCCGGAGTCACCACGATATCTGCAGAGCTCGGCCGTGAAGTTTCGCCGAGCGACGTTGTTGATCGCGTCCAGCAGGAGCTTGAGCACCTCCTGTCACCGCAAGTTGTTTAATCCTGAACCCCAGAAAGATCAGACTATGAGCGTCGAACCAGAAGGTCGCCGGCTACTACGCGTCGAGAAGCGAAACTCCCAGACCCCAGTGGAGCGTAAGCCCGACTGGATCAAAGCCAAGCTGAACATCGGCCCGGAATACGTGGGCCTGAAAAAGCTCGTCCAAACCGAAGGTCTACACACCGTCTGCGAGGAAGCAGGCTGCCCGAACATCTTTGAGTGCTGGGAAGACCGCGAAGCATCCTTCCTCATTGGCGGCTCGGAATGTACCCGCCGCTGTGACTTCTGCCAGATCGACACTGGCAAGCCAGCCGCGCTGGATCGCTCGGAGCCGTTCAAGGTCGCGATGAGCGTGAAAAAGATGGATCTACGCTACGCCACCGTCACCGGTGTAGCCCGCGACGATCTCGAGGACGAAGGCGTCTGGTTGTACGCCGAGACCGTGCGCCGGATCCACCAGTTCAATGAGAATACCGGTGTCGAACTGTTGATCCCCGACTTCTCCGGTAAGCCCGAGCATCTGGACGCGATCTGCGACTCCGCCCCCGAGGTTTACGCACACAACGTCGAAACCGTGCCCCGCATTTTCAAGCGCATTCGTCCAGCGTTCCGTTACGAGCGCTCGATGGATGTCATCACCCACGGCCACAAGCGCGGACTGATCACCAAGTCCAACCTCATTCTCGGCATGGGTGAGACCCGTGAAGAGATCTCCGAGGCGATGCGTGACCTGTACGAAGCGGGTTGCGACCTGTTGACGATCACCCAGTACCTGCGCCCGACCGAACGCCACCTCCCAGTGGATCGTTGGGTGAAGCCCCAGGAGTTCTTGGAGCTCCAGCAGGAAGCCGAAGAGCTGGGCTTCAACGGTGTTATGTCCGGCCCGCTGGTCCGTTCCTCGTATCGCGCCGGCCGCTTGTGGGCCGGAGCCATGCGCAAGAAGGGACGTGAGATCCCGGAAGCCCTGGCTCATATCGAATCCTCGGGTAACACTCGACAGGAAGCTTCCTCGCTGATCGCGCAGTAGGCACCCTTGTAGCACTTGGTTGGTCCCCGGCATTCCCATACAGGGAGCCGGGGACCTACTATGTCTCGGAGCGCCATCCCCGCGGCCGCCTCGATTCGACCGCGCACAGCGGTCAATGCAAATTTCGCGTAGAATGAGATCACTATGGCCAAAAACACCGACGGCGAGGCATCCGCGAAGAAGCGCGGCCTGTTCTCGCGTAAACCAAAAGCAGAGAAAACTACCAAAGAACCCGGTCGATTGAAGCAAATCGGTCAGGTCTTCCAGATGACCCGCCGCTCCGACCCGATGGTCGTATGGTGGATGGTTCTGGCGGCTGTCGCTGTCATTGCCGTGGGTCTGCTGATCGGTCTGTTGATCAATAACTGGATCACGATGCTGATCATCGCGATCCCGGTGGCTCTGCTTGCCGCCATGTTTGTCATGTCGCGTCGCGCCGAAAAGGCCGCCTTCACGCAGCTGGAAGGCCGCCCCGGTGCCGCCGGTGCCGCCATGAGCGTGCTGCGTCGCGGCTGGATTCTGAAGGATGAGCCGATTGCGGCTAACCGCCACCAGGACATCGTATTCCTGGCCATCGGACGACCAGGCGTAGTGCTGGTTACCGAGGGTCCCACGAACCGGGTACGGGATTTGGTCAGCTCCGAACGCAAACGCATTGGCCGTGTGCTCCCGAACGTCCCGATCCACGTGATCAACGCCGGTAGCGCCGAGGGACAGACGAGCCTGGCCAACGTGGGCAAGGAAATGAAGAAGCTTCCAAAGGCCATCACCAAGCTTGAGGTCAGTGCCGTGGACAAGCGATTGACCACGTTGAGCATGAACCGGATGCCGATCCCTAAGGGAGTTGACCCGACGAAGGTCCGTCCGAACCGCCGGGCAATGCGCGGCCGCTAAAGCAGCTAAAACGCAGAGGGTGGGAACCATTTATGGTTCCCACCCTCTGCGTTTTCTGTGCCCGCAACGGGGTTTCGTGCTGTTTGGTGTCACCTCCTAAGCGGGGCCATACGATATCAAAATGAACAGTAGAAACGACTTGAGAGGCAAGACCGTCCTAGACGCTCCCAGCAGCCGCGTCACCGATAGCACCAGGCCGGCAGTTAACCCGCCCTGAGAGCCGCGAACGATCCGCCTAGCCGCTCCAAAGTGTCGGTACCGTTTGCGACCATGAAGACATAGCCTCGGCAACGGTTTAAGGGGGTGGAGGATGCACCGTGCGCATAAGATTGCCCTAGACCCAACCAACGTGCAAGCTACCGGGTTGACGCGTGCGGCAGGGACCGCACGCTTCGCCTACAACTGGGCCCTCGCCCACTGGAATCAGCAGTACGCAGCCCGCTTGGCTGATCCTTCCCTGCCAGCCCCGTCACAGTACGCGTTGCGCCGTGAACTGAACCGGATCAAACGAACCGAGTTCCCATGGATGTTGGAGTCTACGAAATGCGCCCCGCAAGAAGCAATCATCGCTCTTGGCGTGGGGTTCAAAAACTTCTTCGCCGGCCGCGCCAAACACCCGACCTTCAAGAAGAAAGGCGTGAGCGCTGAGTCGTTCCGTCTTTCCTCTGGACAGTTCCGCATCGAGGGCAAACGTTTGCGCGTACCGAACATCGGGTGGGTTCGGATGCGTGAAGCGGTCCGCTTTGAGAACGCCAAACTCATCTCGGTAACTATCTCGAAACGAGCTGGCCACTGGTACGCCAGTATTAGTTGCGACGTCACTGACCCGCTAGTCCCCACCGTCCCAGTCAGCACGGTTGGTGTTGACCTTGGGGTGCGCGAGTACGTGGTCTCTGACGGTACACGTCATCAGGTGCCCCGTGCGCTGCGCAACGCTCAGCGTTCGCTCAAACGCGCCCAGCAGAGCCTGGCACGTACGGCCAAGGGGTCGAAGAACCGTGCCAAAGCACGTCGAAAGGTGGCCACGATTCACCAAAGGGTCGCCAACGCCCGTCATGACTGGATACATAAGCTCACCACCGGTCTTGCCGATGCACATGACCGGATCGTGATTGAAGATCTCAACGTGAGCGGGATGATGAAGAATCACCGTCTAGCCCTGTCGATCGCGGATGCCTCTTTTGGTGAATTCCGTCGCCAGCTCGACTACAAAACACGTGATCGCAATACAACGCTGATTGTTGCCGATCGCTGGTTCCCGTCCTCGAAAACGTGCAGTGCTTGTGGCGCAAAAACCACGCGCACTATGGCATTGCATGTGAGGGCCTGGGCTTGCGAGGCCTGTGGCGCAACGCATGATCGTGATCTTAACGCGGCGATTAATCTCGCCGTGTATGCCGGGAGTTCCTCGGTGTCAGCCTGTGGAGAGCTCTTCGCCTCTGCCGGCACTGAGTCAGATGGCTTGGTACCGACAAACGGTCTCGATGATGCAGGAACTAGACAGCATCAGGTTACCTAAGACCTGTTTGCATAGGTTCTAGAGAACGGCTATTTGATAACTACAAGAATGCTGTTTCCCGCCCGGTCGTGAAATCCACGTTGGTCGGCGTCGCTAAAAAGTACCGGAATCACCATGCACAATAGGACCGAACGCAACGCACCGCTCCACGGCTTGATGGGCCCACCGTCCATGGATTGCACCTGCATCCCGAACAGCCGGTGACCGATGGAATGACCAAAGAGGCCGACCATAAAGATCTGTAGCCCGCAGAATATCAGCAAGGTGGCTAATGAATCTGATTGGAAGAGCCAGGCGCTTACGGCCATAGCGATCAGCCAATCGATCACCAGCGCGCCGAGCCGACGCCCAAAGCGCGCGACCGACCCCGGTCCCTTGTCTGGGCGGCCCAAGCGTTCGCCGGGCCACTGCTGGGAATTGAGCTGCGGCGGGCCTTCAAGCCACGATCCAAAATCTTTACGTTCCACTCCCCTAGTTTAACGCCCGAGGCTAGGCGGAGGCTTTGCGAGCCCCGAGGCTGCCAAGGCGGCAAGAAATTACGCCGAGCGCGTTTCTGTAACGCATTGGAAACAATAGAGACACCGCTCCGAAACGGAAACTGGGTATTGTTACTTTGTAAGCAGGCGTACCGCGGCACCACCGCGGCTACCGCTTACCGTCACCCACAACTCAACAGGGAGTTCACTCCACATGTTTTCCAGTCCTGAAGAAGCCCTGGCCTACATCGCCAATGAAGACGTCAAGTTCGTGGACATCCGGTTCACCGATCTACCTGGCGTGCAGCAGCACTTCAATGTTCCAGCCAAGTCCGTAGACGCGGACTTCTTCGTCAACGGCCAGCTCTTCGACGGTTCCTCCATCCGTGGCTTCGCCGGAATCTCGGAATCCGATATGCAGCTGATTCCTGATGTCACCACCGGTTTCATCGATCCGTTCCGCATGGAGAAGACCCTTGCGTTCAACTTCTCGATCGTGAACCCACGCACCGGTGAGCCATACCACCGCGATCCGCGTGGTGTGGCCGAGCGCGCCGAGGCCTACCTGGAGTCCACCGGCATCGCCGACACCGCATTCTTCGCCCCCGAGGCAGAGTTCTTCATCTTCGAAGACGTCCGCTACGCATCCACCCCGCAGGGCTCTTTCTACAAGGTCGACTCCGACGAAGCCCCGTGGAACACCGGGCGTAAGGAAGAGGGCGGCAACCAGGGCTACAAGACCCCCTTCAAGGGCGGTTACTTCCCGGTCTCCCCGACCGACAAGCAGGCCGACCTGCGCGATGCGATCTGCATCGAACTGGACAACGTGGGCCTTGAGGTCGAGCGCAGCCACCACGAGGTCGGCGCCGCCGGTCAGGCCGAAATCAACTACAAGTTCAACACCATGGTCCACGCCGCTGACCAGCTGATGCTGTTCAAGTACGTGGTGAAGAACGTTGCCGACGCTTGGGGCAAGTCCGCCACCTTCATGCCGAAGCCGGTCTTCGGTGACAACGGCTCGGGCATGCACGTGCACCAGTCGCTGTGGAACAACGGCGAACCGCTGTTCTACGACGAGAAGGGCTACGCCGGCCTGTCCGACACCGCCCGCTGGTACATTGGTGGTCTGCTCAAGCACGCTTCGGCCGTGCTGGCCTTCACCAACCCGACCGTGAACTCCTACCGTCGTCTGGTCAAGGGCTTCGAGGCACCGGTCAACATGGTGTACTCGCAGGGTAACCGCTCGGCCGGTATCCGTATCCCGATCACCGGTTCGAACCCGAAGGCCAAGCGCATCGAGTTCCGCGCACCGGATGGTTCCTCGAACCCGTACCTGGCCTTCGCTGCACAGCTGATGGCCGGTCTGGACGGCATCAAGAACCGCATCGAGCCGGCTGACCCGATCGACAAGGACCTCTACGAGCTGCCGGCCGAAGAGGCCAAGGACATCCAGCGCGCTCCGGAGAACCTCGAAGAGGCTCTGAAGGCGCTCGAGGAGGACTACGAGTTCCTGCTCGAAGGTGGCGTGTTCACCGAGGACCTGATCCGCACCTGGATCGAGTACAAGCGTGAAAACGAGATCAAGCCACTGAGCCTGCGCCCGAACCCATACGAGTTTGAGCTGTACTACGGCTGCTAATTAGCCCCGTGGGCTAGTCTTCAGCTGGTCAACAGCGTATCCGCCCGGATCGTGTCCTGCACCGCAGGGAACGATCCGGGCGGATTTTTATTTGTGGAGCGAACAACCCTAGGCTAAGCCGTAGCGAGCGAGCATGTTGGTGCGCTCAAGGGTGCGGCCGTTCGCATGGCATCACCCCAGTCGACACACGATGGAAAGGCGGCCTGCATGAATGAACAGCTACCCAGCGGCTGGGTCTCCGTGCGCCGAGCGGACCGCGAGGTGGTGGGTTATCTCGAGGCGCTGCGTGAGGACTACGCGCGGGTACAACCGCGTAATGTGCTCGGGCATGTCGTTGGCGACGCCTGTGACTACCTGGCAGGGGAAGAACGACTCCTCGAACGCGGTCTGTGCGAACTCTCCGAACCATGGAGGCTGACCGACGGCGCCGTTCTGAGCATTCTGGAGGTGTCCCCACACGGTATCGTTCTGACCGATCGGCTCGCCGCCAAGGCGCTGCTGCCCAGTGCCCGCGTGCACGTTACGTGGCCGGATCTCGAGCATCGGCTCCAACCGGCCGAACTGTAGGGTTAGTCGTCGAAACCGTAGAAGAGACGCTCGAAGACCGCACGGGAGTGTCGGGTCACCCGCAGATAGTCCTCCTCTAGTTCGTGCCCGTGGCCCGGCTCGTAGCGGCACCAGCGGCCCACGGCCTCCATATCGCGCGCGGAGCGCGGCAAAACGTCGCTGGTGCGACCGGCGGTGATGATCTCCGCGCTACGCACCCGGGTGGCCAGCGTCCATGCGTCGCTCAGCTCCAGGGCATCCTGATCGGTCAGTAGCTCAAGGTCGGCCAGCGCGGCCAGCGCCTGCAGCGTGGAGGGAGTGCGCAGCTGCGGGTGCTCGCTAGCATGTTGCAGCTGGTAGAGCTGTACGAGCCATTCAACGTCGGAAAGCGAACCTCGTCCTAGCTTCAGATGCCGCGTCGGATCGGCACCACGCGGCAAGCGCTCGGATTCCACGCGGGCCTTGATCTTGCGGATCTCCTTGACTTCGCTCTCGCTGAGCGCCCGCTCATAACGAACCGGTTCGATCAGGTCGATGAAGTCCGCGGCTAGCTCCATGTCACCGGCAAAGGGGCGCGCCCGGAGCAGGGCCTGCCGTTCCCAGGGTTCGACCCACCGGTCGTAGTAGCTGGCATAGCTCTCGAGGGATCGCACCAGCGATCCGGTCCGCCCCTCGGGCCGCAAATCGGAGTCGACCTTGAGCTTGACCTCGGCGGGAATGGCGGGCTTGAGCGGACGCGAACACCATGCCAAGAGTTCGGTGCACACGCGCAATGCCTGCTCCTGCGCCTTCTGCGCGTCGGCCCCTGGCAGCGGACGCTGCACCAAGAGGACGTCGGCATCCGACCCGTAGCCGATCTCGCGACCACCCTGACGGCCCATGGCGATCACCGCCACACTGGCATGTTCGCCGTGTTCGCGCTGATCGACGATCATCAGCACCCGCAGGATCCCATCCATCATCGCCGCGTCGATGTCGCTCAGGGCCGCACCGACCTGGCTAACGTCGAGTAATTCGGCGCCGTCGGCCAGTGCGACACGCAGTACCTCGCGGCGGCGGATCAGGCGGATTTGCCGCACCGCGGCCTCGGGTTGCTTGGCGCGCTGAATAATCGCTTCGTTTTGCTGCGTGAGGGCCTGCAGGGTCAGCGGGCGTAGCGCCGCGTCGTTGCCTAACCAGGCCGCCGCGGAAGCCTCGTTGGCCAGCAGATCCGTCAGGAAGCGCGTATTGGACAGCAGGGCGCACAATCGTTCGGCGGCGGTGTTGGTATCGCGCAACATTCCGAGGAACCAGTGGCTCTTGCCCAGGGATTCGCTAATCCGGCGGAACCCGAGCAGCCCGGCATCGGGGTCCACCCCGCGGGCGAACCAATCCAAGAGCACCGGCAGCAGTTGGCGCTGGAGCGAGGAGCGGCGTGAGACTCCCCCAATCAGCGCCTCGATATGACGCATGGCCGCCTTGGGATCCAGGTAGCCTAGGGCACGCAGGCGCGCTTGGGCGGATTCCGGGGTCAGCCTGACATCGTCGGCCGAAAGATTCGAACTGGAAACCAGCAGTGGACGATAGAAAATGGCTTCATGCAGCCGCCGGACCAGGCGTTTAGTGGCGTTCCAGCGTTTGAGGAGTTTCTCCGGGCTGGTGGCGCTCAGGTCCCCGGCAGGACGGATGGCGCGGGCCAGCACCCGCTGGGCCTGTTCGGCGCGGGGCATCAAGTGGGTGCGCCGCAACTGGCTGAGCTGTATACGGTGTTCCAGCAGGCGCAGGAAGCGGTAAGCGTCGGCAAAGTCTTGAGCATCTTGGCGTCCGATGTACCCGATGCGGCTGAGCGCGTCGATCGCCAGCGTTGTGGTCGGCACCTGAATGTCCGCGTCGACCCGGCCGTGCACCAACTGCAGCAGCTGTACGGTGAACTCCACATCGCGCAGCCCGCCGGGGCCGAGCTTGATCTGCCAGTTCACCTCGTCCTTGGGAATGTGGTCGGTGACGCGACGGCGCATTTTCTGCACCGACTCCACGAAGCCTTCGCGTTCCGGGCTGGACCAGACAAAGGGGTTGACCATTCGTTCGTAGGCGGAGCCCAGATCCCGGTCACCGGCGATGGCGCGGGCCTTGAGCAGTGCCTGGAACTCCCAAGACTGCGCCCAACGCTGGTAGTAGGCCTCGTGCGAGGACAGCGTGCGCGAAAGCACCCCGTCCTTGCCTTCGGGCCGCAGGTTCGCATCGACTTCCCACAACATCGGCTCCGGGCCCGGCGCCATGATGGCCTTCGCGGCGTTGGAGCAGATGGCCACGGCGATCTGCGCGGCAGTGTCCTCGTCGATCAACGGCAGGCTGCTGTGCACGTAGATCACGTCGACGTCGGAGATGTAGTTCAGCTCGCGGGCCCCGCATTTGCCCATGCCAATCACCGCCACGTTGACCGCGTCAACATGCTGCGCGGTGAACTGGCCGGCAAGTTCGGCGCGGGCCACCGCCAGCGCGGCGTCCAGCGCGGCCGCGGCGAGGTCGGCCAGCTCGGCAGCCACCTGTGGCAGAGCATCCTGCGGGTCGACACAATTCACGTCGCGATAGGCCAGATCCAAAAGGCCGCGGCGGTAGGCCACGCGCAATGCTTGGCGTGCCTCGGCGCCGGTCAGCCCGGCGATCTGGTGCCCGTGCTCGCTTTCTTGAGCCTGCACGGACTCGAGCAGCCGTTCACGCAGCAGCTCGGCGTCGGTGGCCACGAAATCCGCCGGTGGGGCGATACGCACATCGGCCAAGGCCTCATCACAGCGAATCAGGAACTCGCCAAGCGCCGAGGAGGACCCGAGCAAACGGATCAACGCCAGCCCGGTTTCCGGTTCGGCGAAGATCTCGCGTGCCTGCGGGTGGCGTTCCACCAGACGCAGGGCCAGTAACAACGCCTGGTCTGGATCCGGGGCGTGCGATAGCGCGGTAAGCAGGTTCTGCTGGTCGAGCCCTTCGAGTTCCGGGGAGGCCAGGAACCGTTGGGCGCGTTCGGTGTCGCCGAAGCCGGCGTTGATCAGTGAGCGGACCGGTGACTCTGCCATCGCCGCCGCCTACAGAATTCCCAGATACCGGTTCAGCTCGAAGGGGCTGATTTCCTGACGGTACGCTTCCCATTCGGCGCGCTTGTTGGCGATGAAGGAGTTGTAGACCTGCTCACCGAGGACCTCGGCCATCAGCTCGGATTCTTCCATCGCCTTCAGCGCATCATGCAGCGAACCCGGTAGCGGGTGGTGGCCCGAGGCGCGACGCTCGGCGGTGGACAGGCTCCACACGTCATCCTCGGTCGGATCCTCCAGGTCGTAGCCCTCACGGATACCCTTCAGGCCGGCTCCGAGCAGGCAGGCGTAGGCCAAGTACGGGTTAGCGGCCGAGTCGATACCGCGGTACTCCACGCGAGCGCTTTGCCCCTTGCCGGGCTTGTAAAGCGGCACACGCACCAGGGCCGAGCGGTTGTTGTGCCCCCACGACAGGTGGCTCGGGGCTTCTCCCCCGCCCCACAGGCGCTTGTAGGAGTTCACGAACTGGTTGGTGACCGCGGTCAATTCCGGTGCGTGACGCAAGATGCCGGCGATAAAGGAGCGGGCCACGTCGGAGAGCTGGTATTCGCGTCCGGCCTCGAAGAAGGCGTTCTCGTCGCCCTCGAACAGCGAGAAGTGCGTGTGCATGCCACTGCCCGGGTGCTCGGTAAAGGGCTTGGGCATGAAGGTCGCGTAGATCCCCTTCTGCATCGCCATCTCCTTGATGACGGTACGGAAGGTCATGATGTTGTCCGCGGTTTGCAGGGCGTCCGCATAGCGCAAGTCGATTTCGTTCTGCCCCGGCCCGTTCTCGTGGTGCGAAAACTCCACCGAAATACCCAAGGCTTCGAGGGTGGTTACCGAGGAGCGGCGGAAGTCCTGCCCGACCCCGTCGGGCACATGATCAAAGTAGCCGCCATTATCGATCGGCTGCGGGCGTCCCTGCTTATCGAGATTCGCCGAATGCAGCAGGTAGAACTCGATCTCCGGGTGCGTGTAGCAGGTGAAGCCCATATCGGAGGCCTCATTCAACTGCCGCTTGAGCACATGGCGTGGATCGGCGTTCGAGGGGGTACCCTCCGGGGTAAGGATGTCGCAGAACATGCGGCTGGTCGGCTCGACCTCGCCGCGCCACGGCAGTAGCTGAAAGGTGGAGGGGTCCGGCTGCAGCAACATGTCGGATTCGTAAATGCGCGACAGACCCTCGATGGAGGAACCATCAAAGCCCAGCCCCTCCTCGAAGGCGTCTTCCACTTCCGCCGGGGCCAGAGCCACCGACTTCAGCGAACCGACGACGTCGGTGAACCACAATCGCACAAAGCGCACGTCTCGTTCCTCAATAGTGCGCAACACGAATTCCTGTTGGCGATCCATCATCCACCACCTTCGACTCAAGACTTGTCCAAAGCTCCGCAGCGGCGCGAAGCAGCATGGTTTTAAAGTAAGCCTATACGTTCTGAACGGCATTGGGCCGTAGATGAACCGCGGCACACCGCAAACCCAAGTGCGCTAAGGTTTTCCTATGGCCAAACCATATGTTTCGGAACCACAATCCTCACCGGCAAAGATCCGTATTCACCATCTTCAGAAGGCCAAAGACAGTGGCGCGAAGTTCGCGATGCTCACCGCCTACGACACCATGATGGCCGAAATTTTCGACGGTTGCGGCATCGAATTGTTGCTCGTGGGTGACTCCGCGGCCAACACCGTCATCGGCTACGACTCCACCTTGCCAATCACCCTCGACGAGATGATCGTGTTCACCAAGGCCGTGGCCAACGGTGCCCGTCGGGCCATGGTCGTGACCGATCTGCCCTTCGGTAGCTACGAGCAGTCCCCCGCCCAGGCCGTCGCCTCGGCCACGCGACTGATGAAGGAAGGCGGCGCGCAGGCCGTCAAGATGGAAGGCGGCGCCGAATTCGCTGGCCACGTCAAGGCCTTGGTGCAGGCAGGGGTTCCGGTTATCGGCCATATTGGCTTCACCCCGCAGTCCGAACACGCCCTGGGCGGTTACCGGGTGCAGGGGCGCGGCGAACAGTCCGCACAGTTGATCGCCGACGGTCAGGCCCTGCAAGACGCCGGTGCCTTCGCTGTGCTCGCCGAGATGATCCCCAGCCCGGTGGCCGCCGAGCTTGAGGCCACGTTGCGCGTGCCCACCATCGGCATCGGTGCCGGTAACGAAACCACCGGTCAGGTCCTGGTCTGGCAGGACATGCTCGGCTTGGGTGGGCACCGTACTCCACGTTTCGTGAAGAAGTATGCCGACCTGCGTGGAATCGTTTCCCAGGCGGTCTCCGAGTACCACCGTGAGGTCCTCGAAGGGTCCTTCCCGTCGGCCGACTACGAATTCACCGAATAAACCCGCACCACTAGTTCGTTGGAAGGGGACGCGGTCGACTTAGTCGTCCGCGTCTTCTTCTTCGTCCCACTCCTCGTTGCGCGCACGCACCTTATCCATCGCGCCGCGGGCAGCTTCTTCTGTGGGGTATGGGCCCAGTAGCGCCGACCAATCGGACTGTGGCCCGTGTTCGATGCCTCCGGTCTGCACGTTGTACCAATACTGGCCCTCGCCGGGTAGTGACTTTTCGCTCATGGCTCTTCCCTTGGTCGTGACTCGCCTTACGTTTCTCTACGCTATCGCAGGCTAACCCACCGTGGCAGCTAGGACGCGTAAACCCGGTGGCCACATCGTTAGAATGGTTCTCATGGCAGCACACGCACCGATCGGTCACCTAGAACCAGGCACTATATCCCCGCAACGACACGTTCCAGCTCATATTGAGCGTCCCGAGTACGTCGGTAAGAAGGAACCGGCGAAAAGCACGGCCAGCGACATCAAGTCGCCCGAGGTGATCGAACGGATCCGCGTTGCCTCAAAAATTGCCGCCCAGGCCCTCGCCGAGGTGGGACGAGCCTGCCAGCCGGGAATCACCACAGATGAGTTGGATCGGATTGGGCACGAGTTTCTGATCGACCACAACGCCTACCCCTCGACCTTGGGATATCGCGGCTTCCCGAAGTCGCTCTGCTCGTCGCTCAACGAAGTGATCTGCCATGGCATCCCGGATAGCACCGTGCTACGCGACGGGGACATTATCAACATCGACATCACCGCTTACATCGGCGGGGTGCATGGCGATAATAATGCCACCTTCTTGGTTGGCGACGTGGACGAAGAGTCGCGCCTCTTGGTCGAACGCACCGAGATGTCACTCAAACGTGCCATCAAGGCAGTAATGCCCGGGCGAGAGATCAACGTGATCGGGCGCAGCATCGAGACCTACGCCAAGCGCTTCGGCTACGGTGTGGTGCGTGACTTCACCGGTCACGGAGTCGGTGAGTCATTCCACTCCGGGCTGATTATCCCGCACTATGACGCCGCGCCGGCCCACAACACCTTAATTGAACCGGGGATGGTCTTCACCATTGAGCCCATGCTCACCCTAGGCACCATCGAATGGGATATGTGGGCCGACGACTGGACCGTGACGACCAAGGACCGCAAGCGCACCGCCCAATTCGAACACACTCTGCTGGTGACCGAATCCGGCGCTGAGATCCTCACCCTGCCCTAGCGGCTCCCCCCTCACGCAAAGGACACCCCATGAGCGCGCACCCGCAAGCAACCCCTGCCCTGGCTCTGGGCATCGATATCGGCGGCACCGGTATCAAGGGCGGAATTGTTGATCTCGGCACCGGAGAACTATGCGGTGAACGCTTCCGCATCGACACCCCTTCCCCGGCGACCCCACCGGAGGTAACCGCAGTCGTCGGTGAGATCTACCGGGAACTGCTCACTCGCGATCCGAATGTGGGGGCGCAAACCCCGGTGGGCATCACCTTCCCGGGCATCATCCACCACGGGGTGGCGCGTTCCGGAGCCAACGTGGGTCAACACTGGGTGGGCACCGATATTGCCACGCTCTTTGCTGAAGAACTCGGGCGCGAGGTGCTTGTTCTGAACGACGCCGATGCCGCCGGTCTGGCCGAAACCGAGTACGGTGCGGGGCGTAATCGCAGTGGAACGGTGCTGACCCTGACCCTTGGCACCGGCATCGGCTCGGCCTTGGTTCACGATGGCGTGCTGGTGCCGAACTTTGAGCTCGGACATCTCGAAATTGGTGGGGTGGCTGCCGAAAAGAAGGCGAGCTCGGCCGCGCGCAAACGTGATGACATCAGCTGGGAAAAGTACGCTCGTCGGCTCGAAAAGTACCTGCGGCACGTGCAGTTCCTTTTCTCTCCGGAACTGATCATCCTCGGGGGCGGGATCTCGAAAAAGCCCGAGAAATTCCTGCCCTACATAGAGCTGGAAACCCCGATTGAAATTGCCCGCAGCGCCAACAACGCCGGAATCATCGGCGCGGCTCTGCAAGCGCAGCGCCTGAACGCACATTAAAACGACGCAGGCTCGCTGGTCTTAGTGACCGTCGAGCCTGCGTCTACAGTTTGAGCGACTTCGAGCAGTTCTAGCGCCCCAGGCTACTCCGCCGACAACGGGCGTTGGGTGCCACGCGGGGAATTCGAGCGCTGTTCACGCAAACTGACAATAGCTTTCTCAAAGTCGCCGAGCGACTGGAAGCCCTGATACACGCTGGCAAAACGCAAGTAGGCGACTTCGTCGAGGCGCTGCAATGGTTCAAGGATCGCCAGGCCTACCTGATGGGCCGGGATCTCTGCGGCACCGGTGGTGCGCACCGACTCTTCCACTTCCTGTGCGAGAACCGCCAAGTCATGATCCGTGACCGGGCGCCCCTGGCAGGCCTTGCGCACACCGTTGATCACCTTGTTCCGCGAGAACGGTTCGACGGCACCCGACTGCTTGAGCACACTTAAGCTAGCCGTTTCGGTCGTGGTAAAGCGGCGCGAGCAGGCACTGCACTGACGGCGTCGACGAATGGAGACACCATCGTCGGCGACTCGGCTGTCAACCACACGGGAATCCGAGTTTCGACAATACGGGCAGTTCATGGCACCTCCAACAAAGTTGCACTAGCGGTTCGGGACACACCGTCACCGGCTGTCCTCTCACGTCACAGACAGTTTACCGGTTATTGGAATAACGCGCCTTGACGGCATCACCGTGTGCCGGCAGGTCCTCCGCATTAGCAAGATTCACCACGTGCGCGGCCACGTCGTTCAGGGCGTCCTGCCCATAATTAATGACCTGCACGGCCTTGAGGAAGGTGTTCACGTTCAGCCCCGACGCGTGCAGGGCGGTTCCGCTCGTGGGCAGTACGTGGTTGGACCCTGCACAGTAGTCACCGAGCGAGACCGGCGCATAGTCCCCGACGAAAATAGCCCCGGCCGCGGTAATTTGCGCGGCCACCGCCGAGGCGTTCTCGGTCATGATCTCCAAGTGCTCGGCGGCGTAGGCGTTGCACACCTCGATCCCCTGTGCCAGGTCATCGACCAAGATGATGGCCGACTGACGTCCGGAGAGGGCAGCGTTGACTCGTTCACGGTGCTTGGTGGCGGCCACCTGGCGCTCAAGTTCGCCGCGTACGGCCGCCGCAAGCTGCTCATCATCCGTGACCAACACGGCCGCGGCGTTCTCGTCGTGTTCGGCCTGCGAGATCATATCGGCGGCGATCAAATCGGCGCGTGCCGTGCGGTCGGCAAGGATCGCGATCTCCGTTGGACCGGCCTCGGCATCGATGCCCACAACGCCCTTAACCAGCCGCTTAGCGGTGGCGACGAAAAGATTCCCGGGCCCGGAAATCACATCCACCGGGTCGATACCACCACGCGGATCCTCCGGCATGCTCACCCCGTAGGCCAAGGCCGCGATGGCCTGTGCACCACCGACGGCGTGGACCTCGGTGATCCCCAGTAGCTGGGCGGCGGCCAGAATGGTCGGGTGCGGCAGTCCACCGAACTCACGTTGCGGCGGGCTGACCAAAGCCAGCGAGCTCACCCCAGCGGCCTGCGCGGGAACGGCGTTCATGATGACCGAGGACGGGTACACCGCCAGTCCGCCGGGGACATAGAGCCCGACGCGGGTAACCGGAACCCAGCGCTGGGTGACGCTGGCCCCATTGGGGTAGTCAACCGTGGTGTCCTGCGGCAGCTGGGCCGCTGCGAAGGTGCGGGCGCGGGCAATGGACTCTTCGAGTCCGGCACGCACCTGCGGATCCAGCTGTTCTAGGGCCCGCTCCAACTCCTTAGCCGGAACCCGGGTATGTTCGAGCTCCACCTTGTCGAACTGTGCGGCGAGCTGCACCAGGGCAGTCATCCCCTCGCGGCGGACCCGCTCGATGATCTGCGAGACCACGTCGGCAGCGGTCTGCGCATTCACTTCGGGGCGCGGCAGAGTCAGCTTCAGCTGCGCGGCCGACAGCTCTTGGCCTCGCCAATCGAGGGTGGCCAGCTGCTCAAATACGGTGGATTCGTTGGTAGTCACCCGCCTAGTTTAACGCCCCACGCGGGGTGCTTTATAGCCGGGTTACTCACCACGGTCACACGCAACGTAGCACGACCGGCTACATATCCACGCAGCTGGGCCCCAGCAGTACCTTCAGGTCACCAAAGAGCGCCGGATTCGGGTTGACCCGGTAGTTCATCCCCAAACGCATCAGTGAGGTGCCTCGGCTACCGGAGAGCTTGACTCGCACCTCGGTATTTCCACGGTGGGTACGCAACACGTCGCCCAATTGCGAGACCAGTGACTCGGTGGCCTTGTGGGTGGGAATGGCGATAACTACCGGTCCGGTGCCCGAGGCGTCGGATAGCTCGGGAATCATCATCTCTTGAGCGTTGAGGGTGATCGAGCCATCGTCACGTCGTTGCACGCGCCCCTTGATCACCACGATGAGGTCATCGGCTAGGACTTCGGCGATCGGCTGGTAGGCCTGTCCAAAGAACATGACCTCCATGGAACCGGAAAGGTCCTCGACTTCGCAGCGCGCGTAGGGATTACCGCTCTTCTTGGCGATACGCCGCTGCAACCCGGTGATCATGCCAGCAATCGAAATGATGTGTCCATCGGCCGGGCCATCGTCGGAGAGCACGTGGGTCACGGGCATATCCGCATACTGTTCCAGCGCCGAGCCGAGTCCCTGCAGCGGGTGATCGGAGACGTAGAGCCCCAGCATTTCGCGCTCGTAGCCCAGCTTCTCCTTCTTATCCCAGTCGGGGATGTCGGGAATCGCCACGCTCATCGACTCGCCCGCCTCGGTGGCACCCAGCGCACTGAACAGGTCGAATTGGTTCGCCGCTTCGTTACGCTTGACCGAAATTACCGAGTCAACGGCCTCTTCGTGGATGGCCAGCAAGGCACGCCGCGGGTGGTTCATCGAGTCAAAGGCACCGGCCTTGATCAACGATTCGATGGTGCGCTTATTGCATACGACCGCCGGCACCTTGTTGAGGTAGTCGGTGAAATCGGTGAAGGCGCCCTTTTCTTCGCGCGCCTTGACCATCCCTTCAACCACGTTTGCGCCCACGTTGCGGATCGCGCCCATACCGAAGCGAATATCGCGCCCCACCGGGGTAAAGGTCATTGCCGATTCGTTGACATCTGGTGGTAGCACGGTGATGCCAATGCGGCGGCACTCATTGAGGTACATGGCCAGCTTGTCTTTGTCGTCACCGACCGAGGTGAGCAGCGCGGCCATGTACTCGGCCGGGTAGTGGGCCTTGAGGTAGGCGGTCCAGAATGAGACCACACCGTAGGCGGCCGAGTGGGCCTTGTTGAATGCGTAGTCGGAGAACGGCAGCAGGATATCCCAAAGGGTCTGCACGGCTTCGTCCGAGTAGCCGTTGTCGTTCATACCCTGCTTGAAGCCAACGAACTGCTTATCCAGTTCGGACTTCTTCTTCTTACCCATGGCACGACGCAAGATATCTGCTTGGCCCAGCGAGTAGCCGGCCAATTTCTGCGCGATGGCCATAACCTGCTCCTGATACACGATCAGGCCGAAGGTGCCTCCGAGAATATCTTCGAGCGGTTCAGCCAACTCCGGGTGGATCGGCACAACATCTTGAAGCTTGTTCTTACGCAGGGCGTAGTTCGTATGCGCGTTTGCGCCCATAGGTCCCGGGCGATAGAGCGCGAGCACCGCGGAGATATCTTCGAAGTTGTCCGGTCGCATGAGCTTGAGCAGCGAACGCATCGGCCCACCATCGAGCTGGAACACGCCGAGGGTGTCGCCGCGGGCCAGCAACTTATAGGCCTCGGGGTCATCGAGCGGCAAGGTTTCCAGGTCGATGTCGATGTCCTGGTTGTACTTCACGTTCTCCAGCGCGTCGGAGATAATCGTGAGGTTACGCAGACCCAAGAAGTCCATCTTGATCAGCCCCAAGCCTTCGCAGGTTGGGTAGTCGAACTGGGTGATGACCTGGCCGTCCTGCAAACGACGCATAATCGGGATGACGTCGATGATGGGGTCCGAACTCATGATCACGCCGGCTGCGTGTACACCCCATTGGCGCTTCAGCCCTTCGAGGCCCTTCGCAGTCTCAAAGACGCGTGCGGCCTCGGGATCGGTCGCGATCAGGTTACGGAAATCCCCCGCCTCGGAGTACCGCTTGGAATTGGGATTCTCGATGTCGTTGAGCGGAATATCCTTGGCCATAACCGCCGGCGGCAGTGCCTTGGTGAGGGTCTCGCCCATGCTGAAGGGGTACCCCAGCACACGCGAGGAGTCCTTCAGCGCCTGTTTGGTTTTAATCGAACCGTAGGTGACGATCATCGACACACGCTCGTCGCCGTACTTTTCGGTGACGTATTTGATCACCTCAGAACGGCGCCGATCATCGAAGTCGACGTCGAAGTCGGGCATGGAGACGCGTTCCGGGTTCAGGAAGCGC
Organism: Glutamicibacter endophyticus; assembly: GCF_048457885.1. Taxonomy (NCBI): domain Bacteria; kingdom Bacillati; phylum Actinomycetota; class Actinomycetes; order Micrococcales; family Micrococcaceae; genus Glutamicibacter; species Glutamicibacter endophyticus. The sequence goes on from NZ_CP174200.1 coordinate 2,228,351, forward strand.
TCGAAAATCAACCCGTGCTTGAGCGGATCGAGGTCGGTAATACGCATGGCATAGGCCACCATGGAGCCGGCACCCGAACCACGACCGGGGCCCACGCGGATACCGTTGTCCTTGGACCAGTTGATGAAGTCGGCCACGACGAGGAAGTAGCCGGGGAAACCCATCTTGATGATCACATCGAGTTCGTAGTCGGCTTGGCGCCGCACCTCCTCGGGGATCCCGCCCGGGTAACGGTAGTGAAGGCCCTTATCGACTTCCTTGATGAGCCAGCTGGTTTCGTCCTCCCCCGGCGGGCAGGGGAACTTTGGCATGTAGTTGGCGTTGGTATCGAAGCTGACCTCGGCGCGCTCGGCGATCTCAAGGGTGTTATCGCACGCTTGGGGGAACTCGCGGAATAGTTCACGCATTTCGCGCGGGGATTTCAGGTAGTAGCCCGAACCGCTGAAAGCGAAGCGGCTACCGCCCTGATCATAGGTCGGCTCATCGAGGGTGGAACCGGAGTTAATCGCTAGCAGGGCCTCGTGCGCCTTGGCATCGGACTCGTGCGTGTAGTGCAAGTCGTTCGTGGCCAAAAGGGGAATATCGAGTTCCTTGGCCAGGCGCAGCAGATCCTTGGTGACTCGGCGCTCAATGTCTAGGCCGTGGTCCATCAGCTCGCAGTAGTAGTTGCCTTTGCCGAAGATGTCTTGGAATTCGGCGGCCGCAGCCTTGGCTTCCTCGTACTGGCCCAATCGGAGCTTGGTTTGCACTTCGCCAGAGGGGCAGCCGGTGGTTGCGATCAGTCCTTCGGCATGGCGGTTCAGTAGCTCGCGGTCCCACCGTGGGTACTTGCCGAACACCGAATCCAAGGAAGCGGTGGAGGAACCCTTGAACAGGTTGTCCATCCCGGTGTTGTTGTAGGAGAGCAGGGTCATATGCGTATATAGACCACCACCGGAGACGTCATCGCCCTTTTGGGCTTCTTCGGTACGCCACTTCACGCGGGTCTTATCGCCGCGTTCGGTGCCCGGAGTTACATAGGCTTCGACGCCGATAATGGGTTTCACTCCGGCGCTGGTCGCCTTGCTCCAGAAGTCGAAGGCTCCGAATAGGTACCCATGGTCGGTGATGGCCATGGCGTCCATGCCGTGCCGGTTGGCTTCCTCGAAGAGTTCAGTAAGCCGTGCCGCACCGTCCAGCATGGAGTATTCGGTGTGGGTATGCAGGTGTACGAATCCATCACGTGTCGCGCTCACCAAAACAGTCTACTAGGCCACCTAGGGCCCAGCGGTGGAAGCTAGGTGAGAACTCTCATGTTGAGGTTCGTGCTAGACCGTTCCCTCGCGTAGCAACTCCAAGGCACCGGCGAGATCATGCGGGTACTGGCTCTCGTAGCTCATCCAATCACCGGAGACCGGGTGGGTGAATCCTAGTCGTTTCGCATGAAGCCACTGGCGGGTCAGGCCCAACGCCGCTCCGAGTTTGGGGTTGGCCCCGTAGGTTTGGTCGCCCACGCAGGGATGACCGAAGGCAGAAAAATGCACGCGGATCTGGTGGGTGCGCCCGGTTTCCAGATGCACTTCGACAAGGCTTGCTTTCCCGAAGGCCTCGATGACCTTGTAATGGGTAACCGAGTCCCGTCCCCCGTCAAGCACCCCAAACTTCCAATCGTGGCCCGGGTGCCGGCCAATCGGGGCGTCGATGGTTCCCTGTAGCGGATCGGGCAGCCCTTGGACGACGGCGTGGTAGACCTTCTCCGGCGTGCGTTCCTTGAACGCGTTTTTCAGCACGCTGTAGGCGCGTTCGGATTTGGCGACGACCATCAGACCACTGGTGCCCACGTCCAGGCGGTGCACGATGCCCTGTCGTTCTGGTGCACCGGAGGTGGAGATCGAGTAACCTTCAGCGGCAAGCGCCCCCACGACGGTCGGACCAACCCAGCCCGGGGATGGATGTGCGGCCACGCCGACGGGCTTGTCGATCACGACATAGTCCGGATCGTCGGCGATGATCTTGAGGTTCTCCACTTTTTCCACCTTCACAGCCAGAGGGTCTTCACGTTCCGGAATGTTCACGACGATCTGATCGCCGGTCTTGAGCTTTCCCGATTTGGCGACCGTCTTACCATTGAGCCGAATCATTCCGGTCTTGCACAGCTCGGCTGCGAAAGCGCGTGGCAGGTCAAGGGTGTGCGAAATAAAGGCGTCGAGGCGCTGCCCGGCGGCTACCTCTGAAACACTTAGTTCGTGGGTCGCTGCCTCGTATGGTCCACCGCTCACTTCTCGTCGTCCTCATCAACGGGCTTATCGCCACTGAGCTCTCCGCCCTTCGGCTCGGAGCTTTCCCGGGTACCGTCGAAGTTCACACCACGGATCAGCAGCAGTGCGACCATGATCATGGAGCAAACGATAAACGAGTCGGCCACGTTGAAAATCGCGAAGCCGTGGACCGAAAACATGTCCACCACATGCCCCATGCCGAAGGACGGTTCACGGAACAAACGGTCGTAGAGGTTCCCGGCCACGCCCCCGAGCAGACACCCAAGGACGATCCCCCAGCTTAGGGTGCTGACCTTGCGAATCAGCAGGTACCCGCAGTACACCGCAACGGCGGCCTGCAGGAGGGTAAAGACCACGGTGAACTGCTCGCCGAAGGAGAACGCTGCACCGGAATTGAGAATGTAGTGGATGTCGAAGAATCCGGGAATCACCTCGATAGCTTGACCTAGGGTCATATTTGCTTCGACGCTGAACTTGACGACTTGGTCCGCGACGAAGGCCAGGGCAGCAAGTGCTAGCCCGAGCCAGAGAAATTTGCGGCCTGCCGTGGCGGGAGTCGCCGGGTTCACACCGGATGTCATATTTGTTGTCCTTGGTTAAAAAATCAACGGTGGCACCGGATCATTCCGGAGCCACCGTTAACTTTACTGATGTTTGTTTCAGCCCAACAAACTAGCCTTGACTAGTTCGCCTTAGCCGCGCCGCCGTCAACCGGGGCCGAGGCCTCGAGTTCACGCAGCTGGCCTTCGATGTAGGTCTTCAGGCGTGCACGGTAGTCACGCTCGAAGCTACGCAGCTGATCGAGCTTGCGCTCAAGGACGGCCTTCTGCTGCTCCAGGGCCGACAAAGTCTTCTTGCTCTTCTCTTCGGCGGAGGTGACCAGGTTGTTGGCCTCGGTCTTCGCCTCGGAGATGATCTTATCGCGCTGCTCGACACCGGATGCGACGTACTCGTCGTGCAGGCGCTGAGCCATGGCCAACACGTTGGCTGCAGACTCGGCAGTGTTTTCGGTAGCAGGCTTGGCAGCCGCGGCAGGTGCTGCCGGCGCCGCAGCGGGCGCTGCATCCTTCTTGGCTTCGGCAGGCTTCGCCGGAGCTTCGGCCTTCTTCTCCTCGGCAGGCTTCGCCGGAGTTTCAGCCTTCTTCTCCTCGGCAGGCTTCGCCGGGGCTTCAGCCTTCTTCTCCTCGGCAGGCTTGCCCGGAGCGGCGGCCACTGGAGCGGGCACGGCCTGCTCCTTCGAACCGGCCACGTCTTCACCAAGGGCGGCTAGACGGCTGCGGAGCTCGTCGTTCTCAGCGTTCAGGCGACGGAGTTCGACGACGATCTCGTCGAGGAAATCATCTACCTCGTCCTGATCGTAGCCCTCGCGAAACTTGGTCGGCTGAAACCGCTTATTGACTACGTCTTCTGGCGTCAAAGCCATTTGGTCACCTCAATACTGGGGTCTTTTCCGCTCGACCATTAGTTTGGTTGGCGAAACACTTACCGTTCTACAGTGCCACAGCCTGCGAAGCCGAAGCACCATTTCTTAAAGGATATAACGATTTGGTCACTGATGACGAAATCAGACGGGCTGTCTGCTCTCTCAATCATGAATCTACATGGTCATTTGTCCTAAGACAACACTAGTCAGTGAGAGATTCACGGACTACAGCGAAGTTTGAATGCCTAAGTTGCGAACAATGGCGTGCGCGATAATGACCACAATAAACAGGACGATGAACGACAAATCCAAACGGATTCCGCCGAAATCGACGGGTTTAATCCAACGCCGTAGCCAGCGTAGGGGTGGATCCGTAATTGTCACAATCACGGTGGCCGTCAACAACGCTATTCCCGCTGGTCGCCATGAACGAGCGAAATTTTCCGTCACGTCAAGGACAATTCTCATCAGCAGCAGGATCTGCAGGATGCTGAGTGCGAGATAGAGGGTGCCGAAAATCATGAAACTCTGACCGGTCGCGATCCGCTACTAGCTCTGGTTAAAGAAGGTAGCCTGCGCCTCGGACTGCTTGCGGTCCTCGCCGAGCACCTCGACGGTTGACGGTGAGAGCAGGAAGACCTTGTTCGTGACTCGCTCGATGGAGCCATGCAGCGCGAATACGAGGCCGGCGGAGAAATCCACCAGGCGCTTGGCGTCGGTCTCACCCATGTCGGTAACGTTCATAATCACCGGGATACCGTCACGGAAGTTCTCTCCAATAATCTTCGCATCATTGTAAGAGCGCGGGTGGACGGTTGTAATCTGACGCAATTCGGAATCCTCATCCCGTACTGAAGGGGCACGCTTGATCGGGGTAACCGGTGCCCGATACTCGGTGTCCGGTTCATTGACTTCTGGACGCGGAACAGCGGCCTTGGCCGGAGCTGGCGCCGGGGTGCGGGGAGTTTCCGCAGGTTTGCTGTATTCGGGTTCTTCCACCACTCGAACCTGGCTCTTGGCCTCAGGCTTCTCGACCGGAGTCTCGTCCTGCTCGACGGCGTCGGCCAGACCGAGATAGACCATTGCTTTACGCAGTCCGTCAGCTGCCATGATTCTTCTCCTCGTTATCCCTTGCATGCCACCGCAAGTTGCATGATTCCGCTACTTCGACGCTACAGCACCGTGCGCCGTTTGCCATCGTTCATCCGCTGACTTTCGCGGGCGTGTCGCCCGGGAATTCGCTGACTTTATCTTCGCCACACAACTCCGGCCAGCCGTCCGCACGCCGAGTCTCGACGGTAGGAATAGAAACGTTCATCTTCAAGCGTGCATGGCTGGTGCGATCGTACGCTCACATCCAAGGATTCAAGGTACCGCCGAGCCGTTCCAGGTAAATCCAGGCCGGCGCTGCCCCAACGGGTCTGACTTGAGATTCCTGGCATGAGCGATTCGGACTCGAGCTGCATGTGCTCGGGCACTTCATAGCAGGAGCCGCAGATAGCCGGTCCGATCACAGCCTCGATTTCTTCGGCACCCCATTGATGCAAGCGTTCAACGGTGACACCAAGAATTCCGTCCAACAGACCGCGGCGTCCAGCGTGCACCGCCGCAGTTGCCAACTGCCCTTCGGCATGTCGAGCCACGAAGAGCACCGGCAGGCAATCTGCCACCATGACGGCCAGCGGTGTGGCAGCACCGAAGGAGAGGAGACCGTCACAGGTTGGGGCCGCCGGGTCGCTCCAACTAGTGCGCTGCCCCGGCTCCACCTGAACAACATCGGCGGAGTGGACCTGATTCATGAAGGCCAAGGAAAAACGAGAGACCCCGATCCGTTCCTCCAACATGGTCCGATTGGCCTCGACAAGCGAGGGATCGTCATTCACGTGCAGTGCGAGGTTACCCTCTGCCTGCGTGGTGAATGCCAGTTGGATGGACGGATCGAGGTCCGACGTGAAACGTAGCACGGGATATAACGCCCTTAGTTACTTCAAGAACTCCGGGACGTCCAGGTCGTCGCTCGAACCCTTGAGGTCAGAGTCAACCACGTCGGGCAGGTCCTGGAAGGAGGAGTTCTGCTCGGCGGCAACCGGCTTCGACTCCACCGGAGCGCTGGAGACCGGCGTAGCGGTCGGTTCCGGCTTGCTCTCAGCAACCGGCGCCTGCTCGGTTTCGGCCGGGCGTGCGGCGACCGGGCGCGCAGCTGGCTGAACGGCTGGCTTGCTGGTCACATCCGGCTCGTCGAAGCCGGCGGCGATGACGGTCACGCGAGCCTCATCACCCAGTGCATCGTCGATCACGGCGCCGAAGATGATGTTGGCTTCGGGGTGGGCGACTTCCTGCACCAGACGTGCCGCTTCGTTGATTTCGAACAGGCCCAAGTCCGAGCCACCCTGAATCGAGAGCAGCACACCGTGGGCGCCGTCGATCGAGGCCTCCAGCAGCGGAGAAGCTATTGCCAATTCGGCGGCCTTGACGGCGCGATCTTCACCCCGTGCCGAACCGATACCCATGAGGGCGGAGCCAGCACCCTGCATCACAGACTTGACGTCGGCGAAGTCGAGGTTGATCAGACCCGAGGTGGTGATCAGGTCGGTGATGCCCTGCACACCGGAAAGCAGGACCTGGTCGGCCTGACGGAAGGCATCCAGTACCGAGACGTTGCGGTCCGAGATGGAGAGCAGACGGTCGTTCGGGATCACGATCAGCGTGTCGACTTCGTCGCGCAGGGCTTCAATGCCCGACTCGGCGGAGTTCGCACGGCGGCGACCTTCGAAGGTAAATGGACGAGTGACCACACCAATGGTCAGCGCGCCGAGCGAGCGTGCCACGCGGGCGACAACTGGCGCACCACCGGTACCGGTGCCACCACCTTCACCGGCGGTGACGAAGACCATGTCGGCGCCGCGCAGGACGTCTTCAATCTCCTCCACGTGGTCTTCGGCTGCCTGGCGTCCCACATCGGGGTTGGCGCCGGCGCCGAGGCCGCGAGTAAGTTCGCGTCCCACGTCGAGCTTCACGTCTGCGTCGCTCATCAGCAGCGCCTGGGCATCCGTATTAATGGCGATGAATTCAACGCCCTTGAGGCCGACTTCGATCATGCGGTTTACGGCGTTGACACCGCCACCGCCGATGCCTACGACTTTAATGACCGCGAGGTAATTCTGTGGAGCTGCCACGTCCCGCTTCCCTTGTTAGTTGTGCTACGTATTCACGACTTGCGTTTCGAACCTTCACCCTGAGCCATAAGGTGTTAGTTCCTCATGCTTCCGCTAGTTGAACGCTATGAGCCATGGTGTCTTTCTGCAACGACCGCCTTGGCGTGTCGTCTATCCCCTACTATCTTTCCAGATGTTCGATGCGCCTTGGTTCACCACACACCACGAGTTGAGAAACTTTCGTTCAAGCTAGTACGTGACTGGGCTTTCAGGGTTGGAAATATCAATTGACTTCGGCGCGTCGTTGTTTTCCTTCAGGTCCTTCAGGAAGATCGCCGCAACCTTATTCTTCAAAGCGGCATCACTTCCATCACCCCAGACGAGGACGCGCTTCTTCGGTAGTTGGAGCTCGACGAAACCTGCCTTGGTCACGGTCGCGGCACTCGACTGGGCAAGCACCTTCTCATCTACCGTAGCCAATACCTCGGTCAGCAGAGCGAAAGACTCCGGGCTCTTGGCCTCGTCGCTCAATTTCACCGTGGGTAGTTTGGTCTTGTCTTTCTTCCCGAGTTTCTTGAGTTTATCGCCCTCGGAGGAGACCAGATACCGGGTCTTGCCCTCCACCAGGATGGCTACGGGTACCTGTTCGACGACCTCAACCACGAGCGTGTCGGGCATCTGGGCGCGCACCACAAGTTCCTTAATCGCCGGCTGGTCACCGATCAGGTCGCTGACCCTGCCTTCGGAGATGCGCGGTAGCGGCACGCCTTGGAGGGTTTGGAGCTTCTCGGTGAGTTGCTTTTCGCTCACCAGCTTCGTGCCCGTCACAGAAATATTTCGCGCCGCCAGCAATGGCGAAAAGCTCAACACGAGCACTGCTGCAACACTCAGCGCCACGATCGCGCCGATAATGATGAACAGTAGCTTGCGGCGCCGCGCCTGGTCGGTGACCGGTAGCGGTAGAACTTTCGAATTTTCTGACATCAGCGCACCGCTCCCCTAGCGTGCTTCGAGGGCTCGAACGATTTGGTCTCCAAGCGCCGTGACGTCCCCGGCACCCACGGTCATGATGAGATCTCCGGCGACCGCATCGGCGACCACGGCCTGAACCGCCTGTTCGGGTGTCAGCACGCGTGCCGGTACCTGAACTCGCTCGGCCACCAGTTCGCTGGTAATGCCGGCGATCGGTTCTTCACGCGCCGGATAGATCTCGAGCAGATTGACGGAGTCCGCCAGCGATAACGCCTCGGCAAACTCCGCATAGAACTCGGCGGTGCGGGAGAACAGGTGCGGCTGGAACACCACGTGTAGCCGTCCATCTTCGGCCACGGCACGACCGGCGCGCAGTGCGGCGGTGACCTCCGTGGGATGGTGTGCGTAGTCGTCATACACGCGCACGCCTGCCGCTTCGCCCTTGAATTCAAAGCGTCGAGCCGCCCCGGAGAAGCTCGCTAGTGCGCGCAACGCCTCGTCGGCTTCCAGACCGGCGTCCAGTCCCACGGCTAATGCGGCGGCCGCATTGAGCAGATTGTGCTGCCCTGGCACGTTCAGAACCAGCTCGTGGCTCTGTCCGCTGCCCCATTCGATCGTCGCGGCGAACCGGCCATCGGCCAGCGGGCGCGCATCGCTCAGTCGGCGATCGGCGTTCGGGGCAAAACCATAGGTCTGCACCCGCAGTCCCGGTCGCCGTACTCGCATGGTGTTCGCCAGCGCATGAGCACCGGGGTCATCGGCGCAGCAGATCAGCAATCCACCATCGGGCAGCAGTCCGGCGAACTCTTCGAAGGCGCGGTGCACGGCGTCGGCGCTGCCGTAGTGATCCAGATGGTCGGCCTCGACGTTGGTCACCACCACCACGTCGGGACGGTAGTTCAAGAAGGAGGCGTCGGACTCGTCGGCTTCGGCCACGAAGATCTTGCCGTCACCCAGTTCGGCATTAGTGCCCAAGGACGGGATATTCGCCCCCACCGCGTAGCTCGGCGCCAAGCCAGCGGCCTTCAACATGTGGGCCGTCAACGAGGTCGTCGTCGTTTTACCGTGGGTACCGGCGATAGTCACCACGCACTGGTGTCCACGCATGGTGGCGGCCAAACCTTCGGAGCGGTGCAAAATGCGCAGTCCCTTATCGAGGGCCAGATCGTATTCGGCATTGCCCGGTTTGATGATGGAGGAGGCAATCACCGTGTCGGCGTCCTGCAGGTTTGCCGGATCGTAGCCCACATGGATGCGCGCGCCGCGGTTACGCAAGTCGTGCATCACCGGCAGGTCCTTCGCGTCGCTGCCGGAAACCGGCACTCCGGCATCCAATAGCAATCGCGCAACGGCGGAGACTCCGACCCCGCCCACACCCATGAGGTGGACCCGGCCCAATTCCGTCAGGTGTGCTGGTGCACCCATAGTTCTAGCCTTCCTTGAGCGCGGCGCGGCGCCCGGCAACTTCGTCAATGATCAGCCGCGCCATTTGCTCGGCGGCGTCACGGTGTCCTTGGCTGGCCGCGGCGACGGCCATTTGCTTCAGTGTAGAGGCATCGTTGAGCAACGGTATGACCGTCTGCGCAATGTAGCCGGCAGTGAACTTCGCATCGTCGACCAGCAGTGCTCCGCCGGCGGCCACAAGGTCGCGCGCGTTGAGTCGCTGCTCGCCGTTGCCGATCGGCAGCGGCACCAAAATCGAGGGACGCCCGGCGACCGCCAATTCGCACACGGTGCCCGCACCGGAGCGACAGATCATCAAGTCGGCCGCGGCATAGCCGTAGTCCATGCGGTCTAGGTACTCCAGTTGGGTGTACCCGGGTGCGGAAAGGAGTTCACCGCGTTCGTCACGCACGGCCTTGTCTCGCCCGGTCACGTGCACCACCTGAATTCCGGCCTCGAGCAGTGCCGGCAGGGCCCGAGCAACGGCCGTATTCACACTGGCCGCCCCCGAGGAGCCGCCGCTAATGACGAGCACCGGTGCGCCGCTTCGTGGCACGTTGAAGAAGTCGCGGGCCTCATCGCGCAATGCGTCGGCATCCATCTGAGCCACATTCGAGCGCATGGGCATGCCCACAACCTGTTCGCCGGGTAGCCCGGTGTTGGAGAAGGTCGTTCGTACCACCGCGGCGTTTTTGGCGCCCACCTTGTTCGCCATGCCGGCAATCGAGTTGGCTTCATGCACGATGATCGGAACCCCCAGGCTTCGGGCGGCCAGATAGGCCGGGGTGCACACATACCCCCCGACGCCCAGCAGGGCCTCCGCCCGGGTTTCGCGCAGAACCGCCTTCGCCCGTCGCACGGCTTTGACGAAGCGCACGGGGAACTTGAGCAGGTCCGCGTTGAGGCTTCGCGGCAAGGGTGCCTTGGGAATCAGTTCCAAGCGGTACCCGGCCTCCGGGACCAACCGGGTTTCCAGCCCCTCTGGCGAACCGAGTGCGGTGATTTGCGCCTCGGGGTTTTCCGCCTTCACGGCGTCCGCAATGGCCAACATGGGAGAAATATGTCCGGCGGTTCCGCCACCGGCAACCACCAGTCGGATCGGTTCGCTCATGCTTCGTCTATTCCTTGCTTTTTCGTCTGCGCTGAGCTGGCCGTCACGGCCTGAGCCAGCAGTTCTCGTTTTTGATCGCGCGCGCTGGAGAGCGCAAAACCCATGGCCATCATCACGGCGAGCATCGCCGAGCCACCCGAGGAGATAAAGGGCAGCGGCACACCAATCACCGGTAGCAGACCACTGACGGTGCCGAGGTTCACGAAGGTTTGCCCAATGATCCAAGAGATCAGGCAACCCATTAGAACCCGCGTGTAAAGATCCGTTGCGCGCATGGCGATGCGGTACATCGCCAGGGCGATCAATGCGAAGAGCACCAGCACCGCCAGCACACCCAAAAACCCGAACTCTTCACCCAGAATGGAGAAGATGAAGTCGTTTTGCGCCTCGGGCACATAGGACCATTTCATACGCGACTGGCCAGGCCCTACCCCGAACCAGCCGCCGGAGGCGAAGGCGTGCAGACCCATAGACGACTGAAGACAGGCATCACCATTCGAACCGCAGTCAATACCAAGCCACGCCTTGATACGGGTCCGGCGGTTGCCAGACATCAGCACCGCTCCGGCGAAGCCGATGAAACCGATGGCAACGGAGATCAACAACCACTTGAAGCGCATGCCCGCAAGAAACAACGCCGTGGCCAACACCATCACGAGGATCAGCACGGTACCCACGTCGTGGCCAAGCAGCACGAGCACCACAATCGCGCCACCGACCGGTGCCAGCACGGGTACCAGCAGATGCTTCACGTCCCCGAGCAGATTCTGCTTCTTTTCAAACATGAAGGCGGCGAAAACTGCTAGGGATAATTTCGCGAATTCGCTGGGCTGCAGACGAACGCTACCTATGGAGATCCAGTTCTTATTACCCAGCACCTCGTGACCCAGCGGCGTGAAGGCCACCAGGAAAAGCAGGAGGATGGCCAGTAAGGCAGCAGCCCACGCAAACTTTTTCAGTGTCTGTGGGGAGATGAACTGCATGATGAGCATCAGCACGATGCCCACCCCGGCGAAGATCGCCTGCGACAGTGCGACGGTAAAGCCGTCCTGTCCCTTGGCGATGGCTTCCACCGAGGCTGAGGACTGCACCATCAGCACACCGAAACAGGCGAGAAGAATCGAGCACACCAAAATCAGCGTGTAATCCAACGCCACCGTTCGGGCACTGCCCGCTTCGATGGTATCGATCAGACGGCCCGGCCATGAGCGGCGGTGGGTAGTCTCACCCTTGGGCTTAGGCCGACGTGCCACCGGTGCCTCCCGTCCTCGTTCGTTGTGCTTAGTTGCCGTTTCCAGCGCTTTCATCCATCAGATCACTGACCGCGCTGATGAAGGCGTTGCCACGCTGTGCATAGGAGCTGAATTGATCCATGGAGGCGGCTGCGGGTGCCATGAGTACCGTGTCGCCGGCTTCGGCGATACCCGCCGCGGCGCGCACCGCACGCGTCATCACCTGTGGCCCGCTGACCGTTGAACCCGAGTCGCTTACCTGGGCGGTGACATCGTGCACCGGAACATCGGCGGCGTGCCGGGCCAAGGCCTCACGCAGCGAGTCGTTGTCGGTGCCGATGAGCAAGACGCTGCGCAGTCGGTGGGCGTGCTCGGCCACCAGCTCGTCATAGTCCACGCCCTTGGACAGGCCACCGGCGATCCAGACCACCTTGCTGAACGCGGCCAAAGAGGCGTTCGCTGCATGCGGGTTGGTGGCCTTCGAGTCGTTGACCCAGAGGATATCGTCGCGTCGGGCCACGGCCTGGATTCGGTGATCGCCTGCGTCGAAACCGCGCAACCCGTCGGCCACCGCTTCCGCAGAGACCCCGTAGGCGCGGGTCAAGGCCGCGGCGGCCGCAGCATTCGCCGCGGTATGCCGTGGAACGATCTCGCCGATTTCCTTCAGTGCCACGAGCTCCAGCGCCTGGCTGCGTCGCTCGGCGATGAACGCGCGGTCCACCAGCAGGTTCTCGACCACCCCGACCATGGACACGGCCGGCGAGTCGGTGGTGAACCCAATGGCGCGGCACCCCTCGACCACGTCGGCGTTTTCAACCATGGTGATGGTCTCGGGGGCCTGGGCGTTGAAGATCGCAGCCTTCTGCGTGCGCTCGTAGATCTTGGCCTTATCGGCGCGGTACCCCGCGAAGTCACCGTGCCAGTCCACGTGGTCCTCGGCCAAGTTCAACACCACGGAGGCCAAGGGGGAAATGCTGTGCGTGTAGTGCAGCTGGAAGCTCGAGAGCTCCACGGCGAACACCTCATAGTCCACCGGGTCGCGGACCGCATCGAGAATTGGGGTTCCGACGTTGCCAACGGCAATGGCCTTCAGACCGGCCGCCTGCAGGATCGACTCGGTCATTCCCACCGTGGTGGTTTTTCCGTTGGTGCCGGTGATGGCCAGCCACTGCGGTGCGGTACGCCCTTCACGGTGCTGCACTCGCCAGGCCAATTCGACATCGGACCACAGCTCAATGCCGGCCGCTTGCGCCTCGACGAGCACCGGTTGACGCGGGTTCCACCCCGGGGACACCAGCAAGAGTTCGGGCTGTTGGCCATCGACCAGGGGCAGACGTTCGACGTGCTGCTCGCCCAGTAGCACCTCGTGGGCACCGACGATCTTCAGGGTGCTGGCACGCTGCTGGTTCAATTCGTCGTCCCGGCCGTCAATGACGGTGACGACCGCACCCAGCTCGATGAGGGTATCGGCGGCCGAGAATCCGCTGAGGCCCAGACCGGCCACGACGACGCGTAGCCCAGCCCAGTCAGAGTCCCAGCTCGTTAGCTCCGACAACTTTTCACTCACAGTGCGACAACCCATTCAGAATAGAAAATACCGAGACCGGCGGCGACAAAGAGGCCGGCCAATATCCAGAAGCGAACCACGACGTTCTCTTCGCTCCACCCGGCGAGTTCGAAGTGGTGCTGCAACGGCGCCATACGGAAGACGCGCTTGCCGCCGGAGAGTTTGAAGTAACCAACCTGGATGATCACCGAGGCCGAAATGATGACGAACAGACCCGCGATCACCACGAGCAGCAGTTCGGTGCGCGACAGAATCGCCATGGCTGCCACGGCACCGCCGATGGCCAGTGACCCGGTGTCGCCCATGAAAATCTTGGCGGGCTTAGCGTTCCACCAGAGGAAGGCCACGAGGGCGCCGGAGATCGTGGCGCTGAGCAGGGCCAGATCCTGCGGGTCACGCACGGTGTAGCACACCTCGAGAGCGTTGGCCGTGCCGCAGGCTTGGTTCTGCTGCCAAATGCCGATTAGCGTGTACGCGCCAAAGACCATAATTGAGGCGCCGGCGGCCAACCCGTCCAGCCCGTCGGTGAGGTTCACACCGTTGGTGGCCGCGGTGACAATGAAATTCGACCAGATCACAAAGAGCAGCAACCCGATCAGCGGTCCGGCGAAGGCCAGATCAATGTTGGTATCGCGGAGCACCGAGATGGCCGTGGAGGCCGGGGTCAACCCGTCCTGATTGGGAAATTGCAGGGCCAGGACACCGAAGCTGATGCCCACCACGGCCTGCAGCACGATCTTCTGCCAGGCCCGCAAACCCAGGGAACGCTTCATGGCGATCTTGATGAAGTCATCGAGGAAGCCGACCAGACCCATGCCGGCGAAGAGCAGCAAGACCAATAGACCACTGGCGGTAATGCCGGTGCTGGTGCGCCCCATGAGGGTCAGGATCCCGTGCGTGGCGAAGTAGCTAACGATCACCGAAAGCACGATGACCACACCGCCCATGGTGGGCGTTCCGGACTTCACGGAGTGTGAATTCGGGCCGTCATCGCGTACCACCTGACCGTACTGCTTCTTGGTCAGCAGCCGAATATAAAACGGCATCGTCAGCATGGTCAGCACGAGGGCGATCCCCGCCCCCAGTATCAATGCGATCATGTCTAACCTTCCCTCACAGCTGCCGCGACCTCGTCGCCTAGAAATCGAAGTCCCGCCCCGTTGGAGGACTTGAACAAAACTATGTCGCCGGCGCGTAGCTGCTCGTCGAGCAGCGTCCGCGCTTCCTCGAGCGTCTCCACATAATGCGCTTCGTCGCCCCAGCTGCCCTCGAGCACGGCCGAGTTATATGCGGCCTTCGCTCCGGAACCGATGATAACGAGCTTAGCGATATTCAGCCGTACCGCCATACGCCCGAGTAGATCGTGTTCGTGCACGGAGTCTTCGCCGAGTTCGCGCATCTCCCCGAGCACCGCCCAGGTCCGTCGGGCCGGTTGCGTGCCGTCCCCACGGCCCAGTTCGGCCAGCGTGACCAGGGCCGCGCGCATCGAATCCGGGTTGGCGTTATACGCATCGTTAATGATGCTCACGCCATCGGAACGCTCAATGCGTTCCATGCGCCAGCGGCTACCGGCGCCCCGCCCATGCAGGGCCGCGGCGATCCGGGCCGGCTCGACCCCGACGGCTTGGGCGGCCGAGGCGGCGGCCAGAATGTTGCTTACGTGGTGCCGACCCAGTAGGCCGCTGGTAATCCTGTGCGTGCTGCCGTCGGCAAAAACCAGTGTCAGTTCCGGTTGGCCGGCGCTGTTGACCTGAACCTCGCGGGCCCAGACGGCTCCGGGCTGCGCCTCCGGATCGGCCGGTTCCTGCCCGAAGTACCGTACCTGGGCCGTGGCGCGCGAGGCCATCCGGGCCACGCGTGGATCATCGGCATTCAGCAGGGCGGTGCCCGTAGCCTCGAGGGACTCCACCAGCTCCCCCTTGGCGCGCTCGATATTGTCGACGCCCCCGAATTCGCCGGCGTGAGCCGTACCCACGCAGAGCACCACGCCGATCTGCGGATGGACCATATCGCATAGGTAGTTCAGGTGCCCGATACCGGTGGCGCCCATTTCAATCACCAGGTACTTGGTGTCCGCGGTGGCCTGGAAGACCGTCAGCGGCACTCCGACCTCGCCGTTATAGGAGCCGATCGGCGAGACGGTCGGCGCCTCGGCGCTGAGGATGCCCGCGAGCAAGTCCTTGGTCGTGGTTTTGCCAGCCGAACCAGTAATGCCAATGACCGTCGCGTCATTGGTGGCCTTGAGGTGCCGCACGATATGCGCGGCGATCTGACCCATGGCTTCCACCGCGTCGGGGACGATGATCGCCGGGTGAACGGCCCGCGAGTCGTCGTAGGTTTCGCGCTCCGCAAGGGCTAGCACGGCTCCGGCGTTCAACGCCTGATCGATGAAGGCGTGCCCGTCGGAGAACTCACCGGGCTTGGCCACAAAAAGGCCGCCGGGTACTACTTCGCGCGAATCGGTGGTGACGGCGGAAACAGCGATGTCACCGTCGGCGGAACGGGTGGCCCGGCCTCCGGTGATCGCGATCAGCTCGTTTAAAGACAGTTCAATCATGGCACTTAGGACTTTACACTCGACGGGCACGGAACCCGGGGTTAGGCATGGGTCGCGACGGTCACAAAACCGCGGCGTGTCAATGCCGCGGACAGCTCGGTGCGATCATCAAGTTCCAGATCGACGCCGGCGACTTCCTGACTAACTTCATGTCCGCGCCCGGCAATCAAAATCGCGTCGGACACACCGGCCAATTCCACGGCCTTATCGATGGCCGCCGCGCGAGGTGCGACGTTGAGCAGCTGGACGGCACGACCGGAGACGGCAATGGCCTGCCGGGCACCGGCGGCCACTTGCTCACGAATCGGCGCGGGGTCTTCCCCGTGCGGATCGTCGTCGGTGACAATCACAATGTCGGCATGCTCGGCCGCCACCCGCCCCATATCGGGTCGTTTGGTCTTATCGCGCTCACCGGTCGCCCCAAAGACCACGATTCGACGCCCACCGGGGCCCGGCCGCATGGACTCCAGGGCCTTCACCAAGGCATCGGAGTTGTGCGCAAAGTCCACGACGGCCACCGGTTCATGACCGATGACCTGCATCCGTCCCGGCACGGCCACGGAGAGCGGGTCGTGGGCGTCCAAGGCTGCCTGCAGGTCCTCGAGCGCGACGCCCGAGGCATGCACCATCAGCACCGCGAGGGCCGCGTTGGCCACATTAAACATAGCAGGCAATGCCGTGTGGGCGCGCAGTTCGGCGCCCTGCCGGTTGCGCAGCACGAAGCGGTGCCCGAGCTTCTCGACGGTGACATCCTGCACGCGCCACTGGGCCGTCGGGTGGTGCGCATCCAGGCTCAACGACAACGTCGGAATTTCGGCGTTCTCGGCAAGACGTTGCCCATACTCATCGTCCACCATCACCACGGCGCGCTGGGCGCGCTGGGCGGTAAACAGGGCCGCCTTCGTGGCGAAGTACTCCTCCATCGAGCCGTGGAGATCCAAATGATCCTGCGTCAGGTTCGTGTAGCCGGCCACGGCGAAGCGCAGCCCGTCGACACGACCATAGGACAGCGAGTGGCTCGAAACCTCCATGGCGATATGCCCGACGCCCTGTTGCTCCATATTGGCGACGATCGCATGCAGTTGCGTAGCCTCAGGAGTAGTCAGCACCGACGGGATGATCTGCCCGCGCGCCGAGATTTCGATGGTCCCCACGATGCCACAGGGCCGCGAGAGCGCCTCCAGCAAGGACTGGATCATGAAGGTGGTGGTGGTTTTGCCGTTCGTTCCGGTGACGCCGAAAAGCTCTGGCGCCCCATCCGTGGTGCCGTAGATCATCCGGGCCGCGGGGCCGGCCAGCGCCCGTACATTCTCGGTGATGGCCACCGGTACCTCGACGGCGGGCCCGAGGATGTCATAGCCTGCCTGGTCGGTAAGGATCGCGACGGCACCGTGCTCCAGAGCGGTAGCGGCGAACTCTGCGCCGTGTCGGTTCGCCCCGGCGATGGCCAGAAACAGATCGCCGGGCAGAACCAGTTGCGGATTCATGCTCACACCGCTTAGTTGCACCGATGCG
This sequence comes from Glutamicibacter endophyticus, assembly GCF_048457885.1. Taxonomy (NCBI): domain Bacteria; kingdom Bacillati; phylum Actinomycetota; class Actinomycetes; order Micrococcales; family Micrococcaceae; genus Glutamicibacter; species Glutamicibacter endophyticus. The sequence continues at coordinate 2,245,584 of NZ_CP174200.1, forward strand.
TTCTGGTTCTCGGAGCGTGAGCCGACCTCCAGTCTGCTGCAAAGCTCGGCAAAGGTAATACCGGGCGTCGCCGCCGGTCGCATGAGCTGTTCGAGCTCGCGGGGCGAGCGCAGGTCCTTTTCTACCAAGGCTTCTTCTGATCCTTACCGACGAAGACCTTGTAGGCCTCCGACTTCGTTGAGCTCGGCGGCACATCGAATGTGTTCAATGTGTGCTCCATAACTTCGGTGAACGTGTCGGCCACCGAGAATTCTTTCCAGCTACCCTGTGGGCGGTACATCGTGGCCACCACAACAAACTGCGGGTCTTCCAATGGGGCGACGCCAGCAAAGGAGTAGGTGTAACCGTCGTATCCACCGCTGGGACCGGCCGCCTGTCCGGTACCGGTTTTGCCGCCGACGCGGTAACCCGGAATCCTCATTTTACCGCCAGTGCCGGAGTCCACGACGGACTCCATGAGCTTGAGCATCTCGTCGGCGGTCTTCTTCTTAACCACCCGGCGCTGCTCTGGCTTCTCACGTTCGATGGCGTTGCCATCGGCATCCACATAGTGATCGATCAGGCTCGGGGCGATCCGCACCCCACCATTGGCCAGCGCTTGGAAGATCGAAGCGGTATGCAGCACGGTCTGCGAATAGCCCTGACCGAACATGGTGGTGTACTGCTGACGACGGTCCCAGGTATCCGGCGCGGCAAGCTGCCCCGCGCTAGCACCGTTCAGACCCATTTGGATCGATTCGCCCAACCCGAATGCACGCATGTAGTCGTAGCGCTGCTGTTTGCTGAGCTTATTACCCACCATCACGGTGCCGGTGTTGTAGGAACGGGCGAAGATGCCGGCCACGGTCATATCGTAGGTCGAGTGCGGCAAGGAGTCGTGGATCGTTTCCTTGGTGAAGGTTTTTTGGTGCGGTACACGCATCTCGTCCAGCGGTGACACTACGCCGGCATCGATGGCCGCGGCAAAAATCGGCGCCTTACCGGTCGAGCCTGGTTCAAAGGCTCGCGTAATCGAGGTCGAGCGGCGGAACTCGGGCTTGGTAGCCCCCGGGTCATTCGGGTCCAGCTGCGCGGAGTCACCGATGGCCAAGACCTTGCCGGTCTTGACCTCCATAACCACCACCGAAACCCACTCGGCACTAAACTGCTTCTGTTTCTTCTCCGCTTCGCGCTGGGCGATGTAGTTGATGTCGGAGTCAATCGTCAGCTGAACATCCTGCCCGTTGACCGCAGGAGTCTCCTCAATATCGGTAATTGGGATGCGCACACCATCGGCGCCGACCTCATACTTGCGGCGACCGTCGGTACCGCGCAGGTGCTCTTCCTGGCTGAGTTCCAGACCTTCGGCGCCGACCAGCGAGGTCTGATCCTCCGAATTGCGCACAAAACCGAGCAATGGTCCGGCAATGACGCCCTGCGGGTATTGGCGTTCGCTACGCAGAAGGGCATTCAACCGGGGAATGCCGACCTCCATGACCTCATTTTTGACCTCCGGGGTCACACCCTTGGCCAGAATGACATACCCCTTAGGTTTGGCATCGCCCTGCGGACGCACCAGCTTCTTCAGGTCTTCTGGATCCTGGTTCAACAGTTCGGCGAGTTCTTTGATCGCCTGATCCCAGCTAACCTTCTCGCGCCCATTCGAACCGTCGCGCTTCTTACGGGTGACCGCATCTTCCTGTGCGCGCTGGTCAATGACCAGATCGTAGCGGTCAACGCTCACCGCCAGGGTGGTGCCATTTCGATCCAGAATAGACCCACGGGTGGGGGTTATGACCTCTTCACGTTGGCGCACCTGCTGTGCTTTTTCAGCGACAGTCGCGGCATTAATGCCTTGAATCCAGAAGAGACGGCCGGCAATAGCCAAAAGTGCCGCCAGCGAGAGGATGAGGACAACCCTCATACGTTTCTTGGCGGTGGTCGATGCGGTAGAAATCACTGGTGCCCATTCCCGTCAGCATTGGTCTGATGAAGCTCGATCAAGCGCTGTCACTGAATGATACGCGCCAATTCTAGGAGGTCGGTGTGCTCAAGCTCGGGGCCGGAATCGTGCCGCCGTTGAGCTCGCCCTCGGTAAATACCGGACGGCCATCTTTCTGCGCTCGCTCGGTAGCGGCCTTTGAGGCCTTAGCCTTCTCTTCGCTCCCCTTGGCGGCGGCCTTCGCGTCGGCTTCGGCTTTGGCCTCGGCCTCCTTCTTAGCGGCCAGTTCCTTTTCCTTGGCTTCGGCCTTGGCCTTCAGCGCCTCACCGGGGAGCGGAAGATTGACGTACTTGGTACCGTCTTCGGGCTTCGTCGCAGCCTTGGCCTCCTGTGAGATCTTGTTCTCATCAAGATTCACTAGGCCCGGCGCACCAGGAGCCACCAGCCCCAGGTCCTTAGCCTCTTTGGCAAGCGCCTGTGGCGCGGACAGCGACTGTGCTTCTTTCAGCAGCGCCTGGTTCTCTTGCGAGAGGGCCCGCTCCTGACCGCGGAGCGAGACAATTTCGTACTGTCGCTGCGCCACCGTTGTGTTGAGCAGCACCAGAGTCACCACCACGGCAACGGCCAAGGCCACCAGTATGGAGAACATGACGATCAACGAGCGCCGGTTATTCTGGTCGAGTTTCGGCACCAAAGACAGCGTGACGCGTCTTTTGGTCTCAGCGAACTGCAAGTCGGCAGCCGGAACGGGTTCGGGGCGCGCGGCACGAGCAGTGCTGCCCTCCACAACCGGTGCGGTGCCCGGGAAGGCAGACTTCTGAATACGGCGTGGTGCTCGTTGAGTCATGCTAGCTCCTCTTCAGTACGCGTTCCACCGCTCGCAAGCGGGCCGATGCTGCACGTGAATTCTCAGCGATTTCTGCATCGCTGGGCTTTTCGGTTCCCTTGGTCAAGACCTTGAATTCGGCCTTATGTTCTTCGAGCTCCACCGGGAAACCCGGAGGCGCCGATGAGGTCGATCCCTGCACGAAGTGACGTTTGGTGATCTTGTCCTCCAGCGAGTGATAGCTCATGACCACCACACGCCCGCCGACATTTAGCGCCCCCATGGCCGCCGGAATCGCTTCTTCCAGCACATCGAGCTCTTCATTGACGGCGATTCGAAGTGCTTGAAAGGTGCGTTTAGCCGGGTGCCCGGAGTTACGGGCTGCGGCGGCCGGAACGACGGCGCGAATGACCTCTACCAGTTGCGCGGTGGTAACGATCCGTTCGCTGGCGCGCGCTTCGACTATCGCTCGTGCGATCCGACCTGCGAATTTTTCTTCGCCCCACTGTCGGATGATGCGCTGTAGCTCGGCCTGATCGAGGTCATTGACTAGGTCTTCCGCGGTGGGCCCAACCGAGGTGTCCATCCGCATATCCAGCGGGGCATCGTAGGAGTAGGCAAAGCCACGCTCCCGTTCGTCGAGTTGCAGGCTCGAAACGCCTAGGTCGAAGAGCACGCCGTCAACACCGGCGAATCCAAGGTCCTCCACCACGTCTGCGATCTCGTTATAGACGGCGTGCACCAGATCGGTGCGATCGGCAAATTTAGCCAGACGAGCCCCGGCGAGCGCATGGGCCTGCTCGTCTCGGTCCAGTCCAATGAGATGCAGGTCGGGGAAACGGGTCAGCAGAGCCTCGGAATGACCGCCCATACCCAAGGTGCAGTCAACGACCACGGCCTGACGCCCCTGAGCCTGTGCGTTGTGAATTCCAGGCGCAAGCAGATTCACGCAACGATCCAGAAGTACCGGAACATGCCGTTCCGCCGCTGGTCGCTCATTCTGCGATGCTGCCACTAGTATCCCTTTCTCCAGCCCCGCCGCTGATGTCAGGTCCCCCTCCAACCCCCGGCAACGATTCGTTCTGGCTCCGGGGAAGTGAAGCCAGAGCTTATCGCTCCGCGAGATGGCTGGAGATCTCACACCAGCGTCATGATTCTCAAATTCGTAGATTGTCAGTCTTCGTCGTCGGTTTCGGAGAAGGCATCTTCCTGCTCTTGCAGGTAGGTTTGCCAGGAATCCGTGTCCCAGATTTCTACGCGGTTGCCAGCGCCGATCACGGTGACCTCGCGCTCCAACCCTGCATAGCTACGCAGAATCTGAGGAATCGTGACGCGCCCCTGCTTATCCGGCAGCTCATCCGATGCGCCCGAGAGAAACACTCGGGCATAATCACGAGCCTTACGCGAGGTCAACGAAGCCTGAGCCATCTGCTCATGTTGCTTCTCGAACTCGGCCTGACTGAAGACATAGATGCAGCGCTCTTGTCCTCGAGTGAGCACCAAACCGCGTGAGAGTTCGTCACGATATTTCGCAGGGAGGATCAGTCGCCCCTTCTCGTCCAAGCGCGGCGTGTACGTCCCGAGGAACATTCACGCCACCTCCTGAAAATGGTCCGAAACGACCCCAACCCCTCTACTACGCTCCACTTTACTCCACGACCCTCCACTGTCAACGCACATCTCCCCTTTCCACTAGGCCTTGGAATAAAAAATCCGCGTCCTATCGCGGGAGATCGACGCGTATAGCGAGTGTGCAGAGTAGCGGAGCATGTGAGCTTCGCGAGGCTCATCCGGGCGTATTTCCGCGAGTTAACGTGCGCTTTGGGAGGAACTTGAACCTTCGGTGGCGCAAAGTGGAGGGCCGTGGAAACCGGGCAGATGAACGCCGGGTGGGAAAAATCGCGAAAACCTAGGAATCTCCAGAGAATCACTTTCCGCCCCTAATTCAATGCAGAGCATTTCGCCCCTGCAGCGCGAGGCGATCGTCCGTAAATGCCGAGGGTTGGCGCTTCGAGGGAGTGAAGTGGAGGATCAGGAGATGGTTCGCTGTAGCTGCACGTCTGGGCCCTACCTCTTAGAGGCAGTGATGCGGGGGCTGCACCTTCGGGCACGAAAAAGGGCGTAGCCGCCATAGCTACGCCCTTTTTAGAAAACCGTTGATGAGTGTTAGTCGTCTTGATCTCGCTTGCGCTGATCCCAGCGCTCCTCAAGTCCCGACATGAAGGAGGACCCCTGCTTACGTCCCTGCCCCTTGGCGCCGGGAGCCCCAGTTCCGCCCAGCTTGCCCGAAGCAGACTTACGCATGGCCAGCAATACGCCACCGAACATGAGTGCAAAACCCAGCACACCCAACGGGATCCACTGCTGTGAAATACCGAAAATCAGTACCGCGACACCGGCAATTGCCAGCAGAATACCCAGTGCGATGTTGCGCGTCGAGAACCGGCCGTTCACGGGAGCCTTCATACTTGAGGCAAAACGGCGATCTTCATGCAGCTGTTTTTCAAGCTGCTCCAACAGACGTTGCTCATGTTCTGATAGTGGCATCGTCCTCTCCTTCCACACGCAATTGATGCTTCTCACCCATCAATTCGTATAACGCACCATGCGCCGCTTTTGTTCCCCATTCTTAAGGGACCGTGCCTACATATCTAGGATAGTCTCATTTTGGCTTCTCGTGGCCCTCGCGCCGTAATTCTGAAGTTTCCATCAGACTCTGCTCGGCACGTGAACGTTCGGCAGGCGCCCCGAGCAAACTCGCTGGCTTGACCACCGATCCGGGAAACCGCTCGTTAATACGATCAATCGCGAGTTCCGACTCACGCTCCCGCTCACCGCTCTCGTCCAGGGTGAATTGCAATCCCTCGCTCGGGCTACCCAGCTTCTCCACGCGCAAGCCAATAAGGCGGACCGGTTGTGCCAATGGCAAGAGCTTTTGCAATAGCGGTTTAGCTTCCCGGGCCAAAGCAGCCGTCGAATCGGTAGCCGCCGGCAAGGTACGTGAGCGGTTGGCGACGCTAAAGTCGGCATACTTGAGCTTGAGCCCGAGCCCGGCTGCGGTATGCCCTTGCCTTCGCAAACGGCGCCCCAGCCGATAGGCCAGGTCCACCAGTTCGCGCTCGACCGCTTGCGGATCACGAAGATCCGTGGCCAATGTATGCTCCACGGAGATGCTCTTCTCCTGGTGCTCCGGTTGTACCGGCCGATTGTCAATTCCCAGCGCCAGCTGATGGAGCGACCGCCCGGATTCGCCGAATCGTGCCACAAGACGCGAAACCGGCTGCGCGGCGAGGTCCGCAATACTGGCAATTCCCATGGTGAGCAGTTGCTCACGGGTCTTCGCTCCGACTCCCCACATATGCGCGATAGGTAGTTCGTGGAGAAACTCCAACGTCCGTTCGGGAGGAACGACAATGAGACCGTTGGGTTTGGCCCGAGTGGACGCCAGCTTGGCTACGAACTTATTTCTGGCAATGCCAACACTGGAAGGCAGCCCGAGGTTGTGTGCAATGTACTGGCGAATCTTGTGAGCAATATTCACCGGCCCACCAAGCAGGCGCATGGAACCGGTAACGTCGAGGAAGGCCTCGTCGATACTGACCTGTTCTAGTAGCGGTGTGATCGTGGCGAAATACTCCATCACGGCCCTCGAAGCCGCCTCGTAGCGTTCCCGATGTGGCGGGATAATGACAGCGTGTGGCGCCAGAGCCATGGCCTTACTCATGGGCATGGCCGAGCGTACGCCCAGTGCGCGGCAATCATAGGACGCCGACAACACGACGCTACGCCCTTGCGGGCTACCGACGATCACCGGGCGGGAGGCCAGCTCTGGGTCGTAAAGCCGTTCCACCGACACGAAAAACGCATCCATATCCACATGCAAGATTGCGCGCTCGGGGCCGGTTTCCATGCCAATAGTCTAATTCCCGACCCCGACAGTGAGCACCGAGCCCCCTAGCTGTCTCGACACCGGCCACCACCGTGCAAGGTAAGCTGAAGATGTCCGATATTGCCTTGTGTAGAAAAGATGTCGAATGTCGCTCCCCGATTCATCCACCGCTCTCGAAAAAGAAGCAGGGCGCTTAAGCATCGCCTATGCATCCTCGGTGGCCGAGTCACTGACCGAGTTCTTGGATCTCAAGGAACAGGAAGTCGCGCAAATCACGAACTCCGCCACTGAGATTGTTCGCGCGATTAAGGACCTCTCGGCCGGCGGAAAACGTCTTCGCCCACTCTTTGCCTACTGGGGATTCCGTGGTGCTGGAGGTCCCGAACAGTCGCAGGACATCGTCAAGGTCGGCGTTGCCCTAGAACTCTTCCAGGCAGCGGCCCTGATCCACGATGACCTCATTGACAATTCGGACACGCGACGCGGACAGCCAAGCGTGCATAAGCGCTTCGAGGCACAGCATGCCCTCTTGGGCCTCAGCGGGGACGCCGTCCGTTACGGAGCGGCAAGCGCTATTCTCACCGGGGATCTGTGCCTTTCGCTCAGCGAAGAAGTTTTCTCTTCCATCGACCGAGACGGCCATGCGGCGCGACGCATCTTCAATTCCATGCGCACGCAGGTTATGGCCGGTCAGTACCTGGATGTACTCGAGGAGTTCGCCGGGTCGGTCTACAACCCCGCCGAAGCGGTCAAGCGCGCCCGAACTATCGTGCGCTACAAGTCTGCGAAGTATTCCACTGAAAATCCCCTGTTGCTCGGCGGAGCCTTGGGAGGTGCCGACGAGCACCTGCTAACCGCCTATGGCAATTTCGCATTACCGCTCGGCGAAGCTTTTCAGCTTCGAGACGACGTGCTCGGAGTCTTTGGAGACCCCTCGATTACTGGGAAGCCAGCAGGCGATGACCTGCGCGAAGGAAAGCGAACCGAGATCATCGCCCACGCCCTTTCGTTGGCCAGCGATGACGAGGTGGAATTTATTCAGACGCGCCTCGGTGCCCGTGACCTATCGGAGCACGAAGTGTCGCGGCTCAGCGGCATTTTGCGCGACAGCGGCGCCCTGGCGGCTACCGAGGAAAGCATCGACGCGCTCACCGCACAGGCCCTGCAGGCCTTGGATGAGCTCGGGATCGACCGTTTAGCTCACACCGGTCTGCGCTGGCTCAGTGACGCGGTCACCAAACGAGCTAAGTAACGTCAAAAGCCTCAGGGTCAGAACCTTCCGGTTCTGACCCTGAGGCTTTAACACTGTTGGTCGCTCAGGGGTTACCAGCCCAGAGCCTGCGCACGGCGACGAATCTCCGTTTTACGCCCCGTGCGAAGGCAGTGCATGGGTGTTCCGGGCAGACTGTCGTCTTCGGTAAACAACCACTGCACGGCTTCTTCATCGGAGAATCCAGAGTCCCGCAGCACCGAAAGAGTGCCCTTTAGACTTTCGACGATTGCCCCGTCCTGGACGAACTGTGCAGGCACGCTCTTGATGCCGCGTTCGCCCACGCGCAACACGACGATGGCGCGCTCGTCAACGAGTCGATGGACACGACGAATATCAATATCCAGTAGCTCCGCCAGATCCGGCAAGGTCAGCCATTCACCGACCAATTTTTCGATATCACTCACTCCACTAGGTTCCCACATGGGTCGTGGACAAAAAAACTTTCGCCAATCCAGTCACACTGGTTTCCTTGCGACTCATTAGTAGTGTAAATTCACAAGTATCACTTTGATAACAATTGCATCACGAACTAATTGCCAGTGGCTGGTCGTTTGTTATGCGCGGATCGTTGCCCACAACTTTTGATATGAGGAACCCCCAAATGTCCCCAGAGTCGAAACATGTTGCTATGCATGCCTTAGGTGTCGTGGCTACCGCATCCATTCCGGCAGCCGTCATTGGTAGCCTCGCGGCCGCGCCCGCCATGGCACTACCCGTGGAGACCTCTAAGACCCAGGCATTCGCGCCCAAGTCGGTAAATCCGCAAACCGTCAAAAAGGCCGAGCAGCACATCAAGGCCCATCTACTCTCTTCGAGCGTGACAACGCTCGGGTTGCCGGCACATCGCTCCGTCAGCGAAATCACGGTTCCCGAGGGCGCCTCGCTCTGGAGCATCGCCCGGGAGTACGACACCACCGTTGATAAGCTGCGTAAGCTCAACGACATCAAGGGCGATCACATTGTCGCTGGTCAGAAGCTCAAGATTTCGGGCGACTCGTCGGGCTCGTCAAGCCCCAAGAAGACCTCGTCGTCGAACACCAAGGCCACGTACTACACGGTCAAGTCCGGCGATACCCTCAGCGGCATTGCTTACAAGCACAAGCTGTCTCTCGATAGCCTGCTGAAGAAGAACGACCTTTCGCGTTCCTCCAAGATCTTCCCTGGCGACAAGCTGCTCGTGGGTGGCCAGAAGAGCGCCCCACAACAGCACAAGAGCGGCTCGGCCCCCAAGTCCAGTGGCGGCTCCAGCTACACCGTGACCTCAGGCGATACCTTGGGCGGCATCGCCTACAAGCACAAGCTATCGCTGGCGGAGCTGCTCAAGCTCAACCCGAAGCTCAGCAAGAACTCGGTGATCCACCCGGGCGACAAGATTCGCGTGGGCGCAGGATCCAGCTCGGAGACCAAGTCAACCGGCAAGAGCACCCCCACGAAGAGTGGCAACGGAACGTACACCATTCAGTCCGGTGACACCCTCTCGGGCATTGCTCACAAGTTCGGCATGAGCACCAAGGACTTGGCCGCCAAGAACAACATGCGAGTCAGCGACACCATTTACGTCGGGAAGACTCTGGTCGTCTCAGGTCAAAAAACTGGTGGCTCGAACAACTCCAAGCCACAGGCCCCGTCGAAGACCAAGACCTCGACCTACACCGTCAAGGCTGGCGATACCTTGGGCCAGATTGCCAACTCCCACGGGATGCGGCTTGCACAGCTGCTGGATCTGAATCCGCACGTAAGTGTCGACGCTCCGTTGAAGATCGGCACCAAGCTGAAGCTGTCCGGTTCCTCCGTCGCACCGAGCGGTGAGGTCAAGAAGGAGACGCGCAAGATCGGCAACTCCTTCAACGGACGCACCTACCCCGAGACCACCGTCGACAACGCCAACGAGAACAAGAACAAGCTCGACGCCATGGATGTGCCCAGCCGAGGCCAGATGGAAGCGATGGTGCGTTCAACCGCCCAGTCCATGGGTGTTGACCCTGCGCTGGCGTTGGCCCACGCCTACCAGGAATCCGGCTTTAACATGCGGGCGGTGTCCCCAGCCAACGCACTGGGCGTCATGCAGGTCATCCCCTCCACCGGCGAATGGATTTCCGGACGCATCGGGCGCCAGTTGAACCTGCTCAACCCGCAGGACAACGTGGCCGCCGGCGTGGCCACCATCGCGTACAACCTGGACAACACCGACAACTTGGATCACGCCATTGCTGCCTACTACCAGGGGCTCGGCGGTGTGCGTAAGTACGGCATGTACGAGGACACGAAGCACTACGTCGCCAGCGTCAAGGCACATATGAAGCGCTTCCGCTAAAAGCACGACGGCGCCAAAACGTAGGGGGTAGATCCACATTTGAGTGGATCCACCCTCTACGTCGTTAACTCCTTAGCGACGCTCGATATCCAGCGGCAAGTTGATCTCAACTTGAGTCCCGCCATCGGGCGCAGGCAGCCACTGGATGTCTCCGGAGAGCTCACCGGAGACGAGAGTCTGCACAATTTGTAGCCCTAAGCCCTGGCGCCGCGGTTCGGGGGGCAATCCATGCCCGTCATCGCTGATGACGACCTTCAACCAGTTGCGGGCGTCGGCGCCACGGTAGCGTGCAGCATGCAGGATCACGGTGCCATCACGCCCCGCAAGACCGTGCTCCACCGCATTGGTCACCAACTCGTTAATCACCAGCGACAGCGGAGTCGCAAGGTCCGCCGGAAGCATCCCGAACTCCCCCTCACGGCGCGTGGTGACACGCTGTTCCGGGGAGGCGATCTCGACGATGAGCCGGAACTGGCGATCCATCAGATCGTCGAACTTGACGCTCTCGTTCAGGCCCTTGGACAAGAAGTCATGCACGGATGCAATCGTGGAGACTCGGCGCATGGCCTGTTCGAGCCCCTGTTTACCTTCGGGAGAATCCATACGCCGCGACTGCATGCGCAGCAGGGCCGCCACCGTTTGTAGGTTGTTCTTCACTCGGTGGTGGATCTCGCGAATGGTGGCGTCCTTGGAGACGAGCTCCTTCTCCCGCCGACGCAACTCGGTGACATCGCGGCACAGCACGAGCGCCGCGAAACGGCGCTTGGCGTCGCGCAAGGGAATGGCCCGAAGCGACAGCGTGACCCCGTGAAATTCCACTTCGGTACGCCAGGGCATCTTGCCCTGAAGCACCAGCGGCAACGTCTCATCGACTACGCGTCGATTGCGCACCAAAGCCATGGTCAGTTCTGCCAGCGGTTGGCCTTGCAATACTTCCGCGGCACCCAGTCGGCGGAAGGCGGAGACCGCATTGGGACTGGCGTATTCGACGACCCCTTCGGTGTTCAGCCGGATAAAGCCATCGCCGACACGCGGCGCGCCGCGCCGTGACCCGGTGGGGCTAGCAAAATCGGGCCACAAACCGCGCGTGCCCATCACCAGCAGATCTTCGGCGCTTTGCCGATACACCAGCTCCAAATTAGACGGGGTGCGGCTTGGCGACTGATCGTAGTGCGTGGTGATCACCGCGATGGGGCGTCCCTCGCGGGCCATCGGTACTGCCTGCACGCTGGGCTGGCCCAGAATAATCTCGGTGCTGGGGATGGCTGTGGAGCGCTGAATCTCTAGCGTCTGCCAGGCTTCGTCCACCATGATCCGCAAATCTTTACGGATGCGCTCCCCCACGAAGTCCGTGTGGAATGACGTGTGCGAGGTGGAGGGACGCACATGAGCCAGCGCAACATAGGATCCATCGCCGGTGGGGAACCAGAGCACCAGGTCTGCGAACGCGAGGTCCGCGACCAGCTGCCAGTCCCCCACCAACAGGTGGAGCCAGTCCTCATCACCGGGCTTCAAGTCGGCATGTTGGCGCAATTGCTCGGTGATGAGGGCCATAGATACTTACCTTCGAACGACGGAACGCAGCAGGCGTAGAGCCACTGACAGCGACGCCATATCGTCGCGGGCCAGCGAGTTCACCTCGGCGAACATGCTCTCCGCACGTTCAAGGTTAGTCGCGTTCGCTTCCTCCCACTGTGCAACACGCTCGTCAATATCGGCCACGTCGGCACCGATCTCCAACACGTTGGCCGTGATGTCGATGATGGTCGTGTATAGATCGTCGCGCATCGCGCCACGAGCCAGGGCTTGCCAGCGGTCAGCACGTGGCAGCGAGGTGATGCGGTTCAGCAGGTTGTCGACGTCGAATCGTGCGAACAGTGCGTAGTAGGTCTCGGCGACCAAACGCGCCTCGAGTTCCGAACGTGTCACGTAACCGGCGATGTCCAACAAGGCGTAGGACTCGAACTGGGTAGCCCAGGTTTCGGCCAGCTGCTCGCTGACACCCTTCTCGAGGGCCTCGGCCCGCCACTGCTGGAAACGCTCCTGGTCGACGCCGCGCAACAGGGTCGGCAGTTGACCACGCAGGCTCGCCACCGTTGGCCCGAAGCGGTTGACGGCTTCCTCGACCAGCAGCTGCTCGTCGACGTGGTTAATGAACCAGCGCGTTGCACGGTCCAGCAGACGGCGCAGGTCGTGATGCTGCTGACCCCAGTGATCCAGGTCGGTGCCGGCCGGCTGTTCGTTAATCATGGCGAACTGCTTGTCGAATCCGTAGATCTCGCGCAGGGCGCAGAACACCTTGGCAATCTGAACTTCGCTGGCGCCGGTCTCTTCCATTGCACGGAAAATGTAGGTGATGCCGCCGATGTTCACGACTTCGTTGGCGACGACGGTGGCAATGATCTCCCGGCGCAACGGATGCGACTGGATATCGTCGCCAAAACGCTCGACCAGTTCCTGCGGGAAGTAGCGGCGCAAGGTGGCGGCGAAGTACGGGTCGTCGGCCATATCCGAATCGGCGAGGGCCCCTGCCAACTGGATCTTGGCGTAGGCGGCCAGCACCGACAGTTCCGGTGCCGTCATCGGCTCACCGTTGGTGCGACGTTCTTCCAACTGCTCCGCGGTAGGCAGGAATTCCAACTCGCGGTTCAGATCAGCATGCTCCTCAAGCCACTGCATCAAGCGCTCATAGGCCGGGGCCCACGTGAGTGCCGCGTGCTTCTCGTTGACGAGCAATACGTTCTGATCGGCGTTGGTGCGCAACACCAAATCGCCAACGGTGTCGGTCATCTTCAAGAGGAATTCGGCGCGATGCTCGGGGGCGATGGCACCGGCCTTGACCTGACGGTCCACGAAGATCTTGATGTTCACTTCGCGGTCCGAGGTGTCCACACCGGCGGAGTTATCGATCGCGTCGGTGTTGAGCAACACGCCGTGGCGGGCGGCCTCGATACGGCCAAGCTGGGTCATACCCAAGTTGCCGCCTTCGCCGATGACCTTGGCCCGGACCTGCTTGCCATCCACACGGATGGCGTCGTTGGCGCGGTCGCCGACTTGCGAGTGGGTCTCGACGCTGGACTTGATGTAGGTACCGATACCGCCGTTGTAGAGCAGGTCAACATCGGCCGCGAGAATTGCCTTGAGCAACTCATTCGGGCTGAGTTTCACGACATTGGCGTCCAGGCCCAGAGCTTCGCGCACCTCGGCGCTAATCGGCACGGACTTCAGGCTGCGCGAGTAGACACCGCCACCGGCCGAGATGAGTTCCTTGTTGTAGTCAGCCCAGGAAGAGCGCGGCAGATCATACAACCGCTGACGTTCGGCAAAGGAAACCTCGGGATCCGGATTCGGATCCAAGAAGATATCGCGGTGGTCGAATGCCGCGACCAGCTTCACGGTCTTGGTGCGCAGCAGGCCATTGCCGAAGACGTCGCCGGACATGTCACCGATACCCACGGCGGTGAATTCTTCACGCTGGGTGTCGAGGCCAAGTTCGAAGAAGTGACGCTTCACGGACTCCCAGGCGCCGCGGGCGGTAATACCCATGGCCTTGTGGTCGTAACCTACCGAGCCGCCCGAGGCGAATGCGTCGCCCAACCAGTGATGCTTCTCCTCCGAAATGGAGTTGGCGATATCGGAGAAGCTCGCCGTACCCTTATCGGCTGCGACCACCAAGTAGGAGTCGTCGCCGTCACGGCGCACCACATCCACCGGCGGAACGGTGCGTTCGCCGGACTCATCGGTGATGACATTGTCGGTCAGATCCAGCAGGGTGCGGATGAAGACGCGGTATGCGCCCTTGCCTTCTTCCATCCAAGCACCACGGTCAACGGCCGGGTTGGGCAGCTGCTTGGCAAAGAATCCGCCCTTGGCGCCGGTAGGAACAATCACCGAGTTCTTGACCATCTGAGCCTTGACCAGACCCAGAACTTCGGTGCGGAAATCCTCTCGACGGTCCGACCAGCGCAAGCCACCACGGGCGACCGCGCCGAAACGGAAGTGCACGCCTTCGACGCGTGGCGAGTACACCCACAGTTCATGCATGGGGCGTGGGAACGGCGCGAAGTCAATCTCGCGCGGAGCCAGCTTGAAGCCCAGGGCCTGCTTGGCGGCGTAGTAGTTGGTTCGCTTCGTTGCTTCGATAACCTTCACGATGCGACGCAGCAAGGTATCGGCGTCGAGGGTCGGCACGGACTCGAGGGCCTCACGAATCTGCTCGTGCGCGAGATCGCGTGCGGTCGCGGACTCCTCCGGGCTCAGGGCCGGGTCGAAGGTCGCGTGGAAGAGGTTCACAATGCCGTGGGTGACCGCGGCGTTGGCGACCAGCGTGTCGGCGATGAACACCGTGGAGTTCGGCACGCCAAGCTGAAGCAGGTAGTGGGTGTAGGCGCGCAACATGGCAACTTCCTGCCATGACAAGCCTTCACGCAGGACCAGTGCGTTGAGCTTATCCGACTCGGCGTCCTGGTTGACGACCGCGGTGTAGGCGGCAGCAACCTTTTCCTGCACCGAGGCGAAGTCCATGCGCTCATCGAGCTTCAGGCCCATGTCGTAGATGTAACGCTGTCCGACGCCGGCCGGATTCAGTTCGTAGGGGCGCTCGTCGACAACGTCGAGCCCCAGATCCTGCAATACCGGCAGGATGCGTGAAAGCAGCAGCGGCTCGTCGACAAAGATCTTCATGCGCACCGAGACGAGCGAGTCTTCATCGGCGGACGGCGTGTAGAAGGAGACGACCGGGCCCTTGCGTTCAGGCTGTTCGAGCTCGCTGAGCAGGTCGATATCTTCCAGCGCGTCCTGGATATCGAACTGCACCTTGTAGGAGGCGGGGAAAGCCTCAGACCACGTGCTGGAAACTCGACGTGCCGTCGTGGTTTCCATGCTTTCGCGTGCGGTGTCGGTGATCGCTTCGCCCCAAGAGCGAACGGCCTTGGCGATCTTGTCTTCGAGGCTCAGCCGGTCAACCACCGGGGCCTGACCGTGCTTTTGCAGGCGCAGGCGGTAGAACAGGCGTACCAGTGAGCCGGTGCCCAGCTGAAGCTCGTACTCCTTGAACTCAGGATTGAAGCTCTCTTCAAGGACCTCTTCGACACGGTAGCGGATCTCCGTGGAGAAACGATCACGCGGAATGAAGATCATTGCGGTGACGAATCGGCCATAGTCCTCGGTACGCAGGAAGACCGAGGTGCGACGACGCTCCTGCAGACGCAAGATACCCAGCGCGATGTTGGTCAGATCCTCTACGGAAATCTGGAACAGCTCGTCACGCGGGTAGGACTCGAGAATGGTGACAATGTCTTTACCCGAGTGGGAATCCGAGGCGAAACCTGTATTGCGCAGTACCGCTTCAACCTTTTCGCGCACGACCGGGATGCTCTTGACACTGGAGGTGTACACCGTCGAAGAGAACAGGCCGATGAAGCGACGCTCGCCGTTGACTTCGCCATTGGCGTCGAAGCTCTTGATACCTACGTAGTCCAGGTACACGCCACGGTGCACGGTCGAACGCGTATTGGCCTTGGTCAGCACCAGTGCGCGCTTTTCTCGAGCGGTGGCTCGGCCGCGCTTGGTCAGGTGCAGCACACCGGGGTCTCCGGATTCGCGCATCAATCCCAGCCCGCTGTCCTCGCGGGCGCGCAGGACGTCCTCGCCGTGCTCGGTGACCAGATCGTATTCGCGGTAGCCGAGGAACGTGAATCGTCCGTCGGTCATCCAGTTCAGCAGCTCAACGGCTTGGTCAAGATCCGGGATTTCTTTGCTACCAACGGTCTGCTCGAGGGTCGCGGCAACCTCGTGGGCGCGATCGAGCATGGCCGGCCAGTCTTCGACCGAGACGCGTACGTCTGCAAGAACCTTCTGCAGTCCCTCAACGATGGTCTTGGCCATCTCATCGCTGATCTCCGTGGCCAGTTCCACCGAAATCCAGGACTCCACCTTGGTGTTCGAGTTGGGATTCAGTAGTCCGCTGAGATCAGAGTGCGCGGCGGTGTCGCCGCTAGCGATCAGTTGGGTACCGGTGCTTTTCAGGGACTTGATATCGCCCTGTTCCAAATCACGTGAGACCACGAAAGTTGGGTGTACCACGAGCTGGATTGGCGCTTCGAGACGCACCAGTTCGCTGGTAACCGAATCAACCAGGAAGGGCATATCGTCGGTGACAATATGCACCACCGACAACCCGTCGTTCCGGGTAACCGCGACATTCGCGGTTTCTGGCTCACGGCTAAATCCAACCTCTAGGTGAGCCGCCACCCGAGATTCGAGTTCGTCGGGCGAATAGGCCGCAACGTCCTCTCGCGCGATTTGGCCATAGTACTCGCTCACCAGTTGTGGGGTGAGAGTCGCATCCATGAATGATTCAGACATGCTGGATTCCGACGAGTTCAACTGAACGCCTCCAAGAATGAAGTTCAACGTATCCGCATCTTTGCGGATGTCCGGTAGCACAACCCTATCGCGTTTGACCGTCGATAGTTCACTTACGTGCGCCGAGCAACAATCGACCTCGGCCATGCCTGGATTTTCCCCCAGAATGGCCAAGAATCGCTCGAATTTCGCGGCGCAACGAACACCGTGGAGAGATCTCCAACAGCGGGCTCCCAGCCAACACTGCCGCATCGCAAACGGTAGCGTCATTGGGCAAATAGCCAATCACCGGGTGCATCGGACCAAAGCGCTGCCAAGCCTCCGCAAGCCTTCGTTGCGGACTCGCACCCACCCCGGCGGCACTGACCTTATTGAACAAGATCTTCACCGGTGCCCCGGGGACTTGCTCGTCGAGTTCATCGAGTGCGCGGATGGCCCGAGGCACGCCAATACTGTCGGCCGCGACAACCATAACGACCTCGTCGGCGATACGCATGAGCTCCAGCGAGACGCCATTTCGTTGCGGAGCGTGCGTGTCGAAACTCAATTGCTCATCGGTCTCAATACAGGATGAGAGATCGACCACGACACGGTCGAATCGTTGCCGCAACAAGGTCACCGCCTTGCGCAAGGCGCTTGGGCGAACCTCGGGCCAGCGACTTGCCCGGGGAATGCCGGTTGCGACGCTCAAATTGGCATCACCCACACGAACATTGAGGCACTGCGCTTCCATGCGCAGAGCGTCGGCGCCCACACCGTCTACGGCTCGGCACAGTTGCACCACGGCAGCGGATTCCTCCATGAGCCCCAGCAGAGACGCAATTGAAGCAGCATAGGTATCGGCGTCAATGAGCACAACCGACTCCCCCGCGTTGGCCGCCTCCGCCGCATAGTTCAACGAAACGGTGCTGCGCCCGGGTGCGCCGGGCGCTCCCCAGAAGCAAACTACGCGACCGTTCTGTCCGGTCTGCCCTGCTCCCACATCTGGCACATCAGGGAAGTCCAACTTCTCCAGGGCATCGGTAATTCCCGCTTCCAACACTTCGGCGGCGGCATCGGGTGAAAATCGGACGATGTCCTCGGCGAGCGCACGCTCGTCATCGTCCTCGACGAGGACTGCCAAGATGACACGCTGGGCGACGACCAAATCGATTTGCTCAGGCGATGGCATCAGGCTTGTCTGGGCTACGAGAAGGACACTGGCACCGCCCGCCGCGCACAGGGCAACGGCTTCGCTCATCTCTTCGCAGACGCGTGTGACAACCAGCTCTCCGCGGTGACCCTCGATGCGCCGGATTAGCAGCTCGTCCCCACCAAGCACGACTACCGGGATACTCATGAACGTTCCCCTAGCGGGTTATAAACCACGATAATTCGTGATTCGTTAGCCAGCGCCTGCAGTAGCGCGTCGAGATAATCCGGTTCCACGAGTAGCTCGAGATTCGTGCCGCCCTGTCCAACGAGCCCGCCGTCGCGGGCAGTCCGTCGGGACACCTCGATCATTTCAGCTAGGCGGGTGGGTGAGTTAAACCCTTGACCACGCTCGGCCTTCTCCGCGATCCACACATCAACGAAGCTTCCCGCGGTAATGGCCGGACTCAGGTCGAGGGGCTGGTCTACATTGATCGGACGCCGCGAGCCCAGTTCGCTGCGTGCCACCGCATTGCGTGGGATCAGTTGCCCTGCGGCGATAAATCCATTGGACCGTACGCCTTCGAGCAGTTTCGGATCGGCGGGCAAGTAGTTCTGCGTCAGCTCTCCTAGGCGGACTTCTTCCGTTCGAAGATTGTCGGTGCTGAGCTCCTCGCCCAAGGTGATATTTCGCGTACTGACGTAGACGCCGGTAGTGCTGTTGAGCTCCTCGATCAAAACCACGGTGCCGGCGGTTGACGCCACGACAAGGACGATGCCGAGGGCCAAGCGGGGGTCTTTCCAGGTGGGCCGTTTATGCCGCACCGCGGTACGTGACGAAAGTCCATCACCGGGTTGCTCGCTGCCCATGGTGGCCTCCTGAAGCGTGAACGTCAGTTTCAGTTATAGTTCGTGAGCCTACGACACCAAGCGTGAGCTGTGAAGATCCACTTTCGGGTTGTTGATTAATCCCAGTCTGTGGCCACGACCCAACCGAGATTCGCCGTCGGCAGCAAATACTGATGGTCGGGACGATCCGAACGGGGAAATTCTCCGAGCGGGTGCGCATGAAGTTCCACAAAGTCTGCGCCAACTTGTATCAGGCGCCCGCTTCCAAGGTGTGTGCCATCGCAGGCGTGCAGTTGCACGTGCGAGCGGTCGCGAAGTGCGGCCCGCAAGACGGCGTTGAGCGAAACTCGCGAGGCCTCACCCCGGCGAAGCATCCGCGAGCTGGTGCGGATAAAGCGCAACGCCGCAAAGGTTACGACGTAGAGCTTTCCCACGCAGTCGAGACTCAAGTAGCCATCACCGACCGTAAGGAGTCGGCCGCGGCAATCCCCGACCGTTGGCAACTCGAGGACTACTTGCTGCCCTACCGCCCAGAGAAGCCGCTCGGTCAACGTCTGACGTGCCTTCTCCACACGTAGCCCCTCGGCGACCTCTTGGCGGGCATCCTCGGCTAGTTGAGCTTCGAACTGAGTCTCGAGGTCTTCGAACAATTTCTCCCAACGCATGTGCTCACTGTACGAGTTCAACAAATAATCCCCAAGAGGTTCACACCAACGAACTTAAGTGACACAATGATGCTCAACTTTCATCAACTAGCATCAAATGGAAGTAGATGAGTAGTAATGACAGTCAAGCTAGCAAAAGCGGCGCTCGGTGTCGGCATCGCTTTCATAGCCGCGCTCACCCTGCGGCAGTGCCTACGTCACCGAGACCTGCTCCTGGTGGACCTGTCCCCGCTCGCCAATGATGCACAACGCCTGGCGATTGCGGCCATGCTCATGCTGGCAGGGCTGTATGGGGCCGCGATTCTTACTGTGCGTCTGGCCCTGCTGGCGGCGCGTCGCGGACACGCTCTCGGACTACGGCTTTGCTACAGCATCGCGCCTCGCACCGTGCGCACCCTACTCGGTTCGGCCCTTACTGGATCACTCTTGCTCACCGCCCTACCCGCTAGCCAACCCGGCGCGTGGGGGCTGTCCCCGCAGAGCGAAGTGACCCTAGTTTCGGGAGAGACCACAACCAGTCGTGGAATCGACAGACTCGCGGCGCCGAACGAAACGCTTGAGGCTCCGAGTCCGCAATGGCTTCCTCACCGAGTGTCGGTGCCCATTAGCCGGCTGATTTCGGAGGCTCCACAAGCGAAGAAGCGGTCAGCGGAACCCCCAGAAACGGTCGTTGTTGCCGGCGACTCGCTGTGGAGCATTGCCGCTAAGCACCTTGGCGCGCAGGCCACGGTCGCAGATATTGCCGCGTACTGGCCACAGATTTATCGCACCAATCGAGACCGCATTGGCACCGACCCCGATGTACTGCGCATCGGCACCACGCTCCAACTCCCCACCCCAACTACGATCAAGGAGTCAGGCCATGACCATCACTAGCGAAGCGCCTACCGTGCCAGCGGCATCCTCGACACTGATAGCCGATGAACATTCTGCGCCCGTCGCCGGCGAATCGCCGACACATCTGGTCCGCTCACTCAACCACATTTTTCGACGTCCCGATACGCTCGAATCCGACCACATCCGCGTGGTCAAACTGGTCCACGCCATTTCACGTGCCGTCTTCGAAATCCTCGCTGGCTATCGATCTCTGCAACAGTTGGCCTTCGCCGTGGAACCCACCTGCGTGGAAAAACTACGCCACCAACGAATTCTGCAATGTGCAGATCATGCGGGCGCGGCGGACTTTTGCCACTGCGCAATACGCTCGGTACACCTCTCGCGCAACTCGGCCGACGCTTTTGAATGCACGAGCATTCTGGCCTTTAAAGACCGCGTCCGTGCCGTAGCGCTCCGGGTGGAGCGCTGGCACGGACGCTGGCAAGTAACTAGCCTTGAAGTTCTCTAGCGCTTCTTGCTCTTCTTCTTACCCTTGGTCTTTGCAGGCTTTTCCGAGGCAGCCTGCTGGCGGGTGACACTTGCCTGTCCGTCTTCGTCGGGACCGGTAAACTGCAGGTTCTGCGGCTTCGCCGGAGCCTGCACCGGGGCGCTCTGTGCCTCCGCATCCGGAATCTCCAGATTGAACAGGGTGCCAATGCTCTCCTCGCGGATGGACTCCATCATCGCCTGGAACATGTTGTAACCCTCGCGCTGGTACTCCACCAGCGGATCACGCTGCGCCATGGCTCGAAGGCCGATACCTTCCTTGAGGTAGTCCATTTCGTACAGGTGTTCCTGCCACTTACGACCAATGGTTGAGAGCACCACACGACGCTCTAGATCGCGCATGGTTCCAGCGCCAACGGCTGCCTCGCGGGCGCGGTATTGGTGTTGTGCGTCGGAATGAATTTCGCGTTCAAGGAACTCGGCGGTCAAGTGTGCCTTACCACCGGCTTCCTCGATGACCTCGTCAATGGACAAGGAGATCGGGTAGAGCTGCTTGAAATTCGTCCACAGCTGCTTCAGATCCCACTCATCCGGGTTACCGATCGCGGTAGCCTCGACCACCATGGCCTTGACCACGTCTTCAAGGAAGTGCTCGACCTTCTCGTGGATGTCATCGCCCTCAAGAATGGAACGACGATCATCGTAAATAGCCTGACGCTGACGGTTCATCACGTCGTCGTACTTGAGCACATTCTTACGCTGTTCGGCGTTGACGCCTTCAACCTGTGCCTGCGCCGACTCGATGGCCTTTGAAACCATCTTCGATTCCAGGGCCACGTCGTCGGGCATCGTCGGGTTGTTCATGATGCGTTCGGCCAGTGCCGAGTTGAAACGGCGCATCAGGTCATCGGTCATCGAAAGGTAGAAGCGCGATTCACCCGGGTCACCCTGACGGCCGGCACGACCACGGAGCTGGTTATCGATACGCCGCGACTCGTGACGCTCGGTACCCAGTACATACAGGCCGCCAAGCTCGGCGACTTCCTTGGCTTCGGCTGCGACGGTGTTCTTCGCATTAGCAAAGACCTCGTCCCACTGCTTTTCGTACTCTTCTGTGTTGTTCTCGGGATCCAGGCCGCGGCGTTCCATTTCGGCGACGGCCAAGAACTCGGCGTTACCACCGAGCATAATATCGGTACCACGACCGGCCATATTGGTAGCCACGGTGACCGCACCCTTACGACCGGCCATCGCGACCACGGCGGCCTCTCGAGCGTGCTGCTTTGCGTTGAGCACCTCATGTCGGATGCCCTTTTTCGCGAGCAGTCGGGAGAGGTATTCGCTCTTCTCCACGCTGGTGGTACCCACCAGAATTGGCTGTCCGGTCTTGTGGCGCTCGGCAATATCCTCAACGACCGCGTCAAACTTCGCAATTTCGTTCTTGTAGATCAAGTCCGACTGATCTTGGCGGATCGCCGGCTTATTCGTAGGAATCTCGACAACGCCAAGCTGGTAGGTCCCCATGAACTCGGCGGCCTCGGTCTGCGCGGTACCGGTCATGCCCGAGATCTTGTCGTACATGCGGAAGTAGTTCTGCAGGGTAATGGTGGCCAGCGTCTGGTTTTCGGCCTTAATCTCGACGCCTTCCTTGGCTTCGATGGCCTGGTGCATACCCTCCGAGTAGCGACGTCCCTGCAACGCACGGCCGGTGTGCTCATCGACGATCATGACCTCGCCGTTCACAACGACGTAGTCCTTATCCTTCTTGAACAGTTCCTTGGCCTTGATGGCGTTGTTCAAGAAACCAATCAGCGGGGTGTTGTTGGACTCGTAGAGGTTATCGATCCCGAGGTGGTCCTCGACCTTTTCGATACCTTCCTCGAGGACACCGACGGTGCGCTTCTTCTCGTCGACCTCGTAGTCTTCATCTCGCTTCAGCCGATTCACGATCTTGGAGAATTCGGTGTACCAGCGGTTCACATCCCCCGAGGCCTGTCCGGAGATGATCAGAGGCGTACGTGCTTCATCGATCAGGATCGAGTCGACCTCATCGACGATGACAAAGTTGTGCCCGCGCTGAACCAACTCATCTCGGCTCCACGCCATGTTGTCGCGCAGGTAGTCGAAGCCAAATTCGTTGTTCGTACCGTAGGTGATGTCCGCGGCGTACTGCTTGCGACGCGCGGCCGGGTCCATGTTGGCCAAGATACAACCGGTGGTCAGACCCAGAAAGCGGAACACACGACCCATAAGGTCCGACTGGTACTCGGCCAAGAAGTCGTTAACGGTCACCACGTGAACGCCCTTGCCGGTGAGCGCGTTTAGATAAGCCGGCGCGGTGGCGACCAGAGTTTTACCTTCACCAGTTCGCATTTCGGCGATGTTGCCCATGTGGAGTGCCGCTCCACCCATGAGCTGGACGTCGAAGTGACGCATGCCCAGCACACGATCGGCCGCCTCACGGACAGTGGCGAATGCCTCGGGCAAGAGCGAATCTAGCGACTCACCATTGGCCAGGCGTTCCTTGAACTTCTGGGTTTCATTCTTCAGCTCGGCATCGGAGAGCTGCCGGAATTCCTCGTCCAGCGTATTGATGGTGTCGGCATAGGCCCGCAGCTTCTTGAGGGTCTTTTTGTCGCCGGTCCGAAGAATTCGTTCAAGCAGTGATGCCACGTGGTTGCTCCCATTATCTAAAGCGCAGGAAATCTGGCCAAATACAGTCTACGTGAGGATTACTCGCCCTTCGGCGATTTAGTTCGTGCGTCAGCCATTCGCGGAATAATATCGACTGACCATCAGCTGTTTCACAGCCGATGTTCGACGCGGTCCAAGCTCAGCCAACGCGCCATCTCGTTCAATTCATCAAGCAACAGACTCCGATGCGTGCCGTCATCCTCCCCTTCCGGATGATAGGACTGCACCCGAAGACAACCTGCCGCTCGGTCGGCTTTTAGGTCGACGCGACCAATGAATCGATCGCCGCGCAGGATCGGAAAAACATAATATCCGTATCGACGTTGCGCCTGTGGCACGTAAATTTCGACGCGGTAATCAAAGCCGAAGAATTTCGCTAACCTGCGTCGATTGATAATCATCGGGTCGAAGGGCGAGAGTAGCCGGAGCTGATCATCGATTTTTCTGGGGATACGCGTTTCCGGCAACAGATACACCGCCTCCGCAATATCCGCCACGCTCGCTAGCACAACGGATCCCTCATCCACCATGCTGCGAAGCACCTGGCGCACAGGTTGCACCGGAAGCCGAAAATAGTCGGCGACGCAGTGCGCTGTCCCGAGCCCTTGGGCTTGCAGCGACGCGATCACGAGCCGACGTAACGCAATCTCCGACTCCTCGGCTTCCAGTGGCCGTCCGATCACGTGCTCGGCTAAGGCGAAGCGACGTTCAAAGTGCTGGTTTCGCCCGAGCGACAAGATCTTTCCCCGCGCGAACAGCGACTCGGTAATAACCTTGGTCTCGTTCCAGTTCCATCCCCAGTGTTCGCGGTCCGTCGTGGCCGGAACCTCCAAGGCCTTACTGATCTCCCGTGCCGTAACGCCCGGTCTCTGCTTCAAATAAGAGAGGATCGCGTCGCTGAGCTGGTGCTGCGAATCGGTGAAGTGTTCCGAACGGTCCACCCAACGTCGGCGCTGCCAAGGGATCAAACTCGGCACAAGCTCGGCGCAAAGGTAGCTGGCCTCATGCCCCCAGTATTCGGTGACCGTCGAGCGAGGCGAAGAAACCAGACGATCCAGTAGCGCAGTGTCGTAATGGCCAAGACGCGCAAAGTACGCAAGGTAGTGTGCCCGCTGCACGACGTTTATTGAGTCGATCTGCACCTGCGCTAAAGACGCGTGTAGCCGACTCAGTGCACGTTGAGTTACCGGTTTCCCGGGTTTGCCACGGGCCAATGATTGAGCGGCCAACGCCACCCGACGAGCCTGCATAAGGCTCAGGTGGCGTTGGCCGCTCACGGTCGTACTGCTAATGACTAACCTTCCGTTGATGCGACGGTGTCTCGGTAACCGCGCGTCTCAATTGGCAGTTCATCTCCGTCACCCAGCGATGGGTCCAGGGTGATGACGCCGTAGTTGTAAGTTTGGCGATGGTAAACCACCGAGTGCGCACCCGTGGCTTCATCGATGAACAGGTAGAAGGGATGTCCCACCAGTTCCATGCGGTCCACGGCGTCGTCGATGCTCATCACCTCGGCAGGGAAGACCTTGCGACGAATGACCACCGGCGAATACTCCGGTTCCTGCGCATTTTCAGCGGCTTCGGCTTCGGCCTGTGCCTTCAGGGTCTGTTCGGCAAGGGTTTCGCCGGTAGCGGCTGGCGGCAGCAAGCTCGTGGCTTCGTGTACGGCAATCGGCGCGTGGTTGCCGCGGTGGACCTTGCGCTTGTCGCGTGCCTTACGCAGGCGTTCGAGGAGCTTTGCGAACGCCGTGTCGAAGGCTGCAAACTTATCGGCCCCGCGTGCTTCGGCGCGTATCGCCGGCCCGCGTCCAACAACGGTCAATTCAACGGCCAGAGCGTCGCTCTGGTTGCGTGCGTGGCTTTCCTTGACGACCTTCACGTCGATGCGCTGGATCTTAGTGGCCAGTTGTTCGACTTTGGCGATCTTCTCGTCCACGTACTCGCGGAATCGATCCGAAACGGTGATGTTTCGTCCGCTGTAGTTCAGCTCCATGGTGTCCTCCAAAATAGAGTCGGGTGACACAACAATCTGAAGTTTCTGCTGTCTTCAGGTTGAAGATGGGCCTTCGCTGCATCTGTGATGCAACCCATACTTCACCATATGCCAGTTCTGTAAAGATGCAACTGAAAACGCCGTAGATTTCTTATCGCGTATAGCGAACTGTACTAGTGCACCTCGTGATCCGGGGCCGGCGTCAACGCCAAGACAACCGCACCTACCACGCGGTAGCCAGCGACTTGGCAAGCGGAGACCGCCTGCTTCATGGTGTGGCCGGTGGTCAGTACGTCATCGACGAGGATCACCGCCGGTGCGGGGCATGCCGGAGGTTCGGCACGAAACTTCCCGTAGCCCTGTCTACGTCCTTGAGCCGTGCGTCCCTTCTGGGCTCCGCCGAATTGCCCATGGACGGTATAACGCAAGATTGGTCGCACCCGAGTATGCGCAGGCATCCATCCCTGCTGGACAACGAAACGCAAAATATCGTGCACCGGGCAAAAACCGCGGCGTGAACGTGCCCTGACCGAAGTGGGCATCGGCACCACGAGCAGATCACCGCCAGGCCCATATCTCGTGGACATCATCTCGAGGGCTACCCCCATGGCGGGACCGAACGCAGAGCGCAAAAAGTAACGTTGGCGATTCTTGTAGGCCAGGATCGCCCGGGCCAGCGCATGGGTGTAGACACCGCAACCCAGTACCGGAATGTCCTCGGGTAGATCGGGCAGGGTGAGGCTACTGTACACAGGCTCCCCGGTGCGCAGCCCTGAAAATTCTTCACGAAGTTCTTGGGCGCACTGGGCGCATAGTCGGTCCCCCGCTCGACTGCACAGCGCGCAACTGGCCGGAACCCAGAGGTCGGCAACTTCCTGTCCGGCCCGTACCAGGGTGCGGGTGAGCCGGGCATGCCACAAGTTGTCGAGAAACACTAGCCAACGATGCGCCATGCCATCAGCATGACGCGACTCGACGGCACCCTGCGCGGCATCCTGCTTACTGTGAATAGCAAGCTGCACACCGACTAGCCCGGGTAGGAAATATCTTTCGCGTAGTCATCGAGCTCATGCCAAGAATTGCCCACGCGTGTCAGCAATTTATCGGCGGTCTCCGCATACACCGGACGACGATCGCCTGGACCCGCGGAAATCCCCTTCATTCCCAGCAGATACGAGAAGAGTTCCGAACCGTTCTGAAGTGTGATTTCCTCGGCCTGAACCGACTGATCGCCACTCACTTCGGCCACGATAATCGACGTGTCCGAAGACCACACCGCGGTGTTCACTGGCACCTGAGCGAAGACCTCCATGGGGTTCTCGCTCAGCCCTCGCGGAACACCGTCGGCGTCGCGAATGACGCCTGCGATATACACATGGGTGCTACGCCCCTTGGACAGAACAATCAAAGCACGTGCGCCATCGCGGGAGATTCGTAACGACTCAATCTTCGAGTCATCTAGCCACGGCACGCTCAGCGGGCGGTACTCCCCCATGGTTTCGATATCCTCGGGAACCACCACCAGTGGCTGCTTTTCCGTGTTATCTGCGGTCCACGTCCACCCGAACGCGTCCATACTCGGACGGACTAGGGACCCACCCGTGGCAGCCAGTCGCAGCTCTCCGACATCACTGACAGACCACAGCTGGGTGCGTTTGCCGTTGAGGAAGGTATAACGGTTACCCACCGGTGACATGGCCGGGTCGCGCGGCGCGTAGGGCGAAAGATCTGGCATTCCGCCCACGGGTATCACCGAACGCCCCTTGACGAAGGCTAGGCTCTGATCGGCCACTGCAATTTGCGTGTCGGGAACACTCGGGTTGATTTGGGCGGCCTCGAAATTTGGTGCAGGGTCCCCCAGATTAACCTCGGTATCGTTCTCCTTCATCGTGACCTGGTTGACCGCGGCCACCGAGTCCAAGGTGACTTCGAGCTGCTGCTGCATCAGCTGACGTGAGAGGTCGGTAGCCTCGGCGAAGGTCTCTTTGTTCAAGTCCACGGTGGCGACCCCGTCGCTGACCGGCACGGCCGAGCGCACCAACTGGCTGGCCTGTGAGAACGCAGAAGTTACCGCGTTTTCCAAATACGGTGCTGGTCCATCGAGCATGGCCTCGACCATTGAGGTTGCCGTTCCAGTGCCGGCAGCAAACCAACGAACGTCGGGTACGAGGTACTTGTAACTGCTGTCGTAAAAGTAGATCGAGCGCGGCGAAAAAATACGGGGGAACGTGGAGGCCTCGAGCATAATCCCATCGGGGGCCCGGGAAATACGCCACTGACCTTCGACCTTGGTCAGTTCCACATCGACGGCGCGCGTCGAATGCGGCGGATAAAGGGTTCGCACTCCCTTGGCGTCGACTTCGCCGGTCACCTCGAGCTGGATCGTGTAGGAGTCGGTCACGGCGCCGGCGAGTACCTCGCTCGCCTCATAGATCAAGACCCGCGAATTGCCCTTCCACTTATCCGAGAGTTCTTTGGTCATGAACTCGCGGGCAATCCGGTAGTCTTCCTTGATCGAGGCTCCGGCCTCGATGAATCCCTCGACAATCTGCCGCGGTTCGGCATTCTCCACCGGCCCCACCCCGTCGAAGCGATAGGGCTCTTGCAATTCGGAATCGGTGTTCGACTCAATCTGTCGGATCGCCGAGGATTTCGGGATACTGGCACATCCGCTGAGCATAAGGACGACCATGAGCAGTCCCACGGTCAATCGAACTAAGAACGGCCGTTGCTTCATGCCTGTCCCTCCCCACGGTGTCGGCTCGCTTCGGGGTCGGTCACATCATCGGGCAGATCATCGTCTTCCAATACCAGCGGCGTGTACCCAATCCGGGGCACCTCTCCGGTAAGCGGGAAGGTGTCGGACAGGACCCTTTCAACGCGTTCGGGCACCGCGGGTTCCAGCGGCAACGGTGAGTTCTCGATGGTCTGCTCCCCGGTGAGCGGCAGGGTCAGACGGAACACCGATCCGACGCCGAGCTTCCCCCAAGCTTCCAGTCGACCGTTGTGCAACCTAGTATCTTCCATGGCGATCGAAAGGCCCAGTCCGGAGCCACCGGTGGTCCGTGCCCGAGCAGGATCGGCACGCCAGAAACGGTCAAAGACGTGCGCCGCGGCTTCCTCGCTCATGCCGATACCGTAATCTCGCACGCTAATGGCTACGGCGTCCGCATTTTGCGCGACCGTAATATCAATCGGCTTTCCTTCGCCGTGTTCGACGGCGTTGAGCACGAGGTTTCGAATAATGCGCTCCACGCGGCGAGGGTCGAACTCTGCAACGCAACCATCCGGTGGCGCGTTTAGCCGAAGGAGGGAACCGTACTCGTCGGCGACAGGCGTGGCCGTATCCATCACCTTGCGGGCGATCACGACCAAGTCGGTGGATTCACGATCCAGCACCGCTACTCCGGCATCAAAGCGCGAAACTTCCAGCAGATCGTTGAGCAAGTGTTCAAAGCGTTCAATCTGGTCATACATCAGCTCCGCGGAACGCGCCGTCAACGGGTCGAAGTTCTCGCGGGATTCAAAAATCATCTCGGAAGCCATCCGCACCGTGGTCAACGGGGTCCGCAATTCGTGGGAGACGTCCGAAACGAAACGTTGTTGCATGGCCGAGAGGTTATTGAGCTGAATGATCTGGTCCTGTAGCGACTGGGCCATGTGGTTAAAAGCCGTCCCGAGACGGGCCACTTCATCCTTGCCGGCAACCTTCATACGGCGGTCCAGGTCACCGGCCGCGATGCGCTCGGAAACATAGGCCGCATCGGCGACCGGACGCACCACCGTGCGCGAAACCGACCAAGAAATAAATCCGACGACGAGCAGGAGCACCAGGCCGGTGAACACCATGGCCCGGTTAATAAACGACAGGGTGTCTTGGACGCTACTGAGGTCGTAAACAAGGTAGAGACCGTAGTCCCGGCCCGGCGGAATTAGCACCTTCGTGCCCACAATGATGCCCGGAGTTCGCTCCGCGGCAACACCCAATTCGACCGAACGCCAAAAAATGCCTTGCTGGGCTTGGACGGCTTCGGCGAGGTCTGCGGGCACAACCCGCGAGGTGAGCTGGCCGGAAGCGGTCGGACCGACATAAAGATTCTCGGCTCCCGGCATGGGGACCAGCACGAAGTCGCGCACCACCGTGGCACCGTCGCCTTCCAGGGTTGCCAAGGTGGAGTTGACCAACGACTGCGTGGCAACACGATCCGTGGTTGCCGCTGATTCGAAAATCGAACGCGCCTGAGTGAGGCCGCGCTCCGATTCCTTGGAAATCTGGCTAAAACGCTCGTTGAACAGCGCGGAAGCGATCTGGTTGGACAGAAACGCACCGGCGGCCAGCAGCGCCAAGGTGGTAAAGAGCAGCGTGGAGACCACCGTGCGGTACATCAAGTACCGGTGCCAGCGGTCCTTGGCCATCGCCCACAGGCGCTTGAACCGCAAACGAATGCGACGAATGCGGCTCACGGCCGGTGGAGTTGGGCCACCCGAGCCCACCGCCACGAGCTCGCTGCCAGCGCTACCAGGTCCAGTCAAATTAGGAACCGGCCTTGTACCCTACACCGCGGATAGTCTGAATAACCTGAGGCTTTTCCGGGTCCATTTCGATTTTGGAACGAAGCCGCTGCACGTGCACGTTCACGAGGCGGGTATCGGCGGCGTGACGGTAGCCCCAGACCGCTTCGAGTAGCTGTTCACGGCTGAAGACCTGCCAAGGCTTGCGAGCCATGGTCACCAACAACTCGAATTCCAGTGGCGTCAGGCCGATTTGCTCATCGCCCCGGGTCACTCGGTGACCGGCTACATCGATAGTGATATCGCCTAGGTGCAGGGTTTCGGCGGCGTGCGTCTCGCCCGGACGCAGACGTGCGCGCACGCGGGCGACCAGTTCGGCTGGCTTGAATGGCTTGGGCACATAATCATCGGCCCCCGATTCAAGACCGCGCACCACATCTGCGGTATCCGACTTCGCGGTGAGCATCACAATTGGCACATCCGATTCGGCGCGGATCTGCTTGCACACCTCGATGCCATCAATCCCCGGAAGCATCAGGTCTAGTAGCACAAGGTCAGGGTTGTGCTCGCGAAAGGCTTCAATGGCGCCCGTGCCTTCATAACAGAACTCAGGAGCGAATCCGTCGTTTTGCAGCACGATGCCGATCATTTCCGACAGCGCTTCATCATCATCGACGACGAGAATTCGTGCTTTCACTCTTCCCCCTGAATACCAATGCACATTGGTGATCGTGCCGTTTTACACCCCACGAGCGGCGATGTCTTTATCTCCTAAGATACATCACGTCACCAACGGTTTTCGATGATCCTTAAGAGGTATTCGGCGCGGCGCTCAGGCATCGACTCGTGTTTGCTCCAGCGCGACAGCCCACTCATTGAGCCGTTCAAGACAGCGCTGCGCGTCGGTCGCCGAGCTCCCTGCAAAGTCACCGATCGGCATTAGTGTCAGAGCGCCCAGGTCCCGGTCGGATAGCCCCAACTGATGCCATGGCCGCAGTAGCTGCTTGACGCCTTCGACCACCCCTGGGTGACGGCCGGTGGGGGCCAGAGCTTGCAGAAAAATCCCGCTGCCCTTTTCGACGAGGGCCGCGACCTTTTCCCATTGCGAGTAATTCATGGTCCGCGAATTCATCACGAACCCATGGGCTCCGGCCTGTTCGAGCAATTCAATGCGCTCGGTCAACTGCGGATCTTCGGCGCGAAGGTTAGCAATCACCCGCACGTCATAACGCTCGGTAATCACCTCGAGGAACTGCGTGTAGCCTTCACGGACCTCGGAACGCGGTATGGACCGAATCGTTCGATAGCCACTGGCGGTAGGCACGCGACCGTCGAGCACCTGATCGAGTACGGGCTCATCGAGTTGCACCGTGAATTTGGTGATTCCGGTGGCCCGCGCCAGACGACCTAAATGCTCTTGAACGCCGTGAGCATACGCTTGGCGGATATCGCGCCGCGCCCCATGGTCGCTAATGGTCTTTTCTCCATTGCCCAAGCTGAGTTCGGCACACAAGGACCAAGTGCCTAGCATGCTGACTTTGAGTTCATCGGTGACTTTAGTTTCAGCGCCCAGGATGTCTGCGAGCAGGTTCTCGTCGCTGCGTAAGGTCGCACGGGCACGCCGGGCATCAATTCCGTCGGACACGCCGACGCGCCACCCATGTGGTTGGAGATCGAAGCCCATATCGGCGAGCATGCTCGCACTTCGGCCAATAGGCTGTGACCAGACACCACGGTCGGGCAGCTGCACCAGCACCCCGAGATTGGGAGCACCAAGTTCACCGCGCACCAGCGGGTAAACCTGTTCCGCGTCCTTAGTTGGATACTGGCAGAAGGAGGTGACGCGCACCTGAGAGGGTGTTGCTTCGCTGTTAGTCATTCTGATGAGTGTCGGAAATGTGTCGATGATGCCGGATAACCTCGGAAATAATGAAGTTCAGCACTTTCTCTGCGAACTCCGGATCAAGGTTGGCACTCTGCGCCAGCTCGCGCAAACGTTCAATTTGGGCCTTTTCGCGATTCGGATCGCTCGGCGGCAACTTGTGGTGCGCCTTCAGATGGCCCACGCGTTGCGTCGCTTTGAACCTTTCGGCAAGCAGATACACCAACTGCGCATCGAAGTTATCGATACTGCCACGGATGGCATACAACTCATCCAATACGCCCTGATCCACCTGGCCTTCGAGAGAGCTGGCGTGCGGGTCGAAGGTCGGAGAATCATCGGTGAAGTTCGGCTCGCTCATAATCGGTAGTCTACGGCCTCTCTCGGCCACAAACGAAGCGGGTGACGCTCCATGAGCGCCACCCGCTTGCGATTATTCAGTCCTGCTGGTTCAGCGACTGAATCAGCGCCCGACGCTGGGCCTGCTCGGCCGGATCCGGCACCGGCAAGGACGCGATCAGGCGGCGGGTGTAGGCGTGGCGCGGATTGCTCAGCACCTGCGAGCCGAGCCCCTCCTCGAGTAGCGAGCCGCGGTAGAGCACACCCACCCAGGTAGACAGCAAGTCCACGACGGCCAGGTCGTGCGAAATGAACAGCGCCGCAAAGCCCAGTTCATCCTGTAGGTCCTTGAAGAGTTCAAGGACCTTGGCCTGCACCGAAACATCCAGCGCGCTGGTTGGTTCGTCGGCGATCAGCAATTTCGGATCCAGCGCCAAGGCACGCCCCAGCGAGGCGCGCTGGCGTTGCCCGCCCGATAATTCATGGGGGTAGCGTTGCGCGAAACCGGCCGGAAGCTGAACCGCCTCGAGAAGCGAAGCAACCTTGGCGCGCATTTCCCGCTCATTCAACGAGGTATGCACACGTAGCGGCTCGGCCACACATTCACCGACGGTCAGGTGCGGGTTGAAGCTCGCGGCCGGATCCTGGAAAACGAATCCGATCTGACGACGCAGCGGCTTGAAGCTTCGTTCCTTGAATTGGGCCATCTCATAGCCCAGCACATTAAGCGACCCGCCGGTCATGTGGTTCAGCCCGGCAATGGTGCGCCCAATGGTGGTCTTGCCGGAACCGGACTCCCCCACCAGGCCGTACACCTCGCCCGCATGGATCTTTAGGCTCACCCCGTCCACCGCGGTGAATCCGGGAGCCCCCAGCCGGCCCGGGAAGTGAATGCGCAGGTCGCGGGCCTCGACCACAACTTCGCCCTGCGCATGCGGACGCTCGCTGAGGCCTTCCGAGGCGCTATTGCGTCCCAAATGTGGGACCGCCGCTAAGAGCGAGCGGGTGTAGTCGTCGCGCGGCTGCCCAAACAATTGCTCGGCCGGGGCCTGTTCGACGATTCTTCCCTGGTTCATGACAATCACACGGTCGGCGATATCGGCCACCACACCCATATTGTGTGTGATGATCACGATCGCGGTGCCCAATTCCTCACGCAGCGTGCGCAACAACTGCAGGATCTCGGCCTGCACGGTCACATCCAGTGCCGTGGTCGGCTCGTCGGCGACAATCAACGCCGGCTTCAATGCCAGCGCGGCGGCGATCACTACGCGCTGTTTTTGCCCGCCGGAGAACTGGTGCGGGTAGTAGTCCACGCGCGATTCGGGGTCGGGGATCCCGACCTGGCGCATGGCCTCAATGGCCTGGGCGCGGGCTTCCTTCTTCGATACCTTGCCGTGGGCGCGGATGCCTTCCATGATCTGCCAACCCACCGTGAAAACCGGGTTGAGCGCGGTCGATGGTTCCTGGAACACCATCGACACGTCACGCCCGCGCGCGGCGCGCAACTCGGCCGCGTCGAGGTGCAACATGTCCTGGCCCTTGAGATATACGGCTCCCTGGGCGGCACCGTTCTCGGCCAGCATGCCAAGGGCGGTACGCGCGGTGACCGACTTACCCGAGCCGGACTCGCCGACGATCGCCAGGATTTCGCCCGGTGCCACGCTGAAATCAACACCGCGCACCGCCGGCACGGCCCCCGAATCGGTGACGAAATCGATGTTGAGGTCTTCAACGGATAGCACCGCCGCAGGCTTGGTCATTTCGGGTGCGTTCACAGCGTTCATTTACTTGCTCCTGCCTGAGAAATGCGCTTGGCCCGGCGGCGGCTGAAACGTCGCAACCGTGGGTCGTTCAGGTCATTCATCGACTCGCCGACGAGGGTCAATCCCAGCACGGTCAGCACAATGGCCAGACCCGGGAAGAGCCCGGTCCACCAAATGCCACTGGTGGCATCGGCCATGGCCCGGTTCAAGTCAAAGCCCCACTCGGAGGCGCTGGTTGGCTCAATGCCGAAGCCGAGGAAGCCCAATCCAGCCAGGGTCAGCAGGGCTTCGGTGGCGTTCAAGGTGAAGATCAGCGGCAACGTACGGGTCGCGTTGCGGAACAAGTGTACGCCCATAATCCGCCACGGGCTGGCACCGATCACCTGCGCCGATTCCACAAACGGCTCGGCCTTCAGGCGCATCACTTCGGCGCGGATGACGCGGAAATACTGTGGCACGAACACGACCGTGATCGATACGGCTGCGGCCATAATGCCTCCGAGCATCCCGGACTGGCCTTGTGAAATCACAATGGACATCACGATCGCCAGCAGCAGCGAGGGGAATGCGTAGATTGCGTCGGCTAATACGACGGCAATCCGGTCGAACCAGCCACCCAAGTACCCTGAGATCAGTCCGAGGAACACGCCGAGGAACAGCGACATGATGACGGCGGCAATAATCACAAGGATCGCGGTGCGGGCGCCGAAGATCGTACGTGAGAAGACGTCAAAACCCGAGACCGTGGTCCCCCAAATGAACTTGCCATCCGGTGCGGCCTGACGCGGGAAGTCCCCGCTGGCGTCGGCCGACTGGGCGAAGTCAAAGGGTGCAATCACCGGTGCGAACAGTGCGACCAGCACGAACAAGCCGGCGAGGATGAGCCCGGCGATGAGCATGCCACGTTGCAGACCGGAGGAGATTTTCAGGTGGGAAACGACCGGCAACTTGCCGATCCAGGCGGTGTTGGAGCGCGGTTTCAATTCTGTGATGGTCATGATTAGTACCTGATTCTCGGATCGATCAGCGCGGCCAGGATGTCGACGATGAAGTTGGTAAAGGCCACGATGATGGCCAGCAACACCACGATGCCCTGCACGGCAACGAAGTCACGGGCGGTGAGGTATTCGGCGAGCTTGAAGCCCAACCCCTTCCACTCGAACGTCGTTTCGGTCAGCACCGCACCACCCAGCAGCATCGCAATCTGCATTCCCATCACGGTGATGATGGGAATCAATGCCGGGCGGTAGGCGTGCTTGGTGACCAGCCGGAATTCGGAGACACCGCGCGAGCGTCCGGCCTGGACATATTCTCGCCCAAGGGTGCCGATCGCATTGGTGCGGACCAAGCGAAGGAAGACGCCACCGGTCAATAGGCCCAGGGCAATCGCCGGCAGTGCAGCATGGCGCACCACATCGCTCAAGGCGCTCATATTGCCGCTGCGCAGCGCATCGAGCCAATAGATACCGCTGGGGTTCTGCAACCCGGTCAGCGCCAGTTCGGTCTGCCAGTCGGCGCGCCCGGAGATCGGGAACCAGCCAAGCCACACACCGAAGATCAGCTTGAGCAGGAGTCCTGCGAAGAATACCGGCGTGGCATAGGCCAGGATCGCGAAGACGCGCAACACGGCATCCGGGTAACGGTCACGGAACTTGGCGGCCACCAGACCCAACGGGATACCGATAAGCAGCGCGACAAAAACCGAGTTAATCGCCAGTTCCAAGGTGGCCGCACCGTAGGTGGTCAGCACCTCGGTGACCGCCAAGTTATCGGTCATGGTCCGGCCGAGGTCGCCGCGCACCACCTGGCCGAGGTACTCAAAGTACTGGATGAGGATCGGCCGATCGTAGCCGGCGGCGTGAATGCGTTCGGCGAGCTGATCGGGTGTCAGCCGCCCGCCAAGGGCCGCGGTGATCGGGTCGCCGGTGATCCGCATGAGGAAGAAGACCACCGTGATGAGGATGAAGACGGTGGGAAAAATGAGGAGGAACCTGGTGATCAGGTACCGGGAGAAGCCTCCGCCTTTGGTTTTGGCGGGTTTGGCCGCGGTCGACGGGGCGGGTACGCCGCCGATTTCCGTGGGGGTGCTCATGAATTGGTCCTTCGTTATGTGCTAACTGCGTTGTGTGCTGGAACGGCGCGCATGACAAGGGGACCTGAAACGGCATGATCCCTAGGATCGCCCTCCCGGTCCCCTTGTCGATATGCGTGCGTTTAGCTCATTACTTGCTCAGGACACCCAGGCGGAACTTGAACGATGCATCCAGCGTCGTGTCGACGTTCTGCACGTCCTTACCGGCGATCGCAACCTGCGAACCCTGCAACAACGGCAGGGTCGAGAGGTCCTCGGCAACCATGCGCTGCAGTTCTTCAATGCTGGCGGTGCGCTCGGCGGCATCGCTCTGGCCACGCTGCTCGGAGATGAGCTTGTCTACCTCGGCGTTGTCATAGCCGTTGGAGAGGAAGTTCTCCTTGGCGAAGAACGGGGACAGGTAGTTATCGGCATCCGAGTAGTCCGGGAACCAGCCCAGCTGGTAGGCCGGGTAGTCGGTGACGCGCTGCTTCTGGTAGGTCACCCATTCGGTCGACTTCAGATCGATCTGGAAGAGCTTGTCGGCCTCGAGCTGCTTCTTCACGGCCGCGTATTCATCACCCGAGTTCGGGCCGTAGTGGTCCGGGTTGTACTGCAGCGCCAGTTTGACCGGGGTCTCGACGCCGGCGTCCTCGAGCACCTTCTTCGCCTTGTCGGCGTCCGGCTTGCCGTCGGTGCCGTACATTTCCTTCAGCGGCTCGATCGCTCCGGTGAATCCCTGGGGAACGAAGGAGTAGGCCGGCGTGTAGGTGTCCTTGTAGACGTTGGTGGCGATCGCCTGACGGTCGATCAGGTGCGCGGCGGCCTGGCGTACGGCCTTGGCCTTGGCGGCGTCGGCCTCGTCGGTCTTTGCGCCGTACGGCATCGAATCGAAGTTGAAGACGATGTAGCGAAGTTCGCCACCTGGGCCCTTGTGGACGGTGAGCTTATCGTCCTTCTCCAGGTCCTCGATGTCGGTCGGCGTCAAGGAGCGCCAGGCAACGTCGATCTTGCCCTGCTGGATTTCCAGCTTCAGGTTGTTCGCATCGGCGTAGTACTTGATCGCGGCGGCGTTGTTGGCCGGAGCCCCCAACACGCCGTTGTAGGCCTCGTTGGCTTTGAACGAGACCAGCGAGTTCTTGCTGTAGGAGTCGATCACGTACTGTCCGCCAAAGGCCTTGGCATCGACGATGGCCTGATCGTCGACGAGCTTGTCGGCCGGGAAGACCTCGTCGTCCACGATCGGACCCACCGGCGAGGTCAGCACCTGCGGGAAGGTCTGGTCGTTAGCGACCTTGAGCTTGAACACGACGGTGGTGGCATCCGGCGCTTCAATGGATTCGACGTTGCCCAGCAAGGAGGACGGGCCATTTGGATCGGCGATCTTCAGCTGGCGGTCGAAGCTGTGCTTCACATCCTTCGAGTCCAGATCATGGCCATTGGCCCACTTCAGGCCGGGCTTCAGCTTGACAGTGAAATCGGTCGGCGAGGTGAACTCCGCGGACTCGGCCAGATCGTTTGACGGGTCCGGGCTACCGGGCTCGGAGTTCAGCAAGAACGGGAAGACCTGGTTCATCACCATAAATGACCCGTTGTCATAGGAACCGGCGGGATCGAGTGAGGTGACCTTGTCGGTGGTGCCGACGGTGATCGGGGCCCCGGTGCCACCTGGCTCCCCCGATTCTCCTTCGGGGCTTGCAGCAGGGCCGGTGCAGGCGGAAAGCGCTAGGGCGCTGGCGGCCAGCACCACGGCGGCGCGGGAGAGACGCGAGTAACGTGCAGACATGTGAATCCTTTGTCTAGTGATCTGGATGACCGCGGTGTGTGATGCGGATCATGCCGAACTAAACTATACGATACATCTTTCACATATTCGAAGTGGGTGTTGAACGAACCAACAGCTGCGCGAATTTGCTCCGGTCCGTGGATTCTCGCGCCATTCCCCGGAGAACTAAGGGCGGACTCGTGGCACGAAAAAGACGGCTCACCACTCCAAAGCGGAGCGGTGAGCCGTCCTCAAAATGGCTACCAGCGCAACCTAGCCAACCTTGGCCGGGTCCCAAGCAGTTGAACGAGCCGAATCGATAGTCGCCTGGCCGAGCACGCGCGTGCCCTGATAGATCACCATGGTCTGCCCCGGGGCGACACCACGCATGCCTTCGGGAAGCCGAGCCACCAGGGTGCTGGGTTCGCCCGGCACCGCTTCGAGATGAGCGCGGGCGTTCACCGGGTCACCATGGGCACGCACCTGTACCATGCAGTCGAACTCGGCGCCGGATTCAACTTCGTCGATGGGCAGGCCGGCCCAGGAGATGCGGATGCCACGTAGTTCGTCGACGGTCAGCAGGTCCTCGGGACCAACAATGACCTTGTTGTCCTTCGGGCGAATTTCCAGCACGAAGCGAGGCTTGCCATCGGCCGCCGGACGTCCCAGCTTCAGCCCGCGGCGCTGGCCCACAGTGAACGCGTGGGCTCCGGAATGTTCACCGAGTTCGTTGCCCTCATGATCAAGGATCTGCCCCGGGGTCATGTCGATACGCTCGGCCAACCAGCCACGGGTGTCGCCGTCGGGGATAAAGCAGATGTCGTGGCTATCCGGCTTGTTAGCCACGGTCAAACCGCGGGCCTCGGCCTCGGCGCGCACCTCGGCCTTCGAGGGAGTTTCGGCCAGCGGGAACATGCAGTGTTCAAGCTGCTGGTGCGTCAGCACGCCCAGCACATAGGACTGGTCCTTGGCCCAATCGGCTGCGCGGTGTAGTTCCGGATTCCCGTCCGTGTCTCGGATCACCTTGGCGTAGTGCCCGGTGCAAACCGCATCGAATCCGAGAGCAAGTGCCTTTTCCAACAACGCGGCGAACTTGATCTTCTCATTGCAGCGCATGCACGGGTTAGGGGTACGCCCCGCGGCATACTCGCTGATGAAGTCGTCGACGACGTCTTCCTTGAAACGGTCCGAGAAATCCCACACGTAGAACGGGATCCCCAGTTTGTCGCAGGCGCGCCAGGCGTCGTTGGAGTCCTCAATCGTGCAACAACCACGGCTACCGGTACGCAAGGTACCGGGCATCCGCGAGAGCGCGAGATGGACTCCGACCACGTCGTGGCCGGAGTCCACGGCGCGCGCCGCGGCTACCGCCGAGTCGACTCCGCCGGACATTGCCGCTAGTACCTTCATCGGTTAAATCCTGTTCCTGCTGTGTGTATGCTGCTTTGGTCTGCGGCCATGCCGGCCTTTTTCGCGCGCTGGTAGGCCTCTGGCAGGGCTTTGACCAACGCCTCAATATCTGCGGCGCTCGTCGAATGCCCGAGCGTGAACCGCTGCACGCTTCGTGCTTGGCGGGCATCGCGCCCCATGGCCAACAGGACATGCGAGGGCTGTGGCACGCCGGCGGTGCACGCAGAACCGGTCGACGAGGCAATTCCGAGCATGTCCAGCACGAAGAGCAAGGAGTCACCCTCGCACCCGGGGAAACTAAAATGCAAATTCCCGGGCAACCGCTGGGCGCACCCACCGGTGTCGGCCGGACCGTTGAGTGTCGCCTCGGGGATCTGCTCGGTGATGCGTTCGACCGCCATATCTCGCAACGTCACCAGTGTCCGGGAATATTCCTCGAGTCCTTGCCAGGCATCGTGTGCCGCCGCCGCGAAGCCGGCTGCGGCCACGGCGTTCATGGTGCCCGAACGCATTTTGCGTTCGTGTCCCC
This sequence comes from Glutamicibacter endophyticus, assembly GCF_048457885.1. NCBI lineage: Bacteria > Bacillati > Actinomycetota > Actinomycetes > Micrococcales > Micrococcaceae > Glutamicibacter > Glutamicibacter endophyticus. Next base: position 2,285,102 of record NZ_CP174200.1, read on the forward strand.
CACCATGCTGAACCGGTGTAAGCGTGACATCGCGCCGCACCAGTAAAGCGCCAATACCAACCGGTCCCCCGATCTTGTGGGCGCTGACCGCCAAGGTTGCGGCGCCGCTGGCGGCGAAATCCACCGGGATGGCTCCGTACGCCTGCACCGCATCGGTGTGCACGGGTACTCGGTGCGCCGCGGCCAATGCCGCGAATTCGGCGACCGGTTGAATCGTGCCGACTTCGTTATTAGCCCACATGAGGGTGGCCACGGCCAGCTCGTCGGCATGCTGCTCGAGTAGCTGAGCGGCGGCAGATACATCCAGTCGACCCTCCCGGTCCACCGGCATCCACACTAATTCCGCGCCCTCGTGGCTCTCGAGCCACTCGGCGGTATCGAGAATTGCATGATGCTCGATGCCGGAAATCAGGATCTTTCGTCGGGACGGGTCGGCATCGCGGCGAGACCAGTACAGTCCCTTGAGCGCCAAATTATCGGATTCGGTGCCTCCGGAGGTGAAGATGACCTCGGAAGGGTGGGCCGAGAGCGTTTGCGCAATGGTCGTGCGGGCTTCATCCACGACACGGTGGGCGCGACGACCTGCACCGTGCAACGACGAAGGGTTGCCGGTGTGCGCATATTCCTCGAGCATGGCGGCCTGAGCCACGGGGTTCAGCGTGGTGGTCGCGGCATGGTCGAGATAGACCGCTGAATTATTCATCTATTCCATGGTACGAGCTGGCCGCGCTTAGGCTGAATGGCCAATGCGTGTGAGTTCGCCGACCTCAAGGGTCTCGAGCCGGTTATCTTCGCAGAGCGCGTCGATCAACGCGGCGCTGCCTCCCACGATCGTCGAGTCATCATAGGGTTCGGTGCTCAGCAACCACGAGTGATCGGTCGGAAACACGATCGAGGGGTGTTGTTTCTGCGCCCCTGCCGCGGTAGTGGCCCACTGTGGAGCCGCTAGGAACTCATGATCGGCGTCAAAAAGCAGATAGTTTCGGTATCCGCCGGGAAGTTCCAGGCGTGGGGCGCGGAGCACCTCGTCGGAGAAGCCCGGACGACGGGCCTCGGCGAGCGCCGCCGCGTGAGCCTCTGTGTCCGCCTCGCTCTCGGCCGCGGATTCGATGTCGATCCGTTCCCCGCCTTCGATAAAGGCGAATCCGGCCCACAGCCCAAGGATCAAACGCTGCTGCGCGGTGGCCGCAATGAGGTGGTCGGTGAGCGCCTGCCACTGATCCGTGGGAAGTTCTTCCCCGGGCAGGTCGCTGTCTACCCAGGAATTCTCATCGAGCGGAAGCCCTCGTTCGTCGAGCCGCGCTACGTCCTCGAACAGGCTCGTGGCGTGCAATGTTTCCCCGGTCGCCCGCGCGACCTCAGCCCACCGGTGGCTTCGGCCCTCCTCGTCGAGCGCCGGGTGCAAAATGCGCACGTATCGTTCATAGCCTGCCGGTACCTGAGCGGCCACAGTCGCTGGTTGCGCCCGCTGGCTGGCGGTGGCGATCCATTGGCCGTGTTGTGCCGCTATATGTGTGAAGTCCATGCGGTTAAGCCTAACGAGTGTGACTGGCAGACACGCCCTGGGCGTCGGCCGGGTGATATGAATGAATTAGGCGGTCCGTAGTGGGCAGGCCGATCAACTAATCGAGGAGTACGCTGCGTGTACCTGCCCCAGCTGAAGGTCAACGAACACCATTTTGGGCATCGAAGCATCGATTTCTCGCGCCGCATCGCCGTGATGGCAGTGGTCAACCGCACACCGGACTCCTTCTACGACGCCGGCTCCACCTTTGGGCTAGAACCTGCGGTGCAAGCCGCCATGCGGGCTGTCGCGGCCGGCGCCGACTGGGTGGACATCGGGGGCGTGCCTTTCTCCCCCGGCCCAGAACTGCCATGGCAGGAGGAAGCCGAACGCATCGTCCCGGTGATCGCGGCCGTAAGGGAACGTAGCGACGTGATTATCTCGGCGGACACCTTCCACCCGAAGGTCGCCGAAGCTGCGATCGAGGCCGGAGCCGACGTCATCAACGACACCACCGGTCTGGCGTACCCGGAGCTGGCCGACGTAGTCGCCGAGCACAAGGTGCACCTAGTCCTAACCCATTCGCTAGCCAGCCCGCGCACAATTTATCCGCGGCCCAAGTACACGGACGTGATCGGCGAGGTGCGTGATTTCCTCGCCGCCCGGGTGGACACCGCGCTGCGGGCCGGCATCGGCGCCGACAAGCTCATCGTCGACCCGGGGCACGATCTGAACAAGAACACCAAACACACCTTGGAGATCACCGGCCGGTTCGAGGCCATCGCCGCACTCGGCTATCCCGCGCTGGCGGCCGTGTCCAATAAGGACTTCATCGGCGAAACCCTGGATCTTCCCAAGGAGCAACGCCTGGTCGGCTCCATGGTGGCCGCCACCCTGTGCATCACCGGCGGGGCCCGAATTATTCGGATGCATAACGTCCCCGAATCGGTGCAGACCGTGCGCCTGATCGAAGCCTCCATGGGCTGGCGGGAACCGGTCTATCAGGTTCACAATATGTCCGACGTCAATCCCCCGGCTCATCCCGAACGAAGCGCCATTCAATAAGGAGTACGACCGTGCGTCAGCTGCTACCAACGCCCATCGACGACCCGACCGACGACCAACTATTGCAGGCTTACGCCGCCGCGGCGCGACCCTTCGTACGCTTTAATTTCGTTTCCAGCCTCGATGGCAGCGCGCAGCTCGAGGGGCGCTCCGCAGCCTTGGGTAGCGCCGCCGACCGTCGGGCCTTCGCGTTACAGCGCCGCCTAGCCGACGTGATTCTGGTCGGTGCCGGCACCGTACATGCCGAAGGATACAGCGGCCCGCTGGTCTCGGAGGAGGATCAGCAGTGGCGCCGGGACCACGGGCGAAGTGCCCACCCGGTCCTGGCGATCGTCTCGCGTTCCCTGTCGATCGAGCCGGATGCCGAGGTGCTACGGGAAAGTCCAGCCGAGGTGCTGCTCTTTACCACCGCCGCACCCGACGCGGCCCAGCGGGCAGCCTACCCGGAGCATGTGCAGATTTGCCGGGTGCCGGAATCCGGTGGCGGTTGCGATCCCGAGGCCATCGTCCAGCAGCTAGCGGATCGTGGCTTGGGATTTATTCATGCCGAGGGCGGGCCGCGCATTTTCGGGCAATTTTCGGCGGCAAATCAGGTCGATTCGCTCTGCCTCAGTTTCTCTCCCCGGATGGTTGCCGGCGACGGGGCACGCATCGCCAATGATCCGCGCGAGGCAGTTCACGAGATGCAACTGAACGCACTCTTCGAGGAGGATTCGATGCTCTTGGCCGACTACCGCCGAGCTGAGGTGCGCTGAGCGAGAACACCGCCACCCCCTCGGAAGCTAGTGCCCGTAAACTGGTGACACTGCCCCGGCTTGCGTGCCGCGCACATCTTCGTGCCTCCGGCGCCTAGGCTCAATAGCCCGAGAGGAACTCTGCACTCCATGAGCACGCCAAGTCCCTACGAGATCCTCGGCGTCTCGCGCACGGCAACGCTCGCCGAAATCAAGGTCGCCTACCGTAAGGCCGCGCGCACGGCGCATCCCGACCTCGGTGGCAGTGCGGAACAGTTCAAGTTGGTGCAGCACGCCTATCAGGTGCTCTCGGACGAACATGCCCGCGAAAGCTTCGATCGGTCCTACGGGGCCTCGCAACGCTACCCGGGCCATCAGCCCACTGAGTCCTACGACGACCGGTTGCGCGGCAACCCAGCCCAACCCAAGGCCAGCCTGCCCATCGACTTTGTGCCCCCGCTCAGCGAGCCCTTTAGCGAACTGTCGGTGGAGGCATCTAAACAGCGGGTCCACGGGGTACCGCGTAAACGCGGGCTCTTCACCTCACGCGCACGGTTGGAGCGCGAGGCGGCCGTTGCCAAGATCATCAGCAACAACGTGCTCTCCGTCTTGCCGGCCGCCCGCCTGGTCAACGGGCTCCATGCTCCAGGGCGGGAGTTCTACGATCACGTGGTCGTGGCCGGGTACCGGTTGGCGGTCATTAACTCGATGACGGTACCCGAAGGCTACTATCATTTCGACGGCCAGATATTGCGTCATGGCACCAAGATGACCCAACCGCCGAAGCTTGACGCAACGGGCTTACAGCACGCGTTCATGGAAATGAACGTGGCTTCCTTCACCGTGGTGCTCTCCTCGAACCGGAATGTCCACGAGCCGGTCATCGAGTATGCCCGCAACGCCGAACCCGCCGTGGCCGCGACGAGCGTCGTAAATGCCGCGTCGCTGGTGCGGGAGCTGAAGCTATTCCTCGGCTCGGGGCCGATGCCAAATGTGGTGGATCGCTCGAGCCTGGCTCGCCTGCTCGGCGGCATGTACTGACCCGTAGGCGGCGTTCGAAGTAATAAACTGTCAACGTGTTTCGAATTCTGTTTAATGCTCCCGAGATCCCAGGCAATACCGGCAACGCCATCCGTCTGGCGGCCATAACCGGCGCCGAACTGCATTTGGCCAAACCCCTGGGCTTCGACTTCGAGGATTCGAAGCTTCGCCGTGCAGGCCTCGACTACCACGATCTGGCGAACGTGACGATCCATGAGAACCTCGATGCGGCTTTGGAAGCCCTAGGCGAGGGACGTGTGTTTGCCTACACTTCAGAGGGCTCGACGCTGTACACCGATATCAGTTACGAGCCCAGCGATATCCTGCTCTTCGGTAAGGAATCGGAGGGGCTCACCGCCGAGGAAAAGCTGCATCCGCGTATCACCGAGCTGGTGAAGCTACCGATGTTACCGGCACGCCGTTCACTGAACCTGGCCAACTGCGCTTCAATCGTGAACTTTGAAGCTTGGCGACAGCATGGCTTCGAAGGCGCGCCCATCTGATCGGCACCTCCGTCACAGCTTTACCCAATCTTTATAAAGTAGGCTCTACAGTAATCCGACCCCGCGTTGGCGTCGGAGAGAGCCTGACTCACCTTAACACTCGGGAGAACCCAAGAACATGAACGGTAGCTACAACCAGCACCGCGATGAGACTCCGGACGACGATCTGGGTCTGGACCTTGTTGACGAGGTCGCCCAAACCTCACGGGCCGCCAAGCCACGCAAGGCCAAGCGTCTTGTGATCGGCGTTGTCGTCGCAATCCTGGTCGTCGTGGTTGCACTAGTTGGATACTCCCTCTTAAACAAGGGACCCAACCCCAACTCGGTGGCCGACGCTAAGGACGCCGTCACCGTGAGCGAAAACCTTGCCAATGGCGGTGCCGTGAGCGTATCGACCTCGGAGAAGAAGGACGCCCTGGCCGTCCAACTGCAGGGCTTGCCCGAGCTCGATGGGTCCGAAACCTATGTGGTTTGGGCGATTACCGAGGACGGCGCGGTGAACGCGATCCTATCGAGCCAGCAGTCCGAGAGCAGCGGAAGCTACTCCCCGCTGAAGTCGCTCATCGCGGTCAACGTCACCCGCGAGACCGGCAACATCCCATCGGCTCCCTCGGGCGATAGCCTCGAGGCCTCGGTGAACCTCCCGCTGGATCCGGCGCAGCAAAAGTCGCAGGAAGAGAGCCCGGCACCGGCAGAACAAGGCGCCAACGAATAGTCCGGCGGCACCACGTCGAAAAAGCAGGAGGGAACGAACCGACTGGTTCGTTCCCTCCTGCTTTTAGCTTTGCTGCCCGTTAGAAACCGGCAACGGTGTCGTCCGCGTTGACCGCTACCGCGTGGAAAGCCTCGGCGTAGTCACCCTTCAGACCCCCACGTCGTGCGTTCTGGCGACACTGCTGCTCGACGAAACGTTCCATGGCTGCCACGTCCGGGTGCTGGGTAAAGTGGGCCCGCAGTGCCGTCATCTTCGACTCGAAATGATCGGTCATGTCCACAAAGGCATTCTCGCGTTCCGTGGGAGCACCATACAACCACAACCACGGCACCTTATAGGCTGCGAGGGATTCCTCGCCGAGCAGTTCGGGGTAGGAGAAGGGGTTCTCCACGGCCGGGTAAATCGCTCGGGTGACCGCCTCGCCGCAGGCCAGGTGGTCCGGATGCGAACGCTGAATCCGATCCCAGTTCCGTTCCGGATGCATCGCCATGACAATATCCGGGCGAACCTGACGGATCAGCCGCACAACCTTACCGATCACCTCGTAGGTGGGAGCCAGAAATCCATCGCGCTCCCCCATGAAATGCACGTGGCTCACGCCCACCGCCTGCGCCGCCTGGCGCTGTTCAGCGTGGCGCAACGCCGTGATTTCCTCGGGCGTGCGCGCATCAAACCCACCGGCGTCGCCGTCGGTCATGATGCAGTACTGCACCTCGGCCCCGGCACTTGTCAGTTTCGCGATAGTACCCGCCGCGCCAAAATCCAGATCGTCCGGATGCGCACCGAAGGCCAAGACCCGTCGTACCGAACCGTCAACGAATGGTTGGGTGTCGATCATGCCTGACGGCGCCGGATTTCTTCGGCAGCCTGCGGCAAGACCTTCGCCAAGTCGCCCACGATTCCAAGATCAGCAATCTCGAAGACCGGCGCGTCGGCGTCCTTGTTGACCGCAACGATCACCTTGCTGGTCTGCATGCCAGCCTTCTGCTGGATGGCACCGGAAATGCCGGCGGAGATGTACAGCTGCGGAGACACGGTCACACCGGTTTGACCCACCTGGGCGTCGTGCGAAATCCATCCGGCATCGGTCGCAGCGCGCGAGGCGCCCACGGCAGCACCCAAGGCATCCGCAAGGTCCTCCACGGGCGAGAAGTCACCGTTAACGCCGCGGCCACCGGCCACAACGACGCGTGCTTCGTTCAACGCCGGGCGAGTCGAGACCGGCTTCGGTTCCGCTCCAAGCACGCGCACCTGCGGCGCGTCAACCTCGGCCAACGGCAGGCTAACCACCTCCGGCGTGGAGGCAGCCTCGGCCGGCGCGTCGTCGACACTATTGGGCTTCAGTGCCACCAAAGCCGGCTGACTAGCGACCTTGACCTGAGCACCATAGCTGCCAGCCAGTTCGTCCTTACTGATCAGCAAGTCGGCGCTCACGTCCGTTGCGTCGGTGACGATGCCTGCCTCGCGGCGCACCGCAACACGAGCCGCGGCTTCGCGCGAGAGCGGATCATTGCCGGTGAGCACCAGCTCGGGCTGTCCGGCGGCGATGGCCGCGTCAAGCAGCTCCACCAGGGGTTGAGCGAAAATTTCGGGATCCACGGCGGCGGTGTAGACCGTCGCAACCCCGTAGCGTCCCAACTCGGCACGGAGCGACTCGGAAGCGTCACCCGGCACAGCCACCAGGGTCTGCTCAAAGCGGGCGCCCAAGCTCATTAGCTCTCGTTGGGCCTTGCCTAGGTTTTCTGCGGTTTCGGTGAGAAAGACCAATGCAGTAGTCATGTGCGAATGTTCCCCTAGATCAGTTTCTGAGCGGCCAAGAAATCAACGAGCGCGATCCCGGCCTCGCCGGAATCGGTGATCACGGTTCCGGCTTCACGCGCCGGGTGGGCTTCGGCCTGCACCACGGTGCTGCGCGAGCCTTCAGGACCCACCGCGGCGGCATCCAAGGCGAGGTCAGCAACGGACAACTCGGTGGTGGACTTCTTCTTAGCCGCCATAATGCCCTTAAAGTTCGGGTAGCGCGGCTCGTTTGCCTGGTCGGTCACCGACAGCACGGCCGGCAATGAGGCCGACAAGCGCAATCGCTGCGTAGCCGAGTCTCGGCTGATCACCAGGGTATTGGTCGCCTGATCGAATTCAACCGACGACGCCTGGGTCAGCTGGGCCCAGCCGAGGCGTTCGGCCAACTGTGCCGGCACCACGGAAGTCTCGGCATCGGTGGACGACATTCCCGTCACCACCAGGTCGACGTCGCCAATCTTCTCGATGAGCGCCGCAAGTGCTTTCGAAGTAGCCAGCACATCGGAGCCAGCCAACGCCTCATCATTGAGATGCACCCCGGAGGTCGCGCCCATTTGCAGTGCCTTCTTCACGGCACCCGAAGCATTAGATCCGCCCATGGTTGCGGCGATAACTTCGTGTCCGGCAGCCGCTCCACCGTGGGCTTCGATGATCGCCAAGGCCGCCTCGATGGCGTACTCGTCGAGTTCCGACAGAGTGGATTCGCCTCGCTCAATACGCAGAGTCTGCGCGTCGATATGCCGATCGAACTGCACATCGGGAACGTGCTTGACCAGAACCACGATTTTTAGCGCGTTGCTGTTGTCCTCGCTCATTCTCACCTTTCAAGAAAAAGATGGGCTGTGCCCATGGTGGATGTCACCTTCGTTATGTGTATCGTATCGAGCGCGGCGCGATCCATGCCTGATTTGGCCCTCCAACGTGAGAAGTGACGCAGTGCGACAGAACTTCGCACCGCGCCACTTCATCCTGGGCGTAATATTCCTTAGTTCTCGAGCGTTCCCAAGGTGGCCGTGACGGTCTTTGACTCCCCGTTACGTCGGTAGGTGATTTCGGCGGTTCCGCCACCTTGCACCTCGCGGATCGCCGCGGTGAGCGACGACGAGTCTTGGATGGCGCGGTCGTTGACGGCGGTGATCACATCTCCGCTGCGCAAGCCGGCTTTCTCGGCGCCAGAGCCCTTGCTCACCTCGCGAATGAGCGCGCCGACGCTGAACTGGGAGCTACGGCTGGCATCCCCAGCGGCTTGTGGCGAGACGGTCGCACCAAGCAGACCATGGGTGGCCTTGCCGTTGGCGATGAGCTCCTGGGAAATACGCTTGGCATAGTCCGAAGGAATCGCGAAGCCCACTCCGATGGACCCGGAGTCCTCTCCCCCGCCGGAACCGGCCGAAGCAATAGCAACGTTCACACCGATGACCTCGCCCTTGGCGTTGACTAGGGCACCACCGGAATTTCCGTGGTTAATGGCAGCGTCGGTCTGTATGACGTTGATGTAGATCGATCCCGCCCGCGACGGCGACTGCTGCTCTTGACCCGGGAATTGGAAATTGAACTCGCTGCCACCGTCATTGCCGGATTCGGACTGTTTCGGCACGGCCGAGGACGCTACCGAAATTGTGCGATTCGTCGTGGAAATGATGCCGTCGGTCACCGTTCCGCTCAGCCCCAGCGGTGCACCGATGGCCACGGCTGTATCACCGACGTTCAAGGACGAAGAACTTCCCAGTGTGGCCGGAACAAGATTGGAAGCTTCAATCTTGATGACGGCTAGATCCGAGAGTGGGTCGGTACCGACAAGCGTCGCCTGGTGCACGCTTCCATCGTTGAGTTGTACGGTCAATTCTGGATCGGCCGCAGCACCGCCGAGCGTTACAACGTGCGTATTAGTCAGGATGTGGCCCTGATTGTCCAAGATCACGCCGGACCCGGAACCACTTGAGCCGCTACCGGTGGATTGAATCGTCACGACGCTCGGGGCGGCTTTCGCTGCCGCTGCGGTAACCTGCGTAACCGACTCCGGATTATTGATAACTACCCCTGGTTGCGCACCATCGGCACCGGCCGCGGGCGATTGGTTCGAGTTCAGGAAATAGCTCGTTGCTGCAGCCGATCCACCACCAACGAGAGCGGCCGCAATCATGCCTGCAAGCAACGTCGACCCGCTAAAGGTCTTTTTCTTGGTGCTCTTGCGCGGTGCTGGGGGAAAATTCAGCGGCGGCTGCTCTGATCCTGCACAGGGATTATGTCCGTATTCATTGCCCTGCGGTGCCGAGGCCGCGTAGAGATGCTCGTTGTGCATCGACTGCGTGGCCGGAGCCTGCGGTGTTGTCGCCTGCGACGGCTCGGATTCCTCGACTCGCGGGTAGCTCACGGTCGGCTGCGCATCGGAGGAAGAAACCGGCATTGCCGCCGTAGGCTCGGAATTTGGGACCGACTCGTCGTGGCGTCCCGGTTCTGGCTGCTCGTTGGAAGTGTCGCGTGGATCGTTAGGTGACTGACTCATAGTGCTACGCCCCTCGTCGAATGGTCGATGTCTTGGTACCTATTATTCAACCCGCAACTGTGGCATGCGACGGCGCCAACTTTGCGAAGCCTGTGAGTCGGCTCCAATGCCGCAGATTTAAGCATGGACGGGCACTCACTGCCGAAATAGAATCGTGCTGTGCGCGGAATTCGCCTAACAAATCGGCTTTGACTGTAGGCTGACCGTAAGGCCACATCAGTACATTGAATGAGGATCACCATGAGTTCCACAGCTCGGCGTTGGCTTGTCAGCGCAGCTGCAGCAGTATCCCTGTCGATTGGTAGCGCTCTTCCGGCGCTTGCCGAGCCTCCGGTCACCATTCCACCAGGCGAGTTCGTTATCGACCATGCTTCGGCACTGGGTTCCAAGAAGCAAGAGCTCGAAGAAGATATTGCCAAGCTTCGCGAAGACGTGGGCGTCAGCCTTTTCGTCGTATTCGTCGATAACTTCAGCGATCCGCAAAATCCGGACGATTGGGCTTCCCAAGTCGCCACTCAAAAGGGACTCGGAGCCAGCGACGTCATTCTTACCGTCGCTACCGAGCAGCGACAGGCACGTTTCTTCGCCGCAAACGGTTCCAAACTACAAGCAACCACACAAACCCTCTACCAGAAGGAAATCGCCCCAAAACTATCGGCCCAAGACTGGGATGGGGCGGTCGAAGAAGCCATCAAGGGGTTGGACCGGGCCGAAGGCGGTGGGTCCTCTAGTGGTTCATGGATTTGGATCATCGTCCTTGCCGGCGGTGGTGCTGTTGCCTACTACTTCTTCTCTCGCCGTAAGAAACCGGCGTTGGCACCCGTAGAGGCCCCGGGTCGCCCCGGATCCCCGGAACCTCAAGAACCACCGGTGCCATTGGACGAGTTGCGTCTGAAGGCAGACCGGCTTCTCGTGGCCGCCGATGATGCTATCCGCACGTCTGTCCAGGACGTGGGCTTTGCCGAAGCGCAGTACGGGCAGGACGCCGTCAAGGTGTTCAACGACGCCATCGCCGAGGCACGTCAACATATGAGTGCATCGTTTAAACTCCAGCAACAGCTCGATGACCACATTCCGGATACGGAAGAGGACCAGCGGAAGTGGCTTGGCGAGATCATTGAGCGGTGTGGGTTGGTCAATGAGACGTTGCAGAAGCATGCCGATTCATTCAAGAACCTGCGGCACGTCGAAGAACAAGCCGAGCAACTCATACCGAAGGTTGCCGACGAGCAGAAGCCTCTACGTGAACGGCTTGCCACCGCCACAAGTAAGTTGGGGCAGTTGACCGACAGTTACGATGCCAGTGCGACCAGTCAGGTACGTGACAACCTCGAGCAGGCGACTGCCCGCTTGGATGTGGCAGATACGGCGTTGAAGGAAGCCAGCGAAGCCCTAAAGCAGGATCGCTCCAAGGCTGCCCTGCTAATCCAGAATGCTGAAGACGCTCAAGATCAGGCCGAGGTGCTCTTCGGCGCTATCGATAAGTTGGCGAATAATCTTGAACAAGCGCGCACCGATCTTGAACAGAGCGTTGCCCTTGCTGCACGTGACCTAGCGCAAGCCAAGGCCCTGATCGCCAACAACACCCAACCTCAGCTGGCCGGCCCTGTTGCCCGTGTGGAGCAGGCACTCTCGCAGGTCCAGCAGCAGTTACGTACCAAGAACAACCCGATGCAGTTGCAGGCCGATCTCAGCGAAGCCTGCGAACCGTTGTCCGTTGAGCTCGAACGCCTCCGGGATGCGGCAGAACAATCGCGCGCCGCGCGTGAACAGCTTGAGGGACTATTGCATACGGCGCAGTCCCGCATTGAAGGTACCGACGACTACATTCGTGCCCGCCGCGGCGGCGTGCGCTCATCGGCACGCACGCGGCTAGCCGAAGCGCAACGCAACTACGACGAGGCCCGCTCCTTGGCCAGCTCTGACCCATCGCGGGCGGTATCCGCTGCTAAGCGAGCCATCCAACTGGCTGAACAGGCTGCACGCATGGCCGAAAGCGACGTCGATCACTTCGGTGGTGGCCATGGCCGACGCGGCGGAGGCGGCGTTTTCGATGGCGTCGGTGGCGCCGTCCTCGGCGGCATCTTGATTGATTCCATTCTCCGTGGTGGCCATGGTCATGGGCACGATTCCGGCGGCGGCTTCTTTGGCGGCGGCGGAGACGGTGGAGGTTTTGGTGGCTTCGGCGGCGGGGGCGGTGGCTTCGGCGGTGGAGGCGGAGGGTTTGATGGAGGTGGCGGAAGCTTCTAGTCATCTCCTGGCACCTAGGCACATCCAATTGCACGCAGGCTCAGATTCACAGTAAAAGGAAGAGGCACGATCCATGAAACAGTCCATTTTCGGTCGCATTGCACAGCTCGCGAAAGCAAACATCAATGCCCTCATCGACTCCGCCGAAGATCCACAGAAGATGATGGATCAGATGGTTCGGGACTACACCGACAACATCACTGAAGCCGAGCAGGCTATTGCCCAAACCATTGGCAACCTGCGCATGTTGGAAGATGACTATCGAGAAGACCAGCAGGCGGCTCAGGAATGGGGCACGAAGGCTCTGGCCGCGTCCACCAAGGCCGATGAGTTCCGCGCGTCGAATGATGCCGCGAACGCCGCGAAGTTCGACAATCTGGCGAAGGTTGCGATCCAGCGGCAGATGCAGGCCGAGTCCGAGATGAAGGCTGCCGAGCCGACGATCACCTCGCAGCGTGAAATCGTCGCAAAGCTCAAGGACGGCCTTAACCAGATGAAGGAAAAGCGCACCGAGCTGGTTGGTAAGCGTGATCAGCTGGTGGCACGCGCAAAGTCTGCGGCGGCCCAAAATCAGGTCAACGAAGCCATCAAGTCCGTCAATATCATGGACCCGACCAGCGAACTGAGCCGCTTCGAAGAGAAAGTTCGTCGAGAAGAAGCGCGGGTCCGCGGTGCGGCCGAGCTCGCGTCGTCAAGCATCGATTCGCAGTTTGAGCAGTTGGAAGATCTGGGCGAGCAAACCGAGATCGAGGCTCGTCTTGCCGCACTGAAGAGCAAGCAGTCGAGCCCCTCCCTCGAGGGTGGGCTCACCTTCGATAACTAGCTCGTTCAAAAAGCAGGACAAGGGCGGCATGGACCGTCAACGGAAACATGCCGCCCTTGCTTTGCCTCGCCGTACAACGGTTCGGAAAAAACGAAATCCCCCAGCCTGTTGGCTGAAGGATCTCTCTTGGTGGCGGGGAGAGGATTTGAACCTCTGACCTCCGGGTTATGAGCCCGGCGAGCTACCGAACTGCTCCACCCCGCGTCGGTAAATACAACATTACCAAGCCGTAAACACGAAAGCGAATTGAACGGCAGTACGGTAGGTCACACCCGCTAAAGGGCTGCCGCTCCCCTCGGTAGAAAAGCACGCAGTTCGCTACTTTAGCTTCAGCACGTACGTGCACCCTGTCCGCGCCAGCGGACACACTTCATCTTGTGAGCCCTTGGCACGAGTCTCGCTTGGAGCGATTCTCAGCCTCACGCAGTTACCGCGCAGGTGCCACAGGTGCACCAGCCAAAGGATCTGCTTGCCCCAGCACGCGAACTCCGGCCCCGCACGGCCTAAGCACGTTTCTGCCCAACGCCAGTAAAGCCACCAAGCTACTGAGCGGATACGAAGCCCTGGGTAGTCAAAGAGATACGCACGCCCTCGCGAAAAACAAAATCCCCCAGCCTGCTGGCTGAGGGATTTCTCTTGGTGGCGGGGAGAGGATTTGAACCTCTGACCTCCGGGTTATGAGCCCGGCGAGCTACCGAACTGCTCCACCCCGCGTCGGTAAATACAACATTACCAACCTGCAAACTTGAAAGCGAATCGTGGAACGGTGCCCTTCCTCACACATGGCTGATTGCAGGGCTGGCATCTGCGTATGCGCTATCTCGAGACCGCGAGTTGCACCGTTGCCCGGCGCATTGCCCAAGCGCTGGTGCCGTAGATCGTGCTCGCCTTCCAACCGGCGCACGCTCGCCCCATGTGGGTGGTATCGGTTCGTCGAATCTGCACGCGGGCAGCCATAAGTCACGCCGAGACAGCGTGCACGTACGTGGATGGGCCGATCACAATTCCACGTAAATGGAGAAGCAGCAATGAAAAATCCCCCAGCCTGTTGGCTGAGGGATTTCTCTTGGTGGCGGGGAGAGGATTTGAACCTCTGACCTCCGGGTTATGAGCCCGGCGAGCTACCGAACTGCTCCACCCCGCGATGACTAGACCAGTCTTCCTCATCGCAGGGCGAAAAGCGAATCGAGCGGCTCCGGTTAGTTGCCTTCCCCAGCGTTCTCGCTTGGTGCTGCCGATGGCTCGGCGCCCTCTGGGTTCGTGGTGACCTGATCGGGAACAGCCTGGCCTGTGATCGCCGAATCCGCCTCAAGCGCTCGCTTCAGTGCTGCATCGAGCGCCTTCTGGGCCTCACCATAAGCCGCAAAGTCGCCTGCCTCGAGCGCCTCCTGGCCCTTCTTGATGGCCACGTTAGCGTCATTGAGCGCCTTGGTTAGCTTCTCTTGCTCGGTCTGGTTCTGGGCTTCACCTTCGGTTTCACCCGAATCGCCACCCTTGTCACCGTTGTCGTTTTCACCGGTCACCGCACCAGAATCGCCGGCGAAGACCGCATCAAGCGACTTGGCCAGCGTATCCTCGAAGCCAACCTTGTCTCCGAAGGCAACGAGCACCTTTCGTAGCGTCGGGTAGCTCGTAGCACCCGATGATTGCACGTAGACCGGCTGGACGTAGAGGATACCGCCACCGACCGGCAGCGACAGCAGGTTACCGTTCTTCACCTCAGAGGCACCCTGACGCAGCAGGTTCAGCTCACGCGAAACCTTATCGTTCGCGTCGAACCACTGCTGTGCCTGTCCTGGTCCTGGTACAGCGGTGTCACGTGGAAGCTCAAGTAACTTCAGCTTGCCATAGTCCTCACTCTTCTTGCCAGCTTCTGAACCGGCGTCTCCATTTGCGGCGAGGAAGCCGAAGAGCACATTGCGTTGCTGCCCCGAGCTCGAAGGGGCCGGAATGAAAGTCGATGTTAGGGAAAAAGCAGCCTTGTCTTCACCGGGCATCTGCAGCGACATGTAGTATGGCGGTTGCTTAACCTTGGCATCGGTGGTCGGATCTGATGGGACCGACCATGCGTCATCCGCTTGATAGAAAGACACGGGATTCGTCACGTGGTACGTCGTGAGGATCTCACGTTGCACCTTGAACATGTTTTCTGGATACCGCACATGCTCCATCAATTCCGAAGACATGTTCTCCATCGGTTCGAGACTGCTCGGGAAGATCTTCTGCCACGCCTTCAGGATCGGATCCTGATCATCCCACGCGTAGAGGCGCACCTTTCCGTCATAGGCATCTACGGTCGCCTTGACCGAGTTACGAATGTAATTCACGCTCCCACCGAAACGGTTGACGTCATTCGCGTTGGTCAACGAGTCAGAAACGGCGGTTTCGAGTTGCTGATCCTGCGCGTATGGGAAATTGCTCGAGGTCGTGTATCCGTCAATGATCCACTGAACGCGTCCGTCAACAATTGCCGGGTAGGCGTTCGAATCGAGCGTCAGGTACGGAGCAACTTCACCGACACGATCACGCGGGTCGCGGTCGTAAAGGATCTGCGATTCCGAGTTGACGGCGTCCGAAAGCAGCAAGTCGGTTGAGCCGAACTTCAGCGAGTACACCAGGCGGTTCAAGAAGTTACCGACATTCGGTCCACCGTCTCCCTGGAAGGTGTACCGCGCGTCTTCGCCATCTCCACCGGTTCCGGGGTGATCCAATTCTTGGTCTTCCCAGCCCTCGTCGGGCCCACCAACGACTGAATAGTCCGGTGATTCCTTACCGAAGTAAATGCGCGGCTCGTAGGATTCATCCGAGGCGAGCGTACCCGTGGTGGGAATACCACCGAGCATGAAGTCCGGTCGACCGCCAGCCGATACACGGTTACCGTAGGCTGCCACCAGTCCGTAACCGTGCGTATAGGTAATGTGCTGGTTCACCCACGAATCGTTGGGGTCCACGGAGACTTCACGAGCAGCAATAACGGTGTCTTCTACCTTGCCGTCAATCGTGTACCTGTCGACGTCCATGGTCTGCGGGAAATTGTAGTATCCACGGAATTGCTGCAACTGGGCGAAGGCCGGAGACACCAGGTTCGGGTCGAGCAGACGAATGTTCGTCGTGTTCGCCGCTTCCTTGGCCAATGCGTTCTTTTCCGGTGTGACCGTGGCACGATAGTCGGTTACTTCGGCGTCTTGGACACCATAAGCCATCCGGGTGAAGTCGATGTTGCGTTTAATGTATTCACTTTCAACTTCGCGTTGGGTCGGTTCGACCTTGAACTTCTGAACCATGAACGGGTACACGCCACCGGCCACGATCATCGTGACCACCAACATTGCGGTACCGATCATCGGCAGGCGCCAACGGCCGGTAAACGCCGCGATCACGAAGGTTACGGCAATCATCACAGCCACGATGGCCAGGATCATCCGCGCAGGAATAACTGCGTGCACATCCTTATAGAGCGCGCCGGCCACGATGCCGTTTTGTTCGGTCAACGTCTCGTACTGCGCCATCCAGAAATTTACGGCCTGAAGCACCAAGAAGACCGCGGCCACCACGGCAGTATGTACTCGTGCCGCCTTGCCTACGGTCAGTCCCCCGCGCTCCTCAACCCGGATGCCGCCATAGAGGTAATGAGTGAGCAGACCTGCCACACCACTGAGCAACACAATGGAGATCAAGAATCCGTTCACGAGTCCGATGAATGGCACCGTGAAGATGAAGAAACTCAGGTCTAGGTGGAACTGGGGGTCGGTGGTTCCGAACGGTTCCTGGTTGAAGAACAACATGATGCTCTGCCACTGGCCAGCGACGGCGATGGCCGAGAAGATACCGATGACCAGCGGTACACCTATCATCATGAAGCGACGCACTGGTTCAAGCTGCGCTTGGTAGCGCGACATCGAATCGGGGCGATTACTTGTCGGCGCGTAGACCGGCCGGTGCTTGTAGGCAGAGCGCATGGAGATCCATATGGGCACCGCCATCAACACAAGAGCGATCAGGAAGATTACAAGCTTTGCGATGCGCTCGGTCCAGTACACGTTTTCGAAACCCAGCTGGTTGAACCAGAGGATGTCCGCGTAGAAGTTTGAAAGGAACACGAAGAGCGCTACCGCGACAATCACCGCGAAAATCGTGATCGTCAGCGGTGACGCTTTCTTGTTCTCCGGCCGTTGCGGCCGTTGTGGTCGCTCGGGCCGAGGCGGCCCGCCAAAGGGACTGTCCGTTGACACTGTTACATCCTTACCTTGGGGTCCCAGTACATCTCGGTACCGGGTTCACGCTAGTGCTAATTCTCAAAATCATTAGTTACAACTCGTCAAGGTCGCCGGGTCGATACCCTGCGCGATAGCCTGCAACGCGCTGCGAGCCTCGTGCAGGGTGGCGACCTTAACGACGTCGAGGCCCTTGGGGACACGGCCTGCAACGTCGGGGCAATTATCTTCGGGAGCCAAGAACACGGTGGCCCCGGCCTCGCGCGCACCAATCATTTTTTGTGCAATCCCGCCGATGGGACCTACCTGGCCGTCTTCACTGATTTCTCCAGTACCGGCGACGACGGTGTCACCCGCGAGCGAGCCCTCAGTGAGCTGATCAATGATCGCAAGAGCGAACATCATTCCGGCGCTGGGCCCGCCGATATCTTCGACGCCAAACTTCACATCGATCGGGAACTGGTAACCGGTGCGCAGGTAAACACCCAATTGACGTTGACCATCTTCACCCAGCACGGTGTGCACCGGAACCTGTACGTCGCGCATCTTGCCTGCTTCGTTCACACGCCGCACGGTCATCGTCGCCTCGTCGGATTCTGACTTGTTTAGGAGTTCTTTCAACTCCTTCAGATCCGCAAACGAAGAGCCCTCGAAGTCCACTAGGACGTCGTTCTCTTGAAGGCTGGTCTTGTTGTAGTCGGCGGCAAAGCCCACGACCTGCAGTGAGGTGTCGTAGTCATGCCCTAACTCGTGCAAGGCCGCAGCAGTAGACAGTTCCTGACTCGAACTCATCATCAAACTGTTCTCTTGAGCCTGCTGGTCGCTGCTTACTCCACGCGGCAGCATGATTTCCTCGGGGACAACATCCTTGCCTGGATTTAAGAGGGCTTCGAGAACCCAAACGCCGCTGAGCTTATGCTGACCACCACCACTGACATACACCGTGGTCATGTCCAGGGTGCTCTGCGACGGGTACGTCGTGGCCCTGTCCACGGTTAATACCCGTTGCCCATCGACCTCACCCATTGTGTTCACGACGGGCCCCGGTGAGCGCACCACAAAATTCGTAGGCAGCAATAAAATCAGCGCAACGAGGATCACGGCCACTGTGCCGGCGTTGAGCTTGCGAACCGATCGGATTGCTGGGACGGGCTCGATAGCTCGCGCCTGATGGCCACCAGTTGGGTTGTGGCCCGTGTCATTCACGTCAACTGCTCCTGCGATTTGTTGTGGGTCCTTGGGGGGGTCGGATGCATTCCCCACCTCTACCCTACTTAACGGCAGACGGCTGTCCCATCAGCTCTAAGGAGTATTCCCTGTGCCTAAAGCGAACTGGGCGGTGTGTTCATGGGAACTTGGAGCCGCAAGCGGTATTTTTTAACCATGGCACAGAACCCGGGAAACAACCCACCACATGACGACGACGAAAACCATCCGCAGGATCCATTCTCGGCAATGTTCGGGCAACTTTTCGGTGGCGGGTTCGATCCGAAGGACCTTCCCCCGCAGTTGCGTGAGGCATTAGGTGCCCAGGCAAATGATCCGGCGGCCATGCAGCGCATGATGCAGCAGGCTCAGGCCATGATGTCGGCGATGATGCAGTCCACCCCGGGTGATTCTCCGGTGAATTGGAAATTGGTCTCCGACACTGCCTTGCAGTCCTACGCATCCGATGATCCGGCCCCGAGCGAGGCCCGGATTTCGGCTATCGCCGATGCCACTTACCTGGCCGAGCTCTGGCTCGATAGCGCGACCGTCTATGAAGGCGGCGGACAGGGAACCGAGGTGTGGACCCGCAAGCGCTGGTTCGACAAGACCCTTGGTGTCTGGAAAACATTGACCGAGCCGGTAGCAGAATCGGTTGCCTCCGCCATTTCCGTGGCCATGAAAGAGCAGCTGCCCGAACAGATGACCGGAATGCTGGGCAATACGGATGCGATGTTCCGCAACCTCGGCTCCAGCATGTTTGGGGTTCAAGTCGGCACAGCTCTCGGTGGGCTGGCCAAGGACGTCCTTGGCGGCACCGATATTGGTTTGCCCTTGGCAGGAACCACGCCCGGCGTCGTCTCGGCAAATGTGGCCGCCTTCGGTGAGGGGCTAGAGATCCCCGAGCAGGAAGTTTTGCTCTACGTTTTGCTACGCGAGCACGCACACACTCGGCTGTTCGCTCGAGTTCCTTGGCTGTCGGCCAAGCTCATCGGGGCCGTTGAATCCTACGCCCGAGGTATCCACATTGATATGTCCCATATCGAAGAAGCCGTGCGCGGAGTGGATCCGAGCAATCCCGAATCGATGCAACAGCTTCTAGGTGAAGGTCTGTTCACCCCGCAGCGCACCGAAGCTCAGGAACGAGCACTAGAGAATCTGGAGCTCACGTTGGCCCTCATCGAGGGGTGGGTCGATCATGTGGTTTCTCTGGCTGCGGCAAACCTTCCCTTTGAGGCTCATCTGCGCGAGACGATGCGGCGACGGAGGGCCACGGGTGGACCGGCCGAATCAGCTTTCGCCGCCCTTGTCGGTCTCGAGCTACGCCCGCGCAGGCTTCGTGAGGCTGCGGCGCTTTGGGAGCATCTGCATGCAGAACGCGGTGTCAGCGCTCGCGATGCCATTTGGGACCATCCGGACCTGATGCCTACCCTTCAGGACTTGGATGATCCAACGGGCTTTACCGCACGCCGCGAACAGGCGGCCAGCGAGTACGACGAATTCGATGAGGCACTAGGAAAACTCCTTAGCGGCGGCTTCGATGAACCGACCGATAAACCGGATTCCACGGATTCGGACGAGGACCGCTAAACGGTTATGGCCGTCAACTCCAGAGGTGGGTTGACGGCCATAACAGTTCTAAAAGTCGATATCGTCCGGGTCGTCATCGACTTCCGGAGTGGTCGGGGTTTGCCCCAATTCGAGAGAATGTGCCCGGTACCCGGTGCTGAATCCGCGTAAGAACATATCTGCCTCGTGGGACTTTGGATAACGGGCCAGCAGGGCCTTGAATTTCGGCCCGTGACCGTCGTCGGGTACCACCAAGTGCACCAACTCATGAACCAAGACGAAGTCTTGCACCCACTGGGGGGACCATTTGAGGGCTGAGGACAGTCGGATGCGTCGCTCCTTCAGCGAAGCCGACCCCCAACGCTTGGCCTGATTATCGACCCATCGAACAGAAACCGGCCGAGCACGACCGTCCAAATATTGGGCGTCGAGCAACGCAGCGCGTTCCTCCAGCGAAGGCCCGGAACCTTGCGCTTGATTGCGGGCCTGACGCTGCCGAAACTTGCCAATCATTTCCTCGACCATACGCTTCTCGGCAAACTCGCTTAAACCCGCCGGTACCTGCACGACCAAGCGGTCATCACGCCATTGGCTAGAAATGGTCTTGGTACGCCGTGTTGAGCGCACGATCCGTACCGGAAGGTCGTCGTCCGTAAGGAAATCCACGGTTGTTGGATAGGCAGGCATGAAATTTACTCCTTATCGAAAGACGAAGACATTCACCCAAGGTACGGCGCTACCGGGAAGCGGCCGCTCGCTCGGACCGACTTGTGGGTAACCGGCTCTAGCTTTGTTGGGCTATGAGGTCTAGGACTGCCTGCCCGTAGCGTTCCATCTTGCTACGGCCCACTCCGGGAACTTTGCCTAACTCCTGCATCGAGCTCGGTTTATCTTCGGCGAGCGCCATCAGCGTCGCGTCGGTAAAGACCACGAAAGCTGGTACCGCGTTGGCCTGGGCAACTTCTAGACGCCAACCTTTCAGCGTTTCGAATAGGTGTTCATCATATTGTGCCGGGCAACTGGCGCACCGACGAAGCTTACGTTCCTTCGCGCTAGTGAGGAAGGAACCACAACTTCGGCACACCGCCGGGGTCAGCTTCTGTTCTTTGCGGGCCGCCGGCGCCTGAGCACGACTACTAATTTGCCGAGCCGCAGGAATCCCATCGAGGAAGCGGGACCGATAACGATGGGCCCTGCCACCTGGCGTACGAGCCAGCGACCATGAAAGGTACAGCCGGAGCCGGGCACGGGTGATCCCCACGTAGAACAGGCGCCGCTCTTCGTCGTATCCGGCTTGGTCCTTCGCATAGGAAATTGGCACAAGTCCTTCGCTGAGGCCCACCAGGAACACCACGTCCCATTCCAGGCCCTTGGCAGCGTGGAACGAGGCAAGTGTCACCCCATCCAGGGTTGGGGCATGTTGCATCGCGGCGCGCTCTTCGAGTTCCACCACAACATCACGTAGCGTCACCTGTGCGCCAAGCCCTGACTTGGTACGTACCAGATCATCTGCGAGACGGACCAAGGCTGAGAGCGACTCCCAGCGTTGTCGTGCCGCACTGCTGCCCCCGGCCGGAGGCTGCTCGGTGTAGCCCTGCCCGGTGAGCACATCGCGTACCAGTTGCCCCAGAGGCTCATCGGTCGCCACCGTTTGCGCCGCACGCAGGGCGAGCATCCCCTCCTTAACTTCGCGTCGCGAGAAGAAACGCTCCGCACCGCGCATGACGTAGGGAACTCCGGCGGCCGTCAATGCCTGCTCGAAACTCTCGGACTGGCCGTTGGTTCGGTAGAGAACGGCGATACTCGAAACGTCTTGCCCGGCGGCAATTAGGTCCTTGATCCGGCTGGCGACCTCGGCGGCCTCGTTCTCGTCGTCACTAGCCTCGAAGAACTCTGGTTCGGCTCCATGCTCTCGCTGCGCGATCAGTTCTAGCGGTTCGGGCCAGGTCACCATCCGGTCCGGTACCCCGGATTCAATGCGCCGCTGGGCCAGAATCTTGTTGGCTAGGCCAACGATCTGCGGTGTAGACCGATAATCACGTACCAGCTTGACCACCCGGGCGTTCTCAAATCGTTGCCCAAAACCAAGTAGGTAGTCGGGGCGGGCCCCGGTGAAGGAGTAAATGGTCTGCGAGGCGTCGCCCACGACGCACAGCTCCTGCCGCTCCCCCAGCCAGAGGTTGAGCAATCGCTGTTGCAGCGGAGAGACATCCTGGTACTCGTCGACGACGAAGTGTCGGTACTGTTGCCGGACGCTGGCGGCGACCTTCTCGTCTTCTTCCAAGATCGCGCTGGTCAGCAACAGCACGTCCTCGAAGTCGATGACATTACGGTCGTCTTTGAGTTCCTCATAGGTCTGGAAGACTCGCGACATGGTGACCGCTTCCAAACCTTGAGGAAGTTCGCGCGTCTGCACCACCCGGGCATAGCTTTCGGGCGAATGCATGGAAACCTTGGCCCATTCGACCTCTGAGGCGAGATCCCTCACCATGGTGCGATCGCTAGAGATACGAAGTCGACGGGCCGCCTCGGCAATCAGGGGCGCCTTGTGTTCGACGATGCTAGGCAAAGTTCCACCAATAGCCTGAGGCCAGAAGTATTGAAGTTGGCGCAAGGCAGCCGCGTGGAAGGTGCGTGCTTGGACTCCGTTGGCTCCCAACTGACGTAATCGGGTACGCATTTCGGAGGCCGCACGAGTGGTAAAGGTCAACGCCAGCACACTGGTGGGCTGGTAGATCCCTTGCTGCACGCCATAGGCAATACGATGGGTGATGGCCCTAGTTTTACCAGTTCCAGCACCGGCCAGAATGCAGACCGGCCCGGTAAGCGCCTCTGCCGCTTGACGTTGTTCAGCGTCAAGCCCGGCTAACAGATCGGTGGTGGGAGCTTGTCCTTCAGGTATCACGCAACGGCTTTCGGTAGTTCATGTCCGTACCAGTCTTCGATCAGAGCGCCGGCAATCGATGGTCCGCGCGGCACGTCCAGGACGCCCTGGGTAATCGCGTCGTGCAGTTCTTCACGAGTGAACCACCGCAGATCCAAGATCTCCTGACCATCGGGGATCAACTCGGTACTCAGCGCCTCACCGCTAAAACCCAGCATCAATGACCGCGGCAACGGCCATGGCTGCGACCCCCGGTAGGCGCATTCACCGACACGGACCCCAGACTCTTCAAAGATCTCACGGCGTACCGCGGCCTCAAGTGATTCCCCGGCCTCAACGAATCCAGCCAAAACCGAGTAGATCTTTTTCTTGAATCGAACGTTGGCCCCGAGGAGCAGCCGATCCTCGGCATCGATGATCGAGGCTATCACCGCTGGATCGGTGCGTGGAAATAACTCGTGCTGCCCGTCCGCGCACCGTTGGGACCACCCCAAGCTGGTTGGTTCCAACGATGAACCACACTGCGGACAGAAGGTTGTACCCAACCGCCAATTGCCAATCGCCTGGGCCACGACGAATAGGCCTAAGTCTCTGGCCTCCAGCCGACCGAAGGCCTCACGCAGGCTAATCCATTCGGTGTCCGGGAGCGCAGCACCCGCATCAGCAAGCAGTAACACATAGTTCACGCCATCCATCGCACCCAAGTGAACAAGTGATTTCGGCGCAGCCTCTTGCGCTTGCTCGACCGGCATGTAGAGCAGTGAGTGATTTTGTGCAGCGATACCCTGTGGCGCAAGAAGCATAACTTTGGTGTCCGGCCGCTCCAATGCCTCCCGGATTGGTTCGGCGCTATCTACTTCCGTTAGCGGGCGAACCAGTTCACCACCTGCAAAGGGAATGTTACGTAGCACACCACGATATTTTTCTGCCAAGGCCATATATCTAATCTAGTTCACCGCGTGATGTTCCACCGACTAGCCCGCCGGCACTGTGGACCGTGAGACGCACCGCCCACAGGGTGAGAAATCGCCCATTTCTCACCGATGCCCGTGCGTCATTCAAGGTTGCTTGGAGGGTTGTCGCATACGGTTGATGATGTGAAACGCTCTGCCATGGAACTCGCCGCAATTGCCACCGCCGCTGTCCCCGGACTGGCTCCCGTGGGATATGCGGCGCTCTCCGATGATGCGGAGGATTTTGACTCTGCCTTGATTATTGACGATCAGCAGAACCGCTGGCGGGTGCGTTCCCCACGCCATGACGAGGCCAGCATGCGCCTGGAGTCCGAGCTATCGGCGCTCCGGGCCTTTTCGGCCCGCGTTCGTGCCGCGCTACCCTTCGCACTACCCCAAGTGGCCGGCTCGGTGCGACAGGGACCGCTACGCACTTTCGTATACAAAGACATGCCCGGTAAGACAACTTCGCTCGAAGAGTTGGTCGATGCTGGCAAGCCGTTGGCTGCGGCGCTCGGCCGGGCGATGGCGGCGATCCATCAAATTCCGGACGATGCCGTAGAGGTTGCCGGCTTGCCCTGCTACACCTCCGACGAAGTACGTCAGCGCAAGCTCAACGAGTTGGACACCGCGGCGGCCACCGGCTTAATCCCAAGTCGCCTGTTGCGTCGCTGGGAGCACGCCATGGAAGATGTGTCGCTCTGGCGTTTCAATGCTGCCGTCGTCCATGGAGACTTTGACGAGGAACAGATCCAGGTACTCGGCGGGGCGATCACGGCTGTGAAGGGCTGGACCGATCTTCACGTCGGGGACCCGGCCGATGACTTCGCGTGGCTTTCGGCCGTGGGCAATCAGGGCTTTAGTGAGCTGGTGTTCTCCGCCTATATCGAGGCGCGAGGCGACAAAGCGGATCCGCATATTATGCGACGCGCCGCGCTGGCCGCCGAATTCGCGCTGGCGCAGTGGCTGGTCAAGTCCCTAGCTACCAAGGACCAGCAGCGTATCGATGAGGCCCAAGAGATGCTGCGCGAGCTTGATACAAATATCGCCGACTACGGTGGGCAGCCGCTATCGGTGGTTGAGCCGCCGCGCCCCTTGCAGTCACAGACCGAAGACACCAAGGAGCCAGCGGCCACCGAAGACGCCGACCGTACCTCGACCAAGGTTTCTCGCCTGCCCGATGAGTCCGGCTCCGAGGCCGCGCCGACAGACTCTGCACCATCGGCTCGCCCCGGAGCCGAGACGCTGCAACCGGCTCCCCAGCCGGCTACGAGCACTGTCCCGGCAACAGCTGAGGAAGCCAAGTCTGAGCCAGCCCCGGCCAAGGACTCGACGCAGGACTCCTAGCCCTGAGCCGCTTGAATGCTTGCGAAAGCTTCGGCGACCATGGTCTCCAACTCGTGCTCACTGGCGAGCTGCTCGGCATGAATCGTGATGCCAGCGGCCACATAATAGAAAGCCGCGTGAATCTTCTCGACGGGAATATTGTGTAGCCGGGCCCAACCCAGTCGATACACGGCCAACTGCACGAGCTTATGTTTCAGGTCTTCGCCGCGCGGGACCCGCCCGGTCTTCCAGTCGACGAGGATCCAGCTATCGTCGTCGTTGCGGAAGACGGCGTCGATACGGCCGCGCACTGCCACCTGACCAATGCGCGTCTCAAGCGGCACCTCGACGTACGCCGGGGTACGTTGGGCCCAGTCGCTGGCCAAGAAATCGTTCTTCATGGCCTCAAGGTCGAGGGCTTCATCCAAATAGCGGTCCGCCGGAGCCATCAACTCTCCAAGATCCAGCATCCCGGTTTGTTCGTAGTAGCTTTCAATCCAGGCGTGGAATGCGGTCCCTCGGCGCGCGGCGAGTCCAGGTCGATGTGGTACCGGGCGGCGAATATTATCGATAACCTCCTGCGGGTTCTCGGCCAGGTCGACGAACAGCGAGGCCCGCACATGTTCGGGTGGGGTCACCGTCCGTTCGCGGTCGCTCAGGAACTGTCGATGGCGCAAGAGCGTTTCGGCTTCCTGCCGCCACGCCCGTCCTACGGCACTCTTCGGTTCGCTCGGCTCCCGCCCGATCTGCTCGGTAACGAGTTCGGCCAATGATTCCAGAATGGTCCGTCGGGAGTAAGGCAAAGCACTGCGTTGCCGTTGCCCGCTGACCTCCGGGCCGGTCAATGGATCATAGGGCCAGCGTGCTTCGAGGGGCTCCACGGTGTTCGGGTTCTGTTCCGGCGCTTGCTCGGTCTCAACCCATTGGCCAATTTCTGCTTGTGGCAGTGGGCCGTTCGCCATGGGACGAAGAACCTCAATAAATTCCGAAGGCTCCATGGGCTTACTCCGGCTCCCGTTCCACACGCTGCTACTGCATACCAGCAGGTGTTTGGCTCGGGTCAGCGCGACATAGGCCAATCGGCGTTCTTCCTCAATATGGTGCTCGTCGACGGCTTGTTTAAAGCGCTTCTCCGCGTCGAGGAGGTCTTTGAGACAGCTCTGGTCTGTGTCCCATGCGGGCAAGTCTGCCCGGTCCCCGCGTAGCGGCCACGGCAATGCCGCATCACCGCTGGTCCAGCGGTCAGATCGGGCCCCGGGGAAGGTACCGTCGTTCATGGTCATTACCGCGACCATGTCCCATTCCAGTCCCTTGGAGGCATGTACCGTCAGCAACTGCACGGCCTGAGGGTTGGTGTCCTCGGCTGGTAGTGGTAGCCCGCTCTCCTTCTCGGCAGCGTCTTCGAGCCACATCAAGAACCCCGATAGTTCGGCCCGTGGCGCGTTACGACAGTACTCGCGCACCACATCGGCGAAAGCGTCGAGGTGCACTCGGTGCTTCGATGGCTCAACCCACGGTCGAGCAGCGACCTCAATGTCGAGGTTCATCGTCCGTTCCACTTCACGAATCAAAGATTCGAGGTCGTGATTGGCCAGCAACCGCAGTTCCCGTAACTCCTCGCGTAATCGTTGCAAGCGGGCTAGACCGGTGGCACTGATCTTGCGTCCGTCGTGACTTGTCCATTCCGGAGTGGGCAGAAAATCGAGCGCCTCAATAAGGCTTGCCGCGTCGTTGAGTTCGGCGCGCGCCACATCTGTTGTCTCGTCGTCGGTCGAAGGTGCGTTGTTTAGTTCTCGAAGACGACGTTGAGCCAGGTACTTCGACCAGTCCGCAAAAGCCATGAGATCGGCTGGGCCGAGCCGCCAGCGGGCACCCGCGAGCAAGCGCATGAGCTTATCCGAGCGCAAGGGATCGACCAGCACATGCAAGGTACTGACAAGGTCCACAAGTTCCGGAGTACTAAGCAGCCCCGATAGACCGACAACCTGGTAGGGGATCTCGCGCTCGCCAAGAACCTGCGCCATCACCGAAAGTTGACTGCGATTTCGGCTGAGAACCGCACAGGTCAGTGGTTCCGTGCCGTTGGACTTTTCCAGTTCCGCTACGAAGAGATCGGCGATGCGTTCGGCCTCGTCATGAACCGTGGCGCAACGGTTGAGCACGACCCGACCGGGCCCGGCGAACGCCGAGGGTTCCAACGGTTTTACCGCCACAGGACCATTGCGTTGTTCCTGGGCCGACCCGGTGATGCGGTTGGCCGTCTCGAGGATATTGACCGAGTTACGCCACGCCACGGTCAGGTGCCGCACATGAGCATTGCGCCGTTGTTCGTTTTCCACCACGGGGAATGTGGAGGGAAAATGGAACAGCTGTCCGGCGCTAGCACCACGAAATCCATAGATGGACTGGTTGGGGTCGCCTACCGCGGTGACCGGGTGGCCGTCTCCGAAGAGCGAGGAGAATAGTTTCAGTTGCGCATGCGACGTGTCCTGAAACTCGTCGAGGAGCACGACTTTGTACTTCGCCCGTTCGGTAGTGGCAGCAACGGGCACGTGCATCGCGATTTGGGCGGCGTGAGCTACCAGATCGCCGTAGTCCATAACGCCCCGTTCCCGTTTGAGTTGTGCGTAACGGCCCGACAACTCGGCGACGGTCGCCCGTGATGCCAGCCGGTCAATTAGTTTCCGCGCGTCGAGGGTCGGGGCCTTGTCCTTATCAATTTGCATCGGTAGCGCCGATATCCGCGCAAGAAGATCACGAATCCATGTCTCGGCCTCGTCGGCCGTGACCAAATGCTCGCTGGCTTCCGAACTAAAGGAGACGATAGCGTCAATTAGCGTGCTGCTGGCCGACGTCAGATGCTGGTAATCACCCGTGTAGGTTTCAAGCACTTCATGGGCCAGCTGCCACGACTGGGCGGCGCCGAGGAGCACGGTGTCGTCCTCTAAACCCAACCGCAGTCCGTAGTCTTTCACCAAGGAGTTGGCATACGAGTGATAGGTGGAGACCGCCGGATCCAAAAATTCTGCGGTTAGTTCCCCATCGAGTAAACCCGTTTCCACGAGCTTGGCGATTTTCTGTCGGATGCGGGCCGAAAGCTCCCCGGCAGCCTTGCGGGTAAACGTCACCCCGAGCACTTCTTCGGGACGGACAAGACCGTTGGCGACCAACCAGACCACCTTGTCGGCCATCGTCTTGGTCTTGCCGGAGCCAGCCCCGGCAATGACAAGCATCGGTTCGAGCGGGGCGCTAATAATCTCGGCCTGCTGTTCGGTGGGCGCGAAGGGCTCCCCTAGGGCCTCGGAAAGCTCGTGCGGAGAAAAACGCGGAGTGCTCATGGTTCAGTAACCTGTCGTCCATTCGTGCAAAGGGGGCAGATTTCGGGAAGTGCGCAAGATCCGAAGAGGCCTTCACTACCCGCGAAGTGGCGCGTGATGAAGTCACTGTCTCCCATGAGCGCGGCGGCTTGCAGGATCAATTCCGTAGCCCAGGATTCCTCGCCGAGGGCCTGTTGCGCACGTAGCGTTGGCCCCTTGGTGGTGGTGCCCAAATACACCAAGCTGGCCCCGGATGGTTCACGAGCAGTTTCCGGAAGCTCCGCGAGCGTATCTAGGGCCCCAAGCTTGATGGCCTGTTGATACACGCCGAGCTGTGCATGGCGTTCGGTCTCCTTTAACGTGGGGGCTTTGCTACCAGTTTTCAGATCGACCACGTGGGCTCGGCCCTCTGCGTCTAGCTCCACACGATCCATCACACCACGCAGGTAGAGTGCTGGTTCATGCTCGGGTACCTGCACTTCGAACGAAAGTTCCCGGGCGACGAGAGTGCGTCCCTCGTTACGCATGGCGAGACAATATTGAGCATATTTCTTGAGCATGTTTACCGCACGATCGAACTCACGCTGGCTCTCCCAGTTCTGTGGTTTTTCCAGTTCGGGCCAGCGGGATTCCAGAATGGCCTCGTACTGTGAACCGGTGGCATCCGGGTGCTCCTCGGCAATGGAGTGAATCAAGGTACCCAGTGATGCGGCAAAATCGCGGGCCGCTTGACCGCCAGCCCCCTGCACAAACCAGTTCAGCGGCGAGTTGACAGCAGTTTCAACCTTGGACGGTGAAATACGGATCGGTTTCCCTTCGGGCGTAAGCCGTTCCGAGGTGCTCAGCGGGAGCATTCCCCACCATGTGTCCGGGTGGGCGCCACGCACCGAAGCCTCAGGACTACTGAGCAGGGCGAGGGTCGAGAGCGCATTCCCGACCACTTCCTGAGCTTCACTGCTGTCTTGGCCATGCCCGGTTGCGACGAGTGTCTGAGCGCGTTCAGCGCTAGCACGAAGTTCCGCGACCAAGGTGGGCAAGGACCGGATGCGCGGCACGACGCTTGGTTCACGAACGGCCGTGGACGGCGGGTCAACCAAGTCCATAAAGCTCGAGGCTTGCATCTCCGAGTTCTCTACGGCGGTGCACACCAGAAGCTGCTCGGCGCGTGAAACCGCGTTGGCGAAGGAACGAAGTTCATCAGCACGCGTATTTTTGATCAGCTCCGCGGGTGTTCTGCCCGAGAGAAAACCGACGCCGTGTTCAGCCGCGTCGGCCAGCGCATTCGAACCGAGAAGTTCGCCACGCAGTTGCAAGTTCGGCCAACTACCTTCCTGCAGTCCGGGAAGGAACACGACCGGCCATTGGCCACCAGCTGCCGCTGCCGTGGTCAGTACGGTGACAGTTTGCTCCCCTTGCGCGCGACTAGCCAACGAGTCCATTGGTAGGTCTTGACCCAAAATATAGTCGAGAAATTGGGCCACGCTGGCACCGGGAAGTTGGTCCACGAATCGTTCGGCGGCCTGAAAGAGTGAGAGTACCGCGTCGAGGTCATGATCGGCTCGCCGGGCTCCGGAACCAGTTCCCAATGCTTCTTCACGCCATGCGTCTGAACGACCGGAAGCTTCCCATAAGGCCCACAATGCGGTTTCGGGGGTGGCCTGCCCGTCGGCCAGCACTTCCTGCAACTTGGTATACATCCGCACCACGCGTTGGAGCCCGAATCCCACGGGGCCGAGGTTTTCGGTGAGTTCCGGTTCGGTCAGGCACGCGTCCAGAAGTTCGGCGCTGCTTCGTCGGCCCCCTCGAGAACTTTCGACCCGGCGCAAAAGCTGTCTGATGCGACGGATTTCTAGTGCTGTGCTCATGCCGTAGCGAGAGATCAGTAGCGAATGCATCAGCAAGGGGTCTTCGTGTTCGGCGGGGGCGACCGCGCGTTGTAGAAGATCCAGTAGCGGACGTACGGCACTTTCGTCTTTCAGCGGCAACTCAGCTGGCGGGTTGGACACTGCAATCCCCTGGCCCTCGAGGAAACGACTCAGGCTACGCACCTGGGAGCCGTTGCGCACGATCACCGCAATGTCCTTGAGTGAGTACTCCCCGAACACCGAAAATTCAATGATGCGCTGGGCTAGGAATCGCTGTTCCTGTGTTGCGGACTCAAAAATATGGCCTTGCACATTGCCTGGTTCGTCTGTTGAGGACCAAGTCAGGCGACGGCCTAGCTGACCGGTGGGGGCAGGGATCCGTCGTACAACACGACGCCAGGCTTCCGCGATGGCTGGCGTCATACGGTAGCTATAGGTCAGCTCGTAGCTTTGCGCGGAAAGTTTTTGACCATATTGGCTGGCGAAGCGATGTACCAGCTCGGGTCGCGCGCCACGAAAGCCTTGCACCACGTTGTCCGGGGTCCCCACCGCGATGAGCGTGTGGTCGCGTCCCAGAACCTGTAATAGTCGGTGTTGTGAGAGCGAGGCTTCTTGCAAGTCATCGACCAGAATGCAGTCCAGACGCTCACGCTCCCGGGCACAGAAGTCCGGATGTTTCTCCAGCAGTTCCGCCGCGCGCGTGATTAGCCCGGCAGGGTCAAAGGCTTCGGCGTTGCCGAGGTCAAGCAGGTCTCGGTACTCCTGATAGAATCGCGCGGCCGCTACCCATTCAGGCCGGTGGGCCGCGTGCCCAAGGTCGGCAACATCAGCTGGTTCGAGGCCAAGCTCCGAGACCCGATCAAAGAATTCACGGACCTCTTTTCGGAACCCCCGCGTACCAATGGCCAGCTCAAGTTCCTGCGGCCAGCCTGGTGACTCGGTAACACCGAGCGTATGTCCCTCCAATAATGCTGCAATCATTGAATCCTGCTCAGGACCGGACAGGAGGCGGGGCTCACGCTCAACAAATGGCAGCAGTCCCTCCACCCGGGCCCTGCGGATCAAGTCGAAAGCGTAGGCCGACCAGGTCCGGACCACCGGTTCGGTGAACGTACGCTGCGCTCGACGGCTTAACTCGTCGCGCAAGTGTGCGGCGGCATTTCGTGTCGGCGCGATCATGAGCAGGCGCAATGGGTCGAGGCCGCGATCCAGACGTTGTACGGCCACCGATATGAGTAGTTGGGACTTGCCTGTCCCCGGTGCCCCGGTGACCAACGTCGGCGACGTGCACCCGGTGAGGATCTCCAGCAGCGTCCCGGCAGTCGGATCGAGAGTTTGTTGCGCCATGCTTAAAGTTCACCATCCGGGTCCGACGATTTGCCCTCGGCGACACGGGCGGCCAAGGCATCGATGGATCGCCACTGGGCCTCGGTCGGCTTCCAGCGTGCTTGATCGATGCGTACCTTCGTCCCCCGTAGCGGCAGTCCTTCTTGCTCCCAGTGTTGACGCGCCCGTTCGGCAAGTGGATCAGCCATTCCGCCGTCGCTGCGAAGCACTCGCCACCATGGAAGTCCCGCAGGAGCCTGACTCATTGCCTTGCCCACCTGCCTAGGCCCACCGGCCCCGAGTAGTTCGGCCACATCCTTATAAGCCAACACAGATCCGGCTGGGACCAGCCTAGCCAGCGCATACACCGCCTGGCCCAGTTCTAGGCCCGAAGGCCCTGCACGATCGCTCATTTACTCATTGTCTCAACTGAGAACGGATTCCACAGCCGGGGGGCGGTCATTTCCATGCTGTCGTAAGCGAAAGGTAGCGTAGTGGCATGAATAATTGGCATGAAGCACCACTGCTCGGGTTTGATCTGGAAACCACCGGCGTGGATCCGGACACCGCTCGCATCGTCACCGCGACGGTGGTGCTACTAGATGCCGACGGTCGCACCCTGAATCACCGCGAGTGGATGGTCAATCCAGGAGTCGAGATCCCCGAGCAGGCCACGGCTGTGCACGGAGTCAGCACCGAAAAAGCCCAAACCGAAGGTGCCGACGCGCGCACGTCGGTCGAGCAAATCATCAACCTGCTGCAGTTCGCTTCACAGGACACGGCCATCGTGGCTTTCAATGCCGCCTACGATTTCTCGGTACTTCACGCCGAAGCACTGCGCTATGGTCTCGTGCCATTCATTCCAGGTAATGTCATCGATCCTTTCATTCTGGACAAGCAGCTGGACACATATCGGAAAGGCAAGCGCACACTTAGCGCAGCCTGCGAACTATACGGTGTGCAGTTGGAAAACGCGCACACCTCGCTAGCCGATGCGGTCGCGTGCGTGGCCGTCGCCCGACGTATCGCTGAGAAGTACCCCCAGGTGCAGATGGATCCACTTGCGCTACACGGCCAACAGATCGCTTGGGCACGAGAACAGGCCGCCAGCTTCCAAAGCTACCTGCGTAAACGCGATCCTCAGGCAGTCGTTGACGGCGCTTGGCCCATCAAGGACAGTTAGGGCCTGGCTATCGCCCGATGGCTGGTGGCGCGCTTCACGTCACGCGGACTCCCAACGGTAGCGGATCACGTCATTCATTAATTGCAACTAGATGGACGTTGCTCGAAGAACATTCGAGTCAAACAGGTTCTAGCGTGCCAACGCGTCCTCATTACTCGATCATGACGCTCGTTCGGTCGATAATCTTCGATCGTGATTGACTAAAGGGTACTCTAACTATCCCTTCAGAGCCTAAGGATTCCATCCATTGATCACAGTCAGTGACCTGCGCAAGGTCTACCGGCAAGGAAGTGATGAGGTCGTTGCTCTGGCCGGCGTCAGCCTTGAGGTCCCTACCGGGAAGATTCACGGCATTGTCGGCCATTCCGGCGCAGGCAAGTCGACGCTCGTTCGATGCCTGACATTGCTTGACCGCCCTACCTCGGGCACCGTCGCCGTCAACGGCACCGAACTGACAAATGTCAGCGACAACCAACTCCGTGACGCGCGTCGACGTATCGGCATGGTCTTTCAGCATGCCAACCTGTTCGATTCACGCACCACCGCCCAGAACATTGCCTACCCACTAGAACTGGTCGGCACCCCCAAGGCGGAAATCACCGCAAAAGTCACCGAACTCCTTGAGCTGGTCGGCCTCTCAAAGTTCGGCAAAGCGTACCCCTCACAGCTATCTGGCGGACAGCGTCAGCGCGTCGGTATCGCCCGCGCGCTAGCCACCGATCCAGACATCCTGTTGTGCGACGAGCCCACCAGCGCACTGGACCCCAAAACCACCGATGAGATTCTGGATCTCATCAAGAAGCTACGTGATCGTCTGAACATCACCGTGCTGATCATCACCCACGAAATGCACGTGGTGAAGCAGGCTTGCGATTCTGTCTCGCTGCTCGAAGCAGGCCGTATCGTCGAGCACGGCGATCTTGACACCGTCATAAACACTGCGGGCAGTTCCCTAGCTACGACGTTACTTCCGCTTCCAGGCGATGCACCGCGTGCGGAGGGATCAGGCGACATTCTCGACATCATCTACTCCGGCGAACAAGCCAACGAGCCGGTGCTCTCTTCGGTCGCCCGCCGCTTTGATATTGACATCAATGTGCTGGCCGGTGCAGTTGAGCAGATGGGCGAGCATCAGTTCGCCCGGTTGCGTATCCAGCTTCCGGCCACCGCTAATACTGCCGAAGTCGTGAATTACCTGAAGTCCATCGGCGTCGCCGTCACGCAGAAGGGAGATGCCAAGTAATGGATTTCTTCTCTGAACTCGTTTCCAACCCGGGCATCACAAAGGCGATGTGGCCGGCGTTTATCGAGACCATGCAAATGACCTTGGTATCGGGGCTGGTCACCGTCCTTATCGGTATTCCGCTTGGCGTACTGCTTCTGACCTCGAATAAGAACGGTCTGGCGCCACTACGTTGGCTCAACTGGCTGCTCTCGGCGATTATCGTAAATATCACCCGCTCGATTCCCTTTGCGATCCTGATGATCGCGTTGATTCCCTTCTCCGCGTTGGTCGTGGGCACCGCACTTGGTCCGATGGGTGCCTCGGTATCCTTGACCATCGGTACCATCCCTTTCTACGCACGTCTCGTGGAGACCGCGTTGAAGGAAGTTTCCAGTGGCAAGATCGATGCCGCGAAGGTGATGGGCTCAACCCGAATGCAGATCGTCCGCAAGGTGTATCTTCCCGAAGCTATGCCGGGCATTATTGACGCAACGACCACCACCATTGTCACGCTCATTGGCTACACGGCCATGGCTGGCGTTCTCGGTGGCGGCGGTCTTGGTTACTTGGCGTACAACTACGGCTACGTTCGCTACGAACTTGAAATCATGGTGGTCACGATCGTCATCCTGGTTGCGCTAGTGCAGCTCGTCCAGTTCTTCGGCGACCGAATTTCCACGCGAATCAACCACCGCTAACCTTCCCACCGCAACACTCGTACAACCCGAAAAGGAGCACCTATGCGTGCAAAGATCGCATTGGCCGCAACGTCCGTTGCCGCATTGCTGGCATTGACCGCCTGCGGCGCCAATACCGGCGGCGAAGCCGCCCCATCGTCCGCTGCTAGCCTCGACCCGGCGAACCCCACCGTCGTCACCGTGGGCGCTTCGCCGTTCCCGCACGCCGAGATCCTCGAGTTCATCGACGACAACCTTGCTCAGAAGGCCGGTATTGACCTCGAGATCAAGCAGATCGACGACTACCAGATCCCGAACCAGGCGCTGGCCGACGGTGAAATTGACGCCAACTTCTTCCAGCACCAGCCGTTCTTCGACGATCAAGCCAAGACCAAGGGCTACAAGATGGAGCACGGCGAGGGTGTGCACATTGAGCCGTTCACCGCGTTCTCAAAGAAGTACAAGAAGGCCGATGAGGTGCCGGAGGGCGCCAAGGTCGTTATCAACAACGACCCGGCAAACCAGATCCGCGGCCTGAAGTTGCTCGAGGATGCTGGCCTCTTGCAGAACATCGCCGATGAAGACACCGTTCTGACTGTCAACACCGACGAGAGCAAGAACCCGAAGAAGCTGGACTTCTTCGAGGTGAAGGCCGAGCAGGCACCGCAGCTTTACAAGAGCGACGACACCGTGGCCATCGCGCTGATCAACGGTAACTTCATCCTGCAGGCCAAGTTGCCGAAGGAAGAGGTATTCCAGCAGGAGTCGGTCGAGAACAACCCTTACGCCAACTTCCTCACCTGGCGTGAAGGCGAAGAGACGCCTGCCATCGCCAAGCTCGATGAGTTGCTGCATTCGGATGAGGTGCGCGACTACATTGAGGAAAACTACCCGGACGGTAACGTTATCGCTGCCTTCTAGGCAACTGCGCCTCGGCTCAGATCAGTGATCTAGCTACACGGCTCAGGAACGCGAAAACCCGCGTGCAACCCAGTCTTGTGGGGATTGCACGCGGGTTTTTGCGTTGTCGACTAGTTCGTGGCCGACGCCGCAGCGCGGGCCGCTGCCGGTAGCGCCGCAATCACGCGATCCAATGCTGCGTCGTCATGCGCTGCCGAGAGGAAGAAAGCTTCAAAGACGCTCGGCGGCAAGTACACCCCGGCTTCAAGCATGGAGTGGAAGAACGGAGCGTAGCGGAAGACTTCTTGCTGCTGTGCCTGCGCGTAGTTGTGTACGCCTTCGCCGGCGGTGCCGAAGGCCACCGAGAAGAGCGTACCGACGCGCTGAATGGAGTGGTTCACCCCGGCTTCGGTGAAGGCCTGCACCATGGCGGCCTCCAACTTTTCGGACTGTCGCTGAATGTGCGCGTAGACCTCATCAGTAGCATTGCTCAGCTGTGCGATACCCGCTGCCATGGCCACCGGGTTTCCGGAGAGCGTACCCGCCTGGTACACCGGTCCCAGCGGGGCCAGGTAGTCCATTACCTCGGCGCGGCCGCCGAGGGCGGCGGTGGGCAGTCCCCCGCCAATGACCTTGCCGAAGGTATAGAGATCCGGGGTCCAGTCT
Organism: Glutamicibacter endophyticus; assembly: GCF_048457885.1. Lineage (NCBI taxonomy): Bacteria > Bacillati > Actinomycetota > Actinomycetes > Micrococcales > Micrococcaceae > Glutamicibacter > Glutamicibacter endophyticus. Next base: position 2,321,354 of record NZ_CP174200.1, read on the forward strand.
TCGGTGCGACCGGACAGCCCCCAATAACCGGCATCCGAGGCACGGAACCCGGTGAGAACCTCGTCGAGAATCAGCAGAGCACCGTGCGCGGCAGTGGTTTCCTTCAGGAAACGGTTAAAGCCAGGCTCCGGCTCAACCACGCCCATATTGCACGGGGCGGACTCGGTAATCACGGCGGCAATGTTCGCGCCGTGCTCGGCGAAGGCGGCGGTAATCGCCGCACGGTCGTTATACGGCAGCACCAGGGTCTCGGCGGCGGTGGCGGCGGTGACGCCAGCCGAACCGGGCAAGGCCAGCGTCGCAACGCCCGAACCAGCCGAGGCCAGCAGCCCGTCGAGGTGGCCATGGTAGCAACCGGCGAACTTGATGATCAGTTCGCGCCCGGTGAAGCCGCGCGCCAAACGGACCGCGGTCATCGTTGCCTCGGTGCCGGTGGAGACCATTCGTACGCGGTCGACCCCACCCATCCGGGCCTTGATGAGTTCGCCGAGGCGCACCTCGTCCGGGGTGGACGCACCGAAGGACAGGCCGCGGTCTACCGCCTCGTGCACCGCTTGCTGAATGGCCGGATGCGCGTGGCCGAGCAGTGCCGGGCCCCAGGAACACACCAGATCCACGTACTCTTTGCCGTCGGCATCATAGAGGTACGGGCCGGAGGCCTTGACCATAAAGGGCGGCACACCGCCGACGGAGCCAAAGGCACGCACCGGGGAGTTCACGCCCCCGGGCATTACCTCGCGGGCCTGGGCAAATAACTGCTCGGACTGGGTCATTTACTTCTTTCCTTCGTTCAGCCAGCCAGCGGCTTCGCTGGCCCAATAGGTCAAGATTTGCTGTGCGCCGGCACGGTGAATCGAGAGCAGGGACTCCTCGATCGCGGCCCGCCGGTCAATCCACCCGTTCGCGGCGGCCGCTTCGATCATCGCGTACTCTCCGGAGATCTGGTAGGCGGAGACCGGCACCGGGCTGTAATCGGCCACCTCACGCACGATATCCAGGTACCCCATGGCAGGCTTGACCATGATCATATCGGCGCCCTCGTCGAGATCCGACTGAACCTCGACGAGCGCTTCACGGCGGTTGGAGGCGTCCATCTGATAGGTGCGCCGGTCCCCCTGAAGCTGGGAGTCCACCGCCTCGCGGAACGGGCCATAGAACGCCGAGGCGTACTTCGCCGCGTAGGCCAATATCGCCACGTCCTGCCGGCCGACGGCGTCCAAGGCCTCACGAATCACCGCAACCTGACCGTCCATCATGCCCGACGGGCCCAGCACGTGAGCCCCGGCCTCGGCCTGCGCCACCGCCATTTGCGCGTAAATTTCGTTGGTGGCGTCGTTATCCACGCTGCCATCGGAGCGCAACACACCGCAGTGGCCGTGATCGGTGAACTCGTCTAGGCAGACGTCGGACATGATCACCAGCTCATCGCCGACTTCCTGGCGTACCGCGGCGATGGCCCGGTTCAAAATGCCCTGCGGGGCCACCCCGGCGCTGCCGACGGCATCGCGCACCTCAGGGATACCGAAGAGCATCAGCCCGCCGACACCTAGCTCGCGAGCCTCCACGGCGGCGGCGCGCAAGGAATCCATGGTGTGCTGCACGACACCGGGCATCGAGGTGATCGGGTTCGGCTCGCTCAGGCCCTCACGGACGAAGGCGGGCAAAATCAGCTGGGCCGGTGAAAGCCGATGCTCGGCCACCAGTGAGCGCATGGCCCGGTTCTGCCGTAGTCGGCGAGGTCGGCGATTCGGAAAGCTCATGATTCTTCTTTCTCCTCGGGCATTGCGCCCACTAATTCTTCGATGGCTGTGATCAGCGAGTCCGGATCGGGGTTGCCGGCCACGAGGTCGCTCGGAAGTCCCGCCGCGGCCGCGGCTCGCGCGGTGGGTTGGCCGATCATCAGGGTGCGGGTTCCCGGTGGCAGCGTGCTCCCGTACAGTTCCCGGAAACGATTCACGATGCTCGGGGCGCTGAAAACGATCACCTGGCTCTCCGCTACGCTCCGCGCCAAGGCGTCGACCGGCAGGTCTTCGATGGTCGGCGGCTCGATCGCGGCGGCCTGATCGTGCGGTAGCGGCCGGGTGAAGTAGGCAATGACCTCATCCACCTTTGCGTCCCAGCCACGCAGACCGTCGGCGAGCACCGGAGAGGCGAGATCGCCATGCGCGTACAGCACCGGGCAGCCGGCGGGCAGCTCATATTCGGCGACCAGCCCGGCCGCCGAATGGCGTTGCGGGACGAAGGCCACCGGTTGACCCAACAGCCGTGTGATGGCCGCGGCCGTGGATTCGCCCACCGCCACCCAACGCGTCTGCGGCGGCAAGGAACCGGCCAATCCAAGGTGGGCCAGACGCTCGGCGAAAACCTGCACGGTGCTCACCGAGGTGAGCATGACCTGCTGGTATTCCCCGGCGGCCAGTCGCCGCAACGCACGGTCCAGCGCACCGGTATCCGGCGGCCAGAACGTCCCGATCAACGGCAGGCACCGGGCGGCGATCCCACGCGCCGAAAGCCGCTGTAGGGTCGACGCTGCCCGCCGGGTCGGGCGCAGAAAGAGCACCGTGCGTCCCAAGGCTCAGGCCAATCCGGCCAGTTCGGCCGCGCCGTCGGCCAGCAGGGTGGCGGCTAACGCCGCGCCCAGCTCGGCGGCCTGAGCCACCGTGCGCACCTCAGCGCTGGCGCTACGACGCAGCACCTCGGTGCCGGCCGGATCACAGGCCACCGCCTCAAGCACCAGGGTGTCCTCGGTGAAGTGAGCCAGCGCGCCAATGGGCGCGGCACAGCCGGCCTCGAGGGTGCCCAACAGCGCCCGCTCGGCGGTCACCTCGCACCGGGTGGCGTGATCGTCGAGCTCGGTCAGCGCCGCGTCCAATTCGCTCAGGCCGGTACCGCCAGCGCGGACCTCCACGGCCAACGCGCCCTGCCCCGGGGCCGGAAGCATAATGCTCGGGTCAAGGTAGTCGGTGATATGCCCGCCCAAGCCAAGCCGATGCAGCCCGGCGGCCGCGAGGATCACCGCGTCCAAGTCCCCCTGCACGCTACGGCCCACGCTGCCGTCGTCGTGAGTATCCCCCACCCCGGCCACCCGGCCCAGGCGGGTGGGCACATTGCCGCGGATGTCCACAACTTTCAGGTCGGGGCGGTGCGCCAGTAGCTGCGCTGCGCGGCGCGGCGAACCGGTGCCCACCTTTGCGCCCTGCGGTAGCTGCGCCAGCGTCAGACCGTCGCGGGCGCAGAGTGCGTCACGCACATCCTCACGCGGCGGGATCGCGGCGATCAGTAGCGGTTCGGGCTGGGCCGTGGGCAGGTCCTTCAGCGAGTGCACCGCCAAGTGGCAGCCGCCGGCCAGCAGGTGCTGGCGTAGCGCGGCCGCGAACACCCCGGTGCCGCCGAGCTGCGAGAGCGGACCAGTAACGACATCTCCCTCGGTCCGCACCAGTTCGGTGTGCACGCTGAGCCCGGACAGTTGGGCGAGCTGGTCGGCGGCCCAAGCGGTCTGTGTCGTGGCCAGCTGGCTGGCGCGGGTGCCGACGGTGAAGCTGGCACTCACGACGAACAACCCACAACGGTCGCGTCGACCGCGGCGATGGTATCGCGCAGGCTTCCATCGGCGGCTGGCTTGATGCAGCAGCCGGGCTGGCAGGCGTCGAACCACGGGCCGAGGCTTACCTCTGATACGCGCCCGTTACGCCGCGGCTGCCCGTCGGGGCCAAGCAGCCGTTCTTCGATCAGATCCACGAGCCCGGACACGAAGGCACGGTGGGTGCCTGGAGTGTTGGCCCGGCGGAAGGCCAGGCCCAGCTCTGCGCAGGTGTCCTTGGCCTCGGTGTCTAGGTCCCAGAGCACCTCCATGTGATCGGAGATGAACCCAATGGGCACGACGACCACGCCGGCGACCTGGTCCGCGGCGTCCTGTTCGAGGGCGTCGTTGATATCCGGTTCCAACCATGGAATGTGCGGTGCGCCGGAACGCGACTGGTAGACCAGCTCGTGCTCCAGCCCGGCGGACTGCGGAACCTGGGCCAGAATGCGCTCGGCCACGGCCCGATGCTGGGCGGTGTACAGGTTTTCGGCCAGCCCCTGGCGCAACTGCTCGTTGCCGGCGGCTTGCGCGTCGGAGAGCGGAATGGAGTGGGTGACGAAGACGATCTTGATGCGTCCCTCGGTCTTGCCGGCCTCGTCGAGTTCTTGGCGCACCTCGTCGAGGCAACGGCCCAGCGAGTCGACGAAGGGTTGCACGAAAGCCGGGGTGTCGAAGAACTGGCGGATCTTATCCACCTCCAGTTCGCCGGCCAGGCCGGTGGCCTTCAGCCCCATCCCGAGATCCTCACGGTACTGGCGGCAGGCCGAGTACCCGGAGTACGCGCCGGTGCCCAGCAACAGCACCTTGCGGTGTCCGTCGGCGTGGATCTGCTCGAGCGTGTCGTTCACAAAGGGCTTCCAGTTACGGTTGCCCCAGTAGATCGGCAGCTTGATATCGCGGGCCGCCAGTTCGGCCTCGAGGGCGGCGATCAGTTCGCGGTTCTGCGCATTAATCGGCGAGATGCCGCCGTTGGTGCGGTAGTGCACCGCCACCTCTTCGAGGCGCTCATCGGGGATGCCGCGCCCGGCGGTGACGTTGCGCAGGAACGGGATCACGTCCTCCTGCCCCTCGGGCCCGCCGAAACTGGCGAGCAACAGGGCGTCGTAATCCTTGGCCGGTAGCTGGGTGCCCGCGGCGAGGCTAGGGGCGGGAATACTCACTTGAGCACCTCAAGTACCTCGTCGGCGCTAATGCGTCGGCCGGTGTAGAACGGGGTCTCCTCCCGCACATGGTGGCGGGCTTCGGTGTAGCGCAGGTGGCGCATCATGTCGACGAGGTCGATCATGTCGTCGGCCTCCAAACAGACCTGCCATTCGTAGTCGCTGAAGGAGAATGCCGCCACGGTGTTGGCCAGCACGGTCGGGAATTCACGACCCAGGATGCCGTGGTCGCGCAGCATCTTGCCGCGGGCCGCCGGGTCCATGGTGTACCAGTCGTGCGAACGCACGAACGGGTAGACGGTCATCCATTCCTTGGCCGCCACACCACGGGCGAAGGCCGGCGAGTGGTCCTTGGCGAATTCTGCTTCACGGTGCACCGCCATCGTCGAGTAGGCGATCTCGGTACCGTCGAATAGGGAGCTACGACGAATCTGGCGCATGGCCGCCTGCAGCAGTTCGGCGGCAGGACCGTGGATCCAGACCATTACGTCGGCGTCGGCCCGCATGCCGGAGACGTCGTAGAGACCGCGCACGGTCACCGACTCGGCGGCCAGGGACTCGCACAGGCTCTGGAAGTCCGCGGCCGCCGAGGATTCGGGCTCAATGGCGGCGGCCCGCTTAAACACCGTCCACAGCGTGTAGTACATCGTCGGGTTCTCGCCCGCGGCTTCGCGGTCGCGGATTACCGGCGAGTTGTGCTCGATTGGCTGGCTCAATTCCTGCTCCTTCTCAACTTTCTTTGGCTCCGGTGTGGTGCTTAGCTCACGCTGAGCGCCACGGCCGAACGCGCGTGGGCGATGACGCGGGCCAGTCCGGTCCCCGCCACCCAGGCGCCGGTGACGGCAAGTCCGGGGTAATCCTTCTCAATCTGAGCCACCACGGCGCGACGTTCGGCAGCGGCCGGGCCTTGCAGGGGCACCACGTCGCTGAAGCGTTGCACATGGCTACCCAGCACATCATCTTCGGTTAATTCAACACCCAGAATCTTTGAGGCGTCTTTGACGGCCTGTTCGATCAGTTGGCCGTCGCTACCGGTGGCGACCAGCTCGTCGGGCTGCCCGATGCGGCCGTAGGACAGCCGCACCACGTGGGTGCCCGGGCCGGTCTGTTCGGCCAACCACGGCCATTTCGCGGTGGCATGGGTCAACGCCTTGGCGCGCACCGGCGCCGACTCGTTCACCAGCGCCCCCGAACCGCGTGGGGCGTCGTCCAGCTCGGGCTTATCCACCAGCAAAATCGCCAAGGCGATGGCGTTGCTGCGCTGTTCGTCGGCTCCGGGCAACTCCCGGCCAAGTCCTTCAAGCAGTTCCAGGGCCGGCTGTGTTTCGACGGCCAGCACCACCCGGTCCGCGGCCACCGGTTCGCCATGCACGCTCACCGCGAAGGGCAGCGGCTGATCCTCCCGGTATTCGATGCGATCCACCGTGGCGTTGGGGACCAGCAGCGCACCGGCCTGGTGCAAGTGGTCCACCAGCGACTCGATGAGACGGTAGATCCCGCCCTCGATCCCAGCCACGCGTGAGCCGGCCGGAGCATCCTGCTGCAGCTGGGCCACGGCCTTGGCCAGCGACCCGGTCTCGAGCATGGCCCGACGCAGGTCGGGGGCCGCTAGATCCAGATCCAGTTCGCTTGGGTCGGTGGAATACACCCCGGCGATAACCGGGGTGACCAGCTGTTCGAGCACCGCGCTGCCCATGCGCTGGCGCACCACTTCGGCCACGGTCAACGGCTTGGTCGCCCAGTTCCGCGGGATCGGGGTGACCAGGTCGGTGGCCGCGCGCACCGCGGCGGCCCGCCCGATGAGCTCGCGAAGCCCCTCGCCACGCAGGTGGGCGGGAATGCCCAGCAGTGCGGTGGCCGGCAGTGGGTGGGCGCGTACCGCCTCGTCCTTGCCCTGCACAAGCCAAGCGGTGGCCCCGCTGGTGGGAGCAATGCGATCGGCCAGGTCCATTTCGCGCAGGTAGTTCGCCACCGTGCCGCCGCGCACCGCGAAGGACTCGGCCCCCGAGTCCAGCGGCAGACCGTCAATCTCGGCGCGCGAAATGCACCCGCCAAAACGATCGCTGGCTTCGAGCACGGTGACCCGGTGCCCACTTTGGCGCAGGTCACGGGCGGCAACCAAACCGGCCAGCCCGCCCCCGATCACCACCGCATGCGGCGCACCCTGCCCGGCTTCACGGGAGCCTTGTGGGTGGCGGCGGGTTTCGGCGGCGGCGCGCACCTTCTCCAATAGACGCAGCGCGTGGGCGGCGGCCTGCCGCGGCTGCTTATGCTCGGAGGTTCGCTTGTCCTGGCTCGTCATGCGCGCACCCTTCCTCGAAGTTTCTCCCCGGCCCCGTAGGCTGCTGCAAGGTGGCCGGTGAGAAGCGAAATTGCCTGTTGCACTTAGCTTAGTACCGCCGAACTACAGCGAGTGAATGAGCTCAACCACACGGGTCAGCACGGTGGGGTCGGTGCTCGGCGGCACGCCATGGCCCAGATTGGCGACGTAACCGTGGGCCTGCTGCCCGGCGGCGACCACTTCACGCACATGCGCCTCGAGCACCTCCCACGGTGCGGTGAGCAAGGCCGGGTCGATATTGCCCTGCACGGCATGCTTCGGTCCGATCCGCTCAATGGCGGTGGGCAGCGGGATCCGGTAGTCCACGCCCACGGCGTCGACCCCCACATCACGCATCGCACCAAGGAGCTCACCGGTGCCGGTGCCAAAGTGAACCAGCGGCACCCCGGTATCGCGCACCATGTCCAAGGCCAGCTTGGAATAGGGAGCCACGTACTTTTCGTAGTCGGGCAGGGACAGGGATCCGGCCCAGGAGTCGAAGAGCTGGGCGGCCGACGCGCCGGCCTCAACCTGTGCGCGCAGGAACACGCCGGAGGCCTTCGCCGCCCAACGCATCAGCCCGTCCCAGACCTCCGGCTGGGCGTGCATCAAGGTGCGCGGCCCGAGGTGGTCGCGGCTGGGGCGCCCCTCCACCATGTAGGCCGCCACCGTGAAAGGTGCCCCGGCAAAACCGATCAGCGGAGTGGAGCCCAGCTGCTCGATAGTCAACGCCACGGCTTCACGGATTGGTGCCAGCGACTGCTCGGTGACCTCCGGCAGCGCGGCCACCTGCTCGGCGGTACGAATCGGGGTATCGAGCACCGGGCCCACCCCGGGGACAATGTCGACGCCGATCCCGGCCAGACGCAGCGGGATCACAATGTCGGAGAAGAAGATGCCTGCGTCGACCTTATGACGACGCACCGGCTGCAGGGTGATTTCGCTGGCCATCGCCGGATCAAGGCAGGAGTCCAACATGCTCACGCCCTCGCGCAGCTTCAGGTACTCGGGCAGGGAGCGGCCAGCCTGGCGCATGAACCACACCGGCTGGTGGGACGGGGTCCCGCCTCGAAGGGACTGGATCAGTGCGGAGTCTGCGGTACGCCCGTCAAGCAGGGGATGGTTCTTCGGCAAGGTCATGGCTCAATTCTGCCAATCTTCGCCCATAAAAGCCCATCGTGACGTCGTGGCGCGGCCCACAGGTGAGCAAGATTACCCGCTAAATCACCGCGATCTTAGGTAGTCCTGCGTTGTTCGCGCTGAACGAAACGTCGTATTCTGGGCTCACTGTGGTTTTTTTATCTCTTGTCGCATCGCATTCGCAGCTCGATCTTGAGACCGTGGCCCAACTGAGCGCCTCGGTCGACGGGCTGGCCGTCGCGTCCCGCACGTCGCCCGGGACCATCGACGGCCTCGTGGTGCTGGCCACCTGCAACCGTTTCGAAGTGTACGCCGACGCGCAGGACCCCAACGCAGCCCGCCAGACGCTGATCGCCCACATTTCCCAGGCCACCGGCTTGGCCGCAGACTTCCTGACCCGCAAGCTCAGCTACCTCCGTGGCGATCAGGTCATCGACCACCTCTTCTCGGTGGGCGCCGGCCTGGATTCCGCGGTGGTTGGTGAACGCGAAATCGCCGGCCAGGTACGCCGGGCGCTGACCGCGGCACAACAACAGAAAACCACCACCGGAAACCTGACCCGCCTCTTTCAGCACGCCACACGCGCCGCGAAAGACGTGGGATCCAACACCACCTTAGGCACCCAGGGTAAATCCGTGGTTTCGGTTGCCTTGGATCTGGCCGAAGATCTCATGGGCCCGGCCCGTGCCTTCGGCGAACAGGACATCGTCCTGTTCGGCACCGGTTCCTACGCGGGGGCCACCATGGCGTTGCTCAAAGAACGCGGCGCCAAGCACATCAGCGTGTACTCCAATTCGGGACGCGCCGCCGGTTTCACCGAGCAGCGCGGCGGGACCCCGTTGAGCTTCGACCAGCTCCCGCAGGCCCTGCGCCAAGCCGATATCATCATCGGTTGTTCCGGCGGCGGCACCCAGCTCACCGTGGATCATCTCGCGGCGCTACGCCGCGGGGACCAGCCCCTGATCGCCATCGATATGGCGCTGACTCACGACTTTGACCCGCAACTGGCCGACCTGCCCGAGGTGGATCTGATCACCCTGGAATCGGTGCGCATGGCCGCACCGGATGAGCAGGCCTTGGCCGTGCATCAAGCGCAGCGCATCGTCGATCGTGCCGCAGCAGAATTTTCCGCGCTGCAGCGCGAGCGCGAGGCGGATCACGCCATCGTTGCGCTGCGCCGCCACACCCAGCAGGTCCTGGAGACTGAGGTCGCCAAGGTGCGTTCCCAGCACGGTTGCTCGGCCGCCGCGGAGGAAGTCGAACTCGCCATGCGTCGCATGGTGCGCCAGCTTTTGCACGTCCCCACGGTGCGTGCCCGCGAACTGGCCTCCGAGGGACGGACCGAGGACTATGTCGCCGCGCTGGAAACGCTCTACGGTTTGGATTTGAGCGCACCGCAGTCGCCGGCGGCACCCGCCGAACAGCGGGTCGACGAGCAGACCGTGGCCGGATGCCCGGTTTTGCGGCAGGACCGCAGCGCGTAGATCTGCGCTCCCGCGCGGTAATCGCGCAATTTTTCGGGCGGCAATACCCCTGAACCATCGATAGGCGTGAAATACTACTGGGAAGTGGTCTGCTAAAGACGGCTCCCACGTCTTGGTGGACTCACGATGACTCGCTGGTGGAAGGCCAAGGTGATGGTACTGAATTCGGATGCGCGGCCCGTACGGACTCCCCGGATGCCGCGCGAGGCCCGGCGCAAGCAACTGCTTGAAGCCGCCCATCAGGTTTTTGTGGCCCACGGTTACCACGGGGCGTCAATGGATGAAATCGCCGACGTCGCCACCGTCTCTAAACCAGTCCTCTACCAGCACTTCCCCGGCAAGCGCGAGCTCTACTTGGCATTGCTCGACGCCCACCTCGCCGACTTCAGCGATCTGCTCAACGACGCGATCCTCTCCACGCAGGATAACCAGCAGCGCGTACTGAACACGATCGCCACCTACTACCGGTACATCAACCGGGAGTCGCAGGCCTACCGGCTCATTTTCGAATCCGACGTGCTCGCCGATGAGCTGATCGCCGAACGCATCGAAAAGTTCAACTCGATGCTCGCCGAATCCATCTCGCGGGTCGTTGCCAGCGACACCGACCTCGACGAGGCGCAGGCGCTGCTCGTGGGCCGCGGTCTGGCCGGGTTGGCACAGGTTTCCGCCCGCTACTGGGCCGGAAGCGGACAGCAGGTCTCCATGGATACCGCCATCGATCTGATCTCTCGTTTAGCTTGGCGCGGAATTTCACAGTTCCCGAAGGAAATCTAGTTACATTTAGGTTAGGCACCGCACCAGCTGTGCGGTTCGAGAAAACTTTTCGAGAGGATTAAAGCCATTATGGAAATCCGCATTGGCGTGCAGAATGTAGCCCGCGAGGTCGTGCTCGAGTCCGAACAGAGCGCCGCCGATATCAACGCCCTGGTAGACACCGCGCTCTCCAGCGGTCAGCCGCTGCGCCTAAGTGACGCCAAGGGCCGCGAAGTGGTCGTCCCCTCCGCCGGACTGGCTTACGTGGAGATCGGCCCCGAAGAGGTCCGCAAGGTCGGTTTCGCCCAGCTGTAACGCAATATTCGCGCAATCTCACAGGCCACCGGCGGAAATCTTTTCCACCGGTGGCTCTTGTGTATCCAGTGTCGGCAGATAAGGCTAGGGTCGTGAAAGAAAAACAGGTCAAGTGCCGTCGCAGCCAGGGCATCGATGAGCTACGCGAACATTTAGCCCGGCTCGAGGACGAATTCGAAACTCCAGAGGAGTTCAGCGAAGAACTACTGCGCGCCGCCCGCCAAGCCATCGCGCAACTGGAATCACCGGCGCACGACGACACCGATCTGCCCTTCTTCACCATCGACCCGGCAGAGTCCACTGACCTGGATCAGGCGATGTATTTGGAACGCACCGACGACGGCTACCGGGTGCACTATGCCATAGCCGACGTCCCGAACTTTGTGCGGCTGGGCACCGCCCTCGACTCAAGCACCCGCCGACGCGGGCAAACCTACTATCTGCCGCACCGCAAAATCAGTTTGCATCCGGAAGTCATCTCCGAGGACCACGGTTCGCTGCTACCGGATCAGACCCGCCCGGCCTTGCTCTTCAGCATTGAGCTCGACGAACAGGGCGCAATGGGCCCCTGCACCCTGCGGCACACCCTGATCCGCTCACGCGAAAAACTGGACTACGAGGGCGCCCAGGCAGAACTCGATAGCGGGCAGGGGCGCGAACAATTACGCCTACTGGCCGAAATTGGCCAGAAACGTCGTGTGCAGGAACGTGAACGTGGCGGAGCCTCGCTGAACTTGCCCGACCAAGAGGTCGTCAAGCACAACGGCTCCTACCGGCTCACCGCCCGCCGCACGCTGCCTTTGGAAGAGGCCAACGCCCAGATTTCGCTCTTGACCGGCATGGCGGCCGCGCGGATGATGCTCGAGGCCGGCGTCGGTATCCTACGCACCATGCCAGCCCCGGAAGACTCCGCGATCGAGGAGTTCCGCACGCAAACCGAGTTGTTGGGGCACCGCTGGGACGGCTCCCAAAGCTACGGTCAGTACCTGCACACCCTCGATATCGCCGACCCGCGGCAATTGGTGATTATGCACCGCGCCGCGGCCCTTTTCCGTGGGGCCGATTACCAGGTGGTCAATGGCCAGGACCCACAAGATGTGATTCAAGCGGCCCTGGCCGCGCCCTATGCCCATGTCACCGCCCCACTGCGCCGCCTCGTGGACCGTTTTGGGCTACTCACCTGCTTGCTAATCAGTCAGGGGCAGCAGCTTCCCGCGGAACTGTCGGAGGCGCTGAACCAGGTGCCGGATCTCATGCGTGCCTCTAACGCCGCCAACGGCCAGATTTCTCGGGCCGCGGTGGAACTCGTCGAAGCCTATGTGCTCAAGGATCGGGTTGGGCAGAGTTTCGAAGCGATTGTGCTGACCCTGCCCGAGTCCGACGACGCCCTCCAGGCACGCGAAGGGAACATCCAACTGGTCGACGAGCCGGTCACCGCACGCTTTCGCGGACACAGTGCCCCCGGCTCTCTCATTGCGGTACGGCTGCAACTGGTCGACGTCGGCAAACGCCGGGTACTCTTCGAGGAAATCGCCGGTCCGGAGGAGTGAAAATATCCTCCGTTGCCACCTACGGGCTATGCTTGGGCTATTGAACTATAGGATGCCCGGTCGCACCGCGCTAAGAAATTGAACGAGGACCCGGTGGCTTCCCAGCGGCCACCCGTGCCCCGCCAGCCGCCCTTCAGGGCGCCGGCCAGGACACGAGAATCAGCGATCGGCTCCGCTGGCAACGCGCCAGCCGTCGGCCCACGGGCCACGCAGCTAGGCGCCTTCAAAGAAATGAGACTCACGAACCGTGACAGAGATTACCACCGAGACGACCGCCCCGGCGGCTCCCATCGAAGAAAAAACCTTCGCCGACTACAAGGTCCGTGAAGACATCGTCGGCTCGCTGCTTGAAGCCGGCATCGAACACCCTTTCCCGATCCAGGCGCTGACCCTTCCGGTTGCCCTAGGCGGCAATGACATTATCGGCCAGGCCAAGACCGGTACCGGCAAAACCTTGGGCTTCGGCATCCCAGCCCTGCAGCGTGTGATCCGCGAAGAAGACCCCGGCTACGCCGATCTGGAGTTCCCCGGGGCCCCGCAAGCACTGATCGTCGCCCCGACCCGTGAGCTGGCCCTGCAGGTCGGCGCAGACTTGGCCAAGGCCTCCAAGCACTCGAATATCCGCATCACCACCATCTACGGTGGACGTCCGTACGAAGAGCAGACCTCCGCGCTGACCGCCGGCACCGACGTGGTCGTCGGCACCCCGGGGCGTCTGATCGACCTGAACCGTCAGCGCGTGCTGAACCTCAAGCAGGTGCGCACCGTGGTCTTGGACGAGGCCGATGAGATGCTCGATCTGGGCTTTTTGCCCGACGTGGAACGCATCCTCTCAGCACTACCTCCGGTACGCCAGGCGATGCTCTTCTCCGCCACCATGCCCGGCCCGGTCATCACCATGGCCCGTCGCTACATGTCCCGCCCCACCCATATTCGGGCCCAGGATCCGGACGACGACTCGATCACCAAGCGCAATATCCGTCAGCTCGTCTACCGCGCCCACAACCTAGACAAGGACGAGATGGTCGCCCGCCTGCTGCAGGCCGAGGGCCGTGGCCGCACCATCATTTTCACCCAGACCAAGCGCTCGGCCGCGAAGCTCACCGACGAATTGATCGACCGTGGCTTCAATGCCGGGGCGCTGCACGGGGATTTGGGTCAGGGAGCCCGCGAGCAATCGCTGAAGGCCTTCCGCTCGGGCAAGGTTGAAATCTTGGTGGCCACCGATGTGGCGGCCCGCGGCATCGACGTGGACGACGTCACCCACGTGGTGAACCTGCAGTGCCCGGATGACGAGAAGACCTACCTGCACCGTGTCGGCCGCACCGGCCGTGCGGGCAACGACGGCACCGCCGTGACCTTCGTCGACTGGGATGACGTGCCGCGCTGGTCGCTGATTAACAAGGCTCTGGGTCTGAACGTGCCCGAACCGGTGGAGACCTACTCCTCCTCCCCGCACTTCTTCGCCGATCTGTCGATCCCCAAGGGTACGAAGGGACGCCTGCCGCGTGCCGCCAAGGCCCGGAGCGAAGAGTCCTCGGCTCCGCGCAACGAACGCTCCTCGCGCCGCCGCAGCTCAACCCCGCGCAACCGTACCCGCACCCGCACCGTTGAGGGCGAGCAGACCGGTTCCGAAGGGTCCGGTGCCCGCCACGGCCACTCCAAGGGCAAGCACGACCGTCCGGCTCGCGAAGCCGAGCGGCACCGTGAGACCTCCCCCGCGCAGGAAGAGGGTCAGCCGGCCAAGCGCCGGCCGCGTCGCCGTACGCGCCGCACCACGCGTACTCAGGAGGACTAAGCACCCCATGCTCGATGCACAAACGAGCGACCCTCGGTCGACCCCCGACGGGCCGGCCGAGGGCAACACCGTCATGCACGGGGAAAATCTTCCGGTCCTCGAGTCACTGCCGGATGAATCTTTTCAGCTAATCTACGTTGATCCGCCGTTTAACACCGGTCGTACTCAGCGTCGTGCCGAACGCACGATGATTCGCTCGGATGAGGGCACCCACACTGGTTTTCAGGGGCGCTCCTATGACACGGTGCTCGGCGAGAACCGATGGTACACGGACAGTTTCGACGACTACCTCCAGTTCATCGCCCCACGGTTGATGCATGCGCATCGGCTCTTGAACGAGACCGGAACACTCTACGTACATCTGGACTACCGCGAGGTGCACTACGTGAAGGTGTTGCTCGATGACATCTTCGGCCGCAAGTGCTTCCTGAACGAAATCATCTGGGCGTATGACTACGGTGGACGGGCGAAAAGCCGCTGGCCATCCAAACACGACACCATCTTGGTGTACGTGAAGGACCCGAAAAAATACCACTTCGACTCGGCCGAGGTCGATCGCGAGCCATATATGGCTCCGGGCCTGGTGACACCGGAGAAACGAGCCAAGGGCAAACTCCCCACCGATGTATGGTGGCACACCATTGTCTCACCCACGGGCAAGGAGAAAACCGGCTATCCCACCCAGAAACCCGAGGGAATCCTGCGCCGAATCATCTCGGCCTCCTCACGCCCCGGGGACTGGGTCTTGGACTTCTTTGCAGGTTCTGGCACCACCGGGGCCGTCGCGGCGGCCATGGATCGCAAGTTCTATCTGATCGACCAGAACGATCAGGCCATTGAGGTAATGCGCGGACGGCTGCCGGACGGCACCGACTTCGCAACCGTCGAAGCCTAGAGCAGCGCCGGGCTTCCGGTGGCCGTGGCCACAATACGTTCGAGCATTTCCGGCTCGGTGAGATTCTCACCGAGCCGGTTGAGCTTTCCGGTCCCGTGATAGTCCGAGGCCCCGGTGACGATCAGGTCGTGCTCGGCGGCCAGCGCACGCAGGAAGACCTTGCCTTCGGCCGAATTATCGCGATGGTCAATTTCGAGACCGTGTAACCCGGCATCGATCATGTCGTGGAAGGTTGATTCGGGTACCACTCGTCCGCGGGAGGAAGCCATGGGGTGAGCGAACACGGAGACTCCCCCGGCCTCACGCACCAGCCGTACCGCATCGCGCGGGTCAATCGACGGGTGCGAAACATAGTATTTGGAGCGCGTCGAAAGCACATGCGCGAAGGCCTCGTTGCGGTCTTCGACCACCCCGGCACTGACCAGGGCGTCGGCGATATGCGGGCGCCCCACCGTGGCGCCGGGCTGGCAGTGCTCATTGACCAGATCCCAGTTAATTGGGAAGTCTTCGGCCAGTAGATCGACGATTCGCCGAGCGCGCACCACACGCGAGCCGCGGGACTCCGCCAACTCGTCGAGCAAGGGCTGGTACTCGGGGTCCTGGAGATAGCACAACAGGTGCACGCTGATGCCGGTGGTGTCCTGGCAGGTGATCTCCATGCCCGGCACGAATCCAATACCGCATTCGGCAGCCACCTGGCGGGCCTCATCCCATCCGGTGGTCTGATCATGATCGGTCAGTGCCACCACATCCAACCCCGCCGCCTGTGCCGCGCGGATCAGGTCACCGGGGGTTTCGGTCCCGTCGGAAACGTTTGAGTGCGCGTGCAGGTCTATTCGCATAGTTCCTAGGGTATCCCGCGCGCTGACACTTTGCCCCTATCCACTCGGCAGTGACAGTATGGTGCCATGACTAACGAACCAAGCACCGTTTCGGGGAACGACCAGCCCCTCGAAGACCGGGTGAACAACCGCTCGCAACGACCCACTTCGCGAGCTTTCCAGGAATTCATGGGCTCGCACTGGGCCACCGATACCTCCGAACTGCCGGCCGCCGATCCGGCCGCACCATACGCCGCGGCACGCCGGGCCGCGCTGTCGGCGAAGTTCCCGGGCGAACGCCTGGTCATCCCGGCCGGTCCGTTGAAGGTCCGTTCAAATGACACCGATTACCGATTCCGTCCGCATTCGGCATTCGCCCACCTGACCGGGCTGGGCGTCGACCACGAACCGGACGCGGTACTGATCCTCGAACCGACCGACGAGGGCGCCGGCGATCAGGGCTCAAACCACGCCGCCACCTTGTACTTCGCTCCGATGGCCGGGCGTGACTCCTCGGAGTTCTACCTGAACTCGCGTTCCGGTGAATTCTGGATCGGCCCACGCCCGACCCTCAGCAGCCTCTCGGCCCGCACCGGGCTACCCACCGAGGGACTGGAGCAGCTGGAACTGGCCATCACGAAGAACGCCGGGCCGCAGGCCCTGGGCGGCATCCGCATTCGCCTGCTCCGCGAGGTCGACCTGAACGTGGAAGCGTTGGTGGACACCTCGCGCATCAACACCGGTCAGGATCTTGAGGCCAGCGACGCGCTGGATGGCGAGCTCGCAGAATCCCTCTCCGAGTTGCGCGTCATCAAGGACGAATACGAGATCGCCGAGCTACGCAAGTCGGTCAACGCCACCATCAACGGCTTCGAAGATGTGGTGCGCAACCTCGACAAGGCCATCGCCCACGAGCGCGGTGAGCGCATTGTGGAGGGGACCTTCTTCGCCCGGGCCCGCGCCGAGGGTAACGAGCTGGGCTACGACACCATCGCGGCCAGCGGCAATAACGCAACGATCCTGCACTGGATCCGCAATAACGGCACCGTGAACGAAGGCGAGGTGCTGTTGCTCGACGCCGGCGTCGAAGCTGACTCGCTGTACACCGCCGATATCACCCGTTCGCTTCCGGTCAGCGGTCGTTACACCGAGGTGCAGCGCAAGGTCTACCAGGCGGTGCTTGACGCTGCCGACGCCACCTTCGCCGCGGTGAAGCCGGGTCTGAAATTCCGTGACCTGCACACCATCGCCACCACGGTTCTGGCCGAGCGTCTGAACGACTGGGGTCTGTTGCCAGTGTCCCTGGAGGAAGCGCTCTCCCCCGAGGGCCAGCATCACCGTCGGTGGATGCCGCATGGCACCAGCCACCACCTGGGCCTGGATGTCCACGACTGCGCGCAGGCTCGCGCCGAGCTGTACCTCGACGCCGAACTGCAAGAGGGCATGGTCTTCACCATCGAGCCCGGCCTGTACTTCAAGAAGGAGGATCTGGCGATCCCCGAGGAGTACCGCGGCATTGGTGTGCGCATCGAGGATGACATCCTGGTAACCGCCGACGGCGCGGTCAACCTTTCCGCAGCGTTGCCGCGCACCCCGGACGAGGTAGAGGCATGGATGGCTAAGCTCCGCGGCTAATCCCCACGCCCCACACATACATCAGGCTCCGAACCCTTGAGGGTTCGGAGCCTGATGTATGTAGATCTCTGCGCGAGGTCTAGACGCCCTCATCCTTGCGTTCGGACTGCGACTGCTCGGCGTCGTCCTCCGGGGCGGATACCGGGGGCTTTGCGGTCACCCGTGGCTCTTCGTCGGCCTCCGGTGAGGGTGCCTGCTGAGCCGGGGACGGCGCGGCCGGTGTCTGTGGCTGCTCCGGCGCCGGGGCGGGGCTGTTCGTCGGTGCCTTCGGCTCGGACACGCGCACGCCATAGCGCGGGCGTCCATCGGGCAGGTCCGGGAACTGGCCACTGGCCTCACGCGGCGCCTCGGCCGCCGGCGTACCCTGTGCCGGTGCGGCGGGCTGCGCTGGAGCCTGTGCCGGAGGCTGCTGCTGGAATGGGGCCTGCGGAGGGGCCGGTGCCTGCGCCTGCGGCTGGACCGGCGCTTGTTGTCCGCGCATCGGTAGCTGAGCGGCCAGCGTACGGGCGGCCTGTGCATGTTCGAAGTCGACGACCACATCGAAGCTCGTCGCCACGAACTGGCTCGAGGAGGCAAAGTCGCGCTTTCCGCGGCGGGTCGAGTAGCTGACCACTCCGGCGATCATCCAGATCGCCATACCCAAACCGATGGCGGAGAGCACCTGGTAGAGACCGTTGCCGGCCCCCGAGAACAAGGAGAGCAGCAAGCCGACGAACAGGCCCATCATGGCGCCCTGTGCCGCGCCAGCCAAGGCAACCTTCGGGTACGAGAGCTTCGCGGTGACCCGCTCGACCGTGCGCACATCGTTGCCCACAATCGTCACGGCCGCCACCGGAAAGTCGTTATCCGCGAGGTAGTCCACCAGCTTCTGGGCATCCAAATAGCTGGTGTAACGCCCCAGCAGCTCGCCGCGTGGCAGGCCGTTGGGACTGATCGTGTTCATTCCTTGTGGAGAGGTCATATCACTATTGTGCACGTAATTGCTGTGTGTCTGCCCAGCATATGAAAGCTCGATCGCTTAGGACGTAATGCGATACCCGCACCGGGGCACGGCCCGCGCTAGGGTAGGAAGGGTGAGTGCGCAAGTATCTAAAGTCTTTGTCGCGAGGTTGCTCGGCCTAGACGTATTCGACCCGCTGGGTGACCGTCTGGGCCGCCTGCGCGATGTGGTCGTGGTCTCTCGCGGCCCCAACCGTGCCCCTGCCTGTGTCGGCGTCGTGGTCGAGGTCCCCGGCAAGCGCCGCGTCTTCGTGCCCATGACACGTATCCAGTCCATGGAGTCCAATCAGGTCATCTGCTCGGGCCTGATGAATATGCGCCGTTTTCAGCAACGCGGTCAGGAAATGCTGGTCGTGGGCGAGATCTTCGACCGCAAGGTCTATTTCGTCGACGGTTCCGGCCGGGGCGTCGTCGAGGACATCGGCTTGATCCAGAACCGCCGCGGGGACTGGGAAATCCACGAGTACTTCGTCCAACGTATCGAATCGGGCGGCTCGCTGTTGGGGCTGCGTTCCCGGAAACGCAATTCGGTCTTGGTCACCTGGGATGAGGTGCGCCACGGAGCGGAAAGCGAACCTCAGGCGGCGGATAACTTCGTGGCCACTCACGATGAGATGAAACCGGCTGACTTCGCCGACGCGCTCCACGAGATGAGTGGCAAGCGCCGTCTGGAAATCGCCGCCCATCTGCAAGATGACCGCCTCGCCGACGTGCTGCAGGAGCTGCCCGACCGCGAACAGGTCGAAATCCTCTCCGCGCTCGGGCTCGAACGCGCCGCGGACGTGTTGGAGGAAATGGACCCGGACGACGCGGCCGACCTGCTCGCCGAAGTCGAGGAAGACACCAAGCACCAGTTGCTTGAGCTGATGAACGACGAGGAAGCCGAAGACGTGCGTCGTCTTCTCGCTTACCCGGAGGGTACCGCCGGTTCGGTGATGACCCCGGTTCCGGTCATCCTGACCCCGGAGTCCACCGTCGCCGAGGCCCTGGCCGCGGTTCGCCAGGAGGAACTAAGCCCCGCGCTGGCCTCGACCGTGTACGTGGTGCGTCCGCCCTTGGAGACTCCCACGGGACGGTATGTGGGCCAAGTTCACATTCAGGCACTCTTGCGGACCGCTCCCCCGGAACCGGTCGGCGATATCCTAGACAAGGAGCTTGAGCCGGTCTCCGATCTGGCCGATATTTCCGAAGTCGTCCGCCACCTCGCCACCTACAACCTGACCTCGGTCGGGGTGGTGAACAAAGAGGGTCGGCTCGTTGGAGCGATTACCGTCGACGACGTGCTCGACCATCTACTGCCCGACGACTGGCGCTCACAGGACTAGGCAAGAAACCCGATAGCCACCGGGCACCCCGCACCGTACATTTCACGCAGCAAAGGAGTTCTGCTAATGGCCGAACCACGCAAGACTGGCGGACTTGATACTCCCCTCGCTGCACGAAGTCGCTTCTGGCCTAAGTTCAACCCGGACCCCGACCGTTTTGGCTCGGCGACGGAGAAGTTCGCCCGCTTCATGGGCACCCCGGCGTTCCTCTTCTACATGACGATTTTCTGTCTCGTCTGGCTAGGGTGGAACACCTGGGCGCCAGCCGAATGGCGTTTCGACTCCGCCGCACTGGGATTCACCGCGCTGACCCTGATGCTCTCGCTTCAGGCCTCCTACGCGGCTCCACTGTTGCTGCTGGCGCAGAACCGACAAGACGACCGTGACCGTGTCTCGCTCACCGAGGACCGTGCTCGGGCCGAACGAAACCTCTACGACACGGAGTACCTCACGCGCGAGCTTGCCAGCCTACGCCTGGCAATGCGCGACGTCGCCACCCGTGACTACGTGCGTTCCGAACTGCGCAATGTCCTCGAAGAGCTGCTCGAAACCACCGACGGCGAAGAGCTGCACCTGCGCGCCAAGCGGAAGTCAAAGTCCAACCCCACGACCGGCCTGATTGAACAGGTCGACCCCTCCAAGAACCCGAACCGCAAAAACCCGAAGAGCCAAAAGTAGTGCCACAAGACAACGAACTGCTCCAGGCGCTCTCTGCCGTCACCGACCCGGAGCTGCGCCGCCCGATCACCGAACTGAAGATGGTTGAGTCGGTGAGCTGCGACCACGGGGTAGCCCGTGCACGCATCTTGCTCACCATTGAGGCCTGCCCTATGCGCTCCCGTATTGAGCAGGATGTGGCCGAGGCCTTGTGCACCGTGCCCGGGGTCGAACGCGCCGAAGTAGAACTCGGGGTCATGTCACCCGAGCAGCGCGCGGAGTTGCGCAGTTCGCTAGCCTCGCGGCGCACCCCATTCTCCGATCCTTCCTCGCTCACGCGCGTTATCGCCGTGGCCAGCGGCAAGGGCGGCGTCGGCAAGTCATCGGTCACCGCGAACCTGGCCACGGCCATGGCCAGCGCGGGCCTGAAGGTCGGGCTGATCGACGCGGACGTGCATGGGTTCTCCATTCCTTCGCTGATGGGTATTTCGCAGAATCCCACCCGTGTCGATGACATGATTCTTCCCCCGGTAGCCCACGGGGTGAAAGTCATCTCCATTGGCATGTTCCTCGAGGACAATGCGCCGGTCATCTGGCGTGGCCCGATGCTGCATCGCGCCCTGGAACAGTTCCTGTCCGACGTGTACTTCGGCGACCTCGATGTGTTGCTTCTGGACCTCCCACCGGGCACCGGCGACATGGCCATCTCGGTGGCGCAGCTATTGCCCAATAGCGAACTCTTGGTCATCACCACGCCACAGTCCACCGCGACCCAGGTCGCCGAACGCGCTGGCACCATCGCCCTGCAAACCAAGCAGAAGGTGATTGGCGTGGTGGAAAACATGAGCTATCTGCTGTTGCCCGACGGCACCCCAATGGAGGTCTTTGGCTCCGGCGGCGGTCAAGCCCTCAGCGACTCGCTGACGGACCAGCTGGGCTATCCGGTACCGCTGATGGCCACCCTGCCCTTGGAGCAATCACTGCGTGAAGGGTCGGACCAAGGTGTACCCGTCGTCCTGCAGAACCCGGATAGTCCGGTCGCCCAGGAGCTTGTAGCTCTGGCGGCTTCACTGTCCCAGCGTCCACGCGGTCTTGTCGGCAAGTCCCTACCCATAAGCTTCTAGCCGCACACGTTCCGTGGGCGTACGGAACCAAATTTGTTAGGTACCCCGGGCAGTCGTGAATCGAATTTCGACGGCTGCTCCCGGCTGAACCGCCGAGCATACGTCGCGCGGGGCTGCTGCCCGACGTCGGATCACGGCGAACTGGACAAAAGATCTGGATCCCGTGAACCTTCTGCGCGATCTCATTACCAGGCACGCGCATGCTGCTCGCCATCGATCCCATGTCGTTTACCGTCTGGATCTGCGATGGCCACAGTGCAACGCATCGGCGCTCCGGCGCTTCCTGAGCCTAACTTTGAAGGCTAGACCAACCAACCGGAGTCGTGCCGTCAAGCAATTCACAGGGCGTCGTCTGCTCGGCAACCACTTGTGCCAAAGTCCTCATGTCGCCGATCAGGTCCGAATGGGTAGATCGTCGACCGGCATCCATCATGTCTTGATCAACGAGCTGCGCCAGATTGTAGGTTCAGCGGCGCGTACTCCTATTTAGCAAGGCAATATCCGGTCGTCGTCCCCGAACCAGAGTAATACCAGTAGCCGGGCAAACAGTGGAGCCCATACACGTGAGGATCTAGGCCCAGGCCGATTCTGACAGCTTGCGTCGATCGGTGTATCGTCCTCCAGCCAGTGATTGGCCCCCATGAACCAAGCTCGAGCCACATGAACCGATTCGTTCCCGTCACGTATTCAGGCATCGAATGATGCAAAGCGCGGCCTCATGACGGCATCCAGCTCCGGTAGTCATTCACCGGACTCGGGCCCTGACCGGGCCTCCGGTCCGGCCGGAACGGCGCCGTGCCGGAGAGCGGTCGCCGGCTATTCTCCGTCAAATGCTCGATTGGCTATGGTGCAAGGCGTGAAACAGGAGATTTGCCCTGATTCCATACTGATGCAGAGCAAATCCCCTAACGCAATTTCAACCTAGCGGGGAGCTTGAGTTCGCCGAAGCTCTTTGGACTTCGCGATGCTGTCCGCGACGGCACCCCAGGCGCATCCAACCACTGCGATGCCGGCAACGACGATCCACCACACCGGCTGTTCCGGAACCGCTGTCAGGTAAAGCACCACTGCCACCAGCACCAAAAGTATGAGCATGACAGGAACACCGTTCAAGTTCTTATTCTTCATCATTCTCCTCTAGGCTTTCGGCTAGCTGAAGCAAGTGCCCCAGATAGAATCCACGCCGAGTAATTTCGCCGTAGCGCTACCGACGGCAATTCGGGTAGCTGCCTATATTCCGGCGCTTCTCGTTGAGGCGTTTCAGGCGCGCACCGGTACTTACATCGTATGTTTCAGGCTACCGAATCGTTTAACGACTCGATGTGTCGTGGATGTCGCGTGGGCACTCCCTGCAATCTCTGCAACGACAGTGGCAAGACAAACGGTCCGCCCCGCTATCGGGGTTTGAGATGGATCGTGTTACGCCGCAATCGTTGCTCCGGATCTATATGCTTCGGCAGTCTCACCCAGGGCACCCCGTCCTTGACGACGATCTCGAACAGCCCGGCGTGCTTATCCATGTGGTGCCCCTTGCTCAACGTGGCAGCGTTAGCCACGTTGGTCGGGCCGCCGTTCTCCCACGGATCCACATGATCCACCTCGCATAGTTCGGCGGGGACCGTGCATCCGGGCACGATGCAGCCTCGATCACGGGCGAGGATTGCGCGTTTCATCGCAGGCGGGAAGTACCGTTGCGAACGCCCCACATCAAGTACTTCGCTCTCCCCACCAAGGACCATCGGGATGATGTTCGCTTCGCACAGCATCCGTCGCAGGGTGCCTGGGTCGATTGCGAGACCGTGGGCGGTAATGCCACCAACCCTCGGCACCGCCCCGGCACCGGCGGTTTCGGCTTGGGCGAGATCCAATGCGTGCCGGTCGGCAAGACGAAGCATTTCACTGAAGGGGATGTGCACGATCACGGTGGGTCGGAACAGGCCTTGAGGTTTCTGAATACCACCACCCGTGGCGATGGTGCCCTCGGCACTACCTGTGCCGCCCGCAGATCCGTTGCTATCGGTATAGGTGTCGCAGTCACTGTCGCGCTCAACGTCAACCTCAGCTACGGGTCCGGACTCGGGAACGGTGGCGGGGATCGGTCCCAAACCGTTCGAGGTGCTCTGGGCACGTAACAGGTTCAGCAGCCCGGCCAACCGGCGTTGCGCCATCGTGGGCTCTGGCAATCCCAGATCATCGGCCCGAGCGGTCTCCGCTTCCTCATCGGTCAGGAAGTCCGGATGCTCTCCCGACCCACCACCAGTGGTTTGATAGGCGTGGGCTGAGCTACTTTTCGCGCCCTGCACCGCCGCGGCATGCGCGTCGGTACGTAGATGATCGATCTGACCCAGCGCCGACTCCAGATACTCGCTATCCTCGCCATCGGCTTTGAACACGTAGGTGGTGACCCCGTTCTTCGTACCCCGCCGGAACAGGCCTGTACTTGCGTGCGGGTCACTGACGGTGCGGGCTGCGGTGGTGTGGGTGAAGAACTTCTTAAGTTGATCATCGCGGGTACGTGGGTCGGGTTCTTCCAGAAGCCGGGCGGTGTGTTCTTCCAACGCGACCGGGTCATCAGCAGCACCATCAAGGTCGGTGGTGCTACCGGTGGTCGCGGCGAAGGGCGAGTCGAGGACACCGGCCCCGGTGGTCGAATCGGAGTGCGTGATTTTCTCTAGGCGCCGGGCCGCAGTGAGAACGGCGTGCGGGTCGGTACCTGAGGCGAATTGTTCGGCGAGTTGGCCGAAGAGCGGGACACCGGGAACCTCGGTCGTGGTGGTAGGTAACGCGATGAGTCGGTGGGCATCCTGAATCCTAGCTTGGGCAGTGAAATAGTCCAGATGGAGCCAGTTGCTGAGAAAGCTGGTGGTGTCTCGGTAGGTGGGGCGGCCCGGAGTCAAGGTGCACGGCCCGGTCAGAATCGAGGTGCCCGGGCATCCATCCGGGGCTTCCTGTGCGTGTTGGTTGTCCAGGACGTCCGATGCTTTCGCCGGTACAGCCTGCGTACCCGGTCCGTCCCGGCCGTCCACGTCGTCCGGCTCATCGAGCGCGTTCAGGTTCTCGAAGACCGTCAGGTCCAGATCCGGGTCGGCCAGCGCGTCCAACACCAGGCTAGGCAGCGCGTGGGCTGCGGTGGCTTCGGCCCGGTGTGCGGCGTGCAATTGGTTGCGTAGCAGTTGCCGGGAGATTTGCTCGGTGTAGCGGGCGGCCAGGGCCGCGATCCGCGGATCGTTATCCTGCGCCAGCAACGCGGGTAGTTCGCTCAGGTAGGTGGTGATCAGAGTCAGGGCATGCAGATGCGCCGCCGCGGTGCGACGGTTCCCTGTAGTGCTCCGGTCGTTGAGTGCCCGAGTGAGGTCGGTGATCTGCATGAGCCCAGTCTCTCCCCGACCGGGGTGAGAGTTCTACGCAGGGCGCACGTGATGTGGATAAACGTGATCTGAGATGGCGCGGGTCCACCGGCACGGACGATGAGGGCACGTCGCGCGCGGCGAAAAAGCGGCGCAGTGCAGGTCCATCGCGCCGATACCGACGGCCTAGAACACGGAAAATGGCATGTCGGAGATGGTCACACCGACGATTCGAACCAAGGTCAGCTCCGAGGTGGTTACTAGGTCGCCTCGGTATCGAAGGGCGCCGGTTCCCCGGCTGCCAGAAGCGCGCGCTCATCAACCGCGATCGCGCTCTTACGCTGCGGTGTTTCGGGGCGCGAGGCAATTGGCTCCTGCTTGGCGGCTGCTACGGCATCGTCGAAATCGTCGAGCAACGCATCTTTGATGATCCGGCGCGGGTCATATTGCCGCGGATCGAGCTTACGCCAGTCCAGGTCGGCCACTTCGTCGCCGACCTCTTCACGAAGCTGCTCCTTGGCCCCGTTGGCCATCCGGCGCAACTCCTTGACCAAGTTGGCGAGCTTTTTGGCATAGTCCGGTAGCTTCTCAGGCCCCAAAACCACCACAGCGAGGATGGCGAGTACCAGAAACTCGCCACCGTTAATCCCAAGAAACTCCACGTCCTACAGATTACCCTCTCGCCGCGTCCTCATGCCATGCGGCAGGCTAGGCCGACGGCCGCAACTTGCGCGAGATGCGCGGCAGCGAGACCGTCAATGGTGCCCGGTTGGCCGGGTTTCGGTGGGCCAAGGCGTCGCGCAACATGGCACGGCCGCGGTGAATGCGTGAGCGGACCGTGCCCAGCTTCACGTTCAGGATCTGTGAGACTTCCTCGTAGGAAAAGCCTTCGAGGTCCGAAAGCACCACGGCGGCACGGAAGTCGGGCGAGAGGGAACGCAACGCTTCTTGCACGTCGACGTCGAGATTGTTGAACTCGAAACCCCGCTCGGGTGTGACTTGGTTGC
The DNA here is from genome assembly GCF_048457885.1 of Glutamicibacter endophyticus. Lineage (NCBI taxonomy): Bacteria > Bacillati > Actinomycetota > Actinomycetes > Micrococcales > Micrococcaceae > Glutamicibacter > Glutamicibacter endophyticus. The sequence goes on from NZ_CP174200.1 coordinate 2,347,270, forward strand.
TGGGCAGGCGGTCTTCGGCGCCCTCGGCGAACCGGTCGAAACGGATCTTGGACTTGCGCCGTGCCTGATCAAGGAAGAGGTTAGTGGTAATTCGGTGCAACCATCCGGCCATCGTCCCGGGCACGTACTTATCGAGCGCGTTGAAGGCCCGAACGAAGGCTTCCTGTGAGAGATCCTCCGCGTCTTGGCGGTTACCGGTGAGCCGGTACGCCAAACGAAACACCTGATCGCCGTGGTCGTGGACCATTTCATCCCACGTAGGGATCGACGAATTCGACACCATAGGGTGCGAGGCGGTTGCGGTCGAGAAAGTATTCACATTAACGATTGTGGGTGGTAAAGCTGAGCTGAGGCTAAGAATGAACTGCGTGGCTCCCCGCAGTTCAAGCCCGGCGCGGTGGACTCGGATAGGTAACATGGTGCTAGTCGCAACTTCCCCATTTCCAAGGACCACGTACCTATGCCCTCGATGAATCCCGAGCTGCTGGCAAGCTGGAGCTACAGCCAAAATCAGGCCCCCGAGGATGAAACCATCCTTCGGGCCCGCCAGCGCGCCCAGGACCTCGGAGTCAGCTGCATCGATCCCGGCGGCCGCGCCATGCTCGAGTTGTTGTGCGCCCTGCGCGAGCCGCAGAACGTGGTGGATATTGGTGCCGGCGTCGGCGTCGCGGCCATCAGTATTTTGAGGTCTTTGGGCGAACTGGGCACGCTGACGGCGATTGAGCCGGACCGTGAACGGGCCACTGCGCTCCGCGAAGGTCTGCGCGACGCCGGTTTGCTGGCCGCTCGCGCCCGAGTGATCACCGAGCGCGCCGAGAATGTGCTGGGGCGTCTGGCCGATCACGCCTACGATCTCGTGCTGCTCGATACCGGTTCCGCGGAGTTGCTGGATCTGGTCGTCGAAGCCAAACGTCTGATCGGGCCACGCGGCGTGATCGTCATCAATAACGCCTACGACGAGCACCGGGTTGCCAAACCAGCGGTTCGCCGCGAATCGACGGTGGCTATGCGCGATGCCATGCGTTTGCTACGCGAGGACCCGAAACTTCGCGCCCACCTATTCCCCAGCGAACAGGGACTCTTCGTCGCCAGCGCCTTCGCACGCTAAGCAGGCATGCCAAAGGGCCAGCCGCACGGCCGGCCCTTTATTCGCGCAAGGCGTTATTCGGTAACGCCCATCAAGCAGTTACGCAGCTCAGCTGCCTCGGCGTCGTTGAGCTCGACTACCAAGCGCCCACCGCCATCAATGGGAAGGCGCAGAATCAAGCTACGACCTTCCTTGGTTACCTCCATCGGTCCGTCACCGGTGCGTGGCTTCATCGCAGCCATGTAAGCTGTTCCCTTCGTCCGTGGCTAACACGCGCAACATGTGTTTGCTTTGCGCACAACCGAATGCCTTGCCCATTGATCACGACGATTTCATTCCAGATCAACGGGTACTTATGTTTATTATCGCTAATTTTCGCTCGTGTCGCTAATCACACGCCGTGCCTTAAGGTCACGAATTTCGTTTTCCAGCCGGGTAATTTCCGCCGAAAGCACGTCCAGGGTGTCATCAACCTGATCGCAGCGGTAGCCACGTAACCCCAGCGAGAAACGCACCGCGTCGACATCGGCCGCCCGCGGATGTTCGGGAAGTAGCACCGGTGGCAGCGAAGGTTCGGGCTCGACGAGTCCGACGATTGGCTCCTGGACGGCCGCGAACCGACGCCCCTTACCTGCCGCGCTGGAACGTTGCATCGAGACGAGGAAGAACAACGCACCGATGAGTACGACGGCCAGAGCTACCAGAAGGAAAGGCATGCGTTACTCCCAGGTCGCGCCGTCGTCGGTTCCGTCGCGGCGCATGGTGCGCAGCACGAGATCCACGGCCTCATCCGGGTCGTCGGTGAGCTGGAACAGTTCCAGATCCGCGGCGGAGATGGCGCGTTCCTCGGCCACGGTGTTACGCAACCAGTCCACCAGGCCACCCCAGTAGTCGGTGCCCAGCAGAACGATCGGGAAGCTGGTGATCTTCTGCGTCTGCACCAGGGTCATGGCCTCAAAGAGCTCGTCCAGGGTGCCGTAGCCGCCGGGCAGCACGATGAAGCCCTGCGAGTACTTGACGAACATGGTTTTACGCACGAAGAAGTAGCGGAAGTCAATGCTCTTGTTGACCCAGGGGTTTTGCCCGGTTTCAAAGGGCAATTCGATACCGAGCCCGACGGAGGTGCCCTCCGCGTTGGAGGCTCCACGGTTCGCCGCCTCCATGGCCCCGGGGCCACCACCGGTGATGGTGATCAATCCGGCCTCGGCCAACCGTTGTCCGACGCGTTGCGCCCACGCGTAATACTTGCTCTCCGGGCTGGTGCGGGCCGAACCGAAGACGGCCACCGCAGGTCCAAGGCCGGCTAGGGTGCCGAAGCCGGAAACGAACTCGCTTTGGATCCGCAGTACCCGCCAGACGTCGTTGTGGGTAACGTCGCCCTGCGGACCTTTCAGCAGGTAGTGGTCGAGCTGCTCGGTGGGCTTTTTCCCCGAGGGCTCCGAAGGCGCGGACTGCCGCTGTGCGCCGGAGGCGTTCTCTTCGCTCTGTTGCTGATGAACCATGTCTTCACTGTATCCCGTGGGCCTTTTCAATCCACGCATTGGGCGGAACACGAACAGGCAAATATTCGATAACAGTTGCAGTTCACTTGCGAAGATCTCGCGTAAGCTTCGTCACATCGGCTATCGTCATACTCATGAAAAGCGAACAAGAGGCATCGGCGTCGCATGCTGGCCCAATTGTCGAGCTGTCTGGGGTCAACAAGCACTATGGCGACCTACACGTATTGCAGAACATCAATCTCGAGGTCTCCAAGGGTGAAGTAGTTGTCATCCTCGGCCCCTCGGGATCGGGAAAGTCTACGCTCTGTCGCACCATCAATCGTCTGGAAACGATCGATGAGGGCAGCATTGCGATCGACGGCAAGAAGTTACCCGAGGAAGGCAAGGCCCTAGCCAATCTGCGGGCCGACGTTGGCATGGTCTTCCAGTCCTTTAACCTCTTCGCACATAAGACGATCCTGGAGAACGTCACCCTGGGCCCGATCAAGGTCAAGGGGATGAAGAAGTCCGAGGCCGACAAATTGGCCATGTCGTTGCTGGAGCGCGTGGGGGTGGCCAACCAGTCCCACAAGCTACCGGCCCAGCTCTCCGGTGGTCAGCAACAGCGTGTGGCTATTGCCCGCGCCCTGGCCATGAAGCCCAAGGTGATGCTCTTCGACGAGCCCACCAGTGCGCTGGATCCGGAAATGATCAACGAGGTGCTGGACACCATGGTGGGGCTGGCCCACGAGGGAATGACGATGCTAGTGGTGACCCACGAGATGGGCTTCGCGCGCAAGGCCGCCGACCGCGTGATCTTCATGGCCGACGGTCAGATCGTCGAGCAGTCCAGTCCCGAAGACTTCTTCACCAACCCGCAGAGCGATCGTGCCAAGGACTTCCTCGGCAAGCTCATCACCCACTAATCACCCACGACACACCTTCAAGAACTAGGAGTTCACATGCGTAAACAACGTTTGGGCGCAATCGCGGCGGCAGCCGCTGCCGCCACCTTGGCCCTGACCTCGTGCGGTAGCAGCGGCGGGGGCGGCGGTGGCGAAGGCGACACCGTGCGCATCGGTATCAAGTACGACCAGCCGGGTCTGGGCTTCAAGGAAGGCAACAGCTACACCGGCTTCGACGTCGACGTGGCCAAGTACGTGGCCAAGGAGCTGGGCTACGACGAGAACAAGATCGAATGGGTCTCGGCTCCTTCGGCGAACCGTGAAACCCTGCTCGAGACCAAGCAGGTCGACATGATCTTCGCGACCTACACCATCAACGACAAGCGCAAGCAGCGTGTCGGCTTCGCCGGACCGTACTTCGTCGCCGGTCAGGATCTGCTGGTGCGTGCCGATGATTCCTCGATCACCGGCAAGGACTCGCTCGACGGTAAGAAGCTGTGCTCGGTCACCGGTTCCACCTCGGCCGAGAACGTGCGCAAGGACGTACCAGGCGTGGAGCTGGTGGAGCAGAGCGGCTACGCCGAATGCCTTGGCCTGCTCGAGGGTGGCAATATCGATGCCATCACCACCGATGACATCATCTTGGCCGGTCTAGCCGCCACCGACGCCAACAAGGGCAAGTTCAAGGTTGTCGGCAACCCGTTCAGCGAGGAGCCGTACGGCGTCGGACTGAACAAGGAAAGCGACAAGTGCGAGGCCATCAACACCGCCATCCAGAAGATGATCGACGATGGCGCCTGGAAGGAAGCGCTGGATAAGAACACCGAGGGCACCGGCTACGAGCCGAATGCCAAGCTGAACCCGCCCACGAACTTTGAGGCCTGCAGCTAGCAGCTCACCCGTGGATTGATCACGAGGCGCCACGCGCCAGCATGAGCTGCGTGTGGCGCCTCGCGCGTCAACGACTATTTCCGTCAACCAAGGAGAAAATGCCGTGGAAGGCTATTTAAGTCTTTGGGATGAGTATGGCTCCCGCATTATGGAGTCGTTCTGGGCCAACCTCCAGCTCACGTTCTGGGCCGCCTTGGCCTCGCTGGTGCTGGGCACCATCTTGGCGATTATGCGCATCAGCCCCATTCCGAGCCTGCGGGCCTTTGGTGCCGCCTATGTGAACATCATCCGCAATACCCCGCTGACGATCATCCTCACCTTCGGAGTCTTGGTACTCTTCGGCGTTTTTCAACTGAAGCTCACCAACGATTTCGATCTGAACTTCTTCCAAATCGCCATCATCGGCTTGAGCATCTACCACGCGGCGTTCTTCTGCGAGGCCATCCGCTCGGGCGTGAATACCGTCCCGCTTGGGCAGGCCGAGGCGGCCCGCGCCATTGGGCTCAGCTTCCTGCCGGCTGCCTGGCTGGTGATTTTGCCACAGGCCTTCCGTGGAGCGATCGCCCCGATGGGCAACGTGCTCATCGCCCTGATTAAGAATACGACGGTGGCCATTGCCGGTTCCGTCGCCGAAATTTCTGGCCTGATGAAAACCATGCTGGAGTACCGCGCGGATGTCGGTGTACTGATCTTCCTCACCGTGGCCCTGATGTTCGTCATCGTCGTGCTACCCATCGGCGCGCTGGTGACGTGGCTGTCTAAGCGATTGGCGGTGGCACGATGAGTAGCACCTCGCAGTCCGTACTCTTCGACGCGCCAGGGCCGAAGGCCAAACGTCGGATCCTGATCTTCAATATCCTCGGGATCCTGCTGGCAGTGGCCCTGATCGTCTACCTGTTGCTGGCGCTGAACGCAAAGGACCAGCTCAACCCGGTCCGTTGGCTGGTCTTCACCGAGGGCTCGGTGTGGAGCAACTATCTGCTGCCCGGGTTGATCAACACCCTTAAGGCCGCGGCGATCTCCATCGTGACCTCGCTGCTGTTTGGTTTCATCTTCGGCATGGGCCGACTGGCCCACAACAAGGTGATCAACGCGATCAGCTCGGTAGTCGTGGAATTCTTCCGCGCGGTGCCGGTGCTGTTGATGATGCTGTTCCTCTGGATCATGCTCGCCCGTAGCGGTCTGGTCCCGCCGGCCGACTCTCCCTTTATCGCGGTGGTCATCGGTCTGACGTTGTATAACGGTTCGATCGTGGCCGAGCTGATCCGTTCGGGTGTGCACGGTCTGCCCAAGGGGCAGCGCGAGGCGGGTATCGCCATTGGGCTTACCCGCGGCCAAAGCCTGCGCCTGATTGAGGTGCCCCAGGCACTGACCGCGATGTTGCCGGCGTTGATTAGCCAGTTCATCGTGATCTTGAAGGACTCGGCACTGGGTTACATCATCAACTTCAACGAGTTGCTGTTCAACGGCAAGCTGGTCGGTACCGGTAATTCGAATACCCTCCAGGCTCTGGTCGTCGTCGCGCTGGTCTTTATCATCTTGAACTTCGGTCTTTCCAAGCTGGCCGAGCTGGTCTCCAGCCGGCTCAGCAGCCGTGTCGGCATTGCCGCCCCGGTCAAGGAAGAGGTCGAAGCCGAGGTCTAAGCACCAAAGCCCGCCACGCAAAAGATCCCGTAGTCCCCGCCGCGAATATTCGCAGGGGGCTACGGGATCTTTGTGTGTTCCTAGGCGCTGGCCTGCAGCCAGCTACGCAAGCTGTTCAGGCAGCGACGGATATCTTCCTGCGCCACATGCTCGTCGTCGGTGTGCGCCAGCAGCGGATCGCCGGGCCCGAAGTTCACCGCCGGGATCCCCAGCGCCGAGAAACGCGACACGTCGGTCCAGCCGTACTTTGGTTTGGGTTCGGCACCGATACTCCGCACCAGCGAGGCGGCCACCTCGCGGTCCAGTCCGGGGCGGGCGCCTTCGGCACCGTCGGTGCGTTCGACCTCGAAGCCGGTGAAGAGTTCGCGGACGATCTCTTCGGCCTGCTCCAGATTCTTGTCCGGCGCGAAACGGTAGTTGACCTCGACCTCGCAGTAATCCGGAATCACATTGCCGGCGACCCCGCCGGTAATCCGTACCGCGTTCATGCACTCGCGGTAATCCAAGCCTTCAACGGTCACCGTCGCGGTGTCGTACTCGGCCAGCCGGGCCAGGATCGGGGCCGCCGCGTGGATCGCGTTGCTGCCCATCCAGGCGCGCGCCGAGTGCGCGGCCACCCCGTGGGTGCGCACCACGAAACGGCTGGTCCCGTTGCAGCCGCCTTCCACGGTGCCGTTGGTCGGTTCGAGCAGGATCGCGAAGTCGGCTTCGAGCAGCTGCGGGCTGTTCCGGGCCAGGCGGCCCAGACCGGATTTTGCCGCTTCGACCTCTTCGTGGTCGTAGAAGATGTAGGTGACATCGAACTGGGGTTCGCGCAGTTCGGCGGCCAGGGCCAGCTGTACGGCCACCCCGCCCTTCATATCGGTGGCGCCGCGCCCGTAGAGCACCGAATCGATCACCTGGGATGGGACGGTGCCCCGGGCTCCTTCGGTGCGGGGCAAGGGCACGGTGTCGAGGTGTCCGGCCAGTACGACGCGGCGTTCGCGGCCCAGCTCGGTGCGGGCCACAATGGAATCCCCGTCGCGGTGCACCTTAAGGTGGCCCAGCGCGCGCAGCGCCGTTTCGACGGCGTCGGCCAAGGCCCCTTCATTCCCGGAGACCGATTCAATGTTCATGATCTGCTCGGTCAGCAGCGCAACATCCTGTTCGAGGTTCAGCACGGTGGTGCCCACGACGGACTCCTTCTGTAAATTACTTCCACCCAATGTCATCTACAAACGTTACCCTCCGTTGGAACGATACGATCAGTGCATGACTTCAGAGCTAACACCAGAGAATAAGTCCGTCCGCGTTGCCTCCGGCCACGGACTGGCCACGGTGGCCCAGGACGGCACCGTGCTGGACGTGTGGTATCCCGCCCCGGTGCTCGGCGATATCGAAGACGCTAAGGAACTTTCCGGCGAGCTGTCGGCCATCGCCGCCGACGACGCCGAGCGTGGCACCACCCAGAAGGTCGTCTCGCTGACCGTCGACCTCGATGTGGCCCCGGCGGACACCGCCGATGTGTGGCTGCGCCTGCACCTGCTCTCGCACCGCCTGGTGCGCCCCAACAGCATTAACCTCGATGGCATCTTCGGCCACCTGGCCAACGTGGTGTGGACCAACTTCGGTCCCTGCCAGGTGGAGAACTTCGAGCTGACCCGTCTGAAGCTGCGCAGCCGCGGCCCGGTCGTGGTCTACGGCATTGACAAGTTCCCACGCATGGTCGACTACGTGACCCCGAGCGGCGTACGTATTGCCGACGCGGACCGCGTGCGCCTCGGCGCCCACCTGGCCGAGGGCACCACGGTGATGCACGAGGGCTTCGTGAACTTCAACGCCGGCACCTTGGGCACCTCGATGGTCGAGGGTCGTATCTCCGCCTCGGTGGTCGTCGGCGACGGCTCGGATGTGGGCGGCGGCGCCTCGATTATGGGTACCCTCTCGGGCGGCGGCAAGCAGCGCATCGTCATTGGTGAGCGCGTGCTGCTCGGCGCGAATGCCGGCGTCGGCATTTCCATCGGCGACGATTCGGTGGTTGAGGCCGGCCTGTATGTCACCGCCGGCACCCGCGTGCTGGTCGATGGCGAGAGCGTGAAGGCACTGGAACTCTCCGGTGTGCCGAATCTGCTCTTCCGCCGCAACTCGCTCAGCGGTGCCGTGGAGGCACTGCCGCGCAACGGCCAGAAGGTCGAGCTGAACAGCGCCCTGCACGCCAACTAGTCGCAGAAGAATACCGTCTGCTCCCTTCGGTGAACCCACCGGGGTGCAGACGGTATTTCTGTGCCCTGTTCACGGGAAGCTAGGGAAACATCACGCTGGCGATCGGCTCCATATACGAGTGGAAGGCCGCACCGTCGCGCAAGAGATTGTGGCTGGCCACAATGGTCCCGCCCCCACCCAGCCAGGCGCGGGGTTCGCTCAGCGGCACCTGAAGCACCCGGATGTTGGTTTCGGTATTGCTCTGACCGGCATGCTCAACACCCTGATCGAGCAGGATCTTCTCCAACTCCTGGATGCGTTGCGGGACGTACTCGACCGCGGCCCGGGTGAACTCCCGATGGTGCTCATCGGCGAAGACGATCGCCTGACCATAGTGGGCCGACGCCACGCGCGCCAGCTGCGGGTACCCCCGACGTTCAAGTTGCAGGGGCAAATCGTGGGTGGATTCCAGTTGGTTGTGCGTCGGTCCGTGCATGATGGACTGCCACCACGAATCCCATTCCTGTTTGATTTGCCCGTGGGTATCCCAGCGGCCGCCACGGATCTTCACCGTATGGGCCAGCGTGCTATTCGGGCCAACTTCCGTATGCGTCAAACCTGCCAAATCCCGCAGGAATAAGGCCATCACCGCGTAGGGATCCGAGTCGATACAGATCGACCAGTTTTGGCCACGTCGAATATACATGCGCACCACCACCAAGCACACGCGAATCGTCTTGTGCCCATAGCATACGCCTCACAGAGCGCTTAAAACAGGGCGCCGAGGCATCATCCTCGATGATGCCTCGGCGCCCGGTGGATCGCTGGTACGCGCGGGGTTAGACGCCCGGGTAGTTGCGCTCGGTGTTGCCCGTGTACAGCTGACGCGGACGGCCGATCTTGGTCTCCGGGTCCTGATTCATCTCGCGCCACTGGGCGATCCAGCCCGGCAGGCGTCCGATGGCGAACAGCACGGTGAACATCTTCTCCGGGAAGCCCATGGCCTTGTAGATCAGGCCGGTGTAGAAGTCGACGTTCGGGTAGAGCTTGCGCTCGATGAAGTAATCGTCGTTCAGCGCCTTCTCTTCCAGGCTCAGCGCAATGTCGAGCAGTTCGTTGCTGCCCTGCTTGGCCAGGATGTCGTGGGCGGTCTTCTTGATGATCTTCGCGCGCGGGTCGTAGTTCTTGTACACGCGGTGGCCGAAGCCCATCAGGCGGACGCCGTCCTCCTTGTTCTTCACCTTCTCCATGAAGGTTTCCGGAGTCATGTCCGAGGCGGCGATTTCGCGCAGCATCTTCAGCACGGCCTCGTTGGCACCACCGTGGGCGGGGCCGGAGAGGGCGTTGATACCGGCGGAGACCGAGGCGAACAGGTTGGCCTGGGCCGAACCGACCAGACGCACGGTGGAGGTCGAGCAGTTCTGTTCGTGATCGGCGTGCAGGATCAGCAGGGTGTCCAGGGCCTTGACCATATCGGGGTCGAGATCATACGGCTCGGCGGCTAGGCCGAAGGTCAAACGCAGGAAGTTCTCGACGAGGTTCATCGAGTTATCCGGGTAGAGCAGTGCCTGGCCGATGGACTTCTTGTAGGCGTAGGCCGCGATGACCGGCATCTTCGCCAGTAGGCGAATGGTCGATACCTCGACGTGCTCCTCGTCGCTGGCGTCGAGCGAATCCTGGTACCAGGTCGACAGCGCCGAAACGGCCGAGGACAGCACCGGCATCGGGTGGGCATCACGCGGGAAGCCGCCGAAGAAGCCCTTGAGCTCCTCGTGCAGCAGGGTGTGACGTCGGATCTTGTGGTCGAACGCTTCCAGCTGCTGCGGGGTGGGCAGTTCACCATAGATGAGCAAGTAGCTGACCTCGATGAAGTTCGAGTTCTGGGCCAGCTGTTCGATGGGGTAACCGCGGTAGCGCAGGATCCCTGCGTCACCGTCGATGTAGGTGATGGCGGACTTGGTTGCCGCCGTGTTCATGAAGCCTGGATCGTAGGTAACGGCACCCGTAGTCTTGAGCAACGGGGCGACGTTCAAGCCTGGATTGCCTTCGGCAACCGGCAATACCGGTAGCTCTAGGTTCTTGTCACCAAAATTCAGCGTTGCAGATTTAACATCTGTCATTGCATCTCCTAACCGGAAAAGCGTCTCGTTCCGAAAGGTCAGTCGTCAGGAAAGAACATACCCCTAAGTGGCGTGCGAGAGCTAATCACCACGACATGTTCAGCGGCGCGTAGCCGATTCCAGCCGCGCCACTGCGGCCGCAATTCGTTCGTCGGAGGCGGTGAGGGCGATGCGCACATGCTGCTCCCCCGCCGTTCCGTAAAAAGCGCCTGGACCTGCGACGATACCCAAATCTGCGAGCTGCGAAAGGGTGTCCCAGCAGGAGCGTGCCTCGGTGCACCACAGGTAGAGCCCGGCCACCGAGTCATCAATGCGCAACCCGAAACGCTCCAGCGCCGGTCGCAGTGCGTCACGGCGGGCCTGGTAGAGCTCTTTCTGGGCCGCCACGTGCGCGTCGTCGTCCAAGGCCACCGCCATCGCGTGCTGCACCGGGGCGGGCACGATCATCCCGGCGTGCTTGCGGCTGTTGATCAGCTGCGGCATGAGATTCGGCGCACCGGCCACGAAGGCGGCGCGGTAGCCGGCCAGGTTCGACTGCTTGGACAGCGAGTACAGCGCCAGCAGATCGTTCAGGTCTCCGCCGCTGACCTGCGGATCCAGCACGCTGGGCACCTGCCCGGCGTACTGGCCCCAGCCCAGTTCGGCATAGCATTCATCCGAGGCCACCACGGCACCCAAGGCACGGGCCTGGTCGACGAGCTCTCGCAGCGATGCGGCGTCGCGCACCTTGCCGGTTGGATTGCCCGGGGAGTTGACCCAGACCAGCTTCAGGTTGGCGCGCTGCTCGTCGGTCAGCGTGTTCAGGTCGTCGGTGGCGATGGCGGTGGCACCCACCAGCAGCGCCCCGATGTCATAGGTCGGGTAGGCGATCTCCGGGCGCACGATGACATCCCCGGCCCCGAGGCCGAGCAGCAGCGGCAGCCAGGCCACCATCTCCTTGGAACCGACCGTGGGCATCACGTCGTCGACGCTCAGCTGCGTGACACCACGGCGCCGGGCGTACCAGCGCACGATGGCTTCGCGGACCTCGAGGGTGCCATGGGTGGTCGGGTACCCGTGGGCGTCGCTGGCCTCGGCCAACGCTTCACGAATGATGCCCGGAGTGGGGTCGACCGGGGTGCCGATGGACAGATCGACCGTTCCCCCTGGATGTTCGGCGGCGCGCTCACGGTATGGGGCGAGCTGATTCCAAGGGTAATCGGGAAGCTGCAACATGCGCGGGAAACCTACTCCTGGTTCTGTGGGGGCAGCGCGCTGATGTAGGGGTGGTCGCTGCCGGTGTTACCAATTTTAGCGGCACCGCCGGGCGAACCCAGCTCGTCGAAGAACTCGACGTTGGCCTTGTAGTAGTCGGCCCACTCATCCGGCACGTCGTCCTCGTAGTAGATCGCTTCCACCGGGCAGACCGGCTCGCAGGCACCACAGTCGACGCACTCGTCCGGGTGGATGTACAGGCTACGATCACCCTCGTAGATGCAGTCGACCGGACATTCCTCGACGCACGCCTTGTCTTTTACGTCGACGCATGGCTGGGCGATGATGTAAGTCACGGGAACCGGGACCTTTCCTTGCAGTGTGGTTGTTACGCGGTAAGTGGTGTGCAGCTCATTCACGGCGCATTGAATCTTGCACCAACTCAAACTACAGTCTAGACCTGTTCTCCTGCGGAAATACCGTTGCCCGAAACGCTGTGACGTAATTGACTGGTCACATTTCCCCGTGTGGCGTTTAGTTTTCGTTTCTTGACATGAAGGTGGTGGGTGGGTGCTGAACCTCGACGAGCTGACCGAGGCGGACCGTATCGTGCTGCGCTACCGGCTGGCCGAGGGCTCCGATTCCCCGAATACTGCGCAATTCTCCGATGTGTTGGGCTATGTGGTGCAGGTCGATCCGCGGGTGATTCGCCTGCGCACCCGGGGCGGGATCGTCGAGGTCGAACGCGCTTTGATTACGCGCGCCAAGCGAGTCCCACCCCCTCCGGTACGGCGGCCGAGGTCATCGGGCGTCGCAGACTAGCGGAACCGCGGCGAAACTGTGCTAGGCACGCGTTCCGGGTCACAACTGGGTCACATGTGATTTGAAAATGCCAATCACTCACCGAAAATCGCGTATGCTGGCTATATGCCCACCGACGAAATGATTCAAGCCCGGGCCCGGGCGTTGAGTTCGCCCCTGCGCTTGCGAATTCTGCGGCTGTGCCTGCATGAACCGCGAACGAACAAGGAGATCGCCGATATTCTCCAACTGAATCCGGCCACCTCCTTGCACCATGTGCGCACGCTGGTCAGCAGCGGTTTCCTCGAGGCGCTCGAGGCGCGCAAGGGTAATCGCGGGGCCAAGGAAGTGCCCTACCGCAGCACCCGCCAGTCGTGGGGCACGCGCATCCCCGACGCCGCACCACTGTTGGTGGAGACCTTCCTGCAGGAAATCGACGGTCTGGACGCGCAAGAAATTCAGGTGATGCGCGTGGGTTTGAAACTCTCCGAGCAGACCCAGAAGGAAATGCTGGGCCGGATCCGAGCCGTGGTGGAAGACTACGCCATGCGCGAGCCGGAGCCAGGCGGAGTAGCCACTTCGCTGTTCCTGGCCCACCACTTGGATCTCACCGGCAACGAGTAGCCGAAGCACACGAACGAAAATGCCCTAACCCCGCGCGGGGTTAGGGCATTTTCTGTGTGGAACGTTAGCCAGCGCGCTGTAGCCGCAGTACCTTCAGGGCCCGCAGCAGGCCAATGACCGCGGGGATGATCATCCCGTACATCCACAGCAACGACACCACGGTCGGGGCCGGCAAATACTGCAGGTACCCGATCGACAGAATCAACTGGTCATTGCCGAGGAAGGAGATCGCTCCCACGAGCACATAGCACAGCAGCAGGCTCAAGGCTCCGGCCCAGAGCTTGCCGCTGGCGACTGTGGCCCAGTAGACCAGCACCCCCAGCAGCGCCCAGGCCAAGGCCAAACCCCAAGGCAGCGGAATGTCCCCGAGGTAGGTCAGCGAGGCATGCGCCAGCGTTCCAAACACGGCGCCGACCAGGGCGGCCACCCCGGCGCGCCACAGCCCGCCGAGAGTGCCGCCCTTGGCACCCGTGTTAGGCGCGGGCACGGTTGCGGGCAGCCTTTGCGCGGTCGGTGGCGTTCAGAATGACCTTGCGGATGCGGATCGCCTCGGGGGTGACCTCGACGCACTCGTCTTCGCGAGCGAATTCGAGCGACTCTTCCAGGGTCAGGGTGCGCGGCGGGGTCAGGTTCTCGAAGCTGTCCGAGGATGCGGCACGCATGTTGGTGAGCTTCTTTTCCTTGGTGATGTTCACGTCCATGTCATCGGCGCGCGAGTTCTCGCCGACGATCATGCCCTCGTACACCTCTTCGGTGGGCTTGACGAAGAAGCTCATGCGCTCCTGCAGGTTGATCATGGCGAACGGGGTCACCACACCGGCACGGTCGGCCACGATGGAGCCGTTGATGCGGTATTCGATGGCTCCGGCCCATGGCTCGAAGCCTTCGGCGATGGAGGCGGCAATACCGGCACCGCGTGTTTCGGTCATGAAGCGGGTACGGAAACCGATCAGGCCACGGGCCGGAACGATGAATTCCATGCGCACCCAGCCGGTGCCGTGGTTCGACATGTTGGTCATGCGGCCCTTGCGCGACGCCATCAGCTGGGTGATCGCGCCGAGGTACTCCTCGGGCACGTCGACGGTCATGTGCTCCATCGGCTCGTGCACCTTGCCGTCGATCATCTTGGTGACAACCTGCGGCTTACCCACGGTCAGCTCGAAGCCTTCACGGCGCATCTGCTCCACGAGGATGGCCAGCGCCAGCTCGCCACGGCCCTGAACTTCCCAGGCATCCGGACGCTCGGTCGGCAGCACCTTCAGCGACACGTTACCGATCAGTTCCTTGTCGAGGCGGTCCTTGACCTGGCGTGCGGTGACCTTTGCGCCCTTGACGCGACCGGCCAGCGGGGAGGTGTTGATACCGATGGTCATCGAGATCGCCGGGTCATCCACGGTGATCAGCGGCAACGGCTTCGGGTTCTCCAGGTCGGTGAGGGTTTCACCGATCATGATGTCTTCGATACCGGCCACGGCCACGATTTCACCCGGGCCAGCGGATTCGGCCGGCACGCGGGTCAGACCCTTGGTGGCCAGCAGTTCGGTGATCTTCACGGTCTTCAGCTCGCCGTCCTGGCGGGCCCAAGCAACCTGCTGGCCCTTGCGCAGGGTGCCGTTGAAGATACGCAGCAGCGCCAGACGGCCCAGGAATGGGGAGGCGTCGAGGTTGGTCACGTGCGCCTGCAGGACCTCGCCCTCTTCGTAGGACGGGGCCGGGACGTGCTCCAGGATGGTCTGGAACAGCGGCTCCAGGTCCTCGCTGTCCGGCAGCGAACCGTCGGCCGGCTGGGTCAGCGAGGCGCGGCCGGCCTTGCCCGAGGCGTACACCACCGGCACGTTCAGCACGGAGTCCAGATCCAGGTCCGGAACTTCGTCGGCCAGGTCGCTGGCCAGGCCCAGCAGCAGGTCCATGGAGTCCGAGACGACGCCGTCGATGCGGGCGTCGGGACGGTCGGTCTTGTTGACCACCAGGATCACCGGCAGCTTCGCGGCCAGCGCCTTGCGCAGCACGAAGCGGGTCTGCGGCAGCGGGCCCTCGGAGGCGTCGACGAGCAGCACCACGCCGTCGACCATGGACAGGCCGCGCTCGACCTCGCCACCGAAGTCGGCGTGACCCGGGGTATCGATCACGTTGATGGTCAGGTTCTTGCCCTCGGCGGAAGGACCGGAGTAGAACACGGTGGTGTTCTTGGCCAGGATGGTGATGCCCTTTTCACGCTCCAGCTCGCCGGAATCCATCACGCGGTCTTCGGTTTCACCGTGCGAAGAGAACGCACCGGTCTGCTGCAGCATGGCGTCGACCAGGGTGGTCTTTCCGTGGTCAACGTGGGCCACGATGGCAACATTGCGAAGATCTTCGCGAATCGTCGTGTTTTCTGACATGCGTGAAGGCTCACTTCCGCTAGAGAGTTTTAGGGTCATTGGGTCGGGGCCACAGTTGACCCAAGATTCTATTTTACGCGCTCCCACCAAAAAAGCCGCGTCAGCGTGTTGTACGCAACAGCGCGCGGGTATCTGGCGGTGCTATTCAGCCGGTGGGGGCCCAGAACCGCAGCGTCGTTCCGCCGTCATGACGACGAACCGTCGGTTGCTGCCGATCGGGGCGGCCGCCGACCTTTTCAATGGTGGCCCGCGACCCGGTATTGGACTCGTCGCAGGTGATCAGCGCCTGGTCGACGCCGGAGGCGTGGAGCCGCTGCAGGCCGAAGCGGGCCAGCGCCTCGGCCACCCCTTGGCGGCGGTAGGCCGGGCCCACCCCGTAGCCTAGGTGGCCGGCCACCGAGGCGAGGAAGGCATTCAGTTCATAGCGTACGCCGAGCCGGCCCAGCAGCTCCCCGTCGCGTTCGGCCACATAGAATCCGGCACGCACCCAGCCCTCGGGAATGTCGCGGCCCTCCTCGTTGGCCAATTGCCGGGCCACGTAGTCGGCGAAGGACTCCTGCTCACCGCGTCCGACGAGGAACTCGAATTCGTCGGCCAGCAACTGCTCGTGCAGGGCTTCGGCCTGCTGCCGATCGCTGGGCCGCAGCTGGCGGATGATTAGTCGATTCGTTTCACTCACCCTTTCATCCTTGCAGATCAGCGAGCAGTACTAGTAGTCGAGAACTTCACCGCGCACCTCGCTGGCCCAGCGCAGGGTACCGCCGGCCAGATTCAGCACCGTGGCCTGCGCGTCGGCGGCCAGTAGCGCGGTGGCCGCACGTTGTGAACGCGCCCCGGTCTTGCACACCAGCACGGTGACGCAATCTTCCGGCGGGTCCGGCAACGCCGCCCACCCTTCGGACAAGACCCGGTCCAGTGGCACATGGATGCTGCCGGGGATGGCCACCAGTTCGCGTTCCCAGCTCTCGCGCACATCCACCAGGTGCACCGTCGCGCCTGCCTGCAGCGCAGCCAGTTCGCTGACCTGTAGTTCACGCACCGTCACCGGTGGCGCGGCGCAGACCTGCTGGTACTGGCCCAGCTCTCGGACAGGTTCACGGTCCGGGTCGGCTTCAAGCTGCAGGGTCATGGTGTGGGCCGCGGCCGCGTCATAGCACCAAAGCCGTCCGATGAGCGGCTCGCCCACCCCGCAAATGAGCTTCAGCGCCTCGGTGGCCATGGTGGCACCCACCACCCCGCAGAGCGCGCCGAAGACCCCGCCCTCGGCGCAGCTGGGCACCGAATCGGCGTCGGGCATCTCCGGGAACAAGTCGCGCAGCATCGGCCCGTGGCCCGGGGCGAACACCGAGACCTGGCCGTAGAACTGGAAGATCGTGCCCCACACCAGCGGGGTACCGCTCAGCTCGGCGGCGTCGTTGCTCAGGTAGCGGGTGGCAAAGTTATCGGTGCCATCGATGACCAGATCGTGGGCGGCGAAGAGCTCTAGGGCGTTTGCCGGTGTGAGTCGGCCGGAGATCGGGGTGACGCGCGCCCCGGCATCCAACCGGTGTGCGGCCTGCACCGCCGAGTCCACCTTGGCCAGGCCCACGTCGGCCTCGCGGTGAATGACCTGGCGCTGCAGGTTGGAGGCTTCCACGCGGTCGTCGTCGATCACGGTCAGCTCGCCGAGGCCGGCGGCCACCAGATACTGGAGGATCGGGGCACCCAGTCCGCCGGCGCCGATCAGCAGCACCTTGGCGTTGCGGATGCGGCGCTGCCCCTCGGGACCGACCCCGGGCAGGGTCAGATGCCGGGCGTAGCGGGCCAGCTCATCCGGTGACAGCGGCGGACCGGGGGCCACCAACGGGGGCAGCGGCATCTACAGTTCACCGACCAGCGTCTGCATCATGCCCTCGGCAGGTGAGGAGGCCAGCGCCACGTCACGGCGCGGAATTCGCCCGGCCAGGTGGGCGGCACGCCCGGCGCGCACCGCCTCGCGCATCCCCTGAGCCATCAGCGCCGGGTTGTGCGCGCGGGTAACCGCGCTGGCCAGCAGCACCGCGCTGCACCCCAGCTCCATGGCCAACGCCGCATCCGAGGCGGTGCCCACCCCGGCGTCGAGAATCACCGGCACGTTGCTGCGTGCGACGATGGTGGAAATATTGTGCGGGTTAAGGATGCCCAGCCCGGAGCCGATCGGTGAACCGGCGGGCATGATGGCGGCCACCCCGACATCCTCGAGACGCTTGGCCAGGGCCGGGTCGTCGTTGGTGTAGGCGAAGACCGTGAAATCCTCGGCCACCAGCTGCTCGGCGGCGCTAAACAGCTCGATCGGATCGGGCAGCAGGGTGTGCTCGTCGGCGATGACCTCGAGCTTGATCCAGTTGGTTTCCAACGCCTCGCGGGCCAGTTGGGCGGTGAGCAACGCGTCGCGGGCGGTGAAGCATCCGGCGGTATTCGGCAGCGGGCGCACGTTGTTGCGGCGCAGTAGCTCATAGACCGACCCGGAGCCGGCGGCGGCGAAATGCCGGATGGCCACGGTGGTGATCTCGGTGCCGGAGGCCTGAAGCGCCTGTTCGACACTGGCCAGCGAACTGGCCCCGCCGGTGCCGAGGATGAGCCGCGAGCTAAACTGCTGCCCGTCGATTTCAAACGTGTCGGTAGCCAAGTGGTCGATGGTGCTCATGATTAGCCTCCTTGGGCTGCGGTGACGATATCGAGGCGGTCCCCGGCACAGAGTGCGTAGCTGGCCCACTTGCCGCGCGGAAGCACCGCGCCGTTCACGGCGAGGGCGACCCCGAGGCGGCTGCCGTCCACGGCACGCCCGTCCTCGCCCAGTGCACGTGAGGTGTGCGTGGCGATCAGGTCGCGGGCGGTGCTGCCGGCTGGCACGCTGTGCGCCTGGTTGTTCAGCTGGATGTCGATGCTGTGCATTTAGGTTGCCTCCACGGGTTGGGCTGGCAGGTGGCCGCCGGTGAAGCGGCTCAGGGACAGGGTGGTTTGTTGCGCGGCGGGCAGCTGCCCGCCGGTGGCGAGGGTGGCGGTGGCCTTGGCGGCGAAGGGAGTCAGTAGAATCCCGTGCCGGAAGTAGCCGGTGGAAACCACCAGGCCCTGCTCGACGCGTTCGATAATGGGGACGTCGTCCTCGGTGCCGGGCCGGGCCCGGGCGATCACCTCCAACAGCGAGGCGTCGGCCACCCCGGGCACCAGGCGCCGGGCATCGTCGAGCAGGGTGTGCAGCGCCCCAATATTGACCTCGGCGCGGCCGTCTTCGCGGCTGCTGGCCCCGAGCACCAGCGAACCGTCGCGGCGTGGCACCAGGTAGACCGGGCGGCGGTTGACGATCCCGCGCACCGTGTGCTCGATCAGCGGCCGTCCGCCGTGCGGGCGCAGCCGCACAATGTCGCCGTACACCGGACGCAGCGGTAGCTCCGGGGCACCGGCCAGCGCACCGAGTCCGGTGGCTAATACCACGCAGTGGCCTTCAACCACTCGCCCCGAGGCGAGGCGTACCCCGCTGATCGTTCCGGCCTCGCGGAGCACCTCGATGGCCTGCTCGCGGACCAGCTCGGCGTGCAGGTAGCGCAGCAGGATAGCGGTCAGCGAGCGTGGGTCGACCTGATGATCGTCGGCAAAGCGCATGGCCCCGGCAATATTGGCCGCCAACGCCGGTTCGGCCGCCCGGGCCTGCGAACCCAGCAGCCGTTCGGTGCGCAGCCCCAGGGATTGTTGCAAGGATTCGAGTTCGTTCAAGGCCTGCCGGTCGGCGGCCTCGGCGGCCACCACGAGTGTCGCGTTATCCCGGTAGTCCGGGCGCTCTCCGGTGATCGCCTCGATGCGGTCGATGAACTGAGGGTAGTCGGCGGCGGCCTGCACCATCAACGGGTGCAGGGTGTGTTGGCCCCAGACGGTTTCGGCGGCCGGGGCAAGCATGCCGGCGGCGGCGTGGCTGGCCCCACCGGCCGGGTCGGGGTCGATCACATTGACCGTATGCCCGGCTGTTTTGAGTTCGAAGGCGGTGGCGAGGCCGATGATTCCGGCGCCCACGACGAGAATATGCACGACGGCACACTTCCTTCCTACGGCGGCATCACCCGCATCAGGTCTGGCGGTCGGCGTTCGGCCCTCTCAGCCCACGTTCCAATCGGTGGGCTCCCGCGAAGTTGTTGCGATTATAAGCATGAGCCCGCTCACTAAGCGAAATTCCATGACGTGAGCATTTAGCCTCGCGGCGTGATCTACTGTGATCATGCAGCACACGGATTTTCCGCAGATTCTCGACCCCGCCGCTCCCCTCGTCGAGCACCTGACCGCCAGTGAGGCACGGCTACTGGATCCGGCCGTGCGGCACGACGAAAAGTCCCTGCGCGAGCTGCTGCACCCGCACTTCACCGAGGTCGGCGTCTCGGGCACCAGCTATGATTTCGCCGCCATCGTGGCCCTGCTGCAAGCTGAGCCCGCCGCCGACGCCGGACCTGGGGTCCCCGGCAAAGTGCTTGCACCGCAGCTGTGTTTGCTGGCCCCACAGACCGCGCTGCTGCGCTGGCGTTCCGAGACCGGCTCGGTACCTGCCCACCGCAGTTCGCTGTGGCAAAAGCACGAGGGCGAATGGCGTTTGCTCTTTCATCAGGGTACGGCGACCAGCGAGCCGCTACCCGCAGCCGCCGCAGAGCTAGAGCAACCTAATGCCGACGACGCACCACGTTCTACCGCGGCACACCCCGCCGCACCACACGACGGCATCTTCCTGCGCCCCCTCGAACCGGAGGACGCACAGGCGGTGTTGGCGGCCTTTGATTCGGACGCCGCGGCCATGGCTCGGCAAGGTCAGGTGACCACCATGGCCGAAGCCGAGCAGTATGTGGCCCGGCTGCTGGATCCGGCCAACCTTCAGCTCCCACTGGCCATCGCCACCGAAGACGGGCTGGCCGGTTTGGTCAGCGCCGGGATCGATGCCACCAATAACAACGCCTGGGTCTGGTACTGGATGCACGCCGCGTACCGGGGTCGCGGTGTGGTCAGCGCGGCGCTGCGCACCTTGGCTCGGGTACTTTTCGACACGCACGGGATCCACCGCCTCGAGTTGGGGCTGCGCGTGAATAATCCGGGCTCGCGGCGGGTGGCCGAACGGGCCGGGTTCATCTGCGAGGGCCGCGAGCGCGGCAAGTTCCTCATCGACGGGCAACGCGTGGATACCCTGATGTACTCCCGGCTGGCCAGTGACCCGCGGCCGCTCTCGGCCCGCGAACTGCCGTTGCACCAGTAATCCCCGGGCAAAGGCAAGGGGACCGCCCACCATGTGGTGGGCGATCCCCCGATAGTGCCGATCGTCGGTTGATCGAGCCTGAGCTTTAGCGGAACGGATCGGTATCCGGCAGGTCGGTACCCGTAGGTCCGTTCTCCTCGCCCAGCTTGGACTTGGCCAGCACCTTGGCCGCTGCGTCGCGTCCACCGAGGCCGAAGGCCAGTGCCGCGGCCAGCGCCGCACCGATGACTACCGCGCCGAAAGCCATATTCACGATCGAATCGGCCAGGCCCATGTAGCGCAGGCCCATGGCCACGAACAGGGCGATCGCGGTGTAGCGCACGATCTTCGAGGCGGTGCCGTCGGCCATGAACTTGCTGATCACGTTGGCCACGACGAAACCGGCGGCGATGATCAGGCCGCCGAAGAGCACCCGGCCACCCAGCGCCAGCACCTCGTTGAGGATGTTGGTGATCGCCGGGAAGTTCAGCATCTGTGCGGCCATCACACCGAAGAAGAGCACAATGGCGATGCGCACGATGGTGGCGATAATGCCCGAGGCGCTCTGCCCCTCCGGCACGATGCCCCAGCCGGCGACGGCCCGGTCGGTGCCCACCCCGTGCAGGGTGGATTCGAGCAGCTGCCCAACGAACTTGGCGATCATAATACCGATGGCCAGCAGCACCAGTGCCATCAGCACCTGTGGGATGGCGGCCAGTACCAGTTCGAGCATGCGCTGTGCAGGACCGGAGATAGCTTCCAGACCCAGCACCTGCAGGGCGGCAATGGCCACGACCAGCAAGATCAGAGCAAATAGAACGTTAGCCAAGACGTCGACGATCTTGCCTTGGGCCTCGCGGCTGGCGGCCTCATCGAGCTCCTCGCGGTCCTTGGAGAATTTCTTGACCAGGGCGGAGAAGTCGACGGTCGATAGCGCGGTGACAACCAGCTGTCGGACGATATTGGCGATGACGTAACCGATAAAGAAGATGAAGCCCGCACCAATAAGGTTCGGGATAAAGGCCATAACCCCTGTGAGCAGGTTCTGCACCGGGGATAGTACCTCAGTCAACGAGAACAGCTGCAGGATGGCCACCAAGCCGAACAACCAAACGATCAGGCTCGCGACCTTGCCAAGTGACTGGCCTAGTTGCGCTCCGTCGTTGCCTTGTTTCTGAAGGAATTTCACCCTGGTCACTAGCTTGCCGATGGCCCATTTGATGATCTTGGCCAATAGCCAGGTGACGAGGAGAATAATCAGCGCGGTGACAACCCTTTGTGTCAACAGCGCCCAATCGATGTTGCCGAAAACGTTCTGAGTTTGCATCACTGCTCCTTAAACGTGGGGACACCTTGACCCTACGACGAGGAGTCCGCCCTGACTAGGGCGGAATACTGAGCGCGAACGACGCAATACACGGTGCGAACTCAACCCAAGCGCGAAATCCGTGGCAAATATTGGCAAAATCCACGATCTACGAGGAACATCCCCGGAAATCGCTACGGATCCATGTTCATGAAACTTTCAGCAAGGAGCCATGGAGGCTTTTCACCCAGCGAAGATTAGCCTCGTGGCGAGTACATAATGACGCCGACGCCCACAAGGCAAATGGCGGCGCCGATGAGGTCAAACCGGTCCGGGCGGTAGCCATCGAGCACCGCACCCCACGCCAGCGAGCCGACGATAAACTCCCCGCCATAGGCCGCGAGGATACGTCCGAAATTCGCATCCGGCTGCAGGGTGGCCACCACGCCATAGAGACCCAGCAGCACCACCCCGCCCCCGACCCAGAGCAGGCCGCGGTGCTCGCGCAGCCCTTGCCACACCAGCCAGGCCCCGCCGATTTCGGCGAGCGCGGCCAGTGCGAACAGGGCCACCGATCGAAGCACCTCGGAATTCATTGCGCTACGCTTTCGGGCTACGCCTGATCGGTTTCGACGATGCTCCGCACGCTCGCGCCGTGCTCCACGGTGCGCGAAACGGTGCAGTACTTGTCGTGGGAGAGCTTCACGATGCGCTCGACCATACCCCGGGCCTTGCGGCCGTCCTCGGTATCCGGGAACTTCAGGTCAAAGGACATGGTGATGTCCTCCATTTTGCTGGCCCCATCTTCGGTCACCTTGTACCCGCTGGCGGCCACCTCGAACTTCTCCGGTTCGGTGCGGCGGGTGGTCGCCACATCCACGTCAATGGCCGAGCAGCCGGCTATGGCGGCCAACAGTAGCTCCACCGGGGTCAGCAGCCCCTCCCCTTGACCGAATTCGACGCTGGCACCGGTTTCGGCGCTGGTCGCCCGGTAGCGGCAGGATTCGGTGCGTTCGACGCTCACTTCACGAAGGGATCGGGTATTTTCACTCATGCTCCCATCCTCCCATGAAGCGCCCCGGCACGCTGGGAATCCAGCACCCATTGCACCTCCTCGGCCACGAGCGACAAGCTATCCGCCGGGCGATACCCCAGCTCTTTCGCGGCGCTGGTATCCAGCTCGAACGGGTGGGCCGAGGCAAAGGGATTAGCGAGAGTGGACGGACCATCTCCGGCCTCTTGCACCTCCCCTGTGTAGCCCACCGTGTGCGCGATCCGCTCAAAAACCGCGCGGGCCGTCACCGGGTGGGCATCGGCCGCATTCAGCACGCGCGACGCGGGGTGAGCGGCAACGAGTTCGAGCAGTTGGGCCACGTTGGCCGCCGCAGTCAGCGACTGCACCGACTCCAAACTCGACACCCGAAGCTCAGGCGGGTTTCCTTGCATGGCTTCGACGATCCCAGCGGTGCGTGCGTTGCGGGCCCAGGCTCCGTGCACCTTTCCCGGGCGCAGCACGCTAACCGGCACCCCGCTCTCCAGAACCCGTAGCTCCATGGCGCGTTTGCACGGGGCGTAGCCCTCTCGGGTGAACGGGTCCAGATCCCGTGCGCCGGGAGCGACGCAGGACTGGGATTCGGGTACCGGCCCGGCAAACTCGGGTGGCTGCTCGGCGTTGACATGTCGTCCCTCCGCGTCGGTGTAGACGGCACGCGAGGAGATCACCGCACTCGAGGTGCAGTCGGCCGCCCACCGAAGCAGTTCATCGGCTCGTTGGGCGTCGAAGCACACCATGTCCACCAATAGATCGGCGCCATCTGACAGCAGCTGGCCGATCCCGGCGGTATCGGCGCGGTCAAGGGCGTGGAAGCGCACCCCGAGCTCTCGCAGTGGCTCCGGGAATAACTCCGCGTTCCGTCCGGTCACCTCGACACGCCAGCCGGCACGGGCGAAACGTGCGGCGGTGGCCGCACCCATCGCCCCGGTACCGCCTAGAATCACGATTCGTTGCTGGCTCACTGTCCCGTCTCCTTCGCCTCGGCGGCCACTGCGGCCGCAAAATTACGCATCGCCGCCAGCACCCGCCGCGGCCGATCGATGTGCACGTTATGTCCGGCTCGGTCCAGTTCGACATGCTCGACCGTCGCGAACCGGTCGCGGAGCCTTCGTTGATCCTGGTAGCCGACCACTTGATCCTGCCGACCGGTGATAATCACCCCGTGCGGCCATTGACCGGCGCCCTCCACCGGCAGCCGCGGCAGAGTGTATTCACGGGCCAGCTTCGCCATGGCCCGCACGTTCGCCACCCGGATTCCGGGAAGCACGAAGCGTTCGAAGCGCTGGTAGTTCGCCTCGCTTTGCACCACCGACATTTCCGCATAGTTCTCCGCATCGGCCGCGGAAAGGCTAGCCAGTAGTCGCGGCTCGGAGTGCAAGATGCACCGTTCGGGCAGGGTGCGCCGTTCGGCCTGCGGGTACACCACCGGCGCGCACAGGCCCACGCCCAGCACCTGCCCGGGCAGGCGGTCGGCGATCTCGGTGGCCAAGAGTCCGCCCATTGATTGTCCGACGATCGCAAAGGGCTCCGTGCCAACCACCTCCCGCACCGTGCCCTCGAGCCAGTCGGCGAGCTGCGGCAGGCCGCCACGGTCGGTCAGCGCCGGGGTTTGCCCGAAACCGGGTAGGTCGACGTAGACCCGACGAAAGACCCCGGGCTGCGCGAAGGCAGGGTCCAACGGGAGCAGGCAACGGTGATCGACCCCATTGCCATGCACCATCACCACCGGAATGCCGGATCCGCGTTGTAGCACCGGGGCACCGCCGATACTCATTGGCGTGGTCCGCTATAGCGAAGGTGTAGCAGCGGATACGGGTTACCCTGCCCGTCGAGTTCACTGCGCCCGATCTGCTCGAAACCCAGATGCGTATAGAAGCCGTGTGCCTGCGGGTTCTGCTCATTCACATCCACTTCAAGGTGCGGATGCGCGGCGAGCGCTTCGTGCACCAACGCGCTCCCCACCCCGCAACCGAAGGCCTCCGGCGCGACGAACAGCATTTCCAGCTTGCCGTCGGCGAGGCCGCTGAATCCCACGGGTTTCGCACCGCGCAGGGCCACGGTGACCTGCACCTGGTCCAGATACATATTTTCGATGAGTTCGGCGAGCGCCCCGATCTCTGACTGCGATAAGAAATGATGCGTAGCTTCCACTGCGCTTCGCCAGATCTGGAGTATCGATGGAATGTCTTCCGGCAGGTTCGCGGCGCGCAACTGCAACGCTTGGTCGGTGTGCATGGGCTCAGCCTACGATGAAGCAGCGCTCGTGCCAATTTGCCGCGGTACGGGAAACCGGCCGTGGCCTAGAGGTTTGCGCGACGGCGCCGGGTTGCGCGTAACGCCAACACCGAGGAGTCAATCATCTCCTGCCCGGCTCGATGCTCGCGCCGCAAGCTCTCGGCCTGTGCAAAGCAGGACTCGGCCTCACGGTAGTGTCCCTGTTTGAAGAGCGACTTGCCGTAGTGCTGGTAGGCGAATGCCACGTCCATCGCGTAAGTTCGTGGATCCGCCGGCTCTGTCGTCGCGGTGAAACACTCAAGCGCCGCCCCGTAGCACTCATCGGCTCGGGAGTAGGCGCCTTGCCACTGCCAAACGGTGGCAAGACGTAGCAACCAGCGTGCCTGGGACGAACTTGCCTCTCGAGGTTGACGGACTAGTTTCTCGACCCCGGAGGGCCCATCGAGTTGGGTGAGCGCGAGTAGCTCGGCTTCCTCGAGCCTGCCGCCAATGCGTAACAGCGCCACCCGTTGCGCCGCGTCGAGATCCTGCGACGGCTGGTTCAGTAAACTCTGGATCCGCGCCGAGTCGGTGGCCACTTCGCGCAAGGTCTCTGGGTCGATGACATACAGCGGACTCTGTTCAGTCAAGATCGTTCCATTCAAAGGTAGTGGTCGTACCCGTCTCCCAGTCCCGACGCAGAATCGCATAGGCGACACTGGCGACCGCCGGCGCGCCAGCTACCGGCCAGGATTCCCGGTAATGAGCCTCCTTGAGCCAACCACAACGTTCGAAGACCTTACGCATGGCGATATTATCTTCACGGGTTTGCCCCTCGAAGCGGGTGACCTCGCCGAAACGGCCGAAGACATAGCTCGTAATCGCGTTCAGCGCCTGCTCGCCCAGCCCTTGACCGCGCCACGACGTGGCCAGCCGCAGGTCAAATAGCGGCGTGGGATCTTCCAGGTCTTCCAGGCGCACAAGTCCGATGCGCCCGTGCTCGGGGTGAATCAGCCAGTGGCTCTCATGCTCCGCGTCGTGAAAGTCGCCGTCGTCGATCATTTCCTGCACGTCCATGACGCTGAGCCGCGAACGCACATGAAAGGGGAAGTGGTGGCTGGTCATGAAATCCAGTAGGGCGGCACGATCGGCACCGTTCACGTCGACTTTTTCTAGGGTGAGCATAAACCCATCCTGCCAGCAAAGACTCCGCAAGTGAACAGGCGTTTACCGTCGAACCAACCATCCATAGAGGTCATCCGTGACCCAGTCGCCGACGCCCGCAACATCCTCCTCCAAGGCTCCGAGATCCAGCGCATAGACGTCGCTGGCTCTAGGTTCGAGCGTGGGATCGAAGATGGTACCGCCAGCACGCATGAGGTAGCCAATCCCGCCGCTGTCGTCTCCGATCAGCACCCATCCCGGTGCGTACTCGGCGACCTCAAAGGTCGCATTGCGTTCGGCCAACGAGTGTGGTCCATAGATCGTGGTGCCATCGGCCAGGTAGAGACCCGGACTCGTCCCCCAGAGTTGCGCCAGTGCATTCGTTGGCGCGGGCAGGACCTGGTCGGGAGTTTCAGATAATTCTTCGGCCGCGACAAGATCCAGCGACAGGCCGGGTTCTTCGCAGGCTTGTTGAATCCAACATTGAAGCAGGTCTCCTGCCGGGTTAAGTCGACGAGTGGAACCGGAGGTCGCCGGATCCGGCGGCATGGTTTCGGTCAACAGGAGTACGTGGCGGCGTGCCTCGCCCCGCCCGAACGCCCCGGCACAGTCTAAGTCCCGCAGCGCCTGCTCCATGAGGCGAAGCCGTCGGTCCAACTCGCCGTCGAGATCCGCCAGTCCTAGCTCGGACGGATCGCCGAGTAAGTCCCACTGCTCGGTGAGTTTCGCCAGATGCTCGTCGCCGAGGATGGCGTAGCGGGCGTCGGCGAAATTCCATGGGTCCTCGCCCGGGAGGGTCACGCTGAGATACGGGCGTAACAGGTCTCCGGTGGTCACCAACGCAACAGTTTGGGGCGATTCGTCGGTCTCTTCGCGTAGCCGTAGCAGTGCTTCGCGCACGGCCTCGGCGAGCGCGTCGATTAACTGTTGCTCAGTTGGGCTCGGGTTCCACGCTGTGCCGCTCATGGCACCCAGTATGTCAGCATTCAACGGCAGGAGGTGCCGATAGGCTGACTACGTTGGCTGACACAACCAGAAACCACGAGCCGAGGAGCACCATGCGTGATTATCACCGGATTTGGACCGGTAACGCGCTGGCAAACTTGGCCGACGGTCTCGCATTCGTCGCCGTGCCGCTGCTGGCAACCACCGTGACGGACGATCCGGTCAAAATTGCGGCCCTGGCCATGAGCTACTCACTTCCGCGCCTGCTATCCGTACTCGGGGTCGGGGTGATGGTTGATTCGTTCGACCGGCGGCGGATCCTGTATTGGGCGAACATTGCACGGGCACTGCTCTTCGCCGGGTTGACGCTCCTGAGCCTTTCGGGTTCCACCACGTTCCTTGCGCTGCTCGTCGTTAATGCGACGCTCGGGGTCGTGGAGACGATGGCCGATAACGCCGCCGTCGCCATAGTTCAACAAGCCGTCCCGACCAAACGGCTGGACCGAGCCAACTCACAAATTGCCGGAACCCAAATAGTGGTGGATGAGTTCATTGGGCCACCGCTTGGTGGCCTAACTTTCGTCTTCTCGGCCGTGGCCCCCACCGCGTTGATCAGCCTCGCCTTTCTTGGTGCCGGGCTAACGTTCACGACGATCCGCGGAGACTACAAGCCTCCCCCGATCGCGCCGGACGCCTCTCGTATGCGCGTAGCGAAACACGTCGCCGAAGGATTGCGGTGGACATGGCATCATGGCGCGGCCCGGGTTCTGGTTCTCGTCGGTTTCCTAGCCAGCATCGGTTACATGATCCCATTCTCGTATCTTGTCCTTTACGCGCAGGGTACGTTGGGGCTGACCCCTCTTGGCTACGGCCTGTTACTGTCCGTATCTGCCCTCGGCGGACTGCTTGGCAGTATCCTCGCGGCGCCGCTTCGACGTCGGTTCGGGTACGAAAACACCATCATCGGCGCTTTGCTCCTTGGCGCTGTAGCGTTTGTGACCATCTCGATGAGCGGCCACCCTGTGCTCGTGGGAGTTGCGCTGGCCCTCTATATTGCGCACGCGGTGATATGGAATATTTTGGCGTCGTCCGTGCGCCAGAAGATCACCCCGCCCTCCCTGATGGGACGCGTTCTGTCGGTCAGCCGCCTTTTCAGCATTTCCGGACTAATCATCGGCGCGGGGCTAGGCGGTGTGCTGGCTCGGCAGCTGGGCTATCAGCAACCGTTCGCGATCGCCGGGGGTCTCTTTCTCATTGCCGCGCTGGCCGTGCTGGTCACCCGACGGCATTTCCGCGACATTACCTAGGTCGTTGCCCTTAACTCCAGTCGAATGTCAGCGCTACGAGGCCGGATTCGGATTCGACGAAAAGCAAGATCGCATCGGCCCCCGCCTCCCGCCATGGGTAGCCGGCAGTGGCGCCAATAAATCGTAGCGGCTTCCCAGCGGCCGTCGTCAGCACCGGCGAGACAGGGTCCCCTGTGTCGAGGCTCAGCGCCTGCGGCGGTGGATAGCCGGTCCAGTTTCCATACCCGGGCTCTCCGCCCAGTTGGTCGATGAAGGCGATGTCTTCGCCCCATCCTTCGCGAGGCTTCGCGGGATCGTTGGCATCGCCCCAGAGCAACCGACCGTAACTCTCCCACCGAGTCTTGGCGCCGGCCAGTTCAGCCTGTGCCCGCTCACGCACGCCTGACGATAAGTCACCTAGTTTCAACGCGTCCGGATCACCGAGGTAACGGTATTGTCCGTGGTGATCTGTTTGAAAAATCAACCAGTTCTCCGCCATGTAATCGCTGCGTTGGCCGGCCTCCGGTCGCTGGAACAGAAGTTCGTCATCGACGGGACTCAAAAAATGCGCCACACCGTGCATTCCCGACTCCACGGCGCTGAGCCGTACCGATATGAGTGGATGTAGCTGTTGAGCAAGCCACTGCTGATCGGCGGCGAAGACCTCGCTGCTTTCCGGAAAGATCGTGAAGCGCTCGTCAATCTCTGTGACGCGAACTCCTGTACTTCGATCACGCGCAGGTTCCTTCAGGTTCCCTATCCGCACAACATCCGGCCCCGGGTCAGCTATCAGCTCCCCGGCAATCCCCCATGCGCTCTCGAAGGCAGAAGCATCACCCCGAACCTGAGTCTCTGCACGCTCAATGAGGTCCCTGGCTTCTTCTTCCGAAGCCGCTGGAACTTCAGCGACGACCTCGTGGTCATCGAGCCGGCGAATGACCAGGTGGCCTATCGGCCCATCGGTGGCACCCCAGGTAGAACGGTACGTCACTTCGTAGAGGGCATCGGCCGCGATATTCGCCATAGTTCAACCATATCGGTAGTAATTATTGCGGGTACACTCACCGGATCTGGCTAGGGCAATCGGCCCAAACTTCTCAAGCTGGGTTGTCGATAACGAAGCCTTGACTATCGCGGTCTTTATGCCATAGTGAGCCAGCAATACGAACAAGTCAGAGGCTACTTAGCTAGAGCGCATTTGGTATCTTCAGACGTTGCCCTCGCTCCGAGATCGCTCCGTGCCGGATTGGGTTAGCGTATTTCATTTTCTGGGTGTTCAGCATCGTATTTCTCGCGAGACTTGGCGATGAGTTGCCGATGTGCCAAGGACCAGTCGGCGAGCGCCTTAACCAGGAAAGTCAGGCTTTGGCCAGTTTCGGTCAGCCGATATTCGACCTGTGCGGGCACCGTTGGATAAACCGTACGCACCACGAGACCATCACGTTCGAGCCTACGAAGCGTGAGTGTCAGCATTCGCTGTGATATTCCATCGATGGCGCGTTGAAGCTCTCGGAATCGTCGAATCCTCGTTGAGAGTTCGACGATGACAAGCACAGACCACTTATCTCCGACGCGATCAAGCACGTCTCTGATCCCGCAGTCCGTGTGGCTGGGTTGTCCGCATGGGTCGAGCTCAGCCGCACCCGTGGTTACTTCGCTGTGCCTCAGTGACACGAAACTGCCTCCTTGTGGGCTCTTCCTCGCCCCAGCAAACTGGGGGTAGTTACTAAAGAGAACCATAAAGAAAGAGCTAAAGGAAATGATCCTAGTTACTGGTGCAACTGGCATGCTCGCATCGGCGATCGTCGACCAACTACAACAGATGAATTCACCAGTCGTTGGTGCGAGCAGAACGCCCGCAAACGATCAGCGTCACATGGACTTCGACGAGCCTGCAACGCTATCACTTACCGGTGTTTCTACCTTGGTGCTCGTCTCGGCCGGATACGCCGAAGACGATGTGGTTATCGCCAGACACAAGGCCCTGATCAGTGCCGCCGTTCGTGATCGGGTGTCGCATATTGTATATACGAGTGTCACGGGCGCAGGCGATCATCTGGGTTTTGCATTAGCACATCGGGTAACCGAACGAATGCTACGTGAAAGCGGCATCCAATGGACGATTCTCCGCAACGGGATTTACGCGGAACTGTTTGGCGCACTACTTGCATGGACGGCCGGCGGGTTGGAATCACCGTTCGGCGATGGTGCAATTTCTTCAGTAGCACGCGCAGATCTCGCAGAAGTCGCGGCGCGAGTCGCCAGTTCCCCCGACAATCATCGTCAGCGCATATACGAACTGGTCGGCAAACCACTGACTGCGGCTACAGTGGCCAGCCATGTCGGAGTAACACACCAGTCGATTGGACTGGGCGAATACCGCGACCGTGTGCTTAACGACCGGCGCCTTCTGCCGTTTCAGCCTCCGATGCTGGCTTCGATAGCTTCAAGCATTCGCCACGGTCTGTTGCACAACTCCAGTACCGACCTCGAGCGATTGCTTGGCAGACCGGCCACCAACTCGTTGGCGATCGCCGCGAGGACCGCTAATACGAGCCGGTCCTAGCAATACCACGACGCTGTTCCCGTCGCTGATTCGTTCAGCATTCTACTTTTCGGTCAGCTCGCTGGCTATCGGAGTCGAAAATACCGGCCACGATCCGGCGAAGAATGTCGTCATGGCACAGATCACCTGAAGACGGCTCATACTCAGTGAGCCCAACTCCTGCCAATCGGAACTCTGCAAGCAGCGCCTGTACGGCGGCCAGTAACTCATCGAGGCCTAGCCCCGATGGTTCAGGTGACCCTACGGCTGTGAATACGGTGGGATCTAGGACGTCGAAGTCGAGATGGAGGTAAACCGAGTCGGCACCGGTGCCCCTCACTGCGTCAACAAGTCCTCTCGGATCGGCCATATCGGCGACTCGAAGCCGTGGAATTTGGTGTGTCTCGACGAAGGCTTGCTCGCCGACATCAAGCGCCCTTGCACCTGCGAGAATTACTTGGTTCGGCGCCAGAACCTCGGACGTTCGCAATTCGCTCGGGCCGTCCCCCATCAACGTACGAAGAACCATGCCGTGAAATGCACCTGACGGAGAAGTCATCGAATTATTCAGATCTGCATGCGCGTCGAGCCACACGACTGCCATTCGACCTTTCGAGCGCGAAATGGCCGCCTCGATGGGAGCAAGCTCAATACCGCAGTCCCCTCCAACCGTCACAATTAACTCACCGCGTGGTATGGAACCTATTACCTCGCTCGCTGCACGCAAATGATCGGCCAGGACATCGATGTTGCGGATCCCGTTCCTCAAGTTGCCAACGTGGTCCGCTACGGCGACAACATGGCGGCTATCGGCCGGTACCAGTTCGGCCAAGCGTTGAGCCCCTCGATGCAGTCGTTGAGCAGTTGAAGCTCCAGATCCTTGCCACTGCCCGATTTGCACTACTGCAATCCGATCCATCATCCCTGTAGCTCGCTTTCGGCGCTGAGTTCGGATGGCAAGCCACCGTCACAAAGGACAAGCACATCTTGAGAACCCCGTAGCGCGTGTACGACATTCACGGCCGGGAACCGTAACACCTGCGGGTAGTCAACCTCGCCGAGACTCTCATCAATTTCGTAAGCCAGATCCTCCCCGTTCAAGGAGAAGGTGGTACTCACGCCCGGTCTATTACCTCTGGGATCCAAGCGATGCCACGAGCCGTACAAATAGACAGCAACGAGGCCGTGCAGAACATGCCCACCGGCATTGTGAAGCCTCTGATAGCACAGTCCTGAAGGTATGCCTTGGCTACGAAGCAAGGCTACTAAAAGGTGCGATTTCGCGTAGCAAAGCCCTACGCGTTCTCGGAGAACTTCCGTGGATGACAAAGTAACCAACGGGTTCAGAGCGTCAATAGAGTGCTCCACGTTGTCACGCACCCAGTCGAACGCTGCCTTGGCAAACTCTTCGTCACTTCCATGGACTGTCCTAAGTTCGGAGGAAAGTGCACATATCTCCGGGTCTCCGCTTTCGATAACTGGATCAGCCCCGAGATACTGCTGCGGAACGCCAACTTTGAGTGCAATGGACACGTTCTGCTCCAATCCCAACGCCGATATGCACCGATGTGTCACAACTCATCGACCATAACGGAAAAGGGAAGTAATCAGGGCATATCCAAACTTGCGGGCTTCACAATCGAGCACCGACGAGTAAGTGGGCGTATATTTCGTCGGCCGTTTGTGGTTCAAAATGGCCGAAATTTGCTACGCAGTTACGGGCGTCCGACTCCCCGAATTTCGACTTCACGCTCGCGTTTGCATACCTCACGGCAAAGCCCGAGGCACTATAGCAATTCGGAGCTGAGTATTACCGAGCAGTTGCGATATTCGGCATCAGCCACGTGCACCTACTGCGCGTGGAAGAAGTGAACAATCAAGTTGGAAAGATTCACTGCTGAGAGAAGTCGGTCCGTTGGTAGTCGAGTTGGGGTCCATTGGAGCAGGACCAGGTCGCGAGATTTGAACGTGATGGTACGGCACGACCACTTTGTTTAACTCGGTCATCAACGAGTACGGCTAAGGCTTTCGAGTCGCGCAGCCAGCGCGGCAGTCTCCTCTGGATCGGACAACACGCCGGATTCGACGACTGCGCGCATCGCCTCAATGTCGTCGTAGAACGCCCGGAAAACCGTCGGCACATCGATCCCATGGTCGGGACGGGACAGGACGGTAATCGCGTCGCCAGCCTTGACCACCCCGGGCCGCTCGATCGACAGATACGCGCCCGACAGGCCGTGGGCGACGAATCGCTTGAGCCAGCCGGCTTCGCCCATATGCATACGGAAGGTACCGCATGGGATTCGCGGCCCTTCGACCCGGAGCACTACCTGCTCGCCCACCTGCCAGCGTTCGCCGATCAGCGCATGGTCGGTATCGAGGCCTACGGTGGTGAGGTTCTCGCCGAACATGCCGTCATCTAGCCGACGGCCGAGCTCACTACCCCACCAGTCAAGTTCTTCACGCGCGACCGCGTACACGGCCTGGTTGTCACCACCGTGATGCTGCCGATCGCCGATGAAGTCCCCCACGACGCCGCTACCAAGTCCACCGTGCTTCGGGCCCGGCGGTCGCAGTTCAATTTGATCCACTGGCTGCTTGTGGATGCCGGTCGGAGTGTTCTTTGCACGGTTCGGCCGGCTCGTACCGACATTCACCGAGACAATATGCGCCACGCTAATTTCCCCTCATAAAATCTGACGTCCACCACAGACCACAGGAAACTGCCTCATCTTCGGGTGCCATCGAGCTCACGGGAGGCTTTACACTCCAATCGTAAGGGCCTCTCACCCCAAATGCGCCTGCCTGCTGCTCCAGCGGGCCTGCAAACCCGTGCCACAAAGTGCTTAGGTGCAGTCATTCGGAATTGATTGTCGCCAACTACAGTCCAGTTGGCTCAGCATTGCGCTGGGGCCGCAGCTTCGCTGCAGTTAACAACGAACCCGGTCAGTTGCCCTGCGAGCGCCAAGGAGACCGCCGCCTTGATACCGCTAGTCACAACTCCTACGTCAGCGATTATTGCAGCTTCCCCACCGCGGACGCTTCCACCTAGCTCCTCAGAAAGTAACCGGTCACCTGCGACGCTCGTACAAAACAAAACGACACCATTCAGAAAACTAAGTCAACAATGCGACTACTCTGGCTTTCACAGCTGAAGTCGGGGCTTTGAGAATCATAGGAACCACACCTTGAGGCGGTATTGGACCAAGTACTGGTACGGAGCAGGATCAGGACCTGAGCCGGAGCAGACCTGCCTGTGTCGGTCGAAATCCGCACGCGTCCAGATAGAAAGTCTCGAGGTCTGGCTCAAAGTCGACGTGGAGCCACTTGCAGCCGAGCGACCGCGCTGCCTCGACCGCGACTTCTATCAAACGCCGTCCGACACCTTCTCCCTGACGTGCCGGCAGCACTGCCGTGTCGAGAACGAATGCGTGCTCACCGCCGTCACCGATCACGTTAACGAATCCGATAAGCCCAGTTTCATCTTCGGCGGTCACCCAGCATAGGCTGTGCTGCCTCAGGCGGGCAGTCCATGAAACGACTGTCGTCAAGCCCGAACTGAACGCCCTATGATGGAGGGCCGAAAGGGCCCGATCATCTACCGCGGGCGAAACCCGATATTCCACCATCATTATGCGCTCCGTATCAGTGCGATCGTGTCAGTTTGGTCGCCGAGGTGTTCCGCAGCCTGGTCGATGTCGCAAGGGCACCTCAGGTTGCTCAAGAGTTCTACTACAGTGCTGGGACCCAACATCACTCGCACCGCAGAGTCTGATATGGTCTCGGTTCTCGGCATAAGGAACTCATCGGGGCAAATCAGCGCGCATCTGTCAGTGGGCGTCAACGTTCTCCCCATATTCCGTCCCTTGGTCCTAGCGCCACACTCTCGAATCCGGGACACATGAGCGAAATTGCCATCGTACGGCCGCTTCAAGGTACTTCGAGCGTGATCACATATCCACTAAGTGCAGCGGTGATCTGTTCACCGTAGACAGTGAGGTCTGGCTCTGTCCCCGCAGGCTGCGTATCAGCATCTGGGACCGCCGCGACCGGCACTAGTCGACTCGTCCCTTCAACGGCCGTGCCCTCTGCCTCCCCCGGCGCGGTGTTGCCAAAACTAACGATGGCACCGTTGCCCATGGAATGGATCGGCGGATCTTGTGTAGTCCGAGGCGTTACTACCCACTTCGTATCGCTGATTACCCCGTCGAGTGCGACTATGCGACCGCGTCGAACGACCATGTCGTCATCGTGGCGCGTCTCCACTCCCGTCAAGGACGCTGACAACACCGAAGCAAGTTCGGCGCGCATTATCCCGGCGTAGTCGGACTCATATTGCACCTCCAGCTCTACGTCATCACCAACGTGAAGCGGCGTACCGCAACACCCCCATTCCCATGCCGCGGTGTAATAACGTTCGCGCATCAGGCCGCCCTCACATCCACTGGCAAGATCTCGGCACCAACCGATTCTAAGTCGTTCCGGATGGTGCCGGCTTTTGAAGTTTTTATTTGGTCATGCCCGATCTTTGAGACTTTCTGGTTGCCAGCACCGGTAGGTCCAACGAGCATCGGCGGAGTATTGCTGACCTGCTCGCATAGCTCTCGAAGGCGATATTCCCCAACCACTTCAGGCACATATGTCATATACGTTCCGGCTAGCCCCTGATCTGCAGAACACTTCTCCACTTGTTCTGCTAGACCCAACCCCGTGGAGTGCACTCCTCATTCAA
The DNA here is from genome assembly GCF_048457885.1 of Glutamicibacter endophyticus. NCBI lineage: Bacteria > Bacillati > Actinomycetota > Actinomycetes > Micrococcales > Micrococcaceae > Glutamicibacter > Glutamicibacter endophyticus. Next base: position 2,383,049 of record NZ_CP174200.1, read on the forward strand.
CGAACCAACATGACGGTCAAGCCAATCATCCGCCACTTACATGCGTTCGTGGGACCGGCGCGCCCAATAACTCGACATATCGATGGCCACGCGTCTGCAGTCGCGAGGTTCGGGGTCGACAGTGAACAGCATTCGCAACTCAAACATCGCTCGCGGCTCAGGAGCAATCTACCCGCGATTTTGCTGTCGGGACGCCTGCTACTTTGTCGACAAGAAGTGCTCCGAATGACGGGGTTTAACCCCGCAAGACCCGACGCGCAGCATCAATCTGCACCCACCAGACGTCGGTTCAGGACGCACCTTTCTGTCCGCAATTCACCAACTCTACGCATATCACCGTTGTTTTATACCGTGCATGGTCTGTACTTGAGATCAGATACAACTGCGCCCCGGCCGTCGATAACGACCGGGGCGCAATGCACTCAAATCATGGGTGTTAGACGTTGAAGCGGAACTCTGTCACGTCGCCGTCGCGCATGATGTAGTCCTTGCCTTCGATGCGGGCCTTACCCGCAGCCTTGGCATTGGCGACCGAACCGGCCTCCACCAGATCGTCGAAGGCCACAACTTCGGCCTTGATGAAGCCGCGCTGGAAGTCGGTGTGGATCACGCCGGCGGCCTCCGGGGCGGTGGCGCCCTTGCGGATGGTCCAGGCGCGAGTTTCCTTCGGGCCGGCGGTCAGGTAGGTCTGCAGACCCAGGGTGTCGAAGCCGACGCGGGCCAGCTTATCCAAGCCCGACTCTTCAATCCCGGCGTCGGCCAGCATCTCCGCGGCCTCGTCCTCTTCCAGCTCGGCCAGCTCGGCCTCGAACTGTGCGTCGAGGAAGATCGCCTCGGCCGGGGCGACCATCTGCGCTAGCTTGCTCTTCATCTCTTCGTCGGCCAGCCCGGCCTCATCGGTGTTGAACACGTAGATGAACGGCTTGGTGGTCATCAGCTGCATGGGGGCCAGCTCGGCCAGATCCACGCCCGCCGCGGCACCGGCGGCGTACAGGGTCTTACCTTCTTCCAGCACGGCCTGGGCGGCCTTGACGGTGTCGAGGAAGGACTTCTCGATCTTCTTGCTGCGCAGTTCCTTCTCGAGGCGCGGCAGCTGGTTCTCAATGGTCTGCAGATCGGCGAGGATCAGCTCGGTGGCGATGGTTTCAATATCGGATTCCGGGTCCACCTTGCCGTTGACGTGGATTACGTCATCGTTCACGAAGGCGCGGGTGACCTGGCAGATCGCGTCGGCCTCGCGGATGTTGGCAAGGAACTTGTTGCCCAGCCCTTCACCCTCGGAGGCGCCCTTGACGATGCCGGCGATATCCACGAAAGACACCGTGGCGGGCAGGATGCGCTCGGAACCGAAGATCCCGGCCAGCACCTTCAAGCGCTCGTCGGGCAACGGTACGACACCCACGTTGGGTTCGATGGTTGCGAAGGGATAGTTGGCCGCCAGCACCTGGGCACGGGTCAGCGCGTTGAACATGGTGGACTTGCCGACATTGGGCAGCCCGACGATTCCGATAGTTAAAGCCACGGGAAAGAATTCTACCTTTATTTCGCAGGGTCTAGTGGTACAGCGTGTTGCTTAGCGGGAGGCGGGGCTGGCACCGCGGCCGCCCAGGGCGCGGGCGTCGTCCCCGTTTTCCTTCAGCTTCCCGCGGATTTCCTTGGGCAACGAGAAGATGATGTCTTCTTCGGCAGTGGTGACCTCGGCGACATCCGTGAAGCCGTACTCGGCCAGCAGGTCGATGACCTCGCGCACGAGTACCTCGGGCACCGAGGCACCGGAGGTCACGCCGACGGTGGACACGCCCTCGAACCAGCTCTCGTCGACCTCATTGGCGAAGTCCACCCGGTAGGCGGCCTTCGCGCCATGATCCAAGGAGACCTCAACCAGACGCACCGAATTGGAGGAGTTCGCCGAACCCACGACGATGACCAGGTCGGCCTGCGGGGCAATCTGCTTGATCGCGGCCTGTCGGTTGGTGGTGGCGTAGCAGATGTCGTCGCTGGGCGGATCCTGCAAGTTCGGGAAGCGCTCGCGCAGGCGGCGCACCGTCTCCATGGTTTCGTCCACGCTCAACGTGGTCTGCGAGAGCCAGATCAGCTTGTCGGGGTTCTTCACCTGGACGGTGTCGGCCTCTTCCGGGTTGTTCACCACGGTGGTGTGCTCCGGTGCCTCACCATAGGTGCCCTCGACCTCCTCATGGCCCTCGTGGCCGATGAGCAGGATTTCGTAGTCGTTCTTCGCGAAGCGCACGGCCTCACGGTGCACCTTGGTGACCAGCGGGCAGGTGGCGTCGATGGTCTGCAGGCCGCGTTCCTCGGCGCTGTTGACGACCGCCGGGGAGACACCGTGCGCGGAGAACACCACCAGGGCGCCCTCGGGTACCTCGTCGGTTTCCTCCACGAAGATCGCGCCGCGCGACTCCAGCTCGGAGACCACATGCAGGTTGTGCACGATCTGCTTGCGCACATAAACCGGCGGGCCATAGTGCTCCAGGGCCTTCTCCACGGCCACCACGGCCCGGTCCACGCCGGCGCAATAACCACGCGGCGCAGCGAGCAGCACCTTACGCTCGGTCACCTGCGGGGAAGCAGCCAAAATTTCGGCGGGGGTGCGACGCACGCGCGGAATGCGCGGGGTCGGCAACGAAACCGGGACGGATGTGGAAGTAGCCATACTTCTAGTCTACGAACCCCGTGCAAGTTAGCACATGCTCATATGGCCTATCCCACCGCGATAAGCCTTGTGAGCTTCGACGCGCCCGGGCCGAAGGCATCTAAGAACGCGCTCCGGGAGCGATCAACAGGGCAGGGTGCTGGGCAACAGCTCGGGGGTGGTCACCACCGCCCCGGTTCCGTCGCTACCGCGGTAGGCACGGCACAGGTTCACCCCACGGCTGGATAGGTTCGCCTTGATTTGGCGCAACGCATCGGCCGAGAATCCATACCACTGCATGTGCATCAGCACCGTGTCACCGGGCTGTGCCGCCGAGGCTCGCGCCACGGTAATGGACTTGGATTTCACCTCCCAGTCCCGGGTGTCCCGCGACCAAGTCCAAATGGCCATGCCCTTGCTGTCGTAACCGCACAGCACACTGCCGTCGATGGCGCCGTAGGGCGGACGCCCGAAATTGGTATGGACACCACTACCGCCGAGCTGCGCTCCGGCCTCGCGACAACTGAGCGGACGCAGATCCGGGTGACTAATCGAATGGTTGATCACCCATTGTCCCCGCGCCCGGGCGTAACTGGCCAGATTCACCCCGTACCGGGATGTGAATGATGCTAGGCAGTCTCCGGTGGGCGCGAGCACCAACCCGATGCTGTGGTCCCGGGCGTAGTTGATCGTGCTTTGGAAGTTCGTCAGCGAACTTGGGCAATCGTCGTAGGTCAGCACCACCCGTGAAGTACGGTTCGGGCCGGTCGACCGCGGGGCCGAGGGTGGCTTGGGATAGCTGGTCAGGTAATTGTGACTCACCCAGCCAATGTGCCCGGCGTAGCTCACCTCGTACCATCCATTGCTGGCACGCTCGTAGGCCGAGACCGTCGTTCCCTTGGGGATGGTCACCAGGATGCGGTAACTGGTGGACGCACCGCTTCGCAGATTCAGGCTGTCCAGTGTGCGCACGGTGGCTGGAACGGTGTAGTAGTCACTCACCCAGCCGGTGTGTCCGCCGTAGGACACCTTGTACCAGCCGTTGGAGGCCCTGCCGTACACCGGAACGGCGGTACCCTTCGGGATGCTGATCAGGATGCGGTAGGCGGTGGACGAGCCACTACGCAGATTCAAGTTCGCCGTGGTGCGAACCTTTGCCGGTAAGTCGATGGCCGCGGCCAGCACCGCGACGGACACGGCCGCTGGCACTACGGCGGGGCTTGCCACCGACGCCACCGGTGGAACCGCGGAAATGGCTAGACCCACGCTGAGCGCCCCGGCTCCCAGCGTCCGAATGAACGCACCTCGCCCCACGAACCGTTTCATAATTGCTACGCCCCTTGCTCAGACGCCTCCCCTCAGGCGTCATACTGCACCTAGTGTGCGCTCGGAAGCCCCACCGGACAATGGCTAAAGCCACGTGTTACCCAATCGTTGGAAATACTCGGGCAACCATGTCATCGAGCGGCAAACTACCGGCGCGGCGCGGACTAAAACGTGACCGTCCGGTGATGCTGGGGCCGCAAAGTTCACGATTCGCCCGTTATGTTGTTGACAGTCCCTAAAAGAGGATCATAGGGACTGTCGGCCCCATGCGATAGTCTCGCTTGTGCGCCAATGGCACGGCCGGCCGTACCGCGCCACGGCCCGGCAGGAGAGGACAGATGCCACACGAAGCCCCGCAGACCGTTCCCGCGACCGCCGCAGAAACCAGCGCCGACAACCCTTGGCCGCTGCGCCTGCTCTCGGAAAAACTCAAGGTCCACATCGAAAACTCCCCCACCAGCTGGATCGAGGGACAGTTACTCGAGGTCAACGTGCGCAACGGCCACGCCTACCTGACCCTGCGCGATGTCGACGCCGATTGTTCCTTCTCAGTCACCATCTGGTCCTCGGTCATGCGCCGCCTCGACTCCAAACCGGAGGTGGGCTCCCGAGTAGTGGCTCAGGTCAAACCCAGCTTCTACGCGAAAACCGGGCGACTCTCGCTCAACGCCTCGGATCTTCGCCCGGTGGGACTGGGCGAATTGTTGGTGCGTCTGGAACGGCTACGCCAGTCGCTCGGCGCCGAGGGGCTCTTCGCCCCCGGGCATAAGAAGCCGCTGCCGGTACTACCGTCAGTGATCGGGCTGATCACCGGTCGGGATTCCGACGCCGAAAAGGACGTGATTCGCAACGCGACGCTGCGCTGGCCCGCGGTGCGCTTCCGCGTGGTGAACACCGCCGTGCAGGGTGTCGACGCCGTGGCCCAGGTCAGTGCCGCACTACGGGAACTTGATGCGGACCCCGAGGTCGAGGTGATTGTCATCGCCCGCGGCGGCGGGGCGCTCGAAGACCTGCTGCCCTTCTCCAACGAGGATCTGGTGCGGGCCGTCTTCGCCGCCACCACCCCGGTGGTCTCCGCCATTGGACATGAGGCGGACCGGCCCATCCTCGATGACGTGGCAGACCTGCGGGCCTCGACTCCCACCGACGCGGCCAAACGCATCGTGCCGGATCTTCAGGAAGAGTTCGCGCTCTTGGAGCAGGCCCGTTACCGGTTGGATCGTGCCGTGAACCTGCTCCTAGAACGAGAACGGCAGAATATTGCGGCGCTACGGGCACGCCCGGTGCTCGCCAACCCTCAAACCATGGTGATCACCCGCGCCGAGGAGCTACAACGTTGGCGGGAACGCTCGACCGACCTGATGCGCCACCGGGTGCAACGGGCCACGGATCAAATCTCGCACCTACGCGCGCAAATGCGGGCACTCTCCCCGCAGCAAACCTTGGACCGCGGCTACTCGGTCACCCAACGCAGTGACGGACAGATTGTGCGTGCCAGCAGCGAAGTCGCCGCGGGCGAAGAACTGGCCGTCCTGCTCGCCGCCGGACGACTATCCGTCACCGTCGAGAACATCAGCAACCCATCGGAAGGCAAAAACTAATGTCGGAACGCGCAATCCCCGAAGATATCGCCAAACTCTCTTATGAGCAGGCCCGCGAAGAGCTGGTCTCCGTGGTCACCCAGCTAGAAACCGGCGGGGCTCCGTTGGAGGCCTCGCTGGCGCTCTGGGAGCGCGGCGAAGCGCTGGCCGCGCACTGCGAGAACTGGCTCGGTGGTGTCTCCGAACGCCTCGAGCAGGCGCGTAGCCGCTCCACAGAAACCTCGGGCTAGGTCCGCGCTTCGTTACAAGGAGCCGCTGGCGACACTCTGTGTGCCTCAGCGACCTCGGAGCCGACCCGACGCAGATGCTCTAGCACGGTTCGCACCGCCAGGCGTTCGGCACGATCGGCACGCATCACCGCGCTGATATGACGTCTGGAAGGTACCCCACGCAATTCCTTCAGGAGCAGACCCGCGCCGGGCACCGTCGTGAATCGCGGAAGGATTGCCAGCAATTCGTCGGCCGCAACGAGCGACTCGATCAGCCGGTTGTCTCTAATGCGTTGCCTGATATCCAAGTCCGTGCCACTGACTCCTCGTACCGAGGCAAGCACGGTATCAAAGGGGTAGCCTTTGGGGACTCCGATCCACGCGTACTGCGCCACCTGTTCGGGGACCACCCAGGGTTCTCCGGCGAGCGGATGCCCCGCGCCCATGGCCACATCGAGTGGCTCCTGGCATATTGGCACGACCACTTCACCCGTGGTTCCCGCCGGTCGAACGCCGGTCAAACTATGCGCAACCACAATGTCGTTGTCGGCGCACAGCGCCGCGAATTCCACTTCGGCAACGTCATAATCCGCCACCTTGATGGTGAGATCGGTGCCCGCCACGGAGGCGAGCACTCTCGGCAGCAGAAAGGTTGCCGCGCTGGGCAATGAGGCAATACGCACGGTTCCGGAGGGTCGACCGACGAAGGAATCCCATTGAGCCTGAACTCGTTCGAGACTTGCGGCAACGTCGGCTCCGCCTTGGGCAAGCAATTTTCCTGCTGCCGTAAGCCTTAGGCCCCGTCCGTGCGGTTCGACGAGGGCCATGCCGAATTCACGCTGAGCGCTCTTGAGTTGCTGGGAAACGGCGGATGGGGTTCGAAAAGTTGCCTTCGCAACCTCGGTGACGCTTCCCCTCCCCGCTAACTCGCGCAGAAGATCCAGATGACGGATATCCATGTAGTTAGGCTACAAGATAAGTTCAGAAATACTTGCTTGTCCTTAACTATTTTGGCGCTCATGATGGGCATATGCCACCTCGTCATCAGCTTCTGGCCATGCTCGTCGCGCTCCTGTGGGGCCTGAATTTCCTCGCGATCGACGCCTCACTTAGTGTCTTCCCGCCATTGTTTCTCGTCGCTTTGCGGTTCGCTCTGATCGCATTGCCCACGCTCTTATTCATACCTCGCCCTACGGTACGCTGGCGCTGGCTCATCGGCTACGGGGTGGGCTTTGGCACCCTTCAATTCCTGTTCCTCTACTGGGGCATGGTCATTGGAATGCCGGTGGGACTGGCCTCACTGGTGTTGCAAGCCTCGGCCCCCTTTACCGTGTTGCTCGGTGCAATTTTCCTGCACGAGCGGCTCAGCGGTCGAGCCGTCATCGGGATTGTGCTCGCAGTAGCCGGCCTATGCGTCGTCGGGTGGCAACGCTGGGAAACGGCCGGGTTGCTACCCTTCCTGCTGACTCTCGCGGGGGCCTTCGGCTGGGCGCTGGGCAACCTTGCCAATCGGCAGGCTCGAGCCGAGAATCCGCTGCACTTTACGCTCTGGATGTCCATCGTTCCGCCTGTACCAATGTTTATCCTCTCCCTCGGCGTCGAGGGCCCTGAACGAATACTCGAGTCCTTCGCGAATCTGCATAGTCCTAGCGGGGCCGCTGCGATACTTGGGTTGGCCTACACCGTGCTGATCGGCACGATCGTGGGCTCAGGTCTCTTCAGCTGGCTCATGGCCAGACACCCGGCGACCGTCGTCGCTCCATTCTCGCTGTTGGTACCGGTCGTCGGAATGAGTGCAGCGTGGTTACTCTTGGGCGAAGGCGTTACGTCGATGGAACTGGCCGGCGCGGCGCTAACCGTAATGGGCGTGTTGCTGGGAACAGCCCGAGCACCACGACAAGTCATTACCTGGACGCGGCGAACTCGCCAGCGAGTGGCTACGGGCTCAGTGGCTCTAACGGAAACAATTCCACCGGAAGAGTGCACAACGCCGAGACGCTAGCGGGTGGCCTCTAGCCGACGCCTTTCGGCTTCGATATCTAGGGTGGTCGCCGGCCACTGCGGGTCGATGTCCTTGAGCGTGCGGAGCAGGAGCTCGGCGACGCACAGCCTTGCCAGCCACTTGTGATCGGCCGGGACCACATACCAGCCGCCCGCCTGATGATCGGTGCGGGACAGCACGTCCTGATAGACCGCCTGATACTCGTCCCAAAGTAGCCGGTCGACGATGTCATCGGGCGCGTACTTCCAGTGCTTATCCGGGCGTTCCAGGCGCTCGGATAGCCTCTGGTATTGTTCGTCGCGGCTAATGTGCAGCATAACTTTCACCACTCGCACGCCGTCGCCCGCGAGCCGTCGTTCAAAGTCAAGAATCCGCGGGAAGCGCGACTCGATGACCTCTTCGCTGCTGAGCTTCTGGACGCGGTGAATAAGCACATCCTCGTAATGCGAACGGTCAAAGACTCCGACCATGCCGTGGCCCGGAAGTTGCTTTTCCACGCGCCACAAAAAGTTGTGCACCCGCTCCTGAGCGGTCGGAGCCTTGAAGGCGTGGTGTGCCACCCCCTGCGGGTCGAAAAAACCCACCACGTGACGCACGATGCCACCCTTGCCGGAGGTATCCATCCCCTGCAGGATCAAGAGCACCGAATCCTCGGCACCACCCTGCGCCGCGGCAAAAAGCCGTTCTTGGTACTCCCCTAGTTCGGCGCCGATTTCTTCGAGCCGGGCCGCGGCGGACTTCTTCGAATCCGGGGCGTCCTTCGGCCACCAGGTGGGCACCGAGGTGGCCCGTTCGGCGAGCCGAAGGTCCGCCCCGGCACGTAGCCGGTCAACCAACAGGTCGGATAGCTGGTTCATCGTCGGCTCCTAAGTAGGTGGTTAGGCGTGGCTGCGCCAGTCCTCGAGGAAGGTCGCGATACGGCCCACGGCGTCGGCCAGTACCTTGGTGTCCGGCAGGGTCACCAAGCGGAAGTGATCGGGCGATGGCCAGTTAAAGGCGGTGCCCTGGGTGATCAAGATTTTCTGCGCCTTGAGAAGCTCGAGGGCGAACTTCTCATCGTCGTGGATCGGGTAAACCTCCGGATCCAGCTTCGGGAACATGTAGAGCGCGCCCTTGGCCTTCTGCACGCTGATCCCGGGAATGTCACTCAGTAGCCGGTAGGCGACGTCGCGCTGTTCGAGCAGCCGTCCTCCTGGCAGAATCAGATCGTTGATCGACTGGTAGCCACCCAGGGCGGTCTGGATCGCGTGCTGTGCCGGCACATTGGCGCACAAACGCATGTTGGTCAGCAGGTTGATGCCTTCGATGTAGTCTGCGGCCTGATGCTTCGGGCCGGAGATCGCCATCCAGCCGGCGCGGAAACCGCAGACCCGGTAGGCCTTGGACAGGCCGGAGAAGGTCAGGGTGAGCACGTCGTCGGACAGAGCGGCGGTGTTGATATGCACCGCATCGTCGTAGAGGATCTTCTCGTAGATCTCATCGGAGAACACCACGAGGTTATGTACGCGTGCCACCTCGAGGATGCCCTCGATGGTTTCCTTCGGGTACACGGCGCCGGTGGGGTTATTCGGGTTGATCAGGACGATGCCCTTGGTGCGGTCGGTGATCTTGGCCTTGATGTCATCGAGATCCGGCAGCCAGCCTTCTTCCTCGACGTTCACGTAGTGCACCGGGGTGCCGCCGGCCAGCGACACCGAGGCGGTCCACAGCGGGTAGTCGGGAGCCGGGATGAGCACCTCGTCACCGTTGTTCAGCAGCGCGTTCAGGCTCAACGTGATGAGCTCGGAGACGCCATTGCCGAGGTAGACGTCGTCGACCCCGATGCTCTGGATGCCGCGCGTCTGGTAGTACTGCGACACCGCGGTGCGGGCCGAGAGAATTCCGCGCGAATCCGAGTAGCCCTGGGCGTTAGGCAGATTGCGGATCATGTCGATCAGAATCGCGTCCGGCGCCTCGAACCCGAAGGGGGCGGGGTTGCCGATGTTCAGCTTCAGAATGCGCTGTCCTTCGGACTCCATGCGCTGGGCGTGTTCAAGCAGTGGCCCGCGAATATCGTAGAGGACGTTATGGAGCTTCGAGGACTGCGAGATATCTGCCATGGGAATACTTTCTCACGCTGGGCCCCGATCCAGCACATTTTTGACCGTGGCTTGGCTTACTTTCTAGTTGACCAGCTGTTCCCAGTGCGCGGCAATATCTTCACTGGTCAAACCGCCTGGCTCGTAGACCATGCGATTAACGGCGGTTAACGCGTCCTGGCTGACCGAGGAGCTGATGTCGTTAATGGAACGCAACGCCTGCTCGGAGACCTCGTCGGACACGACGGGCAGAATCGGTGCGCGGTCGAAGAAGTCTTCACTGCCGGGCAGCACGTTGAACCCTTCATCGACGATCGCCGCGTCGTCCCCATCGAGCACCGCCAACTGTCCGTTGGCCGAGCGCAGGCTGTCCATGGCGGCGGCCGCCGCAACAACCTTAATTGCCTTCGGGGTGCATTTGGCCTCTTTGGCCCAAGCTTCGAGATCCTCGCGCTGCTCGCTCGGGGTCAGAAACACCAGATCCTTGCAGGTCGAGGCCAGATCATCGAGAGAGCCGAAGGAGTACTGGGCCATGGTGGCCTTGCTGGCCACCAGCACCGGCCCGGCATCCCCCGCGGTGGGATCAGCCGCGCGACGCCCCTGAGTTTTCAGCGCCTGCGCCAGGCCCGCGAGTTCACCGGTGCTCAGCACACCGTCCTCGCCGGTCACCGACTTCGGGTCCGGCACCAGTTGAAGCGCCGTTTCGGCGGTGCCTATCACCACGTCGGCGTCGCCCGCTTCCAAGAGCGCGTAGGGCTTGGAGGGCTCGGCCACCAGCTTGGCCTTGAATCCGCGGGCTTCGAGTTGATCGGCGTATACCCGAGCCATGGCGCGTAGCACCGGGTCGTCGGCCGAGGTGATGCGTACGACGCTCTCCTCGCTCTGCGTCGGAGGAGCCGGCTGGGTGCAGCCTGCCAGGGTGAGCGGAAGGGCCACTAGGCCAAGGACGGTCAAACGAGTGCGGCGCAGATTCATGGTCTCACCAGCTTATCCTTCCGGCGCGCCGTGCCGCGGGCTACGCCGCGCCATCATAGAGCGCCAACGCCCGGTCCACGCGCTCCACCCGAGGAAGCTGGGCGATCTCCTCCCGGGTGAACCAGGCCGCCCGACTGGTGCTGCCCTGCTGTTCATGGGTCAGTTCCCCGCCGACCACGCGGCCGGTGTAGACGATGGCCACGGTTTGCATGGCGTGATCCACCTCGGCGTAGCGGTACCGGCCGGCGATCACTCCGGTCTGCGCGTCGAGCAGACGCAACGAATCAACGAGGTACCCGGTCTCCTCCTGCACTTCGCGGCGCACCCCAGCGCGCAAGTCCTCACCCAGGTCGATACCGCCGCCGGGCAGCGTCCAGCGCGGCTGGAAGTTCGGGTCGCGGTGGCGCATATCCCACAGCGCCAGCAAGAACTTACCGTCCCTTTCGACCAAACAGTAGGCACCGAGCCTGGTATCGAAGGGTTCGCCGGTGGATTCGGAGATTCGCGTCATGTGCACCAATATAGTGGGCCGCGCCACGCACCCCACGGCTCACGGGCCGCGTGTATGGTCAAATATTGTTATGGTCACACCCTCAGAACTCGCTCAAGCGGCCGATCTGGACGACATCGATCGAATCATCATCGACGAACTGGTCGCCAATGCCCGTATTTCGAATGCCATGCTGGCCCAACGCGCCGGCATTGCCCCCTCGACCGCATTACTGCGCACCCGAGCTCTGGTCGAACGCGGAATCATCACCGGGTATCACGCGCAATTGGCGTTGGGGGCCGTGGGACGCACCGTGCAGGCGCTGATCTCGATCAAGTTGCGCGCCCATGATCGTGTCGAAATCGACCGTTTCCGTTCACGCATCCCGCAGCTGCCCGAGGTGCTCTCGATGTTCCATGTCTCCGGAGCGACCGACTACCTGCTCCACATTGCGGTGGGTTCCACCGAGGCGCTACGCGACTGGGTGCTCGACAACCTAGCCACCGACGAATCTGTCGGACATACCGAGACCACGCTGGTCTTCGATCATGAGCAAGGCAATCACGGGCCACTGCCGTTGCCCTAACCGCTCCGCGCTGACACCTCAGATAGCTCCGGACCCGATGACAGGGCGCGAGATACGACAAAGGGAAGCTTCCACTTGGAAGCTTCCCTTATGTTGTTCTCTAAACTCTGGCGCGTTAGGCGCGGCGGCGCTGCATCACGGCGTCCAGGTTGATCCGTGCCGGGCCCGGGGTGCTACCCGGAGTTGGCTCGTTCGGTGGCTGCGGGGTGTTGGTACCGGCGGGGGTTGCTGCCGGGGCGGTCGCCGGTGCGGCAGGGGCAGGCTGCACGCTGGCCTGCTTCTGCTCCCGCACGGCGCTGACGTCGGCCACGGCGGCACGCTGGTCGGCGGTGACCTCTGCGGCCAAACGCTTGGCGCGCTCCTCGGCCTTCAGGCTGATCTGGCGGCTGGGACGCAGTGGCTCGGCCACCGGCAGCGGCTCGGGTCGCACCTGGGCGATGATCTGCTGCTGGATGGAGTCGCGGGCCTGCACGTAGACCGGCTTGGGAATCTCCGTTGGCTCCCAGGTCGCTGGCTGGCGAACGCCGCCGCGGCCATGGGCCACCCGTAGCGCCTCGGCGCGCAGTTCCTCGGCGGTGAAGGCCGGGGCCCGCAGATTCGATCCGGGGCGGGCGTCGAAAACCTGATCCTTGTGCTCGGATTTGGCTGGCGCGGCTTCACGCTGTGGCTCGGACTGCGGCTCAGTCGCCAAGGCCTGGGCACGGACCTGCTCCATGCGCTGCAGTAGCCTGCGGTTCCGATCCCGTACGGCCAGCACACGCAGTCCGGCGAAGCAGAGCACTCCGGTGACCGTCAGCGCGAAGAACCAGCCCACGCTCAGCGCCGTGAACGGCGCGAGGATGCCGGTGACCACGCCGGCCAGCAGAGCAAGCAACCCGGGCACGGCTAGGCTCAACCGGCCATATCGCACTTTCAACTTAAGCTGACCGGTCGCGCCGGCCGGCTGCGATGTGTTGTGCGAGGTGTCCGCCATGAGGTCCTCCATCACCGGGTTGCGGGTCCTACGTTAAGCGTGAAGTTTTGATACTCCACGGCATAACACTATGCAACAGGCAACCAGCAATGGTGCAGATCGCGGGCGTGTCTGGCAGATTGCGTTGATTCTTGCCCGATGACCTGCCCGAATTACCACCCAGCTAGGATATATGTTCGAGTAGCTGGCCGCGGTGCTCGTCGGCGGTTAGCGCGAATGTTCTATGATCCCGCCAGCGACCGTTGATGTGCAGGAAGTCCTTGCGTACGCCCTCGTCACGGAAGCCCAGCTTGGCCGCCACCCGCAGGCTCGCGGTGTTCTCCGGACGCACATTAATCTCTAACCGGTGCAGCCGCAGCGTGGTGAAACAGTGTTCGACGACCAGCGCGCAGGCCTCGGGCATTAACCCAAAACCCGCATGGGAGCTATCGATCCAGTACCCGATGGAGGCGTTGCGGGCCGCCCCATACTGCACCCCGGAGACACTGACCTGACCGATCAACGGCGGCCGACGCTCGTTGAGCGCCGGAAGGGTCAGTACCCAGGAGAAACCGCTGCCTTCCATGGCGCCCTGTCGCTGCCGCCGTAACATTTGGCGGTAACTTAACGTCTCACGCAGCCCCAACGGGTTGGTCGGATCCCAGGGTTTCAGCCAGGCCGCATTGGCCTGCCGCAGATCGAACCAAGCGTCCCGATCCCGCGCCGTCAAGGCACGTAGGCGAAGGCGCTTCGAACGTAGCTCCGGCACCGCCATACGCCCCGACTGAATACTCACCATATTCACCATCCTAGTCACGCACGAGAGGTGGACTAACACGTCGTACAGTAGTGCCATGCTCAACGCGCTTCCCAGTAAAACCGACGCCCGCCGCATGGTGCGCGCCGCACGGCGCGCCATGGATGAACCCAGCCGACGCCAGCACGCCGAGAAGCTACGCGATCAGGTGCTGCGTCTCCTGGCGGACTACCGGCCCGAGGCCCGAGTGGCCGCCTACCTCTCCTCCGGCGACGAACCGAATACCGCCCCGCTGCTCGAGGCCCTGCACGCCGCGGGACGCCAACCGCTGGTGCCGGTCTGCGGTCCGGACTACTCCCTGTCCTGGACCGACTGGTATCCGGGGGTGCCGCTAGAGCGCAGTACCTTGGCCCCGGTGGACGAACCGGTGGGGCCACGGCACCAGCTCGAGGTTTTCGCCGACGTCGACCTGCTGATCGTCCCGGCCCTAGGCATCGATCACGCCGGGTTCCGGCTGGGTCAGGGCGGAGGCTATTACGACCGATTCCTGCCCTCGCTGGCCGGTCGCACCACGCGGCAACATCGCACCCAGGTGGCGGCGCTCATCTACGATACCGAGTTGCTCACGGTGGCCTCATTCCCGGTGGACGCCCACGACATGCCCGTAGATATGGCCATCACCCCCGGCGGGGTTCAAGACTTCCGACCGTAACCGGTAGGTCACCCTGGCCAGTTCCATCCACAGTTCGTGCCGCGGCGTCGCCGGGCGCCGGACTCGGCGTCTGCAATGGGCCCATGAAGTTCTTCCGCACGCGTTCCGCCCCGACGATCCCCCGCCCGCGTATTCGCCCGGTGACCAGTCGGCAGGCGGTGTTGCGCCGCTACCGGCGCCCGGCAGCGGTGGCCTTAGCCTTGCTGGCCGGTGCACTGATGCTGCAATCGGTCGCCAAGGCCGGTTACAGCACGGTTGAGGTGCCGGTGGCGGCGGCCGATCTACCGGCCGGGCATGTGCTGCAAAGCGGCGATCTGCGCTGGGTTGCCCAGCCTGCTGCCGAGGGGCAACCGGCACCACCACGCCACGACGCACTGGTGGGTGAGCGGCTGGCCATCGCGATGCCCGCCGGTCTACCGGTGCGTGAGCATCTGTTGGTGGGCCCGCAGTTGCTCACCGGAACCAGCCCGGGGACCGTGGCGGTACCGCTGCGGCTGAGCGATCCGGCGACCGTCTCGCTGCTCAGCCCGGGCCAGAAGGTCAATGTGGTACTCACCAGCGGCGACGGCTACGAGCGAGAGATCCAAAGTCGCACCCTGGCTCAGGGGCTGACCGTGCTCTGGGTGCCGGCCTCTGCCGGCGACGATGGCTTTGGACTATTGCCGGCCGCCAGTGGCGGTAATGACACCATGATCGTGGTGGCCGCCACCGCCGGTGCGGCCGAGAAACTCTCCGCCGCGTCAAGCCGCGGCAAGGTGGCGGCGGTGATCGTCAATTAGGTTCGTCGCGCGAGCACGAGCTGAGTTAGCCCCAGTGCGGGGGTTTTTCGCGACGCAGCGACTCGGCCAAATCCTCGGTGACTTCGCCCCAGCCGCGCGGATCTTCATCCTTGGCCCGCAGCTGTCCCAGTGGGTCCGCTGGCGCCGGCTCAGCGGAGGGCTGCCCGCGACGTGCCTGCGCCTTTTGGACGGCCTCGGCTGCCTCGATCGGGGTGAAAGCCCCGGTCAATTCCGCGGCCTGCTGCAAATGTGTGGGTGCGGCAACAACCCGCGCGCGTTTGCGGCGCGCGGGTTGTGCCGCCGACACCGATGGTTCACCGTGCGGGGTGTCACCAGAGGCGTCGGAGCCGCTCACCGCTTGCTGCCGGTATTGGTTTCGGCCACGGCGGGTACCGGCTTTGGCGTGCTGTCGGCGGCCTTGCTGGCCTTGTCCGCGGACTGGGTCGCCTCTGCGGCCTTATCGTCGGACTTTGCCTCGTTGGCCTTGGTCGAATCCTCGGTAGTTGCCGGCGCGGCTTTCTCCTTCTCCGCACTGTCCTGCTGCGTGACGGCGGCGGCCGGCACCGGAGGGGCGGTATTGACCTGCGGGCGGGCCACCGGCTCTTCGACGGCCGGCTTACGCTCGGGCTCCAGCGACAGGTACCCGGCCAGTCGGTCGGTCACCGACTCCGGGTCGCTGAACACGTCGATGGTCCACAGCGGCACGTAACGCCATCCGTGGCTTTCGAAAAAGTCCGGACGCAGTCGGCTACGTTCGCGCACGGTCAGTCCGGTGTAGTGCTCGGTGCCGTCGTACACCACCGCCAACGGGCGGGTGGCGGCGGCGTCGACCGGATCGAAGGCACGGGCCGAGAGATCTAGCACCGAACGGAAGTCCTCGGCCACAATGGCGCCGCGTTCACGCAGACGACGGGCCAGGTCGGAGACCAGTGCGTCGAATCGTGGCTCATTGGCGTAATCCGAGGGTTCCTCCCCCGAATACACGCGGCCGAAGAGTTCAAAGAACTGACGGGCACCACGGTACACGCGGTTCAGCTCCACATCCTCGGGCAGCAGCCCGGAGACCAGCGCCATGCGGCGGCGGGCACGGGTGACGGCCGCGACGAACAGCTTCTCTCCGCCGGGACGGGACAGCGCACCAAATTCGTGCAGGGTCTTACCGTGCGGGGTGCGACCAAAGCCCCAGGCCAGAATGACCGCGTCGCGGCGCACCCCGATGAGTCGGTCCATGGTGGTGACCACGAAGGGTTCGCGGGCGGAGCGCAGGTGCTCCATGGCGTACTTGTGGTTCGGTAGCTGCACCCGAATGGCCTCGGCAATGGCCGCCGCGTGCTGCCGGTTGGAGGCCACCACGGCCAGCGACTCGTTACCGCGGTTGGCGAAGTGTTCGAAAACCAGATCCACCACGCGGCGCACCTCGGCGGCGGTGGTTTGCACCCCGTCCTCGCTGTTCGAGAGCGTGCCGGTCGCGTCGGGCACATGGTGGGCGCTCAAGCGACGCTCCCCGCCGACCGCCGGGGCCACCGGGAGCCGGGAAATCGCCGAGTCGTAGTAGGTCTGCGACAGCTGCTCGACCAGCGCCTCGTCCACCCCACGGTAGACGGTACCCAGCGTGCCGGTCACGAGCACCTGGTTCAGCGCCGATAGCGCCGAGGGGGCCTCCTTCCGGGCGCGCAGCGAGGCGGTCGGATCCACCGAGACCTCGAAGGGGCGCGGGTCGCCAAGCATTTCGTCGCCCACGGCGATCACCTGTGAGGCCCGGCGCAGCGCGTCGAGCACCTCACGCAGCGAGAGGTAGTTCGCCTCGAGCAGGATCACCGCGTCGAACTTGGTGTCGCGCGGCAGGGCCGTGCCCAGTAGCAACGGTGCCGAAACGAAGACGGGGCTCAGCGAATTGACCAGCGCCGAACCGTAATCCAGCAACCCGGCCAGCGTCGGGGTGCCGGACTTGAGCATTTCGCGCAGGGTCTTGGAGGCGGCCCGATGATCGGCCAGGGCGGCCTTCCAGTTCTTCGCCAGGGCCCAGCGGATGCGTTCGGCGCCGACGGCCACATGGGCGCCGTCGGCCAGCCGGTACTCGGCCTCGAGGCTTTCGAGCTTGGCCCCGTCGTTCATGGCCATGAAGTCATCGCCGCTGATCATAGCCTCGAGCGCGGACTGCCACCAGGCCAGTTCCAGCTCGCCGTCCACCGCGTCGACGTCGATCTCCCGCTCGGCAAAGTCGCTGAGCAGATCCCCCAGGCCGGCCTCGCTGAGCTGTTCGGCAATGAGGGTGCGTTCGGGAAGCTCGGTGAGATCGTCCTTGTGATCCACTAGGGAAGCAATGAGATCCAGCAGTTCGCTCACCGGCATTTCGCGCAGGCGCTTGCCCACGCTGGCCGGGAGCATTTCGGCCAGCTTATCGATGCGGGCCCCGGCGTCGTGGTAGCCGGCCTCCACGTCGAGCAGACCGGAGGGGACGGCAGGGTTGCGCTGGCTCGTGGCGTAGCGGCGCCAGGCCTCACGCTGTTCGGACACGGCCTGCAGGGCAGCCTGCAGATCCGGCACGTGCATGCCGGGGCGCACGTACTCCTTGGCGATCTTGCGAAGCCGGGAACGGACGATGGAGCCCATCTCCACGCCGTGTTCGCGGCGCCACTGGCCGGAGGCGGTGGCGGCGATCAAATCATCGATGTCGCCCTCGAAAATATCCGGCTCAAACTTATCCAACGAGCCGCGCACGGCCACCAGCAACTGCAGCTGATCGCCCCACTTGTCGTAGCTCTCCTCCAGGCGGATCTGCGACTGCTCGGCGATCTTGCGCATGTGCTTATCTAGGATCGGCAGGTCGCGGCCCAGCCCACTGGCCAGCTTCAGCGCCTGCTCGGTCTGCTCCTGATTGCGCAACGGCGCACCATACCAAGGGCTGGTGGTGTGCGCCTGCGAGAAGGCGCCGAGCTGGGCGGCGCGCTTGAGTTGGGCGGCCACGTGCCCGCGCTGCCCCATCGAATCCAGCACCGAACGCTTCAGGCGCACCGTGGTGGCCGGGGCCGGCTCCAGCGCCGACAGGCGGGCAAGTTCCTGCATCGCCTGGTACGGCGAGCAACCCCAGCGGCTACGCACCGAATGCAGAGAGGCCACATGCTCCTTTAGGGCATGACGGGTCTCGGTCAGCTTCTTGAACAGCCCGGTCAGCTGCGGCTCGGTGGCGCGCTCATTACGCAGGATCGCACGGATCAGATGCCCGCGGATCGCCTCGGGGTCCTCGTTCGGTTCAAGCAGCAGGCTGCCGGCGTCGAGCTTCTCGTTGAAGCGGGTGACGAACTCTTCGGCGGCCGAACGCTGCTCGGCGATCACCAGCACGCGCTTGCCCTGTGCGGCGAGCAGAGCCGCGGCATTCAGTGCGGTCTGGGTGGCTCCGGTGCCCGGGGCGGCGTTGATGCTCACCGATTCGCCGTTGGAGATCGCGTGCAGCAGGCGGCCCTGTGACTCGTCGGCGTCGAATAGGTACAGTTCCTCGGCCGGGTCGCGCTCATCCGAGGACTTGCTCAGGGCGCTGGTACCGGTGTGGACCTTACGGGTGGTGGAGGCGCCCGCGGCGGTACCGGGGCGCTTGGCGCGCGAGGAATCCTTCAGAAGTTCGGCGACGCGGCGCAACCGGGAGCCGGAGGCGTCGGCCTCGGACTCACCGCTCGGCTCGGTGGCAGCAGCCGGCTCCTCATCGTTGGCGGCCCGAATCAGCGCCTCGATCACCGGGTGCCCCTCGCCCAAAAGCGTCGGGTCGGCCGGGTCGATCAGGTCGGCAAAGGTGGAAATCAGAAGGCGGTGGCCGATGACCACGCCGGGCACCTCGGCCAACTGATGACGCAGCGCGTCCATGCCACGCACCGGGTCGAAACGGGCGATTGAATAGGCGGCGGCGTCCACGGCCTGCACGTCGATCTTCTCGTGGTGATCGACCTCGAACTGGCGCACGAAGGCCGGGGACATTTCGGCGCGGCCGACCAGCTGCAGATCGTAGTCGTCGTTATCCACGTGCTTGGTCAGCGTGATGCGGCCCAACATGATGGGCGCCGAGACCGGCTCGCTGCGCCCCTCATGGGTGGCGCGCCAGTTCGCGACACCGGCGGCCAGATAGCCCACGTCAATGCCGCGCTCGTCCCAGAGCTCACCGATCTTGGCGCTCAGTGCGCGGGCGGTGCGCTTGGCCTGCGCGAACTGCTCGGCATCATGAAGCAGGGTGGAGAGCCGGGTGCGTCGCCCGGCCAGAAACTGTGCCAAACCACTGGGGTTGGCATGGGTGATGTCAATGCTGTTGGAGGTGGAGGGGGCGAAGCGCAAGGCCGTATCCACACCGGCACCCTGGCCCAGAGTTCGCACCCATGCCGCTACGCGTTCGGCGGCCTCCGGCTGGCCACTAGTCGCCACAGTTCGTCCCTTCGTCCTTCATCCACTGCATTGCGCGAAGTATCGATCCACTTCGCCTGCTACCAACCTAGTGCACCGCGGCCGCGCAACGGCTCTACGAAACACGTTTAAGCGGGCGAAGGGCGCCGGACACGTGGCTTATTCTGCCGTGTCGACGCCCTTCACGCGCTACGCTGCCAGGCAGCGTTTGGAGCTTACTCCCACTCGATGGTTCCCGGCGGCTTGCTGGTCACGTCGAGCACCACGCGGTTGATCTGGTCAACCTCGTTGGTGATGCGGTTCGAAATCTTCGAGAGCAAGTCGTAGGGCAGGTGCGACCAATCCGCGGTCATGGCGTCCTCGGAGCTGACCGGGCGCAACACGACCGGGTGGCCGTAGGTGCGGCCATCGCCCTGCACACCCACCGAGCGCACGTCGGCGAGCAGCACAACCGGCATCTGCCAGACCTCGTTATCCAGCCCGGAGGCGGTCAGCTCGGCACGAGCAATTGCGTCGGCCTTGCGCAGCACCTCGAGGCGCTCCTCGGTGACCTCACCGATGATGCGGATACCCAGGCCGGGGCCCGGGAAGGGCTGACGACCCACGATTTCCTCGGGCAGGCCCAGTTCGCGGCCCACCGCACGCACCTCGTCCTTGAACAGGGTGCGCAGCGGCTCGACCAGCTCGAACTGCAGGTCCTCGGGCAGGCCGCCCACATTGTGGTGGCTCTTGATGTTTGCGGTTCCCTCGCCGCCGCCGGACTCGACGATGTCCGGGTACAGGGTGCCCTGAACCAGGAATCGTACCGGCTCGCCCTTATCGGCTTCCTGCTCGATAATGGCTGCCTCGGCGGCTTCAAAGGCGCGAATGAATTCGCGGCCGATGATCTTACGCTTGGTCTCCGGGTCGCTGACACCGGCCAAGGCCGAGAGGAAACGCTCGCGCTCGTCGGCCACGTACAGCTTGGCGCCGGTGGCGGCAACGAAGTCCTTCTCCACCTGCTCCACTTCGCCCTCACGCAGCAGGCCGTGGTTCACGAACACACAGGTGAGGTTGTCGCCGATGGCGCGCTGCACGAGGGCCGCAGCCACCGCGGAGTCCACTCCACCGGACAGACCACAAATGGCCTTGCCATCGCCCACCTGGGCGCGAATGCGTTCGATCTGCTCGTCGGCGATGTTATCGGCGGTCCAGTCACCGGCCAGTCCAGCACCGTTGTAGAGGAAGTTCTCCAACACGTCCTGGCCGAATTCGCAGTGCTTGACCTCCGGGTGCCACTGCACACCGTAGAGGCGCTTGGCCTCGTTGGCGAAGGCTGCCACCGGGGCGCCCTCGGTGGTGGCCAGTACGTCGAAGCCCTCCGGCGCGGCGGAGACCGAGTCGCCGTGGCTCATCCACACGGTCGGGGCCGAGGCGGCACCGGTGAGGATCGAGCGGGCCTCTCCCGCGAAGGAGGTTTCGGTGCGGCCGTATTCGCGCAGGCCGGTCTGGGCCACGGTACCGCCCAGGGCGTTAGCCATGGCCTGGAAACCGTAACAGATGCCCAGCACGGGCACGCCTGCTTCAAACAGGTCGGCCTCGACGCGCGGGGCACCGTCGGCGTAGACGCTGGAGGGACCGCCGGAAAGAATGATGGCGGCAGGATTCTTGGCCAGGATTTCTGCGGTCGTCATGGTGTGCGGAACGATCTCCGAATACACCCGGGCCTCGCGTACGCGGCGAGCAATCAACTGCGCGTACTGGGCCCCATAATCAACGACCAGAACCGGCTTGTGTTCTGGGGTGGGAGCAGCTGTAGTCACCCAACCAGTCTACCGGCTGGCCACAGGGGGAAAAACTGCAATCCGCTGTCAGGAGCGTCACGGCCGCCGACCGCTCCCCCAGAGACAAAACCGCGCGCCTTATCCCGAGCAAAACTCGGGGTAAGACGCGCGGCGCTGGGCTGTCGGTCTGCGGCGGGGCCGCAAGAGTCAGAGCCTAGTAACGTTTGGCGGCTTTCGGGTTGGCGGCGACGTCGCGCTCCACCTCGGCATGGACCTTGCTCTCCGTGTAGAAGGAGAGGAACGGCACCACGCCTCCTAGTGCGATGGTGATGAAGCGGC
Organism: Glutamicibacter endophyticus; assembly: GCF_048457885.1. Taxonomy (NCBI): domain Bacteria; kingdom Bacillati; phylum Actinomycetota; class Actinomycetes; order Micrococcales; family Micrococcaceae; genus Glutamicibacter; species Glutamicibacter endophyticus. The sequence goes on from NZ_CP174200.1 coordinate 2,404,654, forward strand.
TGAAGGGCCAGCGCATGAGCGACCAGAGACGGAAGTCGGCGAAGAGGTAGACCACGTACATCCAACCGTGCACGATGAGAATCGCCAGCGATACGTTGAACCCGTCGGTGATCTCCGCCCGGTTCAGCAACGCAATTCTGTTAGAGGTGCCGTCGAGCAGCGTGCCACCGACGAACAACTCGAGCTTCCAGAAGTACTTGACGATCATCTCGAGCACGAGCAGGAGCAGCATTACGCCGGTGGCGTAGGCCAATACCTTGTAGAAGCCGGCCGCGGCGCGGATCTGCGCGGGCGTGCCACCGAATTTGCGGGGCGCGGTATCTGGGGTGCTACTCATCGTCCTTGTCCTTCTGTGAGGTTGAAAGTTCATCGGTGCCCTGTGAGGCGCCGTCCTTGAAGTGTTGGGCCGCCTTTTCGGCGACGGCGTCCATTTCGCGCTGATAATCATCGCGTACGAGGCGGTACCAGAGGAAGATCGCGAAACCTGCGAAGACTACCCATTCGATCCCGTAGAACACGTTCAGCCAGTTGATCTGGGCTTCCTGCGGTTGTGGCCCGACGTAGATCGGGTCGAGGCCAGCCTGTGTCACCGGCTTGCCGTCGGCCGAAAGTTCATGAGCGGAGATAAAACCAGAATAAAGGGGCAGATCCCAGCGGTTGGCTAATTGCGCCGAAGAAAGCGACTTTAGGCTTGGCTCGCGCAGGTCGTGCTTGAGCTGCGGCCCTTCGGGTGGAAGCAGACGGCCGGTGATATCGATGGTGCCGCTGGGCGCCGGCAACGGCTCGGCTCCGCTGGGCTGCCAACCACGCACGACGGAGATTGCTTCGTCGTCCGGGGCCCCGTCGACCGCAAAGGCGCTCACGGTCCATTGACCGAGTTTCTCGTCGTCGATCCGGTTCGTGATCGCGACCTCGGTTCCGGGCACGAAATGGCCGCTCAAGGTGACGATTTGGTCGGCCTTGTCACCAAACAGTGGGACGCCAGGCTGGTAGAACTCGGTCAGCGCCACGGGCTTTTCGGTGGTCTCTGCCTTGTGCACCGGCTCCGATGAGGAGGAACCGAACTGCCACCCGGAGAGCGCGACGAACACCGTGGAGAGCAACAGGGCTCCGAGCAGCGCGGCGATCCATTTGGGTTTGAAGGCAGTTTTCAGCACAGCTTAACCGTACTTCTATTCGGCGTAGAAGTTGAAATGCCTCGGGCGTGATCTAAGCGGCACCGCCGTCGCTAAGCAGCCTTGGACCTATCCTCGCGGTAGAAGTTCCGGTGGGGTTTGCCTGAGTCCATTTATTGAAGTGGATCCGGCAAGTCAGCATAGCGATGGCCTGCAGACAACACCCTGGTGTTTTCAAAGGCCGAGTGTCGACGACAGGTTAGTTGTACCCTCGCGAATCCTCCTAGCAATTTCATCGGGTTCAAGCCCTCGAGTATCAATCACAAGATCGGCATCAGAAAGCATCCAATTTCGTGACACCAAATAATCCCCTATATGGTCCAAGCGCCATTGCCGGGCACCGGCTTCAATGCAGTCACCGTCTATCCGACGTTTCAAAGTCTGAGCATCCGCATCGAGGACAACGTGCAGAATTGTCTCATCAAGCTTTTCGAAAGTATTCCGCAGTTCGAGCCAGTAGCTGTGTCTCAAAACGCTTTGTACTGCAATCAAGCTTTGACCGGTATGCCTACTCAGCTGCTGAGCTACTACGGGGACCAACGCTCTCCAAGCCGAAAGATCTTGAAAATCTTCAATGTGCTGGTCCGTTAGGCTCCGGGTCAGCATGAAACCAACCTCTTCCGGATCGAACAAACGGAAGTCATCGCAATCGGTCACCAACGCGTGAGCTGTGGTCGTTTTTCCGACCCCGAATGTTCCATTGATCCAGATAATCATGGCTAAATCCTATGGGTGTTTTCCGGGCTTTAGGCGTACGCAGCCGCTAGGTAGCCGGCGCTCCGAGCACGCACACCGGCGCAATAAACTTCTGTGCTCGCTAAAGCAAAACTCACCGGCCAATGGCTCCGAGTGGGGAGCCAATGACCGGTGGGTGTTGCTTGCAGGGCTACTGCTGAGGGCTAATAGCGATCTGCCTCGTAAGGCGAGAGCACCACGTCGACCTGCTGGAATTCCTTCAGCGTCGAGTAGCCGGTGGTGGCCATGGAACGGCGCAAGGCACCGACCAGGTTCGAGGTGCCGTCGGTGTGACGCGATGGGCCGTAGAGCACTTCCTCGAGTGGGGCCACGGTGCCCACCCGGGCGTGGTCGCCACGCGGGCTGGATTCGTGAACGGCTTCCATCCCCCAGTGCCAGCCGGCACCCGGTGCTTCTTCGGCACGTGCCAAGGCGCTGCCGAGCATCACGGCGTCGGCGCCCATGGCCAGAGCCTTGACGATGTCGCCGGAGGAGCCGAGGCCGCCGTCGGCGATGACGTGCACGTAGCGTCCGTCGGACTCGACCATGTAGTCGCGGCGGGCCGCGGCCACGTCGGCGATGGCGGTGGCCATCGGGGCGTGGATGCCCAGGGTGCGGCGGGTGGTGGAGCTGGCACCACCGCCGAAGCCCACGAGCACGCCGGCGGCACCGGTGCGCATCAGGTGCATGGCCGGGGTGTAGCCGGCCGCGCCACCGACGATGACCGGGACGTCGAGTTCGTAGATGAAACGCTTGAGGTTCAGCGGCTCAACGGTCTGCGAGACATGCTCGGCCGAAACGGTGGTGCCGCGAATGACGAAGATGTCCACGCCGGCGTCGATCACCGACTGGTAATGCTCCTGGGTGCGCTGCGGGGTGAGCGAACCGGCCACAACCACGCCGGCCTCGCGAATTTCGGCCAGACGGGCGCCGATGAGCTCGGGCTGGATCGGTGTGGCGTAGAGTTCCTGCAGCTTGGCGGTGATCGTCGGATTGCTGCGCTGGGCGGACTCCTCGCGCAGGGCGGCGATTTCGCGTAGCACCGACTCCGGGTCCTCGTAGCGGGTCCAGAGGCCCTCGAGGTTCAGCACGCCCAGGCCGCCGAGCTTGCCCAGGGCGATGGCGGTGGCCGGGGAGGTCACCGAGTCCATCGGGGCGCCGAGGATCGGGGTATCGAACTTGAAGGCGTCGATCTGCCAAGACACCGAGACGTCCTTCGGGTCGCGGGTGCGGCGGTTCGGGACGACCGCCACGTCGTCAAGGGAGTATGCCTGGGTGGCGCGCTTGCCGCGGCCGATCTCAATCTCGTTAGTCACCACACTAGGTTATCAAGTTCGCGGCCAGCCCCTGGGCGCATTGCTCGAGGTTGCGGGCGGCCTGCCCTTCCGCGTCGGCGATACGTTGCAGGCTATGCCCGGCGGCGGTGAATGCCTCGGCCCGCGACTCCGGGTCGATCTGAGCGGAGAATTGGCCGATCAGCTCTTCCCATTGCTCACCGAGGCGCTGGTAGGCGGCCGCGTGTTCGGCGAGGTCTTCGAGACCGGGCAGCGCGGCGGCTTCGTCGAGGAACTCCGCGTAGAGACCACGCAGACCTTCGGGGCCGGCCAGCCGGGTCTCGGCGAAGGAAGCACAGAACTCGTCGAAGACGGTATTGATGCGTTCTTCGGTGGTCAGCAGGGCGTTGAAGCCGCGCAGTGAGTCGGTGTCGGCGAACTTCTCCGCCAGCCAACGCATGCCGGCGATGCCATAGTGGCGCGCCAGGTGTGGCGGAACAGAACGCGACTCGCGGTGGCCCAGCAGGTAGCCGGTGGTCGCTTCGATGGACTGCAGAATATTGCCACGAAGCGTCTCCAGTTCCGGTCCGCGTGTGGTTGGCACCCAGGCCTGCCAATGCTTATCGCGTTTGCGTGAGGCACGAGCGGTGGCTAGGTCTTCGGGGGTGATCGGTGCCAGCGAGCCGGAGCCGTCGTCGATGAGCAGAAACTGCTCGTGCTCCCCCACCACGGCCACGTCGATGGTGTCCTGCGGGTCGATCCCGTCGTCGGCCACCCAGGGCAGGGCGTGGACGGCGACGCGCACCACGACCGCCCGGCCGGCGTCCAGTCCGGCGTCCAGGTAGTCCGCGGCGCGTTCCGGTGAGTTGGTGGTGCGCTCGTTGATGGTGGCGCCGCAGCGTGCCAACAGGGTGGCGGTGAAGGGTTCGCCGTGCGAGCGGGTCATGAGCGTGGCGCTGGGCTCGTCCTCGTCGAGGTGGGTGAAGGCAGTGAAACCGATGCCTCCGGCCAGCCCGGCGAGTAGTTCTTGGCTCAGCGGCTGCCCGGTGAGTGGGTGGGTGACCCCGGCCTGGGTCAAAACACGCTGCCAGAGAGCGGCGTCGTACTGCACCACATGTTCGGGCGCCGGATACTCGGGTAGTTCCTCTTCCTCGACGGCAGATGCCACAGACTGCGGAGTGGGCTTGGGTTTGGCCGCGGACTTGGCGCCGGTGCCGGGCTTGGTGCCGGTGCGGGCGGCCGCGGCGCGCACAGCCTTCGGGCTTTCGGGCTTGCCCTCGAGAATGTTCTTGCGTGCGGTGGTGTAGCTTTCACCGGTGCGCTCCATGCGGGCACGCACCTGCTTCTTGATATTTTTCGGTTGGGCCACGACCCGTCCTTCCCTCACGCCGGTGCCCGTGGGTGGTTGCGCCACGGGCGCGGTCCGCGTGGTGCTGTACGCCGTGGGGCGTGGGCGGACCGAGGCACCATTCTACGGGGCATGAGAGCAGGGACAGTATCGGGGCGTTAGGCGGCGAGGTCGTCCCAATAGGTGTTGCGGCGCGGCTTTTGTTCCGGGTCCAGGTGCGGTGGCAGGATCACCCACGGCAGCCCGTCGCGGAAGATCAGTTTGATGCGGCCGGAGTCGTAGTCGAGGTGATGGCCCAGACAGCCGGGCCCGAGGTTGCTCAGGCAGGTTCGCCCGCCCTTATGCCATGGGTCGATGTGGTGAAACTCCAGGCGTTCGGGTGGTTCGGTGCAGCCCGGCACGAGGCACCCGCGGTCGCGGGCGAGCACGGCCCGTTTGAGTTTGTCCGGGACGATGCGTTGGGATCGCCCATAGTCCAGTAGTTCGCCACGCCCGTTGAAGATCGCTGGGAGCAAGTTGGCGTCGCAGAGCAGTTGGCGAAGTTGGCCGGGTGGAAGTTTGGCTCCATGAGCGGTGCGGGCATCGCCGGCGGCGAGGTCGCGTAAATCCTCGATGCGTAGGTGCACGATGACTTCCGGACGTATCGCCGGATAGTTGGCTCCTGAGTCGCTTGGGAGCAGTAGGCGGGGCGCCTGGCTCGTGATTGTCGGTTGTCGACTGGTCAGTGTCTGCGCGTCGCCGGTTGCCCGTTGGCTTCGGAGGTCGAAGGTCAGCAACGCGAGCAGGGCGTTCAAGCCGCGTTCGGCCACGGTGGCCTCGGCTGCCGGTTCGTCCTCCCAACGTTGTGCCTCGGCTCCCTCGGGCAGGAAATCGGGCGTGGCCGCGTCGGCGGCCGTGGGATCGGTGCCCGCTTCGGCGCCGGGATTGGGGTTGCGGCGGGCCGCTTGGCCGGCCTTGGTCCGCGGGTTATTGGCGTGGGCGAGGAAGGATTCGAGCCGCTCGGCCTCGAGGGTGCTGACGCGTAGCAGGTACTCGCGAGTTAGGGTGCTGCGTTCGGGGAGCCGGAAGAGCCCGCGACGGAGTGCAACCGGATCGCTGGTCTCCGGGTCCTCGGCCGCGGTGGCGACCAACTCGTTGATGTGCCGGCGCGCCTCGGGGACGCTGGTGGCGGTGCTGAGCACTTGCGCGGCATGTTCCTCGATGGCCCGGCCGTCGTGATGCCGCAGGGTGGGTGCAGTGGTTTCGCCGTCGAAGCTGGTATCAGGCGGTTCGTGCTTGGCGATCTTGGCGCTGGTTTCCAGTACGGGTTCGGGGTTTTGCTGTGGGTCGGCAAAGAGCGCGGCCAAGTGTGTGAAGCGTGGGGGCAGTGAGGTGCCGGTAGCATCGCGGCGGGCAATGAGGTCTGCGGCGTCGGCGACCCGGCGGCGGGCGGAGGCCAGGGGTATGCCCACCCAGCTGGCCAGCAGTTGGGCCGGTGTGCCGAAGAGCGGACGGCCGGTGCAGAATGTGGCCGGGGTGTTGATGTCCGGTGGGTTCTGGCGCAGGGCGTCGAATTCCTCGGCCTGCATCAGGTGGGCGTTGCTGGCCGCGAGCCGGTCGGCGGCGAGGATGCGTAGCCGGGTGCTTTCATGCCCTAGGGACTCGGCCATGCTGGCCAATTCGAGAGCCAGCCGCGGATCCTCGCAGGCGGCCATGTCTTCGCGCAGTTGGTGCAGGAAGGCGATGCCCAGCTCCCCCAGCGCGCGTAGTTGGGTCCCGTCGCGCGCGGGCGTGCTCTGCCCCGGTACCGGGTCGAGAAGCTCGCGCAGGATGTCGACTCGCTGCGCTGGGGCCGTGTAATTCATGGGCCCAGCATCACCCCGTGCGGCACGGAGGCTGCCCGGCCGGCGTCGAACTGTGGAAAAGCCCTCGGTGGCGGGTGCGGTGAGGGTGGTTAACGCAGAACTCCCCGCCGGCCCTGCGCGGTGCCGGGCACCGGGCGGGGAAAGCGGGGAGTTCTGCTGAGGTGTTCGTCCGAGGAGAGGCTGTGGCCTAGCGGCGGTAGTTCGGGGCCTCGACGGTCATCATGATGTCGTGCGGGTGCGATTCCTTCAGGCCGGCGGCGGTGATACGCACGAACTTGCCGCGTTCCTTCAGCGCCGGGATGGTCGGGCCGCCCACGTAGAACATGGTCTGGCGCAGGCCGCCGACCAGCTGGTGCACCACGGCCGAGAGCGGGCCGCGGTAGGGCACCTGGCCCTCGATGCCTTCGGGGATGAGCTTCTCGTTGGTGGGCACGTCGGCCTGGAAGTAACGGTCCTTGGAGTAGGAGGTGTTCTTCCCGCGGGTCTGCATGGCGCCCAGCGAGCCCATGCCGCGGTAGGTTTTGAACTGCTTGCCGTTCATGAAGACCAGGTCGCCCGGGGCTTCGGCGGTGCCGGCGAGCAGCGAGCCGAGCATCACCGAGTCGGCGCCGGCGACCAGGGCCTTGCCGATGTCACCGGAGTGCTGCAGGCCGCCGTCGGCGATCAGCGGCACGCCGGCCGGGATGGCGGCCTTGGCGGATTCGTAGATGGCGGTGACCTGCGGGACGCCGACACCGGCGACCACGCGGGTGGTGCAGATGGAGCCCGGGCCCACGCCGACCTTGATGGCGTCGGCGCCGGCGTCGATCAACGCCTGGGCGCCCTCGCGGGTGGCGGCCTGGCCGCCGATGACGTCCACGTGGGCGGCGGCCGGATCGGCCTTGAGCTTGGCGATCATTTCCAGCACACCCTTGGAGTGGCCGTTGGCGGTGTCCACGACCAGTGCGTCCACGCCGGCGTCGATCAGCGTCATGGCGCGCTCGTAGCCTTCGCCGAAGAAGCCGACGGCGGCGGCCACGCGCAGGCGGCCGTCCTCATCCTTGGTGGCCAGCGGGTACTGCTCAGCCTTGTCGAAGTCCTTGACGGTGATCAGACCGGTCAGTCGGCCCTCGTCGTCGACCAACGGCAGCTTCTCGATGCGGTGGGTGGAGAGCAGCTCGATGACCTTCTCGCGGGCCACGCCCTCGGTGGCGGTGACCAGCGGCATGCCGGTCATGACCTCGTAGACCTTGGTGGTGAGGTAGTTTTCGCGCGGCACGAAACGGGTGTCGCGGTTGGTGATGATGCCGAGCAGCTTGCGGTTTTCGTCGACCACCGGCAGACCCGAGACGCGGTACTGGGCGCAGAGCTCATCCCATTCGGCCAGGGTGGCGCCCGGTGCGACGGTGACCGGGTCGGAGATCATGCCCGACTCGCTGCGCTTGACCTGGTCCACCTGCTTGGCCTGGTTCTCGATGGACAGGTTGCGGTGGATCACGCCGATGCCGCCCTGGCGGGCTAGTGCGATGGCCATGCCGGCCTCGGTGACGGTGTCCATGGCGGCCGAGGAAATCGGCACCTGGATGTTGATGCGCTTGGTGAAGCGGGTGGTGGTGTCCGCATCCGAGGGGATCACGTCCGTGGGACCGGGCAACAGAAGCACGTCGTCGTAGGTCAGTCCTTCGAGGGCAAAGGGGTTGAACTCAGTCACGGGTGGTGAACCTTTCAAAGCGGGTAGCGGAGGTTGCTTCAATGGTAGAGGTATTTGCGCTTTCCCACGATGCCGCACCGAGCGGGTGTGGCGAAGCTAACGTCTCGCGTCCGCGGCCTTGGCCAACGCCTGCCGGTAACCGCGGGCAATTGGCTCGGCGGCGCTCTTGATGAAGGTGCGTGAAAGGTGCTCATTGTCGATGTACACCAGCACGTTGCCGATCACCGCCTTGCAGGTGCCCTCCGGGCAGAGCAGCTCGGAGAAGTCCAGCGGTACGAGCTGTCCGGGATGCTTCCGATCCCAGCTGACCGTGCGCAGCGGGTTGGTGTCGGCGAGCTTCTCGCTGCGCGGGGCATCGCAGCTGGCGATGTCCTTCTTGTTCTTTTCCACGCAGTCCGGGATCCGGTAGTCGTAGCGCGGGGTATCGCGCAGCGCCACCACGGTGGCCCCGTACTCCAGCAGCGGTTCGATCACCTCGCGGTAGCCGCTGACGATGTGCTCGCGGTCGGCGGCGGTGCGCCCGAATTCGTCGGGTTCCGGCTCGGTGCGGGTGCCCACGGTGATGACTTCCTTGGGCTTGCGCTGGGCGAGGTAGTCGGAGGCGGCCTGTTGGAAGTTGGCGCAGGATTCGGATTCCGCGGCGTCGTCCGGGGAACCGAAGCGGCAGCCCGGGTGGTGCAGCATGGTCCAGGTTTTGCCTTCGGCCTCGATCGCGGCGGTGAGCGCCACGGAGAAGTGCTGCAGGTGGGAATCGCCCACGAGCACCACGTCGGTGGTGCCAGTGGCATCCGGGGACTGGCGGCATTCGGCCAGCCGGTCGTCCTCGGGTGCCGGGCCGGGCAGGCAGTCGATGCCCGGGCTTTGCCACTGGTCATCCAATTCGGTGCCCAGCGGCAGGGTCAGCGCGGTGCGTTCGGGCTGCCAGTTGGCCTCGGCGGCGGCCCCGGGGTTATCGGTGATCGGCGACTGCGAGGCGGCGATCGCGGCCCGGTGATCCAGCGACTGCTGCCAGGCGGCCAGCGGCACCGCGGCGAGCAGCACGGCCAGTCCGGCGGCGATGACCTGGCGGCCCACCGGGCGCCAGGAGAAGTGCCCGCCGGGCTGTTCGCTGAAGCTTCGCACCGGCTTCTCGACATAGCGGGTGCTCAACCAGGACAGCCCGATGGCGGCCAGAATGATCGCCAGGCCGGAGAAGGCACCGAGCTGCGGCACCCCGAGCAGTTCGAGGGTGATCACCAGCAGCGGCCAGTGCCAGAGGTACATCCCGTAGGACAGGTCGCCGAGGCGGACCAGCGGCCCGAAGGAAAGCAGGTAGGCCGGGTTGCGCTTCTCCGCGGCGGCCGGGGCGATGATCAACGCGGCGGCGGCCAGCGTCGGCACCAGGGCCAAGTAGCCCGGGAAGCGTCCCTGCACATCCAGCCAGGCACCGCAGCTGACCAGCACGGCCAGCCCGGCCCAGCCGGCATAGCGGCGCAGCACCTCGGGAAGCTTTTGGAGCAACGGGAGCGCGATGGCCAGCAGCGAGCCGAGGGCGAACTCCCAGAGCCGGGTGCCGGTGTGGAAGTAGGCCAGCTGCTGGTCGGCGTTGGTGAGCCGAATGGAGAAGCTCAGCGAGGCGAGGAGGACGGCCCCGAACACTCCCCCGGCGATGAGCGCCAGCGGGATCTTGCGGGCGGTGAGTCTCCAGAGCAGCACGGCCAGACCGATAAGTAGCGGCCAGAGGATGAAGATTTGCCCTTGGACGGAGAGTGACCAGAAGTGTTGCAGCGGGGAGGCCGAGAGATTGTTGAAGGCGTAGTAGTCCACGCTGGTGTCGGCCAAGAACCAGTTTTGCCGGTAGAGCAGGCTGGCGCGGCCCTGATCGATAATGTCGGGCCAGCGTTGGCTCGGTAGCAGCCACCAGCTGGCCACGGCGGTCACCGCGATCACCAGGGCGGCCTGCGGGATCAGGCGGCCGAAGCGTCGGGCCCAGTGGGCCGGCAGGTTCAGGCGTTGCCCGCGCTGTGCGGCGCGCAACAGTGAGCCGGTGAGAAAAAAGGCCGAGAGCATCAGGAAGACGTCGACCCCGCCGGAGACACGGGAGAACCAGATGTGGTAGCACATGACCAGCAGCACGGCGAGGGCACGCAGGCCCTGCACGTCGCTACGGTGTGTGGAAGCTACGGGACGGGTCGGCGTCGAGGTGCTCGGCTCTCTCACGTTGTGGCTTTCTGGCAGGCGGCGGGTGTGCGGTACGCCTCCCCACGAGGCGATCCAACCCACAAGTTTACCAATTCGTGATCTTTGGCGGAAAACAACGGCGGCAAGCCCGCGATGACGTGGTGCATCGCCGACTTGCCGCCGTTGATTGGATTTATGACCGGCCGGTCACGACCGCCTAGTGGGCGTGGCCGTGGCCTTCCTCAGCGTTCTCCTCCGGCTTTTCGGCCACGAGGGTTTCGGTGGTCAGCACGAGCGCCGCAATGGAGGCGGCGTTGCGCAGAGCCGAACGGGTGACCTTGACCGGGTCGATGACGCCTGCGTGCAGCAGGTTTTCGTACTGGCCGCTGCGGGCGTTGAAGCCCTCGTTGGCGGGCAGTTCGGCCACCTTGGAGGCCACCACGGCGCCGTCGAAACCGGCGTTGGAGGCGATCCAGAACAGCGGCTGCACCAGGGCGCGGCGCACAATGGCCACACCTGCGGCGACGTCGCCGTCCAGACCGGTCACCGAGGCGTCGGAATCCAGCGCCTTCAGCGCGTCGACCAGGGCGGTACCGCCACCGGCGACGATGCCCTCTTCGAGAGCGGCGCGGGTCGAAGCCACGGCGTCCTCGATGCGGTGCTTACGCTCCTTGAGCTCCACCTCGGTGGAAGCGCCAACCTTGATCACACCGATGCCGCCGGCGAGCTTGGCCAGGCGCTCGGAGAGCTTCTCGCGGTCCCACTCCGAATCGGTGCGGTTCAGCTCTGCCTTCAGCTGGGCGACGCGGTCGTTAACATCTTCCTCGGTACCGGCACCATCGACGATGGTGGTCGAGTCCTTGGTAATGGTCACGCGGCGGGCCGAGCCGAGCACCTCGGTGCCGACCTGGTCCAGCTGCAGGCCGAGCTCCGAGGAGACAACCTGGGCGCCGGTGAGGATCGCGATGTCCTGCATCATGGCCTTGCGGCGGTCGCCGAAGCCCGGAGCCTTCACGGCTGCCACGTTCAGCAGGCCGCGCAGCTTGTTGACCACCAGGGTAGACAGGGCTTCGCCCTCGACGTCCTCGGCGATGATCAGCAGCGGCTTCTTGGTTTCGAGCACCTTTTCCAGCAACGGCAGGAATTCTGCCACGGTACCGATCTTGCCCGGGTTGATCAGGATCAGTGCGTCTTCGAGGACGACTTCCTGACGCTCGACGTCGGTGACGAACTGCGGCGAGAGGTAGCCCTTGTCGAACTGCATGCCCTCTGTGACCACGAGCTCGGTGGCTGTGGTGGAGGATTCCTCGATGGTGATCACACCGTCGGTGCCCACGGTCTTGAAGGCCTCGGCGAGCAGGTCACCGATTTCCTCGGACTGTGCGGAGATGGCGGCCACGTTGGCCACCTTGTCCTCCACGGCCACGGCGTTGGCGGCCAGTGCCTGGGAGACGACCTCGGCGGCCAGCTCGATGCCCTTGCGTATCTCGCCCGGGGCCGCGCCGGCGGCCACGTTCTTCAGGCCCTCGCGGACCAGTGCCTGGGCGAGCACGGTGGCGGTGGTGGTACCGTCGCCGGCGACGTCGTTGGTCTTGGTGGCGACCTCCTTGGCCAGCTGCGCGCCAAGGTTCTCGTAGGGATCTTCGAGATCGATATCGCGGGCGATGGTCACGCCGTCGTTGGTGATGGTCGGGGCGCCCCAGGTCTTGGCGAGCACCACGTTACGGCCGCGTGGGCCGAGGGTGACCTTCACGGTGTTTGCGAGCTTGTCGATGCCCGCTTCGAGGGCGCGGCGCGCTTCCTCGTTGAATGCTAGCTGCTTAGCCATGCATTGACTCCTGAATGCTAGAGGTCCTAAACGACGCCAAGCCCCGCACCGCTTCGTAGGGTGCGGATCGCGGGGCTTGGTCGGTTTATGTGGGGTGCGTCGTTACTTAACGACGACGGCCAGCACGTCGCGAGCCGAGAGCACCAGGTACTCCTCGGCGCCGACCTTGACCTCGGTGCCACCGTACTTGGAGTAGAGCACAACGTCGCCCTCGGCAACGTCCAGCGGAATGCGGTTGCCGTTGTCGTCGACGCGACCCGGGCCCACGGCTACAACGGTGCCCTCCTGCGGCTTCTCCTTGGCGGAGTCCGGGATCACGAGGCCCGATGCAGTGGTGGTGACGGCTTCGACCTGCTTGATGACAATGCGGTCTTCGAGCGGCTTGATGGAGACGGACACGGTCTCTCCTTTTCGTGTATGAACCAATGGTTGTAGGGAAAGCGCCCTATGGCATTGGACCAACCGTCGTCGCGGTGCCAGTTGGCGGTATCCAGTCAGGCGGTGTGCGCGCATTTGCATGCGCGGCACCTATGGATGACTTTAGGCCGAGCATTAGCACTCGGTCAAGGTGAGTGCTAATGCTCGGCCCGTGTCGTGTCCGGCGAGCGCCGCGGCTACCGAAAGCCGCAGCCAAGTGGAGGCGTTAGCGACGTGCGGATTCCGCCGGTTCGTCGATATCCGCCGGGGAGCTCAGGTCCATCGCGGAGAGCGTAACCATCTTGGACTTGGTCACCAGGCGGTGACCGATCCACAGGGCCAGGAAGACCGGCAGGCCGATGTAGGCGGAGAGTACTTCCAGGCCACGGCCGGCCAGTACGGCCTCGTAGTTCTGACCGGCGATGACGATCAGCAGCATCGCGAAGGCCACCAGTGGGCCGAGCGGGAAGAACGAGGCTTTGTAGGGCAGGTCGCGCACATCTCCACCCTGGGCAATGTAGCCACGGCGGAAGCGGTAGTGCGAGATCGCGATACCGACCCAGACGATGAAGCCGCAAAGACCCGAAACATTCAGCAGCCAGGCGTAGGCGGCACCCTGACCGACCAGCGCGGTGAGGAAGCCGAAGAGTCCCACGGCGGCGGTCGCCATCAGCGCGGTCATCGGTACGCCGCGACGGTTGAGCCTGCCGAAGGCCTTCGGGGCCTTACCGTCCAGCGCCATCGAGTAGAGCATGCGGGTGGAGGCGTAGAGCCCGGAGTTACCGGCCGAAAGGATCGCGGTCAGGATCACGGCGTTCATCAAGGCGGCGGCGAAGGCGATGCCGGCGTTCTCGAAGACCAGGGTGAATGGCGAGGAAGCTACGTCGGTTTCCCCACTGGAGAGCAGGCTCGGGTCGGTGAGCGGAACCAAGCAGCCGATGACGAAGATGGCGCCGATGTAGAAGATCATGATGCGCCAGAACACCTTGCGGATGGCCTTGGGTACTTCACGGCGCGGGTTCTTCGCCTCGCCGGCGGCCACGCCGACCAGTTCGGTGCCCTGGAAGGAGAAGCCGGCGATCATGAACACGGAGATGATCGAGAGCCAGCCACCGTGGAAGACGTCCTTGGCGTCGCGCCAGTTACCCAGCGGGTCACTTTGTCCGCCGATGATGCCGAAGATCATCAGTGTGCCGGCCACCAGGAAGACCACCACGGTGACGACCTTGATCATGGCCAGCCAGAATTCGCCTTCGCCGAAGGCCTTGGCCGAGAGGGCGTTCAGTCCGGTCAGCAGGGCGAGGAAGACACCGGCCCAGACCCATCCGGGAACCTGCGGCAGCCAGAAGTCCATCACAATGCCTGCGGCCACCAGTTCGGCGGCCACGGTGATCGCCCAGTTGAACCAGTAGTTCCAGCCGATCGCGAACCCGAAGGAGGGTGAGACGAAGCGGGTGGCGAAGGTTTGGAAGGAGCCGGCCACCGGAATCTTGGCGGTCATCTCCCCCAGCGACTGCATCAGCAGGAAGACCATGAGGCCGACCGCGGCGAAGGCAACCAGTGCACCGCCGGGACCGGCGGCGGCAATGCTGCCACCCGAGGCCACGAAGAGGCCGGTGCCGATGGAACCGCCAATGGCGATCATTTGCAGGTGACGGCTGCTGAGGCCTCGCTTGAGTTCGGAGGCCCCTGCGGGCCGTTGGCGCGTCGTTGCGCTTGGGTTCGCGTCCGGCGATTGCTCGGCCGGCGCGTGGTCCTGATCCAGAATTACTTTGCTCACGGTGATATGGAACACCAAAGCGAGGGGCTCTTGCGACTTGAATCACAGGGGTGGCGGCGCGGCGCAGCGAGCTCAAGAGCCCGAAGGTGCCGCAACAGTCAGAGCGCGGCCCGAAGCGACGGTGCACGATACAGCCAGCGGCTGGATGCTCCGTTCAGTCCGATACATTGATCATGAAATGTGACGCATTTACTAATGCTCACCCAAGTGAAGCATTAGCAATGCTTGCTCTGACTTTTCACATATTTCACCTATTCAAGAAGCATTTCAGAAGTAGTCTCGTGAAGTCGCTTATGTTTTTGGGTCATGGAACACGATGAATCGCCAGCGACACAATTGCGTAATATTTCGCGGCGCTCTGGGCCCCGCGACTCCGATAGGCTGGAAACATGGCCCAGGCTTCCAACGACCCCACGCTCAAAGACCAGTTCGCCGCCCTGCTCAGCCCAGCCGGGTGGGAGTTGCTAGCGACCATTGACCCTTCTTCGGTGGGGTCCAAGGACGCGGCCTGGACCGTCAATGAGAAGCTCCGCAAGGCTGGACACGACCCCGACGTGGTGCGCGCGGTTCTCGCACAGGCTCAACTGCGCTTCCGCGCCCGGGTGAAATTCGGCCCCTTTGCCGACTCGCTGATCTTTACTCCCGCCGGACTGGAACAGGCCACGCGACTAACCATCGCCGGGCTGCATGCGCGGCGCTTCACCGAGGCCGGAGCCCAACACGTAGCCGATCTAGGATGCGGCATCGGTGCGGACTCCATTGCGCTGGCCAGCGCCGGGCTCGAAGTCACCGCCGTGGAACTCGATGAAACCACCGCAGCCGCGGCCACCCTCAACCTCATGCCCTTCGAGAACGCGCGCGTAGTGCATTCGCGCGCCGAAGAAGTGAACCTGGACGGAATCGACGGCGTCTGGCTTGACCCGGCCCGCCGCGAAGAGCGCCGCGGTTCCACCCGGCGCCTCTTCGACCCCGAGGCCTTCTCCCCTCCCCTGTCCTTTGTTGAACAGCTAGTCGATGACGGATACAAGGTGGCGGTCAAGCTCGGCCCCGGTCTCCCCCACGAAGCCATCCCAGAGGATGCCGAAGCACAGTGGATCTCCGATCACGGCTCGGTGATCGAAGCGTGCCTGTTCTTCGGAGCACTTCGCCGCTCAAAAGTCTCCCGCGCCGCGCTGGTGATCGACAGCGGGGGTGCACACGAACTGACCAGCGACCATCCGGCATCCGCCGATGCGCCGGCACCGGTTGGCGCATTGGGTGAGTACATCTACGAGCCAGATGGCGCCGTAATCCGTTCCCACCTGATCGGCGCGCTACTTGAACAGATCGGCGGACGGCTGTTAGACGAGCACATCGCCTACTTCACCCACGATCAGGCACTGTCCACACCTTTCGCGCGCGGCTACAAGGTCAAAGCCGTGCACGACTACAACGTGAAGAAGCTACGCGCCTGGGTGCGCACCCAAGGCATAGGGACGCTGGAAATCAAGAAGCGCGGCGTGGACGTCACGCCCGAAGAATTGCGCAGGCTCCTTTTAGCCGGTGCCCCGAAATCTGCCAAGGGCAAAGCGACCTTGATCCTTGCCCGTATTGGCGATCGTCGAGTGGCAATCGAGGCCGAAGCCCTCTAGTGTGCTATCTCTCCGACGCATATGTCGTCACTTTTAGGCCAAGGTGCCGAAGAGAAAACTAAACTAGTCACAGATCGTCCCCGCACGTCCCCGAGAACGGGTCGTGATCAGAGCCCCAGGAGCACCGTGCAAAAAATCGAGTTCGCCGACTCGGCGCAATCCACCATCGGTGTGGAATGGGAAATCGCGCTGGTTGACCGCGACGGCGCAGACCTGTGTTCCATCGCCGAAGAGGTGCTTAATCGGCTCAAAATCCAGGCCGGGCTGGACCTAGATCAAGACCACCCAACCATCAAGCCCGAGCTGTTGATGAACACGGTGGAGATCGTCACCGGCGTGCACAACACCGTGGGCCAAGCCAGTAACGAGCTGCGCGAAAACGTGCGGCTACTTATCGAAACCACCGCTCCGCTCGGCGTTGATCTGTACTCCGCTGGTTCGCATCCTTTTGCTGCTCCTACCTCGCAGCCGGTAACCGACAAAGATCGTTACGCCAAACTCATCGACCGTACTCAGTGGTGGGGACGCCAGATGGTGATTTACGGGGTCCACGTCCACGTGGGACTCGACTCGCGCGAAAAGGCGCTGCCGATCACCGACGGGCTGATCAACTACCAGCCACACTTTCAGGCACTCAGTGCCTCAAGCCCCTACTGGGGCGGGGAAGATACCGGCTATGCCTCCCAGCGTGCGCTGATGTTCCAGCAGCTTCCTGCAGCTGGCATCCCCGTACACTTCAACTCGTGGTCCGAGTACGAGGCCTACGTGGCCGACATGACGTACACCGGCGTCATTGATGACGTCTCGGAAATTCGCTGGGACGTCCGTCCAGTGCCTCGCCTAGGCACAGTCGAAATGCGCATCTGCGACGGAGTCAGCTCGTTGGCTGACATCGAAGCAATCACCGCGCTGACACAGTGCCTCGTGCACGACATGTCCTTGAGCCTCGAGGCTGGCTATAAGATTCCGGTCATGCCGCCGTGGTTCCGCGTCGAGAACAAGTGGCGGGCCGCCCGCTACGGGCTGGATGCCATCATCATCCTCAACGCTCAGGGGGATGAAATGCTAGTGACCGACCACCTGCGACAAGAGGTCGAACGACTCACTCCAGTGGCCGAGCAACTCGGTTGTGTAGACGAACTACAAGGAATTATTCGGCTGATCGAGCGCGGCGCGGAATACCAGCTTCAGCGGCAGGTTTTCGCAGCATCGGGTGGGGACTTTTCAGCTGTTGTTCGCGACAACGTAGCCAGATT
Source organism: Glutamicibacter endophyticus (assembly GCF_048457885.1). Lineage (NCBI taxonomy): Bacteria > Bacillati > Actinomycetota > Actinomycetes > Micrococcales > Micrococcaceae > Glutamicibacter > Glutamicibacter endophyticus. The sequence continues at coordinate 2,421,792 of NZ_CP174200.1, forward strand.
GCACTCGCTTTAGCTCCAATTCGGTAATAGTCGGCTTTCGGGCCAAAACCCCGGCTAGTAGAGTGACGTTGAGCGCGAAGATTGCCAGCGAAGTCGTTGTCTAGCAACAGGTGAATTGGAGTTCGTGCCATTGCTCTCGCAGGAGCCGGCGTTCCGCTATGCGTTACTCATGCCGCGGCCACACTCTCGCGCCATAACTTAGTCGCTAGCTCCTCGACCAGAGGATGATGGAGCTGTCAGCCAACCAGTCCCGGTAAGGCGTCTAGCCCCTGTCTTCAATGATCGGGGTGCCCCAATATTGCTTGTTAAGTATCCGCGGGCCCCGCTTTATGATCGGCTCCTAGTGTTCAACGAGCTTTAGAGATGTGCGTAGTACTCTCGAATGTATTTCGCCATAGCTATACGCCGTTCGACAAGGAATGACTGATAGTTAGCCGCAGTCGTCTCGGATAGTGACGTGGGGATTGCGTTTTCAGAGAACGCATTAGCTAATTCGTCGGCTGTTGTAATCTCCCCCAGTGTAAGCCGGCCACTCGCGATTTGATTCTCGACCTGGGAAACGTATACCGATGGGTCGGTGTCACTAATCGCGATATTCACGTGAGTTTCCGTCAGCGCAAAATTGGCGATTTGGTTATATAGAGCCTTGTCTTTGATACCCGACTTGACCAGATAGTTCTTGGGAACGAGATGGTGTATGTCCCCTCCGTCTTCAAGCATCTGCGCGACCGTTACATGTTTCGACAAGAAGCCCTTCGCGTTCCGTTGAACCTGCGCGGCAAGGAAAATACTGAAGTAAGGGCTACGGGTACTTGTGGTGTCGAGATTCGAAGGTAATTCCACATCCCAGAACCCCTCGGTGAGACGCCCTCGCTCGATCTCTTCGAGGTATGGAACGACTCCTAGGTCGTTAATACGGCGCAGGTCTGATTCGAACACTGTCTCAAAGGATCCGGATTGCCGTCCAGTCAGTAATGACATGACGTACCAGCGGCGGACTACGCTGCGAATCTCACCCGGGCCGAGCTGCTTTTCTGCCCGCAGTCGCAGAAATAGCGCGTAAGCAAAATTCAGTGCGTTAGTAGAGCCAATCAGGCGGGGTTGTGTGAAACCCGCTGACTTAATCGTCTGAATGAACTGCTGGAAATTGTACTTATTGACAATCTCCCGTAGAACAGACTCAAGCTGAGCGAAAGATTCTCGGGCGAGCTCTTCACTGTAGGATCGAGTCTCGAAGTCTCGTCCGGAAAGCAAGCTGACTAGGCTAGCCATCTTGCCTCGTCCGAATCCTCGTAGGCCCGCAATTCGAATAATGTCTGTGTAGTCCGGGTCGAAGAGATCTGAATTATCGTCCTTTAGCTACGCGATCTCGTCCATGAAGCCCGAATCGAGGAATTCAGCATCGTTCTTAGTAATATCCTCGAACACATGCGGATGGCGAGCCATATGACAGAAGTAGTCGATGAGCTTGCGCAAGTTAGCTCCATGAGTTCCATGGCTGGAAATCTTACTCATCGCAAAGTCGGCGCCCGAAAGCGGGACACCCTTTGAGTTAATACGCACAAAGATCTCGGTGACTGTATTGATATCGAGATCATCCGCTAGCGTAATGATGCCAACGGCAGCATTCTGAATGTCTCCGAGCCGCTGAAGCGAATTGACCACAACTGATTCGTCGGCATTCGGATTTTGCTCTAGGTACTGGGTGATCGCTCGGTAGGTTGATGACCCGCTGATAAACTCTGCAACATCTGGAATCCACGCTTTATCTCGGTTAATAACCGGCGTCAAGGTTTCGAACGCTTGCGTTTGTGGATTGAAGGCAATTTTTATGCGCTTACGCGCATAGTTCTTATCGACAACCTCATGTCCCACAAGTGCGGCGGTCATGGCAGTGATGCGTTGTTGTCCATCAATTAGGATCTGCTTGTGACCGGATGTGGTCCCATCCTTGAGGCCGACATCAACACTCTGCCACGTGATGAGGTAACCAACTGGATAACCGTTGTATAGCGAATCGAGCAGATCGCGCACCTTAGTAGAGTTCCAAACGAATGGTCGCTGCATTTCCGGAATGGCAATCTGCCCCGTGCGCACCCATGTTAAAAGTGTTTGCACTTGCTCTTGACGCACTGAATACTTCGACAAATTTCCCCCTAAAGCGGCTAAGGCAAACACCGTATCTGACATTATCGCTTTCAACCTACAAATCGGTGCATCGTAACCGAATCGGTATTGTTCGCCATACTAGAAAGGTGAAAATCATACGTTCCAGGTCCTTCATTCGGACCCCAAGTACCGGCGTTGAAGGCGCTTTCGCTTTCCAACAGGTTTGAAACAGCGCTCAGCTGTCTAGGCGGGACGCACAGCAAGGGACTCCGACGCAATAATCAACAGGATTTAAGTCTTTCCAGCCAGCAAGTGCGAGTTGGCGCCGACACGGTTGAAGCACGCATCAAATGTCAGATGCCACGTTGGGAGCAACACTGTGCCGCAGAGAACTCGAACGTAAAATCAAACAACTCATCTGCTGAGCGAAAGTGGCAAGCGAATACTTATACCGGGAATCAAGGAACGGCGCAGTGACTGTCAAAGTCCGGGACAACGTAGCGAAAGACAAAAACCTCCTGCGCAGTGATCTAAGCGACTTAGAGAATAGCATCGAGAAGCACCTGCCGGCATAAAAGCTCAAGGGCTCCAGGGTCAACCTCCGCCGTAATCCCCCAACAGCGAAGCAGTTGGAGAGTTGGTCAGGCTCTATGAGTCGAAGCGGGCGTACTGAACGGACCAGCCAGCGGCTTAGATTCACGGTTCACACAGTGCTGAAATATCTGCAGACCCGTGGAGTGCAAACGAGGGGATGCTCGCAGATGGGTGAGCTAGAAGTCAAAGCCTTCTTCGACTCGACGCGACTCTTCATCGTGTCCCAGCGCCTCATCTCGGAAGCCTTTGGCAACTTCACGTAACAGTCGAGCTGTCTTTGGCCACTCGTCCGCTAACGCATTCGCATAGTCATTGTATTTGTCTGCCAATTCGCGTTCCTGAATCCCACCGTCAGTGAGTCCTCGAAATGTCACGTCTCGGCCATTGAAGATTCCGATCTTGAAGTTGCGATCGATGGTCTGGCTACTGTCAGTCTCAAGAAAATTCCGTACCGGCGTCGATGGCCAGATCTGCTCCTGTTCGTCGGCTTTGTCCTTGGCCAGCACCATGCCTATGTGAGCTTCTCCAACTTCAAGCCGGCCAACTGCACTCAGGCGTTCTCGGGTCTCGCCAATCCAGTTCGCAAGCGAGATCTCGTCTATCATGCCATCTTCTCTCGTACCTGGAATCAACTTCCAGCGATAAAGCAGGCGCCAAGCATTTGATGCGGTCTCGGCTGAGGTTTTGGGTCCATCATTTTCTTTATTGCCGCGGTAAGCGTAGCTGATGATCGCTACAAAGAACTCCGGTGATGTCGCGAGCAATGATTGAAGAGCCTTAGTATTCGTCGATTCGTCGAGGGCTGGCAAGAGCCTCCACTGCAGAAGTCCAAGTTGCTCGACATCAATAGCGCCGCTCTGCTCGGCTTTCTCGAGCAGCGTCTCGATGTCATATCGCGACAATATACACAACTCGGGGTCACCCGAGAAGGCTAGCGAGTTGAGTAGCTCAACGACGAGCTCAGGAGCGAGCTGGACCTTGCCTCCATGGGAATAGAGCGCGAGCATATGGAGCGCAACCGCATAGCGGCCATGTTTACCGAGTCTACGCGCGGCCTCGTTAACAAGCTCAAAGTCGCCACGTCCTTGGATTTCGAATTCGGACCAATAGAGCCGCTCTACGTCGGCACCGAAGTCAGGCAACAAGTCCCAGACCAACTGCAGATCTTCTGCGATTCGCAGAATTCGAGCGACAATTAGAGCTGACTCTCGATGACGACGAGCCAGTGACACGATTCTCGCGGAGTCAGGCAACGTAATGTGGGCAATCGCAGCTTCTGCAAACCGCTGGATTCCCTTATTCTCGCTCACTAGAACCGGTGCCAGGATGTCAATATCGAGCACAACGTGATCTGAATCGGCCGCAGCTGTGCCGACCGCCCAGGGTGTCTCTACTTTACTTGCAAGTTCAAGGAGTCCATCGAGACCATCCTGGTCGAATACCAACTCAGTTGCGACGACCTGGCGGCGGCGGAGCTCAATCCTGTATGCAGGATAATCGCCTCGGCGAATTACATCTACAAGGTCGGGGCTATGTTCAAACAGCCACTCCACTCGATCTTGTGTCTGGTCAGGCTCGAACTTCGCCGCCAGATTGTCAAAGATAACCAACTCGTCTTCGTCCATCGCCCAATCAGCTCCGCTGTACTCACGATGCCGCCGCGTTAGCGCAGTGAGCTCCTTCCATACTCCCTCGGCCACACCTTCCTCAAGATCACCTCGCCTACTGGCCACCTCGAAGGCCGCAAGAACACGTTCGCGAAGATCTTTTGTAAGGTCGCCCAGTTTGTCGACAAGATCAACGAGACGGGCCGGGTCATCTTGCACGAGTTCGAGACTCAGGTCAACGATGTGGCTTACGGCACCAAAGTAGTCGGCCATAGTGACTTTGGTCTGGAGCGCCTGAGACTTCCAGTCATGAAACTTAGGGCCGACCGATTCAGTTATGAAACCGTGGGAGCTCGGAAGCAACGTGAGCAAAAGAGACCAAGTCTCGCTGGGATGGTTCTTCGCTAGACGGGTGAGTACTCTGTTGCGCGATTTCAACGACGCTAACGTCTGCGGACGCCACGGGACAAACGATCTCGTGAGCGACTCTAGGGGGTGGTTTGAGACCTTCCCATTCGGCGCCATCTGTACCAGCTGCATGGCCAGGGCTGTCGTCTGCCCAAAATAAGCTGGCGACCAACCAAGGACATCCAGCGCCCATTGAATGTAGACATGTGGGCTGGTCGGTGAGAAGAAGTGATCGCTACCCTCAATAAAGACTTGGTCAGGGAGATTTCCTCCTGGACGTAACCTGGTACCGACTGCATCAAGGAAGGCGTCTGGAGCTGCTTCCGCGATCAACGACAGAACGTCGAAGAGTGATTCCCAGAGTTTTCCGTTATTGTCCTCCTCCGCGCGCTCCAGGAGCGCTCGAACAAGCATCTGTGACCAAGCACTGAGCGTCTGGCCACCGACGACTTGATCCTCGTCATGCTCTAACGACCCCAGCATGGCGAGGGTAGCGGACAAGCCTTTTCGCAGATCAGATGAGTGGTTTCGTACCTTACCGTCAATATTGGCACGCCACCTCTCATCCCTAGGGAGATCGAGCTTCGGATCAACTGCACCAAGGATGTCTTGCATCACAACCTCGAGCGCTCGAAGATCTTCCGCAGTGATTCGAGTTAACACTTCCGAACCAGAAGCTTCCCGATCGAATACCTTCGTGGCCGCACCAACCTTGGTAAATATCGGCACCGAACCTTCGACAAAGGGAATCAGGGCTTCTTGGTACTCTGCTAGCCCGACGCCCGTGAGCTGTGTAATCGCTTCCCTATCTCCGGACGCTCCGGTGTTCCACGAGCCCAGAAGCCATGCTCTGCGGGCCAGTGTTGAATCGGCGAACGTTGCTACAGTCAATGTGGAATGATTCGCCGACCCAGTGAGCTTCTGTTTGTAGAGTGCGACGCTCTTGTTTATAGCACGGGCGAGTTCGGACACTCGCGCTTCTTCTACCCCTAGGCTCCCAAGCACTCGTTCCGCTTCACCTATCGGAATCCTTGGCAGTACGAACGACGCGGGGCCCGACGAGGTTTGCAAAATAACATGGTGACCGCCGATGAGGTCAGCCTGCCGAACCAGCGACTCCTCGAACGGGACAAGGATGAGCAGTCCCTCCGTGTCTCCGAGCCACCTAAGTGCGCCCGGTTCAAAGACAACAAGTGCGCGGTCGAGCAATTCCTGGCAGAGCTTCGGGTCGGCCTTCTTGATCACGGAGGCGACAAAGGTCAGGACTTCATCGGAGTCAGGTGCTTGGATCCAAAGCTGTCGAGCAGCGCCGTCAGTTATTGATGCCAAAAGCAGGGCCGCCTCGTTCGCACGCCCGACAGTCAGAAGGCCTGGAGTAAGTAATCCATGCGCGCGAGCCGCATAACTTTCCCACCAATTCTCAAGAGTGCGCACTCCGTTAGAAGGTAACCCTAGTTCTTCGGAGAACCGAATATGAGTACGGGGCGACCTCTCAAGGGCGGCATACAGATCTGATGAATTTCTTACTTCAACATTTTTCCACTCGCCAAGCTCGGTCTTCTTTTTTGCCCAGTCTCGACCACTTGGCCAACTACTTGTAGTCACAAAAACAAATGTCGTTTTCGATTTATCAACACCGAGGGGGTCTTTAGTACGTTTGTTGTAGTCCTCATCGGCCTTGCTATTCGTGCCTTGTCCAACTCCGAATTCCCAGACGCTGTCACCCAGCGGAACGAACGGAGTACCAACGAGCGACGAGACAATTCCGTCATAGCCGGAATGACTCACGTGCTCATCACCGGGCATATTCAGTCGAGTGATGTTTGGAACTAGGTCGGCGATAAGATTTCGCACGAGCACGGGTGTCCGCGACTGCGCTGCGCGAGACTTTCCCCAGGCCTCAAGCTGAGCTTGACTCACTAAATGTGGCAGACGATAATTCACATGCAACCCCCGCGCTACCCACTATATTGACTGGTGAATGTGATGCATTGCGAATCTAAATTCAGCCCGTATCATATCTAATTTTACTATAAACTAGGCGACTCGGAAAGCGGACTGCTCGCCAACAATGCGCTTATCTGCAAGTATACGAAACTGGCGGACCTATGGAATTGTGGTTAGCCTAAATTGGTGGACACCCGAACGAGCAGGATCCCTGATCCGACATTCGGGAGGATGTCATTAGTGAAGAGTATGAACAGCAACGCAGTTCCTTCAACGACGAGTAGCGCCGAAAACAACCGGCCTAGTCATCGACGCCTGGCCCAGCATCAGCGCTGTCGCCAAGGATCTGAACCTCGGTGAGCAATCACTGGGCACGTGAGTGAAGAAGGAACGCGCCTGTCGAGGCAAGAATAGCTAAAGAACTGGCACGTTGGACGAAACCGAACGCCAAGAACTCAAACACTTGCGCAAAGAAGTCTGCGATCGGCGGGAAGACGACCGCATTCTGGAAAAAGCAGCGTCCTTCTTCGCGTTTAAGCAACATCGATCGAACGGTTCGAACTGATATACACCTGGAAGAGTCACTTCGCCCTGACCCGAATGACGGCATTGATTCAGGTGTCTGAATCCGGCTATTACGCCTAGCGGCAATGCCAGACCAAACGAGCCGTCCCCAAGTGCTGCCGTGCATCCGGAACACGACCATAACGTCGTCAAGGTCTTCAAAGACTCAGACCGGACTTGCGGTGCACCGCAGGTGGCTGTGGAAGTGTCTCGTGAAGGATCCCCTGCTGGTCAGAAGACGGTGTCTGTCTCGATGCTTCAGCAGGGCATCGAAGAGATCAGCCCTAGTAGATTCACGCCGGCGGCCAAAATCCTTGGCATCGAAACCTATCACCTGCCGGATGGCATGCACCGCCAACGGGATCAAGGAGCCCCGGGGTAAAGTCTGGATCAGCGATATTGCATATCCGCTCATAAATGGGGGTGGCTGTACTGGTGTGAGCTGCGTGATGTTCTCTCAGGGTGCCCGGGTTGGCGCTGAACAACGCGCAGGACACCAATCTAGTGAAAGGTAGCCGCGCATGGGCAATACGCTGTGTGACGAACAACCCTCTGGCCGCATGGCGTTCCAAGCAGATCGAGGTTCTCGATTCACCTCGGCTCAGTTGCAAGACGCGGCGCTTGAACTGAATCTGTTGCATTCAGTAAGGCGCGCAGGAGTGCGCTGGGATAACGCCATGAGCGAATCGTTCTGGTCGATACAAAGAAGTGAATACTATGTCCGCTACCGGTGAAGCACCATGTAGAAGCAAAACAGAAAGTGGCTTGGTGGATTAGGGGTTTCTATAACCGTCTCCTGTTGCATCTAAGCATGCGGATGTTATCTCAGGTCGAGTTTGAACAGGTGCTTCGTGACCAGCATATGCTGGCCTGTGCCCGGGAAACCGAACTCGTGCTAGCCGCATGAGCTAGAGCACGTGTCCACTAGTTGCGAGGAAGCCGAAAAGTTCAATCGTGATATCAAATTAGTCGCGCTGCACCAGATAACCAGTCACGGTAGAAATCATCGCGAGAAACGGCAGAACCGATGCGTGCAACGACTAACCAAAAGAGTTGGAGCCCCTATCTCAGCCTTAACCTAGAAACTTCAAGCGGATTCAAGATAGTGGGTGTGTATAAAGTCTTGAAATCGACTGCCCACAGAACACGAGATTACATGCCAGGTCGACAAACACTCTCACCTACCCGCCTAAATTCGGCGCTAGTCGCCCGTATCTGAAGCAAAGCTCCAAAGCAGGTTCATATCGTTCGGAATTAGCAAGGGAGAAGGATCTCTGTCACCGGCTGTGAAGAATCGGTCGCGAAGTCTAGGCCAGATGGCTCCGCTCCCCCAGCCACCAGCTGAGCGCCCAGTGCCGCGACCATTCCACCGTTATCGGTGCATAGCTCGAATGGCGGCACGGTAAGCCCGATGCCCGCCGAGGCGCAGCGTGCGGCCAGTAGCTCACGAAGGCGAGTGTTGGCCGCGACTCCCCCGCCCAACAACAGCGTGGTCAGCCCACTCTCCTGACAGGCGCGTACCGCCTTGGACGTGATCACGTCCACGACGGCTTCCTGGAAGCTAGCGGCGATATCAGCGACAGGAACTTCTTCCCCGGCCGCTTCGAAGTGCTCGACGCAACGGGCCACCGAGGTCTTCAGCCCGGAGAACGAGAAGTTGTGCCGGTGCTTACCCGGATTCTCGGCGGTTCCAACGAACTTGGGCAGGCTCAATCCGCGGGGGAAACGGAATGCCTTTCGGTCGCCTTCCGCGGCGGCCTTAGAGATTGCGGGTCCTCCCGGGTAGCCCAAGCCGAGCAGGCGGGCTACCTTGTCAAAGGCCTCTCCAGCTGCATCATCGATGGTGGCACCGAGCAGCTGCACATCCTCGGTCAGCGAGCCGACGCGCAGGATTTCGGTGTGCCCACCGGAAACCAGTAGCGCACCGAACTGCTCGGGTAGCACGGTGCCTTCAAGAACGCCGACACCCACGTGGGCCACGAGGTGGTTGATGGCGTAGAGCGGCTTACCGGTGGCCACGGCCAAAGCCTTGGCCGCAGAAACTCCAACCATCAGTGCACCAGCAAGCCCGGGCCCGCTGGTCACTGCAATGGCATCAATCTCGTCTAGGGTGACGTTGGCGGTACGCAGGGCCTGACCGAGAGTGGGCACGAAGGCGTCGAGATGTGCGCGGGCCGCGATTTCCGGGATGACCCCACCGAAGCGGACGTGCTCTTCCATGGAACTCGAGACGGTGTTGGCCAGCATTCGTGTGCCACGGACGATGCCTACGCCTGTTTCATCGCAGGATGATTCGATTCCCAGCACCAGTGGTTCATTGCGGTTCATCAGTACCTAGTCCTTCTCATCCAGCGTTGCGTCGGCTGTAACTCGTAACGGCAACGGCAAGCGCATAATCTGCGCGTCAATGCCGCCCTTGTAGTAACCCGGACGGATATGAATGTTCTCGAATCCCAAAGAAGCGTACAGTCCGATGGCCACCGGGTTATCCACGCGGACTTCAAGCATGACCTGCTCGGCTCCGCGTTCCTGGGCCCGCGCGATAAGCGTCTGCATCAGTTTGCGGCCCAGGCCTTGCCCCTGCGCGGCGGGTGCCACGCCGATGGTCTGCACGTCGGCAAATTCGGCCACGGTGCACAAACCGGCGTAACCGAGGATCTGACCGTCGGCTTCGTAGACCCAATAGTCTCGCGTCTCAACCTGCTCGAGCTCTGCGACGAAGCCCTCCAGCGGCCACGGGTCGCCGGGGAACAGCTCGGTCTCAAGTGCATGAACTGCGGGGATGTCATCCGTGGTCATCCAGCGTAGTTCAGGGCTCATGCTTGAGCCTTCCGCATGAAGGCCGGTACTTGCGCATCGGATTCACGTAGATAGCGTGGAGCGGTGTCGCTGAGGTCTACGCCGTCGGCGAGGAATTGCAGACCGCGTCGCCCGAGCAGCGCGGCTTCGGCGAGCCAGTCGGCACTGGATGCCACGGGCTGAGCACCGGCCTCCTCCAACTGCTCCGGGTAGAGCCCCGCTCCGGCCCCGTAAACCGGCAGTGCGGGCAGGGTGTCTGCCGCCCCTACGCGAGGCCCTTCGAGTAGCGTGCCGGAGGCGTCAAAGCGTGCCCAATACAGTTCGCGGCGCCGGGCATCGGCAGCCACAACGAATTCACTCGGAACCTGCACGTCGGCATCGAGTACGCGCTGGACGAGTGCCTCGAGGGACATCACGCCGTTCAGCGGGACGCTCCACACGTAGGCAAAGGTGCGGGCAGCGACGAGCCCCACGCGGAGCCCGGTGAAGGGACCCGGTCCCACGCCCACGATGATCCCGGCGAGCGCGGACCCCTGAATCTGTTGGTCGTCCAACAGCTCGGCGACATAGGCGTTGAGCGTTTCGGTTTGGTCGTTGGGTGCCGGGGAAGTACGTTCCGCGAGCACCGTGCCGTTAACGGCGTCCACAAGGGCCACCGAGGCATGCGCCGAACTATCGATGGTTAGGTAGATGCCGTTCATGCTGCTCCTTCTCCCACTGCCAGTTCGAGTGCGCTGGCGAGACGTTGGAAGTTACCCTCGGCCCAACGAGGACCGATGCCACGAACCACCATGGTGCGCGGTTCATCGAGTTCTTCCTCGGATTCTTCCCACGGGGCGGCCGTATTAGGTGCCAACTGTTCACGATCGAGGCTGATCTCGAGTCGTGACTCGCTGAGGTGCTCGACCTTGCCGGTCCCCCACTCCACGACGGTGACGTTCTCACCGAGCGTGGATTCCAAATCTAAGGTGTCGATCTCTCCCCCGGCCTCCAGCCGGTAGGCATCCACATGGACGAGCCCCGGTCCCTCAACGAGTGAGGGATGGTGCCGAGAGAGCACAAAGGTCGGTGAGATGATGCCCGAGCGTACTTCCAGTCCCTCGCCGAGGGACTGGGTCAGCGTGGTTTTGCCGGCTCCGAGCGCGCCGGTAAGGATCACTAGGTCGCCGGCTTGTAGCCAGGCCCCGAGCAGATGGCCTACTCGTTCGGTGGCTTCGAGTGTGGTGAGCTCGAGCTGTAGCTGTTGTTGGTTAGTTTCCATCGGTAGCTCCCCAGCTGCCTTCGACGTATTGTCGTGGAACGCGCGGTGAGATGCGCGTGATCATTTCATAGTTGATCGTGCCTGCGGCCTCGGCCCATGTGGTGACCGGTTGGCCGCCTTCTCCGAAGATCACCGCTTCGGCGCCAAGCAGTTTTTGTGGATCGGCATCCGGCCCGAGGTCCACTACGCACTGGTCCATGGCGATAGTCCCGCGTACCGGGTAGGAGCGTCCGTTGATGGTCACTGGTGCCCCGGTGGCGGCGCGCGGGAGACCGTCGCCGTAGCCCACGGGAATCAGACCAAGCACGGTCGGACGCTCGGTGATGTAGCGCAGGCCGTAGGAGACCCCCTGCCCGGCTGGTACGCGTTTGACGTTGGCCACCTTGGTCACCAGACGCATGGCCGGGCGCAGACCGTAGTGTTCCGGGCTTTCGTCCGAGAAGGGGCTCAGACCGTACATGCCCAGTCCGAGCCGTACGAGATCGTGGTGCGAGTCGGGTCGAGACAGGATGCCCGGGGTGTTAGCGATATGCCGTACCTCGAGGTCGAAGCCAGCGGCCTCTACTTGTGCGATGACATCGTCAAAGCATTCAAGTTGCCGGTCGGTCTCTTCACGTTCGGGCTCATCGGCCACTGCTAGGTGAGAGAACACGCCCACCACGCGCAGGAGCCCGGCGTCCTGGTATTCCTCGGCTCTGCGCAGGATCTCGGGTAGTAGCTCAAGTGGTACGCCGTTGCGCCCCAAGCCGGTGTCGACCTTGAGGTGCACGCGAGCCGGCGTTTGGGTGCGTTGCGCGGCCTGAGCGATGGCGTCCAGTTCCCAACCCGAAACACCCAGATCAATATCGTGGGCCAGGGCCTCCTCAAAGGGTGTGTCGGCCGTGTGCAGCCAAGCCAGCATCGGTGCAGTGAGTCCACGCTGGCGTAGCGCCAGTGCTTCGGTGACGTGTGCGGTACCCAGCCATCGCGCTCCGGCACTGAGTGCGGTGCGGGCGACCTGTTCGGCTCCGTGACCGTAGCCATCGGCTTTCACCACGGCTAGCACGGCCGCCGGGGCTACGAGCTCGGCGATCCGGCGCACGTTATGACGGATCGCGGACAGGTCGATTTCCGCCCGGCGTTCCCACCCATCCTGATGCCCCGGAACCGGCGGCTGACCGGCGGACGACTCATCGGCTACTTCAAAGTTCACCTGTCCATCTTGCCACTTTTAGCCGCCGCAATGCTCCAAAACAGCAAGGTTAAAGCTCACAGGCCGGTGTCACCGATTCGATTCGGTGACACCGGCCTGTTCGCAAGTAGGTCGAATAGTAGTTAGTTGGCGCTAGCGTAGCGACTTGATTTCGTCGCGGATCTGCTCGAGTAGGGCCAACTGCGGATCTGGCTCGGCTTCCTCTTCTTCACCGTCTAGGCCGCGGCGCGCCTTGAGCGACTCGGTAACCTTATTGATCGGCAGAACCACTACGAAGTAGACAGCCGCAGCAATCAGCAGGAAGTTCACCAAGGCGGTGAGGAAGACACCAAACTTGATGTCATTACCATCGATGGTCACCACCAAGAACTGATCAAAACTTGGCGACTTAGTCAATGCCGAGATCAGCGGCATGAGAACGCTGTCCACCAGCGCGGTAATAACGGCACCGAAGGCGGCACCGATCACAACGGCAACGGCCAGATCTACAACATTGCCTTTTAAGATGAAATCGCGAAAACCCTTAAGCATGGCTTGATCATACACAGCGATTTATTCGGACCACGACTGATTCGGCTAACGAGTGCAGAATCTTTCGGTGAACGGTTAGCAACTAGTCAAAGCCGCTAAAGCTTCCTAAGCAGCATTCTTCTCACCGAGTGATCGGCGCTCTTGCGCAACACCAACTGTGCCCGACCCCTCGTGGGTAGCACATTCTCCTTCAAATTCGGCTCGTTAATGCGCTTCCAGATGCCATGTGCGGTGCGACGAGCCTCCTCATCGGAGAGTTGAGCGTAGCGGTGGAAGTAGCTGGCCGGATCGGCGAAGGCTCCGGAGCGCAACTTCATAAATCGCGAGATATACCACTCTTCAATATCGCTCGTCCGCGCGTCGACATAGAGGGAGAAATCAAAGAAGTCACTCAGGGCCAGACCCACCGTTCCATCGTTGCGGATCCGTGCAGGCTGCAGGACATTCAGTCCTTCCACGATCAGTACCTGTGGCGAGCGCACCACATTGCGCTCGCCGGCAAGAATGTCATAGGTCAAATGCGAGTACATAGGTGCCGACACCTCTGGCACGCCGGACTTCACCGCAGAGACGAAACGCAACAGCGCACGGCGGTCGTAGGACTCGGGGAAACCTTTGCGATGCAAGATCCCGCGACGCTCAAGCTCGGCGTTGGGATACAAGAACCCGTCGGTGGTGATCAACTGGACGTCGGGAGTTTCTGGCCAGCGACGAAGCAGTTCGCGCAACACACGAGCCGTGGTCGACTTACCGACCGCCACGGAACCGGCGACACCGATAACAAACGGGGTGCGCCGGGTTTGTTCCCCAAGGAAGGTGGTGGTGGCGCGGTGCGTGGCACCCGCACCCTGCACGTAGAGATAAAGCAGGCGGCTCAGCGGCAGATAGACATCGCGCACCTCGTCGAGGTCCAAGCCGTCGCCGAGGCCACGGAGCCGTTCGATATCGGCTTCGTTCAGCGGCTGCTCCATCTCATTAGATAGTCGCGCCCAAGTTTTTCGGTCTAGCTCCACAAAAGGAGTAATGGGGGCATCGACCTCATGCTGTGGTTCCACGGGGTCAAATTCTGCCAAGAACCATAGGGTTTGCCCAAACTTGGGGCACAACCCCTTGGCCTACTGTGCACGGCATCACGCGGCACGGGCGATGCGATATTCCCGATTTTTCTATGTCACGTGCCACCATTTTTACCTCCATCGCCTTTCAAAAGGTAGGCTTTTGGGCATGTGTGGAATCGTTGGATATGCAGGAACCTCGAGCCGGAGCGCCGAACACGGCGCCCTCGACGTTCTAATTGAAGGCTTGCGTCGACTGGAATACCGCGGCTACGACTCGGCTGGCGTGGCCGTCGTGGCTGACGGGGCAATCCACTCCCGTAAGAAGGCCGGCAAGCTGGTAAACCTTGAGAACCAGATTGCCGAGGCGCCATTGCCGGACTCGTTGACCGGTATCGGCCATACCCGTTGGGCAACTCACGGTGGTCCGAGCGACCAGAACGCCCACCCCCACCTTGCCGACGGTGGCAAGCTCGCCATGATCCACAACGGCATCATCGAGAACTTCGCCGAGATCAAGGCCTCCCTGGTCGCAGAGGGCGTCAAGTTCCTCTCGGACACCGACACCGAAGTTGCTGCAGCACTGCTGGGCAAGATGTACAGCAGCGAGGCCGAGGGCGACTTGACCCGCGCCATGCAGTTGGCCGTCAACAAGCTTGAGGGTGCCTTCACCCTGCTGGCCGTACACCAGGATCACCCGGGCGTCGTTGTGGCCGCACGCCGCAACTCCCCGCTCGTCCTTGGCTTGGGCGAGGGCGAAAACTTCCTCGGCTCGGACGTCTCCGGCTTCATCGACTTCACCCGTCGCGCCGTCGAGCTGGGCCAGGACCAGATCGTCACCATCACCCCGGAGAGCCACAGCATCATCGGCTTCGACGGCGAACCGGCCGAGGGCCGCGAATTCAACGTCGACTGGGATGCAGCCAGCGCCGAAAAGGGCGGCTTCCCCTCCTTCATGGAGAAGGAAATCCACGATCAGCCTGCCGCCGTGGCCGACACCCTGCTGGGCCGTTCGGACGCAGAGGGCAAGCTGACCCTCGATGAGCTGCGCATTGACCCGGAGAAGCTGGCCAAGATCAGCAAGATCGTCGTGCTCGCCTGCGGTACCAGCGCATACGCAGGCTCCGTAGCCAAGTACGCTATCGAATCCTGGTGCCGTATCCCGGTTGAGGTCGAGCTCTCCCACGAGTTCCGTTACCGCGAACCTATCGTGGACAAGAACACCCTGATCGTTTCGATCTCGCAGTCCGGCGAAACCATGGACACCCTGATGGCCGTGCGTTACGCCAAGGAGCAGGGCGCAAAGACCCTGTCCATTTGCAACACCAACGGGTCCACCATCCCGCGCGAGTCCGACGCCGTGCTCTACACGCACGCCGGTCCGGAGATCGCAGTGGCTTCCACCAAGGCATTCTTGGCTCAGATCACCGCCACCTACCTGCTGGGCCTGTACCTGGCACAGTTGCGTGGCAACCTGTTCTCGGGTCAGATCAAGGACATTCTGGCCGACCTGGGCAAGATCCCGTCGAAGATCCAGGACATCTTGGATCGCGACAACGAGATCAAGGACCTGGCCCGCTCGATGGCCGATGCCTCCTCCGTGCTGTTCCTGGGCCGCCACGTTGGCTACCCGGTTGCCATGGAAGGCGCCTTGAAGCTCAAGGAAATCGCCTATATCCACGCCGAAGGCTTCGCCGCCGGCGAGCTGAAGCACGGTCCGATCGCACTGATCGACGACGGCCAGCCGGTCTTCGTGGTCGTGCCTTCGCCACGCGGACGCGATTCCCTGCACTCGAAGGTCGTTTCCAACATTCAGGAAGTTCGCGCCCGTGGCGCCAACACCCTGGTAATCGCGGAAGAAGGCGACGTGGACGTGCGTGAGTACGCCGAGTTCGTCTTCTACGTGCCGGAGACTCCGACCTTGCTGATGCCGCTGCTGGCCACCGTGCCGCTGCAGATCTTCGCTTGCGAACTGGCGACCGCCAAGGGCTACGACGTTGACCAGCCTCGTAACTTGGCAAAGTCTGTCACCGTCGAGTAATCGATAGGTTGAACAGGCTAGTAACCTGCTAGGTCCGAATTTTGCGGGCAATGCGGCCGCTACGACTTCTGAATGATTCAGGGATCGTGGCGGCCGCTTCTTTTTTTCTAGACTGTTGACACGCCTTCGACCCAGTTAGCGCCAGCTCCGTGGCCCACCGGCGGTCACGCGCACGACACACGACACCTTTCACTTATAAATGAAAGGCGATACTATGAACGTGTAGATAACGGTACAAGCAGGTACCTCGCGGTAGCTTACGTCGAGGTGTTGAACCGTTCGCAAGAATAGGAGAACGGGACATGAGCGCAGCTCTACTGAGAAACGAAGTTATCGTTTCGGCAGAAGACCTCAGATCCGTCCGTGACGAGTTCGAGAATCATGCAGCGGAAATCACGGGCTTTGCGGCAGTTCTTGCTAATGGAGAAACACGCGAACTGCCCAAGGAACTTTCGGCCATTTTCAACCTCACATTGCGTACACTAGCCGCAAACGGCAGCGTAAGCGTTGCAACGCTGCCCGATGAACTGACAAGTAATACGGCTGCAGAAGTCCTTGGAGTTTCCCGCCCAACGATACTAAAACTTGCTAACGAGGGGCAGATAGAGTCGTTCAAAGTAGGAAGCCACCGACGCTTTAAACGCGAGGCTGTTCTAGCATTCAAGGCACGACGGGAACAAGCACGGCGTGTCGCCATGGAAGAGTTCTTGAAGGTTGAGGACGAACTTGGGGATTAGCCGAATCTTCAAAACACGCTGAATCTAGGGCAATATTGCGTCTATGATCCAGCGTGTTTTCGTCGATGCGAACGTATTATTCAGCCGAACACTACGTGATTGGCTATTCCTGTTGCGTGCCGAGTCTAAAGGTGGTCTATTCCAGATCCACACTACTTGGGACATCATCACGGAAGCGGGCTCGCGTCTTCGGGACAAATATCCTGAAGCATCAGGCACCTTAGTCGCAGAACTGGTGGACAAATGTCAATTACTGTTTGACGAGATTCTCGTCAATTACCCTGGCGGCAAAGTCCCCGAAATGACAGACCGCGAAGACTGGCACGTGCATCATGCGGCAACCGCCAGTCGTGCGAACGTTCTCTTGACCGAAGACACCGGATTTCTCTCCGAGGACACGTTCTACGAGGTGTTTAACTGCGACGAATTCTTTGTGGAAATCAATTCCTCAGCGCCATCATATGTACGAAACGTAACAGAAAAACAAGCCGTGTATTGGGCTGCAAGAAACGGAAAGTCGCTGCCCGATGCGCTCCGCGATTCAAACTGCCCCATGTTTGCAGACGCCGTCCAACAACACATTCTGAACATTGGACGTTGCGGCTCGTCTCGCCGCACATAGTTCTGACACATCGTGGCGATTTGCTCACAAACCGGGCCCAAATCGGTTCACGCTCAACCTTTAGATACTGTTATACCCATGATTGTTGGAATTGGCGTGGACATCGTCGACGTTCCCCGATTTGGCACCCAGCTCGAAAAAGGGGCAGGGCTCCTCGAGCGACTCTTCACCGACTCAGAGCGTCCGCTCCCCTTGCGTTCGCTTGCGGCTCGGTTCGCGGCCAAGGAAGCTATTGCCAAAGCTTTAGGTGCCCCCGCAGGTCTAAATTGGCAGCATTGCACGATCGTCAAGGACGAGGCCGGAGCACCGCAAGTCTCGCTGTGCGAGAGCGTCCTTAAACGGGCCGATGCCTTGGGCATCAAGAATTGGCACCTGAGCTTGTCGCACGATGGGGATATGGCTATCGCCATGGTGGTCGCAGAGCGTTAATTATCGGCGCGGATAATTGTCGTCCACCGGGTATCGATGAGTATTCTTACTTGTATGATCCCTGTTTACAGTGTGGCTCAAGTACGTGCGGTCGAGCAGGAAGAAATTTCCTCGCGTGGAAGTTCTGTTCTGATGCAGCAGGCGGCCAGCGCGTTGACCCAGTGCGCAATCCAGATGCTCGAGCAGCATCCAGCCAACACCGACACGCTCGTGGTGGGCTTGATCGGCCCGGGCAATAACGGAGGCGACGGCTTGTATGCGCTCGCGCAGCTCGCCGGCTACGGATATGCCACCTGCGCCGTGCTATGCGCAGATACCGCGCACGAGGAAGCACTGAAGGCCTTCAAGGCGCATTCTGCTGCCGAGGTGCTCCAGCTGGAACAGGCTGACCAGCGTCTGAAGGACGCCGCCCTGATCATCGATGCCATTTACGGCATCGGTTACCGTCCGGGTGCCGAATTGCCTACCCTGCCGGCTGGCTCCCGAGTCTTGGCCTGCGATGTGCCCTCGGGGTTGGACCTCACCACGGCGCGTGCCGACGATCGCGTTCTTCTCGCCGAACGCACCGTAACCTTTGGGGCGATGAAGGATGCGCTGATTAGCGGCGACGGCCCGCTGGTCTCCGGTGAGGTTGAATTGGCTGGGCTCGAATTCACGACAGATTCGCAAACCCCCTCCGCGCACCTGGTGGACGAAGACTCCGCCAAGGAGCTGTTGTCGGTCCACCGCAGCTGGCGGGATGCTGGGCGTCACAAGTACGAACGCGGGGTCTTGGGACTCATCGCGGGCTCAGCACTGTACCCGGGAGCCGCACAGCTGACCGCACGGGCCGCAGTCGACGGCGGGGTGGGGCTGTTGCGCACCCACGTCCCCTCCGAAGTCCAGGCGCTCGTGGCGCAGACCGTGCCAGAATCGGTGCCGCTGGACGATGACCAGATTCGCGAGGCACTCTCACTGGCTCGCCGTTACCTTCACGGACGCGGTGCAAAAATTTCCGCTTGGGCCATCGGCCCGGGTCTCGACAGCCGCACTCCCCCGACCGGTGTGATCGCCGATGTCTTCACCAGCCGCCAGCCCGCCGTGATCGACGCCAGCGGACTGGAATTGGTGCCCATTGGTCCAAGTGTCCAGCCACGCGTGTTGACTCCGCATGCCAAGGAGTTGCGCATGCTGCTCAAGCGCGCTGGAGTCGTGGTGACCGCCGATGAAATCTCGGAAGACCCGGCCCGCTGGACCCGTTGGGCCGCACTGGCCTACAACGCCGTGGTACTACTCAAGGGACCGACCAGCTACGCGGTGGCCCCCGATGGTCGCACTCTGATGGTCTGCCACGCCTCGGCACAGTTGGCCACCGCAGGTAGCGGAGACGTGCTTACGGGAATCTTAGGTCGTCTGCTCTCCGACGCCTCACTGACCGGCGCTCAGGGGCTGACTCCGGTCTCCAACAACCGGTTGTTGGAGCTAACGGCTTGCGCGGCAGTGATCCACGGTCATCTAGGCCGTGTCACCGCCGCACAGGGTAGCGTGAGCGCCTCTCGGCTGATTGCGAACCTGCCAGCCGTCATGGGCGAGTTCGGGCTGTAGATGCACTGACTTTCGAGGTTGACTACTCGAGTGAAGAACGGTCACTCAACGCAGGAAGTGTACGGTCGTTTTGGTTATGGTCGTGCAACTACCTCGAGAGCGAGCCCCTGCTCTTCTTCTGACTCGTAGTCGTGAGCGTGAGGCCAGCCATCGGCCATGATCCGTTGGAGCCCCCAGATCATTCCGATCGTCGGCGGTGAGAAAAGGCCTGTGCACGTCACGGGTGAAAACTAGGACATCGCGTGTGACGTCCCGAAGGAAGGACCGATACGCAATAGCGGTGCTCGCCAGAATTTGGCAGATCGTGGGCCGCGTTCGGTAGACGACGCCAGAGCTCGGTGTAATCGACCCGTGAATGGTCGTCGATGTTCGCGTGCGTGAAGTCGTATCCGAGCATCAGGTTGCCCAGCATGCTCTTCGGATTGTCAGAAGAACTGAGCCAAGCATTCTCGTCACTCACCCTGCGGCCAGCGTGGTTCCAATAACCATCGTCGTGTGTGTTCCCGCTCGTCTTTCACGACCACGTGTATCAGTTAGCCGGTTTAAGGGTGCTCATAAGCGCTAGCGGGGTCCCTCTACCACGATCGGAAAGCGGGCAGTTGGGTCCGCCTCGCAACAGTGTGGATGCGGATATCTGTTGACACATCGAAGCTAACTCATCATGCGTCGAACTGAGCCGGGCCCGTCCTCAATCGCATCAGCAAGACGACGTAGCGCGTCAATACGGTTTCGGATGTCGTATTCCGCGAGGTCTTCGCTCAGGTAAACATTCATATACTCGTTCGCTGGTAAGGCCGTTCGCGCCAGCGTTTCGTGGTGGGTTGAGAGACCTAGCGACGGACAGCGACCTCGCTGATTGGTCAGCCATCGTAGACAAAGAGGCGAGAGACTTTCAGACGGTGGCGCGACGCGAGGCCAACACCGGGTGTTAACCGTCTTAGCTTCTAGCCAGGTCGAAGGGCCGACCGTCGCCTTAGGCCGGCCCTTCGAGACTGATCGTAGAGAACGGATCTGTTTAGATCAGTCCACTGGGGAGACCCGGATGAGATTACCGTCGGGATCGGTGATTACGAATGTACGGCCAAAGACATCATCATGAGGCTCCTCGACAACGTGGACTCCTTTAGAGACCCATCTCGCGTAGATCGCATCTACGGCCGACGCCGATCCTGGAACCATCAGCCCGACCTCGCAGGTGCGAGGAGTACTCGGAACCGCGTGTTCGTTGCGTCCAGTCCACAGCGCGAATAAGACGCCGGGAGCAACTTCGAAAGCAACGTAGCGAGGGCTGGAAAAGGTGGGTTCGATCTCGAATAAGTCGCTGTAGAAGACCGTGGCGCGTTCAGCGTCGCGTACGTAAATCAGGAACAAATTGGGCGCGGGCACAGTGCACTCTCCTAAAGTCGTTGGGTTCAGGTTGTCACACAAGTTCACGGCATAATCGCGACAAGACCTGTCACCTTTTCTGCGAAGATTGGTCAGTATGAAGGCTTCGAGACTGCTGCAACTTTTGCTACTCCTGCAAGTACGTCAGCGCATCACCACTACCGAACTCGCCGAACGCATGGAGGTATCCCGGCGAACAGTACTAAGAGATGTCGAGGCGCTTGCGACGGCAGGTGTACCTGTTTATGCCGAACGCGGACGGAACGGCGGAATCGTCCTCCTCCCCAATGCACGGCTCAATGCATCGCACCTGGAACCTCGGGAGCTGGAAGCCCTCTCCGTGGCGGGTTTGGACAGCACGCAACTTGAGAGTTTGGGACTGTCTGCTGTGCGTGAGTCGGCTGCAAACAAGATAGCCGCCCGCCAAAATACAGCGCTCAACCACCCGACTATGCCCCGCCTGTCGGAATTGGTCTTGGTTGACAGCAGCCCGTGGCTTGCCCACTCGAACTCGGAGGTGGACGTAGCGGAACTAGCGTCCGCGTTACGTCAGCGACGTCGGTTGCGCATCCAATACAGGCGCAGCGCCGAAGAACAACCCTCGACACTGGAGGTTGACCCGTACGGAATCGTAGCGAAATCGGGCCGCTGGTACCTCATCGCCGACGACGAGGGAACCGGCAGGCTGTTTGCACTGGAACGTCTGTCAGCCTACGAGACGCTTGACGCGCCAGCGGCCCTTCGTCCCGACTGGACACTCCGTACCCTATGGCGTGTGCTGAAAGAACATACCGAAATATTAGGTTCGATAAGGGTGACCGCCCGCCTCAGAGATAACCGCCTAGACCTCGCACGGCGAGTCTTGGGCGCCCGCATCGACGATGTCAGCAACGCGGAGAATGGTTGGTGTACCGTAGCCATCCGCTATCCCAGCCTCGAATCAGTTCGGCAACTCCTCCAATTTGGCGACCACATCGAAATACTGACGCCACAGGAAGCCCGCGAACGCATCGTTCAGCTGGCTAGGGATCTCGCAGAAAGACACTCGACCCCTTCCCTATGACTCGATGGTATTAAGCGCACTGTCTACAAAAGGACCCGGAGATTACACCTATAGCAAGATGGTCGCTTGAGCTAGAATCCGTAGCTACGCACAAATTACGCCAGTGATATGTCGTCGATACGTGACTTCACGTCAGGCGGAATCCACGCTTCGTGAGCGGAACGTTGACTGCGAACCCGAATCTTCTCAGACCTTACAACCACACTTACCGGTATTGGCCTGTAGTTCCTCGAGAATACCTGACATCACTGGCGAACGACCCAAACGAAGACTCGAGCAGGAACCCCGTCAAAGTGAAACGTGCCCGCGTGAGTGTTTTCTTCGTAGCAACCAGCGTAATTCCCCGCGTTGAATTGATTTATTGTCGCAATTGTCGCCAGGTTGTTTGGCATTGTTTTTTCCGCCCACGGACCACCTTTGAACAGAATAGTAGTAGCCATCGCAATGACCTCCTTGGTAGCCTGCCGTACCTGCAGTATCTGAACGCCCCTAACGGAAGTTTACTCACACACAGCATCACTCGTGCGAAGTCGCACACTCAGTACTTCGTATATCCATCCACGCTGGTCTAGTGTGCACATGATTCTTATTGGGCCTCCTCGCCAGCAAAGGTTAATCTAGGAGTTCTTGCGTTCCGGCGCAAGACATATGCCTAGTCCTTGCTCGAGCAAATAGGTATCAGATACCGAAGTTAGCTTGCCAAAACTTTGCGTCACGCTTCTTTTTTAGTAGCTGTCATGGGCGAATTCGGGCTCTAGAACCGCCTCTGACACACGAAGGCCGCCGACGCAGAGTGGAAGGTAACTCCACTTCAGCGTCGGCGGCCCCGTCCGTTTTCAGGGCCGTTTAGAGCTCCTGCTGCGGGTACTTCTCCCCCGGCCCGGTGATGTCCCAGCCGGCCTCTCGCCAAGCCGGCCGGTCCAGCACATTGCGTCCATCGATCAACCGTTGTTCGGCCACAACCTCGGCGAGCTGTTCGGGCTGTAGCTGACGGAATTCCTGCCATTCGGTGAGTAGGAGCACCACATCGGCATCCTGCGCGGCCTCCTGCCACGAATCAACGTAGTTCAGGCGCGGGAAGCGGCCGGCGGCGTTGGCGTTGCCCTGCGGGTCGTAGACCGAGACCTCGGCGCCGGCGTTGAACAGGCGTACGGCCACATCGAGGGCTGGCGAGTCACGAACGTCATCGCTGTCGGGCTTGAAGCTCACACCGAGCACGCCCACACGCTTACCGGGTAGCTGATCGCCCAGCATGCTCTTGGCCAGCGCCACCACGCGGTCACGACGCCGCAAGTTGATCTGGTCCACCTCGGCGAGGAAGCCCATGGTATGGCTCAGGCCCAGTTCGCTCACGCGGGCCTGGAGGGCACGAATGTCCTTGGGCAAGCATCCGCCACCGAAGCCAACCCCGGCATTGAGGAACTTCCGTCCAATACGCGCATCGTGTCCGATGGCGTCGGCGAGGGTCTTGATATCTCCGCCCACGGTCTCGGTCACCTCGGCGAAGGCGTTGATGAAGGAAATCTTCGTGGCGAGGAAGGCGTTAGCGGCCACCTTGACCAGTTCGGCGGTTTCCCAGTCCGTGACAACCTCGGGGGTGCCTGCGGTCAGGATCGGTGCATACACCCGACGCAGCAGCTCTAGCGGCCGCTGTCCGTCTAAGCCATAGACCAGACGATCCGGGGACAGCGTGTCTTTGACCGCGAAGCCTTCGCGGAGGAACTCGGGGTTCCATGCCAGCGAGACCTCGCTCCCCGGGCGGGCACGGTCGGCAATCCGGGCAGCCAGTCGGCGGGCCGTCCCCACCGGCACGGTGGACTTGCCCACGATCAGTGCTTCACCGGTGATGTGCTCGAGCAAGCTGTCGACCGAATCATCCACGTACTGCATGTCGGCCCCGTGCCCGTCGGCGCGCTGCGGAGTGCCCACGGTGATGAAGTGGATATCTGCCTCGTTCGCGGCCAGTTCATACGAGTCGGTGAAACGCAGTCGGCCGCTACCCACGTGCTTACGCAGCAACTCGGGCAGGCCCGGTTCATGGAAAGGCAAAATGCCTGCGGCTAGGGCCGCGAGCTTCTCCTTATCGACATCGACGCCGATGACGTCATAGCCAAGCTCGGCCATGCAGGCCGCATGGGTGGCTCCGAGATATCCGGTTCCGATAACGCTGATGCGCAGGCTCACGCTGGATGACTCCCCTTCAACTGGAACTGCTTTAAGTGCAACAATGCCACATCCCCACCGGTCAGGCCCTGTCGGACACTACGGTGGGGATGTGGCATTCACCAAAGATTCACCGGTGCGTCAGCTCAAGGCTAGATGCTCCGCCACGGAGGCGGCCAGCGCCTCGGCTTCGGTCTGTGCCTGTTCTTGTGTGGCGGCCTCGACCATCACGCGCACCACCGGTTCGGTGCCCGAGGGACGTAGCAGCACACGTCCGGTGCTACCTAGGCGCAGCTCGGTTTTCGCAATGTCATTCAGCAACGGTTCGCATTCGCTGACGCCGGCTTTATCCACGCCACGGACGTTGATCAGTACCTGCGGCAGCACGTTAAGTACGCTAGCCAGTTCCTTCAGGCTCTTGCCGGTGGCCTTGATACGGGCTGCGATCTGCAGGCCGGTAAGAACACCGTCACCGGTGGTGGCGTACTGGCTGAAGATTACGTGACCGGACTGTTCGCCACCGAGCGAATAGTCGCCTTCGCGCATGGCTTCGAGCACGTAGCGGTCTCCCACACCGGTCTGCTTCACGGTGATGCCGGCAGCTTCCATGGCCAGCGTCAGCCCGAGGTTGCTCATCACGGTGGCAACCAGGGTGTTGTCCTTCAACTCGCCGCGGTCCTTCAGTGCCAACGCCATGATCGCCATGATCTGATCGCCATCCACGATGGTGCCCTCGTGGTCCACGGCGAGGCAGCGGTCTGCATCGCCGTCGTGGGCAATGCCTAGGTCGGCGCCGTGCTCGAGCACCGCGGCCTGTAGCGGTCCGAGGTGGGTGGAGCCGTAGCCGTCGTTGATGTTGATGCCATCGGGTTCTGCACCGATGACGATCACCTCGGCACCGGCGGCCGAGAAGACCTCAGGTGAGCAACCGGAGGCGGCACCGTGGGCGCAGTCCAGTACGATCTTCAGTCCATCGAGGCGGTTAGGCAGGGACTGGAGCAGGTGAACGATGTAGCGGTCCTCGGCATCCGAGAAACGGCGTACGCGGCCAACCGAGCCGCCGATCGGACGCGGAGGTTCCATCTGCAGGCAGGCCTCGATTGCGTCTTCGAGCGCGTCATCGAGCTTCTTGCCGCCGCGGGCCAGGAACTTGATCCCGTTATCGGGCGCGGCGTTGTGGGAGGCGGAGATCATCACGCCGAAGTCCGCGCCGAGATCCCCCACCAGGTAGGCGGCGGCCGGCGTCGGCAACGTGCCGGCGTCCTCCACGTTAACTCCCGAAGCTGCCAGGCCCGCTTCAATGGCCGCCGAGAGGAAGTCACCGCTGATGCGCGGATCCTTGGCCACCACGGCGACCGGCTTACGCCCCTCGTCGGTCTGGCTACGTCCCAGCACGACGGATGCGGCCTGTGCGAGCTTCAAGGCGAGCTCAGGCGTCAATAATTCGTTTGCTTTTCCACGGACCCCGTCGGTCCCAAATAATCTTGCCATCCTTACCATGATATGCCGTGCTATTCGATTTAACGCATATGTCGTAGACGGGTCGGTAATTTAGGGTGCCGTTAAAAACCCGAAGGCCCCATCCACGAGGGATGGAGCCTTCGGTTGAAACCGGTGAAGGTTTAGCGCTTCGAGAACTGCGAAGCCTTGCGGGCCTTCTTCAGACCAGCCTTCTTGCGCTCGATGACGCGAGCGTCGCGAGTCAGGTAACCGGCCTTCTTCAGGGTCGGGCGGTTAGCGTCGCGGTCGATCTCGTTCAGTGCACGAGCGATGCCCAGGCGCAGCGCACCGGCCTGACCCGAAGGGCCACCGCCGTGGATGCGAGCGATAACGTCGTAGGCGCCTTCCAGGCCCAGAACCTTGAACGGCTCGTTGACGTCCTGCTGGTGCAGCTTGTTCGGGAAGAAGTCGTCCAGTGCGCGGCCGTTCAGGGTCCAGTTGCCCGAACCCGGAACCAGACGCACGCGGGCGATAGCCTGCTTGCGGCGACCCACAGCTGCACCCGGAACGGTCAGCGGTGCGCGCTCGGTCTCGGCCACAGTGGTCGAGGCGTTGGTCTCGGTGGTGTACGACGAAGGAGCTTCGCCTTCGAATTCAGTGATCTCTTCAGCGTTCTGAGCCACGATAATCTCCTAGTAAGTTGTTTTTCTCGGGGCCAGGACTACTGAGCGACCTGGGTGATTTCCAGTGCCTTCGGGGCCTGAGCAGCGTGCGGGTGCTCGGCGCCACGGTAGACCTTCAGCTTCGAGAGCTGGGCAGCGGACAACTTGGTCTTCGGGAGCATGCCCTTGATGGCCTTCTCCACGGCGAGAACCGGGTTCTTTTCCAGCAGCTCGGCGTAGTTGACGCTCTTCAGGCCGCCCGGGAAACCGGAGTGGCGGTAGGCGCGCTTCTGCTGCAGCTTGTTGCCGCTCAGCGCTACCTTCTCAGCGTTGATGATGATGACGTGATCGCCCATATCCATGTGCGAGGCGAAAGTCGCCTTGTGCTTGCCGCGCAGCAGGGTTGCGGCCTGGACGGCGAGGCGGCCGAGCACAACATCGGTGGCGTCGATGACATACCACTGACGAGTCTGGTCAGCCGGCTTTGGGGTGTACGTACGCACAGTAATTGCCTTACGTTGATTCGTTTCTGGTCAAACAGTCGCTTGTATCGAGGCGTGAGATCCCCCAGTGACGAGCACTGTCGTGTTGTTCTTGTGTTTGGACCAGTACGTCAGGTGAGGACTAAACTAACCGGCCGTCCATGTAAAGTTCGCGCGCCCAGCAGACCAGTGGCTATGCAACTAAACCGTCACGCCATGGCGCGTAGTGTCGAACAAGGACATACACAACTTCATTAACATTACCGGATTAAAGCCGTTGCCACCAAAAGTTCACCACTGGCCGTGAGCAAGGACACCTCAATTAGCGCCCGTCGACCTCATCGGCGCCACGCTTGGCTCGGGTCTGCGCGGCGCGGGCTGCCAGCTCTTCATCGGCGGGGTAGCTGACCTCTTCGAGCACCAGCGCCCGCGGGTGAGCCAGCTTGGTTTTCGAGTCGCGCACCATCGCCTCAAGCCTGCGGGCGAGGAAGCCGGGCTCTTCACGCCCATCCCCGACCATCATGGCCGCCCCGATCAGCGCGCGCACCATATTGTGGCAAAAGGCATCGGCCACCAGGTGGGCCACGATCAGCCCATCCTCTCCCCTGGTGAAGGTGAATTCCTCCAGGGTGCGGATGGTGGTGGCGTGCTCGCGTGGCTTGCAGTAACTCAAATAGTCGTGGCGCCCCAGCACCGTTTGCGCCTCGGCGTGCATGAGCTTCACGTCGAGTTCTTCGCGGTGCCAGGTGGCTAGATGGCGAGTCAAGGGATCCCAGCGGGCCACGCCGTCGGCGATGCGGTAGGAATAGCGTCGGCGCATGGCCGAGAAGCGTGCGTCAAAACCTTCGGGCGCCAGTTCGGCATCGTGCACCCAGAGCGCACCTTCGTGGCGCGAGAGGATTCCGTTGATGCGGCGTACCAGCGCCTGCGGCGGCTCCAGCGGTGAACGCCGCGGCAGAGCCTGGTACTCGGTGTCGGTGAGATCGAAATGCACCACCTGGTGGCGGGCGTGAACCCCGGCGTCGGTGCGGCCGGCCACCACTACGCGCACGGTGCGGCGGATCAACGTTTCGAGGGCTTCCTCGAGCACCTGCTGGACGCCGAGCACGTTGGGCTGGCGGGCCCAGCCGTGAAATTGGGAGCCGTCGTAACCCATTGTCAGCTTAATGCGCCGCAGGGCGGGTTCGCTGATGTCTGAATCGCTGAAGAGGCTGGCTAGCATCGGGTTTTCGGGCTCCTGCATATGATCCATTATCGCCCAGGCCGATAGCAGCTCGTGTCATCTCGGGGACGATCAATTCTCAATTTGGTGGCGCTATGGAAGTATGGCCAGCGACAGAACACTCGCTGGATTACTTCACGACCCTAAGGACCCACCCTATGAAGGCTCACCGCTTAGCCGCACTCGCCGTTACCCCGCTGATCGCCGCCGGTGTTCTCACCTCTTGCTCGAGTGATTCGCTCAGCGACGCACAGGCCTGTACCGAGGTCAAGGAGGCGGTGCAGCAGGCCGGTATTACCCCCGGGGCGGCCACCGATCCCAGCAACTTCGGCAAGCTTGCCGAGGCGGCCCCAAAGATTCAGGAAATCGCCGAGCGCACCGAGTCGGATTTCAAGAACGACCTATCCAACGTTTCCACGGCGTTCAGCAAGATGGGGGAACTGGTGGGTGCGGATGGGAAGCCCGATACCGCAAAGGTTTTGGAGTTCGCCAAGGACCCGCAGTTCCTCACCGATATGCAGGGCTCGCTGACGAAGCTCAGCGAGGTCTGCGGCGGGCTCGGCGGCTAGGAAGCACTCGGCACACCAAAGAGTTAAAACCGAAGAACCCTCCGGCGACGATGTCGCTGGAGGGTTCTTCTATGCGTTACTCACGCGAAGGGGCTTAGGCCTCTTCGGTGGTGGCTTCTGCGGCCTGCTCGGTAGCCTGGGTGGCTTCCTTCACAACGGCCTGCTTCGGCGATACCGGTTCCATCACCAGTTCGATGACAGCCATCGGGGCGTTGTCGCCCTTGCGGTTGCCGATCTTGGTGATGCGGGTGTAGCCGCCCTGGCGGTCAGCCATAACAGGTGCGATGTTCTCGAACAGCTCGTGAACGACCGACTTGTTGGTGCGGCTGCGCGAAGCGATAACGGCCTGGACACGACGACGCGAGGCCAGGTCTCCGCGCTTTGCGAAGGTGATCAGGCGCTCGGCGTGCGGACGCAGACGCTTGGCACGGGTCAGGGTGGTGGTGATCTTCTTGTTCTCGAACAGCTGTGCAGACAGGTTAGCGAGGATCAGTCGCTCATGTGCTGCGCTGCCGCCGAGACGCGGACCCTTGGTGGGGGTAGGCATGGTGGTTCTCCTAGATGAATAACCCGTTCCCGCCGGTAACCGGCGGGACGGATGAAGTAGTGTGTCGCGAGACTAAGGCTTAGAGGCCCTCGTCGTAAGCGTCCTCGTCCTCGATGGCGCTGCGAGCGGCCAGATCGAAGCCTGGAGGGGAATCCTTCAGGGCCAGACCCAGTTCGACAAGCTTTGCCTTGACCTCGTCAATGGACTTCGCACCGAAGTTACGGATGTCCATCAGATCGGCCTCGGAGCGAGTAACGAGTTCACCCACGGTGTGGATGCCCTCACGCTTCAAGCAGTTGTACGAGCGAACGGTCAGTTCCAGATCCTCGATCGGCAGCGCCATGTCGGCGGCCAGCGCAGCATCGGTCGGCGAGGGGCCGATTTCGATGCCCTCGGCGGCGGTGTTCAGCTCGCGGAACAAGCCAAACAGCTCCACCAGGGTGGTGCCGGCGGATGCCACTGCATCGCGCGGGGTGATCGATTCCTTGCTCTCAACGTCCACGATCAGGCGATCGAAGTCGGTGCGCTGCTCAACACGGGTAGCCTCCACGCGGAAGGTCACCTTCAGCACCGGCGAGTAGATCGAGTCGACCGGGATGCGGCCAATCTCGCCGTCGGCGCTCTTGTTCTGAGCGGCGGACACGTAGCCACGGCCACGCTCAATGGTCAGTTCCATATCGAACTTGCCATTGGCGTTCAGGGTGGCGATGTGCAGATCAGGGTTGTGGAACTCAACACCGGCCGGCGGAGTGATATCCGCGGCGGTGACGACGCCCGGGCCCTGCTTACGCAGGTAGGCGACGACCGGCTCGTCGTGCTCGGAAGATACCGACAGGTTCTTGATGTTCAGAACCAGTTCGGTCACGTCTTCCTTGACACCGGCTACAGTGGAGAACTCGTGCAGCACGCCGTCGATACGAACACTGGTGACAGCTGCACCAGGGATCGAGGACAGCAGGGTGCGGCGAAGCGAGTTACCAAGGGTGTAACCGAAGCCTGGCTCCAGTGGTTCAATAACGAACCGGGAGCGGTTTTCGGCAACTACTTCTTCGGTCAGGGTTGGGCGCTGCGTAATGAGCACTTACATTTCCTTTCGGCGAGCGTCCGCTATATGACGCAACACGGGGGTGGAAACGACGGTAGCCACGGTGGCCGTTCGTCTGTGGTGCAGGCGTGGGTCTAAGAGGTCACCGACCCGTTTCACGGTTCGGTGACGTTCTTAGGCCTAGCCTAGCGAATCAATTAGACGCGGCGACGCTTTGGTGGGCGGCAACCGTTGTGTGCGCTTGGGGAAACATCCTGGATGGATCCAACCTCAAGGCCAGCAGCCTGCAGCGAGCGGATCGCGGTTTCGCGTCCCGAGCCCGGGCCCTTGACGAAAACGTCGACCTTGCGCATGCCGTGCTCCTGTGCACGCTTGGCAGCGGCCTCGGCGGCCATCTGCGCTGCGTACGGGGTCGACTTACGCGAGCCCTTCATGCCTACCTCGCCGGCCGAAGCCCACGAGATCACAGCACCGGTCGGATCGGTGATCGAAACGATGGTGTTGTTGAAGGTGCTCTTGATATGCGCCTGTCCCTGCGCAATATTCTTCTTGTCCTTGCGACGCGGCTTACGTACCGCTCCACGAGTCTTTGGGGGCATTTCTTCTCCTACGAAAAAGGTTTATGAGTTAGGCCGCTAAAATTTAGCGAGCCTTCTTCTTACCGGCTACGGTACGCTTCGGGCCCTTGCGGGTGCGAGCGTTGGTCTTGGTGCGCTGACCGCGGACCGGCAGGCCCTTACGGTGACGAAGACCTTCGTAGGATCCGATTTCAACCTTGCGGCGGATGTCGGCCTGAACCTCACGGCGCAGGTCACCTTCCACCTTGTAGGTGCCTTCGATGAAGTCACGCAGCTGAACCAGTTCAGCGTCGGTGAGATCCTTCACGCGGGTGTCCGGGTTGATACCGGTGGCCGCGATGGTCTCTTCTGCACGGGTCTTGCCCACGCCGTAGATGTAAGTCAGCGCGATGATTACGCGCTTTTCGCGTGGAATATCCACGCCTGCTAAACGAGCCATATGTGGCTACCTTTCAACGAACGGAGGTCTGGAGCAGTACCTTCCACCAAAGTTTCTGGTGGCCCCGGCCTCCGAATCCGGGGGTGTGCACCGGTTGCCCGATGCGGTACTGCCTATATTGACTACGCGTGGGAATCCCGTAAGGGATTAGCCCTGACGCTGCTTGTGGCGTGGGTTCTCGCAGATCACCATGACGCGACCGTTGCGGCGAATCACCTTGCACTTGTCGCAGATCGGCTTCACGCTAGGATTAACCTTCAAGGGTTTACTCCTCTTGCGGTTGCAGTTAAATGTGGAGCTGTAAACGTTGCGTCCCAGGACATTCCAGCACCGGCGGCGTGTGTCGCGCTACCGGTGATGATTCATCCAGCTGGCTGTTTACTTGTAGCGGTAAACGATACGACCACGGTTGAGGTCGTATGGGCTCATTTCTACCTGCACCCGATCCTCAGGGAGGATACGGATGTAGTGCTGGCGCATTTTACCCGAGATAGTGGCAAGCACCACGTGTCCGTTCGGCAACTCAACGCGGAACATCGCGTTGGGTAGCGCCTCGGTCACTGTGCCCTCTACCTGGATGACACCTTCCTTCTTGGCCATTTTCCCCGCTAACTTTTTGTAGTTAATGTTTCCATCAACAAGTATTTGTTCCGGCTGACTGAGCATGTACCCGCACTGAGTTTTGGGCACACTTAAACAGACAACCAACAGTCAAGCATACGCTATTGGCGGGGGCCGGACAAATCATTGGACCCGGCCACCGATGTTAGATTGAGCACGTGGGCACCGATTCGGTGCAACACTTCCGGTTAGGAGCGGATCGGCGAAGGCTCCACGCCGAAGGGAGCCAGGCCGGCGGCGCCGCCGTCGTGGGCGGTCAGCACCCACAGCCCGCCGAGGTGGAAGGCCACGGTGTGCTCCCACTGCGAGGCGTTGGCCTTATCGTCGGTGACCACGGTCCAGTCATCGGCCAGCGTGCTGGTTTCGATGCCGCCGCGCACGAGCATCGGCTCGATCGCCAGGGCCATGCCCGGCTTGATGCGTGGGCCGCGATGTCCGGAGTTGTAGTTGAGCACATCCGGGGCCATGTGCATCTGTGATCCGATGCCGTGGCCGCAGTAGTCTTCGAGGATGCCCAGCTCGTCGCCGGGCTGCGAGGTCACGTACTCGTCGATGGCCTCGCCGATCTGCCCGATGAAGCGGGCCTTGGCGGCCGCGGCGATGCCAGCCCACATGGCCTGCTCGGTGATGTCGCTCAGGCGCTGGTCGGCAGGGTCCACGGTGCCCAGCAGCACGGTGCGCGCGGAGTCCGCGTGCCAGCCATCGACGATCGCTCCCCCGTCGATCTTCAGCACGTCCCCGTCCTTGAGCTCATAGGAGCCCGGGATGCCGTGCACCACTTCGTGGTTCACCGAGGCGCAGATCCGTCCGGGGAAGCCGTGGTAGCCAAGGAAGTTGCTGGTGGCCCCGTGGCGTTCGAGGACCTGACCGAAGACACGGTCGACCTCGGCGGTGGTGACCCCCGGCTTGGCGAAGGCGCAGGCCTCGTCCAAGGCCTCGGCCAGCACCAGGCCGGCTTCGCGCATTTTCAGCAGCTGCTGGTTGTTCTTGTACTCGATCCGTGGCTGTCCGATTCCCAACACTCTTCCTTGTCTATTTGCGGCCGTTGCCCTGGCAACGTGCTCAATTCTAGTTCACAACGCCAAACGCCGTGCCGGATCCCAGTGTGGGAACCGGCACGGCGTTGGACACGCTGCGGTGATATTTAGGCGTTGACGTTCAGTGCCGCGAGGACACGGTCGGTGACCTCGTCGATCTGGCCGATGCCGTCAACCTTGCGCACGATGCCGCGCTCCTCGTAGCGGTCGACGACGACCTGGGTTTCTGCGTGGTACAGGCTCAGGCGGTGACGGATGACCTCTTCGGTGTCATCGGCGCGGCCCTCGATCTCGGCACGCTTCAGCAGGCGTTCGACGAGCTCCTCGTCGTCGGCGGTCAGCTGCAGCACGGCGTCCAGCTGCTGGCCCTGCTCGCCCAGGATCTCATCGAGCGCGTCGACCTGGGCGCTGGTGCGCGGGTAACCATCGAGCAGGAAGCCGTTGGCCACGTCGTCCTGGGCCAGGCGGTCCTTGACCATGTTGTTGGTTACCGAGTCCGGAACGAAGTTACCGGCGTCGATGTACTTCTTGGCCTCGACGCCCAGCGGGGTGCCGCCCTTGACGTTGGCACGGAAGATGTCACCGGTGGAGATCGCGACGATGTCCAGACGCTCGGAAATCTTTACGGCCTGGGTGCCCTTACCGGCCCCGGGAGGGCCAATGATCAACAGTCGCGTCATCGCAATAGTCCTTCATAGTTTCGTTGCTGCATTTGAGCATTGATTTGCTTGACGGTTTCCAGACCCACACCAACCATGATGAGGATCGAGGTACCGCCGAATGGGAAGTTTTGGTCGGCATTGATGAGCACGAACGCGATCAGCGGGATCAGCGCAACGAATGCCAGGTACAGCGAGCCCGGGAAGGTGATACGGGAAATCACGTACTGCAGGTAGTTTGCCGTGGGGCGTCCGGCGCGGATGCCCGGAATAAAGCCACCGTACTTCTTCATGTTGTCCGCGACCTCTTCAGGGTTGAAGGTGATGGCCACGTAGAAGTAGGCGAAACCGATAATCAGCAAGGTGTACACCGTCATGTAGATCGGCGAGCTGCTCGAGGCGTGGGCCTGCAACCAGATAGCCCAGTCCGGCAGCGTGCCATCGGGACGCTGGTTGAACTGCACGATCATGGTCGGCAGCGCCAGAATCGAGCTGGCGAAGATCACCGGGATTACGTTGGCCATGTTGACCTTCAACGGGATGTAGGTGGAGGTACCACCCACGGTGCGGCGACCCACGGTGCGCTTGGCGTACTGCACCGGAATGCGGCGCTGGGACTGCTCCACGAAGACGACCAGACCGATCACCAGCAGGCCGATGAGGATCACGCCGACGAAGATGCCCCAACCCTGCTGACGCAGGATGGCGCCCATGGCGGCCGGGAAGCCCGAGGCGATGGAGATGAAGATCAGCATCGACATACCGTTACCGATACCACGCTCGGTGATCAGCTCACCCATCCACATGATCAGGCCGGTGCCCGCGGTGAGGGTGACGATCATCAGCAGGATCGTGATGAGGTTATCTTCGGGTACGAGCGGCAGCGTACAGCTGGGGAACAATGCACCGGTCCGCGCCAGGGTTACCAGCGTGGTGGCCTGCAACAGGCCGAGCGCGATCGTCAGGTAGCGAGTGTACTGCGTCAGCTTCGACTGGCCGGCTTGGCCCTCCTTGTGCAGGGTTTCGAAGTGCGGAATCACCACACGGAGCAACTGCACGATAATGGCGGCGGTAATGTACGGCATGATACCCATGGCGAAGACGGACACCTGCAAGAGTGCCCCGCCACTGAATAGGTTCACAAAATTGTAGAGACCACCGGAAGTCTGACCCATTGCCAGACACTGCTGCACGTTGCCGTAGTTCACTCCGGGCGCCGGGATGAAAACACCGACACGATAGATCGCGATGATCCCGATGGTGAACAACAGCTTGTTGCGCAGGTCAGGCGTGCGGAATACACGGGCTATGGCGCTGAACAAGCGTCCTCCTGATTTTAATTGCCTGAGCCGGGTTTTCGGCTCATGCTGTGACCTAATGATTCTAGCCGTCTGATATACGTCCACGCCAAATAGCGCACGAGGCTATTCGCTATATGAACGAAGTCGGCAGGATTCTTTCCCTTGTCAGTCAGCTTATCAGCGAAACGTGACCTAAACTACGAGATTAAATGACGAACCCCGCCGATCTCGCCCAGTTGGACGTGATCGACGGGGTTCGTCTTTAGCTAATCCCGCTTAGAGGGTGTTAGCCGAACCGCCGGCAGCAGCGATCTTCTCGGCTGCGGAGGACGAGAAGGCGTCAACCTTCACATCGACCTTGACCGTGATCTCGCCGGTGCCCAGCACCTTGACGGGCTGGTTCTTGCGGACGGCGCCCTTAGCAACCAGTGCCTCGACGGTGACGTCGCCACCCTCGGGGAACAGTTCGCTGATCTTGTCCAGGTTGACAACCTGGAACTCGACGCGGAACGGGTTCTTGAAGCCACGCAGCTTCGGCAGGCGCATGTGCAGCGGCAGCTGGCCGCCGGCAAAGCCAGCCTTCACCTGGTAGCGAGCCTTGGTACCCTTGGTACCGCGACCAGCGGTCTTACCCTTGGAGCCTTCACCACGGCCGACGCGAGTCTTGGCGGTCTTGGCGCCTTCGGCCGGACGCAGGTGGTGAATCTTCAGTGCTTTTTCATCAGCCATGTTACTTAGCCTCCTCAACCTTCAACAGGTGCGGGACCTTGTTGAGCATGCCAACGGTCACCGGATCGGCGGTGCGAACCACGGTGTGGCCCACGCGCTTCAGGCCCAGCGAGCGAACGGTGTCGCGCTGAGTCTGGTTGCCACCGATGATCGACTTGACCAGGGTAATTTCCAGCTGGGCGTCGCTTGCAACAATGTTCTTCGCCATTGCTTAAGCACCTGCCTTCTGGGTCTGGATGTGACGCAGCATTGCTGCTGGGGCGACCTCGTCCAGCGGAAGACCGCGGCGAGCTGCCACTGCCTGAGGCTCTTCCAGAGCCTTCAGTGCAGCAATGGTGCCCTGAACGATGTTGATCTGGTTGCTCGAACCCATCGACTTCGACAGGATGTCGTGGATGCCTGCGCACTCCAGCACGGCGCGGACCGGACCACCGGCGATAACACCGGTACCCGGAGCGGCCGGGCGAAGCATGACGACGCCAGCGGCGGCCTCACCCTTCACCAGGTGCGGGATGGTGCTGCCAACGCGCGGTACGCGGAAGAAGGACTTCTTGGCCTCTTCAACGCCCTTGGCGATAGCTGCAGGAACTTCCTTAGCCTTACCGTAGCCAACGCCAACCAGGCCGTTGCCGTCACCGACAACGACAAGTGCGGTGAAGCTAAAGCGACGACCACCCTTGACGACCTTGGACACACGGTTGATAGCTACAACGCGCTCAAGGAACTTGTCCTTGTCTTCGTTTCGGTTATCCTTCTGATCGCGACCACGACCACGGCCACCCTCGCTACGACGGCCACGGCCCTCGTTGCGGCGGGAGTTGGTGTTCTCAGTCGCGGCGGTCTCGACTGCCTCAGTTGCTTCAGCCACCTGAGTTTCCTTCTCGTTAGTTGCTTCGCTCACAGTGCCAGCCCTCCTTCACGAGCGCCGTCAGCCACTGCTGCAACGCGACCGTGGTACTTGTTACCGCCACGGTCGAAGACGACGGCCTCAATGCCAGCAGCCTTGGCGCGCTCTGCAACGAGCTCACCAACGCGCTTGGACTTTGCGGTCTTGTCGGCCTCGCTTGCGCGCAGGTCGGCTTCCATGGTCGAGGCGCTTGCCAGGGTGATGCCCTTGGCGTCGTCCACGATCTGTACAAAGATGTGGCGAGCCGAACGGTTGACCACCAAGCGCGGACGAGCGGCGGTACCAACGATGCGCTTGCGCACACGCAGGTGACGGCGGCCACGCTGAGCGGACTTGCTCTTGCCCTTGATTCCGATAGCCATAATTACTTACCAGCCTTTCCGACCTTGCGGCGGATCTGTTCGCCGGCGTAGCGAATGCCCTTGCCCTTGTAAGGCTCGGTCTTACGCAGCTTGCGGATGTTGGCGGCAACCTCGCCCACCTGCTGCTTGCTAATGCCAGCAACGGTCAGCTTGTTGTTGCCCTCAACGGCAAAGGTGATGCCGGCAGGAGCCGAAACGGTGATCGGGTGCGAGTAACCCAGAGCGAACTCCAGGTCCGAGCCCTTGGCCTGCACGCGGTAACCGGTGCCATGGATTTCGAGCTTCTTTTCGTATCCCTCGGTAACACCGATGATCAGGTTGTTGATCAGGGTGCGGGTCAGCCCGTGCAGCGAACGCGATTCGCGCTCGTCGTTCGGACGGGTGACGGTAACAGTGTTCTCGTCCTTGGCAACGGTGATCGGAGCCGAAACGGTCAGCGAAAGCTCACCCTTCGGGCCCTTGACCGAGACCTGCTGGCCATCGATCGTGAGCTCAACGTTGGCCGGGACGGTGATCGGAAGACGTCCAATACGTGACATTGTGTATTCCCTTCCTTCCCGTTACCAGACGTAGGCGAGGACTTCCCCACCCACGCCCTTCTTTGCAGCCTGACGGTCGGTAAGAAGACCGGAGGAGGTGGACAGGATTGCGATGCCAAGACCACCGAGCACGTGCGGCAGGTTGGTGGACTTCGCGTAAACGCGCAGACCTGGCTTGGAGATACGGCGCACGCCAGCGATCGAACGCTCGCGGGTCGGACCGTACTTCAAAGTGATGGTCAGCTTCTTGCCGACTTCGGCAGCCTCTTCCTCGAAGGAGGCAATGTAGCCCTGTTCCTTCAGGATGTTGGCAATGCGCACCTTCAGCTTGCTCGACGGCATCGACACGGTGTCGTGGTAAGCCGAGTTGGCGTTGCGCAGACGAGTCAGCATATCTGCGACTGGATCTGTCATAGACATGTGGGCTTCAGCCCTTCCTCGTTACGGTTTCCTTGAATCGGACCTGTAACGTAGTTGCGATTAATTTTCGGTCTTGAACGGGAAGCCCAGTGCCTTAAGCAAGGCGCGGCCTTCGTCGTCGGTCTTGGCGGTGGTCACCACGGTGATGTCCATACCACGCACGCGATCGATCTTGTCCTGATCGATTTCGTGGAACATGGACTGCTCGGTCAGACCGAAGGTGTAGTTGCCGTTGCCATCGAACTGGCGGTCGCTCAGTCCGCGGAAGTCGCGGATACGCGGCAGTGCCAGGGTGATCAGGCGGTCCACGAATTCCCACATGCGATCGTTGCGCAGAGTGGTGTGGGTACCGATCGGCATGCCTTCGCGCAGCTTGAACTGTGCGATCGACTTGCGAGCACGGGTCACCACTGGCTTCTGACCGGTGATAGCGGTCAGGTCGCGCACGGCGCCTTCAATCAGCTTGGAATCCTTGGCGGCCTCGCCGACACCCATGTTCACAACAACCTTGGTAAGGGTCGGAACCTGCATCGGGTTGGAGTAGTTGAACTGCTCCTGCAGCGCCGGACGGATGTCCGCGGTGTACTTGGTCTTCAGACGTGGCTGGATCTTGGTGGCTGCTTCAGTCATTACAGATCCTTTCCGGAAGCCTTGGCGTAACGGACGCGCACGGTCTTGCTGACGCCGTTCTTTTCAACGGTCTCCTCGCGGAAACCAACGCGGGTAGGCTTCTTGGTCTCGGGATCCACAACGGCCACGTTCGAAACGTGCACGGGAGCCTCGACAACGACGATGCCGCCGCCCTGCGAACCGTTCTCGGTCGGGGTTGCCTTGGTGTGCTTGGTGACGCGGTTAACGCCTTCCACCAGAACACGCTCGGCTGCCGGGAACACCTTCAGGACCTTGCCCTGCAGGCCACGATCCTTGCCGGCCAGAACCTGGACCAGATCGCCCTTCTTGATCTTTGCACCCATGGTTACAGCACCTCCGGAGCCAGGGAAACGATCTTCATGAACCGCTTGTCGCGCAGTTCACGACCCACTGGGCCGAAGATACGAGTACCACGAGGATCGCCAGCGTCACCCTTGAGGATCACTGCGGCGTTCTCGTCGAACTTGATGTAGGAACCGTCTGCGCGACGAACTTCCTTCTTGGTGCGAACGACGACAGCCTTGACGACGTCGCCCTTCTTTACGTTGCCGCCCGGAATTGCATCCTTGACGGTAGCGACAATAGTGTCGCCAATGCCTGCGTAGCGACGCTTCGAGCCACCGAGAACACGAATGGTAAGGATTTCCTTAGCACCGGTGTTATCGGCAACCTTGAGTCGCGACTCCTGCTGAATCACTTATTACTCCTGTCGTCTCGCTGGTTCTCCTAGGGAGCCTTGCGGAACGGATATGGTCCCTCCGATACGATCGCTTACCCCCACCGACGCGGGCGCACCGAATGCTGATCCCAATTGGCGGCAGGGCCGAGGCGTAAAATATCGAAGCCGTGCTGCGTTGCCGAAACGGTGTCTCGGTGACGCTGCATCGAATCGGAGGTGGATAGTCCCCGGAGACAATGCGCACAGAACCTTAAGTCTAGCCTAGATTCGGTGGTTTCCGAAATGGTGTGGTAGTGCCGCCGAACGCGTGATTCGTCACAGTTTCGTGTCTGCGACCGAATCTCACTCGTGCCGTTCGCCATCAGGGCAACCAGTCACCCAAGCCAATCATTGGCGCACGGCGCAATAATCTTTTCCCTCTAGTTTCCACAGTCATGCACATGGTCCCGAGTCCCCACCAGATGATTCTTAACCGCCCCTACCAACCAAAGATTCAGGACCCGGTTTGACGCAATAGCACTGACCTCTCAGCTTGCATAGCACTTCCCTTGTAAACGACCACGGCCACGGGTAGCGCGAGGATAAATGGGACAGCTGTCCCCATGATCTCCATCGCTTTGGCACTCGCGACAGCATGCTGTCCTGCCGCCTGCAGAAATAGCCCCTTGGAAGGTTGCGCCAATCAATCGCAGCCCGAACAGTTGATCGGCATGCCAGATCATGGACAGATTCGGCAATCAACGGAATGCGGTTGCCTTCATAGTGCCAGAAAGACCGGGTAAGGGACGGAGCAGCAATGTCGACGTTTAGGCAAACTCGTCCGGAAAATGGGGCGCGAAGCGACTGGTGATCAGTAGCAATTCGCTTGCCGCGATGTGCTCGCCAACACGAAGCAGAAGTATCTCGCGTGCACGGAAGACGTTTGCGGTGGACCCCACGTGGCAACGCGCATGGTCACCCACCGGCAGGTGAACCTGAGCGCAGGTATCCCCACCCGCTATCGACTTAACTCTTGGGACGATTGTGCAGACTCAATAATTTGCCATAGTGTGAGCCCAATAGGAGAGCAGTTCTCTGGTGCCATGTCACGTATAACTATTCGTACGGGTCTCGTACTCACACTACTCGCGGCGACAGCCATCGTCGGTCTGGCTGCTCCTGTAACTCCTCGCCGCACCCGCAGGGGCGAAGTGCCCACCAGAAGATGGCGACACACGTTGTGTTGCAAGATTCAAGCTTCGTGGTGCGGATCGTCATTCCTGCCACGATGCAGCACTGAAACGACCGAGTCCCTTTCGCGATTATCAGCATGCGTTAAGTCGTCCAGCATCCACTGATGCTTGAGAGTTACCGCAAGACACAAAGCCACCTGAAGCGACTGACACTTATACCACAGACAGGGACGTGGTCGACTTCACCCCTCCCCTGTTGCCACCCCACATCATCACAGTAGCCTGGGAGACTCTCCCTGCTCACCGCATGAATTATTGCGACACTGAATTAGCCCCAGATGCGAACCGGCTTAGCACCGGCTACATCCGATTCATGATCAGACCCCGGCTAAACGACCGTATTCTTCAGCACTTCATCGTAGATCGCATTGTCAATCAGGTCATGTCTCAGTGCATCAGCTACTTCTTCCCAAGTTCCGTCGAGGCTCTCCTCATACTCGCCGTACTCGTTCGCCCAAGGGGTCGGCTTATATGGCCAGTCAATTAACTGGCGCACCAATTCCGCACGTTCGGTAAACCCAGCCGCATACCGCTGGCATATCTCATAAGGGCCTGCGGAGTTGAACTCCCCCACGACAGCTGGAACTTCCTGTGCACGCTGCAACGCCTTCGCCACAGCTGGTTGCGACATGCCCAGCACCTGAGCCATCTCCCGCTGAGTCATGCACTCCGCCGCAGCCTTCAGCGTGCGCTTGTAGTCCAGCACATCAACCTCCACACGCTGCCGGGCTCGCCTCAGCTGTGCACGCAAGTCATCGCGATACGGACGTTCCAGTGGATGGCTCATAATACTCTCCTCAGCAAAGAGCCCAACTTCGCATACCAAAGTATAACCAAAGTTATCATGCTAAGTCTCGGTTTTTCGCAGGCATTGAAGCATCAGTTCTCTGTACGTGCATCCACAACCGGCCATTTTCACGTCGCCCAGCCCGCTCTCCGAACGTGCTCGTTACTACACGTAGACGCGCCTGCGTTAACCAATGACGTGAACAAGCTACGCCAACGTTTTAATCTTGCCGAGAGGTATTAGGTACTGCCCACTAACGTTCATAGAAATTGCACGCTGACGGCCAGCGGATACTGCCCGATAACCAAAACCATTACTCAGAGACCGCACGCCTGGTCACGACACCACACGTGGCCAGTATTCTCGCGACTAAACTGTCAGGCCGTGCGCACGTTTTGTGATCCAACAACTTATGCATGATAGAGGTCCGGGGTAATGACGCTTTGGAATAGTGTCGACTCCAGAATAATCTTCCTACGAATTTTCCGATTCGTCAGACGTCGGCCGTGTCGCTTGACGATGTTGAGTAATTGAATCAGACAACGAGGATTCATCAATATCTTCGTTGATCAAGGCAACGACGTCTTTCCCCCGAAACACTTCTCTAAGTTGCTTTGACTCATGCGTAAGGTCTTCGATCGCCTTACGCACGAAGTGCAGGTTTCCTTCCGGTGCATCTCGTGCCTCGCGCCAGTCACTTGGTCGAATCTCGAATTCGACTATATTCGTCTTCTCGAAAGGTCCATCAGCTTTCACGCGAATGCGGTATGTGGTTCTGTCCTCTTCCTCCTTGAGAAGATCAAACCCTCTTCCGAGTGACCAACGGATCGTTCGCCCCGGAGCCAATGACAGGATGCCGTCATGCG
Organism: Glutamicibacter endophyticus; assembly: GCF_048457885.1. Taxonomy (NCBI): domain Bacteria; kingdom Bacillati; phylum Actinomycetota; class Actinomycetes; order Micrococcales; family Micrococcaceae; genus Glutamicibacter; species Glutamicibacter endophyticus. Next base: position 2,463,658 of record NZ_CP174200.1, read on the forward strand.
CTCTCTTTTGGGCGATGATCGTCTTGCCTGAGTAATCAGGGTGCTCAGGAATGGGAGGGTCAATGAAAACTCGAACATTGCGTGCCATAGTGGGACCAGAATTTCCCACGACCAAATGCAACATCGTGCCTTGCTGGTTGTCTGGCTGAATGTCAGCCCAAACGTAAGGCTGAGCATTCTGTTCCATAATCTCGCGTTGAATTGCGGACTGATTTTCAGACGCACGCGCAGAACGCAGCGCAGGCACTAAGGCGACCAGTGCCGCAATGGCGGCAGCGCCCGCACCCACAGCAGCAACAATTGATGCGACTGTATTTAACTCCATGTATCAAGGATAATCGCCTCGATTCCCGAAGCATCAGAGAGAAACGGTCACTAACTACACGTGTAAAGAGCTAATCAGAGCCGTCTCAGAACCCACAGCTCAACAACACGAGTGCACCGGCACCCGCAGCGGAAACCGGCACGTTTGGAATCCCAGAAACTAGACTGATACAACCAAATTCGACCACGGACTGAAACAGACTGACCTGTGGTCATCGTTGATAAACAAATACCCGAATATTCGCCCCACACCGTACGACGATGTCGCAGTTGCCCTGGCGGACGATTCCGGCTCCGAATCGAAGGACTTTCACCACGAAAGTACGGTCTTGGTCAATCTGGGTTGTAGGTTCCTAATCGTCTGTTGCCTTTTGATCACCTTGGCTAAGCACAACGGAGTACGCCGCCACCGAGGAGTCTTCAGGAGAGCCACCTTCATCACGTTCCCGAACGTCGCTCGAAGACTCGACAATCCGCGATTCAAGAAGTCCGAGCGCACAAGACGGAGCCTTTGTCGCTACAAGAGGCGCCCGTGGGCAAAAGATGCACTCAAAAGAAAAGCTACTTCTGCAAGTTGTTCCGGGGCAGGGTTAGCTACTCCCAGCATAGAAGTTTGATCCAGTACCAAACTTACAGCCATTGGAGTTCGCTGATCTGGAAGACTCCATTCCTGAGCTTTCGCACCGGGCCACTTCGTTCCGTGACACCTTTAGGTTGCGTTCAGCATGCGCCGAGAACTTTTGTGATTGATCCTGGACTTGCGAAAGGAGGTGTCGCCGTGTTCTACAACAACATGCCCGATGTGCGATTACCATTCGAAGTCGCCCATTGAATCAAGTTGGAGTTCTGTGTAAGGGACCATCCGCGGTAAATACCAGAATGCGGCACAAACTTCTTAGCCTGCAACGCAAAATCAACCCAAAGTCCGGAAGCCACTTCAACCGCAAGTTCAAGATCGCAGCCGCTCGGTTTGCGTCCAGTATTCCTGTTCCCACCTTCAGGCGGTCGGCTATGGAGCGCAATAGCCCTGCCACCTACAGACGAACGCCTGTTGACAAGTCGACGTACAAGATTGAACTTCGTGCCCTCTTCAGGAGGTACATCCAACACAAGCGAACCTATAGGTTGTTGACCTATTGGCACAGGCCGCGAATGAACATCCTCAAGTGCATCACGAGTATCCATCCGGGACAACGCTGAGGCCCACCAAAGACCTTGTATGATACAGATGCCCCTTCTGCATGGTTGGCTGATGCTATCGGCCAGCGCCCCCTGATAGTACTAGCGTGGCGACCACTCTCATAGCGACGCCCCAGTCATCACGTGCGATTACATCCCTCGGCGAAATTGGGACACGGACATCAAGGTTGGCTTACTCTTGCCACACATGAAGGTTCGCCGGTTTCAGCCGTAATATCGTATATTGATCCCACTCGTAGCAAGGGGTCCTACGAGGCGACGATCGAGTCCGTAAGTTGTTCGTCCGTTGCAGTCAAAATGAGTCTCGGGCCAGGGCCCAGTTACCCCGGTGGCTCGCATCCGCATGGAAGCGACCGGACCATGCACCGGCATAGTCGCTGAGGGTCACGGCCATACTCACACGTGAGTGCGCATGTGTTCTGCCTTAGGCGTAGATCTGCAGGCTGGATGGCAAGTTGCCCTAGTTCTCGGGACCGTGACTTACCTGCATTTGATCGACAACGTTTCGATCAAAGTGCCCCTCGTCGTATGCCACGTAGCGCAACCCGGTCGCTGTCATGCGAGACGGATACCATGAGGCCTATGGCGACCAAACCGGCGATGTCGGGTAGGTATTTCCGTCTGGCTTTGGGCGGATATGCTGACCGTCGATCGTTCAATTTTGGCCTGCCTACAATATGCCGCGCCCGCTTCAAATACCGGTGGAGCAACAAAAATCGCCCCGAACTTCCATTGGAAGTTCGGGGCGATTTTGCAATCACATGATCCGTGGAATCACGAGTTGGCTACTTAGCCTTCTCGACGATCTCCACCAGACGCCAACGCTTGTCAGCAGACAGCGGACGGGTCTCGGCGATTACAACCAAGTCACCGATGCCGGCTTCGTTGTTCTCGTCGTGAGCCTTCACGTTCTTGTTACGACGCATAACCTTGCCGTAGAGGGCGTGCTTCACACGGTCCTCAACATCGACAACGATGGTCTTCTGCATCTTGTCAGAAACCACGTAACCACGGAGGGTCTTGCGGTAGTTACGCTCGGTTGCGTTGTCCACACCGTTCTCCTTCTCGCTCATTACTTGGCTTCCTTGGTCTCTTCAGCCGGCACAACAACATCCTGGCGAATGCCCAACTCGCGTTCACGCAGCACGGTGTAGATGCGTGCGATGTCGCGCTTGATCTTCTTCAGGTTGCCGTGGGTCTCGAGCTGACCGGTGGCCGACTGGAAACGGAGGTTGAACAGTTCAGCCTTGGCCTTCTTCAGCTCCTCGTTCAGACGAGCGTTATCGAAGCCGTCCAGAGACTCCATGCTTAGGTCCTTCGAACCGATAGCCATCCCTATTCACCACCCTCACGACGCACGATGCGTGCCTTCATCGGCAGCTTGTGGATTGCAAGGCGCAGGGCCTCGCGTGCTACCTCTTCACTGACACCGGAGAGCTCGAACATGACGCGCCCCGGCTTGACGTTAGCGACCCACCATTCCGGCGAACCCTTACCGGAACCCATACGGGTTTCGGCAGGCTTCTTGGTCAACGGACGGTCAGGGTAGATGTTGATCCACACCTTACCGCCACGCTTGATGTGACGGGTCATGGCGATACGAGCGGCTTCGATCTGACGGTTGGTCACGTAGGCCGGAGTCAGCGCCTGAATACCGTATTCACCGAATGCAACGGTGGTTCCGCCCTTGGCAGCGCCCGAACGCTTCGGGTGGTGCTGCTTACGGAACTTCACTCGACGTGGGATAAGCATTTAAGCCTCTCCTCCTTCCGCGGCAGGAGCTGCCACAGCGGCACCCTTGTTGCGGTCGTTACGACGACGGCGCTCGCCACCGCGCGGACGGTCGCCACCACGGCCACCGCGTGCCGGAGCGGCAGCGGCCTGCTGAGCAGCCAGTTCCTTAGCGGTTACGTCGCCCTTGTAGATCCAAACCTTCACGCCGATGCGGCCGAAGGTGGTCTTGGCTTCGAACTTGCCGAAGTCGATGTTCGCACGCAGGGTGTGCAGCGGCACGCGACCCTCGCGGTAGAACTCCTTACGCGACATTTCAGCGCCACCCAGACGGCCGGAGCACTGAACACGGATGCCCTTGGCACCAGCGCGCATGGCCGACTGCATAGCCTTCTTCATTGCGCGGCGGAATGCCACACGCGAAGCGAGCTGCTCGGCGATGCCCTGGGCGACCAGCATGGCCTCCATGTCAGGGTTCTTGACCTCGAGGATGTTCAGCTGAACCTGCTTAGCGGTCAGCTTCTCCAGCTCACCGCGGATGCGGTCAGCTTCGGCGCCACGGCGACCGATAACGATACCCGGGCGGGCGGTGTGGATGTCCACACGCACGCGGTCACGGGTGCGCTCGATCTCGACGCGGGCGATACCGGCGCGATCCATACCAGTGGACAGCAGCTCGCGGATCTTTACGTCTTCCTTCACGTAATCCTTGTAGCGCTGACCCGGCTTGTTGCCATCGGCGAACCAGTGCGAAACGTGGTCAGTGGTGATGCCGAGACGGAATCCGTTCGGGTTTACCTTCTGTCCCATTTACTTCTCCCCACCCTTCTCCGGGGTTGAAACAACCACGGTGATGTGGCTGGTGCGCTTCTTGATCTGGTAGGCACGACCCTGAGCGCGCGGCTGGAACCGCTTCATGGTCGGACCCTCGTCAACAAACGCCTCGCTGATGTACAGCTCGTCCTCATTGAATGCTTCACCTGCGCGGTCCGCGGCGGCACGGGCGTTAGCCACTGCCGATGCGACAACCTTGTACACTGGCTCCGAAGCTGCCTGAGGGGCAAACTTCAGTACTGCCAATGCCTCGTTCGTCTGCAAGCCACGAACAAGGTTGACGACGCGCCGGGCCTTCATAGGCGTTACGCGGATGTGACGCGCAATAGCCTTGGCTTCCATTGCTTTCCTTCTCTCGTCTATCGAAGAAGTGCAAGCTCCTCTAGGTCCCTCGCGGGGCCTAGCGGCGCTTACCCTTCTTGTCGTCCTTCACGTGGCTACGGAACGTGCGGGTCGGAGCAAACTCACCGAGCTTGTGTCCAACCATCGCTTCGGTGACAAACACCGGGATGTGCTTACGTCCGTCGTGCACGGCGATGGTGTGTCCCAGCATGTCCGGGACAATCATCGAACGGCGGGACCACGTCTTGATGACGTTCTTGGTGCCCTTTTCGTTCTCAGCCTGCACCTTCAGGTACAGGTGCTGATCGACGAAGGGGCCTTTCTTCAGGCTGCGTGGCATGTTTCCAGGCTCCTATCGCTTGTTCTTGCCGGTACGACGGCGACGCACAATAAGCTTGTCGCTTTCCTTGTTCGGACGGCGAGTACGTCCTTCACGCTTACCGTTAGGGTTGACCGGGTGGCGACCACCGGAGGTCTTACCTTCACCACCACCGTGTGGGTGATCGATCGGGTTCATGGCCACACCACGCACGGTCGGGCGAACGCCCTTCCAGCGCATACGGCCGGCCTTACCCCAGTTGATGTTGATCTGCTCGGCGTTACCCACCTCGCCGACGGTTGCGCGGCAGCGCACGTCAACGTTGCGGATTTCACCCGAAGGCAGACGCAGCTGGGCGAAGCGACCTTCACGGGCCACCAGCTGGATCGATGCGCCAGCGGAGCGGGCCATCTTGGCGCCGCCGCCCGGACGCAGCTCAACAGCGTGGATCACGGTACCGACCGGGATGTTGCGCAGCGGCAAGTTGTTGCCTGGCTTGATATCCGCGTTCGGACCGGCCTCGACGGTGTCGCCCTGGCTCAGCTTGTTCGGTGCGATGATGTAACGCTTGGTGCCGTCCACGTAGTGGAGCAGCGCGATACGGGCGGTACGGTTCGGGTCGTACTCGATGTGAGCGACCTTTGCCGGCACGCCGTCCTTGTCGTGACGACGGAAGTCGATCAGACGGTAGGCGCGCTTGTGTCCGCCACCCTTGTGACGGGTGGTGATCTTACCGGAGTTGTTACGGCCGCCGGACTTGGTCAGCGGGCGAACCAGCGACTTTTCCGGGGTCGACCGGGTAACTTCTGCGAAGTCGGCTACCGACGAGCCACGCAGGCCCGGGGTAGTCGGCTTGTACTTACGAATTCCCATTTATTCTAATTCCTCGTTAAAGTGGTCTCCGCTTAGGAAAGCGGACCGCCGAAGATGTCAATCGAGCCTTCCTTCAGGGTGATGATGGCGCGCTTGGTGTTCTTGCGCTGCCCCCACCCGAAGCGGGTGCGCTTGCGCTTACCGGCTCGGTTGATGGTGTTTACGGAGTCAACCTTGACGTTGAAAATGCTTTCAACGGCGTACTTGATTTCCGTCTTGTTGGAACCCGGTGCGACCTCGAAGGTGTACTTACCTTCGTCGATCAGACCGTAGCTCTTTTCCGAAACGACGGGTGCGATGACCACGTCGTGCGGTGCCTTAGAGAAGACGCTCACTTGGCTTCCTCCTTCTGAACCAGGGCATCGAAGGCGGCCTTGGTGAAGACCACGTCGTCCGAAACCAGAACATCGTAGGTGTTCAGCTGGTCAACGTAGAGAACGTGCACGTCTGCGAGGTTGCGCACGGAGAGTGCTGCCACATCGTTGGCGCGGTCGATAACGACCAGCAGGTTCTTACGCTCGGTCAGCGAACGCAGGGTAGCAAGCGCGCCCTTGGTCGACGGAGTCTCGCCGTCCACCACGTTCTCGATGACGTGGACGCGACCGAAGCGGGCGCGATCCGACAGGGCGCCACGCAGAGCGGCGGCCTTCATCTTCTTCGGGGTGCGCTGCGAGTAGTCGCGCGGGGTCGGACCGTGGACAATGCCACCGCCGGTCATGTGCGGAGCACGGATCGAACCCTGACGGGCGCGGCCGGTACCCTTCTGCTTGAACGGCTTACGACCTGCACCGGAAACCTCGGCGCGAGTCTTGGTCTTGTGAGTGCCCTGACGTGCGGCGGCCAGCTGTGCGACAACTACCTGGTGCAGCAGCGGAACGTTGGTCTGTACGTCGAAGATCTCTGCGGGCAGTTCGACGTTAAGTGCCTTAGTCATTAGCTTATGCTCCCTTCACAGCGGTGCGTACGAGCACGACGCGACCGCGAGCGCCTGGAACGGCACCCTTGATCAGCAGGAGGTTCTTCTCAGCGTCAATGGCGTGAACGGTCAGGTTCTGCGTGGTAACACGCTCTGCACCCATGCGACCGGCCATGCGCTGACCACGGAAAACGCGACCTGGGGTGGTTGCGCCGCCGATGGAACCTGGCTTGCGGTGGTTCTTGTGAGCACCGTGAGAAGCGGAGACGCCCTTGAAGTTGTGGCGCTTCATAACACCAGCGAAGCCCTTACCCTTCGAGGTACCCACGACGTCGACCTTCTGGCCGGCGGTGAACAGCTCGACGGACAGCTCCTGGCCGGCGGTGTACTCTGCGGCATCATCGGTGCGCAGTTCGACCAGGTGACGACGTGGGGTCACGCCGGCAGCTTCAAAGTGACCAGCCAGCGGCTTGGTGACCTTGCGTGGGTCGATCTGGCCGTAGCCGATCTGAACTGCGGTGTAGCCATCGCGCTCTTCATTGATGAGCTTGGTGACAACGTTGCTGTCAGCCTGCACGACGGTGACCGGGATCAGGTTGTTGTTTTCGTCCCAAACCTGGGTCATGCCGAGCTTCGTGCCCAGCAGGCCCTGAACTTTACGGGTTGCGGTCATAGTTTTCTCAGCACCTCCCCTAGAGCTTGATTTCGATGTTGACGTCCGCTGGCAAGTCGAGACGCATCAGCGAGTCAACGGCCTTCGGGGTCGGATCGACGATGTCGATCAGACGCTTGTGCGTGCGCATTTCGAAGTGCTCACGGCTGTCCTTGTACTTGTGGGGCGAACGGATAACGCAGTACACGTTCTTTTCCGTCGGCAGCGGCACTGGGCCGACTACGGTTGCGCCTGCGCGCGTGACCGTCTCAACGATCTTCCGGGCAGAAACGTCAATGACCTCGTGGTCATACGACTTCAGCCGGATGCGGATTTTCTGTCCCGCCATGGCGTCATGCCTCTTTCTGATAGCACTCTCTACAGTTACTGTGCCCTACGGGTTCCCTCAAGGAACCGGCACGCCTTACGCTGCGACTGAATCCGGATAAATCCGGGTTCCTCACCCGCAGGTGGCTCCGACCCACGCGGTCGGGCGTGTCGCGAATATTTCAGTCGCAACAAACCCTGGCAATTCTCATGCCCTCGTTGGTCTGTTCATCCAAGCAGTTGTATCGGTCCCGAACCCCAGGCATTATCCTGAGTGAGAGCCGATCCCGGTCGTCGGAATCGTATCGATTACCCCGTCACGGGGATCGAGTTGCAAACAAGCAACTTATCCAGTCTGACAGGTCGGCCCCGAACGCGCAAATCATTGGGCGCATCCGGGGCCAGTGATCTTCGCCTCAGCCTTGCTCGTTCTCCGGTGGATGCGGTGGCCGAGGCGGCTGCGGCGCAGCGGAATTCGGTGGCGGGGCCTGCGGCGGCTGGGTCGGCTGGATGCCTCGTCCCGGAGGACGCCACGGTTGACGTGGCGCATGAGGCGCCGGCGGGGCCATGGGCGTCGCACCCTGATTAGGTGGCATCGGCGCCATGGGCTGCGGTGGCATCGATTGCGCCGGCGGCGTGCTCCCCTGCTCCGGGCGTCCGCGCCCTTCGGTGCGTTGCAGGCTGCGGATCGCCAACACGATCAGGCCCGCACCGATCACCACAAGCCACAGCACCGCCAGGTAACGCAGGAACCACATCACCGACAGCGTGATACCTACCGCGGAGAACCAGAGGTAGAGCTTGTCGGAGAGTACGAGCCCGAGAGCCAGGCCCACGGCGTAGAGGGTGAGCACCAAGACCTGTACGACGACCGCCCCGTCGATCAACGCGCTGAGTAGGGCCATGCTGTTGAGGATCAGGGTGGCGATCCCCCACCGCTTCGCGAGCACCGCCCGGCGCCCGATCAGGTGACGCAGCACGATCAAGGCTGCGAGCATGGCGAAGTAGAACAGTGCCGCGCTCGGGGTGGGCGTGCGCACCAATCGGTCGTACCCCGAAAGCGCCAACGCGCCCAAATAGATCAGATAGAAATCGGTTGCGCCCCGGGCAAAGCGTGCCGGTACCTCATACAGTCGGACAAGGAGCCCGGCTCCCGCCATGAGCACGATTCCGAGCAGCACCGCCCAGAGTTCCGCTTGGCGCAGGTGTGCGTCGAGGCCAGCGACAAAGAGCGCCAGAAGCATCCCGGCCGCATAGAAGCGTCCGGCGGCGCCGACCGCCTCGGCGCTACTGGTCGGGCGACCGAAGCGGTAGCGTCCCGGCTCCTCGCCGTAGCGGCCATGAAGCAACGCGGCCACAAACAGGAGCAGCGCGGCGATAATCATGGTCCAGAAGGAATCCCAGGTGAAGCCGATACCGCTACTCGGTCCGCGGCGGAAGGCCAGAATCGCCGAGTACAGTGCGCTGGGCACCAGCATGGTCGCCAGCAGGGCGCCAAGCGGTAGACGGCGGGTGTGCACCAGCAAGGCTAGGTAGCAAGCCAAGGTCCCCAAAGCCGCCGCGACCCATCCGTAGCCTTCCGTCCACAGCACGCTGATGCTCAGCGGCACCACGAGCCCGGTGACGATCGCCGGGACAAACTCGAAGCGATTCCTCGTCAACCATTCGACGAGGATCGCGGCCCACGCCAAGGCGACCAAGAGCGCGCAGGCCAGCGCCGGGCCGTACCAGCTGGTGCGGAGCCAGCCAAGAGAAGTCGAGAAGTTCATGGCCGGGGCCGCTAGGAGTAGCACCATGCCGAGCGGGATTGCCACATGATGCAAGGCAACGCGTGGCATTCCGGAAAACGCCTTGGCGCAGACCAGCGCATGCGCCACGAGATATAGCGCCAGCAGCATGGTGGTGCCACGGTCGGCGGTCAGCGCACCGGATAGGTAGATGCCAAGAGTCAGCAGGAGTAGCACCGGCAAGAGCGCGGCGATCAGACCATGCTCGACCCGCAACGCGGTACGTTGCCGCCAATGCACGATCAACCGTGCGGTCTGCGGCACCATCACCGTACTCGCCACGATGGCCAACTGCCCGTGGATATCGATCTCGAGTTGGTAGACGGTCCACCAAGATGCCAGCGAAAGCTGGACCTGCCCCAACACGACAAGCAGCACGCGTAGCCAGCCCAGTTCTTGCCGGCGCTCCACCACCGCGTAGTACACCAGATTGGCGGCGGCGATGACCGGGGCGAGCCACCAGTAATCATCGAGGAAGGATCCGAAGAAGATCAGCACACCGGTGGCCAGCGCTGCCAGGTGCGATAACGAACCGGGGCGCGTCCGCGCCTGCACGGCAGCCAGCCGGATCACCACGCCGAGCCCGGCCAGCGCCAGGAACACCAGACACCATCCGGCGCCGAGCGCCAGAAAGCCGAGCCGGTCCGAGCCTTCGTCGGCCAATGCACGGAGTACCGCGAGGACCAAAACCAACCCCAAGAGACTGGCGAGATTGCGTGCCACATGGTGCGCTTCGGACTGTGCGTCATGAGTCAATAGTCGACCGGCGTAGCTCAACCAGATCAGGGTACCGAGGAAGCCGAGGCCCAGCCCTAGGCTGACACCTAGCGCCGTGGTTTCGGTGCCCTCGCCGACGCTGAGCCACTGCGCCAGATAACCCAGCAGCGCCAGCATGTTCAACACCAGTAGCCAGCACAGGTGTCCCAGCCATTCGCCCCTGACCGGCAGGGCGTGTCGGCCCGCAAAGCCGAGAACGAGCAGAGCCACCAGTAGGGCGGGCAATGGAAGCCATGGATAGTACTGAGAGCCCGCGTTGGAGCAGAGCGCAAGCAGCGGCACCGCGATCATTTCCACCAGCGCACGCTGACGTAGCGCCGGAAGGGTCATCACGAGCAGCGCCGGGATCACCAGCAGATAGAACCACGGTGATTGGGCGGCGGTGGTGTCACCAAGCAACACCAAACCCACGCAGATCAGTGTCAGCGCCCAGCTGGCAGCTCGCTCGGCTCGATACCTGCCGAAGCTGACGCCAAATCGCGAGCGGTAGCCCGGTGCGAACGCCGCGACCGCGGCTGCCTGCCCGGCGATGAGCAATGCGGCCACGCTCATGATCCAGGAGAACTCGGCGCCTAGGTAGTCCATTCCGAAGAGCGCAGCGGCGGTCAGCGCCAGCCGTGCGCCGATGAGTTTCAGCCATTGATGCGTGGTTTCCAGCGCCAACCGAAGCGCGGTGTGTGCACCGATGAGCGCGAAGATCCAAAAGAGACGGCCACTGCCTAAACTCCCGAACAGCAGGAAGGCCAGTAGTGCGGTGATCAACGGCAGCACGCGTCCGGTCTGCCGGATCGGCTCGGCGAATATGGTCTGAGCAATCCGCGGCTGACGCAGGAGCAAGAACAGGAAGATCCCGGAGAGCACCAGCAGCGCGAGCAGATAGCTCATGATGGATTGCTGCAGCACCGAGGCCGAGGCCATGGCCGTGGAGATGAGGATCGCCACCGCCAACCAGGCCAGGATCTTGGAATTGAGCCGCACGGTCGCGTAGCCGAAGGCCAACGTGGAGACCAAAGAATAGGCGAACCAGGTCAGGGAGCCATCGGCGCCCAGTGAAGAATAGGTGGCCCAGGCACACAGCGGGAGCAGGGCCAGCCCCGTCCCGGCGAAGGCGGCGGCAGCCGGGCGCAATGCGCGTTTCCGCGCGTGGGTGATCAGCCCCGCCAGATAGAAGCCGACGGCAATGAGACCCAGCAGAACAACCTTGGCCAGTGGCGGCAGCGCGAAGGTGAGGAACCCGGCGCCGGCGGCGACGATGAGCAATGCGGCCACGTAGAGCGTGATGTTGATATTACGCAGTTCGCGTTCACGGGGGCTGAGCACTCGGGCCGGACGCTTCGGTGCGTCGGCCGGGGGCGCTGGCGGCAGGTTGCCGGTGCCAACCGGTGTGCCCTGCGTTGTCGCAGGTCGCCAGGGCTGCGCTACCGGGGCGGGCGGTGCTACCGGAGTAGGTGGCTGTGGCGGGCGTGCCGTCGTGTCAAAGATTCGGTCGCGCTCCGGCCTTTGAGCCGGAGGCGGCTCGGGCCACGGTGCTGGGCTGGGCGGCGTGGAATTGGCAACGGAAGCGGCGTCGTGCTCCTGAGCGGAATCGCGTTGCTGCTCGCGATAGTTGACCGCTGCATCGTAGCCTTCCTGCCAGAGCTTGGCCCGCTGATCACGTAGGACGCGTTCACGGCCGAGGCGGCCAAGCCAAAAGCCCAGTGCGAGGGCCGGGATGAGGAGCACGAGCGCACCTAGCAGTGTCAGAAGCATCTATCTCTCCCCAATTCGCTATCCGTCGGCGGCACCGATCCGTTCAATTAGACCACTACCTCGACTTAACTGCCAGTTCAGGCGGACTTTTGGGCAATAAAAATCGCCCCCGTTCATCCACTGGGGATGAGCGGGGGCGACTTTGGAACTAGGTGCGACCTAGATCAGTTCAAGCAGAAACTACTTGATGATCTTGGTAACGCGACCCGAACCCACGGTGCGGCCACCCTCACGGATAGCGAAGCCGAGGCCCTCTTCCATTGCGATCGGCTGGATCAGCTCGACGGTCATCTCGGTGTTGTCACCCGGCATGACCATTTCGGTGCCTTCCGGCAGGGTGATAACGCCGGTGACGTCGGTGGTGCGGAAGTAGAACTGCGGACGGTAGTTCGAGTAGAACGGGTTGTGACGTCCGCCTTCGTCCTTCGACAGGATGTAGACGTTGGCCTCGAAGTCGGTGTGCGGGGTGATCGAACCCGGTGCAACAACAACCTGGCCACGCTCGACATCGTCGCGCTTCAGACCGCGAAGCAGCAGACCACAGTTCTCGCCTGCCCATGCTTCGTCGAGCTGCTTGTGGAACATCTCGATACCGGTAACGGTGGTCTTCTGGATCGGGCGGATGCCAACGATCTCGACCTCGGAGTTGATGGCGAGGGTACCACGCTCGGCGCGGCCGGTCACCACGGTACCGCGACCGGTGATGGTGAAGACGTCCTCGATCGGCATCAGGAACGGCTTGTCGCGATCGCGAACCGGATCCGGGATGTACTCGTCAACGGCTTCCATCAGGTCCTCAACGGCCTTGACCCACTGCGGATCGCCTTCCAGAGCCTTCAGGCCCGAAACGCGGATAACCGGAGCGTTGTCACCGTCGAACTCCTGCGAGGACAGAAGTTCGCGAACTTCCATCTCCACCAGCTCGAGCAGCTCTTCGTCCTCGACCATGTCGGACTTGTTCAGTGCGACCATCAGGGTCGGCACGCCAACCTGGCGAGCCAGCAGCACGTGCTCGCGGGTCTGAGCCATCGGGCCGTCGGTGGCGGCAACCACGAGGATTGCACCGTCCATCTGAGCAGCACCGGTGATCATGTTCTTGACGTAGTCAGCGTGACCCGGGGCATCGACGTGAGCGTAGTGACGCTTCTCGGTCTGGTACTCGATGTGCGCGATGTTGATGGTAATACCGCGCTGGCGCTCTTCCGGAGCCGAGTCGATGTTTGCGAAGTCGCGCTGCTCGTTGATATCCGGGTACTTGTCAGCAAGCACCTTGGAAATGGCAGCGGTCAACGTGGTCTTACCGTGGTCAACGTGACCGATGGTGCCGATGTTGACGTGCGGCTTAGTCCGCTCGAACTTTGCCTTTGCCACAGGTTCCTCCTAGAAACGTTTACAGAAGACTTCCTTCGTCTGCGCGGTTCGCAAACGAAACTGGAACAAGTCTACTGGGGGCATGGATAAATATGGAAATTTCGGTCCTCTGCGGGAGTCGCATGTGATGAGAATCCCTCGTTGGCCGTTTGCGAGGCCGACCTCAATGGCTTTGGGCCGGCCTCGCGATCGGCCACTTCCCCACTAGCGTGGGGTCACGGCCAAGTTTGTTGCCGAGGCGATTACTCGCCGCGGGCCTTCTGCACGATCTCGTCGGCGACGGCCTTCGGAACCTCAGCGTAGCTGGAGAAGGTCATCGAGTACACCGCGCGACCCTGGGTGCGCGAACGCAGGTCACCGATGTAGCCGAACATTTCGGACAGCGGCACGTTGGCCTTGACGACCTTCACGCCGGCGGCGTCGGACATTTCCTGAATCGCACCACGGCGCGAGTTCAGGTCACCAATCACGTCGCCCATGTACTCTTCCGGAGTACGAACCTCAACGGCCATCAGCGGTTCGAGCAGAACCGGGTTGGCGCGGCGTGCGCCTTCCTTGAAGACCTGCGAGCCGGCGATCTTGAACGCCATTTCGGAGGAGTCAACGTCGTGGTAGGCACCGTCGATGAGGGTAGCCTTGACGCCCACCATCGGGTAGCCGGCGAGGATACCGAACTGCATGGCGTCCTGGATACCGGCGTCCACCGATGGGATGTATTCGCGAGGCACGCGACCACCGGTCACGGCGTTCTTGAATTCGTAGGTAACACCGTCGACAACCTCGAGAGGTTCGAAGGAAACCTGCACCTTTGCGAACTGACCGGAACCACCGGTCTGCTTCTTGTGGGTGTAGTCGACCTTCTCGACGGCCTTCTTGATGGTTTCGCGGTACGCAACCTGCGGCTTACCAACGTTTGCTTCCACGCGGAATTCGCGCTTCATGCGGTCCACCAGAATGTCCAGGTGCAGCTCGCCCATACCGCCGATTTCGGTCTGGCCGGTCTCTTCGTTCAGCGACACGGTGAAGGTCGGGTCCTCCGCCGAAAGCTTCTGAATAGCGGTGGAGAGCTTCTCCTGGTCGCCCTTGGTCTTCGGTTCGATGGCCACGAAGATCACCGGATCCGGGAAGGTCATCGACTCGAGAACGATCGGGTTGGCCGGATCGCAGAGGGTGTCACCGGTGGTGGTGTCCTTCAGACCGATCACGGCGTAGATGTGACCGGCAACGATCTCTTCCACCGGGTTCTCCTTGTTGGAGTGCATCTGGAAGAGCTTTCCGACGCGCTCCTTCTTACCCTTGGTGGAGTTCAGCAGCTGTGCACCGGCTTCGACGCGACCGGAGTACACGCGAATGAAGTTCAGCTGGCCGAAGAATGGGTGAGCGGCGATCTTGAAGGCCAGCGCCGAGAACGGTGCTTCCTTGCTCGGCTCGCGGGTCAGCTCGACCTCTTCGTCCTTCGGGTCGTGACCGATCATGGCGCCCACGTCCAGCGGGGTCGGCAGGTAGTCGATCACGGCGTCGAGCATTGGCTGCACGCCGCGGTTCTTGAAGGCCGAACCACAGAAGACCGGGTAGGCTTCCGAGTTCACGGTCAGCTTACGGATGCCGGCCTTGATCTCGTCGATGGTCAGCTCTTCGCCTTCGAGGTACTTCTCCATGAGTTCCTCGGAAGCCTCGGCCACATCTTCGATGAGCTTGGCGCGGTATTCCTCGGCACGCTCCTGAAGCTCGGCCGGGATTTCCTTGGTCTCGTAGGCAGCACCCAGGGACACGTCGCCCTTGGCGTCGCCTTCCCAAACCAGAGCCTTCATGCTCAGCAGGTCGATGACACCGACGAAGTCGCTCTCGGAGCCGATCGGCAGCTGCATAACCAGCGGCTTGGCACCCAGGCGGTTGATGATGGTGTCTACGGTGAAGTAGAAGTCAGCGCCCAGCTTGTCCATCTTGTTGACGAAGCAGATGCGCGGAACGTTGTACTTGTCAGCCTGACGCCACACGGTCTCAGACTGAGGCTCGACGCCTTCCTTACCGTCGAAGACGGCAACGGCGCCATCGAGCACGCGCAGCGAACGCTCCACCTCAACGGTGAAGTCAACGTGGCCCGGGGTGTCGATGATGTTGATCTGGTTCTTGTTCCAGAAGCAGGTAACGGCCGCGGAGGTAATGGTAATACCGCGTTCCTTTTCCTGTTCCATCCAGTCGGTGGTCGACGCACCATCGTGGGTCTCACCGAGCTTGTGGTTCACACCCGTGTAGAACAGGATGCGCTCAGTAGTAGTGGTCTTACCGGCATCGATGTGAGCCATGATGCCAATGTTGCGGACCTTATTCAGGTCGGTCAGCACGTCCTGTGCCACGTTGTCTCCCTTTGAGGTGAGGCTTGAGTCGATCGGCGGTACCAATAAAGTACCGCCGATCTACTCAGGCGGTTCTTACCAGCGGTAGTGAGCGAAGGCCTTGTTGGACTCGGCCATCTTGTGAGTGTCTTCGCGACGCTTCACAGCGGCACCCAGACCGTTCGAGGCATCCAGAATCTCGTTCATCAGACGCTCGATCATGGTCTTCTCGCGGCGAGCCTTGGAGTACCCAACGAGCCAGCGCAGAGCCAGTGCGGTTGCACGGCCCGGCTTGACCTCGACAGGAACCTGGTAGGTTGCGCCACCAACGCGGCGGGAACGAACCTCAAGGGCCGGACGGATGTTGTCCATGGCCTTCTTCAAGGTCGAAACCGCATCGGTACCGGACTTGGCAGCAGCACCTTCAAGTGCACCGTAAACGATGCGCTCGGCGGTGGACTTCTTGCCGTCCACGAGAACCTTGTTGATCAGCTGGGTGACCAACGGGGAATCATAAACCGGATCGGAAACCAGTGGGCGCTTCGGCGCCGGACCCTTACGAGGCATTACTTGCCACCCTTCTTTGCACCGTAGCGGGAACGAGCCTGCTTGCGATCCTTAACACCCTGAGTATCCAGAGCACCACGAACAATCTTGTAGCGGACACCCGGCAAGTCCTTCACACGACCACCGCGCACCAGCACGATGGAGTGTTCCTGCAGGTTGTGGCCGACACCTGGGATGTAGGCGGTAACTTCCATGCCACCGGCCAGGCGCACACGGGCAACCTTACGCAGCGCGGAGTTCGGCTTCTTCGGGGTGGTGGTGTACACACGGGTGCACACGCCACGACGCATTGGGTTGCCCTTAAGGGCAGGTGCCTTGGTCTTATTGACCTTAGGCGCGCGGCCCTTACGGACCAACTGCTGAATAGTAGGCACTTTCGTGTCCTTCCATATTGCTAAAGTTCTTCGGCACCACTCACCCACCAACGAATTCGTGAGCGCGTGGAGCTAACTGCTCGTTTTATCGCGAGCTAAAAACAAAAAGTTCTAGGCGTGCGAAAGTGTGGCATTCGTTGCGCAACGACCCCGCAACCCGGACTGCGTCCATTTTGCCACACATAAAACAATTGACCTTAGCGTATCACGCGGAACGCCCGATCCCCGAATCTCTCCGGGATTACCACTGTGATCTCCACCGTAGGACCCGTGGGTAAACAACCGGTAAGCCGCCGGTGAGCGATGGCCAAATACCTGGCTGTCGCAGGGTCACTAGTAGTTTCTTCACCTAATGATGAATCGCCTAGTTTTCTTCGATGTTCCGGTTAACGGGGCGGGCCCCGCCGCACCCTAAGGTGCGACGGGGCCCGCAGGCTCGGTCTCCGGTTTAGCGGAAGTCCGACCCGTGGTCGTAGTCATCCATCGAGATGGCCTGGAATTCCGGGGAGAGCCCGCCTTCCAGTGCATCGTCGTAGAGACCCGAGGAGAACGCCGAGGAACCGGTGAACAACGTGGCCTTGGCCTCGTCGGTCGGCTCAACGTCGATCTGGGTGTAGCGGTCCAGACCGGTACCGGCCGGGATCAGCTTACCGATGATCACGTTTTCCTTCAGACCCAACAGCGGATCGTCCTTGCCCTCCATGGCGGCCTGCGTCAGAACGCGGGTGGTCTCCTGGAAGGACGCTGCCGACAGCCACGAGTCGGTGGCCAGCGACGCCTTGGTGATACCCATCATCTCGTCACGACCAGCCGCCGGACGCTTGCCCTCGGTGACTGCCTTGCGGTTAGCCGAGGTGAAGCGTGCGCGGTCGGTGAGCTCACCTGGCAGCAAGTCGGTTTCGCCCGACTCGATGACGGTGACGCGGCGCAGCATCTGACGCACGATAACTTCCACGTGCTTATCGTGGATGCCCACACCCTGCGACTGGTACACGTCCTGAACCTCGCGGACGAGGAACTTCTGTGCCTCACGCGGGCCGAGCACGCGCAGAACCTGCTTCGGATCCAAGGTACCGCTGGTCAGCTGGGTACCAGCGGTGATCGACTGGCCTTCCTCAACCAACAGGCGGGCACGACGCAGTACCGGGTAGGCCTGCTTCTCGTCGCCGTTGTCCGGGGTGACGATCACGCGAAGCTGCTTCTCGTCGTCCTCGATCGACACGCGACCGGTGACCTCGGACATCGGGGCCACACCCTTCGGGGTACGGGCCTCGAAGAGCTCCTGAATACGTGGCAGACCCTGGGTGATATCGTCGGCCGATGCCACACCACCAGTGTGGAAGGTACGCATGGTCAGCTGGGTACCGGGCTCACC
Organism: Glutamicibacter endophyticus; assembly: GCF_048457885.1. Taxonomy (NCBI): domain Bacteria; kingdom Bacillati; phylum Actinomycetota; class Actinomycetes; order Micrococcales; family Micrococcaceae; genus Glutamicibacter; species Glutamicibacter endophyticus. The sequence goes on from NZ_CP174200.1 coordinate 2,481,512, forward strand.
GATGGACTGTGCGGCGATAATGCCCACGGCCTCACCAATGTCCACGGTCTTACCGCTGGCCAGCGAACGGCCGTAGCACAGGGCACAGGTGCCCACTGCGGAATCACAGGTCAGCACGGAGCGAACGCGGATCTCGTCGACACCGGCGTTGTACAGCTTCTCGATGAGCACATCGCCCACGTCGGAGCCGGCCTCGGCCAACACGTTGCCCTCGGCGTCCTTGACGTCGGTGGCCAGCGTACGGGTGTAGGCGGAGTTCTCCACGGTCTCGTGCATGTGGCGCACACCGTTGACGCTCTCGGCAATCGGCACGGTCAGACCGCGGCGGGTGCCACAGTCCTCTTCGCGCACGATAACGTCCTGCGACACGTCGACCAGACGACGGGTGAGGTAACCGGAGTTAGCGGTCTTCAACGCGGTATCGGCCAGACCCTTACGGGCACCGTGCGTTGCGATGAAGTATTCCAGCACCGACAGGCCCTCGCGGTAGGAGGACTTAATCGGACGCGGGATAATCTCACCCTTCGGGTTCGACACCAGACCACGAATACCGGCAATCTGGCGCAATTGCAGCCAGTTACCACGGGCCTTGGAAGTCACCATGCGGTTAATGGTGTTCAGTTCTTCCATGCCGTTCTTCATGGCCTCGGCAACCTCGTCGGTTGCCTTGGTCCAGATGTCGATCAGGTCCTGACGACGCTCGGAGTCGGCGATCAGACCCTTGTCGTAGGAAGCCTGCACCTTGCGGGCACGCTCCTCGTACGGAGCCAGGATCTCGGCCTTGTTCATGTTCGAGGTGATATCCGAGATCGCCACGGTCACGCCCGAGCGAGTAGCCCAGTGGAAACCGGCATCCTTCAGGTTATCCAGAGTCTCGGCAGCCACGATCTTCGGGTAGCGCTCGGCCAGATCGTTGACGATCTCCGAAAGCGCATCCTTACCGGCCACACGCTCAACCCATGGGTAATCCGCAGGCAGGGTGTCGTTGAACAGTACCTGGCCCAGCGAAGTTTCGATCAGTGCCTCGGTACCCGGCTCCCAGCCTTCCGGAGCGGGCTGCTCGTCGGAGGGCACGAAGTTCGGTACGCGAACCTTGATCGGTGCGTTCAGGTGCAGTTCGCGACGGTCCATGGCCATGATGGCTTCCGGAACCGAGGTGAACACGCGACCGGCGCCAGCCTCGTCGGCACGCTTGGTGGTCAGGTGGTGCAGACCGATGATCATATCCTGCGAAGGCAGGGCCACCGGGCGGCCATCCGAAGGCTTCAAGATGTTGTGCGAGGACAGCATCAGGATGCGGGCTTCGGCCTGAGCTTCCGGGCTCAGCGGCAGGTGAACTGCCATCTGGTCACCGTCGAAGTCGGCGTTGAACGCGGCACAAACCAACGGGTGCAGCTGCAGGGCCTTACCCTCAACCAGCTGCGGCTCGAAGGCCTGGATACCCAGACGGTGCAGGGTAGGTGCACGGTTGAGCAGTACCGGGTGCTCGGTGATGATCTCTTCGAGAACATCCCACACCTGCGGACGGTAACGCTCGACCATGCGCTTGGCGCTCTTGATGTTCTGTGCGTGGTTCAGGTCGACCAGGCGCTTCATCACGAAGGGCTTGAACAGCTCCAGAGCCATCTGCTTCGGCAGACCACACTGGTGCAGCTTCAACTGCGGACCAACCACAATCACTGAACGACCGGAGTAGTCCACGCGCTTACCGAGCAGGTTCTGACGGAAACGACCCTGCTTACCCTTGAGCATGTCGCTCAGGGACTTCAGCGGGCGGTTACCCGGACCGGTGACCGGACGACCACGACGACCGTTGTCGAACAGCGAGTCGACGGCTTCCTGCAGCATGCGCTTTTCGTTGTTCACGATGATCTCGGGGGCACCGAGATCCAGCAGACGCTTCAGGCGGTTGTTGCGGTTGATCACGCGGCGGTACAGGTCGTTCAGGTCCGAGGTGGCGAAACGGCCACCGTCGAGCTGAACCATCGGGCGCAGCTCCGGCGGGATCACCGGAACGGCGTCCAGAACCATACCCTGCGGCGAGTTCTCGGTGCTCAGGAAGGCGTTGACAACCTTCAGGCGCTTGAGGGCGCGAGCCTTCTTCTGGCCCTTGCCATTGTCGATAACCTGCTTGAGCTCTTCGGCTTCGGCCTTGAGGTCGAAGTTCGCCAGACGCTTCTGGATGGCTTCGGCCCCCATGGAGCCTTCGAAGAACAGACCGTACTTCTCACGCATGGTGCGGTACAGGCCTTCGTCACCTTCGAGGTCGGCGACCTTGAGGTTCTTGAAGCGCTCCCAGACCGCACGCAGGCGCTCGGCTTCAGCCTTGGCGCGCTTGTCGATCTGCAGCACGGTCTTCTCGGCGGTGGCGCGAGCCTTGTTCAGCTCGGCACCCTTGGCACCGTCGGCTTCCAGACGCTCGAGTTCTGCCTCGAGGTCGGCGGCCACGGCCTTCTTGTCGGCCTCGGCGTTGTTCGCCAGCTGGCGCAGCTCGAGATCGTGCTGTGCCTGCAGGTTCGGCATTTCGGCGTGGCGACGCTCTTCGTTAACGCTGGTGATCATGTAGGCAGCGAAGTAAATGACCTTTTCCAGGTCCTTCGGTGCCAGATCTAGCAGGTAACCAAGGCGCGAGGGAACACCCTTGAAGTACCAAATGTGGGTCACCGGAGCGGCCAGCTCGATGTGTCCCATGCGCTCACGACGAACGTTCGCACGGGTCACCTCGACGCCACAGCGCTCACAGATGATGCCCTTGAAGCGCACGCGCTTGTACTTACCGCAGTAGCATTCCCAGTCACGGGAAGGACCGAAGATCTTTTCGCAGAAAAGACCGTCCTTCTCGGGCTTCAGGGTGCGGTAGTTAATGGTTTCCGGCTTCTTGACCTCGCCGTAGCTCCAGTCACGGATTTCGTCCGCGGTGGCCAGGCCAATGCGCATGAGGCCGAATGAGGAATCGCTGGACATAGGGTCCTTTTCTCTCTTCTTTGATCTCTGAAGTCGATGTGGGTGAAGTGTGGGTCCGCCGGGCGGCGTAGCATCTACGCTCGGCGCCCGGCGGGACGCACTACACTTCCTCTACGGAGTTCGGCTCCGACCGGGAAAGGTCGATGCCCAGCTCTTCAGCGGCGCGGAACGATTCCTCGTCCGATTCACGCATCTCGATGGTGTTGCCGTCGGTGCCCAGCACCTCTACGTTCAAGCACAGCGACTGCATTTCCTTGATGAGCACCTTGAACGACTCCGGAACGCCTGGCTCCGGGATGTTCTCGCCCTTGACGATGGCCTCGTAGACCTTCACACGACCGTGGATGTCATCGGACTTGATGGTCAGCAGTTCCTGCAGGGTGTAGGCGGCGCCGTAAGCTTCCAGCGCCCACACTTCCATTTCACCGAAGCGCTGACCACCGAACTGTGCCTTACCACCCAGCGGCTGCTGGGTAATCATCGAGTACGGGCCAGTGGAACGGGCGTGGATCTTGTCGTCGACCAGGTGGTGCAACTTCAGGATGTACATGTAGCCCACGGAGATCGGGTCCGGGAACGGCTCGCCGGAGCGGCCGTCGAACAGACGGGCCTTACCGGAGTTGCCGATCAGGCGCTGTCCGTCGCGGGTGACGTTGGTCGAATCGAGGATGCCGCGGATCTCTTCCTCCGAGGCGCCGTCGAAGACCGGGGTGGCCACGGTGGTGGACCCGGATTCGCGCGGCAGGTTCGGCAGGTTCTTGACCCACTCCGGCTCGCCTTCGATCTTCCAACCCTGCTTCGCGGCCCAGCCCAGGTGGATTTCCATAACCTGGCCGACGTTCATACGACCTGGCACACCCAGCGGGTTCAGCACGACATCAACCGGGGTACCGTCCTCGAGGAACGGCATATCTTCCAGCGGCAGGATCTTCGAGATGACACCCTTGTTACCGTGACGGCCGGCGAGCTTATCGCCGTTGGTGATCTTACGCTTCTGCGCCACGTACACGCGCACCAGCTGGTTCACACCCGGGGAGAGCTCATCGTCGTTGTCGCGATCGAAGATGCGCACGCCAATGACGGTACCGGACTCACCGTGCGGCACCTTCAGCGAGGTATCGCGCACTTCACGGGACTTCTCACCGAAGATGGCGCGCAGCAGGCGCTCTTCTGGAGTCAGCTCGGTTTCACCCTTCGGGGTGACACGACCGACGAGCACGTCGCCGGCCTCAACCTCGGCACCGATGTACACGATGCCGCGGTCGTCGAGCTGGGAGAGGATGTCTTCCGAAACATTCGGGATGTCGCGGGTGATTTCCTCGGCACCAAGCTTGGTGTCGCGGGCATCAACTTCGTGCTCTTCGATGTGAATCGAGGTCAGCACGTCGTCGAAGATCATGCGCTGCGAGAGGATGATCGCATCCTCGAAGTTGTGGCCTTCCCATGACATGAATGCCACGAGCAGGTTCTTACCGAGCGACAGCTCACCCTTGTCGGTGGACGGACCGTCGGCGATGATCGACTGGAATTCGATCCGGTCGCCTTCGGAGACGCGCACGCGCTGGTTGTAAGCGTTGCCCTGGTTCGAGCGAGCGAACTTCATGATCGGGTACATCGACTCGGTGCCGTCGTCGTTCATGACAACCACCAGGTCGGCGGAGACCTCGGTGACCACGCCGGGCTTCTTAGCCACAACGGAGTCGCCGGCGTCCACTGCGGCGTACTTCTCCATACCGGTACCGACCAGCGGTGCCTCGGAGGCCAACAGCGGCACGGCCTGGCGCTGCATGTTGGCACCCATCAGTGCGCGGTTAGCATCGTCGTGCTCGAGGAACGGGATCAGTGCGGTTGCGACCGACACCATCTGGCGCGGGGAAACGTCCATGAAGGCGACCTCGGACGGGTCGACCAGGATCGGCTCGCCGCCGCCACCCTTTTCACGCACCAGCACGGTGTCTTCGGCGAAGCGGTTGTTCTCGTCGAGCGGGGCGTTAGCCTGCGCGATGTAGTGCAGCAGCTCGTCGTCGGCGGTGAGGTACTCGACCTCGTTGGAAACGACGCCGTCCTTGACCTTGCGGTACGGGGTTTCGATGAAACCGAAGGAGTTGATGCGGCCGTAGGTTGCCAACGAACCGATCAGACCAATGTTCGGACCTTCGGGAGTTTCAATCGGGCACATACGTCCGTAGTGCGACGGGTGAACGTCTCGAACTTCCATGCCGGCGCGATCGCGCGACAGACCGCCCGGGCCCAGCGCCGACAGACGACGCTTGTGGGTCAGGCCGGCCAGCGGGTTGTTCTGGTCCATGAACTGCGAGAGCTGCGAGGTACCGAAGAATTCCTTGATCGCGGCCACGACGGGACGGATGTTGATCAGGGTCTGCGGGGTGATGGCCTCGACGTCCTGGGTGGTCATGCGCTCGCGCACAACACGCTCCATGCGGGACAGACCGGTGCGTACCTGGTTCTCGATCAGCTCGCCCACGGCGCGGATACGACGGTTACCGAAGTGGTCGATGTCGTCCACGTTCACCGAGATGTCCACGATTTCGCCCTTGCGGGTGCCCTCGATGGTCTTCTCGCCGGCGTGCAGCGCGATGAGGTAGCGGATCATGGCGATGATGTCGTCCAGCGAGAGCACCGAGGCGTTCTCGGTGTCGACGGCGGTCTCCACACCCAGCTTGCGGTTGAGCTTGTAGCGGCCGACCTTGGCCAGGTCGTAGCGCTTTGGCTCGAAGTACATGTTGCGCAGCAGCGACTGTGCGGCTTCCACCGTCGGAGGCTCGCCCGGGCGCAGCTTGCGGTAGATATCCAACAGGGCCTCGTCCTGGTCCTTGATGCTGTCCTTTTCCAAGGTGGCGCGCATCGAGTCGTACTGACCGAACTCGGAGAGAATCTTCTCTTCGCTCCAGCCCAGGGCCTTCAGCAGGACGGTGACCGACTGCTTACGCTTGCGGTCCAGGCGCACACCAATCTGGTCGCGCTTATCGATCTCCAGCTCGAACCATGCACCACGCGAAGGGATGATACGTGCGGAGTAGATGGTCTTGTCACTGGTCTTGTCCGGGGCGGACTCGAAGTATGCACCCGGGGAACGGACCAGCTGGGAAACGACGACACGCTCGGTGCCGTTGATGATGAAGGTACCCTTGTCCGTCATCAGCGGGAAGTCGCCCATGAAGACGGTCTGCTGCTTGATTTCGCCGGTTTCATTGTTCATGAATTCGGCCTTGACATACAGCGGAGCGGCGTACGTAGCGTCGCGGTCCTTGCACTCGGCAATGCTGTACTTGGGTTCGGCGAACTCCGGATCGGAGAAGCTCAAGGACATGGTGTCCTGGAAATCTTCAATCGGGGAGATTTCTTCGAAGATTTCAGCCAGACCACTGGCGTCCGGAACGCTGTTGTCGCCCGCGGCTACTGCCTGAGCCAGACGCTCCTTCCAGCGCTCGTTGCCGACCAGCCGATCAAAGCTTTCGGTCTGCAGCGCTAGCAGGTTCGGGACTTCGAGGGGTTCGTGAATCTTTGCAAAAGAAAGTCGGCCAGCGTACGCAGCGTCGCGAGCCGAACTAGCGGTTTGGTTGTTGGGGTTGCTCGAGGCGACCAAGATGGATCCTTCCACAGACCGTCAGGTTTCCGAGACCTTGCCGTGCTAAGGTTCCTGCGTAGTGCAGAAACCTCGCGTCCGCACGAGCCCACCGCTATATGAAGGTCGTGCGCGCACACAGTAAGGCGCAAACTTCTACTGTACCGGATCGAATCAAGCTTGTCGATATTCCCCAAGCAAATTTCGTGCTATAGTGATCGGCCGCCGCGGCCCACACCCTAACGCTCCGGCCTGTCGCGCCGCCACAGCCCCGAATTCACGGGCCGCTGACTACGTCTAATATGCTTCACTCCCCGACGCCCGAGCTACACCGTGCACACCAGCAACGGGGCGAAAATGACCTAAGCTGGAAACACAATGTCGTGTAACTCACAGGGAACGGAGCAATTTCCATGGCCTCACCACGCGATGCTGTCCTCATAGGTGGCAGCCGCACCCCATTCGCTCGCTTCAAGGGGGCTCTGGCCTCACAAAGCGCCGTTGAGCTGGGCGCGGTGGCGATTAAGGGAGCCCTGGCTAGCACCGGCGTACCGGCCGACGCGGTGCAAAGTGTCATCATGGGCCAGGTTGTTCAGGCTGGATGTGGGCAGAACCCCGCCCGCCAGTCGGCCATTGCCGCCGGTATTGGTTGGGATGTGCCCACGGTGACCGTCAACAAGGTGTGTCTCTCGGGGCTCGCGGCCATTATCGATGCGGCAAGGCTCGTCCGTTCCGGCGAGGCCGACGTGGTGGTTGCCGGCGGTCAAGAGTCGATGTCAAACACTCCGCACCTGCTGCCGAAATCCCGCTTTGGGTGGACCTACGGTGATATTTCGGCGGTTGACTCGGTGGCCCACGATGGCTTGACCGATGCCTTCGATGGCAAATCCATGGGTTTGAGCACGGAAGAAAAGAACGGTGTGCTCAGCATTGATCGCCCCGCTCAAGATGCGGTGGCTGCCTTGAGTCACCAGCGCGCGGCGCGTGCCGTAGCCGAGGGTCTTTTCGCCAAGGAAATCTCTCCGGTCTCCATCCCACAGCGTAAGGGCGAGCCGGTGGTAGTGGCGCTGGATGAAGGTATTCGCCCGGACACGACCGAGCAGACCCTAGCCGCTCTCCGCCCGGCCTTCACTAGCGACGGCACGATCACTGCGGGTAACTCTTCACCGCTGTCCGATGGTGCCGCGGCTGTCGTGGTGACCTCGCGCGAGTGGGCGGAAAACAACGGCTACGAGATCCTCGCGACCCTCGGGGCCGCGGGTCAGGTGGCCGGACCGGACAACTCCTTGCACTCGCAGCCGTCGAATGCCATCGCCAGTGCGCTGAACAAGCAGGGCTGGGCAGCCGAGGATCTCGACTTTATCGAAATCAACGAGGCCTTTGGTGCCGTGGCCTGCCAGTCGCTCAAGGACCTAAACTACCCGCTGGAGCGCACCAATATTCATGGCGGGGCCATTGCCCTCGGCCATCCCATTGGGGCCTCGGGTACGCGCCTTGCGCTCACCGCGGCGCTGGAACTTCAACGTCGCGGCGCTGGCCGCGCGGCAGTGAGCCTCTGTGGCGGCGGCGGCCAGGGCGAAGCCTTGGTCCTCTTCCGCGACTAGACCCCCGTAATGTCGATCGGCTCCGCACCTAGTGCGGAGCCGATCGACGTTAACCGTGCTCGGTGGCTTGAGCGTCACCAGCTACGGGACATCGGAACGTGCCCAGGAAGGAACCGGCAACGTAATGCGTTGGCCGAGTTTGCCGCCGGCCGCGAGGATGCCGTTGCGTAGCAACAGTCCCGCCGGTTTCTCGATGAAGCGGGAGATCAGGTACGCAACCAGCAGGACGATCGCGATAGTCAGCGGTAGCAACACGTACTGGTTGATCTTCAAATGCAGGGATTCAATGATCCACCAGCCCCACAGCTCATGGATGAGATACAGCGGGTAGGTCAGCGAACCGGCGAAGACCAGCCAACGCGAGTAAACCCTGTTTAGTGGTGTGACCGTACATAAGGCCACCACCGCCACACAAAGGGTGCACAGTAGGGCGAAATGCCATGCGGGGACGTCTAGGCCCGACAGGTATGAACTATCGAAAGCGCCTTTCAGTCCGGTGTGGTAGCTGGCGATGAGCGTATTGACGCCAATCAGAAGCCAGCGCGTGAGTGAAGATCCCTCGGTATATATGACGTAGAGCAACATGCCGATGCAGAAGAGCGATGAATACTGCCCCAGTACCCATTCCATCGAGGTCGTGGCGCCAGTGAATTTAAAATACAAACCAACCGCCGGCCAGAGCACCGAAAGCAGCATAATATGATGCGATTTGGTCCAGCCTAGGGCGAGCATAATTCCCAGCAGGAAGTAGAAACGAAGCTCTGCCCACAGTGTCCAGTAGACACCGTCAAGGTCTCGGACATCCATGGCGGTCTGCATCATCGTCAGGTTGGGCAGGATGTCCCCGGTGGTTCGTCCATCACTGGCCTCTGGCCACAGTACGAAGGTCAGCACGGCCGCGGCCAATACGGCTAACCAATAGGCCGGATAGAGTCGTCCTGCACGTGAGGCGACGAATTGCAGCACAGATTTGCCCTGCACCGACATAAGGATGACGAAGCCCGAGATCAAGAAGAATAGCTGCACACCGATGCTGCCGTAGCGTGTAATCTCGGAAAGAATTGGCCACGCATCCGGCGCCTTGGTTCCCCAGTGCGAATGGCCCCAAGCAGTGTAGTGGTAGAACACCACGGCAAGTGCCGCGGTGATTCGCAACCCGTCGAGCAATCCGAGTCGCGCTACCTTTTCTGGGCGTTTAGCCGCTACATGTCTCTGCACACTTCCAGCGTAGGATAACCAAATGAGTATCAGCTGTTAATGGAATCGTTATAAGCATATAAATATCAAATAACGGTTAGGAGCGTTAACGGCGAAAGGCCCCCAAACGAACGAATCGTTTGGGAGCCTTCGCAATAAGCTGCGAGTGACCGCGTGAGCTTACTTGACGGTGACGGTGGCGCCGGCAGCTTCCAGAGCTTCCTTGGCCTTCTCCGCTGCGTCCTTGGCAACGCCTTCCAGCAGAGCCTTCGGAGCGCCGTCGACGAGCTCCTTGGCTTCCTTCAGACCCAGCGAGGTGATGCCGCGAACTTCCTTGATGACTGCGATCTTCTTGTCGCCAGCCGACTCGAGGATAACGTCGAACTCGGTCTTCTCTTCAGCAGCAGCTTCGCCTGCGCCGCCAGCCGGACCGGCAACGGCAACAGCAGCAGCGGTGACCTCGAAGGTCTCCTCGAACTGCTTAACGAACTCGGAGAGCTCGATGATGGTCATTTCCTTGAATGCGTCGAGCAGCTCTTCGGTGGTGAGCTTCGCCATGGTGGCGTCCTTTCGGTTTTGGCCCTAGGGGCCGATGAATTGGGTTACGTTGCGAGAGAATCGCGAGGAGCTTAGGCCTCGTCGGCCGGAGCGGCCTCGGCGGCTTCGCCACCGTTCTCTTCGAGCTTGGCGCGCAGGGCTTCCACGATGCGTGCAGCAGCGGAGGCCGGAGCCTTCAGAACGCCAGCAACACGTGCCAGCTGGTGCTCGCGGGACTCCAGGGCAGCCAGGGCCTTGATACCTGCTTCGTCAAGGGCGTTGCCCTCGAAGAAACCGGCCTTGATAACCAGCTGCTGGTTCGTCTTGGCGAACTCCGTGAGGCTCTTTGCAGCGGCAACAGCATCGCCCTTAATGAAGGCGATAGCGGTCGGACCGGCAAGCTGGCCATCGAATGCATCGATGCCGGCTTCCTTAGCCGCGATTGCAGTCAAGGTGTTCTTGACAACCGCGTACTTGGTCTCCTGACCAAGCGAACGGCGCAGTTCCTTGAGCTGTGCAACGGTAAGCCCACGGTATTCGGTCAGGACAGCCGCGGTTGATTCCTTGAAATCAGTGGTGATCTCTTCGATCGCCACAGTCTTGGTCGGCGTTGCCATAACACTCCTTCCGGGGAATAGTTCGGTACCGTTTCATAACCGGCGGAGCGCAATAAAAAACGCCCCGCGCAGGAGCACAGGGCAGCTCAACCTGAGTTGAGACAAATCTATGAAACCTGCGTTGGTCGTCCAGGTGGACTCTTCGGATTCCTGACAAAGCAGGTCTCGACCGACGGTCTTCGGTGCTTTTAAGTCTACCGACGCGAGTGCCGCAGGCAAAATCGAGGCAAAGTCATTGAGTGGTGATCTCTGCCACGCCGCATTAAAAGACAAGGCCCGCGCCAGCACTTTGGGGGACGCTGAACGCAGGCTACTTGTCGACGAACAGGCCTTGGGGAGACCTTATTCATCCACCTGCTACATGGTCTTGGGGGTCCCATATAACTGGTGCCGAGTGACTCGGTTTCTACAGCGTATCACCGAGGTATGAGGGCAAGACAAGACCCCAGCAATACATGAAGCAAACTTTCTCTACGTACCGTTGAATAATTCCGGGTGACGTCACAGCGCAGGAATGCGTCCTAGGCATGCGAAAGGGGAGCCGAAGAAACTCTTCGACTCCCCTATTCGGCCTGACTAATCAGTGACTAGCCAACGCGGGTTACGTTCGGATCAACCGGGATGCCGGGACCGAAGGTGGTGGCCACGGTGGCCTTCGAGATGTAACGACCCTTGGAGGAGGACGGCTTCAAGCGAAGCACCTCTTCCAGAGCGGCTGCGTAGTTCTCGGTCAGCTGCTTGGCATCGAAGGATGCCTTGCCGATGATGAAGTGCAGGTTCGAGTGCTTGTCGACGCGGAAGTCGATCTTGCCACCCTTGATGTCGTTGACGGCCTTGGCCACATCCATGGTCACGGTGCCGGTCTTCGGGTTCGGCATCAGGTTACGTGGGCCGAGGATCTTACCCAGGCGGCCAACCTTGCCCATCATGTCCGGGGTTGCCACAGCGGCGTCGAAGTCGGTCCAGCCGCCCTGCACCTTCTCGATCAGTTCGTCGGAGCCAACGAAGTCGGCGCCGGCTTCACGAGCGGCCTCTGCCTTGTCACCGTTGGCGAAGACCAACACGCGGGCGGTCTTACCGGTGCCGTGCGGCAGGTTGACGGTGCCGCGCACCATCTGGTCAGCCTTACGGGGGTCGACGCCGAGGCGGAATGCAACCTCAACGGTCGAGTTGCTCTTCTCGCCGGCCAGTTCCTTGGCCAGGGCGATTGCCTCTGCCGGATCGTAGCTCTTGTCGGCGTCAATCTTGGCCGCTGCGGCCAAGTATGCTTTGCTGCGCTTTGCCATCTGCGTTTTCTCCTTATGCAGTCGTGGTCATGTGGACCGCGCTCGGCCCTGCCACGGGTGGGTGAACTGGCGGTTCAGCCACCTTTTATTAGTTAGTGGTTGTGTAGCTTCGTGGTGAAGCTACGCAAAGGCTGGTGCTTAGCCTTCGACGGTGATGCCCATGGAGCGGGCGGTACCGGCGATGATCTTGGAGGCGGCGGCCAGATCGTTTGCGTTCAGGTCTTCCATCTTGGAGTTAGCGATCTCCTCAACCTGAGCCTGGGTCAGCTTGCCCACCTTGGTGGTGTGCGGGGTGCCCGAACCCTTGGCAACGCCAGCAGCCTTCTTGATCAGCTCGGCTGCCGGAGGAGTCTTGGTGATGAAGGTGAACGAACGATCTTCGTACACGGTGATTTCAACTGGAATCACGTTACCGCGCTGCGACTCGGTGGCAGCGTTGTAAGCCTTGCAGAATTCCATGATGTTCACGCCGTGCTGACCAAGGGCAGGACCGATCGGAGGTGCCGGGTTGGCGGCGCCTGCCTGGATCTGCAGCTTGATGAGTCCGGTGACCTTTTTCTTAGGGGCCATGTCGGGTCCTTCTACTCTTGCGTTTTTCCGCAGCACAGGAGCGTGGTACGGATGGTGGCCGTCGTGGCGCGACAGCCGAACGTGCCCGCACCGCGAAAGCATGTCGCAATGGGGCACGAAGACTTAATACTACTGGATCTTGGTGACCTGGTTGAAGTTCAGCGTCACCGGGGTCTCGCGTTCGAAGATCGAAACCAACACAACCAGCTGGGCCGCTTCGAGCTTGATCTCGGAGATGGTCGCCGGCATGGTCTCGAACGGACCGTCGTTGACGATAACCGACTCGCCAACCTCGAAGTCCACCGTGACCTCAGTAATCGGGGCGCGGCCCGGCTTGGAAGCCGAGGGCTGCTTCTCCGGATCAACCACGGTGTGCTCGAGCATGGAGAACACTTCATCCAGGCTCAGCGGGTTCGGGTCGTGGGCGTTACCCACGAAGCCGGTGATACCTGGAGTGTGGCGAACAACACCCCACGAAGCGTCGGTGAGCTCCATACGAACTAGCACATAACCCGGAATGCGCACGCGGCGCACGATCTTGCGCTGAGTGTTCTTGACCTCGACGACCTCTTCCATCGGGACCTGGATTTCGTAAATGAAATCCTCCATGTCCTGAGTCTGGATACGGGCCTCGAGGTTCACCTTCACGCGGTTCTCGTAACCTGCGTAGGTGTGGATGACATACCAATCACCTGGCTGACGACGCAGCTTGGCGCGGAATTCTTCCTTGAGCTGGGCGACCTTGTCGGCGGCCTCATCAGCTTCGCTCTTCTCGGTCGCTACCTCGTCGCTAGCTTCCGGTGCTTCATCAGCGGTTTCGGCGGTAGCCGTTTCACCTGCAATAACCGGCTCATCGGCGGTCTGCTCGGATGCAACGAACTCGGTCTCGACCTCGTCGCTAACCTGCTGTTCGAGTTCATTGTCGGACACTGCAGTTCCTGCTTTCTTTTTACTGACTTAACACCATTGCGCGCCCGCCGGCCGGGTTCGGCTGGCAGACGCTGGAAATTTTACTGTTCCGGACGGTTTGTGAACAGGAGGATCGAGCCACTACCGAACACGAAATCTAGGAGGGAAACCAACACCATGACGACCGCGACGAAGGCGATCACCACCAGGGTGTAGTTCAAAAGCTCGCTACGAGTTGGCGTAACGACCTTCTTCAGCTCGGAGATGACTTGGCGCAGGAAAAGCATAATGCGCCCGAAGAAGCTCTTCTTAAGGTCGTTACCGCGTCCCGGGCTTTCAACAGCTGAGTTGCTCACCGTGATCCTCGTTTCAATAATTGGCCAGTTGAAACAATCACGGTGTGTCGCAGCCTGGCCGACCACAACACACCGTGACGTGAGATTCGCTGTGCGATACCTTCTGTATCGCTACTGCGCAGGGCAGACAGGACTCGAACCTGCAACCTGCGGTTTTGGAGACCGCTGCGCTACCAATTGCGCCACTACCCTTTGAGCTTTAGCTCTGCTGCCGCTTGTCCCGGCAACGAAAAATAACTTTACGCAAGGATCGCGCAAATGTCGAACTGACCACCCGGAGTGTGTCGAAGGCCGCTAAAAAAGTGTTGCTGAACTGATCATTCTCCGTAATTTTCCGGGGTATCCCGGCCATGGATCGATCTGACCACTAATGTTAAGAGCGACAGCTTTCAACGTAGAGTTCAGGATCTCTCCACCCATGTCTAGAATTTCTCGCCGCATTGGCGCAATCTCCGAATCTGCCACCCTGGCCGTCGACGCCAAGGCCAAGGCGTTGAAAGCCGCCGGCCGCCCCGTGATTGGGTTCGGTGCCGGCGAACCGGACTTCCCAACGCCCGAGTACATTGTGCAGGCCGCCGTTGAGGCCGCACGTGATCCGAAGAATCACCGCTACTCTCCTGCCGCCGGTCTTCCCGAACTACGCGAGGCCATCGCGGCCAAGACCATGCGTGATTCGGGCTACGCCATCGAGGCCAGCCAGGTGCTGGTGACCAACGGCGGCAAGCAGGCCGTGTACAACACCTTCGCTACCCTGCTGGATCCGGGCGACGAGGTCATTATTCCGGCCCCCTACTGGACCACCTACCCGGAGGCCGTGCAGCTAGCCGGTGGCGCACCGGTGACCATCTTCGCTGGCCCGGAGCAGGGCTACAAGGTCACCGTGGAACAGCTCGATTCGGTACGCACCGAGCGCACCAAGGTTCTGCTGTTCGTCTCCCCCTCGAACCCTACCGGTGCGGTCTACACCCCCGATGAAGTAGCGGCCATTGGTCGTTGGGCCGCCGAGCACGGCATCTGGGTGGTCACCGACGAGATCTACGAGCACCTAACCTACGGCGAGGCCAAATTCAGCTCCATCGCCACGCTCGTACCGGAGCTCGAAGACCGCGTGGTGGTACTCAATGGTGTGGCCAAGACCTACGCAATGACCGGTTGGCGTGTGGGCTGGATGGTCGGTCCGCAGGACGTCATCAAGGCCGCGACGAACCTGCAGTCGCACGCTACTTCGAATGTCGCCAACGTCTCGCAGCGTGCAGCCCTGGCCGCCGTGGCCGGACCGCTGGATGCCGTCGAGGAAATGAAGGTAGCCTTCAACCGCCGCCGCCTGGCGATCGTCGAGGGCCTGAACGCCATCGAGGGCCTGCACTGCCCCACGCCGGAGGGCGCCTTCTACGCCTACTCGGACGTGCGTGGACTACTGGGCAAGGAAATCCGCGGCGTGGTGAGCAACACCAGTGCCGATCTGGCCGCGGTCATCTTGGAACAGGCCGAAGTTGCCGTGGTCCCGGGCGAAGCCTTTGGACCTTCCGGCTACATCCGCATGTCATACGCACTGGGTGACGCCGACTTGGCCGAGGGCGTGGCTCGCATGCAGCGTCTGCTCGGCGAAGCACGCTAACTAGCACGTACGTTCATCGCAGCGGGCGGTGTGTAGGAGTCTCCTACACACCGCCCGCGACGTTTAAGACTCGGTCCGCTTGGAATCGTCCAAGGCTAGAGAAGCCGGCGATCGACGGCCCACCGGGTTAGCTCATGACGATTCGATAACTGCAGTTTGCGCAGCACATTCGACACATGCGATTCGACGGTCTTGATGGAAATGAAGAGTTCTTTGGCGACCTCACGGTAACTGTAGCCGCGTGCGATCAACCGCATCACTTGAAGTTCCCGGTCGGACAGCAGATCGAGTTCCTCGTCAACGCTGGCGACCTGAGCACCGCTGAAGGCATCGAGCACAAAACCGGCCAGACGCGGCGAGAACACCGCATCTCCGCTGGCCACCCGGCGCACGGCGGCGGAAATTTCCTCGCCCGAAATGCTCTTGGTGACATAGCCCCGGGCGCCGGCGCGAATCACCGTGACCACGTCCTGAGCCGCATCCGATACGCTCAACGCCAAAAAGCGGGTTCCTTCCAATTGCGCGGCGCAACCGGCCAGCACTTCGGCCCCACCGCCGCCGCGGCCGCCGGGAAGATGGACATCGAGCAACACCACATCGGGGCGTTCGGAGGCAATGACGCTGATCGCGTCTTCGACCGTACCGGCCTCCCCGACAATCTGAATATCGCTCGCCAGGTCGGCCTTCAGGCCGGAGCGAAAAATGGCATGGTCATCGACCAGCACGACGCGTACCGGCGACGCGTCTTCGATGGGTGCCTCGGTCATGGCGTCGTCCCTTCCTCGGTGGATTCTTCTCGTGGCATGCGTAACTGAACCTCGGTGCCCTCTGATGAGCTACGAATAGTGACCGTGCCGCCGGCTCGTTCGATGCGCCCGATAATTGACTCGCGAACCCCGTGCCGATCGGCGGCGATGCTCTGCACGTCGAAACCCGAGCCTCGGTCCCTCACGAAAATCTCCACGTGGCTCGGGGTGCATTCGACAAAGACCGAGATCTTTCCCGTGGTGTGTTTCGCCGCGTTCATCATCGCCTCACCGCTGGCCGCGACCAGGGCCTGTTGCGCGGCAATCCCTTGCGCATGACCCACGGTGATCACCTCGATATCACGTAGCATCAGCTGTTCAATGGTACGTGCCTCTTCGGTGATGGCGGTGCCCAGATCCTCCGGTGATTGTTCGGGATCCCCATAGAGCCATTGGCGTAATTCGCGTTCCTGCACGCGGGCCAAGGTGCGTACCGCCGCCGGGTCGTCGCTACGTTTTTGAATGACCGCGAGGGTCTGTAGCACCGAGTCGTGCAGGTGCGCGGCGAATTCGGCACGTTGCGCGGCGGCCTGCCGGCTGCTGCGCTCGGACAGGAAATCGCGCCATAGCCGCAAGGCCCACGGCAGCAAGACCACCACGGTGCCGGCAAGGATCGCCCCCGCCGTAGCCAAACCGCCCAATAGGTCGACGGTACTCACGTTGCCGCTGACCAAGGCCAGCAATCCGGAGATCACCAGAAGCAGCCCCAGCGCCAAGCGCAGGAGCACCGGTCCACGCAGTTTGCCTTCACGGCGGGCGTTGGAGCCGTCCAATTGCAGCCACGCGAGCACCACGCCGGCCAGAATCCCCAGCGAGGGCCAGAGCAAATCCCAGCGAATCGTCCAGCCTGCCCATTGCCCATAGGCCAGAAAGGCCAATACGAGTAGGGTCGCACCGATCAGTACCTCGCGGATCGAAACGAGCCACGCGCTGAGTTCGGCCGGTTTGGGCAGATTGCGTTGCACCCGCTCCATTTCTTCGGCCAGCGACAGCCGTCGCGTACCACGACTACGTTCGGCATCGGCGTCGGCTTCTTGCTTACTGGGGGTCATCGCCCACAGCCAGGCATAGAGCACCACGCCCGCGCCACCGAGCCCAACCAGCGCAATGAAGGCCACGCGCACAAAACTGACCCGGACCCCCAGGTGTTCGGCGAGCCCGCCGCACACGCCGGCGATCACGCGTGAGTCGCTGCGCAGTAAGCTGGGACGCTCTGCTGGTGTTTGCATGCTCCAAGTCAAGCACGCCCGAACCCGGAGGAGCGAGCACCCCTAGGGTAGCTCAGGGTTAAATCAGGGCACCCCCTCATAGCGGTCGCGCCCTAGTCATTAGAGGATTGAGTTATGAACATGCAGAACGGATCATCCAGCAGCTTCTTCGAGCAGATGCGTAAGCTCGGGATCGTTCGCCAAGACTCGCAATGGTTCGGTGGCGTGGCGGCAGGCCTCGCCCAGCGTTTCTCCATCGACACCATCCTGGTGCGCGGCATCATCATCGTGCTGAGCATATTCGCCGGCGTGGGCCTCATTGCCTATGCCCTGGCTTGGGCGCTACTGCCCGACCGTCGCGGAACCATCCACCTCGAACAGGCCATCGCCAAGGAGTGGACCAACGGCATGACCGGCGCAGTGATCTTTTTCGTCTGCGGTCTGCTCCCGCTGCCGTGGGCGATCGGCTCACTCGGCCCCATCCTGTTCCCGGTGGTGATTATCGCCGGCGTAGTGTTCCTGATTTTCAGCCGGCGCAACACTCGCTTCGAACGCTACCACCCAGCGCCACCGAGCCCCGGTAGCGCCAGCAGCGACGCGACCGCTCACCGAAGCGGCCCGGTGCACCACGGCACGGTGATCGAAAAGCCCTGGCGTGGGCCGCACGACCCGGCCTTTCATCAGCGACAATCCAAAGAATTTCCCGAGGTCCCCGGTGAGCCGAAGCTCCCGGAGCCCGAGTTCGAGCAGCACACCAACCGGGAGGACCAGATGAGTACCCCATACAATGACGGATTCACTCCGCCACCGCCGCATCACTCACCCACTCCACAAGTGCGCAAGGCTCCCCCGATCCCCGGCTGGGTAGCAACTATCGTTGTCGGGTTGAGCGTATTGTCCATGGCCGCGGTCCTCCTGGCAGGACAGCTCGATTTCCCTGGCGTACCAGATAATGGCTGGACCTTGGCGCTCCCGGTGGGTCTGCTGGTCGCAGGCTTGGGCATTACCTTCGCCTCATTCGCCAAGCGCACCAGTGGCGGCCTGTTGGGTTTGGCCATCCCGTTGTTGGTTCTCACGCTGATCTTCGGTGGCAAACCGGTGATTTTCGGTGACTACCGCGACGGAGTCATCGTCCATGACGACCCCAACGAGTACAGTGCCGTGTTCAGCAACGCCACTATCGATCTAACCGGGTACCGGCACATTACGACGCCGACCAAAGTAGAGATCAATTCGGTTTTCTCAAAGGTGGAACTGATGCTTCCCGAAGGTGTCCCGGTGACAATCGACAGCAATGGGGTGTTCATGTCTAAGCGCGAAGGCATCGACTCGATCAATCAGGGGGTTATCAACCCAGATGCCCCGGTTCTCACGATCGAATTCAACGGGGCGTTCACCAAGTTCGACTATGAACGCAGCAGCATTGTCACGACGCCCGACACCGATTTCTAGAAAGGAGCTAGGCTCATGAATAGCAACGACTCCGAGACTAAGTTCCCCTCCGGCACCCTGATCTTCGGCCTCATCCTGATCGCCGTGGCCGTGACGACGATGGGCGGCGAAATCCTCTCCTGGCACTTCGACCGCTCGTTGTTCTTCATTGGTTTGATCGCTCTCGCCGGCATCGGCCTGATCGGTTCGGGCATCGCCTCGGCGCGCCGCAACCATGCACGATCGACCGAGCTCCCCGGCCCTGACTCCACCGAGACCCACTAAGGAAAAGGAACCACATACCATGGACAGTTTCTTCAATTCCCTGCGCTCCATCCCGCTTCGTCGTGGCCCGGCCCGCATGGTCGGAGGTGTGGCCGGCGGCCTCGCCGATAAGTTCGGATGGGATGTCACCCTCGTGCGCATCGGCATGCTGCTCTCCTTCCTGTTACCGGTGCTCGGCATTGGCGCTTACATCGTGGCTTGGCTCCTGATCCCCGACCAGCAGGAGAACATCATCTTGCAGAAGTGGCTGCGGGCCTTCTAGGCCTCTCAGGCTTCGAGAACCCCTCGGCGAGCCGGGGCGGGAACTTCCCGCCCCGGCTCGCTCTTGTGGTCTAAAGCACGTAAACTAGTCACAATCGCGGCTCAACGGTGCGCCAGGAACCTATCCACCGGTCCCCGCCCCCGTTCACCGCCGGCCTTCACGATACGAGTCAGTATTGTGGCCAGCTCGAATCGTGGGTGAAGACCCTTGAGAATCGAGCACTCATGCGCATTGGCATTCTTACCTCCGGCGGCGACTGCCCCGGTTTGAACGCGGTGATCCGCGGCGCCGTACTGAACGGCATCAAGTCCCACGATTACGAATTTGTTGGCTTCCGCGACGGCTGGCGTGGCGTCAAGGAATCCGACGTGATCGACCTGCCCCGTCAGGCGGTGCGCGGTATCGCCAAACAGGGCGGCACCATTTTGGGCACCTCGCGCACCAACGCGTTTGAGGGCGAAAACGGCGGAGCCGAGAACATTGCCCGCAATCTGGAGCAGCTCGGCGTCGACGCCCTGATCGCCATTGGTGGCGAAGGCACCCTCGCCGGTGCGAAGCGCCTCTGTGATGAAGGCATTCGAATCGTGGGCGTGCCGAAGACCATCGACAACGACCTCGACGCCACCGACTACACCTTCGGCTTTGATACCGCGAATCAGATCGCCGTGGAGGCCATTGACCGCCTGCGCACCACCGGCGAATCTCACCACCGTTGCATGGTCGCCGAAGTAATGGGTCGTCACGTGGGTTGGATTGCCCTGCACTCGGGTATGGCATCCGGTGCCCACGCCATTTTGATCCCGGAGCAGTCCACTTCGATGGATCAGATCTGCGAATGGGTTAACGAAGCCAACGAGCGTGGTCGCGCACCGCTGGTTGTCGTGGCCGAAGGTTTCGTGCCCGAAGGCGATTCCGAAGCCTTCTCCACCCGTGGGCTCGATACCTTCGGACGTCCGCGCTTGGGCGGCATCGGCGAGCTACTAGCCCCGATGATCGAAGAGCGCACCGGCATCGAAACTCGTGCCACCGTACTGGGGCACATCCAGCGCGGCGGCGTTCCGAGCGCTTTCGACCGTGTGCTGGCCACGCGCTTGGGTATGGCGGCCGTGGACTCGGTAGCCAACGAAGCCTGGGGCACCATGGTGGCCCTGCACGGTACGCATATCAACCGTGTTCCCTTGCGTGCTGCATTGAACAATCTCAAGCGCGTTCCGCAAAACCGCTACGAAGAAGCCAAGCTGCTCTTCGGCTAAACCATTTCTTAAAAGTGAACGTGCCGGCCGGTTCCCGTTGGGAAACCGGCCGGCACGTTGCTTTGTGTGGGGTGTCGTTAGTGACGCGGAGGGGTGCGGATAAAACCGGTAAACCGCCCGGCGGTCTGCCCGGCATCCGGTGCGACGATCACTTCCTGCGCGACCGGGTAGGTGCTCTCCCCGTCGACCACGGTCAGTTCAGCCTGCGGATCGACTCCGCGCTTGATGACCGCCAACGCGATCGGTCCGGCCTCATAGTGCAGGGCCGCCGAGGTCAAGGTTCCCACCTGACGCTCTCCGAGCATCACCGGCGAACCCTCGGCCGGCAAGGTATGCATGGAGCCGTCGAGGTGCAGGAACACCATACGCCGTGGCGGATGACCGATGTTATGGACCCGGGCGATGGTTTCCTGCCCCTTGTAGCACCCCTTGCTCAGATGCACCGCGGTGCGCAGCCAGTCCAGCTCATGCGGAATGGTGCGCTCGTCCACCTCGTGGCCCAGGCGGGGCTGCCATGCGGCGATACGTAGTGCCTCGACAGCCATCATGCCGGCCAACGGGTGGTCGCCCACCCGTTCCTCCAGCTCGGCCAACGGCACGAGGTGCAGCACCCATGGGCGCTCCACGGCAGGGTGGTCGGCAGCTGAATAGGCGAAGCCACCTTCGCTCACACCCGGCCACGGATCCACCCAACGCAATGCGCTGACCTCATCCAATGGCTTCGTCGCTGCGAGGATCCCGAACTCGTCCGAACGGTTCTCGATCTCCACCCGCAGGGCGAAACGCATCGAGAGCAGGAACTCTTGGAGTGCCTGTCCGCGTCCGGGTTCAACGATGAGCAGCAGCCGGTCCTCGTCGACAAGGACCTTCATCTCATGCTCGATGCGGCCTTGCACCGAGAGCAACAGGGTCTGTGTGCTGTTGCCCGCGGTGAGCGTGTTGATCCGCTGGGTGCTGAGGGTATCTAGCCAGCTCTGCCGGTCTGCCCCGCTGAGTTCCAGAACCTCGAAGTGGCTCAGGTCCGCCAGGGCTTCGCCCTCGGCGAGCTTCCGGGCCTCCCGGGTCGGCGCACCGTAGTGGGCGGCCACTGCGGCGTCCACCCCGGTACCGGCCACGGCACCGGGACGCTGTAGCAACACCGAATGGTATTCGCCCATGGCCTTAACCTTCCGAATCCGTCGGCTCGGGCTCTGCGGAGGACCCGGTTTGACGCTTCAACGCCGCCGAGGCGTGAGCCTTGAGCTCCTTATTGCCCAGCGACACATCCCAGCGCCAGAAGAGGTCTCCGCCGACCAGCCCGTAGATCCGGGTGGAGGAGGCGTAGGACTTGGCGTTCTGACCGCGTAGCAGGGCTTCGGTGGCCAGCTGAATGCGCGGGCCGTCGATAAATCCGTAGTAGAGTTCGCTAATCGCGCCGGGCTGAGTGATCTGCACCTGGATCTTGAAGCCTTCGTCGGTACGCAGCGTTTCCACGTCGTCGGCGGAACGCAGCACCGGGAACGGATCGCCCGGCGTCATGCCCGGGCCCGGATCCGCGTCCTGCCAGGCACGGTCCAGCGACCAATAACCGGCTTCGGCGCTGAGGAAACGTAGCTTGGTGCCAGACTCGTCACTGAGCCAGGCTTCGCTACGGTATTCGAGAAATGGGCCGCCAAGGTCGGAGAAGGTCACCCGTTGCACAAAGTAGGGGTCATCCGCTTCTCCCTCGCCCAACCGGCCGGTACCTTCCCAGGTCCCGATGAGCCAGGACAACGGCACCAGTTCGGGGGTCAGGTCAGTGGGGATATCAAAGGCCATTGGTTGCGTGCTCTTTCTACGCGTCGATGCTTTAACGAATCAACGCACACTTTCGTGTGCGCTGATGCTTACTTCTGCCCCTTGAACAGGCGCTTGACGACCAGTGCCGCGAAGCCTGCCATGCCGAGACCTGCCACGGTGAGCAGGGAGAGGAAGAAAATCTCGAGTGCAAGATAGTTTTCGTTCATGCCCCCATCCTAACGCGCCATAGGGTGCGGTGCGCGCCTCGGGCGCCAGAAGTCATGTGAGCCGCGCCTCGCCGTGGCTCACCAGCGGTAGCTAGCTGCCGCCGAGCAGCTGTAGGGCGTACCAATTGAGGCTGCCGGTCAGCAGCAACATGCAGCTGGCAACGGCCAGCACACCACTCAGCGATCGCACTGCCTTGCTGGTCAGCGACAGGGCACGCACCACCGCCACCACCAAGCCACCTAACGCACCGAAGATCAGCCCGTGTACCCAGTCAAGACCCAAGGGCAGAGCGGTAGCCGCCGCGCCCAGCGCGCCGGCGAGCACCGGGGACACGGGGAGCACGACACGGTCAGGAAGCCGAGTAATGGATAGCGCACCGGCGGCCACAAGGCCCAACAGGCTCAGAATAGTCACCGATAACACCGCTCGATGGTCCCCCAGCGCCACCCAGCCCACGCCTTGAACCGCGATTGTTACGCCGGCGACGCCACTGACCACCGTGGCCAGCCGGTGCTTGGCCGACGCGCCGCGAAACACCTGCGTAATGAAAACCAATAAGAGGCCACAGGCGATCACTTCGACGCTATGGCGATTGGTAACCGGAGGCCCCGAGGCGAGGCCGGCGGCGGTGGCTCCCAGTGCACTGAGCAGGATGACGCTGGTGATCAGCCACGGGGTCTGCGCCCCCGTCAAACGGGGCCAACTCACGGCGAAGAGCACCTGCACGATGACCGCCGCCCCGGCCATCGCCCAAGGGGCAAAAGGCAGCCCGGCGGCAACGAGTAGCAGAGCCGCGGCCAGCAACCCGCAGATGAGGACCTTGATTCGCACTGGTGTTCTTCCCGTCGATGTCGTTACGGCGTTACACGCTGTCAAGTGGTTCTATTCCATATACTGTGACACGTAGAAACGATTTTTTTGTAACGCACACGTGAAGGAGGCCCTGGTGACACGCCTCCTGATTCTCAGTCCCACGGCCACGGAAGTTTCCCAAGTCCTACCCGCATTGGAGCTGTTGCCCTACGAATTGATCGTGCTCCCGGCGAGCGCAGAGTCGCTGGTCAAATGCGATGATTACGAAGCTGTGGTGCTCGATGCCCGCACCGAACTGCTAGCCGCGCGTAATCTCGCCGGGGTACTGCATAGTTCGGTCGCGGTGCCGCTGCTCCTCGTGCTTGAAGAGGGCGGGTTGAGCGTGCTGAGCGATCAGTGGATGTTCACGGATTTTGTGTTGGCTTCGGCCGGCCCCGCCGAAATTCAGGCCCGCGTAAACCGCCTGCAGGTGCGCGCCGAACCCCAGGCCGCACAGCAGGGCCAAGGTGATGAGCCGGAGCACAATGTTCTGGTCATCGATGAGCTGAGCTACACCGCCAAGATCGAAGGACGGGTCCTGGACCTGACCTACAAGGAGTTCGAGCTGCTGAAGTATTTGGCGCAGCACCCCGGGCGTGTGTTTAGCCGCGACCAGTTATTGCACGAGGTATGGGGCTACGACTACTACGGTGGTACCCGCACCGTGGATGTGCATGTGCGTCGCTTGCGCGCCAAGCTCGGCACAGACCACGAACAGCTCATCGGCACGGTGCGTAACGTCGGCTACCGCTACTACTATGACGACGCGGAGAGCTGACGCTAGCTCACCACGCGATCGAAGGCTTAGGGTGAATTCATGAGCGAAAAGTCCGTTGGGAACCTCACCCTGCACGCCACCGATACTTGTCTCGATGAGTTCTACCTGTCCGAAGTCCGCGCGCTGTCACTGGCGGCGCAGCAGGCCGACGGCAATCCGCCACTGAGCGATCAAACCTACGTCAGTTTGGCCGCGGAGGATTCCCAGGCGCTGAGCGTGGGGGCCTACTGGGTCGATGAGCCGGAGCTTGCCAAGTTGGTGGGCTTCGCGGTCGTCCTTCCCTCCACCGATTCCGCGCCAACTCTCGAACTGGTGGTACATCCGGATTACCGCCGCCGCGGCATTGCCGACGCAATGCTCGGCCGGTTGAAAGACACCGTAGATCTCACCGAGGTGCAGGCCTGGGCACACGGTTCCCACGCTGGGGCCAAAGCGTTAGCCGAGAAGCTGGGGCTTTCGGCCATTCGCGAACTGCATAAGATGCATCGTGAAAGCACCGAGGAGCTTCCCCAGCCAGAGCTCCCCTCGGCCATTACCGTACGGACCTTCCGTGTGGGTGAAGACGAACAAGCTTGGTTGCAAGCCAATGCCCGGGCCTTCGCCGATCACCCCGAGCAGGGCTCACTGACCTACCAAGACCTCGATGCTCGCATGTCCGAAGCATGGTTTGACCCCATGGGCTTCTTTTTGGCCCTCGATCAGGACGATCAGGTCGTGGCCTTCCACTGGACCAAGATCGATCCTTCCAGTGCTGGCAACTCGCGCCCTCCCGGCGAGGTCTATGCCGTGGGCGTGATACCCGATGCACAATCGATGGGCCTGGGCCGAGCGATGACCGCGATTGGCATCAATCACCTGCTCGAACAGGGCGTGGCTTCGATCCTGTTGTACGTGGATGGTGAGAACACCGCGGCCCGCCGCCTTTACGAGTCCCTGGGATTCACCTCCCGCGATGTTGACCTGCTGTTCGGTATGCGGGCGATAGACTAAAGAGGAACGGTTGCCATGGCGATGCTGGCATGGACTGAGCATCTACCAGTATCGGCTCTTGCGGGAAGAAGTGAACACGACAATGACAACGCCTTCACATAAAACAGCGACCAAGCTCGAAGACGTCCCTTCCTATAAGACCAATGAGGATCGCATTGTGCCTCCCGAAGAAACCCCGGCTCGCTTGCCCGCCGGCGACATGGGCGGGGAACGCTTTCTCGACCGTGAGCTGAGCTGGCTGCACTTTAACGCCAGGGTGCTGGAGCTCGCGCAAGACCCCGATCTGCCGTTGCTTGAACGCGTGAACTTCCTGTCGATTTTCGCCTCGAATTTGGACGAGTTTTTCATGGTTCGAGTCGCCGGACTCAAGCGCCGCATCGCCACCGGCTTGGCGGTTCCGGCCGCCAACGGAATGAACCCCATCGACCAGCTCGAGCTGATTCTTTCCTCGGCCCACGAACTGCAGACCCGCCACGCGCAGGTGTTCTCGGAGTCGGTGCGTCCAGCGCTGGCCGATGAGGGTATTGAGCTGGTGCGCTGGGATTCGCTGACCGCCAAGGAACGCGAGGTACTCTCCGACTGGTTTATCGCCCAGGTCTTCCCGGTGCTTACCCCCTTGGCCGTCGACCCGGCTCACCCCTTCCCCTACATTTCGGGGCTTTCGCTGAACCTCGCCGTGGTGGTGCGTAACCCGCAGACGGACAAGCAGCTTTTCGCCCGTCTGAAGGTGCCGGACACCATCGCGCGCATGATCAGCATCGACGGCGCCAGGGCAGCACACTCTTCTCATCGTCATGCCCGCTTCATCGCCTTGGAAGAGCTCATCGCCGTTCACCTGGATCTGCTGTTCCCCGGTATGGATGTGGTTGAGCACCACCTGTTCCGGGTGACCCGTAATGAGGATCTCGAGGTCGAAGAGGATGACGCCGAGAACCTACTGCAGGCGCTGGAAAAGGAACTGCTGCGGCGCCGTTTCGGACCTCCGGTTCGCCTTGAGGTCGCCGACGATATTAACCCGCAGGTTCTCGAACTGCTCGTCCGTGAGCTGAATATCGAGGACGATGAGGTGTTCAAGCTCCCCACCCCGCTAGATTTGCGCGGTCTGGGTGTGATCGCCGGTTTGGATCGTACCGAGCTGCACTACTCCAAGCATGTGGGACACACCTCGCGGTTCCTGAACGAGTCGGAGACCGCGAAGGCCGCAAATGTCTTCGCCGCCGTACGCCGCCGCGATATTCTGCTGCACCACCCCTACGATTCCTTCTCCACCTCGGTGCAGGCCTTCCTGGAACAGGCCGCCGCGGATCCGAAGGTTATGGCCATCAAGCAGACCCTGTACCGCACCAGCGGTGACTCGCCGATCGTCGATGCACTGATTGACGCCGCCGAGGCGGGCAAGCAGGTGCTGGCCCTGGTGGAGATCAAGGCACGCTTCGACGAGCAGGCCAACATTTCCTGGGCCCGCAAGCTCGAACAGGCCGGCGTGCACGTGGTCTACGGCATCGTGGGCCTGAAAACCCACTCGAAGTTGTCCCTCGTGGTGCGCAAGGAAGGCGACAAGCTCCGCCGTTACTGCCATATCGGTACCGGCAACTACCACCCGCGCACGGCTCGCTACTACGAGGATCTGGGCCTGCTCACCTGTGACGATGCCGTGGGCGAGGATGTCTCGCGGCTGTTCAACCAGCTCTCGGGGTACGCCCCGCGCTCCACCTACAACCGGCTGCTGGTCGCCCCGCGGTCGCTGCGCGCGGGCCTACTCGAACGCATCGACCGGGAAATCGAGCACGCCGGCGCGGGTCACGAAACCCGCGTGGTCATCAAGGTCAATTCGATGGTCGACGAAGCGATTATCGACGCGCTCTACCGGGCCAGCCAGGCCGGGGTGCAGGTCGATGTGATCGTGCGCGGCATTTGTGCCTTGCGCCCCGGGGTGCCGGGCCTGAGCGAGAATATCCGTGTGCGTTCGATCCTCGGACGCTTCCTCGAGCACAGCCGCGTGTTCATGTTCGCCAATGCCGGGAACCCCGAGGTGTTCATCGGGTCGGCCGATATGATGCACCGCAACCTAGACCGCCGGGTGGAGGCCCTTGTCTCGCTGGGCAACGCCGAGGATATTTCCTGGCTTATCGGATTGCTGGATCTGTACGTGGATGACAGCACGTCCTCGTGGCATTTGGACGGCGAGGGACAGTGGACCCGTCACCACCTGGACGCGGAGGGCAACGCGCTACGCGATATCCAGTTCTGGCTGATCGGGCAGAACAGCCGCCGACGCAATCTTGGGCGTAGCAAATAGTGGCAGCAGATACCAACTCCCCGGCCCACGCCCGGGTCATCTCGCTCCAGCGCTCCAGCGACCCGCAGGAGGTGCGACTGGGCCTGTTTGACGTGGTCGCCGCCGGGGCCATCCCGTGGAAGGTCGTCGACGGCGAGCTGCGCGTGCTGCTCATTCACCGGCCACGCTACGACGACTGGTCGTGGCCGAAGGGCAAGCTCGACGACGGCGAGTCCGTGGCCGAATGCGCGGTACGTGAAGTGTACGAAGAGGTGGGCCTGTCGGTCCACCTCGGGCTGCCGCTGAGCGCCACCGCCTACAGCGTCAAGGGCAAGGCCAAGATCGTCTACTACTGGGCCGCGAAGGTCGCCGATGGCGTCACGGCCCAACCCGACGGTGGCGAATGCGACAAGGTGCGCTGGGTATCTGGCTCCAAGGCCCTGAAATTGCTGACCAATGCCAGCGATCGGCAGCCGCTGGAAGATCTCATGAAGGCTCATAAGAAGGGCCGGCTCGATACCTTGGCGCATATTATTCTGCGCCATGCCAAAGCCAAGCCGCGCGGAAATTGGACCCGCGAGGAGGGTGAGCGCCCATTGGCGGCTACCGGGCGGCGCCAGGCTCAGGCGGTCAGCCGGCTTCTCTCGGCGTGGATGCCGCAACGCGTCTACTCCTCCCCCTGGACTCGCTGCCTTCAAACCATTACGCCCTATGCGGCGAAGTACTCGCTCAAGCCGAAGAAGTTGCGGTCGATGACCGAGTACGCCGCGTCGCTCAAGCCCCACAAGGCGCAGGCGGTTCTGGGCAAAATACTGGCTCGTGAGCAGTCCTCGTTGCTGTGCACGCACCGTCCGGTGCTCCCCCTGTTGCTCGAGGTGCTCTCCGGTTCCATGGATAAGTCCGTCGCCGAGGTGCTACCGGACGAAGACCCCTATTTGGAACCTGGTGGGCTGATCGTGGTTCATCAGGCCCGTGGCAACGGCGGCAAACTGCTCAGCGTGGAAGTTCACAACCCCTACCACGACTGACCGCTGGCTGACTTGGCGTATCGGACCGCGACGGGGCCAGTGAAGAAATTGCATTGTGGCGGCGCGCGACTAATACTGAGAGTGACAGAGATCACCTATCGAGTATGAGGTGCCCCGATGACACAGGATTCATCCTCCCGGCAGCAACCGCACAAGATCGTCCACCAGGGTCTGCGTGTCGATCACGACGAGGGTCGGGGACGCTATTCGCTGTGGCATGGTTCGACCTACATCGGATTCATTGGCTTTTACCGCGAGGGAGATGTGGTGACCTTGCAACATACGATCGTCAATGAGGAGTTCGGTCGCCGCGGTTACGCGCGCGCCCTGTCCACCTTGGTGCTGGATGAGTTGCGGGCCCAAGGGCTGAAAATCGTGCCCGAGTGCAGCTATATCGCCGATTATTTGCATCGCTACCCGGAGTACCAGGACATGGTGGCCAGCTGGCCGGCACAGGACTAGTCAGGGCGCACGTGCGCAATACCTCCTCGCGCGGCCTCGAGCCGCGCGGTGCCGGTGCCCTAAACTTAAGCGGGTGAGCATCCCAACGCCCTATGAAGACCTGCTGGCCGATGTGCTAGCCAACGGCACCCGCAAGGAAGATCGCACCGGCACCGGCACGCTCTCGGTGTTCGGCCGCCAAATCCGCTTCGACCTGGCCGAGTCCTTCCCGCTGATCACCACCAAGCGGGTACATTTCAAATCCGTGGCGACGGAACTACTCTGGTTCCTGCGCGGCGAATCGAATGTGCGCTGGCTACAGGAACAAGGCGTACGGATCTGGAATGAATGGGCCGACGCCGATGGCGAGCTCGGCCCGGTCTACGGGGTGCAGTGGCGTTCGTGGCCCACCCCCGACGGCGGACACATTGATCAGATCGCTCAGTTGGTCACCTCGCTGCGGGAAAACCCGGATTCGCGCCGGCATATCGTCTCGGCCTGGAATGTGTCGGAAATCCAGAATATGGCGCTCCCGCCCTGCCACGTGTTCTTCCAGTTCTACGTGGCCGACGGCAAACTGTCCTGCCAGCTCTACCAGCGTAGCGCCGACATGTTCCTCGGCGTCCCCTTCAACATTGCCTCCTACGCATTGCTAACCCGGATGCTGGCCGCCCAGGTGGGCCTCGAGCCCGGCGAGTTCGTCTGGACCGGTGGTGACGTACACATCTACACCAACCACCTCGAGCAGGTCCGCGAGCAGCTTAGCCGCGATCCCTACCCTTACCCGCAGCTGGAGTTCACCCGCACCCCGGAATCCATCTTCGACTACACCCTCGAAGACTTCGAGCTACGCAACTACCAGCACCATCCCACCATCAAGGGGGCCGTCGCCGTATGAGCACAGCCGCAACACCCAACCCGGTGATCGGCGCGATCTGGGCGCAGGGCATCAACCAGGTCATCGGGCAAGATGGCGCTATGCCGTGGAGCGTGCCGGAGGATCTCAAACACTTCAAGGCCGTGACCGCCGGTCACCCGGTGGTTATGGGTCGGCGCACCTGGGAATCCTTCCCGGCGAAGTTCCGCCCGCTTCCCGGGCGGAGCAATATTGTGCTCACCCGGGATCGCAAAGCGCATGAAGCGCTGCGGCAGGACGGAGCCTTGCCGGTGGCGACCTTCGAGGACGCCCTCGAGCTGGCCTCGGTTTGCGACGGTGCGGAGCAGATCTGGATTATCGGCGGCGGCCAAATCTATGCGCAGGCCATGGATGTGCTGGATCTCGCGGTGATCACTCGGTTACGTATCGAACCGGACGGCGATACTCGTGCTCCGCAACTGACCGAAGACTTCATCTGCAACACGCTGGATCCGGCCGATGGCTGGCACCGTTCCGCCGGTGGCGTTGACTACCGATTCGAAACCTGGACTCGTCCCAAGGGGAGACACCTGTGAAAGATTCTTTTGACGCGCTGAAGAAGCATCCTGAGGCGCTGTTTGTCATCGGCTATATGCTCTTCCCGCTGCTCGCCTTGGTGGCTGCGGTGCTGGGCTTCTTCCTTGTGCTCGGCGGACACAAGATCTTCGGGCTGATCATGCTTCTGGTACCGACGCAGCTGTTTATTTTCGGTGCCTACTGGGCCATCAAGAACCGTAAGGCACTGCTCGAGAACCAGTAGATCTTAGACTGGGCCGCCGAACCTAAAGCCGCGCTGGGTCACCGACCCAGCGCGGCTTTATGCGCTGTAACGAACGAAAACGGCACCCAAGTCAGGGCCTACCATTGGGAGTATGACTTCTTCCGTTGGTTTTGTTGGTTACCGTGGCATGGTTGGCTCCGTGCTGATGCAGCGCATGCTCGAGGAAAACGACTTCGAGCAGCTCAACCCGGTGTTCTTCTCCACGTCGAATGCCGGTGGCGCGGCCCCCTCCTTCGCCGAGGGCGCCGATAAGTTGCAGGACGCTTACGATATTCAGGCTCTGGCTAAGTTGCCGATTATCGTGACCGCTCAGGGCGGGGACTACACCAACAAGGTTCACCCCCAGCTGCGTGCGGCCGGTTGGGACGGCCTGTGGATCGATGCTGCCTCCGCACTGCGCATGAACGATGATTCGATCATCGTGCTCGACCCGGTCAACCGCGATGTCATCGACCGTGGACTGGCCAACGGGGTCAAGGACTTCGTCGGCGGTAACTGCACCGTCTCCTGCATGCTCATGGGGTTGGGCGGGCTGTTCCGCAACAACCTGGTCGAGTGGAGCACCTCGATGACCTACCAGGCGGCCTCCGGTGGCGGCGCCCGTCACATGCGCGAATTGCTCACCCAATTCGGTGACATCAACGCCTCGGTCAAGGCCCAGCTTGACGACCCGGCCAGCGCCATCTTGCAGATCGACCGCGACGTGTTGACCACTCAGCGCGGCGAGCTCGACGCCTCGCAGTTCGGTGTGCCGCTGGGCGGCTCACTGATCCCGTGGATCGATGCAGATCTGGGCAATGGCCAGTCCAAGGAAGAGTGGAAGGCCGGGGTCGAGACCAACAAGATCCTGCATACCACCGAGGAAAACCGCATTATCGTCGACGGGCTCTGCGTCCGTATCGGTGCCATGCGTTCCCACTCTCAGGCACTGACCCTGAAGCTGAAGGAAGACCTCGCCGTTGACGAGATCGAACGCATTTTGGCTGCGGATAACCAGTGGGCCAAGGTGGTTCCGAACGAGAAGGAGGCCACCATGGAGCACCTGACCCCGGTGGCTGCCTCCGGCACCCTGGACATCCCGGTTGGTCGCATTCGCAAGCTGGAAATGGGCCCAGAGTACATCTCGGCCTTCACCGTCGGCGACCAGCTCCTCTGGGGCGCCGCCGAGCCGCTGCGCCGTATGCTGGCCATCGCTCGCGGCCGCCTCTAAAAGGCCAACACACCGGCATTTAGCCGGTTAACCTGCTCCGGTCCGGACACGCTGTGCGCGTTCCGGACCGGAGTTTTTTATGCCACGAACTCAGCGGGCCGCTTCCCATTCGGGGCGCAGTAACGAGTAGAGCACCTGATCATGCCATTGCCCAGCACGCCACTGAGCCTGACGCACCACGCCCTCTCGGCTGAAGCCCAACTTCTCTATGGCGCGCTGCTCGGCGATATTCTCCACCGCCGTGGTCGCCTGTATCCGGTGACGTGGATAATGCGCAAAGAGATAGTCGATGAGTAAGCCCTGCGCCGTGGTGCCGATGCCACGGCCACGGTACGCGGCAAAGATCCCCACGGCGATCTCCCAGCAGGCCGACGTGTTCGCCCGGCCCCAGGCAGTATTGCTGAACCAGTCCACCTTGCCGACAATGTCCGCACCAAGGGTTACCGCAAGTGCCCCGTCCTGTGCCCCAATGTGCTGGTCTTGCTCGAGGCGGGCGCGCAATCCGTTGGTGTTCCAGAATCCAAACCACTGGGCCGTCCCGGCCCCGTCTTCCGATTGGAACTCCTCCTCGATCCGCTCGAGATCACGAGCCACGAGTTTGCGCAGGCTCACCCCGTCCGCCTGCCGTACGTGAGCAGCCATGGCCTCCCCTAACGTCGCGCCCGCGAATAACTCTGTCGAGTTACAGGCTATCGCCAATCAGCAGCGGTTCGTTGTGCAGCAAGATGCCGAAGCGTTCCTGCACCCCGGCGCGCACGGCCCGGGCGATGGCCAGTAGGTCTCCGGCACTGGCCGCCCCGCGGTTGGTCACCGCCAGCGTATGTTTGCTGGAGAGCGAGGCACGGCCCTGCGCGAGCGGGAAGCCCTCGGTGCCTTCGAGTCCATAGCCCTTGGCGTACCCTGCTTGGTCGATCAGCCAAGCGGCGGAGAGCTTGACCTGTCCTTCGGCGGCCACCGGATAATTCGGGGCTCCCTCGGGCAGCGACTCAAGCACCGCGCGATCCACGATGGGGTTGGTGAAGAACGAACCGGTGGAATGTGAGTCGGGATCGTTGACGTCGTAGACCATGCCCTTGGACCGGCGTAGTCGTAGCACCGTTTCACGTACCGCTTCGGCTTCGGCACGCTCGCCTACCGCTACATCTAGTTGCCGCGCAAGCTCCGCGTAACGAATCGGAGCGGACAGCGCATCGACCGGTAGCTCGAAGAGCACCGAGAGCACCACATAGCGCGGCGACCCGGCCACCGACGTCTGCTTAATCAGGGAGTCGCGGTACCCGAAACTCAGTTGCTCATTGCTCAGTTCCACTACCTGGCCCACTTGCCGGTCGTAGGCGCGAATGGAACGCAGCACACTACTGACCTCCGCCCCATAGGCGCCAACGTTCTGCACCGGGGTGGCACCGGTCAGACCGGGAATGCCGGAGAGCGCTTCGAGCCCGCTGAGCCCGGCCTGCAAGGTGGCGCGAACCGTATCGTCCCACGGCTCGCCCGCGGCTACCTCGACGAGCTGGTATCCGGTGCGAGGCGTGATGTTCACCCCGCGGGTGGCAATACGTACCGCGGTCCCCCGATAACCGGCATCGGCGATGACCAGATTTGATCCGCCACCAATCAGTAGCAGCTGCTGGCCCTCTGCGTCTGCCTCGGCGACCGCACGGACCAACTGCTCTTCGCTCTTAGCGGTTACCAGCCGGTCGGCCGGTCCACCCACCGCGCTGGTGGTCAAATCGGCAAGCATGTTCTCACTCAAACTTCGCTCGTTTCTTCGTCATGGTCGGTAGATTCGACAGCCTCGTGCCCGCGGGCGTTGCCTGCCAGCAGGAACGCCATGACCAACAGGAGCCCGATGCAGCTCAGTGCCGGCAGCAGTCCGATGGCATGGGCCAGCAGGCCCAGTAGCGGTGGCCCGCCGAGGAAAGCGCCGTATCCGATGGTTGAAACCACCGATACCCGGCTGGCGGCACGCACCGGATCATCCGAGGCGGCACTCATCGCCAGCGGGAAGGACAGGGCCACCCCCATGCCCCAAATCGCAAGGGCCACGAAGGCCAGTGGCAGGTGATCTCCCCAGGCGAATACCAGTACGCCCAGTAGCGCGCTCAATGCGCTGGCACGAATCATCGCCACGCGTCCGAAGCGGTGTACCAGTTCTCCGCCGAGCAGCCGGGTGATGGTCATCGCGGTGACAAATATGCCGTAGCCCAGAGCGCCGGTGGCCTCGCTGGTGTCATACCCATCCGCCAGAGCCAGGGCCACCCAGTCACCTGCGGCGCCTTCGGCAAGGGCCATACCGAGCACCAGCACTCCAAGCAGTACGGTGCGCGGTTCACGCCAAGCCTGGCGCATACCACCGCCGCGGTGCTCGGTGCTTCGGCGGCTGCCGTCGGGGCCAAAGTAGCGGCTACTGATCAGCACCGTGCCGGCGACAATCAAGCCCATCACCGGGTAGTGCACCGTCAGCGGCAGATCGACGGCCGCGGCAAACACCCCGAGCCCGGCGCCGATGACGGTGCCGATCGAGAAGAACCCGTGCAATACCGACATGATCGATCGGCCCAACGCACGCTCCATGGCCGCGCCCTGTACATTGGAGGCCACGTTCCAGGTCGCCGTGCCGGCGCCCTGCAAAGCCAGGAAGATGCCGGTCACGACAATATTTCCCAGTGCCCCGGCACCTAGGCCCACCATCAGCAGGCCGAATCCGGCCAGGGTGGCGCCAAGCTGCATGATCCGGGTCGCACCCCAGCGAAGCACAAAGCGTCCGGCGAAAGAAACCGCAGCGAAAGAGCCTCCGGTCATGCACAGCAACAGCAGGCCAACGCTGGCGTGATCGAGCACTAGGTCATCCCGCAGTGCCGGCAAACGGGAGACGAGAGCGGAGATCAGCAGTCCACTGGCCATGAAGGAGGCCAGCAAGCCGTTGCGCCAGGCGATGACGCCGCCGTGAGGGGTTACGGTGTGCTGCTTCAGAGCTGCACCACGGCCTGGGACTTCATCAGCACCTTGGTACCGTTTACGCTCACCGTGAGATCGATGCGGGCAGTACGGGCCTCGGCGTCCAGTGCCCCGACCTTACCTTCGACGAGGATTTCGGTTCCGGGCTGGTCGGTGGGGTTGGTCCCGGCAGGATCCTGCACCACGACCGGCTTCGTGAAGCGCGTCTGGTAGTCGATGACGGCTGCGGGGTTACCCACCCATTCGCTGACTACGTCAACCGCGGAGCCCATGGTGAACATCCCGTGGGCGATCACGGAGTCCAGCTCGACCTCTTTGGCAAAGCGCTCGTTCCAGTGGATCGGGTTGAAGTCCCCGGAGGCCCCTGCGTAACGCACGAGGTCGCCGCGGTTGACGCTGATGGTCTTCGAACCAATCACTTGGCCTTTTTCGAGGGTGTCAAAGTCAATCATGCTCAGTCCTATTCCCCGGCGCGAACCAGTAGCGACGAAATGGTGGTGGCGATCTTCTCACCGGATGTGGTGGTGATTTCCGCGCGTGAGGTGATCATGGCACCGGCTCCCATTTCGCGGACCTGGTCCACGTGCAATTCGGCGACCAGTTCGTCTCCGGCAACGATCGGGCGGTGGTGCGTAAAGCGCTGGTCAGCGTGTACGACGCGGGTGAAGTCAATACCGGATTCCGGATCGGCCACAAGCTTCGCATCGGCACGCTGGGCGACGATGATGGCGAAGGTTGGCGGGGCGATGAGGTCAGCGAAGCCGAGTTCGGCGGCGGCGTCGAGATCGTAGTGTCCGCGCGAGGTAGCCTTGGTCGCGGCCGCGAATTCGCGGATCTTTTCGCGACCCACCTGATAGGTCTCGTCCGCGGGGTAGACGCGCCCCACAATATCGGGATTAATGCCCATTGCTTCTCCTGTAAGTGTCGGGAGGTGATTTCCGTGCGTGCTGCGGCGATTAGCCCCGGCGCTTGCGGCGCTCGGGAATCAGGCCGTTGGCAATCCGCCAGTTGCGTGCGTCGCGGGCACGCACCATTAGAGAGGCCACGTGCATGAGCATGCCGATGACCATAATGCCGATCGCGGTGTATACCAACGCTAGGGAGGGAATATTGGCGCCGATAATGGCGAGGATAATTCCCAGGCCCATGACCCCCATCGCACTAAATACGAGCTTCTTATAGCGTGGCGAGGCCGCTTCCCATGGCGTATTGGTCATGGCTCCCAGTTTAGCGATTTCCGAGGCCACAACGTGGCGTTGAGCAAAAATGAGCGCAACGTCCCATCTGCCAATCTTGCCCGATCATTACCCAAGCCCTTGGGCTAGAACAACGAGCCTTGCCCCTTGACCTGCAAATCACCGGCGGGTCGCACCTGCAATGCGCGTGTTTTCAGCTCTGCCGCGTCGAGAATACGTGCTTCGCTCCCCTCGCCTGCGTCGGCGAGGATTCCTTGCCCTAAAACACCGCGCACACGTAATTCAAGGTGTGCTCCGGGAACTTCGGCGGCCCACGGATGAATACGGCGCTCGGTCCACGCGTCGATCACCGTACGCGCATAGCTCGGCTGCTTGAAGGGTTCGTCGAGTAGTTCTACCCCGTAGGTTTCCAGCGAGCGCTGCTGGGAAAGTAGCTCGTGAACTCGTTGCGCCGCAGCATCGTTGAGTTCGCGTAGCGAGTGCTCGTCGAAGTCCCACCGGGCGAGGCCCTGAATTTTAGATTTTTGTCGAACCTGTTGGGTGATGCGCAACTGCTCGGTCACGAGGTCCTCAATCACTCGAATGGCTGCCCCATCGGGGGCGCTGGCCACATAGCGCGCGATTACGGTGCCCTGGCTTGCCAAACGTGTGAACTTACTCGACGTTGAGGTGGTCCCGACTTTGGTGACCCCGTGGGCAAAGCTGGCGACATAAAGAAAATGCGGCTGCATTAGATAACGCCGGAGCCCCTCGGGAGCCTCACCAGTGGTGTGGAAATGGTGCATGAATTTCGTCTCATCCCTGCGGCGGCACCCCGAACACTGTGTACCGGTGCGCAGGCGTTGGCCCTGCGGGCAGACGAAACTGCGACGGGATCCGTCACTGTCCATCCGCACGTAGCCGAGGCACCACTTATCGGCTGAGACATCCAAAGACAGCGTGCGGCCCAAGCCAAGCGGCTCAAATTGAGCCCCCGAGTCCCGCAGCAACCGCAATGACGGCTCGGGTTCCGAGGTGGAGAAAACGATTCCGTGACAGAGCTGCTTCTCTTGTCCCCGCTCAATATCGAAAGTTCCCTCTGTCATCACTCGCACAAGGCTACGCGATCCCGACGACCGGGAGCGAACGATTGCTCGTGGCCACCGTAGAACACGACGCCGACGCGCAACCCTGCGCATGGAGCGGTCAGCTGCTCACACGGCATCGGTGACCTGCCAGTACTACTCATACGCGTTGCAAAGTCAGGTCACGACGGCAATTACGGGTAGGCTCCAACCCGTACTCCACAAGCAAACCTCCAGGAAGCCATGGAACAAATACTTCTATCGTTTGGGTTTCTCATTCCGCTCTGGGCTATCGCCACAATATTGGCAGCCCTCATCATCTTCGTGACACACACATCCCGTGTACGCGACGGAAGGAGCAGCTGGGGACGCGCCACAGCCTACACATTGGTCACATCATGGGCTTTGGGAGTTTTGTTCCTCACCTTATGGCCCAAAAGCGGTGGATACGACACGGAACTCAACGACGAACAATATTCGAGGATTTCCCTAATCCCCTTCGCGGAGTGGTTCGGGCGGCAAGGCGGGCCCGGCATTAACACCGGAGTCGAATTTTTCAGCAATATTGCCATGTTTGCCGCTGGCGCTTTCCTCGTGCGGCTACTGCTGAACAAGTCACTCGCGTACACCGTCGCGTTCACTACGGCTGCAGGTGTGATCACCGAACTCGGGCAACTGATCCTCACGTCGAACCGTTCGGTATCGATCGATGACGTCATTGCCGCAGTGGTCGGCGGCCTGATCGGCTTCGCCGTCGGGGCGCTATTGCGCCGCCTACTTGTTACCCAGCCGAGCGTGCCCGGGAAAACCAGCACCCCAGCCTAGATTCGGATAAGCCATTCTTGTTGCTCAACCAGCTGTAGTCGCCAGGGATTCTATCTACTTACAAACACGAATAGTCGCGACTCGACCCGTTGACGCCTATCAGGTGAAACACTAGCGTGGCGCATACCCCTAGATCATGGCTCTGAAATTAACCCATACCCCGGCGACAGGTTTACCCAATGAAGCGATTTCAACTTATCGACAAGCCTGTAATTGTCGCGGGCGAAGAAGTACTGCTGGTAATGATCGAACGCACCGATCAGGGCACCATCGTTCACTGGCGAGTACAGCCCACTCCAGTAGGGGAATTTCCCAAATTTCCCATACCCGTTCTTGAAGACCTCGACACCGACGAACTGCACCACTACAGAGTCGCAAACTCTGGTGGTACCGGCACCGAGGACCAAGTTCAGGTTGTTTACTCATGCCACAATGTGCGACGGTTCGCCCTCAAGGAAGCAAACGCACAGGCCATCGTCTACAGCGAGGGATAACGAGCGAATCCTCGTGCGTTCAATCCCGGCCTTGGGGTGATTTACGCGGTCTAGGAGCAAGTGCGGCAGCTCGTGAAAGCCACAGATGGTCATGAGTTTCGGTCTCGGTGGACGGCGCTGGAGAGCTCGGTGACAGTTGCGAAGATGACCGAGGCGGCGAATCTGAGGCGAAGAACTTGAAACAGATCGGCGGGGTTACCGGAATCACAAGCATTATCGGCTTCGGATGTCGTGTGTATACGGCGGGGCTACGGTCGTGTTGAACAGTCTGCACCACGCTTAAGTTCTAAGAGCCGCTTCGGAGTCCCCGTAGAAATCCTCTTCTTATATTAGGAATCCTCCCAACAGTCCATCAGTCGGTAGGTTGGCCGCAGAATTTTCGGGAATTGACGTTTTCGACTCACCGAAGGGGGTTGGGGCCTTGAGTGCTTGAGTGCTTGAGACCCGGGTAGGCTCAAGACGTCTCGCGCTTTAGGAGAGCCCAGTGAAAAAGAAGCTAAGCATTGTCCTGATACCGATGATGACCTTGAGCTTGTCGAGCTGCCAGTCAGACTCCGAATTTATTGGAGACGCGGCAGCACATGCCAGTCTGATGAACACCACACACTTTTTCAGCGAGGAATTTGAGTTTGATGACGGCTTGCCGTTGCTGCGACAAGTTAACGATTGGCTCGCTGACCCAGACCCAATTGATCTCAAGCTACTTGGAGACCCCGGAATTATTGTATTGGATGCTACATCTGACCGGCTGGACGCTGCTATTTACAGGTACGGGCGTGGGCCAGGGATGTTCATGAGTAAAGTTGAAGGCTGGGGGCATCGATGTGTTCAGTTTCGGGAGTCACCTCTGGCTACGTTAACTATTAACGAGATCGAATGCCCGGAAGAGCTACCAGAAGACCCAAGCGCCTTAATATACAACCTTGATTAAGCTATCGCATCTAGATAAGCCTACGACTAGCCAATGGATCCAATATGCCAATCAGCCATTAAAGGTCTCCACTGGGCGCAACACCCGGCGAAACGCTGGAAAACGAAAAAGACCCCCAGCATTTCGCTGAGGGTCTCGATCTGGTAGCGGTGCCGGGACTCGATCCCGGGACCTCACGATTATGAGTCGTGCGCTCTAACCAGCTGAGCTACACCGCCACAAGTGGGAAATCAAAAGTAGAAGCCAAATGACTTCCCACTCAGAGCCCCCTGCCGGAATCGATCCGGCGACCTCGTTCTTACCAAGAACGCGCTCTACCACTGAGCTAAGGGGGCAACGAGTAAATACTCTACACGGATTGGCCGGTAAACAAAAATCGACTCACCCTCACCTTTCGGACTAAAGAGTGCGACAAAAAGCCAAGTCAGATCGTGGTTTGCTAGCCACCATCGAGCTCTACCCTCATTTTCACGTTGATTTTTTCGCGCGTGACCCTGCTCACTAGGAGTTTTATGAGCCCTGGCGCCCCGCAGCGCACCGCAAAGCCAACTAGTTCACCCCACCCAGAGGCCGCCACCACTCGGCCGGGAGAGTAATCCTCAATGTCGGCACACAAAACCAATAGCGGGAACCAGCGACCCCCACCACCGGAATCTTGACGGCAGGGCCCGGTGACGCCACCCTCGGCACCGAGTGCCACGCGAATTCATGCCCGCAATCTTGCACACCCATTCACCCCAAGGCGCTTCGGAAAGCGGCCTTCAGTAGCGAAGATGTGATTACCATCACCTTTAGGTTGTCGATTTTGCAATCCACCGGAGCCTGTGTAAAGTATTTACCTGTTGCCCCCTTAGCTCAGTGGTAGAGCGCGTTCTTGGTAAGAACGAGGTCGCCGGATCG
Source organism: Glutamicibacter endophyticus (assembly GCF_048457885.1). NCBI lineage: Bacteria > Bacillati > Actinomycetota > Actinomycetes > Micrococcales > Micrococcaceae > Glutamicibacter > Glutamicibacter endophyticus. The sequence continues at coordinate 2,521,629 of NZ_CP174200.1, forward strand.
ATTCCGGCAGGGGGCTCCACTACAGAAGGACAATTCGATTGCGAATTGTCCTTCTTTTTATTGCGCTACTCCCCCGAGAGGGTTGCCATTCTTCGAGGTATACCGAGCGCGCAACATTCTTTTTCACGGTCATGAGCGGACAGACTGCAATCCGTTTTCTCCTAGTGGACCCAAACCTAGAATTCGCGCTACGAGCGCCTACAACACGCATTACGCCGCATCGCTGGCGCCCGCCCCTCTTTAGGTCACCTAAGGACGGTTTACCGGGCCCAGCGAGCCCCCATCAGCCTTGTTCGACGGCCGCGGCCGACCATCGGGACATCTGAGCGCCACAGCTATCGCCGGCGGCCCTCTGCACCCGCTCTACGCCATATTTAGACCTCACAGACCCAACTAGTGTGGAGACGAAAACGATCGAGCCAGGATAGGCCAAAGGCCGGGCACCCTCGGAAGAGGATGCCCGGCCTTTGAAAACCGGTAGCTTTAGTCGAAGTCGCGGCGTGCGCCACGGCCTGCGTCGCTGAAGCGACCCTTGCCACGACCACCGAAGCGCTTATCGCCACCACGACGATCGTCACGGAAACCGCCACCGCCGCGCTTGCGATCCTTGAAGCTACGATCCGGACGGTTGCCACCACGCTCGTCATCACGATCGCGGCGAGGCTTGCGACCGGAATCGAGTTCGAGGTTGATCAGCTCGCCACCGATACGGGTTTTGGACAGCGCGCGCCACTGGTCCTTGGACAGCTCGGCTGGCAGCTCCACCAGAGTGTGATCCGAGCGGATCTCAATGCCACCGATTTGCGAGGAGTTGAAGCCACCCTCGTTCGCCAGGGCACCAACGATCGAGCCGGGCTGCACGCGGTTACGTCGACCAATCGCCAAACGGTACATCGCGTTGCCCTCGGCCGCAGTCTTGCCGCGGTTGCCGCGCTGGCCTGGCTCGCGCTTCCCGTCACGCTCGCGGCTCAAGCGAGCCTGCTTGCCGGCCGGGATAGCTGGCTCCTCCATCAGCAACGGACGGCCACCCTGCGCCATCAAGGCCAGTGCAGCGGCGATCTCCAAGTGATCCAGGTTCTCGTGCTTCGCGGCGAACTGCTCGACGATCTCACGGAAAGTGGTCAGATCCTGGCTCGTGATGGTCTCATCGATGCGATCGGTGAACTTCTGGATACGGCGATTGTTCACCGAATCCAGCGACGGCAACTGCATGAGGCTCACCGGCTGGCGGGTAGCCTTCTCGATGGCACGCAGCAGGTACTTCTCGCGCGGGGTCATGAACAGAATCGCGTCGCCCGAACGACCGGCACGGCCGGTACGTCCAATACGGTGCACGTACGACTCGGTGTCATGCGGGATGTCGTAGTTGATGACGTGGCTGATGCGCTCGACGTCAAGACCACGAGCGGCGACATCGGTGGCGACCAAGATGTCGATCTTGCCGGCACGCAGGTTCTCCACGGTGCGCTCACGCTGCTGCTGCGGAATGTCACCGTTGATAGCTGCTGCAGTGAATCCGCGGGCCTTGAGCTTGTCGGCCAGGTCTTCGGTGGCCATCTTGGTACGCACGAAGGTGATCACGCCATCGAATTCCTCGGACTCGAGGATGCGGGTCATGGCATCGAGCTTGTGAGCTCCCATGACCTGCAGGTAGCGCTGGGTGATGTTGGTGCCGGTGGACTGCTTGGACTTGACCGAAACTTCTTCCGGATCACGCAGGTACTCGGAGGCAATGCGGCGAATGGTGCGCGGCATGGTGGCCGAGAACAGGGCAACCTGCTTCTCTTCCGGGGTAGCTTCCAAGATCTTGTCGACCTCTTCGGCAAAGCCCATGCGGAGCATCTCGTCGGCCTCGTCCAACACGACATACTGCAAGTTGGACAGGTCCAGTGAACCCTTGTTGATGTGGTCGATGACGCGACCCGGGGTACCGACAACTACCTGTGCACCGCGGCGCAGACCGGCCAGCTGTGGGCCGTACGGCGAGCCACCGTAGACCGGCAGGACGGTGAAGTTCGGGATGTGCTTGGCGTAGGACGTGAAGGCCTCGGCAACCTGCAGAGCCAATTCACGGGTCGGAGCGAGCACAAGAATCTGTGGGCTAGAGGCCGGACCGTTGAGGTCGGCCAGCTCGGCCATACGCGAAAGCGCTGGCAGGGCGAAGGCTGCAGTCTTACCGGTACCGGTCTGGGCCAGGCCCACGACGTCACGGCCGTCGAGCAGCAGCGGGATGGTCGCCGCCTGAATCGGCGACGGTTTTTCGTAGCCGAGGTCGGCTAGAGCCGCCAGTACTCGACCGTCAAGGCCCAGCTCGCTGAACAGAACGGTCGGTTCCTCGGTGGCCTGGGTATCGGTGGAGTTTGCGGGCATGTCAGAAGACACGAAGAATTACCTCATTCGTTAGGGGAAACGCCTAAACGCCCCTACTACGAGGCTCAGGCGGCACACAGTCAATACAACTCACGCGCATTCAGCGTTCCCCTATGACATACAAACCCGCACACACTTTGCGGAAATACAACACGAGAAGGCTCCAACCTCAAAAATTGGGCTGGATGCGAGGGATACCCTGATGTTCGCGAACACTTAATACTATCGGGCCTAGCTCCGCTTGGGCAGGGCAAAAGGTGTGAGATCACCCACCGCGCGATATTTTCAGGAAGGCTACTAAGCCCCTATTTTCCCGGTCACAACGGCAATTGAGGTAGATCACTCGTTTGAAGAAAACGTGCGGCAGATTACTCAATGCCGCGACTTCCGGTAGTGTCCGATGTCATGAACTGGCTACAAAATGAGGATGTTGCTACCTGGTTGGGCGACCAGGGCAACGTTTTATGGGGCAATATCGTCCTGCCCGTGGTGATTGCAGCCGGCCTGTACTTCACCATCCGCACCGGCGCAGTCCAGCTACGACTACTGCCGAATATGCTCAAGACTCTGACCGATAAGGCACTCGTCGACGAGAACGGCAACAAGAAGTCGATCTCCGCGTTCCAGGCTTTTACTATTTCGGCTGCCTCACGCGTGGGCGTCGGCAATATCGCCGGTGTGGCCACCGCTATCGCCGTCGGTGGAGCGGGTGCGGTGTTCTGGATGTGGACCATGGCCTTCATCGGCGGCGCTTCCAGCTTCGTGGAGTCCACGCTGGGTCAGCTTTATAAGCGTCACGGCAAGGACGGCTACCGCGGCGGTCCGGCCTACTACATGCAGCACGGGCTGGGCGCCCGTTGGTTGGGGATCATCTTTGCGATCATCCTCGTGGTCACTTTCCCCTTCGCCTTCTCCTCGCTGCAGGCAAACACCATTACCGCCACCATCACCGGTGCGGTTGGACTGGACGCAACCGCAGATGCAGCACAAATCACCACTCTGAGCTGGGTGATCGGTGTGGCGTTGGCCGTGCTGACCGCACTCGTCGTCTTCGGTGGTGTCCGCCGTATCGCCAAGGTCACCGAGTCGTTGGTGCCGGCCATGGCCGTGCTCTACATCGTGCTGGGTATCGTGGTGGTCTCCATGAACATCGGCCAGCTCCCGCACGTCTTCGGCATGATCTACTCGGAGGCCTTCAACTTCAATTCAGCTATCGGTGGCGGGCTGGGCATGGTCTTGCTAACCGGTGTGAAGCGCGGCATGTTCTCCAATGAAGCCGGTCTCGGTTCGGCTCCGAATGCCGGTGCTACGGCCTCGGTTACCCACCCGGTCAAGCAGGGGCTCGTTCAGACCCTCGGCGTGTACTTCGATACCTTCATCGTGTGCACGGTGACCGCGTTCATCATCCTGCATACCGTCCCGGACGCCGTCGGTTCCGAAGGCGGCGTGGCCATTACCCAGCTGGGTCTAACCAACGCCCTTGGCTCCTGGACCGGCACGCTGCTGGCAGTGATCATCTTCCTGTTGGCCTTCTCGTCGGTGATCGGCAACTACTACTACGGTGAAGCGAATATCGGCTTCATTACGAGTAATCCCACCGTCATGACGGTCTACCGCCTGCTAGCTTCGCTCGCCGTGCTCGGCGGCGCCGTCGCGGCTTCCTCGGTGGTCTGGAACTTCGCCGACGGAATTATGGGCATTATGGCCTTGCTGAACCTGGTAGCGATCATCTTGCTCTCCCCCAAGGCCTTGGCTCTGCTCAAGCACTACACCGCCCAGCTACGCGATGGTAAGGATCCGGTGTTCCTTGCCTCGGATATGCCAGGCTTGCGCGGCATTGAATGCTGGGAGCCATCGGACGTGCGCACGCAGTGATACTTCGGCGCAACGACCGGGCTTCGGCCTCGAGCCCCGGGCAGCTCCCAGAGCTACCCGGGGCTCTGCGTGTAGCTCGCTGGTGGTGGGTGGTGTTGGGGCTGGTTTTCGCGGGGTTCGCCGGCAAGTTGCTCCTCGATGAATTCAGCGCCCAACGCAACGCCACCACCTTGCTCTTTGCTGGCCTATTGTGCGCCGCAGGCATTGCAGTGGCGTTCTTGGCCTCCGGACTGTGGCGTGCCGATCGACGCGCTCGATCCCATTTGACCTGGCTCGGTCTGATTCTTGCGCTTCCGCTCTTTCTTCGATTCGGACGGTACTCGCTTCTAGCACTACTGGTTCTGGTCGGAGTGCTACTGCTGTGGATGCCTTCCTCGATCAAATACTTCAGGGCCCTTCACCGGCGCAAATAGTAGCTGACCTACGGCAAAGGCCTGGCCCCATCCAAGGATGGGGCCAGGCCTTTGCCGTAGGTCGGGAGTTACCGATTAGAGCGTCGTGAAGGCGCGTTCGAGGTCATCGATGAGATCGGCGGCATCCTCAATACCCACCGACAGACGCAATAGGTTCTCCGGGACGGCCAGTTCGGTCCCCTTCACCGAGGCATGCGTCATCTCCGACGGGTAGTTCATCAAAGACTCAATGCCACCGAGCGACTCGGCCAGCGTGAACAGGCGGGTGCTTTCGGCGACCTTGCGTGCGGCCTGGGCCCCACCGGCCAGCTGAACCGAGACCATGCCACCGAAGTCGCGCATTTGCCGCTTAGCGATCTCGTGTCCCGGGTGTTCGGCGAAGCCCGGGTAAAGCACGTGCTCGACCTCTTTGCGGTCACGTAGCCAGGTCGCGATCTGCGAGGCATTTTCACTATGTGCCCGCATGCGCACCCCGAGGGTCTTGAGCCCGCGGGTGGTCAAGTAGGCATCCATGGGCCCGGAAACGGCACCGACGGCAAACTGGATGAATCCGATCTGCTCAGCCAACGCCTCATCCTTGACCACTACTGCGCCGCCAACCACATCGGAGTGTCCGCCGATGTACTTGGTCGTCGAATGCACCACGATATCGGCACAGAGACTCAGCGGCTGCTGCAGGAACGGGCTGGCGAAGGTATTATCTACGACCAGCAATGCACCGGCGGCGTGTGCGATCTCGGCGAGCGCGGCAATGTCGGTAATCTTCATCATCGGGTTCGAGGGCGTCTCCACCCACACCAATTTGGCGCCGTTGGCCTCGATGGCCGCGGCTACCGCGTTGGCATCGGACATGTCCACCGGGGTGCTGCCGATTCCCCACGGACCCAGCACGCGGGTGAGCAGACGGTAGGTGCCGCCGTAGACGTCATTGCCGAGCACAATGTGATCCCCGGGACGCAGAATAGCTCGAATCAGCGAGTCTTCCGCAGCAAGGCCCGAGCCGAAGGAGAAGGCGTGAGTGCCCTGCTCCGCGGCGGCTAGCTGGGTCTGCAATGAATCTCGCGTCGGGTTGGTGCCGCGCCCGTAGTCATAGCCGGCGCGCAGCTGCCCGATAGCTTCTGGGGCGTAGGTGGTGGAGAAGTGCACCGGGGGCACCACGGCGCCGGTGCGTGGTTCGAATTCCTGTCCGGCGTGCACGAATCGAGTGTTGAATCCCTCGACATGGCTCATAGGGGATGCTCCTAACTAGGCGTGGTGAGTTGAGGTGTGGGCCAGCAGTTCCGCGGCGTTCAGTCCGCGGGTGATGTCCCCGTGTTCGGTGATCAGCAGGACCGGGCAGCTATCCAAGGCTGCGCGGGCATCGGCGACGGGTTGTCCGGCACCGATTAGTGGCTTGGGCAGATCGGTCAGTTCGGAGACGGGGGTTTCTGGGCTTATCCCGGCCAACAAGGCATCCGTAAGGATGGTTGCGCTCAGCACACCGCGAACCTCACCGATACGGGCGGGTAAACGGCGGCTTGCCACAATTGCGGCACTACCACCGGAGGCGCTGAGCGTTGCCGCTGCTTCGCTGAGCGTGGCCTGCAGGTCAATGACCGGGGTGGATCCGGTTCCTGCTGCGCTGAGCGCCGCTAGGGGTGCATCCTCGGCAATGCTGAAGCCTTGCTGGAGCATCCATGGTTCATTGAAGATCTTGGCAAGGTAGCCGCGGCCTCCGTCGGGGGCAATGACAACCACGATGTCATCTTCGGAGAGGTCTTTGGCGCTGCGCAATGCGGCGGCGACGGCCATTCCCGAGGAACCACCAAGCAGCAGCCCTTCTTCCTTAGCCAGGCGCTGAGTCATGGCGAAGGACTCCGCGTCACTGACCGGCACCACGCTGTCAGGTACGGAAGGGTCGTAGTTGCCCGGCCACATATCCTCGCCGACGCCTTCGACCTGGAAGGGGCGTCCGCTGCCGCCGGAATAGACCGACCCGTCGGGATCGGCGGCGATGACCTTGACCGGTCCACCGGGTCGATCGGCGGAAACCTGCTTCAGGTAGCGCCCCGTGCCGGTGATGGTGCCACCGGTGCCGGCGCCAATCACCACATGAGTCAGGCGCCCATCGGTGTCGTTCCAGATCTCGGGGCCGGTGGTTTCGAAGTGGCTCTCCGGGGCGCCCGGGTTCGAAAACTGGTCCGGCTTGTAGGCGCCGTCAATTTCCCGAACGAGGCGATCCGAGACGCCGTAATAAGACTCCGGGGATTCCGGGGCGACATCGGTGCGGGTGACCACCACATCGGCACCGTAGGCGCGCAACACGTCGCGCTTCTCTTCGCCGACCTTATCGGGGGTCACGAAGACGGTTTTATACCCCTTTAGCTGGCCCACCATTGCCAGACCGACTCCGGTGTTGCCGCTGGTAGGTTCCACGATGGTGCCGCCCGGCTTCAGGGCACCGGTTGCTTCGGCACGTTCCACCATCTTCAGGGCGATACGATCCTTGATGGAACCGCCGGGATTCAAGTATTCAAGTTTGACCAAGATTGTTGCCTTGATGCCATCGGTGACATGGTTGAGTTTGACCAGTGGCGTATTACCGATGAGATCTAGCACAGTGGGGGCATACTTCATGTCAAGTACCTTACCGGCGGTCGTCATAAACGAAGATGTCTTACGTAGCTTGGCGTCATTCTTCGTCCAAAACTTGAAGTGTGCGAACAGCTAGGGGTGGGGGTGATGATGAACGGACAGAGTAGCTCCGAGGTCCGCGGCCGTTATCAGCCCGAGCACCCCGTCGATCTGCTGAGCTCTTGGAGTATCTTTCGGCGCGGGCTGGGCGACCCGACGATCCGGCTTGAGCGCACGGAAGCGTGGCTGGCACTCGACACGCCGCTCGGTGACGCAACCCTTCACGTGACTCTTCCCGATCCGGGTGCCGGGGTGTGTTTCGTCGCGTATGGCCCCGGGGCTCGTTGGGCGGCCGATCAGGTTCCGCAACTGTTCGGGGCCGGCGATGACTGGTCGGCCTTTGACGATCCGGCATTCTTTAGCGGGCTACCGGAATTGGTGCAACGTAGCCGGAGTCTGCATCGAGCGTTGGTACTTCCGCGCACCTCACGGGTCTTTGTTCCGGCCGCGGGGGCGGTGTTGGAGCAACGGGTGACCGGTATCGAGGCGAACTACGCGTGGCGCTGGTTGATCCGGCATGCGGGGCGTCAGGCGCCGGGGCCCTGCCCGGCTTCGCTGCGCTTGTTCCCTACTCCGCGCGAGATCTTAGGGCTCAAACGCTGGGATTGGCAGGCGGCACGGGTCGATGCCTCGCGAGCCACCACCCTGCGGCATCTGGCCGAGGCGGCCAGCCGATTGGAATGGTGGGGTCCTGAAGAGTTGGAGACAAGCAAGCCTCAGGCGCGACCGCCCGGAACTTTAGAAGCGGCGCTACTGGCCGTGCCGGGCATTGGTCCGTGGACGGTGGCAGAGACCCTGCAACGTTCGCATGGGTCTGCCGACCACATCTCCGTCGGTGATTTTCATCTTGCTGATTTCGTCGGGCAGGTGCTCACCGGTCACCGTGTCGACGATGCGACGATGCTCTCGCTGCTGGAGCCTTACCGTGGACACCGCCAACGAGTTGTGCGGCTCTTGCAGCTGTCCGGGGTCCGCAAGCAAGCTTTTGGACCGCGTTATGCACCGCTGGACCACCGCAATCGATAGTCCTGCGGGCATCCTCGCTTAGGCTTCGGACTGTCCACTGGCCTCTTCGGCGATCTGTGCGTGAACTTCGGACATGTCGATGCCCTTTACCGCGGTAACCAGGTCCTCCAGCTGGGCGGCGTTCAGTGCGCCGGGCTGCGAGAAGACCAGAACCTTCTCACGGAAGGCCATCAGCGTGGGAATGGAGGTAATGTTTGCCGCGCGGGCTAGACCCTGCTCGGCCTCGGTATCTACCTTCGCAAAGATCACGTCGGTGAACTTCTCCGAGATCTGCTCATAGACCGGAGCGAACTGCTTGCATGGGCCACACCAGTCGGCCCAGAAATCGACGAGAACGATTTCGTTCTGATCAATCAGCTGCGCAAAGTCGGCTTCGGTTACATTTCGTGTTGCCATGCTTACACGGTAGCGGAATTTGGCGGAGAACTCCCATTGAGGCGTGCCTCACGCGCCACAGAAAACGTGCGGTTAACGAAAAATCTCCCAGATCCATGATCTGGGAGATTTTCACTCGGTGGCAGATGAGGGATTCGAACCCCCGTAGGCATTGCCAGCTGATTTACAGTCAGCCCCCTTTGGCCGCTCGGGTAATCTGCCGAGTTTGTTCTTGTCGGAACGAGAAATAACTCTACATGAGAATCCGGATGATGTGAAATCGAGGGGGCTATATTGGCTGTAACCCTGCTCACAGCCTGTAAGGGCATCGCTAAACCGGTAGGCTATGAAGCGAATTTGACCCATTTCCCGACGCCAAAGGAGCAACAACATGGCAAGTGATTCCACATTCGACGTGGTCAGCAAGGTCGACAGCCAGGAAGTGTCCAACGCCTTGAATCAGGCGCAGAAGGAGATCGCCCAGCGCTATGACTTCAAGGGCGTCGGGGCCGAGATCGATTTCTCGGGCGAGAAGATCCTGATGAAGGCCAGCTCGGAAGAGCGCGTCAAGGCAGTCTTGGATGTTTTCCAGTCCAAGCTGGTCAAGCGCAACATCTCGCTGAAGTCGTTGGATGCCGGCGAACCTTACGCTTCGGGTAAGGAGTACCGCATCGAGGCCAGCATCAAGGAGGGCATCGCCCAGGATGTAGCCAAGAAGATCAACAAGCTCATTCGTGACGAGGGCCCCAAGGGCGTGAAGTCCACCATCCAGGGCGATGAGCTCCGCGTCTCCTCCAAGTCCCGCGACGACCTTCAGGCAACGATCGCCTTGCTGAAGGACTTCGAAGAGGCCGACCTGCAGTTCGTGAACTTCCGCTAGAGTTTCGCAGCTACGCGCGTCAGCGACTTACAGGGGTCTATAGCCCGAACAGGGTCCGCAGACGGGTGAAGAGCCGTTGCCACCATTTTGGTGGCAACGGCTCTTACTTTTTATCCGTAGCGCTAGGGCTCCGTCTACGAAGCGCGGCGCTCTTTCGACGTACGCGCTTCGGTATGATCCGCCGCCTAACTATCAGCACTGCACATCATCGGAGACTGTGAAGCTTTCCCCAGTATCGGTTGCGGTAAGGGTTAGCGATTGGAGGCCCGAAAGGGCTTCCTTGTCGGCGGTGCCGAAACGCAGCAAGCTACAGACTTCCCGTGTCGCCACTGATCGCAGGGCCGGTGATGTGTAGTAGCTATCCAGCACGAACTCAACGGCTCCGTGCATATCGGACTTTACTTCGGTGATATTGAGCCAACGGTCAATACCTCCGGCATTCAGCGCGTAGAGATGCTGGCCGTATTTTCCACCGCTAATACCGGCATAGTAAGCAACGTGCGAATCTAGAGCCTGCTGAGCTTGGGCTTCAAGCTCGGCGGTAGCGCCAGAAACCTTCACATCATCGACGGTCCAGGGCCCCTCGTGCCCCGCGGTCTCCGAGGCCATCTTCGAATCGGTGGGGACAGCCGGTGCGGTTTGCGGAGCTGGTTCTACCTCCACAGCCGTGCATCCGGTTAGCGCTAGGCCTGCGGTGATCACCACAGCTGGGATTTTCCAAGCCTTCAATCTTCCTCCATCGGTATTTCTCGTGCTTCACGACCACGGACATTTGCTCGACAAGTCGCGCGAACCGCTGTAACCAGTGGCTCTATGGAACTATCCGCATCCGCGCACTTCACGCCGCTAAACGTGAACGTCGGCTAGAGCCTCGTGCTGATACACGAAAGGCACCGACTTGGCGGTCGGTGCCTTGCGTGTATTGAGCCACGGAATCGCGAGCAGTGAGCTCGTGATTACATGCCTGGCATTTCGATGAGCTCGTCTTCGGCCGGAGCCTCGATCGTCACATCTTCGCCCCACTTGGAGAAGTTGGCGGTCATCGGAGTATCTGCAACATTCATCACCATACGGCGCGGAAGGTCATCGGCATCGCCAACGTACATCTCGTAGGTCAGGGTGTCACCGAGCTGCTTGAGTGCTTCCGGCGGCAACTGCTCGCTCTGCCCCGAGGCTTCCATGGCCTTCTTGGTGTCGACGGTCAGCACGTACTTGGTGGTCTTCACACCGTCGATCTCTTCTCCGGCCTCGGCCTTGAAGTCCTTCAGTGCGCTCTTGAGCTGCTCGGCGCTGGCGGCCGGGTTCATCTGCGAGGTGATCTGGTCGAAGTTCATCTGCTCCTTCATCGAGTCAGGGAGCTTGGTGAACTTGTTCTGCGTGGCGTCGCCCATGTTCATGTAGAGCTCGTTGCCGATGAGAATCATGACTGCCTTCATATCCTGAATCGGCATCGTCATCTTCATCGCGACATCTTTGGGATCTTCGGCGATCTTGATGTCGGCGTCAATGTTCATGTCGGTGCCGGCAGCATTCATCTTCATGTTCATGTGAGCGGTACCGGCCTTGTACTGCGCGTCGGACATGCGCTGCACAAAGTTGTCGGCGGTCATCTGCTGGTTAGCGGGCTGCTGCTGCTCCTGCGATGCACCGGTCTCGCCAGTGGCACCGTTGTCGCCGCAACCGGCTAGGCCCAAGGAAGCGGCCAGAACGATCGAAGCGACTGCAGTGATTTTGCGTGATGATTTCATATCTACAAGCCTATGATTATTTCCCAGCCGAGGCAATGCGACCGACCGGGTACTTCTCCCCATCGCTGATCACCGAAGGGTGTAAAAATGGCGCCTACCCGATACTGGGCAGACGCCATCTGGCGTAGGCGTTACGGGCTTAGTACCCGCGGCCACCGGCCATTGCTTCCAGGCGAGCGATCCGCTGGTCCATTTGAGGGTGAGTGGAGAACATCTGCCGAAGCTTGGAACCAAAGGGGTTGGCAATCATCAGGTGAGAGCTGTTCACCACCCGCTGATCCTGCTTTAACGGTGAGGCACTGATGCCGGTTTCCAATCGACGTAGCGCACTGGCTAGCGCCAGCGGGTCATTGGTCAGGCGAGCACCGTCCTCGTCGGCGTCGAATTCGCGGGTGCGGCTCACGGCCATCTGAATCACCGAGGCGGCGATGGGTGCCAGCAGCGAGAGGGCGATCAACGCCAGCGGGTTCACGCCACGGTTGTCGTTGCTGGAGCTGCCACCACCGAAAAACAGCAAGAACTGGGCGATGGAGGTGATCACGCCGGCAATGGCTGCCGCCACCGAAGAGGTGAGAATGTCTCGGTTATACACGTGCATTAGTTCGTGGCCCAGAACGCCGCGCAGCTCACGCTCGTCAAGCAACTGCATGATGCCTTCCGTACAGCAAACGGCCGCGTTCTGCGGGTTGCGTCCGGTGGCGAACGCATTGGGTGACATCGTCGGTGACATGTAGAGCCGCGGCATCGGCTGCTGGGCGGTCATCGATAGTTCGCGAACGATCCGATACATCACCGGCTGGTCTGCCTCGGTCACCGGGTAGGCGTGCATGGAGCGCAGGGCAATCTTGTCACTGTTCCAGTAGCCGTAGGCGGTGGTGCCCAAACCGATCAACGCGAAGATAATGATGAAGCTACTGTTACGCGTGCTGGAGGCGATAATTGAGCCGATGACCAGCAAAATGGCAAACATGCCACCGAGCAGTACGGCGGTCTTCAACCCATTGTTATGTTGGTGCACGGTCAATTTAGGTACTCCCCATAGTTCGAACGGTTGCGCTACGTCCTATTAAACGCCGTGTTGACGATTATGGTTCCTCAACCACGCCTTGTTCGGTGCGGTGTGCGTCATAGGCGAGAAAGCCCGGTTGCCGGCGCATCAGCGCACTGGCGGCCAGGACACAGGCTAGTCCCCCGACGATTAGCACCCAGGGCTCACCGAGAACGGTTGCCGAGGCTCCGGCCAGCATGCCCCCGACATGCGGACCGCCAGCGACGACCACAATAAAGACTCCTTGGAGTCTGCCGCGCAGGTGATCTGGTGCAGCGGACTGCAAGATGGTGGTTCGGAAGATCGCCGAAACCGAATCAGCTGCCCCGGCGGCAAGCATGGCCAGCACCGCTAAGATCACCCATATCGGGGAAGCCACGGCCGCACCGCCATGCCCCAAGGCCAGCAGAACCACCAGCCCCAGCCCACTGATGCAGAGCCCCCACAAGCAGACACTGACGAATACCGCGATTCCGTGCCGCCGCAGATGGCTCAGGGATCCCGAAAACAGACCGACCAGCATGGCCCCACCGGCCGCCGCGGCAAGTAGCAGACCCACTGTGGTTTCTCCGCCTCCCAGTGCCAACGCAGCGATCGCTGGCAGTAGCACCCGCGGGGCGGCCAGAATCATGGCCGCCAAGTCGATCAGGAAGGTCATGCGGATATCGGGTTGGGTGGCCAGGAATTGAAACCCCTCGCGTACCGATCGCAGGCCACGCACCGTGGGTTTTTCGGCCATTGGCATGGGCGGTAGCCGATACACGGACTACACGGCGGCGGTGAAGGTCACCGCGTCGATGGTGTAGGTCCAACGGTAGCCATACTGGGCTACGAGTAGCCCTCCGAGCATGGGCCCCAGCATCATCGCGATTGAAAAGGTCATCATGTTCAGCGAGTTTGCTGCCGGCAGTAACCGGGTTCCCACCAGTTTGGGAATGATGGCTCCTCTGGTGGGTTGATTGATTCCCGCTGCTCCCGAATGGACCGCCATGAGCCCATATAGCCACCAGACGTTATCGACACCGATCCACGCCCCGATGGCTAGGGTTGCCGATACCGCCCACAAGACCAGAGCCGATCCGAGCGCGACTTTTCGTCGGTCGTGGGCATCGGCGATTGCTCCGCCATAGAGCCCAGCAATGATCAGCGGCACCAGTGTGAAAGCACCGAGTAGTCCCACGGAGAAGCTTGACGTGGTCAACGCGTAGACCTGAAGGCTGACGGTAATGACGGTCATCTGCGTACCGATAGCCGACAGCGAATTACCCAACCACAGGCGTCGGAATGCCGGAGAAAAGCGCAAGGGTTCGAGATCCACGAAAAGTTTGGCCACCTGCAAAGTCTAGCGAGGTGAACAACGTCATATAGGGACACTAATGAGGAATAATAAACTTCCCGTGTGGTTAGTACTTATATGGCTTCATCCGCACACTCCCCAACGTCGCAGCGTACCGTAGGAATTCTTCAGGGCGTCAGCGCCTATCTCATGTGGGGGTTGCTCCCTCTGTACTTTCTCACCCTTCCGCAGATCTCGGCCTTCGAGTTCGTTGGGGCGCGTGTTGTCTTCTCGCTGGTGCTCTGCGCGGTGCTCCTAGCCGCCACCAGCCAGTTAAAGGATTTCTTCGCGCTATTCCGGGATGGAGCAACCACGGGACGCTTGGCGATAGCCAGCGTGCTGATCGCCGCTAACTGGGTGCTCTATGCCGTCGCGGTGCTCACCGGCCATGTGCTGGAGGCCTCGTTGGGATACTTCATCAACCCCATCGTGGCGATGCTCTTAGGCGTGGTCATCCTCAAGGAGCGACTGACGAAGTTGCAATGGACGGCCCTTGGCTTCGCCGGGACCGCGGTGCTCGTGCTGACCGTGGCGCTGGGAAGCATCCCCTGGATTTCTCTCGGCTTGGCCTTTTCCTTTGGCTTCTACGGCCTCGTGAAGAACCAGGTCGGTCAGAAGGGCAGCGCGCTCGTGACGCTAAGCATGGAGACCCTCCTGCTCTCCCCCTTCGCCTTGGCCTTTATTCTCTACCTTGCCGCCCGCGGTGAGTCGGCGACGCTCGGAAGCTCGGCCGGCGGGTTCTGGCTGCTAGCCGCCAGCGGCGTGATTACGGCGGTGCCTCTATTGCTCTTCGGGGGCGCGGCGCGGCGGCTACCGCTGAGCACCGTGGGGTCCTTGCAGTTCTTGGCCCCGCTGTTGCAGTTCTTGTTGGGTTTGCTGGTCTTTGGCGAGCACATGCCGCCCGAACGTTGGGCTGGGTTCATTCTGGTGTGGATTGCTGTCGCACTGATCATGATCGATCTATTCCGTGCCCCACGAGTGGTGCGTGGAGCGGAACCGAAGAAACTCGTCTAAAAAATAAAATCGCTGGCCACGCACGAAAGGTGCGTGGCCAGCGATTTATCGTAGCCTAGGCCGCCCAATCAGGGGAAGGCGACTTAGGCATGCTTGCGGATGGCTGCCTCGAGCACATCAAAGGCTTCGCCGAGCAGCTCGTCACCGATGACCAGTGGCGGCAGCAGGCGCACTACGTTGCCGTAGGTGCCGCAGGTGAGGATCAGCACGCCCTGTGCCAGGCACTCGTCGGCGATCTTCTTGGTCAGCGCGGCATCAGGCTCGATGCCGCCGGCCTTGACGAACTCCAGTGCGATCATTGCGCCACGTCCGCGCACGTCGCCGAGGGCTGGCACGTCCTTCTGCAGAGCGGTGAAGCGCTCGAAGAACTGGGCCTCGATCTCGCGGGCACGCCCGGCCAGGTCCTGCTCTTCCATGAACTTGATGCTCTCCAAGGCTGCGGCCACGGCCACCGGGTTACCACCGTAGGTGCCACCCAGTCCGCCGCCGTGCACGGAGTCCAGCAGTTCGGCGCGGCCCACCACACCGGACAGCGGCATGCCGCCGGCAATACCCTTAGCCACGGTGACCAGGTCCGGTTCGATCCCCTCGATGTCGGAGGCGAACCAAGCGCCGGAGCGGGCGAAGCCTGCCTGCACCTCGTCGGAGATGAACACGATGCCGTTTTCCTTGGCCCACTCGGCCACGCGCGGCAGGAAGCCTTCGGCCGGAACGATGAAGCCGCCCTCGCCCTGAATTGGCTCGATGATGATCGCGGCGATCTGGTCGCCACCGATCTGCTTCTCCATGGCGAGGATGGCGCGCTCAGCAGCTTCCTTACCCGAGATGTTCGGGTTCTCTTCGCGGAATGGGTAGCTCATCGGCATGCGGTAGATCTCCGGTGCCAGCGGACCGAAGCCACGCTTGTACGGAGCGGCCTTCGCGGTCAAACCCATGGTGAGGTTGGTGCGGCCGTGGTAGGCGTGGTCGAAGGCCACAACGGCCTGGCGGCCGGTGGCGATACGCGCAACCTTGATGGCGTTCTCAACGGCTTCGGCGCCGGAGTTGAACAGGACGGCCTTCTTCTCGAAGTCACCTGGGGTGATGGCCACGAGCTTCTCGGCCAGCTCCACGTAGTTCTCGTACGGGGCCACCATGAAGCAGGTGTGGGTGAAACGCTGGGCCTGCTCGGCCACGGCCTTGGCCACGGCCTGGTTGGAAGCACCAACGGTGGTCACGGCGATGCCGGAGCCGAGGTCGATCAGCTGGTTGCCGTCGACATCGACGATGATGCCGCCGTCAACGTCTGCGGCGTACACCGGCAGGGTCGAGGCCACGCCAGCGGCTACCGCCTTGGTCCGGCGTTCGGCCAGAGCCTGCGACTTTGGGCCGGGGAATGGGCCGTTGAGCTTGCGCTTCTGCTCGATGCGGTAGGTAACGTCCACCGTAACTTCCTTTCATAAACACTGGCTGTCCGGTACCGGACAAGCTTGTAAACCTACCAAGAAGAATAGGAGCGTGAGGGGCCGCGCTCCACGGAATGATGCACAGTGCATCCCGGAAGTTACCGTGCAGTTGCACGAAAAGCGCCGACCCCTTGTCGCGGACGTGATCCACGGCAAAGAGTCGGCGTCTTTGTGACCGAGCGAGCGAGCCTAGGTTGCGTTATCGGCGAGGTACTCCTCGTCTTCTTCGGGCTCGGGGTGACGGGAGAGGTTGAGCATGGACAGGGCCAGTCCTCCCCAAATGGTCAGCATCGCGATGATCATGAAGACAATAGCCAAAGCAGTCATGGCTAGTACTCCTTTCCGGAGGTTTCGGGGACTTCATCCCGTTCGACCGCCTTTTGGTAGCCCTCGAACTCCGGGTCCGCGACCTTCGAACTGCGGCTCCACGGAATCAGCGAAAGCAATAGGGCGCCGACGATCAGCAACCCGGCCATTCCCCAACCGAAGATGCCGTTGAACCAGGCTGGGTAATCCGAGTACTGCGCAGACAGCTTGGTCTGAATTTCGTTGATGAGCATGTAGCCCAGGGCCGCCGGGGCAATGCCGCCGACCAGGACCTTCCAACCGGTGCCCAACTTCACGGAGCTGAAGCGGTTCATGTGCTTGGCCAGCTTCGGCAATGCGCCGAGGCCAGCGCCTACCACGATCACGGAAACCAGTGCCGCGGCCAGAATGCCGAACTGGTTCACGAAGGCATCCATCGTGTCCAGCAGATACAGGCCGGTAGTGGTTGGGAAGAGCACCAGCGAGATGAGTGCCACCGGAATCGTGACCACCAGAGTGGCCGCCTTGCGGTTCCAACCCAGCTTGTCTTGGAATGCCGCCACGATCACCTCGAGGATCGAGATCAGCGAGGTCAAGCCCGCGAAGACCAAGGAACCGAAGAACAGCACACCGATCAACGAGCCAAGCGGCGCGTTGGAGACGATGGTTGGGAAGGCAATGAAGGCCAGTCCAATACCACCCGAGGCTACGTCGCCCACGGCCGCGTTGGTGTTGTGGGCCATGAAGCCCAAGGCCGCGAACACGCCGATACCGGCGAGCAACTCGAAGCTGGAGTTGGCGAAGGCCACGGTGTAGCCGGCGCCGGTCAGGTCGCTCTTGCGCTTCATGTACGAGGAGTAGGTGATCATAATGCCGAAGGCCACGGACAGCGAGAAGAAAATGTGTCCGAAGGCGGCTGCCCACACACCGGGATTCAGCAAGGCCTCGAAGTTCGGAGTGAAGAACGCGTTCAGGCCCTCGGCCGCGCCGGGGAGGAACACCGACTGGATGACCAAGATCAAGAACATCACAATCAGCAGCGGCATGAAGACCGCGTTGGCGCGGGCAATACCCTTGTTCACGCCGGCGACCATGATGATCACCGTGATCAGCCAGACGGCCAACATCGGCACGAAAATATTCGGGACGTAGTCGAAGGACACCCCGGCGCCATCGGCAACCTTCAGGAAGTCGCCCTGGAAGAAAGCACCGGCGCCGTCGGCATTGTTATCCCATGCCTTATTGATGGAGAACCAACAGTACATGGCCGCCCACGCGATAATTGCGGCGTAGTAGATGGCGATGATGAAGCAGATCAGCACCTGCCACCAGCCGATCATTTCGGCCTTGCGGTTCAGGCGACGATAAGCCAGTGGGGCCGAACCGCGGTAGCGGTGGCCGATGGCGTAGTCGAGGAATAGCAGTGGGATACCGGCACACAAAATCGCCACCAGATAGGGGATCAAGAATGCGCCGCCGCCGTTCTCATACGCGACGTAGGGGAAACGCCAGATGTTTCCCAAGCCAACCGCGGAACCTACGGCCGAAAGAATGAAGAGCTTACGCGAGGAAAAAGTCTCGCGCTTCTTCGGGGCCGCCGAACCGCCCTTAAGTGACGATGGAGTGCTCATAGGTCTAAGCTAGCCCAGATGTCCACGTAGTGGGCGGAAAATCGGAAAAAATGTTCAAGATGTGGACACGAGGGCAGGGCGAAAGAGCGGCAAGACGCCCTAGAATTGCCTTATGGCAATCACCTTACGCGCCCTGTTGGCACAAGGCGAGCTAAATTTGCGCGCACTAAATGCCCATGCCAGCGCGGACGACATACCCATCACTTGGAGTGCCGTCACCGAATTGCTCGATCCTTCCAAGTTCCTGACAGGACGCGAGATCGTTCTGACCACCGGGGTGCGCCAAAAGACCACGGCGAGCCAGCGTGAATTCGTGCGCACCTTGGCGGCCAATGACGTGGTGGCCCTTGGCTTCGGCACGGGGCTGGGCCATAAGAATGTGCCGCAGACGATCATGCAGACCGCCGCGGAAGTGGGGCTCGCGGTATTTGAGGTCCCCTACCAGACGCCCTTTGCGGCCATTACCCGGTTGATTGCCGAGGCGCATAACGCCGATCACCTGCAACGACTCGAACGCCTGCTGCGTTCACACCAGCGGCTGACGCAAACCCTGCTGTCCTCCAACCTCGACTCCATGCTGAGCACACTCTCACGCATGCTCAACACCGACGTGGCCCTGAGCCTGTACGGTGAATTTATCCACGGCACCGTCGAGGACTCGCGGCAATGGCATTCGCTCCCCATTGCTACCGGAGTCCGCGACCGCTGCACGTTATATCTCGCCGAACCGTATGAGCGCGACGGCCTAGTCGAGTATGCCCAGTCGCTGATCGGGCTCGAACTAGCCAATAAGGCGGCCCTGCGTGTCTCGCAACGGCACGCCCACGGTCAGGTCTTAGCCGACCTGGCGGCAGGTTCGCTCTCCGGCTCGGATGCAGTGGCGAGGTTCGCGGCCCTAGGACTGAACCCACAGCGCGAACATGTGGTCGTGCTGGTCCAGGCCAGCAAGGATGCCGAACGGTTACACAATCTCCCGCTACCCCCGGAATTCGAATCCGAAGTGTCGGCAATTGTCGAAGACCGGCTGGCCGTTATCCTCTCCAACCACGGCGACCCGCAAGCCATTGAACGACTGGATCACTACCTCGAGGGTGCAGGTATCAAAGCCACCGTCGGTTACGGCGGCCGATACCCCAACACCACCGGCATCCGTTGGAGCTACTTTGAGGCACTCGAAGCCCTACGTCACGGCGATCGAGTAAACCTGCCCACAAAACTCTCCCTGACCTCATTACTGCTCGCGGCGCGCGACGTCCCCCTGCAGGATCTGGCGCAGGAGGCCCTAGGTCCGTTGCTGGAATTCGACGCGGCCCACGAGTCCGATCTCATGGAGACCCTGCGTGAATACCTGAACCGTGACGGGTCCGTAGGTGCCGTGGCCGAGGCGCTGGGATTACACCGCAATACGGTGCGCTACCGCATGCAGCAGATCGCCGAGCTCTCTGGTTATGACCCGAACGCCACCGCCGATCGAGTGCAGTTGTGGATCGCGCTGAGCGCACTTGAGCTGGGCTAAATCTAGATAGGATTGGAACATGGCTGACATGTTTCTTGAGAAGTTCCGTTCGCTCGTTCCGAAGTACCTAGAGGACCAGTGGCAGGAAGCCGACGGCCTGAGCCGTCAGGAACTTCGCGATGCCCTCGCCGAGCATGACTTCGAGATCCCAATGGTTCTCGAAGAGTTTTATTTGGCGCTGGGCAATAACGAAGACTTCATGGAGGCGTACCACTACTTCTTCGATCCCGAAGAGCTTGAAATCGAAGACGACTACCTGCTGTTCCTCGAAGACGAGGAAGAGAAGTTCGTATGGGGCTTCAAGACCAACCAGTTGGAAGTGCCCGACCCGATCGTGTACCGCCGAAACAATGCTCGCGGTTCATGGACAAGCGAAGAGGGTACCTTCAGCGAATTCGTCTTTGACATGTTCAGCTGGGTTTTCGAGGAGCTGAGCAGGGAGCTTGAGCACTAATGCTCTACCGCTCTCACGCACCGGAAAATTACCAGTGTCCGTTCTGCGAACTGGTCAATCACCGTGAATTCAGTGAGGGCAACTACTGCGCACCCACCGATTTGATCTTTCAGACCGAACTTGTCGCCGCCATCATGGCGTGCGACGGGTTCGGTCCTTACGGCGGGCATGTGATGATCATTCCCAACGCCCACCTCGAGGCCCTCTATGACCTAGACGAGGAAACTGGCTCCGCCATAATGCGCGAGACCCGGCGTGTGGCGTTGGCGATGAAAATTGCGTGGAGTCCAGAGGGCACCAGCACCCGGCAACACAATGAGCCTTCGGGCAACCAGCATGTCTGGCACTACCATCAACACCTATTTCCGCGTTACGCAGACGACAACCTCTATGGTCATCTGCGGCACCGGGTACCGGTTGAAAAACGAGCCCGCAAGGCCGCCGAGCTTCGTGCGGCTCTAAGCAGCCCCCTGCACCCCGATCCCCTACCCAGCTCGTATTGCCCGTCGTAGACTCGGGCCATGACGAAGGTTGGGCATCGGAGCATCGGGCAGGGCCTTCTGGCACTACTGCTGGTCGCCAGCATGGTTGGTTGCACGGAGCAACGCCACTTATATTCGATGATTCCCGAGCTCAATGAGCCAGCGGCAAGCGAACGTCCGCCGGTGCCTCAAGTGGCCGACCCGGCCACCGGGGAACTCGTGTCCACCGACGACGCCCGGCTCCTCGTGCGCAACGAACACGCCAATTTCTGGGTCATTCCCATCACCCGAGGCACGAGTGTGTGCGGAGTCTTGGAACTCCACGGCGGGGAGAGCCGCACAACGTCTTGCGTTGACACCGAAACATTCGCCACGCTCGGCTTACGCGCAGCAGTCACCATAAGCGAGGGAACGAAACGTTCGCATGCAGCGGTGCTTCTTGTTCCCGAAGGATATACCGCCACCGAAACCGAGTTACCGGACCACATTCAGGTGCTCCGGCCTCACCTGCTATTTAGCGCGGACGAGCAGAGCGCCAATAGCATGGTGACCTTCGAGACGCCGCGGCGTCTGGGGCAGCAGTCCGAATCTCTCGAGCTACGTTTCCGCTAACCGCAGCGTCTACATCGCTTAGGCCTCGCGGGTCACCACGGCGTCTGCGAAAGCCGTCAATGCGGCCTTGATAGTGCCTTCCGGGAGGGGCTCGAGCACGGCGATCGCCTCATCGGCCCAGCGACGGGCCACCAGCCACGCATCCTTAATGGCTTGGTGAGCGCGCAAAGCCTCGACGGCCTCGGCCAGTGCTTCATCGGTGCTCAAATCCGAGTCGACGAGCTCAACGATTTGCGCCGCATGGGCATCGCCGGCGGCGGCAGCCTTACGCAGCAAGAGGACCGGCAGGGTCGGCACACCCTCGCGAAGATCGGTACCCGGGGTCTTTCCGGAGCTCGCGGTGGTGGAGGCAATGTCGATCACATCGTCGGCGACCTGGAAGGCAACTCCAACCTTCTCGCCATATTCGCGCAGCACCGGCACTAGTTCCGGGATCTTGCCGAACTGGGCACCGAAGGCTCCTGAGGTGGCCAACAAGGAGGCGGTCTTGTCGCTGATGACCTGAATGTGGTGATCGATCGGATCATCGGATTCCCGCGGGCCGATGGATTCATGCAGCTGCCCAAGACAGAGGCGCTCGAAGGTGCGGGCCTGCCAGCTTACGGCTTCGGGGCCGAGTTCGGCGCCGAACACCGAGGCACGGGCGAAGATCAGGTCGCCGGCCAGAATGGCCACAGAGTTGCCCCACACCTCGTGGGCGGTAGGGGCCCCGCGACGCATGGGAGCGGAGTCCATCACATCATCGTGGTACAGGGTCGCCAGATGGGTCAGTTCCACCACTGCGGCGGCCTTGATGACCTCGTCGTTGATTCCTTCACCCAGCAGTGCCGTGAGCAAGACCAGTAGCGGGCGCACGCGTTTGCCACCGGCCTCGACCAGATGTCGGCTCGTGGCGTCAATCAGCGGATCCGAGTTGGCGATCGCGTCGCGTAATAGCTTCTCGACGCGCGCCATTCCGGTGGAGATGGCAGGGCCAAACTCCGGGTCCTCGGCGATCAGCGCAAAGCCCGAGGGAAGATTGATGGCGGCCGCTAGGGCCGAGGTTTCGGGATTCAGCTCAATCGAGTCGGACACGTCGTGCCCGGCTGCGGTCCAGTTGCTCTTCGAATCAGTCACAGTTCTACGACTTACTTATCTTTCATCGGGTGGTCATCGCGGAAAGACGAAGACTTTCGGGGAGCCGTTGAGCCCTCCAAACTTCCAACACTCTATCCGATGGGCAACCCCTACCCCGCAACAAGCCATTAATACTCGCCTTGGACTGTGGGTTTATGTCCTCTGGTCTCGAGTTTACCGGTAAGCAGGGCGCTGTGCGCGTGAGCTAGCTCGTGGTGGCGCGTGATCGCAACCACCGCACCGAATATATCCGCACACCGCGCGGTAGGCTTAGCCCTATCATGTCTGCCGAATTACCCCTAGACCATGCCTATGCACCACAGCCAGCGGTGCCAGAGTTAACCAGCCTCACCTTCGCCTTGGCGCCGACCCAACTTGCGGCCCTCGGTGACTTTTTTGCTCACGAGGCGAAAATCTGGACCCGTCAAGGGCACGGGCTCGTGGGATTCGGCGAGGCGGCAAGTATTCGCACCCGAGGGGAACACCGGTTTACTCAGGCGCGTGAATGGTTCGCGCAGATTCGGGCGGCGGCCACGATTCTCGACCCCATTCAACGCCCCGGTAGCGCCCTGGTGTGCTTCGGTGCGTTCTCCTTCTCCTTCACCAGTAGCTACGAGTCGCGGCTCGTCATTCCGCAGGTGGTCATCGGCCAAGATAGTGCCGGGGCCTGGATTACCGTCAACTCCCCAGCTGAGGACACCTCCGGCCTCGACGTCCGGGCAGCACTTGACCTAGCTCACCGGCTCAAGGACGAAGCGTCAATGCCTAGCGCGCGGGGCTCGATTCGTTTAAGTAGCGGTCAGCTCACCGCTGGCTCCTATGTTCAGGCCGTAGGTCAGGCGCTGGGTATGTTCGATGAGTACGGTATTTCGAAGCTGGTGCTGGCCCGAGATATTCTGGCGCAGAGTACCGAACGGATTGACTTGGCCCATGTGGTGGCCAAGCTGACCGAGGGCTACGGCAAATGCTGGACGTACTTGGTAGACGGCTTGGTCGGGGCAACTCCGGAAATGCTGGTGCGTGTCACCAACGGAGTGGCCGAGGCCCGTGTATTAGCCGGCACCCTTGACCGCGCCACCGCCCCCTCGCACGATCCTCAATATCCATCCCGGATGCTCTTGGATGATCCGAAGCAGCGCACCGAGCATGAGTTGGCAATCGACTCGCTCACCGAGGCCTTGGCGCCGATCTCCCACGGCATGAATGCCCCGCGCGAGCCCTTCATTTTGGAGTTACCTAACGTCTGGCATTTGGCCAGCGATGTCAGCGCGCAACTCAAGCCAAACGCCGATGGGAAGATGCCCACGGCGCTGGACCTTGTTGAAATTTTCCATCCGACCGCGGCAGTGTGCGGCACGCCGACCAAGGCAGCGGGAGTCTTGCTCCGCAAACTCGAGGGCATGGACCGCGGCCCCTATGCCGGACCGGTGGGCTGGCTAGACGGGCGCGGCGACGGCGAATTTGGTATTGCGCTCCGCGGCGGTGTGCTGGAGGCCGAAAAGGAAATGCGGCTCTACGCTGGGTGCGGCATCGTTCCCGGTTCCGTACCGGAGGCCGAGCTTGCCGAGTCGTGGGCGAAGATGCGGCCCATGCGGCAGGCGCTGGAGGCGGATTAGCCGCGAGATCCCGCATAAGGCTAAGTTATGCTTATGCTTAGCGCCTCAAGAGTGATGTAGGTCTCTCTCTAGTGTGAGCGTGGTTATGATTATTCGTACGCAATGATCCACTCGCATTACCGAAAGTAGGTCTTGATCTTATGCGTATCACTAAGCGCCTCACCTCAGCACTGGCCATCACCGCCGTTGCAGCCCTGTCCCTCTCCGCCTGCGGCGGCAGCCCTTCCTCCGAATCTGAAGGAGAGAAGTTCCCGCTAAAGTCCGAAGGTAGACTCACCGTCTGCTCCGACATCCCCTACGAGCCCTTCGAGTTCACCAAGGACGGCAAGATCGTTGGCCTGGACATTGACCTAGCAAACGAAATTGCCAAGGATCTAGACCTCGAAGCCAGCATCGTCGATTCCTCCTTCGACGCCATCGAGTCCGGCCTGTTCAGCACCAACTGCGATCTGGCCATGTCCTCGCTCTCGATCACCGAGGAACGCAAGGGCAACATGGATTTCTCCAACCCTTACCTCGACGATGACCTGATGCTCATCGCTCGTAAGGGTTCGGACATCACCGACCTCGAGTCGGCCAAGGGCAAGCGCGTCGCCGTCCAGCAGGCGACCACCGGTGAGTCCTACGGTCAGGACAACGGCATGGAAACTGTCGCCTACGACGACAGTGGCCTGCAGCTCCAGGCGCTTATCAGCGGTCAGATCGACGCAGCGCTCGGCAACCAGTCCGTCATGGGGTACGCCATCAAGGACATCGACGACATTGAGATCGTCGATGAATTCTCCACGGGTGAGCAGCTAGGCATTGCTGCGGCCAAGGGCAACACGGAACTCATCGAGAAGGTCAACTCCACGTTGAGCCGTCTCGAAGAGTCCGGAGACCTGGCCAAGATCACCGAGAAGTGGCTAGGCACCAAGTAGCACACTGATACACCGTTGGTCCGAGGCCGCTAGCGAAGGTTACGACCTCGGACCAACGCTATTTGGAAGGCTTTCCTCACATGGCTATGACCGCACGTGAACGTGCCCGCGTAAGCAAAATTGCGCAGATCGCGATCTTCATCATCGTTGTCGCGATCCTTCTGATCTCGATGAATTGGCCGAAGGTCCTTACTTCGTTCTTCGCCTTCGACAAGATCGGGCCGATGTTCCCGGACCTGCTGATCGTGGGTTTGAAGAACACGATTTTCTATACGGCGATCTCATTCGCCTTCGGGTTGACGCTGGGTCTGATCCTCGCACTGATGAAGATGGCCTCGTTTGGCCCCTACCGCTGGTTTGCCACCGGATACATCGAATTCTTCCGCGGTGTTCCAGCCCTGTTGGTGCTGTTGGCCCTAGGCTATGGCCTGCCCTCGGCCTTCCCGGAGGCCAAATGGCCGTACGCCGTGATTGTCATGGTGTCGTTGGGTCTGGTTGCCGCCGCCTACATCGCTGAAACCCTACGCGCAGGTCTTCAGGCCGTGCCGAAGGGCCAGACCGAAGCTGCCCGCTCCTTGGGTATGCCGGCTTGGCGAGCCATGGTCACGATCGTGATCCCGCAGGCTTTCCGCATCGTCTTGCCGCCACTGACCAACGAAATCATCCTGCTGACCAAGGACACCTCGCTGGCCTTCATTCTTGGAAGTGTCGCGGGACAGTACGAATTGACGAAGTTCGGCCGCGACGGCATTACCTCGCTGGGTGCCGGTATTACTCCGCTGGTCGTTGCCGGTGCCGTATATCTGGTGATTACCGTTCCGCTGAGCCTGCTGACCCGCCGCATGGAGTCCAAGACCGGGCGCGGAAAGCGATAGGAGAAAACTACAATGAACGCTGCACCCACCAGTGAATTTAAGGCAGCTGGAGTTGAGATCTCCGGACTGCAGAAGTCGTACGGCCCCGTTCAGGTGCTCAAGGGCATTGACCTGAACGTCAAGCCGGGCGAAGTTGTCTGCCTCATTGGCCCTTCGGGCTCGGGCAAGTCCACGCTCCTGCGCTGCGTGAACCTGTTGGAACAGCCCAACGGGGGCACCATCAATGTCGGCGGTTTCGAGGCCACCGATCCGGATGTTGACATCGATAAGATGCGACGCAAAGTCGGAATGGTCTTCCAGCAGTTCAACCTGTTCCCGCACTTAACGGTGCTGGAGAACTGCACCGTGGCCCAGCTAAAGGTGCTCAAGCGTAAGAAGAGCGACGCAGATGCCAAGGCACTGGAGAATTTGGAGAAGGTTGGCTTGGGGCATCTCGCCACGCGCTACCCATCGGAACTCTCCGGCGGTCAGCAACAGCGTGTCGCCATCGCTCGAGCACTGTCCATGGATCCATCGCTGATGCTCTTCGACGAGCCGACCAGCGCCCTGGATCCGGAAACCGTTGGTGACGTTCTGTCTATTATGCGAAACCTCGCCAAGGACGGAATGACCATGCTCGTGGTAACGCACGAGATGGCCTTCGCCCGCGATGTCGCCGACCGGGTGTTCTTCATGGACGGCGGTGTGGTGGTCGAGTCCGGCCCTGCCGCTGAAGTCATCGGTAACCCGCAGCAGCCGCGTACGAAGGACTTCCTCTCACGCGTGCTCGATCCGACCCATGTCGATATAGGCAACGACTAGGTTCCGCGACATTTAATGGCCACCGCCCAATTTGGGCGGTGGCCATTTGCGTGTTTGGTGCTATGTGCCCGAGGGGGAAACCTGAATGACCGTCGGGCGTGGACCATAGAATTGTCCTGGTTCCGCCGCGTCAGGTGCTGCGACGAAGTCCGGGAACAGGGATTGCGGTTCATCCCAGGTGCCGCCCTCCCCCGGGTGCTGGACATTCACGAACACCGAGTTGTCACGATCGTGAATAAGCGGGCCGCAAGTTTCCGCACCGGGAGGGACCGCAAGGAATTGCTCAACGCGACCGCGCTCGGGCCCCTCGAGTGTCACTTTGTGCAGTGCATCCGAGTAGCCAATCGTTTTGGCGGCCCCGTCGGTCGAAATCCATAGGTTTCCAGCAGAATCGAAGGCAAGGTTGTCCGGGCAGGAGATGGGAGAAACTTTCTCCACCGGGTATCCCGAGAAGTAGGCGCTCGCGTTGACCGAAGGGTCACCGGCTACAAGTAGGATCGTCCACGTGAAGCGCTGGGCGGTGGCATCATCGCCGTTCTCCGTCAACTCCAGCACATGCCCATCACGATTGTTGTTGCGTGGGTTCGCCTCATTGGCCGAGGCAAGTTGCCCGGGCCCACGGTCAGAATTATTGGTTAAGGCCACGTAGACCTTGCCGGTGTGTGGGTTAGGTTCAACATCTTCGGGCCGGTCCATCTTGGTTCCCCCGGCCTTATCGGCGGCAATTCGCGTGTAGACCAGTACTTCCTCCACGCTCATGCCAGAAACCATCGATTCTCCGCCTAAGACCAGCGGTAACCATTCGCCGGTGCCGTCGAAAGCCCCGTCCTGCGGCAGTTGGCCACTGCCATCTATTTCGCTGGCTGGCGAATTGCCGTTGAACCGGGCGACAAAAAGGTCTCCTTCGGAAAGCAAACTCAAGTTGTGGGCGCGGTCGTTTTTCTTGTACTTCTCTTTGGAAACGAACTTATACAGATATTCGAACTTCGAGTCATCCCCCATGTAGGCCACCGCCCGCCCGTCCGGAGCAATCCGCACGTTGGCACCCTCATGTTTAATTCGTCCGAGGCTACTATGCTTCACGGGAGTCGAGTTGGGATCTTGTGGGTCAATCTCAACGATCCAACCGAAACGGTTCGCCTCATTCTCGTATCCGGGATGGTTCAGCCCGAACCGTTGCTCGGTCAGCTCCCAACCTCGGGTGGTTTCCCCGGGGTAGATGCCATAGCGGGCCTCTTCCTCCGTGCCGCGGCCCTCAAAGTATTGATTGAAATTCTCTTCACCGGTTAACACCGTGCCCCACGGTGTCGTCCCACCAGAACAGTTATTCAAGGTTCCCAGAACGCTTCGACCCTGCGGGTCGTCCACGGTTTTCACGAGGTCGTGACCGGCCACCGGGCCGTCGATGGTGAATTCGGTGTGCATATGTAGCCGCCGGTTTCGTGCCCCGTCGACCATGTAGGTCCACTTCGTTGATTTCTTGGAACGCCGGACCTCGACAATGGAGAAGCTATGCGCCGCCATGGCCACGCGACGTGCTTCATCCTTGTTCTGCTCAAACCATGCCGGGCTGAACATCATTTCCTCGTTGGTGTATTCGTGGTTTGAGACCAGGACACCGCTTTTGCCTGCGGCATTGTCGGCCATGATGTTCAAATAGTCGCAGTTGTAACCAAATTGTCGCTGCTGAGCCGAGGCCGATTGATTCAGCGGATCGAAAACCGGCGCATCGGAGAACAACGGGTCGCCCCAACGAATGATGGGCTCCCAGCTGTAGCCGGTTGGCACGGTGACGGCATCTACCGTGCGGGGTACCGGGTCGATCGCCGAAAACTCGAGTCGGCCGCCGCCCCGCGGCGCTAAACCGTAGTCTGCGTGAGCGGAGGGAGTAGCCAAGCTGTCCGCTCCGATGACGATGGCCGCAGAGGCGACCGCGCCCGCGCCTAGCAGTTTGCGCCGTGATAACACCGCGTCGGCAATCTGCGGGAAGTACTCATTGGACGATGTGTTCTCGGTAGGTAGCGCGCACGCGTCTCCACACTTGTAGTGGCAAGTTGCTGCCGACCGATTTCCACGGGTATGTCCTGCCATCGGCAAGAGTTTTCGGATGATGCTCATTGGGGTTGGTCCTCAGGGGTCTCAGGATATTCAGCAAAGAATCAACGCAGCTGCTCCCCGAAGGCCACGGAAGGTTGTCCCTGGTGCTTCGGGTAGCAGATAAGTTACCGGCACACCGGGAGACCGTAAATGAATGAGGAATAAATTAATACGCTCAAGCCAATTGTGAACCCACTGAGTAAGCTGCCATTCACAAGCGATTCGAACAAGTGCTAATGTGTGCGATTCACTATTCGGCCCGGGGCGATCTCAGTCCCCGGAAGCAAGTGTCTCCGCTAGCTCAGCTCAGAGACCGCTTGCGCCAGCGATGCGGTGCGCTCACGTAGCTGGGACCGATCACCGTGCACTTCGATGACTCGAAGGCCGCAAGGCACTGTCTGTAGTACTTCGCTGAGCTCTTCGCGCGAGGTGATCGCTACATAGTCCCAGCCATATGCCCCCGCCAACGCGCGGAGGTCGGCCGCATGCGGTGTGGCGAACAGTCGTTCAACCCACGAGCCGTAGCGTCCGCTGTACTGCACGGCACCGTGCTCAAGGGTGGAGAAGATGGCTCCTCCGGCATCGTTGAACACGACGACATCGAGGTCCGGCCGGGCTTCCTCCGGGTTCCAAGCTAGAGCTCCGGCATCGTGCAAGAAGGTAATGTCGCCCATCACGGCGCGGGTGGGCTCCCCTGAAGCTAGTGCCAGACCCAGTGCCGTGGAGACGGTTCCATCGATGCCAGCCAACCCGCGATTGGCGAAGACCGGCCCCTGCGTGACCTCATGTGGCATGGCGGAAAGGTCTAGGTCTCGAATGACCATGGACGAACCGATGAGTAAGGGCCCGTGCTGGGTGCGCCAGAGTTCCTCGGCGAGCGCCCAGCCGCTGATCCCCGGTTCGTTGTCGATCGCGGCCCGGAGCCTGACGGCTTGGCTATCGAGTCCCTGCCAGTGTTCCAACCAGCCCTGCGGGGCACGTCCGGCAAACCGAACAAGCTCCTCGGCCTCGGCGATGACCCGTTGTGCGCGGCGCCCCGGCTCGTACCAGGCAACAGGGTGGGGCTGCCAGATGACGCTAGGGATATCCGTGCGGGCCAGTAAGGCGTTGACCGGTCGGCTCAGCGTCGGGCGCCCGAAGAGAACCACACGTTCAATGTCCTTCTCCATAACGGAAAGCAACAGACGGTAGGCGGCAATAGCGTTGGGGCCGCTCCGTGCGTTGGAGGAAGGTTCGGCCAGCAGCGGTAAACCCAGTGCTTGGGCGAAGCTTTGGGCTTCGGGTCCGGCCTGATGTCCGGCGAGTACGACCGTGCGTCGCTCGGCCAGTTGCTCCGGCAACGTCCAATGCAGTGTGTCTGCTGGTTCTTTGGGTGCCACAGGTAACTGGTTGGGAGTGTCGCTTTCCCGTTTGAGCTCGGCCGTGGCTTCGGGGACCAGCGGGTCGCGAAACTCTACGTTTAATTGCACGGGACCGGGTGCCTGCGCGCTGTCTCCGTCTAGCGCGGCCAGTGCCGCTTGGACCTGCACGCTAGGGTCGGTTCCGGCCTCGATGTTCAGGCTGGCCCGGGCATGATCTCCGAAGAGTCCGCGTTGTCTTGTGGTTTGGCTGGCCCCGGTACCGTGTAGCTCTCCGGGACGATCGGCGCTGAGCACTAGGAGCTTGGTGGCGGCGTGATTTGCCTCCATCACGGCCGGTAGCAGTTGCCCCACCGCCGAGCCGCTGGTGACAATGACGGCCACGGGGCAGTCGGAACCTTGGGATAGACCCAGCGCCAAAAAGCCTGCCGAGCGTTCATCAAGACGCACGTGCACCCGCAGCCGTTCCGTTGCGGCGTATTCTGCGATGGCATAAGCCAATGGGGCGCTGCGCGACCCGGGGCTAAGCACCACATCTCGAATACCAGCGGTGATCAGTATCCCCAGTAGCCGACGTGCCGTTTCGATGGCAGGGATCGGTGTGGTGCCGGGGTTGCTCACGTCTCTGGCCTTGCCTCTTCTTCAAGTGATGCTGACGAGCACCAGTTTAGTCCGCCTCGACCACGTACCCTCGCTCGATGCTTGCCGTGGACGACGCACAGATGAAGGATGGTGGCATGTCTTACACGCCAATGTTTCTGATCATGCCCTTTCTCATGTACGCGCTCGGCGCCGTCATTCTTTATTATGTGATCTCTTTCGCGGTCACCAGCGGTATTCGGCGCTACCACCGGCAAGAGCAGGCGCGCGGCAACGGTGGTAGCTCAGATCCCAAGGTCTATTAATGAACGTCGGGCGCCGCCATGCTTCCGTGAATTCTGGAGCGTGTCGGCGCCCGGCGCACTGTGCAGTGGAGGCGATTACTTTGCCTTCTTGGCCTTCTTGCCGTGGGTCACCGTCTTGGTCACCTGAACCACTGAGGGACGCGGTCCGTAGAACTGGCCCTTCTTCGCTTCGCCGGGTGCCGTGACGTAGTCCGGGAATAGCGAGGCCGGCTGGGCGTAGCTGCCGCCCTCCCCCGGGTGCTGGACCGCGACGAAGACGGAATCGTCGCGGTCGTGGACTACCGGCCCACAGGTTTCGGCGCCGGTAGGC
The DNA here is from genome assembly GCF_048457885.1 of Glutamicibacter endophyticus. NCBI lineage: Bacteria > Bacillati > Actinomycetota > Actinomycetes > Micrococcales > Micrococcaceae > Glutamicibacter > Glutamicibacter endophyticus. Next base: position 2,552,831 of record NZ_CP174200.1, read on the forward strand.
ACGGCGAGGAACTGCTCAACGCGGCCACGCTCGGGCCCTTCAAGCGTCACCTTATGTAGCGCATCGGATAGGCCGATCGAGCTCGGTGCACCGTCGGTGGAGATCCACAGGTTCCCCGACGAGTCGAAGGCTAGGTTATCCGGGCAAGAAATTGGGGAAACCTTCTCGGCCGGGTACCCGGCGAAGTAGGTCGAGGAGTTGATCCGCGGGTCACCGGCCACCAGCAAGATGTTCCAGGTAAAGCGTCGCGCGGACGCATCGTTGCCAGCTTCGGTCAGTTCTAGGATGTGCCCATCGCGGTTACGCACGCGTGGCGCGACCTCGGTGGCTCCTTCCTTACCGTCCTTGCCGCGATCCGAGTTGTTGGTCAGCGCCACGTACAGCTTGCCGGAGACCGGGCTCGGCTCAACGTCTTCCGGGCGGTCCATTTTCGTTGCACCGGCCTTGTCGGCGGCAAGACGCGTGAAGACCAGGACCTGCTCCACGCTCATGCCAGATACCATCGACTTGCCGTCCAGAACCAGAGGCAGCCATTCGCCGGTACCGTCGAATGCGCCATCGGCAGGGAGCTGACCGCTGCCGTCAATTTCGCTGGCCGGCGAGTTGCCGTTGAAACGAGCCACAAACAAGTCACCCTCGGAAAGGAGGGTCATATTGTGTGCGCGGTCGTTACGCTTGTAGCTGTTCTTCGAGACGAACTTGTAGAGGTATTCGAACTTCGAATCGTCCCCGGAGTAGGCCACTGCCTTGCCGTTCGCGGCAATGCGCACGTTGGCACCTTCGTGCTTGAAGCGACCGAGGTTGGTGTGCTTGACCGGGGTTGACTTAGGGTCCTGCGGATCGATTTCGACGACCCAACCAAATCGGTTGGCCTCATTTTCGAATCCGGCATTGTTCAACCCGAAGCGCGGGTCGGTTTCTTCCCAGCCGCGGCTGGTGGATTTGGCGTCGATTCCGTAGCGAGCTTCTTCCGCCGTTCCACGACCCACGAAATACTGGTTGAAGTTCTCTTCGCCGCTGAGCACGGTCCCCCAGGGGGTGGTTCCACCCGAGCAGTTGTTCAGGGTGCCGAGCACCTTGGTGCCGGTCGGATCGGCGGCGGTTTTCAGCAACTCGCTGCCGGCTGCTGGACCATCGACGCTGAATTCGGTGCTCATTGTGATGCGGCGGTTGCGTTCGCCGCCCTGAACGTAGCGCCAGCGTCGGTCGCGCTTCTTGCGTTCGATTTCGACCACCGAGAATCCATGGGCTTCCATTGCGGTGCGGCGGGCCTCATCCTTATTGGCTTCGAACCACTCGCTGTCGAACATCATGTCTTCGTTGGTGTATTCGTGGTTGGCCACCAGCACTCCGGTACGACCGGAATACTTGTCGGCGATGATGTCCAAGTAATCGCAGTTGTACCCGAACTGGCCGGCCTGAGCCCGTGCGCTCTGCTTGGTCGGGTCGAAGGGGCGGCTGTTCTTGAATAACGGGTCGCCCCAGCGGATGATGGGGTGCCAGTCATAACCCTCGGGCACGGTAACGGTGTCAACGGAACGGGAAACCGGTTCAATGGCCTCAAACCGCAGGTGGTTGCCGTTGCCGCCGCGTTTAGCATCCACGGTGATGGCTTGCGCGGAACCGGTACCGAGCAAGCTCGGGCCGACCACAATGGCCGAGGCGCCGATGGCCCCCAAACCGAGCATGCGCCGACGTGACAGTGCGGTGTCGGCGATGTCGGCAAAGTAGCTGTTCGAGCTGGTGTTGCAGTCAGGGCTGACACAGGCGTCACCGCACTTGAAGTGGCAGGTGGCGGCGGAGCGTCCGCCGCGGGTATGTCCGAGCATGGGCAGGAGCGTGCGTTTAGCGTCCATGGTGGTCCTTCACTGTATCGGTGAAACTGGCTCTGAATTTCCGGGGAAAGAAACGATTAGAGCGTGCCACCTATAAGTGTTTCTAAGCTGACCTGAAGGTTAACGCATGGAAAATAACTGTAAGGAACTAATTCACCGAACGATGAAATTCTTCGTGACATCGGATCAATCGGTGTTGCCACCAGCGTTCGCGCTCGGGTTCCGCCCGATATGCGTTCAGCAAAGATCGATCGGGGGCGACGCGTCGAACCGGCAAGTACCCGGCCGTGGCGTGCAGTGGCTCACCGGTCACATCTCGCTCGAAAAGCGAACCCGTGGACAGCCCGCAGGCGTAAGGCAAGGACTCGAGGGTAGCGGCGAGCGCGGCGGCTTGAGCCAGCCCCACGGAGCTATCTAAGGCACTGGAAACCACCACATCAAGCCGGGCCTGTCGGGCGATCTCTAGCACCGCAGCAATACCGCCTAAGGGTTGGGCCTTGATCACCATCAGGTCGGCCGCCCCCAAGCGGGACACCTCGAGCGGGTCATCGTGTTTTCGTACCGCCTCGTCGGCGGCGATCTTCAACGAGATGCCGCGTTGGCGTAGGGCGGCTCGAAGCTCGGCTAGTCCGTGAATCCCAGGCACGGGTTGCTCCGCATACTGCAGGTCAAATTCGGACAATTGTTCAAGCGCCGCGAGTGCCTGCTCATGGGTCCAGCCGGCGTTCGCATCAACGCGTAGTGCCGCCGTAGGAAATAGTTCGCGAGCGCGACGTACTCTGGCCAGATCGTCGGAGAGCGACTGCCCGCCTTCGGCCACCTTGATCTTGATGGTGTGTGGGTCATCGTAATTAGACAGCACCTGCTCGACCTGATCGGCTGGCACAGCCGGGAGCGTCGCATTGACTGGGATCTGCTGGCGGCGGGGCTCGGGGAAGGGACGATAGGCGGCCTCGATTCCAGCCTGCAACCAGCGCGCGGCTTCGGCGGGGCCGTACTCGAGGAAGGGCGAGAATTCTCCCCACCCCGCTGGCCCTTCGATTAGCATGACTTCACGCTGTGTCACCCCACGGAATTTCACCTTCAAGGGAAGGGTCACCACGTGGGCATGCTGGAGCAGTTCATTCACATCAGGCAGATCGGCGCTCATGAACACAGCTTATCGAGGTGGCCTTTCTGACACTTCGCGATAACCGTGGTTCATGGTCGAGATGTGCAAAACTAGGGGTGCTATGACTACGACCCGTACCCTGTCTCGGCCAATCCACCTGCAATGGTGGTGGGCAGCCGCGCTACTACTTGCCATGAGCGTGGTCGAGTATGTTTTCTTCGTGCGGAGCAGATCCGGGCAATGGGCCGACCAGGCTGCATTTAACGTATTTGTCGAGTTGTGGCCCAGGGCGCAGTGGCCGAACTTCCTTCACGAGTTCCTCGACCAATTGCCGCTACTGTGTGGGATTATCTCCGCCGTCTTTCTGCTGTACCGGGTGGTACGCGATCGCAGTTTCTTGCGCGCCTCACTGGCAGTGGTCGCGGTGGCTGCCGCCTTGATCACCACTCAGGTGTTCAAACACTGGATCCTTGATAGACCGGACTTCAATTTCGGAACAACTCAAAATTCCTTGCCGTCTGGACATACCACGGCCGCGGCCGCGGCCATGGGGTTGATGTATGTTATCGCCCCACCCCGACTCCGCCCCGTCGTGCAGCCACTGGCGTGGGGATTTACGGCAGCCACCGGGCTGGCGACGCTGATCTGTGGCTGGCACCGTCCGAGTGATATTGCAGTGGGCATGATGGTAGCCACGTTCTGGTTGGTATTATCCGTGGCGCTTTTGCAACGACACCAGCCGCTAGGGTCAGCGGAAGCAATCACCACCTGGTCTCGGACCACCGGTCTAGTCAGTTTGGCTCTCTGGGCTGCGGTGATACTACTGTCATTCCTCTTGCCGCACCCGCATATCCAGAAGATTCCCCAGCTCTTACAGGTGGCCTACGGGGTTCTGGGCGTGGTGCACATTCTGGCAGGGTCGCTGGTCGCCGCGCTCTGTTTGCGCTCGGTGGTGCTGGGCCCGCGCCGTAGCTAGCCCTCCGCGCCTTGCAGTAGTCTCGCGGCTTGTTCGGAATCGGGCATGGTGACGGCGAACCGTTTACCGTTCACGGTTTCCACTACGAGCCCCTGGGTTCGGCGCATCACTACCGCACTACCGCCTGGGAAGAACCGCCAGCCCCAGCCACCCCACTGCATCGGTTCAATCAGTTCGCTGGTGGCGGCAAGCACGTTCCTGTTCTCGATCCGGCGTAAGGGGAACCCGAATAGTGCCGATCGAACCAGCAGGCCATTGCCGGTCACCCGGATCTGGATGCGAAGTAGTCCCCCGACCAAGACCACGCACACGACCTCGAGAAAGAGCATCCAGGTCAGGAGCCATAGATCGGTCTGCGGCGTGGTCAGTGCCATGATGACCGTAAAGGCCACTAGGCCAATCAGCGTCACTCCCAGCGCCCACAGCCACGCCGGGGCGTTGACGATACGCTCCATTTGGACCGTGCCCGCCGCTAGGGATTCGGACGATGCCGGAGTTTGGTAATCTGCCGCCTTACGACCGGCGGCAATGCGCTCGGCGCGCCGCGCTTCATTCTGCCGGACCAAGGGCCCGGACAGCCCGCTGAGCGCAGCGGGTAACAACCCCATGAGGGCGGCGGCTATGCCAACCAAACCACCGGCCCCGAGCACCGCTCGCGTGGGGTCCCCCGCTAGCGCCGTCGGTACAGAGCACCCAATGAACAACCCTGCACCAACCCACGCGGTCAGCCCGCCGATGAAGAGCAGAGACAGAATCAAGGGCTTTGGAAGGTGGCGAAATATCAACACCAGCGCGGCCACCACAACTCCCACGACGCCCAAGGTCAGGCAAACGGCAAAGAACACGGCGCTATCGGTGAAACCATCCGGGTAACGAGTCGTTGACCAGTGGGTTGCAGTCACCGGCGGGAGCGAAGCACCCAATAGCCCTCGAGTGATCACAACAAGGAGCGTGGGTAATAGCATCAAGCCGATAATCCATCCACGGTGCTTGAATTGGTTGACGCTCGTGCTCGACATGCTGACAACTCCTGCCTATTGCCTCATACAGATCAATTCCACCCTAGTAGATCTCGTTCTATGCGGAATAACGGCGCGAAATCAGCGTGGCAAAGTCGCGGTTAAACACCGCTGACGGGCCCGAAGATTCGGAGCCCGCCAACAGGTTGGTACTTCTAAAGAACAGCCAGTGCCGCCTTCGGATCGGTCATCGCATCGGCCACATAGCGCAGGAAGCCTGCCGCCGTGCCGCCGTCGCAGACTCGATGGTCGAAACTCAACGTCAACTCGCAGATTGAGCGCGCCTTGATCTTGCCCTTGTGGACCCACGGGCGCTCCACCACACGGCCGATGCCAAGGATGGCGGCCTCCGGATAATTAATAATCGCGGCCGATCCGTCCACGTTGAAGACACCGTAGTTGTTGATCGTGAAGGTGCTACCCGAAAGATCCGCAACCTGTGCCTTGCCTTCACGGGCAAGCGTGGCCAAACGAGCGAATTCCGCGGAGAGCTCCTCGGCATTGAGCTTATGGGCCCCCCGAACATTGGGCACCACGAGTCCACGGTCCGTTTGCGCGGCAAAGCCGAGGTTGACCCCGTCAAAGACCGTGTGGCGCAGCTGGCCGTCGGCCTCGGTGTCGATGCGGCTGTTAAGTTCCGGGAAGCGTGCCAGCCCAGCGACGGCGAAGCGCGAAATCAGCGCAAGCATGCTCGGTGCGCGACCGGTGTCGGCTTTCAATCCGGCGCGCAGTTTCAAGAGCTTGGTGACGTCCACGTCCACCCATACTGTGGCCTCGGGAATTTCGCGTCGCGAGGTGCTCATGGCATTCGCAATGGTGCGGCGCACCCCGGAAAGTACGGTGGTGGAAGCCACCGACAGGCCGGTGCGTGCATCCTCGCGCCCCTCACCGGTTGGCGCAGTCGGCGCTGCAGCCGTTGCGGCCGGAGCCGGGGCCGCTGCCGGGACAGTTTCAGGCAGAGTCTGCGCCCCGCTGATCGCGCGTTCCACGTCGGCGCGCAACACGAGGCCGTTCTCGCCACTACCAGTGAGTGTTTCCACGGCAATACCGTGTTCCCGGGCCAGTTTGCGCACAATCGGGTTGATCACGCGCACGGCTTGGGTGCCGGAGCTCGTGCCAGTGGCGGGTGCGGTGCCCTTACGGGGGCGGCGACGGCGTGAACCGGTTCGCTCGGTGCTGGAGGTACCGTAGCCAATCAGGACGTTGCCGCTGCCTTCATCGCTTTCGGCATCCGGTGCTTGGGTGCCGGCGAGTTCTTCCTCAAGGTAGGTCTGCGCTCCTTCGGCCGGAGCTTCTGGAGCCGAAGCGCCGCTTCCCCCGGTATTGACGGAGATAAAGGGCTCGTCGACCAGCATCATCTGCCCGGCCTCACCGTGCAGCGTCGCAACCGTACCGGCGAAGGGGCACGGAATCTCCACGAGCGACTTCGCGGTTTCCACCTCGGCGATGGGCTGATCCACCGCGACTTCGTCACCGGCGGCTACCATCCAACGGACCAGTTCGGCCTCGGTCAGGCCCTCCCCCAAGTCCGGGAGCAAAAAGGTCTTGATGCTCATTTACGCCTCCCACTGAAGCTGGTCGACCGCGTCGAGAATACGCTCGGCGCTGGGCAGATGGAATTTTTCAAGGGTCGGAGCCGGGTAGGGAATATCCATGCCCGTCACGCGCAGGACCGGTGCGGCCAACGAGTGGAAGCAGCGTTCCTGAACGCGAGCCACGATTTCACTGGCCACCGAGGCAAAACCCTGAGCTTCGGCGATCACCACGGCACGCCCGGTCTTGCGCACCGAGGCACCGACCGTTTCATCGTCGAAGGGGACGATCGAGCGCACGTCGACAACCTCGAGGCTCAGGCCCTCTTCGGCGGCCAAGCTGGCGGCCTCAAGCGCGGTCGACACACTCGGCCCATAGGTAATCAGCGTGGCATCCGAACCGGCGCGAGCAATTCGCGCCTTACCTTCGGACCCTGGGGTGCGGCGGGCCTCGTAGTCTTGGGCCAGCTGCGCGAGATCAACCGCTTCCTTAGACCAGTACAGCTTCTTTGGTTCGAAGAAGATGACCGGATCGGGTGAATCGATTGCTTCACGCAACATCAGGTAGGCATCTGCCACGCTCGAGGGAGTGAAGACCTTCAATCCCGGCGTGTGCGCGTAGTAGGCCTCGGAGGAATCACAGTGATGTTCCACGCCGCCCACGCCACCGGCGTACGGAATACGGATCACCATAGGCAATGGCAAACGCCCCTGCGTACGGTTGCGCATCTTCGCCACATGGGAGGCGATCTGCTCGAAAGCCGGGTAGGCGAAGGCGTCGAACTGCATTTCGATCACCGGACGCATTCCGTTCATGGCCATACCCACGGCCATACCCACAATGCCCGATTCGGCTAGCGGCGTATCAAAGCAGCGCTCCGAGCCAAAGCGATCGGTAAGTCCGTCGGTGATGCGGAATACGCCACCGAGCGTTCCCACGTCCTCACCAAAGATCACCACCGACTCGTCTGCGGTCAGTGCGTCGGCAAGGGCAGTGTTCAAGGCTTTGCCGAAGGTCACCGGCTGGTTAGCCTTGGCGGCCTGCGCTGCGGCGCTGGCGGTAGCCTTGCTGACGTTCGGGTTCAGTTCTGAGGTTGCTGCGGTGCTCATTTATGCCTCCTCGCGGGCGAGTTCATCGGCCAGCAATTCACGCTGTTCGCGCAGCTGTGCGGTGGGTTCGGAATAGACGTGGGAGAACAGCTGAAGCGGGTCGGTGTCGGCTTCCTCGTTCATGCCATCGCGCAGGGTGCTGGCCACTGCTTCGGCGTGCTCGGTGATCTTTCCTTGGACCTTCTCATCCAGGAGACCGGCATCGTCAAGGTAGGCCCGCATGCGGATTACTGGGTCCTTGGCCACCCATTCGGCTACCTCGGAGTCCTCGCGGTAACGCTTGTCGTCATCCGCGTTAGTGTGGGCCTGCATGCGGTAGGTGTGGGCTTCAATCAACAACGGTCCAGAACCCTCGCGGGCCAAGCGCACCGCGCGGCCCATGACGGCCATGAGCGCCATCAAATCGTTGCCGTCGACGCGCTCGCCGGCCATGCCATAGCCCACGGCCTTGTGTGCCAGGGAAGGGGCGGCCGACTGGTGCGCCAACGGTACCGAAATCGCGTACTTGTTGTTCTGCACGAAGAAGATCACCGGCAGTTTGAACACTGCGGCAAAGTTAAGCGCCTCGTGGAAGTCGCCTTCACTGGTGGCTCCATCGCCACACATGGCCACGACGACGGTCTGCTCCCCGCGCAATTTAGCGGCGTGGGCCACGCCGACAGCGTGCAGCAGCTGGGTGGTCAGCGGGGTGGACATCGGGGCGCAGTTATAGGCCTTCGGGTCATAGCCACAGTGCCACTCGCCACGGAAACTGGTCATCACTTCCATCGGGGCGACACCCTTGGTTAGCACCGCCACGGTGTCGCGGTAGGTCGGGAAGAGCCAGTCTCCGTCCTCGAGGCACAGGGCCGCAGCCACCTGGCAGGCCTCCTGGCCATGGCTTGATGGGTAAACGGCCATGCGACCCTGGCGCACCAGCGCCGAATTCTGGTCATTGACACGTCGACCGACGACCAGAGCCTCATAGGCTTCCAGCAGTCGAGCGGGGCTCGGCAAGGGGTATTCGTGGCCCGGCTCGGTACCCTGTTCGGCGTCGGACCGGAGCGATCCGTCCGGGTTGAGCAAATTGATCATGTGCCGTGCCGGCAACATGTAGTCCTCGGGAGTAATGCCGAATTTCCGGCTGACTTCCGAGAAGCGATTCGAGTTGTCCTCGGTGCTCATCGTCACCCACCTTTCTTGCGAGTGGTGCCCAGCAACCCCAGCGGATTGTGATTCACCTCACCCAAACATCTTTTGACAATAATTATGTCCTCAGCCTGCAATTCGTATCCAGTCGGTCCGAAAATCTTGGAAAGTTGGGATAAAAGATCGTATTATTGGAGACGAAATGTTGTCCGCAGATGAGTTTTGAGCAATCTCGTCGTATCCGCCCAAGGAGGCCCGGTGAGCACGGACCAGACCCCTAAACTCGACGATGTTGATCGCGCCATCATGGCGGAATTGACTAGGGACGGAAGACAGTCGGTCACCACGGTGGCGCAGAAGGTTCACGTCTCCCGCGCACACGCCTATTCACGCATTTCCCGACTGCAGGACTCGGGCGTGATCACTCGTTATACGGCGGTGATTGACCCGGTCAAGGCCGGCCTGACCGCTAGCGCCTACGTAACGCTCAAGCTACGCCAGCATTCGTGGCGCGAGCTGCGCGATCATCTGGCATCCATCCCCGAGGTGCACCACGTGGGACTCGTTGGCGGAAACTTCGATGTCATCTTGCTGGTGCGCGCCAAAGACAATCTCGATCTGCGCCGCGTGGTGTTCGAACATCTACAGTCGCTACCAACGGTGCTCGATACGCAAACCTTGCTGATCTTCGAAGACGCCGACACCCGCTAAAGGCCCGAACGCGGCACCGGCCAACGGCCTTAAACGCCACGCCACGGGCGGACCCTAGTAGCGGGTCCGCCCGTGGCGTGTTGGTGTAGCGTGTGGCGCTCAGTGACCGCCGGTGAAGACCGGTGGACGCTTCTCCTGGAAGGCTTTGAAACCCTCGGCATAGTCTGCGGTGTCGCACAACGCGGTCTGCGCCTTGTTCTCGGCACGCATCGAGGCCCAGAGCCCCACCCGCTGATCTCGAATCTGTGCCACAAGCTCCTTGGACGCCACGAAGGCTTCGGTGGCTCCACGCGCCACCTTGGTGATGATCGCTAGGCCTTGCTCAACCAGTTCCTCGGACGCAAAAGACCGCGAGAACAGCCCAGCCTTCACCGCCTCGGCACCGGAGATGAGTTCGGCGGTGTAAATCAGGTCCAGCGTTCGGTGCGCACCGAGTCGCTCGGTGAACAACCAGTGGCCGCCGGAGTCCAGCGTGGCCCCAAGATTGGCGAATGGGGAGCCGATCTTGGCATCTTCCGCCACGTAGACGACGTCACTGGCCACGGCGAGCCCTAAGCCGACTCCGAGGCAGGCACCATGGACCAGCGCAAAGGTGGGCGCCGGGAAGGCGGACATCTGCTCCAGCAACGGTTGCACCTTGCCGTCGAGGTAACCCATCACGTCGTCGTTCGCTGGGTCAACCGCCGAGATGTCACGACCGGCGCAAAAGGCGCGGCCTTCACCGCGTAGCACTAGGGCTCGGACTTCTCCGGTAGCCACCGCTGCTGCCGCCCGGTCATAGGCCTCGGACAGCTCTGCCAGCGCCTGCACGTCCAGCGCGTTCATCTTCTTCGGTGCGTTTAGCGTGACATGGGCGATGCCCTCACGGATCTCAAGCTCAATCATTAATTGCTCCCGCTTCGCGCTTAGGCATCGAAATCGACGCTGAGCTTTTCGGTGGTTGGGTGGGACTGACAGGTCAGCACATATCCCTGCTCCACTTCCTCTGGTTCCAGAGCGTAGTTCTCCGCCATCGTGACCGAGCCGCTGGTGACCTTGGCGCGGCAGGTACCGCAAACGCCGCCCGCGCAGGCGAAGGGCACATCCGGACGGACGCGCAGTGCCGCGTTGAGCACCGTCTCGTTGGCGGCCACCGGCGAGCGCACCTCACCCTTGAGCCCGTCCAAATTGAAGCTGATTTCGAAGGCTTCCTCGTCCTCGGCCACCACAACCGGGCGCCCGATCTGGCCTTCGGGCCGATTCGGTTCCCCGGTGGTAAACAGCTCGAAACGGACCTTTTCGGCCGGAACATCCAGGGCCGACAGCTGATCGCGCACCAGTTGCACCAGTTCGAAGGGGCCGCAAAGGAACCATTCGTCGACGTTCGGCGCCTGAACCACGGTGTTTAGCAGGGTGGTTAGCTTCTCCGCATCAATACGGCCCGAGAGCAGCGGCGAGATGCGCTGTTCCCTACTGAGCACGTGGTGGAGGGCCAGCCGGGAGGGATAGCGATCCTTCAGATCGGCCAGTTCCTCGAGGAACATCACGTCCATGGCGGCCTTGTTCGCGTAGATCACGTCAAAGCGCGTATGGTCATTGGCTTCCAGAATGGTACGTGCAATGGCCAGCACCGGTGTGATGCCACTGCCGGCGGCGACGGCGACGAATTGATCCTGGGTTTCGGTGTCTACGGAACTCGGATCGTTCATCCCGGTGAGCTTGTGTTTGGAGATAAACGCTCCGGCCGGGCTCATCACGTCGATTTCGTCGCCGGCGGTTAGCTCTTCGTTCGCCCAGGTGGAGAAAATACCGCCGAGATCGCGCTTGATAGCTACCTTGATTTCGCTACCGGTCGGTGCGGCGCAGATGGAGTAGGAGCGGCGCACCTCCTGCAGTCTCCCCTCGGCATTGGGCAGTTCTTTGCGCAGGGCCACATACTGGCCGGCCACGTAGTCATATTCATCCGAGAGCTCTTCTGGGATGGCGAAGGTGACTTCGATGGAATCCTTGGTCAGCCGCCGTACCTGTGAAACGGTCAGGCGGTGAAAGGCGGCGCGACGACGCGCGGATGTGGTCTGTTCGGTCATGAGAGCACCTTGAAGTAGTCGAAGGGTTCCAGGCAGTCTTTGCAGGTGTAGAGCGCCTTGCAGGAGGTCGAGCCGAAGCGAGCGAGTTCACGAGTGTTCAGTGAGTGGCAACGCGGGCATTTAACGCTCAGACCCAAGGTCACCGGGCCTGCATGCCCGGTGCCGGTGGGGGCGGCAATGCCGTATTCGGTCAGTTTGCGTTTGCCTTCCTCACTCATCCAGTCCGTGCTCCACGCTGGGCTCAAGACGAGTTTGACCTCTACCCGGGGGTAGCCAGCGTCGGTAAACACCTCGTGTAGGTCCGAAGTGATCACATCCATCGCTGGGCACCCCGAGTAGGTGGGGGTTATGGTCACGCGCACGGTGCCGTCCTGCAACATTTGGACATCGCGTAGGATGCCCAGATCATTGATGGACAGTACCGGAATTTCCGGATCATTGACCGTGGCTGCTAGCGCGATCAGTTCTTCGCGGCTACGCTGCTCTACTGCGTTCATAACCTCCACCCGGGTCCTTGAAATTGATTGGTTTTACCTACCAGCTTGCGCCGGGGTGTTTGCGGGCCAGTACCTGCATTTCGGCGAGGATGTACCCCAAATGCTCGGAGTGTTCTCCGCCGCGCCCACGAGCCATGGCCATGCCCACCTGAGGAACTTCGAGTCCCGCGTCGGTGAGAACCTGGGTAATCTGCTGTTCCCAGTCCTCGCGCAGGCTCGAAGGTAAGACCGCGCGGTCGCCCAGACGCTCATGCAAGGCCTCGTCCTGGAACATTTCATCGACATAGGGCCAGAGGATTTCCAGTGCGTGCCGCATACGCTGCGCGGACTCTTCGGTGCCCAGTCCGAGGCGTCGGGTCCACTGCGTGGCATGGTCGCGGTGGTAGTCCACCTCTTTGACCGCCTTCGCCGCAATGGCCGCGAGGGTGGGGTCGGCCGATGCCGCGAGCTTTGAATACAACAGGTACTGGTAGATCGAAACGATGAGCTGCCGGGTGATGGTTACTCCGAAATCACCGTTGGGCTGCTCAACGATGTGCAACGAGGTGAACTCTTCCTCTTCACGCCAGTAAGCCAGATCGTCTTCCGTTTTATCCCACGCCAAACCGGCATAGGTGAGGAAGGAGCGGGCATGGCCGAGCACATCGAGGGCGATATTCCCCAAGGCCACGTCTTCTTCAAGCTCCGGGGCTCGGGAGATCCAGTGCGAGAGGCGCTGAGCCAAAATTAGGGCGTCATCGCCCAGGCGCAGGGCGTACTGGGCCAGGTCTTCGTCGGGAATAACCCCGTCGACCGCAATGTCTTCGGGGCGCAAGGCATTGCCCGGGGTCACGCGGGTGGCCGATGCTAGGGCGTCGCCGAAGCTATCGAGCGTTGCATCCAGTTCGTCGTGGTTCACAGGTGCTTCACTCCCTCGCTGGCCTTGTAATAGGTCGCGTGGCGGTAGTCCTTACCCTGTGGGGATTCGAAGAACGAATCCTTTTCATCGGGGTCCGAGGTAATGATGTCTTCGGAACGCACAACCCACAAGGAAATGCCCTCATTGCGGCGGGTGTAGAGGTCGCGGGCGTTACGCACCGCCATCTCGGCATCCGGGGCGTGTAGTGAGCCGGCGTGCACATGCGACAGGCCGCGGGCCGAACGAACAAAGACTTCCCACAGGGGCCAGGTGTTGCTGCTCATGTTTAGGCGACCTCGCTGTTCTCGTACTTGCGAGCGTAGGCGGCTGCGGCTTCGCGCACCCAGGCACCTTCGCGGTGGGCTTCGCGTCGACGTTCGAGTCGGTGCGAGTTCATCGGACCATTGCCCTTGATCACTGCCATGAATTCATCCCAGTTCAGTTCCTTGTGGATCCACCGGCCGGTCTCTTCGTCGAAACGCAGCTCCGGATCCGGCAACGTCATGCCCAGCACCTTGACCTGTTCGGCGATCATGCCGACGAAGCGCTGACGCAACTCATCGTTGGAGAAGCGCTTGATCTTCCACGCCATCGACTGTGCCGAGTTGGGCGACTGCTCATCCGGCGGCCCAAACATCATCAGCGACGGCTCGTAGAAACGGTTGATCGCGTCTTGAGCCATTTTGCGCTGTGCCTCGGTGCCGCGCGAGAGAGCCAAGAGAATCTCAAAGCCCTGACGCTGGTGGAATGATTCTTCCTTGCAGATTCGGACCATGGCTCGGCCGTACGGTCCGTACGAGGCGCGGCATAGCGGCACCTGGTTGGCGATTGCGGCGCCATCGACGAGCCAGCCGATGGCCCCCATGTCGGCCCATGAACGAGCCGGGTAATTGAAAATCGACGAGTACTTCGCGCGTCCGCTCATTAGCTGATCGTTCAGTTCGTCGCGCGGCGTTCCTAGAGTCTCGGCGGCCGAGTATAGGTAGAGGCCGTGCCCTGCCTCATCTTGCACCTTGGCCATGAGGATGGACTTGCGCTTTAGCGAAGGAGCGCGGGTGATCCAGTTGGCCTCTGGCTGCATACCAATAATTTCGGAGTGCGCGTGCTGCGAAACCTGGCGCGTGAGCGTCTTGCGGTAGGCCTCGGGCATCCAGTCGCGCGGCTCAATACGCGAATCCTGCTCGATAAGGGCATCGAAGCGAGCCTGGGACTGTTCCTGCTCATAGCTGGGCACGGCACTGAGCCCTGCATTTTGCGGTGTGGTCGCGGCCATGGTTCACCTCACTGAAGTTCAATTATTTACTGACCGTTCGTTCAGTATATTGGAGTGCCCTCAGTCACGTCAACAGGTCGCAGAAAATAGAAAAACCCCCGGAAAACCGAGGTTTTCCGGGGGTAGATCCTACGTTGGACTAGCTGGCCAGTGACCGCTCGGAACGCTTTGATCCCCCAACGAACAAAGCGTCAACCGCGTAGCGACCCGGGCCAATCAGTGCCAGCGCCAAAGCGCCCACCGCAAGCACCAGTACGAGCTCCACGCCACCATCGGCCACGAACATACCGGCCGGAAGGTGTACCAGCACCCCGGCCACCAACATCTCGACTCCCAGCAGGATGCCGACGATGCGAGTTGCCACGCCCAGAATCAGTGCCACGCCACCGGCTAGTTCCAAGGTGGCTGCGAGTGGGGCCACGAACTCCGCGGCGGGCACACCCATCTGGGCAAAGGCACCAGCGGCACCCTCGAGGGTGAACTGGAAAAATTTCTGCCAGCCGTGGGCGGCAAAAACAACACCTAGCCCTAGGCGCAGGATAAGTAGTCCGAGGGATGGGAGTGCAGCGTTATTGCGTACGGTGTTCATAACTTCGATCTTTCGGTCGACGAGGTGAGCATCAGGTGCGGGTGTTTATGCGCGCACTCGCCAATTCAACGAGTACACCTCCACCCTACCCGCAGATAATTGAAGCTTCAACGAATGTGACATAGATCGTGGAATCACCCACAACGCCCCCATTGGCTTTCAGCGCTGAGAAAACTGCACACCGCATACGGGCTGAATGCGCTTGAATAGTGCCATGACGAGCGAAACGATTGTGGCCCCGGTGGCTAAAAAGGTTCCCACCTCCCGCGTGCATCACGGTGATACTTTCACCGATGACTACGAGTGGCTCCGGAATAAGCAGGATCCCGAAGTCATCGAGCATCTCGAACGCGAAAACGCCTACACAGACGCCGTCACCGCGGACCAGCAGCAGTTGCGTGAAGACATCTTCAACGAGATCAAGGCCCGCACCGTGGAAACCGATCTCTCCGTCCCAGCTCGCCGACGCGGCTGGTGGTACTACACGCGCTCCGTGGAAGGCAAGCCCTACACCATTCAGTGCCGACTACGCGCCGCCGATACCGGCAACCCCACCGCCGACTGGACCCCACCAACCATTAGCGCCGAGACCACCATCGAGGGCGAAGAAGTTCTCATCGATGGTAACGAATTGGCCGAGGGACACAGCTTTTTCGCCCTCGGTGGGATGAGTATCAGCCAGGACACCAACCTGCTGGCGTACTGCATCGACACCACCGGCGACGAGCGATTCACGCTCTACATCAAGGATCTGCGCACCGGACAGCTGTTACCCGACGTAATTGAGGGTGTCTTCTACGGCCTGGCCTTCTCCCCCGACGCCCAGCGGATCTATTACACGGTGGTCGATGACACCTGGCGCCCGCATCAGATCAAGGTCCACGTACTAGGTACCGATCCAGCCAGCGACGAGCTCGTATTCCAAGAGGACGATCCCGGCATGTGGCTCGGTTTCGATTTGAGCGCCGACAAGCGACAGTTGCTGATCTCCAGCGGCAACTCCGAGTACGCCGAAACCAGCGCGCTGGATCTCACCGACCCGCAGGCCACGGTCCAGCTTCTGGTCCCGCGCAGTCTACGCCTGTTGCATTCGGTGGAACTGACCGCGCAAACTCCCGCCCAGGCGATCATCACCCATGACCATCAGGCGCCGAATAACATGCTGTCGTTGGCGATGCTCGATGAACTGGGCGCGGACGCCGACCCCAGCAGCTGGCGCACCCTCGTATCCCACCGCGACGACGTCAAGCTCGAAGGCACGCTACTGACCTCCAGTCATGTGGTGCTCGCCGTGCGACGCGATACCTGCGAGCGGGTCCAACTCCTGCCGCTGGAGCACCTTGGTACCGACCAACAGCGTCCGGTCAGTGAACCGGACTTCGGCGAAGAATTATTCACCGCCTCTCCTGTGATGGCGAATCTGGAGGCACCGCTGATCCGGATCAGCTATACCTCGGACTTCACACCGGCTCGTGTCTATGACTACTGGCTAGCCACCGGCGAGCTTGTGTTGCGCAAGCAGACTCCGGTCAATAACTACGACCCGCAGAACTATCTCGCCACCCGCGAATGGGCCACCGCAGCCGACGGCACCAAGATTCCATTGACCATCCTGCGGCGCGCGGATGTGGACGCCTCCACGCCACGCCCGGTACTCATCTATGGCTATGGCTCCTACGAAGTATCCATGGACCCGGGCTTCGGCATTCCACGGCTAAGCCTGCTCGACCGCGGCGTGGTCTTCGTCATCGCGCATATCCGCGGTGGTGGCGAGCTCGGCCGCAATTGGTATCTCGAGGGTAAGAAGCTAGCCAAGAAGAACACCTTCACCGACTTCATCGCAGCCACCGAGCACCTTATTCGCACCGGATGGGCCGATCCGCAGCGGATCGTCGCCCTAGGCGGTTCGGCCGGTGGGCTACTGATGGGCGCGATCTGCAACTTGGCCCCTTCCCTCTATACCGCGGTGATCGCGCAAGTGCCTTTCGTCGATGCGCTGAACACCATCCTGGACCCCGAGCTGCCGCTTTCGGCCTTGGAATGGGAGGAGTGGGGTAACCCGATCACCGATGAAGAGGTGTATCGCTACATGAAGTCCTACTCGCCCTATGAAAATATCGCGGCAGTGCCCTATCCACGGATTGCCGCGGTCACCTCGCTACATGACACCCGCGTGCTCTACGTCGAGCCAGCGAAGTGGGTGGCCAAGCTGCGCGAGGTCACAACCGGCGACGCCCCGATCGTCTTGAAGACCGAAATGGACGGGGGCCACGGAGGGGCTTCCGGACGTTATGAAGGTTGGAAGACGCGGGCTTGGGACTATGCCTTTGCCCTTGACGCGTTGGGCCTGAACCCCGGCGCCGAGCACTAGGGAACCCACCTTCTATGTCCGAGACCAGTATTCGTGCAATGGATTTCGCGCGCTGGCGCGACGATTCGGCATTACATGAATTACTCACGCGTGCGGCCGATCCGCCAACTCCGGCGGCGCTGCAGGCGTTGCTCGAGCAGTGCGCCACCCTCGAGGCCATCGGGGCCTTTGACCAGGGTGGCGCGCTGATCGGTGCGGCCTTTTGGCATCGAGTGCACGATGAGGCCGTGGAAATCGAGTATCTCGCAGTCCTGACCCCGCATCGCGGGCTGGGCACAGAACTTGTGCGCGCGGTTCAACAGGCTTGCGGCACACACGTTATCGCGCGCACCGACCACGATGCCCTCGAGTTCTACCAGCGCCGTGGGTTTATTTGCGTGCCGACCGCGACCGATCCGCGGTGGCCACAGACCCCGCGCTTCCTCTGCCTATTGCCGTGCCAAGAGCTACTGGCAACTCAGCCGAAGGGGCCCAGCGGCTTCGAGCTAGTCGAAGGCTTTGCCCAGCCTGGCATAGTACAGATTCATCCACCGCAGGAGCGGTGGCCAGAAGACTTCGCCCGGTTGCGGGCGCTGATTGATCGTGCGCTGGGAGACAGCGCGTTGGCCATTGAACATGTGGGTTCCACCGCCGTGCCCGGCCTGCCGGCGAAGAACGTGATCGATGTGGTCTTGCTGGTAGCCGATGGCGACGCCGAAGAACGCTACGCTCCCTCCTTGCAAGATGCTGGATTGCTGTTCTGGCACCGCGAACCCGGCTGGTATGCCCATCGGATGTTCCGTCCAAGGCCGCACGAGTCCATGCCCGTGGCCAACATCCATGTTTTTTCGCTGGGGAGCACCGAACCGCTGCGAATGTTGCTCTTTCGCGACTATCTACGCACTCACGGCACCGAACGCGAGGCCTATGCCGCCACCAAGCGGCAGGCTGCCGAACGTCTAGCCCAGTTACGCGGGGATGAGGGTGAAGTCATGGAATATAACCGCTTCAAAGAACCCTTCATCCGTGAGCTCGGGGCACGCGTTCACGCGAGCGCGGGGTTACCGCGCGGCCCGCGAAGCTAGTCACCTACTAGACAAAGCACCTTGACGTGGATCACACTTTTGTTATTACCTAATGATCGTTCGGTAAATAATTCCACGGAGGTTTGCCCATGAGCGAGGCACCGGCTCAGCCCGCCACGCAGCACGCCATTTTGGCCAATGACTACGCCACGCAATGGATGGGCATCGAAGTCCAAGAAGTTGCCGACGGCCACGCGGTCATCACCATGACCCTACGCCGCGAAATGCTCAATGGTTTTGGCATCGCCCACGGCGGAATGATCTTCGCTTTAGCCGATACGGCCTTTGCCCTCAGTTGCAACCACCCCGAAGGCTCCGATGACACGATCACGGTGGCTTCCGGAGCCGATATCAATTTTCTGCGCCCCGGGATTCCCGGACGCCTGTTGACCGCCACCGCCCGCCGCGTATCCCAAATGGGCCGCAGCGGAGTCTATGACATTACGGTCACACAGAGCACCGAGGATGGCAGCAGCGAAACGGTCGCGGAGTTCCGCGGTCGTTCACGCACCGTCCCCAAGCCCGCCGCACGCTAACCCCTCTTTCCACCACACAGACGGGAAACCTGACTCATGTCGCCAAATGAAGAACGCCACTCGCTACCCAATCCGCTGGATCCAGAAGAAACAATGAGCCGCGATGAAATTGAATCCATCCAGCTCGCCCGTCTCAGCGAAACCTTGCACTACGCATACGAGAATGTGGAGCACTACCGCACCAAGTACGATGCCGCGGGTGTGCACCCCAATGACTTCAAGGAACTAAAAGACCTCGAGATCTTCCCCTTCACAGAGAAGGAAGACCTACGCGAAACCTACCCCTTTGGCATGTTCGCCGTTCCCCAGCATGAAGTCGCACGCATCCATGCTTCGTCGGGCACCACCGGACGCCCCACGGTCGTGGGATACACCCGCCAAGACCTCGACGACTGGGCAAAGCTGGGCGCACGCTGCCTGCGTCTTTCGGGCGTAAAGCCCGGCTGGAAAGTACACAACGCCTACGGCTATGGTCTGTTCACCGGCGGGCTCGGCGCCCACGCTGCTGCGGAACGCCTCGGCGCGACGGTCATCCCAATGTCCGGCGGGCAGACAGAGAAGCAGATCAGCCTCATTCGAGATTTCGAGCCGGATGCCATCTT
Organism: Glutamicibacter endophyticus; assembly: GCF_048457885.1. Lineage (NCBI taxonomy): Bacteria > Bacillati > Actinomycetota > Actinomycetes > Micrococcales > Micrococcaceae > Glutamicibacter > Glutamicibacter endophyticus. The sequence goes on from NZ_CP174200.1 coordinate 2,572,149, forward strand.
GTGTACCCCGACTTATCTGCTCACCATCGGCGATGCCATGCAGCATCAGGGTTTGGACCCCCGGGATACCTCGCTGAAGGTCGCCGTACTGGGTGCCGAACCGTGGACTCTGGAAATGCGTCACGAGCTCGAGGAAATGTTTGGCCTTGACGCCTGCGATATTTACGGCCTGTCTGAGGTCATGGGCCCCGGTGTGGCCGGCGAATCTAACGAAACCAAGGATGGCAGCCACATCTGGGAAGATCACTTCCGCCCCGAAATCATCGATGCCTTCGATTCGTCCAAGGTCTTAGGCGACGGCGAACCTGGCGAGCTGGTCTTCACTTCCCTGACCAAACGCGCCTTGCCGATCATTCGTTACCGCACGCACGACCTGACCCGCCTTTTGCCCGGTACCGCCCGCCCGGGGCACCGCCGGATGGGACGAATTACCGGACGAAGCGATGACATGATCATCTTGCGGGGTGTGAATCTCTTCCCGAGCCAGATTGAAGAATTGATCCTCAAGGTACCGGCGCTCTCGCCGCACTTCCAATTGATCTTGACCCGTCCGGATCGAATGGATCAGCTTGAGGTGAAGGTGGAACGCCGCGAGGATGCCAGCGCCGATGATGCCCGCACTGCCGGGGCTGAGCTGGCGAAGTTGATCAAGATTCACATTGGTTCGAGCTGCGCCATCAGCGTGGTGGAACCCGAAACGCTCGAACGTTCCATGGGAAAGCTCAAGCGAATCTTCGACCGGCGTCAGGACTAGGAACTATAGGCATGGGATAATCGGAGGATCATGACTTCCAAGGATAAAGCGACACACGGCGTGCGGCGCGGCCGCCCCGGCTATGACCAAGACTCGGTTTTGCGCATTGCGGTGCAAGCGTTCAACGAGTACGGCTATGACGCGACCTCCATGGGTAAATTGGCCGAACGGCTGGGCATCAGCAAATCGGCAATCTACCATCATGTTCCTTCGAAACAAGACCTGCTTCGGCTCGCTCTCGATCAGGCCCTCATCCCGCTGGAGGCCGTCGTGGGTGAAGTTGGCGAGCACGATGGGGATGCGGATGAGCGGTTGGAATTCTTCCTGCGCTCAACAATCCGCATCCTCGTCGAGCAGCGCCCCTACGTAACCTTGTTGTTGCGCTTGCGCGGCAATACCGAACTCGAGCGTGCCGCCGTGGAACGCCGTCGTGCGATCGACCGTAAGCTCGCCGAGCTTGTGGCCACGGCACAGGCCGAAGGGTCGGTTCGCACGGATCTGGACTCTCGGACCACGGCCCGCCTGATGTTCGGCATGATCAACTCCGTGGTCGAGTGGTATCGAGATTCCGGCTCGATCGATGGTTCGGCGCTGGAGCAACACGCCATCGCGCTTGTTTTCGGCGGCCTACACGACACTCGAGCCAAAAGCTCGGCCGCGTAACGAGGCACCCATCACGGGTTGTGCGGATAGCAGCTTCACAGGTTTGGCCGGTAGCATCATTCGGGTGCCTTTGGCGCCCACCGTGATCATCCCGTTGAACTAAGAAGTGTCGTGGAAGAACTATTCTTTAGCCTTTTCTCGCAGTCCCCCGGAACCGACTCGGGCACCCAGGTGGCGTTGTATTCGCTCAGTGCTGTGCTCTCGGTGATCGCCTGTTTCATGCTGGCGCACCGCAATGATCTAGGCTGGTGGGCTCAAATCCTCTCAGCGTTCGCCGGTCCACTGGTGATCGCCATGCAATATGACATGATGCTCTTGCTCTACGGTGTTCCGGCCTTGCTGATCGGTGTCTTTGGTCTCTGGCGTTTCTCCCGCTTCGAATTCCAAGGCAAGTTCACCCGCAAGGTCACCCGCGCCCCGCTCACCGTGGGCTCGGCGGTGCTGGCCGTGCTGGGTGTTGCCGTCCTGACCGCAGCGCATATGGGTGAAATGCTCAGCACCGGCTTTATTTTCACGCCAGGCACGTCAACGATTTGGATTTCCTTCATTACTGAGGCCGTGGTGCTCATTAGTTTCGCGCTGATCGCTTGCGGCATCCGTCTGGGTTGGCTGACCATGGCCGCGGCCGCCGCGGTCTATGTGGCCACACTATTCACTAACAACCCGGCCTTCGCACTGCTTGGTGTCTGGGTGTTTATGGTGATCGCCGCACTGTACGGATTCTTTGCCTGGCGTCAGCTACCCGCCCGTGACGAGCAGCTCGCGGACGCGTAACGTTTATGGCCCAAAAATGCGACCCCGGCCCCTTTCAAAGGGGCCGGGGTCGCAACGTTTATGGGCTAGTTTCGCCAGCTGTCGTTGAGTGTGAGCGCCCCGTTGGCGTCCACTGTGGCCACCCGGTTCGCACCGGATTCCCACACCACGTTGCCGCTGCCATCAACCTTCACGTACTTGTACTCGAACTGGGTGCCCGCTTCCAGGTTCACAGTTCCAGTCCACGTCGGGTAATTCTCCGCGGAAAGCTCGACTCCGGCGGCCGGGTCCCAGTTACCCAATGCACTCTGGTTGCCCACGATGCGCAGGTTCTGGCCCCAGGTGGTTTCCGCGTTGACCGAAACGCTGACCTTAGCTGGTGGTGGCGGCGGATTTTCGCAGTCCTTCTTGCCGGTGTGGATTGCCAGCGCACCGTAGGCGGGGATCGTTGCGGTGAAGGTGCCGTCGGCAGCCACATCGATCGAACGGTCATTCTCGGAAACAACATCGCAGTAGTTACCGGCGGCCAGGTCACTGGTGTAGGTACGGGTCGTGGCCGATCCGGTGTTGTTGATAGCCACAAATCCCTTATCGCCGCGGCCGAAGGCAATCTGGTTCGAGCCATCGTCCCACCAGCGGGTCACTGGGGCGTCGCCAACGTTGTTGTTGAAGCCGACCATCTCGGTAATTTCGTGCTGGCGCTGCTCGCAGGTCCACTGGCCCGAATCACAGTCGGCGTTCGGAACCGAGTTCTGGGTAGCTCCCGGAGCCCCGGCATCGAAGTCGGTAAAGGTGTATCCGGAGTAGACCGTCGGCGAACCGTATGGCCAAGCGAGCATGAAGGTGTTTGCGAGCAGGTACTTGGCGCCCCACTTGTAGCTCATGGATTCGCCGTTACGCTCGGTGTCGTGGTTTGAAACGAACACACCGGCCCGGTTGCTTGGAAGCTTGCCGTCGCCGATGAAGCGCAGGTTGGCGATCTGAGCATCGAAATCGTGCTTGAGCTGGCGGGCGTAGTCGAACTCGTGCGAGTCGCCGCTGCCCAGATACTCATCCTCGGTGATCGGTTCATCGGCGGCGCCGATGACCTCGTGTACCCAGTACACATCGGAGTTCTGCATACGGTTCTTGATCTGTTCCAGATCGGTGGCCGGCACATGCTTGGAGGCATCGATGCGGAAGCCGGAAACGCCCAACGACACCAGGTCATCGAGGTAGTCGGCAATCTTCTGCTGCACGTACCCGTCCGAGGTCTTCAGGTCCTGCAGCCCAACCAGGCGGCAGTGCTGAACCTGCCAGCGGTCCTGGTAGTTCGAGATGTTCGTGCGGCAATCGTTGAAATGCTCGTACTTAAAGTCGGGGAAGTTGTCTTCCTCAAAGTATGAGCCGTGCGTTCCATAACCGGATTTACCGGCCCCGGCCATGTGGTTGATCACGGCATCGGCGATCACCTTGACTCCGGCGTCATTGCAGCTTTGGACCATCGCGGAGAACTGCGCACGATCGCCAAGCTTGGACCCAACCTGATAACTCACCGGCTGGTACGAGGTCCACCACTGGGAACCCTGAACGTGCTCGGCGGGCGGCGAAACCTGGACGTAGCCGTAACCTGCAGGCCCAATCGTGGAAGTGCATTCATCGGCGACCGAGTTCCAGTTCCATTGGAAGAGGTTCAGGACCACATCCTTGCCGTCGTTCGCTGGCGTGGCCGCCTGGGCTGGTACCCCGACAAGTGGTGTGGCCAGTAAGGCCGCGCCGGCGGCAACGCTAGCCAGCCGCCTACTGAGTTTGCCCCGCCTCCCCCATAACTTTGATGTGGTGCGTGATGACGATAGACCCACGATTGAGCTCCTTTGCTGTGCTGAGAATTTTGGCCCGGACTAAGCCGTCCGTTCCGGTCACCTGCATGTCAGATGCGTGACCTGCGACACAACTGTAAGCGCTTTCTTCATTTACGCCAAGAGGTCAATTTGTGAAAACTCGTTAAATCCGCGACACGTTCAACTAAAATCGGCGAAACATTTTTTGGAGACCCTCGAGTTTCGCTATAAACTGTAAGCGTTTCCACACGTGTTTGGGGCACGTGTACACCTCCACCGGAACGCATGGCGCGTTAAGCGCAAAAGGTGGGCACCGCGCATGCGCGGTGCCCACCTTTTGCGTTCTAAGGACTACTTACTGCCCGAAGTTCGCGTAGGTTTCATCCTTTTTCTCGACCAGCGTCAACACATCATAGGTGGCAACGATCTCGTCGTTCTGGTTGTGCAAGATCGCATCCCACGCCACCTCGCCGTACTCGTCCGTAACCCGTGGAGTGATCTTCTTGGCGGTCAGCGTGACTCGGATCGAATCGCCAGCAGCAACCGGGGTAATGAAGCGCAGATTTTCCAGCCCGTAATTAGCCAGCACGGGCCCCGGAGCCGGCTCCACGAACAATCCGGCCGCCCAAGAAACCAGCAGGTACCCGTGCGCCACGATTCCGGGGAAGAACGGGTTCGCTGCGGCGGCTTCTTGTTGCGTATGGGCATAGAACGTATCGCCCGTACTGGTGGCGAAATCGCTAATATCCTGCAAGGTGACCTCGCGCAGGTCCGAGGCAAAGCCATCGCCAATGGACAGTTCGGCGAGCGATTTACGGAATGGGTGCACGTTCTGGCTCTGCCCGCCAAAGCGTTCGCAGCCGGCCAGTCGCTGATCCGCGCCGGTGTGCCAGACGCCGGTCAATGACGTCAGCATGTTCGGCGAGCCCTGCACCGCGGTGCGTTGCATGTGGTGCTTCACCGAGCGAATACCACCCAGCTCTTCGCCGCCACCGGCACGTCCTGGACCGCCGTGTACGAGGTGCGGCACCGGCGAACCATGACCGGTGCTACTGCGCGCGGTTTCACGGTTCAGAATGTGCACACGTCCGTGGTGGGCGGCGATGCCCACGGTCAGCTCACGCATGACCTCGGCATCATTGGTGCACACCGTCGCGACCAGAGAGCCGGAGCCCATGGCGGCTAGTTCTACGGCCTGCTCAAGCGAGTCGTATCCAATCACCGATGAGACCGGTCCGAAGGCCTCACGCGAGTGCACAACCGGGTTCTGCGGATCGTCCCAGCGCAGCACCAGCGGGGACATGAAGGCACCCCGCTCGGCGACCGCGTCCTTCTCCGGAGCAACTCGCACTGCCGGGGCATCCAAGCGCCCATAGGCAATTTCACCACCGGCGGCCAGCATGTCTTCAACCGCCGCGCGCACATCGCGCAGCTGGTCCAAGGACGCCAGCGCACCCATGGTCACCCCTTCAACTCGTGGGTCACCGAGCACCACGCGTTGCTCGAGGCGTTCCGAAACCGCCGCGATCACCGGCTCCACGAGAGCCTGCGGGACGATACTGCGGCGAATGGCGGTGCACTTCTGCCCGGCCTTGACCGTCATTTCGGTAACCACGGCCTTGACGAAGGCATCGAATTCGGCCGTTCCTTCGACCGCGTCGGGCCCCAGAATCGCCGCGTTGAGCGAGTCGGTTTCGCTGGTGAAGCGCACGCCGCCCTCCACCACATTCGGGTGAGACTTGAGCCGGTTGGCGGTGGCCGCCGACCCGGTAAAGGCGAGCATATCGCGGTAGTCCAGATGATCCAGGATGTCGCGTGCCGAACCGGAGAGCAACTGCAACGAACCCTCGGGAAGAATCCCGGAATCCAGCATCAGCCGCACCACGGCCTCGGCCACATAGCCGGTCGGCGTGGCCGGCTTGACGATGCTTGGCACGCCGGCGATGAAGGCCGGCGCAAATTTCTCTAGCATCCCCCAGACCGGGAAGTTGAACGCGTTGACCTGGACGGCCACACCGGCCAACGGAGTGAAAACATGTGTTCCAAGGAAGGAGCCATCCTTGCTTAGCTGCTCACTGGGGCCATCGAGGATGACGTTGGCGTTGGGCAGTTCGCGGCGACCCTTCGAGGAAAAGGTGAACAGCACACCGATACCGCCGTCAATGTCGACCATCGAGTCGATCTTGGTTGCGCCAGTCCGGTAGGAGAGTTCATACAGCTCGGGGCGGCGTTCGTTCAGGTACATCGCCAGTTCTTTGAGCTTCAAGGCTCGCTCATGCAGGGTCAGCGCGGAGAGCGAGCGCTGCCCGACGGTGCGCCCATGGTGCACGGCGGCAGCCACGTCGAGGCGCTCGGAGGTCACCGTTGCCAGTAGTTCCCCGGTGTTCGCATCGAGCACCTGGGTTCCGTCGTGGGCCTCGTGGTTCTGCCATTGACCGGCAATGAAGCTGGGGACCACACCAATCTGGGCTGTCGACATCGACATAATTCCTTCCTGAACGATCGGTCAGTATTAGAATCAACAGTATCAGCACAACGTGAGTCACAACACCTAAGCGAGGCAACCCGTGCAAAATTCCCTTCAACCGTGGACGATCGAGCTCGGCGAACTCGACAAGAAAATGGGCGTTCGCATCGTCGAAGAGTCCGTTGAGCGAGTCGTGGCCACCATGCCCGTAGCCGGAAATACTCAGTCCTTCGGACTCCTGCACGGCGGCGCATCACTGGCCGTCGGTGAGGCCGTGGGTTCGTGGGCAGCGGTGAAATACGCCTCCACCTTCGGCAAGGTAGTGGTGGGCGTCGATGTCAACGCCACGCATCACCGCTCGGCAACCGATGGGCTGGTCACCATCACCGCTACCCCACTCAAATTGGGCCGCCGACTAACGAGTCACGAAGTGGTGATCACCGATGAGCAGCAACGGCGGATCTGCACCCTGCGCATCACCAACCTTGTCATCGACAAGCCTAGTCACTAGCCTCTAGAGGGCCGCATCTGCGGCGTTCTGCACGTCGAGCAGCGCCCGAAGGGCGCTAAGCTCCGTCGCGTCCAACCCCAGGGAGGCCACATATTCATCCGCGGGTCCGAGCCAGCTTAGAAAATCCGCCAGCGCCGTAGCCCGCTCCCGAATCTTTGCCGATAGTTCAGCTTCGCCCTGATAGCGCTCATAGGGGTGCGGACGCGGGGCCACTCGGTGCCATTCATTGATACCGCGCACCGCCCACTGATCGTGCTCATAGGCCAATTCCGGGCGACCGGCCAGGGCCAAGAGCAATGTGGCGATGAGCCCCGACCGATCGCGCCCTGCCGAACAGTGCAGAAGAGTCGGGCGTGGATCGGCGGCCAGATAGCGAAACAGCTCCCGCAATTGCTCAGCGAACTCCTCGCAGACCACTCGATACAGGGCCGGATGATTCATATAGGGCACCGCGAGACGCTCGTAGCGGGCGTTGCCGGGGCGCTCGAGCGGAAAATTTCGTAGCTCCAGCCCCTCAAGGGCCGCCGCAGAGATTTGCGGGTCGGTATCGCGGGTACGAATCTCGTCCGGGTTGCGTAGATCGATAACGCGCGCGATGCCCGAAGCCCGCACCTGCTGCCAGCCTCGCTCGGTGAGCCACTCCCGCCGCCCCATCCGGAAGCATCCGCCGATGATCCGGCGGGCGTTGACCGCACCCTCCCACGGCATATCCTCCGCCAGGGGTCGGTACTCGAAAGCTGGGCTCATATATTCATTGCACCATAGCCAGCCAGCGTTGTAGAGTTTTACCAATTGAGATTTCTCAATCACTAACGATCCTTAGGAGGGATAACGATGAGTGTCCAGAATCTGCACCCAGCCCTACCCCATTACCTCAAGGATTATGACCGTGTCTTATATCGCCCCCACCCCATCTTCTGCCGCCGCCTTATCGGCCACGGAGGCTGAGAGTTTTCAACCGCTGCGCAAACGCCAACGGCAGTGGAACGAATCAACAGACCCCGCTGCGCTCCCGGAGCATCAGCGGTATTCCAGCTGGCCCAACGTGGAAAAATCGTGCCGCGGACCCCAGCCCTACCCACAGTGGATTATCGAGGATGCCGCAGCCATCGACACCGAACTGGGCATTTTGAAAACGGGCAAGGAAGGTGACGTTTTTCTTCTCGAACGAGCCACCGATAGCCGTTCGGTGCTGCTGGCCGCAAAGCGTTATCGCGGGCGCGATCATTCGCAATTTACCCGCTCCGCGGCCTATAGTGAGGGCCGCGCCGCCCGGCGCTCGCGCGATAACCGCGCGGTGGCCAACAACAGTACCTTTGGCCGACTCGTCGCCGCCCAGCAATGGGTCAACGCGGAGTGGAACTACCTGAAAACCTGCCACGCGGCGGGCGTGCCGGTGCCCTATCCCGTACAGGTCGACGGCACCGAGATCCTCATGGAGTTCATCTCCGACCCGGAGCATCCGCAGGCTGCTGCCCCACGACTGGCGCAGCTACCTAGGCACGATCGACGCCTACCGCTGCTCTGGGAACAGCTCGAGGCCGCCATGGAGTCTCTGGCCATCGCTGGTCTGACCCACGGTGACCTCTCCCCCTACAACATACTGGTCGCCGGGGACCGGCTCGTGCTGATCGATATGCCGCAATGTGTGGATCTGGCCGGGAACGTGCAGGGGCTGGACTTCCTGCACCGTGACTGCGTGAATATCTGCACCTGGTTCAGTTCCAAGGGACTGGAACGGAACCCGGAGCAGTTATTCTCCTCGCTACTGGCCAGCATGTATTAGCGGGACGGCCGCCGGATAGCTTCTACCAGTCGTAAAAGCCTCGTCCGCTCTTGCGACCGAGCTCTCCGGCGGCCACCTTATCCTTGAGGATCTGCGGTGGCGCGAAGCGCTCCCCCAGTCGCTCATGCAGGTACTCGGCAATGCCGAGGCGAACATCGAGCCCCACAATATCGGTGGTCTTCAGCGGACCGGTGGGGTGCTTGTATCCCAGCACCATCGCATTGTCGATGTCTTCGGCGCTGGCCACGCCCTCTTCGACCATGCGCATGGCCTCCAGGGCAATGGCAACCCCGAGTCGAGACGAGGCGAACCCGGGAGCGTCGTTGACCACCACGGCGGTCTTGCCCAGCGCCTGCACCCAACCGCGAGCGATCTGTGCCGTCTCGGCCGCACTTTGCGCACCGATCACGACCTCGATCAGGGTCGAGGCTGGGACCGGGTTGAAGAAGTGCAACCCGAGGAAACGTTCGGGGCGCTGCAACTGCTGCGCAAGGTCACTGACCGAGATGGACGAGGTGTTCGAAGCCAACCAGGCCTCCGAATCGATAACCTCTTCCACCTTGCGTAAGGATTCGACCTTCAGGTCCCATAGTTCGGGCACCGCCTCAACGACCAGCTGTGCCGGAGCGAAATCGGCGTAGTGGGCGCTGACCTGCAAGCGAGATTCCAATTCGGCACGGTCACCGGCGAATCCGCGGGCCAGGGACTTCTCGATGGAATCGAGCACACGCCCGCGGGCGGCCTCGGCTGCCTCGGCGTCACGCTCCACAACCGTCACCGACGATCCGGCGAGCACGAAGCCGTGGGCGATACCTGCGCCCATTCGTCCGCCGCCGAGGACGCCGACCCGTTCGGGTGCCTGGTTATCGCTCACTTCTTCTTCCTTTCAAGAAAGGCCTGCATACGGTCGAATTTGGCTTGAGATTCAAAGAGCATGCCCTGCGCCAGAGTGTCGATGACGGGGTGCACCTCGCGCGGGGTGTGGAACACGGTTTTGCTCAGCCGCACCGCCAGCGGATCCTGGGCGGCAATTTGATCGGCGAGCGCCTCCGCGGCACCATCCAATTCGGTTCCGGACACCAGCTCCGTCACCAGGCCGGTCTGAAGGCACTGCTCGCCGGTTAGCACCTTGCCGGCCATCAAAATCAGTTTCGCCAGCGGTTCGCCAACCAGCTCCTTAAGCCGCCAAGTGGCTCCCGCCGCGGCCATAATGCCCAGATTGGTTTCGGGGTTGCCCATGCGCACCTCTGGGGTGCCGATCCGGAAGTCTGCCGCGTAGGCCAGTTCCGCACCACCACCGAGCACGAAGCCGTCGAGGGCTGCAATCACCGGCATCGGCAGTTTGGCGACCCGGTCGAACAGGGTGGAGTTGATACCGGCGAGGGCGTCGTCGCGGCGGCGTTCGCGCAGCTGGGCAATATCGGCCCCGGAAGCGAACACCGCCTTGCGCCCGTGCTCCGGGTCGGCGGGACTTCCGGCCAGAATCAAAATACGCGGGCGGGCTTCGAGCTCGGCGCAGACGGCATGTAGTTCATCGATCATCTGCTGATCGATGGCGTTCCTGACCTCTGGGCGATGCAGGCGCACCCACAAGCGGTCGGTTCCCTCGGTGACTTTGAGGGTGGTGAAATCGGCGGCGCTAAAGGAGCTCATCTAGACGCCCTCCACCAGTAGCGCACTGCCCTGACCCACACCGACGCACATCGTGGCGACCCCGAGCTTGCGCTGATCTGAGGCGAGTTCGCGCTCCATGCGTCCGAGCAGGGTGATCACGAGCCGGGAGCCGCTGGAACCCAGCGGGTGACCCAGTGCGATCGCTCCACCGTCGCGGTTGACGATCTGCTCGTCAACCCCCAATTCACGCATGCACGCCAATGACTGCGAGGCGAAGGCCTCATTCAGTTCCATGGCGCCGATCTGCCCGATCTGAAGGCCGGCGCGTTGCAGCACCTTGTTGGTGGCCGGCACCGGGCCCATGCCCATAATTTCCTGGGCCAGGCCGGCGGACTGCCCGTCAATCACCCGGGCCCGTGCTCGCAGCCCGTATTTTTCGACGGCGCGTTCGGAAACCACCAGAATCGCCGAGGCACCGTCGTTGAGGGTCGAGGCGTTGCCGGCGGTGACGACCGAGCCCCCGCTGACGACCGGGCGCAGACCGGCCAAGACTTCGGCGGTGGTTCCTGGGCGTGGCCCCTCGTCGGTATCCACCACGGTATCGGCCTTGCGCCCACGAACGGTGATCGGGACGATCTCGTCAACGAAGCGTCCGGCCTCGATCGCGGCCAGCGCTCGGGCGTGAGACTGTACCGCGAAGGCATCGCAATCTTCACGCGAGACGTTGTAGACCCGAGCGACCTCTTCGGCGGTTTCCGGCATCGAGTACGTGGCCTTGCCATCGCGGGAGAGCTCCCCGGAGAGGAACTTCGGGTTGGGGAAACGCCAGCCAATGGAGGTGTCGTAGACCTCGCCGGGCTTGGCGAAGGCCTTTGCCGGCTTCTCCATCACCCACGGGGCCCGCGACATGGATTCCACGCCACCGGCCACCACAATGTCGGCGGCACCGGATTTGATCATCTGGCTCGCCAGGGTAATGGCGCTCATCCCGGAGGCACAGAGTCGGTTCACCGTGATGCCCGGTACGCTGTCGGGGAAACCGGCCAGCAACCAGCTCATCCGGGCGACATTCCGGTTTTCTTCACCGGCGCCGTTGGCGTTGCCGAGGATGACCTCGTCGACCAGTGCCGGGTCGATCCCGGCCTTGTCGATCACGTCCTTAATGGTCGCCGCCGCCAGATCGTCGGGACGCACCGCGCTCAGGGCGCCACCGTAGCGTCCAACCGCCGTGCGCGAACCGCCCACCAGAAATGCCTCGGTCATGAATACTCCTTCGTCATGCGGCGCTCCGCCCCACGGGTTACTTACCGACCATTCGTTCACTAATAGAATCACATTCCGGTGTGACCAGCGTCAAGGCCCAAGGTGCGAACCGGCCGACCCGCAACGGAAAATCGCAGACGCAAGTTCGAACCCTGAGCACGGAAGCGACTAGCATTCATAAGGTGAGTACCGTAGACAATTCTTCTTTGCCCGCGAAGGTTTCGGACACCTTCGATCCCTCGCGCTGGCGCGAAGTCGAAGGCTTCGACTTCACCGACATCACCTACCACCGTCAGGTAGAGCGCGACGCCTCCGGCAGCGTGCTCCGCGACCTGCCCACCGTGCGCATTGCCTTCGACCGCCCCGAGGTACGCAACGCCTTCCGCCCACACACCGTGGACGAACTCTATCGCGCGATGGACCACGCCCGCATGACCTCGGACGTGGCCACGGTACTGCTCACCGGCAACGGCCCCTCCCCCAAGGACGGCGGCTTCGCCTTCTGCTCCGGCGGCGATCAGCGCATCCGCGGCCGCGACGGCTACCGCTACGCCGAGGGCGAGACCCGCGAATCTATCGATCCGGCCCGCGCCGGCCGGTTGCACATCCTCGAGGTCCAACGCCTGATGCGCACCATGCCCAAGGTGGTGCTCTGCGTGGTCAACGGCTGGGCCGCCGGCGGTGGGCATTCGCTGCATGTGGTCTCCGATCTGACCATCGCCAGCCGCGAGCACGGGAAGTTCAAGCAGACCGATGCCACCGTCGGCTCCTTCGACGCCGGCTACGGCTCCGCCCTGCTGGCGCGTCAGGTCGGGCAGAAAACCGCCCGCGAAATCTTCTTCTTGGCCCGTCAATACTCGGCCGAGGACATGGTGCGCATGGGCGCCGTCAACGAGGCCGTGGATCACGCTCGGCTCGAAGAGGTCGCCTTGGAGTATGCCGCCGATATTGCCCGCCAGTCGCCGCAGGCCATCCGGATGCTCAAGTTCGCGTTCAACCTCGCCGACGATGGACTGGCCGGACAGCAGGTCTTCGCCGGTGAAGCCACCCGCATGGCCTACATGACCGACGAGGCGGTGGAGGGACGCGACGCCTTCCTGGCCAAGCGAGACCCGGATTGGTCCTCCCACCCGTACTACTTCTAAGAGCAAAGGCCCCCGCCCATGTCCAGTGAAGCCCTACACCTGAGCCTGCTCTCGAAGCTGGCCGCCGGAATCAATGCCGACGGTCCGGCCATCGAGGTCGTGGCCGACGCCAGCTCCCCCGATGGCGTGCGGGTCGAGCAACTCACGGAGCAGGAGTTGCGCGGATATGAGCAGCCACTGCTGGTGGTGCGCACCTCCGGTTCCACCGGACGGGCCAAGCGCACGGTGCTGTCGGTGGAGGCCATGGCCTCCAGCGCGCAGGCCACCGCCGAATATCTCGGTTTCGAGGGCCAATGGCTCTTGGCCCTGCCCGTGCACTACATCGCCGGGCTGAGCGTGCTCACCCGATCGCTGTTCGCCGGCACCCGCCCGGTGCTGCTCCCGGAGGAGGGCACGTTCACACCGGCCGGATTCACGCAGGCCGCCGAGTCCATGCTCGAAAAGAAGCGGCTTACCGCGCTGGTGCCTACCCAGCTGGCCCGGCTGCTCGATTCCCCCTCGGCGCAGACGGTGGCCGTGCTCAAACGCTTTGACGCGATCCTGCTCGGCGGCGCACGGGCCAGCCGCGATCTGCTCACGCGGGCCCGGCACCACGGCTTGCGGATCTTCCAAACCTACGGTTCCAGCGAAACCGCTGGCGGGCTGGTGTATAACGGCACCGCACTGCCCGGGGTCAAACTCGCCGTAGGCGCCGAGGGCCGAGTTCGAGTCACCGGCCCGATGCTTGCCGACGGCTACCTCGGTGACCCGGCGGGCACCGCCGAGCATTTCCCGCTCATCGACGGCGAACGCTGGTACCTCACCGATGACGCCGGGACCGTGCGCGGTCAGCGGCTACAAATTTCCGGTCGCCTCGACGATGTGATCAATACCGGCGGCCTCAAGCTCTCGGCCGGCCAGCTCACCGGACACCTCGAGGAATTCTTCGATCAGGTACTGGTGGTGCCGGTCCCCGACGCGCAGTGGGGTCAGGCGGTGGGACTCGGGTACTCCGGCCCGACCGACACCAACGTGGCCTTCGCCGCGGTGCGCCAGGCCATTGGCCCCCATGCGGTGCCTAAACGCACCAAGCATTACCGTGACGGGCTACCGATGCTTCCGAACGGGAAATTCGATCGCCGCAAGATCATCGAGGACCTCAGCCAGTAGACCGGCTCGATTCGCCAAGCATCCGAATCCGCGGGAAACTAAAGGGTACAAATTTTTCATTTTCGAAAGGACCCCAAGTCGTGGCCACGCTCTCCCAGTGGGTAGTCGGCGCGCGTTTGCGCACCCTGCCGATCGTCATCGCTCCGATCATCATCGGCACGGCCGCCGCCATCGGTTACGACGGTGTATTTCGTCCATTGCCGGCCCTGCTCGCCCTGCTGGTGGGTCTCCTGTTACAGGTGGGCGTGAACTACGCCAACGACTACTCCGATGGGATTCGCGGCACCGATGATGAGCGCGTCGGACCGCTGCGTCTGACCGCCTCGAAGCTCGCAGAACCCACCACGGTACGCAACGCGGCCTTCGCCTGCTTCGGGCTGGCCGCCGCCTGCGGACTGGTGCTAGTGGTGATCTCGCAGGCTTGGCCCCTGCTCTTGGTCGGTGTGGCGGCCATTTTCGCCGCCTGGGGCTACACCGGCGGGAAGAACCCCTATGGCTACCGCGGCTGGGGTGACGTGTATGTCTTTATCTTCTTCGGTCTCGTTGCCACCATGGGCACCACCTTCACCCAAATCGGGCGCATCACCTACCCCAGCCTGCTCGGCGCCATCGGCACCGGTCTGATCGGCTGCGCGCTATTGATGGCCAACAATGTGCGCGATATCCCCACCGACCGTGAGGTAGGCAAGCTGACCCTCGCGGTGCGACTGGGCGAACAGTGGGCACGGCTGAGCTATGTGTTGATGATCAGCACGGCCATTCTGTTGCCGCTGCTGCTGACCCTCGATTTTCCGTTCATGTGGCTGATCCTGCTCAGTCTGCTCCCGGCGGCGTGGCCCTGCTGGCTGATGCTGCGCGAACGGCGACTTCCCAAGCTGGTCCAGGTCCTGAAGCTCACCGGAGTCGTGAACCTGCTCTACGCATTGCTCTTCGCCGCGGCGGTGCTGCTGAAGGTGTGGTTCTAGGCTACTCTTGGCCCTCGGCACGACGCCGCTGCTCGTCATAGGCGTCTTCGACTGCCTCATCGGCTAGCTGGGCCTCGGTCTTGTTGGCGCTGGTCTTGCTAAAGGCCTTGCGGATGTCCTCATTGGCCTGCAGCCGCAGCTTGTTGAAGAACAAATAGCTCACCGCAAAGGCAATCACCAAGGCCACGATCCCGGCGGTAAACACACCCCAGCGTAGACCCCAGGCCAGCAACAGGAAAACGGCGGCGAACAGCCCCAACCGGAGCAACGAATACTTCAGAAACTGCATATGTTACAGTTTAGCGATCTTCACCGGGCCCAACGGAAACTAGACTGTAGGTATGGTTCGTTTTCTGCTGTATGCC
The DNA here is from genome assembly GCF_048457885.1 of Glutamicibacter endophyticus. Taxonomy (NCBI): domain Bacteria; kingdom Bacillati; phylum Actinomycetota; class Actinomycetes; order Micrococcales; family Micrococcaceae; genus Glutamicibacter; species Glutamicibacter endophyticus. The sequence continues at coordinate 2,587,404 of NZ_CP174200.1, forward strand.
GCGCCAATCGCCTTGGCGTTGACCGTCTACACCTTGGTGGAGTGCACCCGTGCAGACCGCTATCAGGTGCGCTCACTTTCCAAACCGGCCTGGGTCGTGGTGATCATCCTCTTGCCCTTTATTGGTGCCGGATTATGGTTCCTGCTAGGCCGCCCGGAGAGCACGAAGCCGGCGCCGGGTACCCCCAGCGGTGCCCCGGATGATGACGAGCAATTCCTGCGCCAGCTCGAGACGTGGCGCAAACAGCAGCAGCGCGAGGCCGAGTTGAAGGCCCGTGAGGAAGAACTCAAAAAACGCGAGGACGAGCTCAAGAACCCCAAGGACGACCCCAATCCACCGAATGAGTCCTAACCTGCGCACCAGTGCTCAGCCTTAAAAGGACGAAGCCTCCGAACCACGATTGGTTCGGAGGCTTCGCCGTTTCCGCTCCTGCGGGGAGTACCGTTTAGACGCCGGCGTAGGAGTGCAGGCCGTTGAAGTAGATATTCACGATCGTGAAGTTGAAGATCACGCATCCGTAGCCGATGATCGACAGCCATGCCGAACGCGGTCCGGTCCAGCCACCGGTGGCGCGGGCATGCAGGTAACCGGCGTAAACCACCCAGATCACGAAGGACCAAACTTCCTTCGGGTCCCACCCCCAATAACGTCCCCAGGCCGCTTCGGCCCAGATTGCCCCGGCCATGACCGTAAAGGTCCACATCACGAAGGCGATGGTGTTGATGCGGTAGGCGAAGTTCTCCAGCGCCCCGGCCCCCGGCACCAAGCGCATGAAGGGCAGTTTGTCTTCCTTGCCCTCGGCCAATCGGTTCATCCGGGAGTGCTGCAGAAGTTGCAGCACGTTCATCGCAAAGGAGATCGAGAACAGCGCGCTGGCCAGCACGGCGATCGATACGTGGATGACGATCCACGGGCTTTGCAGGGCCGGCACCAAGTGCCCCACTGGGGTGGGGAAGCCAATGGTGGCGGCGCAGAGCATCAGGGTAACCAGCCCGATGATGAAGCTGCCCACGAAGCGCAGATCCTTGAAGAACAGCGCCACCAGATACACCAACGCCACCACGAAGGCACCGGTGGTGAGGAACTCGTACATATTGCCCCACGGCACACGGTGTGCCGCCAATCCGCGGCTGACCACCGCGAAGCCATGCAGGGCCACGGCCAGCCAGGTCAGCACCACGGCGATTTTCGCGATCCCACGCTTGGGGGAAAGCGCGGTGTAGGTCATCTCGTCGTTGACCACGTCCTCACCGACATTATCCGCTCGCCCGTTATTGCCCCGACGCTTCGGCGTCACGGTTCCGATTGCGGCAGCGTTCTGCCCACCGGCGCTGGCCAGCACGCGCTGGTCTTCTTCCAGTGCCTTCGCGTCGAGGGCGGCGATGGTCTTATTGGTTTTAGCCAGGTCTAGGGCGAAGCAGATGAACGCCACCATATAGACCATGGCCGCCAACAGCATGAACAGCTGGCTGTAGGTGCCTAAGGTTTCATTGATGGGCGCCAAAGTAGCGATCCTAAGCATTCACTTCTCCTAAGTCCTTCGACTTCTCGGCCAGCGGCCAGGTGTTATGGAAAATCTTTGACAACTCTGCGGCCTCGCGTTGCAGTCGGGGGTCCTCGCCGCGGGCCAGTAAGGCGAATTCTACGCCGCGTAGACCCTGCTCATCAGTGATCGGTCGCAGCCAGACGCGGCGACGCGGAGTGAAGAGCGAAATGGCAAGCCCGGCCAAGGCCAGGAAGGCGCACACCGCAATGGGGGCCTTGCCGGGGTCGTAGTTCACGTCGAGTGCCACAAAGCGTTTGAGGTCATCGAAGGAGATGCTGCCCTTGCCATCGGGCAGTTCGTAGGTCTGCCCCGCCTCGAGAATGATGCCGCCGGCATCCTGACTGCGTGAATTCAGTTCGGTGAGCTTATCGGTGTCCAGCACATAGACATTCTGCGGCTTACCCTCGTCGAGTCCGAGGTCTCCGTAGTAGGAGTTCAGATGCAGCTGCGGGTTAATGGCGTTGGGGTCACCGGAAATGCCGAAGCCTGTTTCATCCACGAGGGCGGTGGGCAAAAGGAACCCGGTGAAACCAAGCTGCTCGGGATTAGCGTCGGGCACCTTCAGCACCATCACCGAGGTGTAGACAGAGTCTTGCGGGGTAGATACGACCGGACCGGAGAACGCGACCTTGCCCTCGCCGTCCTTGACCGTCACCACCGGTGCGTAGCCATTGCCAACCAGATACACATCGGCGCCGTTAATGCGCAGCGGGTGATTGACCTTCAGGTCTTCCTTCTGAGCTTCGGCGTCCGGACTCCGCCGGGTGGTGACGTGGGCGGTGAAGTCCAGGGGCTGACCGAAGTGCGTTTCAGATTCGCGGTCAAAGGTGATGTCGAACTTGTCCAGGCCCACCGAATAGGGTTCGAGGTTCTTGGCGTTGAAGTTCGTTCCGGGGCTAAACGAGTCGTAGGACACGAGCGAATTGACGAACGTCTCCCCCTCTACCACGATGCGCTGGCCGCTGTAGCCAAAGGCACCGCCGATGGCCATCGACAGCAGGATGCCCAGAAGCGAGGTGTGGAAGACGATATTGCCGATCTCACGCACGTAACCGCGCTCGGCGGAGACGGAGAGCACCCCTGCGTCATCACGGCGATCTACGCGGTATCCGCGCTTGCGCAGGATGCGGTGCCCATCGGAAACCAGCTGATCCGCGGTGATGGTGGCGGCCTGTGCCGGGTCGAGCTCCAACCGGGTGTACTGCGGAAGTCGTTCAAGCTTGGCTGGGGTCCGTGGTGGCTTGCTGCGCAAGGCAATCGCGTGCTTTTTAATGCGCGGAATAATGCAACCGACCAAGGAGATGAACAGCAGCAGATAGATTGCCGAGAACCAGGCCGAGGAGTACACATCGAAAAGTTGGAAGCGATCCAGCCACGGGCCCGAAACGGGGTTATCGGTCAGATACTGTGTGACCAGCTCCGGGTTGACGCGACGCTGCGGGAATATCGAACCGGGCACCGCGGCCACCGCCAGAAGCAACAGCAAAAACAGCGCGGTGGGCATGGAGGTCAACTGGGTCCAGATCCAGCGCAGGCTGCCGATAAACCCTAGTGCGGGTGCATCGGTATGTGGTTTCTTGGTGCGCTTGTTCTTCGCCATCAGATGGGCAACCTCACTTCATTGGCAAACCAGTTTTGCAATTCGGTCACCCAACCTCCCCATAGGCCGGAGACCATTAACAGGCCGAGCAGGATCAGCAATCCGCCGCCTAGACGCATGACGAGCATTTGGTGCCGACGGAAAAATGCCAGTGCCTGCATGCCACGCTGCATGCCCAACGCGATCAGGACGAACGGCAATCCCAAGCCGATGCAGTAGAAGGCGGTGAGCAACGCACCGCGCCCTGCGTTGGCGTTGCTTCCGGTGGACATGATCAGCACCGCCGAAAGGGTTGGCCCGATGCATGGTGCCCAGCCCAGTCCGAAGGTCAGTCCCAGCACGGGGGCACCCCATAGGCCCGCGGGCGGCCGCCGATGAATTTTCGCATCACGCTGCAGCCAGGAGATCCCTCCCATGAAGACAACGCCCATGAGGATGACCACCAGGCCCAGCAACTGGGTCACCCAGCCGCCGTTGAAGCGCATCCAGGCGGCTAATTGGCTAAAGAGCACCCCTGCCGACATGAAGACGATCGAGAATCCGCCGATGAACAGCAGTACCCCGGCCAGCACGCGTCCCTTGCGATGCTCCGAAAGGTCGGCGCCGGTCAAGCCGGTGACGTAGCCGAGATAGCCGGGAACCAGCGGGAGCACGCACGGCGAAAGGAAAGAAACGAGCCCGGCGAGTATCGCCACCGGCGCGGCAATGAGGAGCGAACCATCCAGCGCGATGTCGGCGAACTGGTTGGAGGTGGCCAGGGCGGGGCTCATAGTTGCTCGGTCAGAGCCGAGTCGATCAACGACTTCAAGGTGCTCTTCTCGATGGCTCCGATGACTCGGGCACGCACCCGTCCCTTGCGGTCGAGCACCAGTGTGGTGGGAACCGCCTGCAAGGGCACATATTTGGTCATGGCCAGCTGAATCTTGCCATCGATGTCGTTGACCGACTCGTAAGGCACCTTGAATTCACGTTCAAAGGCCGTAGCGGCAGCCTCTTCATCGCGCACATTGACGCCGAGGAAATGCACCTTGGAGCCGAAGTGTTCTGCTAGCTCGCGCAGATGCGGGGCCTCGATACGGCATGGGGCGCAGGCGGCGTACCAGAAGTTCAGCACGATCGGTGCGCCGCTCCAGTCGGCAAAGTCAATTTCGCTGCCCTGGTAGGTGCTGGTGGTTAGGGTCACCGGGTCGGTGCGCTCGTCGAGCGAGTACTCCTCCACCGCGCCGTCGCCGGCAATGTAGTTCTTTCCCGCGCCGTCCTTGGCCTGTTTGGCCAGTGGGTCCTCCTCCACTGAGCAGGCGGCCAAGGGCGCGATCAGGGCACCGAGTAGTAGTGATCGCACCACGGTCCGGCGGCTGGGCACGGAATAATTCTTCGCTTCACTCATGCGCTAGGCTCCCGGAATATTCGCCGCGCCGGCCAGCAGGTCGCGGCTTGGTTCGTCGTAGCTGACAGAAACTAGTTGGTCACCATCGAATTCAAAGCTGGTCACCGAGGTTAGCGTGCATTCACGCTTACGCGGGTCATGCCATAGTCGTTGGCCTTCGGCACTGCGCCGGGTCACCCAGATGGGGAGCTGGTGACTGACAATGATGGTTTCTGCCCCGTCCCCGCCGGCTTCGAGCGCGAGCCGTCGATGTTCATCCATGGCTTCACGCATGCGCGCAACCTGTTGCGCATAGGGTTCGCCCCAGGAAGGCTGCAGAGGGTTACGTAACAATGGCCAGAGTCGAGGGTTGCGCAGTCGTTTGGACACGCGCGAGAGTCCTTCGAATTTGTTGCCAGCTTCGATCACGCGGTCGTCGGTCAACACCGGAAGGTCGAGCGCTTGCGCGGTGGGTTGCGCGGTCTGTTGAGCACGGATGAGCGGCGATGCGACCAGTCGCACGATCTTCGCTCCCTGCGCCGCCTTGGCTTCGAAATACTCTCCGGCTCGATCAGCCATTTCAAAACCCAGAGGTGACAAGCCATAACCGGGAATCCGCCCGTAGAGCACTTTGTCCGGGTTAAAAACTTCCCCATGGCGCAACAAATGAACGGTCGATCGTGGCATGCTTCCAGTGTCTCAAACATTAACGGCCGGTGATGACAAATGTGTCCGTGATCAAGTATTCACAGCTCCTGCATGGTATTCCCATAAGTAAAAACCATCCTTTGGGATGGTCAACGTACCGCGACGTGGCAATTAGGCTGGAGATAGCACCAACTACCGCAGGAGATTCGCATGAGTACTAACGACCCTTATCAGCCGCACGACCCCAACCAGCCAGGCCAGCCTTATAACCCGGGCTCTACGCCGGGGGCTCCCTACGGTCAGAACCCTTATGGCGAGAACCCTTACGGTCAGCCCGGCGCGCAGGGTGATACCAATGCCTATGGCGCGCCGATGGCCTACTCGGCCTCGGACGGATCGCAGGGTGGCTATGCACCGGTCCAGCCGCCCACGCAGCGCCCGATGACCTTGAACCTGGCCTTTATTTTCATTGCCGCCGCCGGTGTGCTCAGCGCAATCTCTAACTTCTTACTGGTCCAAAGCGAACTGATCACCAATATGATCCGTTCGGAGTGGGGCATGTTCGAAGAGCAGATGCGCATGCAACTCGAAGCCAGCGGCTCCTCGCCGGAGACCGAGGAGATGCGACAGCTCTTGGAGAATCCGGAACAGTTCATTTCCCTCGTGAACAGCACCCTCGCCGGTTCGGTTATGGCCGGCGCCATCATCTCGGTGTTGCTCTACCTTTTGGTGGGCTTCTTGGTATGGCGTGGCATCAACGCTTTCCGCATTATCGCCACGATCTTCGGCGTCATCTCGCTGCTTGGCTTCATCTACGTCCCGGTCGTGGCCCTCTACGCCTCGGCCGCCGATAGCACCATGTTGAACCTGGTGTTCGTCGCGTCGATCCTCTCCGGCATTGCCGGCGTGGTGTGCGCTTGGTTGCGCCCCTCGAGCGACTACATTCGCCAGCGCCGGATGGCACGCAGGGCTGGTTTCCGCTAAAGACCACACTTCGGCATGGACTTCGGCCCCGAAACCCAGCATGGGTTTCGGGGCCGAAGTCCATTAATCTACCTGAGCAACGCGAAGATTCACTTCTCCGTGTCCTCTTCGCTACGTTGTACCGCGTGGTATGCAAGGATCTGAAGCTCCGTGGACAGATCCACGCGTCGCAAACTCACCGTATCGGGAACCGTCAACGCCCCTTGCGCGAAACTCAGGATGTTCCGCACGCCGGCCTCCACGAGCTCGTCCACCAGCTGCTGAGCTTCTCTGGAGGGGATCGCCAGCACGGCCATGTTGATTTCCAGGTCTTCGACGACTCGAGATAAGGAGCCGACCGGTTGGACGCGGAGTTTACCGACCGGGGTCCCGATCAGATCGGCGGAACTATCCAGTAGCGCTTTGACATTGAAACCGCGGTTCGAAAAGCCGCCGTAACCGCTCAAGGCCCGCCCAAGGTTACCGGCACCGATGATGGCGACATTCCATGGGTGATCCAAACCCATGGTCCGCTCAATGTGGTCGGCCAGATCCTTGACTACGTAACCCACACCCCGTGTGCCGTACGAACCTAAGAGTGAAAGGTCTTTACGCAGGATCGCGGGGTTCACGCCGGCCTCGGTGGCCAGCACCCCCGAACTGGTGCGTTCAATCCCCCGCACGTGCAAGGCCCGCAGGGCGCGCAGGTAACGGGTCAAGCGGTTTAGAGTCGCCTCGGGTAGGGCGCGGGCATCGTTGGCGGGCACATACACCTTTCGGGTCTAAAACTGAAGGACGGCAGCGGCCGAGGGCTATCTGGTGAGCAGACGACGTAACCGAACGGGATCGATCGTCCAAAAGTCGCGCACCGCTCCGTCGATGAGCAATACCGGCACCTCTTCATGGTGACGTTCCAGCAGTGCGGGATGCTCATCGATGTCGAGCTCGCTGAACTCCAAAGAAAGTTCCTGCGTTACCTCGTGCACCGTCTGGCGCGCCGCTGCGCACAGGTGGCAACCGGAGCGCACCAACAGTTGAATTTCCGGGGAAGAAGTCACCGTCTAATGTTCTCATGTCTCATACCCGAGGCACACCGACAATGAAATAAGATGATACAAATGGAGCCCCACGAGCAGTTTTCCGAGGACGACGGTGCCGCGACGCAAGAACGCGTCGCGGCCTTTTTCGATGTCGACAACACCTTGGTGCGCGGAGCCTCCCTCTACGCACTGGCCAAGAAGATGCATCAACGCCGTTTCTTCCGTTGGCGCGAGATCCTCTTCTTTGCCTTGAAACAAACGATGTTTGCCGCACGCGGCGAGCACCTTGGCGACATCGATAAGATTCGTGACCGCGCACTGACCATGGTGCGTCGCATCTCGGTGGCTGATATGGAGGCCATCGGCGAGGAAATCTATGACGAGTTCATCGCCACCAAACTCTGGGCCGGTACCGTCTCAATTGCCCAACAGCATATGGCCGTGGGACGCGAAGTCTGGCTGGTGACGGCCACCCCCAATGAAGTAGCCTCCGTTATCGCCCGTCGGCTAGGGCTCACCGGAGCCTTGGGTACACAGGTGGCCCAACAGGACGGACAGTACACCGGCGCCCTTGAGGGGCCGATTCTGCACGCGGTGCAGAAGGCCGAGGCTGCGCGTCGCTTGGCTCGCGAACGTTCGATTAGCCTGTCGAGCTCGTGGGCCTATTCTGATTCGTATAACGACATTCCACTCTTGGAAGCGGTCGGCCATCCGGTCGCGATTAATCCCGACGGGCGGCTCCGCGGCTACGCCAAACGCTGTGGCTGGCAGGTCTACGATTTTCGGACCGGTCAGCGCGCCGCCCGGGTCGGACTTCGCATTGCCGGGGTCCTGGGTGCCATCTGGGCCGCGAAGCGCTCGGTCACCCGACGTGGGAATCACCACGAGGAGCTTTAAACACCACGCCGCCGCGGAGGAAATCCTCTCGCGGCGGCGTACATTGCCACAACGGCAAATTCGCGAAGTGCGAATTTACTTCTTGTTGCGGCGCTGGTGGCGGGTCTTGCGAAGCAGCTTGCGGTGCTTCTTCTTCGACATGCGCTTGCGGCGCTTCTTAATAACTGAGCCCATAGTGGATTCCTCACAAACTAATTAATGCGCCAACCCCTAACGGCAAGAACCGCAACCGCGATGTCTTCAGGGATTGACCGGACGTTAAACGTTCCTTAATAGATTACCCGCTGTACGGCCATGCTCTGACCACCGCGAGGCTATCGTCCGAGTGAACCGGTGCCTTGCTGCGGGTCAATGGCCGCGGCAGCGAGGTAGGATTCAACGGCGTTTTCCGGAACGCGGTAGGAGCGGCCGAACTGCACTGCGGGCAGGTCGCCGGCGTGAATCAGACGGTAAACGGTCATTTTGGAAACACGCATCATATCCGCGACTTCCGCCACGGTCATGAATCGTGCTCCTGCAAAATTCTGTTTACCCGTCATAGGGAACATTCTCCTGACGCTGATCTCTGATTCGTCGATGTGCCAGCCTACGTGAACTCAAACGACTGTGGATCAACATCGGCATCATATTCACGCGTGCTCGTACACAGTCTAATCGTTCTTCGGTAACTTTACACGACCAAACACACGAGTGATGAACATCAAAATAGCCCGTGACGTGTCGCGGCGTGGCGCGAGGAGGTCACGAGCCATTGGGCGTGGTGGGCTAGATCAAACCCTGGGCCATCATCGCATCGGCTACCTTCACGAAACCGGCGATATTTGCACCGGCCACATAGTTGCCCGGCGCCCCGTATTCATCTGCAGTAGCCGCGCAACGATCGTGAATGTTGACCATGATGTCGGCTAGGCGTGATTCGGTGTAGTCGAATGACCACGAGTCACGGCTGGCGTTCTGCTGCATTTCCAGCGCCGAGGTGGCCACGCCACCCGCGTTGGCCGCCTTGCCCGGTCCGAAGAGGACTCCGGCATCCTGGAACAATGCGGTCGCCCCGGCGGTGGTTGGCATGTTCGCGCCTTCGGCCACCGCAATGGTTCCGTTGGCGATCATGGTTTTCGCCGAGTCAACGTCTAGTTCGTTTTGCGTGGCACAGGGCAAAGCCACGGTGCACTGCACGTCCCACACATTGCCGCCGGCCACGTAATTGACCTTGGATCCGCCGCGGCGTTCGGCGTAATCGCTGATACGACCGCGTTCGATTTCCTTGATCTGACGTAGCAGCGCAACGTCAATCCCGTTTTCGTCAACGACAAAACCGCCGGAGTCCGAGGCAGCCACGACGCGTGCGCCGAGCGCCTGTGCCTTTTCGATGGCGTGGATCGCTACGTTGCCCGACCCGGAAACGACAACTCGTTGCCCGTCGAAGGACTTGCCGCGCGTGCGGAGCATTTCCTGAGTGAATAGCACCGCGCCATAGCCGGTGGCCTCGGGGCGCACCAGCGAACCGCCCCAGGATAGTCCCTTGCCGGTCAGTACGCCCGACTCGTAACGGTTGGTGATGCGCTTGTACTGACCGAAAAGGTAGCCAATCTCACGGCCTCCGACGCCGATATCTCCGGCCGGGACATCGGTGTATTCGCCAATGTGGCGGTAAAGCTCGGTCATGAAGGACTGGCAGAAGCGCATGACTTCGCCGTCTGAGCGGCCGCGCGGGTCGAAGTCGGAACCACCCTTGCCGCCGCCGATGGGCATGCCGGTCAGCGAGTTCTTGAAGATCTGCTCAAATCCGAGGAACTTGACGATGCCTAGGTACACCGAAGGGTGAAAGCGCAGCCCGCCCTTGTAGGGGCCCAGCGCCGAGTTGAACTCGACACGGAAGCCGCGGTTGATCTGCACCTTGCCCGTGTCGTCGGTCCACGGCACCCGGAAGATAATCTGTCGCTCAGGCTCGCACATGCGCTGCAGAATGGCAGCCTCGGCGTATTCGGGGTGCTTCACCGATACGGCGGCAAGGCTTTCAAAGACCTCGGTGACAGCCTGGTGGAACTCGGACTCCCCCGGGTTCCGACGAAAGACCTCTTCACGAATGGTAGCTAGGTGCTTGTCCAAGTTTTTCTCCTCAATACGCGGGGGCGGCGCTTAGAAAGACATGCGCGAACCTCACAGCACGACGCTGTACCCCCTGAGTCGAGAGTGCCACGGAGCAATAATGGAAATAAAATTCCATGTAAAATTCGCTACGCCGCGACTTAACTTAGACCACACTGCATTGGCGCGGCTGAGTATTTATGTAGCGTGTGCCGTCCTAACGGCGACGGCCGAAGCGCGGAAAGCGCTCGAGGATTTCTTGGGCGCGACCGGTAACCTGTTCCAGTCCACGGCCCACGCTGCGCCCCAACTGGTGTGCCGCGGCGGGCAAGGCGCTGGGATCGTGCTCGTAGTCCGCAGTGGCAGCAAGCGTTGCCGCCGTCGTCGGCTCGGCTGGTTCGCTTGGCGGAAAGAACTGTTCGCCCCACAGCAGGAGCGAGCGCAGAGGTTCCGGCTGAATGCCGTAGATACGGCGCTGACCTTGCGCAGTCATCTGCACCAGCTCTGCTTCGCGCAGGACCTTCAGATGCTTAGACACGGTCGGCTGGGAGATTCCCAATTCGGTCACGAGATCGCCCACGGCCAGTGGCTGATCCTTTAATGCCTCCATGATCCGACGACGGGTCGGTTCGGCAAGTGCTGCTAGTACTACTTCAATCTCCACATATCTAGACTAGCGACTGAAATAGTCCATAATGAAAATTTACGGACCCGCCGGTACAAGTTTCCTAGTCGAACCACGGATCGAGTCCGTGGAACGGAAAAACTTCCTTTCGCGTCGCCATAATGCTTCGGTCCACCGGGTCGGACGGATCATACCCAACTTCCCAGGATCGCCACCATAGTTGAGCATCATCGCCCATGAGGTAGGGCACCGCACGCCCATAGGTCTCCAAGACATGGCGCCGAAAAGTTTCGGGCACATAGGTACGCAAGGGAATCGGTCGTCCGGCGGCGATGGCGGTGAGGTGGGTCCACGTACGCGGTACCACCCCGGTGACGTTATAGCCGCCTCCCCCGGTCGCCAGCCAACGTCCCTCGCACACCTCATCGGCCAGCTGGGCGATGTCCAACGCCGCTTGGCGTTGCGCGTCGACCGACAGCTTGAGGTTTGTCATGTCGTCGTCGCGGTGTCCATCGCATCCGTGCTGCGAAACGATGACCTCGGGTGCGAAGGCCTTGACCAGCGGCGGAACGACGGCATGGAACGCGCGCATCCAGCCTGCGTCCCCCGTCATCGCCGGCAGGGCAAGATTCACCGCGCTCCCCTCGGCGCCGGGGCCACCAATTTCGTTAGCGAAGCCAGTGCCGGGAAAGAGTGAGAGTCCGGATTCATGGATTGAGATGGTCAGCACTCGGTCGTCATCCCAGAACAGAGACTGTGTTCCATCCCCGTGGTGGGCATCGATATCGATGTAGACGATCTTCGACACCCCGCCATCTAGTAATCGCTGGATGGCCCCGGCCACGTCGTTATAGATGCAGAAACCGCTGGCCTTGGATCGCGAGGCGTGATGCATGCCTCCGGCAAAATTCACTGCACGCACGGCGCGCTCTTCCAAGATGGCTTCCGCTGCGATCAAGGAGCCGCCGAAGAGCCGGGCACTGGCCTCGTGCATTCCACCAAACACCGGATCGTCCTCGGTGCCAAGTCCCCAGTCAGTGAACGACTGCGTGGGGTCGGCGCTGACCTGCTGCACCTTGGCAATGTAATCGCGTGCATGAAGCTTGGCCAACTGATCATCGGTGGCCACCTCGGGTACTGCCATGGTGACGTTGGTTCCCGTATAGACCTCGAGCTGTTCGCTGAGTCGGTGCGTGAGCTCCAAACGGCAAGGGTGCATCGGATGGTAGTCGCTGAATTTGTACTGCAAGTACTTTTCATCCCACATCACCAAGGTGGGTTGCGGCGGATACACGGGATCTAACACCATTTCAGCCTACCCGAGAGTGACACGCTTCACCCGATGGCCTCCGGCGCAGGGGCCTTCTGGGCGTCGAGTCGGCTAAATCGCGCAATACCGCGTAAATTATGGAAGGTACATGACAGGTTTGAGGATGGCAGTAATCGATGACTTTAGCCGGTAGCTCGGAGTCCAGCCGCAATGCCGAGCGTCGCGAACAGCGCCGCAAGGCATGGTTGCGCGTGCGAACTTCCGTTGCCGACTTCATGGTGCGCTCCCCCAGCCGACTGGCGCTGGGCGTATTCCTGCTGGCCATCACCGTATTCACCGCGCTGCTCGCGGCCCCGTTCTCCTCGGCCGACGGGAAACCCACTGCCCTTCACGACGCCATGTTCACCGCGGTCTCCGCGGTATGTGTCACCGGGTTGACCACCGTGAGTACCGCCACGCACTGGTCCTTTACCGGGCAGCTGATCATGATCATCGGTGCGTTCCTCGGTGGTTTGGGCATCCTGACGGTGGCCTCCATTCTGTCCTTGACCGTCTCGCGCAAGCTCGGCCTACGCGGCAAGCTTGTGGCACAGAATTCCCTCAACGCCTCCGGTGCTTCGGCGTTGGGTGAAATCGGTTCCTTGCTCCGGGTGGTGATCACCACCGCGGTGAGCCTGCAGGCTTTTATCGCCGTACTGCTCGTACCGCGGTTCTTCGCCTTGGGGGAAAGTCCGGCATCGGCGCTATGGCACGGGGTGTTCTACGCGGTCTCTGCCTTTAACAACGCGGGCTTCACGCCGCATTCGGATGGGCTTGTCCCCTATGAAACGGACCTATTGATCATCGGGCCCATTATGCTCGGCGTTTTTCTGGGTTCCTTGGGGTTTCCGGCCATTATGGTGCTGCTACTTGCCGGGCTGAACGTCCGCAAGTGGAACCTCCATGCGAAACTGACCCTGCTGACCACCACAATTCTGCTCTTTGCCGGCATGTTCTTTTGGCTGCTGTGCGAATGGAACAATCCGCAAACCGTCGGCAGTGAAAGCGTCAGCGACAAAATAATTCATGGTCTCTTCGCCTCCATCATGACCCGTTCGGGCGGCTTTAATCTGGTGGATCAGAACGACCTCGAACCCGTCACCGTGCTCATCACCGACGCGCTCATGTTTGCCGGCGGCGGCTCAGCATCGACAGCCGGCGGTATCAAGGTCACCACCATAGCCGTAATGTTCTTGGCCATCCTGGCCGAGGTACGCGGCGATAACGAGGTTCGTGCCTTTGGCCGTCGGATTCCGGCAGCCACCATGCGCGTGGCGATCTCCGTGGTGGCATTGGGCGCCACCCTGGTGATGCTCGGCACTGCCCTACTGCTGGTCATCGATCCGGAAGTCATTTTTTCGCGGGCCCTCTTCGAAGCCATTTCGGCATTCGGCACGGTGGGCCTATCCATGAACGTCTCGGCCGAGATGCCGCCGGCCGGCAAATACGTTCTTAGCGCACTGATGTTCACCGGCCGTATCGGCAGCATCACCCTAGCCAGCGCGCTGGCCCTACGCCACCGCGATACGCTGTATCAGTTCCCGGAAGAAAGGCCGATCATTGGCTGAGAATCAAATCGACCACAATGCACCGATCCTCGTCATCGGTCTGGGCCGTTTCGGCGCTGCCGTGGCCGAGCAACTCGTCAAGCAGGGGCGCGAAGTGCTGGCCATCGAACGCAACCAGGAACTGGTGCAAAAGTGGGCCAGCACGCTAACGCACGTTGTCTCCGCGGATGCCACCAACATTGATGCGCTCCGCCAGCTCGGAGCTCAAGAGTTCTCCTCCGCCGTGGTGGGCGTCGGTACTTCCATTGAGTCCTCGGTGCTTATTACCGTTAACCTCGTTGATCTGGGCATCGAACACCTGTGGGTTAAGGCCATCACGCCCTCGCACGGCAAGATTCTGACCCGTATCGGCGCCAATCACGTCATCTACCCCGAGGCCGATGCCGGGGTCCGCGCCGCGCACCTCGTGGGTGGACGCATGCTGGACTTCATCGAGTTCGACGATGGCTTTGCGATCGTCAAGATGTACCCGCCGAAGGAAACCCAGGGGTTCACGCTCGCCCAGTCGCAGGTGCGCTCCAAGTACGGGGTGACCATTGTGGGTGTGAAGTCTCCGGGCGAGGACTTCACCTACGCGGTTCCGGACACCATCGTGACCCGCCGCGATGTATTGATCGTTTCGGGGCACGTAGACCTCCTCGAGCGCTTCGCCGCCCGGCCCTAGAGGCCCGCAAGTGAAGAGACGCTGGCCGACCATCGGCCCGGCGTCTGCCTTCGCGCTGCGCCGTCGACTCGAGCGTGCGACAGCGCCTGGCCACCGGTTGTATGAGGCTATCTACCTACGTCTCGGGCACCCAGGGATACGTCGCCACTAGCTGGAGATCGGTTCCGCCCATTGCTCGAAACACGCCAATTGACGCCATCGAGCGGCAACGGCCCTTCGTGATCTGAAACCTGATGCGCAGCACGGAAGACGCGACTTTGAGTTCGGACGAGGTAGCCTTCACCCCAGGCTGGGTGCGATCTGCCGATCAGCGGCTTTCCGGTACTTCAAGCTCAGGCCAGGGAATATTGCGCAATTGAGTTGCCGACTCTCGAATCGCCGACGCGGATCTCTTCGATATCCCTGCGTCTGGTCCATCAGCATATATTTCAGCGGTATCTGCCAGATCCGCAATAACGGCAATTTGTGCCTTAATGGCGCGCAGAAGTAAGTCTGCAGCCCAGGCTCGCACGTCTGGAATATGGCACCATTCGAGTACCGCACAAGTCTGTGCCCACTGAGCAATTTCTAATTGTTCTCCGGCACCGATCGATACAAACCAACGCTCAGTGAACTGCACGTAGTGCTCGGCATGATCGTCGAGCTCCTGAGCATCGAACGAGTCGATAATTGCCCCTACGCGCCATGCCGAACTGAGCGTCATCTGCACGGCCTGGTCGATCTGGCCCGCGCAGATCGTCCGCGCGATCTCCTCGCGGCTGATCGGTTCGCTAATTTGCCGAAGTCCTCTCTACAGTCTGAACGATGAAAAGCAGCCTACCAGCAGGATCATCCCATTTTTCGGTCTTGGGATAGAGCAGCAACTGCGCACCTCCGTAGTCCATAGAGGCCGAGGCACACGCAGACCGGCCCGGCGACATCCAGCGCATGCTGGTGTCACCGGGCCGGCTGACGATCTCTGGTGGGTTAGCTAGTTGCTAGCCAAGTTCCCGGCTGAGCTGTGCGGCACGTGCCGTTGCCGCCTTTGCACCGGTGGCGATAATGGCTGGAATTCCACCCTCATCGAAGGCCAAGATGGCCTGTTCGGTAGTGCCCTTCGGGCTTGTGACGTTGCGGCGCAACTGGGCGGCATCCACGCTTGGGTCGGCAAGCATCTTTCCGGCACCTGCCACGGTTGCCCGCGCCAAGTCCTTGGCCAGCTTTTCATCGAGCCCCAGCTCGATGCCCGCGTTAGCCATGGCCTCGGCCAGATAAAACGCGTAGGCCGGGCCGGATCCGGAAATGGCCGAGAGCGCGTCGATCTGGCTTTCGGGAACTACGTGCACATCGCCGCTGGAAGCGAATAGGTCGTGGACGATGCTCACCTGCTGCTCGCTAACCGCCTCGGCCGGGCTCAAGCCAACCACGCCAGCACCCACCATCAGCGGAGTATTAGGCATGGATCGAACCAGCGGCTGCCCCTCAGGCAAGTTGGCGGCCATGGTGGCCAGGGTGATGGCGGCGGCCACGGAAACCACAACGGTCTCCGGTCGTAGCGCCGCGGAGATGTCTTGGCAGAGGGCGGTGATTCCTACCGGTTTGACGCCCAAGAACACCACGTCAGATTCTGCGGCCACGCGGGCATTATGCTCAGGGTTTTCGCCGGTGACCACGACGTTGATGCCAAGCTCTTCAAGCTCTTGGCGACGAGTCTCGCTGCGCACTGTGGCGGTAATGTTCTGCGGATCATGTCCTGCGCCAAGAATGCCGCGCAGGATGGCGCCATTCATCGATCCGGCGCCAAGGAATGCTAATTTCAGGTTCTGTGTAGCGTCGCTCATAGGGCTATTGTGTCAAAGCCTGAGTGTCGGAGGTGACATTAAGGTACTTCCGGGCGTAGTCCAAGGTCTTCGCCAGCCATTCCTCCTTATGCCCCATCTGCTTGGCTCGGCGCGTCGAAACTTCCACCGCGACCACGCCGTCAAAGTCACTTTCGCGCAGGTAGGTCAGCGATTCGGCCACCGGCTGCGTGCCCAAACCCGGCACCAAGTGTTCGTCCTTGCCGTTATCCAAACCGTCGCAGAGGTGGACGTGGCTGAGCCTAGAACCGAGCTCTCGCATGGCGGCATGCGAGTCCATATTGGCAATCGCAGCATGTGAGAAGTCCCAGGTCACGTGCTGGTAGTCCTGAGGTACCGGGTTCCAGTGCGGCAAATACATCTTGGCTTCGCGTCCCCGCGCCCGCCACGGATACATGTTCTCCACGGCGATCTTCATACCCGTGGATTCGGTGATCCGGCGGACACCAACGGCGAATTCTTCGGCGTAGTTACCCTGCCAACGGAAGGGTGGATGAGCCACCACCACGCTGGCCCCGACGGCTTTGGCCAGAATGACCGACCGCTCGATTTTCGCCCACGCCGAACCCCAGACCTGCTGGGTGAGCAACAGCGTTGGTGCGTGAATGGCCATGATCGGCAGTTCGTATTTGTCGCTCAACGCCGCGAGGGCCGTGGCCGACTGTGTGGCCTGGTTACCGGTGACCAGTACCTCCATACCGTCATAGCCAACGTCTTTGGCAATGGCGAAGGCGTCATGAACGGTCAACGGGTACACCGAGGCGCTCGAGAGTGTCACAGGGATTGCTGCGGCGCTGTCATTCTGGTTCATACCTTGCACGCTCCTGCTCTCTTGTGGCCCGTGTGGGCTCTGCGGTGGTGCTATTCGCTTCCGGCCGGCAGCATTTGGCTGAATCCGGAACCGAGCGCAACCTCGCCTACTCCCACGCTACTACTAAGCGGTGTCGCAGAATCATAGATAACGTGATCAAAACGCCGCAACATCAGACCTTCACGCAATGCCCAGGGACAAATGCGTACGCTCTTCAGTTTCAGCGCGCTCATGGCTTCGGCCGCAACAATGGCGCCAGCGAGCAACTGCGGGGCACGGATCTCCGAGACCCCGGGCAGTTCGGCGCGTTCGGACCAACTCATGGCGGTGAGCCGATTGGTCCAGAGTTTCAACGCGTCGCGCTGTAGCACCCGTTTGACGTATGGCCCCTCGATACTGGGGGCGGCGCCGGTGATGCGGGCCAGCGAACGGAAAGTCTTCGACGTGGCGGTGGCCAACGTGGGCTTTCCATATTGTCGAAGTTCCGTGGCCGGATCCTCCAACACATCACGCACGTAGGTGCGTAGCTCTTTGACCTGCTTGATACTGGGCAGGTCATCGGGTAACCACTCACGGGTCAACCGGCCGGCTCCCAACGGCACCGAAAAGGCCTTCTCCGGGAATTCGTCGGAGCCTCGTGCCAGTTCCAGCGAACCGCCGCCCATGTCCAAGTTGAGGATCGAGTCACTGGACCAGCCAAACCAGCGGCGCACCGCGTAGAAGGTCATTCCAGCTTCCTGCTCACCGGTGAGCTCCATAAGCACCACGCCGGTCTCCGCGTTGACGCGTTCCAGCACGGCGCTACCGTTCGAGGATTCGCGGATCGCCGAAGTACAGAAGGCCATAAAGTCCTCAACCTGATGGTTGCGGGCGAACTGCGAAGCCTCGTTGATGAAGCTGATCAGCTCGTTCTGGCCTTCTTCGGTGATCGCACCATATTCATTGAGATAGCGCACCAACGATAGCGGTCGCTTATGCGAGGCGTAGGGTACCGGTCGAGCACCGGGGTAAGCGTCCACCAGCAAGAGGTGCACGGTGTTCGAACCGATATCCAGTACGCCAAGTCTCATGATGCGATTCTACTTCTCGGATTTCTTCGCCGGAGCCTTCTTGGCGGTGGCTTTCTTTGCGGTCGTCTTCTTCGCCGGAGCCTTCTTCGTGGTGGCGGCGCTCCCCTTACGCTTCACCGGTCCACGAGCTCGTTTCTCGGCGAGCAGCTCGATCGCGCGCTCGCGGGTCAGCTCCTCGAGAGAGGTACCGCGTGGCACCGTGATGTTGGTGACGCCGTCGGTGATGTACGGGCCAAAACGGCCGTCCTTGACCACGATGTTCTTTTCGCTGGTCGGATCCACCCCGAACTCGGCCAGCGGCGGTACCGCGGCCCGGCGGCCACGCTGCTTGGGCTGCGCGTAGATCGCCAAGGCTTCCTCGAGCGTAATGGTAAAGATCTGCTCCTCGGATTCGATGGAGCGCGAATCGCTACCCTTCTTCAGGTACGGACCGAAGCGGCCGTTCTGCACGGTAATCTCTTCACCCTCGGCATCCGTTCCCAGAACTCGCGGCAGGCTCATCAGCTTCAGCGCCTCTTCCAAGGTCACCGTCTCGATGCTCATGGATTTGAACAGCGAAGCGGTCCGCGGCTTGATCTTGGCCGGCTTCTTCGGAGGCTTCGGCTTACCGTTTTTGTAGTACTCCACCGGTTGCGCGGCGAGTTCTTCGGCGGTGGGTTCCTCGATGATCTCGGTGACGTAGGCGCCGTAGCGGCCGTCCTTGGCCACGATCTGCCGCCCGGTTTCCGGATCGCGGCCCAGTTCGCGTTCGGAGACCTGAGCGTTGGCGAAGAGTTCTTCGGCCTTCGCTGCGGTCAGTTCGTCGGGAGCCAGTTCTTCTGGAACATTCGCTCGTTGCGGCTCGGTGCCCTCTTCGGCGTCCGCCGGCAGAGCGCGCTCCAAATAAGGACCGAACTTGCCCACACGGAGCGTGATGTCATCGGTGATCTTGATGGAGTTAATTGCACGCGCGTCAATGTCGCCGAGGTTATCCACCACATGCTTGAGGCCCTCGACCTCGCCAGCACCGAAGTAGAACAGGTTCAGCCAGTCGGTGCGGGCACGGTGTCCCTTGGCGATCTCATCGAGGTCGTCTTCGAGACGCGCGGTGAAGTCGTAATCCACGTACTGCGCAAAATGCTCCTCGAGCAAGCGCACCACCGAGAAGGCGATCCAGCTCGGAACCAGGGCCCCGCCACGCTTGGTGACATAGCCACGGTCCATGATCGTGGAAATGGTCGGCGCGTAGGTCGAGGGACGGCCAATTTCTCGGCGCTCCAGTTCCGCAACGATCGACGCTTCGGTGTACCGCGCCGGCGGGGTGGTTTCGTGGCCCAGGGCCTGCAGCTCATCACCGATCAGTTGCTGTCCCACGCTGAGCTGCGGCAGACGCGTCTCGGAGTTCTGCTCGTTGCTTTCGGTTTCGGACTGGTCCTTGCCCTCCTCGTAGGCGGCCAGGAAGCCGCGGAAGGTGATAACCGTACCGGACGCCGAAAATTCGGCCACGCGCTGGTCGCTAGCGGTGCCGGAGAGCTTGATGGTGGCGGTGAAACCCTTGGCATCGGCCATTTGGCTGGCAACGGTACGCTTCCAGATCAGCTCGTAAAGGGTGTACTCATCCTTACCCAGCGACGAGCGGACGTCGGTGGGGCGACGGAACATATCACCGGCGGGACGAATGGCTTCGTGCGCCTCCTGCGCGGCGTCGCTCTTCGCCTTGTACACGCGAGGTGCCGCCGGAACAGCATCCGCACCGTAAAGCTCCGTGGCCTGCTTGCGTGCGGCATTGACGGCTTCGTTCGACAGGAACACCGAGTCGGTACGCATATAGGTGATGTAGCCGTTTTCATACAGACGCTGAGCAACCTGCATGGTGACGCGCGAGCTCCAGCGCAGCTTACGGCTGGCTTCCTGCTGCAGGGTCGAGGTGGTGAACGGTGCAGCCGGACGACGCGTGTAGGGCTTGTCCTCGACGCTGGTCACCGCAAAGTCGGCCTCGGCCAGATTGCTCACCAGCGATTCGGCGCCCTCACGGTCGAGGTGCACCAGCTTGGTGCGCGCCGACTTCAGTTGACCCTTATCGTCAAAATCGCGTCCCGAGGCCACCCGCGCCCCGTCGACGGCGGAGAGCTTCGCGGCAAAGCCTTCACCCTCGGTGGTGGCGAAGTTGCCTTTAATATCCCAGTAACCGGCCGGGACGAAGGCCATGCGTTCGCGCTCACGCTCCACGACGAGTCGAGTAGCCACCGACTGCACACGTCCAGCCGATAGGCCTCGGGCGATCTTACGCCAAAGAACCGGTGAGATTTCGTAGCCGTAGAGTCGGTCAAGCACGCGCCGGGTTTCCTGGGCATCGACCAGGTCGGTATCCAGTTCGCGCATATTACCCAGGGCGCGTTCGATACCTTCCTTGGTGATCTCGGTGAAGGCCAGGCGGCGCACCGGCACCTTGGGCTTCAGAACCTGCAACAGGTGCCACGCGATGGCCTCGCCTTCGCGGTCCGCATCGGTGGCCAGGTAGAGTTCGTCGGCCTCTTTGAGCTTGGCCTTGAGTTCGGAGACCCGCTTCTTCTTATCCGGGTAGACCACGTAGTAGGGCTCGAAGTCGTTCTCGAGATCTACGGCAAATTTGCCCACGGAGGTCTTTTTCAGCTCGGTGGGAAGCTCGGAAGGCTGCGGCAAGTCGCGGATGTGCCCGACAGAGGCGTCCACGTCGAAGCCCTCGCCCAAGTACTTGGCGATTGACTTCACCTTGGCAGGAGACTCCACAATAACGAGTTTCTTACCGGTTGGTTCCTTAGCCTTTGCGGGCACAGCTCTCCTTCAACGTTGCTTCACCGCGTGCGAGGCGCGTGGCAGCTTGGGGTCTCGCGCAACGGCGCAATTCCCGATGATCTTACACCGTTCGCTGCCACGGCCCGTCGAAGGTTCCTACTGTTCTGTTTCGTTCGGGTACTCGGGCAGCAATGAGATTAAGTAGAACATACGCCGCGAGTCGATGCTGCGCTGCTCGTCGGTGGCCATGGCTTCATACTCATAGACCAAGTCCAACAACCGGCGGTTGAATTCCTTTTGCTTATCCTCCGGAAGGAACACCAGACCGGTGCTAAGCAGGGGTGGGCGATCCGGGTCAGGGACGATGCCGGCCTGGGCCTCGCGTTGGCGTCGTTCGACCTCGGTATTCAGCCGGGTGCGAAATGCGTTTAACTGCACATTCAGGTAGGCAGTTTTCGCATTGGCCGACCCTTCATGGGTATTTAGTTCTAGCCGTTCGCCTGCGGCCTTCCAGCGGCGTTCACGGGCATCGCCCTCGCTGGCGGCGCGCACTACGTACCCATATTTCTCCAGAGCTCGCAGGTGATAGCTCATGGCGCTGGGGGTCAGGTCGCAAAGCGAGGCCAGCTCGGTGGCCGTACGGGTGGTCTGCGAAGCGAACAGTTCGTCCAGCACGATCAGTCGTGCGTCGTGGGCCAAGGCACGGATGGCCTGCGGGTCCGTAATGGACACCAATGTGGGCGCGTCGGCAGACTGTTGCTCGTCTTCGGGCGACTGCGTCTCGGGTGTGCTGCGTGTCATACCGAAAAACTTTAGTCTTTGTTTCACACTTTGCGTAGTAGCCCGTGCACTATTAAGCGTTCAACGCCCGAATAGAGACGTTGCGTGAACTCCGGATCCCCCGCGCCGATCAGGGATTCGAGGGCTACGCCAAGTTGTCCCACGGACAATTCACCGTCGCATGCGGAAACAAATCCGGCCAGAGCCGAGTCGAGTAATTCGGTGCGCCGCAGGCCTGCACCTTGGCGCAACAGGATCACCCCGGGATGCTCGGCTCCGGGGCGCTGGTGGCGTTCCTCCGTCACGTCCTCGGCTACTTCCAAGTGCCAGTCGGTGATGTCCGCTTGGTCTAGTTCATCGACCGTGGCGATATCGCGCTGCAACGTCGGCCCCAACGGTTGTTGGACGGGGTGGGTAATCTCTTCAAAGCGGCGAAGCACCGGCTTACCGGCCAGTGGACGACGCACCCAGAGGTATCCGAATCCAACGGCCCCCACTTCGCGGGAGTCAAAGTCTTCCAAATAGGCGTCATAGGCAGCGGCGTAGGCCGACTGATCGCTGTGTTGCGAGGCGTCGCGCAACCAGGTTTCGGCATAGCTTGCCGGGCCGGTCTGCTCCCGCTGAATTGCCCAAACATCCAGTTCGGGGGCGAACCAGCTCGCAACGCGTTCGTCCCACGGACGCAACTCGCCCGAGGGCTCGTGGCGGATTTCCCAGTTCGCCAGCAGCTGCAGCGTGCCACCCGGGCTCAGGTAGTCCGCGGCCTGTGTCAGGAGCGTGCTCACCAGCTGGTCCCCGGCCATGCCACCATCGCGGTAGGTGAAGCGGTCACTGTCACGTTCCAACGGCTTTCGCGGGGTAATCACGAACGGTGGGTTCGTGACAATAAGTTCGAATTGTTCGGCGGCGACCGGCTCGAACAGGCTACCTTGGCGCAAGCTGATCCGTTCGCCCAGGTTCTGCGGATCCAGGTCCAGGGCTCGATGGTTGAGCATCAAGTTGAAGCGCGTAAAAGCCAGGGCTCGTTCGGACAAGTCGGTGGCCGTGACATGTTGGGCGTGTCCGAGCAGATGGAAGACCTGCACCCCGCAGCCGGTACCCAGGTCCAAGGCCCGTTGCACCGGACGGCGAATCGTTACCTGAGCCAACGAAAGCGAGGCGTGTCCGATGCCCAATACGTGGTCGGTCCGTAGCGTACCGGGGCGCTGATGCGCACCAAGGTCGTGTGCTACCCACAACCGACCCGCCACATCGGATTCGTGAATGGACAGCGCCACCCGTGCTCGAAAACCTTCGCCGTAGGATTCAATCAACCCGAGTCGGCGCAGCCCCTCGATGCGCGTGGCAGGGAAGGCGTTCGTCACGCCACCGGCACTGACCTTCAGACCCAGTTCGAAAAGCCGCACGGCGTCGGCCAACGGACGTTGCGCTGGCTCTGCCCGATCGAGGGCGCGTAAAGCCGGACGGGTCTGATCACGACCCAACGCTTCCATGGCCTCGGTGCCGACTAGCTCGGCGAGCCGCTCGTTGCCATAATCCAGGGCGCTGAGGTCCTCGTACAGGCGGTGCAGCAGCTCTAGATTGTCGCTGTGCGGGGCATCGGTAATGGTGGCAAATTCGGCGGCGTTCACGGAATTAGTCTATGTGAGTCAGCGGCCGGTTGCGTGCCTAGGATAGTGCCATGACCGATGTGACCGTCAGCTTTTTACAGCAGCTTTCCCCCGAAGATCTTCGTCCCAGCGCCAAGCGCCTGCCCGATGGGGCGCGTATCGAACTGGCCCGAAATATCAGCCCCGAGTTCTCTCGGTTTCTCTACCGGAGCGTCGGTAGCCACCTGAATTGGTCCGACCGGCTGACGCAGACGCGTCAGCAGTGGGACGCGGTCCTACGCAAGGAGGGCTCGGAGACCTATGTGCTCTACCGCGAGGGTTCACCGGCGGGCTATGTGGAGTTATGCAGCGAGGCCGAAGCTGGGGGCACGGCCGTCGAAATTTTCTATTTCGGGCTCTTCCCCGAAGCCACCGGTCAAGGCCTCGGCGGTGTGCTGCTCACCGAGGCCCTGCGCAAGGCGTGGAGCATGCACGAACGTTGGCCGAACCTCGCCGCGGTGAGTCGGGTGTGGCTCCACACCTGCGATTTGGACGGACCGGCCGCGTTGCCTAATTATCTGGCGCGCGGATTCCACGTCTACCGGACGGAAACCGAAGACAGCGTCGTGACCGATGCCTCGGTCGGACTCTGGCCCGAGCCCGAGGCGCAGCACTAGCCGGTAAACCGCGTGGCGCGGTCGGGCGTTAGGCCGAGGCCACCTCGGCCTCGGTGCAGTCCGGGCAACGGCGCAGGGTCTCATCGGTGGCACAGTCTGCGCAGAACAGGCGCAAGTTCCGGCAAGAGAGGTTTGCGCAGTTCTCGAACTTGTTGGTCGGAGCCTGACAGCCCACGCAGGTTCCGACGGTGACGGCCTTGTCGGAGAATTCCATGTGCATGCGCTCATCGAAGACATACAGCGAGCCTTCCCAGAGTCCCTCGTCACCATAGGTTTCGCCGTAGCGAACGATGCCGCCCTGCATCTGGTACACCTCTTGGAAACCACGCTTGACCATGAGCGCAGATAGGACCTCGCAACGGATACCGCCGGTGCAGTAGGTGACCACCGGCTGGTCCTTGAGGTGGTCATACTTTCCCGAGTCCAGCTCGGCCACAAAGTCACGTGTGGTTTCGACCTCGGGAACAATGGCGTTCTTGAAGCGGCCGATCTGCGCCTCAAAGGCGTTGCGCCCGTCGAAGAAGTGCACCTGGGTGCCCTCTTTTTCCTTGGTTTCCACCAGTTCGTGGACTTCTTCCGGACGCAGGTGGGTTCCGCCACCGACAACACCGTTAGCATCGACTTCTAGTTCGCCCGGAGCCCCGAAGGTCACGATTTCCTCGCGCACCTTCACGGAAATACGTGGGAAGTCTTCAGCAGAACCCTCGGACCATTTGATGTCCATCTTGCGGAAAGCAGGGTATTCACGCGTGGCCTTCACGTAACGTTTCACGGCGCTAATTTCGCCGCCGACGGTACCGTTGATGCCGTCCTTGGAGATGATGATGCGTCCGCGCAAGCCCCAGCGTTCGAGCAACGAGCGCTGCCAGAGACGAATCGCTTCGGGGTCGGGAAGCGGAGTGAACGCGTAATACAAGACGATGCGATGAATAGCCACCCAACTAGGGTAGTGCGTTTCACTGGTTCACGGTCCGCAGAACGATGAAAATCACAGGATTCGGCGTCAATGATTTCCGTGACTTCTAATTCTGCGTAGAGTTTCAACTAGGCAACGAATAGCCAAAGTCAGGCATTCCACAGCGATTTCAAGGTAGGGTCAAAGACATGGCATCTCAAGCAAGCGATGAACTGATTGGCACCTGGGTCAACGGCTGGGCCGGTGCACGCGGCTACGAAACCCGCCACGAGGGACGCGTCCACGCGGCCCTGCGTCACGACACCACCGATGACTGGGAATACGTGATCTTCGAGCCAACCAACGAGGAACTGGCGGCCGTTGCCGAGACGCTGAAGAAGCACCCGGACCGTCGACTCACCGCCTTCAACCACACTCCGGGCTCGTTGCTCTCTACCGCCACCGAAGTGGGGCTACAGACGGTCAGCGACGATGAGGCCCTGATGGTCACCGATATGACCGTGCACGATGTCGAGGTGCCGCTACCCCCGGATGGCTTCGTCTTCCAGATCGAACGCGATGGAACCCACGCTTACGTCTCCTTGCACCCAGAGGAGAATCAAGAGATTGTCGCCGCCTCCGGCCACGTATCGGCCGTTGAAGGGTACGCAATTTTCGATCGCATCATCACCGGTCCTGACTTCCGCCGTCGCGGTTTGGGCACCCTAGTTATGCGAGCACTGGCCTCTCTGGCACAGGAGCATTTCGTCGACGAAGGTCTGCTCATTGCTTCCTACGACGGTCAGCAGCTCTACGCCTCCCTAGGGTGGACCTCGCTTGGCCAAGTGTACGTATTCAAGGCCTAGCTCTTTTCCTACCATCCACTCACGGCACCTTCGCCGCGCA
Source organism: Glutamicibacter endophyticus (assembly GCF_048457885.1). Taxonomy (NCBI): domain Bacteria; kingdom Bacillati; phylum Actinomycetota; class Actinomycetes; order Micrococcales; family Micrococcaceae; genus Glutamicibacter; species Glutamicibacter endophyticus. The sequence continues at coordinate 2,613,038 of NZ_CP174200.1, forward strand.
TCGACCTCATGGGCCGTTGCGCGGCGATTGCTAGGTTAAGCCACGAAAGGAGCACGCCTTGACTCGCACGGTTCGCGCCTTGCTCGATCCCTATGACCGCAGCAACGACCCCGAGGCGCTGGTTCACCGCAGGGTGGTCCCGGCCAAGGATGCCATCACCGCGCCCTGGCCAGAGTGGATCGATCCGATGGTGCGCCAGGTGTTCGTGGATCAGGGCATCGATCGTCCCTGGCTGCATCAGGTTCAGGCCGCAAACCTCGTGCACGAGGGACAGCACGTTATCCTGTCGACCGGCACCGCCTCGGGCAAGTCATTGGGCTATCTCCTGGCCGGGCTGGATCTGCTGGTGCGCACTCGCGAGGCGGACGCAAATGACGCTCAACAGCAGGGCACGATTTTGTACTTCTGCCCCACCAAGGCCCTCGCGGCCGATCAGCTGGCCGCCGTGACCGAATTGGATCTGCCCGGGGTTCGCGCAGCCAGCTATGACGGCGATACCGATGTGGCCTCGCGCCCCTGGATTCGGAATCATGCCAATTTCGTGTTTACCAATCCGGATATGTTGCACCGGGGCATTTTGCCGAATCATCCCGGCTGGGCACGTTTCCTCAAGCGTTTGCGCTATGTAGTGGTGGACGAGGCCCATTCGTACCGCGGTGTGTTCGGTGCGCATGTGGCAAACCTCTTGCGCCGTCTGCGCCGGGTCTGTGCCCAATACGGTAGCGACCCGGTGTTTATAGGTGCCTCGGCAACCAGCGCCGATCCGGCCTCATCGTTCTCCCGCCTGATCGGCGCCGACGCTACCGCCGTCGAACATGATTTCTCGGCCTCGGGCAACCTCGTGATCGGGCTCTGGGAGCCGCCGCTGGGCGAACGCCGCGGCGAAAACGGTGCGCCGCTACGTCGCACCGCGATCGCCGAGAGCGCCTCGATCCTGGCCGACTTGATGGCCGATCACGTGCGGTCGATCGTGTTCATCAAGTCTCGGCGCGGTGCCGAAACCATTGCCACGCTCACCCGCAAGCACCTTGAGCAATTCGCTCCAGAACTCTCCGTGCGTCTGGCCGCCTACCGCTCTGGATACCTGCCACAGGAACGCCGCGAAGTCGAGCAAGCCCTGCGCGAGGGCAAGCTGCTGGCCGTCACGTCCACCTCGGCCCTTGAGTTGGGCATCGATATTGCGGGGTTGGATGCGGTGATCGTGGCCGGATGGCCAGGCACACGCGCCTCCTTCTTCCAGCAGATCGGCCGCGCCGGACGCTCTGGCCAAGATGCGCTGGCCATCTTTGTGGCGGCCGAAGACCCGCTAGATACCTATCTCGCGCATCACCCCGAAGCGATTTTCGAGCTGGGCGTGGAGGCAACCGTCTTTGACCCCACGAATAAATACGTGCTCAGCGGGCATCTGTGCGCCGCGGCCCAAGAATCGCCGTTGCACCCTGAAGAAGTCGATCTTTTCGGACCGCAGACCCCCGCGTTGCTCGAATCGTTGGTTGAGCGCGGATACCTGCGTCGACGCCCCGCGGGATGGTTCTGGACCCATCCGCAGCATGCCGCAGCAATGTTCTCCATACGCGAGGACGGTGGCGGTCCAGTCGACATTATCGATGCCGACACCGGAGCACTTCTGGGCACGATGGATTCACCGCAGACGCACTACCAGGCGCATCCCGGGGCGATCTATGTGCACCAGTCCGAAAGTTATTTCGTGGAGGAACTCGACGAAGAGAATCACGTCGTGCTGGTCACCCGCGTCAACCCGGATTACTACACCACGGCACGAGATCTAACGACCATCGCCATTACCGAGACCGAACGCAATTCGGTGCATCGCGAACTGAGCATCAGCTTCGGAGAGGTTATCGTCACCACGCAGGTGGTCTCCTACCAGCGCAAGTCCATCGCCAGCAACGAGGTCCTCTCCGAGGAGCCTTTGGAGTTGGAGGCCCGCGACCTGCACACCAAGTCGGTTTTCTTCACTCTCACCCCCGAGGTGCTGGTTCGCGCGGGGTTGGGCACCGACCAGTTCCCCGGCGCGCTCCACGCGGCGGAACACGCCATGATCGGGTTGCTTCCGCTCGTGGCGACCTCAGATCGTTGGGACATCGGCGGCGTCTCCACGGCCTTGCATATGGATACCGGGCTCCCGACGATCTTCGTCTACGACGCCCAGCCCGGCGGCGCCGGCTTCGCCGAGCGTGGCTACGAGCGCTTCGTGGATTGGGTGCGTGCCACCCGGGACGCCATCACGGCCTGCGAATGCGCCCACGGATGCCCAAGCTGCGTGCAGTCCCCCAAATGCGGTAACCGGAATAACCCGTTGGATAAGGCCGGGGCCATTACCCTGTTGTCCACGGTGCTCGAGTTGATCGAGCCGGCACACCGACGTTAGTTCATTAGAGTCAGTCACTGCAGCGGCGGCGGACCTGCATGGGCTCGGCCGGTGGCATGGTGCACCACGAACTGCGGAGACAGGATCGTGACCGGCACACTCACCACAACTTTCGCGTGGCGACCATCGCCGGTGATCAGGCACTGCTGTAGCGTTCCTCCATTGGCTTGGGCGACCTGCGCTGCTTGCTGGCAGGGCTGGCCCTGCCGAAGCCCACGCGCCGTGTCGGCGGCCGCCAGAGCCGCAAGATCTGCAGCTCCGGCGGCCCGCACCGCACCGTAGGACACCGCCAACCAGGCCAGTAAGGCGCCGAGGAGGAAAAGTCCGGCGGTCACCAAACCCACCGTGGTTACAGTACTGGCACCGGAGGATGCGGACAGCCGCGAGGAGCAACTCATTGTTCGCCCGCCACGCTGGCCTGGCCACGCACCGGCAAGTTGCCCAGCACCGGCAAACTCACCGCCGAAGTGACAATCACGGTATTGAGTTCTCCGGTGCTGTCCAGCGAAATACTGGCCTCGGTTCCTGCCAGGCGGTTGCCTGCGGCCCGTGCCACCGAAGGGTCGCTTCCACGGGCCAGCTCCCGTGCCACGGCCGCGGCTGCCTGTTGGACTCTGATCTGTTGCGCGCCAAGTGCTCCACAACCGAGCACGAGACCCAGCACGAGGGCAATAACCGGGAGCAACACCGCGAACTCCGCGGTGCTGCTCCCGGACTCGTCACGGAGATTCATGATCTCAGAGCGAGAGAGCCTTGGTGATCAGGCCCATCAGCATCCCTCGCACGTCCCCGCTGGATAGGATGCTGATCAAGAGCCCGGCAAAAGCCACCGCTGCGAGGGTGACCATGGCAAATTCGGCGGTTGTCGATCCCTCGTCATCGAGTACCGCGGTTCGTAGGGTTCCGGATGGTTGAATACTCATGGTGTATTCCTTTCTGTACTGATTCCCGATAGACCCGCGCATGCTACGCGGGTGGTATTTCCACTTTCTGCCCGTTGCCCCAGAGATCCCGCGTAGCGCCAACGGACTGGGGATTATCGGCGCTAAAGGCTCGGCAATAGGGCAATAATCAGCGGCACCACGCCTAAGGCAATGAATGAGGGCAAGGCGCAGACACCTAACGGCAAGACCAATTTGGTGGCGAATTGAGCTCCAAGTTCGCTCACCGCGGCCAGCCTCTCACCGCGCCGTAGTTGGGCCTGATGATGTAGCAGCGAGCCTGCCGGAGCCCCGGTGCGTTGTGCGAAGTGCAAGGCCTTCGCGAGCGGTTGAAGCCATGGTTCGACCGGTTCCCAGCAACGCTCCCAGTCCATGCCCAGCTCAATGCACCGCGCCACGGTACTCAACGCGCGGCACGGGCCAATGCTGCGTCCAAGGTGGTCGAGTACTTCGGTGACCGGCAAACCTGCAGCCAGCAAACTGGCGGCAAGGTCCAACACCAGTTCGATGGGTACCCGCGACGCCTCGCGATTCGCGCCTTCGGCCGCTTTGGGCCTTGTCTCGACCTGTGGCGAACTAGCGCTCCATAGCCCAACCGCTAGAGCGAGCACCGCCAGCGAAAGCCAGATCACTGTTCGGCCTTACGTCGGGTGGCTGCCAGCAAGCGTGCGCACCACCAACGATTCAGCGCCCAAAGTGCAAGCCCGAACAACACGCTGACCTGTGCGGCGGTCGAACCGCCAAGCACCGACAACACGTCGATTCCAAAAAGTAGGCCTACGGCCAGTCCGGCCAGAGGTAGCCAGGTCAACAGGCGCGCAGTGGCCCGTGTTCCGGCCATGGCTGCCTCAAATCCACGCCGCGCGGTCAAGGTGGCCTCCAAATCATCGGCGAGATGCTCGAGCACCTGCGCTAAGGCGGCGCCGCTTTCGGCGCAAAGAGTCAGACACCACGCCAGTCGGTGGACGCCGGGCGACCCCGTGTCCACCGGCGGAGCCTGAACGCTCTCTGCACCCAACGGCTGCTGGGCGTGTAGCGTTCGCAAATATCGTGTGACCGGGGATGCCGGTGGGCTGGCTTCGAGCAGTAATTCAATGGCCGGGTAGAGCGTAAGTCCACTGCGCAGGAGCGCTGCCAGCTCTCGGACCACATGGGCATCGTCGCTCAACGGGTCAGACCTGTTGCCGGTTCGACGCCTCGGCCACCTGCTAGAGCGCTCCACGGTTACCTTGCTGCTAGCCGGGATGGTGACCCGCGGGAAGTACAGCCAGAGGGCGAGGGCGAGTAACCCGGCGATGAGCATTGGGATCATTCCCCTCTAAGTTCCGCCGGCAGGGCGGCAGCTGCAGCGGCACCGAGTTTGTCCGCCACCGCACTACGATCGAGGACCGGTGTCGGAGTTTGCAGGTCGATGAGCCGCTGGACTCTCATGCGCGCCGATGCATCGACACTTATGCTCGCGAGGGCTACCGGCGAGCGCCGCCCATCGTGCCCTCGACTGACGTGGATGATGAGATCCAGTGCGCTGGCCGCCTGAAGTGCGGTGGCCTGTAACGTCCACCCGGCGACCGCGCCCAAGGCGGCCAGCCGGGCCGGGACCGCATCGGGATTGTTCGCATGCAGCGTCCCCGCCGCACCCTGATGACCGGTGTTCATCGCGGAGAGAAAGTCACGAATTTCGGCTCCTCGGCACTCGCCGACCACCAGCCGGTTCGGTCGCATGCGCAAGGCCTGCACGACAAGCTGCTGCAGTTCGATTCGGCCTTCGTTCTCCACGTTGGCACCACGTGTTTGTAGCCCAACCACATGTGGATGATCGATCGCCAGTTCTTGGGAGTCTTCGACCACCACCACGCGTTGCTGCGGATCGACAAGGCCCAGCATGGCCTGAAGCAGGGTGGTCTTGCCGCTGCCGGTTCCACCGGTGATCAAGAAGTTCAGTTCGCGCTCCACGATGGCACGCAGTACCGGTTCCCAATACTCGGCCTGGGGTCCTAGTAGCTCGGCAAGCGGGCGATGGCGCCGTTCTTTGACGCGTACCGAGATCAGTGGCCCCTCGGTCGCGATCGGCGGAAGTACGGCATGTACCCGATAGTTTTTCAGGCTCACGTCCACAAAGGGAGCCGAGGCGTCCAAACGCCGACCGGCCATCGTCGCTAGGTGCACTGCCAGTGAACGAACTTCATCGGGGCCGGGAAAGGAGTACCCGGTGTTCTGGAGTCCCACGGATGAATCCACCCAGACCTGTCCGTGACCGTCCACCAACACATCGGTCACTCCGGGTTGCCGGGCGAATCGTTCGAGGACCGATAGGCCCGAGACTTCATCATGCAGGGCGCGCAGCGACTCGGCCGCTCCTGATGCTCCGAGGGTCTCACCGGAGTCGTGAACCGCACCAGCCAGCTCCACGGCATCGAGCCGTCCTCCGGTGGCTAGTGCCCGGGCCCGGACCGAGTCCAAGATCCGCTCATCCACGCGTCGTTCGAGCCGTTGGGTCGGTTCGTGTTCGCGGTGCCGTCCCGGGCTCATGGTGCACTCCGTGCGGTCAGCGGAAGTAGCTGATAGTCGGCGAGACGTTGGCGAAGCGTGCGGGAACGGAGCGCGTCAAAGACCACTCCCCGTGCCAAGGCTCGGGGCACTCGCGCAGAGGCGGGGAAATGTCCGAGCTGACCCGGTATCGGTTCTCTGGGAGCCTGACCGCACCGTATGTGCTCGGCGCCGCCGGGGTCGATCCCTGCGGGACAGGTCAGCACGGTGCGATCCACGAAGTGCCCCAACTGCCCTTCGAGCCGGTCGCCTAGGCGGCCGGTATCCAACACCAGGAAGTCAAAGCCTTTGCGGGCGGCGGCGAGCAATCGGCCGATCAGCTGCTCGGGCAGCGGCTGAGCCGCGCCCTGCCAGGACAGTATCGAGGTTCCGGAGAGCGACGGCAGACTTTGCACGAGCTGATGGGACGACAGGCTACCGCCGGACCGCAACAGTTGCTCCCAGCCCAGGCCCGGGACGCTGCCCGACGCCAACCGCGGCCAGAGCGATTGCGAGTGCGGGTCCAGGTCAATCACGAGACTTCGCAACCCGCTGAGTGTGCCCGCCTGTCCCAGCAACCCGCAGAGGGTGCTGGTGCCGATACCGCCGCCTAATCCGGCGAACGCTAGGGTGTGGCCTTGTCCGGACTGCATCCCCCAGAGCCCGAGGTACTCCCCTAGCCACCGATTAGCGCTGGGGAGCACCGCGACTCGCGCCGAGGGCCAACGGCTGGCGACCTGCCACAGGTCGACGGACGTGGCCTGCGTGCCCAGTAGCACCTCGCAGCGTGGATGCTCGTCCACCCATTGGCGGGCAAGGTCAATTCCCCAAAGCACCGGGCCCTGGCCGTAGTCTTCTGGGCTCGGTGGCCGGGTGGAGTGCCGAATCCGCACCGAGGCACCGAGCGCAATGCCGGCGCAGAGTTCAAGCAGTTGCTCATCCGTGCTGAGCACCGTGCAATACAGTTCCTCACCCGGCTCGTCGATCGCGTGGCGAGCCGCGGACAGGAAGAACTTTTCCGGCGAGGCCGCGAACGATTGCGCGCGTTCGCTGACCGGTGTGGCCGGTTTCGATATCTGGGGCTGGGCGACAAATCGACCGTCTGTCGTTGGCGGTTGCTGATCGCGCCGAAATCGATCGGTGATGTTCATACCCCTAGGCTCACCGCGTGCGCGAGAACCACCGCCGGGGAACCTGCCAACTGGGGATATTCTCCTCCCACACGGCACAATAGGTTTATGAGCGCACGGAAGAACAGTGTGTTGGCATTTCTGGCCACCACCACAGAGGGAACGCCGTGCCTTGAGTTACGTGATGAACACAGCGCCGAGCCCCTCGCGGCACGTCAGCTCATCGCCGAAGACCAGCTCGCGCAGACCGTGGCCCAGGTGGAGCGCGAGTACCGCCCCCGCTGGGTGATCGTGCGCGCCTCGCGCTGGATACCGCAACTCCTAGATGCCGGGGTTCGCCTCTCGACCGCGTATGTGTTGGATCTGGCCGCGCGCATTCTGCACCGCAGCCCCTTTGCCTCCGCCGAGATCCCCGACGCACCGGCCGATCTTCCGCGCCCGGCGGCCGAGGCACACAATTTGCAAGATGCGCTCTTTGCCGAGCCGGCCAGCGCCGAGGAAACCATGGAGTATCTGCTCCAGGGATACCGGGAACAGCGGGCGGCCATGCCACATGACCAGCTAAGGGCCCAGCGCCTACGCATTCTGCTCAATGCCGAATCCACCGGCGCACTGATCGCCTGCGAAATGGAACAAGCAGGTTTGCCCTGGGATGAGCGGGCGCACCGTGCGCTACTGCGTGAACAACTGGGCGAACGGGTGCCCGAGGGGGTCCGCCCACCACGGCTGGCAACCCTGGCCGAAGAGCTCGGTCGCGAGCTGCAATCCCCGGGATTGAACCCGGACTCCCCGCAGGAATTATTGCGGGCGCTGCATCGGCGCGGGATCAACGTCGCGAGCGTGCGGGCGTGGGAGTTGGAACGGGTCGGTGGCCCGGTGGTGGAAAAGATCCTGCACTATAAGAAGCTGGCGCGGCTGGCCAGTGCCCACGGGGATCAATGGCTCGACGCCTGGGTGCAGGATGGGCGTTTTCACCCGCACTACGTTTTGGGCACGGTGGCTTCGGGCCGCTGGGCGGCGGCCGGCGGCGGGGCCCTGCAGCTGCCGCACAGCATCCGCTCGGTGGTCCGCGCCGGTGCGGGACGGGTTTTGGTGGTCGCCGATGGGCGACAACTCGAACCGCGGATTCTGGCCGCGATCTCCCACGATGAACGGTTACTGGCCGCCGGTGAACAGGATGATCTTTACCAGTGGCTGATCGACCAGCGGCTCGTGCCGGATCGGCAACAGGCCAAGCTGGGTATGCTGTCGGTGATCTACGGCGGCGGGGGTGGCGGTTCCGGACAGGTGCTGGCCGCTTTACGTGCCGGATTCCCCAAGGCCATGGCCTTTGTCGACGCCGCGGCTGAGGCCGGCGAGCGCGGGGAGGGTGTGCACAGCTTTCTGGGGCGCGGTTGCCCACCGGCCGATGCCGACTGGCTACGCGCGCAACGAGGCACCTCCGACGCGGCCGGGCAGGCGGCCGCCGATGCCGCGGCTCGGGCCCGGGGCCGCTTCACCCGGAACTTCGTGGTTCAAGCCACCGCCGCCGAGTGGGCGCTGGCCTTCATGGGCCACGCCCGTCATTTGGTTCATTCGGCGGGCTGGGATCAGCAGGTACGCCAGGTCTTCTTCGTCCACGACGAGGTGGTCTTCGACGCTCCGCAGGAATTGGCCACGCAGTTGGGACAGTTGCTGCGTCACGCGGCCGTATTGGCTGGGCGTAGCCTCTTCGGAGATTCCAGTCCGAACTTCCCGTTGAGTATCGCCGCCGTGCAAAGCTACGCGGAAGCGAAGTAGCGCCGCTAGCGCAACACCAGTTCGCGATCCGCGTTCCACGGACGCGTCCAACCCAGCTCATTGAAGAGCCGATCCAGCACGATGGCCGTGAAGCCCCAGATAAGTTTGCCGTCGTAGTCGAAGGCCGGGGAGGCGAAGCGTTCCGACCCGCGGTGTACCACCGCCGAAAGCCGACGCCGCGGATCGAGTAGCTGGGCGACCGGCGCACGGAAAACCTCGGCCGATTCGGCCTCGTCCACCGCGTGCACCGGGCTTTCGCTCTTCCACCAGCCAATCACGGGGGTGACCAAAAAATTGGTGATCGGCAGCTCGGCGTCCATAAGCTGCCCGAGTACTTCGATCCCCTCGGTGTCCACCCCGGTCTCCTCCACGGCCTCGCGTAACGCGGCGGCCACCGGGGAGTCATCGCCGGGGTCGATCCCACCACCGGGAAAGCCGATCTGACCGGCGTGCTTTCGCAGCGTCTCGGCGCGCCGGACAAAGAGCAGATCCAGGTCTGACGGGGAGCTGTGCCCATCGACGGTGTGCCCGCCGGCGCCGCCGAAGAGGATCAACACCGCGGCACGACGGACCGAATTCGCGTCGATCTGGTTAAAGACCCACGTCTCGGGCATGCTTTGCGCGGCACCGGCCTTGCGCCGGTGGGCCGCCAGCACGTGGCGTAGTTCCTTCAGTGCGCTCATGCGTCCAGCCCATAGCCTTGGGCGCGCAATTCACGGCGCGTGGCCCCGGCCTGCATTTTCGCCAGTAGGTCCTCGCGCCCGGGCGCGAGCTCGTACTTTAGCAACTTCGCCGCCTTGGCCGGGATCTCTTCGCCCACCCCGAAGGAGGGGCACAGATCCGCGACCACGCAAACACCGCAGGCCGGCTTGCGCGCATGGCACACCCGGCGGCCATGGAACACCACCCGGTGGCTGAGCATCGTCCAGTCCTTCTTTTCAAAGAGCTCCCCCACCGCGTGCTCCACCTTGACCGGGTCGGTTTCCGTGGTCCATCCAAAACGGTTGGCCAGCCGCCCGAAGTGAGTGTCGACGGTGATCCCGGGTACACCGAAGGCGTTACCCAGCACCACATTGGCGGTTTTCCTCCCCACTCCCGGTAGCTTCACCAGATCGGCGAGCCGCCCCGGCACCTGCCCGTTGTGCTGGTCGACCAGTGCGGTGGCCAAGCCGAGCAGCGAATTCGCCTTGGCCCGGAAGAAACCGGTGGGTCGGATCAGCTCTTCGAGTTCGCTGCGTTCGGCCTGACTCATCGCCAGCGCGTCCGGGTAGCGGGCGAACAACGCCGGGGTGATCGCATTGACGCGCACGTCCGTGGTCTGGGCCGAGAGCACGGTAGCTACCAGCAGCTCGAAGGGGTTCTCGAAATCCAACTCGGCGACCGCATAGGGGTAGGCCTCGGCCAGTCGCCGGTTGATCTTACGGGCCCGGCGCTTGCGCCCCAGTTCGGTCTCGGTTGTTTTGTTCACTGCCACGTGTTGATCGTGCCATGAGCGGGGTCGAAAATCACCCTCGAGACCATCGCCCGGCGCATCCGGCATGCCGTTCAACGCATTAAATATGCCTCTGACACGGCTGGGCGTGACATAAATCGGCGCCGCCCCGGCACGGCGTGTAACTTTAGTCACAGAGCACTTTGAGCGACGAAGCGGAAGGATGCGATCACCGGTGAGTGAAGCAAAAACCCTAGACAACCTGTCGAATGAGACCCGTTCGTTCCCCCCGAGCGACGAGTTCCGCGCCCAGGCGGTGGCCGGCGAGGACACCTATGCCAAGGCCTCGGCCGACCGCCTCGGGTACTGGGCCGAACAGGCCCGTAGCGTACTGACCTGGGACAAGGATTTCAGCGAAACCTTGGACTGGTCCGGCGCCCCGGTGGCCAAGTGGTTCGTCGGTGGCGAATTGAACGCCGCCTATAACGCCCTGGACCGGCACGTCGAAAACGGTCTGGGTGACCGGGTGGCCATTTACTTCGAGGGCGAGCCCGGGGACACCGCCAGCTACACCTACGCCCAGCTCACCGAGCAGGTCAAGCGCGCCGCCAATGCCTTCGAGGAGCTCGGCGTGGGCAAGGGTGACCGCGTGGCGGTGTACCTGCCGATGATCCCCGAAGCCGTCATCACCATGCTGGCCTGCGCCCGCATCGGTGCCATTCACTCGGTGGTCTTCGGTGGGTTCTCCGCCGACGCCCTGCGCAGCCGCATCGATGACGCAGAGGCCAAGCTCGTGGTCACCTCCGACGGCACCTACCGCCGCGGCAAGCCCAGCCCGCTGAAGCCGGCCGTCGACGAGGCACTGGCCGCCGAGGGGCACAGCGTCCAGAACGTGCTGGTCGTCAAGCGCAACGGCGAAGAGGTCGCCTGGAACGAGAAGCTGGATAAGTGGTGGCATGAGGTCGTGCCCGCCGCTTCGGCCGAGCACACCGCGGTGCCGCACGACTCCGAGCACCCGCTGTTCGTGCTCTACACCTCGGGCACCACCGGTAAGCCCAAGGGCATCGTGCACACCACCGGTGGCTACCTCACCCAGACCGCGGTCACCCACCGCGACACCTTCGACCTGCACCCCGAGAGCGATGTCTACTGGTGCACCGCCGATATTGGCTGGGTGACCGGCCACTCCTACGTCACCTACGCCCCGCTGATCAATGGTGCCACCCAGCTGATGTATGAAGGCACCCCGGACACCCCGCACCAGGGCCGCTGGTGGGAACTGGTGCAGAAGTACAAGGTCTCCATCCTGTACACCGCCCCCACCGCCATCCGCACCTTCATGAAGTGGGGACGCGAAATTCCCGATGGCTACGACCTCTCCTCGCTGCGCGTGCTGGGCTCGGTGGGCGAACCGATCAACCCCGAAGCATGGATGTGGTACCGCGAGGTGATCGGCTCGAATAACGGAGCCAACGGCCAGAAGAAGGAACACCCCACCCCGATCGTGGACACCTGGTGGCAGACCGAAACCGGTGGGCATATGATCGCCCCGCTACCCGGCGTGACGGCCACCAAGCCCGGTTCCGCCCAGGTCGCGGTGCCCGGCATTAGCGTGGATGTGGTCGACGATGAGGGCAAGCCGGTCGCCAATGGCGAAGGTGGCCTGCTGGTCATCCGCGAGCCATGGCCCTCGATGCTGCGCGGCATCTGGGGCGATATGGAACGCTACAAGGACACCTACTGGTCCCGCTTCGAGAACATGTACTTCGCCGGCGACGGTGCCAAGAAAGACGATGACGGCGACATTTGGCTCCTCGGCCGAGTGGATGACGTGATGAACGTATCCGGTCACCGCCTGTCCACCACCGAGATCGAATCCTCGTTGGTCGCCCACGAGTACGTGGCGGAGGCCGCGGTGGTCGGTGCCAAGGATGACACCACCGGAGAGGCCGTGGTGGCCTTCGTGATCCTGCGGACCGAACCAGCCGAGGGCGAAGATGTGGTGGCCACCTTGCGCAACCATGTGGGCAAAGACATCGGCCCGATCGCCAAGCCGAAGCACGTGCTGGTGGTCCCCGAACTGCCCAAGACGCGTTCGGGCAAGATCATGCGCCGCCTGCTCAAGGACGTGGCCGAGGGCCGCGAGGTCGGGGATGCCACCACGCTCTCGGACTCGACGGTTATGACGCAGATCGCCGACACCCTGCGCAAGTAACACGTTTCTACCGCGACCGAGCCCCCGCCAGAGATCTCCGGCGGGGGCTCGGTCGCGTGGTGCGCTCGTATCCTTCCACGCGGTCAGTTTAAAGCGAGCAGGCTTTTGCGAGAGCCGTGCACTCTCCAAGCAGTGGGCCGTTATTGATGGGCTTGTAGCGCCACATCACAGGTAGATGTTCCAGAGATCTCGCGGTAGCTTGGCGAAGATCGCGCCGGCAGTCGCCTCGGCCAATCGACTACCCGACCACCCGGTAGCGCAGGGCAACCAACTGCGAGTCAACCAGTTTCTCAACGGCAAGCAGCTCGAACCGATGCGCATGATCGGCCGGGAAGACACGCAAACCGTTGCCCAGCGATCCGGGGCCGATGAGCAGATGGATTTCATTGACCAGCTCGGCGTTCAACAATGCGTGCCAGAGCGTGAAACTACCGAAGACCAGAACCGTTCCGGCACCGGTTGCTCGTAGTTCGGCGACCGCCGACACTGCGTCGGCCCGACCGATCACCTGCGTGCTGTCCTCCCACGGTGCGGCGTCGGCAGGCGCAAGATGGTCGGAGACGACAAGTTTAGGCAACCGGTCATAGAGCGCGGCGATCTCCCGTTCCTCCGGCGGAGCCGCCGCGTCAATCGCTACCGAGGGCCAATACTTCCGCGCGCCACCGAAAGTTCGCGCGCCCAATAGTAAGGTGCTCGCCTGGCGCATACGTTCGAGGTTGTACCGATCGAACCCGAAATCGAGCGGCATTTCAAAAACATTTCCGTCTTTCCCGGCCGCAAATCCATCCACCGTTGATGCGGCCACTACGATGAGTTGTCCCATCGGTCTTCTCCATTCCTGGGCGCCGCGGGGCTTTCCAATTGGCCGTCATGCAACAGGCGGGACCGCGATACTACGCTCACATAGTCCGGTTGGGTACGCGACAGCCTAGCAAGGCCCAAGTGGAGACAACACCCATGGACGAATGCTCGTCCTAGAACGGCGCGCGTCACGATGCACACGCAACAACTCACGGCACAGTAGATTTATCCCATGAGCGATTCACCGAGCATCCTGCTACTCAATGGGCCGAACCTGAACTTACTGGGAACCCGTGAACCGGACATCTACGGGGCCAGCACCCTAGATGACGTGGAACATCTGGTCACCGAAACGGCCGCGGCGGCTGGCTACGGTGTGAACGCGCTGCAGTCCAATCATGAAGGTGTGCTGATTGACGCCATCCATGAGGCCCGAAACACTTCCCGCGGCATCATTATTAACCCCGGCGCTTACACGCACACGTCCTTGGCAATTGCCGATGCGTTAGCAGCGGTGAATTTGCCGGTGATCGAGGTGCATATCTCCAACGTGCATCGCCGCGAAGCGGTGCGCCACCATTCCTTCGTCTCCCCCGTGGCCTCGAGCATCATCATCGGTGCCGGCATCAATGGGTACCGGCTAGCCACGCTCCAATTGATTGACCTGCTCAGCGAGGCCTCACCGCGCGCTTAGTCGCTGATGCACCCACCGGTGTTGATGGCGCGCGTGCGTTGCGCGCCCGCGTCCAGAGCCTCCTCGAGCTCCTCTAGGCTCAAGGCGAAGCCGGTCTCAGCGTCATTGCGCGACTTGGCGAAAATCATTCCTACGGCTTGTCCCTGTTCGTTGACGAGGGGGCCACCGGAATTTCCCTGCTGAATTTCGGCGGTCAGCTGGTAGATCGAAATTGCGCGCGGATTCTCACCGTAAATATCGGCCAGACTTACCTTCGCCTGCGAGGCTACGACCGCTCCACCCATCTGGAATGGACCACCGGCGGGGTGGCCGAGGAAAGCGGCGGAATCGCCGCGCTCCAAGTCTTCTTGGGCGATAGGTAGCGCCGGAGCCTCGAGTCCCTCGACACGGAGCAAGGCAATATCGGTTTCCGGATCGAAGTACACCACGTAACCGCGGTGGATACGACGATCTTCGGTTTCTACCGTCGCGCTGCTCAGGCCGGCGACAACGTGGGCATTGGTCATCACCAATTGGTTTCCCACCACGAACCCGGAACCGGTCTGGTTTACGCCACACTGAATCGCGGTACCGGAAATCTTCGTTGAGGAGTCTTTAGCCGCCAACTGCGCGTCGGTGGCTTTCCACTGTCCCTCCGGAACTGGCTGTACCGGAGGGGCGAAGGGTTCGAGAATAGTGGGAATGGTCTCAGCCAAGACCGCCGAACGAGCGTTGGAGATCGCGCGATTCACGGCATCCGGGGTGGCCTTGCGAATCATGTCGATCATCCGTGAGTCGCCGATCTCTGCAGAGAGTCGAGGCATACCCATGCTGGAGACCGAGAAGGCTAGTGCACCGATCACGGTGGCGGTAATAAGCACGGAGATAATTCCACCGGCCAGACCGTCCACCGCCCGCAAGATGTCGAAGTTGAGCCAGCGTCGGATGGCCGTGGCGATGACGCGGCCGAACCACTGCCCCAGCAGAATCAATACCGCGGCCGTACCGATCATTAATCCGACACGCCACCACGGATTCTCGGCAAAAGTCGAAACAATCGGGATGGCGAAAAAAGCCGCCACACCACCGGCGATCAGGCCAAGCATATCTCCGAGGGTCCGGATGAAACCACGGCGAACACCGGCAATGAAAAACCCAAGCAGTACGACAAAGATGACGGCGTCCAGCCAGCTAAAAACTACGGGCACCCAAACTCCATCTCGATTGATATGCTTCCTAAAATCCACGGTACAGTGACAGGCTGACGGAATACTGAGTCACGCGGAGCAATCCCGTGGTTTTTGAGTGATTCGCAACATTTGCCTAGAAAAACCGTGTGGAAACTGTCACATTGTTACTTGATACGGCACAATGAAGTGAGCGCTTACTACATGTTGACAGGAGATTTAATTGGATATCGAGGTTCTGCGCCGTGCACCGCTCTTCGCGTCGCTGGGTGATGAAGTTTTTGCCACGCTGACCGAAGAACTGACCGAGGTTGACCTTTCCCGCGGCGCCTCTGTGTTCCGCGAGGGTGACCAGGGCGACCGTCTCTATTTCATCGTCTCCGGCAAGATCAAGCTGGGCCGCACCTCCGCCGATGGTCGCGAGAACCTGATCGCCGTTCTCGGCCCGGGTGAGCTCTTCGGCGAAATGGCTCTGTTTGACCCACACCCGCGCAACGCTACGGCCACCGCCGTATCGGAAACTCGCTTGGCTGGTCTGAGCCACGAGAACATGCGCAAGGCCATCGTTAACTCCCCAGAGGTTTCGATCCAGCTCTTGCAGGCACTGGCAGCCCGCCTGCGCCGCACCAATGAGTCGCTGGCCGATCTGGTCTTCTCCGACGTTCCCGGTCGTGTGGCCAAGGCACTGTTGGACTTGGCAGACCGCTTCGGTCGTCCGGCTACCGACGGCATCTTGGTTGCCCACGAGCTGACCCAGGAAGAACTGGCTCAGCTAGTTGGCGCTTCCCGCGAAACCGTGAACAAGGCACTGGCCGAGTTCGTACAGCGTGGCTGGCTCCGACTGGAAGCCCGCGCCGTGGTCATCCTCGACATCCAGCGTCTGCGCCAGCGCTCGCGCTAGGTAGCGGCACTTCACTGTCAAAGAAGGGAGCTACGGGCTTTGGCCCGTAGCTCCCTTCTTTTCATGTCGTCACGCCTCTAGATTGGCCTGAGCGACTCGCTGTTCGAAGACAGCGTCAGATCTAGAAGATACTTCCCTTCACGAACCACCAGACCCGGATGATTCAGGTCGAGGGCTCGAACACGGGATAGATAGGCGATAACACCGTTTGCATCGGCCATTTTCTCCAGCATGATCTCTACTGCCGGATTGCTGATCTGGCTTAGATTCAGTCCCTTGGTGTCTTCCTGATTGACCTCGTCACCCAAGGTGGACTGTGTGCGCTGCGCCAGGACCTCCTGAGCGTTACACCAGCGCGCCCAACGGCCCTTGGCGCGCAATAGGCTCGGCTCCTGGCGCAACGGGACGGTGGCCGCAAAATACCAGGTGTCAAAACGCCGAATAGCAAAGTTGGGGCTCAACCAGTGACCAATGGGACGTAGCAAATCGGTACGCAAACCGAGTCCACGCCGAGCCAGAAAATCGTCAAAGGTCAGGTCCTGCACCGCGATCGCTTCGCGGGACTCCATCCATTCTTCCGGGTCGGTCATTTCGATGACGCTCTGGTCATCGGTGCCGGCCAGTAAGACCCCGGTCTCCTCGAAGAGTTCACGGATTGCACAGACAAGGTGGGCTCGAACCACCTGCTGATCCAACACGCGCAGGCGTTTGGACCACTGTGAGAGGGTCGGACCGAACCAGGTGTAGTCCGCCGATTGATCGCTGGCCTCGAAGCTTCCTCCGGGAAAAGCCACCGAACCCAATGGAGAGGCGCCCGGGCGATAGCCGAGGTAGGTCTCCACGCCAGTGGTTCCGTCGCGGACCAACGCCACGGAGGATGCGCGGCGGACCGCACGCGGAGTCCGATCCCCGAAGGCAAACCAATTCTCCGCCGCAGCCATCTGCTGCGGCGGCAATTCAAAGTACCGTCTGGTTAGCCCAGCGCGCGGGCTACGAATCGCACCCCGCGCGCCGGACGGACCGAAAGTGCTACGCAAACTCGACGATGACCTCAACCTCGACGGCAGCGTCTAGCGGCAGCACCGATACTCCGACGGCGGAGCGCGAGTGCTGACCGGCTTCACCGAAAAGTTCGCCGAAGAATTCGGAAGCACCGTTGATTACGCCCGGCTGCCCGGTGAAGCTCGGATCCGATGAAACGAACCCGACGACTTTCACGATGCGCTGGATGCGATCGAGGTCGCCGATTTCGGCCTTAATCGCGGCCAAAGCGTTCAGGGCGCAGGTGCGTGCCTGGGCCTTGGCGTCTTCCGCCGTAACCTCGGCGCCGACCTTTCCTACGGCTGGGAGTTCACCATTAATCAGCGGAAGCTGACCTGAAGTGTAGACGTAGTTCCCGGTCACAATGGCCGGCTGGTAAGCAGCGACCGGCTTAGCAACCGGAGGAAGGCTTAAACCAAGCTCCGCTAGACGGCCTTCGATCCGCGAAGAAGTGGCTTCTTGCATGGAGTTTCTCCTTAAGTAGTGTTAGTCCTTGGGGCGCTTAAAGAAGGCGAGCAGGGCACCGGATTCGGCCTTGGTAATGACCGAAACAAGCTCCCATCCGTCTTCTCCAAAGTTGTTCAGCGCTAGGCCTTCATTGTGCAGTGGCAGGGGTGCAACTCTGTATTCCCAGTTAGTCATAACCGATACGTTATCGCGTCCTTGTAAACTGGTGGGTATGGCAGCCAAGAAGTCACCCTTTTTTGATACCGCCACCACCATGGGGAAAGTCGTTGCGTTCTTTGGAATCAGCGCCCTATGTGGTGTGCTCGCCGCCGGCATGCTTGTGCCCGTGGCAGCGATCGCGAAAACCGGTTTGACCACCGGTTCGAACATTTTTTCGGCGCTCCCGTCGGACTTTGAGAAACTTCCTATCTCTCAGCCCTCCGAGGTGCTAGACCGAAAAGGTAGGGTCATTGCATCCTTCTATGACCAGAACCGTGAACCGGTCAAGCTCAAAGATATTTCGCCCTACATGCGCAAGGCAATTGTGTCGGTGGAAGACGAACGATTCTACGAGCACAGCGGCATCGACCCGCGAGGTATCGCCCGTGCCCTCGTAAGCAACTTAATGTCGTCTTCGCGTCAAGGCGCTTCGACCCTGACTCAGCAGTACGTCAACAACCTCTTGATCAACAATGACGAAATGCGGGGGGAAGAGGCCGATACCGTCTCCGGCGATAAGTCCTATGCAGCCAAGATTCGTGAGTTGAAGTATGCGGTAGCCATCGAGAAGGAAATGTCTAAAGACGAGATCCTCGAAGGGTACTTGAACCTCGTATTGTTCTCCGGCCGAGAATATGGCGTGCAGGCTGCCGCTCAACGCTTCTTCTCGGTCGACGCTAAGGATCTAAACCTGCAGCAGTCGGCCATGTTGGCTGGCATGGTGCAGCTTCCAACTGTTTACAACCCGCTCACGAATCCAGAGCGCGCGCTAGATCGCCGCAATAAGGTGCTGGCAAATATGTACCGCACCGGTGCGATCGACAAGAAGGAATACGAGAAGGCCGTCAAGTCGGATCTGGGCACTAAGCCAAGTGTTTCGCGTTCCGGTTGCATGGCTGCCAAGGAAAACGCCTACTTCTGCGATTACGTCTCCGCTTTGATTTTGCAGGACAAGGAATACGGCAAGAC
This sequence comes from Glutamicibacter endophyticus, assembly GCF_048457885.1. NCBI lineage: Bacteria > Bacillati > Actinomycetota > Actinomycetes > Micrococcales > Micrococcaceae > Glutamicibacter > Glutamicibacter endophyticus. Next base: position 2,631,691 of record NZ_CP174200.1, read on the forward strand.
TCTGGCTGACCGTCGTAACTTGCTCTACCGCGGTGGCCTTCAGATCAAGACCACTTTGGACGCGAAGCTGAACAAGAAGGCACACAAGGACGCGAAGAAGGCCATCGACCCCACCGCTAAGTCCAACGACGATGTGTACGCCTCCATCGTTTCCGTGGAACCGGGCACCGGAAATATTCTCGCCATGGCGCAGAACACCAACTACGATCCGGACGCAAAGCGTGGAAACACCACCTACAACCTCAACGTTGAGGCCTCCAAGGGTGGCGCTGGTGGCTTCCAGGGTGGTTCGACTATGAAGCCGTACACGACGCTGGCGTGGCTGAAGGAAGGCCACAGCATGTACGACAAGATTAATGCGAAAAAGCAGACCTTCATGCCGGGTTACAAGTTCAAGGCGTCCTGCCTGCCGGGCGGCACAGCGACCGTCGGCAGCAAGTGGACACCAAAGAATGCTTCATATGGTTTCTACAAAACCATGCCCGTGAACACCGGCCTGTTCTGGTCAATCAACTCGGCTACGGTGCAGGAAGCCACCAAGCTGGACCTGTGCAATATCGCTGGCTACACCGAAGCTGTGGGACTGCGTGACGAAAAGGGTAAAAAGAACGAGGATGGCACCTACACGCCGACTCCGATTAGCCCGACCAACCCGTCCTTCATTATTGGCTCGGCCAGCATTACCCCGCTGCGCCAGTCGGCCGCTTTTGCTGCTTTCGCAAATAAGGGCGAATACTGCGAACCGCGCGCACTGACCTCGGTCAAGGACTCTAAGGGCAACTCCTACAAGATCAAGAAGGAGACCTGCTCGCAGGCAGTCGAAGAGCAGTACGTTGCCGACCTAAACGGAACGTTGCAGAAGATCGCTAAGCAGCGTGTGTCCAAGGGTCGCGTTCCAGGCACCATCGCCGGTAAGACCGGTACCAACAACGGTGCGACCTCGACCTGGTTCGTGGGTTACACCACCGGTATTTCCACCGCTGCTTGGGTGGGCCGCCTGAAGGGTCAGAACGAGACCGAAGAGAATGCGATGCACGGCACGATGATCAACGACAAGCGTGCTCCACGCATGGTTGACTCCTCGACCTATGCCGCTCCACTGTGGGTGGACTTCATGGAAGAGGCCGTGGGTCAGTTCGAGCAGAAGTCCTTCGGCAGTGCCCGGTCGGCACCGAAGCCAAAGCCCGCTCCGAAGACCGATGAGGACGACGATAAGTCGTCATCGAGCGACAGCAAGAAGGAATCCTCGGACGATAAAAAGGAATCCTCTAAGTCCGACAACAAGAGCGAAAAGAAGTCCTCGACTTCGGAGACTAAGAGCGAGAAGAAGAAGTCCGCGAGCGCTGGGAACAACGGCAATCAGGACTCCTCCGGCACCAACGGCTGGCAGGCAAATCACAATAACTCGGGTGGCGCCCAAGGATCTCAACGAGAATCTGACGGCTAACTCACTTGTTTGAAGGCCGCGCCCGATATTTCTCTCGGGTGCGGCCTTTGGCATAGATTGGCAGTGGCACCTGGCTTAGGGTGACGGCTCTTGAAAGGACGATGACGGTAAAGTCATGGCAGCACACGCGAACTTCCTCAACACGTTGCGCGAAGCTACCGGCAAGGGATTGCTCGTGGCCTCGGGCGCGGCCGCAGTCGGCGGTGCGCTCTTTGGATACGGCATGCACGAGGCATCGCGTTTCGAACTACGTCGCGAGACTCTGCCGATCCTCCCCCGCGGCAGCGCCGATCTTCGGATCCTGCACCTTTCGGACATTCACATGGTGCCCGGTCAGCAGCTGAAACACGACTGGCTACAGTCGCTGGCGGCCGAGGAACCAGATCTGGTGATCAACACCGGCGACAACCTCAGCCACCATGACGGTGTTTCCGCCCTGCTCGATGCCCTCGAACCCTTGATGCAGTTCCCCGGACTGTTCGTTCCGGGGTCGAATTGCTACTTCGCACCCAAGCTCAAGAACCCGCTGCGGTACCTTGCCCGCTCCAAGGGCACCCCGAGTCCTAGCGAACGTGATTCATTGGATTTCACTCGGATGCACCGCGCATTCGGTGCCGCCGGCTGGATCGATATGAGCAACCGCAACTACGCCACCGTCTTCCAAGGAATGCGACTGGAATTCTCCGGGGTCGACGACCCGCACATCGACCGCGACCACTTCGCGGGGTGGCCCGCCGGGTCCTCGACAAGCCACGAGGCCCCACATGTGCGTATCGCCCTGACCCACGCCCCCTACCAGCGAGTGCTTGATGAGTTCACCGAGTCGGGCGCCCACATCATCTTCGCCGGGCACACACACGGCGGCCAGGTCTGCATTCCCGGCTACGGGGCGCTGGTTTCAAATTGTGACCTGCCAACCTGGCGTGCCCGAGGACTGACGTACTGGGAATACGCCGGACGGGAAGTCCCACTGGAAGTTTCCGCGGGAATCGGCACCTCCCGCTTTGCACCGGTTCGCATTGCCTGTCGCCCCGAGGCGGCACTGTTGACGCTGACCGCGCGTAGCTGAGGACCAGCAACCCTATTTGTCGATTGAACTTTCTCAACTACTCCGGATAATCTAGTTGTCGATCAAAGAATTCGGTATCGACAAGGGGTTGTATTGTGCCGCGGGTAGAAACGACAAGAACTAGCTCCCCGGCAACGCTCCGCGTTACCTTGCGGCGTCTGGCCCCCTTCGTCAAGCCAGTACTCCCCCGGCTGTTCGGTGGTTTCCTCTGTGCACTAGGTGCCGGTATCGTCGCGTTGGTCATTCCTCAGGTGTTGTCCTGGTTGGTCAACGAGGTGCTCCAAGTCGGCGGGGCAAGCCAGCAGGTCTGGATCGCCGTGGCCATCGTCGCGGGTTTGGGGTTGCTCGAAGCCTTCTTCATTTACATGCGTCGGCAATTTGTGCTCAACCCGGCCGCACGAGTAGAAACTACTCTCCGTACGCGTTTCTATCAGCACCTGCAGCGCTTGCCGGTCGCATTCCACGAACGCTGGGGCTCCGGGCAGCTGCTCTCCCGATCCATGTCGGATCTCTCGCTGCTACGACGCTGGTTGGCCTTTGGCGCGATCATGCTCATCGTGGAAACGGTCACCGTGATCACCGGCCTGACGCTCATGTTCTTCCACTCCTGGCAGTTGGGCCTGCTGTACTTGCTGGGCGCGATCCCCATCACCGTCAAGGCCTTTCGCTTCCGTAATGACTACCGGGCGGCCAGTCGCCTGAGCCAGGATCAGGCCGGTGACCTAGCGACCGCGGTTGAAGAATCCGTGCATGGGATCCGCGTGATCAAGGCCTTTGGCCGTGGTCGTCATTTGTATGAAGGATTCAGCTCGCAGGCCCAAACGCTTCGCGAAACCGAACTGACAAAGGCCAAAACCCTAGCCGGCTTCTTGGGCATAGTTGTCACCGTGCCACAGGTCGTCCTCGGCATCGGTCTGGTTCTGGGACTTTGGCTATGCGCTCGAGACGAAATTTCCGTGGGCTCGCTCGTAGCATTCTTTGCCACCGCGGCCGTATTGGCGCGACCGGTGGAAGGCATGGGCATGCTGCTGGGCATGACGCTCACCACGAAGACTGCGCTGGACCGCCACTTCGAGGTGATGGACGCCCACAATGACATCACCTCCCCAGAGAATCCGCGCACGCCGGAGAAGCTCGAGGGTCGCGTTAGTTTCGAGCATGTGCGCTTTGGCTACCCGGACGAGGCGGGTCTAGCCCGCCCCATTCTGCAAGACGTCGACTTTTCGATCCGTCCGGGCGAGACCATGGCTCTGGTCGGTATCACCGGTTCGGGCAAGACCACATTGCTGAATCTGGTGCCGCGGCTTCACGATGTCAGCGCCGGCAGCGTACTGATCGACGGGCTTGATGTCCGCGAATGGGATCTCGATGCGCTTCGCACCCACATCGCGGTGGCCTTCGAGGACACCACGCTCTTCTCCTCCTCCATCCGCGAGAACGTGCTCATGGGTGTCGAGGATGGGTTAGATGAGACCGCAGCCCAGCAACGCCTCGACGAGGCCTTGGACGTCGCACAAGCGGGTTTCGCCCGTGAACTGCCCGAAGGAGTGGACTCCGTCATTGGCGAGGAAGGACTCTCGCTCTCCGGCGGCCAACGGCAACGCATTGCTCTGGCCCGCGCCATCGCCGCCAAGCCGCGCGTCCTCGTGATGGATGATCCGCTCTCGGCCCTCGATGTGCGGACCGAGGAAGCGGTTAGTGCACGGTTGCGTGAGGTGCTAGAGGGCACCACCACGATAGTGGTCGCCCACCGTCCCTCCACCGTGATGCTCGCCGACCGGGTGGCAGTTCTGCGTGACGGTCGAATCGATGCGGTCGGTAGCCACGCGCATCTGATGAGCACCAATGAACATTACCGCTACGTGATCGCCAGCCTGGACGAGAACGATTCGAGCATGGAAGTGAAGGTCTAAGCAGATGCAACACACCGGAGTTTCCAACGAAGATGCCATCACGCTCAGCCGCGAACAGCGTAAAAGCGTGCGTCGCCGTTCCTTCCATTTGCTCGGCAAGCTCGCGGCACCACAGAAGCGGCTGCTGACGCTCACGGTCACGCTGGTGTTGCTTTCCAACGCCGCACGCGTGGCGCTGCCGATGCTCATCGCCTATGCCATCGACCACGCCCTCCCCGCCCTACGCCAAGGCGACTTTGCGGCCCTTGGTTTAGCCGGCGGGGCTTACATCCTCTGCGCCATCCTCGGTGGCGTCCTTCTGGGCTGGTACATCAACTGTGCCGCTAAGATGTCGCAGGCGATGCTCCTAGATCTACGGTTGCGCGTCTTTAGGCATACCCAGCGGTTGAGCCTGGAGTTTCACGAGAACTACACCTCGGGACGCATCATTTCGCGGCAGACCTCAGATGTGGAGACACTACGCGAGCTGCTCGATCAGGGTGTCTCCGAACTGGCCTCGTCCTGCGTGTTCATCCTCTTCACGCTAGCCTCGATCTTCATTCTTGATTGGCGCAGCGGGCTGGTGATTTGCGTGGCCGTGATTCCCCTGGTGCTGCTTTTCCGCTGGTACCAGAAGAACTCCGAAGTGCTCTACCGTGAATCGCGTGTGGTCTCGGCGAGGGTGATCTCCACCTTCGTGGAAACCATGACCGGAATCCGCGCGGTGAAGGCCTTCCGCCGGGAGAAGAGCAACGACGAAAAATACACGACCATCGCCGAGGCCTACCGCGAAAACTCGGTGCGTTCCTTCAACCTCTTCGGCATCCTGCAACCGGGGTTGATGCTGATCGGCAACCTAGCGGTGGCCTCGGTCTTGGCCTACGGTGGATTCCGGATCCTGGAAGGCAGCATGGCCGTGGGTGTGCTCGTGGCCTTGCTGCTAGCCTCTAAGCGCGTCTTCCAGCCCGTGGAAGGCATCGCCATGTTCTACTCCTCGCTCCAGTCGGCAACGGCAGCGTTGGAGAAAGTTTCCGGCCTTTTGGAAGAGGAACCGACCGTGGTTGAGCCGGAGCATCCCAAGTCCATCGAGACCGTCGCCGGCCACCTCGAATTCAAGGACGCCGTGTTCGGGTACGGTGACGGCCCGGTAATCATGGATCGCTTCAGCCTCGACATCCCGGCCGGGCAGACCGTGGCGGTCGTGGGTCAAACCGGCGCGGGAAAGTCGACGCTCGCGAAACTTATCGCACGCTTCTATGACCTACGCTCCGGAACGCTGAGCCTGGACGGGGTGGCCATCGAGCAACTGTCCAATGCCGAGCTTCGCCGCCACGTGGTTATGGTGACGCAGGAGGCGTTCCTGTTTTCCGGTTCGGTGGCCGAAAATATCGCTTTGGGTCGCCCCGGGGCGAGCCTCGCCGATATCGAGGCTGCCGCGCGGGCGGTGGGCGCCCATGAGTTCATCACCGAGCTTCCCGAAGGCTACGACACGGATGTGAACAAACGCGGTGGACGCGTCTCCGCCGGACAACGCCAGCTCATTTCCTTCGCACGAGCCTTCCTTGCAGATCCGGCCATACTCATTCTCGATGAGGCCACCAGCTCACTGGATATCCCCTCCGAGCGTGCCGTGCAGCGGGGTCTGCAAACCTTGCTTGGAAACCGTACGGCGCTGATCATTGCCCACCGTCTGTCCACGGTGCAGATTGCCGATCGCGTGCTTGTGGTCCATGACGGGCAAATCGTCGAGGACGGAACCCCTGAGGAATTGATCGGGGCCGAGGGGCGTTTCGCCGCGCTACACAAAGCCTGGCGCGACTCGCTGGTCTAGGAGCCCCGATTTGGATAACAACTTCCCGGATTTCACCCCGGCCCCGAACCAGGGTGGTGACCCGGCACTCTACGAGCTGGAGAACGCCGCGATTGATCCGGAGGGCGTGCTGTGGGAGCGCCTGCGCGGGCTTGCGGATTGGACCGGACAGAGCATTCTGGATTTGGGCTGTGGGAGCGGTTTTTGGCTTGAACGTTACTCCGCGCGGGCCGCGACGGTCTTTGGCGTAGAGCCGGATCCGAGGCTGCTACCGCTCGCTCGGGCGCGTACCGGGGACTCGATCGTGCAGGCCGGCTCCGCCGAACATATCCCCCTGCCCGACGCCAGCGTAGAAATTGTCCACGCCCGCTTCGCGTACTTCTTCCCCAGTACCAGCAATGACTGCTCCGCCGGGCTCGCGGAAGTGCTACGCGTGCTGAAGCCCGGCGGAAGTCTCGTCGTCATCGACAACGACCACCACAACGGCGACTTCGCCCATCTGCTGGCCGCAAGCCACTGGGCCACCTCGCAAGGCGAGGAGAGCTACATTCGAGACTGGTGGGCGCAGCACGGCGCGCAACGCCACGAGGTGCTCAGTGCTTGGCGCTTCGACTCGGCCGCCGACTGTGAATCCGTCCTGCGTCTGGAGTTCCCGGCGGCCGTGGTCGATAACTGGGTGCGGCAGCATCCTGAGCGACGGGAGCTGAGCTACGGATACGTCTTGTACCACCTGCGCCGTCCCCAAGCGGAGACCGGATCCTAAGAGCCTCAAGGCAAAACAAAGGTCCCGTCTCGTTGGGCACCCATTGGGTGCTCAACGAGACGGGACCTTGTTTAGTGAGCGCGACTTAGCGGTCGGAAGCCGGCTGCGGGGTGCGCTCCCGCTCCTCGTCGGCTCGTTGCTCCCAGAAGGTCGCCCCGACGATATTCAGCGGACGTGGATCGAACTGCGGATCCAGGCCCTTCTTCTTCTGGCGCTCGTAGTCACGTAGCACCTTGAAGGCCGGCTGCTGCAGGATCAGGATGCCGATGATGTTCAACCAGGCCATCAGGCCCACACCGATATCGCCCAAGGTCCACGCCTCGGTGGCGGTACGGACCGCGCCGAGCGCCACGGCCACCAGGATCAGCATCTGCAGTGCGAGGGTGGACAGGCGACCCAGGCTGGTTTTGATGCCCGGAATCATGAATGTCGCGCCCTTGCCCAACAGGAAGCGCAGGTTGGTCTCGGCCATGTAGTAGTAGGCGATGATGGTCGTCAGGCAGAAGAACATCAGCGAGACCGCGATGAAGGATGCGCCGAACCCGGCAAAGGTACCGTCGAAACCCGCTTGGACGAAGGTCGGACCCACGGCAATGTCGGAAGGCAGCAGGCCGCCTTCGCCCAGAATGCCACTGTCCTCGGTGCCGCCACGGAAGACCCGGTAAGCGCCGGTGGAGAGGATCAGGAAGCCTGTGGCCGAGCAAACGAAGAGGGTGTCGACGTACACGGCGAAGGCCTGTACTAGACCCTGCTTACCCGGGTGCGATACCTCGGCGGCAGCTGCAGCGTGCGGGCCGGTACCCTGACCGGCTTCGTTGGAGTACACGCCGCGCTTCACGCCCCACATGACGGCCAAGCCGAGCACCGAACCGAAGGCTGCGTCCATGCCGAAGGCGCTGGCGAAAACCATCTTGATGACGCCAGGCAGTGCCTCGGCGTTAGCGAAGACCACGATCAGGGCCAGCAGGATGTAGGCCACGGCCATGAACGGCACCACGAAGGTAGCGAAACCGGCGATTCGCTTCACGCCACCGATGATCACGAAGGCCAGCACGATCACGGCGCCAACGGCGACAACCCACGGGTTGACGGCCCAGGCACCTTCGATGGCCACGGCCATCGAGTTGGACTGCACGCCAGGCAACATCAGGCCACAGGCCAGCACGGTCACGGCGGCGAAGATGTACGCATAAACGTTGAAGAAGGCCTTGCCGCGGGTGTGGGCCAGCGCCTGCTTCAGGTAGTAGGCCGGGCCACCGCGGTATTCGCCGGTGAGCTGGTCTCGGGACTTGTAGACCTGACCCAGCGCGGATTCGACGAAGGAGGTCGAGGCGCCCAAGAAGGCCACGGTCCACATCCAGAACAAGGCGCCCGGGCCGCCGAAGGCGATGGCGGTAGCCACGCCGGCGATGTTACCGGTACCCACACGGCCAGAAAGTGACAGGGCCAGCGCCTGGAAGGAAGAGACGCCAGAAGCTGAACGCTCGCCGCGGAAGAGCAGGCGGATCATTTCCTTGAAGTGACGTACCTGCAGGAACCGGGATCGGATCGAGAAGTACACCCCCGTTGCCAAACAGAGATACACCAGAGCGTCGCTCCAGATCACCCCATTGATTTCGTCTAGAACTGCTTGCACGTTGGTCCTTCCTTAGTGCTGCCAGTTCGCCGGATCCGGCCCCTGACAGAAAGTTCGCGAGTGTTGTGTGATGAACAGCACATAAGTGTAGCGTGAAACGAGTGCGTATCCTATTCGGGCCGCTGACATGACAAAACGCCCGCGCACTCGGCGGAGGAACCACTAAGTGCACGGGCGTTTTCACGATTGCTACGAGGCGCTAAAGCTACGTCCGGTCAGACGCTCGTAAGCCTCGATGTACCGGGCGCGCGTTTTCGCCACGATGTCTTCCGGCAGCTGCGGCGGCTGCTCGCCGGAGTTCTTGTCCCAGCCCGATGCATCGCTGGAGAGCCAGTCGCGCACGAACTGCTTGTCGAAGCTGGCCTGCGGCTGGCCTGGGGCGTAGCTGGCGGCATCCCAGAAGCGCGAAGAGTCCGGGGTCAGCACCTCGTCGCCTAGGGTCAAGGTTCCGGTGGCCGGATCGGCACCGAATTCGACCTTGGTGTCGGCCAGAATAATGCCACGCTCGCGGGCGATGCGTTCGGCCTGCGAATACAGGGCCACGGTCTGCTCACGCAGCTGCTCGGCCACTTCGGCACCGACCTTCTCGACGGTCTGTGCGTACGAGATATTCTCGTCGTGCTCCCCCACCTCGGCCTTCGCCGAGGGAGTGAACAGCGCCGGTTCGAGGCGCGAGCCATCCACCAGGCCTTCGGGCAACGGCAATTCGCAGACGGTGCGGGACTGCTTGTACTCTGCCAAGCCGGAGCCGGTCAGGTATCCACGCGCAATGCATTCGATCGGATACATATCCAGCTTCTTGCAAACCATGGCCCGGCCGGCCACGGCTGCTGGAACGTCGGTGGAGATCACGTGGTTCGGGAACTGTTCGAGCTGCTCAAACCACCACAGGCTCAGCTGAGTCAGTACCTTGCCCTTGTCCGGGATTTCGCTGGTCAAGACATAGTCGTAGGCGCTGATGCGGTCCGAGGCGACCACCAGCACACGATCGGTCTGCTCGAAGCTGCTGCCTGCCGGAATATACAGGTCACGCACCTTGCCGGAGTAGAAGTGGTCCCAGCCCTCGAGGACGGGCACGTCGGTCTGATATCCGCTCATTTACTGGCCCTCCGTTGCGACGCTGATTTCACCGTTGGCGGCCTTCAGGGCAATATCGCTACGCGACTGCGCCCCGGGCCAGGAAATCTCCGCGACACCGGCGTAGGCCTTTTCGCGTGCTGCGGCGAGATCGTCGCCGAGTCCGACAACTGCCAAGACGCGGCCACCGGCGACCGTAATGTCGCCCTCCTCGTTGATGCTGGTCCCGGCGTGCATCACGTGTACGCCATCGAGTGCGTTGGCCGCGTCGAGGCCGGCGATCGCCGAGCCCTTCACCGGGGTGTCCGGGTAGTTTTCGGCGGCAATCACCACGTCCACGGCGGTCTGTGGCGACCAGCGGAGCTGCTCGGCGTCGTCCAGCTGGCCCTTCGCGGCGGCCAGCAGAACCCCGCCCAGCGGGGTCTTCAAGCGAGCGAGTACGGCCTGGGTTTCCGGATCACCGAAGCGTGCGTTGAACTCGATCACGCGGATGCCCCGGCGGGTGACGGCCAGACCGCAGTACAGCACGCCGGTAAAGGGGGTGCCGCGGCGTTCCATTTCGCGCAGGGTCGGGTAGGCCACGCGCTCCATCACTTCATCCACGAAACCGTCCGGGAGCCATTCCAGCGGGCTGTAGGCACCCATGCCACCGGTGTTCGGGCCCTGATCGTTGTCGAAGATGCGCTTAAAGTCTTGGGCCGGGGCCAGAGGCACGGCATGTTTGCCATCGCAGATCACGAAAAGAGAAACTTCGGGGCCGTCGAGGAACTCCTCGATGACGACGCTGCCGCCGAGGGCGAAGCAGGCCTCTGCGTGCTCAAGGGCAGCCGCGCGATCTTCGGTGACGACAACGCCCTTACCCGCGGCCAGGCCATCGTCCTTCACCACATAGGGTGCGCCAAAGCTGTCCAGGGCGGCTGCGGCCTCGTCTGCGTTGACCGCGACCTTAGCCATGGCGGTGGGGACCTGCGCTTCGGCCATCACGTCCTTGGCGAACGCCTTGGAGGCTTCAAGTTGCGCGGCGGCACGGGTGGGTCCAAAGACCGGGATATTCGCTTCCAGCAGCGCATCGGCCACACCGGCGGCCAAGGGCGCCTCGGGACCGATGACCACAAGGTCGCTGTCCAGCTCGCGAGCCAGCTTGAGCACGGCCTCGGGATTCTGCGCGTCGAGCGCGTGAACCGTTACATCTTGCGCGATACCGGCGTTTCCGGGGGCACAATGAACCTGTTCAACATAGGGATCTGCACTAAGTGCGCGGACAATTGCATGTTCACGGCCGCCTGGGCCAATAACCAGTACCTTCACAGGCCCCAAGTTTACCGGAGGGCCGGGCTACGACCATCGTCGATGACCCGCCGCCTCACGGCTGGATAGACTGCACCCTATGTCCGAAGAAATAACGCTCGCCGACTGCCAGGAACTCGTGCGTGTCACCCGCAACGGCCACGTGGAATCACGGCATCTGGGGATCGCGGTGGTCCTCGCCCCCGACGGTACGACAAAGTTCGCCCTGGGCAATCCCGACGCATGGATCTTTCCGCGCTCCGCGCTCAAACCCTTCCAAGCGCTCGGGTCGCTGAGCAGCGGCGCCGAGCTCACCGCCGAACAGCTCGCGATCGCCTGCGCCAGCCACAGCGGCACCGACGCTCATCAGGCGCTGGCCGAGCAGATTCTCGCTGCGGCCGGGCTGTCCCCAGCGGCATTGGGGTGCCCGGCGGCTTGGCCGGCGGATTCGGCCACGCGCAGTGCGCTCACCGTCCGCGGTGGTGCGCCCAGCTCGCTGGCCTTCAATTGCTCGGGTAAGCACGCCGCTTTCTTGGCCGCGGCGGTTGCCCTTGATGAACCCACCGCAGGATATTTGGATCCCGAACACCCGGTCCAGCGGGCCGCATTGGCCGCGATCGAACGATGGTGCGGGCCGCTGGGCGCCATCGGCGTCGATGGTTGCGGGGCACCGGCTCCCATGCTGCAACTGATCTCGCTGGCCCGCGGCTTCAGCGCCTTGTCCTCCGATGAGGATCCCCAACTGGTGGTGGTGCGCGAAGCCATGCTGAGCCATCCGTGGGCTGTTCAGGGCGAGCATCGGGCCAACAGCGTGGTGATGCGTGAGACCGGGGTTCTGGCCAAACTCGGCGCCGAAGGTGTGCTGGCGATGGCGGCCCCCGACGGCACGAGCGTGGCGCTGAAAATGCTGGACGGTTCGCAGCGCGGCACCGACGAGCTGGCGCTGTCGCTACTCGTCCAAGCCGGTGCCTTGGAGCCCGCGGCCCTCGAACGTCTGCGGCCGCTGCTGCGTCCGGAGGCCAAGACTGCAGGAGCGCGGGCCGCCGGGCTGGAGTTCGCGACGGTGGATTTCTAGTGCGTTCCGCTCGTTAAAAGCAGAGATTCGAGGGGTACACCACATTTGTGGTGTACCCCTCGAGTCTCTAGCTGCGAGTGTCGCCTAGTGCTTGGTGCGGCGACGCATGATCAGGCTTACTGCACCGCCGAGCATCAGCAGCCCGGCACCCACGGCCAATACGCCGGTAGCGGTGGAGGCACCGGTCTCGGCCAGCACATCGTCTTCTTTCTTGCTCGGGGCCGGGGCCTTGCTCGAGGAGGAAGGCGCTGGCGTCTGCGACTCGCTTGGTTCGTCGCTTGCGCTCGGCTCGGTGGACTCGCTCGGTTCCGGCGAGACGGACGGCTCCTCGGAGGCACTTGGCTCAGGTGATTCAGATGGCTCAGGTGACTGGCTCGGCTCTTCGGACGCGGTCGGTTCTGGAGTCTCGGAAGGCTCCGGCGACTGGCTCGGCTCCGGGGTTTCGGAGGGCTCAGGTGACTGGCTCGGCTCCTCGGACTCGGTTGGTTCCGGGGTTTCCGATGGGCTCGGTTCGGTGCCCGGGTCCTGCTCCACCACGACGGTCACCGTGGTCGGCTCCGATTCCTTGGATCCATCGGACACCTTGTAGGTGAAGGTCACCTCGCCGGTGAATCCTTCGGCCGGCGTGAACTCGACCTTGTCGCCGTTGATCTCGCCCAAAGTGCCCTCAGAGGCGTCCGGGCCCTCGACTACGGAGTAGGTCAGTTCATCACCATCGGGGTCGCTGCCTAGCAGCGTGATGGTCTTCGCCGTATCGATCGGCGTCGAGGTCGTGATTTCCTCGGCCACCGGCGCTGCGTTGGACTTGAAGCTTCCGGCCGCGATCACCACGGCGGAATCCAACATCAAATCAGAAGTATCGGCAATGGCCAACTTGATGTGGTTGACCTGACCTTCTTTAACCGGCGCTTCAAACTTCAGCACGGTAGTGAACCCATCGAGCTCAACGTTAAACTTCGGGTCAGCATCCGAGTTATCCCGGTAGAAACCGCTATTTAGCTCATCGTTAATCGTGTTCACGGTGATCGGCTGAGCGCCGTCGGCCGTGGAAATCAGAGCGTGGTTGGTGCCGTTGACGAAAAATCCGAATACATCGTTGTATTCGGTGCCAACAAATTCGGTGTATTCCTCGGAACCGAACACATAACTGAAGGTAACGGTCTTTGCATCCGGCACGAAGTCGAATTCAAGGACGGCCGCATCGCCGGTCGAGTTTGGGTCCACGATGGCATCCAGATCGGCGTCGCCAGCGGCCCCGACAAATACCGACGTACCGTCGTCGTCATTAGGGCCGAGCAAGATACTGTCCTCGCCGGAGACGGCGCCACTCGTTAAGACCACGCCCTCGTCGATACCCAAGTCTGCGCCAAAACCCTGCACCGTGCCGGCGCTGATCGGGTCACCGGTGTACTTGACGTTGGAGATTTCGGTGTTGTCTCCAACGAGCGACTCGGCAAGCTTCTGCGCGGAAAGCACGGACGGGTCGGAAAGGTCGGTGACCTTCTGCTCGGCTGCCAGGGCGGCCGGAGCCACAAGGCTCGTCACGGTCAAAGCGGCAGCGCCAAGGCTTGCGCCCAAGGTACGTCGTAACGTCATGAAGTGTCCTTCGCGTGTGATGTTCGCAACGGTTAATGGTGATGATCCACACTCCAGATTACCGGACCTTGGTGTTACCGAACAGAAACCTGCGAAAATTCTCAACGCTAATTTCCGCGCAATTCCGCGCAATTCCGCGCTTTTTCGCTTCGGTGAGCCTTCAGCAAACTATCCACTTTGTCGATTAATCGACCTCTGGCAAGGCCATTGATAAGCAGCGTGGCCACCGGCACCGACCCAGAATAAGGTGGTCTGCGGGGCCCAACGAACGGCCGTAACATTCCCTCACCGAGTGAGTGCTCTACGGTCTTAGCCCACAGTGCGGACGAACGAAAGGATGCTGATTGCCTATGGCTATCAAACGGCGCATCGATGAAGCGGCAGGTCGCACGGCGCTCCGCGAATGGGTTGATGCAACAGCCGCTGGAGAAAAGCTCCCCCGCGCGCAGCTGGCCACCGCCGTGCGCTTTGCTCTTGAGGAGCTCGCCTCGCGTGCCGAAGGCAACTCCGTCGAGGTGCGCGTCCCGCCCTTTGGTGTCACCCAATGCATTGCCGGACCTCGACATACCCGTGGCACCCCACCCAATGTGGTCGAGCTACCTGCCGATCTCTGGCTGGCCCTTGTCACCGGGCGCACCCACTGGCAGGAAGCCCTCGCCTCAGGGCATTTGCATGCCTCCGGTCTTAGGGCAGACTTGGCGGCGCACTTGCCACTGATTGAGTACCCTTAACGGTATGGAGCAAGCCAATAACAGTCCCGCGGCACAGAACGATTCGATCCCCGTTGTGGTGCATCGAGTTCCGCGGTTTTGGCCAGTCATTCTCACCTTTACCGCGTTGGGCGTGGTAGCCGGTGCGATCACTGGTCTCATTGGTCTCCCCTCGAGCGAGTACACCCGCGCTGCTGCGATGGGTTTCTTCGCAATGTTCTTCGGAGGACTGGGCGCCGGAATCGGCGCCGTGGTTTACGTGGTGATTGACTGGCTCGCGGCCCGCAAGGGCTCCAAGGGTCAAGCCGTCGCCATGGCCGAAAACACCGACAGCGGGCAACCGGAGAGCTAGGGCTACTTCCGCATGTTCACCGGGCCGCATCCCACCACACAAACGGTCGGCAACGACCAACAATCGTGAAAGAATAAAGACATGGCGCGTGGCGATGGAATGCTTAATCATGACCTGCTCCCGGACGAGAAGGGACCGCAGGACGAGTGCGGTGTTTTCGGCGTTTGGGCACCTGGCGAAGAAGTCGCCAAGCTGACCTACTACGGACTGTATGCCTTGCAGCACCGTGGACAGGAATCCGCCGGCATCGCCACGAGCGACGGGGCGCGCATCAATGTCTACAAGGACATGGGGCTGGTCTCTCAGGTCTTTGAAGAGACCACCTTGAACTCCATGAAGGGCCACCTGGCCATTGGCCACTGCCGCTACTCCACCACCGGAGCCAGCCACTGGGCCAACGCCCAGCCCACCTTGGGCCCAACCCCTAACGGTACCGTCGCCCTTGCGCACAACGGCAACCTCACCAATTCCGCGGACTTGGCGGATATGGTGCGCGGCAAGATCGAGGCCGATGGTGGCAAGGTCCGCGGCGAAATCGCGCAGGGCAACACCACCGACACCGCGCTGGTCACCAATCTTCTGAACGGTGACCCCGGCCAGACTCTGGAGCAGACCGCGCTGGAACTGCTGCCAAAGGTCGAGGGCGCATTCTGCTTTGTCTTCATGGACGAAGACACCCTGTACGCCGCGCGCGATCCACATGGCGTTCGCCCACTCGTGCTTGGACGCCTTGACCGCGGCTGGGTAGTTGCCTCCGAGCAGCCGGCACTGGCCACCGTGGGTGCCTCCTTTATCCGCGAGATCGAACCCGGCGAGCTGATCGCCATCGACTCCAACGGTGTACGTTCCACCCATTTCGCCGAAGCCACCCCCAAGGGCTGCGTCTTCGAGTACGTCTACCTCGCCCGTCCCGACGCCGCCATTGCCGGCCGCTCGGTGTACGAGTCCCGCGTGGAAATGGGCCGTGTGCTGGCCCGCGAAAACCAGGCCGAAGCCGACATCGTCATCCCGGTGCCCGAGTCCGGTACGCCTGCGGCCATCGGCTATGCCGAAGAGTCCGGCATCCCCTTCACCCACGGCTTCGTAAAGAACGCCTATGTGGGGCGCACGTTCATCCAGCCCAGCCAGACGCTGCGCCAGCTGGGTATCAAGCTCAAGCTCAATGCCTTGGAAACGGTGCTCAAGGGCAAGCGCGTGGTGGTCGTGGACGACTCGATCGTCCGTGGCAACACCCAGCGCGCCGTGGTGCGCATGTTGCGTGAGGCCGGCGCCTCCGAAGTACACGTGAAGATCTCCTCGCCACCGGTGAAGTGGCCCTGCTTCTACGGCATCGACTTCGCCACCCGCGCCGAGCTCATCGCCAACGGTGCCGCCGTGGACGAGATCGCCGCCTCCATCGGAGCCGACTCGCTGGCCTACATTTCCGAAGACGGCATGATCGATGCCACGCGTCAGCCACGCGAGCGCCTGTGCACCGCCTGCTTCACCGGCGACTACCCCATTGCCCTGCCCGATGACAGCCGCCGCGGCAAGAACCTGTTGGAGAAGGCGAACCAGCCAGGCTGTGAGCCGGGCCCCGATGCCGACCTGCAGTCCGTGCTCTAACCCACGAAACGAAAAGGACCGAAAGATCCATGAGCGAAACCCCAGCGCAGCCAACCTCCATCACCTACGCCGGAGCCGGCGTGGACGTCGAGGCCGGCGATCGCGCCGTTGAGCTGATGAAGGACGCCATCAAGGCCACCCACAACTCCTCCGTGATCGGCGGAGTAGGCGGCTTTGCCGGGCTGTTCGACGTTTCCTTCCTGACCGGGTACCGCAAGCCGTACCTGGCCACCTCCACCGACGGCGTGGGCACCAAGGTCGCCATCGCGCAGAAGCTCGATGTGCACCACACCATCGGTCAGGATCTGGTCGGCATGGTCGTGGATGACATTGTCGTCGTGGGTGCCAAGCCGCTGTTCATGACCGACTACATTGCCTGCGGCAAGGTTGTTCCGGAGCGTATCGCGGACATTGTGCGCGGTATCGCCACCGGCTGTGAACTGGCCGGGACCGCACTGGTCGGCGGCGAGACCGCCGAGCACCCAGGGTTGCTGGGGGTCGACGAGTACGATGTGGCCGGTGCCGCCACCGGCGTGATCGAGGCCGACGCCCTGCTGGGCCCGGACCGCGTCAAGGCCGGCGACGTGGTGATCGGCATGGCGTCCTCGGGTATTCACTCCAACGGCTACTCGCTGGTGCGCCGCGTCATCGCTCACGCTGGTTGGGAACTGGACCGTGAGGTCGCCGAATTCGGACGTACCCTCGGCGAGGAGTTGCTCGAACCGACCCGCATCTACACCTCGGCCTGCCTCGAGCTGGTCGATTCGCTCAACGCGGGCGACACCTTCGGCGTCCACGGTTTCAGCCACGTCACCGGCGGTGGCTTGGCCGCAAACCTGGCCCGCGTGCTGCCTCAGGGTCTGATGGCCCGCATCGATCGTTCCACGTGGTCGCTGCCGGCGATCTTCGCAACCATCGGCCAGTTGGGCAACGTGCCACAGGCCGACCTGGAACGCACCCTGAATCTGGGTGTGGGCATGGTGGCAGTGGTCGATCAGGCCGTCGCCGATCGTGCCGTGGAACTTCTCAATGCCGCCGGTATGGGTGCTTGGGTGATGGGCTCGGTTGAAGCGCTCACCGACCAGGCCACCGGAGCCGGTGCCGACTTCGTGCAGGGCGCCAAGGGTGTCGATGGCGGCGCGGTGCTGCTGACTGGCGAATACGCCAAGTAGATTCACGCCTTTTCTTTGGCTCATTCGATGTGCCGCGCCGTGAGGGCGCGGCACATCGCCCGTTAACCGCCGCGCACCGGCACACAACACGTCACACGGCCTCGGTTAGGGCCGGCCTCTCCGGCCTTCCACCGGGCGTGATCGCGCGGAAAGCTTCGCTTTCCTAGCTCAGTCGGGCGAGGGCCGTCTCGAGCGGCTCACGCCAGCGCCACGTAGCCTTCTGTTCGCCGCGCACGTGCCCGTTGGTGATCAGCGCGACCGGGAGCCCTCGTTTCACAAAATTCAGCAGGCTCTTGTAGCCGCTCATCACCGCCAGCGAGGACCCCAGGACGAGCAGGCTGTCGCTGCGCTCTTCGAGTAGCTCAATCTGCCGCTTACGTTCGCTGGGTACGTTCTCCCCGAAGTACACCACATCGGGCTTGAGCGCATAGGAGCCGCAGTTCAGGCAGGGCACCATCACGAACTTGTCCACGAGATACTGCGGCAACTCCACGTCGCCATCGGGGTTCACCGCCGTGGGATCGAGATCGACCTGTTGCAGGTAGCCGATATTTGCCGCTTCGAGCCGCGCGTCGAGGGCCGTACGCTCCTCGCTGGCGTGGCAATCGAGACAGCGGACAATTCCAAGATCCCCGTGTACCGAGATCACATGCCGCGACCCCGCCTGCTGATGCAGCCCGTCGACATTCTGGGTGATGATGCCGCTGATTTTTCCGTCATCTTCCCAGCGCGCGAGGGTGCGGTGGATGTTGTTGGGTCGTGCCGAGTCCATATGCCGCCACCCCACGAACCCGCGGGCCCAATAGCGGTGGCGAGCTTCCGGCCGGTATTTGAACTCTTGATAGGTCATCGGTCGGTGGCGCTGCAGGGAACCGTTGGGACCTCGGTAATCGGGAATTCCCGAATCCGTAGAGACTCCGGCCCCGGTCAATACCAGAACCCTACCGGCCTCGAGTAAGCCCTGCACCGCAGCGGCCGCCTGAATCGGATCGTGCGCTGGGGCTTGTTCGGCGACCACCCGCTGCATGGACCGGATAGCCGACTGATGTGCCATCCGGATCGAGAGTTCCTCTTGGGGGTTCATCCGCAGACCTTTCGCACCGGTTATTTAGGGACGACAAAGACCGCAACGACCCTTGCTGAATTCAGCGTAGTCGTTGCGGCTTGTCGTGAAGGTGAAGGAAGAGCTGAACTTCCGCTAGCCCGGTATGGAGACCTTAGTCTTCCTCGGGGTCGCTGGAATACTTCTTGGCCAGCTCATCGTAATCCGAGTACTCCTCGTCATCATACGATGTCTCGGCAGGTTCTACCCCCTGCGCGTGCGGATCGGGCCGCACGCCGAGTTCGCGCTCGAGTGCGGAGAGATCTGTCGCCGGCGAGTAGTACTTAATGTCTCGCGCCTGGCGTTGTGCTTTAGCCTTTTGACGGCCGCGCCCCATGGCGTGACCCCCTCTTTTCAGTAGAGTCGGGAGGTGGTCTACCTAAATGGTAGAGGCCCCCGAATATGTGATCAGTTCTTTCGTAATTAAAGGTTAACACGATTCAGCGACGTCCGCTGAACGCAACACGTGACGTAGCGGCTAGACTTGGTATTAGTCCACTGACTATGTTTTGTATGTGACTTAGCTCGCTCGACAACTATGAAGGAGCCGACCCGGTGGCCGAAGAGAACCTGCCAGAGCCCAAGGCGGCGCTGCCGGCGCTCCAGCCCGGGCCGCCCGAACAGGAGCGCCCCAATCGTCGCATCGGACAGTGGTTTCTTTTAGTCGTCGCCGTGGTAGCTCTCAGTGCCGCTTTGGTCTATGTGATCCTTCAGTTCCTCACCCCGGCCGAAGACCCCGGGGCCCGAGAAGTACCCCGCAATGAGCGGCCCGGCCTCGACGGTGTCATTGCCACCGAGATGCCGCCCGAGCAGTTAATCGTCGGGGACTGTCTGCGTGGGTTCACCGGCCCCTTGGATCTGCAGACCGTGGTGACCTGTGACAGCTCGCATAACGCTCAGCTGATCGGCACCTTCACCTTGGAACATGACAGCTTCCCCGGAGCCGACGCGCTGCTCACCGAATCCGAAGACCTGTGCAAGTCGGTGGCCATCGACCCGTCCGCGGGCCTGGATTCCACGTGGACCTACCATTTTTCGCGTCCTTCGCAGAGCACCTGGTCCGAAGGTGACCGCCTCGTCTCCTGTTTCCTGAGCCTGGATTCCGGAACCGTACGCAGTTCGTTGTTGCCGGAGGCGGAGCAGAGCTAACGCCCTGCCCCGCCTAAACGAGTGAGAACCCGCTACGCCTTGGCGACGGTGAGCTGATCGCCGGCCTCGTTGAGGCGCACCTTGACGGTATCGCCGTCCACCACCGTGCCGGAGAGCAGTTCCTTGGCCAACCGGTCCCCGATTTCGCGCTGGACCAGTCGACGCAACGGACGAGCTCCGTATGCCGGGTCATACCCGGTCAACGCGAGCCATTCGCGGGCCGCATCATCCACGTCCAGCTCCAAGCGACGCTCCGAGAGTCGCGCGGACAGTGCGTCGATCTGCAGCTGCACGATCGATCCCAGCTCCTCCAGGCTCAGCGGGTCAAACATGATGACCTCATCAAGCCGGTTCAGGAACTCTGGCTTGAAGGACGCGTTGACCACGTTCATCACCGCTTCCTTCTTGGCCGCCTCTTCCAAGGCCGGATCCACCAGGAACTGCGAGCCGAGGTTCGAGGTGAGGATCAGGATGGTGTTCCTGAAGTCCACGGTGCGCCCCTGTCCATCGGTCAGGCGCCCATCGTCCAGTACCTGCAGCAGGATGTCGAAGACCTCAGGGTGGGCCTTCTCCACCTCGTCGAGCAGCACCACCGAGTACGGCCGGCGGCGCACAGCCTCGGTCAGCTGTCCGCCTTCTTCGTAGCCGACGTAGCCCGGAGGGGCACCGACCAGTCGCGCCACGGCGTGCTTCTCCGAGTACTCCGACATGTCGATGCGCACCATCGCTCGCGGATCATCGAAGAGGAAGTCCGCTAGTGATTTGGCCAGCTCGGTCTTACCCACGCCGGTGGGACCCAAGAACAGGAAGGAACCGGTGGGACGGTCCGGATCGGCAATGCCTGCCCGCGAACGCCGCACCGCATCGGCCACGGCGCCAACGGCCTGCTGCTGCCCGATCATCCGCTGTCCGATGACCTGCTCCATCTGCAACAACTTCTGGCTTTCCCCTTGAAGCATCCGGCCGGCCGGAATACCGGTCCAGGACGAGATGACTTCGGCGATGTCATCGGCGGTTACCTCGTCGGCGACCATCGCTTCCTCACGGTTCTGGTCGGCCTCCGCGGCGGCGGCCTGTTCGAGTTCGCGCTGCAGGGTCGGAATATCCCCGTAGAGCAATCGGGAGGCCTTTTCGAGGTCTCCTTCGCGCTGGTACTTCTCTGCCTGCGAGCGCATCTCATCGAGCTGTGCCTTGAGGTCACCGACTCGGTTAAGCCCCGCCTTTTCCGCTTCCCAGCGGGAATTCAGGGCATCAAGCCGTTCCTTCTTATCGGCCATGTCGCGGCGCAGCGCCTCCAGGCGCTGCATCGAGGCCGGGTCGGTCTCATCACTCAGCGCCAGCTCTTCCATGGTCAGTCGGTCGACCTCGCGACGCAGCTGGTCGATTTCCTCCGGGGCGGAGTCGATTTCCATGCGCAAGCGGCTAGCGGCCTCGTCGACAAGGTCGATGGCCTTATCCGGTAGCTGGCGGCCGGTGATGTACCGGTTGGACAGCGCTGCCGCGGCTACGAGGGCACTATCGGAGATCGTGACCTTGTGGTGCGCCTCGTAGCGTTCCTTCAAACCACGCAGAATGGCGATGGAGTCATCCACGCTGGGCTCGCCGACGTAGACCTGAGCGAAGCGGCGCTCGAGAGCCGGGTCTTTTTCGATGTTTTCCCGGTACTCGTCGAGGGTCGTCGCACCGATCAGGCGCAGTTCTCCGCGGGCGAGCATGGGCTTGAGCATATTGCCTGCGTCCATGGCACCTTCGGAGGCTCCGGCGCCGACCACGGTGTGAATCTCGTCGATGAAGGTCACAATCTGCCCGTCGGAGGCTTTGATCTCCTCGAGCACGGCCTTCAGCCGCTCCTCGAACTCGCCGCGATACTTGGCTCCGGCCACCATGGCGCCTAGATCAAGTGAAATCAGCGTCTTGCCGCGCAAGGATTCGGGCACATCCCCAGCGACCATGCGCTGGGCAAGGCCTTCGACCACCGCGGTTTTACCGACGCCCGGTTCACCGATCAACACCGGGTTGTTCTTCGTGCGGCGCGATAGCACCTGCACCACGCGGCGGATTTCCTTGTCGCGTCCGATGACCGGGTCGAGCTTTCCGCTGCGCGCCAGTTCGGTCATGTCGGTGCCGAACTTCTCCAGCGACTGGAAGGTTCCCTCCGGGTCCGGGTTATCGACCTTGCGGTCGCCGCGAATGGCCGGAAGAGTTGCCGCCAGCAGTTCGCGGGTGGCGCCCGCCTCGCGCATGGCTTCGCCGGCCTTGGTGACATCGCTGGCCAAGGCCATGAGCAGGTGCTCGGTGGAGACATAGCTGTCCCCTAGTTCATTGGCGGTTTCCTGAGCGGTGCTGACAACCTGCAGCAGCTGGCGAGAAAACTGTGCTTGCGCGACCGAGCTTCCCGATCCGGCTGGCAGGTTCTTAATGATGGAGCTGGCCTTGACGGAGAGCGAGTCCACGTCGATGCCGGCGCTCTTGAGCAAGGCAACGGCGACCGAGTCACGCTGGTCGAGCAGTGCCTTCAGTAGGTGAGCCGGTTCGATTTGCGGGTTGCCGGCGGTTGAAGCATTCATCCCCGATGCCGACAGGGCCTCTTGGCTCTTGGTGGTGAGTTTGGTATCCACGCGCATCCTTTCCTTAGTGGGGTGAACCCATAAACTTGAGTCTACTTAACTCAACTCTGAGTTTCGTGTCTATATTCCCATGGGACGCAAACTTAATCGCGGCGACACGGCCTGCCGGATCTAGGCCTCATCCCCCACCGGTGAACTATCGAGAATTTCAACCGTCCCGTGTGTGCCATCGATACTGAGCATGTCGCCGGTAGCGATTCTGTGCGTGGCATCCGTAATGCCAATGACCGCCGGAATGCCGTATTCGCGAGCGACCGTGGGCCCATGGGCCATCGGTGATCCGGTTTCGGAAACTAACCCGGCGGCAGTCATAAACAGCGGCGTCCACCCGGGATCGGTGGTTGGCGCGACCAGAATTTCTCCCGGCAGCACGCGGGCCGTTCTGGGGTCGGTGACCACGCGTGCTGGCCCAGTGACGCGTCCTGGCGCAGCGGCACGTCCTCGAATCGTTGCTCCGGTCGTCTCGGGAGTCGATTCCGGGGTGCTACCGTCGCTCAGCAACACGGCGGGGACCCTGACCCGGCGCATTTCACGCTCATAGGTCGCGCGGGCGCTAGCCACCGCTTCCATCTGGGGTTCACCGGCCACGGCACGCCGGGCCTGGTCGAGCTCTAGGTAGAAAATGTCCTCGGCCGCTTCGAGCACACCACGTTGAACAAGACGTTCCCCCAGTTCCAGCAGATAGTTCCGCGCCTGCTCGATGGACTGCACCCAGGCGAATTTCGGCCACTCACGGAGCCCCGCCAACCGCCGGCTTCGCCGAAGCAACCATGTGGCCGCGATCCCGCGCAGGGTTCTACCCTGTAAGCGAGCACGGCGCGCGAGCTCATCGATCGTCGACTCAGCAACGGCTGCGGCCCGGGCAAAACGTGCATCGGGAGCCTGGGTCAAGTCCTGCAGCTGCAGATAGCCGGTAATGGCAGCGAATACCGGCGCCGGATCCTCACGCCAGCGCGCAATACCAGCATCCACTTCCTGTGCGCACCGGTGCCCGAAACGCGCTAAGAAGTCCTCCATGCCGATGGCTGGCAATGTGCCGTGACGCCACTGTGACGCCAGGTCCTCGGGCTCACGATCAGCGAAGAGATCTTCATGCGCCCTGGCACGCTGCGCCAGCTGCCACAGTTGAAGATCCATACCGGTGGTGGGGTTGTGGGGCATGCCGCCCTTGGTCAGGTCTACTTCTCCGGGCTCGGCGATGCCGCGAAGCAAGAATTCGGCGAGGGCCGCGGCCGCTAGCCCACCGTAAAGCGCAGGTAGCATCTGCCACATCCCGCGACGCATCACCAGGTCTTGGGCCTGCTCGGCCGCATTGAGCACATCTTCTAGGCTCTCGCCGTGCGGCGCATCCGAAAGAATCGGCGCCTGGAAAGCTCTTCGCCGTCCCCATTCGGGTTGCAACAGCGCGCGGATAACTCCGGTCAGCGTGCTCGGTGCGAGCGCCACGAGACGCAATATCAAGGGAACGGCCCGAAGCCTTGCGCGCAAGGGTGCGCGGCGAGCCTGCAGTTCGGGGTGCTCCATGAGCTGCTCAGCGACGCGAGGATCCGAACCGTAGATCTCGAAAAGTTGCGGGAGATTCTGACGCATCCGATCGCTACGGAACATGAAGGTCATGTCGAGGTACATCCGGCCACCGGCGAAGACCATCATGCGTTCGAGCACATCGGAGAACGCCCCGCCCATGGCGGTTACTGCCCTACTGAGCAGTTCGGCCCCCATGGGGGTGACCGGGTTGCGCAAACCCTGCATGTGCCCGACCTCGAGATACACATGCAACTGGCCATCATCGGTGGCGGGCAAGGGGTAAAGGGTCGTAATGGCTCGCGACTGCAAAAACCACAGCGTGCCTTCACGGTCGAAGGCAAACTCAATATCCTGCTCGCTACCAAGAGCAGCTTCAACACGGCGTCCTGCACGTTGTAGCTCTGCTAGATGCGCGGTACTCAGGCATCCGATCGGCTGGGGCACCTGACCATCGTCAAGGGTCGCGTGGTCGGCTTCCACGGTGCCCTGTACGACCGCGTCGCCAAGCCCGGCGACGGCGTCGACCGCCTGTCGGCTACGTAATCCGGTGAGCGGATCAGCCGTAAAAAGCACGCCAGCCACCGAAGCGTCCACCATCTGCTGCACCACTACGGCCATCATCGGTGGCGGCGCCCCCGGACGCATGCGCTCGCGGTAGGCGCTGGCACGTTCACTGGTCAACGAGCTCCAGCAATTACGTATGGCCTCCAGTAGCTCGTCCGGTTCACGGACCCCCAAGGTGGTGTCCTGCAGTCCGGCAAAGCTTGCATCATCGAGATCTTCGGCCGTCGCCGAGGAGCGCACCGCGACCGGCTGACCTCCACAATGCGTGGCCCACCAGTGCAGAATCTGCGCTTCGGGCAGTTCATCACGCTGGTAGGCCCGCGTGGTAAGCACAAACCCCGCCGGGACCTTTTCTCCCGCGGCAATGAGCGCGGCAAGCCCGGTGGCCTTGCCACCGACCAGCGACATATCGGTGGCATTCTCCAGTTCGATCAAATCCATGCTCAGCCTCCTCGCCTAACTAGCACTAGTCTGTCGCCTGAGCGCCGTACTGGCTAGCGTGGAGTTTTGAGCCGGATTTCCTTAGCGGCGCAAGCTACCAATGTAGTAGTCGGAGGGCACGATGACCTTGCCCAGGGGCATCAAGGACACCGGAATCATCTTGAGATTTGCGATCCCCAGCGGAATGCCAATGATCGAGATAAACATCGGGATCGCGGTGACCACGTGGCTGATGGCGATCCAAATCCCTGCGAAGATCACCCAGATGACGTTTCCCAACGTCGAGAATGCCCCCACCGGTCCCCGATCCACGACGGTGCGCCCGAAAGGCCAGAGGGCATAGCCGGCAATCCGGAACGAAGCAATGCCAAAGGGAATGGTCACGATCAATAGGCAACAGATGACACCGGCCAGCATGTAGCCCAAGGCCAACCACAAGCCGCCGAAGAGCAGCCAAATAACGTTCAGGATTCCCCGCACTAAATCAGTCATGAATTCATTCTTCCAGCCGCTGAACCTGACGTCTATCAGTGACCACCCCCACTAATCCCTGACCTTTTGATAACGTCTCGTTAACGATTGATCGTGTCAGGCCGTTTCGGTTCGGGAAGAGCCATGCAGCGGTTGACACTGGAATACATGCCTTCCGTTTCTCAGGCAATGCCGCGCGCCCTCGCGCTGCTCACCGCCGCCTGCCTCACCCTGTCCAGCTGTGCCTCCGCAACCCGGTCGCCTGCCGAGGGACAGGACCTGCCCAGCACCTCCGCCAGCTCCACCGCCGACAACTCAGGGGCACCACTAGCGGGCCTGAATCGGGTCTCGAACACCAACGAGACCTTGCACCTCTACACATCGCACATTGAGTTGGCCGAGCACCCGGGTATTACCGACGCATCGCGTGGCGCGGTTGAAGCTCAAATGCGCGCCTACGTGAATGAGCACCGGGACTCTGCGGTCCGCGGCACGGACTTCGCCGGAGAACTCAACGTCAGCGCGAAGGTGACCGCCGCGAGCGAGGCCATCCTGGGTGTTTCACGGGATACCTATGAATTCGCCGGCGCCTCGGGCAGCGAAAGCTTTGCTACCCAGTGGTTCTCCGTGCCTGAGGATCGTCGGATTGACACCGAGGAGCTTTTTTCGAGTTCGGAAGCTTGGGATCATGTGAAGGCCATGCTGGCCGAGGAAGCCACCCGGACGAAGAACACCACGATCCTGCCTCATGATCAGCTTCCCGAGGAAGTGCTCGATGACCTTCGGTTCGGCGCAAATGGTGATCTTATTGTGCGGGCCGATGAATACTCCATCGCTCCGGGAGCCGTCGGCAGTGTCACGCTGACCTTGCCGTCCAGCCGCATCAAGGCGTTGCTCTCGGACTATGGACGCCAGGCCCAACAGGCTATCCTCCACGACGACTCGCCGCAGGAGGACGATGCCGAGGAGCAAGAGCCCACCGAAAGCGCCTCACCCTCTGAGGCATCCTCGGAACCGGCAGTGGATTGCCGCCGCACCAAATGCGTTGCGTTGACCTTCGATGACGGACCCGGCCCGAAGACCGGGGTGCTCCTAGATACCTTGAAGGACGCGAAGGTTCCGGCCACCTTCTTCGTCGTCGGTCCAAACGCCAAGACGCGGCCGAAGTTCCTCAAACGCATGGCGGCCGAAGGGCATCAGATCGGCAACCATACCTATACCCACCGTTCGCTCAGCGGGCTGAGCAAGGAGCAGGTCTCCAAGGAGCTGCAGTCCACCGATGCGGCCATCTCGGACGCCACCGGCGCCTCGTCTGCCGTGATGCGTCCACCCTATGGAGCACACAATGCGCAGGTCGACCGGCTGAGTACGACACCGCTCATCATCTGGGATGTAGACACCGAAGACTGGCACCACCGTAATTCAAAGAAGACCGTGAAAAACGCGATGGCACAGGTCAAGCCGGGGTCTGTGATCCTGATGCACGACATTCACGAAAGTACCGTCAAGGCCGTGCCGGAATTGATCAAGAAGCTTAAGGCCGCTGGATACACTCCGGTGCGCATTGACACGCTGTTCGCTCATTCCAAGCTCACCGCCGGTAAGGCGTACTTTCGCGGTGAACACCCGAAGTCCTAGCCGCGGCTCCGATAGGATTAACGCATCATGACTGAACCCATCGACCCCGAACTGTACCGTTCCGAACCGGTCTCCTTTGTCCGCCGCGGCAACCGCCTGCAGGGCCGTCGCGCCAAGGCTTGGGAACGCAACGCCGAGCAGTACGTCATCGAGCCCCCACGCAAAATCGCCGACACCTCCGTCGCCGAAGATTTCCGCTTGGACGCTACGCAAACCTTTGGCCGCGAGGCCAAGCTCATCGTTGAGATCGGAAGCGGTCTGGGCGAGTGCATTGCCAATGCCGCCAAGGAAGACCCGGAGAGTAATTACCTGGCCGTCGAGGTGTATCGTCCCGGGCTGGCACAGCTCATGTTGAAGGTCGAGGCCTTTGAACTCGAAAATGTTCGTGCGATTCAGGCCAATGCCCCGGAAGTACTCGAAACCGTGCTCGAGCCGGCAAGTGCCGATGAAATCTGGCTCTTCTTCTCCGACCCATGGCACAAACCGCGACACCACAAGCGCCGCCTGATCAAGGAGTCCTTCCTCGATAAGGTCGCCCGGGTACTCAAGCCCGGCGGCACCCTGCGCCTTGCCACCGACTGGTCGAATTACGCGGAGCAGATGCGTGAGGTTCTCGAGGCCCACCCGGCCTTCGAGAATCAATTCCCGGGTCATCAGGCAGGACTGGAAAGCAGCCTGACCATGGTGTACCGCCAGGGTCTGGAGAACCGCGAAGCCGATCCGGAGTTCTTGGACGAGCAGGGCGGGTGGGCCCCGCGCTTCGAACGCCGTGTGCTGACCAGTTTTGAGGGCAAGGCGCTCAAGGCCGGTCGGTTGATCTTCGATCTGGCTTACACCAGGAGCTAGCCCGCCCAGGTAACGACGCCCGACGGCGGCCGCGCACAGCACACCCTGCCGTGCGCGGCCGCCGTTTGCGCGTGGGTGCCTTGGCCCAACGCTGGGCGGGTTTCACCCCTCGTGCGCGGCTAGATGTTCCGTAGTTCTTGATGGATGGCCCCTCGACATTAACCTGCGCAACCGTTGCTCTCGGGCCAATCGCTCGACGCGGGCGCCAAGCATGGTCGCGATCACCACCAGCACAATGCCCAGCCCCTGTATACCTGTCACGTGTTCTCCGCCGAGGCTTAGTCCAATGGCTACCGCCCATACCGGCTCCGTGCCCATCAGCAGACTAGCGCGGGCCGCCGAACTTCGCCGCACGGCCCACGCCTGCACCAGAAATGCGAAGACGCTACAGGCCAAGCCCAAGAAAATGGCGTTGAGCCAAGATTCGGCCCCGAGCCTCGGAAGAGTAGTGGCAAGCCGTGGAGCCGCCAACGCTAAAAAGAGTAGAAAGCCGGCAAGGATCTGCAGGGTCACGATCTGTGGGAGATCATCGTTGGCACGCAGCAACTTGGCCGTCGCTGTCACGTGCAGCGCGCGGACCACCGCAGCCATGAGCACCAGCAGATCCCCAATTCCGGGGGCACGCAGTGCCGCGCCGCTGGATAGGAGCATGGCCCCGACCACGGCCATTAGGGCCAGAAGATAGAAACGGCCAGGCAAGGCACGGCGCAACACCATCACTTCCAACAGTGGGGTGAAAATCAGACTCAGGCTAATCAATAGTCCCGCGTTCGTGGCACTGGTTAGGCCGACACCCGCGGTTTCCAACCAGAGGATCGCCGCTTGGCTCAGCCCTAAACCGCCACCAATAAGTGCGGTGCGCCGCGAGATGCGCCATGCACCGCGACGCCACGCGATATAGCCCAGCATGCCGGCAAAGGCCATGGCATAGCGCAGAGTCAGCGCCGTCTCCACGTCGGTGGCGGCCACGAGGTGCTTGGCCGCGAGATAGCTTCCTCCCCAGATCATGGCCACGCCGATCAAAAGAAGATCCGGGATCAGCGCCCGGTGCTGCAGTTGCTGTTTCACACTTTCAAGTGTTCCGAGCCGCTGGATAAAGAACAATCTTCACTTACTGAAGAAACACTTTAGAATCATCTTATGCAACTGTATGAGCTGCGAATTCTGCGCGAACTCGGTGAACGCGGCAGTGTCGCCGCCGTGGCCGAGGCACTCTACGTCACGCCTTCGGCGGTATCGCAACAACTCGCCGCACTCCAAAGAGGCTTCAACACTCCGCTGACGAGGCGCCGGGGGCGACATTTAGAACTCACCGAGGCCGGGTGGGCGCTAGCCGCCGCCGGTACCAAGGTTGCCTCGGCCATGGCCGACGCGGAATCTGCGGTGGATGCATTTCTCGACGACTCCTTGGCACCGGTGAGCCTCTCGGCCTTTCATAGCGCCGGACTAGCATGGTTCGCCCCGCTCTTGGATGCCAGCGCCGGCCGTGCTCGGCTCAAACTCTCCGATGAGGATGTTCCGCGTGCGGATTTCCCCGCGTTGACCTTGGAACATGACATTGTCATCGCACATCGCTTGCCGCATGATGATCCGTGGCCGCAGGGGCGCGTGGTGGTTACCGAACTACTCACAGAGCCTCTGGACGTGGCGGTCTCGGCGCACCACCCATTGGCCGCGTCCGGCAGCCTCAGCGCCCGCGACCTAACCAATGAACGCTGGATTTCGGTACATGAGGGCTTCCCGCTGGCCGAGCTCCTAGCCCCGATCGCGGTTCATCACGGGCAACCGTTGGACATTGCCCATCGGGTCAACGAGTTCTTCGTCGCCGCCACGATCGTGCGCACGGGCCAAGCTATCGGTCTGATGCCGCGCTACACCATGCGGGCCGACAGTCTTGACGGGGTGGTGCTACTGCCCTTGCGAGATCTTCCACTAGCACGACAGATCGACGCACTCTCGCGTCCCGAGGCCCTTCACCGCCGCGCAGTCCGCGAAGTCCTAGCAATTCTGACCGAGCTTTGCGCTGCGATACCTCCACGCGGCTAAGCCCTAGCGGCCGCCTTTCCGGCACGGTACGTGGCGGGGTGCACGCGAAAAAGCTCCGGGGACCGGTCCATTGGGACCGACCCCCGGAGCTTTAGACCCGCCGCCGTCTGTTGCGTGCCCGAACAGGCGGTAGCCGCAAATTAGCGGCCGATCGCCCGACGCGCCGCAAAGAAGGTGACGGTGGGTTCACGTCGCCCGGGACGGGCACCGCGGGCCATGGACACCACATCTCCGGCGGTTGTGCCGGCCGCAAAGATCCGGCTTTGCGATTCGCGTAGCTCCTGTAGCTCGCGGCCGAGGTAATCCACCTGGGCGCGAAGCCTTTCGACTTCGGCCTCCAGGTTCAGGATCCTGCGGATCCCCTCCAGCGATACCCCGTCCTTACTCAGCGCTTGCACCTGCCGGAGCAACGCCACATCGCGTAGCGAATAGCGGCGTTGCTTACCCGCCTGGCGGCTGGGTGACACCAGACCCAGACGGTCGTACTGGCGCAGGGTCTGCGGGTGCATATCGGCCAGTTGGGCCGCGACCGAAATGACAAATACCGGTTGCAGGTAATCCCCGTTCACGCTGCGTCTCCTTTCCTCTCCGGCAAGGCCTGAGCTGTTCTATGATCCTCTAGAGCTTCGCCTTGTTGAGCAGATCGGCGCGTGGGTCCTCGCCCTCGGTGGCGGCGGCGAACTCTTCGATGGCCTTGCGGGCCTCATCGGAGAGATTCTGCGGAACCACCACGTCCAAGACGATGAGCAGGTCACCGGTGGCCTTGGAGGTTTTCACTCCCTTGCCTTTCAGACGCAGGGTGCGTCCGGAGTTAGAACCGGCCGGAACCTTCACCGACACATGGCCACCGTCGAGGGTCGGCACCGAGAGCTTGGTGCCCAGAGCCGCCTCGGCGAAGGTCACCGGCACGTGGATCCGGATGTTGTTCTCTTCGCGTTTGAAGAAGGGGTGTTCGGCCACCTTCACCTTCACGATGAGATCCCCGTTGCCTGCCGGGCCGGGTTGCCCGCGACCACGCACACGCACCGACTGGCCATCTTTGATCCCGGCCGGAACCCGCACGTCGATGACCTCGCCGTTGGATTCACGCAGACCGATGGTGGTCCCGTTGATCGACCCGGCGAAGGAAATCGAGGTCGTCGCGGTGCGATCGGCACCCTTGCGTGGCGGGGCCTGCTGGCCAAAGCCGCCGAAGCCGCCCTGCCCAAAGCCTCCGCCGCCCCCAAAGAGGTTGGAGAAGTCCGGTTGACCGGCCGACTGCGGGCCGCCGAAGAGGTTCGAGAAAATATCCTCGAATCCGGCCTGACCACCGGCACCGCCGGGCCCACCGGAGGTGAACCGGGCGCCGGAGCCCATGGCACGAATAGCGTCGTACTGCTGGCGCTGCTCCGGATCCGAGAGCACCGAATTAGCTTCGGAGACGTCCTTGAACTTCTGCTCGGCGACGTCGTCGCCCGGGTTGGTATCCGGGTGATACTTGCGGGCCAACTTGCGGTAGGCCTTCTTAATATCCGCCTCGCTGGCGTCCTTGGCGACGCCCAGGATGGCGTAAAAGTCCTTTTCGATCCAGTCCTGACTTGCCATCAGGGCATCATCCTTTCATCGACCGATTCAAAACTGCCCACTGGCGTTGTACGACAGTGGGCAGTTTCGATGAGTTATATCTCGGTAGGCTGGCTATTCTCCGGTGGAGACCAGCACCTGCGCGGCACGTAGCACGCGCTCCCCCTTGCGGTAACCGATGCGCAGCACCTGGCCCACATGGTCGGCGGCGATATTCTCAACCGGCTGACGCAGTAGCGCCTCGTGCACGTTCGGGTCGAACTCCACGCCCGCCTCGGCGATGCGCTCCAGCCCTAGGCCCTCGAGTACCGAGTTCAGCTTGCTGGCGATGGCCGCGAACGGACCATTGTCCAGGTCACCGTGCTGACGGGCAGCCTCGATATCGTCGAGCACCGGCAGCAGGCTGCTGAGCACCGACTGGATCGCGTTGTCGCGCACAACCTCACGGTCACGCTCGACGCGCTTACGGTAGTTCACGTACTCGGCTTGCAGACGTAGCAGGTCGTTGCGTAGTTCGGCTTCGACCTCACTGGGCTGAAGCCTCTGAGCGTCAACCTCGGCCGCCGCATCATTCAGAATCGCTTCGGCCTGTCCCAGCGCGTCGGCGTTTTCTTGAACCTCGGACGCAGGCTGCTGCTCGGACTCCGACTCGGAGTTCGGGTTCGGGTTCTGATCCTCTGCCTCGGACATTGCGTCTACGACTCCCTACTTCTTGGCGTTTTCGTCGTCTTCGTCGATAACCTCGGCGTCGACGATGTCTTCCTCGGCGTTCGGGGCCTCGGCGGAATCGGCGGCGGCGGCATCGGCCTGGGCGTTGGCGTAGATTGCCTCACCCAGCTTGGTCTGCGAAGCCTGCAGCTTCTCAAACGCGGCCTTGACCTCGTCGTCGTTATCCTGCTTCTCAAGGGCGGCCTTCAGCGCGTCGACGTCGGCCTGAACCTCGGTCTTGACCTCTTCGGGCAGCTTGTCCTCGTTGTCCTTGATCAGCTTGTCCACGGAGTAGGCAGCCTGCTCGGCGGCGTTGCGGGTTTCGGCAGCCTCACGGCGCTTCTTGTCCTCTTCCGCGTGAGCCTCGGCGTCCTGCACCATGCGCTCGATGTCTTCCTTCGACAGCGAGGAGCCGCCGGTGATGGTCATCGACTGCTCGGTGCCGGTGCCCTTGTCCTTGGCGGAGACGTGCACGATGCCGTTGGCGTCGATGTCGAAGGTGACCTCGACCTGCGGGATGCCACGCGGTGCCGGAGCGATACCGGTCAGCTCGAAGGTACCCAGTGCCTTGTTATCGCGGGTGAACTCGCGCTCGCCCTGGAAGACCTGGATGGAAACCGAAGGCTGGTTGTCCTCGGCGGTGGTGAAGGTCTCCGAACGCTTGGTCGGGATCGCGGTGTTGCGTTCGATGAGCTTGGTCATCACGCCACCCTTGGTCTCGATACCGAGGCTCAGCGGGGTCACGTCGATGAGCAGCACGTCCTTGCGCTCACCCTTGAGCACGCCGGCCTGCAGGGCAGCGCCCACGGCCACGACCTCATCCGGGTTCACGCCCTTGTTAGCTTCCTTGCCGGAGAGCTCCTTGACCAGTTCGGCCACGGCCGGCATACGGGTGGAGCCACCAACGAGGATCACGTGGGCGATGTCCGAGACCTTGATGCCGGCTTCGGCGATCACGTCGTGGAACGGCTTCTTGGTGCGATCCAGCAGGTCCTTGGTCAGGTCCTGGAACTTGGCACGCGAGAGGTGCTCGTCCAGGTGAACCGGGCCTTCGGGGGTCACCGAGAGGTACTGCAGCGAGATGTTGGTGCTGGTGGCGCTGGACAGTTCCTTCTTGGCCTGCTCGGCAGCTTCCTTCAGACGCTGCAGGGCGATCTTGTCGTTGGACAGGTCCGCACCCTTGGCCTTGGCCTGAGCCAGCAGCCAGTCGACGATGCGCTGGTCCCAGTCGTCGCCGCCGAGGCGGTTGTCACCGGCGGTGGCGCGCACCTGAATGGTGGAGAAGCCGTCGTCATCCTTGCCAACTTCCAGCAGGGACACGTCGAAGGTACCGCCACCGAGGTCGAAGACCAGGATGAGTTCGTCTTCCTGGCCCTTGTCCAGGCCGTAGGCCAGGGCGGCTGCGGTCGGCTCGTTGACGATACGCAGCACGTTCAGGCCTGCGATCTCGCCGGCTTCCTTGGTGGCCTGACGCTCGGCGTCGTTGAAGTAGGCCGGAACGGTCACGACGGCGTCGGTGACCTTTTCACCCAGGTAGGCTTCGGCGTCGTTCTTCAGCTTCATCAGCGTACGAGCCGAGATTTCCTGAGCGGTGTACTTCTTGTCATCGATGTCGATGCTCCAGTCGGTGCCCATGTGGCGCTTGACCGATGCGATGGTGCGATCGATGTTGTTGACTGCCTGGCGCTTGGCGATGTCACCGACGAGCACCTCGCCGCTCTTCGAGAAGGCGACGATGGACGGGGTGGTGCGGTTACCCTCCGCGTTGGCGATAACGGTGGGCTCACCACCTTCGAGCACGGATACGACGGAGTTGGTGGTTCCGAGGTCGATACCTACGGCACGCGACATTATGGCTCTCCTTTGCCTTGGTTGCTAAGTCCTAACGCCCGGGGCCGCTGCCCCAGTTGAGCGTTCTGCACTCAAGTCTACTCAGCCGTAAATGGCTGTCAAATTAACTTGAGCGAACCTGACTCAACTTTGCGTTCTGCCTTAGTCAACGAGGCAGACCACGGAATCATTCCCGGATCCGCAAAATATTTTCAACGCGCTCGGATACGACCACGGGGCCGCTGGCCGGGAGCTTGCACTCCCGGCCAGCAGCCCCGTTACGTGGCACTTTAGTTCGCCGAATCCTCCGCCTCGACCAGTACCGCCGCGGTGCGCGCCGGAATGGTCAGGGTTGCGGACTCACTGTCCCAACTAGTGGATTTGACCACCGGATCGGAGCCCCTGGCCAGCGCGTCGGCGAGCCGATAGTCATGCCCCACGAGCTCGTCGAGCTGCTGCGTGCTCTCCTGCGGCGACGCATTGAAGACCACCAGAGCACCGTCGTGCTCCGGATCCGCGTCGTCACCGGCGCGGTCATCGATCCGCATGACGATCACCCCGGCCGTGGCCTGCGGGCCATTGAGCGGGAAGGAGACCTTCTGCTCAATCAGCTCGGCAGACCCCAAACGCAGCAGGTCCACTTCCCCGCGGGTCCGCAGCAGATCCAGTGCCGCACCTTCCGCCGCGGCCATATCCTCGGCCTGCGGCTTCAGCGACGGATCTTCCAGCAGCGGCACCATAATCTTCCACTTGGATCCGTTATCGGCCTCGGGCGGTAGCCCCGAGCCGAAGGTATTGTGCGTGCCGGTGAAATCGATGCGGTTGAACCAGTCACCGGAGTTGTAGCTATTGCGGTCCAAAGACTTCGAGCGCAACAGTTCGGTGCCGGCATGCCAGAACGGAACGGCCTGCGAATACATCACCGTGGCTTGGGCCAAGGTGTTCATCCGCACCCGGTCGGCCATAGCGGTCTCCCGGGGCAACTTGAGCACGGTCAAGTCGTAGAGCGTCTCATTGTCATGCGCATCAACGTAGTTGATCACTTCCCCGGGCTGCGAAGCATAACCAGCCGGTGAGCCACGATAGTCCAGTGCGTCGCCGCGTTGCACGGAACCGTCGGATGCCACGAACTCGAAATCGGCGAGGTTGCCGGCTAGTCCCAGACGAACCAGATCGCTCTCGTGCGCCAGATCGGCGAGCGCCTGGTCCTCGGTACCGTTGACCGGATCCCCGTTGGGGTCGGTGCCCAGACCAGTACCAAAACCCTGTCGGAAGGTGGAGGAGGAATCCACCGGACTTCCTCCGTGCACCGCGTCACGCAACCGGTCGTTGAAGGTACCAATGCCGGTGCCGTTCAGCTGCCCCTGTGTCGCTTGGTAGAACCGTGCGTTATCGGCCACCTCACCGAAGTTCCAGCCTTCACCGTAGAGGTAGATCGAAGACCCATCGACGCCATCGCGGTCCATGGTCAGTTCATCCAAGGCCGCGCGTACCGCTTCCATGGTCTGCCGGGAGTGATGCCCCATCAAATCGAAGCGGAAGCCGTCGACCTTGTAATCGCGGGCCCAGAGCACCACCGAATCGACCATCAGCTTTTCGGCAGCAGCGTGTTCGGTGGCCAGATTCTGGCAGCAGGTGGAGGTCTCTACCTTGCCGCCGGCATCGAGCCGATGGTAATAGCCGGGCACGATCTTATCGAAGACGCTTTGCTCGGCTTGACCCGAGGCGGCCGTGTGGTTGAAGACCTGATCCAGCACGACCTCCAGGCCCATCCCGTGCAGCGCTCCGACCATGGTGCGGAACTCTTCAACGCGTGCCGCCCCGTTGGGGTGGTGCGCGTAGGAGCCTTCCGGCGCCATGAAGTGGAAGGGGTCATACCCCCAGTTGAATCCGTCGCGATCGGCTACGGCGCTCACACAGGCCTGCTGCTCCTTGCCCGCCGGCCCGTAGGAATCCAGGTCGCATTCGGGTTCGCGGCGCTGCGCGGGATCTTCCTCGATGCTTGCTATATCGAAGCTCGGCAACAGGTGCACCGTGGTCAAGCCGGCCTCGGCCAGTTGCCTGAGCTGCTCACTACCGGCGCCCGAGGCGGCGAAGGCGCCATAGCGTCCGCGCAACGGCTCGGGCACGCTGTCATCGGCGATGGAGAAGTCTCGAATGTGCAGCTCGTAGATCGACCGGTCCACGTCCTTGTCCACCGGCTTGGCAGCGGCCTTGCGCCACTGCTTGGGCTGGTGCTTGGGCGAGTCCAGGCTCACGGCCACCGAGGTGGTGGAATTGGTGCTCAGCGCCACCGAGTATGGGTCGGTGACGATATTGGTTTCGACCTTCCCGGTCTCGGGCACGTAGACACGCACCTCCCAGCGGTATTCCGCGCCGTCGAGTTGCGGCTTGCCCTTCACCGACCAGACGCCGGTGGCTGCATCGCGGCGCGCCTCATAACGCGTTGGGGTGCTGCCAGCTTCCCCGATCAGCAGGGTTGCTTGCTGCGCCGTCGGCGCCCAGAGGCGGAACGTTGGGCGTTTACCGGTGTATTCCACACCCAGCGTCACCTTGCTCAACGCCTTGGCATAGAGCTCATCGATAACTCCGGGGCTCTGCACCCCGGTGAAAACCGTGGGACGTGATATCTGCTCATCGGTTTCGAAGCGGGCCAGTACCAACTGACCGCGCAGTGCTTCGGCAATGTCCTCGCGCGGGAGGTCAACTCGAAGCGCCCGGTAGTTAGCCAAGTGCGGGAAGCTCTCCCGCTGCGCCTGACTCAACCCGCCGTCAACCAGCGACAGCTCAATTGGGTCGGCGCCGGTGACGGAGCCATCTTCCAGCTTCACCTGGCCCTCGGGTGAGGCGTACAAAGCGTAGCTATCTCCGCTACCAAGGTCCGCTGGGACGGCTAAGGTATCGGCGGAGATCCACTGGGCCCGCAGCTCACCGAGGCCAGCGACCTTGGGGCCTTCGGCACCGATCTGCAACACGTGGGTGTCCAGGTCGTAGCTGAAGCTCACCGGCTGGCCGTCGTCGACCGAGAGGCTGTAATTCGCTCCCCCGGCGGCTCCATCCACCCCGTAGTTCTCGGCCCAACCCAGCGCATGGGCCACCTTGAGTTCATAGCTGCCAGCCGGAATCCGGTCGGTGGTGAATTCATAGGTGCCATCGCCGTCCGCGTCGGACATGAGCGTGGCCAGACAGGCCGGATCCCAGTCGCTCGCGCAACCTAGTTCGTCCTGGAAGCTACCGGGCAAGGTGATAATTGGGCCCTGCGCGTCGCTCTGCACGATGTTGGTGCGCGGATCGAAGTAGAAGCTGACCTTTCCACCGTCATGCGTGTACTTAAGGTTGGCCCCTCCGGGCTGCCCTTCGGCACCGTAATTCACATCCCAGGTGCCGTTGAGCGCCACCTTATATTCGTAGTCACCGGCCGGAACGTCGAAGCTTCCGGTGTAAACCCCTCCGCTGGCTTTGCTCAGCTTGGCCGCTTCACAGGCCGGGTCCCAGTCCGTTACGCAACCCATTTCGGTGTTGTGGCTACCCGGTACCGTCACCAGCGAAATCTCCGGCTCCGGTTCCTGCTCGTCGACAGCACCGGAAACGTCATTGCCCACCGATGCGTAGCTCGATGCTGCCTGACGCTCGCCGGCGGCATTGACGCTCACCGCGCGGTACTCGATCAGGGTGCCATCGGAAAGCTCCGAGACGTCGTGGAAAACCCGCGGTGTAGCGTCCTCGGCGGTACCCAGTGATTGCCACTGCTCCGAGCCAACCACGCGCCACGCGAAGCTGGTTTCGGCCCAAGCGCCGGCACCGAGATCGGCCGCAACCGGCGAGACCCCGCTGAGACCGGCCCCGGGAGCCGGTAGCTTCAGCTCCGGGTTCAGGCTACGTGCATCCACCGGGCGGTCCGCGGCGTAAACAACGGCCGAAAGCGCCGGTACGCTAATGCTCGCCTTGGCCTCGGCGTTGCTCGTGACCTGAGCATCGGCCCCGTACAGCGGACGGTACGATGCCGAAGCGGTCAGGGTGGGCACTTCCAGCTGCTGCTCGGTCTCGGCGTTGTTCACCGCCACCAAGTATTCGGTCTTTTCCTCCCGGTCTACGCGGGAGAATGCGTAAATACCCGGCCCGTCCTGTGCGTAGAGTTCAACCTGGGCGCCGCTGCGTAGCGCCGCATGCTCCCCACGCAGCTTCGACAGTTCGGCAATGTGGGTATAGAGCGGTGCGTTGGTGTCGTAGTGATCCGTCTCGCCCAGCGTCTGACCGGTGATCAGTGGCTGGTTTTGATAGTCGCTGACCTGCGAGGCGAAGAGCGACTGGCGTGAGTCCTTATCGCCACCGGTCCCGGCGAATCCTTGTTCATCGCCGTAGTAGACCACGGGCTGGCCGCGGGTGAGGAACATCAGTTCATGCGCCAGTTCGTCGCGCTGCAGCGGCTGCTCGCGGTTCTCCAGGAAGTAACCGATGCGGCCCATGTCATGGTTGCCCAAGAAGGTCGGCAGCGCATCGGCCGAGGTCTGTGCCGTGGTGTAGTAGTCGTCGCCGGCAAAAAGTGCTGCGAGGGTTTTGGCAGAGTTGCCGCCCGCATATCCGGTTGCGGCCGACTGGAAAGAGAAGTCCAGCACGGAAGCCATGTCCGTCTCACGCACGTAGGGGGACAGCTTCTTCGGGTCGGCGTCATACACCTCGCCGAACATGAAGAAATCTTCCTTGCCCTTGGACTGGGCGTACTGCTGAATCTGAGCGCTCCACTGCTCCCAGAATTCGAAGTTCACATGCTTGGCGGTATCGATGCGGAACCCGTCGATGCCCAGATCGACCCAGCTGCGGTAAATATCGGCGAAGCCGTCAACGACCTTTGGGTTCTCGGTCATCAGATCGTCGAGCCCGACAAAGTCGCCATAGGTCACCGATTCCCCTTCCCAGGTGGAATCTCCGCGGTTGTGATAGAGCGTGGGGTCATTGAGCCACTCGGGTACCTTGACCTCGGGGTCGCGTACCACCGGAGTGTAGGGGAAGGAAGATTCGGCATCCATCGCCGGGAACGTATCGGTGCCGGCATAGTCGGCCGGGTCGAAGGCGTTGCCCTCGGCGTCACGGTACGGTTTCGTGGACTGATCCACGTAGTCGTACTTCTGCTCCGCGTAGTCGATCACGTCGGCGGTGTGGTTCACGATAATATCGAAGTAGACCTTGATACCGCGCTGGTGCGCATCGGCGATCAGCTCGGAAAGCTCTTCATTGGTGCCAAGGTGCGGGTCGATCTGCGTGAAGTCGGTGACCCAGTAGCCGTGGTATCCAGCGCTCGCCTGATCCCCGGTGCCCTGTACGGGCATATTTTTGAAGCTCGGCGTCAACCAGATGGCGCTGGTGCCCAAACCCTGAATGTAATCAAGTTTCGAGCGCAATCCGGCTAGGTCACCGCCGTTGAAAAATCCCTTGTCGCTGGGGTCGAAACCGGTGCTGAGCCGATCCCCCTCGAGGCCGCCGGTATCATTGTCCGTCGAGCCGTTGGCGAAGCGGTCGGTCATCACAAAGTAGAACTGTTCGCCGGAACCGGGTTGGCGCGCCGGAGCGGCGACCAATTCGTCATCGGCCTCGGCGTAGTCGCCGCGTAGCTCAACGGGGGTCACCTGGGTGCGCCCGGTATTGGTGTCGAAGGTGAAACGCAGTCGGCTCTCGCCGCCGATGGTCAGCGGGATGTTCTGCTCGCCACCGTCGAGGCCATAGGAGGTATCGAAGCTGCCGTCGAGAGCAACCTTGTATTCATAGGTTCCTGCCGGGATCGTCAGCTCTGCGCTGTAGCGCCCTTCGCCGTCGGATTGTCTGAGCTCGGTGGCAGCACAGTCCGGTTGCCAATTCTCCGTGCACCCGAGTTGCTGCTGGAAGGACCCGGTGAGGGTCACCGTAGGTTCTGCGGCCCCGGCCGGCGCTACCGCCGCGGGCACTAGCGGCGCGAACAACACGGCGGGTGTCATGGTCACGGCGGTGAGCCAACGCCGCCAGTGGCGCCGGGGCGTATCGGGTGGTGAATGAGGACTGCTGGCGGCAGCGAAGGCGCTGAGGCTACTCACGAGTTGCTCCGTTGGATGTCATGGTGCGGATGGCGCGCCAAGAGAAAGGCGAGCCAGTGATCTCGACCACATTACACAGTCCAGAGACACCCCTGCAATCGTTTACAGAATTTACAGTGAAACTGAAAATCCTATGAAAAAGATTCCCGTATCTAAAGGAATTAGCCTAACGGAAACGCTTGCATAATGCGTGAAGTTCTCGGCCATCCCGGCGATCCTCCGCCTGCGGCCGCGGAGTGCAAACCCGCTCATTAAACGGCCCCGGGGGCCGATCCTTAGCAAAGGATCGGCCCCCCGGGGAGGGGTTTGAACTGAAGGCTTAGCGGCCGCTACGCGTGGTGGGGCTGGTCGCCCGACGCGGTCCGCGTCCGGTCGTTGCAGCACCCGCCGAACGACCACCCTGGCGGGAGCCGCGACCGGCACCGCCGGCGCGTTCGGTACTTGATGCACCCTGACCGGCGCGCGCAGGTCGGTCGGACCCTGCGCTACGTGGCGGACGGGCGCTTCGCTCTTGACGGCGACCACCTTCGGAGCGACGAGCCTCATCGGAGACCGGACGGCCGCTACGAGCTCCGCGGCCCGCACGCTGGCTCCGGCCGGAACCGGACTTGCCCGCTTCGCTCGATTTACGAGGTGACTGACGCTGCGGCTGTTTGACCGGGGCTACATAGGGCACAAGTTCGGCGACTTCACCAACCACATCGAGCACGGCCTTCGAATCCAGGCCGACCTTCTCGAAAGGAACCTTCAAACCGGCCTGCTTAAGCAACGTTGCCACATCCCCCTGCTGATCCGGGGTGCAAATCGTGACCACGGTGCCATCCGAGCCGGCGCGTGCGGTGCGTCCCGAACGGTGCAAATATGCCTTGTGCTCGGCGGGCGGATCGATGTGCACCACCAGTTCCACGCCATCGACGTGGACGCCGCGGGCGGCAACGTCGGTAGCCACCAGCACCTTGGCCTCACCGGAGGAGAATGCGGCCAGGTTGCGATCGCGAGCATTCTGCGACAGGTTGCCGTGTAGATCTACCGCGGGGACCCCGGCCTTGGACAAGGCCAGGGCCATCTTCTTGGCATGGTGCTTGGTGCGCATGAACATGATGCGGCGACCGGTGCCCTGCGCCAAGACACGCACCAGTTCCTTCTTATCGTCATTCGGGATCACGAATACGTGATGCTCCATGGTGTTCACCGCTGCCTTGGGAGCATCCACCGAATGCACGGTCGGGTTGCTCAAGTAGCGCTTGACCAGCTTGTCCACGCCGTTATCCAAGGTGGCGGAGAAGAGCATGTGCTGAATGCCGGTGGGCATCCGGTCCATGATGCGGCGAACCACGGGAAGGAAGCCCATATCGGCCATGTGATCGGCCTCGTCCAATACCGAAATTTCCAGCTGCGAGAGATCCACGATCTTCTGCTGGATCAAATCGTCCAGGCGTCCCGGGCAGGCGATCACAATGTCGACGCCCTCGGCCATGGCCTTTTCCTGCCGCGACTGGGCGACGCCACCGTAGATCACGGTGGTGCGCAGCGAAGCGGCATGAGCCAGGGGGTCCACGGTTTTGGCGATCTGCGTCGCCAATTCACGGGTGGGGGCCATGATCAGCGCGCGGGGGAAGCGTGCCTTGCGTCGCTTCGGGGCCTGCGACAGGCGGGCCACCATCGGCAGCGAGAACGCTAGGGTTTTGCCCGAACCGGTCTGGCCGCGTCCGAGCACGTCACCGCCGGCCAAGGTGGAGGGCAGAGTCGCTTCCTGAATCGGGAAGGGCTGCTCGATGCCGCGAGCGGCTAGCACTTCACTCAGTTCTGCGGGCACGCCAAGGGCGCTAAAAGTTGTACTCATAGTCAAGACTTTCTGTTCGTATCTGCACACCGACATATCGGTGTCGATCAATCGCCGATACATCAAAAAGTCCACTACTGCGGTACATCTAAGCTGTCGACGCATGCCCTGCGATGCAGGAGCACAAGGTATAAGTCTACGTCCTAGGGCCGGTTATCCGCTGTGATGCAGCGGATACTCTGGCCCTAGAAACGGAGATCTTAGACACGCCGCATCAATTTGGAGGGCCACCAGATAGCGCTGCCGACCTGATGCACCAGCGCCGGGACCAGCAACGAGCGCACGATCAAGGTATCGAGTAGCACGCCGAAGGCCACAATGAACCCCAGCTGCACCAAGAACATGATCGGGATGACGCCCAGCGCCGCAAAGGTCGCCGCGAGCACCACGCCGGCTGAGGTAATGACCCCACCGGTGGCACGCAGACCACGGCTCATCCCCTCGGTGGTGCCATGCTGCAAGGTTTCCTCACGCACCCGTGTCATGAGGAAGATGTTGTAATCAACCCCGAGTGCCACCAGGAAGACGAACCCAAAGAGCGGCACCGACGGATCCGCACCGGGGAACTTGAAAACGTGGTTGAAGACCAGTGCGCTCACCCCCATCGCGGTGCCGTAGGACAGCACCGTGGTGACGATCAACAGCACCGGGGCGAGGATCGAGCGCAGGAGCAGCATCAGGATCAGAAGAATCGCCGCCAACGTCAGCGGAATGATCTTCACCAAATCCTCTTCGGCGGTCTGGGCCGTATCGAGCATGGTGGCGGTACTTCCGCCGACGAGAATCTGTGGGTCTAGCTCATGCAGCGTCTCCCGCAATCCAAGCACGGTTTCCTTGGCGGCCTCCGAGTCGGCGGCATCGCTCAAGGTAATGGACCCCAGGACCATGCCGTCAATGACCTGCGGCTGGGCACCTGGCCGACTACCCACCGGCGCGCCGCCTTCGGCCTGCAGAGTCACCGAATCGACGCCAGCTGCACCGTCAATGAGTTCCAGCGCCGACTGCGCCCGCTCCGCGGGTAGCACCACGCTGGCCGGAGAGCCCGAACCAGCCGGGAAATGTTCGCCAAGCACTTGCTGCCCGGTACGCGCCTGCGATTCACCGAGCACCAGTTCACTCTGCGCCACACCATGAGCCCGCAAGCCGGTGATGCCTGCGGCACCGATCAGCAGCACCGCGCAGCAGCTGATCCACACCGTTCGATGACGCCGACGGACCAGTCGGGCCACCCAAGCCCATAGGCCGCGGTCGTCTGCCACGTGGTGGGCCGATGAGGGCTTAGGTAGTAAGGGCCAGTAGGCCGAACGACCCACCAGGCCGAGCGCCGCCGGCAGGAAAGTCAGGGCCGCGATCACCGAGAACACGATGCCGCTGGCCCCGATCGGACCTAGTGCGCGGTTGGAGTTCAAATCGGAGAACAACAGGCAGAGCAGCCCCACCGTCACGGTGCCGCCGGAGGCCAGCACCGGCTCAAGGCAGCCGCGCCAAGCCTGAGTAACCGCCTGCCAGCGCCCCGCTCCTTCACTCAGTGCCTCGCGGTGTCGTGCGACGAACAGCAGGCTGTAGTCAGTTGCCGCGCCGATCACCAAAATGGACAGGATGCCTTGAGATTGCCCATCAAGCCGAATCCACCCGGCGAGCGCCATGAAGTACACGGCCAAGATCGCCGCACACAATGCCATCACGGAGGTGCTAAGAACGATGAGCGGTAGCAGCACCGAGCGGTAAACCAGTAACAAGATCACGAAGACCGCGGCTAGGGCCACGCCGAGAAGTACCCCGTCGATACCCGAGAAGGCTTCCTTGAGGTCGGCGCTAAAACCCGCCGGGCCGGTAACATAGGCGCTCGCAGAGGCCGGAAGTTCTTCCTCGAGTAGCGCGCGCACCTCATCCACCGCCGCAGCCGTATCCGCCTGCGAGTCGAGGGGCACAATGATTTCAAGGGCCTTGCCGTCTTCCGACGGGATGGGACCGATGACCTCACCTTCCAGCGCATCGAGCGTATCGAGGCTTCCAAGCGCGTCGGGGACGTCCTTCGGGGAGATTCCGGCCTCGTCGGCAATCACCACCACGGCCGGGATGGCCTCGCTATCTCGGAACTTTTCCTGCCAATCCAAGGC
Organism: Glutamicibacter endophyticus; assembly: GCF_048457885.1. NCBI lineage: Bacteria > Bacillati > Actinomycetota > Actinomycetes > Micrococcales > Micrococcaceae > Glutamicibacter > Glutamicibacter endophyticus. Next base: position 2,675,722 of record NZ_CP174200.1, read on the forward strand.
CTTGGTGGCCTCTGCACTGGCGGGCAGGAAACTCGCCTGATCGTTGCTCTGCACCTCGGAGAGCTTGCCAAAGGTTGGGCCACCGACGCCGGCGATGGCAAACCAGGCAATCACCGCCACCAGGTACAGTGCGATGCGCCAGAGCACGGCCCGGGGTTTCGCCGTGGAACGAGTGCGGTCTTCCATGCGGATCTTTTCTCCCTAGAACTCAAGGTTAGGTTGCCTGCCAGTTATAGTTTACTCATAAAGTTACTCTATGATGGAACTACTTTCTGGCAGATAAGATGTCACCCATGGAAAATGCGGCGCGCAGCGGGTTGGTCCTCCAGCTCCAGGAATTCACCCAAGCTACCGAGCGCTACGTGGAATCCACGTCACGCCATTACGGAACGCATCGCACGGATATGCACGCACTGGGCGTCATCATGCAGTACCAGCGACGCGGCCAGCTACCGGCACCGCGCGACCTTAGCCGCGAATTGAAGCTCAGTTCCCCAGCCACCACGGCCATGCTGGACCGGCTCGAGCGCCTCGGCTATATCCAACGCCAACGCAGCGACAGCGACCGTCGAATCGTACGCATAGCGCTGACCCCCTTGGCTCGCGAACACGGACAACTCATGTTCCGTCCCCTGGCGGAGTCCATCGGTGAAATTTTGCAGGATTACAGCGCCGAGCAACTGGCCTTGATTTCCGGATTCATTACCGAGGCGACGGCCGCCACCGAGCGAGCCGCGAAACACGCCTCGTCACAGCCGGACCAGCAGTAGCTCAACGAGGCGCGGCCTCAGTAGGCTAGCGAAGTGAGTTTTACCTTATGGCTCTCCCTCTTAGGAGCCAGTACGCTAATCAGTTTCACTCCCGGCGCCGGGGCCATCAACACGATGACCAATGCGATGCGTCAAGGGTACCGACGGTCCATTTGGGGCATTCTGGGCCAGCAGATCGCCCTGCTGATCCATGTAGTGATCGTCGCCGCCGGAGTGGGCCTCCTGGTCGCCAACTCCCCCACCGCGTTTAATCTCATTCGTTACGCCGGGGCGGCGTACCTGGTGTATCTGGGCGTGCGCATGATGCTCTCCGTACCCGACGTTGCTTCTCCCGGCCACGGCAGTGGTCACGCGCTCACCCGCTGGCAAATGATCCGCCGCGGGATCCTGGTCAACCTGCTCAATCCCAAGGCCATCATTTTCTTTCTGGCCTTCACCCCGCAGTTCATCGATCCAGCGCAACCGTTGCTGGGACAGTATCTGGTGTTCATCGGCACGATTGTGACCGTTGATGTCTTAGTAATGTTTTTCTTTTTTGCCGCCACGGCGCGAAGCTTTCAACGCTTCACGGCCACCCAGCGCGGGGCCAAGGCGCTGAACATCCTCTTTGGGATCTTGTTCATCGTGGTCGCCGCAATGCTGGTTTTCGTCCACCAGTGAACGCGCCGTGGATCTTCTCCAAATTGTTGCAGTGAAGTGAGCATTAACACTTAGACTGGTGCCATGTTCCAGATCATGACCGTCTGCACCGGAAACATTTGCCGCTCCCCGATGGCCGAGTACATGTTGCGTCACGCACTGCAGGAGGCCGGAGTGGAACAAGTGGCCGTTATTTCCCGCGCCGTCACCGACGGAGAGATCGGCAACCGCATCGATCCGCGCGCCGCCGCGCTGTTGACCGTGGCCGGCATCGACGCCTCGGCACACCGTGCAACGGGCCTACGCGCCGAAGAATTGGCCGGCATGGATCTGGTGCTCGCCATGGATATCGGCCACTTCGAAACTCTCGTTCCGTACCTGGCCGAGCTGGACCCCGAACAGCGCCCGCAGCTGCGCATGGTGCGTTCCTTTGACCCAGAAGCCGCGGCACAACCGCATCAAGAGCAGGGCATCTACGACCCGTGGTACGGCGACGCCGCCGACTTCCAGCAGACATATTCGATGATTGAACAGGCCCTGCCTGCGCTTGTGAACTACGTGCGGAGTAACATCTCCTCTCGTGGAAACCGCTAAACCCTTCATCATCGCTCTGGACGGTCGCTCCGGAGCGGGCAAGACCTCGCTGGCCGCCGACCTGTCCAGCTTCCTTGCCTCCTACCTGCCCACCAGCATCCTGCACCTCGAGGATTTCTACCCTGGGTGGGACGGTCTCCACGAGGCCATCGAGCGCTACGCCCAGGTGCTTCCGCGCCTTGCCCACGGCCAAAGCATTCACTGGCCGCGCTGGGATTGGGAACGCTCGGCGCCCGGCGAGCTGGCGAGCTACTCCCCCACCTCGATCGTCATCGTCGAGGGGGTGGGCGCTGCGGCCGCCGCGGTCCGTGACCAACTGGACCTGACCATTTGGGTGGGGGCCGACGAAACACTGCGCAAACGTCGCGCGATCGCACGTGATGGCGATACCTACCTGCCTTATTGGGAACGCTGGGCCGCCCAGGAAGAACGCTATCTGGACAGCGACCAGCCGGCCGACGCCGCCGACCTCGTGATCGACAACGGGTCGATCGCCAGCGGCTTCGCACAGTTGCGCGAACTGCTGCATCTGCTCCCGGCGACCCGACGCGGGAACCTGCCGATCACCAGCTCCGAAGCCTTGCCGGCGGCCAGCACGCTCGTCCCGGCACCGGTTGACGCCGCCGCCCTGTTCGAGCAGCTCGCGCAAGGGTGCAGCTATGCGGCGCTCCTCGAATCCACGAGTCATCACCTCTCCGACCCGTTGGGTCGCAACCGCTACACCTTGCTGGCCCTCAGCCGCGGCGAACACCCCACGGTGCTTCAGGCCACCGCCGCCGGCACGGAGCTACGTTACGGCCCGGGTCGGTTGCGTCTGGGAGCGGAATTTTTCGAGGCGCTAGGAGAGATTTGGCCGGGCCCCGAGGCCGCTTTCACCGTCAATAGCGACGACGGGCCAAACCCACAGTGGGTCGGCTACCTCGGCTACGAACTCAAACGGGAGCTCGGCGCCGCGAACCTGCAGGCGCGGCTTGCCGATGGGCAGATACGTCCCGATGCGGTCTTTTTCAAGCCCGACACCATTCTGGTCGTCGATCACCAGCAGCAGAGCCTGCGGGTCACCGCCCCGCAGGAGCACCTCGATCAGGTCCTGGCCATGGTGCGTACCACAGCACCGGGCCCCCGCGCCGAATTACCGACCCTGGACTTTCGGTGCGCCGATGACGCCGCCGGCTACATGGACAAGGTTCGACGCGCACAATACGAAATCGCCGAGGGCAACAGCTACGAGGTTTGTCTCACCACCCGGCTCAGCGCCACTGTCTCCGGCGAGGACTTTTCACCCTTCGCGGCCTACCAGAGCATGCGTGAGACATCCCCGGCGCCTTTCGCGCATTTCCTGCGCCTCGGTGCCTTCGAGGTAGCCAGCATCTCCCCGGAACGTTTCCTCTCTCTGGACTCCAATGGCCGGCTTCGGGCCGAACCGATCAAGGGCACCCGGCCCCGCGGTGCGACCCCGGAAGAAGACCAAGCGCTTGCCCACGATCTGGCCACCCACCCCAAGGACCGGGCCGAGAACATCATGATTGTAGACCTGTTGCGCAATGACCTCTCGCATCACGCGGTACCGGGCTCGGTCGGAGTGCGCCGGTTATGTGCCGTGGAAAGCTACGCCACGGTGCACCAGATGGTGTCGACCATCGATGCCCAGCTCTCGGCCCCGCAGCTGGCGGCGGCCGCGCTGCGCGAAGCCTTCCCTCCGGGCTCGATGACCGGGGCCCCGAAACTCTCGACCATGGCGATCCTCGACGAACTCGAGGACGGGCGCGCCCGCGGGTTGTATTCCGGGGCCGTGGGCTATCTCGGGGCCGATGCGGCCGCCGACTTTAGCGTGGTGATCCGCACGCTGACCTGCGACAAGCTCAGCGACGGGCGCTGGTCCCTCGAACTGGGTCTGGGCGGGGCGATTACCGCCGACTCGGATCCGCAGGCTGAATGGGATGAGGTCATTACCAAGTCGCGTGGCGTGCTCGGGGCCTTAGGCACCAGTTTCCCGGCCTAATCTCGGGGCGGTTACTGCAAGGTGGCGCTGAGCCGAGCCACGTTATCGATCCAGCGTTGGAAGCGTGGGCGGCGGCGCCAAGCCGCGAGGCTCAGTTCGGTCGAGATCTCCCGGTACTGATCGTGGACGGCGTTGACCTTATCGACCATCTCCTTGCCCAAGAGCATGACCGAAATTTCCATGTTCAGGCTAAAGGAACGCATATCCATGTTGGAGGAACCGACCACGGCCACCTCATCGTCGACGGTGAAGCACTTGGTGTGCAGCACCATCGGCGCCGGATACAGGTGAATCCGCACCCCGGCGGACAGCAGCATCTGGTAGTAGGACTGCTGTGCGTGATGGACGAAAAACTGATCGCCCTCGGCACAGACGAAGAGATCCACCTCGACCCCACGCTGTGCCGCGGTGGTGATCGCGTAGAGCATCGAGTCGTCCGGGACGAAATACGGGCTGGTGATCTGCAGCCGGTCCGAGGCCGAGTAGATCAGCGTGTTGAACAGCCGCAGATTGTTTTCCGATTCATAACCGGGCCCGCTGGGCACCACCTGGGCCATGGTGGTACCGGGCTGGTCGTTCGGTGACAGCGGGTGACTGGTTTCGGCCAGATCGCTGAGCACTTGGTCGGAGTCGTCTTCCTGCCACCAGTCGGTGGCAAAAATGACGTCGAGGCTACGCGCCAGCGGGCCTTCGACACGGATCATCAATTCGACCCATTCGCGGCCCACCTTATGTGCTGATTCGCGCTTATAGCCCGGCTCGATCAGGTTCTGGCTTCCGGTGAAGGCAACCTCGCCATCGACCACGAGGATCTTGCGGTGGTTGCGCAGATCCGGGCGACGCCAGCGCCGCTTGAACAGGTCGATCGGCAGCATCCGACGCCAGGTGATCCCGCCGCGGGTCAGCCGCTTGGTGAGCTGGCGATACCCCTTCACCCGCAAGGTGCCTAGGTGGTCGAAGAGCAAACGCACGGTCACCCCACGCTGCACCGCCCGTTCGAGGGCCTCGAGCACCGGGGAAACATATTCGGGGTCATCGCCCATGATGTAGAACTGGATGTGAACGTAGCGTTCGGCCTTCTCGATCTCCTCGCACATGGCTTGCAAGGATTCGCGGTAATCGGAGATGACCTCGATGGTGTTACCGCCTTCCAACGGCATCGCACCGAGTTTGCGGTTTAGTTCCACCGCATCCTCCACCCATTCTTCGGTGGAGTGAAATTCTTCGGGGAGCTTCATATGCTCGGTGCCCGCCAGAATGGCCTCGTTGGCGCGCCGTTGCTTTTGCAGCCGGCGGCGTGAGAGCCGTGGATTGGCGAAGAGCAGGTAGGCCAACAGGCCGATCACCGGAATGAAAAAGATGGCAAGTAGCCAGGCCATGGCCGTGGTGGGTCGCCGGTTGCCCGGCACAATGCCGATCATCAGCACGCGCACGATGACGTCGATAGCGACCGCGATCGGATACAGGAAAGGACCGGCCTGCCACACGAACTCTAGGCTAGGTATCACGCAGCTCCTCCCGACCGGACCGTCCATATCCCGAACCGTCTCTCCGTGGGCGCCCAGGTCGCCCTTTGTCATTGTGCATAGACTATCCAATCCCGGCACTTACCGCCCGTTGCGTGACCAGCTGAAATGAAGAGATCGCGAATTCTTCGATAATCTATCCTCTATGAGCTCTCTGGTATTCCTCGACCTCGCTTATCCCGCCGGTCGCATTGCCGACATTGACGCACCGCATCTTCCGGTCACGCTGCAAGGCGTCAACCGCGGTGACGGGGTTTTTGAGTCTCTGCTGTACACCCGCAACACCGTACGTAAGCTCGATGCCCACCTAGCGCGCCTGCAGGAATCTGCCGCAGCCTGCGCCCTGACGATCCCCGACGAGCTGAGTTGGCGGGCGGCCATCGACACCGCCATTGCGGACTTCGACGCCGACGGTGGCGCCGATGAAGCAGTGGTCAAGCTGGTCGCCGCACGCGGCGTCGCCGACAGCGACCCGGCCTGGTGCTGGATCACCGTCAGCCCGGCGCCGGCGCTCGGCCGTGAACAACGCGCCTCGGGCATCGACGTGCTGTTGCTTGACCGCGGCTATGACTCAAAATTGGCCGACCGAGCACCTTGGCTCCTGATGGGTGCCAAGACGCTGTCCTACGCGGTGAACATGGCCGCGCTACGTTACGCGCACCAGCACGGCGCACACGACGTCATCTTCACCTCGGCCGACGGCATGGTGCTCGAAGGCCCCACCTCGACCGTCCTGGTGGCGCAGCGTGATGGCGACACCAAGCGGCTGATCACCCCCTTGCTCGAAACCGGCATCCTGCCCGGAACCACGCAGGCCGCCATCTTTGCCGCGGCGGAACAGGCTGGCTGGGAATTGGGCTATGGACCCTTGCAGCCCTCGGATCTGTACCAGTCTTATGGCGTCTGGTTAGTGTCCTCGGTCCGTCTGCTGACCCCGGTACGTTCGTTGGATGCCAAGCCTCTGCATTTCGATGCCGAGCTGCATGAAGAACTGAGCGAACTGAGCCAGTCGATTCGCTAATTTCCTCCAGCCAGCACGTTGAACGTTGGCGGATAACCCGGCGGGCACTTCCGTGTCCGCCGGCCGCTGACCTAGGCTGGCGCTATGGAGATCATCAATTCACTCGCCCTGTCCGTGGTGGCCGCCGCCATCTTTTTCTACCTGCTGTATACCGTGATTCGCGCGGCCGTGCGCCGCGCCCTGTTGGATGTGGCCGAACAACGCGAAAAGAGTTCGCCCACCAATCAGATAAAAGCCAGTGAGATCGAGTAGGATGTAGTTAATCGACCCTAGGCAAAGAAGAGGCAGGGCTTGAGTAAACTACACCGCGTGTACCCAGCGCTCGCCGCCACGGCGGCGCTGACCTTCTCACTTGGAGGATGCACACCCGCACCGCAGGCCCAAGCACCCGAACCGACGGAAATGCACACCGGCACCATCAAGCTCGATGCCGAGGTCGATAAATTAGATCACCTGCTTGACGACGGCGCCGAACACCTCGTTGCCAGTGTTGCCCACCCCACCGCCACGGGGAGCACAGCCGAACCGCGGACCATCCCGCTCATCAACCAGGATGCTTCCACCTGGTCACCGGGGAAGTATGAGTTGGTGGTGCGGTGCGTAGGCAGTGGGCAGATCTACCCGGTTTTGACCATCGGGTCGCAGACCATAGCCGGAGAGATCGCCTCCTGCGCCGAACCCGGTGGGGAACAACAGCTGAACCTCACCCTTGAACAATCGGCCGAGAATTCACGAGTGACAATCATTCCCGTTGGCGATACCCGCGCCGCGGTGGGATATGTGATCGATCGCCGCTAGCCCGCCAGCTACCCGAGCCTAGTCGCGCGTTTCGCGGTGGATCCTCTCCAACCCTTCGGCATGGCTAGTGACCGCGAAGTCGGGGAACCGGGCGCGGAATTTGGAATCGTCGAAGAGATTGTCGGCCGCGTAGCGCGGCAATAGCTCGCGAATCTCGCGTGCCTGCGGATTGATAAGCCCCGCGGCGTTCAGGGCCCAGCGGGGCACCACGGTATAGCGGCCGCTGACCCCAAAAACGGTGGCGGCAAGCTCAACAAACTCACCATAGGTGGGGTGCACATCGCTAACCGGCAGATGCCAGGTCTGGCCGTAGGCGTCTGGAGTGGTACCCAGCCTCGCCAGCGCACGACTGGCGTCCGGGGTCCAGATCAGCGTGCGCCGCCGATCGGCACGCACGGGCACCAGTGCCCGCCTTCCGGCTTTCATCCGCTCAATCACAAGCGAGTTGGTAAATCCTTGGGTACGACCCGGCCCATAGAATTCCGGAGCCCGGGCGATCAGCACGGGAATCTCGCCGCGTTGCATTTCCTCGAGCACCAGCTGCGCCATCCGCGCACGCACCTGGCCCTTGCGCCCCACCGGTTCGAAGGGAGTCTGTTCTGTCTGGATCCGATGATCCTGCGGGTACATGTAGGTGTTATCGAAATATGCGAACCGTGCCCCGGCGGCGCGCGTCGCATCGAGCGCGTTGCGGAGCATCGTGGGAAATTGGACTTCCCAGCGTTCGGTATCTGCAGGCAGCCCGGCGGTGAAATAGACGATGTCACTGCCGGCGACGGCTTGGTGAGTCTGCGCGGCATCCAATAGATCGGCGCGGTGCAGGGTGTCGCTGTCGTTGACCTTGCGCGGGTTACGGCTGACCAGTCGTAGCGGGCCGGCCTGGATGCGCTGTAGTTCGCGGGTGAGCTCGGTGGCAATCTGTCCACTGGCTCCGAGGATGGTCTGCATGGTGTGGGTTCTCCCGGTCGGATGCTTGATCGCTGGGTCGCCATGCAAAGTAGCGTGGCGTGTACTGCACCTCGCGCTCGCTAAGGGGTGTGCGAGCCTCGACTCCAAGGCTCCCGAGCGGCCACTGCCCCAGCGGGCTAGCTAACCATCACGATCGGCATGACTTCCCCAAGCACATGCGGTATGTTTGCAGTGCTCACATTTGAGCGTAGACGGGAAGGTTAGCAGTGTCAACATTGAAGAGTTCGTACCACCATGGGGATCTACGTACCGCGCTCATTAGCGCGGCGGTCGACATACTCGAGTCGGGCGAGCCTTACTCGCTTCGCGCCGTCGCGCGACGAGCCGGAGTCTCCCCCACCGCGCCCTACCGTCATTTCACGGATCGAGAAGCGTTGGATTCCGCCGTGGCCGTCGAAGGATTCAAGGACCTGCGCGAGCAGCTAGCACAGACACTGGCCTCGCACACCAACGTGACTGCAGCACCTGAAGCACTGGCCGAGCTCGGGGTCGCCTATGTGAACTTTGCCTTGCGTCGCCCCGCGGTCTTCCGACTCATGTTCGGCAACGAATGCGATCAAAGCGATAGCGCGCGCGTCCAAGCCTCTCAGGCACTCCACACGGTCCTCAACGAGGCACTTGAGCGCATGCTGCCGGCGAAGGCCTCAGCGGAACTGGCCACCGCCCTCTGGGGTTTAGCGCACGGGCTGGCGTTCCTCCACCTCGACGGGAAGTATCGCCCTGCCCCGACCGAGGAGGTGGCCGCTCGGGTGCGAGATGCAGTACTGGCGATCCTTGCGCTGGGCCAGCCTTAGCGAGCCGAGTAGTGCAGGACGCAAGGTGTTGACAGCGCTCACATCCATTCGTAGTCTGCCGATACGCACTGCAAATTTCTTCGGGACGCCTCGTGCCACCGTTGGCTGTGCCCGCCTTGCGAGTTATCGAGACACCTAGCAACTTGCCCCTCAAACGAGTTACTGTCCACCCATCGCCGCATCATCCGGTTCTGCACCAACGCCACCCCACGATCATCGAAACGAGATCCTCATGACCAAACGCATTCTGCACGTCGTCACGAACGTTGCACACTACGACGATGAGTCGCACCCGACCGGGCTCTGGCTCTCGGAGCTCGCTCACGCCTGGGAAGTCTTTGCCGGGCATGGTTTCGCGCAGGATATCGTCAGCCCGCTGGGCGGAGCCTCGCCGCTAGAACCGCGGTCGTTGAAATTTCCGAGCTATGACAAGGCCACCAAGGCTTGGCACCACGATCCGCAACGCATGGCGCTACTAGAAAACACGCTGCGCCCCGAGCAGATCGACTCCTCAGCCTATGACGCGATCTACTTCACCGGGGGCCACGCCGTCATGTTTGACTTCCCGGATAGCGAGGGATTGCAGCGCATCACCCGCGAGATGTGGGAGCAAGGTAAAGTCGTCTCCTCGGTCTGCCATGGATACTGCGGGCTGCTCAACACGACGCTTTCCGATGGTTCCTTGCTCGTAGCCGACCGCAAGGTCACCGGCTTCGCGTGGACAGAAGAAGTGCTGGCCCGGGTCGATAAGCTCGTGCCGTATAACGCCGAGGAAGAAATGAAGAAGCGCGGCGCGCTCTACGAGAAGGCGACGCTGCCCTTCGTCTCCTACGCCGTAACCGACGGTCGGCTGGTCACCGGCCAAAACCCCAGCTCCGCCAAGGAGACCGCGCAGAAGGTCACCGCACTGCTCGAAACACCGGCCAGCGTATAAAGACACAAAAATGCGGCACCCGAGCCTTTTGAGGTACCGGGTGCCGCATTAGTTGTCTGTCATTGCTCCGAGCGCATCGCTGGATTAACTCCACACCAGGTGGAAGGTCCCAGCGCCCAACGCCGCGGCAATGGCTCCGGCGCCGAGCACCACTCCGGCCACGATCACCAGAAGATCTCGCAGCCCAAAGTGCACGCTACGAATCCAGGTGCGTTCCCCGGTACCGAAGCCCTTGGCTTCCATGGTGACCGCCAGCCGCGAGGCACGCCGTACCGCCTGCACCAATAGCGCCAGACACTGACCCAATTGAGCTCGTAGGCGTTGCCGCGGCGAACCGAAGTTCCCGACACCTCGGGCCCGCCGGGCCAAGGCCAGCGTGGTGAATTCCTCGGTGAGCAGGCCCAGTAAGCGCATCCCTGCCAGCGCGCCCAACACGAAACGGTGCGGCACTCGCAGTTGTTGAGATAGCGCCCCGCCGAGATCACTCGGATTGGTGCTGGCCACGAGTAGCACCATGGGAATCGCCAAGCCGATAGCTCGCAGCCCGGTCGCCGCACCGGCGGCCACCGAGCCCTCGGTCACCGTGAACACCCCAAGATGCAACAGGATTCGGCCGGCGTCCTCGCCCACCAGCGCCACACCCCAGCCGGCCACCGCGCCAGCGGCCAGTAGCGGCCACGCCCGGCGCAGGAACGAGAGCAGGCGCAGTCCGGCCAGCGGGAGTGCCACCAGGGTCGCCACAATAATCACAGAGGCAGAGACCCAGTCCATGGTGGACACCAACGGCAGGGTGGCGGCAGCCACCGCGGCAAGCTTCGCCAGCGGATTGATACCGGCCAACCATGACTCCCCCAACGGCGCATCGAGCATTGGGCCCGGCCGTCCGGTGGCCTCAGAAGTTTCACGTGGCGCCGGCAACTGCAATTCTTGGGAGGCTAGGGCCGCGGAGAACTGCTCATCGTGGGTTACCGCAATGACCGCGGTGCCGGCTTCGAGAGCCTCGATGAGTAGCTGCACCAGTTCTCGCCAAGTATTGGCGTCCTGTCCAAAGGTGGGCTCATCGAGGATCAGCACCTGCGGGTCGGCGGCCAGCACGGTGGCAACCGACAGCCGACGTTTCTCCCCACCGGAGAGGGTGAAGGGATTCGCCTCCGCGAGGTCTTCGAGGCGCAAGCGGCGCAGCAACTGATCAACTCGGGCGGCGATCCGCTCTTCGTCGAAGGCCGGCGCCGCGGGATCGGCGGCGTGGGCCCGGCGCGGGGCAAACTCCAGCTCTTCACGCACGCTCTGCGTGACGAACTGGTGCTCGGGCTCTTGGAACACCGTTCCAATGCGCGCAATGAGCTTTCCGGCCTTCCAGCTAAAGGGTTGCTCGGAAAGTTCCCCGGCAAGGTCCTCGCTGGCTCGCAAGGTGCCGCTGGAAGGCTCGAGCAGCCCTCCGAGGGTCAGCGCCAGGGTGGATTTCCCGGCTCCGTTGGCTCCTCGAATACAGTAGGCAGCTCCGGCCCGAATCTGCAGATCCACTGCGGCGGTCTTCGGTGCCTGCGCCGAGCGCGCGGCAACGAGATCTTGCGCATGCAATAGCTCCACCCCCGGGGTGCCGGCAAACACGGTGGTCTCCGGGACGATGCCCGGCACCCAGAGGCCGGCAGCGCTCAGCTCGGCGCGCAACTGCCGGTCGCTGAACAGTGCCTGCGGGTCAACATCGTGGGCAACGCCGCCTCCGGGGGCCAGCACCACCACGCGGTCTACCGCATCGGCCCAAGCCTCGAGCCGATGCTCCACCACGATCAACGTAGCGCCGGTACTCTCGGCGGCCGAAAGTACCGCATCGCGTAGGGCGGGCACACCCTCGGGGTCGATATTGGCCGTGGGTTCGTCCAGCAGCATCAACCCCGGCTCCATGGCCAAGATCCCGGCGAGCGCTAGGCGCTGTTTTTGTCCACCGGAGAGATGGGCGGTGCGGTGCTCCCCGTCGAGGGCGCCCAAGCCCACGGCCTGCAGCGCCGGGGTGATCCGTTCGCGAATGAGTTCCGGGTCCATGCCAAGATTTTCGGCGCCGAACGCAACATCGTCGACAACCCGTGATTGCACAATCTGCGTTTCCGGGTCCTGTTGCATGAGCCCGACCGGTTGCTTGGCGGTAAAGACATCCTGGCCTCCCACCCGCAAGGACCCAGTGGCTTCGCTCAGTTCATCGACTTCGAGGATGCCGGCCAGGGCATAGAGCAGCGTGGACTTTCCGGCCCCCGAGGGCCCGAGCAGCAGCACCTTCTGCCCTGCGGGAATACTAAGGTTGAGGCCTTGAAGTGCGGGCTGCTCACGTTCGGCATGACGCCACCCGAAGTTCTCGGCAGAGACGGCCAAGGCTTGGGTGCGCACCGTCGCAGGACGCTGTTCCCCCAGCCCGGCACTCATCGACTCTGTCCCCGCCAGGCCCCTTCCAGGTGCGCTCGACGACTAGCCAGCGCACCCAACGCACCGGTGCGGGCCAAGCCACGAGTGGCCAGCCATGGCAATAGTCCAGCGATGATCATGCCGGAGATCGACATGGCCAGTACGTGGAAGAACTTCATGAACGGGGTGTAGGCCTCGTAGTAGGCCAGTACGTAGGCCTCGGTGAACCCTCCAAAGAATCCGGACATCAACCCGGCAATAAGTGCCACGGGCAGGGTGAATTTCCGGTAGCGCACGGCCGCGAAGACTACTTCGGCGCCCAGACCCTGTACGAGCCCGGAGAGCAGGACGGTCAGTCCCCATTGGGAACCCAGCAAGGCCGAGATGATTGCGGCCAGCATTTCACAGTACAAAGCGGCACCGGGCTTGCGGATAATCAAGGCGCCCAGGGCTGCCGGGAAAAGCCACATGCCCGAAACGAAGGCGGCGGCTGGCGGGAAGGCGACGAAGCCTAGGGATACAAAGCCGTAGCTCGCGTTCCACGCCCAAAAAACCACACCGGAAGCCACTGCGATGGCCGAGGCGATGACGATATCTACCACGCGCCAACTGGCACGGGGCTTAATTGCTGAAGTACTCATGATGGTCTCCTCCTGAGATAAGGAGGGGGGATGTACGCAAACCGCGCGTCCTATTAAATGGGCCGAAACGGGTTTCCGCATCCGAGATGCTCGACTTCCTTCGCCGGTATTAGCCGGAGCAGGTTCGAGGGTCTGCGATCTATCGCACTCTCAGCGCCTTTGGTCCTTGTTAAAGGACATGGCGCTCCCCTGTCGGAATGGTTCTGCGCCCCAAGCTTAGCGCAGGTAAGCTGGAGACGGGTAAGCAGAGGACCGGATATGAACAAGAGGGAGCACGATGAACGCCGTTTCTAAAATCGTCACCATGTTGGTTTCACTCGGTGCCGGTGCACTGGCCACGAAGCTGGTGGATCGCACCTGGAAGGGTTTCACCGGCAACGATGCCCCACGCGGAAAGGATGCGCAGGCCGAGGCCACGATGCGTCAGGCAATCTCCTTTGCCGTATTCTCCGCAGCGGTGGCCGCAGTCATTCAGGTGATCGCCGACCGCGGCGCAAATAAGGCGCTGTCGAAGCTCACGAAGAAGTAGTTTTTACGTAGCCTAAGGCCCGTCACTGCTGTTCCGGTGGCGGGCCTTGGTCATGCCGCTGTTCGGCTTCAACCGCGCGGATCGCTGCGGCGAGCTCATCACTATAGATCGACTTGTGACTCACGTGCTTCGTGCGGTAGCCCGAGCGGCCGATCATATGGGCGGAGACCGGTGCGGTCAGCAACTGCATCCCCCAGGCCAAGGCCAGCACGGGCACCACGGCCCAGGAGCGTAGGTGGATGGCCAGGGCAATGAAGATCAGCAGAAACCCCAGTACCTGTGGTTTGGTCGCGGCATGCAAGCGGGTGAGCAAGTCGGGGAAGGTCATTAAACCGATACCAGCCACCAAAGACAGCAGACAACCAATGATTAGGAAGACGGCAGCGAGCACATCCAGAAAGGCGTCCATCAGGCGTTCCTCTGATCGGTTACATAGCGTGAGACGGTCACCGAACCGATGAAGCCCACCGTGCACGCGACCACGACGAAAAGCACGTTATCCAGGTGCCGGTTGTAATACATTTCCAGGCAGACCGCGGCCGAAACGATCAAAAGCATCACGTCCAAGGCCAACACTCGGTCGAGGATCGAGGGGCCTTTCGCCACGCGAATGACGCATAGGATCAAGGCGACCGATAACACCGAGCCGCATACCCACATCACTATCTCGGTCATCATTGTGCCTTCCTCGCCGAAAACTTCGGTCCGCACTCGGCTTTGATTGCCTCGTACTCGCTCTTACTGCCTATGGCCATGATCAATCGGCGTTCGATATCGCGAATCTGGGTTCGCGCCCGCTCCACGGCCTGCTCATCCTCGGTATCCGCGTAGTGCAGATACAACGTGGAGCTGCGTCGGTCCACGTCAACGACGAAGGACCCGGGGATCAGGGTGAGCACATGCCCCACGGTCATCACGATCAGATCCGACTCGGTGCGCAGCGGTACCGCGATCAACGAGCTACGAGTCGCCCGCCCCTTGAACAGGGCCAGGTACGCAACATGGACGCTGGCGGCTACCACTTCACCAATGAACCACACGAACAGTTTGAGGCAGTACCAAAGGTTCAAGCGTCCCGGCAGCACCACCGGGGGCAAGGGGAAGAGCGTGGTGATCAGCACCGCGATAAGCGCACCGAAGAGCAGATTCCCCGGCGAAAAATCTCGCCAGAGAGCACCCCACACCAACACCAGCAGGATCAGTAGCGGCCATTCTTCGCGCAGGGTGGCACGGTGACGTATGCCAACGGGATCGAGCGCATCATCGATGCGTTGATCTTTGCTATTCGGAGTCTCCATGGTTCCCACTCCCTTCCTACTGCCCGGTCAAGATCGAGGTGATGTACGGTTCACGTGCCAGCAGTTCTGCGGCGACGCGCTGGCAGAATGCGAAAACCTGTGAGGCGAAAACCGTCAGGGCCAATCCCGCGACCACCAGTGAGGCAGTTGCCCAACGCATTCCCCACGGCAGGGCGTTGGCTTCGACTTCCCGCGCCTTGGTCGAGCCCAACTGTGGGCGCTCGGCGCCACCCTGGAAGGTCAGGTCGCTGATCTCCTTGGCTTCGGCCACCAGTGACTCGGTGGGCTCCTCGGCATCGGCGGCACGTCGCCAGAACACACGGGCCCACACGCGAATAATGGCCAGTAGGGTCAGCAGGCTGGTGAGCAAACCAGCGGCGATCACCAGCCAATTCAGCGCTCCCCCGGTCTCCACCGCGGCATGCAGAAGTCCAAGCTTCCCAAGGAAGCCCGACAATGGTGGAATGCCGCCGAGGTTGATCGCCGGGATGAAGAACAAGACGGTCAACGCCGGAGAAATCTTCGCCAGCGAACCCAGCTTGCGCACGTTGGCGCTGCCGGCACGACGTTCAATCAGCCCCGCCACCATGAACAGTGAGGTCTGCACAATGATGTGGTGCCCGACGTAGTAGATCGTTGCGGCGACGGCCAATTCGGTGCCCACCGCAACACCAAAAATCAAATAACCAATGTGGCTGGTCAGGGTGAAGGACAACATACGTTTGAAGTCCGTCTGCGCCAGGGCACCGAGGATACCGACCACCATGGTCAAGGCGGCGACCACCAGTAGCGCCTGATTCAGCGCCCCTCCCGGGAATAGGAGCGTTTCGCAACGCACAATCGCGTAGACGCCGACCTTGGTCAGCAATCCGGCGAATACCGCGGTTACCGGCGCCGGGGCGGTCGGGTAGGAGTCAGGTAGCCACAAGGAGAGCGGGAAAACCGCCGCCTTAATGCCGAAAGCGATCAGCAGCAAAGAGTGCAGGATCAGCCGGGGACCTTCGTCTAGTTCGGGAAGTTTCACCGCCAAATCAGCCAGGTTCACCGTACCGGTTGCCGCATAGACCATGGCGATGGCCGTGAGGAACAAAACCGAGGAAACGACCGATACCACCACGTAGGTGACACCGGCACGGATCCGCTCGGCGGTGCCCCCAAGGGTCAACAACACATAACTGGCGGTCAGCAGGATTTCGAAGCCAACATAGAGGTTGAACAGATCCCCGGCCATGAAGGCATTCGACACCCCCGCCAGCAGAATCAGGTAGGTCGGGTGAAAGATCGACACCGGGCCTTGCTCGTCACCATCGGCGATACCCTGGCTCGTGGCGTAGAGGAGCACCGCCATCGACACCAGCGTGGACACCAAGAGCATGAAGCTTGAGAAGCCATCGACCATCAGGGCGATGCCGAAGGGAGCGTCCCATCCACCAATATGCACCGCATAGGTTTCGCCATTCCAGGTGGCGGCCAGCATCCCGGCCTCCAGAAACATGGTGACGGCGAGGATGCCGATGGTGATGGCGCGCTGTTGGCGAATCTTCCGGCGCACCAAGAAGGCGGCGCCGGCGCCGAAAATCGGTAGCACGACGGCCAGCGGGGCGAGCTGTGCAACGTTCACTATTCTTCTCCCTCACGGACCGGACGACCCTCTTCGTCAACGAATTCGGTGGTGTCCGCGGCGACCGGGGCATCTTCCTCTTCGTCATAGGCGCTGGAGAGCGAGACCTTAATATCTTCGGTGTCATCGGCCACCACATCGGCCTGGTTCAGCATCCATGAGCGATAGATCATGGCTAGCAAGAATGCGGTGACGGCGAAGGTGATGACGATCGCGGTCAAAATCAAGGCCTGCGGCAACGGGTCGGCATAGACGTTCGGGTCGAGCCCCGCTTCAAAGAGTGGTGCTTTGCCTAGCCGTCCGGCGGTGGTGAGGATCAGCAGATTCACCCCGTTGCCGAGCAACATGATGCCCAGCAACACTCGGGTCAGGGTGCGTTCGAGCACGAGGTAGAAGCCTGCGGCCAGTAGCACCCCGGTAATAGCCAGGAAGGTGATGTTCACGCTCATCGGCCGACTCCCGTCTGTGAAGAGGCCACGACATCGTGTGGCTCGACCGGTGAACGCCCTTCGGAGAGCATATCGATTTCGCTACCCAGCGACCGCAGGACATCCTGTACCAACCCGAGAACCACGAGGAACACTCCAATGTCGAAGATGGTCGAGGTGACGAACTTGTGCGCGCCGAAGATCGGTAACCAGAATTCCCACGCGTAGGTGGTAAAGATTGCGTCGCCCGCGAGCAGCGGGATGATGCCGGATATGCCCGCCAGCACTAAGCCACCACCGATCAGTAGACCCGGGGCGACTCGCATGGATTCGGCCAGCTCGACGCGTCCCCCGGCCAGGTAGCGAATTGTCAGCGCCAAACCGGCGATGAGCCCTCCGGCGAAACCGCCGCCGGGCGTATTGTGCCCGGTGAGCAGGGCGTACACGCTGAGCATCAGTACCGAGTGGAACATCAGGCGGGTGACCACCTCGAAGATGATCGAGCGTCGTTCGGCGACGAGCGTACTACCGGCCATCAGCCAGTCACGGTTGGTCGAACGGCCGAATTCGCGGGCCACGTGCAGGCCAAGCTCTCGTTCGGCACCCCGACTGCCAATCGGTTCGGATCCGTGATCGATCGACCCGGGTTGGACTTCGTGGGCACGCAGGCGTTTCGCACCAAAGCTTCGAGTCACGAAGATTAGCGAAGCCACGCCGGTGGCCGCCGCGGCAAGCACGGTGATTTCGCCGAAGGTGTCCCACACACGGATATCCACCAGAGCGACATTCACGATGTTTTTGCCGTACCCCTCGTGGTAGGCCAGATCCGGATAGGCCAAGGAAATGGGGGCTTCGGTACGCGCGGCCATCATGCCGATGGCGATGTACACAACCATCACCGCAAGGCTGATGGCAATAGCCGCGCGACCCCAATGAATCTTGGTCAGCCCGACCCAGAGACGCCGCGGCAGGGCACGCAAGGCGAGCACAAAGGAGACCAGAACGATGGTTTCGACCAGAAGCTGAGTCAGCGCCAGATCCGGTGCACCCTGTAGGGCAAAGATCGCAACCATCCCGTAACCGCTGACCGAGGCCATCAGCACGGCCATGAAACGTTTCGGGGCCACAATGGCGATCAGCGCCCCGGCCATAATGATCGCACCGATAACAGCCTGCGCCGGATGATCGAAAAGCACCCACTCGGTCGGCCAAGGGGTGGCGACCAGTAGTGCGATACCGAGCGGCACCACGAGCGCCACTAGGAGAATCACACCCAGGTAGAAGGACAGCGAACCACGTTGTGTGCGACCGGTGACCCAAATCGCGACCTTGTCCAGCAGGTTTACGCTACCGCGATACAGTTCCTCGGCCGATACCACTAGTCGACGCAACGGAGCACCGGTATCACTACGTTGCCGAAGCCAGAAGAACAGCACGCCCACGGCGACGCTGACTACGCTGAGTGCCAAGGCGGTGTTGAATCCGGAGAAGGCAGCCAGATGGACTTCCACCGGCCCGCCGTATGCCCCCGCAGCGCTGTGCACCAGGTGCTCGACCGGAGCCGGGAAGAGGCCCAGCACGATCGTCGCGGCCGCCAGCACAAATAGCGGGGCGAGGAAGATCAGGGTGGGTCGTTTGCAAGCGGTGGGCGTTTTCTGCCGTTTCGACGGGCCGAAGGCCCCGATGATGAAACGTAGCGAATACGCCATGGTCAGCGCCGATCCCAGCACAATCACCGGTAGCACCCATAGTCGTAGCGTGGCGTCGAGGTGCAGCGCCGCCTCATACACCGATTCCTTGGCCACAAACCCGAGCATGAGCGGCAGCCCAGCCATCGAAGCCGTGGCAATGCCCGCGGTCACGGTCAAAACCGGCATGCTCTTGGCCAGACCGGAAAGCTGGCGGATGTCGCGCGTACCGGTGTTGTGGTCGATGATGCCAACGGCAAGGAACAGCGTGGCCTTGAATAGGCCATGAGCGAGTGTCAACGCGAGCGCAGCGAATCCGGCATCCGGGGTCCCCAAGCCAAATATGGCAATAATAAACCCGAGCTGCGAGACGGTTCCGAAAGCAAGAATCAGTTTGAGGTCGTACTGACGAAGAGCCCGGTAACCGCCCACCAGCATGGTGACCAAGCCCAGTCCCACGGTCAGCGGCAACCAGAAGGTGGTCTCCGCGAATCCAGGGGCCAAGCGAGCCACCAGATATACGCCGGCTTTGACCATGGCCGCTGCGTGTAGATAGGCCGAGACGGGGGTGGGCGCGGCCATGGCCCCCGGTAGCCAGAAATGGAAGGGTACCAGTGCCGACTTGGACAACGCGCCCAACAAGATCAGCGCCACCGCTACGTCGATGTAACCGCCCTCGGCCACCAGCTGACTCGATACGGCCAGGATTTCGGAGAGTTGGTAACTTCCGGCTTGGGCTCCAAGCATGAGTAACCCAGCAAGCATGGCGAGGCCGCCGAAGGTTGTCACGACCAGTGCGCTCAACGCGGAGCGGCGCGCGCTGATCAGTGACTGGCTGAAGCCGATAAGCAGGTAGGACAGCACCGAGGTGATTTCCCAGAAGATGAACATGATCATCACGTCATCGGCGGTGACAAGTCCGGTCATGGCGCCGGCAAAGGCTACGAGTTTTGCGGCGAAGGAACCGATCTGCGGATCGTCATTTTTGAAGTAGCGCCCGCAGTAGATCAGCACGAGGGTGCCAACACCAAGAATCAGCAGCAAAAGCACCGCGGAAAGGGTGTCTAGGCGGAAGTTAAAGCCGATGTTGAGGGCCACAATCCAGTCGATGCTGATCGACGGTGGTGCGTTCGGGGCTGCATGTCCGGCGCTCGGGTCGGACGCCAGAACTTTCGGAAGCTGGGTGAGCAACCAGATAAATCCCGCGGCCGGAACCACTGCCACCATGTAGAACGCGTTACGCTTGGCGAGACGGAAAATCAACGGGCTCAACAAGGCGCACGCGAAAAGGGCTGTCAGTAGCAGAAGCATGCGTCTCCTCTGTCGACGGTGAGCGGGGTCAGAGTCCAACGTCCGGAGTGCTCCGGATTATCTATTTTATCAGCCAGATGGGCAAGTTTTCCGCTGCGACTGGGAGTTACGGGTCCCAGCCTTGTTCGGGTGCGTCACAATTCGACCGAAAATAGCCCGGCCACTCCACCGCTGCGGCCCGCTAGCCCTACGCAGATGAGTCTCACTAGGTTAGGCTCCCAGAAGATAGGTACCGCACCCAGTACGTCGGTGCGCTGGCGGACGCTCACGATCCGCCACGGACGAATCGCAGGCTAGCCGAACACAACATCAGCAAAGGATGGACCCATGACCGCTAATCACGGCACCTCGGATGGCCGTTTACGTTGGGGCATCCTGGGCACAGGGCTCATTGCAGGACTACAAACTCAGGATTTGCTCGAGAACGGGTTTAGCGTTCAGGCCGTCGGTTCCCGAACCAAGGACGCAAGTGAGCGTTTTAGCCAGACATTCGGCATTCCCACCGCGCATGAAAGCTATGCACAGCTCGTGGCAGACCCCTCGGTCGACATCATCTACGTAGCCACACCACATCCTTTTCACCACGAGCACGCACTCCTCGCCTTGAACGCAGGGAAGCATGTTTTGGTGGAGAAACCTTTCACCATGAACGCGCGCGAAGCCCGGGAGGTTATCGGCCTAGCCCAGCAGCGCAGCCTCGTGGCACTGGAGGCCATGTGGACTCGCTTCCTGCCACATATGGCGCGCATTCGGCAGATCGTGGCCGACGGCATGATTGGCCAGCTACGTAAGGTCGTCGCTAGCCACAACCAGAGTTTGCCCACCGATCCAACGCATCGGCTCAACGCGCTGGAGCTTGGTGGCGGCGCACTGCTCGATCTAGGAATTTACCCGGTCTCGTTCGCGGTGGACTTGTTGGGTACTCCCAGTTCGATTCAGGCCAGTAGCGCGATGACCGTCACCGGAGTTGACCGCCAAACCGCGACGATCTTCCAGTACCCCACGGGCGAACAAGCGATGCTCGACTGCGAACTCGATGCGCCCGGGGCGAACCGGGCCGTGGTCATCGGCACCGAGGGATGGATCGACATCGAATCCGTGTGGTACACGCCGACCTCGTTCACGGTCTACGACCGGATGGACAATGTTCTCGAGCGCTTCGAACAGTCAGTCACCGGCCGGGGCATGCAATTCCAGGCGGCCGAACTCGAACAACTCATTCAGACCGGACGCACCCAGAGTGACTTGCTGCCGTCCGCCCAAAGCATCGCCATCATGGAACTCCTCGATGAGATTCGCCGGCAGATTGACTTGCGCTATGCCGCGGACCGAAGCTAGGACTCACCGGCTCGAGCATGCGAGGGTACCGGCGGACACCCGACAGGCACCGGCTATTCACCATCCCGACGCTTCTAGCCGGTAGCATTCGTCCATGGATAATCGGATGACCGCAGCACCCACCCCAAGCCCCACAGCAGGTTGGATGAACCGCGTGACGTGGGCCTGGGCTAGCTGGGACTGGGGCCAAGCAGCCATCAACGCGGTCATGACGACGTTTGTCTTTACCGTCTACCTGACCAGCAACGCCTTCGGCGGTAGCGATCATGCAACGTACGTCCTGTTTCAAGCCATGACCTTGGCAGGGATCTGCATAGTGTTGCTCGTGCCGGTCACCGGCATGCGTTCCGATGCGGCTGGCAGCCGCAATCGGTGGCTGATCATTAATTCGATTCTGGCAGTTGCCGCCTGTGCTGCCTGCTTCTTTGTACTTCCCGATGAGCGCTTCCTGTGGCTGGGCGCGGCGCTGATCGCCCTCATGTCGCTATTCTCTGAATTTGCGACGGTTAACTACAACGCGGTACTCAACCAGATTTCCACACCGAACACCGTTGGCAAGGTTTCGGGTTTCGGATGGGCGATGGGTTATGTCGGCGGGATATTGGCCCTGACAATCGTGCTTTTTGGTTTCGTGAAACCACTCTTCGATTGGCCCGGCGCAGACACCGAGGCCTCCTTGAATATCCGTTTGGTAGCGCTCTTTAGCGCTGGCTGGTTCCTGTTGTTCGCGTTGCCATTGTTCTTTATCATCCCGAAAACCTCAGCCACGCACAGCGAGAGGATCCCGCTCTCCCGCTCCTACTCAGTGCTTTTCGGCAAAATCCGCGATCTTTGGCGCGAAGACCGCAACGCCGTATTTTTCCTTGGATCCTCGGCGGTATTTCGCGATGGGTTGGCAGTGATATTCACTTTCGGTGGGGTCCTAGCTTCAGGCACCTTCGGGTTCAAACCGGAAGAGGTGATCATCTTCGCGATTATCGGCAACGTGATCGCAGCCGCAGGCGCACTCATCGGCGGCTGGTTGGATGACCTCATCGGCCCTAAGGCGGTCATCACCGGTTCGCTCATCGGGCTGCTCATCGCCGGGCTTGGTGTCTTTTTCTCCCCCGGCCCCGCCGGATTCTGGATCTTCGGGCTACTACTTACCTTCTTCGTGGGACCTGCACAGTCCTCTTCGCGTGCCTTCTTAGCACGCTTAGCTCCGGCAGGACGTGAGGGCGAACTTTTCGGCCTCTATGCCACAACGGGGCGGGCCGTATCGTTTTTAGGGCCGGGACTTCTGGCCTTGGCGATTGGGTGGGCGAGCAGTGTCGTCGCCCCGGGCCATGCACAGCGCTACGGGATCCTCGGGATTCTGACAGTACTGCTCCTTGGCCTCGTACTGTTGCTCCCGATACGTTCCCCGCAGCGCGCTGCGGCCTAGTTTTCCAGTGTGGTCAGGTGGAAGTTCAGATGACTACGCGAAGCCGTGGGGCCACGCTGTCCCTGATAACGGTTGCCGTAAGCCCCCGAGCCGTAAGGGTGCTCGGCATCTGAGGTGAGCCGGAAGAAGCAGAGCTGGCCGATCTTTGAACCGGGCCATAGCTTAATGGGCAGCGTCGCCATATTGGATAGCTCCAAGGTGACGTGACCGGAGAATCCCGGATCAATGAAGCCTGCGGTGGAGTGCGTGAGCAAGCCGAGGCGACCTAGCGAGCTCTTACCCTCCAAGCGTGCGGCCACGCCATTTCCCAGGGTCACCACCTCGTAGGTGGAGCCGAGCACGAATTCGCCGGGGTGCAGAATGAAGGGCTCGTCCGGATCGACCTCGACCAAGCGAGTCAGCTCGGGCTGGTCGGTGGCCGGGTCGATGTGTGCGTACTTGTGGTTATCGAAGAGCCTGAAATAGCGGTCTAGGCGCACATCCACGGACGCCGGCTGGACCATCGCCGGGTCATAGGGTTCGAGCCCAATATGACCGGCGGAAATTTCTCGTTTAATGTCACCATCTGAATACAGCACGCTCTAAATTTACCTGCCGATGGGGCTTTCTAGGTAACAGAGTCGTCGCTGGTCGGCACCGGCGACCCTTACGGCCAAAATTTGTTCACCCGATCCCAAGGTTTGCCCGGTATTCTAGGCCTGCACATCACCGCGCTGAGTCACCTAGGAATATAACAACGATGCGATTGAAGTCCACGGCTGCCGCCACTCTTACCAGCGTCGCCCTGCTCTTGGGTTCGGCGAGCTTGGCGCAGGCCGCACCAACAGACTTACCTAGCGTTGGACAGTCCGATTTCAGCGACCCGTCGAGTCTGATCGCGCTGATCAACCCCACCACGCAGCTGTCCCCGGAAGATTACGTCCCGGAGAATCTGGTCACGGTCCCGGGTTCCAGCGACAAACTTCGTGCCGACGCCGCCAAAGCCGTTGAGCAACTCATCGCCGACGCGCGTGCTGCAGGTCATCCCATCAAGCTCATCAGCGCCTACCGCTCCTACAACCGTCAAGCGACGCTCTTCGCGAAGTACCAGAATCAGTACGGCACCGCTTACGCCGAGCGCATCTCGGCCCGCCCCGGCACGAGCGAGCACCAGCTCGGCCTCGCCGCAGATGTTGGATACAGCAGCGGGAAGTGCCAGCTTCACGCCTGCTTTGGGGATACCGCCGCCGGCCTCTGGGTTGCAACGCATGCCATCGACTATGGGCTGATCATCCGTTACCCAGAAGGTGAAGAAGCTACCACCGGTTATAAGTACGAGCCGTGGCACGTCCGATACATCGGTACCGAGCACGCCCAGGCGATGGAAGCTAGCAAGGTGTCAACCTTCGAGGAATATATCGATCTGCTCAAGGGGCAGGCGAAGGAAGATACGTCGGCCAAAGACGCCGAAAAAGCGGGCGAGAAGTCCGAATCCTCGAAACCAGCCGAGCCAAAGAACGAGAAGGACGAGCAGGAGGAGTCCACCACCGCGCGGCAGAAGTCATCCGAGAACTCCTCCATCGACGATCTGCTCGTTCTGCGTTTCTTGCCGCCCTTCCGTGACTGGAGCTTCGGCTTCTAAAGGTAGCGACAGATTCTTCTATGTCTGTCAAGGCGTAACTGGAGCTTGGTCAAATGTTGCTGAAACACTGAAGATCTTGAAAATTCGACGGACGAGATAGCGTTTGATGCATCGGCGGATCTCCCGATCAGTTTTCCCCTGAGCCTGACGCTTCTCGACATAGATACGTGTCTCTTCGTCATGAGTCATACGTGTCACCGCCGCCAAGTGTAGGGCAGCATTCAACGACCGATCACCGCCTCGATTAAGTCGGTGCCTGATCGTATTCCCGGACGATGCAGGAATCGGATTTACCCCAGCCAAACAGGCAAACGCCGCTTCATTGCGCACTCGTCCTTCATGGGACCACGCGACGAAGCACTTCGCGACCGTGATTGCCTTGAAGCCGATTTCGTTTAGTAAGGGTGCTGCTTCGCTGGCTTTGACCAGCTCGTCCAACTGCTGTTCGTTGACTGCCAGGTGCTGGTCCAAGTCCATGACATGCTTGGCCAGGCGTACTGCTTCAGACCGTGCAATCCGCAACGACAGCTCTTCCTCCCGCTCTCTCCAGCGGCTGATCTCAGCGATCTGACTACCGATCAGCTTCTTGCGGGCATCAATCCCCAACTCGTTGCTGCGTACCAGGGCATTCAAGGCGTTCATGGCCCTGGTACGGTCCTTGGTCATCGAGCTGCTTGCCGTGACGAGGATCCGTAATCCTTGGCGGATTCCTTCATTCAGTCGCGGATGGCGCAGCTTCTCTACCGGCAACGGCAGGGACGCTGCCGCCATTCGGTGGGCGTCTAAAGCATCGGTTTTTCCCACGCCACGGTTCTGTTTCTTGCTCATGCGCGGTGCCTCGGTGACGGGGAATCCATGGGCGGCGACCGTGCCGGCAAGGATTGCCCCGTAGATGGCGGTCCCTTCGATCACCCACAGGGTGTCTGCGTTGCCTTCGGTTCGTCGCGCGACCCAGGCGATGGCCCGGTTAATCCCAGCACTGGTCACTGGAAATGACTGCGTATCGAGCAACGCACCGTTGCTTGCGTTGATGATGGCGTAGACGTGATTGCGTGCGTGAGTGTCGACACCCACGACAAATGGATAAGAATGAGCGACGATAGGTTGTGCGGTCACCGTACTTTCCTTTCCTGGATTTTCTTGGTCGGCCGTGAACGGCCGGTACCAGTCCGGGTAAGGGTCACTACGGAACAGCACTGTGATGGGTCACGCCCCTAGAAAGGGGTGGACAATCTTCTGATCAAGTCACCGTGGTGGGCCGGATTGGTTCCGGCCGACCCACCCCGATCAGATGGACAGATCCATCGGATGACACCTTTCGGGTCAGCGTTTTAATGAGTCACATCCTCGGGGTGGGGCGGCTGGTTCTTATCCTGCCAGCTAGTCCCAGACCAGCTACCTCCATACTCACAGCGTTTTAACAGCGAAGGGGTACCCAAACCATCTGGTTTGGGTACCCCTTCGTTGTTTACCGCCTACTTGGCACGCACCGGAATTCCAGTGAAAGTGGGCTTGCTGGTGGCTTCAAAGAAGTCATTGCCCTTGTCATCCACCACGATGAACGCCGGGAAGTCCTCGACCTCAATGCGCCACACGGCTTCCATGCCGAGTTCTTCGTACTCGATGACTTCGACCTTCTTGATGCAGTCCTGCGCCAAGCGTGCGGCCGGACCACCGATCGAACCGAGGTAGAACCCGCCGTGGGAGTTGCAGGCGTCGGTCACTTGCTTTGAACGGTTGCCCTTGGCCAGCATGACCTTCGAACCACCGGCGGCCTGGAACTGCTCCACGTAGGAGTCCATGCGCCCTGCGGTGGTTGGTCCGAAGGAGCCAGAAGCCATGCCGTCTGGGGTCTTTGCCGGACCCGCGTAGTAGACCGGGTGGTCCTTCAAATATTGCGGCATCTCTTCACCCGCATCCAGCCGCTCCTTGATCTTTGCGTGCGCGATATCGCGGGCAACAACCAAGGGACCGGTCAGCGACAAGCGGGTCTTGACCGGGAACTGGGTCAGGAGCTCGAGAATCTGATCCATCGGCTGGTTCAGGTCAACCTTTACCACCGAGGATCCTCCGGTACCGGTGACACCGTCGGTGGCATCATCGTGCTCTGCCACGGCCGGGTGCGAGGCCTCGGGCATGAAGCGCGCCGGGTCGGTTTCCAGCTGCTCGACGAAGAGGCCTTCCTCCGTGACCTTGGCGAGCATCTGCCGGTCGGCCGAGCACGAAACGGCAATGGCTACCGGCAGCGAAGCGCCGTGGCGCGGCAAACGCACCACGCGGACGTCATGGCAGAAGTACTTGCCGCCAAACTGAGCGCCGATGCCAAAGTTGCGGGTCAGTTCGAGAACCTTCTCCTCCAGCTCGGTATCGCGGAAGCCGCGTCCGGTCATGGCACCTTCGGTAGGCAAGTTGTCCAGGTACTTGGCCGAACCGTATTTTGCGGTCTTCAACGCCATTTCGGCGCTGGTGCCGCCGATCACGATCGACAGGTGGTAGGGCGGGCAGGCCGCGGTACCCAGCGACCGAAGCTTCTCATCGAGGAACTTCAGCATGGCATTCTCGTTGAGAATGGCCTTGGTCTCCTGATACAGGAAGGACTTGTTGGCGCTTCCGCCGCCCTTGGCCATGAACAGGAACTTGTAGCTGGTGTCGTGACCGACCTTGGTGTCGGCATACAGATCGATCTGCGCGGGCAGGTTGTTACCCGTCTGCTTCTCCTCCCACGTCGTCAGCGGAGCCAACTGGGAGTAACGCAGATTCAGTTTCGTGTAGGCGTTGTAAATGCCGCGGGAGAGGGAAATCTCGTCCTGCTCCTGGGTCAATACTCGCTGACCGCGCTTGCCCATCACGATGGCGGTACCGGTGTCCTGGCACATAGGCAAGATGCCGCCGGCGGCAATATTTGCGTTCTTCAGCAGGTCTAGGGCCACAAACTTGTCGTTTGCACTGGCTTCCTCGTCATCGAGGATGTTGCGCAGTTGCTGCAGGTGCGCCGAGCGCAGGTAGTGCGAGATGTCGTGCAGGGCGGTTTCTGCCAACAGTTCGAGCGCCTCGGGAGACACCTGCAGGAAGTTCTTACCGTCCGGTCCGGCGACGACGCTGACGCCCTCGGAGGAAATCTTGCGGTATTCGGTCTGATCTTCGCCGATCGGCAAAAGATCCTCATAACGGAATTCAGGCATGCTCAGTCCTTGAAATGAATATGAATGCTCATCGTCCAGTCTAGCGATTCACCCGTCGTTTCCTTAGTTGGCGTTTGCGTCGCTGGTCACGTACGCGACATGCTGGGGGTTATGAGCACCGAGCATAACGACGCCGACGCGGCACAAGACAGCGACCAGCAGCCTCCCACGGAGCAGGATCGTTCCAAGGCAGCCACGCACTTCGAAATGATGATTCAGGCCGGGCAGAACAAGCCTGAGCTTTCCGGTTCGGTGATGAGCGCATTCATGACCGCTGAGGTGTACTTCCTCAGCCGTGAGCCGGTAACGGGCGAGAACAAGAACGCTCAGCCCATGGTGGTGACGAACCCTGCCGGCGAAAGTCTCGTCGTGGTATTCACCTCCCCCGAGCGCATCCCCGACGCCTACATTGACGAATGCCCCTATGGGGTGAAGATTCAGGGGGCGAATATCGTCAAGTCCCTTGATTCGGTGGGATTCGTGGTCAACCCCGGTGACAGCCTCAGCTTCGAAGTGCCCGCTAGGGGTGTCCAGGCGCTGAAGGAGCGCTTCTTCAACCCACCTACGGCCTAACCGAACTCCAGGATCTACGCTCGCGCTTTTCCTAGTGTGAACCCAGCGTGAAGCGACGTTAACCAATGGATGAACGGAGGATTTCGCCGACCGCGAACCTTGGGTTATCCTAAAGTTGCCTGGACCGCCATTAGGCCGTCCGGTGCCTTGCAGGCGGGAACCGAATAGGTTCCCGCCTGCTCCTCATTAAGGCGCCACATAGCCTTGTGAATTTGCGCGCCACCTACCGATCGACTAGTGTCTTCGATGTTGCCTCAGGAAACGATAGGCGGCATGTGCGGGCGTAGCTCAATGGTAGAGCGCTAGCTTCCCAAGCTCGATACGCGGGTTCGATTCCCGTCGCCCGCTCGCATACTAGATGCCGGAACCGCCAAGGTTCCGGCATTTTTTTGGTTTCGGCTGGTCGATAGCGTCCAGGCCGCCCGTTCGAGAGGAGCGGTGCATGACCGGGGTGTTATCCGGCTTTTCCATTATTTGGATTGTGATCGCCGTTGGCTATCTTGTGGGCCGCACCGGGGTGCTGGGCGATCAAGGTCGCTGGGTCTTGAATCGCCTGACCTTCTTCGTGGCCAGCCCCGCCCTGCTGTTCCTGACCTTGGCGGAGTCCGACCCGGTCGCAGTGCTCGGCCCGCTGCTATGGATTGCGACACTGTCCGCCTTCGCCACTGCTGCGGTTTTCCATCTGATCACCGCCAAGTGGCTCAAACGTAGTGCCAGTGAACGCATTGTCGCGGCCATGGCCTCGTCCACCGTGAACTCCGCCAATCTGGGGCTACCCATTGCGCTCTACGTGCTTGGCGACGCGGCGCAGGCTGCACCCATCATTCTCTTTCAGCTGGCGCTCTACCAGCCGATCAATCTGGCGATGCTCGATGCTACGACCAGTAAAAGACGGACTACCGTCTTGGCCATGATCGCCTCGACGGCCCGTAACCCGATGATCATTGGTTCCCTGCTGGGGCTCATTGTGGCGTTGACCAACATACAGCTACCCAAACAGATCCTGCAACCGATCGAACTGATCTCTGGAGCCTCTATTCCCGCCATGCTGCTGGCCTTCGGCATCTCGCTCGTGGGTTCGAAACCATTGGAGAAGGCGCAGGGTCGACGGGCCGATGTCTTGATCGGCACCCTCTGTAAATTGCTGATCCAGCCGGCGATCGCGTGGGTTCTTGCCACGCTCGTCTTCGGGCTACCGATGCCGCTGGTTGTTGCCGCTGTCATCATGGCCGGTCTGCCGACTGCGCAGAATATCTTCGTGACGGCATCCCGCTACGAACGGGGCGTGGTGATCGCGAAGGATACCGTACTGCTGACCACGGTCTGCGCCATCCCAATGATGATGCTTTTGGCGTGGTGGCTAGGCATCTAGCCGCTTAGCGGCAGATAGCCGACGAGCTCATATTGAGAAATATGACGTCATCTTTGCCCTAGTGGGGTGCGACAGAGGAATCTTGCGGAATACTGGCGACGGCTTGACCGTTCTCAGCGGTACACCTTTGATTCATTTACGACACTGCGAGGCACCTAATGAAGCGCACCCTTTCCCTGATCGCATCGGCGGCCACCTTGGCCTTGGCCCTGACCGCTTGCGGTTCTTCGACAGGCGAAGGTAACTCGGCATCGCCAGGAACCAACTCGTTGGAGCAGGTCAAAGAGTCGGGCGTGCTCACCGTCGGCACCGAAGGCACCTACCGCCCTTTTAGCTACCACGAGGGCGATAAGCTCACCGGTTACGACGTTGAGGTGATGCAGGCGGTGGGTGAGAAGCTCGGCGTCAAGGTGGATTTCAAGGAAACTCAATGGGATGCGGTGTTCACCGGCCTGGAAGCAAAGCGTTTTGATGCCATTGCCAACCAGGTCACCATCAACGAAAAGCGCCAAGAGAGCTACCTGTTCAGCGAGCCCTACTCGGTGACCACCGGCGTCGTGGTCACCGCCTCGGATAACACGGAGATCAAGTCCTTCGAGGATCTCAAGGGCAAGCGCACCGCCCAGTCGCAAACCAGCAACTGGTACGAAGCGGCCAAGGAACTTGGCGCCACAGTGGAACCGGTCGAAGGCTGGGCACAGTCCCTGACCCTGCTCAAGCAGGGCCGTGTCGACGCCACCATCAACGACAAGCTCTCCTACTTGGACTCGCAGAAGCAGCAGCCGGATGAGTCCATCAAGATTGCTGCGGAAGCCCCGGAGAAGAACAAGGCGGGCGTGGCCCTGCGTAAGGACTCTGCCGAGCTCCGCGATGCCATCGATGACGCTCTCGATGAGCTTCGCTCCGAGGGCACCTTGGCAAAGATTTCCGAGAAGTACTTCGGCGAAGACATCAGCAAGTAACAGCGCACGATCTAACGCGGCGCACTACACTGGCCCCACGGACTCGATCCTGGGGCCAGTGGCACGTGCACCTGAATTTTGAGGAGATACATGGACTCCATTGGGCAGCTTGCGCTTGATTCCTTGTGGCCGCTGCTGCGCGGGGCACTGATCGGCACTATTCCGCTAACCCTGCTGAGCTTCACGCTGGGCATGGTGCTGGCACTGATCATCGCCCTCATGCGCATGAGCTCCAACGCGGTGCTTTCCGGTATTGCTAGGGCCTTCATTTCAGCGGTTCGCGGCACCCCGCTGCTCGTGCAGCTCTTCGTGATTTTCTATGGCCTTCCCTCGCTCGGTGCAACCATCGACCCGTGGCCTAGCGCCATCATTGCCTTCAGCATCAATGTCGCCGGTTACGCCGCTGAAATCATTCGCGCGGCGATCTTGTCGGTACCCCGCGGGCAGTGGGAGGCGGGCTACACCATCGGCATGTCGCATACCCGCACGCTGTTTCGGCTGATCCTCCCCCAAGCCCTGCGCGTGGCGACTCCGCCACTGTCGAACACCTTCATTTCACTGGTCAAAGACACCTCGCTGGCCTCGTTGATCCTCGTTACCGAGATGTTCCGCAAGGCCCAGGAAATCGCGGCCAGCACCCTACAATTCATGGTCCTCTACATGGAGGCGGCAGTAATCTACTGGGTTATCTGCCTGCTGCTGTCCATGTACCAGAACCGTCTCGAAGGCCGATTGGAAAAGTATGTCGCCCACTAGCCCGCTGCTGTTCGTCGAGAACATTCACAAGTCCTTTGGCGCAAATGAGGTGTTACGCGGCATCTCCTTTAGCGTCGGTTCCGGTGAGGTCGTGGCCCTCATCGGCCCCTCTGGTTCCGGGAAGACCACCGCGCTTAGATGCCTCAACGGTCTGGAACGCCCGGATCAAGGCACCGTGGGGTTTACCGGCGGGCCAGAGGTCACCTTCGGCGCCAAAACCACAGCCAAGCAGGCCACGGTGCTGCGTCAACGTTCGGCCATGGTGTTTCAGGGCCATCACCTCTTCCCCCACCTCACGGTGCTGCAAAATATCACCATCGGTCCTCTTGAGGTGCAGCAGCGCCCCAAGGACGAGGTGATGAACGAAGCCCAAGCGCTTCTCAATCGGGTGGGACTGGCCGAGAAGGCCAATGAGTACCCTTCATCGCTGTCCGGCGGACAGCAGCAGCGCGTCGGTATTGTGCGTGCGCTTATGCTCAAGCCCGATTTGTTGCTCTTCGATGAGCCCACCAGTGCGTTGGATCCAGAGCTCGTTGGCGAAGTGTTGCGCGTGATCAAGGAACTTGCCGCGGAAGGGTGGTCCATGGTGCTGGTCACCCACGAGCTGGCCTTCGCCCGCGATGTCGCCGACCGTGTGGTCTTCATGGACCAGGGTGTCGTCGTCGAGGAGGGGCCCGCGGCACAGGTGCTGACCGAGCCGCGTCAAGAGCGTACTCGAAACTTCATTCAACGCCTGCTCAACCCGTTTTAATAGCGCGTTGGCTTAGCACACGCCGGGCAAATGCGTAAGCTATGTCACATGAGCGAGAATGTTCCGGCACACGCAGCCGAGTCGTTGAAGCAAAGCTTTTCCTTTACCGACCCAGCCCTTTTTCTTGGCGCCGCCCTACTCGACGGTCAGCCCGACCCGAAGGCAGGCATCCGGCTGCCCTTGCGCATGCTCAACCGGCACGGGTTGATCGCCGGGGCTACCGGTACGGGAAAGACCGTGACCCTGCAGGTGATCGCCGAGCAGCTCAGCACCGCCGGGATTCCTGCCTTCCTCGCGGATATTAAAGGGGATCTCGGCGGCTTAGCCCAGGCGGCCAAACAGAGCGAAAAACTCACGGCCCGGCTCTCCTCGATTGGTGTCCAGTTCGAAGCTCGCGCTAACCCGGTGCAGTTCCTTTCGCTGGCCGGTTCCGGCAACGGTGCGCCGATTCGGGCCTCGCTCGATTCCTTTGGACCGATTTTGCTCTCGCGTGTGATGGAACTGAACGACACGCAAGAACAATGCCTGCAATTGGTATTTCACTTCGCAAACCAGCGCGACTTGCCACTGGACGATCTCAAAGACCTCAAGGCCGTTATCGCTCACTTGCTTTCGGACGAGGGAGAAGCGGACCTACGCGAATTAGGAGGGTTACCGGCCTCAACCGCCGGGGTCCTGTTGCGCGGCGTGACCATGCTTCAAGCGCAGGGGTTGGAGCAATTCTTCGGGCAACCGGAATTCGATGTGCACGACCTGATCTCGCTGACCGATGACGGGCTCGGGGTGCTGAACATCCTGGAAGTTGACTCGCTACGATCCAAGCCTCTGGTCTTCTCAACCTTCATGATCTGGCTGCTCGCCGAGCTCTTCGAAGAACTCCCCGAAGCCGGAGATCTTGAAAAACCGAAACTCGTGTTCTTTATCGATGAAGCACATCTCGTGTTCGAAAATGCCTCGAAGGCATTCATGGACGCAATTACCTCCACGGTGCGGCTCATCCGGTCCAAGTCGGTGGGACTCTTCTTTATTTCACAATCTTCCAGCGACATCCCCCAAGAGGTTCTGGGGCAGCTCGGCCATCGCATCCAGCATGCGGTGCGTGTATTTACGCCCAAGGATGCGCAAGACCTCAAGGCCGTGGTCTCCACCTTCCCCACCGGGCCCCTAGACCTTTCCCGTGCCTTACGCGAGGCCTCGGTCGGCGAAGCGGTCATCTCGGTTTTAGACCCACGTGGCGTGCCAACACCCAGTGCGCTGACTCGGCTAAGTTCGCCGGGCTCACGTATCGGGGTACCCGATGCCGGGCTCAAGGCCGAGCTCATTGCATCCTCGGCGCTCACCGCACGTTACGCTGCAGTGCAAGACCGTGACTCTGCCCATGAATTACTCTCCGGCACCCGGGTAACACCAGCGTCCCCAACCGCGCCACTCGAAAGCGAGCCGGCGGCCCCGAACGGGAGCGGTGGTGCCGGATCCATCGACGAGGAAGCTCAACGTATCGCCGAATCGATCCTGGGCCGCCGTGTGTCTATTCCCCCGGCCGGCGAAATCCCTAATGATGCGCACAGCGCGCCGGAACGAGCTGGCAACACCACCGAGCAACGTCCGCGTCCACCCGCTCAGGGAAAGCCTCAGGAGCAGGGCAATCCCATCATGGACTTTGCCATGGACGCGGCCAACACCCTCGGTCGCGAACTATTGCGCGGTATGTTCGGCACCCGCCGCCGGCGCCGGCGGCGCTGGTAATTGCGATGCGTGACCCGGCCGTTTAGCAACTCGGACGCACAAACCGTTAGCCTAAGAGGTAATGAAGACTCGAAATTCCGTGCCCAGTCTTGCCCTGCGCTGGGTTATTGTCCTGGTTGCGATCTTGGTGTTGGCCATTGCCGGCATCCTCATCGCAAACCGCACAATATTTTCTGCACAGCATCAGGTCAAGGTCTTGCAGCAGCATATGGCCGCCGGTGAAGGCGGCAAGGCGCTGGGACTGCTACGTGCCTCCGTGCCGGAGGGCAATGCGGTCGCCCTCAATGGCGACGTGCTCAAACATACGCAGGAGGGCATTACCGATTTCTCGGTAGCACCGGCCGTCACCGACGAGCATGACTCGGATCTGGTCGAGGTCAAGGCCACCTACCAAGCCGAAGGCACCGAGCACTCTTCGACCTACCGGTTGCACCGCGCTGGCAAGTCCTGGTTGTTCTTTGACCAGTGGGAGTTCGTCCCCGATAGCTTGCCAACCATTCAGGTGCGGGCCAATACGGTGAACGAGGTCAGCCTGAACAAGGAAAAGATCCCGCTGGATCAGGGCATCAGCACCATTCCGGTCTTCTATCCTGCGGTGATCAACGCGAGTTTCGAAACGAAGAACTTCAAGGCCGATACACGTGGAGTGGTGGTCACCGGTCCAACTAAGGACCCGGTTCCGGTGAAGCTGACGACCGAACCAACCAAGGCATTCCTCTCGGCGATCAATAAGAAGCTCAAGACATATGTCGATGGCTGCGCGTCGCAGAAGGTGTTGATGCCGGCTGGATGCCCCATGGCGTATCACACCTCGGCACGCGTGAATTCGCAGAGCATCAACTGGACGATCACTGACTATCCCAAGGCGAAGGTCAGTTACTACAACGGCGCGTGGGTCCTAGCGCCCCTGGAATTCGAGGCACAGCTGCAGCTGACCGAACAGGATCTGCGCACCGGTGCCACGGAGAAGAAAACCGTCAAGGAAACCTATAACTTCACCGCCCAGTTGACCACCAGCACCACGAAGGTCTCGGTGGTTCCGGTCGCCGCGGTCGAGAATGCGGCGAACTAGCTGCGGGTAAATATTTCTCGAAAATGTGCACGTAGCGGCGGGGCGTCGCTACGGTACTTTTGCCACAGCACGAGGGCCGCCGTACTGACCACGAGCGACGCAATCGCGCCAATTGCGACTGCCGCGCGCACGCCCATGAGCTCGGCCATCCAACCCACTAACGGTGCCCCGAGTGGGGTTCCGCCCTGCACCACCATTAGGTACAGCGCCAACACTCTGGCCCGGTACTGGCCGGGGACGGTGGTTTGCACCATGGTGTTGCAGGAATTCAGGAAAGTCAGCGCACTCAGGCCGACGCCGATCAGGCTGAGCGCAAAAAGCCACACGGTGGGCATCAGGGCCGACAGTAGCGCGCACAGTCCAAAGGCGATGCCGCCACCGATCACATAGCGCCAGCGTGGTCTGGAGCGTCGTGCGGCCCACATGGCCCCGGCGAAGGTTCCGACGGCCATCACCGTGCCTAGGAAACCGTATTCGCTGGCGCCCAAGCCGAACTCTTCGGCCGCCATCATCGCGTTGGTGAGCTGGAAGTTCAGGCCGAAGGTGCCAATGACAAAGGCCATGGCAAAGAGAAGCAACAGATCTCGCCGCGAGGTGAGGTACGCGATGCCCGCCCGCACCTGACCACGACCGCGTTGGGCCCGGGGCGCATGGCTGATCGCGGAGTCCTTCATCAGGGTCAGCGAGCCCAATACGGCCAGGAAGGATAGCCCGTTGATCAGGAAGGCCGGCCCGGTCCCAACCAAGGCGATCACCACTCCGGCGATCGCTGGTCCGGCGAGCCGGGCCAGATTGAAGTTAGCGCTGTTCAAAGCCACCGCATTGCTCAAATGGCTCGAGGGCACGATTTCGGAGACAAAGGCTTGGCGTGCCG
This sequence comes from Glutamicibacter endophyticus, assembly GCF_048457885.1. Taxonomy (NCBI): domain Bacteria; kingdom Bacillati; phylum Actinomycetota; class Actinomycetes; order Micrococcales; family Micrococcaceae; genus Glutamicibacter; species Glutamicibacter endophyticus. The sequence goes on from NZ_CP174200.1 coordinate 2,711,352, forward strand.
GGGCATCGAAGGCGGAGCCGATGCCCAGCAGGGTTGCCAATACGTACACGTGCCAGAGTTGGGCTCCCCCGGCCACGACTAGCCCGCCGAGAACTAGCGCGCATAGCCCCATAAAGCTTTGGGTAATGAGCAGGACCTTGCGCTTGTCGTAGCGGTCGGCGATAAGTCCGGCGTAGGGTCCGAGCAGAAGGACCGGAAGAAACTGCAGGCCGGTGGTGATGCCGGTAGCGGTGCCATCGTGGTGGGTCAGTTCGGTCAATACCAGCCAGTCTTGGGCCACACGCTGCATCCATGTGCCGATATTGGAGACCAGGGCACCGAGCACCCAGTACCGATAGTTGGGAATCTCTAACGCTTTAAATGTTTTGCTGGCCACTACATTGTCACCGGCCCCGAGGAGCCGGTACCTCCCATCCTCGACCAGTCTAAACCCTTGAGGAATCTCCGGTTAATAACTCGTCACTCGAATGTAGGGCGAAGTCCCGTGTGCCGATACACCACGAAGGCCCGTGTCGTGGGCGCAAAGCGCGCCCTCGACACGGGCCGTTCATGGCGGAAGGATCCGCCGACTTAGTTCAGGCCGCGCAGGTCAAGTACCAGTTCGTTATCGCCGCTAGCGTCGAGCACAACCGGGATTCCCCAGTCCTGCTGGTACAGGTGGCAGGCTGCGTGATCGGGGATCTCGCCGCCGGGCTCACCATCACATGCCGCAGCACGGGCGGACAGGTGCAGCACGCCCTCGGAAACCTCGGGGTTGATGACGAGCGTGCGGGTCAGCCCGAGTGAGGTTCCGGCGCCCTCGAGCAGCAGGTTCTCCGGGCTGGCAGAGATCTTCAGCTGCGTTGGGTCACCCCAGCGGTCATCGAGCTTCTGCCCCTTCGGCGCGCTGAAGCGTACGGTGATCGCGTGCTCGCCGGGCTGGATCTTGGTCTTCGGGCGCTGCGTCTGGCTGGCGCCCTCGTCGACGACCAGTGCCTCGGCGGGCACCGGGATGCGCACCAGCTGGTGGGCGTTGGTTTCCACGACCAGTAGCACCGGGTCCCCGTCAACGCTCTCGTCGAGGAGCACATCTGCTGGCTCCTTCAACCCCTGTGCCAGCGTGGAGACGGTATTGCTGTTCGGGTCGAAGCGGCGCACCGCACCGTTGTACGAGTCGGCAATAGCCACCGACCCATCGGGCAGCGCGGCAACACCCAGCGGGTGCTGCAGGCGTGCCTCGGCGGCCGGGCCATCGCGGAACCCGAAGTCGAACAGGCCGGTACCAATAGCGGTGTGCACCGCCACGGCCTGGCCCTGCTCATCGGTTTCGATCCGCCGTAGCGCGCTGGTCTCCGAGTCGGCGATCCATACGTCGTGGTTCGCGTCGATGCTCAACCCCGAGGACTGGGCGAACCAGGCTTCGTTCGGGGCTCCGTCGGTCAGGCCTTCCAGCCCGGTACCGGCGTAGACCGCGACCGCGTGGGTCAACGGGTCGTAGCTGAAAATCTGGTGGGTACCGGCCATGGCGATCAGGACCTTGCCACTGGGGTGGTAGATGACATCCCATGGAGAGGACAACGACAGGTTCAGTGCGTCGGTCCCCAACTCGGTCGGTTGAGCTTCGTTTCGGGCCGACTCGGCGTCCAGTAGGCGCTGCACACCGTTTCCGGCCAGGGTGCCGACCTCCCCGGTGCTCAGGTTCACCGAACGCAAGCGGTGGTTAACCGTGTCGGCCACGATCACGTCGTAGCCCAGCTTTTCGGCCAACTCCTGCGGCAAGGCGGTTAGCCCCTGCAGCTCGTTGAACTTGGCGCTCTGCGCGTCGCCATCGGCGTAACCCTTGACCCCGGAGCCGATGGTACGTACCACGGTGCTCAGGTCCGCTCCGAGTTCGAGCAGACGGTGGTGGCCCGAGTCGGCGACGAGGAACGTGCCACCCGGCAGCGGGACGACCTTGCCCGGGAAACGCAGGTCTCCCTCGCGTGCCTCCGGTGCGACATAGGGGCCGTCACCGCGGTGCAGCGTGCCCTTGGCCTCATGTTCGGCGATCAGCTCTTCGATCAGCGAGCCCAGACCCTGAGCGTGTCCTTCACCGGAAAGGTGGGCGACGATGTAGCCCTCGGGGTCGAGCACCACGAGGGTCGGCCAAGCGCGTGCAGAGTAGGCCTGCCAGGTAACTAGTTCCGGGTCATCGAGCACCGGGTGATGAATTTCGTAACGCTCCACGGCAGCCGCCAGCGCCTCCGGGTCGGCCTCATGCTCGAACTTCGGAGAGTGCACGCCGACGGTGACCAGCACATCGGAGTACTTCTCCTCGAGCGGACGCAGCTCGTCGAGCACGTGGAGGCAGTTGATGCAGCAGAAGGTCCAAAAATCTAGGAGCACAATCTTGCCGCGCAGTGCCTGCAGATTCAGCTGTTCGCCGCCGGTATTCAACCAGTTGCGGCCCGTCAGCTCGCTGGCGCGCACCTTGTAGTCGGCGCGCAACGAGTCGGAAGATGCACTCATAAATTGTCCCTTTCCAGCTTTAGATACCGCCCTGATCACCCGGGATGGCGGTTCGATCCATTATCGCGCAGGGCCCGGCGCTCACTCCAACGCTATGAAGCGCCGCGACACAATTAGAACTGGGCTGTCACCGCGTCCATAACCTGCTTGGCCACCGTGGAAAACTGCTTATCGTTCAGCGATCCTGCGGAGATGAAGGAGACCATCGCCACATAGTCTCCGGCGGTGTCCAGCAGCACCAAGGAGTCCTGTGGCGACTGCGGGTCACCCGTGCGTGAATAGTACAACTGCGATTCGACCCCATCGATTCCCGGATCGGTGAACTTCACAGTTTCCATGGCATTCGGTCCGTTGAGTTTCACGCTTTTGCAGTCGGTGCGCATCCGAAGCACCGTCTTATAGTGCTCCTCTAGAACGCTGCGGTCCTCCACCCGGGCTACCTCAACCGAACCGGTGACGGTGCCGCTCTCGGTGGTGAAGTCCGTGCGGGCAACCTCGGTGCCCAGCTGGGCCGGGGACCAGTTCAGATCCTCGAGTGGCCCGGCGCACTGACCGGGCAACACCACATATCCATCGAGGGTGTCGCTTGGCTTAATCGCCAGCTGCTTCAGCTCTTCGGCGGTAACCTTCCGCGACCGGTCAAAACCGAGCTTAGCTGCCATCACCGCACCGGCGGTGACCCCGATTTCGGCGGTACTCATCGTGGAGTCATCGCCCTTGGCCGAAGCGCTGGGGCTGGGTGCGGCGCTAGCAGCCTGCTTATGGGTGTCATCCTGCGGCATCTGTGCCTCGGGTGAGCCCCCGGCGCAGCCGCTGAGTAGCAGGGCCAGGCTCAAGGCCGTGGCCGCCAGCGTGCGCGGCTTAGCGTTCATGATTGTGCTGCGTAGCATCCTGTTCCTTGAGCTTGGCGAACATTTGGTTGTAGGCGGCCAACTCCGCATCTCCATCGCGGTCGGCTTGCCGGTCGTATCGCTTGGTTTCCCGTTTGTCTTGGCGCATCCACGAGACCATCACGAACATGGCGATCACCAAGGTTGGGATCTCACCGATACCCCACATGGCTCCGGCGCCGACCACTTGGTCTTCGAGAGCACTACCGCCCCAGGTGCGGCCCATATTGCCGAACCAGTCTGGGGCCAAGAGCGTGGTGGTACCCATGAGGGCCACACCGAAGAATGCGTGGAAGGCAACCGTGGCCAGCAGAACCAGCAGGCGCATCGGATAGGGATAGCGCTTGGGAACCGGGTCGGCATCGATCAGGCTCAACGCAAAGAGGTAACCGGTGATCAGGAAGTGGAAGTTCATGATCTCGTGACCGGCGTGATACTTCATGGCCGGTTCCAGAACCGGGCTGAAGTAGAAGACAATAATCGATCCGGCGAACATCACCGCGGTGAAAATCGGGTGCGTCACGACCGCCGAGTATTTCGAATGCACCAGCCAGAGGATCCATTCACGGGCGCCCCGGGTGCCGTCGGTGCGGGTCGGAAGCACCTGCAAGGCGAGGCTGACCGGGGTGCCGAGCACCAAGAAGATCGGCACGATCATGGTCAGCGACATGTGATCGACCATATGTACCGAGAATTGCACCATGCCGTAGACCGAGATGGCACCGCTGGTGACATAGAACAGGGCGATAATGCCCACGATCCAGCTAACGAGGCGGGCCACATTAGGTTTGTCGCCGCGACGCCGCAGGGTGATAAATGCCCACAGGTAGAAGGCCAGCAAGAAGACGCAGATGGCCGCCCACAGCCAGTCCACCCGCCACACGGTGAGCCAGCTTCCGGTGGTCGGCGGGGCCGGTAGGTCATAGCCGGTCAAAAGTCGGGCCGGGCTCATCTCGGCCGGCGGATCATCGCTGGTAGGTGGGGCCGTACGGGCCAGCACCGTGGCCACCGACATGACCGCGCCCATGAGCACCACCTCGGCCAGCACCACGCGCCAGGCTGCGGCAAGGGCGGTAAGTTCTCCAGCCAGGAGCCGCGGGATTACCCGGCGCCGATGTAGCAGACCCAAGTACCCCAGAAGCAGGGTCAGCACGACCTTGAGCACGACGAGGGCCCCGTACTGGGTAAACCACTGTGCGGGCTCGGTAATGCGGATCAGGGCCGAAACCAGTCCCGAGCCGGCCACCAGAATGATCGCGGTGGTCGCCAGGGTGGAGAAGCGCCGTAGTACCGTGCCGGCAAGCACCGGACGTTGCTCATAACGTCCCGGGGCCGGGACGCTCAAGGTGGAGGCCAAGAGGGCCAACACGATGATGCCTCCGAACCAAATGACCACGGCCAACAGGTGAAGCCCGATGGCGTTGACCGCCGTGTAATGGTCATCTCCGCCGGCCGCGTGGCCGATAAAGGCTAGCGGCACAATACCCGTGAGCGAGAAGGCGGCCAGCAGACCCACGCCATTCTGAGAGCGAACCGCTAATGCCAGGGTGGTCACCAGTGCGGAGATCACGACCATCCAGGCCCATGCGCGCCCCGTGGTGATCTGCAGAATGTAGTCGAGGATCGCCGTGGTGTAGCTCGGCTGCAGATTCATCGGCACACCCGCCAGATCCCAGAAGGTCAGCAGCATGACGCCGGCCGCGGACATCGTCCACACCACGCCGGCCACGGCCGCCACGTTCATGGCTCGGGCGAAGGAAGGGTGTTCATCACCCACCTCAACCCGGGGATCATCGGCACTGCCGCGCCGCACCTTGGTGGAACGCGGTAAGAGTGCCGCCGCGAAGATCAGCGAGGCGATGGTAATCGACATCGCGGTGTGGTGGGTGCCGCGCATCGCCGGCAGGGCCCAGCGCACGAAGGCACCGGGATCGGCGAGTTCGGCCGGGACCGCGATCCCGCTGTAGAGCACGGCCGCGATGAAAACCACGACCATCGACACCACGCCGGGAAGGATCAATCGTCGGGTCAGCGCCGGCGCCGGTTGCAGCGTCGAGGGGGTGGGCTTGGGGGTATCTGTGACCATAACCTTTCCATCATCTCACTGCGAACCGGCGCTACGCACCGTTTGCTGGCACACACCGTGCGCTAGGACTGTGACTTCTCTTGCCCAGCGCACGGTATGCCCCAAACCGCTCTCGGTTTACTCGGCAAAGAGCGCGGCGCCGAGCTGGGCTTCCTGGCTCATTCCCGGCAAGATTCCATAGATGCCGGAACCGGTATGGGTAATCCACTGGTTCATCGCATCCGAGGCCGCAAGCCGTCGTTGCACCGGAACGAAGGCGGTGCGCGCATCACGCTGGAAACAGGCGAAGAGCAACCCCGACTCATCACCGTCGGTGTAGCTAAAGCCGCGTCGCCACATGGTTTCAGTTGCCTGCACCGGCTTCGCCAGCGCCACATGTGCGTTGCCCGCAATGGCCGGCAGCCCAAGCTCGGTGGTGGCCGACAGGTCTACCGGGTCATCGGGGTGCTGCCCCGAGAGCGGTGACCCGTCGGACTGTCGCCGTCCGAGCGCGAAGTCGCGTCCGGGACGATCAACCTCGTCCCAGCGCTCCAAGTCCATGCGGATTCGGCGCAACACCAGCACGGTTCCACCGGGTAGCCAGCTCTGCTCATCGCCGTGCCCGAACACCGCACCCTCGCGGGCCGTCGTGCGCGGGTTGGCGATCCCATCGAGCTGCCCAAATAGGTTCCGAAAGGCATGCGGGTGCTCGGCCTGACCCGGCGGCGTAGTAAATCCGTGCTGCTCGAAACGTACCGTGGCCAGTCCCGTGAGATTCTTCCGCACCGCGCGCAGTGCATGCGCCAGTGCGGTAGGATCATCGCCACAGAACTGCACGAGCAGATCGGCTTGGCCATAGCGTGGCTCGAGCTTGTCACCGGAGAATTCCGGAAGCGGCTCGAGCATCGACAGATCCGCCGTTGACTTAGCCTGCGCCGCGGCATCCCGGGAGAGCCCCACCGTGATACTCAGACGCCCACGGGCGCTGGCCATCTCGGGTTCGCTGTCGGCCAGCACCCCATCTCCGGACATCAACCGAGCGGCATCTTCTCCCAGCATGCGCAGCAGCGAACGCAGGCGGTCGCGGCGCTCGTCTTTTGCCTTTGGCCATCGAATATCCAGGCCAAGAAAGATGCCATGGGTCTGAGGTTCCTCGAGGATCCCGCGTTGATACGCCCCATAAGGGCCGAGTGCCGCTGCCTCGGCCGGCTCTTGACCGGGCTCGGCGGCCGACGCCGGTGCGTCCAGCCGTCCGGCACCGAACCCCACAAGGGCCCCGGAAAGCGCCGCGGCCGCCGAACCGCCCAGCACAAGGCGTCGGCTTGGCACGGTCGGCTGTTGCTCAGCCATTGCTAGTGACCCCCGTGCTCGCCGTTGCCGTGCTTGTCCTCCATACCCGCGTGATCCTCGTAGCGTTCCTTAGCGCCACTGTAGTTGCGGATCGGGAAGTCCACGGCCTTGCTCGAACCGTCGGCAAAGTGCAGGGTCAACGTGGAGATTTCGGAAGCGACCAGGGGTTTAGCAAGGTCCATGTACATGAAGTGCATGCCGCCGGGCATCAATTCCACCTCGGCTCCGGGCTTAATCTCCACCGGGCCCTGATGTTCCTTCATGGTCATCTCGGTACCACTGCCGGTCATTTCGTGAAGCTGCACCGGGCTGCGGTGTTGTTCCTCGGTGACCTTGACCAGCTCTACGGGCTGCTGCCCGGTGTTGCGTAGCGTACCGAAGGCGGCGCTCATGCCCTTGTCGGCCGCTTTTGCCCAAGGGTCGTTGATCTGCAGGCTCGCGGCCTGAGTTGTGTCCTGCTGTTCGGTGCTGGGAGCGCTTGCCTGCTCGGGGCCGTTGGTGGAGCAGCCGCTCAACAGCAGGCTCCCGGTGAGCAGGCCGGCGGTCAACAACGGAAGGGTCTTGGAAAACTTGTTCATGATCTGTGCTTTCAGCGTTGGGCGCGCGAAATTCGACGGCGCGACGAGCCGAGCCCGGCTAGGGGTGGGCACGCCAATGAGCGCGCTGTCTCGCGCGAGAGAAAAATGTTTAGTGGCGGCGCGAACTTGCCGCGATGTGTCTGGCTACTTCGTGTTGCGCGTGAAGCGAATAAGCACGGTGGCCAGGATCGCCAGCAGGGCTAGGCCAACGATAATCCAGCCTGCCGGTCCGAAGGCCGAGAGGATATTCTGTTCCGGCTGCTCGCTGGGGGTCTCGCTAGCCGGCGCACTTTCCTTTGGCGTGGGGCTTGCGCTCACCGGTGCCGAGGCCGCTGCCCCTTCGAGGGTGAACTTCACGGAATTCTCCACCGGGTGACCATCGGAGGACACGACGCGAATAGCCAGCGTGTAGTCACCCGGTTCCAGCTCGCTGTCCGGCGTAACGGTGACGGTGCGTTCCTTGGTTTCGAAGCTGGTGGCCACCTCTTGCCCATCACGGGTGAGCTTCACGACGGTGGATGAGCCTCCGGGCAGTTCCTGAAGCACACCGGAATACTCCAAGGTGAGTTCTTTCGGCGCTTCCTTCAGAGTGGCGCCGGCCTTCGGGGTCGAGGCCACAAGCTCATCGTGGGCGTGGGCCGGGCTCAGACTCAGGAAGAGCGCTGCCAGGGCCACGACGGCGACGGCCGCCACGCGTAGGGCGGGACGTAGGGTGCGTAGTGCGGTGGTCATAATGGTCCTTTCGCTCCGGGATTCAGCGTGTAAATACCGGATGCTGGGTTGTAGTTGAGGATTAGTGACTAACTACAACGGACGGTGGACCACGACGCAGCGGCAGACGTAGGGCCGTGCGATCTTGCAGCGGCTGGTGTGTGACTTCACTGCTGGAGGTGCGTGGCCAGCCGCGAAACTCTAGGGCTCTGGCCCAGAGTAGGAGCCGTGCGGCGCCTAGGCCCAGCAAATGAATCAGTTCGCCGACAAGAGTTTCACCCTGGCGCAACACCACAATGCTGATGAGCGCCGCCAAGATGTGGGCGTAAAGCATATTGGGTTCGGTACTCGCCGATGCTGTACCGGCGGATACGCTCAACGCCGTGACGTGGTGGTGCGTGCCATCCGTTACGCCACTGACCGTGCCGGAGCCATCATGACTCATCACCGAGAAGGCTAGGTGATAGAGGCCTTGGCTCAGTAACACCGCGATGGAGGTTGCCAGCAGTGAGAACCGCCGCCCGACCAAGAACATGGCCACCACCGCGCTGAGGCAGGTAATCAGGGCCATCACGACCAGTGACAGCGCGCTCGGCGCTGCGTGGGCGTGGGCGGCGAACGCCGTGAAGGTGCAGATCCCGGCCGCCAACCAGCCACGAAGGACGCGGGTGGCGCGGGGTGTGGAAGGCACAGGATGTCCTCGTGTCGACGGGTCTGCTAAACAGCTCTGATTCTACGCCAAGTAGAAGTTTGGGAACAATCAGCCCAAACGACACTGGCGCCCGCTCTCGCATGGTGGAGAGTGGGCGCCAGTGAAAGCTTCTGGAAGCCTTACTTCTTGGCGACAGCGGCCTTCAGCTTGGAACCAGCGGTCAGCTTCACCGAGTGGCCAGCGGCGATCTCGATCGGCTCACCGGTCTGCGGGTTGCGGCCGGTACGGGCAGCGCGGTCGGTGCGCTCAACAGCCAACCAGCCCGGGATCGAAACCTTTTCACCCTTCGAGACCTGATCAACGAATACCTCGAACACGGCATCCAGAACAGCGTTCACGGCAACCTGGGAGTTCTCGGTCTTTGCTGCCACTGCAGCAACAAGTTCGCTACGGTTCATAGCCAATGTATTGTCCTCCTGGACTAGTTCTCCCTGGCCGGATCAACCAAGGACGCCGCGCGGTCGCGCGGACTTATCAGTGAGAACCTATCAAATCTTTTAGCCCGCAACGCCCGAAAACGAGCGAATTCAAGGGATTTTTTTCAAGTTCACAGTGATTCTGAGCCGAATGGCACCCTCCGGACGCTCTACGGAGGTAGATATTTGCCTCCTGCGGGGATCGAGACCTAAAATATCCGGCCCCTTAGCGCGGTACCGCTAGTTTGCCGCCAGAGGATCAACGCCACCGTTGGCGGCAACAAACATGTCCCAGACCGGATCCAGCAGCTTTTTCTGTCTCGTCAGGCGCGCCGGGGCTGCCAACTGGCAGGCACCCTTGGAGATGTACCGTGGCCCGAGATAGGGTGCGCGCGCGGCCTCGAGCAACGCAGGATTCAACGCAGCCTCCACGATATTGACCGCCCCTTGGTGTTTGCCCTGCGCAAACCCAGACTGCAGATGACCGGCCCACCGCTTGGCCAATGACGGTTCGTTGATCCCGGGCACCTGGACGGTCAGCCCCGAAATCGAATAGCCCGGGTGGACCGTAATCGAACGTGCCGCGGCATCGATTTGCCGGAGCCGATGATCCAGCCCCAGGCCGAAGCTTTGCAAGGCCGCCTTGGATTGCACATAGGCGCGGTAAGGGTGGTAGCTATGCTCCAAGGTCAGGTTTGCCGGATCGCTCGGCAGCATTAATGTCGACATGGAACCCACGCCGATAAAGCGAAGTGCACGGGTGCGGAAACTTTCGGCCAGTGCTCCGACCAGCCGTGCGTGGCTCAGGAAATTCGTGGTCATCGTCAGGTCGTAGCCGAGTTCACCGGGTACTCGTTGCTGCGGGGTGTGAATTATTCCGGCATTGGCGATGACCGCATCCAGCGGCTCGTCCGCGACCTGCTCGGCAAGGCGCTGCGCCGAGACGAGCGATGCGGCATCGAACATTTCAATACGGAGCTCGGCCTGCGGGACATACTGGTAAATCCGTTTGGCGGCACGCTCGGCCCGTTCCCGGTTGCGGCAGGCCATGATCACTCGGGCCCCACTGGCGGCTAGGCCCAGTGCGCTGAAAAAGCCCAGCCCGGCATTGGCTCCGGTCAACAGGATCGTTTGGCCCGGTGCCCAGGCCTCCCAGCGCTCCACCGAGGCGTAGATATCGCCCGCAGGCGAGCGAGAACCAAGCTGGTCAAGACTGCCACGGCGGATCACTGAAGTCATGGCAACCACGCTACTATGACCGCTGGACTTCGCCGGGGATTTGCGTGGATCTTGAACCCTGACGCAGCCAGTGGAAGCATGGGGGTATGAGCCCTGACCCTCACCGCGAAGCAAAGGATGCCGCACTGCATGCGGCCCGCTACCGCGCCGAACGCGCTACCGAGGAACCGCTACCGGTGGACGAATATGCCCAACGTACCGGCGCGAAGCCGGTGGAGCGTCAGCCTCGCACGCCCTTGCAGTTTCATGCGCACGAGGAGGCCTGGGAGGTGGCCAATTCGGCGATCGATGAGGCTTTCGCCCGGGGAGACTTCGACAATCTGTCGCTGGCTGGCAAGAACATCGATCACATTGCCGGTAGCACCGATCCGGACTGGTGGGTCAAGTCGCTGATGCAACGCGAACAGATATCGGGGATGGGCCCACCGGCGTTGACGCTGCGCGTGGAAGACGCAGGACTACTCGAAACCTTGGACGCCTTACCGTCGGCGGGAAAGGTTCGGGAACATCTAGAGGATTTCAACCGGCGAATCATTGAGGCACGTCGACAGCTTCAGGGTGGACCGCCGGTAATTACCGCGCTACGCGACGTTGATCAGGAGCTGGAGGCCTGGGAAGAGCGACGACGGAATCGCGCGGCTGCGAAGCAAGCCGAGCAGCAGCCCAGCGAGTTGCCTAAACGTCGCTGGTTTGGCCGGGGTAGGAATAAACCGGAAGCTTAACGACGAAAACCCCCGCCGAGGCGGGGGTTTCGTTTCAGCAATTTACAGCGTGAACGCCGCAGGGATTACCAAGAGGACTTGGTGATGCCCGGCAGTTCGCCACGGTGAGCCATGTCGCGGAAGCGGACACGGGAGATGCCGAACTTCTGGAAGGTACCGCGCGGACGGCCGTCGATGGCGTCGCGGTTGCGCACGCGCACCGGGGAGGCGTCGCGGGGCAGCTTCTGCAGGCCCAGACGAGCGGCCTCGCGGGCCTCGTCGGTGGCGTTCGGGTCAATCAGGGTCTTCTTCAGCTCGAGGCGCTTCTCAGCGTAACGCTCGACAATGACCTTGCGCTGTTCGTTCTTGGCGATCTTGGACTTCTTGGCCATGTCTTAGCGCTCCTCTCGGAATTCTACGTGCTTGCGGACAACCGGGTCGTACTTCTTCAGGACCATGCGGTCCGGATCGTTGCGACGGTTCTTGCGGGTCACGTAGGTGAAACCGGTACCGGCGGTCGACTTCAGCTTGATGATCGGACGTACGTCCTTATCCTTCTTTGCCATTTTAGAGCTTCACACCCTTCGCAAGCAGGTCAGCAACGACGGCGTCGATGCCACGAACATCGATAACCTTGATGCCCTTGGTGGACAAGGTCAGGGTTACGTTACGGCGCAGGGAAGGAACCCAGTAGCGCTTCTTCTGAATGTTCGGGTCGAAACGACGCTTGTTGCGACGGTGCGAGTGGGAGATGCTATGTCCGAAGGCCGGCACAGTCCCAGTCACCTGGCATACAGCTGCCATGATCACTCCTCAGATAGTTAGTAGTAAATTTCGGCGGTACTCGCGCGCAGCACCCCTGCACAAGGCAGCGGAACCGCTAATGCGTTAGTGAGTCCCGCCAACCAGTGAAACACCGTTATTACTGCACACTATGAAGGTAACCAGCTGGGTGAGAACCAACCGAAGAGCCTTAAAGCATGTAAGACGGTGAACTTCGCAATCGGTCGAGCATTTTCCCCGTACTCGGTTGACTGCGATATTCGGTATTACGGGCAACGCGCAGTTACCGTACAACCTTGCGGCGGCATGACAACATGCGCGATTAACGCCTTGCCATCTTATCGAGTCTGGCGCGGACTTCCAAATCTTCAGGCGTCCGCGTTCAGTATCCAATGATCGTTGTCGAGGGCCTTGACGAGCTTCCGGGCCACCCGACCCAGATCGCTAACGTCCTTGTCATCAAGGCAATCAAGGACAAGAGCCCGCACCGTGCCTACATGGTGTGGGGCGATGCGATGCACCGCGTCCCATCCGGAAGGGGTTAATGAGGCCATTTTCACACGGGCATCGCCGTTATATGTGGTGCGTTCCACCCAACCGCGCTGCTCAAGTTTCTTCACAACATGCGATAGCCGCGAGGGTGAGGAGGTGCTGAGCTGGGCCAGCTCGGTCATGCTGACTTGTCCATCCTCATTTTCCGAGAGCATCGCCAGCATGTGGTAGTCAAACAGGGTAATTCCTTCGAGGCCTTGCAGATCCGTGTCCAGCGTTGCAGGCAACAGGGTCATGACGGTATGCAACGCCAGCCACGTGCGTCGTTCATCCTGATTCAACCATTGCACCGAATCCTGCGATGCTTCCCCCACAGTGATCCTCCCCCTTGATAACCGTTCCCAACCGGTGACTTGCTGCCGATAATCGCGCTTCAGTCTATACCGGCAAGTGTAAAGCCGCCCGCGACGTGCACGCGGGCGGCTTGACCGTTTCATTTCTCGACAGTGTTATTGGGCTTGTTCCAGCGCCTTACGCTTACGGTGGGCCATCACCTGGCCGATGATCACCACGATCAGCGCCAACAGGAACATCGCTGAGCCAATCACGTTGGCCTGCGCCGGGATACCACGGGTGGCCGCCACATAGATGAACTTCGGGAAGGTCTGGTAGTTACCGGAGTTGAAGTTCGTGATGATGAAATCGTCAAAGCTCATCGCGAAGGAGAGCAGGGCGGCTGCGACGATGCCGGGAATCAACAGCGGGAAGGTGACCTTCCAGAAGGTTGTACGCGGTGAGGCATACAAATCCGCGGCGGCTTCCTCGAGACGTGGATCCAGCGAGGAGACGCGCGCCCTAACCGTGACGATAACGAAGGACATACAGAACACCACGTGGGAGATCACAATGGTTCCGTAACCGAGTTCCCAACCCAAGTTCAGGAACTGCGCCAACAACGAGGCACCGAGAACGACCTCGGGAGTGGCGAGGGGCAAAATGATCAGCACGTCGGTGAGGTTACGGAAGCGGAAGCGATAGCGCACCAAGCCGATCGCGATGCAGGTACCGAGTGCGGTAGCGAACACGGTGGCCACCACACCGACCTGGATGGAGTTTGCAAGCGATTCACAGACCGCCGGAGCACCGCAGGGGTTCGCCCAGTTATCCCAGGTAAAACCGCGCCATTCGAGGTTCGTACGGCCGGCGTCATTAAAGGAAAAGGCAAAGATGTAGGCAATGGGGACCAGCAGGTAGACGAAGGCAAGCCCACCTACGACCGGGATCAGCCAGCGACCAAGTTTTTGTTTCATCATCTGCTCCTACATCAAATCCTTGGTGCCGAACTTCCGGATATACACCGTCACCAGAATCAGAATCGAGACCATGAGAACAAAGCTCAGGGCTGCGGCTCCCGGGTAGTCGATGACTCGGAAGAAGCGCGAGTCGATGACTTGACCGATCATGGTGGTGTTTCTGTTGTTACCCAGCAGGGCGGCATTGACATAGTCGCCGGCCGCCGGGATGAAGGTCAGCAAGGTACCGGCGAAGACACCCGGCGCCGACAGCGGCAAAGTGACTTTCCGGAAGGTCGTCAACGGACTGGCGTAGAGGTCTCCGGCCGCCTCGAGTAAACGGGTATCAAGGCGTTCGAGGTTAGCGTAAATGGGTAGCACCATAAAGGGCAGGAAATTGTAGGTCAGACCGGCAACCACCGCGAACGCGGTGGCGGTCAGATGCCCGTCGGAGGCAAGCAGGCCCACGGCTTTGAGCGTTTGTGCGACAAAGCCCTCGTCCGCGAGGATCTGCTTCCATGACTGGGTACGCAGAATAAAGCTGGAAAAGAATGGGGCAATGAGCAGAACCAGCAGCATGCCCTGCAACAACTTACGTTCGCGCAGTCGGACCGCAACTAGATAAGCCATCGGGTAGCCAATGATCAGCGCAAGCGTGGTGGCGATCAGCGCAAACCCGAAGGACCGCATCAGGTCGGGCCAGTAGGCTCCCAGAACCGTGGCGTAGTTGCTGAATTGCAGGGCCGGCACGAATTGGCCGATCTCCGCGCCCGGTGGGCGCGTGTAGAGCGACATCGCCAAGAGCACCACAACGGGTAGTGCGAAGAACAGCAACAGCACGAGCAGACCGGGGAGCACCAAATACACCCCGGTGCGACCCTTGCGACGTTCGGCCCGGATTTCTTCCTTGCTGCGCAGGTCCCTGACCTTGCCCTTTCTGGTCATTACCGGCGAACTCATGTGGCATTCACCCCCGCGGCGACTTGTTCATCTCCGGCGAGCCCAAAGCTGTGGGAGGTATCCCAGCTCAAGTAGACCTTGTCCCCTACGTCGGCGGGCTGGTCCCCACGGTTCTGCGCGAAGGTGCCGATCCGTCCCACCCCGGGAACGTCAACGAGGTATTCGGTTGTGGTGCCGGTAAAGGAAGCGTCGATGACGGTTCCGCTGAGCTCATTGCTGTGCGTGGGTTCGTCGCCGGCGGTCCGCGAGAGATGGATCTTCTCCGGACGCACCCCCACGACGATTTCGCCCTCCTGAGTTACCGTTCGTTGGGCCAGTACATGAACCTCGGTTCCGGCAACCTCGACATCCAGTACCCCGTTGTGGCTGGCTTTCACCACGCCACGCATCAGATTGGATTTGCCGAGGAAGTTCGCCACGAAGGCGGTTCGCGGAAGCTCATAGAGTTCGCGCGGTGGGCCCATTTGTTCAATGCGTCCGCCGTTCATCACGGCCACGATGTCGGCCATGGTCATGGCCTCTTCCTGATCGTGGGTCACGTGGATGAAGGTCAGCCCCACCTCCGTTTGGATTCCCTTGAGCTCCATCTGCATCTGGCGACGCAATTTCATGTCGAGGGCTCCCAGAGGCTCATCGAGCAGGAGCACTTGGGGGCGATTGACCAGCGCCCTAGCCAACGCCACACGCTGTTGTTGACCACCGGAGAGCTGCGCGGGTTTCCGGCTGGCGAGGTGCCCGAGTTCAACCATCTCGAGTCCCTGTCGGGCCTTTTCCATGGCCTTGCGGTCCTTCTTGCGTTTGAGACCAAAGGCCACGTTTTCCAGCACGGTCATATGTGGGAACAGTGCATAGGACTGGAACACGGTGTTGACCGGCCGTTGGTGACTGGGCAGTCCGGTCACATCCTGGCCGCCGATGGAGATGCTGCCCGAGCTGGGCGCTTCGAGGCCAGCGATCATCCGAAGGGTCGTGGACTTACCGCAGCCAGAGGGGCCGAGCAAGGCAAAGAAGGTGCCCGAGGGGATGGTCAGCGACAACTCCTGCACGGCGTGAAACTCGGCAAATCGCTTGGTGATTTTGTTCAGGTGCAGGTCGGCGCCTTCGCTGGTGCGGCCATTGCCTGCTTGGGTGGGTTCGGAAGCGAGAGAAGTGCTCATCACTGGCTTACTCCTTCGTGATGGGGTCGCTGCGCAGCGGGTCAAAGCGGCGACGCGGCAGGGTCGGCAAATGCAGCGGCGGCGCGAGTCACCGCGCCGCCGCCGTTGAAAACATTCGGTACTAGACGCCGATGGCGCTCTGGAATTCCGAGCTGAAGTTCATTTCTTCGTCGGCATCCAGGGTGCGAATGACATGGGCCTTGGTCAGATCCTCTTCGCTCGGGAAGATCAGGTGGTTATCCACCAGCTCCGGATCGATCTTTTCCATTTCTTCGCGGGCGCCTGCCACCGGGCAGATGTAGTTCACGTAGGCTGCCACCTCGGCGGCAATGGCCGGATCGTAGTAGAAGTTCATCAACTTCTCGGCATTGGTTTTATGCTTGGCAGCCACTGGGACCATGAGGTTATCGCTCCAGAGCGTGCCTCCGGCCTCCGGGAGCACGAACTCCCACTGGTCGTCGTTCTCGAAGTTCAGCTGCGTCAGGTCACCGGACCAGACGATACCGGCGATCGCGTCTCCAGAGATGAAGTCCTCCTTATAGGAGTTGCCTTTCACCTGACGGATCTGACCGTTGTCGATGTTATCGCGCAGCACATCCAGTGCCGCGCCAAACTCGTTATCGCCCCAGGAACCGGCAATGTCCACGCCATTATCGAGCATCAGCAGGCCCATGGTGTCGCGCATTTCGTCCAGCACGGTCACGCGGCCCTTGAGCGCCGGATCCCAGAGATCGGAGACATTCCTCAGCCCCTTGGGGAACTTCTTTTTATTCCAGGCGATACCGGCGTAACCGGACTGCCAGGTCAGCGAGTGCTTGCGTCCCGGATCGAAATCAACGTTCTGCAGGTTGGGTAGCAGGTTGGAAATGTTGGGAATGTTGGCGTGATCCAATTCCTGAGTGTAACCCTGTCGGATCATACGCGAGGCCATCCAGTCGGTCAGCGTGAAGATGTCCTTCCCGATGTCCTGCCCCGCCGAGAGCTGGCCTTGAACCTTGCCATAATAGGTGTCGTTGCCGTCGATATCTTCCGAGTAGGAGACCTTTATGCCGGTTTCCTTGGTGAACTTCTGCAACGTGGGATAGTTCTTCTTGGCGTCGTCGTAATCCAAGTACAGGGTCCAGTTTGCCCAGTTGACGGTTTTCTCGCTCTCCGACAGGTCCTCGACGCTGGGGGCCGGGGCTTTTGAACCGCCGGTGCCGGTGCCGCCGGTACCGCAGGCGGCCAAGAGTCCGGTTAAGCCCAACGCGCCTGCCGCGCCGAGCATCGAACGGCGTGACATCGAGCGGGAGCTCATCATGTTGACCAGGGCGCGGATCTGCGGGTCTTCGGGAAGTCGCCGGTGCGAGTTGGACATAATCCCATTCCTTACCTGTTGTGCACTTGGTGCCGCGACTGTGATACACGACACATCATTGCTGCGCACAATCCTGTCAGAAGCTGCGGGTCCACACAACCCTTTTCACGCATGAATCCATAAATGAACCTCGATCAGGACAATGAAAAGCTTTTTACATCGGGCCCTTTCGCAACTGAATCAGTAGCTGTAAGGTCATTGCCAAGCCCACCTGTAACGCGGCTCACAGTTCCGCGTTAGCAACCCCAGGGAGATTGATAAACGATGACACTGCCGTCCAACGGAACGCCCGGGCACACCATTGACGACGTGTCCAAAGAAATCATTGAACAGCTGCAAGAAGATGGACGCCGTTCCTACGCGGCCATTGGCAAGGCCGTCGGCCTCAGCGAAGCCGCCGTCCGGCAACGCGTCCAGAAACTCATTGACGGCCGCATCATGCAGATTGTCGCGGTAACCGACCCCCTGGAACTTGGCTTCACCCGCCAAGCCATGATCGGTGTGGTGACCGACAGCGATATCAACGACACTGCCGAGCGCATCGCCGAACTGCCCGAAGTCGACTACTGCGTGGTTACCGCGGGACCGGCGGATATTTTGGCGGAAGTCATTTGCGCCGACGACGCCGACATCCTGCGGGTGACCAGCAAGATCCGCGCCATCAAAGGTGTCAAAAGCACCGACACTTACATGTACCTCTCACTGAAAAAACAGGAATACAACTGGGGAACCCGATGAGCACAACACCTCGCGGCACCGACCGCCAGCAAGCCGCCCGTGACCACCTCTGGATGCATATGGCCCGCCATTCCGGGCTCTGCGAGGGTGGCACCGTTCCAATCATTACCCGCGGCGAAGGCCATAAGATCTTTGACGATGCCGGCAAGGAATATATCGACGGCCTAGCTGGCCTGTTTGTCGTCAACGCGGGCCACGGTCGCGCCGAACTGGCCGAAGTGGCCGCCAAGCAAGCAGAACAACTGGCCTTCATGCCGCTGTGGTCCTACGCCCACGAGCCGGCCATCGATCTGGCCGAACGCCTCGCCCACTACGCCCCGGGCGACCTGAACCGCGTCTTCTTCACCACCGGCGGTGGTGAAGCGGTGGAATCGGCCTTCAAGCTGGCCAAGCAACACTTCAAGATGAAGGGGCAGCCGGGTAAGACCAAGGTCATCTCTCGCGCGTTGGCCTACCACGGCACCCCGCAGGGCGCCCTGGCGATCACCTCCCTGCCAGGCATGAAAACCCCCTTTGAGCCGCTGGTCCCGGGCACCTTCCGCGTGCCGAACACCAACTTCTACCGGGCCCCGGAGATGTACTCGGATAACGAGAAGGACTTTGGACTCTGGGCCGCCGAGCGGATCCGCGAGGCCATCGAGTTCGAGGGCGCCGAATCGGTCGCCGCGGTCTTTCTCGAGCCCGTGCAAAACTCGGGCGGCTGCTTCCCGCCACCACCGGGCTACTTCGAACGAGTGCGCGAAATCTGCGACGAATACGACGTGCTGCTGGTCTCCGACGAAACGATCTGCGCCTTCGGCCGCATCGGCTCGATGTTCGCCTGCAATGACTTCAACTACGTTCCCGACATCATCACCAGTGCAAAGGCGCTGACCAGCGGGTACGTCCCCTTGGGCGTCATGGTGGTTTCGGACCGGCTCTTCGAACCCTTCAGCAAGGGCGATACCACCTTCTACCACGGTTACACCTTCGGCGGGCACCCGGTGGCCGCCTCGGTAGCCATGGCGAATCTCGATATCTTCGAGCGCGAAGGACTGAACGAGAACGTCAAGAACAACGCCGCGAACTTCAAGGCCACCCTGGAAAAACTCAAGGACCTCGAAATCGTCGGCGACGTGCGCGGTGCCGGCTACTTCTACGGCATCGAACTGGTCAAGGACAAGAGCACCAAGGAAACCTTCAACGACGACGAGTCGGAGCGGTTGCTACGGCAATACCTCTCCCCTGCCTTGTGGGAGGCGGGACTCTACTGCCGCGCCGATGATCGCGGGGACCCGGTCATTCAGCTGGCACCACCGCTAACCATTGGCCAGCCCGAGTTCGACCAGATCGAGTCGATTTTGCGTACGGTGCTCTCGGAGGCCGCAAACAAGATCTAACCGCCGAACTGGCTGGAACCGCCGACGCGACGATCGCATCCCGATCGTCACGTCGGCGGTGTTCGTTAAACCAGTTGGCCTCTATGTACGCCCCGGGCCAAGCGCCCCGGAACCTAGGCACCGAGGGAGAGTCCGGCCTCCCGGCGCTGCTGTCCTAGGGACACGGCTTGCGCGAGTTGCGCTAGGGCACGCTCGCTGGCTTCGAATCCCATGCAGGCATCGGTGATGGACACCCCGGGAACCAGCGCGCTCGGCTCATCGACACCCGGTGTGAACTTCTGTGCGCCGGCTTCCAAGAAGCTTTCGGCCATCACTCCGGCGATCGGTGCCTCACCCGAGGCGATCTCGGTGGCCAACTCCTCGAGCACCACGGCCTGACGCACATGATCCTTGCCCGAGTTCGCATGCGAAGCATCCACGATCACCCGCCCGTTGGCCCCTGCCGCGCGCATGGCTGCGGAGGCCTGCTCGATCTGCGCCCGCGAGTAGTTGGGGCCGCTGGCTCCCCCACGCAGGATCAGGTGAGTGGCGGAGTTGCCCTCGGTGCTGCGCTGGCTGATGCGGCCGTGCTCGTCCACACCCACGAAACTTTGCGCGGCCGCGCTGGCCTGGCAGGCATCGATGGCCACCTGGAAGCCGCCGTCGGTACCGTTCTTGAAACCCACGGGCATCGGCAATTCCGCAACGAGCTGCCGGTGCACCTGGCTTTCGGTGGTGCGCGCACCGATCGCGCCCCAGGAGACGAGGTCCGAGAGGTACTGTGCGGTCAGCGGCTCGAGGAACTCGGTGGCGGTGGGCAATCCAAGCTCGGCCACGTCACGCAGGAACCGGCGAGCTACCTGCAGGCCGCGGGCCATATCGTGGCTGCCGTCTAGCGCCGGATCGTTGATCAGTCCCTTCCACCCTACGGTGGTGCGCGGCTTCTCAAAGTAGCTGCGCATCACGATCAGCAAGTGCTCACGGTGCTGCTGCGCGAGTCGGGCCAGGTTCCGTGCGTACTCCAGCCCCTGCTTGGGGTCGTGAATTGAGCAGGGGCCTACGATCACCAGCAGACGCGTATCGACACCGTCAAGAATGGCCCGAATTTCCTGACGAGCCCGCTGCACCCGGTAGCGTGCCACCTCATCGAGCGGAAGCTGAGCGCTCAGCTCGGCCGGGGTGGGCAGGACGGTACTGGTAGTGGACGCGGTAGCGGCGATGGTGTTCATTGCGAGGGGGCCTTTCGACATGGTCAGGCTCCACCGCGGGGACCAGCAGAGCCTTGGGTAAACAAAAGGACCGTGGGCAGTTGCCCCGGTCCTATCGGCTCTGAAGGTAAGTTGGATGCGCTAAATAGACGCGGGCCCCTCCAGAGCCGACGCAAAATAGCTATACCAACGATTGATCATGGCGACTACGGTACTCGTGCGAGGCGAGATTTCCAAAGTTGCCCGGCTCAACAGTGCGTCATGTAAAACTAAACCTCAGGTGAAAGCCGCAATCTCGGATAGAACTACGATTCCCTTGGTCACCCGTGGACCCACCGGTATCGGTGTTCCGGGCGTCCGGCCGAACCATAGCGCGGGCGCAGTTCCACCTGCCCGCGACGCTGTAGCAGATCCAGATACCGGCGCGCACTGACCCGCGAAACACCACAGGCGTCGGCGACCTCGGCTGCGGAAATATCGTGCTCGGTGCCACGCACGGATTCGGCGATGAGATCCAAGGTGGCCTGGGCATAACCCTTGGGCAGGGACTGGGGTGGGGCTTCCGGAGCTTGCGCGGGTGCCGCCTCTGGGCTCGCTTGCAGTAGGGCATCGATTTCGGACTGCGCCAGCCGTTCGGGCTGGGCGAGGCGGGACTGGCGGAACAGTTGCAAGCGCTGCCGGAAGTCCTCCACCGAGAAGGGTTTGACCAGATATCCGTCGACCCCTTGCCCAATGGCCGAGCGCACCGTGGGGGCATCGGCGGCCGCGGTGATCATGATGACCCCCACCTGGCTGAAGCGGGCGCGAATTTCGGTGAGCACCGCAACCCCATTGCCATCGGGAAGGTGCACGTCAAGCAGGATCAGGTCGGTCTGCGGATGTTCCTCTAAATAGGACAGCGCTTCGGCGGCCCGTGCGGCGGTACCGGCCACGGCGAAGCCCTCGGTGGACTGCACGAACAGTTCGTGCATGGCCAGCACGTCCGGGTCGTCATCAACGATCAGCGTCTGGAACTCAGTCAATGCTCGGCTCCCCCTTTCGGTCCGTCAGTGGCCATTGCACGGCAAATTGCGCCCCGCCTAATGATGAGTCGGTGACCTCTATTCTTCCACCCCGTCGCCCGACGATCCGCTGCACCAGCGCCAGTCCGATTCCATGGGCCTGTTCACTTTGATCTTTGCTGCTCACCCCGCGTTTGAAGATGCGATCCACCTGATCTGGCGGGACGCCCGGGCCACTGTCTTCCACGACCAGCCGCAGCTGAGTGTGCTCAAGTTGCACCAGTACGCGCACCCGTCCCCCGTCACCGGCCGCCTCGATCGCATTGCTCAGCAGGTTACCTAAAACGGTCAACAGATCCTCATCCGCCGTTGCGCCCTCGGCGACGGCCGATTCGCTGGCGAGTTCGACACTCACCCCGGCCTCCCGGGCCACCGCGGCGTTCGCGGAGAGCACCCCGGCTAGCCCCGGATCCGGTAGTTCGGCCACGCCACGATCCAGCGGACCGGCGATACGGGCAATATATTCTTGCGCCTTCTCGTGCGCCCCGACCGAAAGATAACCGGAGAGCACATGCAAACGGTTGGCGAATTCGTGGGTTTGCGCGCGGAGCGCGTCGGCCAGTCCACGCTGTCCGGCGAGCTCACGCAGGGAGGTCTCCAGCGCGGTCCGATCTCGCAGCGTGAGGGTGTAACCGGCATCCTGCTGCGTGGCACCGGCGACCGCATTACGTCGCGACACCACCAGCACGCGTTCACCGACCAAGACCTGGCGGGAGCCTTCCTCCGGCATCGGGCCCAGCAGCGGATCGAGCACCTCCTCGGCCGGTTTGCCCACCACCGAGTCGCGCAAGCCAAGCAGGGTTTCGGCCTCACCGTTACACAGCGTGATGCGACCGGCCGGGCCTACGCCCAGCACCCCATCGCTGACCGCATACAGCAGCGCGTTTTGCGATTGCAGCAGACCGGAGACTTCTTCTGGCTCCACGCCGAAAATCCGCCGTCGGATGGCCCGTGCGGCGGAAAGGCTCAGGAGCGTGCCGAGCCCCGCCGCACCCAAGATCCACGGCGCGAAGCCGGCCACGATGCCGTTGAGCTGTGCGCGCACTTCACTTTGGAGGATGCCCACCGAAATGGTGCCGATAATCGTCTCACCATCGTAAATCGGTTGTTTGACGCGCAGGGTGGGGCCCAACGTGCCGGACTCGACCCCGAGGAAGGTTTCGCCCTGGCGTACCAGCGAATGGTCGGTGGACACCGGCTGGCCGATGCGCTCAGGGTCCGGGTGTGAAACACGGATATTATCCAGCCCCACGACCACCACGTAATCCACCCCCGAAACCTCCCGGGCCAGCTGGGCGATCGGGGCGATCACGGAGACCGCGTCCTTGGTGTTCAGCGCCTCGATCACTTCGGGTTCATTGGCGACATTGGTCGCGACCGTACTGGCCCGCCCGTAGGCCTGCTCTTGGACTCGATGGTCTTCCTCGAGCATCACAATCACGGCGACCACCAGCACCACGGCCAGCACGATAAGCACTTGTAAACCGGCCAATTGCAGGCGCAATCGATGACGCCGTGGCGGCGTGCCGACCGTGGATTTCATCTGCTGCCCCTCGGCGTTAACTTTATTTTTCTTATGGTACCTATGACCCAAACCGCGAATCCCGTAGTGGCGCGCATCACTTCATGCGAAGGTATCTAGGACGACTCCGGGAGACCGGAACCCATTCATCACTCGAACCCTACGGATAGCTATGAGCAAGCACAAAACAAAGAACGTGATCTTTTTGGTCGCCAGCGTTCTGATCACCGCGCTAGCGCTGGTGACCTCGGCCGCCTCCGGCGGTGAGAGCACCGTACGCTCGAAACTCGTGATCATGGCCCCGGCCTCCCCGGGCGGCGGCTGGGACGGCTTCGCCCGCGAGGCCCAGGCGGCCATCAAGTCCGACGGCATCAGCAATAACGTCCAGGTGGTCAACGTCCCCGGAGCTGGCGGCACCATCGGCCTGAGCCAGTTTGCCCAGATGCATGGCCGCTCGGACATGCTGATGGTCACCGGCGGCGTGATGATCGGCGCGATCGAACTCGCCGATTCCGGTACCTCTCTCGACGACGTCACCCCGATCGCTCGCCTGGCCGATGACTATGCGGTCATCGTGGTCCCCGGCGACTCGGAACTGAAGACTCTGGACGACTTCGTGCAGGCCTGGAAGAAAAACCCCGGCGGCACCTCGATCGCCGGCGGTTCGCTCGGCGGCATCGACCATCTGCTGATGGGTATGGCCGCCCGAGAGGTGGGCCTCGACCCGCAGAAGATGAACTACATCCCCTACTCCGGCGGTGGCGAGGCCATCACCTCGGTGCTCTCGGGAACCACCACGGCCGCCGTCTCCGGCTATAACGAACTAGCCGATCAGATCGAAACCGGAAGCCTTCGCGCGTTGGCCATTAGCTCCGAAGAACGCCTTTCCGGTGTTGACGTACCCACCTTCAAGGAGGGCGGCGTCGACGCCTCCATGGCGAACTGGCGTGGCTATGTTGCAGCCCCCGGCATCACCGCGGAGCAAAAGGCCGAACTTGAGCAGATTGTGGCCGAGTTCCATGCCACCGACCAGTGGAAGGACGCCGTCGCCCGCAACAACTGGACCGACAGCTACATGGTCGGCGAGGAACTCGACGAATTCCTGACTCAGGAAATCGCCACCACCAAGGAACTCGTGGAAGGACTGGGACTGTGAGCACCACGCAGAGCACCTCAACCTCGGCCGATACGGTACGGATCACCGGGTTCTTCTCCGGCCGCAGCGAACTGGTGGTGACCGCCCTGCTGCTGGTATTGGCCACCGCGCTGTCCATCGGCACCGCCACCATGAACGTTATGGGCGACACGGTTCCCGGTCCCCAGTTCTTCCCCGCCATCGTGTGCGTCCTGCTGTACGCGTTGGCCGTAGCCCACGGCATATCCGTGCTACGCACCCGGCGCTTCCCGCAGGGCGCGGACAGCAGCAACCCGGATTTCTCGGCCGAGATGCTGGCCGAAATGGGCGACACCGAGCGTGCCGAGGTGTTCGGTTCCAGCTCCGAACGCCCTCGTCGCACGGGCCGAGTACGCATGTACTCCGACTGGAAGACCATCGGCTGGATCGTCGGCGGCATCGCCGCATTTATTCTCATGCTGCCGGTCCTCGGCTGGATCATCTCGGCCGCCGGATTGTTCTGGGTGATCTGCAAGGCCTTCGGTAGCGCCCGACCACTGTTCGACCTCGGGGTCTCGTTCACCGTGTCCTCGATCAGCTACCTGGCCTTCGGTGTCGGGTTGGGGCTCAGCCTGCCCACCGGCTTTCTAGGAGGTTTGCTCTAAGATGGATCAGCTCAATCATCTAATGGAAGGCTTTGCCGGGGCGCTGACCCTCGCAAACCTGATGTGGGTACTGATCGGTGCCCTCTTGGGCACCGCGGTAGGTGTCCTGCCCGGCCTCGGATCGTCCATGGCGGTCGCGCTGTTGCTGCCGGTGACCTTCAGCCTGGATCCCACGGCCGCGTTCATCATGTTCGCCGGCATCTATTTCGGTGGCATGTTCGGTGACTCGACCGCCGGCATTCTGCTCAATACCCCCGGTGCGTCCTCGGCGATCGCCACCACCTTTGAAGGCCACAAGATGGCCAAAAGCGGCCAGGCGGCCCGTGCTCTGGCCACCGCCGCCATGGGCGCCTTTATCGGCGGGCTGATCGCCACCACGCTCGTGGTGTTCTTCGCCCCTTCGTTGGTCAAGCTCGCCACCGCCTTCGGGCCGGCCGAATACTTCGCATTGGCGATCTTTGCCTTCGTGGCGATTTCCTCGGTGGTTTCCGAGTCGATCATTAAGGGTCTCAGTGCCCTGGCCATCGGTTTGGTACTGGCCCTGATCGGCGTGGATGGCATCTCCGGTACCGTGCGCTACACCAGCGGCCTGCCGCAGCTCTTCGACGGCCTATCCATTGTGGTGATCACCGTGGGTCTCTTGGCCCTCGGCGAGGTGCTGCATGTGGCCTCGCGTGTGCACCGCGATCCAAGCGCCATGCGCATCCCCTCCAGTGGACGCATTCGACTCAGCGGCGCCGACTTCCGCAAGGCGCTACCGGCCTGGCTGCGTGGCACCGCCTTCGGCTTGCCCTTCGGTGTCATTCCGGCCGGCGGCGCCGAAATCCCTACCTTCTTGGCCTACGGCACGGAGAAGCGTTTGGCCGCCAAGCGCAAGGACCCGGAATTCGGCACCACCGGGTCCATCAATGGCGTGGCCGCCCCGGAAGCCGCCGGCAACGCCACCGCCGGCATGGCCATGGGTGCACTGCTGGCGCTGGGACTTCCCGTGTCGGCCACCGCCGCGCTGATGATTGCCGCCTTCCAGCAGTACGGCATGCAGCCGGGCCCGCTGTTGTTCGAACGCTCGGGCGACATGGTCTGGACCCTCTTGGCCTCGCTGTTCGTCGGCCTTGTGATGCTGTTGATCATCAATATGCAGTTCGCCGGACTGTGGGCCAAGCTGCTTCTGGTTCCACGCCACTACCTCTATGCCGGTATCACCGTACTGTCGATGCTCGGTGTCTACGCGGTCAGCTCCTCGCTGATCGACCTGTGGTTCCTGTTGGCCATCGGACTGCTCGGGTTCATGATGCGCCGCTACCACTTCCCGGTCGCCCCGGTGCTGATCGCCGTAATCCTCGGCCCCTTGGCCGAAACCTCCCTGCGTCGCGCACTGACGGTCTCCGAAGGTAGCTTGGCCTACCTGGTCTCCTCGCCGGCGACGATCATCATGTATCTGCTGCTGGCCGCCGCCGTGGTGCTGACCTTGATCAAGCATGCGGCGAGCCGACGCAAGCTCCGCGCCGAGGCGCAGGTATTGCAGGATTCCTAAGCTCGCTTGAGCACCATGCCCGTGGGCCGGGCCGACCACCATCTGGTCGGTTCTGGCCCACGGGCATTTTTATGCCTGATTCCACGGCGCTGGTGGCACGGGCGCAAGCACCGGCCAATCGGTGCCGTAGCCCTAGCGTCGATGAGCCCATGCGACCGCATTTCTCAAAGGATTTTCCAGACTCCCGCAGAACTCTTCCCAGCCCGGTGCCGGAGGGCTAGGCTGGGGCCATTGAACCGGTCAGGCGATCTGTCCTGCGCGGCGTATCGCCGGCGAGCGCTAAGGATCCGTTATGGCCACAGAGCAGAATCAACCATCGGCAACCGTCGATGCCGCCACGGCCCGCGAGGTCGCGGAGGCTTCCCGCGAACAGGGCTGGGAACGCCCAAGCTTTGCCAAGGGCATCTACATGGGCGAGGTGGACTTCTCGCTGGTCGACCCGATGCCGGTGCCCGATCCCGAAGCGTCCGCGCGCGGTGCGGAGTTTCTGGTTCGGCTCGATGAACTGCTCGAGGCGCTGGATCCCCAGATCATTGAGCGCGAGGGACGCATTCCCGATGAGGCCATAGCCGGTTTGCGCCGTATCGGGGCCTTCGGCATGAAGATTCCTCGCGAGTACGGCGGCCTGGGTTTAAGCCTGCTCGACTACGGCCGGGCGTTGATGAAGGTTGGAGCCGTCAGCCCCGCCATTGGCGCTCTCCTCTCGGCACACCAATCGATCGGCGTGCCCGAGCCGGTCAAGAGCTTCGGTAGCCCGGAGCAAAAGCAACGCTACCTTCCGCGCTGTGCGGCCGGAGCCATCTCGGCCTTTCTGCTCACCGAAAACGACGTAGGCTCCGATCCGGCACGGCTAGGCACCAAGGCTCGGCTCAGCGCCGACGGTACGCACTATGTGCTCGACGGGGCGAAATTGTGGACCACCAACGGGGTGGTCGCCGAACTCCTGGTGGTGATGGCCGCAGTGGAATCGCATGAGGCGCTCGGGGATCAGCCAGCCTCACGCGGCGGGATCACCGCGTTCATCGTTCAGGCCGACGCTCCGGGGATCACCGTGGAGAACCGCAACGAGTTCATGGGATTGCGCGGTATCGAAAATGGGGTGACCCGCTTCCGTCAGGTTAAGGTGCCGGTGGCCGACCGGCTCGGTGCCGAAGGTAGCGGCCTGAAGATTGCCTTGAGCACGCTGAACACCGGGCGACTATCTATCCCGGCGATGTGTGCCGGAGCGGGCAAGTGGGCCACCAAGATCGCCCGCGAATGGTCCGCCGCCCGAGTCCAATGGGGGCACCCCATCGGTGAACATCAGGCGGTGGCGAGCAAGTTAGCTCGTATTGCAGCCAGCACCTACGCACTAGAGGCAATCTTCGAGTTAAGTGCCTCGCTCGCCGATGCCGGGATGAAGGATGTGCGCATCGAGGCGGCGCTGGCCAAGCTTTACAGCTCGGAACTGACCTGTACGATCGTCGATGACCTGTTGCAGATACGTGGCGGTCGCGGTTTCGAAACCGCCGCCTCGCAGCGTGCCCGCGGTGAACGGGCGGTGCCGGTGGAACAGCTGTGGCGCGATTTGCGTATCAACCGGATCTTCGAGGGTTCCACCGAAATCATGCACCTGCTGATCGCCCGGGAAGCCGTCGACGCGCACCTGCAGGCGGCCGGCGACCTAGCCAAAGCCGATGCGACTGGTCAGGAAAAGCTCAAGGCCGCGGTGGAGGCCGGCGGGTTCTATGCGCGCTGGTTGCCAAAGCTAGCCGTGGGTCGCGGTACCGTCCCTACCAGTTACCTCGGCTACGGCCCGCTGGCCCGGCATCTGCGATATATCGAGCGTTCCGCGCGGCGGCTAGCACGGCAAACCTTTGTCGGGATGGCTCGCTGGCAGGCTGGACTGGAGAAAGAGCAGGTCTTCCTGGGGCATATTGTCGACATTGGCGCCGAACTTTTCGCGATGACGGCGAGCATCGCCAAAACCAACCAGCTGATTCATGACGGGGCCGAACACCGGTTCGCCGCCGAGGCGTTAGCCGGTGCCTTCTGTGAGCAGGCCCGACTTCGCTGCGAGCAGCACTTCGAGCAACTCTTTAACAACAGCACCGCCAGCGATGACGAGCTCAGCCGGCAACTGCTCGACGGGGATTTCCGCTGGCTCGAAGAGGGCGTGCGCGATGTTTCCGAGGGCACCGGGGCGTGGATCGCGCCGTGGAGCGAAGCACCGCAAGAGGATCGTCGCCGCCCGTATGCCGACGGATCGGAGTCCTAGGCCTTGTAGCGTTCGTAGAGTGTATCGACCAGCAAGGCCAGGGTCTCCCCCATGGAGCTATAGCGGGCATCGGATAGGTACTGTAATTGCAGCCCATCTAACGCCCCGATCAGGAGCCGCGCGATTTCCTCCGCCGGTGCGTCGGCGCGCAGCTCCCCGGCGTCAATTGCTTCTTGGCAGGACTGCACCATCATGCGGCGGGCATTCTCGTGGTGATCCAATAGCCATTGCCGGGCGGGGTGTTCCGGGTTGGTCGCCTCGGCCGCCATCGTGGTGTAGAGCCGCAGCATCCGTGGTTGCCGCTCATTATGCCGCGCCAATTCCACGAGCCAGCGGAAATGGCCCCAACCGGTGGCCACCTTGTACTCGGAGACCAGATTCACATTTTGCATATCCAGCTCATCACGCCGATGCAGGATCGCCTCCAGGAGCTGATCCTTGGTGGCGAAGTAGTGGGCAAGGCCGGTGGGACTCAACGAGCAGGCCCGGGCCACCATCGACATGGTCACCCCGTAGTAGCCGTGCTCGATAAATAGTTCGGTGCTATCCGCGAGGATCTGCTCGCGCCGGGCTTCCGAGTCCGCCCCCTTCGGGCGTCCACTTTTCACTCGACCCCGCGTCCGCTCTGCTGCCACCGATTGCCTCCTGCCCGAAGTTTCCCGCCCTATAGTCCTTAATAGCCTAAGGGTGGCCGGCGTCGAACGACGCACCGGCCACCCTTAACGTGCGTACGGACTATCGGCGCAGTTCGGCCCGGATGTCGGCCAACGAACGGGCCACCAAGTAGCTGCCCTGCCCCACCGGCTCAAAGTGACCGGCCGTCTCATCCCAACGGCGCAACATCCGCTGGTCGATCCGCACCCGTACGCTAGCGCTTTCACCGGCGGCGACGACAACGCCCTGATAACCCACCAACCGCACCGGCTGGCTCTGATCATCGGGCCGGAAGTACAGCTGGACGGTTTCCCGGCTGGTCCGCGTCCCGGTGTTGGTCAACTCCACCTGCACCGCCTCCTCGTCCAAGGTTGCCGCGGTGTACTGCCACTGCCCATACCCCAACCCGTGGCCGAAGTAGAACAGAGGCTCGGCGGCATGACCCGCGGCGTATCCGCGGTAGCCGATGAACGAGCCATCGGTGTAGTCCAGACGCAGCTGCTCATCGGGTTCGGTCCCCCAGGCGGGGGCGGCCCCGTCGGCACTTGGGTAACTGGTCACCAGACGACCGGTGGGTTCTGCCACGCCGGTGAGCACCTCGGCCACCGCGTGACCGCCCTCTTGGCCGGGCAGCCCCACCACCAGCACCGCATCGACCTCATCGAGCCACGGCATCAGGACCGGGGTGGCGGCGTTGAGCACCACCACGGTGCGCGGTGCCACCGCGGCCACCGCGCTGACCAACGCGTCCTGGGCACCGGGTAGCGCAAGTGTCTGCTTATCGGCGGCCTCGGTCTCATCTTCCTCGGTCAGCCCGACCACGACCACCGCGGTTTCGGCCGCTGCGGCCTGCTGGGCCGCCTCGGCAATCAACTGCTCATCGCTGGCGTGAATTGGGGTTGCCACGAGGGCAAACTTGCCGAAGGAGCTGAACCCAGCCATATGGGACTCGGGAACAATGTTGAACCGCGGGTCCTCGAGTAGGCGGTTGGTGCGCTCCGAGTCCTGAAGCTCGACGCTGGCGCTGACCACGCTGCCCGGCGCGACCTCGACAACCTGCTCGAACGCTGGCGGGCGCAACACGGCCTCCCCTGGATCGTCGGTGACGAAATCGCTCTGGCTACCTAGCCGGCCGGGTGCGCCATCGCTTCCGAGGTATTCCACAGTCCAGTTCCCCGCGCCAATGCCGCCAAGGCGCAGGGACTGCGTCTGCTCGCCAACCTTGGCCCGGAAGGTCACCCGCGCCGGAATTTGCTCCATCTCATCGTCCCAACCCACCGAGATCTCAGGGACGGTCGAGTGCACCGAAGAAATCAGGGTACCGTCGGCGGCGTAGTAGCTGACCTCGAGGCCCGGGGCCCCGGTTTCGGGGTGGCTCACTCTCAGCGGATCCACGGCCAGCGGGCGACGCCGGGTCCACGGGCCACTGGCTACGCTCAGCCGTTCACCGATGCGTTCGCTCAGCCCCTGGGCGATGCCGACCTGATATGGCGGGGTCACAATGGCCGAGCCGCCGCCCATCAGCTGGGTGTCGGTGGCCGGGCGGCCGCTCAATGCCACGGTTCCCGATTCGAGCGGCAGCACCTGTCCTTCATTCTTCAGTACCACCATGCCGCGCGTGGCGATTCGCTTAAGCTGCTCGGCCCGGGCCGGGTCGGAGGCGGTAGGCAGGTCGGTCGGGAAACTCCGATGGCCACGTCCGTCAGTATCAAGCGCACCGGTGCGTTCGGCGAGCAACAGCAGGCGCGCGACATGTTCATCAATGGTCTGTTCGCTAACTTCGCCGCGTTCCACGGCCGCCACCAGATGCTCGCCCCAAGGCCCTCCCTGCGGCATGATCAGATCCAGCCCGCCGTTGGCAGACTCGGCGGTGTGCTTGGTGGCGAACCAGTCGGACATGATCAATCCATCCCAGCCCCATTCGCCCTTGACGATCTGATTTTGCACGTGGTCCTGCTCGGTGGCCGGCACGCCGTTCACGTCGTTGTAGGCGGCCATCATCGAGTACGGGTGGGCGTCCTGCACCGCAATTTCAAACGGGGTTAAGTAGACCTCGCGAAGCGTCGCTTCGGAGAGCCGTGAGTCCATGAAGTTGCGCATGATCTCGGATTCGTTGGCCACAAGGTGCTTAAGGCACGCCCCGGTGCCGCCAGCCTGCATCCCCTTCACATAGCCGGCGGCGGTACGCCCGGTCAGGTAGGGGTCTTCGGAGTAGGCTTCGAACAACCGGCCGCCCAAGGGGGTGCGGTGCAGGTTGATCGTGGGCCCAAGCACGACGTGGATCTGCTGGCGGGCCGCTTCCTCGGAGAGCAGTTCTCCGACTTCATAGGCGATCTCATCGTCCCACGATCCGGCGATCAAGGTGGCGTTGGGCACCAGCGCCACAGCTTCGCCGCCGTAGAACTTCAAACCGCGCACCCCGGTGGGACCGTCGGAGAAGGCCATTTCCGCCAGGCCGATGGAGTCGTTTCCCGGAAGCGTGAACGCCGTTTCGCCGGTGAGCAGGCGCACCTTTTCGGCAAGCTCCAACCGGTTGAGCAGGCCCCGGTAGTTATCCACGAGACTTGCGGTGCTGTTATGAGTGGTGACGGTCATGGAACTTCACTTCACTTTCTTGATCGGAAGAATAATCAGGGCGCCGATAATCGAGGCGACGGCCGCCACGGTGAGCAGCAGGCCGTAGTTGGCGGCACCGGCCGGGGCGGCGGTGGCCAGCAAAAAGCCACCGAGGTACGGGGCGAGCGACTGCGGGCCGGCGTTAGCCATATTGAAGACGCCCAGATCCTTGGCGGCGTCCTTCGGGTTCGGTAGCACGGAGAGCACAATGGCCATATCCACGCCCATGTAGATGCCCATGGCCGCACCGAGTAGGGCCTCGACGATGAAGAAGTGCCCGACGCTTTCGACGTGGAAAAGCAGGTAGGTGCCGATGCCGAAAAGCGCCACGGAAACGATGACGGGCAGTTTGCGGTGTCCGGTCTTATCGGAGATCCAGCCGACCAGGTAACCAACCGGCACCAGTGCAATGGTGTAGATCAGCACGCCCTGAGCCATAACGGCCGCGCCGGTGGCCTCATCCAAAGACAAGCGCTCCATCAGGAAGGGCAGGCGGAAGGTGGTGAAGAGGAACGAGGCCAGAATGACCAGGAAGCGTTGCCACCAGACCAGCGCGAACTCCGGGTGCTTGCGCGGGCTCACCCAGAAGGTCCGCAGGATCTCGAGCACATCGAACTTCGGTGGCTGTTCGGTGAGCACCGGGTCGGGCAGCACCGCCGCGTACAGCACCACGGCCAGCACGCCGATAAGGCCCGGGACCAGGAACAGGGCGCTCATATTGGCGGTGAACAGGGTGGCGATCCAGACCGCGCCGAGAATTCCGACGTTCTGCATAATGCCCACCACGGCAGAGACCCGCGCGTACTGCTTTTCCGGTAGTTGGTCGGCCAGCGTGGCCATGAAGGCACTCAGTGCGGCGTTGGCACCGAGCTGGGTGACAAACCAGCCGATGGTCAGGCTCAGTATCCCGGTGCCGACCGAAATCAGCCAAAGACCCAACAACATCACCAAGGCCCCGCCCACCAACCAGGGCCGGCGGCGGCCGAAGCGTGAACGAGTGCGGTCGGAAAGCCGACCGAAAAAGACGTTACCGAAGGCCGCGGCGATGGCGCCGGTACCGAGGATGATACCGATCATCGAGGTCGCCGGCATGCTGGGGTTCTCGAGGCTCCCGACCTTCAGCGCCATCGAGACCATCACCGGTCCGAGCAATGCGACAAAGATTCCAAATTGGGCAAGTGCCAGCAAGGCAACAAACCAGACTGGCTTGGATTCGGTGGGGCGCTCCCCCACCGGAGGCGGGGCGATGCGGCTCATCCCGATCCGCGGAGCCATGGTTTTGTGGTTGGGAATCGACATTGATCCAAAACCCTTCATGAGGTGCAAGCGAGTGCTTTTATAGTGAATAGTTGCCAATAACTATTACATGAGTTCAAAGGGCTCACAAGAGGATGTTGCAAGCAAATTTGACGATCACCGGGTGGAGAAAAGTGGGCCATGTCACCGACCACATATGGTTGATTGGCAGAGGAAAATTTTCGCGCGGCCAGGGCCGGGCTCGACCACCAGCGGCCGTTGAAAAGTCGATCGGCGCCGGTGGCAGTAAAGCCTTCCGACGCCGACACGTAGCTCACCCGGCGAGGGGCCAGAGCATGAGGAGCCTTAGGACGGCTGCCTACAGGCAGCTGTCCAGTGGCAATGATTCGCTATATCTGGGCGCGGGAGAACTCCGAAGCCTCACGCACCTGTTCATCGCTCAGGGCAATGCCGGTGTAGCGTTCGAATTGACGAGCAGCCTGCAACGCGACCACCTCGGCACCGGTAATCACCGGCACCTGCTGTGCGCGCGCCTCACGGATCAGCGGGGTTTCGGCCGGGAAGGCCACCACATCGAACACCGTCGTCGCTTGGGCGATGTGCTCGACTCCGAAAGACAGTTCATCCGACTGGTCCCCGGTCATCCCCAGCGGGGTCACGTTCACCAAGACCTGGTGCCCCGGCTCCGGGTCTGCGCCCACCCAGCTATACCCGTACTTCTCGGCAAGGGCACGTCCGGCTGCTTCATTGCGGGCCAACACTGTAAGGTCCTCGAAGCCGGCGCCGCGGAAGGCCGCCACCACAGCCTTAGCCATCCCACCCGAGCCGCGCACCAGCACGCTGGAAGCCGGGTCCACCTTATGCGTTTCAAGTAGCGATGCCACGGCTTCGTAGTCGGTATTGGAGGCGGTGAGCACCCCGTTGTCGTTCACGATGGTATTGACCGATTCGATCGCGCGTGCCGATTCTTCGAGCTCATCCACCAGCTCGATCACCGCCTCTTTGAACGGCATGGACACCGAGCACCCGCGAATCCCCAGCCCGCGCACGCCAGCGATCGCCGCGGCGATATCCTCGGTACTAAAGGCCTTGTAAATGAAGTTCAGCCCCAACTGCTCATAGAGGTAGTTGTGAAATCGGGTCCCCAAATTGGACGGCCGTCCGGAGAGTGAGATGCACAGGGTCATGTCCTTATTCAGAATTGGCATGCCCTTATCATCTCAGTCTTGCCACGCGCGGGCTATTGCATGGCCCTGATGCTTTGACTGCGCACCTGAACGCATCGGCCCTACCCGTGAAGGCGATGCCACATCAAGGCCACATGAAGGCTCGTACGAGATTCGGCGCTTTGCAGCGACAACCCGAGCCGTTCCTCGAGCCGCGCGAGTCGGGCATACAGCGTAGGTCTCGAAAAATACCCGGCCTTGGCTAGTGCCGACTTGTTTCCGCCATGCTCTAGGTAGCGTTCGAGAAGTTCCAATGCCTCGTTATCGCCGGATTCGAGCAGCGGCCCCAATTCGGCGCGCACCAGCGCACGCATCCGCCCGTCGCCGCCCATGGCAGCAAGTACACCTCGTAACCTGAGGTCCGCAAAGCGGTAATAGGGTCTACTGCGAGTCGGCAGTGCCGTGACGATCTGCGCCACTTGCGCCGCTTCCTCCAGCTGGTGGGCGCAACCACTGATGCTCCGGCGTTCCTCAGCAACTCCAATCGCAATACTGGTCGATGCTTCTCCGTCCAGCTCTCGACAAAGCCTTTGCAGCTGAGTGGGGAGCTGCCCGAGCTCTGCGACCGGCCAAAGGGCCGCGATGAGACCGGCGCGAAACGAACCGGTGAGTGCGCCGACTCCCATGCGTTCGGCGACGCGGTCCAAAGCCTGAAGTACCCCGCGTTCGCGCAATTGAATCCGGGTAGGGGTCAGCTCCGCTCCTGGGCCGATAGCCACCACGATCGGAACATACCACTCCGCTTGATCCAGCCCAAGAGACGCGGCACGTACCTGCACCTCAGACTCGGCGAGCGAATGGGCCTGACCCAGCTCATGAAGTAGCGAGGTTCGCGCCTGAAACAGTAACTCTTGCTCGTCGCGGCCTGCCAGCCGCGAGATAGTCAAAGTTTGCCCCGCGCGTTCGAGAACCAGCGAGGCATTGGCGTCGTCATCAAGCTGTTGCGGCACCACGAGCCGACCCCATCGGCGGTGCGTGGCGCCCACGGGTGTCTGCAACCAGCGTTCCACGCCGCGGCTGCGACCCGTGCGCTCCGGGTAGGGCACAAACCTTGAGCGGCTTGTCCACTGGGCCAGCAGATCTTCGGGACTATCGCTTCCCGCGTGAGCCAGTACCCGATGACTCACATCCTCAAGCACCACAGGTGCACTCAGTAATTGTGCGGTGCGCGAGACGATTGTCCGCTCATCGGCCTCGTTCAGCGATAGTTCGGTATAGATTTCGTGCACCTTGCGGGAAAACTCCACGGCACGCAGTTGCTCGGCCATTAGGAGTTGGTGAATCACCTCGGTGATTCGCACGAACCGCACTCGTCGGCGCAACCAGACCACCGGAAAATCTAGGCCACCGCCCCAGCGCTGCAATAGTCGCGCCAGATCATCGGCACGTTCAGACATACCCGGAAGTATCTCGATCATCACGCCCACGGCCCCGGCCTGACGCAGTCCCTCGATGAACTGTCGCACGCTAGCTTCGTCGGCGGGCACATTGCGCAGGGTGGTCAACACCAACTCGCCACCGACAAGGAGCTCGATGGTGTCGGCCGCCTCGGTCATATGAACCCAGCGCACCTCGGCACCTAGTGCCGCCTGGCCACTAAGTATCACGGGGTCGGCGGATTCAACCTCGCTCAATGCCAACACGTCGCGCACTCGCAACTCGCCCAATACCGCCAGCCCCTTTACACAACGTCACGGATCTCTAAGAAATCATGACATAGTGCCAGTGTTCTACAACACATTTGTGGCGCAGGATGGGAGAAGAACACGACCCCAACGAAGGACATGATCATGACCATCACCCTGACCGACACCCTCCAGCACTGGGTCAACAACGCACCTTTCAGCGGCGATGGCGAGAGTCGAACCGGTAAGGTTTACAACCCTGCCACCGGCCAGGTCGCCCGTCAGGTTGCCTTCGCTTCGAAGGCCACCACAGAGGCGGCCATCGCAGCTGCCCACACCGCCGCCAAGGGATGGGCGGCCACCTCGCTGACACGACGCACCGCCATCATGTTCCGTTTCCGCGAACTCCTGGCCTCGCGCAAGAATGAGCTAGCTGCCATCATCACCGCCGAACATGGCAAGGTACTCGATGATGCCCTGGGCGAGGTCAACCGCGGGCTCGAGGTCGTTGAACTGGCATGCAACGCCGCCTACATGCTCAAGGGCGACTACACCGAGAGTGCATCGACCAACCTGAATGTGCACTCCTTGCGCCAGCCCGTGGGCGTCTCGGTCATCATCTCGCCGTTCAATTTCCCCGCCATGGTGCCACTCTGGTTCTTCCCGGTCGCCATTGCCTCGGGCAACGCCGTGGTGCTCAAGCCCAGCGAAAAGGACCCGAGCAGTTCGCAGTGGCTCGCCGAACTCATGAAGGAAGCCGGGCTACCCGACGGGGTGCTCAACGTGGTGCACGGAGATAAAGAAGCGGTCGATACGCTCTTGACCGATCCGCGTGTTTCCTCGGTATCCTTCGTCGGATCCACCCCGATCGCGCAGTACGTCTACTCCACCGGCACGGCCCACGGTAAGCGCGTCCAGGCCTTCGGTGGCGCGAAGAACCACATGCTTGTGCTACCCGACGCCGACCTTGATCTGGCGGCAGACATGGCCATCAACGCTGGCTACGGGGCAGCTGGCGAGCGCTGCATGGCAATCTCCGTGGTCGTGGCCGTTGAGCCCATCGCAGACGAACTCGTTGCGAAGATCGCCGAACGCTCGAAGAAATTGCGCGTTGGAGACGGTACCCGCGGCTGCGATATGGGCCCGCTCATCACCGGCGAGCACCGCGACAAGGTCGCCGGCTACATTGACGCGGGGGTCGACTCCGGGGCCGAACTGGTCGTCGATGGGCGCGGTGGGAACGTCGACGCGGACGGCGAAGGGTTCTTCTTGAATCCCACGCTCTTCGACAAAGTCACCCCCGATATGTCGATCTACACCGACGAGATCTTCGGTCCGGTGCTTTCAGTCGTACGCGTCGACAGCTTCGACGAAGGCATCGATCTGATCAATTCCAGCCCCTACGGCAACGGCACCGCGATCTTCACCAACGACGGTGGTGCGGCCCGGCGTTTCGAGAACGAAATTCAGGTCGGCATGGTCGGGATCAATGTTCCCATTCCAGTTCCGGTGGGTTACCACTCCTTCGGCGGCTGGAAAGCTTCGCTCTTCGGCGACCAGCACGCCTACGGACCGGAGGCCTTCAAGTTCTTCACGCGTAACAAGGTCGTCACCTCACGCTGGCTCGATCCGAGCCACGGGGGCATCAACCTCGGCTTCCCACAGAACGACTAACCACCACCGGATGATTTCGTACCAAGCGAAAGGGCATCGTCGATGACCGACCAACTAGCCGAGCAGGCCGCCGTCACCCAGGCAGAGATCGCCGAGGGCCGACGGGCCTATGAGCTGGACCGTGAGCATGTCTTCCACTCGTGGGTGGCCCAAGGGCCGTTTTCACCGATGACGGTGCTCAAAACCGAGGGTTCCAAGGTGTGGGACGGGGAAGGTAAGGAATTTATCGACCTTTCCAGCCAGATGGTCAACACCAATATCGGCCACCAGCATCCGACGGTGATTACCGCCATTGCGGAGCAGGCCGCGCGTCTATGCACGATCGCTCCGGCGCATGTGAATACCGCCAGGTCTGAGGCCGCCCGGCTCATTGCCGAACGCACCCCGGGCGAGCTCAACAAGATCTTCTTCACCAATGGTGGAGCCGACGCAAATGAGCACGCGATCCGGATGGCACGCCTGCACACCGGGCGGCATAAGGTGCTCTCCGCCTATCGGTCCTACCACGGCGGAACCCACTTGGCCGTGAACGTCACCGGCGACCCACGGCGCTTTGCCTCGGATCATGCCAGCGACGGGATCGTGCACTTCCGACCGGCCTACCCGTACCGTTCGTACTTCCACTCCAGCAGCGAAGCCGAAGAAACTGAGCGCGCGCTGCAGCACTTGGAAGAAACCATTGTGCTCGAGGGTCCGCAGACTATTGCGGCGCTCATCCTGGAGTCCATTCCGGGCACCGCCGGTATCTACCTGCCACCGGCCGGCTACATGGAGGGCGTGCGCGAGCTGACCCGCAAGTACGGCATTGTGTACATCGCCGACGAGGTGATGTCGGGCTTTGGCCGGGCTGGCGAATGGTTCGCGGTCGATACCTGGGGTGTGGTTCCGGATCTACTCACCTTTGCCAAGGGAGTGAACTCCGGATACGTCCCCCTCGGCGGGGTGGCGATCTCCCCGGAGATCTTCGAAACCTTCCGGGAGCGTCCGTACCCGGGCGGACTGACCTATTCGGGTCACCCCTTGGCCTGTGCCGCCGCGGTCGCCACCATCAACGCGATGGAGGACGAGCAGCTGGTGTCCAACGCCAAGCGACTAGGCGAGGACATCATTGGTCCGACGCTGCGTGAGTTCGCCCAGCGTCACCCGTCCATTGGTGAGGTGCGCGGTCAGGGCGTGTTCTGGGCAATCGAACTAGTCAAAAACCGTCAGACGCGCGAACCCATGGCGGCGTACGGTGGTTCGTCCCCGGAAATGAACGAAATCATCGCCGCGGCTAAGGCCGAGGGACTATTGCCCTTCGCGAACTTCAACCGCATCCACGTAGTGCCGGCCATGAATATCGACGACGACCTGCTCATCAAGGCGCTCGGCCGTCTCGAGAAGGCACTAGATGTCGCCGACGGATTCGTCACCGCCTAAAGCGCTTCGGCGCACGCATACTGGCGTGGAACCCACCGCGGGTTCCACGCCAGTTCTGCTTTTTGGTCCCACCGTTGCCGTGCAGGGTCGCCCCTAATCCCGTTGCGTCCACCCGTCGGGAGGGATTGAGGTGGTGCACTATGACCTGCCAAGGAAAATTCCGCCCTGGCTAATGATGTGCGGCCCACTCGGTACTTCGCCGTTGCCAGATCATGCTCTACTCGTACCTGGTTCAGCTTCTTGCCAGCATGCCACCACCCCCATAGGATGAGACTAATTTTTCTACTGACCCGAATTTATTTGTTGAGGGGACACCAGCCTTGGATCAACAGCTCGACTTCAGTACGCCGTTGATCCTGTTCTGCGTGGCGCTGGTCTTGTTGCTTGTTGCAGCACCACTTCTGATACACGGGCTATTTCGTCGCCATCGTTTCCCGGCGTTGGCCCAAAAGTTTCAAACCTACGCAAATCGCGCCAATATCCGGGCCGAACTTATCGTGGGCGGATGCCTCATGGTCGGAGTCATCCTGTGTGCCGTGGGATCCGCCGTACTTTACGGTCAGGCCACCGAAGCTCTCGAGTACAACCTCGCGGTGAAGTACCCCATGGTCACTTTCGATCTGGGATATTGGAACGGAAGCTGGATGAATGCTCAGGCCACCCTGGCCGACGGCACGCAAATATCCAACGTCCAGATCGTGCTTGATGACTTCGGTGAGCCCTTCGCCACGGGCATCGACGAACTCATCTACGACGACCTACCCGAATAACGGACGTCCAGCAAAGCCACAAAGGTGCGCAGCCAAGCCTCTTGGCCCTATGCTGATCAGAGATTTTCGCAACGGAAAGGCCAAGAGAACTATGACCTCACCCGCTGGTGGAGACGCCCTCAAACCGCACCTGTTGTGGGGCGTCAAAAGCTCCTTCGTCGGCTACATTTCGTCCCTACCCGATGGGCGCATCGAAGCTCACGACGGCGTCTGGCAGCAAGGCCGCGCGCTGGCCTTCCCGCAGGACTATGTCACCGAGGTGCCCGAGGGTGAGTATTGGTTCCGGGGCAAGCTCAGCTTCGCTGGCCACGGCGGGATGATGAAACTCGACATCGCCAAGCCGCGGATCGTCCATGGACCGGCTGGATTGCAACTGAGCATCGATACAGATGACGCGCGCGTGGCGATCGCTGATCTTCAGCAAACCGACAGTGGTGAGGCCTTCGGCATGAAGCGCATCGGCTACACCGTGACGCTCACGGACGCCGGTTCCGCTCTCTTCAATGGCCAGTACCCGGCCGGTAGCGAGATGGACCCCATTAACATCACGCTGCTCAACCACTAGGTGCACTGCACGACGCGCACTTATCCCCCACACAGCTACGCCGCATAGGCTAACGGCGGCTCGCCCACGCGGGCTTCAACCACGGCAAAGACAGGAGTGGCCATGACCGGCATGTACGCGGCGCGTTACGCGCCACGCATGCTCATGGCCTTATTGCTGGTGGCACTTCCGGTATTGGCGGGCGTGCTGTGTGTGGGGATGACGCAACATTCGCCGGAGGCTTCGAGCCACCACTCGACGCAGTTGACCTCGGTGGACAGCGCAGACTGCACGGCCAATGACAGTTGCCCGGTACTCGATCGGGCGGCGGACGATGAATCACCGCTACAGGGCGCCGGCCCCACCCCTGCAGATCTACCGGCTAGAGACAGCATCCGGTTGCAGGTGGTCAGCGCGCAACCAGTCATTCCATCTCTCCACCCGCAGCGCACCCCGCGGGTGAGTGTGCAAGACCTTGGGATCAGCAGGACTTAGAGACGAATCACCGGAATCATTTCGGTCGCCACTTTCGTCCGCCCGGTGCCGTAGGGCCCCGGGATCCATGCTTGTCCTCCCCAAGGAATCTCACCATGCCACGTAAAGTTCTGCCCTTAACCGCCCTCGCGGTTCTTCTCTCTGCCACGCTTAGCGCCTGCGGCACTACCGATCCTGCTGCCCAGACCCCAGCCGAGTCCTCTTCCTCCCCCAGCACCTCCGCCTCTAGCTCCAGCGAACCCAGCTCAGCGGCGCGAGCCGAGACCTTCCCGCAAACCCACATCCACGGCATCAGCGTTCGCCCCGACCAAAGCCAAGTGCTCCTAGCCACCCACCATGGAGTATTCGACGTCACCGAAGGCCAGGTCACCCAGCTAGGACCAACCAACGACTACATGGGGTTCACCGAAGCGGGAACCGAGGGGACCTTCTATGCTTCAGGGCACCCGGGCGAGGGCTCCAATCTGCCCAACCCAATGGGCCTGCTACGTAGCGATGACAGCGGACGCACATGGACCACGCTCTCCCGCGAAGGTCAATCGGACTTCCACGCGCTCACCCTTAGCCAGGGTGGGCTCATCGGATTCGACGGGCAGCTGCTATTAAGTACCGACGGAAAGAAATGGGACAAGAGCCAAACTCAGTTCGCCCCGGCGGTCCTCGCGGGGCATCCCGAAGGCAAGGTCGTCTTGGGCACCACGGAGGCCGGAATCCAGCGCTCCGAAGACAACGGAAAAACCTGGCAGCTGGTGGAGTCCAGCCCCATCGTGCAATACGTTTCCTTCGCCACTCCCAAAGACGCGGCGGGCATAGCACCGGACGGGCGCGTCTACATCTCCGCCGACGCGGGCTTGACGTGGAAAGAAAGCGGCCGGGTGTCCGAACCGATGCAGCA
This sequence comes from Glutamicibacter endophyticus, assembly GCF_048457885.1. Taxonomy (NCBI): domain Bacteria; kingdom Bacillati; phylum Actinomycetota; class Actinomycetes; order Micrococcales; family Micrococcaceae; genus Glutamicibacter; species Glutamicibacter endophyticus. The sequence goes on from NZ_CP174200.1 coordinate 2,753,174, forward strand.
AATGAACTACGCGTCGAACGCCGAGGGCGAGAATGTGCTGTGGGTTGCGACCGCGCGGGCGCTCATCAACTCGACCGACAACGGGGCAAACTTCAGCGACTACTTCGAGTTCTAACGAGCCCGTGCTCGCGTGTAGCGCAGCGCCAGCACAGCGATCCGGCCGGCAAGCGCGAGGAAGGTCAAACCCACCAGAATCACGCCGGGCTGGCTTGGAAATTCGGCCTGCGACGCCAACGACATCGCCAAGCAAAAGACGACAACGTAACCCAGAGTTACGGCCTTGCGATACATAAACACCTGTTTCACTCGTTGCTTTTTATTCACGCTAGCAGAAGTGCCCAGTGCGCGCGAGACAGCACAGCGCCGGGCGACGAAACCTCGTCGCCCGGCGCTGTCTCCGGCGGATTAGGCCTTGATGATCTGTGGCTGTGCCAGGGCCTTCAGTCCGTCAAGCCCGAATTCGAGTCCGTAACCCGACTGCTTGGCACCGCCGAAAGGCACCCGCGGGTCGATGGTGCCGTGTGAGTTCACCCAGACGGTACCGGCCTTGATCTGCGCGGCCACCTCGGTGGCCTTGGCCTTATCGCTACTCCACACCGAGGCGCCAAGCCCCACCGGCAGAGAGTTGGCTAGTTCAATGGCTTCCTCGACATCCTTGACCTTCACGATGGGAAGCGCCGGGCCGAACTGCTCCTCGACAACCAGTGGGTTCTGCGGGTCGATGTCGGCAATCAAGGTGGTTGGGTAGAAGTATCCGGCCGCCTCGGTATCTGGGTTGGCACCGAGCAGCACCCGGGCGCCGGAGGACACCGCATCCTGCACCAGGCCGGAGACGATCTCGTACTGCGCCTTGTTCTGCAGCGGGCCGAGCACATTGTTTTCATCGAGCCCCACGCCCATAGGCATGGCACCGGCCACCTCGGACAGCGCCTGGCAGACCTGATCGTAGATGGATTCGGGCACATACAGGCGCTTGAGTGCCGCGCAGGTCTGGCCGGTGTTGATAAACGCACCCCAGAACAGATCTTGGGCGATGGCCTGCGGATCGGCATCTTCCAGCACGATGCCCGGGTCGTTACCGCCCAGTTCTAGGGTCAGCCGCTTCACGGTGTCGGCCGAGGAGCGGATGATGGCCTTGCCGGTGGGAGTGGAACCGGTGAACATGATCTTGTCGATCTCCGGGTGGCCGGACAGCGATTCACCCACGTCACGGCCGCCGGGCACGATGTGCAGCACGTCGGCCGGTAGCACCTGGTTCAGCACATGCCCCAGCGCCAGTACCGACAGCGGGGTGTTCTCGCTGGGCTTGAGCACCACGGTGTTGCCCATGCGCAGGCTCGGGGCGATCTGCCAGATGGAGATCATCATCGGCCAGTTCCACGGGCCAATGGCTCCGACGACACCCAGCGGGCGGTAGTGCTTCACCGCGTAGGTTTCCCCGTCGTCCACGACCACCTCGGGTTCGACGTCATAGGCCGTGGCGGCACGTAGCCAAGCCACCGAGCCACCAACCTCAAAGCGGGCGTTCGGGCCATTGAGCGGTTTGCCCTGTTCGCGCGAAAGGAGCTCGGCCAGCGCCTCGGCGTTCTCCTCGATGGCATCGGCGGCCGCGTTCAGGAGCGCGCAACGCTCCTCATGTCCGCGTGCGTCCCAGGCCGGTTGCGCGGCCCGCGCCGCGGCCACGGCGTCGTTCAGCTCGTCCACCGTGCGATTGCGCACGGCGCCGACCGGTGCTCCGGTGGCCGGATCCAGCACCTGCTGGTCGGCTCCCGGTTCGGTGATAGCGGCCAGAAGTTCGGTGGCATTGGCGTAGCCCATGGTGTTCTCCCTAATGTCTCGGTACTTAGTGGTTGGTCGATTGGACGGTGTCATCCGCGGGCACGGCGTGGCGTTCGGTGCGCACCCACTGGGCAATGAGGAACGCGATCACCCCGGGCAGGATCACGATGCCCTGCAAGACCCACGGCAGCGCGCCGGGCTCCTCGAGCCCGATGAGCACATCGAAGTTCACGACGATCTGGATGAAGATGTAGCCGAGCATCAGTCCGGCGGCCAAGGGGGCGATGACCCGGGTGATCAGCGAGTCCACGGTGCGGCGCTTGGCGAAGTAGCCCAGGACGGCGAAGGAGGTCAGCGCCATCAGCAGCACCAGCCCGTAGGCACCGGCGTTGGTCATCCAGGTGAACATGGTCAGCACGATGAACAGCGGTTCCTTCCCGGTCGAGACGACCGCGAAGATGATAATGACCAGCAGCGCCAACACGGACTGCGTCATCGAACCGGCGATGGGCGAGTGGCTGCGCCGCGAGGTGCGTGCCAGGAAACTCGGGAGCGCCCCGCCGCGACCCATGGCGTAAAAGTAACGGGCCACCACATTGTGGAAAGCCAGCAACGCGGCAAACAGGCTCGTGATGAACATCAGGTTGGCCACGTCCACGAACCAGGTCGGGGCGAATTTACCGAGGAACACGAAGATCAGGTCGGGCCCGAATTCGCCGGCGGCGGCCACCACATTCGAGGAGCCCTCCCCCATGGCCACGGACCAGGCGGAGAAGGCGTAGAACACGGCGATAATGCTCACCGCGATGAGCGTGGCCCAGCGGGCGGTGCGCTTGGGATCCTTCACCTCTTCGTTGTAGATGGTGCCGGATTCAAAGCCCATGAAGGCCGCGATGCTAAAGGCGAGCACTGCACCGAGTCCCGGGGCGAAAAGTTCGGTCGGCGTGAAGCCGCTGGCATCCAGGCCCTCGGGTGCCTGGGCGATGGCAATGATGTCGTACACGGTGACGATCACGAATTCGAGGGCCACCACAATTCCGAGCAGCTTGGCGGAGAAATCCACTCGATTCAAGCCGAGCACCCCCACCACGAGCCAACCGGCCAAGGCACCGACCCACCACGGGATGTCCCAGCCCAAGAGGCTACCGGCGAAGGAGGCCGAAGCGAATCCGAAAAGCCCGTAGATGCCGATCTGCATCAGGTTGTAGCTGACGACGGCGACCATCGCGGCACCGACGCCGCTGGCCTTGCCCAGCCCCTCGGCGATGTAGGCGTAGAAGGCACCGGCGTTCGAAATCTGCCGGCTCATCGCGGTGTAGCCGAGGCTGAAGATCAGTAGCACCACACCGAGCACGACGAAGGATAGCGGCACCCCGAGCATGCCCGTGACGGCGAAGTTTGTGCTGACTCCTCCGGCGACCACCGTCAGTGGTGCGCTGGCGGCGATGATCATCACTACGAGCGCGGGAATCCCGATCGTGCGTTGGCCCAGTCCCATGCCTACTCCTTGACCTTTGATTCAGTATTGCCTCTAAGGATCTGTGAGGGGCACCTCGATTGCCTTGGCAATCTGCGCAGGGTCCTTGACGATCTGTGCATTGCGTTACGACACGGTCAGATGCTCACGTCGGTAGGCCGTGGGCGATATCCGGTGCGCGCGGGTAAAGGCCCGGCTGAAGCCCGAGGCGTCGGTGAAGCCCACCCGAGCGCCGATGGACTGCACCGGCACCGTGGCCAATAGCGGGTCGATCAACAATTCCGCGGCTCGTTGCATGCGCAGCGCGGCAATATGGGCCGCCACGGTGCGCGGCTGGTCGGCGAACAGTGCGTGCAGGGTGCGGACCGACATGAAATTCGCTTCGGCCACAAAGTGCGCGTTCAGCCGCGGATCCGCTAGGTGCCGCTCGATAAATTGCAGGATGCCGCGACGTTGACGTTCCCGGGCGCTACCCTGAACGGTGCTCCCCAGGATGGATGACATCGCGGTGCCCAGTAGGTCCACCGCATTATGTGCCAGTGCCGCACCGCCGTAGTTATCCCAGTGCGGCAAATGCTCCCCCAAATGACTCAGCAGGGGTGCGACGGTGCCGGTCAGCGGGTGTGCGGCATCGAGTTTGGTGGCGGTAATCTGCGCCACCTCGGCACGGGTGAGCCGGAAGTTATCCTGCGGGATCATCACGACCATCACCTTGGCCGGGGCGTCGAAGACCAGTGAGTAGGGGCGCTGGGTGTCGTAGATGGCCAGCTCACCAGGGGCCAGGGTGACTTCCCGGCCATCCTGGATCAACATCCCGTGCCCGGTGACCTGGAGCGAAACCTTGAAGTAGGCCCCGTCGCCGGCAGCGGCCAGCGCGTCGGTACGCAACACCGCATGTGGTTTGGACGCGATGCGCATCAAACCGATGTCGTCGAGCATATTCACCGCCAACGAGGCCGAGAAATGACCGGAGGCGACCTGTTCCGATTCCAAGGGCACGAAGGCCTGCGAAATGAGCCGCGACCACGCGGCAAAGGAATCCACCTGTTGAGTTTGATACATAAGTCCTCCGCGGCGCGCGGTAGTACAGCCCGATGAGGCGCGCCTCACAGATGAATGTACGGCAGATCGTCGCGGGCCGCTAGCCCCGCCGCTCGACCGCGAGCCGCTGCAGGGTCTGCACGATGAAGTCGAGTTGCTCTTGCAGGCTCGTGGCGGTATTGACCTGCGGGTCGAGCACCGCGGCGGACTGGGTCCCCATGAGGAAGTTCATCAGTCCATCTCGCGCGGCGCGCACCTGACCCTCGGGTAGTTCCTGGCCCAACCACCGATCGAGCCGGTGCCGCCAGTCATCCATGGAGCGGGCGTTGAGCTCACCAAAGGTGCGGTGTTGCAAGGCCATATGCCAGAAGTGCACCACCACGCGCGCCTCGTCGCGACGCCGCTCATCTAGGGGCATCACTTCACGGGCGAAGGCTCGCACCGCGGCGAATCCCTCGAGTCCCTGGGTCTCTTTTTCGATTCGTCGGTTGGTCGAGTCAAAGACGAACTGGAAGGTGGCCACCAAGATGTCATCCCGCGTGGCGAAGTAGGTTTTCAGCCCGCCGTTGGCATATCCCGCGGCGGCCGCCAGATCCCGCAGATTCAATTTGTCGTAGCCGTGTTGGGCTATGAAGCGCCACGTAATCTCGATAATCTCGCGGCGTTTTGAGTCGTGGTCGATAATCCGGGGCATGGCTCAATCCTAGGTGCGTGGGCCAGAAGTTTGTCACAACCTCTTGTCTTCGAGTCTACTCAGCGATTATTCTCTACAGTCAGAGAGAAACACGTGACCCACCCAACACCGCACACAGGAGTCTCCAATGACCGTCCAGACCGCCAACTACCAGCTGCTGTCCGCCGACGAGGTGCATCAGGCCCGCGAGCTACTGTCCGCCAACTCCCTCTTCGGGAGCGACACCCGCGTCGCCTACCTGGGACTCGAGGACCCCAGCGTGCAGCACCCGCAGCAACGCCGCGTGCGTGTGATGACGCTGGATGTGAAGCTGAACGAGCCCAAGGACATCGTGCTGAACCTGAGCGAGGGTAGCGTCGAGTCGGTCACCGAGCTCGACCCGGGCGCCACCGGGCAGCTGCCGGTACTCGCCGAAGACTTCGGAAGCGTCGAAGAAATCGTCAACGCCGACCCGCGCTGGGTCGAGGCCTTGGCCAAACGCGGACTGAACACCGAACAGGTGCGCGTGGCCCCGCTCTCCGCCGGCGTCTTCGAATATCCCGAGGAGGTCGGCCGCCGCATGCTGCGCGGCCTGGCTTTCCGCCAGGACCACCCCACCGACTCTGCCTGGGCCCACCCCATCGACGGGCTGGTGGTCTACGTGGACACCATCGCGAAGCAGGTCGACCAGATCCTGGATTTCGGTGTCGTCGACATCCCGGCCGAGCATGGCAACTACACCGACCCCTCGCTGACCGGAGAGCTGCGCACCAGCCAGAAGCCCATCGAGATCACCCAGCCCGAGGGCCCGAGCTTCAGCGTCAGCGACAGCAACCACGTCGAATGGGAAAAGTGGTCGCTGGATGTCGGCTTCGACATGCGCGAGGGCCTGGTGCTCTACAACATCGCCTTCGACGATAAGGACAAGGGCGCGCGCCGCACCATTTTGAACCGAGCCTCCATCGCCGAAATGCTCGTCCCCTACGGCGACCCGTCCCCGGTGCGCAGCTGGCAGAACTACTTCGACACCGGCGAGTACCTCATCGGCTCCTGCGCCAACTCCCTGGAACTCGGCTGCGACTGCCTGGGCGAAATCCACTACATCTCCCCGGTGATCGCCGACAACCAGGGCAACCCACGCACCATCCTCAACGGCATCTGCATGCACGAAGAGGACGCCTCGATCCTGGCCAAGCACTCCGACGACTGGTCCGGGGTCAAATACACGCGCCGCAACCGCCGCCTGGTGATCTCCTTCTTCACCACCGTGGGCAACTACGACTACGGCTTCTACTGGTACCTCTACCTCGATGGCACCATCGAATTCGAGGCCAAGGCCACCGGCATCGTCTTCACCTCGGCCATGCGCGACGAACGCTTCGCCTCCGAGCTGGCCCCCGGGCTCGGCGCCCCCTTCCACCAGCACATCTTCGGCGCGCGATTGGACTTCGCGCTGGACGACGGTCCCAGCCGCGTCATCGAAGAAGAAGCCGTGCGCCTGCCCTTCAGCGAGGAGAACCCGCGCGGCAACGCCTTCACCCGTAGCCACCGGGTGCTGGCCACCGAACAGGAAGCGGCCCGCGATACCCGAATGGAAGCCGGACGCAGCTGGATCGTGACCAACCCGCAGTCGACGAACCGATTGGGTCACCCGGTGGGCTACAAGCTGCTGCCGCAGGGTAACCCCACCATGTTGGCCGCCGAGGGTTCGAGCGTGAACAAGCGGGCCAGCTTCGCCACCAAGTCGCTCTGGGTGACCAAGCGCGACGCTGCGCAGCGTTACCCCACCGGCGACTTCGTCAACCAGAACCCGGGCGTGAGCGGCATGGCCGACTGGGTCAAGGCCAACCACAACGTGGACACCGAACAGATCAGCCTGTGGCACAGCTTCGCGCTTACCCACTTCCCGCGCACCGAAGATTGGCCGATCATGCCGGTAGACACCGTGGGCTTCACGTTGCGTCCCGAGGGGTTCTTCGACCGTTCCCCGGTGCTCGACGTCCCCGAGCCGGCCAAGCACGGTTGCTGCGCGAGCGACTCGAATGGCGACTCGGGCTGCTGCGCGGGCGAGAAGTAGCATGAGCGGCCTGACCACGCGGGTGATCGCCATGCTGTCCGCGCTGCTGGCGTTCGCCCACGTGGTCATGGCCATCGCTGGCCACCACGGCGCCTACTGGTCGGTGGCCCTCGTGGCCATGGCCGGGCTCTGCGGCAAATGCGCGCTGGAGACATGGCGCGGCGGGGCGCTAGGCGGCCTGATGCTGATGAGCGGGCTCATGGTTATCGTTCATGCCCTGCTGATCCTCGGTCTTCCATGGGTCCATCAGCATGGGGCCGGCCACTCCGGGCACGCCACGGCGAGCGCCTCCATGGCGTGGATGGCGGTGGCCGAATTCGCGGTGATGCTGCTCTGCGCGATGCACCTGCGGCGCACCCGAACCCAGGTCCGGGCACCGCGAGCCACGCTACGGCGACTAAACTCGGTGGCATGAGCCAGGCAGTTGAGGTACGCGGGGTGCAGATGGATGCGCAGACCCGCTGCGCGCACTATCACACCGCCCTCGATGTCATCGCCATCAAATTCATCTGCTGCGGCTACTACTACCCCTGCCATCTGTGCCATGCCGAGCTCGCGGATCACCCGGCCCAGCCGTGGCCGGTGGAGCGCCGCGCGGAACCGGTGGTGCTCTGCGGGGTGTGCCGCCACGAGCTGAGCGTTACCAGTTACTTGGCCAGCGAGCAGTGTCCGCACTGCGCCGCACGGTTCAATCCGGGCTGCAAACTCCACAGCGATCTCTACTTTGCGCCGGAACCGTCCAACCCCGGCCATTGACGGCCCACCCCCACCTCACGTATACATGATATGAATCACATTCATTCGAGGCTTGTTTGAGAAGAGGGATACCGTGGCTAGCGCCTGGAATCCTGCCCTCACCTGCCCTTGCTCCCCGACTCCCGGCAACGCTTGGAGCGCGGAAGCACCCTTACCCTGGGACCCTGGTCGTCGCGTCATGCCCACCCGTTAGGAGCATCGACCGACCCACCGAGGACCCATCATGGCACCACAGACCGAAACCACCTTTGACCGGCACGAGCGCCGCATCTCCCCCGCGGCCATCGACCACGCCTTAGCCGGCGCCAGCCACACCCCCTATTGGCTCGATAGCGACCGCCGCCCCGCCGCGGCCGGCGCGCTGAACACCGAGATACAGGCCGACCTGCTGATCGTCGGCGGCGGCTACACCGGGCTGTGGACCGCGCTGCAGGCGAAGGAACGCGACCCGGGGCGCAACGTCGTCCTGCTTGAGGCCCAACGCATCGGCTGGGCTGCCTCCGGACGCAACGGCGGCTTCTGCGAGGCCTCGCTGGTGCACGGCGAATCCAACGGCCAAGCCCACCTGCCCACCGAGAACGCCCGGCTGACCGAATTGGGCTTCGCCAACCTCGCCGAACTGATCGACACCATTAAGCGGTACTCGATGGACGTCGATCTCGTCGAGCAGGGCGTGCTCTCGGTGGCCACCGAGGCGCATCAGGTGGCGTGGCTCCGCGAAGAAGCCCAAGAGCATGCACAGGTTGACTTCCTGGATGCCGCGGCCACCCGGGCGATGATCGACTCACCGGACTTCTTGGCCGGCAGTTGGGACCGCACCGGCACCGTGCTGGTGCACCCGGCCAAGCTGGCCTGGGAACTGGCCCGCGTCTGCCGTGAGCTGGGGGTGCGCATCTTCGAGCACAGCCGCGCCGAGGATCTCACCGAGTCCTCCGGCCGGCTCCGCGTGGGCACCGCGGACGGCGCGGTGTATGCCGCCCGCGTCGCCCTAGCCACTAACGCCTTCCCCTCGCTGCTCGCCCGGCACCGGCTACACACCATCCCGGTCTACGACTACGCCCTGATGACCGAGCCGCTGACCGAACAACAGCGCGAGGCCATTGGCTGGGAGAAACTCACCGGCCTGGCGGATTTGAACAACCGCTTTCACTACGCCCGGCCCACCCTCGATGAGCAGGGAAACTTCCGGATCCTCTACGGCGGCTACGATGCGCTCTACCACTTCGGCGGGCGGGTGCGCTCGCGCTACGACACCAACCCCGCCACCTTCCGCAAACTCGCGGCACATTTCCTCGGCTCCTTCCCACAGCTGAGCGAGGTGCGGTTCTCCCACGCCTGGGGTGGAGCGATCGACACCTGCTCACGTTTCTTCGCCTTCTTCGACACCGCCTACGACGGACGGGTCGCCTACTGCGCCGGCTTCACCGGGCTCGGCGTGGGGGCCACCCGCTTCGGGGCCAAGGTCATGCTGGACCTGCTCTCCGGGGAACGCACCGAACTGACGCCATTGCAGATGGTCCGCGACAAACCCCTGCCCTTCCCACCCGAACCGGCCGCCTGGCTCGGGGTGAAACTCATGACCCATGAGCTGATCCGCGCCGACCGGAACCAGGGCCGCCGCTCGGCCTTCCTCAAGGCCATGGACGCCCTCGGCATGGGATTCGATTCCTGATGCGCCCGGCCGCCACCGCGCACAACGCGCTAGACCTGCCGCTGACCCACCACCCGGTGGAACCGGCCCAATGCCTCGGCGAGGAACCGACCACCACCGCGCTCTACGAACTACCCGACGCTCCGGCAGGCGCCGTCGGACTCTGGGAAATGTCCGTCGGAGCCATGCAGGATGTGGAGGAGGACGAATACTTCCTGGTCATCGTCGGCACCGCCACGTTGAAGGTGCTGGCATCGCACGGCTTCGCGGCCCAGGAACTCGAGCTGGTCCCCGGAAGCCTGATCCGCCTGCACGCCGGGATGCGCACCCACTGGCAGGTCCACACCACCCTGCGCAAACTCTATCTTTCCCGCTAACCACCCACCCAAGGAGCTTTCATGGCCAGCACCGACTTCCCGCACGGACACCAGTACTTCGCCGGGGCCTATCACCGGGGCAACGGTGAGCCGATCACCCGCATCAACCCGGCCACCGGCGAACCACTGCTTGAGATCGACACCGCCAGCCCAGAACAGGTCGACGCCGCGGTCAACGCCGCCGCCACCGCCTTCGGTCCGTGGAGCAAACTGACCCCGGCCGAACGCTCCGGCCACCTGCTCCGCCTGGCCGACGAACTCGAGGCCCGCGCCGGGCAGCTCGCCGCACTGGAAACCGCCCAGACCGGCAAGAGCATCCGGATGTCCACCGAGTTCGACATTCCCGGCACCATCGATAACGTCCGCTTCTTCGCCGGTGCCGCGCGCAATCTCCAGGGCCTGGCCGCCGGCGACTATCTGGGCAATTCCACCTCGATGATCCGCCGCGAACCCATCGGCGTCATCGGCTCCATCGCCCCCTGGAACTATCCGCTGCAGATGGCCGCCTGGAAAATTCTGCCGGCCATCGCCGCGGGCAACACCATCGTGCTCAAACCCAGCGAAATGACCCCGGGCACCTCATTGCTCTTCGCCGAGGCCGCCCACGCCGCCGGGCTCCCGGACGGGGTGATCAATATCGTGGTCGGCACCGGACCGGTGGTGGGCGAGGCTCTCATCCGCCACGAACTGGTGCGCATGACCTCCTTCACCGGGTCCACCGCGGTAGGCCGGCACATTATGGCGCTGGCCGCCGAAAGCGGCACCCGGGTGCACCTGGAATTAGGCGGCAAGGCCCCCTTCGTGGTGTTCGCCGACGCCGACCTGAACGCCGCCGCCCACGGTGCGGTGGCGGCCTGCACCATTAATGGCGGTCAGGACTGCACCGCCGCAACCCGCGCCTATGTGCACCGCTCACGCTTCGATGAGTTCGTCGCCCGGGTCGCCGAGCTGATGGAGGCCATGGTCGTCGGCGACCCCACCGACCCGGGAACCGACATGGGAGCGCTGATCAGCCAGGCGCACCTGGACAAGGTGGATTCCATGGTTCAGGCCGCCGTGCGCGACGGGGCCCAGGTGGTCGCCGGCGGACGCCGCGAAGCGCGCCCGGGTAACTTCTACCGCCCCACCCTGATCACCGCGGCGGCACAAGACTCGGCCATCGTGCAGGACGAGGTCTTCGGCCCGGTGCTGACCGTGCTGCCCTTCGACGAGGTCGACCAGGCCCTGGAACTGGCCAATAACACCCCCTACGGGCTGGCGGCCAGCGCCTGGACCAAGGACCTGAATTTGGCCCTGCGAGCCTCCGCCGAAATTCAGGCCGGGTGCGTCTGGATCAACGAGCACATTCCGATCATTTCGGATATGCCGCACGGCGGGTACAAGGCCTCGGGCATGGGCAAGGATATGAGCCAGTACTCCTTCGACGAGTACACCAACATCAAGCACGTGCTCATCTCGCACGATACGGCCGCGCACCGCGACTGGCAGGATACTGTGTTCCGGGCGCGTTAGTGACCGAGGCTCAGTTGGACGCCGCCGGCTTCGGCCCGAAGCCGCGCAGTGCCGCCGATGGGCAGGGTGAACATCGGGCTGGTGTGCCCGAAGTCGAGGTTCGCAACCACCGGAAGCTGCGCCAGTTGCGGGTGCTTGGCCACCACCGCTTCGAGCAGCGCCCGGTCGATGCCACTTGCCCGTTGGAACCGTCCGATCGCAATCCCAGCCAACCGTTGCCCGGCCGCGCTGTGAAGCAGTGCGGCGAACTGACGGGCGAATTCGTGCACATCTCCGGCGGCGTCATCTTCGATAAACAGCACCGCCCCGTCGAGCCGCGGCATCCATTCGGTACCCTGCAAGAGGTTCAGCGTGCACAGGTTCCCGCCGATCACGCGTCCCTGCGCGGCACCCTCGTGTAGCACCCAGGGTCCGTCGGTAGCATGCACGGTGCGTGCGTCTTGGTCCATGAACCATGGGTCGTCGGTGTATTCACTGGAGTGCTCGATCTGCCAGTCGTGCCCAAAGAGTGCGTCGTGGAACCACTGGCCGGTGGGTTCGAAGTGATCGCGCATCCCGAAGCTGGACCAGTGCGCCCCCACATAGGTCACCAGCCCGGTCTTGGCGTGCATGGCGTTGGCTAGCACCGTGATATCGGAGTAGCCGCAGAAGACCTTCGGGTGCTCGGCGATGAGGTCGAAGTCCAGGTAGGGCAGCAACTCATTGGCGTTGTACCCACCGATGACGCTGAGCACCCCGTTGACCGTCTCGTCGGTGAACGCAGCGTGCAGATCCGCCACGCGGTGCGCGATGCTGCTGGAATCGAATTCGTCGCGCTCATCCACATGCGCACCGAAGCTCTGCTGCAGACCCAGGGCGGTGAAACGCTCGTCGATCCACCGCGTATTGTCGTACTCCATCACGAAACTTCGCGAGCACGAAGGCGCGATCACGCGCACGGTGTCACCGGCTCGCAGCCGCGGGGCAATAATCTTCTGCGTCATTGTTTAGAGCCTTTCGAGTAGTTCGTGTAGCAGCTCGGTGCTCCGCCCCTTCTCGGTGCTGGCGAAGAAGTAGCTGGCGAGTTCGGCCTGCTGCGCGCTCACTCCGGCCTCGGCCAGCGTCCGCACGGTGGCGGCCACCGGCGCCTGAGCGGAAAGTAGCTGTTGCGCGGGCAGGCGACGACGCAACTGGCAGTCACGCTCCCCGACGAGCAGCAATGGAATATTCAACGCCAACGCGTCGTAGGCCATTGCGGAAATATCGCAGATCGCCACATCGGCGTCGTTGAGCAGGACCCCGGGGTCGCTCCGCTCGTCGAGCACGTCGGCGAACTCCTTACGCAGCTGGGTAATTTCGCGCCGCACCGCGCCGCTGACATCCCCGGTTTTCGGATGCGGACGGAAAATCAGTTCGATGCCCGCCACGCCGCGCAGTTCCTCGAGGATCGCCCGTCCGTGAGTCGGGATCGACGAGTAGGCCATGGCCTGTGAGTCGCCCTCCCAGGTGGGGGCGTAGAGCACCCGCAGTTTCGACCCGCGGGCGGGGCGTGCGGGCAAGGCATCGAGCTGCGGGCGGCCGATGGCCACCGCATGCGAGAGCTCGAAGCGCGGGATGTTCTGCGCAATGCGTTCGATGGCCGCGGTACCGGCCACCGCGGCCACGTCATAGGCTTTGAGCTGGTTGGAGACCATCGAGGCCTTTTCGCTTTCCCCGTGGTTCAGGTGCACGTGCGCCGAGCCCGTCCAGCGCAGCATGGTGAAGTTCGCCTGCGCATTATTCACGTAGCAGATCACGCGGGTACCGTCCTGCTCCAGGCGCTGCTCGATGCTCTGCATGGAACGCGAAAAATAGACCGGCAAGCTCGAGCGGGCCATCGCCTCACGGGCGCTGAGTGCATCCTTGAGAATCAGTCCCACGCGCACACCGCGTTCGGCGAGCCGCTCGAACACCGGCAACCACACGCCCAGCTGGTAGAACTGGCCGACCGGTTCGGCGAAGAAGATCACTACCTCGGCCCCGCGAGCATCGCGGCCGGAAACTTCGATCGCCGAACGCACGCGGCGTTCGGCGATCAGGGAACGCGCACGGCTAAGCGTGCGACGCAGTACGACGTCGACTCCTGGCATGGGCACCAGTCTACGTCGAGGCCAAGGCTATCCGGCGGCTTCGACGAGTTTGTCGATGTTCGAGCCCATCCACGTCAGGTAGCTGGAATCGTCGGTGATGGTCTCGGTCAGCTCCACCACCGGCACCTTGGTCGCCTCGGCCGCGGCGCGCAGCTTCTTGGTTTCCGGCCCCTCGGTTTGCACGTTGTAGGCCAGTACCGCGATCTTGCCCGAGGCCAGATCCTCTTCGGCCTGCTTGAGCGCGAGCGGCGAAATGTCCTCGCCCTCTTCGACGGCTTCGCTCAGGCCCTCGACGGTGGCATCGTGCATACCCGCGGCGGTGAGCAGGTGGTAGGGCACCGGCTCGGTCATCGCGAAGTCTTTACCCTTCAGCCCGCTCTCGGTCAGCTTCTGCTTCAGCGCTTCGAGTTCCTTGCCGAAGGCCTGTGCGTTCTGCTCGTAGCTTTGCGCATTCGCGGCGTCCTCGGCGGAGAACTTCTCGGCCAGCTTCTGCCCGAGTAGCTCCATGCTCTCTAGGTCATACCAGACATGCTCGTTGTACCCGGCGTGGGCATGGCCCTCGTGGCCCTTGTCCTCGGCATGCTCTTCGTCGGCGTGCGCGGCATGCTCCTCGGCACTCTCACCCTCGTGGCCAGACTCCTCGGCATGCTCATCTTCGACGGCGACCGGCGAACCGTCGACCGCGTGAATCAGCTCTAACTGGTCATGGTTCGGCAACGACTCGACCAGCGAATCAACGAATTGGTCATATCCGCCACCGTTGGCCAGCACAATGTCGGCCTTGGAGATGGCCAGCTTGTCCTGCGCGGTGGGTTCGTAAGAGTGCGGATCCTGGGCGGCCGAGGAGATGATCTCGTTGACCTCGACGTGCTCACCACCGATCTGACGGGCAATGTCGCCATAGACGTTGGTGGTGGCAACGACGGTCAGAGCTTGCTCCCCGGCGGCGGCCTCCGGCGTTTTACTACCGCACCCGGTCAATGCCACGGCCACCAATGGCGCTACGGCCACCGCAATTGCCAATCCCCGACGCTTCATCGACGCGTCCCACCTTTCAGTCAAAAGCTTTATCGAGAATCATTCTACCTATAGTTGAGAATCAATCGCAATTGGAGTGGGTGTCGCGCGTGCGCTACGACGCCCATGCGCCCCACCGGTACCGGTAGCCTTCACCACGATCACCGCAATCGCGGTGGTCACCGGGATGGCCAGCACCAGGCCGATGGAGCCAATCAGAATGCGGATCACCTCTTCGGCCATGCCGCCGGTACCCAGCGTCGTACCGAAACTCTGATCGCTCAACGCCGCAATGGCCAAAACCGGCAGGGCCGCACCCGCGTAGGCAAAGGCAATGGTGTAGACGGTCGAGGCAATATGATCCCGCCCAATGCGCATCCCCTTAAGGAACAATTCGGAGGCCTTGGCGTGCGGGGCAGTTTCGGCCAGCTCCCACACCGTGGCCGACTGCGTAATGGTCACGTCATTCAGCACACCCATGCCACCGATCAACAGTCCACAAATCAACAGGCCCGGAAGTGAAACCTGGGGCGCCACGGTAGATAGCGTCATGGCATGTTCGTCATTGGCTCCGGTCAGCGCCGCCGCGTCGGTCAACCACACCGCCAGCCCGGCCGTCACCGCCAACCCGAACAACGTCCCGAGTAGCGCCGTCGAGGTTTTCGCGTTGAGCCCATGGGCGAAATACAGGGCCACGAACATGATCGTCGTCGACCCCGTCAATGCGATCAGCACCGGGTTGCCGCCCTCCAGCAACGCCGGCACCATATAGGCCACCATGAACACCAGGCCACCGACCAGCCCGATCATCGCGCGCGTCCCACGCCAACCGGCCACCAGCACCACGACCAGCGCGTAGGCCAGCGCCAACAGAATCATCGGTAGCGTGCGCACATAGTCGACAAACACATAGGGCGCGCCCGAGGTGGTGTCCACCGCCGAAAGGTCCAAATAGCGCAATTCATCGCCGGCCCGCGGTTGCCGGGCCTGCAACTGCTCGGCCGGAATCTCCAGCTGAATCTCCGCCCCACCATCGGAGGGCATCACATAGGTGACCGTGCAACTCAGGGTTTTGCCCCCGACCTCCTCCAGGCCCTGGCTCGAGGGGCAATCCTGCTCCAGCGAGCGAGTCACCGTGCCGGTCTGCATGGAGGCTCCCCCGGCAACATCCATCGAACCGTTCAGTGCGAAACGGTCATAGCTGCCCTGCGGCCACAACACGATCACCATCACCAGCGCCAACGCGCCGACGGGGGCGAGTAGCGCCCACAAGATAATCGAGGCGCGTCGGCGCCGGGCCGGGTCGATGAGGATCGCTTGATCGTGACTGTGGCTGTGGCCCACTACTGCCGCGCTCCTTGCTTGAGACAAAAGGGAAAGTACCTGCCAAGTGTAGCCATTTAGGATGAGCCCACATATCCTCCGTAAGAGTCATGCACGGCGTGCCGCGCACAGGAAAGAATAGAGCCATGCACGAGCACGATGCGCCTTTGGCCTACCACCGACTCCTTCGCCGCGACCACCGCTTCCGGTGGTGGCGTCCGCTGGCCCTGGGCGGCACCACCCTGGGCTTCTACACGGTCCTGCTCATCGCGGCGTTCCTGGTCGTCTTCATTTCGGCCATGTTCAACCCGGCCTTCTGGATGGAGACCGACGATCCGAGCACCCCGTTTGACAGCATCGACATGGGCAGCCCGCCCGTTTTCATCTTCACGATGGTCTCGCTGATCGCGCTCATACCGGCGGTGCTGCTGGCCTACGTCTTGCTCGGCCCGAAACCCTGGGGCGTCTTGCTCTCCGTGGCCGGAAAACTACGCACCCGCTGGCTGCTGGTGGCCCTGGGCCTCTGCCTAGCCAGCTATGTGCCCTATCTAGCCCTGGTGCTGGGGATCGAGGCGATCGGCGCGGGCACTCTGGCCCCGCAGTTCGAACCTCCCGCCGCTCCGCTGACGCTGGCGCTGCTGATCATTCTGCTCGTGCCTTTTCAGGCGGCCGCCGAGGAGCTGGTCTTCCGTGGCCTGCTCATGCAGGCCGTCGGTAGCTGGCTGCGCCATCCGGCCTTCGCCATCCTCTTGCCGATCCCACTATTCACCTTCGGGCACCTCTACGACATCTACGGCATGCTCGACGTCACTTTCTTTGCGGTGGCAGCCGGTTACCTCACCTGGCGCACCGGCGGACTGGAAGCCGCCATTGCCTTGCACGTGGTGAACAACGTGAGCCTGTTCCTGCTGGGCACCGTGGGCTACGCGGACCTGAACCAAACCGAAGGCACCCTCGAAAGCCTGCTCATTTCCGTCGGCTTCATGGCCATCATGACCTACATCCTCGTGAAGGCCGCGACCCGGCTCGGGATCCAGCGCACCGCCGATCCGCTGCCTCCGTTGCCACCACGCCCACCGATGGATCCGCGTGGACCGTTCGGGGCGCCGGCACCGACCTGGCCAGGGGTGCCGAATCCCTACGCTCGCCCCACCCCGCCGCCGGCCACCGGAGACGGCGAACCGGGGGCGCCACTGCCACCGACCCAGCACTAAGCAACGCGAAGGGCCGCAACTCTCACAAGAGAGTTGCGGCCCTTCCGTCTACCGCGTAGCTACCCTGCTAGCTCACCCGCGGCCACCGCAGCAGTGCGGCAATGCCCGCCCCGTCGGGCAACACTTCATCCGGCACATAACGAATGGTCGCATCGGTCAACGCCGTGGCCCGCAACAGCACCTCGGGTGCCGGCCAGGAACCGAGCACCAACTCGGCGTGATCATCCGAATCCTCACAGGCCAGCCAAGGTTCGGAGCTCAGCGCACGCAAGGTGTGCTCATCCTGATAGCGTCCCACCAGCACCGTGTCGGCCTGCGCCAACTGCAACGCCCCCACCACCTCGTCGATGCCCACGGCCAGCTGCGCGCGGCCGTTTGCATCGCGTTCGGCTAGCTTCTGCTGCAGCTCCTTGACGGAGGCCTCATTGACCGACTCCACCAGCTCGGCGATGCGTGCATCCACCTGGCGCGGGTCGGCACCACCGGTGCGCGTATGCGCGTCGATGACCTCAACCAGCGGGCGTAGCGCCACCGGTAGCATCCCGGCCACCGTTTCCCGCGATTTCACATCGCCCGAGAGCACAATGAGACGCACATAGTTATCGGTGGCCATCTGCGTAATCAGCTCGGCCACTTCCTCTGCGTTGCGTCGGGACATCTCATCGGCCGCGGCCTGTGCCTTGGGCTGGTCGTAGGCCCCGGGAACCTTGCGGGCCCGGTGCGTATCCTCCGGGTCGCCGACGATTCCGCCGGAATCCAGTCGGTGCGGGGCGGCGGTGTTATACAGGTGCACCTCGCCGCCGTCACGACCGACCTCGGCCACCAGATAGGAAAATGCGCCACCGCGGGCGCGGGCCAGGGCCACAAAGTTCGGGAACTGCCCGCAGTCCACCTCCGGTGCGTCCACCGACAGCCCCGGAATCACCTCATCAAGTTCCACCTGCCCGTCGCGCACGGCAACGAATCGGGCCACCGGGGCGCGCAACCCCGGCGCCGGACGAAGGGCTTGGGTCACCGCCTGGATGTCTCGCGGATCCGCCTGCTGGCTCGTCAAGATTTTTGCCACCTTCTCGGGTAGCTGGTCGGCGGCTTCCTGCGCCGCGGTAGTGCCCAAAGAGACGTCCGCCAAGACGGTGCACCAGGGGCCGGATTTCCGATAGAGCGAGGCGTCAATTCCATTAGAATCCGCGCGCAATGCCATGCTGACTCCCTTCAAGGCGCGGCAGCAAGCCGCGCCGCGACTAGATCCGTGTGACTAACCTAACACCCCGTTCGCGGCTTTTGAAGAGTTGCGCCCAGCGCCGTTTTCCCCCGGCCGCCGATGGCCCCATTTCACCGGGCGCACCGGCTTTCGCCGGTAGCTAAACACCGAGGACCAGCGTCGCGATCCCGAGGTAAATCAGCAGGCCCATCGCGTCGACCAGCGTGGAAATAAAGGGGTTGGAGAATACCGCCGGATCGACCTTCAACGCCTTGCCGATCATCGGCATGACGCCGCCGACGCTCGCGGCCAGGGTGCACAGCGCCAACAGCGTCAGCCCGATGACCGCGCCGATTGACCAGCCAAAGAGCACCCCGGTGAGCAGGCAGCCCAAGGTGCCCAGCACTGCGCCCAGACACAGTCCCACCAGCGCCTCGCGCACCAGCACCTTCACCACGTCGCGTACCCGCACATCCCCCATGGCCAGCGCCCGGGTGACCGTGGTCGCGGCCTGATTCCCGGTATTCCCGCCAATGCCCACCAGCAGCGGGACGAAGAGGCTGAGCACCACCATGCTCTGAAGAACTTGCTCGAAGCCCGAGAGCACCTGCACGGTGAGCGTGGCGCCAATCGCCAGCACGAAGAGCCAGACGATGCGTGAACGCACCAGGGCACGCACCGGGGTGTTCAGGTAGGCGCGGCGTAGCGGTTCACTACCGGAGCCGCGCGCGGTGCGTTGCGCTTCGGACTGCTCGCGCAGCGCCACCGCGTCGTTCAGGCTGAGCACACCGACCACCCGCTGCTGGGTGTCCAGTACCGGCACGAGGAGCATCTTCTGTTCGACGGTGCGCCGCGCGGCGTCGTCGGCCGGCTCGCTGGCCTGCACCGCGTAGGCCTCGGTGAGCAGCTCGGAGATCAGCGTCGACTCGGCAGCGCCAAGCAGTTCGCGCAGCGAGACCACTCCGGCGATACGTCGCTGCTCGTCGGTCACCACCAGCGTGTATACGCTCTCGGCCGTGTCGAGTCCGGCGCGCACCCGCCCCATCGTCTCGGCCACACTCAGCCACGGATGGGTCACCACAAAATTTGGGCTCATCATATGTCCGACGACACCCGGCTCGTAGCCGAGCAGCACCTTGGTTTTGGCGCGCTCGCTCTCCCCCAGTCCCTGGAGCAGGCGTGCGGCGATGCCGGCGGGCAATTCATCGAGCAGCGCCACGCGTTCCTCGACATCCAGCGCAGCAAACACGGCGGCTACGTCGGAGTCTTGGAGCCCCTGAAACAGGTCCGCGCGCAGCGCCGGTTCGAGATGTTCAAAGAGTTCGACGGCGCGGGCCCGGTCCAGCAGTCGAAAAACGATGGCGGCGCGCTCGGAGGGCAGTCGGCGAATGAGCTCGCTGACCGCGTAGGCGCTCAGCGGAGCCAGCCGGTCGGCCAGTTCGCGCAGTGCGGCGGCGTCGAGTTCAGCCTCCAGCAGCGACTCGATGGGTGAAAAGTCGACCATTACTTCTTGCGTCATGACACACACTCACTTGGGATTATGCGCGCCAAAGGTCACTCGGCAGAGTAACGCGGGGCAGAATCGCCCCGATTGAAATGGTGGACTTATCCACCGTTATCACTGAGTGTCAGCTCTTGCGCGCGGCATAACTATTCGGAGGCGCGAGCGCAGATCAACGTCGCTAGTGGCTCAGAGAGAGGCCAGCGGAAGGTGAAATGGGCATCGCGCGTAGCTAGATCGACTGCGACTGTCGTCCATATTCATTCACCTCCCGTACTTTGTGGGCACTACAGATCGGCACCAAAACTAGGTCTATCACAGACCGGAGCAGAAACTCCATGCTACATGAGGCAGATCACGCCCCATTAACAAATGCGGCCTCTGGTCCGCGGTGCGAGGCAGGTGCCATGCTGGGGGCATGAGCGTTACCTACTTGCTCGTGCACAGCCCCTTGGTCGGCCCCGCAACCTGGGACGCGTTGGCCGCGGACCTGCGCGCCGACGGTCACAGGGTCACCATCCCCGACCTGCGCGATACGCTGGAGGGCGGGCCGCCGTACTGCGCCCGGCAGGTCGCTGCGGCCGGTCCTCGTGGGCCACAGCGGGGCGGGACCGCTGTTGCCGGCGCTTGGTAGCGCGTTGGGGTCCGTCGCGGGATATGTCTTCGTCGACGCCGGCCTGCCCACTCCCGGTCGAAGCTGGGCGGATGAGGCTCCGCCCGAACTCGTCCGGCAGCTGCGGAATATGGCCACCGAGGGCTGGTTGCCGCGCTGGTCGCGGTGGTGGGATTCCGAGACCCTCGCGGAGTTATTGCCCGACGCCGAACTGCGCGCACGCTTCGATGCGGACTGTCCACGACTGCCGATGGCCATGTTCGAGGAGAGCCGGCCGGTCGTGCCCGGCTGGCCCGATGCGCCCTGCGCGTACCTGCAACTTAGCGAGGCCTACCGGGAGCAGGCCGAGCGCGGCGCCACCTTGGGCTGGCCGGTGACGACCCTGGCCAGCGATCACCTGGCCCTGCTCACCGATCCGCACCCCGCACGCGTGGCCCTCCTCGAGCTGACCCGTCGCATCTCGGACTGAGCTCCCGCGCCATTCCCACGCGGCTCGTACCCGGGGCCGCGACGGCCTACGCTCATTAATAAGCCGCAGGCTTCCATTAACGACGAACGCGGCCCACCCGCCAAGCGAGTGGGCCGCGCCAAACTGTTACCGAGCTAGCATTCGACGACGTTCACGGCGAGGCCGCCCATCGCCGTCTCCTTGTACTTATCGCTCATGTCCTTGCCGGTTTCGCGCATCGTAATGATGACCTCGTCGAGGCTCACGTGGTGCTCACCGTCGCCCATCAGCGCCATCTTAGCCGCGTTCACGGCCTTCGAGGCGGCAATGGCGTTACGTTCGATGCACGGAATCTGCACCAGACCACCGATCGGGTCACAAGTCAGGCCCAAGTTATGTTCCATGGCGATCTCCGCGGCGTTCTCCACCTGTGCCGGGGTGCCACCGAGCACCTCGGCCAAGCCGCCGGCGGCCATAGACGAGGCCGAGCCCACCTCGCCCTGGCAACCAACCTCGGCACCGGAAATGGAAGCCTGCTCCTTATAGAGCACGCCCACGGCACCGGCGGTGAGCAAGAATCGAATCACCGCATCGTGCTTCTCTTCTTCATTCCAAAACTTGGCACCCGGGGCATAGTGGGTCGCGTAGAACAGCACCGCCGGGATGATTCCGGCCGCGCCGTTGGTCGGAGCGGTCACCACGCGGCCACCGGTGGCGTTCTCCTCGTTGACCGCCAGGGCCACCAGGTTGATCCACTCCTGCCAGTAGACCGGATCGCGGTCCTTATCTTCCTTGCGCAACCGCTCATGCCACTCCGGGGCGCGACGACGCACGTTCAGGCCACCTGGTAGCACGCCGGTGCGTTCCAGGGCCGAATCCTTGCACTCTTCCATGACGTTGAAGATGTGAATCAGTCCGGCGCGAATCTCCTCGCGGCTGCGGAAGGTCTCCTCGTTGGCCATCATGATCTCGGCAATGCTCTTGCCGGTATCGGCCACATGCTTCAGCAGCTGCGCGGCCGTAGAAAACGGGTAGGGTTGCTCCGAGATTTTCGCTTCGAGGTTCGCCTCGAGGCGTTCCTCGGCTCCCTCGCGCACAATGAAGCCGCCACCGACGGAGAAGTAGGTTTCGTTCGCCAGCTCATTGCCGTCCGCGTCCAGCGCGATGAACTTGACCCCGTTGGTATGCCGCGGCAGCACCGTGAGCGGGTGCTGGATCATATCCGGAATGCCATAGCTAATGTCTTTGCGGGCGCCGAGCTGCTCGGCCAGGCGCAACGTGCCGGAGCTTTCCATATCGGTCAGACGTTCGTCGACCTGGGCCGGAAGAATAGTCTCGGGTTCGAAGCCCTCGAGCCCGAGCATAATCGCAGTGAAGGTGCCGTGCCCCCTACCGGTGGCGGCCAATGAACCGTAAACGTCGATACGCAACGAGTCGAGCTGGGCTAGCTTCTCCTCGCGATGAACCTGCGATATAAACGCGTGCGCAGCACGCATTGGGCCCACCGTGTGGCTCGACGAGGGGCCAATTCCGACCGAGAACAGATCGAAAACACTGATCGCCATGACGGCACTTCCTTAGAACTATGTGTGGTTAGCTCCATGCTCATTTTGAGCATGGAGGTAGCTCAAGGGCCCGGGCAGTTGTTGTTGACTGCTCCGGGCCCTTGCAACGTTTTAGGCCGAAGCTATTCGGATACCTTTGTCAGTTCTGGGTACAGCGGATGCGCAGCAGCCAAAGCCTCCACACGCTCACGCAACCCCACCAACACCGACTCATCACCCTCAGCACCAGCAATCAACGCCTGCGCAATCACCTCAGCAACCTCCGCAAACGCCTCCTCAGAGAACCCACGCGTCGCCAACGCCGGCGTACCAATCCGCAACCCCGAAGTCACCATCGGCGGACGCGGATCATTCGGCACCGCATTACGATTCACCGTAATCTCCACCCGCGCCAACAAATCCTCAGCCTGCTGACCATCCAACTCAGACTCACGCAAATCCACCAACACCAAATGCACATCAGTACCACCGGAGAGCACACTAATACCCTTCGCCGCCACATCAGCCTGCATCAAACGATCCGCCAAAATCCGAGCCCCAGCCAACGTCCGCTCCTGACGCTCCTTAAACTCCGGCGAACCAGCAATCTTAAACGCAACCGCCTTACCAGCAATCACATGCTCCAACGGACCACCCTGCTGACCAGGGAACACCGCCGAATTCAACTTCTTCGCAATCTCCGCATCATTCGAGAGAATAATCCCACCACGCGGACCAGCCAACGTCTTATGCGTCGTCGAGGTCACCACATGCGCATGCGGCACCGGCGAAGGATGCAACCCCGCCGCCACCAAACCCGCAAAGTGCGCCATATCAACCCACAAATACGCGCCGACCTTATCCGCAATCGCACGGAACCGCTCAAAATCCAACTGCCGCGGATACGCCGACCAACCAGCCACAATCATCTTCGGCTGATGCTCCACCGCCAAACGCTCAACCTCGTCCATGTCCACCACACCGGTATGCTCATCCACACCGTAGGCCACCATGTCGAACAAACGACCCGAGAAGTTCAACTTCATCCCATGCGTCAAGTGACCACCATGCGCCAGGTTCAACCCCAACACCGTATCCCCCGGACGCACCAACGCGTGATACACCGACGCATTCGCCTGAGCCCCCGAATGCGGCTGCACATTAGCAAACGCCGCACCAAACAACTCCTTCAAACGATCAATCGCAAGAGTCTCGATCACATCGACCTCTTCACAACCACCGTAATACCGGCGACCCGGATACCCCTCGGCATACTTATTCGTCAACACCGAACCCTGCGCCTGCATCACAGCCTGCGCCGTATGGTTCTCCGAGGCGATCATCTCCAGACCACGCTGCTGACGTGCCAACTCCGCATCAATACGAGCCGCCACCTCCGGATCCAACTCCGCCAAGGACTGCGTCAACGACGCCGGGGCAAGAGATTCAAAAGTCTTGTTGCTCATTACTCTACGTTTCCACCGTTCGCGCTTGCGTAGTCGACTGCCGAAAGCAGCGGGCCTTCCTCGGACACCTCGACGGTAAACAGCCAGCCGGCACCGTAGGGGTCTTCGTTCAGCAGGGCCGGGTTGTCGATGGCTTCCTGGTTGATCTCAACCACGGTGCCGGAGACCGGCGAGTACAGGTCGGAAACCGACTTGGTGGACTCGACCTCACCGCAGGTGTCACCGGCGGTAACCTCGCTACCAACTTCCGGAAGGTCGACGTACACGACGTCGCCCAGGGCGTCGGCAGCAATCTGGGTGATGCCGATCTTGGCCGGGGAAGCAGCGTCGACCCACTCGTGCTCTACCGAGTAGCGCAATGACGAAAGAACTTTACTCACGATGTATTCCTCTCCCAAGGGAATTTGCAGGATGCATCAGCATCCCGTCTTCATTAACGTTACTTGGAGCGCGTGTAGAACGGCAGTTCGACAACGACAAATGGCAGCGTCTTACCGCGCAGCTCGACCTCGAGCTGCGTGCCGACCTCGGCAAATTCGGCGTCGACGTAGGCCAGGGCGACCGGGTAGCCCAGGGTCGGCGAGGGTTGACCGCTGGTGATCTCACCAATGACCGAACCTTCGTGCACCACCGGGTACCCGCCGCGGCCGGCACGCTTACCCAGACCCTTCAGGCCCACCAACTTGCGGGCCGGAGTCTGCTCGCGCAGCGGTTCCAGTGCCTGGCGTCCGACGAAGTCTTCTTCCTTCTTGAAGGAAACTACCGGGCCAAAGCCGGCGTCGAAAGGGGTGCGCTCCTCGGAGAGTTCGTTGCCGTACAACGGCATCCCTGCTTCCAGACGCAGCGAGTCACGGCAGGCCAGACCGCAGGGCAACAGCTCGTGCTCGGCACCGGCGGCGCTGAGCTTCTCCCAGAGGGATTCGGCCAGCTCGTTCGGCACGATCAGCTCGAAGCCGTCCTCACCGGTGTATCCGGTGCGGGCCAGGGTCACCGGCAGTCCGCCGAGGGTCAATTCGACGGCGGCGTAATATTTCAGGTCGTGAACCGCGGTGGCGGTCGCCTCGTCGGCGGCCAGCTCGCGCACGATGGCCTCGGCGTTCGGGCCCTGCACGGCGATCATTGAGGTGCGCGCCGAGGCGTCGTCC
Source organism: Glutamicibacter endophyticus (assembly GCF_048457885.1). NCBI lineage: Bacteria > Bacillati > Actinomycetota > Actinomycetes > Micrococcales > Micrococcaceae > Glutamicibacter > Glutamicibacter endophyticus. The sequence goes on from NZ_CP174200.1 coordinate 2,778,097, forward strand.
ACCTCCACGTCGAAGCCCGCGCAACGTTCGGCCAGCGCGGCGGCGACACGCACGGCGTTCCCCGCGTTGGGCACCACCAGGTAGCGTTCCTCGCCGAGGCGGTACACGATCAGGTCGTCGACGATGGTGCCACGCTCGTTGAGGATCAGCGAGTACTTGGCCTTGCCGACCTTCATCGGTGCGAAATTACCGGCCAGCGCCGTGTTCAACGCGGTGGCGGCCTGCGGGCCACTGACGTACACCTCGCCCATATGCGAGAGGTCGAAAATGCCCGCGGTGCTGCGCACGGCCTTGTGCTCGGCCAGCTCCGAACCATACTTCAGCGGCATATCCCAGCCGCCAAAGTCGGTGAAGGAGGCGCCCAGTTCTGCGTGCTTGGCATGCAGCGCGGTGTGCTTAATCTCGGTCATGGCGTTTCCTAGTCTTCGAAGGCTTCGGGGGCCGGGCAGGAGCAGATCAGGTTGCGGTCACCGGCGGCACCGTCGATGCGGCCAACCGGCGGGAAGTACTTATCCTGACGTAGCGCAGGGACCGGGAAGACGGCCTGCTCCACCGAGTACTTGCGATCCCAGTTGCTCGAAACCACCGCGGCGGCGGTGTGCGGGGCGCGGCGCAGCGGCGACTCCGCGGCCTCGTACACCCCGGCGAGCACCTCTTCCATTTCCTGGCGGATGGTGATCATCGCCTCGATGAAACGCTCGATCTCCCCCAGGTCCTCGGACTCGGTCGGCTCGACCATCAGGGTGCCAGGCACCGGGAAGGCCAGCGTCGGGGCGTGGAACCCGAAGTCCATCAGGCGCTTGGTCACGTCCTCGGCGGTGATCCCGGTCTTCGCGGTCAGTTCGCGCAAATCGAGGATGCACTCGTGGGCGACGAGCTCCTGGTTGCCGGTGAACAGCACCGGGAAGTGCTCGTTCAGGCGGCGGGCGATGTAGTTCGCGTTCAAAATGGCGTGCTTGGTGGCCTCGGTCAGCCCCTCACCACCCATCATCGCAATGTAGGCCCACGAAATCGGCAGCACACCGGCCGAACCGAACATGGTCGACACCACCGGCACACCATCGCGCATGCTGTACTGACCGTTGGGGTCGCCGGGCAGGAACGGCACCAGGTGCTCGGCCACGGCCACCGGGCCAACACCCGGGCCACCGCCACCGTGCGGGATGCAGAAGGTCTTGTGCAGGTTCAGGTGGCTGACGTCGCCGCCGAACTTACCGGGCTGAGCCAGGCCGACCAGCGCGTTCATATTCGCACCGTCGATGTACACCTGGCCGCCGGCGGCGTGCACCTTGTCGCACACCTCGCGCACGTCGGTGTCGAACACCCCGTGGGTGGAAGGGTAGGTGATCATGATCGCGGCCAGATCGTCGCTGTGCGCGGCGATCTTCGCGTCCAGGTCGTTAGCGTCAATGGTGCCATCCGCGGCGGTTTTGACGACGACGACCTTCAGGCCGGCCAGCACCGCGCTGGCGGCGTTGGTGCCGTGCGCAGAGGCCGGGATCAGGCAGACATTGCGCTGGCCCTGGCCGTTGGCCTCGTGGTAGGCGGCGATGGCGTGCAACCCGGCGTATTCGCCCTGCGAACCGGCGTTGGGCTGGATGGAAACCCCGGCGTACCCGGTGATGGTGGTCAACCGGTTTTCCAGATCGGCGATCAGTTCACGCCAGCCGCTGGTCTGCTCGGCCGGGGCGTAGGGGTGAATGGAGGCGAACTCCGGCCAGGTGATGGATTCCATCTCGGCGGTGGCGTTCAGCTTCATGGTGCACGAACCCAGCGGGATCATGGTGCGATCCAGGGCCAGGTCGCGGTCGGCCAGCTTGCGCAGGTAGCGCAGCATCTGGGTTTCCGAACGCATGCTGTTGAAGATCGGGTGGGTCAGGTAATCGCTGGTACGCACCAGCGCTTCCGGGATCTCGAAGCCCTCCGGGGCACTGAGCTCCACCCCGAAGACCTCCAGCAGGGTGCGCACGGTGGCGGCGGTGGTGGTCTCGTCGGTGGAGATGCCCACGCGCTGGGCGTCCACGGCGCGCAGATTGATCCCGGCGTCCGCGGCGGCGGCGATCAGCTCGGCGGCGCGCTCGGTGCGCACCACCACGGTGTCGAAGAAGGACTCGGCGGCCAGCTCGTAGCCACCGGCGGCCAGCGAGGCGGCCAGCACGCGGGCGTGCTCGTGGGTGCGGCTGGCGATCTGCTTCAGGCCGGCCGGGCCGTGGTACACCGCGTACATCGAAGCGCACACGGCCAGCAGGGCCTGGGCGGTGCAGATGTTGCTCGTGGCCTTCTCGCGGCGAATGTGCTGCTCGCGGGTCTGCAGGGCTAGGCGGTACGCCGGAGCACCGGCGTCGTCGGTGGAAACACCCACCACGCGCCCGGGCATGGAACGCTCCAGCCCCTGACGCACCGCAATGTAGGCGGCGTGCGGGCCACCGAAGAACAGCGGCACACCGAAACGCTGGGTGTTGCCCACAGCAATATCGGCCCCCTGCTCGCCCGGGGCGGTGATCATGGTCAGCGAGAGCAGGTCGGCGACGACGGTCACCATCGCCCCGGCCTCCTTGGCGGCGGCGATCACACCGGAGTGGTCGCTCAACGCGCCGTCGTTCCCGGGCTGCTGCAGCACGATCCCGGAAATATCTTCGGCCGGCAGCGGCTCGGTGCTCAGGTCCAGCACCCGGTATTCGAAGCCCAGCGCCTCGGCGCGGCCCTCGATCACCTGCAGGGTCTGCGGGAACAGGTTGGCATCCAGCACGGTCAGGCCGTTGGCCTTCTTCTTGTTGGCGCGGCGCATCAACAGCACGGCCTCGGCGGCGGCCGAGGATTCATCCAACAGCGAGGCGTTGGCGATCGGCAGCGCGGTCAGGTCCATGATCATGGTCTGGAAGTTCAGCAGCGCCTCCAAACGGCCCTGCGAAATCTCCGGCTGGTAGGGGGTGTAGGCGGTGTACCAGGCCGGGTTCTCCACGATATTGCGGCGGATCACCGGCGGGGTGATGGTGTCGTAGAACCCCTGACCGATCATCTGGGTCTTCATCACGTTCTTCGAGGCCAGCTCGCGCAAATGCGCCAACGCCTCGGTTTCGCTCAGAGCCGGCGGCAAGTCCAGCGCGGACTCCTGGCGAATGTCGGCCGGCACGGCGGTGTCCACCAGCTCGTCCAGTGAGCCGTAGCCCAAGGTCGAAAGCATGGTGGCGACGTCATGGCCGCGCGGGCCAATATGGCGGGAGGCAAATTCGTCGGCGCGTAGGCCGGCGGTAACCGTTGATGTGGTCATGGTGGCGAAAAACTCCGGTGGATCGGTCATGGCATATGCCAAAGGAAGGTCTTTCCCTCCCCACCCTGTTGCACAACCTGAGAGTTTTACGTACCCGGTAGACGATACCGGCCACTTGCACCTTCGGTGAGCCGGGGCAAACCGGCTACTTTCCAGAGTTGCCTCGTGATGGCGGTACGGGGGCCTGAGAGTTTCCCTGGGGAGGAAATTGCTCCTTCGGCGCCCATCCATGGCGTGAACGGGACTCTCCCGCCATCCGTCGAAGGCGTCGCGGCGCTCCCATGGGGCGCGCCACCAACAGCTATGATACCGCTCACCGCACCCGCACGCCAAGCACGGGTTTCGCTATCCGGACAGGCGCACATACTCCGGGTAGCGGGCGCTGAGCCGGTCCCCCGAGGAGGTCCCGCGCAGCCGCCGCTGCACCCACGGCACCAGGTGTTCGCGCGCCCAGCCCAGGTCCTCGCGCAACCGTTGCCCGCGGGTATTCACCGGCAGCTCGGCCAGCTGAGGCGGCTGAATCCGCCCGGGCAGCTCGGGGGCGACGATCCCGGCCTGCGCCAACACCCCCAGCACCTTCTGCGCCATTAACGTATGCCCGGCCTCGTTCATATGCAGCCGATCCACCGCCCAGTAGCGCAGGTCCGAAAATTCGCGCCAGCGCCAGTAATCCGCCAGCAGCGCCCCATATTCGTCGGCCATCGCGCGCACCAGCTCGTTGTACACCGCGGTGCGCGGCCGGGTCTTCGAGAACAGCGGCGAATCAACCGTGTCGAAACCGGTGAACAACACCACCTGCGCCCCGCTGGCGCGCAACCGGCGCACCATCCCGCCGTAGCCGCCGAGCAACGAATCCATATCCACGCTCGGGCGCAGAATATCGTTGCCTCCGGCATACAGCGTCACCAAATCCGGGCGCAACGCCAGCGCCGCATCGAGCTGCTGGTTGATCACCTGGCCGATCTTCTTCCCGCGCACCGCCAGATTCGCGTACTGCCAGTCACCCTCGGCGCAGAGCACCTCGGCCACCCGGTCCGCCCACCCGCGCACCTGATTCGGCCGCTCGAGGTCGACGTCCCCCACGCCCTCGGTGAACGAATCGCCCAGCGCCACAAACTTCTGTACCACCTGTACCTGCTTCCTGTTGAGAACGAACCAAAGCCCTTAGGCGCGGGCGCTCAGCACCGCCGCACGCGCCAACTTCGAGAGCACCACCCCGGTCGAGACCGGGCGCTGCGACTCGGTGTAGGCCGGCAGGTAGGCAAAGCCCAACCGGTGCACCGGGTCGGCAAAAGATAACGACGAGTTCGCCCCGGCGTGCCCATAGGCAAACACCGAACCAAAATCGTCCTGCGCATGGGGCTTAGCAAAACCCAGCGCGAAGGATTTCGTCAACCCATTGCAGCGGTCCGGCCCATAGGACTGTTCCCGCGAAACCTGCGTCCAGGTGTCCTCGGTGAACAACGGCACCCGCACCCCCAACTCGGGCACCGGGCCGAAGGAGGCGGCATACACCCCGGCCAGCCCGCGCGCGGTACCCACCGCACCCATCGAGGTCGGCGCCGCGGCCCGCACCCGCGGGGAATTGGCGATCTGCTCCCAACTGAACACCCGCCCGGTCTCCACCTCGAAACCGGAGGCCGAATTCACCGCGAGCCCGGCGGGCGCAAAGGGGTCGACGAACCCGTCCAGCTCGGTGAACCCGGGCGTCGGCTGCGCGGGCAACACCTCGCGGTAACGTCCCTGCGGCTCATTGCCCAGGTAGACATCCACCCCGAGCGGGCGACGGATCCGCCGCTCATAAACCTCGGCCAGCTCCTGACCGGTCACCCGGCGCACCAGCTCCTCCATGAGCACACCCATGGTGATCGCGTGATAGCCCAGCGTGCCCTGCCCCAGCGGCCACAACGGCGGCAGCTCGGCCAGGATTTTGGCATGCGCCGCCGAATCCAGCAAGGTCTGAGTCGGCAACCCACCGGGCACCCCGAGCAGCCCGGCCTGATGGCTAAGCACCTGCCCGACGCTCAACGACCCCTTCCCGGCGGCGGCAAACTCCGGCCAGTAATTACTCATCGGCGCCTGCGGGTCGATCAGCCCGTCCTGCACCAGCAACCCGATCACCAGCGCACCGATCCCCTTGGTGCAGGAAAACACGCAGGTCATCCCGTCGCCGGCGAGGTGCTCGCCGACGCTGGTGTCCACCATCAGTTCCCCGCGGTAGTACACGGCCAGCTGCGCGGAATAGCCCGGCTCCTCGGCGGCGCGCTGCTGCAGTAACTGGGTCAGCGCGGAAAAATCTGGGGCACTCATTAATGGGCGTCCTTCACGGTGAGAGATTCAACGGTTTCTTGGCGGAAGCGTAACTTCCAGCCCGCGGCGGTGCGCTGCCACCAGGAGGAGACCACCAGCACCTGCTGCGTGCCGGTCGGCCGCATCCGGTAGGCCACCAGCACGGTATCGGCCGCCGGTTCCTGCAGCGCGAGCAACTGGATCTGGCCGACCGCCGGCAGTTGTCCCCCGCCGGCTAGGTGTCCGCGCAAGGTGGCGACATCCAGCAGCGAGCCGTCCCGGCTGATTTCCTGGTAGCCCGGATGCAAAAAGGCCAGCAGTTCCTCGGTCTTCGCCCGCACCTGTTCGTCGAGCATCGCCAGCTCAAGTTCATACACGATCGCCGTCGCCTCGGCCGAGGGCGCCGGCTGCCCCGCGGCCACCGGACCCGGTTCCTCCGCCACGGCGTCCACCTCCCGCGCCGGTTCGCCGCTCGCCTCTTCGCCGCCGCGAAACCCCGGCCCGGGCTCCGGGGCGACCCCCAACTGGTGCGCGGTGGCCGCCGCGCGCGCCCGCTCGTCGGCCGCCTCGTTCAGTTCATGCCCGGCATGGCCCTTCACCCACTCGAAGCTGTAGTCGCGCCCGACCAGCGCCGCATCCAGCTCCCGCAAAATGTCCTGGTTCAGCACCGGCTTGCCGTCGGCCTTCTTCCACCCGCGCTTCTTCCAGCCCGGCATCCACTTGGTGATGCAATTAATGGCGTACTGCGAGTCGCAGAGAATACGCAGCGGCTGCTCCGGCTGGCGCGCGGTGGCCCGCAGGAGTTCCAGCACCGCCTTCAGCTCACCCATATTGTTCGTCCCGTGGTCCCAGCCACCGGCGCCCCAATTGTCATCGTCGATGTACCAGGCCCAGCCTGCGGGGCCGGGGTTGCCCAGCGCCGATCCATCCGCCGCAGCAATAATCGTCATGTTTTTATCCTGCCACGTCGCGCGCTTGTCCACAGATCGCGCAACGCGTGCCCACCCGCGCCAACGGCGGCGCACACTACCGGCATGCACTCATCGCGTAGCACCGCCATCCTCTCCGCGGCGGCGAACCTGACACCCCACCCCGGGGACGACGAGGTCACCGCCCAGCTGCGGCTACTCGGTGCGCTACAGGCGGCCACCAGTGCGCTACTCGATGAGTTCGACGACGCCCACCTCGAGGCGCTCACCGCCACCGTGCTGCTGAAGCTCGGCGAGGATCTATCCCGCAACGCCCTGCGCGCCAAGGTTCGCGCCGCCGGTGCTATGGACCGGCACGATGCCCACCGGCTACGCGCCGAGGCCCTGGAAAGCCTGTCCACGCTCCATGGCGCACAGCTGGCCGACGGATTGCCCTTGCCCGACGCCCGGCCAATCGCCAGCACCGCCAAACCGCGCTTTCGCGGCCCCGTCGAGCTCATTTCCTCGCTCTGCGATATCACCGACCATGAGGCGAAAACACTTGTGCGCGGGCACCGCCAGCTCGTCGGCGACAGCGACCATCCGGCCACCTTCGGCGAACTCGGCCAGCGCTTCGCCACCCCGGAGACGCACAACCCCGCCACACTGCTCAAGGCCGCCGCCAAACTCGAACGCCTCCAGCTGCAGCCCACCGCCCGCCGCGAGGCCGAGGAAAAGGTGGCGCAGACCCTGCCCCGAGGACAGGGCGCGGTGAACTCTCAACTCAAGGCGATCGCCCAGGACCTGAGCACGCCCAACCTTCCCGAACGCGAGGCCGTGCACGAGCGTTGCGCCGGCCTGCGCTATCGCGGGCTCGGCCCCTACGGCCATGTGTGGGAGCTGACCTGCACCACCATCGACCACGAATTCCTCTGCACGCTCGCCGACCGGCTCGTCAACCCGGCGCTCACCGCCAACCGAGAGGGCAACTGCAGCTCCGGCGCCGCCGACCCCTTCAATGATCTCTCCGGGGCCGACGAGCGGGACCGAGACCCGGCAGCCGAGCGCGCCCGCCGCCTGCTACGCACGGTCATGCACCTCGTGCGGCGCCGCTTCAGTAGCGAGGCACCGTCGGACGACACCGCGCCAACCGCCTCCATCAACCCCGCAGCTCCGGCCAGCACCGATGGCACCGTCGAGCCGGAGCTTCCACTTCCGGGCATGATCGATCTAATCGTCACCATCGATTACGACGCGTTGCGCGCCCGCACCGATCAGGCCGGGCTCACCGCCCACGGCCAACGCATTTCGGCCACGGAATTGCGCCGGAGCGCCGCCATCGGCGGAATTATCCCGATGATACTAGGATCCAAGGGCGAGGTATTGGATATGGGCCGACGACGAAGGCTCTTCACCAAGGCGCAAACGCGCGCGGTGGTCGCCCGAGACGGCGGCTGCATCCGCCCCGGTTGCACTATGCCCGCCCACCGTTGCGAGGTCAACCATCGCACACCCTGGATCGAAGGTGGCCAGACCAACGTGTCCAACGCAACCCTAAATTGCAAAGGTGACCACACCGGTTATCACGCCGGGCACTATCGGATCCGATATTTCGACGGCATCCCCTATGTGCTCGAATCACCCGAACGCGACCCGGAGCAACACTGGCGACGCAACTGGGTGTGGCACCCCAACGCGCCCAGCTATCCCGCCAGCGAATACCCGCCCGAGGACACGGACCTGCCGGCCTTCACCGATCAAGACGCACCGCCGGATGAAGAACCGCCCTTTTAGCGCTGCGCCCCTTTACCCCTGCAGCGGGTACAGCGGATTGTGACCGGCGGCCACCCGCTCGGCATCACGCACGGGCTCGGGTGCGCTACCGGCTCCAAACGGCGATCCGTCGGCCAGCTCGGCACGGTCATGAGCCTCGAGCCACTGACTCAGATCCGGGCCCTTCGGCACAATCTGCGTCGGATTAATGTCCTCATGGACCATGTAGTAGTGTTGCTTAATCTGCTCAAAATCGATGGTGTCGCCAAACCCCGGGGTCTGGAAGAGATCTCGCGCGTAGCCCCAAAGGTTTGGCATTTCGATCAGCTTGTTGCGGTTGGTTTTGAAGTGGCCGTGGTAGACCGGGTCGAAACGCACAAGCGTCGTAAATAGCCGCACGTCGGCCTCGCTGATCGCGTCCCCCATGAGGTACCGCCGCGTCGACAGCCGTTCTTCCAGCACGTCCAGCGCCGCAAAGAGCCGGTCATAGGCCTGATCGTAGGACTCTTGACTGCCGGCAAACCCTGCCCGATACACCCCGTTATTGACCTCGGTGAAGATCATCTTGATCAGCGGCAGCATCTCATCCAAGGTCTCGCGCTGAATCAGATCCGGCGCGCCTGCTCGATGAAACTCTCGCCACTGTGTCGACATATCCCAGGTGATCTGCGGGTAGTCGTTGGTCACCACGGCGCCGCTAGGAATGTCGACAATGGCCGGCACGGTAATCCCTCGAGGGTAGTCGGCGAAGCGCTTGAAGTAGTTCTCTTGCAGTCGTTCGGTCCCCAGCACCGGGTCCCGTCCATCCGGGTCCAGGTCGAAAGTCCAGCTACGGGCATCGTGCGTCGGGCCCGGCAGTCCGAGGGAAATTGCATCCTCCAACCCCAGCAAGCGTCGCACAATCAGCGTGCGGTTAGCCCACGGGCAGGCACGAGCGGCCACTAGTCGATAACGTCCAGCCTCCACCGGCCACGCCCGTGTGTCGGGAGCCATCTTCGCATCCGGATGGCCAATCGAGCCTTCCAGTGGCTCGCTGGCCGCTACCATACCATCGGGAACGGCAACGATCCTGTCTTGGATATAATTTGTATCTCGAGTGAATTCTCCACCCGTTACATAGCTACCCTTGGTTGAATACTGTTCACCCATGTGATGCCTCCCGCGTAGCGCGCTCAGACACGCCAGAACTCATGACGCGTCAACGAAGTTGTGGACCTCAGTATGTCAAGATATAATTGATGCGTCAACAAATGGGTGTGATCCACTCACCCAGCGTGCATCGTGAAACCGAGGATACTGAACAATGGCCCAGGAAGAAACCAGATGGCTCAACGACGACGAGCAGCGCCTTTGGCGACTGCTGCGTGAGTTCCTCTGGCGGTTCCCCAGCGCCATGGACCGTCAACTCATGCGCGATTCCAACATGCAGTCCGGCGAGTATTCAGTACTGGCCACACTGTCAGAGTCGCCAGACGCACCTCAGCGACCCGGCGACATCGCCCGCACATTGGAATGGGACCGGTCACGGCTGTCGCACTTGTTGCGCAGGATGGAGACCAAAGGCCTTATCGACCGTCATGCCGACACCAGAGATGGCCGAGGCGCCCTCGTCTCGCTCTCGGAAACTGGTTGGCAGGTGCTGCGCGAGGCCGCTCCTCCGCATGTCACCTTCGTGCGAGAAGCACTTTTCGACCACCTACCGGCCGATGAGCGCGTCACTCTAGAGAACGCCCTCAAGCGCATCCTCCCGGGCCTCGGTGGCACCGACCCCTGCAAATAAAAGACAAACTGTGCTGCGCGAGCGCACCTCGCGCAGCACCTCGAACCGCCGTCGTTACACGTTTGGGTCAACCAATTGCTTCTTAGTTCGCCAGATATCCATCGGGGACTGGTCGCTGGGAACGGCGGCTTGTCCGGGAATAGGCTCCCAGGGACCATTTTCAACGCGAAACTCGCCGCGGTACATGGTCGTAACCTTCACTTGGAATAGGCCCGTGTCCTGAAACTGATGGCTCGTTGGTGTGGCTTCACTCAATGACCGGTCGCCTACAGGACCGCCGGGGTCTGAAAACCTAGCGGTAGTACCGTCTCCGTAATCCCACAACCATTCCACTGGGATTGCCCTTACATCGACGTTCTTTCCGGACATCACAGTATGAAACTCCTGCGTACCGCCCTCGGCCCAGAAGTGCGTGTATGCACGTATCAGCGAAACTCCGTCAGGATCGCTATGCACGGAAAACGACTTTATCGGAAACTTACGAAACTCAGCCGGCGAAACGACAATCTTTTCCTCAACGATGACTTGATCGTTAGGAATATCAAGCAAAGGAACGGGCTCGTTTGGGCACAAAGTGTCCGTACTTAGTAACTGTCCGTCGCGGGGTCCGCCCAATAGGTAAATCAGGCGGAGTCTTGGGCGGCTCCCGTCATCACACAAAACCGCATCCGGATTCGAATCGCATCCGCTTGGTGCTTCGAGGCCAATTGGGCAAGTGTCATCGATCTTTACCCTGTATTTTTGCTTCGATTCATCGTTGACCTCCGCACCTTCTCGGCGGCTATTGGTGTCAACACGGTGGTCAGTACGAACTCTGTCTCTATCTTTCTTATGACAAGATTCGAGCTCAATATCCGTTCCATCGAACCGTTGGCTTCCACAAGCCAATTCACCCGTACCTGTCACTCTAACGACCATATTCGGCTCTATAGGGACCGAATAAATCAACAACGGCATTAGGCCAATAATCACAGCCCGCAATTTAGTCAGGTTCTTGGCCATCAAAAACCACCGTCTCTGTTATCCAACGGCCTTCATGAAAGACAAGTGATGCCACGCTTAAAACGGGCTTTTCCCTTGCAGGGAAGGTCTTCGCCGGGCCGTTCGACCCATCGAAGACTTTAGAACCTGAATATGTCATCGAGAAAATCACCTGGGCCCTGTTATTTTCGCGCAACTCAGACTTCGTGATCTTGGCTTTATAGACGAGTCCTACTTCCCAACTCTCAGTGTCTTGCAATAACCAGATGGGTTCCAGAAGACCCTTCTCGCATCGTTTGCAGTCCTTGCTTGTAAACCGCTCTAGCTCGGTCGTGTCCCGGACTTCACTCGAGTAGTTGGCGAGGTCAAAATAGAACTCTACGAATGCGGCAGCACCCTTCTCCGTGTGCTCCTTGGCGGCGTCGGGCAGTTTGGGGACGGGCAAATTCTCGCCCGGGCCATTCTCATCGGCGTGCTTGGGCGTCGGGCTAGGTGAGGCCGAAGGGATGGGGCTGGATGGCGGAGCGCTGGAGGATGGTGGCGGCGCCGATGATTCGCCCGGCGAGGTGGCGCCCTGACAAGCGGTCAGCACAGCGCTCGCGACAACAAGCACACCAATGACGGACATTCGGCCGTTGCGCATGATCGAATCCTCACCTTCGGGAACCTTGCAGGCCATCTTATGTGGCGCACGTCGGGCTTGGGGAGGGTCGCGACGAAATATGTGGATATCTCTTTAACGAAGCGAACGGCACTCGAGGTCTGCTCGAGTGCCGTTCGTCGGGATGGAATTCACCGCCGGGCGGGGCCGGTGCGTGAATCGGTGCGGCTAGTTTTCGCTGCGCCCGGCACGCCAGTAGCCCATGAAGGCGACCTGTTTGCGGTCTAGGCCGGCGTCGCGCACGAGGTAACGGCGCAGTTCCTTAACGGTCCCGGCCTCACCGGCGATCCACGCGTAGAACGGGCCGGAGGAGCCTTCGCCGGTTTCCCAGAGGAGCTGGGTGTCGACGTCGACGTCTTCGGGTTCCGCGGTTGTTTGCACGGCGCCGGCCGCCGGGATGGCCACGATCTGGCGCAGTGCGGTGGACAGCAGGGTGCCGTGGGCGTTGGTGCCGCGCGGCAGCCACTGCACGGAGACGCCCGAGCGAGTGGTGGTGCCCAGAATGTCCGTGGAGTCCGGGACCTCGATCAACGCGTGGCCGGTGACCGTCGAGGGCAGCGACTCGAGGATGGAGCAGATGGCCGGGGCCGCGGTTTCGTCGCCGGCGAGCAGCACGCGGGTCGCGTTGCCGGGGCGGAATTCGATGCCGCCGTAGTCGGCGTCGTTGAGCTGGTTGTTCGGGCCGAGGATGAGCACGTCGTCGCCGGCGGCGGCGTTGACACAGAATTCGGTGGCCGGACCGCCGCGGAAGACGCCGTCGACCTTGTGCCCGTGGACCACGAAGTCAATGTCGAGTTCCGGGGTGGCGCCGGAGTTTTTGGCATGCCCGGCGGGACGGAAATCGCGCACCGTGTAGGTGCGCATGTAGCCGCGCTCGGCGTCGGGTAGCTCGCGCCACTGCAGGAACCAGCGGCCCTGCGTTTCGGGGTCGGTGCTCGCCTGTGGGCGCAGCTGCTGGACGAGGGCCGGTAGTTGACCGCCGGCCGGTGGAAGCATCAGCTTGATGCGCATATCCAACGGGTGGCTGTTGGTGCCGAAATGCTCCAGGTCCGAGCCGGTAAGGGTGATGCGGCGGAAGTTCGGGGCGAGCTGTTCGCAACGCAACACCGTGGTCGCGAAGGCCAGGGTGGACTGGTGTTCGAGGTTCGGTCGCACGCCGCCGAGGGAGGGGGCCGGCTCGAAGGTGCTCGCCGATCCGGTGCCGGCGGAGGAACCTGCGCTGCCAACGGCTACGCCGGCGGCGACCAATTCCTCTTCTTCGGCGACGACGGTGGCGCCGTTCTGCTCGGCGCGGTAGATGCCCCGGGCGGCAAGTACCGTCTCGGTGCGCAGTACGCGGTGGCGGCCGATGGGGAGCACCAGTGGGGTGCCGGCCACCGGATCGGGGATGACCCGGGAGGGCATGCCGAAGACCGACTTCACGGTCTGCTCGGTGACCACCTCGGTGGGGTGCCCGGCCGCGTAGATCTTTCCGTCCTTGAGCGCGACCAGGTGGTCGGCGTAGCGGGCGGCGAGGTTCAGGTCGTGCAGCACGATCACCACGGTGATCCCGCGGGTGCGGTTCAGCTCGGAGATCACGTCGAGCACTTCGAGCTGGTGGGCGACGTCGAGATAGGTGGTGGGCTCGTCGAGCAGCAGTAGCTCGGTTTCCTGGGCCAGGGCCATGGCGATCCAGACGCGCTGGCGCTGGCCGCCGGAGAGTTCGTCGACGGCACGCTCGGCCAGTTCGGTGGTGCCGGTCATCTCCATGGCGCGGGCCACGGCGGCCTCGTCGTCGGCGGAGAAACGCTTGAACAGGCCCTGGTGCGGGTACCGGCCGCGGCCGATGAGTTCGCGCACGGTGATGCCGTCGGGGGCGTTGGGGGTCTGCGGCAGTAGCCCGAGCTGGCGGGCCACCTCCTTGGCGGGGCGGCTGTGGATGTCCGCGCCGTTGAGCAGCACCTGGCCGCCGGCGGGTTTCAGGAGCCGGGAGAGCGCGCGCAGCAGCGTGGATTTGCCGCAGCCGTTGGCCCCGACGATGATCGAGACTTCGCCGGTGGGAATTTCCAGCGACAGCTCGTCGACGATGGTGACCTTGTCGTACGCCAGGGTCAGCGAATCGGCCTGGAGTTGGGCCATGGTTATCCCCCGTTTCCTCGTGAGTTGGCGCGCACCAGCACCCAGAGCAGGAAGGGTGCGCCGAAGATGCCGGTGACGACGCCCACCGGCAGGGCGACGCCGCTAAATAGATTAGCAGCGATGAAATTGGCGCCGAGGACCAGTACCGCGCCGATCAGCGCGGCCAGCGGTACCCGGATTATTCCTCGGGTGAGCCCGGCGGAGAGCGGGCCGGCCAGGAAGGCCACGAAGGCCAGCGGGCCGGTGACGGCCACCGGGATCGCGGTGAGCGTGACCGCGGTGAAGACCAGCAGCATGCGGCTGGCCGGGACGTTGAGCCCCAGCGCGCTGGCCGCGTCGTCGCCCAACTCCATAATTTTCAGCCGCTTGAGCACCAGCGGCACGAGCAGCGCGACCAGCGCCAGGCCGATGGCCATCACCGCGGCGCGCTCCCAGGTGGAGGGGGCCAGCGAGCCGGTCAGCCAGCGCAACGCCTCGCCGGCGGTGCGCACGTCGGTGCGGGTGAGCAGGTATTGGATGAGCGATTGCAGCATGCCGCCGATGGCCAGACCGGCGAGGATCAGTTTGGCGCCGGCGTGCTTGCCGCCGGCCGAGAGCCAGTAGATCAGCCCGGCGACGCCCAGGCCGCCGAGCATGGCGGTGAGCGTGAGCATCGGGCCCTGGGCCTGGAAGTAGACCATGGCGATGATCGCGGCGGCCGAGGCGCCGTAGCCGACGCCGATGACGTCGGGGCTGGCCAGCGGGTTGCCGAGCCAGCGTTGGAAGAGCGAGCCGGAGGCGCCGAAGCCGGCCCCGGCCAGCGCGCCGACGACCAGTCGTGGGGCGCGGTCCTCGAGCAGGATGAAGCTGGTGCCGGGCACGGTTTCGCCGCGGAGCACCGCGGCGACCTCGTCCAGCGGTAGCGGTTCGCGTCCGGCGAGCACGTAGAGCACGGCCAGGGTGGCCCCGAGGAGGATCAGCGCGGCCCAGATCAGCGCGTCGCGGCGGGTGCGCGCCCGGGCGCCGGTGCGCGGGGCGGGGCGGGTCGTCGTCGTACTCATAGCGACACCGTCTTCAGTCCGCGGCGCATCAACACGATGAACAGTGGCCCGCCGATCAGCGCGCACATCACCCCGACCTGCACCTCGGCCGGCGGGGCGATGATCCGCCCGATGATGTCGGTGCCCAGCAGCAGCACGGGGCCGGCGAGCGCGGAGGCCGGCAGCAGCCAGCGGTAGTCGGAGCCGATGAGCGCGCGCATGGCGTGCGGCACGATGAGCCCGACGAAGGCGATGGGGCCGGCCAGGGCGGTGGCGGTGCCGGCGAGCAGCACCACCCCGATGCCGCCGACGATACGGGCCCGGGTGACGTTGAAGCCGAGCCCGGCGGCGGAGTCGTCGCCCATGGCCATGGCGTTGGCGACGTTGGCGCAGGCGGCGACCAGCAGCACGCCCGCCGCGAGCGGGATGATCCCCACCATGAGTTCGGGCACGCTGCGCGCGGTGAGCACCCCGACCTGCCAGAAACGGTATTCGTCGAGCGCGCTGCGCGACACCATGAGCAGCGCGTTGGTGATGGAGGCCAGCCCGACGGCCAGCGCCGCGCCGGCGAGCGCGAGCTTGATCGGGGTGGCGCCCTCGCGTCCCAGCGAGGCGATGATGTAGACCAGCAGGATGGTCACCGCCGCGCCGAGGAAGGCGGCGAGCATCATCAGCGGTAGCGCGGCGGCGGTGCCGAGGGTGAAGAGCAGGAGCACCACGCCCAGTGAGGCGCCGGCGTTGATGCCGAGGATGCCGGGTTCGGCCAGCGGGTTGCGGGTCAGCGCCTGCATCAGCGCACCGGCCAGGCCCAGGGCCAGCCCGATGAGGACCCCGGCGACGGTGCGTGGGATGCGGGAGGCGACGACGATGCTGTCGGGGTCTTGAGCCGCGGGGTGGGATAGCGCGTAGAACACCGCGGAGGGGCTGAGCGTGCGGGCCCCGATGAACAGGGAGCACAGCAGTGCGACGGCGAGCAGCGCGGTGAGCACGAGCAGGATCGCCGCTCGTCGTCGCGCCAGTGGTAGTGAACTCATATTTCTTCCTGTGCGGGCCGCTGCGGCGGTCCGGTCACGATCCTCGGCCCATTAACGGGGTGCGTTCGGGCCCCTACACTGGGGGTATGTTCCAGCAGCTCAGTGATACCACCGCGGTGCTCCGGGCACCGAATCCCTCGCCGATGACCCTGACGGGTACCAATAGCTATCTGCTCGGTGAGCACGGGCCGCGTCCCGCCGCTCCGGTGGTGGTGATCGATCCGGGCCCCGAGCAGCTTGAGCATCTGCAGGCGCTGGCGGCCTATGACATTCGGCTGGTGTTGGTCACGCACCGGCATGCCGATCACACCGCGGGTATCGACACGCTGCACGATCTGACCGGCACCCCGGTGGCCGCCGCCGACGCCAGCTATTGCCGGCATCATGCGCCGCTGCGTGACGGGCAGCTGATCACCCAGGCCGGGGTGCGGCTGCGGGTTGTGGCCACGCCCGGGCATACGGCCGATTCGCTGTGTTTTGTTAATGAGACGCCCGGGGCGCCGGCCGAGCTGTTTAGCGGCGATACGCTGCTTGGCGAGGGAACCACGGTGTTGGATTATCCCGATGGGACGCTGGGTGATTATTTGGCCAGTCTGGCGCGGCTGGCGGCCTTGCCCGAGGCGGCGTTGCGCCCGGGGCATGGCTCGCAGCATGCACGGATGCATCCGGTGATCGAGCAGTACCGGCTGCACCGTGAGCAGCGGCTGGAGGCTTTGCGGCAGGCGATCGAGTGGTTGCGCACCAACGGGCAGGACCCGAGCCGCGAGAATTTGCTGGCTCGGGTCTACCCGGAGGTTCCCGCTCACCTGTTGGGTGCGGCGGAAAAATCGTTGGATGCGCAACTGCACTATTTGGATCGCGCCTAGTTACTTCTTGGCCTCGGCCACCTTGTTGGCGGCGTCGCCGAGCTTGGGCACTACCTTGTCCAGGACCCATGGCAGCGACAGCGGGGAGGCGGCGGAGATCGCCAGCAGCTGCATGTCGGAGTCGAGGGCGACGAATCCGCCGGTCTTGGCGGCCGGGATCTGGCCGAAGAGCTTGTTTTCGGCGATGACGTCCTGCGCGGTGCTACCGGCCGGAACCCAGGTGAAGAAGATGTCGGCTTCGAGTTCGCTGGCGCGCTCGGCGGCGAAGTTGTAGTAGAACTCGCCTTCCTTGGCGTTCTTGTCCACGACCTCGGCCTGGGTCATGCCCAGCTGCGAGAGGAAGCGCGGGCGGGTGTCGCCGGTGGCGTAGATGTTGATGCCGCCGGCGGCCGGCTCCAGGTTGCCGGCGATGAAGGTGGTGTCCTTGAAGATCGGGTACTTGCTCGCGGCGTCGGCGATCTGCTGGTTGACGGAGTCGACCAGGGTCTTGGCCTCGTCCTGCTTGTGCAGCATCTTGCCGGCGGCCTCGGTGGCGTCCTGCCAGCTGGTGGTGTAGTTCGGCTCGATCGGGCCGACGACCGGGGCGATCTTGCTGAGCTTGTCGTACTCTTCCTTGGTCAGGCCGGAGTAGGCGGCGAAGATGGCGTCCGGCTTGGCCTCGGCGATCTGGGTGTAGTTGATGCCGTCGGTGGCGTCAAACTGCACCGGGGCGTTCTCGCTGCCGATGCCGGCGCCGAGCTCTTCGAGCTTCTCGTCCTTCCAGTCGGTCGACCCGTTGTCGTTGTTACCCCAAGTGTCCTTGTCCATGCCCACCGGGACGGTGCCCAGGGCGAGCAGGGTGTCGGCGTTGACCCACGAGATGGTGGCCACGCGCTCGGGGGCCTGCTCGAAGGTGGTGGTGCCGTAGCTGTGGGTGATGCTCACCGCGGCGCTGTCGGGGCTGCCGCTGGCGGATGGCTCGCTGCTTGCGGTGCCACCGCAGGCGGTGAGGGTCAGTGCGGCGGCGGTTGCCGCGGCGAGCAGAGCGGATCGACGTGAGAATTTCATACGAGTGAACCTTTGCGGGTGTAGACGGAACACGGCCGCGAAGGCAGGTTAGGCGAACCAAACTTTCCGGCCGAATGAAAGACTACGCGGGTGGCTCGTAAATACGCAACATCGGCCCACTGTAATGCCCGTCACGTTAGTGCGCGAGCATCCGGCTCGGCGCCGCCAACTGCACCGCCAGGCGCACCAGCACCAATCCGGCCACGCAGGTGCCCAACACCAGGGCCAGACTCAGCGGGGCCATCACCATGGCGATCCCCACCAACGGCAGAAGTAAAACCCCGCTGGCCACGGCGAAGGTCAGCGCCGCTCCCAGGGCCGGAATCATCACCGCCTGCACTCGCGCGCGGTTCATCGTTGCCCGATCCAGCCCCATTTTGCTCAGGCCTTGATAGAGCTCGGCGGCATCCAGCGTGCCCGCGGCCTGGGTGATCGCCGTTGCGGCGGCCACGCAGGCAAAGATGATCGCCAGGGTCAATATGACGCCGGTGCGCAGATCCACCCCGATGTAATCCTCCCAACCGCCGGTGGGGTCCACGGCGCTCTGGCTCATCAGCGCGGCCCCCGAACCGCCGACGACGGCGACGAAGGCGGCCATCGCCAACGGGGCCACCTGACGCCATAGCGCCTTGGGCGACTCCAGAATCATGCGTGCGGCCAGCAACTGCTCCGGGCGTTCGGCTTTGGCGAGCTTCCGTCGTCCAATCACCGCGATCAGCCACGGGCCGATCAGGTTCAGCACCAGCAACCCGATACCCAGGCCAAAGAGCAGCACCAGGGTGATCGTCGCCAGGCTCTGCGCGAAAGCGCCCAGATTGGCGAAGACCATGTAGATAAGGCCCACTCCGCCGACGGCGATGGCCGCGCGCACCCAACTCGGACGTGGCACGTTGACCCGCTGGCGCACCGCC
Source organism: Glutamicibacter endophyticus (assembly GCF_048457885.1). Lineage (NCBI taxonomy): Bacteria > Bacillati > Actinomycetota > Actinomycetes > Micrococcales > Micrococcaceae > Glutamicibacter > Glutamicibacter endophyticus. The sequence continues at coordinate 2,796,755 of NZ_CP174200.1, forward strand.
AACGGAGAGATCACCAGCTTGCGCAGGCCCGCCAGCGAGGAGCCGGCGGCCAGCAGCAGCACCGCGGCGAGCACCGCCAAGAGCACCGGCAGCGGGGCGAAAATCCCGGCGCCAATCGGGGCGCCCTGGAAGTTCACCAACGCCACCAATGGTGCGCAGGCCAGATAGAGCAGCACCCCGCCCAGTGCCCCGAGCGCGGCGGTCCCCACCGCCTGCAGCACGGAGATCGCACGCACCTGCCCGCCGGTGGCCCCGAGCAGTCGCAGCGTCGAGAGCGTGCGGTCTTGGCTACGCGCCGAGAGGCGTGCCGCGGAGGCGCCAACGAGCACCAACGGCACGATCAGCAGCACCACGGCGATGCCGGCCAGCGGCAGGTAGAAGGCTGCGGTTTCCTGCGGCAGCCGGGTGAAGCTCAACGCCCCAGCCACCACGATCAGCACCAGCGCGCTGACCACCGCATAGGCCCCGAGGGTCAGGGCGCGCACACGGCGTTGCCCACCGCCGGCGCGGGTGAGCATCCAGGCCAATTGCAGGGTGTTCATGAGCGCTCCCCCTGGTTGCTGCGTTCGTCGGCGACGATCCGACCGTCGCGCAAACGCACAATCCGGTCGCAGCGCGCGGCCACCGACTCGTCGTGCGTGACCATCACCAGGGATTTGCCCTGTCGGATGGTGCTACCGAGCAGCGCGTCGAGCACCTCGCTGCCGGTGACCGAGTCCAGCGCCCCGGTGGGTTCGTCGGCGAAAATCACCGCGGCCGAGCCGATTTGCGCGCGGGCGATGGCCACGCGTTGCGCCTGCCCGCCGGAGAGCTGGCCGATGCGCCGTTCCTCCATGCCGCCCAGCCCCAGTTGGCCCAGGGCTTGCACGGCCCGCGGCAGCGCCGCGGCGCGCGGCACCCCGTTGATCATCAGCGCCATGGCGACGTTTTCCTGTGCGGTCAGTTCCGGAATCAGCAGCCCGTCCTGGAAGACGAACCCGAAACTTTCGCGGCGCAGGGCGCTGCGTGCGGTATCGGACAGGGTGGTGATATCCACCGGGGTGCGGCCGGGCAGTTGCAACATCACCGAGCCGGCGTCGGGCGTTTCAATCCCGGCCAGCGCGTGCAACAGGGTGGACTTGCCGGAGCCGGAGGGGCCCATAATGGCCAGGGCCTCGCCGGGGGCGACGGACAGGTCGACCGCGTCCAGGGCGATGGTGGTGCCGAAGCTGCGGCGCAGCTGTTGTGCCTCGAGCACATTGGGCAAAGCGTGGTGTGCAAAGTTCATGCTTTAAGTCTTCCGCCGCGGCCCCCGAACCGGCGTCGGCGCCGGGAGTGAATGTGCCCGGCGGCGCCTCATCCCCCGGGTGGAGCCGCGGCGCGGCGCGTATCGTAGGTGGGGATGGAGATCGAACTTTTCACTCAGCCTTTTTGCGCACCCTGCCGCAGCGCCAAGCTGGTGGTGCAACGGGTGCTTGAGCAGCATCCCGGGGTGCCGGTGCGCACCATCGACGTGGTGGCCGACCCGGCCGCCGGGGCGCGGGCGCGGATCGCCTCCACCCCAACCGTGCGGGTGCTGCAGGCCGGCCGAGAGGCGTTGCGCATCGTCGGGGTACCGCGCCCGGCCGCGCTCGCCCAGGCCCTGGACGAGCTGAGCTGATTTCTGCCCGGCCGCCGGGTGAGAGAGAATAGCCGGGTGAGTTTATTTACCGGGACCGATCACGAATGCTTCCAGCGGGTGCTGGCGGATTCCACCAACCGCATCGAATGGTTGCGGGCCCGGGCTCAAGGTATCACCGCGACCGACGTCGCCAAGCTCTCCACCGAGCGGTCGATCCGTTCGGCGGTGATCGACAAGCTTCACGGTTCGGGCTTCTCCGGGAACCCGTACACCGACCACGGGCGCAAGCGCGAGCCGGTCATCGCCGCCTGGGTGCAGGAGAATTTCAACATCTTCCCCTCCTCGCAGCTCTTTCACGCGCGCGACACCCGGCTGCATCTAGCCACCCCGGATGGACTGGGTTTCGACGCCTCCGGCGTCCCGGTGCTCTCGGAAATCAAGACCACCAACAAGCCCTTCGCCCGCGTGCCGAAGAACTATCTGCGCCAGATCATGTGGCAGCAGTATGTGCTCGGCGCGCAACGCACCCTGTTCGTCTGGGAGCAGCACGAGAACTTCGTGCCGGTGAGCGTGGTGCCGGAATTCCGCTGGATTGAACGCGACGACGCGCTCATTGCGGATCTGATCGCGAAGGCCAATCTGCTGATCGAACAGTTGCGCGAGGCCACGGCGCGCCAGCAGCGGCTCGACGACTACGGCCCGGCGGCGCTGCGCTACTAAGCTCCGGGCAGCAGCTTGGGATCGGGCAGGCAGTCGGGCTGGCTTTCGAGCAGTTCGGCCAGCAGCTTCTCGCGCAACATGGTGCGCAGCTCCCACAAATCCCCGGCGTTGCGCGCCGATACATAAATGGTTACGGTTTGCAGCCCGCCGACCGCATCGGTCACGAGTAGGGAGTTGGTGCGCCCATCCCACAGATCGCTGGCCTCGAGTAGTTCGGTGGTGCGCTCGCGCAGCTGCGCGACCGGCGCGTTCCACTTCAGCTGCAGCACCACGGTGCCGTCGATTTCGCTCGTAGTGCGCGACCAGTTCTCGAAGGGCGTGGTGGTGAAGTAGGTCGAGGGCAGGATCATCCGGCGCCCGTCGAGCAGCTTGACCACCACATAGGTCAGCGTGATCTCTTCGACATTGCCGCGTTCCTGTTCGACGACGACCACGTCGTCCACGCGCACCGAGTCGGTGAAGGCGATCTGCAGCCCGGCGAAGAGGTTGGCCAGCGAGGATTGCACGGCCAGACCAAGGACCACCGAGGCCAGACCGGCGGAGGCCAAAATACCGGCACCAAGCGTCCTGACTTGGTCAATGGTCAGCAGTACGGCCGCGACGGCCAGTACGCAGAGCACCGCAACCAGCACTCGGCGCAGCAGTCCGACCTGGGTCTGCACCTTGGCCATGCGGCGCCCGGGCCCAAAGCGTGCGGCGAACTGCCCCAGCACTACGTCCTCGACGATGCGCACCACCCGGATGATGAACCAGGTCAGGAACGAGACCATCAGGATCAGCAGGATGAACTGGGCGGCGTCGTACCAGGGTTGATGCTGTTGGAAGGCCACCAGCATGATCTTCAAGCTCATGCTGGATAGCGTGCCGAAGAACGGGATCCGGCTTGATTTCACATCCGCCGCGGCGCCCTCGAAGCGGCGCAAAATGCGGCTTGCGATCCGGCTGAGCACCAGCGTGAGTAGGAACGCAATCGCAATACCGGAGGCGGTGAGGACCCAAAATTGCAACGATACGGGTAGGAAACTCGAGGCCTGAATAACATCTTCCACGGTCTGATCGACCGGCGCGGTAGGACTTGGTTGCATCGTTAAAGCATGTCACACACCGATGGGCCAAAGCTTGGGGCAGGCTTGAGAATTGGTGAAACGACGCGGATCACACTCCGTGTGGATCACGATTGTGCGGCAGTTGGATTCCGGTTCCCACCAGCTATTTACAGTGCCACGACGGCGCGCTGTAGTGAGGGCATGGGGATAAAACCCCACGCTTGGAAGGAGCCAATTATGGGCACAATGCATCGTGCAATAGTAGCGATGGTGGCCGCCGTCGGACTTGCGGCGAGCACGGCCCCGGCCGTGGCCACGGTACCGGCCCCCACGGGCGGGTGCTCCACCGTGTACTGGGGTTCGCTGCCGAAAACCTCGACGGCCGTGGGTTATAGCCGGCTCACCGATCTGCGCACCGGTTCGCATAGTTGTTTCGACCGCCTGGTGCTGGATCTGAGCGGAAGCACCGAGGGGTATTCGGTGCGCTACGTCAATCAGCTCACCGGCATCGGTTCGGGCCTGCCCGTCGAGACCATCGGCGGGGCACAGATCGAAATCCGTGTCGACGCCCCGGCCAGCTGGTCGCTGGATGTGGATCCGGCGGTGCAGCGACTGTACTATCACACCTTCCGACAGCTGGTGTGGTTGGGCAGCTTCGAGGGCCAGAGCAAGGTGGGTCTGTCGGTTAGGGCACGCCTACCGATGCGCGTGTTCACCCTCGACGGACCGGGTGATGGCTCACGGCTGGTCATCGACGTCGCTAGAAACTGGTAGTCACGCGGCTAACTTCGGGAAGGAGGCGGGCGGCGATGTCATGCGCGCCGCGCAGTGCGTAACACCGCCGCCAATACTCAGCTTGATATGCCACGATGCTGTTTATGAGCCGCTCTTTTGACTACGCCCAGGTCGACGTGTTCGCGCCGTCGGCCTTCAATGGCAATGGTTTGGCCTTGGTCTATTCTGCCGACGACTTGAGCACCGCGCAGATGCAACACTTTGCGCAGTGGATGAACCTGTCCGAAACCGTGTTTTTCCGCACGCCCAGTAGTGCGGAAGCGGACTACGCGATACGAATTTTCACCCCGAGCACCGAGTTGCCCTTTGCCGGGCACCCCACCTTGGGGGCCGCTCACGCCTTTTTGGAGGAACACCCCGAACTGGCCGGTGCCGGAATGCTGACCCAGGAGTGCGGGGCCGGGCTGGTGCCGGTACGCGTCGAGCGCGACGCCACCGCCGAGTATCCGCGTCGGCTGGCCTTCAAGGCCCCGCCGCTTCGGCGCAGTGGCCCGCTGGAACCGGATGTGTTGCAGTGGGCCATCTCCGGCCTCGGGCTCACCGCCGAGGATGTGCTCGATCATCAGTGGCTGGTCAACGGGCCGCATCACGCCGGACTGTTACTGCGCGACGCCGACCTGGTACTGGGCATTGAACCGGATTTCCAGGCCCTGCAGGGTCTGGAGGTCGGCGTGATTGGACCGTATACCGCCGCCAGTGTCTCGCAGGGCAATTGGCAGCCGCATGATTCGGTGCTCCCCCGGCTCACCGGGACGCGGGAGGAACTGCGCCCGCTGGATGCCTCGGATCGCACGCGCTCGGAGGAACGCTTTGGCTCCGTCGTGCTGCAACCCCCGGCGGATTTCGAGGCGCGTGCCTTCGTTCCCGGGGAGGCCATTCAGGAGGACCCGGCCACCGGGTCGCTCAATGCCGGCTTCGGGCTCTGGCTAACCGAGGCCGGACACGCCCCGCAGCGCTACACGGTGCGGCAGGGAACGCAGGTGGGACGAGCGGCGATCTTGCATGTGGAGGCCGACGAGCAGGGCGTCTGGGTGTCCGGCGATGTCACCACGCGGATCAGCGGTCGGGTGGATTTCGACTAGGCTGTGACGGTGAGTTCACCGTCAACGCAACATCAAGATTTTAATAAGCGAGCCGCGTGGCGGGCCCTGTGGGCACTGGTCATCGGCTTCTTTATGATTCTGCTCGATACCACGATCGTGTCGACCGCTATGCCGGCGATGATGCAGGCCCTGCAGACCGATATCACCGGCATCCTGTGGGTCAATAGCGCCTATCTGCTCACCTTTGCGGTGCCGTTGCTGGTCACCGGGCGACTCGGCGACCGGGTCGGTCCGCATAAGATCTACCTGCTCGGGCTCGTCATTTTTACGCTCGCCTCGCTGTGGTGCGGCCTCGCCGGTTCGCTGGCCTCGTTGGTCATCGCCCGCGCGGTTCAAGGGTTGGGTGCGGCGCTGATCTCCCCGCAATCGATGACCTTGATCACCCGTATCTTCCCCTACCAGCATCGCGGGGCCGCGATGGGCCTGTGGGGCGCGGTGGCCGGCATTGCCTCGCTCACCGGTCCAATCCTCGGTGGGTTGCTGGTCGATTCCATCGGCTGGCAGTGGATCTTCTTTATTAATGTTCCGCTGGGCATCCTGAGCTTCGCGATGGTGCTGAAGTTCGTCCCGCGCCTGCAGGCCCATGCCCACACCTTCGATCTGGTGGGCGTGCTGCTCAGCGCGCTGGCCATGTTCTGCCTGGTGTTCGGAATCCAGGAGGGCGATTCGACGAACTGGCAGCCCTTCATTGGGCCGCTGGGCTCCTGGCATCTGATCGGGCTGGGGATCGTGTTGCTGGCCGTCTTTATTTGGTGGCAGTCGCATACCCGCAAGGAACCGTTGGTGCCGCTTCGCCTCTTTGCGGTCCGGAACTTTTCCTTGGCCAATGTAGCCATCGTGGCCATGGGCCTGACGGTGGCCACGATGACCTTGCCGATGCTGTTTTATCTGCAGCAGGTGCGCGAACTGACCCCCACGCAGTCGGCTCTGATGATTTCGCCGATGGCGCTGGTCTCTGCGGCGATCGCCCCATTAATGGGTGCGGCGGTGAACCGTTATTCCTCGCGCTCGTTGGCGCTGCCCGGATTTGCGCTCTATGGCGGCTCGATGCTGGTTTACGCCCTGCTGATGCACGCCGAGACGCCGTTGTGGGCGCTGTTGATCCCACCGTTTGTGCAGGGTGTGGGTGCCGCCATGATTTGGCCCTCGCTCTCGCTGGCGGCAACGCGGGACCTCACCGCCCAGGATGCCGGGGCAGGCTCGGGGATCTATAACACCACCCGGCAGATCGGCTCGGTGCTCGGGTCGGCGCTGATTGCAGTGCTGATGGAGTCGCGCGTGGCCGCTCAGATCGAGCACAGTGCCACCGGTAGCGAACGTAGCGTCGCGGAGGCCATGAGCTTGGGCTTGGGTCAAGCCTTGCTCTTGCCGGCCGGGGTGGCCTTGGCCGCGGTACTGGTGGTGGGTTTCTTGACCCCAGCCCGTGAACAGAGCGTGGCCGCGAAAGACTAGTTCGGTGTTGGCCGCGGTTCGCTCGAGTCGGCTCGGCGAACCGCGACCGCGCCGGTGGCCTAGGCTTGATCTTCGGTTTCCTCGACGGGAGTCTCGCCAGCCTCGTCGCCGCCCTTGAGATCGTCGACGACGTCGCCGATCTTATCCTGCGCGTCGGCGGCAAATTCCTTCACGTTCTCCGTGGCGTCCGAGGCGAACTCCTTGACGTTCTCGGTCGCATCGGCCGCGAATTCTTTAACATTCTCGGTGGCGTCGGAGGCGAACTCCTTGACGTTATCGACTGCTTCGCTCAGTTTCTGCTTTGCGTTGTCGAAGAAACCCATGTCTACTCCCGGTTTATCGTGATTCTTGAAGTGGACTACCTAAACTGCCGCAGTCTCATTCACCAACTTACGTTGAGCGGTTGCCCGGCTCAAGAGTGGCGTCGTATTTTTTCCGTGGCGACTACCAATAATGCGAGCTCCGGGGTGCAGTGCGGCTCGCGTGCTAGATTCGTAGATCATGATCGCTTCATCTGCCGTACCGCCGGCCGCCCTCGACCTGCTGATTAACCAGGGTTTCGACGCCACCAGCGTCGACGAATTGGCTGCCGCGGCCGGCATTTCCCGCTCCACCTTTTTCCGCCGCTTCGGGTCGAAGGAAAATATGGTCTTCGCGGACCAGGAAATGATCATCACGCATGTGCAGACCACGCTGGCGGCCTCGTCGGTGTCGGTCACCCAGGCGCTGTTGGATGCGGCCCATGTGGTGTTCGATCAGTACACCGCCAACCCGGAGGCCGCGCGGCTGCGCCATAAACTGCTCTCCTCGGTGGCCGCGCTGCGAGAGCGCGAGCTGGTTTCCACGCACAGCTATGAGCGGGCCTTTAACGATTTTCTCAAAGCCCGGGGGTTGTGCGAGACCCCGGCGAACCGTTCGCTGTGCTTGGGGCTCAGCGCCGGGCTGGTGGCCATCCACAACGATCACCTGCGACTGTGGTTGCGCGATGCTCAGGCCACCAACCGCGACCGGCTGGCTAGGGACGTGCGGCTCTTTCTGGACCGTTTCGCGGATCTGCTCGAGCCGGACGAGGCCGGCGCGGCGCGGGGCCGCTCGGTGAATGTGGTGGTTTCGGTGCTCGATCCCGGCGCGGATGAGCAGGAAGTATTGGCGGCGGTCAGCGAGGCGCTGCGGCAATCACAGGATTGATACTTAGTTTCTTGACTTGAAACTAAGTTCCATTACTCTTGAGTAGGAAACCAGATGATCCGAACTCAGGAGCGTTGCCCATGTCCACCACCACCGAATTCGACTTCCCGACCGGCGTCGTGGAACCCGAGTATGACCTTTGGGCCGACGAGGTCGATATCGACCCGACGCGCATCTTCGCCAACCTTTCCGAGGCCGACAGCCAGTGGCGTCAGCGCGCCCGCGATTTTGTTGTCTCCGAGGTCAAGCCGGTGGCGCACGACCTGTGGGAACGCGCCGAATACCCGTTGGAACTGGTGCGCTCCATGGGCAGCGCCGGGCTGCTGCGCGATGGACTGAACTTCGGGGAGCACCCCGAGATGAGCATGCTGGCCGCAGGGCTGGTCAACATGGAAATGGCCCGCGGCGACGGCTCGGTCGCCACCATCCTCGGCGTGCAGGCCGGGTTGGCCCTGCGATCGGTGCTGATGTGCGGCAGCGAGGAGCAGATCGCGCGCTACGCCGAACCGATGAGCGCCGGCACCCTGCCCGGCGCCTTCGCGCTGACCGAACCCACGCACGGTTCGGACTCGGTCAGCCTCGAGACCCGCGCGCACCGCGTCGCCGACGGCTATGTGCTCAACGGCGAGAAGAAGTGGATCGGCAACGGCTCGGTCGGCGGGCTGACCGTCGTCTGGGCACGCGACGACGAGGGGCAGGTCCGCGGTTTCCTGGTGGAGCAGGACTCCCCCGGCTACCAAGCCACCACCATCGGCAATAAGCTTTCGCTGCGCGCGATTTGGCAGGCGCACATTCGCCTCGAGAACGTCTTCGTGCCGGACAGCCAGGTGATGCCCGGGGCACGTAGCTTCAAGGACACCTCCAAGGTCTTATTCGCCACCCGGCTCGGGGTGGCGTGGGCCGCCGTCGGACATGCCACCGCCTGCTATGAGTCGGCGGTGCTGTACGCCAAGGCCCGCACCCAGTTTGGTCGACCGCTCGCCGCCAGCCAGATCATCCAGGAGCGTCTGGCCCGCATGCAGTCCGAGCTGGCCACCATCCAGCTGCTGGTGATGCAGTGCGGTCAGCTCGAGGCCGCGGGAGACCTGACCGGGGCGCAGGCCTCGCTGGCGAAGTTCACCGCGACGCGCACCGCACGCACCATCGCGGCCAATGCCCGCGACCTGCTCGGCGGCAACGGCATCCTGACCAATAATCGCGTGGCGCGGCACTTCGCCGACCTCGAGGCGATTCACACCTATGAGGGCACCGAAACCGTGCAGGCGTTGCTGATTGGGCGCTCGATCACCGGAATTTCGGCCTTCGCCTAAGCACTAATTACGACGATGGGCCCGCGCCTTACGGCACGGGCCCATCGCCAGCAGGTGCGCCACTTGGGGGATTGCGCACCCGCCGGATGTCCACGATCTTGGGGGACTCGTGGCCATCCCCGATTCGTCTGCGACATTGGGGGATTCGCAGGCGGATCGGACCCTTGGCTCCCGGCGCGAACGTCGAAAACCAAGAATTCTTCGCTGGGGTTCTCGCGGTGCCCAAGATCACCACAACCCACTGGTATACCGTATCGCATAATTGGCCGATTGACGAAAACGTCCCTGCCCACATCCGCGTCACGGTGCCGGCGACAAAGTTTGTCACGATCGCGTCATATCCCGCAGACGCTACCTATGGCGGGCTCTAGGGTGTTGACTAGGACGCGCAAGCCAGCAGACGAGGAGTTTGACGATGACCGAACCGTTGGGCGTAGCCCTGGTGCAATACCCGCCAAATCCCGTGCTCGGCGATCTTCTGGCCTTCCTCCGCGCGCAGGTGCCGCTGAAGCCGCATATGCGCCTGTGGGTCTTCCCCGAACTCCACCTGGGCCCGCGCGTCGAGCAGGCACCGCATCAGGCCGCACGCGCCCTGACGGATCCGGAACTCGGGCAGCTGGGCCAGGTGGCCGCCGAACTAGGGATCTGGCTGATCCCCGGCAGCATCTACGAGCGCGGGGCCAACGGGACCGTCTATAACACCGCGCTGGTGTATGCACCCGATGGTACCCGGGTCAGCAGCTACCGAAAGATCTTCCCGTGGCGGCCTCTGGAAACCTCCGTCCCGGGCACCGAATTTGAGGTGTTCGAGATCCCCGGGCACGGCACCATCGGCCTCTCGATCTGCTACGACATCTGGTTCCCGGAACACACCCGACAGCTAGCCTGGCTCGGGGCCGATATGGTCATCAACATGGTGCAGACCGGAACCTCGGAGCGCAGCCAAGAACAGGCCATCGTGACCGGCAATGCGGTGATGAACCAGCTCTGGGTGGCCTCGGTTAATACCGCGTCCCCGGTGGGCCGCGGCCGGTCGCTGATCGTCGACCCGGAAGGGGTACGACGGGCCGAACTGCCCGGGGCCGAACCTGGAATCCTGACCTGCATGGTGGATCTGGGGCAGACGCGCACGGTGCGCAACTACGGCACCGCGGGTGTGTCCAGCCCCTTCAAGCAGTTCTATGCCAACGATGTGCCGATCCACCTGCCGATGTACGACGGCTATCTCACCGGCGCCTCCATGGCCGCGGCCCTGGGCGAGCCGACCCCGCCGGCGGCACCCGGCCCGCAGACCGCCGCGGAGGCACAGTCCATGGCCATTTTCGGGGCGCCGGCCGCCGCGGCCGATCCCACCGTCTCCGAACTACCGCTGGAAGGCCCCGAGGACGGAGACTTCCTGGCCGATTACTCCCCCACCCCGAGCGGTGAACCGGGCTCTGGTCTGCCGCTGGTACCCGAGGCGGGTGCCTAGGAGCGCAGCCGGCGGTTGGTGAGTTTGGTCGGTTCGTGACTCATGGGGTCCTCGGGCCACGGATGCTTGGGATAGCGTCCACGCATTTCGGCGCGCACCTGACGGTACGGACCGGAGAAAAAGCTCGGCACGTCCTCGGTCACCGCCAGGGGACGCCCGGCCGGTGATAACAGGTGGAACTGCACCGGTAGCTGCCCGCGGACGAGCCGAACCGGCTCGGTCATCGAAAAGCATTCCTGCAGCTTGACCGCCACCACCGCCGGCCCCTGCTCGTCGACCGGCGGGTAGCTAATTTGAATGCGCGAGCCGGAGGGCACCTGCAGCTCGGTGGGCACCAACTCGTCGAAATCGTGGGCGTGTTCCCAAGGAATCAGCGCGCGCAGGGCCTCGCGCAGATCGACGTTGCCCGCCGGGGTGCCACCGGCCACCGCCTCAAGCACACCGCCGAGCCACTGGTCTGCGGCCGCGATCAACGACGACTCGTCCATCGGCCGGAAAGGCTCACCCAATAGGCGGTGAGCCACGGCCAGCCGACGACGCAAGGCCTCAAACTGCGGCTGCTCCCCGAAGAGTCCGAGCCGCTGCTCCGCCAACGCCGCCTGCACCGCCGGTACGGCCAGCTCCTTGGTCACCGGCACCGGGTGGCTGGCCAGTTCGATGGCCCCAAAACGCTCGATGCGCCGGGCGCTGAGCTTTCCGGCGCGGAAGGTGGCCGTTTCGGCGCGGGTGTGCAGTTGTGGTTCGAGGTGCAGCACCTGTTCGAGGTCGGTGGCCGCGGCGAGCCGGATCAGGGTGCGCGGCCCGCTGCGCTGGACTTCGCCGATGGCGAGGTACTCGTGTTGCTGCAGCGGGCTGCCGGGCGGAAGCTGGGCCCGGGTGCCAGAGGCCAAGAGGTACTCCCCCGGTGCCATCCGGCGGGCGACCCACTGCGGGTACGCCAGAATCATCACCGTTGCCAGCGCCTCGTTCAGCGAGCCAGCGTGGGTGGATTCGGCCGACCCCGGGGAAGATGCCGGGCCATGGGACGCGTTGAGCAAGGCTTCGAAACGGCGTACGTCGGCGGCGTAGCTTTTCTTCTCGCGATGTTCTCCACGCTCGAGGGCCTGCGCGAGCGCCAACGCGTCCGCGCCCTCGGCCCGGTACCCTCCGGTCAGCACGGCGGTGGCCCGCGCGATCCGGTCCGCGCTGCAGTGTGCTGCCCCGTCGAGCAAGGCCCGCGCCGTGCGTGGATCGGCCGGAATCTGCAGCATTCGCCGACCGGCGGCGGTGATCTTGCCTTCTGCGTCTACGGCTCCCAGGGAACGCAGCACCTGCTCGTCGCCGCGCATGGCCTCGGCCGGGGGCTGTTGCCACAGTTCAAGACCCTCGCCGCGCGGGGTCCCCCACGCGGCCAGATAGAGCCCGGCCTGCACGAGGTCCGCGGTGCGGATCTCGGCGGTGGTCGCCGGGTCGGCGGCGGCGAAGGAGCGTTCATCGAGGGTACGCACCACGGTGCCGGGCACCAGACGTCCGGCACGCCCGGCGCGTTGCGTAGCCGCCGCCCGGCTGGCCACGACGGTCATTAGCCCGCTCACCCCACGCACCGTGTCGCGGCGCGGTTCGCGGGCATAACCTGCGTCGATTACTAGGTTCACGCGCGGAACGGTCAGCGACGATTCGGCGATAGACGTGGCCACGATGATCCGCGGCGGCGTGCCAACCGCGGGCACACTGAGAATCTCATCTTGGGCGCGGGGCGGAATTTGGCCGTGGAGCACCAGCGCCTGACCGCCCAAGGTGCCGATGCGACCGGCGACGGTTTCGGCTTCGCGCACCCCGGGCACAAATACGAGGGTGTCATAGACATCGTCCTGCGCATTATTGGCCCGTGTTTCCTGCACCGCGACCTTCGCTACGTGCTCTAGGTAGTCGGTGCGCAACCCATAGTCATTGGTTCTGGCACCACTGAAGCTCTCGAAGCGTTCTTGGACCGGGTGCTGGGCCGTATGCCCGTGCACCTCACGCACCGGACCGGCCGCTTGGAGCAGTCGCCGAAGATCACCCGCCTCGAGCGTCGCGCTCATCACCACGAGGGTGAGGTCGCCGCGCAGTTCGGCCACCTGGACAAGCATGGCCAGCAGCAGATCCGTGTCGATCGAGCGCTCATGCACCTCATCGAGCACCACGGCCGATACCCCGCTCATTTCCGGGTCTGCGAGCAGTCGGCGCAAGAGCAGTCCCGCGGTGACAAACTCGATGCGCGTCTCGCCCGAGACTTTCCGTTCCCCGCGCACCGCGTACCCCACACGCTGGCCGAGCGGCTCACCGATCAGCGAGCTGAGCCGCCGGGCCGCGGCTCGGGCGGCCACCCGGCGCGGCTGGGTCACGATCACTTTGCCCGCACCCACCGCATTGGCGGTCACCGGCGGCACGATGGTGGTCTTGCCCGAGCCCGGTGGGGCCTGCACAATTACCGGTGCCCCCGGCCGCTGGCTCAGGTAGTCGGCAAGCTCTTCGCGGCTGCCACCAAAAGCCAGCGCGGCGGCGATCGGTTCGAGATCGAAGTCTTCGCTCATGCCCTCGAGCTCCAGAAATTCGTGACGGCCTCGACCACCGGCTCAATGGGAAAGAGCGTCGACCCATGGGTACGTCCGGGCAGCGCGACCAGTCGGGCCTGCGGCATGATGCGGGCCATGGTTTTGTTGTGCTCGAAGCGCGGCATGTCGCGGGTGCCGACCATGAGCAAGGTCGGGACCTGGATGCGCGCGAGGTCGGCCTCGTCCAGATTCTGCAATCCCTCGGCCGCTTCATAGTAGGCGGCGAGCGCCAGCGGGTCGTTGTGCATGAAGGCCAACCGTGTGGCCGGGTCGAGCCGCCCGTTGCGTACTTGCCCCCGCACGAAACCTTCGATATCACCATCGCGCAGCACCTGCAGGTACCCGGGGAAGAACAGCTGGTCGATCTCCCCTTCTTCGATGCGATAGGTGCCGCCGAGCATGATCAGGCTGAGTAGGCGCTCGGGGTGCACGCTGGCCAAATGTAGACCGGCCCGCGCACCGAAGGAGTACCCCATGAGATGTACCCGCTCGAGCTGTAGGTGATCGAGCACCGCGCGGATATCGGATCCGACCTTGGCCATGGTGTAGTCGTCGACGCTGTGCAATTTTCCCGAACGGCCGTGGCCACGCAGGTCTAGGCGAATATTGCGGTGCCCCGCCCCAAGTGTTTTGGTGTAGCCCAGACCGCGCCAGATGGAACGCGACAGGGCCGAACCATGGAGGTACAGAATGGGCTCGCCTGTGGCTTCGTCGTCGTCGAAGAAGATTTCGGTGCCATCGTGGGGATTGACGATCTGGGGCATGGAACGATTATTTCGCGTGGGGTCACGGATGCCGAAATCCGCGAGTGCTCGACAAAGCTCGAGGACCCGGGCAGACTGAAACTACGGGCCTGCCGGGCTCACTGCATCTATGGAAGGGAGCGGTCATGAGCGAACAACCCGAACATGGCGAAGCCACCGAAGAAGAGATCGCCGAAGCCAAGCAACATCAGCATGACGATGAGAAGGTCGATGAGTGGGAGGAAGAATCCTTCCCCGCCTCTGACCCTCCGGCTAACTACTAAAAGCACGGATATCATGCACGTAGCTTCCAGCTAATCATCAGACTCGACTCTTAGAGTGGAACTACCTTCTCAAGGTGCGAGTGATCTAGAAAACCGGTCCCGCAGGCGTTACCTCCTTGGCCCTGCGAGACCGGTTTTTCAATGCCCGGCGGCGGGGGTCACCAGCGCGAGCGGTAGCCCGGTCAGCACGTTGATATCCACCCGCTGCTGCGTGCCATCGGGATTCGGCAGCTGATGCCCGTGCAGGTTTTCGCCCTCCCAGCCGCGCACCAACCGGGCGCCACAGGCTAGTTGGGCGCTGGCCGAGGCCAGCACCTTGCCATGCGCGTTGATGACCGTCGCCCGCGGGTTGATCTGCGCAAGCACCCGTGACATCGGCTCTTCAAAGTCGGCCACGAGCAAGTCAAAGCCGACCACGCCCACGACCTGCCCAGCGATTTCCACCGGCGCGGTGAAGGTCAATGTGAAGTCATCGGTACATAGGAAGTCAACGTAGGGTCCGGCGATGTGCACCCGGTGCTCGGTGATGGGAATCGAGAACCATTCACGGCGGGTGTAAATATCGCCCGCGGTTTCCATGGCCACAAGCAGGCGTCGGGCCAACTCGGGCCCTTGCCACCACGCCATATGCCAGCGGGCGTCCGCTAGATAATCTTCGACGGCCACGAATCCGGCACCGCTGAGGGGCAGTCGAATACGCTGGCGTAGTTGTTGAATACTCTCCTGCACCAGCTCATCGAGGGGCTCCGACTCAGGATGTTCGCCCAGCGCAGGCAAGTGCCCCTCGAGACGGCCACGGAGCGTTTCGAGGTGCTCAAGGAGTTCGCCAAAATATGATTCGACGGCGCGTTGCTCATTCGAGCCGGGCGCCGACGCGGTGCTCTGATTCATGGAAGGCCCTTCGTGGATAGCGAGTGCGATGATGAACTTCCCGAGGCATGGTAGTCGACCAGCCAGGCCACCGCGGCGCGCACATAGCGCATCACTGCGGCCCGCGCGGCCTCGGCATCCGCAGCGCGCAACGCGGCCAGTAGTTCGGCACAGCGACGCAGCCCCTCGTCATCGAAGGCGGCGTCCTCGTGGGCCAGGGACATCAACGCTCCGAAACCGCTATGCAGCCTGACGTACTCACGGGTCAGTGCCGCCGACTGGCTGAGCGCCGCCACTTCGAGCAGGAAGTTGGCCACCTTGGCCCCGGGAAGTTGGGTCGAAGTGCTCTCTTCGTCGAGCAGGCGTTGCAGAATGTCGATTTCCTCGTCGTCGGCCCCCTCGGCGGCCAGTTCGGCGGCGGCTGCAAGGATCGCGGCATAGTGGATGCCGAGGTCTCGTAGTTGCACGCGGGAGAGTGCGGCGAGTTTTTCTCGTAACAGCTGGCGGCGTCCACCCACCGGCAAGGTCAGGAAGGTGCCCCCTTCGCGCCCCCTGCGCGTGGCCACTAGCCCCATGCCGCGTAACTGCGAGAGCGCGTCACGACAGGTCATGGTGGACGCTCCCATGCTGGCCGCCATTTCGGCTTCGCTGGGTAGCCGGTCACCGTCGGTAAGCACGCCCATGCTGATACCGGAAAGAATGCGCTCCATCACTTGTTCGGCGCGGGTGGCGTCGTTCAGAGGGGCAAAGACGCTACTGAGTTGGCGTTGATGGGCCGCAGGGTTTCGTGCCATAACTTTCATCTTGCCTCCTTTCCCGACATATTGCCGCTTTAGACCAGCCCACTCGAGCAATTTTTTTCGGCCCGACTCTAGCTATAACCTCTAACATCTGTTTTCATATGTTAAGCGAAAACAAAGTTGTTGGCTAGATCACACTTCGGCGAGAGGACGTGCAGCACCATGACCGGCACACGCAGCCAAACCCTAGAACCGCCCGAGCAGTCGCTACAGGCGCGACCCGCCATCTCGTTGCGCGGTATCGAAAAATCTTTCGGCACCTTCACCGCCGTACGGAACTTAGACCTCGACATCGCCAGCGGAGAATTCTTCTCCCTCCTGGGCCCCTCCGGCTCCGGGAAGACCACGGTGCTACGCATGATCGCAGGCTTTGAACGCCCCACCGCCGGCAGTATCGAGCTTGACGGCGAAATGGTGACCGACAAGGCCCCCTTCGAACGCAAGGTCAACACCGTCTTTCAGGACTACGCGCTCTTCCCGCACCTGAACGTGGCGCAGAATGTGGAATACGGGCTGAAACTACGCAAGGTCCCCCGGGCACAGCGCCAGCAGATGGTCAACGAGGCGCTGGAAATGATTCGGCTCCCCCAGGTAGCCCGGCGCCTGCCCTCCCAGTTATCTGGTGGTCAACGCCAACGAGTGGCCTTAGCCCGCGCGCTGATCCTCAAGCCGCAGGTGCTCCTGCTCGACGAACCGCTCGGGGCGCTGGATAAGCAACTGCGTGAGCAAATGCAGATTGAACTCAAACAGATTCAACGAGAGGTCGGCATCACCTTCGTCTTCGTCACCCACGATCAGGAAGAGGCCCTTTCGCTCTCCGACCGCGTCGCGGTATTCAACGACGGTCGCATCGACCAGGTAGGCTCCCCCGCCGACCTCTACGAACGTCCGGCAACCCGTTTTGTGGCCTCCTTCTTGGGACACACCAACCTCATCGAAGGCGACCTGGCCCGCCAACTGCTTGGCGCCCCAGGTCCCTTCTCGCTACGACCCGAGCATGTGCGCGTGGCCCCCTCCGCACGCGCGGCACACGACCAGCAGGCAACTTTGACCGCAACCATTCGCGAAGTGGTCTACACCGGTTCCTGCACCCGTTTCGTCGCTTCCACCCCCAGCGGCGCAGACATCATCTTCCAAGAACTCAACGGTGCATCCACGCAGCCACCGCAGCGCGGCGCCGAGGTAGTCCTCGAGTTCGACCGGCGCCATGCCGTCGCCATCTAATCATCAGCACTCAATCCGAAAGGTCTCCATCATGAAACGCACGAAACGACTCTCCCTGGCTGCCGCGGGCGCCAGCCTCGCCCTGGTTCTCGCGGGCTGTGGAAGCTCCGGCGGCGATGCCGGCGCCCAGTCCTCGGGTATCGAGGTTCCCGATTTCCCCGTGGCCGAAAGCGTCGGAGACTCCGAAGGCCAGGTCAACATCGTTGCTTGGGCCGGATTCGTCGAGGACGGTTCGACCAACCCCGACGCGGATTGGGTCACCGACTTTGAGCAACAGACCAAATGTCAGGTCAACCGCAAAGTGGGCGCCACCAGCGACGAGATGGTGCAACTGATGCGCACCGGTGAGTACGACGTGGTCTCAGCATCCGGCGATGCGTCGCTACGGCTGATCGCAGGCGGCGATGTGCAACCCCTGAACACGGACCTGATCCCCAACTTTGGCAACTTGGTCGAGGGACTCAAGGGCCAGCTCTACGACAACCTCAACGGCAAGACCTACGGTGTCCCAATCGGCCGTGGCGCCAACGTGCTGATGTATAACACCGAGAGCGTGAAGCAGGCGCCAGATTCTTGGGCCGACACATGGGAGTCCGACAGTCCCTTCAAGGGGAAGATCATGGCGTACGATTCCCCGATTTTCATTGCCGACGCGGCGTTATACCTGATGAGCACGCGGCCAGAGCTTGGCATCACCAATCCCTACGCGCTCGATGAATCTCAGCTGGCCGCCGCGGTCGAGCTGTTGAAGCAACAGAATGAAATTGCCGGCGAATACTGGAACGATGCGCTCAAGGCCGTATCGTCGATCTCGACCGGCACCGCCTCGCTTGGCACCGGCTGGCAGGTAGTGGTCAATCTGGCCACGGCGGATGGCGGCAAAGTTGCTTCGGTGCTACCCAAGGAAGGTGCCACCGGCTGGTCCGATACCTGGATGATCTCGTCGAAAACCAAGAACCAGAACTGTGCCTACAAGTGGATCGACTGGGCTTCGTCGGCTGAAGTCAACGCGCAGATCGCGCAAAACTTCGGCATGGCTCCGGCAAACAAGGAAGCCTGCGAAGGGACTAAAGAAAACGAAGCACACTGCGAGACGTTCCACGCCACAGACGAGGAGTACTACAAGCAGGTGTGGATGTGGACTACCCCGGTTGAGCAGTGCATCGACGGCCGCACTGACGTGAAGTGCACCAACTACCAGCAGTGGACCAAGGCCTGGACCGAGGTCAAGGGCTGACGCACCGTCAACGGCTGTGGCGTGGGCGGCGTTCCGCCCGCGCCACAGCCCTCGAGCCATCGCGAAGGAGGCAGCGGATCGCTCCGCGACTTAGACCCATGACTACCATCGACCAACGCCCAGCACCCACGGCAGCCCCACCGGATCCGACTCGATCGAATACGGCAACCAACCGTATTTCGCGCTACCTATATCTGCATCCGAAGGTCCGCCTAGCAAGCCTCTTGAGCCTGCCCATGGCGTGGCTCGGCGTACTGTATATCGGTTCACTGCTCCTGCTATTCGCCACCGCGTTCTGGCACACAGACCCTTTCACATCCAAGGTCATCCCCGGATTTACGCTGGAGAATTTTCAAGAGCTGGTTCTCCAAGAGGCGTATCGCAACACCGCCGTGCGCACCATTGGCATCGCGTTGGCGGTCACGATACTCTGCGCCGCGCTCGCGCTGCCGCTGGGGTTGTTCATGGCGAAGGTCGCTGGCCCGAAGCTGCGTGCCATACTCGCCATCGGAATCACCCTGCCACTGTGGGCCGGGTACCTGGTCAAGGTATTTTCCTGGCGCATCACCTTTTCACAGGGCGGGCCGTTGGACTGGTTACTGGCCCCGTTGGGCGTGGACGGAATGGGCTATGGGCAGCCGGCCGTGGTCATCACCCTCGCCTATCTCTGGTTCCCCTATATGGCAGTACCGGTGTACACGGCATTCCGGCAGATTCCGGACAATCTTTTCAATGCCTCTGCCGACCTTGGCGCGAAATCTTGGGGCACGATCCGAACCGTGGCGCTTCCCCTGTTGAAACCGGCACTGATCGCTGGATCGATTTTTACGTTCTCGTTGTCGCTCGGTGACTATATCGCGGCGCAGTTCGTGGGCGGCAAGACCCAAATGATCGGCACGGTCATCGCGCAGAACATCAACCTGAATCCGCCACTGGCCGCTGCCTTTGGTCTCGTGCCGATTCTGGTGGTGGTTGCGTATCTGTTCTTGGCCCGCAAATCCGGGGCTCTGGACGCCCTTTAAATTTTCAGGAGCACATTATGCAGCTTTCACGCACCGCCAAATTCTCGCTGGGCGCCTTCGCCATCGTGGCAATGGCCGGAATCTACCTGCCATTGCTCTTGGTAATCACCAACTCCTTCAACGCCACGACCTCGGGCGCTTTCCCGATTCAGGACTGGACCACCAAATGGTGGGTCGCAGCCTGGCATAACGAGGGCGTGCGCGAGGCGTTATGGACCTCGATCAAGGTCGCATCAATCGCCACCGTCATCGCCCTAGTGCTCGGCACGATGATCTCCTTCGCGCTGGCCCGCTATGAATTCTTCGGCAAGCACACGGTTAACCTGCTGGTCGTGTTGCCCATCGCCTTACCGGGCATTGTCACAGGCGTGGCCTTTTCGAATACCTTCAAGCATGTCTTTGAACCCCTGGGGATCGGACTTGGCATGCTCTCGGTGATCGTTGGTCATGCCACCTTCTGTGTGGTGATGGTGTTCAACAATGTTCAAGCCCGTCTCGGCCGGGTAAACCGCGGCCTGGAGGAAGCCGCCATGGATATGGGTGCCAACCTGTTTACGACGTTCTCTCAGGTGACCTTTCCCGCAATTCGCTCCGCGCTGATCGCGGGCGGACTTTTAGCCTTTGCGCTGAGTTTCGACGAGATTGTGGTGACAACCTTTACCACCGCCCCGGGCACCGAAACCCTGCCTATCTGGATCTTCAACAACATGTCCCGCCCGAATCAAGCACCGGTGGTCAATGTGATCGCAGCTGTGCTGATTGTGTTCTCGATGATTCCGGTATACCTAAGCCAAAAATTGACCGGTGATGATCGAGACTAGGCATGTCGACGCCGATCCTTACTCGGCTGACATAGGCTGGATGTAGCACGTTAGAAGCAATCGCAGAAAGGCCATTCGTGGACTACGAGCGCGTCAATTCTCTTCCCGAACTGCATCGACCATATACGGCGGCAGCCGACCGCTATGAGCACTTTGGCTATCGCCGCGTAGGAAACTCCGGACTGTTACTACCTCCGCTGTCGCTGGGCCTGTGGTGGAACTTTGGGGACAACCGTCCGTTCGATGCACAGCGCGAAGTACTACGTCACGCTTTCGACAGCGGTATCAACCATTTCGACTTGGCCAATAACTACGGTCCGCCGGCCGGCTCGGCAGAAGAGAACTTTGGGCGCATGATGCGCAAGGACTTCAAGGGCTACCGAAACGAGCTCGTGATCTCCTCAAAGGCCGGTTACGACATGTGGCCGGGCCCGTTCGGTAGCTTTGGCTCGCGCAAGTACCTGATTTCCTCGGCCGAGGCCTCCTTGCAGAAACTCGGCGTGAACTACGTGGATATCTTCTACTCGCACCGCTTCGATCCGAAGACTCCGCTGGAAGAAACCATCGGCGCACTGGACACCTTGGTGCGTCAAGGTAAGGCGCTCTACGCCGGTATTTCTTCGTACTCCGCGGAGCGCACCGCCCAAGCGGCGCAGATCGCGCGTGATTTGGGCACCCCACTGGTGATTCATCAGCCGTCGTACAACATCCTCAACCCTTGGGTTGAGCACGGCCTGCTCGACACTCTGCGTGACGAGCAGATGGGCGCCATCGCTTTCACCCCGTTGGCCCAAGGCTTGCTCACCGACAAGTACCTAAACACCACCGAGGTTCAGCGTCAGGGCGGACGTCGCTCGCTCGAGGCTCATCTGACCGAGGAGAACTTGACCAAGGTCCGCCGGTTGAACGAGGTTGCCCAGTCCCGTGGGCAGTCGTTGGCTCAAATGTCCATCGCCTGGCTGTTGCGTGACGGTGCCGCTACCTCGGTACTCATCGGTGCCTCCTCCACGGCTCAGCTCGATGAGAACCTCGGTGCACTACAAAACCTGGAATTTAGCTCGGAAGAACTTGCGCAGATCGCTGAGATTGCGCAAGGTGATGCCGGGATCGACTGGTGGAAAGCCTCAGCGATTGGCTAAAGACTTGCCCCTTGATGAAGTTGCATGGTGAGCACCTTAGACTTCATCAACCACGGCCGGTTTCGGGACTCACAAACAACGTTGTATGGGGCTCCGGACGCCGGTTTTTGCAGGAAATAGCTTCCAAGGCAGCGAGTCAGAATACTGGTTAGCTTAGGGAGCAAAGTGACGGTATGCTCATACAAGGCATTCCGTGAAGTGATTCACATTCATTTTATGGTTTCGTCGGCTACTATCTACGGATAAAGCCCACGGATACGTTAATTACAGACTCAAATAGGAGCATTGATGAGCGCCCCAACCTATAAGGTTCTGAATCCGGCCACCGGCGAGGTCGTCGAAGAGTTTGCCACGGCCACCGACGCCCAGATCGAAGAAGCGCTGGCCGGAGCCCAGAGCTCGTTCGAAGCATGGCGCGAGGTCGACATCAACGAACGTGCAAAGATCGTGAACCGCGTCGCCGAATTGTTCGCCGAGCGCGCCCAAGAGCTCGGCGAGATCATGACCATCGAAATGGGCAAGCCGCTGTCTGAAGCCATCGGCGAAGCCGAATACTGCAAGGACATCTTCGCCTACTTCGCCACCGAAGGACCGGAACTCGCAGCCGACCGCGAGATCAAGTCCTTCTCAGGCGGCAAGGCCTTTGTGCAGCACCTGCCGGTTGGCCCGCTGCTGGGCATCATGCCGTGGAACTTCCCGCTGTACCAGGTGGCACGTTTCGCCGCGCCGAACCTGATGCTGGGCAACACCATCGTGCTCAAGCACGCCGAGTCCTGCCCTCGCTCGGCTCTGGCCATCCAGTCCATCATGGACGAAGCTGGCGTGCCGGCCGGTGTCTACAACAATGTCTTCGCTACTCACGATCAGATTTCGACGATCATCGCCGATCCTCGCATTCAGGGTGTGTCCCTTACCGGTTCCGAGCGTGCCGGCGCCATCATCGGCGAGCAGGCTGGTCGCAATCTCAAGAAGGCCGTGCTGGAGCTTGGCGGTTCGGATCCGTTCGTTGTCTTGGACTCGGACAATGTTGCCGAGATCGCGCAGACCGCGTGGGGTTTCCGCATCGACAACACCGGTCAGGCTTGCAACTCCAACAAGCGCATGATCGTCATGGACAATATCTTCGACGAGTTCGTCGCTGAACTGACGAAGAAGGCCGAGGGTCTCGTACCGGGCAACCCGCTGGAAGAACAAGAAGGCACCTTCGCCCCGATGTCTTCGCGCCGCGCAGCCGAAGACCTGCACGCGCAGGTACAGGACGCAGTTTCGAAGGGTGCTACCTTGCACGCCGGCGGTGTCCTGCACGACGGTCCGTCGGCCTACTACGCACCGGCAGTACTCTCCGGCGTAACTAAGGAAATGCGCGCGTACTACGAAGAACTGTTCGGGCCGGTTGCCGTGGTCTACAAGGTCTCGAGCGATGAAGAAGCTCTCGCACTGGCCAACGACACCATCTACGGTTTGGGTGGCTCGGTGCACTCCACCGACGTGGATCGTGCCGGAAAGGTCGCGGCCGGGCTGAACGTCGGCATGGCCAACGTCAACACCGTCGCAGCTGAGGGCGCTGAAATGCCGTTTGGTGGCGTCAAGCGTTCGGGCTTCGGCCGTGAGCTCGGCCCGCTGGGCATGGACGAGTTCGTGAACAAGCGCCTGTACTACGTAGCCGACTAACGGCACGTTGAAACTACGAAAAGGTCGGGCTGCTCTTCCAACGAAGAGCAGCCCGACCTTTTCGTAGTCGTATGCGGGTGGCTAGTGGTTTATGAGGGTCACTGTTTCCTCGCTCGTACGCGGGCGATTGGGCGGTGACGGATTTCCGCGCTTACCAAACTTAGCGACGAGAGCGTCCCAACAGCCTTTCAACCAACGTTGAATCACGAGCCACGTGGCCCCAGATACAAGCACCGCATCAGCTGAGGCCATGATGCCGGAGAAGAAGGGCAACCCCATGACGATGGCAATGCCTAGATGCATCCCCAAAATAGTAATCAGAGCGATGCGGCGCGTGACGCGGTGGAACAACATAAACGGGAAAGCGATCTGCGCTATGACTGTCACGTAGGTGATCAGCACAACAACCCAGGAATTGTAGCTAATCAGCTCGCTAAGCCACGGAAATACCCCATAGTACTCGGAAGAAATGGGGTAGTACATCGCGGTGCCGGCCTGCCAAAGCGAACCCTGCACCTTGTACATACCCGCCTCGAAGTAGACGAGGCACAGTTGAGCGACCACAAGACAAAGTGCCACGTTATGCAATACGGTAACGATCTCGAATTGCCGACGCACATGCCCCTTACGGTTGCGCCGCCACGCATCAATCGACCAGACGCGGGAAAGGTCGGCAAAGATCAAATAGATCAACATGATTCTAATGAAATAGTTGCCACCGTCCGACACAGGCGTGTTCTGAGCATTAATGGCTGTATAGAAAACGAAAAGCAGCGGTGTGACGAATCGGGTTTTCCAGCCCACGGTGAACAGTATTGCCAGCAAGATAGCAACTACATACCAGAATACGAAGAAAGCCGTCCCCGTACCTTCGAGAACATTCAGTGGCCACTTGTATCCGAGTACACTCCTGTACGGCTCGAGATAGGCGGAGCCTGGTCCCCAAATCTTGTCCGCAACTGGCGCATTGAACACTAGCCAGCCTAAAATCAGCAAACCTGAAGCCATGCGCATAACGGCTAGCCCATATACAGCGTGCCGCTCTACGGTGAACCAATCGTAGAGACTGGACGCGTACTGTTGGGGAAGGCCTCTGAGATTCTTGAGCCATCGACGCACTGACGGAGCCGTTTGTAGTTCGTTCTTTAGCTCCATGATGCCACCGTGTCCTCACCGAATGCCTTGACGTCTCGCCATCCAATCAAGCGCTCCGAGCTGCTCAGTTCCTTTTCTGGTTTGTGCCGCTGGGCAAACGGAGTCACGGCGTCACGGCGCAACTTCAGTTGGACCATACTCGCAGATCCCCACTGTTCTTTGGCATACAAAGTGGCAAAACCTACGGCCACGTCTTCCATTCGCTTATAGCTTCGCATGTCTTGCAGTTCAGACGCCGGGATAGACTCCGCTGCCTCTTTCGAATCCAGGTCGTAGCCGAAGACGGGGTTCCCGAGAACGAACGGCTTAGCGATCTCATTGGCATGCTCATCGCTAAGATCATTAATCGTTGGCCATAAACGTCCATGAATGACCTTCGACTGTTTTGATCCTCGGTTGGCAAAGATGTTCCCCGACAGATGAAGCATCTCTTCCTCAGTTACATTGCGCCACTCCGAGAACTTGGCACCGCCCTTCGAACCTTTGGCGCACACGTCTGCTGTAGATAGGCAAGCTTGCACCAACAAGTATTCATCTTGCGAATAGGGACCCGGAGCAAAAAGACTCCATCCTTGGTCCAGCGGCCCCAAAAAGTAGTTACTTAATTGCGGCTCGAGAGAAGTTTTGATTGGGGTGGACGGACCGGTGAAAACAAGCGTTGCAAAAATGTGAACTGCCGCAAGCACGCCAGAAATTAAAAGCACTGCGACCGTCAAAGGTCTTGCACTCTTTCGTGATCTACTCATGAGTCTTCCTTAAAACACTGACAACACATGCTGGCTGACAATGGTGTCCTTAAATCGAAGGATGAGGGGCACCACGAAAAGTGGTGCCCCTCTCCCTAACGCAAACGCGTGTCGTTAGCTGACGCGACGCTTACGTGCAACCAACGCGCTGGCAATACCGGCTGCGATCAACAAGATCGCGCCAATTCCGATCACCATCGCACCGTTGCTACCAGTTTCGGCCAGCGAGTTTGGCTTCTTACTGCCGTTCGCGCCGTTATTGGCAGAACCATCCGAGCCATTTGCACCGTTGTTCGAATTGGTGTTGTCACCAGTGTTCGCGTCGGTGTTATCGCCCGAGTTATCAGCGGTGTTCGCGTCAGTGTTCTCTGCAGTGTTCACGTCAGTGTTCTCCGCCGAGTTATCAGCAGTGTTTTCCGCAGTGTTCACATCGGTGTTCTCCGCCGAGTTATCAGCAGTGTTTTCCGCAGTGTTCACATCGGTGTTCTCCGCCGAGTTATCAGCAGTGTTCTCGTCAGTATTCTCTGCAGTGTTTACATCGGTGTTATCAGCAGTGTTCACGTCGGTGTTATCAGCAGTGTTCACGTCGGTGTTATCACCAGTGTTCTCAGCAGTGTTTACATCGGTGTTCTCAGCAGTGTTTACATCGGTGTTCTCAGCAGTGTTTACATCGGTGTTCTCAGCAGTGTTTACATCGGTGTTCTCAGCAGTGTTTACATCGGTGTTATCAGCAGTGTTCACATCGGTGTTATCACCAGTGTTCTCAGCCGAGTTATCAGCAGTGTTCACATCGGTGTTATCACCAGTGTTCTCGGCCGAGTTATCAGCCGTGTTGTCTGCGGTCGGGTCTTCCTTCGCAACGACGGTGAAAGTGGTGAAGTCGTAGTCACCCGACTGATCTGTCGCAACGACGATGTAGTTGCCAAGCTCGAGATCAGTCGAGTCAACTTCAAAGCTGATCTCACCGTCACCATTGGCACTGACAGAGGCAGGAATGCCCTGGGCAGCAACCTGTGCGTCATTTGACGGCTGCGCGCCCAAGTACGTCATGGAAATTTGAGCTTCACTATCTGCAGTGAATTTCTTTCCGGTTACAACGCCAACCTCACCCTTTACTAGACGGTTTGGGGTGATATCAATTGCAACGTGACGCTTGGTAGCTTCCTTCTTGACCTCGAAGTACTCAGTGAACGTCTTGCCGGTCTCGTTGTCGGTTACTTCTACAACGTAGATACCTTCGTCTAGACCGTCAGTCTTGATGACTTCCTTGAAGTGTCCGTTCTCGTCCACAACAACTTCGAAGCTCGGCACCATTTCTTCGCCATCTGAGTTCTTCACCACGACTTCGACCGTGCCGTTTGGAGTGAACTTGTCACCGATTACATTGACGTCTTCGCCTGGCTCGACGCTACCGGGGACGACGGTCACCTGAGGATGTGCCGAATTATCTGCAGTATTGTCTGCAGAGTTATCAGCAGTGTTCACATCGGTGTTGTCCGCAGTGTTCACATCAGTGTTGTCGGCAGTGTTCACATCGGTGTTGTCCGCAGTGTTCGCTTCGGTGTTCTCAGCCGAGTTATCAGCAGTGTTCACGTCAGTGTTGTCCGCAGTGTTCACATCAGTGTTGTCGGCAGTGTTCACATCGGTGTTGTCCGCAGTGTTCGCTTCGGTGTTCTCAGCCGAGTTATCAGCAGTGTTCACGTCAGTGTTCTCAGCCGAGTTATCAGCAGTGTTCACCTCAGTGTTCTCACCGGTGTTGTCCGCAGTGTTCACCTCAGTGTTCTCACCGGTGTTGTCCGCAGTGTTCACCTCAGTGTTCTCACCGGTGTTGTCCGCAGTGTTCACCTCAGTGTTCTCACCGGTGTTGTCCGCAGTGTTCACCTCAGTGTTCTCACCGGTGTTATCAGCAGTGTTCACCTCAGTGTTCTCACCGGTGTTATCAGCAGTGTTCACCTCAGTGTTCTCACCGGTGTTGTCCGCAGTGTTCACCTCAGTGTTCTCACCGGTTATCAGCAGTGTTCACCTCAGTGTTGTCACCGGTGTTGTCCGCAGTGTTCACATCAGTGTTCACCGGTGTTCACCGGTGTTGTCCGCAGTGTTCACATCAGTGTTCAGTGTTGTCCGCAGTGTTCACCTCAGTGTTCTCACCGGTGTTATCAGCAGTGTTCACCTCAGTGTTCTCACCGGTGTTATCAGCAGTGTTCACCTCAGTGTTCTCACCGGTGTTGTCCGCAGTGTTCACCTCAGTGTTCTCAGCCGAGTTATCAGCAGTGTTCACCTCAGTGTTGTCACCGGTGTTGTCCGCAGTGTTCACATCAGTGTTGTCACCGGTGTTCACATCGGTGTTGTCCGCAGTGTTCACATCAGTGTTCTCAGCCGAGTTATCAGCGGTGTTCACCTCAGTGTTGTCACCGGTGTTCACATCGGTGTTGTCCGCAGTGTTCACATCGGTGTTGTCCGCAGTGTTCACGTCAGTGTTCTCTGCCGAGTTATCAGCGGTGTTCACCTCAGTGTTGTCACCGGTGTTCACCTCAGTGTTGTCACCGGTGTTCACATCGGTGTTGTCCGCAGTGTTCACGTCAGTGTTCTCTGCCGAGTTATCAGCGGTGTTCACCTCAGTGTTGTCACCGGTGTTCTCTGCAGTGTTCACATCGGTGTTCACCTCAGTGTTGTCACCGGTGTTCTCTGCAGTGTTCACATCGGTGTTCACCTCAGTGTTGTCACCGGTGTTCACATCGGTGTTGTCCGCAGTGTTCACCTCAGTGTTGTCACCGGTGTTCTCTGCAGTGTTGTCCGCAGTGTTCACATCGGTGTTGTCCGCAGTGTTCACCTCAGTGTTGTCACCGGTGTTCTCTGCAGTGTTGTCCGCAGTGTTCACATCGGTGTTCACCTCAGTGTTGTCCGCAGTGTTCACGTCGGTGTTATCACCGGTGTTGTCGGCAGTGTTCACTTCGGTGTTGTCAGCAGTGTTGTCCGCGGTGCTTTCATCGGCCACCGTGAAGTTCACTTCATCGGACGTATTACCGTCCGTTGCGGTGACGGTATGTGGGCCTGGTGCCACGTCGACAAACTCGGTGCTCCACTTGCCTTCTCCGTCTACCTGGACGGTCTGCGGCGTACCACCGTCGATTGACACCTCAATTTCGGTGTTGGGCTCGGCGGTGCCAGTTACCGGAACCGTGCTGCCGATTACCTCTTCACCCTCACCTGGGGTCAGGATATCCACTGGTGCAATGACTGGATCTTCATCCAATGCACGTACTGCCGACGTTGCTAGCGAGATCTTTGCCGCCTGCGCCGAAGGCAACAAGGTCAGAGTCAGTGCTGAGACAAAAACTCCCTCGGTGCCGGAAAGATCCTTCGCACCTTGCTCGTTCAAGGTAATCGAGAGCAACTGCGCAATGACATCATCAAGCACCGGCGCCAGCGGAGTGACCACCGAAGTCACAATGCCATCGACCGCAGGCTTCACCGCTCCAACAGCATCAGTCAGTAGCGTCCCTACAACCGGGCGCACAATATCCACTACTGCGCTAAGCAATGGTGCAACCAACGAACCGAGCCCGGATCCAATTACCTGGGGCGAGTTGCCAGTGGTTCCTGCGAAATCACCCAAGCTACCCACAACTTGGACGCCAACATTGGTAACCACGAGGCTGACATCCAAGTCAACGACCAGTTGAACCTCGTTAATGGCTGCGACAAGTTTGTCATTCAGGTCGGTAGCAACATTGCTCAGTACGGTCGTTAACTCAGTGGTGATAGCTTCGATCATCGACTGGCTCAGTAGCTGTGTATTTGGTGCTTGACCGTTGAGGTCTCCACCCACGAGCTTGGCTAGGTCGACCGACACCACACCTGTTCCCAGGTCCACGGAGACCAATCCGGTGTCCGAGGTAACGACCCCCTCCAGAACTTCAGTCTTGACGACGTTGAGAGCGTCATTCAAACCATCGATATGGATCTGCGCGGTGTCTACACCCAGGCCGACCAAATTGATGGCTTCAAGCGACCCAATCAACGAGCTAAGGACGCCACCATCACCGACTGCGGCATTAAGAGTGGTGCCAGCAACATCAACAACGTTGCCGAGTTGCGAGGTCAGTTCGCCCACAGCCGGACTGGTCAAGTTAAGCTTTGCGTCTGCAATCGTGTAGTCCCGAGTAACGGTCGTTCCGTTCTTTTCGGCACGCGATGCTAGTGCACCCAGTTCCAAGTTTGCTTCGCTCAGAATCTGATCGGTCAGCCCACTTACGTTCAGCTGGTCGAAGAGCTGAGTCAAATCCACACGAGCTGGACCGTTTCCGGAGTCCGGGCTGACGCTGATCGCACCATCCTCAGCAACCGCGCCCGCAGAGCCAATAGCATTAGTCGCGCTTGGAGTGCTCGCGAAACTATGTGCGACACCAAGCTCACCGAGTTCCAGCAGGCCACCGTTCCCGGCGTCGCTGATCAACGGCAGGTTAAGTCCTCCCCCAAGGTCAAGACTCACCGACGAATCAAGCAAGGAGAGATTCAGTGGGTTGCGAACGGGACCCGTTGCGCTCGGGTTGCCTGCCGTGCTCGAAGCAGCATCGGCGAGGTCGATATTAAGCAAGTTAGCGTCAAGGATCTGCCCAAGTGCTTCCGAGTTATCCGTAGGCGCTGCGTTTGCAGCACCTACCGCCGGCAAGGCGAAGAGACTTGTTGCCAGCGCGCCAGCAAGCACGCGGGCGCCGCGCCGTCTCTTTCTGACCTTCACGGGTGATGTTTCTACATGCACCGCTACCTCCAGAGTTCGAGTTTAAGAAGAGAGATAGACGGATTTCACAAAATCCGCCAATCCTAATTTATTGACACTGAATGCTCATTCACAGGTTTCTTTCAGCCAATTAGTTGAGATTCAGGCTAACTTTTTTAGCCGACAGGCTAGTTTGCTTAGCTGAATAGATACCTTCAATTTTTTGGCATGCTTGCGGTTGATTGAAACATTGACCAACCTGTAGTGATCACTGCGTTGCTCAATTGTTATGTCTTAATTTCCAAGAAAGTCGATGTTTCGGCGAACTCGCCACTCAGTGCGACATAAACTACGTATATAGGGCTGACCATCTCATCACTCGATTTCATCCGCCCACACGTAATCACCACCAGATCGGCGAAGAGATTAGGAAGTAACAGTTCATGGTTCGAGTCGTTCTCGCTGACAGCGACCACTTCTCGCTTGCCGCAATCAACAGATTCCTCGAGTCTGCCCTAGATATCGAGATTATCGAAACTTGTCAGACGGTAGCTGATGCCAGTAAGTGCACGGTTAAACATAAACCGGAGATACTCTTAGTTGAAGCCACCATCCTCGAACCGGACAGTGCCGAAGCCTTAGAATTAGTTCGCCATTCTTCTCCCCAAACTAAAACCGTGCTTTTGACCTCTGAAGACGTTCGAAGCCTTGCGTTTAGGGCCTACCATGCCGGGTTTTCAGGACTTTTGTCGAAGCGAACCATTAGTAAAGAACTTCCTGGGGCACTCCGCGTGATTGCAGCCGGATATAAGATCTACGCTCAACCACACAACGATCAAGAGCCAACGCCGCGTGCACAACACCGGACGATTCATAATAACTACTTCGAAGCCTTGGCCGAACGTGACCGCCAGCTGGTCACTGCGGTTGCGTCGGGATTGACTAATTCGCAAGTCGCTCGCTCCCTGCACATTAGTGAAGGTCTCGTGAAACTCAAGTTGGCCACGATTATGGATCAACTAAGAATCACTAATCGTGTACAGCTCGCGGTCATCGCAACCGAATACGGTCTCATCACGTCAGCTGAGCTCCGCTCCCACTGACGAGAGTTCTTAGACTTCTAGTACACCGTACGTAGTTGGCTAGCTGGCACCCACATCGTCTCCCCAGATCTTTCGATCTGGCGCCAAGCCCCTTGGCGAGCAATGACCACGACTGCGGTATCTGCTTGAAGGATTCGAATCAACGAATGATGATCCCCGGGTCCCCGTCTGGCATTGAGTCGAATTGTTGTCAGCGCCCGTTGGTTTGGGATGGGTATCAGGTCACCCGCTACCGGACGTTTGGGTAACTCGAGGAGATACGTGCTGGCAACCCAGCCTAGCCGTTGTCCAACCTGAACCTTGGCCCAGGCGCCATCCTGCTCTAGCAGCTTCACACCGGTCCCCTGTTCAAGGTGACACAGCACCTGGTGGGCCGTGCCTCGCCCACTGCGAAGCTTCAGGCGTGCCGTTGTCTGGTGTGTGGGTTGTTGCTGGACGAATCGTGAAGACGGTGCAACCGGGCGTTTCGCCGTAGCTTCATCAGTCTCTGCTTCTTCAACAGCCTGCGTCGGTAACGGTTCGAGGTAAATTGCCACGACCCACCCAAGGCGTCCGTCCACGTTTACATGCGCCCAGGAGCCACGAACCTCGAGCAAGACAAGCCGCTGATGCATTTCCAGCGTCGTTTGCACGAGATAGTGCGAACCGGCACCCTTGCGAAGCTTCAGTGGGGCGGTGGTGCGGTGCGTATGCGACGCTACGGAACCATCGCTCCTTGCTGGCCGCTGCCTTGCCCGATACACATCCACCTCTGACATACGAAAACTTGGAGAAGCGGTTTACCGCTTCTCCAAGTTTATTTCATATTCCGTTTGCGGTTCTCCGCAGTGTCGCTAGGCTTCCTGCGACTGACGAGCACCGAGCTCAGCATCAAGACGCAGCAAGCCGGCGCCGTTGTCACCGATCATGCGTACGCGATCGAGAATCTCTCCCACGGTTGCTTCTTCTTCAACCTGCTCATCGATGAACCAGTGCAGCAATGGCATCGAGTCGATGTCGCTCTCGGTCTGTGCCAGTCGGTACAGTTCGCGGATGGCTTCGGAGACTTTTTGCTCATGGGCCAAGGAAGCCTCGAACGCATCCGCCACGGACTTCACGTTGAGAGCCGGGGCCTGCTGCTCGCCAATCCGAGGATGCGCCGCCCGGTCCGTCATGTGGTTCATGAACTTCTCGGCATGTACGATCTCTTCGGCGGCCTGCGCCCGGAACCAACCGGCAATGCCCGGTAGGCTCTGGACATCCATCTCAACGGCCAGCTGACGGTAGACCGTCGCAGCGCTCAGTTCGAGGGTTACCTGATTATTGAAGGCTTCTGCCAACTTTCCTGTAAGTTCCATGTACTTACAGTACGACCGATCTAACACCTTGTCATCCAAGTTTGCCCATACTTAGCACGCCAAATATTAGCCGACACTAAGGCGCTGACAAGGCCTTAGTAAAGCCGATACTTACTTTGGTTAGGGTAACCGACCTACCGGCTAGCCCAGCCCGGCACGCTTGAGCGCCTCAGCCATTGCGGTGTTCGCAGTGCCTTCGCGGCGTGGCGCTTTGGGCCGAGATCGGCCGGATTTATCTGCTCCGGACCCCGTCTGTTCGCGTGTTGGACGGCCGGTGCTTGGAGCGGAGCGTGTAGGGGTCTCGGTGCCGGGCAGTTCGTCGTCCAAGCGCAGGGTGAGGGAAATACGTTTGCGCACCGGATCAACTTCGAGCACTTTGACCTTTACGATCTGCCCCGAGGTCACCACCTCGCGCGGATCTGAGATGAACTTCCTACTCATCGCCGAGACATGGATTAGCCCATCCTGATGCACCCCGAGGTCTACGAAGGCACCGAATGCCGCCACGTTGGACACCGTGCCTTCCATGATCATCCCCGGTTTCACATCTGCGAGGGTTTCCACACCGTCCTTGAGCGTAGCGGTGACGAACTCGCCGCGTGGGTCTCGTCCTGGGCGCTGCAACTCGGCAATGACGTCCCGGATCGTGGGCTCGCCAAAATTATCGGTAATGAACTCGCGAGGGTCCAACTCGTCGAGCCGTCGTCCAGAATCCGCCGAAGCATGCTGGAGCTGCTTGGCTAGCGTGTAGGCCTCGGGGTGCACGGCGGAAGCATCCAGTGGTTCGCTACCACCGGTGATGCGCAAGAATCCCGCGCACTGCTCGAATGCCTTGGCGCCAAGCCGTGGAACTTTGAGCAGGTCTTTGCGGCAAGCGAATCGCCCGTGCGCGTTGCGGTGCTCAACGATATTCCGCGACAGGAGCGGTCCTACGCCGGCGACACGGGAGAGCAAGGCTGCGGAGGCGGTGTTCACATCCACCCCCACCGCGTTGACGCAGTCTTCAACCACCGCGTCTAGCGCCCGGTCGAGCTTCGAACCCGTGACGTCGTGCTGGTACTGCCCCACTCCGATCGACTTCGGATCGATTTTCACGAGTTCAGCCAGCGGATCTTGGAGGCGTCGGGCAATCGATACCGCTCCGCGAAGGGAGACGTCGAGGTCGGGCAGTTCTTCGCTGGCGAGTTCGGAGGCTGAGTAGACCGAGGCCCCGGCCTCGGAAACGATCACCTTGCGTGCCGATGCGCCGGTCAGGGCACGGATCACCTCTGCGGCCAAACGATCGGTTTCACGTCCGGCTGTTCCATTACCCACGGCAATGAGCTCAGTGCCATAGGTTGTGGCCAGACGCGTGAGTACCGCAATGGATTCGTCCCATTTACGAGCGGGTGCGTGCGGGTAGATGGTGGCAGTTTCCACGACCTTGCCGGTCGTATCGACCACGGCAACCTTAACGCCGGTACGTAGCCCCGGGTCCAGGCCGAGCACGGCCTTGTTTCCGGCCGGCGCCGCGAGCAATACATCGCGTAGATTGGCTGCAAAAATCTTCACCGCCGCGTCTTCGGCGGCCTCGAATAAACGAGTTCGCAGGTCAGATTCGAGGCGAGTCAGCAAGCGTGCCTTCCACGCCACACGAATGGACTGGTTCAACCATTTGCCGGCTGGCTTACTCGGATCTGCCGCCACGCCCAAGGCTGAGGCAATCGCCCGCTCGTAGCCAGCGCGGGCTTCGGCCACAGCAGCCTCATCGCGCGGATCGGCCTCAGCCAACTGCAAGTTCAGCACGCCTTCACGCTCACCGCGTAGCAGCGCCAGCACCCGGTGGGATGGAAGCGAATCGAGGTCCGCGGCATAGTCCAGGTAATCCGCGTACTTTCCTTGGCCCTCGGCCGTGGCGCCCGCGCTGGCGGTAGCCCCAATCTTTCCCGAAGTCCACAAACGCTCCCGGAGCTCTCCGGCGAGAGTTACATCTTGAGCTACACGCTCGGTGAGAATCGAACGCGCACCGGAGAGTGCATCCATCGTTGTTGCAAACCCGGCGTCGGCGTTCAAGTACTGGGCGGCCAGCTGCTCCGGGTCGAGGTTCTCATCGCCCAACAGACTATCGGTCAGTGGTTCGAGCCCGGCTTCGCGTGCAATCTGCGCCTTGGTGCGACGCTTGGATTTGAAGGGAAGGTAAAGGTCTTCCAGCTCGGCCTTGCTGCCGGCGGCGGCAATGGAAGCCGCGAGGGTCTCGTCGAGTTTCCCTGCCTGTTCAATGGCCTGACGGATGGTGGCACGACGGTCCTCCAGCTCACGCAGGTAACGCAGCCGGTCCTCGAGCAAACGAAGCTGGCTATCGCTCAGTCCGCCGGTCACTTCCTTGCGATAGCGGGCGATAAAGGGCACGGTGGATCCGGAATCCAGAAGCTCTACGGCCGCGCTGACCTGCCAAGGGGCCACTGGCGACTCGACGGACAGTTCCTCGGCTAGCTGCCGGATCATTCGTTGTTCTGCACTGCTCACCGCACCATTGTGCCCCACCGAGGCCGACGCATTCATGATCAACTCGGCCGATATACAGCACATCCCAAACCTCCAGTCGTAGACTTTATTGCCATGGGGAAACTACTTCGACGCACCTGTCTTACCGCGGGATGCGTGGTGACGCTGGGGATACTGGTCACGGGATGTTCTGTGGTGGAAGATACCGCCAGCTCGGCCGCGCAGCAGCTTTCGCAAGCCGCGAGCGAGGAGCTTTTACGACAGGCCTGCGCACCAATTCAAGATGGCACAATTGATGCTAACGAGCTGAAGGTTCTAGGATCGATCGTGCAAAGTGTCAATGGAGGCGGATTGCCCGAGCCGCTGGTCGATGTGCTCCGCGAACTGGCCGAACAGGGTGATCAGGCTCCGCGCGCCCTGCAAGATAAGCTCATCAATGCGTGCGCCGATGCGGGGGTCGGAAACGGAGAATAATGCAGGACATCCCCACTAGTGGCAAGATCCGCCTCGATGCGTGGCTCTGGGCAGTGCGCATCTACAAGACTCGCTCCGCTGCCACCACCGCGTGCCGTGCAGGACACGTCAAACTCAACGGCGCCCCGGTTAAGGCATCACAACCGGTCGTGGTCGGCGACCGGTTGCGTGTACGCAAGGACGGGTTCGATCGTGAGCTTGAAGTAACGGGATTACTCGCTAAACGTGTCGGTGCCTCGGTTGCCGTCCGTTGCTATCTGGACCATAGTGAACCGCGGCAGAAACCGATCATCCCCAATGTGCCGATACGTGAACGTGGCGCAGGGCGACCCACCAAGAAAGACCGGCGCGAACTCGACCGGTTACGCGCCAGCTGGCAGGATTTGGAGCTCTAGCTCCCTGTCAACGTCAGGCTCGGCACGTCGGCGTGGAATCCAAAAATCTGTGCATAGAATGCCAGTGACGTCTCCAGCGCGGCGATAATGTTCTGTGCCTTGCGGAATCCGTGTTGTTCCCCCTCAAACAATACATATGCATACGGGATACCTCGCTCGGCGAGCGCGTCTGCCACCACCTGGGATTGGGCCGGCGGTACCACCTTGTCCTCATCTCCCTGCAACAACAGCACCGGGCACCCGATCTGCGCGACGTGGTTAATTGGTGCACGTTGCGCATATAGGTCGGCGGCTTCGGGGTAAGGGCCCACGAGCGAGTACATATAGTGCGACTCAAAGTCGTGAGTATCCTCGACAAGTCCTACCAGATCGGAGACCCCATAGCGGCTGATCCCGGCGGTGAAACGCTGCGTATTGGTCAACGCGCTCAGCACGGTCCAGCCGCCGGCGCTGCCACCTTCGATGCCGACGCGGTTGGGGTCTGCAATCCCTTGTTCAACCAGCGCGTCGATGACGGCTACGGTGTCGTCGACGTCCACCACACCCCATTGGCCACGTAAGCGATTGCGATAGGCCCGCCCATAGCCAGTGGAACCGCCGTAGTTCACATCAACCACCCCGATACCGCGCGAGGTGTAGTAGGCGATCGCAGTGGAGAGCTTGGCTTGAGCTTGAGCGGTAGGCCCACCGTGAACCATGGTGACGAAGGGCGGTAACTCGCCGTCGAGGCCGGTATACCCGGCATTACGCGGCCGGTAGAGCAGTGCGTGTACGGGCTGGCCATGGGCGTTTCGGCACTCGAACTCTTCCACGGCGGGCAGCAAGGAAGGCTCAGGCAACCGCTCAATGCTGTGCGCCAGCGGTCGGTGCTCAAGGTTTTCGAGATTGAGCAGGGTGATTTGCTCGCCAGCTGACATCGATGAGGCAGCCGCTAATAACCAATTGTCGCGAACATCTAAGGGGCGAAGGCCGGTGAACGGCAGCGGCAGTTCGTGCAGTCCGCCGGTGTCCACATGCAACCTGGCCAGTGCTCCGGTGCCGCGCCCATAGGTACACAGCAGTTCATGACGAGACTCCACCAGATACCAGCGTGTGCCGACCTGCCACAGCGGTCCGGCGAATTCGCTGTCGCGAGCAATGAGTCGCGTGGTTCGCCCGCTGGAAACATGATAGAGGTACGGGTTCCACCAGCCGGACGCGTCGGAGATGAAGCCGATTCGATCTGCGTCGACCCACTCGGGTTGCATAATCGATTCGGCCGGGCCTCCGGCGATCACGGTATCGGGAAGCACTCCCCCATCCGCCCACTCCGCTAGGTGTAGCTCGGTGCCGTCCCAGGGCATGTTCGGGTGCTCCCAGCTGATCCAGCAAATCTTTTCACCGGTGGGGTTCAGGCGTGGATAGGCTACAAATCGCGCCGGGGCGCTGAGCCTGCGTATTTGCTCGACCTGATCGGAGGCACTCCCATCCAGTGGTAGCTGAACGATATGGCGCACTGGTTCGGAAGATTGATCCTCCATGATGGCCAGCACGCTTCCGCTGGGGCCAATACTGAAGTCGGCGAATCGCAACAGTGGTTCCCCGTCGCGTCGACTCTCGGGAGTGAGCACCTGTGTGGTTCCATCGGCCAGAGAGAGACGGTAAACCCGCTGGTCAGCGAAATTACTGAAGATAACCGCGTTGGCCTCGTCAATCAGCAACCAGCTGGCGCCGCCATATTCGTGGACCCGGCTACGTACGTTGAATGGTGCGGGCACCAGTTCTTTTTCGGTGCCGCCTTCGGCCAAGGGCTGCTGCACCAGGGTGACACGCCCGCCCTCGCTGGGGCGCCCTTGTTGGATGATGGCGGAGTCTTGGTAGAAGCATGCGCCACCGAGCGGGATGGTCCCGGCAGCTACGTCGGCGGCGGTGATGGTCGATGGCCATGAGCCATATGGGCGCTGAGTGAGCATAGTCCCGATCCTAGCGAGTCTTCGGACCGTCATGGAATCTCGACAAACCCCGGGGCATCGGCTTCGATGGGACTCATGGAAAGCTATGTGGTGTTTTTGCGCGGTATTAATGTCGGTGGAGTGAAGGTTCTCATGAAAGAGCTGGCACAGCTTCTGAGCGACGGTGGTTTCCACTCGGTACGTACCGTGTTGGCCACTGGCAACGTGCTACTCGAGAGTTCACTAGCCACGGCGGCCGAGGTACAGGATCGCTGCGACCAGCTGCTGGCCGAGAAGTACGGGCGCCCGCTGGAAACTCTCGTTTTCGCAAGCTCGCAGGTGTTGGACTTGGCGTCGGACTTTCCGCTGTCGGCCGACGGCACAGAACACCGGTACTTAACCTTGTGCGCAGAAGATGCCGAAGTACTAGGCGAGTTTCTGCCCGCCGACAATAGCTGGCAGGCGAACGGACCATACTTGTACTGGCTGGCGCCCAAGGGCGGCACCACCGATGCCCCGGTGTCCAAGGCACTGACAAAGGCCGCCCGGCGTCACCTCGTCACCACCCGCAATTTCAACACTATTGAGAAACTCGCCGAACTGATCCGTCAGCAATAGGCGCAGCCACTGTCCATACATTTTCTCTTACGCCAGGATATTCAAGCATGATGATCACCATGGAACTCGTGGGCATTTTCTTCTTTGCCGTCGCGGGTTCGTTGATGGCTGCACGCCGCGGTTTCGACATTCTCGGTTCGGTATTTCTTGGAGGGGTATGCGGTCTCGGAGGCGGTGTAGTGCGCGACCTGATCCTGAATCAGGCACCGGCAACGTTTCAGAATCCGGTGTATTTCACCCCTGCTATATTGGCTGCGCTCTGCGTTTACGCACTGACACCGTCGGTACAACGGCTCCACCGTCTTATCCTCGTCTTCGATGCCGGAGGCCTGGCGCTATTCAGCATGACCGGCACCCTCAAGGCCTTAGACAATGGCGTCAATCCAGTCACGGCAATTT
Organism: Glutamicibacter endophyticus; assembly: GCF_048457885.1. Taxonomy (NCBI): domain Bacteria; kingdom Bacillati; phylum Actinomycetota; class Actinomycetes; order Micrococcales; family Micrococcaceae; genus Glutamicibacter; species Glutamicibacter endophyticus. The sequence continues at coordinate 2,835,189 of NZ_CP174200.1, forward strand.
TGCTCGGAGTGATCACCGCCGTGGGCGGTGGACTGTTGCGAGATGTGATTTCCAATGTGACACCGGATCTTTTCAATCCCGGTGATATCTATGCGATTCCCGCGATTCTCGGAGCCGCACTCTCGGCGCTGGCTTGGCACCTTGAAATTTTTCAGCCTGCGGTGGCGATTGCCATCGGCAGCACCACATTCCTGTTGCGCCTCTGTGCCCTGCGCTTTAACTGGCGCATTCCGATGGCAGCCGGGCACTGGTATCGCCAGCAATCACCACCACCGATGGGTGGGCCGCAGCGGCACTTTTAGTCAATCTCCTGCAGGCTGGGTTCGCGCTGAGCACCCTCTGCGACATCCTCAATGGTGCGCGGCGCGTTGATCATGAGAGCCCCGGTCAGCATGACAATAATGCACAGCCCCATCATGGCAAACGCTACCGCCCAGGACCCAGTCGCCTGCTGCACAATACCGAAGAGCAGGGGGACGATTCCGGCCCCGGCGTAGCCGATACCCTGCGCGAAACCAGAAAGTACGCCGGAGCCGTAGGTGGTACGCGAGCGAAGGTTCATCATCAACAACGCAATAGCGAAAGTTCCCTGCCCAAGCCCCGCCATCACTACCCACAGCGCAGTGCCTTGTGTCGGTGAAAGGTAAATCCCAAAATGCCCGATGATCCAGCAACAGGTGAAGATCAGCACCGCAGCAAGCGGTCGCTTAAGCCGTGGTACCCACAGCGGCACGAGCAGGCTTACCGGGAGTCCAAGGATTGCGAAAAGAGCCAGCATGTTCCCGGCGGTCGCTTCGCCCACGCCCATGGTGTGCAGGTAGGGAGGTAGCCAGGTGAAATACACGTAAGTCTGTGCAGAGTTTCCCGCTAAGTAGATAGCCAGCCCCCAAGCAACCTTGTTGGTCCAGGGATTTATGCGGCGTTCCGGTGCTACCACTTGGGCGGTGCCAGCTGCTGGATTCGCGACGCGCGCGTGCTGTCGATTGGCGGCGAGTTGAATGATCCAGGGCACCAACACCATGGTCGAAAGCAACGCCCATGCTCCCACCGAATACCGCCAGTTACTGGCATCGGCCATCGGCACGGAAAATTGCGGCGCTACCCATGTCCCCACCGCAATCAGCGTGACATACCCGCTCGTGACGAGCCCAATATGGTCGGGAAAGTACTTCTTAACCAACGGTGGTAAGACGACATTGCCAATACCGTAGCCGCAGAGAGTCACAATCGACAGCGCCAGAAATGAGTACACGTCGGCCATGAATGCGCGAGCAACCTGCCCGAATACTGCTAACGCCACGGAGAGCAGCAGCGTGCGCTCAAGCCCCAGTGCCCGGATCAAACGTGGAGTCAAAAGGCCAAAGACGGCAAAGGTTAGTGGGGCCAGCATGGCCAGTAACCCGGTTGTGAACTCGGTGAATTCTAGGTCTACACCGATCCTGCCGAGCAACGGGGGAACCGAAACGACGGCCGCACGAAGGGACAGGGCCATGAGCAAGATTCCCAACAGTGCTCCGATACGCCCACGCATCTGCCCGGAAGATCTAACTGCGCTCACGTGCCACGGTCCCTTAACTAGTTGCCACGACCCAACTTTTTGAGTTCTGGGATCAACTCTAGTAACTCCCCTAGCTGCCCTTCCAAATTCTTTTGGTACCAGCCGCCCGGCATCGCGCAATGCGTATAGAGACCTTCACCAATCAGCATGACCATATTGGCAATACGCTCATCCCCGAGATGCTTGGTCAGCATTTCGTACCAGCGTTGCTGGACCGTACCCAAGTGAGCGATGGCCGCCTCATTGCCGTCCTGCGCCAGACGCTGGACAGCAATGAACTGACGATCGAATTCGCCATTCACGGTCGCGGAGGTTCTTACGTAGTATGTGGCCGCACCTTCAGGCGCCTCGTCCATAAGCCGCAAATCTTCTTGGATGACTTCTTCACTGAAGTCGATGACGGCTTGGGCTAGCGATTCCTTCGAAGAAAAGTGATAGAGCAGGCCGCCTTTGGAGACACCAGCTCGGGCCGCCGTGGCCTCCATGGTGGCCGAACCTACCCCGTCCGTGCACAGCAGATCAATGTAGGCTTCCAAAACTTTCCTGCGGGCTAGCGCCGGGCGTGCCATGCGGGCTCCTAAGCAAACGAGTATCAGTGATCAACTGAACAATACTTCAATTGTAACTGTACCGTCCGGACGGTATAGTTATGATCGTTCCTACAACACTAAAGGCTGATATCCATCATGAGTTCCCCTACCATCGACGCAATCCCCACCCTGGGCCGTGCCCGTCGCTGGGCGGCCTTGGCCGTTCTCATGTTCCCGGTCCTCTTGGTTTCCGTGGACAACACGGTCCTGTCCTTCGCCGTCCCCGCCATTTCCGCTGCGCTGGCACCCACCGGCACACAATTGTTGTGGATTATTGATATTTATCCACTAATCCTTGCTGGTCTATTGGTTCCCATGGGCTTCTTCGGGGACCGTATCGGCCGCCGAACTGTCCTGCTCATCGGCGCCATTGGGTTCGCCGCAGTTTCAGCGCTGGCAGCATTTGCCACGGATCCAAATCAATTAGTGATCGCACGAGCCCTTCTGGGTATTTTTGGCGCCATGCTCATGCCGGCCACGCTCTCTTTGATCCGCAATATCTTCCTCGACGACCGGGAGCGTCGCGTAGCCATTGCCATCTGGGCTGCCGCGTTCTCTGGCGGCGCGGTCCTCGGCCCCATCATTGGCGGTCTACTGCTTGAGCATTTCTGGTGGGGTTCGATCTTCCTCATGGCCGTGCCGATGTTGTTGCCCCTGCTCATCGGCGGGCTACTGCTACTCCCGAATTCCAAAGACCCAAAGCCAGGCCGTGTCGACCCGGCGTCTATTGCCCTCGTGGTGCTGACGCTGCTGCCGTTCGTCTTTGCGATCAAGTCCTTCTCGAGCGACGGGTGGTACGTTTCCGTCGCCGCCATCGCCGTGGCGGTACTTTCGGGCACTGCATTCGTTCGACGCCAGCTGGCCACAGAGAATCCAATGTTCGATGTTCGACTTTTCACCAATGGCGCCTTTTCCGGCGCACTGTTGGTGAACCTCATCGGAGTTTTCTCCCTAGTTGGATTCATTTATTTCGTCTCTCAACACCTGCAGCTAATCGCCGGATATAGCCCGTTGGAAGCCGGCCTGATGATGACTCCTGGCTTGGTGTTGACCATGGCCTTCGGCCTGATCTCGGTGTACTTCTCAAACCGCTTTGGGTCGCCGAACGTCATGATCTGTGGGCTCTTGCTCTCGGCGACCGCTTATGCACTCGTGATGTTTGCCGGCTCCAACGGTAACGTCGCCTGGATTATGGTCGCATTCTGCGTTCTTGGTTCCGGCGTGGGTATGACCGAGACGCTGTCTAACGACATGGCCCTCGGGGCAGTTCCACCAAGCAAGGCCGGTGCCGCATCTGCCATCAGCGAGACCGCTTATGAAGTCGGCTCCGTACTTGGCGTTGCAGTGCTCGGCACGATCTTGAACTCGGTCTACGCAGCCCGCGTGGTCATTCCGCAAGGTGTCAATCCGGACCAGCTTTCCGCCGCTCGTGAAACCCTGAGCGGCGCGCAGGCACTCGCCGAACAGCTCCCGGAAGCTCAAGCTCTATCCCTGATGGAGTCGGCGGCACACGCGTTCGATTTTGGGGTACTTATCACATCGTCGATCGCCGCCACACTCGCCGTGCTCGCCGCGCTCCTAGTGGTGCGTGTAATCAAGCCTTCACTGCGGTAAACGCGCCCCAACCCTTTACCAAAATTTAGATTAACTAGGGAAAAGTTATTCCCAAGTGGCTTGGGAGCAAGTAAGCTAGAGACTGTAGTTCCTAAGTAATTCGCGAAGTACCCGTTAGAAGTTTGTGAATGTCCAACCTTTCCGGTTGACGCTAGCCCCTTCTATGACGTGAAGTGAATGACTTGGCTGCTTCTCCAGTTCGTCAAGATTTCTTGAGGAGCTGAAACAGAGTCAACCAAGATCACCGTCAGGTGGCAGTACGTCTGAAAGGACACCCTATAAAAATGGCAACCGGAATCGTCAAGTGGTTTAACGCTGAAAAGGGCTTCGGCTTCATCGCTCCGGACAGCGGCGACCCCGATGTATTCGCACACTTCTCCGCCATCCAGACCAATGGTTTCCGCACCTTGGACGAGGGCCAGAAGGTTGAGTTCGAGGTAGTCGAGGGCCCGAAGGGCCTGCAGGCTTCGGACATTCGCGCACTGTAACTTACACAGCGCTTAGCTAGGCCGGGGCAACCCTAGGGTTGCCCCGGCCTTTGCATATGCAACCGCGGGTGTGACCTGATTATCGGAATACCTCGGCGTACTTGTAGGTTGTCAAAAGCGTGAAGCTTTCGATCTTAGACCTAGCCCCCATTTCCCCCGAGTCGACGATCGCCGATTCATTTCATTCCTCGGTGCGCCTTGCTCAGCTGGCCGAACGTTCTGGTTACGAACGAGTTTGGTACGCCGAACACCACAACATGTCGACGATTGCCTCGAGCGCCACATCGCTGCTCATCGGCCACGTAGCGCACCACACCGAGCACATCAGGCTCGGTTCCGGAGGCGTCATGCTTCCAAACCACTCCCCACTGGTCATTGCCGAGCAGTTCGGAACACTCAAGGAACTCTTCGGCGACCGCATAGACCTTGGGCTGGGCCGCGCCCCCGGCACCGACATGAACACTCTGCGCGCATTACGTCGGGACCCGAGCGCCGCAGATTCATTCCCCCACGATGTTCTGGAACTTCAGGCTTACCTGGCCGGCGAATCACGCATCGCCGGCGTGCGCGCCATCCCCGGGGATGGAACGAAGGTACCTCTCTATATTCTGGGCTCGTCTCTCTTTGGCGCGAAGTTGGCCGCGCAGCTTGGCTTGCCCTACGCCTTCGCCTCTCACTTCGCCCCGGCGGCATTACATGATGCAGTCGCCACTTACCGCTCTGAGTTCCGCCCATCCGCGCAGCTGGCGGAACCATATGTCATCGCCGGAGTTGGCGTCATCGCAGCAGATACCCCAGAAGAAGCTCACCGACTACGGACAGAGGCTGAACGTCACCGAGTAGCAGCGTTCCTTAACCGCAATAAGGATCGTTCCCTGAGTGAAGCAGAAATCGACATGCTCATGCAGACGCCGCAGGCCGAGCAGATTATCGACATGATGCGGTACACCGCCGTGGGAACAGGCGAAGTCGTCGCTGACTACCTCCGACACTTTGCCACCACAGCCCAAGCCGATGAGTTGATCACCGCGCATCACCCAATTCGGGAAGAGGATCGGCTTAGGTCGGTGCATGTAACCGCTCAGGCTTGCGCTCTGGCTTAGACGTGGGACGTTGCTCGTGAAGCTTGCCGGAGCCTCCGGCAAACTTTACGAGCAACACCACGTCCTCTGCGCCGGCACGATATCTGGCCGGATTCCGGATTTCCGTGTGGACCGCGATCGTCTGCTGGTAAGTTTCGCGTCAATTAGTCCGTACTGCCCGGATGAGGCAGTGAACGTGGATGGCTTGAGCCGTGGCTCTGGCTGTCTGGGGCCGGTGCCGATCCGCACCCCAGTATTCTGCTCTTAGGGCTTAACTCTGACGCACTTTTTCGGCCGAAAGCTGACGCTTCGCTGCGATCGCCAAACCTAGCGCCAATACGGCACATGCGACAGAGAATGTCATAGTGCTGGGGACTAAACCAAAGGCGCCAGCTGCCCAGCCCAAACCGATCACTGGAACCGCACTGCCAAGATAAGTCACCACGTAAATCGTTGACACAGTGCGTGCATGCCATGAGGTTTCGACAGCGTCAACGGCGCGGGAAAAGGCCGCCCGGAAAGAAGTACCTTGTCCGACACCAATCAAGATCATCGCGAAAACAGCCAACCCTAGGATCTCGGCTTCAGCGGCAAATGCCAAGAGAATAACGCCGCCTCCGAGGATCAACAATCCGACCGGTAGTTGCCTGTCGCCACCACGGACGAAGACCTGCGTTAACGCTGCAACTCCCAACGGAAGGCCGGCAAGCAGCCCGATCGCCGGGAGCGAATGTAGCCCAAATGCCTGGGCCATGTAACCTGGGGCAAGCGACAGCACGAATCCAAACACTGCGAAGCTCAGGAAACCCACCATGCAGGCGATCACGGCACGCGGACGAGCCTCAACCGGGACACCTAAGCCTCGTGGGGCCAAGGCACGCTTACGCTCCCCTGCCGAGGCTATGGCAATCGCCGGTCGTGCCTGTAAAAGACTTAGTGGCACCAAGATAAGTAGCAGTAAAACTGCCTGCACCATAAACACTGAATGACGACCTCCAGGAAGCAACGCAAGAAGGCCGCCGAGTAGCGGTCCAACAGCTACTCCACCGGAGGATGTCAGCAGGGTAAAGCGTGAGGCCCACTGTGGCTTGGAAGGCAATAGCTCGCGGAGCGCTGCCGAGCTCGCTCCGGTTGCCAGCGCTACACCCGCTCCTTGCAGACCACGTCCTAGACACAATTCGGTCAATGAATCAGCCGAAGCAAAAACCAAGGTACCGGCCAACGAGAGCGCCACCGCGAACACAAGCGCTGCTCTACGTCCGATGTGATCCGACCAGTGTCCAACGGTGCAAAGAAAAAGGATCAGACTACATACGTAGCTGGCGAATGCGACAGTCGTGCCCATGGGCCTAAGCGACAGTTGGCTCTGCAACTGCGGATAAAGCGGCGTAGCCAGGTTGGCGCCAATAAGGAGCAACGACATAGCCGACATAGTGATCACCAGTCGGGTCGTAAAACCAGGATTCCAGGTGAGGTTACGCGGCACGGCAGGGCGCATACGCAGTTCACTGATGACGGACACAGCGGCTCTTCCATGATGGTGTGTGGAACGGGAACCCTCTGAACCGGATAGGCCAAAGGATTTGAGCGTTCTGTTTCGAATGATGGCTCGATACAGATCTTTCTCTCACTAATATGCGTGATAGCCGAGCAATGAGGCATAATCTGATGCTGTACTTGAGCACGATAGTCAAAATAGCTAGCTTGAACGGTGTGTGATTGGGCAGATGTTGCGATTGGACGCAGTCGACCGAAAGATCCTTCTGGCGCTCATCGAAGATCCGCGGATCCAAGTTTCGGAGCTTGCGGACAAGGTAGGAGTCGCTCGTAACACAGCACAAAGCCGACTTCGACGCCTTGAAAATGCGTCGGTGCTTCGCCACGGAGGCCGAGATGTTGATCTCGCCAAACTCGGCTATGACGTACTTGCCTTCGTCACCTTGGAAGTCAACCACCGCGAACTAGACTCAGTGATTACCGCACTGCGCCACATTCCCAATGTCTTAGAGATTCATGAGACCTCCGGCCAGGGAGACGTGTGGGTGCGCCTAGCGACAACCGATACACATCAGCTGCAGTCCGCGTTGCGCCACATTCTACGGATCAAGGCAGTGACTCGATCCTCAACGACCTTGGCGCTGCACACGCACCTTCCCTACCGCACAGCTCCACTCCTAGAAAATGCCCCCTGAAAATACCTCAATGTCAATGCTTTAACTTCCGCTTCGCGAGGCCTACTGTAGAGCTAACGAGAACCCGTGGGGCCTTCTCCTAGCCGGTCCCACTTGGCAAAGGAGAACGCCATGAGCAGGGAATTTGAACCATTGGACTTTGCCCCGCAGTACGGCAACGACATCTATGAGCCGGATGACGGACGCGACTCACAGGCTTATGAAGGATCCAGCGACATGCCCGAAACCATGCGCAATATCGATCCACTGTCCACGCGTAGTTACCTTCTCGATGACGAGCTAGAGAGCGAAACCGATCTAGACAATGAATTTACCGAGGAAGAGAACAACGATGTCGATGAATGATGCCTCGTTAGACTTGTACACGTGATTAATCCCGTGCACCTGCGCACACTGCTTGAAGTAGTTGCCCACCGGTCCTTCGCCACCGCCGCCACGCGGCTGGGATACACCGCCAGCGCGGTGTCCCAGCAAATGACTGCGCTAGAACGCAGTGTCGGTACCACCCTCTTCGTTAGAGGTGCGCGTTCTATTACTCCGACCCCAGGGGCCCTGCGTATGGTCCGCCATGCCAAGCGCGTTCTCACTGATCTCGACGCTCTTATGGCGGACGTGGCCACGGCCGCTCACGGATCGCAGGACCGCGAAGAGATCAAGCTCGGTATCTTTCCGTCGCTGGCGACCTATGCGCTTCCTCAAATTCTCACGGCCGACGCTTGGCCGGGCTTGGGAATCAATTTGCGCTTGTGGATCGGCGAACCCCAACAAACCGTCGCTGGCTTGGGAACCGGAGGCGATCTAGACCTCGCACTGATCTTCCAAGTTGGACCAGGCGGTTTAACCTGGCCAGCGTCGCTCGAACGCACTTGGCTGGGTGATGACAATTTCCGAGTTGTAATCCCTGCGTCATGGCCGATAGGCGACGATTCCCAACTCACGGTAGATCAGTTGGCCGAATGGCCCTGGATTCTGCATCACCCGGGAACCTCAGACGCTACGCTCATCGCGCGACTTTTCGCTTCCTATAACATTCATCCGCAAGTAGCCGCCTACTGCGATGATTTCAACGCGTCTCTACATCTTGTTTCTTCTGGTTTAGGTGCAGCACTCGTACCAGATCTAGCAATGGCTCAAGCCCCTGCCGGAATTCGTGTCGTAGACGCCCCGGAAATCCGATTGGCGCGATCGATCTTCGCGCTGAAACCCGAAAACTCCAAGAAGCCAAAGGCCAATCTGGTGCTTGACCGTTTGGCTCAAATACTGGCTAATTAACGAGGGACGAATAATGACTGACTTGGTGCGCGCTACCGTCCGTGACCGTCTCGGACACTGCGAATTGAATCGTCCACACAAACTCAATGCCTTGAACTTCGAGATGTTGCAGGCACTCGACGAAGTACTGCATCGCTGGGCTGATGACAATTCAGTCGAGATGGTTGTCCTAACTGGCGCAGGAGAACGTGGGTTCTGTGCTGGCGGGGATATCGCGGATTTTCACAGAGCTGTGACGACGGGACACCACTCGGATTTTATGGAGCTCCTGGCCCTAGAGTTCAAAGTTGATCTGCTTCTTTCAAAGTATCCAAAACCACTTGTAACGGTGGCTCACGGCATAACCATGGGCGGAGGAATCGGCCTAGCCAGCCACGCTCCAGTGCGCCTAGTGACTGCCACGGCACGAATGGGCATGCCTGAAACCAAAATCGGATACACCCCTGACGTTGGAGGAAGCCATCTTCTTGCTATGGCACCAGGTCACATGGGCGAGTACTTTGCGATGACAGCAAACTCATTTACTGGAGCCGATGCGCCCTCTCTTGGCTTTGCTGATGCGGTTGTTAGCGAATCATTTGCCGCAAATGCGCTGGACGAACTAAGTGACCTTGTGGGTCTTGGTAGCGCAGAAATTACTGCAGCCGTTGAAGTCCTCCACGGTGCTCCGGAATCACATCGCATGGCCACGGAATCGGGATGGATCGATCATGCTTTCAGTGCCGAGAGCCCTGTCGAAGTGGTTGACCGGCTGAGGGACATGGCGCATCCCAATGCCGCTAAGGCGCTGGCTATGATCGAGGCGAACTCTCCCACGAGCGTGTCATCGGCTTTCTACTCCGTCCGTGCCGCTCGCGAAGAAGCTAATCTGCAACTCACCCTGGATCGTGAACTCCGCCTAGCTGGCTACCTCATGCATCTACCTGATCTCGCCGAAGGTATTCGAGCACAAGTAATCGACAAGGACCGGAACCCAGCGTGGACTCCTAGTTCGCTGCAGGAAGTCGATCTCGAATCCCTCATGCAACCAATGTAGTCTCGAGCTGCCCCCACTAGGGATTTAATCGCAGTCGTCAACCGGCTTTTACACATCCTCTGGCGGCTTCGACTAGCCATAGCGTTGATCGTTAAAGTTAAAATGCGACAAAGCTGGCAGGCACCGAAGATGCCTGCCAGCTTTACTATCTACAGTCGTGATTTCTTACGATGACGTACTACCGTCGCAATCCCCGCGGCAAAGAGCAGAAGTCCGGCTCCGAGAATCGGCATTCCAGACATGCCTGTGTCGGCTAGGCCTCCGCTACTAATGCCATTCGAGTTCCCCGCGTTCGGGTTTCCCGAAGGTACTGGCGACTCCGAAGATTCAGGCGAACCCGTTGGCTCAGGCGAACCCGAAGGCTCAGGTGAGTCGATCGGCTCAGGCGAATCAGTCGCTTCAAGCGACTCCGACGGCTCAGGCGAATCAGTCGGTTCAAGCGACTCCGACGGCTCAGGCGAATCAGTCGGTTCAAGCGACTCCGACGGCTCAGGCGAATCAGTCGGTTCAAGCGACTCCGAAGGCTCCGGCGACACCGACGGCTCAGGCGACACCGACGGCTCAGGCGAATCAGTCGGTTCAGGCGACTCCGAAGGCTCCGGCGACACCGACGGCTCAGGCGACACCGACGGCTCAGGCGAATCAGTTGGTTCAGGCGACTCCGACGGCTCAGGCGACACCGACGGCTCAGGCGAATCAGTTGGTTCAGGCGACTCCGACGGCTCAGGCGAGTCGGTCGGCTCCGGCGACACCGAAGGCTCAGGCGAATCAGTCGGCTCCGGCGACACCGAAGGCTCAGGCGACACCGACGGCTCAGGCGAATCGGTTGGTTCCGGCGACTCCGACGGCTCAGGCGAGTCGGTCGGCTCCGGCGACACCGAAGGCTCAGGCGAATCAGTCGGCTCCGGCGACACCGAAGGCTCAGGCGAATCAGTCGGCTCCGGCGACACCGAAGGCTCAGGCGAGTCAGTCGGCTCCGGCGACACCGAAGGCTCAGGCGAATCGGTTGGTTCCGGCGACTCCGACGGCTCAGGCGAGTCGGTCGGCTCCGGCGACACCGAAGGCTCAGGCGAATCAGTCGGCTCCGGCGACACCGAAGGATCCGGCTTTTCAGTTGTTTCTGGCGTTGGAGGCTCGGTGCAGGTAGATGACGGATCGCCTATAAACGGGAAGTTGTGAAACTCGGAACCCGCACGATCCTGCACGAGATTACCCGCAACCCAGATACGGCCGTTTAGGCCAGCTGCAGCCATGGTGGTCGTAGCGGACGAATTAGGAACGATGACGCTACCGGGCACCTGTGCCCCTTCGAGTCGCACGTCCTGAGCATCGGGGAAAACCCAAAGTATCTGCGCGGCGAGTTGGCCGAAACGCTGAGAATTCTCCAAGATCATGCCATTGGCGCTGTCGAACAGGCCTTGGATATTAATGCGCGGAGACGCTCCCCGGACCTTGATAATGATCGGATCAGCTGGCTCGATGTTGTCACCGATCTGCAACGAGAACTGTGACAAATGCTCAGCATCGATGTCAAATAAGTGGCGTGCAGCGCCCGCAGAACCGTTTAGGCGTAGCGTTCCCCACGAGTTCGTGTAGGTACCCTCGGTGTTCAGCTCATGGTTGACATTGTTTTCCGCGAATTGGCGAAGCACCGAGAAGTTATTCTGTGGCCATCCAGCGAAATTCGGCGAGTCCAACGCACTATCTCGACCCAGATCTGATTCGACTGTACTGCCGGGTCCTGTCGCAGTGATATTGCCTGCGCCTTGCTGCGCACCGCCGATCGCGACATGTGTCTCAAGGAAGTCACCGCTTGAGGTAATTAGCGACGCTTCGAGCTCACCTGGTCCGCCAAATACGGCCGATCCGCCTACGCGAATGACATCTGAACCAGCGGACGGCATCATCCCCGACCCTGCTCCAACACGACCTACCGAGTAGGCGCCACTTCCGAAGTTCGCGTCGCCGTTAACAACAAGCTGCCCTTCCAATTCGGCACCTTTGACACGGGAAAAATTGCCGCCAGCATAGACGTTTACGTTCTTGTCGATTGGCTTCGGTTCAACTGTGCCGTTGCTTGCGACAATCCCTAGGCCGCCGCTGGGCATGCACTGCCCGGTCCCTCCACTAGCAGGATCTATCACGGGAACTGCATAGCTCGGGGCTACTGCTGTGACTAAGGTGCTGGCGGCCACCAATGCCGCCAAAGTGCCCCCTAGCAGTTTCTTCGGGCTCACCAATTTAACTCCTTGAGAACGCTCATCTGGGAAAACCTACTGATCGGTAGGAAAGAATGTTAGAACACTAACAGATCGGTTCTAAGGGAGCCTGAGAGGGTGCTAGTCGACCGGAATTCACTCGGGCCATTAATTAGCGCCGATCTTTAGATTCCGCGGGGCCTGGCACAAGAATTTGAGGTCACCCCGGAGGTGAAACCAAATCTTGACTAGTTGTTTTAATGACGAATGGGCCACTGATCAGCAGGCGAGCAAATCGCACTTGGACGCGAAGAATCCGACCAGTCACTATTGATGTGGCGTCGACAACGTGGCCAACTACACTCGAATCGTTCGCAGAACGATAATGAAACCAATCGGGATTAAGTCACCCTCGAAGTGCATTTTCTCGCAATTTTTAAGTGTTACTGTGACCGTATTGTTACTTTCGAACAATTCGGTATGCCGAATCATTGAGATGGAGTGATGGCCGTCGCGATTCAGCTGGCCGGGTAGGCTCACTTCGTGCCGGGTTTACTCTCCGGTCGAGTTGCATCGGAGGAGATAGGTACGACCTTCGTGGAGTCTTTTGGCTCGATTCGTGTGATTCTTGCACCTCGGTCTGGCTGCTCTGGCGGAACGATGGCCACGGACAGAGGCATGCCGTGTCGAACCGGCGGAAACTCTCCAAAGTGGTCTGGATCCGCCTCGTCCCAATCTTCCTGCCAATGAACTGGTGGATCTGTAAGCAATTGCCCCGGCGTAAGCCAGTGGAAAAGGCTCGCATACGAACGCGTGTTTTGCATATTCACGCGCCTACGCAACATACGGCTCGTCAACTGATGCGGGCTCGTCAGACCCATCGAAGCAATGATTTGCTGGGCCTCGGTGACCGTCAAGCGATGATAGTTATAGACCCGATGTCCCTTGTCGGTCACGTCCAACGCACGCATGCGACGCTTGGACTGGGTGGCCACACCCACGGGACAATGGTTCGTATGGCAGCGCTGGGCTTGAATACATCCCGTCGCCATCATCATTGAACGCGCAGCAAAGGTGAAATCCGCACCCTGAATGAGTCGCTTGACGATGTCCGATCCGGTGGCGACTTTCCCGGCGGCGGCCAGGCGCACCTCGTCACGTAAGCCAGCTCCCACTAGCGCGTTGTGCACGATCATCAGCCCTTCGGTAAGTGGCGTACCGATGTGATCTTCGTATTCGAGCGGTGCAGCTCCCGTACCTCCCTCGGCACCGTCTACCGTGATGAAGTCTAAGAGGATCCCAGTTTCGATCATTCCCTTACAGATGGCCAGAACATCGGTACGTGAGCCAACGCAGAATTTCACCCCCACGGGCTTACCACCTGACAATTCTCGAAGTCGAGCAACGAATTCCAAAAGCTCTCGAGGAGTCGAGAACTCACTATGGCTTGCGGGCGAGATACAGTCCTCGCCTATGGGCACGAGCCGGGTCTCTGCAATTTCAGCAGTCACTTTTGCGGCTGGTAGCACGCCGCCAAGACCGGGCTTGGCGCCCTGCGACATCTTGATGGTGACGCCCTTGATCTGTTCCAGCGAAGCCTTCTTGGCGAATGTCTCGGGATCAAAACGGCCCTCTTCAGTCCGGCATCCAAAGTAGCCTGACCCGATTTCCCAAAAGAGGTCGGCATCGCTGGCGAGATGATATTTACTCAGACCCCCTTCACCAGTTTCTTGCACGAAGTCGCCCATCCGAGCGCCGCGGTTCATTGCGAGTACCGCGTTGGCCGAGAGTGATCCGAAACTCATAGATGAAATGTTGAGTAGCGAAATATCGTAGGGCTCCGTGCATTGGCTAGATCCCACGCGCACCTTGAACTGACTGGAGACTGGCGCAACGGGCGCCGAAGAATGTAGTAAGTATTCGTGCCCTTCCACGTTGACCAGACGCTCGGTACCGAAAGCTTTGTGGCTGTCGACACCTTTTGCTCGCGCATAAATAAGTGAGCGTGTGTCACGATCGAAGGGGCGACCGTCAGTGTTGCGTTCGATGAAGTACTGCTGAATTTCGGGTCGGATGAACTCCAGAAAGTAGCGCGCGTGGCCCAAAATCGGGTAATTGCGCAGGATTGAGTGGCGCTTCTGGACCATGTCATAGATTCCTACGCTGGCCAGACCCACGGTCAACACCAGCAGTACCCACCATGCGGCACTTCCATATTGCGAGGCAAGCACCGCGGTTAGTATCAGGCCAGTGGCCAGGGCTGTTAGAAATAGAACTACAACTAAACGCACCATGCTGCGAGCCTAACGCGAGCACTGCGGTGAATGTAAGGGCTCACAGGTTTCCAGCTTCACGCTGAATCATGGCTCGCAGCATCGAGTCGGAACGCGCGATAAGAGTCTGTGGCGTCGCAGTTTCGACGACGCGACCGTCGTGCAGCACGAGCGCCGTGTCGACATACGGCAACACCGAAAGTCGATGGCTAATCATGATGGCCGCCATCCCGCTGTGTAGCCGGCGCTGCAGGGCTTGGAACACTAGGCTCTCGCTCTCGGCGTCAAGTGCGCTCGTAGCTTCGTCGAGGATCAGCACCTGGGGTTGGCGTAGTAGCGCCCGGGCGATGCCCAACCGTTGTCGTTGCCCGCCGGAGAGCCGGCTCCCACGCTCGCCCAAGCGCGTATCGAGTCCGGACTTTTGCGCGGCGAGCCAGGAGGCCAGTCCCAGTTCCTGTAGTACCTCTCGAAGTTGCTCATCTGGTATGTCATCCCTGCCCAGTAGCAGGTTCTCGCGTACGCTGCCGCGAATGAGCACGGGTGTCTGAGCCACAAGTAGAATTCGCTCACGTAGCCGGTCCAATGGCAGAGCTCGCAGGTCGACTCCCCCAAGCTGCATCTGTCCGTCGGATTCGATGCTACGGACCAGAGCCGCGGCAACGGTCGACTTGCCACTACCGGATCCGCCAAGAACCGCAAGCAGGCCGCCGCCTGCTACGTGAAAATCGACATCGTGCACCACCGTGCCTTGTGCGTATCCAGCGCTGAGCTGTCGCACGATAAGACTTGTACCCTCGACGGCAGGGGCTTCAGTACCCTCGCTGATAGTCACCGGCGCCGTGTCAACATCGTAGAGGCGGTGCGCACTGGCCAGTGAATCTTGAAGACTCAGCACGAATCCTTCGACGGCTCGCACCGCTTCAAACGAGGGAACGCACAACACCAGTACCAGCACCAGCTCACCGGGCTGCACGCTGCCAGATCCAACCGCCAAGACAACGATCGCGCTGAGCCACGGCACGATGGTCACCAGCGCCGATCGCACACCGCTCATCCAGGCGGCTTTGGACGCGATCAGGCTATCCGGTCCGCGTTGCATCACCCGGCGTAGCATCGCTCGCTCGGCCCCATAATCAGCGATCGTCTCGGCTCCGCGCAGCGTCTCCGCCAGCGCTTGGCTCTGCGCCGTGCGCGCACGTGCGGTATCAGCTACCGCCCGTTGCACGGTGCGTAGGCCGAGTCCGGGTACGACCAAGCCCAACATGATGTACCCGGCGGCAAGGGCCGCTGCGGGTGTGGGGCCGGCAATCGACCAAACGAACAGACTCGAACCCACACTGACCACAAGGGACGCAACGGCCGGCGGAAGCGTGTGAGCGAAGAACACCTCGACCCGGTCGATATCGCTGGTGGCTTTCGACAGCATCGCCCCCGAGCGCCGGTTACCACCAAAGGGTGCCTGCCGCTCATAGGCCCGGTACATCACCGAACGCAACCGAGAGAGCGCAAGGAAGGCAACCCGGTGACCCACGTACTGTTCGGCATAGCGCACAAGCCCTTTGAGCAGGCCCAGCCCAATCAATAGCGCCGCGGACAGAGCCAAAGTCGGTTGAGGAAGCCACGAGGCCACGGACATGCCCAGGACCCGAAGTAACCCGAGGCCCGCTACGAGATACATCGCCAGCGACACGAATCGGGTGATGCACGCCAACAGGCAGGCCAGCACCATCGCTGAGCGAAGCCCCGAAGCGACGCCGAGCAACCAACGAGTGACGCCCGGAGGCGAAGAGTGCAGTTCGGTCACTGTTCTCCTCCTTGGGTGCCGAGGGCGCGGTAGAGCTCGTTCGTCTTTCGCTGGTAGGCGTCCATTGCGGACTTCAAATACCCCGGTGTCGCCAGGAGCTCTTCGCGCCTGCCGGCTTGAATAACATGCCCGTTCTCAAGCACCACCACGTGGTCATAGTCTTGCAGAAGGCCCAGCCGGTGCGTCACGGTGACGGTGGTCAACCCGGCGGTGACCCGTCGGATCGTGTCAAGAACCTCGGCCTCGGTGCGCACGTCGAGTGCGCTGGTAGGTTCGTCGAGGAGCAGCACCGACCGGCGAGCCAACAGTGCCCGGGCCAGTGCCATGCGCTGTGCCTGGCCTCCGGATAGCCGGGCACCGGCCTCCCCGAGCTTGGTATCTAGTTTCCGAGGTTGGGCCGCGAGCCAAGGACCCATTCCCACTGCGGAGAGGACCTCGATCATCTCTTCGTCGCTCGCCTGTGGTCGGCCCAGCCCGAGGTTGTGCCGCACGCTGCTTCCAAAGAGCTCGGCGCCCTGGTCGAGTACCGCGGTGTTGGCCCGCAAGGTGGCCGGGCCAAGGGTGCGGTGTCCATCGTGGATCGTGCCCGAGGATATTTCAAGCTGCCCCTGAAGTACTCTCAACAGCGTGGTTTTTCCACTACCGGAGGGGCCGATGATCGCCGTGCGCGACCCAGCGGGGAAGCTGAGCGTGATCCCGCTGAGCGCCGGTAGCGCGTCCTCGTCCTGGGCGTAGTGGGCGCTGACCTCTTGGAGTTGTAGTGCGTGATCTCCCAAGGACGCCCGTGCGGGATGCAGCGAGGCGCGGTGGATGGGCTCACGCAGAACTTGGGTAATCTTTTCCTCCGCGGCACGCCCGGTCATCCCCACGTAGAAGAAACTGCCAACGTAGTTCACCGGTGCCAAGGTCAAGAAGCTCAGCGCGATCAATGCCACGGCCGAGCCCGGGCTGATGGCCTCGGTGGAGGCGCGCCACCAGGCCAGCAACGCCGCGCTGGACAGCAGCAGGACGGCAAAGCTGGAATCAATGACCAGAAGCACCAGCTGGTTCCGCGACAACAGCTTCATTACCTGTTGCCGCACCCGCTCCGAGGCTCTGGCGATCCGTTGCCCCATCCACTGCGAGGCGCCATTGAGTTTGAGCATATCCAGCGAGCGCAGGGCCTCGAGGAAGGTTGCGGCCAAGATCCCCTGGGACCGTCGGTATTCACCGGAGGAGGCACGGAAGCGGCGCTGGAAACCAATCACGATCAGCGGCACCAACGGGGTCAGAATCAGCAGGAGCAGGGCACTGAGCGGGTCGATAAACACGGCGATGAACCCGAGGACGAGTAGTGGCGTGGCTACCGCGGAGAGCGCCGGACCAATAAATTCGGTCCGGTAGCGTGCCGCGCGTTCCACGGAGTCCATGGCGATGGACACCAGTTCGCCTTCGCCTAAACGGCGCAGCCGCAGCGGACCGATGGCGAGATAGTGTTGCAGGAGGTTTTCGCGTTGTTCGCGGGTGGAGATGTCCTTATCGCGAGCGATCACCACCGGCATGAGCACGGTACTGAGCACGATCACGAGGGTTTCGGCAGCCACCGGCCAGTACCAGTTGCTGGGCAGGCTACCGCCGGACAAGAGCAGGTCGAGGCCCCGGCCAAGCATGATCGCTAATCCCGCGGTGGCGGAGGCGGCCGCAAGGCTCAGTACGATCACTAGCGTCGTCGCTACCGAGAACAAGCCGAAGAGTTTACCCACGGTATACATCGTAGTCATCAGGGTGCCCCTTGCCAGCCGGGTGTACGTCGCAAAGTTTGTTTGACCTCGCCCGCTGGCGGAGACTAGCACCATGAGCACTAGCACCCGACACGATTCGATCACCCTGCGATTTCTTGCCGCCCCCACCGATGTAGGCGTTTCCGGCACGGTTGAGGCCGGCACCGTCTTGGAGTGGGTGGATAAGGCGGCCTATGCCGCAGCGGTGGGCTGGGCCGGGAGCTACTGCGTCACCGCCTACGTTGGCAACATCCATTTTGCCGACCCGGTGCACTCCGGGGATCTCGTGGAAGTCACCGCCTCGGTCGTATACACCGGCACCTCCTCGATGCACATCCGAACCGAGGTGACCTTCAGCGATCCGCGCGAGCGTCGCTCGGTCACCTCGACAACCTGTTTGGTGATTTTCGTGGCCGTCGACGAGCAGGGTAAACCCACGAAAGTGCCCTCCTTCGAGCCGCGCACGGCATGGCAGCTGGAAATGCGCGAACGTGCCATTGCGCGCATCGGCATCCGCGAGAAGATCGTGGCGGCGATGAAGGATCAGGAATATACCGATGCGGGAACCGCCGAGCGCGTGGTGTTGCGATTCCTCGCCGCACCCACGGACGTGAACTGGGGCGGCAAGGTGCACGGCGGCATCGTGATGAAGTGGATTGACGAGGCCGCCGCACTTTGCGCCGCACGCTATTGCCAGCGTGAGACGGTCGCGGTGTTCTCTGGCGGAGTGCGCTTCTACCGGCCCCTGTTTATCGGGGATCTGGTCGAGGTCGAGGCCCGCCTGGTCTACACCGGCGCCAAGGGCATGCATGTGGCCGTGCATGTGCGCTCGGGTAACCCCAAGGGAACCGAAATGAACCTGACCACCTACTGTCTGACGGTGATGGTGGCACGCGATGAAACGGGCACCGCGGTACCGGTACCGCCATGGGTACCGGTAAGTGCCGAGGATCAGCGGCTCAGCGAACACGCTCGGGAACTGCTGGCCATCCGCGCCGACGCCCCGGGGGGCTACCAGCCGAAACACCTGCGTAGCCCGTTTGCCAAGATTTGCGGACTGAGCACCGAGGCCGAGGTGCAGGTGGCCGTCGACCACGGTGCCCGAGCCGTGGGATTTGTGCTCACCGAAAGCCCCCGCCAGGTGAGCGTCGAACGTGCCCGGCAGCTGGCCCAGGGCCTGCCGGAGCAGGTTCCCGGGGTTGCAGTCTTTCGGCATGAGGAGGTTCGGCAAGCCATTGAGCAGACCAAGGCGGCGGGGCTGACCTGGATTCAGTTGCACGGCGAGCGCACCTCCACCGAGGTAGCGCAGGCACAGCGAGCCGGGTTGACGGTGGTGCGTGCGGTGCGGATCTCCGATGCCGCCCAGGCGTTTGAAGATCGTGGCGAGGATTGGCTTCTGGTCGATGCCTCGGTGCCCGGCAGTGGTGAGGTGTGGGACTACGCTGCGGCGCGCAAGTTGACCGCGGGGCGTTCGAATATTCTGCTGGCCGGCGGTTTGGATCCCGAGAATGTGGTGCAGGCTTTGGAGCTATCGGGTGCTGCGGGCGCCGATGTGTCCTCGGGGGTCGAACGCAGCCGTGGGGTAAAGGATCCGCAGAAGATCGTGGCCTTCCTCGACGCGGTTCATGCCTTAGAGGTCTAGCGTCCGAGCCAGGTGTGCGGGGCGGGTTTGCGAGCTCCGGGGAGGGCACTGGCTTCGCGCCATTGACTCACCCATTCGGGTACCACCCGATCCTCGGGGACCGTTAGGCCCACGGCCTGCATAATCTCCTCATTGGATACCGCGCCCTTGCGTCCGCGCATCCGCGTGGCGATATAGCCCTGTGCGTAGATTTCCCCGTTGCAGACGATGCGCTGTTCAAAGTAGATGCACTTTTCGTCCAGGCCAAGTACGCGGGTCTCTTGGGTGAATTTGGCGCCTAGTTTGACCGACTTGCGGCAGGTGATGGTCTCGGCCTGTACCACCGGAGTCCACTTGTTCTTGCGAATCACGTCCCAGACTCCGGAGCGGAACATCAGGTCGAAGCGCCCGAGGTCGAAGATGGAAAAGTACATGCCATTGTTGATGTGACCGGCGAAGTCGATATCCGTCAGCGTGGCGCGCATGGGTAGCGAGCCGGTGTCGAACATGGAGAGCTTCGAGGCTTTCTTGCTCCTCAGGTAGGTGAGCAGAATTCGGAAAATCATGTGCATGCCATCACATTACCGGCTAGTAACTTGTGCTGCCAAGCACGGCGCCGCGCACCCACAGCGATCGCGCAGCCACCGGTCACCGTCGAGCGGGTACAGTCGAAGACACCGAGCGTGCACCGCCGAGAAAGGACCTGCCCATGAGCCGCATCGTGGACCTCGCGCACCGGCATATGCCCTCGTTGCCGCCCAAGGACTGGGAACGACCGGTCCCTAGCCGCGTCGGACTGCGCCGCGATATTGTCGCTGCCTTGGGGTTCTTGGTGCTGGCCCTGGCCCTGCAGGAGCTCGTGCTCTCGATGGTCGAGCGCGACGAGATGGCCGATCGGCCGGTAGCCTTTGCGCTCATCGTCGCCCTGATCGTGCCGCTGATGTTTCGCCGTCGCTGGCCGGTGAGCATGATGCTGATCGGTTCGGCGGTCTTCATGCTCGGTGGGAGTCAGCCCACCGCATCGGTGCTGATGCAGTTCTGCCCGCAGGTGGCCTATTTCCTAGGCCTCTATACGGCGGTGGCTTGGGCCCGGGACCGCCGGGCGTTGTGGACCGCCATGACCCTGGTACTGCTTGCCATGGCCGTATGGCTGATCGTCTCCTTCTTCACCAGCGACCTGCTTGAAAGCATGGACGTACCCATGGTGGAGAACTCGCTGGGTTCGGTGGAGCCGCGGGTAGCCTTTCCGCTCTATACCTTCGCCATTAATATTCTCTATTTTGGCGGGGCGATCTTCCTCGGGCTAACCAGCTGGTCCAACGCCTATGCCGGCGAGCTGGTGCGAAGCCAGGCACGGCGCATCGCCGACCAAGTCGACCAATTGGCCTCCCAAGCGGTCAGCGAGGAGCGTCTGCGAATTGCCCGCGAACTACATGATGTGATCGCCCACCATATCGCCTCGGTGGGCGTGCAAGCCTCAGCTGCCCGGATGGTTCAGGGCAGAGATCCCGATAAGGCCAGCGAGTTGATGCGTGGCATCGAGTCTTCGGCACGCAGCGCCGTTTCCGAAACCCGTGCCCTACTCGGGGTGCTACGCTCCACGCAGCATGGCCAGGACGCCAATCCGACGGACGGTGATCGGCATCCCGAACCCTCGCTCCAACAGCTCGATCGCCTGATAGAGCAGAATGCAGATCTTGGGTTGCGCGTTGAGCTGTCCACCGCAGAACACCGTGCGCAGTATTTCTCTGGGCTACCTTCTGGACTGTCGCTGGCGCTCTACCGTATTTGTTCGGAGGCTCTGGCCAATGTGCGCCGGCACTCCACGGCACGTAGCGCACGTCTATCTCTGCGCTCTGGCACCGATGAAGGTGGCACTTGGGTAGAGGTCGAAGTCACCGACGAAGGAACGGCACGTCCCGACAGCGCCGGTGGCGGCTATGGGTTACGCGGCATCCGCGAGCGTGCGGCATTGCACCACGGTCTGGTCGAGATTGGGCCACGCACTCCGCGCGGTTGGCGCACCCGAGCGCGACTACGCGACGTTTCTGACAGCACACCAGATAAAGTTCAGACATGACCCCAATAACCGTGGTGATCTGCGATGACCAACCATTGATTCGTTCGTCATTGCAATTGATTCTGGAAACCGACCCGCAAATTCGGGTGCTGGGGACCGCCGCCGATGGAGCCGAAGCGCTGGAGCTGGTCGAACGGCTCGATCCCTCCGTCGTACTCATGGACATCCAAATGCCGCGCCTCGATGGCATCGCGGCCACCGCCCGGCTGACCGCACAGAGCCCACGCAAGATCATCGTGCTCACCACCTTTGATCGCGACGACTACCTCTTCGAGGCGCTCGACGCCGGGGCCAGCGGATTCCTGCTGAAAAATACGGACCCCGAAACACTGATCGCCGCCGTCCATCAGGTGGCCGCGGGGTACGGGTTGCTCTCTCCAGAAGTCACGCTGCCACTGATTCGTCGTCATGTCGCCGAGCAGAGTACCCGCCCACGCGCCGAACAGCAGCGGCTCCTCGACGGCTTCTCCGAACGAGAACTGCAAGTGCTGCAGGAGCTCGCCACGGGGAAGAATAATCAGGAAATCGCCGTTGCGCTCGGCCTGAGCGAACCGACGGTGAAGACGCACCTATCGAATCTGATGGCCAAGGCCGGACTTCGCGACCGGGTGCAGGCGGTGTTGTATGCCCACCGCGCCGGGCTCATCCAATAGTTTCACTCTTAAGAGCGAGCCCACCGGGGAAAAAGCTCCCTAAGCTGGTGCACAGAACATGCGACCGTCACCGGAAAGGACCTCGAGATGCTTGAACTTGAGAACATCACGCGTGCCTTCGGTGACCGCACGGTGCTCGACGAGGTCAGTTTTTCGGTGCCCGCTGGAACCCTCACCGGATTCGTCGGAGCCAACGGTGCGGGAAAAACCACGACCATGCGCATCATCATGGGCCTGTTGGCAGCACATGGTGGCTCGGTGCGCCTAGATGGGCGCAGCTTGCCGGTATCGACCCGGCCTGAGTTCGGCTACATGCCCGA
Organism: Glutamicibacter endophyticus; assembly: GCF_048457885.1. Lineage (NCBI taxonomy): Bacteria > Bacillati > Actinomycetota > Actinomycetes > Micrococcales > Micrococcaceae > Glutamicibacter > Glutamicibacter endophyticus. The sequence goes on from NZ_CP174200.1 coordinate 2,857,730, forward strand.
AGAACGTGGGCTGTACCCAAAACAACCGGTGTTGCGTCAGTTGATGTATCTGGGCCAACTCCATGGTCTGTCGCGCGCCGACTGCCGCGCGCGAGCCTTGGAGCTGCTGGACCGCTTTGGGCTGGCCGAACGTGCCGCAGCGAAACTCGAATCGCTGTCATTAGGGAATCAGCAACGCGTGCAGGTGGTCGCCGCCTTGCTACACCGCCCTAAGGTATTGGTCCTCGACGAACCGTTTAGCGGACTCGACCCCTTGGCGGTGGACGCCATGAGCTCGATCCTGCGCGACTACGCAGCGCAGGGCGTTCCGGTGCTTTTCTCCTCGCACCAGCTGGATCTACTCGACGCGCTGGTCGACCACTTGGTGATTATCCAGGAGGGCCGCATCCTGGCCGACGCCCCGGCCGAGCAACTGCGCGCCGAACAAGCGCATCGCCACCGGCTACGTTTGGGGTCCGATGCCGGGTGGTTGCGCGAAGAGCCCGGGGTCGAGGTTATCGACCTCTCCGGCCCCGAGGCACTGGTAAGTTTTGCCAACCCCCAAGAAGCTCAACGAGTACTCGGCTGCGCGGTGCGGCGCGGGGCCGTGCACGAATTCGCCGTGTACCGGCCGTCGCTGGCCGATATCTACCGAGAGGTGATCCAGTGAACCCACGCACCGGGTGGCGCATCGTGGCGCTTCGCGAAATCGAAACCAAGGTACGAGATAAGGCCTTCGTGCTCACCACACTGGGCACCCTCGCGCTGATTATCGGCTCGATCGTAGTCGCCGGGGTGCTATCGTCCCGGACCGCAAGCTATTCGGTGATCGCCACCGACGAAACCAGTTTCCAGGTGCTCACCGAAGCCCGCGATACTCAGCCGGAGGGGATTGACCTCTCCATTCTTCGCATGGCGCAGTCAGCCGCCGAGCTGCGACTCGAGCAGGAGCAGGTCACGGCGTTACTCGGCACTGATGACCAAGGGCGCTACACGCTCACGGGCAAGGACGCGGTACCCGGCGAGCTACGCACACTCATTGGCGACTCGCTGAGCACCGTACTGACCGAGCAACTACTCCAGCAGCAGGGGGTTGCGGATGCCGAGTTGCCGCGCGCCTCGGACCTACGCGTTGCGCAACTGCATGGTGATGCCGACCGTAGCTCGATGGTGCGAGCCATGGCGCTCATATTCTCCTTTCTGTTCTACATGGCCTCACTGATGTTTGGTATGCCCATCGCCAACTCGGTGATCGAAGAGAAACAGAACCGTGTGGTGGAAATCCTCGCCAGCGCGATCCCGTTACGACAGCTATTGGCCGGGAAAATCCTTGGCAACGTGGTCCTGGCGTTGCTGCAACTATTGTTGTTCCTCGCGATCGGACTCGCGGCGGCCTACCTCTCCCCCATCGAGCTACCATTCCTTGGCGTGGTCTCGCAGGTAGCCGGCTGGTTCGTGGTGTTCTTCCTTGGTGGGTTCCTGTTGCTGGCCGGTGTGTGGGCCGCCCTGGGATCCTTGGCCACACGCACCGAGGATCTTCAGCAGTCCTCCGGCCCGATCATTGCGGTGCTCATGGCGGTGCTGTTCCTTGGACTGTACGCCTCGGGGCAATTGTTGGTGGTCGCCTCCTATATCCCCATTGCCTCGTCGGTGGCCATGCCTATTCGCTTGCTCTCCGGAGAGGTTCCGTGGTGGGAACCGGCCCTCTCCTTGGGAATCATGGCGCTAAGTTGCTGGGTCGTTTTGCGTTTCGCCGAGCGCATCTACCGCCGCGCGGTAATGCATACCGAAGGCACCCTGTCGATTAAGAAGGCCCTGCAAATACAGCTCTAAGGAATACTGGCTAAACTTCTGTGGTGACCGAAAGCCGTAACCGCATTCACCTGCCCGCAGCGACCGTCATCGTCTGGCTCGCGACATTGGTTGGGTTAGCTGGCTCAACCATGCTCGCCATGGCCCACATCGTCTTTGGCCCGAGCCCACTGATCATCGCTTCCCTCTGGACGGTGCGCTGTCTAACCTTGGCCGCCATGTGGCTCTTACCTGCCAGCCGCACCCAGAAAATCGCCGGTACGGGTCTGATCCTGCTGTCGTTGCTACTCGATATCGCGTTGAAGGCACCGGTGCTTGGCACTGTGGAATACGGCGACTGGTTTGTGGCCGCGGCCTTGGATCTGTCGGGGGCCTATGGCGGCTACTTCACCACCTGGGGCCTGTTGCTTCCACTACTGAGCTTGACCGGATGGTTCATTGTGCGCGGACGATCGCTGGCCGGGTGGCTCACGGGCCTGGCCAGTGGACTGGGCATGGGGTTCGTTGTTCTGGCGCTGACCGCTTCGGCCGGAATGTCCTTGAGCACCTTCACGCTGATCACGATGGCTCGTTACATCCTGCCGGCGCTACTGGCCGGGTTGGCTGACGCGCTGGTACGTCGCCGGAGCGCCGTGCAAGAGTAGCCCGCCGGTTACCGTCCGACCCGGTTCTCCGGTCCTAGGTTGGGTTCATTGGCGCTGTAGGCAACCTTTTTCCATCCGCAGGTCGGGCAGCTCCACAGCATCTCACGCATCGTTACACGCAGATCTTGACGCTGTTCGGCGTCGTGCTGAGCATGTTGATCCCAGCGCTGGTCTTGGTTCTCGTCGTCAATATAGCGTCGGGTTTCGGTTTCAACGATTGGCTGTCGGTAACAGCGCGGGCACTGGGTGGGCTTGTCCATGGTTCCTTCTTCATCGCGGCGGCGTTCACCGTGGCCACGCGAGTGACGGACTCATCGGTGCCCGGCGTGCGCCGCTGGCCCAACAGATCATCCAGTCGCCAGCCGTCGAATACGGTTCACGGAACGAAAATAGTGGTCGGTGTGGTCGGTCCAGCACGACCTTCCCTTCTTCAAGGCCGGTGGAACCACCTAGTCGAAGTGTACGCCCGTTACCCGCTAAAAGATGTAGGGCGTGGGCAGAAGACAAAAGCCGATCTCCGGCCGGTTCGTAACCGGCCGGAGATCGGCTTTTTGAGTTTGCGCGCGATGCGCAGTAAGGGAACCTAGATCAGCTCATCGCTAAGGTGGTTCGGGGTACCGAAGCGGTGCGCGGTGATGGATACGGCCTGCTCATGCAGGAACGGAAGCATTTCCACGCGGCCCGACCCGGTGACCGGCGAAGCGTAGACGGCCACATCTGGCTTGCCGTCGGTCGCCTCGGCCACCGCCGCGGCGGAGCCACCGATGAGACGGATCCGGGCGGCGGAGTCCGGTCCGGTCTTCGCGGCAAGGCCGGCGGCGCGGGCGGCGAATGCCTCGGCATCCTCGATCACCACGGTCACCGAATGCTCACTCAACAGGTTACGTACCGTGCCCGGTAGCTCGGTGGAGCTGGAGAGCACGACCTGGGAACCTGCCTGCACACCGGCGGCGGTAACACGCAGAGCCTCGGCGATACCGTGCTCGCTGCTGGCCTGTTCGTAACGCACGGTGACGTCCATCGGGCGGTAGCGGAAGACGTTGCGTTCGGCCAATAGTCCGGAACGGTCCTTCGCGGTATTGAACTCTTCGGCCCACCACTTGGCATCGCTGCCCATAGCGGCACGCAGCCAGGCTTCGTCCTCGGCCGGCAGTGCGGCGACCTCGAGCAGACGCTGGGCGAAGCCGGAGAGGGCGGCGGTTTCGGTCACCTCGGCATCGCGCCAGCTACCCAAACCGATCAGGTAGTTCGGGCCACCGGCCTTGGTACCGGCGCCAATGGCCGACTTCTTCCAGCCACCGAAGGGCTGACGCTGCACGATGGCCCCGGTGATTCCGCGGTTCACGTAGAGGTTACCGGCGTGGATGTGCTCCAGCCAGTAGCCGATCTCATCGGCGTCCAGCGAGTGCAGGCCACTGGTCAGGCCGAAGTCGACCTCGTTGACCATCTCCACGGCTTCTTCCAGGGTCTCGGCGGTCATCACACCAAGGATCGGTCCGAAGTACTCGGTCAGGTGGTATTCGCTACCGCGCTTGACTCCATAGCGCACGCCCGGGGAGTACAACTTGCCCGAATCATCCAGGGCGCGAGGCTTCAGTTCCCAGCGCTCCCCCTCACCGAGGGTAGTCAGCCCGCGCATCAGCTTCTCGCCCGGCTTGTCGATAACCGGGCCCATCTGGGTTTCCGGATTCCACGGGTAACCGACCTTCAGCGACTTGACCGCGTCGATGAGCTGGCTGTTGAAACGGCGCGATTCGGCCACGGAGCCAACGAGGATTACCAGCGAGGCAGCCGAGCACTTCTGTCCGGCGTGGCCGAAGGCAGATTGCACCACGTCCTTGGCGGCGAGATCCAGGTCGGCGTTCGGGGTCACGATCAGCGCGTTCTTGCCTGAGGTTTCCGCCAACAGCGGCAGATCCTTGCGGAAGGAGCGGAAGAGTTCCGCGGTCTCGTAGCCACCGGTGAGGATCAGGCGATCCACGCGCTCATCGGCCACGAGCTGCTTGCCCAGGTCGCGGTTGGCCACGAAGACCAGCTGCAGCACGTCCTTAGGGACACCGGCATCCCACAGTGCCTGCACCATCATGGCGCCGATACGGGCCGCCTGGCTGGCCGGCTTGATGATCACGGCGGATCCGGCGGCCAGCGCGGAGAGCGTGGAACCGGCCGGGATCGCCATCGGGAAGTTCCACGGCGGAGTCACCAGGGTCAGCTTCGAGGGCACAAAGGTAGCACCGTCGACCTGCTCAAGTTCGCGGCCACGCTCGGCGTAGTAGTGCGCGAAGTCGATGGCCTCGGAAACTTCCGGGTCACCCTGGTCGATGGTCTTGCCGCACTCGGATCCCATGACCTCGAGCATCAACGCACGACGCTGCTCGAAGATGCGTCCGGCGTTGTGCAGGATTTCGGCGCGGCGATGCGCACCGAGCTCCTGCCAGGCTGCCGAAGCATCCACACCCATGGCGATGGCTTCATCCAGTTCGGCGGCGCTGTCCAAGGTGTTGGCCTTGACCAGGTCGGCACCGAGGGTGGAGTTTTCCATCTTGGCGAGGATTTCGCGGCCCCAGGCACGGTTCGCGGCCAAATCCGGGTCGGTGTCCGGGGTGTTGAAGAAGGCACCTTCGCCGGCGGCCAAGGCGTCGACCTTAGCCTCGATGATCTCGTCGCGGGCGCTACGGTTCTGCACGCGGTTGGAGCTCGGCACCCGAGTGGTCAGCGCGGCCAGCGAGGAGCGGAAGCGGTTCTTCTCGCGCTCGAACAGGGCCTCGTTCTTTTCCAGTTCGAACACGGCCGACATGAAGTTCTCCTGGCTGGCGCCTTCCTCGAGGCGGCGAATCAGGTAGGCGATAGCCACGTCGAACTCGTTCGGGTGCACAACCGGGGTGTAGAGCAGGAGCTCACCGACGTCGCGGCGCACGGCTTCGGCCTGGCCGGTAGCCATACCGAGGAGCATTTCGAATTCGATGCCGTGCTGTACCCCGCGAGCCTTGGCCAGCAGCCAAGCCAACGCAATGTCGAACAGGTTGTGACCGGCAACGCCGATGCGAACGTTCTCCACGTGGCCCGGACGCAGCGAGTATTCAAGCACGGCCTTGTAGCTGGTGTCGGAATCCTGTTTGGTGCCCCAGGTGGCCAACGGCCAACCGTGGACGTCGGCTTCCATGGTTTCCATCGGCAGGTTGGCGCCCTTGACCACGCGGACCTTGATCGGGGCTCCTCCATCGGCCACGCGGGCGGCGGAGAATTCCTGCAGCTGGATCATCGCGCCCAGCGCGTCGGGCAGGTAGGCCTGCAGCACGATGCCGGCGGAGAGGTTCTTGAACTCCGGCAGCGAAAGGATCTTGGTGAATACGGCGATGGTGAGTTCAAGGTCCTTGAACTCTTCCATGTCCAGGTTGATGAACTTCTTCTTCGGGTGGTTGTTGGCCAGCTCGTAGAGCGGGCGCAACTTCTGAACGATGTGCTCCACGGCTTCGTCGAAGGCCCAGTGATTATGCGGGGCCACGGTGGAGGAAACCTTGATGGAGACGTAATCCACGTCGTCACGCGCGAGCAGCTTCTTGGTGCCCTCTAGGCGGCGGGAAGCTTCGCCCTGGCCCAGAATGGCTTCGCCGAGCAGGTTCACGTTCAGGTTCACGCCCTCGCGCTTGATCTTGGCGATGGACTTGCCAAGCTTTGCGTCCGAGGCGTCAATGATCAGGTGCCCGACCATTTCGCGCAGCACCTTGCGGGCGATCGGTACGACCACGCCGGGCATGATCGGCGCCATGGCGCCTCCCAACGCCACGGCCTTACGCATGTACCACGGCAGGAAGCCCGGTACCTTCGGAGCCAGAGCCTTCAGGTTGGCCGCGGCCACCTGTAGGTCCTCCGGGCGAATGACCCCATCGACGAAGCCGACGGTGAAGTCCAGTCCATTCGGGTCCTTCAGCACGCCAGCCAACCGGGCGCCCGAGGCGTCGGCGGGGATCTTGGCGGCTTCGGTGAGCCAATGGCGAACCAGTGCGATGGCCTCATCGGCCAACTCGGCGGGAGCGGTCAATGGGTTACCCTCGGCGTCGAGGGCCGGGGGAACGCTCTGGTTCTCAGCGGAGGTCGCGGACAATTATGCGCCTACCTTTCTTTGCGTATTCGGGATCTGTGGCACCGGGGGCGTCTTGCGTGACTGGCGGGTTTCGATTGCCGTGCATGTGCCGTGCTGATGACCGGTATCCATCGTGGGCATCCCGGTTTTTCCTTGGCCATCAACTGCAAAGAAGCTGTGTGCTGATAAGAGTATGAACCCCATGCTAGGTTTAGGAAAAGTGAACAAACCTGAACGATTTCGTTCGGGATTGCTAAAGTGTTTGACCTAGGCGTGTTGCCCCGCGAAACTACGCCAAATTCGCGCCGTCGAAGCGCTAATTTTTGCCGGTCCGACTAGTAAAAAGAGGTATAGATCACATGCTGGAGTTAAGACGCCTCCGCCTCCTGCAGGAGCTGAGTGTCCGCGGAACAATTTCCGAGGTGGCCGACGTGCTGAGCTACTCACCCTCCTCGGTCTCGCAACAACTGAGTCTGCTCGAGGCCGAAGCCGGTGTTCCGCTTCTGCGTCGCGCCGGACGCACCCTGCAGTTAACCCCGCAAGCGCAGGTACTTGTGGCGCACACCGAACAGCTGCTGGATTCCATGGAACGCGCCGAGTCGGATCTGGCTGCCACCCTCTCTTCGGTGGCCGGAACGGTACGCCTCGCGGCCTTCCAGACCGCCATGCTGGCCATCATGCCTCCGGTCCTGACCCAACTGGCGATCGACCACCCCAATCTGCGAATAGAAATGACTCACCACGAGCCAGCCAAGGCAATGCGCGAAACCAGCGCGCGAAATTTCGATCTGGTGATCGCCGAGCAGTACCCCGCCCATGCCGCGCCGCATTTCGAGAATCTGGATCGACGCACACTGACCCACGACCCCTTGCGCCTGGCCCTGCCACCACAGGCCTCGGCGGCCAAGATCACCTCGCTCGCCCAGGCCTCCGGCATGCACTGGGTCATGGAGCCACGTGGCACCTCTAGCCGACACTTCGCCGAAGAGGCGTGCCGCACCGCAGGTTTCGAACCCGAGGTACGTTACGAGACGGCCGATCTACAGGCACACGTACAGCTTGTCGAGTCGGGACTGGCTGCCGCCTTTCTGCCCGACCTACTGACCGCGCACCGGCCCGAAGCAGTGGGTCGACGCCCGGCGCGGCTCGTGGATTTGCCCGGGGCGCCGGTGCGTACGATCTTCACCGCAATGCGCCATTCCTCGGAGCGCTCCCCCGCCATCCAGGCGGTACGCGAAGAGATCCACAATCAGGTCACGAAATGGTAACGAAGTATCTCCCTCGGCGAGACATTCGCTGTGATTGGTGCCATAGTAGGTTCTCGCACACTTTTGCGGCGTGCCTCACGCTATCCGCCAACAGAGGGAATCATGTCCGACTCCACATTCCAGATGATTGCGATTGTCATCTACATGGCCGCAATGCTCGGCATCGGCTACATCGCGTATAAGCGCACCAACGACATCGACGACTACATGCTCGCCGGCCGTGGGCTCAAACCGTCGGTCGCGGCGCTGTCCGCCGGCGCCTCCGATATGTCCGGCTGGTTGCTCATGGGGCTACCCGGCGCCGTTTACCTCGGCGGCATGCACGCCGCCTGGATCGCCATCGGCCTGATCATCGGTGCCTGGCTGAACTGGAAGTTCGTCGCCCCACGGCTACGGTCCTACACAGCGATCGCTCAAGAAGCCATTACGATTCCGAGCTACTTCGAAAAGCGTCTGAAGGACCGCTCGCACCTTTTGCGCATCACGTCCTCGCTGGTCATCTTGGCTTTCTTCACCTTCTATGTCTCTTCCGGCATGGTTGCGGCGGGCAAGTTCTTCGAATCCACCTTCGCCTGGCCGTATCTGTCGGGTCTGTTCTTCGTCGCCGGCATCACCTTGCTCTACACGCTCTTCGGAGGCTTCCTCGGTGCTTCGCTCACCGACATGGTCCAGGGCATTTTGATGTTCGCCGCATTGATTGCCGTGCCCGTTGTTGCGGCCTTCCGTGTTGGAGATATCTCCACATTGGGTCAACGCATCACCGATGCAAACCCGATCGCCTTCGATCTGTTTTCTTCCTTCCACGATGCCAACGCATTCCTGGCCATCGTGGCCATCTTCTCCACCGCGGCCTGGGGTTTCGGCTACTTTGGCCAGCCGCATATTCTGGTGCGCTTCATGGCGCTACGTACCCCAGGCGAAGCGAAAACCGCGCGCCGCATCGGCATCGGCTGGATGTTCCTGACCACGGTCGGCGCCGTGGTGACCGCCCTGGTGGGCATTGCGTACTTCGCGGACAAGCCGTTGGATAAGAGCAGCAGCGAAACCGTCTTCCTGTTGCTCTCGCAGGTCTTCTTCCACCCGTTCGTGGCCGGCTTGGTGTTGGCCGCGGTGCTCGCGGCCATTATGTCCACCATGTCCTCGCAGCTCGTGGTCTGTTCCTCGGCACTGGTCGAGGATCTGTACAACATTGCCGGTCGCAAGGCGAGCCAGAAGACCCTGGTGCTCATGGGCCGCGCGTGCGTGCTGATCATTGCGATTATCGCCGCGCTGCTCGCCTTGGACTCGAGTTCCTCCATCCTGAAGCTCGTGTCCTTTGCCTGGGCCGGATTCGGCGCCGCCTTCGGACCGATCGTGTTGCTGAGCCTCTACTGGCGTAAGCTCAGCGCCGTGGGCGCCTTCGCCGGCATGCTCACCGGCGCCGTAGTGGTCTTTGTGTGGGGCAATATTCCCGCACTGTCCGGGGCCATGTACGAAATTGTTCCGGGCTTCGCGCTGAACCTACTGGTCACCTGGCTGGTCTCCAAGGCCACCTGGCGTGAAAACGCGACCATCGACGAGGAGTTCTCGGCTATGGAACGCGAAGTCAACGGGTCCGTGCGTGTCTAGTTCGTAACGCACACCGCAACGATTCGGCCTCGGGGAGCAATCCCCGGGGCCGTTTCGGTTCGTGCACAGTAGGCTAGGCAGTGGACCTACGATGAGGGATGGTGACATGCGATACCAGCTACCCGAGGCGCTGAATTCCTTCACGCGCACCGCTACACAATTTGTCGCGCTCGAACCCGATGCGGTGTTCGCCGTTGTCGGGGACCTGGCGCGCACCGGTGATTGGATGAAGAGCTTCAATGGCTTCGTGGTCCATGACGCCGGACATCTGGCCGGCAACAAGGTCGACCTCCTTCCCCCGGGACGCCTTTTTGGTCCACTCCACACCGCGACCGCCCCGTCCGGGTCGATTACCCGGCGCAACGAGCGCGAACGATTAGTGGAATTTACCCAGCCGCAGCCCGGCGGTCGAATGATCTTACGCTGGCAGGTGGCCGAGGAGTCCGGTGGCGCACGGTTATCCTTCACCGTGACGCTGTCCGGTCCAGGAACCAGCGTCTTCAAACTCACCGTGGCCAACGCCCTGTGCCGCGACTTCTCCGTGGCGGCAGCACGACTCTATCGGCTGTTGCCCTCCGCGGCTCGAACCTCAACCCGTGGCGAACACGTGGTCATTGCCGGGGGTCGTGGTTTCCTCGGGCGCAATCTTGCGGCCGATCTCCTCTGCCGCGGACACCAGGTTCGAGTACTCACCCGAAGCCTTGAGGAACACTTCCCAGCCGAGCAACTTCCCTGGGACGGTGCCCACCTAGGTCCGTGGGCTCATGCGCTCCACGGTGGAGTACACCTCATAAATCTCGCCGGTGCCCGCGTGGATGTGGCCAATACGGCGGAGAATCTCGAACTTTTGCGCAACTCGCGGGTGCGCGCCACACACATTCTGGCCGAGGCAGCCGCTGCCGCGGAGCAGCCCTTGCGCACCTGGGCGCAGGCCAGCACCACCGCGATCTTCGGCGATGGGAAACAAAACCGCTACACCGAGCGGTCGACCCCACCGCGCACAGCGGCCGAAGGTGCCCTCGACGAGATGACCGAAGTAGCCCGCGACTGGGAAGCGGCATTCAACGACGCACGGATCAACGCCGAATCAAAGCATATTGTGCGTACCTCGCTGGTGATGCACCCCGATGCCCCGCTACTGACCCCATTGCAGACCCTAGTGCACACCGGAATGGGAGGTGCGCTCGGTAGCGGAGAACAGTGGATGAGTTGGATCAGCCTGCCGGACTGGCTGCGTCTTATTCGCGCCCTGCTTGGGTTGGAGACTGCGCACATCGAGGCCGAGCTGATTCATGCCGCCGCACCGCAACCGGTACGCAACGAGCAACTCATGCGGGTACTGCGCGAAGCCGCCGGATTGCCAGGACTTCCGGTCCCCGCCGCTCTCGCCACCCTAGGGGCCAAGGTTTTGGGCACCAACCCGCGTATCGCCCTCACCGGGCGTTACGTCACCAGTGAAGTGCTTGCCCCCTCCGATTTCGCCGATACCACCTTGGCACAGGCACTCGGGCTTGCGGCGAATTAGGCCAGTTTCCGACCACCGCGTTTGCGAGCCTGAACCACCATCGAGGTTTTCACCTGGGCGAGCTGATCGCCCCAGGTGGCGTGCGAAATGAAGCGATAGAGATCCGCCTGCGAACGCACCGTCACGTCGACGATGAGCTGGCAGTCGCCGGCCACGGCCGCGGCATAGCGCACCTCCGGGAGCGTGGCCAGGCGTTGCCCGAGTTCCTCGAGGTGGCGTGGTGAGGTCTGCACCCACAACAACGCCTCAACGGGGCGTTCCAGCAAGGCTGGTTCAACCAGCGCGCGGATGCTCAGGTATTCGCTACGCAATAGCCACTCGAGGCGCCGTGAAACGGTGGATTCGCCGAGTTTGACCTGACGGGCGATGGATTCAATGCTCGCCCGTCCATCCTGTGCCAGTGCCGCGATAATTTGTTCGTCCGTGCTGGAGAGCTCGTCGAAATCGTGCAAGGTGCGCGGGTCCCCGGTAAGTTCCGGAGCTAAGGCTTGGCGTTGAGCCTCGGTGAGATTCCCGGCCGTCCAGCCACGAATAGTTTTGAAAAATTTGAGGACCGGATAGGCCACATACTGCCTCACCCCGGGGGTGGCCGGTAGCTGCAGGGTCAGCGTTTCGGTGATATCCCCGTCGTAACGTAGCTCGGCCACCACATCATTTTGACCGGTGACCATGTAGCTGTAGCTGGTGTCGGCGCGTTGGGCTAGCGCCTCACAGGCTAGCTGGGCCGTGCCTGGGGCGCATTTAAAGGCCACGATCATCGCAGAGGAGTGGTGCTGCAAGGCCGCGACGATCACCTTGCGATCGGCAAGCAGACTCGAGCCGTAGCGAGCCACGGTACGTTCGGGTTCACCGAGTACCGTGGCAATCTTGCGCCAGGTGGCCCGGCCATCGACCTGTAGCGCGGCAATAATATTGCGTTGCAGGTCGTTCAGTTCCGGCTCCCGGGGCATGCGTTTCACCTTTCACCACCACTGCGTGCTATCGCACCGAAGCATACTTCAGTGCACGCGCCGTGGCCCGCATTGCCGCAGGGGTCGCTGCGGCATCGGCCAAGGCTCCGGCCAGCGCGGCCCCGATGCGCTGCGCGAAGTGGCGTGGGTAGCGGGTGGCCGGTTCCGGCTCGGCAATAATGCGTTCGACGATGCCAGCCCGGCGCAGGGCGAAGGCATCCACTTTCTGTGCATGCGCCAGTTCGGCGGCATGCGCGGTGTCGCGGTAAAGGATCGCGCTGGCCCCTTCCGGCGGTAACGGGCAGAGCCAAGCGTGTTCGGCCGCGAGGGTGATATCGGCCGGAAGCACCGCCAAGGCGCCGCCGCCGGTTCCCTGCCCGAGGAGCAGGGACACGCTGGGTGTCTCGAGTCCGATCAGTGCGCTGATCGAACGGGCAATCTGCCCGGCAAGCCCTTCTTCCTCGGCTTGCTTCGATAGCGCCGCACCCTCGGTGTCAATCACGGTCAGCAGCGGTAGTCCTAACCCGCTGGCTAGTTCGGCCCCGCGGCGAGCCTCACGCAGGAAGGCGGCACCCAAGGGTGCGGCGGTGCTCGGGTCACGATCCTGCGCCACCAACACACAAGGTTGCCCATCGAAGCGGGCGAGCCCCAAATACATCCGGGCATCGTGCTTTCCCTGCCCGGTGCCCGAGAGTTGCAAGGCGTCGCTGGCGGCGTACTTGATGACATGGCGCACGCCCGGTCGTCGCGGATGGCGGGTGTGTCCGACGCTGCGCCACACGGCGTCCTGGTCCAGCTCCCGGTCCACGAAGTCGTCAATCAGCAGGTCCGCCGGGTCCCGCCCGCTGCGGGCAGTGGCCGGGGCGAGAATGCGTAGGATTCCGCGCACGATCTCGGCCAACTGCTCGACCGGGAGCACCGCGTCGATGAGCCCCTGTGCGTAGAGATTCTCGGCCTGCTGCACACCGCTCGGGAATGGCTCATGGTAGATGGTTTCGTACACGCGCGGGCCGAGGAAGCCCAGCAACGCCCCGGGTTGGGCCACGGTGATGTGCCCTAGGGTGCCCCAGGAGGCCATTGCCCCGCCGGTGGTCGGATCCCGCAGATACACGAGGTAGGGCAACGAGGCCTGCTTATGGGCACGCACGGCCGCGCAGATACGTACCATCGCGACAAAGGCCGGGGTACCCTCCTGCATCCGGGTGCCGCCCGAGGCCGGCGAGGCCAGCACCGGCAGACCCAGCGCAGTGGCCTTGTGCAATGCCGCGACGATCCGATCTGCGGCGGCGTTGCCGATCGAACCGGCTAAGAAGTCAAAGACGCTGAGCACGACGGCTACCTGCTGCCCGGCGATACGCCCGGTGCCGGTGATGACCGATTCGTCGTGCCCGCTTTTGGCGGCGGCCGCAGCCAGCTGGCTGGCGTACTGACTATCCGCGTAGGAATAATCCGCGGGAGTATCCCAGCTTTCAAAGGACCCGGGGTCGAGCACTGCGTCGATCATGTCCCGGGCGCTAATCCGCTGGATACGCTGACTGGTTGCGCTCATGACTGCTCCCCCGGCCGGTCCCCGACCGCCGCGGTGCCAGCGAGCCACTGTTGGATCTGGGCGGCATGTTCGTTCAGCCCGGGAGGTGGCGTGTGCTCACGACGAGTTTGCTCTTCGCCGTCGCGGAAGAAACGCAGTGGTGGGCCCGGCAGCTGCACCTGTCCGAGAACCGGGTGGGCCACATCCAGCAGCAATCCCTGGCTGCGGACCTGATCCCAGGCGTAGACCTCATCGAGGCTACGCACGATTCCGGCGGGAATGCCCGCGGCGCCCAGACGTTCGAGCAGCGTCGCGGTGTCGAGGGTCATGAAGACCGCTTCCACCGCCTGAATCAGCTCAGCACGCCGTGCTACGCGGTCGGCGTTGGTTTCGAACCCGGCGGTAGGGATCTGGAATTCGGTGGCGAAGGTCGCCCACAGTTTTTCGCTACCCACCGAGATCTGCACGAACCCATCGGCGCTGCGGAATAGTCCGTAGGGTGCGATCGAGGGGTGATGATTTCCCTGCGCGGCCGGGACTTCACCGGCCACCGTGGCCCGCGTGCCTTGGAACGCGTGGACACCGACAACGGCGGCCAGCAGCGAGGTGCGCACCACCTGCCCGCGCCCGCTGCGTTCGCGCTCGAGTAGCGCGGCGAGCACACCGAAGGCACCATACATGCCTGCCAGCAGGTCGGCGATGGGTACGCCCACGCGTTGCGGGTCCTCGGGTGCGGAACCGGTCAGTGACATCAAACCGGCCTCACCTTGCAAGATCTGGTCGTAGCCACTTCGCCAGGCCTCGGGCCCGTCGTGGCCAAAGCCGCTGATGGAGAGCACCACGAGGCTCGGGTTCAGCTCGGTGAGGCGTTCTTCGGTGAATCCGAGCCGGTCCAATACCCCGGGACGGAAGTTCTCCAACAGGACGTCGGCACGGCGCACCAGCTCGGCCAATTGCTCGGTGCCCTCGGGTGACTTCAGGTCGAGGGTGATCGAACGCTTATTGCGGTTACAGGACATGAAGTAGGTTGAGATACGCTCATCCTCGGGCCCGACGAAGGGCGGACCCCAACCTCGGGTGTCATCGCCGGTGGCCGATTCGACCTTGATGACATCGGCGCCGAGGTCTCCGAGCATCATCCCGGCATGCGGTCCGGCCAGCGCCCGGGTCAGATCGATGACGGTGTACCCGCTCAGTGGCCCGCTGTTGTTGGTCTTCTCCGGGTTCATTGGGCGGCCTCCGTATCGAGCTGGGCCAGCGCCGGGGCACGATCGGCAAAGTGAGTGGCTTCTTCATAACCGGCGGCGGCATTGAGCAGTTCGACATCGCGGTAGTGGTTTGCGGCCAACTGCCAGCCCACCGGCAAACCGGAGGCCGTGAAACCACCGGGCATGGCGATCACCGGCAGGCTCGTGGCCGAGAGCAGGCAGGCCGAGCGCATCCAATCCAGATAAGTCTCGGACGGAACTCCGGCAATCTGCTCGGGATAACGCCATGTCGCATCGAAGGGCAACACCTGGGCGGCCGGTGAGAGGAAGAAATCGAAGCGTTCGAAGTAGCTGTCTACCGCCTCACCCAACCGGGTGCGAGCCGCGGCGGCGCTGATCATGGCATCGGCATCCAATGCCAGCCCCTTGTTGACGTTCCAAATCACCTCGGGCTTGACCAACTCCGGATGCTCGCGCACCAAGCCGCCCAACCCGGTGGCAAAGTCGAAGGCGCGGGTGACCGAGAAAACCTCGTCGGCATCGCTGAAATCGATGGTGGCTTCCTCAAGGATGGCCCCGGCCTGCTCGAATACGGCCAGTTGGCCACGCAGCACCTCGATGACTTCCGGCTCCACCGGGACGTTGAGACCGAAGTCGAAGCTGTACCCGATCCGCGCACCCTTGAGTTCGGGGTGAAGTGACGCAAAATCTTGACCGCTGAGGGTATTGCCCGTGTGGATCTTGTCGTTGCCGGCGCTTGCTTGCATAAACAGTGCGACGTCGGCGACCGTGCGAGCCATCGGACCTGAGCGAGCCAACCAGGCATGTGCATTGCCCGCAGAGCCTAACGGGATCACGCCATAGGAGGGGCGGAAGCCGAAGACGTTACAGAAACTACCGGGGATACGCAGCGAACCGCCCATGTCCGAGCCGTCGCCTAGCGGCTGAATACGTGCGGCGATGGCGGCCGCCACACCTCCGGAGGAACCGCCGGCCGACTTGTCGGTGGCGTAAGGGTTGGTGGTCGTGCCGAATACCTCGTTGAAGGTGTGCGATCCGGCGCCGAACTCCGGAACGTTGGTTTTGCCCGTGCGGATAGCGCCCGCCGCCTTGAGTCGGGCGATCTGCAGGTCATCGTGTTCCGGCACGTTCTCGGCAAAGGCGGGCGAGCCCTGAGTACTCCGCAGACCCGCGGTGTTGAAGGTATCCTTGTGGGTCATGGGTAGCCCGTGGAGGAGACCGAGTTCTGCGCCCTGCGCCTGAGCCTCATCGGCTGCGGTAGCGGCCTCGGCGGCACGCTCGAAGTCCGTGATGACCACAGCGTTGATCGATTCGTTGACCTTCTGGATCTGGTCAATATGGCTGGCCAATGCTTCTCGGGCCGAGAGCTGGCCGGAGCGAATCAGCGAGGTTATTTCCACTGCGCTTAGCGCCTGAAGCTGGGACACGATGCCTCCTGTGGTCTGTGGGTTGTCCCACCATCGTGAACCCGAGTGACCACAAATGGAATAAGAAGCGAGGAAAACGCTCTTTTTGGTGGATCTAGCCAATTTTTTGTCCAGAACCACCATTCCTTGCCGTTTTCCCGCGGATGAATCATCGTAGATACACGTAGTGATCCATCTCACACCGCAACCATCGATCCTCACGTTCAGGAGCATCCGACATGCAGACGCCATCGATACTGGCGCAGGCCAACCCGTCTTCCACAGACATCTGGGCCATCGCCAACTCCCCCTTCCTCTGGATCTGCGCGCTAGGCGTTTTCGCCACCATCTTCGTTCAGACCGTCCTCTACGTGCGGGCCGCCAAGGCGGCAGCACCGCATGTCGATATGCCGCTTCGTGAGGTCAAGGAATCCTTCCGCGCCGGCGCAGTGGCATCCATCGGCCCGTCGCTCGCCGTGGTGCTGGTAGCCATCGCACTGCTAGCCCTGTTCGGTACCCCAGCAGTCCTGGTACGCATCGGCTTGATTGGTTCGGCCTCCACGGAGACCGCTTCGGCGAGTATCGCCGCCCAATCCATGGGTTCAACCCTGGGCGGCGACGACTACACACAGCAGGTTTTCGCGGTCGCCTTCATGGCCATGACCCTCTCGGGCGGCATGTGGATGCTGGCCACGCTGATCCTGACCCCAATCCTCAAGCGCGGCGGCAAGACGCTGGCCAAGCGCAACCCGGCCGCCATGGCATTGATTCCTACTGCGGCCCTGCTCGGCGCCTTCAGCATGCTCACCGTGGCCGAGATGCCTAAGTCCCAGATCCACCTGATCCTGGTGCTTACCTCGGCCGGTGTGATGGCCCTGTGCCTACTACTGGCCAAGATCCTGCACGCTCACTGGCTCAAGGAATGGGCCCTGGGTTTTGCCATCGTCATTTCCATCACCGTCGGCTACCTGCTGCACACGGCCTAAGCACCACGGGAGATCACCATGAACACCCACACACCAGTCACCAGCAATTCCGACGCCTCAATGGCACGCTTCGAAAAGCAGACCACGCGCTACGGTTCGGCCACCATGGCCGCCGGACTTCTCTTCTCATTACTGGGCCCGCTCTACCTCTTCTTCTTCACCGACCTAGAACTCACCGGGGATATGATCTGGGTGGCCTTCTTGGCCGTGGCCGCGACCTTCGGCGTCTTCTGGGTCGTTGAACCGCTAACCTACTTCCCGATTCTCGGCTCGGCGGCAATGTACCAGGCCTTCATGATCGGCAATATCTCCAATAAGCTGCTGCCAGCCGCGATCGTCGCCCAGTCCTCCATCAACGCCAAGCCGGGCACCAAACGCGGAGATATCGCCGCGGTGATGGCCATCTGTGGTGCTGCGACCGTTCACCTAAGTAGCCTGTTGATCTTCGTCGGCCTCTTTGGGTCCTGGCTTGTGGCCCGAATCCCAATGGAGGTCATCGAGGTGGCCCGCCTGTATATCCTGCCCTCCCTGATGGGTGCGGTGCTCGTTCAGGCCATCGTCGCCATGAAGCAAATGCGGACCACGATCGTGGCCATCGCACTGGCACTGATCATGTACTTCCTCATCATTCCCGTTGCCCCATCCCTAGCCCTGTACAGCACGGCCTTGGTCGTGGTGGGATCGATCATCATCTCCTGGTTGGTTCGGGACCGTAAGGCGCACGTCGCCGAGGAGCCGGCCACCGAGAACGACATCGAGCCCAACTAGTTCCGCCCAGTATCCCCGAAGGAGCCGAGCATGGTCACCACCACCTTGAACGACCACCAGACAGAACGCTTACACGCCACCTACAAGCACCTGCACACGCACCCGGAGCTGTCCATGCAGGAGCACCAGACGGCCGCCTTTATCGAGGCCAGACTGGATGAGCTGGGGCTCGAGCACTTCCGGTGCGGCGGAACCGGTGTCGTCGCGCTACAGCGCAACGGTGAGGGACCGGTGGTCGCCTTCCGCGCCGACACCGACGGTTTGCCGATCGCCGAAGACACCGGGGCCGACTACTCTTCCACGGCTACCGGGAAGCTTCCCGATGGCACCGAGGTTCCGGTCATGCACGGCTGTGGACATGACACCCATGTGGCGGCGGCGCTGACCGCCATCGAGGCTCTCGCCGGCCAGCCCAGCGCATGGGCCGGTACCATCGTGTGGATCTTCCAGCCTGGCGAAGAGACCAGTCAGGGCGCGGCGGCCATGGTCGAGGACGGTCTATGGGACCGAGCCCCACGCCCTGAGGTCGTCTTCGGGCAGCATGTCTTCCCATTTCTCTCCGGGGCGTTGGCCTTCACCTCCGGCAATGCCATGGCCATGGCGGACTCGTTAAAGCTGACTCTCTACGGCAAGCAATCCCATGGATCGCAACCGCAAGATTCGGTGGATCCGATCGTACTGGGTTCGCACATCGTGACCCGCCTACAGAGCATCGTCTCTCGCGAGGTCTCGCCGCTGAGTAGCGCGGTGGTCACCTGCGGTAGCTTCCATGCGGGACTGAAGGAAAACATCATTCCGGACCGCGCAGAGCTGACATTGAATGTACGCACATTGACCCCCGAGGTGCGCCAGCAGGTATTGGCTGCGATCACCCGCATCGTCAATGCGGAGGCAGCCGCTTCTGGTGCTCCGCAGCCGCTGATAGAGGAGCTCTACACGTTCCCCCAGCTGTATAACGACCCCGAGCACACCGAGGTTGTCGCCAAGGTGCTTCGCGAAGAGCTTGGCGAAGCGCAGATCCACGAGGTGCCCCCGGCCATGGGCTCGGAGGATTTCGGTGCGCTCGCTTCGGCCATTTCGGTGCCCAGCGTGTATTGGTTCTTCGGAGGCACCGCCGCCAACGATCCAGCTCCGGCGGTCAATCACTCCCCGCATTTCCTTCCCACCCTTGAGCCCACGCTAAGCACCGGCGTGCGGGCCATCCTCGGTGTCCTGGGGCACTATGTCGGGAAATAACTAAACCTGCGAACCGGAGCTTACGCACGAGTATCGCGTACCAGGTGCCTACTCATTACGAACGGCGGGAACCACGCTCAGCGTGGCCCCGCCGGTCACTCTTTGCCAGACGCAACAACGCTCGGCTGACGAAACTTCGACTCGATAAGTATTCCCACACAAAAACAGATCAAATACGATTTGATAATCTCATTATTTGTCGAAAAATTTCACAAGGCGGAGCAATCTCGATGACACCTCAATTACCGTCGAGTATCTAAGTGCTTTTACACGAAATCCTCCTAGAATTCACATCCCTCGAGCTACTTCTCGTCATGTGCAATTAACTGTCGCAACATTCGTCCATGGATGTGGATTTATTGTCCGCGGCTCATATGATCGATGCGTGAGCTAGATCACTCGGTCGCGGACTGCTCGTGCTTGTCGTGCAGCACCGGTCGTTTGAAAAATGTTCACAGCGCGTTCAAGTCGCCTTGATGGCTACCTCACCGGCAAGAGCGACGATGGTTCGGGGCGAAAATCGCACCGACTCGTCAGCACGCGACAGACCGAATATTTTGAGTATTTTCCGTGAGGGTTGAACAATGGCCAAGACTGTGGAATCCATAAAGAAACCAACAAACCGCATACCGAAACCCAGTGACCTAAATCCTCGCCGCGCGGCGAAGGCCGAACTGGAGGATATGACGGCCAACGGGGCCATTGACGCCGCCTACAATGACGAAGACGACGTCGATACCAACAACACACGACGCGTCGACTTTACCGGTCAGGGTCCGCTGAAGAATATGAGCGAGGTGCGCCATTTCTTCCGCACCAATTCGACCCCCATCTACTTCTTTGGCGCCACCCCTGTAAACCTGCTGGGCTTGGACCGCTGGGTTCGTAAATTCAGTTACATCAGTTACTACGACGGTTGGGATGGGCACCACCCGCGTGTCTTCACCCCGAGCGAGAAGCCCTACATCGAGTTCCAGTCGGCCGAAGAGATCAACAACTGGTTGCTGGAAAACCCCGAGGTACGCGAGTACATCGATGCGCGACGCATTCCCGGTGGACCACGTCCCAAGGTCGCCATGGTGTTTTTCGACGAGGAAACCGAGGCGATCTGCGAGGAGCTTGGCTACGACCTCATCCTCCCGCCAGCATCCTTGCGCAACCACCTAGACTCGAAGATCGTCACCACGGAGCTCGGCAACGCAGCCGGCGCCCCATCCGTTCCCAATGTGCTGGGCACCGCCGATAGCTATGCGGAACTGCAGAAGCTCGCCGACGGGGCCGGGCTTGGCGACGACCTAGTGGTACAGACTCCCTATGGCGATTCGGGCAAAACGACCTTTTTTATTACCAACGAGTCCGACTGGAATCAGTACGCCAAGAACATCATTGGCGAACAGCTCAAGGTGATGAAGCGAATCAACAACCTGCCGGTGGCCGTCGAAGCCGTGCTCACCCGTTGCGGCACGGTGGTAGGTCCGATCCTGACCGAGTTGGCCGGCTACAAGCAGCTCACGCCGTACAAGGGTGGCTGGTGCGGCAATGAAATGCATCCCGAGGTGGTTACCGAGACGCAGCGGCACCGCGCCATCGAGCTCGTCAAGGCCGTCGGCGACGGTTTGAATCAGGCCGGTTACCGAGGCTTCTTCGAAGTAGACGTACTCATCGACACCGACACCGACGAGGTATACCTCGGCGAACTGAATCCACGTATCTCGGGTGCCAGTGCAATCACCAATGTGACCGCCGGAGCCTACGCCGACGTGCCGCTGTTCCTCTTCCACCTGCTCGAATACCTCGATGTTGACTTCAAACTCGATGTCGACGAGATCAACGAGCGTTGGGAGCGACTGAGCGGGGTCGACATCTGGAGCCACATGATCATCAAGGAAACCGATGACATCGTGCAGTACATCACCCACGCCCCGCGCACCGGTAACTACTATCTCGATGCTCGTGGCAAGCTACAGTTCTCCCGTAACGCCCTAGACTGGCACCAACTGCAGAACCACAAGGAAGTGTTCTTCCTGCGGATCTATGGTGCCGAGGACTACCGGTGGAAGGGTGCCGACTTGGGAGTACTCGTCACGAAGGCGAAGCTACAGTACGAGTCCAAGGGCAAGAAGCGCCTGTCCATCGATGCGCGGCACTTCATCTCTTCCATTCGCGCACTCTACAAGGGCATTGACGTGCCCCCTGCGAGCTCGGGCGAATAGCGCGAAATCAGGGATGCTCAATTGAATGGTATTCTCCATACTTTGAGCATCCCTGACTTCATCTCTCGAGGAGACCACGTCCATGAACAGTGAGCAACCGGTAGCCGCCGTTACGGCAGCGAACTGGCAGCTACCCGAAAACATTCGGTACAGCTTCCAGAACCTCGCCGACGTTCTGCCCACTGTGAAGGTCTCTCGCGGCGACGACCACATCGCGAAGCTACCGCGTACCGAGATGGACCTAGGCTCGATTCAGCTACCGCGCAGCATGGGCGAGCCATCAATGACGGTGCGTGGTGTCATGAATTCCACGGATACGGATGCCTGGCTCGTAATGCAAGACGGACGGATCCTGACCGAGAAATATCTCGAGCCGATGACCGCGCTGACCGATCATCTGCTGATGAGCGTGAGCAAAACTCTTGTCGGCACCGTCGCCGGCACCTTGGTTGATGCCGGGAAGCTCGACGTCAATGCGCCGGTCACCGACTACGTCCCAGCCCTCTCGCGCAGCGGCTATAACGGGGCCACGGTGCGCCACCTATTAGATATGCGCTCCGGTATCAAGTACTCCGAGGAATACTTGGATCCCGCCGCCGAGGTGCGCCTACTCGAGCAGGCCATCGGATGGGCCGAGCTCGAGGGCGATATGAAGCCCATCGGTCTCTACGATTACCTACTCACGCTCAAGGCCGAAGGCCCCCATGGCGGGCCCTTTGATTACCGCTCCTGTGAAACCGATGTTCTCGGCTGGGTCTGCGAGGCCGCCGGCGGGGCTCGGATGCAGCAACTTCTCTCGGAGAACGTGTGGGCAAAGATCGGCGCCCAACAAGATCTGGTCATGGGTGTCGACCAGTTCGATACCGGTATGTTCGACGGTGGCTTCAACTCGACGTTGCGCGACTTGGCCCGCTTTGGTCACCTGTTCATCAACAACGGTATTTCGCTCACCGGCGAGCGCGTGGTCTCTGAGGCCTGGCTGGCGGATGTCTTCACCGAGGATGAGGAACTCGTCGAGGCCTTCGCGGCCTCACCGGGAGACAACATGATGCCCGGTGGCCACTACCGCAATCAGATCTGGTTCCCCTACCCGGGCACCGGCGTCGCCCTAGCCTTGGGTATTCACGGTCAGATGATCTACATGAACCGTGCGACCGGCATGGTCGGAGTAAAGCTCTCCTCATGGCCACTGCCGCAGGACGCGGGGAAATTATTCCCTACCATCCGGGCCTTCGACGCCATTGCCAATCACTTGGCGGATCTGGACTAGTCGGTCCGCCACTGGCTCGGGGGTTGTCGCGTAGCTGGCCAGGAATAAATCCCTGTCTAATGTAGTTGACGCGTACATGAATTCACCTAAACGCATCGGCTTCCTGTCCTTTGGACACTGGACCCCGCACCCCACCTCAGCGACCCGCTCGGCCTCCGATGTCCTGCTACAAAGTATCGATCTGGCGGTGGCAGCCGAAGAACTAGGCGCCGATGGGGCCTACTTCCGAGTCCACCATTTTGCCCGCCAGCTCGGTTCTCCATTCCCGCTGCTCTCCGCGGTTGGTGCGAAAACCGACCGCATTGAAATTGGCACAGGCGTCATTGACATGCGCTACGTCAATCCCATGACCTTCGCCGAAGACGCCGGAGCCTCGGACCTGATCTCCGCAGGTCGCCTGCAGCTCGGTGTTTCGCGAGGTTCGCCCGAACAGGTCATCGACGGCTGGAAGCACTTCGGGCAGGCCCCCTCCGCCGGACAGAGCGACGCCGATATGGCACGTCAAATCACCACACAGGCTTTGGAGCTGATCTCCGGGAAAAAGTTTGCTCAGCCCAACCCGCGGCCGATGTTCCCGAATCCCCCGGGGCTTCTTGGGCTCGAACCTCAGTCGCCCGGTCTGCGCGAGCGTGTCTGGTGGGGAGCTGGTTCGGATGCCACCGCGATCTGGGCGGCACAGCATGGCATGAACCTCATGTCTTCGACCCTGAAGAACGACGAGTCCGGTGAACCGCTGCATATCCAGCAGCGTAAGCAGATCGAGGCATTCCGTGCCGAGTGGGCCAAACACGATCATGGCTTCACCCCGCGCGTTTCCGTCTCGCGTTCCATCATGCCGATCGTCAACGATCTGGACCGCCGGTACTTCCTAGGCAGCGGGGAACGACGCGATCAATTCGGAAATATCGACGAAACTACCCGTGCCGTTTTCGGACGTAGTTACGCCGATGAACCCGACGCCCTGATCGAACAGCTTGCCGCCGACGAAGCCATCGCCGCGGCCGACACGATCCTGCTCACCGTGCCGAACCAACTAGGCGTCGATTACAACGCGCATTTGTTGCATTCGATCCTCACCCACGTGGCCCCGGGTCTCGGCTGGCGCTAGAGACTCGACGGCAGGAAGCACCTAGTGTCAGTACCCTGCGACCTAACGACGCCTTAGGGCGTCACGACTCCAGACGAGTTCTTCGTGGCTAAGCCGTTCGCGGCTCGTCCCGGCCGATGCTATTTGGCCGGGGCGGTGGGCCGCGACGCCGAAGGCCGTCATTGAGGCGACCTGCCAGTGCGCCGGAACGTCGAATTCCTCGGCCACTGCTTGGCGGTCAAAGGCTCGAATCTGGTGCGCATCCAAACCAAGCGCTAGGCCCTGGATGGTCATATGCGCGACGGCCTGGCCCAAATCATAGTGCGCGAATTCCGAGTACTCCCATCCAGGCGCGTCGGCGACCCCGATTTGGGCAAGATTGACCACAAGTAGCGAAGCGTCTGGGACCCACTGAGCGGCGCTTCGTCCTAAATGGGGCAGAATCCGTGCGTGCACGCTCCCTCCGCGCTTCCCCACAATGAATCTCCACGGTTGCGAGTTACCAGCGGAAGGGGCCCGGCGGGCCGCCTCGATCAAGGTTTCCACCTGTTGCTTCGTGAGCACCGCATCGGGTTGGAACCGTACGGGGCTAAATCTTCGGCATAGGGCAGGATGCAACAACTGGTCAGTAGGGGCCTCGCAACTTGTCATAAACCCATTATGGGCTGGTGCACGGTAGGGACGCGGTTCGCTCCGATCTTGGGGCTGGCCTGTGCTCGCACTACCCTATGAGAGGATTCACCCATGAAAACCGTGCAACTGGGCCCCACCGAAATC
Organism: Glutamicibacter endophyticus; assembly: GCF_048457885.1. NCBI lineage: Bacteria > Bacillati > Actinomycetota > Actinomycetes > Micrococcales > Micrococcaceae > Glutamicibacter > Glutamicibacter endophyticus. The sequence continues at coordinate 2,882,100 of NZ_CP174200.1, forward strand.
AAAGTCCCCAACGTCATTTCCGGCATGATGCGCATTGCCGATGCCAGTGACGCCAAGATTCGCGAGCTCTATGACACCGCCCGCTCCTCCGGAATAGACTACTTTGACCATGCCGACCTCTACGGCTTCAATCATCCCAGCGGCGGGACCCACTGGTGCGAACACCGCTTCGCCCAGGCCTTGGGGCTCTCGACTTCGGAGCGCGAGCAGATCATGCTGCAGTCCAAAACCGGAATCACCACCGACCCGCTCAGCTACGACCAGTCCTACGAGCACATCGTGTCTTCCGTTGAGGGCTCGCTGCGCGCGTTGAACACCGACTACCTCGATGTCTTGCTCCTGCACCGACCCGATGCCCTCGTGGAGCCCGAAGAAGTCGCGCGGGCCTTCGATGATCTGGAATCTCGCGGCATGGTCCGTGCTTTTGGCGTGTCAAACCATACGCCTCGACAGATCGACCTGCTCAAAACCGCAGTTCGCCAACCGCTGGTGGTGAATCAGGTACAACTCTCGCTCACCCACGCCTCACTGATCACCCAGGGCATCTCCTCGAATACGGCCGGAGCCGATAATGCGATAACTCGTGATGGCGGAGGGTTGGTGGATCATGCCCGGCTGAATAAGATCACCTTGCAGGCGTGGAGCCCCTTTCAGAGCGGCGGAACTGCCGGTGTCTTCTTGGATTCATCAGACTACCCCGAGCTCAACGCCGAACTATCGCGCTTGGCCGACCGCTACGGGGTCACCCCGCTGGCGATTGCGGTCGGCTGGATCACCCGGCACCCGGCAGGTATGCAAGTGATTTTAGGTAGCACCACTACGCAGCGAATCGTCGACGCGAGCGCTGGCTCCGAGGTGCCATTGACCCGTGGCGAATGGTACGGGCTGCTCCGCGCCGCCGGTCATCACATACCGTAGCCGGGAACGTAAGCTCCTAGCCCTTAGATCGCTGGGTGAATTAGGCTCAATGGCGTGAAACATCAGCAAATTCTGGACAAGCTCGCCCTCGGTGCGATTCCCTCGTTGGTTCAAGACGAGACGCATATGCTCGCCCGACAGAGTTTCTACGAGGCCAAACACGATGGTCACCGTGGCGCCAGGTATGCGGAGGTCGTTCCCCCGCTCCTTCGTCGCTGGGGTCCGCTCATGACGCGTCATGGCGACCAAAGCGAGCTGATGACCGGGCACCGGGTCGCGATTGCCTTAGCGACCTGCCTGCACAAGGTAGGTCTCGCCGACCCTAGTCTCACCGAGCGGGCCCTGCGTGGGATCGACGAGCTAAATGACGCCGTGTGGCTCAGTGATGAATTTGCCCGTCAGTCCCCGGCTTACTCTGATCTGCTGCGTTCCACGCCGCCTGCTCTGGGCAAAACTCCAGCGGTGCGTGAGCCGGTGACCTTCACTCGGCCCGGAGATTTGCTGGCATCCACACCGCTCGTGGCTATGTGCTGGCCCACGTGCACGGCGATACTGGCACAAACGAAGCGCCCATACTTGAGTTGTATCGGCAGATTTACCAGGTCCTACCCGCGGCTGATCAGGTAGTTGGCACTCAGGCTGCCGGCGAACAACTCGGCAACGGGCCGGTGACGAACAGCCACATCGCGGTCGTCGGTCTACGGCATATCCCCGACCCGGCGGAACAGATTGTGCTCCTTGCCAGCGGCCAGAACCGCGCGCCAGATACCTCGCACCTCGCCGCGAAGGATTATCTGCACACTCGGATGAGGCTTTATGAGTTTCTCGACTACATCGAATCGCCGGTCGCCCGATTGATACCTACCCCTACCGCATAGGACAAGGCATGCCGAGCAGTCGACCCGCGGAGCTTATCGCCGCACAACAGCGAGAGTTTCGCGAGCTATGGCGGTCAGGCCCGTTGCCCGACTTACCGGGCCTGACCGCGCGAGGCACTTCCCGTGCCATCCGCTACGCGCACGCCGGCCAGCTCGCCGTGAGCGTCGAGGTCAGTTTCGTCAATAATCAGCGACTTATGGAATACGGGGCTCTCTGGGCTCTTGAGCTGATCGGAGAATGTCACCACAGCGCCTTCGACGCATGCCTGACGTCGTTGAATGATGCCCTTGGCCCGGTCCACACGTCAGAGGGCCAACCCGCGCTTCTCCGGGTGGCTTCGCGCCACGATCCGCAGTACATGCCGCCCCTACGCCGCGATGGAACCCTGAGCTTCGTCGCGGACAGTGACATCGCGGTAGCGCACGCTCAAGTTCTCACCTGCCTGAACCAGCAGGTGCTTCCACTTCTCACTCGGCTGCACCGGGCTGAGTCGGATGCCATCGAGGACATCTTGGGCCGCGACGGGCAGGGATATCAGACACCGGCGCGACTCGTTGCAGCACTGTGTGCACACGCTGGCACCCCGGACCGCTTCGACGAATTAGCCGCAAGTGGACGTCTGAAGAAACTGGCGCGGCGTGAAGACACCTCGGTAGCGCGGCTACGCGACTGGGTACATTCGTACTGCGCCTAGCCGCCGACTAGCAGCTCCTAATGCGCCAGTAGAGCGCGGTGGGCAGCGCCCAGCACACCGGCAGCGTTGTTATTTTCGGCCGGGATGATCTTCGCGCGCAGCTCTAGGCCGGGCAGGAATTTCTCGTGCTCCACCGAGATCGCCCCGCCGATGATGATCAGATCCGGGCTGCACAGGAACTCAACATGGGACAGGTAGCGCTGTAGACGCTCGGTGTACTGCTCCCAAGTCAGATTTTCTTCACGGATCACGCGTGCTGCGGCAGCCAGTTCGGCGGACTGCCCATCCATGATGAGGTGGCCGAACTCCACATTGGGGAATAGCACCCCGTCGCGGAACATCGCCGAACCAATTCCGGTACCCAGCGTCAACACCAGGGTGCTCCCCGGAGCCGGTAGCCCGTCCGCGCCTCGCCCTGCCCCGGCGTAGACTTCGGCGATACCGGCGGCATCGGCGTCGTTGAGCACATGCACCGGGCGTCCGAGGGTTTCGGTGAGCAACGCCTCGGCGTTAAGCCCACGCCACTGCGGGTCAATATTTGCTGCCGAGTGCACCACACCGTTGGTTACGATGCCGGGCACGGTGACGCCTACTGCCGCGCCGTCCAGTGCCGATCCAAATTGCTCGTTCAGGGTGGCGAGAACGCCCGCCATGGCCTTGGCGACCGCCTGCGGCTGAGCGCCTGCTGGGGTGGGCACCTGCCCAAAGGATGATTCGATCAGGGCCCCGGATGCGTCGATAACACCGAATTTAATGGCAGATCCGCCCAGATCCATGCCAATGGCCTGCGGATTGGTGGCACCGGACGTGTCAGTGATGTTAGCGAGCATGATTCCCCTGAAGCTCAGCGTTCTTGGCACCATCACGCGGACAGCACGACAGAACGCACATTAATTTAGGATTCTTTACGATAACTTTTGCGGGTGCACCGCGTCAATGCTGTGACGCTCCGGTGCGATACTTCTGGAAGATCACCTCGGCCGCCGCAGAGCGGGCGGCAGCCACCGCTCCAAAGAGCTGTGCCTCATCGCCCAGTTGCGCGGCAAGGATTTCATCGGTCCCCACGCTGCGGTGAGCCGAAAGTCCTGCGCGCACCTGCTCAACGAATCCAGGCACCTGCGCCACTGGCCCGCCGATAAGTATTCGTTGCGGGTCGAGGAATCCGGCGGCGTTGCCCAACACCTCGATCACCGGCGAGAGGAACTCAGCGCGCCGTGCGGCCTGCTCTTGGTTGGCCGGCTCCCCTTCGAAGAGCTCTATCACCTCGGGCACCGCCACACGTCCCTGTCCGGGAACCGTGAATCCAACCTCCATCAAATGCTCAATGAGGTTGCTCTTGCCATAGGCCTGATAGCTCAGCTCCGCCGCGGTGCCACGATATCCGCGGTACACGGCGCCATCGAGCACTAGACCGGCGCCAATGCCCGGCCCGAAATAAACCAGCAAGAGGCTTGAGGCCTGCTGGCCCGCACCAGCCATATATTCACCCAGCGCCATCCAGTTCACGTCGTTGTCGACCAGTAGCGGGGCGCCGGTGACCCGTTTGCAGACCGTGGCCAGGTCAGCCTGGGCCGCGGGCAAGACCGGGTTAGGTACCGTCAGCGTGCGATTGCTGTCGCGCAATACCGGGGCGCTGACGCTGAGCGTCGCGTAAATGCAGCGACTACCGACCCGCCGGATCATCTGCTGCAACTCGGTCTCGAGCAGGGCTTCAAGTTCATCGGCGGATATATCGGCGGGCAACGGCGCGGCCGCACGTTCGAGCTTCGCTCCGGCCACATCGCTGGCTTGCAGCACCAGCGAGCCGGCATGCACGAATACCGAGAGCAGGTGCCCATACCCGGGGTTGAGCGCGTAGTACTCGGGGCTGGGCCCACGCTGGGTGGGCACATCGGCCGGTGCCGGCACCACATGAACCAGTTGCGCGTCGAGCAAACGCCCCATGGCTTGGGAGGCGGTGGGTTTGGAGAGCTTTAGTTCACGAGATAGTTCGCTACGGCTACAGGTGCCTTGCTCGAGCAAGTGTTGAAAAATCAGCCGGTCGGTCATGACAGCCACGGTTTGGGGCCCCAGCGGCGCTGCGGGATTCATCGGCTCACCAGCTTCTGCTCGAGGGATCGTAGATCCGCGGCGGATAGACCATGGTCGCGAAGGTAGCCAACGACGCTTCCATGTTGTGTTTCAATGCCTTCAATCGCGGCATTCAGCCCGGCAATGGTGGTGCCCACCAGCAACTCACGCGACCGTTGCCCAAGGGTGATGCCCTGCGCCTTGGCGTTCTTGGTGACCAGACTGAACCACGCGCCGGAGAGTTCATCGGTGGAGCGGGCGTAATCGGCAAAGACGGCGTGACGGTTCGCGCCCACGGCGAGCAACAGCAAGGCAACGGCCACTCCGGTGCGGTCCTTGCCGGCGGTACAGTGCACGAGGGTCGGTCGCTCGGCGTGAGCGACATGTTCCGCGATCCGCACCCACACCGGTCCGTGCTCGTGAACTAGGGTGAGGTAGATTTCCTCGAGGCCCGGCATGTCTGCCGGATTGCCGATCGCGGCTTCCAACAGCGGGATGCGCGTACGGGTGCTGTGATTCAAGGTTTGCGGAAACCCGGGAAAATTGGAGGCTTCGGATTCGCTGCGAAGGTCAAAGATCTCCCCGACCCCTGCGGCGCTCATCCAGTCGGTTAGTGACTGGTCGATGTGAAAGGGTGCGGCGCTGCGAAACAGTACATTGTCGCGGATGACTCCCCCTTGCACGGGTATGCCACCGGCTTGGCGCAGATTGGCGATAACCGGCATCGTGGGCAGGGGTCCCATCGCACTCCTTCGCTCTAAGAATGGTCCCTTCCACATTAGTGCACCGTCGAGGCCGGCGAATATAACCCAGCCACGGACAGAGCTCGATGACAGTGACCCGATGTTAGAGTCGCAACAAGCCAATCTCAGGGAGTGAGCATGAAAGCAACATTTCTGCACGGTCAGGGTGATATCCGTGTCGAAGAGGTCCAGGACGCACGGATTGTCGAACCCAGCGACGCACTGGTACGGGTGGTGCGCAGCTGCATCTGCGGCTCTGATCTGCATCCCTACCGCAGCGACCGGGCGCTAGAAAAGCCAGCGGGCATTGGGCATGAATTCATCGGTGAGGTCCTCGAAACCGGTTCCGAGGTTTCTTCCCTGCGCGCCGGGGATCTCGTTATCGGTCCCTTCATGGTCTCGTGCGGCAATTGCGAGATGTGCGTCGCCGGCCTGTTTACCTCCTGCTTGCACGGCGGAGGTTACTCGGCAATGACCGGTAACGGCTGTCAGGCCGAACTCATCCGGGTACCACTGGCCGAAGGCACATTGGTCCCCGTGGAACCCGGAATTTCGCCCGAACACTACGCCAGCTTGCTCACCCTGTCCGATGTCTACGGCACCGGTTTCCATGCCGCCCACACCGCTAAGGTGTCCGCCGGTGACACGGTGGCTGTTATCGGTGACGGTGCCGTGGGACTCTTGGCCGTGCTGAGCGCCCAGCAGCTCGGGGCAGAACGCATCATCTTGATGGGACGTCATCAGGCGCGCACGGACTTAGGGCGCCAGTTTGGCGCCACCGACGTGGTGGCCGAGCGCGGTGCGGAGGGCATCGCCCGCGTGCGCGAGCTCGCCGGTGGTCTCGGAGTGCATAAGGTGCTCGAGGCGGTGGGTCATATGCCGGCCTTTGAACAGGCGCTCGGGATCGTGCGACCGGGCGGAACCATCAGCCGAGTCGGCGTGCCGCAGTATTCGCAGGGCCATGTGGGACGCAAATTCTTTGGCAATAACATCACGCTGACCGGTGGAGTCGCGCCGGTGCGCGGTTATGTCAAGCGCCTGCTGCCGGGCATTCTCGATGGCTCGGTCAACCCCGGACTGGTCTTTGATGCCGAACTACCGCTGGAGCGTGCCGCGGAAGGGTATGCGGCCATGGATCAGCGTCGCGCCCTGAAAGTCATGCTGGTGCCCTAAGCGTGCGCTCAGGGCGCGGGGGTTACTTCCTGGGGCACCACCATTACCGGGATCGGCTGGTGGTGTGCCAGATAGACGGCCACCGAGCCGTCGAGTAGTTCGGCGAACCGGCTGCGCAGCCCCGCGTGCCGGGTACCAACCACGATCACGCGCGCGCCAACCTCTTGGGCCACGGCCGCCAGGGCTTTCCCTGCATCGCCCGAGACCATCCGAAGTTCGGTGGGTACCGAGGTCTGCTCGGTGACCGCGGTGATCCGCTGTGCCAGTTCGGCATCAAATTCCGGGGGCTCATCAAGCGGGTGCGCCGCCGGTGGGTTGACTAAACTATCGGCCACGAGCCGGCCGGTCTGCACTTGAACGCACAGCAACCGGGCGGATAGGCCCTGTGCAAGACTCAGCGCCTGCTCCAGTACAACCGGTGCTTGATCCGAGTCGATGCCCAGCAGGATGACGTCGGCGGTGTCCATCTTCGGCCCTCACTTTCGCAGGCTTGGTACCTCACAGTATGGCAGACAGACACCGCCGCGCCCAGAGCCTAAAGGGACTCGAGATCGATCTGCGGATCGCGGAGTCGTTCGGGCTCGATGGAGCGTCCGATCAAGCCCCGCAACGTGTCGTTGACATCCCACAGGTTCACGTTCATGGCCGCACGAATCACGCCCTCACGCAGGTAGAACACGATGAATTCGTCCTCCCCACCGCGGAAGACCGCCTCATCGCCGGCCTCGGCCTGCCCGACGAACTCCATGCCCAGATCAAACTGGTCGGTGAAGAAGTACGGGTACCAGTCGTACTTGTCGTCGCCGCCGGTCAATGTGCTGGCCGCCAGAGCGCCCTGGCGGGCCGCGTTATCCCAGTGTTCCACGCGCAGCTGGCGCCGCAGGGTGGTGTTGAAGGCCTGAGCCACATCGCCGATAGCCAGAACGTTCGAGTCGCTACTGCGCAACGATGCATCGACAACGATGCCGGAGTCGGTTTGGATCCCGGCCGCGGCGGCCAACTCGGTGTTGGGTACGGCACCGATGGCCAACAGAACGTGGTCGGCACGGATCGGCTCGGCGTCCGTATCGACCAATAGTTCCCCATGATCGGCATGGATCGAGCGAACCTTGGTCTGTAGCTTGAAGTCGACTCCCTGCGCACGGTGTATCTTCAACAAGTGCTCGCCGAAGCGCTCGCCGAGCACGGCAGCTAGGGGTATGGCATCCGGGGTGATGACCGTGACCTTCGCACCCAGCTGGGTGGCGGAAGCGGCGACCTCCATCCCGATCCATCCCGAACCGACAATGGCCAGGGTGCTCCCCTCGCCAAGGTTCTCACGTAGGGCCTGGGAATCTTCGATGCTCCGCAGCAGGTGCACCCCGGGGAGCTGGGCGCCTTCAATCGGAGCGGATCCCCCGGTATTCGGCCGGGCACCGGTGGCCAGCACCAACTGGTCGTAGCCGAGGCTGGTTCCGTCCGAGAGACGCACCACCCGTTCGGCCCGGTCCAAGCCGGTGACGGTGACCCCGCGCTGCAGGGTGATGTCGTGCTCGGTGTAATACTCTTCCTCGCGCACGGTGAAATCCTTGACCGCGCTCTTTCCCTGCAGAAAGTCCTTCGATAGCGGCGGACGCTCATAGGGAAGATGCTCTTCGGAGGATATGAGGGTGATTTGGCCAGCGTGGCCGCGCTTGCGTAGTTCGATGGCGGTGGTCGCGCCGGCTAGACCGCCACCGACAATCACAATATGTTCACTGTGGCTCATGTTGCTCTACCTCCTAGTTATTGGTTCGAGGCGTCACAATCCCGATCCAAACATCCATTGGGCCCTACTGGCAATGCCTTGGCGGCACATGACGTAGCACGAGGGCAACCTGCCTTGCCCCGAAACGAACAAACGGGCCACTTGCAGCACCTCGTGGTGTTGCAAGTGGCCCGCTGACGTATCCGCAGAACTACTTCGTGGGTTTCTTTCCCGAACCGGTATCGCGGCGCAGACCGCCGCGGGTGCGTGAAATGCGGTAGTCGATACGGTCATCGACGTAGCGCCGCAGTTCGGGCATGTCTTCCACGTTGTTCATCAGCTCGCCGGAGACGTGCTCGGTCAGCGCATCGAGGTGACGCCGCTGGTCGTGGTAGTCCAAGACCCGCGACTCGTAGCTCAGTCCGCGAATCGTGGCGATCGCCATCAGGATCATGATCACGCTGAAGGGCAACGCTGTGGCCAGCGAACCGGCCTGCAGAGTACTCAGACCGCCGGCCAGCAGCAGCCCGATAGCGAGCAGACCCTCAAGGACAGCCCACAGCACACGCGACCAGGTCGGTGGGTTCGGGTGACCACCCGAGGCGAGCATGTCCACCACCAAGGAACCGGAGTCGGAGGAGGTGATGAAGAAGATTGCAACCAGAATGATGGCCACCACGGAGAAGATCTGCCCCAGTGGCAGGCCGTGGAGCACGGTGAACAGCGAACCCTCGGCCGACACCTCTCCGTCCTGAACCAGGTCGCCCTCGCCGAAGAACTGACGGAAGATGCCCGAACCACCCATGATGGAGAACCACAGGAAGCCTACCAGGGTCGGCACCAGAAGGACGCCGAAAACGAACTGGCGCACGGTGCGACCACGCGAAATACGGGCGATGAAGATGCCGACGAACGGTGCCCAAGCGATCCACCAGCCCCAGTAGAACACGGTCCAGGAGGAGAACCAGCTTTCGGCCGCTTCGCTGTGCTGAAAGGCGCCAACATCGAAGGTCATGTTGAAAATGTTGGCCAGATATACGCCTAGGGACTGCACGAAGTTCTGCAGCAGGAACAGCGTCGGCCCGAGAACGAGCACCGAAATCATCAACAGACCGGCCACGGACAGGTTGATGTTCGACAGCCACTTAATGCCGGCGCCCAGACCACTGATCACCGAAAGCGTGGCGAGGAAGGTAATCACAACGATCAGAATGACCAGCAGGGTGTTATCCGCGGTCTCAACGATGCCGATGGCCTTCATACCGGAGCTGATCTGCTGAACGCCCAGGCCCAGCGAGGTCGCCACGCCGAAGACGGTGCCGAAAATGGCTAGCACGTCGATAACGTCACCGAGCCAACCCTTGACGCGATCGCCCAGGATTGGTTCCAACGCCCAGCGAATGGACACCGGACGACCGCGACGGTGGATGGCGTAGGCCAGGGCCAGACCGATGACGGCGTATACGGCCCACGGGTGCAGGCCCCAGTGGATGAAGGTCTGCGCCATGGCCAGACCGGTCAGTTCGGCCTGCGATCCGTCCCATCCCGGCTTCGGGTCGACGGTGGCGTAGATCAGTGGCTCACCGACGCCGTAGAAGACCAGGCCGATGCCCATACCGGCGGCAAAGAGCATGGCAAACCAAGAGATCAGGCCAAATTCGGGTTTCTCGTGATCGTGACCGAGGGTGATCCGCCCCAGCTTGGAGAAGCCGATGACCAGCACGAGGGCCACGAACAAGCCGATAATCAGCATGTAGTACCAGCCCAGGTTCTTCACGATCCAGCTCTGGGTCGTGGAGAAGACGGTGCTGGCCCCGGTTGGGGAAAGGATGGCAAAAATTGCCACGCCCAAGATCACGAGCAAGGCAGGCCAGAAGACGGCCGGGGCGATACCGCCCTTGCCAATGCGCACACCTTGACGACGCAGCTTGGCGGTGATCTGCGCATCGCTGTCGTCCTCGGCGATATGCATATGCACCGGAATTGGTGCCGTGTGTGGATGGGCAGGCTCTAGCAGTAAGCCCTGCTCATCTGCGCGGGGTTCTTCCCCGTTCGTCTCTATATTCGTCATTGTTCACAATCTTTTCGTTATGACCACTCTCGTTCTTTCTTTAATAGCCTTGTCGCTCGTCGTTGATCTTTCAACCTGAGAATGCGAAAATATGGATTTTTCTAGGGTTAGAGCCGCCGGTCCGCACGAGACCAGCGCGAGCAGTTTTTTGCGCACGGCACCTCCAGTCCAAGATCGCAGAATCGACATAACCTCAGTTCATCTGCGGTATATGAGCCGATTCGCGGCGGCTCAAGCGCTCGAGGAGTCAGCCTGCCTAGCCAACGGCAAGTCCTCCAGGTCACAAATTGTCCCTTGAGACCTATTTCACGAAAATCGGTTGCGCCCCGCAACCATGCGAAATCCTGATACAGGGCCCCTGGCGGTTAACCCATCGGTCGCTTTAACTTCACCAACCTGAAATCACTACAGGTCAACCTCGGGATCAAGCGACGCTTTAGAACCTGTGAAGCGAGACTTCGACCCTCGATAGGACTGATGATGACTGTACGGATCCAAAAAATTCTGCCGACTACCGCGGCGCTCGCCTTGGGCCTCGGCGCACTGAGCGGATGCGCAACTACCGCGGGAAACACGGCCGCAGAGCCAGCACGATTACTCGACCGCCCGGCAGCTGGTGAACTGTCCGAACATGGAGGCGCCCGCCGCTTAGATGGCGACACCACAGATGCGGTGCGCCAGGCGGTGCAAGATTCGGGTGCCAAAAACGTCATCCTGCTCATCGGCGACGGCATGGGCGACTCGGAAATTACCGCCGCACGCAATGTGGCCAAGGGAGCCGGCGGATTCTTTGCCGGCCTCGACGCATTGCCACTGACCGGTCAGTACACCCACTATTCGCTACACAAGGACGGCAAGCCTGACTATGTCACGGACTCGGCGGCCAGTGGCAGCGCATGGGCTACGGGCACCAAAACCTACAACGGCGCCATTTCGGTGGATATCAACGGCGCAAAACAACCCACGCTCCTAGAACTAGCCAAAGAAAAGCAGCTGGCCACCGGGGTGGTCACTACCGCCGAGATTCAGGACGCGACCCCGGCCGTGCAACTGGCGCATGTCACCGAGCGCAAGTGCTACGGCCCCGAGGTCACAAGTGCAAAGTGCGCATCCAATGCCCTCGAAAACGGAGGTGAGGGTTCAATCACCGAACAGTTGCTGAACACGCGTGCCGATCTGGTCCTCGGCGGCGGTGCCGAAACCTTCGCCGAAAAGGCCAAGGCAGGGCCCTACAAGGGCCAAACGCTACGGGCACAAGCCGAGTCTCGTGGTTACACCATCGTGGATGACACCCAAACGCTGCAGCGGACGACAGTTGCGAACCAAGAGTCCCCGGTACTGGGGCTGTTCGCGCCCGGGAACATGGAGGTGCGTTGGACCGGTGAACACGCAACGAAGAATGGGATCGAAAAACCAGCGCAGAAGTGCACACAGAACCCGGCACGCGATGAAAGCAAGTCGCCGGATCTCAAGACGATGACGGCCAAAGCCATCGACTTGCTCAAGGGTAATGAGCAGGGATTCTTCTTGCAGGTCGAGGGAGCTTCCATCGATAAACAAGACCACGCGGCAAATCCCTGCGGCCAGATTGGCGAAACCGTTGATCTAGATGAGGCAGTGCAACAGGCTCTGGACTTCGCCAAGCAGGACGGTCAGACGCTCGTCGTGGTCACCGCCGACCATGCGCACACCAGTCAGATTGTCGCACCAGATACCGAATCCCCGGCCCTGACCTCCAAGTTGGTCACCGCTGACGGTGGGGAAATGGCGATCCTTTACGGCACGGGCGAGGAAGATGCCGCACAGGGACACACCGGCACGCAGCTTCGGATCGCCGCCTACGGGCCAGGGGCAGCCAATGTCGTTGGGCTCAGTGACCAGACCGACCTGTTCTTCACCATCCGCGACGCACTCTCCCTCAGTCAGCGCTAGTCGGCAGGTGTGCTCCGCCGTCATCAGTAAACAGAAGGCGGAGTCCACCGCACCCAGCCCTCATAATGGACGGTAACGGCGAACTGAATCTCATTCGACCGCTCAACCGACCTCCGAGGAGTACCTTCGTGCCCGAGACCGCCCGAGGCACCTCAATTGGTGTGGCCCTGTCATTGGGTGCTTCGGCGCTATTCGGTCTGATCTTCCTGGTCTCCGGCTGGGTGCACGCCCCGGCGGAAGTCGTCCTAGCCTGGCGCGTGGTAATCACCTTCGGTTGTTATGCGCTCCTGTTGCTCGGCCAATCGGGCCGAAGGGCCCTGTCCGAGTACTTGAGCGTTGTGCGCTCGATACGCGGCGGACCTCTACTGGTAATTACCCTGGCGCTGATGGTCTCCAGCCAGTTGTGGGTATTCGTCTGGGCCCCTGCCCATGGCATGGCCCTAGATGCTTCGCTTGGCTTTCTGCTATTGCCGATCACCCTGGCGCTCGGTGGACGGTTCATCTTCCACGAACCGATCTCGCGGGTGCAGTGGGTGGCCATCGCCGTGGCCTGTCTTGCGGTGGCCCTCAAGGTACTGCTCGTGGCCGAGTTTTCATGGGTCACCGCGCTGATCTGCTTCGGGTATCCGGTCTACTTCATGACCCGTCGCCACACCGGCCTCGGTCACCGGGCAGGCTTCGGTGTAGAAATGGCGCTGCTCACGCCGGTAATGGTGTTGTTGCTTCTCACGACCCCGGCAGGGAGCCCTGCACTGGCAACCATTGCCGGTGTTGGCATCATTGCTTTCTCTGGGGCGGCCGCGATGGCAGCCTACCTCGGAGCTTCGACCCGACTGTCGCTCCCGGTCTTCGGTTTGCTTTCCTATGTCGAGCCATTGTTGCTCGTGGCAGTTTCGCTGTTGCTGGGCGAGTCACTGACCGCAAGCGACTACTGGATCTACGGCCTCTTGGCAGTTTCGCTGGGCATTCTTGGGATGGATGCGATGCGCGCCGTGTGGCACTCGCGTGGTTTACGAAATACGTAGACGCGCCTGCGGCCCGGCGATAGTGTCGGTACTACTTCATACACTGGCACCACAAAGTGAAGCCGTTCGAAGGAGCAAGCGATGTACCAGCCAAATACTCTGCACACGACCGAAGCCAGTAGCAATCGCTTTGTGGTGCTGTTCGATACAACCGACGACGAGCAACGCAATGTTTACGCTCCGCGCCTGCTCAGCGCGCAGGGTTTCACCACGGACACCTATTTTCCGCGGCTGGGAATCGGCGTTGTCGACGGTGAGCCCACGCAACTGCAGGCGCTTCAAGTACGCGCCAGCGACGAACGCGCCGCGCTACGTTTCGTTCCCGAACTGACCTACCATGTGCTTTCGGAAGCGCCCTCGACCTCCTTCGCGGATACCGACGAGGCAACATGGGGCCTACAGGCCGTGCGGGCCCTCGATTCCGACCTGAGCGGCAAGGGCATCAGGGTCGCGGTGCTAGACACCGGTTTTGATGCCGCGCATCCAGATTTCGCCGACCGTTCGGTGACGACCAAATCCTTCGTTTCCGGTGAGGACGCCAGCGACGGACACGGCCATGGAACGCATTGCATCGGTAGCGCTTGTGGACCGCGAACTCCACAGACCGGTCCGGGCTACGGCGTGGCCTATGAGGCAGATATTTTCGCTGGAAAGGTGCTGGGGACGAATGGATCGGGTACCGATACCTCGATCCTCGCCGGAATCGACTGGGCAATTGAAAACGACTGCCACGTTATTTCGATGTCCTTAGGCGCCGACGTCCGCGACGTCCATCCCCCTTATGTACGGGCCGGTAGGCGCGCCCTGGATCAGGGTTCACTCATTGTCGCCGCGGCAGGCAACAACGCGCGTAGGGCCCAAGGGGATCCAGGTTTCGTCGGCACCCCGGCCAATAGCCCCTACGTTATGGCTGTCGCCGCGCTGGACAGCGACCTACAGATCGCGGATTTCTCGGCCCAGTCACTGGCTGCCCGGGGCGGGCAGATCGATATGGCAGCCCCGGGGGTCAACGTATATTCCTCGTGGCCCGGCCAGAAACGCTACAACACCATTAGCGGCACCTCGATGGCGACACCGCATGTGGCCGGCCTCGCCGCGCTACTGGCCCAAGGCACCGGTTCGCGCGGTCGGGCGCTGTGGGCCGAGCTGGTTCAGGAGGCCCAACGAGTCCAACTATCCTCGCTCGATGCCGGTACCGGGCTAGGTATCGTCGCAGCCAAGCTCTAGGTCGAACCATGGCGGTGATCGCAGACATCTCAGTGTCACTGGACGGCTTCGTCACCGGGCCAAACCCCGGTCTCGAAAACGGTCTTGGTGCTGGAGGCAGCGCATTGCACCGCTGGGCCTTCTCCGATAACCCACAGGAACAAGAGCTTGTGGCCCGGGCGACCGAACGTTCAGGGGCCGTGGTGCTGGGCCGCAAGCTCTTCGATATCGTCGATGGTCCAGGCGGCTGGAACGAGGACGTTGGCTATGGAGCCTCGCTGGCGGCCACCCCACCATTTGTGGTGGTGACCTCCCAGCCCCCTCGGTCGGTACGTTTAACGCAACTCGATTGGTCCTTTTCCACCGGGGGTCTTGCCGAGGCGATATCCATGGCCACCTCCCGCGTTAAGGATCCGGCACAGGATGTGGTGTTAATGGGCGGCGGACTGCTCATCGGCACGGCACTTCAGGCGGGGCTCATCGATCAGTTACACCTGCACGTAGCGCCCGTACTACTCGGGGCGGGCACCCCGTTGTTCCGCGACGGCGGACTGCAGCACTTTGCCCAACGTGAAGTACTGGCGACCGAGAATGCGACCCATTTGGTCTACGAGCCGGCCTAGACAGGCGGCGTATGCTGGGCATATGGAACACGAAGCTGGACTAGTGACGTGGATCGTAACCGTTGAGGAACGAAAAATCGAAGTCATCGACGCGGTGGCAGCCGAACTAGGATCGCAAGGATTGCATGTGCAATCGATCTTGCGATCTCTCGGGCAGGTCTGCGGTCAAGGCTCGTCAGACTGCCGGGCCCGGCTGGCCGCGGTCGATGGCGTGCAGTCGGTGGACGCCGAACGCGAGTTCCGAGTTCCACCCCCGCACAGCGATATTCAGTAAAGCTGTTACTCTTTGGTTTCGATCAACTGAATAAGATTTCCACAGGTGTCATCGAGCACGGCGATAAGCGCCGTGCCGATGTCGGTTGGCGGTTGCGTGAAACTCACTCCAAGACCAGTCAGGCGCTCATGCTCGGCAGCCAAGTCGGTCACCTCAAACTGAGCCAGCGGAATTCCGTCGGCCATAAGCGCGTCACGATACGGTTTGACTGCTGGATGATTCGACGGCTCCAACAACAGTTCCGGCCCGTCGGGCACTTCCGGTGAAGTAACTGTCATCCAGAAAAATTCGCCAAGTGGGATGTTGTGTTTGGGCTGGAACCCCAAGACCTCTGTATAGAAGCGCAGTGCCGTCTGCTGGTCGTCGACAAATAGCGAAAGCATGTTAATTTTCATGCCTGATCTCCTTCGATTGCTTGCGGCCAACGCCGCGTAATTTCAGCCAACGGCCCGGGAGTGAAGTAATGGAATTTCACGCGTCCTGCACGTTCGACCCGTATCAGACCCGCTTCTTCAAGTAGTGTCAGGTGCTGCGAAATTGACTGTCGCGATTGGCTTACGCCATGGTTCATGGTCAACGTTCCGCACAACTCAAAGAGCGACTGGCCGTCTCGTTCGGACAGCACATCAAGAATTTTCCGTCGCGTTGCATCATCCAACGCCCGGTAAATATCGGTCACATGATCATTATATGCAAGTGATCACTTGCATATCTAGAGGTACTGACGGAAAGTTCTGAGAATTTTGCAGTCTGTACCGAAAACAGTAGGCTGAGGAGTACTTGGGGCTATAGCTCAGTTGGTAGAGCGTTTCGTTCGCAATGAAAAGGTCAGGAGTTCGATTCTCCTTAGCTCCACAAAATCTACCGAGCGGATCAACCATCTCGCCTTGCCGCCTCAAACGCGCTTGGACCCGCGGACTGGCTTCCGCCTGCGGATTGCTCCCGGCCACTCAACCTTTATCCCGTATTGCAGTCTGGGCCTTGTCAGGTTGTCCCGCAGGTTTCGTGCACCATAGATCCTCGAACGGCTTAACCCGTAGCCGGCGAGTCTCGGCTGCGCTCGGAGAAAATGCGACGCCATCCGGCCCACCGAGTAGAACCCAACGAAGGTACACTCAGAACATCCCGGGGAAAGGCCGCTGACATGATCTCGCGTAGCTTACTCGGCGTCAGTAGCGCACTTTTGCTGACCGCGTTGGCCGGTTGTGCTCCAGTCAGCGTCAAAGAACCGCAAGAGACTGCCCCCGCGAGTGAGCCTAGCGTCTCGAGCGCCGAAGACTGGCAACCATGGGCCGATAGCGTCATGGAACCTTACCTACGCCAGAATCCCGATCTCTCTCGCATGACGACGCCCAACGCCCCACACCGGCAAATCCTTGGATGGGGCGCCCTCGCGCACGGCGAGCTGCAGGTCATCGTCTCCGGCGAGCGCTGGCAAAACGGAGCGGATCTCGACGCGGTTGCCATGGGGATCCTGGCAGATCTCGAGGGAAATCGCTCGGTCGTTTCGGTCGAGGTGTGGACCATTGCCCGGGACGCCAAGGGGAAGGCCTCGGGAGCGGACGCCCAAAGCACGGCCTAGCCGACAACTGCCGCAGATTCTCCCTTCGAGAACGACATCCGGAGTCGTTGCGAAGCGGATCTGCGCGCCCTACAGATACTGCACCTCTACCGTTTATGTGGGCGTATTGAACTAATCGTGCCTCCATAAGGTCGAGGCCTCGAATCGGAGAGCTGTCGCTTTGGGCCTAGCTGTGCGTACATCGGTCGTGTTAAGGTCTCGGCATGACCTCCGATTTACAGCGCGTCATAGACCGCCACGTTGCACAGGGCACGGCTCCAGGAATTGTGGTTGCGACGGGCAGCACGGAGGAGCCTACACGCTTTCTGCAGGCCGGCGACTTGTCGATTGATGCCATCGCCCGAATCCAGTCGATGACTAAACCCGTCTTGGCCGTAGCCACCCTGCGGTTGATCCAGGGCGGAATGCTGACCCTCGATGATCCGGTTGAACACTGGGTCCCCGAGTTGGCCAACCGGCGCGTCTTGCGTAGCCCCGACGGGCCTCTTGAAGATACGATTCCAGCGGAACGACCCATCACGGTACGTCACCTCCTGACCAATACCTCGGGCTACGGCATGATGACCAGCGATTGCCCACTGCAACGTGCGATGATCGCAAACCAGACTCAAGCCGGACAGGAGCCGGTCGCCTTGGGCGCGCAAGACTGGGTAGCGGCACTGTCTGACTTACCTCTGGCATTCCAGCCGGGCACTGGGTGGCGTTACCACCATTCCTTTGGCCTGCTCGGGATACTACTTTCTCGCTTGGTAGGCGGAGAGCTCGCGAGACACCTACGTGAAGACATTTTCGCGCCCTTGGGGATGCACGACACCGGCTACACCGTGCCTACTGCTCAGGCTCACCGTTTACCGGCGGCCTATCGCCACCTGCCCAATGGCCCACTTGTCGAAGTCGAACCGGCGGGGTCGGGCTTCTACGTTGCGCCGGCAGACTTCGATCTGAGCCACGCGGAGTTGGTCTCCACGGTTAGCGACTATGCCGCCTTTGCCCGAATGCTAGCCGCATCCGGATGGCATGGTGGGCAGCGTCTGCTAGAACCAGGGTTGCTAGAGCTAATGCGTAGTGACCAGATTCCGAAGGAGCTCAAAACCGCGGACAGTTTCTTCCCGGGCTTCTGGAACGAGACCGGCTGGGGGTTCGGCGTGGCGGTACAAACCTCCGGCGCGCAAGCTGGCCGATACGGTTGGTCCGGAGGCCTCGGAACCAATGTGCACATCGATCCCGACGGTTCGTTTCAGGTGTTGTTTACCCAAGTAGAGATGGGGCCTCAGCTGATGGGCCTGTTGGCCGAGGTGCAATAGAACCGCCCGTAGGCCAAGCCCAAGAGTGACTAACCACCACTCTTTCTAGTCCGGTCCGTTCAGTTTTTTTGAGCCCTGGTATTTGGAGACTGCGAGAACTCACCTATGAGCAAGCCGCGCCTAGTGGGCGCTTCGACGCTATGTGAGACCAGCGTTCCCCAGACCCCGAACCGCATGACTACGTTGCGGGCAGTACATGTTGGTCATACGCAAAAATCCCGAAGCATCAAAAATCGATGCTTCGGGATTTTAATCTGTGGAGGTAAGGGGATTCGAACCCCTGACCTTCTGCATGCCATGCAGACGCGCTACCAACTGCGCCATACCCCCAGATGAAGGTTTGGTTTAGGGCTTCTTTCGATCCCCTGAACCGAGATAAAACTCTACACGAGAGTTGTTGGAAAAAGCTAATCGACAAGGGGGTGACTCTGTTCACACAGGCTCTTCCATTGTGTCGGCTCATGCTGGAACAATGCGACGTGGGCCCACTTCAAGCCCGCGAACCCTAGAAAGGTGATCGACAATGGCTATTGGTTTGACCCCATACTTACGCTTTGCCGGTGTAGCCCGCGAAGCAATGGAGTACTACCACTCCGTGCTGGGCGGCGAGTACAGCGCCATGACTTTCCGTGAGGGTGCCGGAGAGGAAAATCCTCAGTTCGCCGACAACATCATGCATGCTTCGCTCTTCGTGGAACGTGGTGTGCATTTCATGGCCTCCGACGTGCCTCCTACGATGAACGCGACGCCCAACGGCGTCATTGCGTTGAGCAACGATGGCAATGGTGACGGCGCGGCCGATGCAGACACTCTGCGGGGATGGTGGGATAAGTTCGCCGACGACTCGACGATCGACATTCCGCTGGAAACCGCCCCATGGGGCGATTCGTTCGGCCAGCTCACCGACCGCTACGGCGTCACCTGGATGTTCAACATCGGCGCACAGTAGTTCGTACAAAGAGATCTTGCGGTCCCGGCAGCGGTGACGATTTCCGTTCGCCGGGCATCGCTCTGCGTAGCCAGCCAGAGATAGTCATTCCCAGCGCCGCATCGCCGGCAGGGAGCGGCCTGCCCGCAAGAATTGCCAAGTCCTAGTCCTCGACCTGCGAGTAGCCTAAGTTTCATGACAACCATTGAGCAGATTCAGATTCGCACCGACGATGCCGAACAGGCCATGACCTTCTACAGCTCGGTATTCGGTGAAGAGTTTCCCGTCGTCGCCATCTCTGGAGGAGTACGCCCCCAAGGGTTCGACGGTTTCGCGCTGTCTGCTCTCACTGCCCAACCAGGGGATGTCGATCTTGTGATCGCCCATGCCGCAAACAGCGGGGCCAAGGTTCTAAAGCCGGCCAAGAAATCCTTGTGGGGATATGGTGGAACGCTCAGCGCGCCAGATGGCACCATCATCCATGTTGTCTCCGAAACGAAGAAAGACAGCTCCCCCGTGCTCCGGAAAATCACCGCGCTAGTTCTACAGCTTGGTGTCGCGGATGTGCCTGCCAGCAAGAACTTCTATATTGAGCAGGGACTGGACCTGAGCAAGAGCTACGGAAAGCGATATGCGGAGTTCGCGACACAGAACGTGAGCGTCATCCTCAATCGACGAAGCGACGCCGCCAAACAGGCCGGAGTGCCCGACGTTGCGCCACAAACGCATCGCCTCGTGGTTTGCTCCGACGCAGGTAGCTTCACCGACCCCGACGGTAATGAGTGGCGTTAGCCGATTTGTAACCCGGTCCGTTTCGCGTTCCATTGTGCGAGCAAGGCCAGAATCAGCCCCAAAGCGGCGAGCAAGGCACCGACGAAGGCCGGCGCCTGATAGCCAAAGCCCATGGTGATGACGGCCGCGCCTAGGGCGGCACCCAACGCGTTGGCCACGTTAAGCGCAGAATGATTAAGCGACGCCGCCAATGATTGTGCGTGGGGCGCGGAATCCATGAGGAGTGTTTGTAGGCCCGGAATGAGCAACGATCCGGTTGCACCCATCACGAACACCATAATCAGCGTCGGGATGAACCACTCGGAAATCAACCCGAAGGTGAGCATCACGACGATCATGATGGAGGTGGCCAGCTTGATCGCGCCAAAAACGGACCAGTCGGCCAGTCGGCCACCGATCAATGAGCCGACAACCATACCAATGCCATAAAGTGCCAAGACCAGCGGAACGAGGTTGATATCAACGCCAGTCACATCGGTTAACGTCGGGCTGATGTAGGAGTACACGGCGAAAAACCCGCCAAAGCCAACAATGCCGGTCAGCATGGCAAGCCACACTGAGCCGCTACGCAGGGCCGATAATTCGCGCCGCATGGACGCTCCCTCGGCGGCCTTATGCCATGGCACGAAGAACGTAATCATCACCAAGGTCAGTAACCCGATAACACCCACGACGATAAACATCGAGCGCCAGCCGAGAGATTGGCCCAGTCGAGTCACCAACGGCACACCGGCGACGTTTGCCACTGACAGGCCCAGCATCACCCACGCGATGGCCCGTCCACGCATGGTTGCGGGCACGAGCGAACCAGCCAATACGCCGGCTAGCCCAAAGTAGGCACCGTGCGGCAGCCCGGAGAGGAAGCGGGTGAGGATCATGGATCCGTAGTCAGGGGCGAAAGCCGAAGATAGGTTCGCAATGGCGAAGAACACCATCAGATACTGCACAGCGCGCTTGCGCGGAATCTTGGCGGCCAGTGCGGTCAGCAAAGGTGCACCGATAACGACACCAATGGCATAAGCACTAATCATCAAGCCCATCGCCGAGTTTTCTACGCCAAGGTCGGCGGCGCCTTCCTGCAACAAGCCCATGATCGAAAACTCGGTAACGCCAATACCAACACCGCCCATGGCCAGAGCGATGACGGCCCAAAATAGCGCGCGGCCTTCTAAGTACTTGGAGGTGCTCATGAAATCCTTTGAGGTGATGAGTGCGGAGTTAGGACGATGCGGCGTCGCTGGCACCCTCTAAGCCTACGGTTCGAGAGTTTCCAGATAAAGGCCGTGGCACTGCCACCTTGCTCACAGGACACTGTGGCAATCTTAGAGCCTGATGTCTCTGAATCCCGTTGCCCGGGTGGGCCTCGGGCGACGTATCGCCCGAGTCGTTTTCTCGCTTGCTCTGCTCGCACTCGCAGGCTTACTCATTTTTCATCATTGGGTACCTGACGTTTTCGGGCTGGGACTGATTGCCGATAATCTCGCACCGTGGCTTGGCGTCCTCGTGTTGTTAGCCATCGTGCCGCTAGCGCTAATTCGTGGAAAACTAGCACTGGTCAGTTGGTGTGTGCCCGCCATAGCGTGGACCCTGATGTTCGGAACCGCGGTGCTCCCGGCTACTACCCCACCGGCAGCTTCTTCCCTCATTATGGCGACACAGAACGCCTATGTGACCACCAACGGGTTGCTGGAGTCCGAACTCACCGGTGGGTCGGTGGATGTGCTCTCGGTACAAGAAATCTCCCCCGAGCAAGTCGACGATCTGCAGCGTGAGCTGTCCGATGTTTTTCCGCACTACGTCCATGTCGGCACCGTGGCGGTGTTCAGCAAGTACCCGCTACGCAATACCCAAGCCTTGGATTTGGGGCTGGGTTGGAAACGCGCCTTGCGCACGGATGTGATCACCGACCAAGGCCCGCTTCGTCTTTACGCGGTACACGCGGCCTCGGCCCGACCGGCGGACCATGCCTCACGTGACCGGATGCTCGATCAACTGGAATCAACCATTGCGACGGACTCCGCTGCCCGAATTGTCGCCATGGGCGATTTCAACGCCACCTCCACGGACCGAAATATGTCAGGGCTCCTCAAATATCTGCGCGACACCCCAAGCAGTCACTGGGGGCTGGGCATGACGTGGCCGGACCGCCCCTTCCCCGTGATGCGCTTGGATCATGTCCTTATTTCGGACTCGCTGACCGGCTCCTCGCGGACCATTAGCGTCAAGGGCAGCGACCATCGAGGCGTGATCGCCACCCTTGCACCAGTGGAATAGGCAATACTGGTGAGATGGCCGTCCAATTTCAATGCGTTACGAGAACCGCACTTCCCGTCCAGGAGCTCTTCGATCGGTCGCTGAGTATTGACGGGCATATCGCCTCAATGCGGCATTCGGCGGAGCGAGCCGTCGCCGGCGTCCGAAGTGGACAAATTGGTTTGGGCGAGCAGGTCACCTGGCGGGCACGTCACTTTGGCCTCCCAATCCGAATGACATCGCGTATCACCGCACTGGAGTCCCCACGATTCTTCATAGATGAACAAGTGACCGGGCCCTTTGCTTTCTTCTACCACCTGCATGAGTTTCGTGTTGAGCACGGGCAAACCGTCATGGTGGATACGGTTCGTTTCCGCGCCCCCTTCGGAGCCTTGGGCTGGCTGGTCGAAAGACTTATTCTGGGCAAGTATCTGCGAAAACTGATCGAAATACGCAACCAACATCTGGTGTCCAATGAAGCCGTAGGCGGGAAGGAGCCCCGATGAACGTCAAGGTGCCCGCAGCCCAACATACGCTCCGCATCCTGACCCTGCTGGCCAGCAGAAAATCGCCGACCCCCGCGGCCATGATCGCCAAACTCCTCGATATTCCACGCTCGAGCGTCTATCAGATTCTCACCATCATGGTGGAGCAGGGCTACGTAGCGCACTACCCCGAAGAACAGTCCTACGGCCTAGGTATTTCCGCGTTCGAGCTCTCGAGCGCTTTCACCAGACAGGAACCACTGGCACGTCACGGTGCGCCACTTCTGGCCAACCTGGTGGACCGCATTGGCGAAAGCGCCCACCTGGCAGTGCTCCACGGCAATGACGTGCTCTACATTGTCGAGGAGCGCGCGAAAGGCCGTCCTTCGCTGGTTACCGACGTCGGGGTGCGTCTACCGTCTCACCTAACAGCCTCAGGACGCGCCATTCTGGCGGCCCTGCCCAAGTCTCAGGTGCGAGCACTCTACCCGCGTGCCTCAAGCTTCACGGTACGCGAAGGGGCAACGACGTCAATGCGCAGCTATGCAACGCTACGCACCGAGCTGGAGCACACCGCAACGCGCGGGTACGCTCAGGAAAGCGGGGATGTCACCCCCGATTTCCACTCGATTGCCGTGGTTGTGAAAGACACCCGAGATTGGCCCGTTGCCGCAATCGCCGTGACGTTCCTGGCTGGACGATTCACCGAGGAAAATATTCGCGAGCGTGTGATTGAGCCACTGCAAGAGACCGCCGGTGCTCTGGCGGATCGCTTTTCAGGACGTCGCCGCTAGCCCGGTCGGGCCAATAGTCGGATTTATCATGCTTGAAACATTCAAGAAACTCGGGGGCAAAGACCCTTGCATAGGGTTTTTTTATTCCCAGATTTCACGAATGAAAGCCGAGTTGGTTCCCATGAGCACCGAACCCTCTAAACAAAGCCGCGGAGGTCGCCCTTCTGGGCGCATCTCCCTCGTCGGGGGTGGCCCCGGCGCATTGGATCTACTCACCCTGCGGGCCGCGCGGGTACTGTCCGAGGCCGATGTGGTGTTCTATGACCGGCTGGGACCGGGCAAGCACCTCTCCGAATTGGCGCCTCATGCGCGACTGGTGGATGTCGGGAAGACCCCCGGCCACCACAAGGTCTCGCAACGCGAAATCGAACAGCGAATGATTGAGGCGGCCAGCGCTGGGGCTCATGTGGTCCGTCTGAAGGGCGGTGACCCCTACGTATTCGGCCGAGGCTACGAAGAAGTTCATGCCGCACGCGCCGCTGGGCTGGAAGTCGACGTCATCCCCGGGCTGAGCAGTTCCATCGCGGTTCCCGCCGCCGCCGGAATCCCGGTGACTTCGCGCTCCGTAACAACCTCATTCACCGTCATCTCTGGGCATGACCCGCTATCCGACGAGCAACTAACTCACCTAGCCGCGCTAGGCAGCACGATCGTGGTGCTCATGGGCATGGGTACTTTGGAGCACACCTGCGCCGGTTTGCTGCGCCGCGGTCTTGTAGCGAGCACTCCCTGCGCCATCATCGAACAGGGATGCACCGAATCGCAACGAACGCTCCACAGCACCCTGGGCTCGCTGGCAACAGATGCTCGCGCACATCACTGCGCTAATCCCGCCGTCATCGTCATCGGTGAAGTAGCAGCGCTTCCCTTAGCATTGCCTCAGATCCAGCCGGTCCCAGCCATGGAGGTGGCATGAACGCCCCGAGTCCGCAGTCCACGCTTCAGGCGGCGCCCCTTGCCGGCTTCCGTATCGCGGTGACCAGCGACCGACGTTCTCAGGAACTTGTCGAGGCGCTGGAACGACGCGGTGCACTGGTTGAACACACACCTCTGCTCAAGCTCGCTCCGCTCGATAACGAAGAACAGCTTCTGTCCCAGACGCGACAAGTAATTGCCCAACGACCTCATCTGCTTCTGGTAACCACCGGCTACGGCTTTCGCCGTTGGTTCGACTCAGCAGAGGCCGCCGGTCTCGGCGAATCCTTGACTCGAGTGTTGAGCGACGCGCAGATTCATGTACGCGGTGCAAAGGCGCTCGGGGCGGTGCGAGCACTGGGATTCACGGCCGCATCGGTGGGATCGGACGGCCTTACCTCCACGCTTTTGCGCGACCTTGCCAGCGAGATCCGGGGCAAGAAGGTGGCGATCCAGTGGCACGCCGATAGCGACCCGGATCTTATTGGTTCGCTACACCGGCTAGGCGCCCGTGATTTGGTTGAGGTCGAACCCTACCGCTGGGTGGACTCGGCGCGCGAAGAATCGATGATCGAACTGGTACATTCGCTGATTGCTGGTCGTCTTGACGCTGTCACTTTCACCAGTGCTCCGGCGGTGCATGCGCTATTCGCCGTGGCTCGCTCCCGAGGTTCCTTCGACGCCCTCACCCGGTCGCTACGCGAACGAGTCACCGTCGCTACCGTCGGCCCGGTGACCGCTGCCCCCTTGCAGTCCGCTGGCGTAGAACCGCTAATTCCCGAGCGTCACCGTATGGGTGCCATGATTTTGCAATTGATTGAGCACTTGGGCACGCACGGCACCTTGAGTTGCCAGACCGCGTTAGGGGCCTGCCAGCTTCGCGGGCACACGCTGTATGTTGAAGATCAGTCCATCGAGCTCGGGCAGGCTCAGGCCGAGGTCTTCCGTCGCCTGCTCGATGCGGGTGGTGCCGTAGTTTCCCGTGCCGAACTGGTGTCATTGCTTCCATCGGTCAGCTCCAACCATGCCTTGGACATGGCCGTGAGCCGACTACGCAAATCACTCCCCGATCCGACGTTGGTCTCGACCGTCATCAAGCGCGGTTACCGGCTGAACGTCTAGGGAAGGCTTGGAATCCCGCGTGGCCAGAGCCTAGGCCAGGCGGGCTCGTCAATTACTTTTTGGCACGCTCTGCAGCGGTCATTCGTCTGCCGTGCCCTTGTGGAATATTACTTTCGGTCTCAACGGAGAGAAATCCCAGCGCACTATTAATCCGACGCACCCATTCGTTCTTCTCGTCGCTACTGGTTCGCACAGTGGCTACCGGG
Organism: Glutamicibacter endophyticus; assembly: GCF_048457885.1. NCBI lineage: Bacteria > Bacillati > Actinomycetota > Actinomycetes > Micrococcales > Micrococcaceae > Glutamicibacter > Glutamicibacter endophyticus. The sequence continues at coordinate 2,907,815 of NZ_CP174200.1, forward strand.
GTCGTACATACTGCCTGAGCAAGGTTCTCCTGTTTCTCGGCCTTCCCGAGCCCTTTTCCACGGTGCTCTGCAAGCACGATGGTCCCTTCGATCTGTGCGGGACGATCGGGCTCCGCAGGAACGACGAGACAGGTCCAAGCCACCACGGTGCCGTCATGGGTTACCGCAAAAGATTCAACGACCGTGGCACCTCGCGCGGTCCAGTTTTCAATTTCGCGGACGTACTGAGCGGGTGTTAGCGGGGCGTCTTGCCAATCCAATGCACCACTTGGCGCTTCCGCGTCGACTAGACCTTTCAGATAGCCAATCTGCTCCTGAAATCTCTGCGGAACCCCGTTATTGAAACTTGCGATGGTGTACCCGGCCATCTCTCCCGGCGGGAAGGGCCCCGCGCTACGAAGATCCAATTCAACGACCGTCTCCGTGGTTGCCACGGCATACCCTAGCGGTAGCGCGAACCGCTGTGTCAGCACATCTATTTCGTGGATTGTCGAACCATACGCGCTAGCAATCAGGCGGCGTGTGTCGGCGGAGCTGGTGGCTTCTACTGCGCGCACGAACGAGCTGCCAATCCCCCTTCGCTGGTACTCAGGTGCGACCCAGACCAACACCCATCGCTCCGTGGCGGAGGCTTCCTCATGCAATCCAGCGGCGAAGCCGCAGAGCCGCGCCCCGCCCCACATCCCGACGAGATTTTTATACCAACCATCATTGGCGCGCTACGTTGCGATGCGGTTCTGCGCAGAGGGTGCGATCCAGCCGGCTCGTACTGCCGAGGTTGCTGCAGTCTCGACCGTATATCCCGAGATCATGTGCCGTTCGTCAGCAAGATCGAGGGAACGCATATCCATAAGGTCATACTAGTCGCCGAGGACCGTCGAAATTCCCTCGCTGACCGGCGGTTTCCCAGATTCGGCCCGGCGCGGATGCCGCGAGATCAGCACGAGTGAACCCCCGGATCTGAAATACCAGACACATCGAGCAAAATTGCGCTACCGCCCGAGCCTTGGGTGACGAATCATTAAATCAATCGCAAAACACTGCTTGATTCCACCCAAGGAGCCACACATGTCGACCTCGACCTCACGTGTAGTCCGCGCCCCACGCGGCACCGAACTAACCGCAAAGTCCTGGGCCACCGAGGCCCCGCTGCGCATGCTGATGAACAACCTCGACCCCGAGGTTGCCGAACACCCCGAATCGCTGGTCGTCTACGGTGGCACCGGCAAGGCCGCCCGTAACTGGGAGGCTTTCGATGCCATCGTTGAGACCCTGAAGGACCTCGAAGAAGACGAGACCTTGTTGGTTCAGTCCGGCAAGCCGGTCGGCGTCTTCAAGACCAACAAGTGGGCACCGCGCGTACTGATCGCCAACTCGAACCTCGTGGGCGACTGGGCCAATTGGGAGTACTTCCGCAAGCTCGAGGCCGAAGGCCTGATGATGTATGGCCAGATGACCGCAGGTTCCTGGATCTACATCGGCACCCAGGGCATTCTGCAGGGCACCTATGAAACCTTCGCAGCGGTCGCCAAGAAGCGCTTCAACGGCACCCTGGCTGGCACCCTGACCCTCACCGGTGGTTGCGGTGGCATGGGCGGCGCCCAGCCACTGTCCGTCACCTTGAACGACGGTGCTTGCCTGATCGTGGACGTCAATGAGTCGCGCCTACGCCGCCGCGCCGAGAAGCGCTACCTCGATGAGGTGGAGCTGGATCTGGACAAGGCCCTGGAGAAGGTCCTGGCCGCCAAGGCCGAAGGCCGCGGCCTGTCCGTTGGCTATGTCGGCAACGCCGCCGAGGTCTTCCCGGCACTGCTCGAGCGTCACAAGGCCGGCGAGTTCACCATCGATATCGTCACCGACCAGACCAGCGCCCATGATCCGCTGTCCTACCTGCCGGTGGAATACACCATGGAGCAGTGGGATGCCGAGGCGAAGGCCGATCCGGTGGGCTTCACGAAGAAGGCCCAGGCTGCCATGGCCGCTCAGGTTCAGGCAATGGTCGAGTTCCAGGATGCCGGCGCCGAAGTCTTCGACTACGGTAACTCGATCCGCGACGAGGCTCGCAAGGGCGGCTACGAGCGTGCCTTCGAATTCCCGGGCTTCGTTCCTGCCTACATCCGCCCGCTGTTCTGCGAGGGTCTTGGCCCATTCCGCTGGGTTGCCCTTTCGGGTGATCCCGAGGACATCCGCGTCACCGACGAGGCGCTGAAGGAACTGTTCCCGGAGAACGAGCACCTGCACCGCTGGTTGGACGCGGCTGCCGAGCGCGTGGAGTTTGAAGGCCTGCCGGCACGTATCTGCTGGTTGGGCTACGGCGAGCGCCACAAGGCCGGTCTGCTGTTCAACAAGTTGGTCGCCGAGGGCAAGGTCTCGGCTCCGATCGTTATCGGCCGCGACCACTTGGACTCGGGTTCGGTTGCTTCGCCGTACCGCGAGACCGAAGCCATGAAGGATGGCTCGGACGCCATCGCTGACTGGCCGCTGCTCAACGCATTGACCGCAACCAGCTCGGGTGCGTCATGGGTTTCGTTGCACCACGGTGGCGGCGTTGGCATCGGCCGTTCCATCCACGCCGGACAGGTCTCCCTGGCCGACGGTACCGAGTTGGCTGCGGCCAAGCTTGAGGCGCTGCTGACCAACGACCCGGGCATGGGCGTTATCCGTCACGTGGATGCCGGCTACGACCGCGCGGTCGAGGTAGCCAAGGAGCGCGGTGTGCGCGTTCCGATGATGGATCAGTAAGCACTGACACCACCCGAGGGTGGGTACCGGCAATGGCGCCGGTACCCACCCTCAACTGGTTAAGCCTTGCCAGTGCCGCTATCGATGTGCCGGCGTTTAGCCATTGCCACGGATGCGGCCTAGGGTGGGTAATTGGCAAAGAAACCGAAAGGATTCTGATGACGAACACCATGCGATCCCTTACCGCTTCCTTGGCGCTAAGCCTGCCTCTCCTAGGGCTATCTGCCTGCGCTGGGCCGGAGGTGGCATCCGAGCCGCCGCAGGGCGAAGGCTCAACGCCCAGTACTTCGGCCCATAATACATCACCTTCCATGGACGGTGATGGACTAAAGGCTGCCTTCACCCAGATCACCACACACGGTCGCAAGGTGACCTGCTCCGAGGGTCCTACCGTCATTCCTCGCGAAACCAGCGGAAAAATCGTCGAACTCACCGGCGACTGCTCCGAGGTCGTGATCGAGGCCAATGGACTGAAGTTGGCAGCCGAGCAAATCGGCACACTTCGCGTGCGTGGCAATGGAAACATCATTGCCCTCGGGACAGTAGTGACCCTTGAACTATCCCGCGATGGAAATATGGTTGGCTTTTCGCAACCACCGCAGACATTTAGCGACACCGCGCACGGAAACCAATACGGCACCGACGCCCTGGCCAATATTCATCTGAATTTCTGACGTCAAATACCGCGAATATGTACGCAAAACAAATGCTCGGCACATCCATTTAGGAACGTGCCGAGCATTTGACTTTACGAACTATTTCTCGAGAATCTTGGCAATCGCGGCAGGGGTAAATACCTGATATCCACGACGGCGGTCATAGCCGTGAATCTCGCGGGTATCGAGCACGTCCATGTAGTCCAAGATCTCCGCGGTAATAACTTGGCCCGGCACGAGCACTGGGAATCCCGGCGGGTAGGGTGTCACGAAGGCCGCCGATACCACTTCTTCGCCTGCCGCAATGCGTTCACGGATCTGTCTGGAGAACAGGAAGTGGCTCGAGCCCTCTTGGTAGGTCAAGTAATAGGCCGTGCGCATGTCACCACTGCCACCGCCCCCGCTAAATGCTTCGGAGAAGTAGCTGAAGTCCGGCATGGGAATGCCCGCCGCCGGGTCAACAATCGGTGCCATGGCACCGTTTAGTCGGCGTTTGTGGTCAAGCTCTTCAGCGATCTTCACGAGCACCTCAATGAGGTGTGCCACGGCGGAACGATTAGTACCGATATTGGTCATCAGCAGCACGGAAGTGCGGCTGGTCTTGTTGACCTGGATTGCGTGCCCGTCCATCAGGTAGGTGTGTTTGAACGTATCCCCATCCACACCGGTGGCACTGATGTCGAGGGTCAGACGGCTGGGGTCAACCACGAACTCGTCTTCGGCCCAGACCGTATCCCACGTCCCCAAGCCGTCCCGAACCGGATCCGGAACCCGCGCACTACGAAATTCTTGGGGAATCAAATCGAAGGTGTTCAAGACACGGAAGTACTTCCGGAGCAGTTGATGACGGTTAACTGCGCGAGCCACTGATTGCGCCAAGTCCACCTGGCGTTGGATCAAGGAATAACCTTCGAGCTCGACCTGTCGACGCCCGATGTCCAGCGACGCCAAAATTTGGTAGTTCGGCGAGGTTGAGGTGTGCGTCATGTAGGCCTCGCGGAACGCGGCAACGTTACGCGTGGCGAAGTCTTGATCGTAGACGTGAATCATCGAGCCCTGACGTAACGAGGTCAGGGTTTTGTGCGTGGACTGCGTGGAGTAGACGCGCAGGCGCGCCTTGTCCGGGTCCGGAATCAACCGGGTGTCGAGCCATGCCTGATCATTATCGGGACTCTGCGCCGATCCGGGAGCCGGAAGCCGATGCGTCTGATCACGGTAGGCGGCGCGGTACTGTACGGTCTCGAAGTCGGCCTCCATACGCGCCGCCGAAGCCATACCGGTGCGTTGCCGGTAGATCGGGTGGAATCCAGCGAAGGCAAACCACGCTTCATCCCACAAGAAGACCAGGTCGGGCTTGATGGCCAGGCACTCTTCCATCACGCGGCGAGCGTCATAGACGATGCCGTCAAAGGTGCAGTTGGTCAACGCAATCATCTTGACCTTATGCAACAAACCTTCGCGACGCAGCGCCAGCAGACGTCCCTTGATTTCGCGGAGCGACACGGCTCCATACATGGAATGCTCATCGAGCGGGTAGGCCTCTAGGTACGAGACGTTTGCCCCTGCCAGCACCAACGAATAGTGGTGCGATTTGTGGCAGTTCCGGTCCACCAAAACGATGTCACCGGGCGCGATGATCGACTGGTGCACGATCTTATTCGCCGTGGAGGTGCCGTTGGTGACGAAGTAGGTGCGGTGGCTCCCGAAGGCTCGGGCAGCCAGCTCATGGGCCTTCTTGATTGACCCGTGCGGATCGAGCAAGGAGTCAAGGCCGCCGGAGGTAGCCGACGTCTCGGCCAACAGGAGATTCATGCCGTAGAAGTCGACGAGGTCGCGGGCCCAAGGCGAGTTTTGCACGGATCCGGCCCGAGAGATGGGCATGGCGTGGAAGACACCGCCAGGTCGTTTGGCATAGCGTTGTAGCGCCTTGAAGAACGGCGTGTCATAGCGCCCCATGATCTCGGCAATCAGCGATAGGTGAAGATCTAGCCCATCGTTGCGGGAGAAGATGCGCTTGAACCGCCCGGTGATTTCATGTGCGAGCGATTCGAGTGCCACCCCGGCGATCAAGTACACCGGAATCTCAGGTCGAATTTCGTCCAGTGCCTCTTCGAGGTCGAGGATCTGCTGGATCTGACGCGCCGAGGAGAAAAGCCTCTTGGTCCGACGGTCAATGTACTGCCGCAACTTGGAGCTGAGCTTACGGCGCGTGGAAAGTTCGAATCGCGCGGTGATCACCACGGCTTGGATACCGGGGTTAATCACCACGGCGGCCAGTGCATCTTCGGCGCTGGGCACAACAACGAAGTTGTAGTTGAACGGATCGGTCCGCACACGCATTGACAGCATTTCTTCTTTGAAACGCGCAATTTCATCTGCCGGTCCGTTGTCGACCAGGAGAATTTCGACGTTTGGCGTGTGCGAGCCGTGCTGATGCTCCTCGTCATGCTCACTGCCATTATGGTGACCCTCTAGGTCAACGTACTGCGTTTGCGTACGAAATGATTGGTTGGCCTGATAGATCTTCTCTAGGGCCTCGGGGAATCGCTCCTCGCGTATGAGGTCAAGCACTCCGTGAAAGTATTCGATACCCGGATTGGCCCAGTAAGACTCCATGCTCTCAAGCAAGCCCAGAAGCCGACGCACCTCACTGCGGTGCAGTTTGCACACTTCGGCTTCCTCCGACTCACGGATAATTTCCCCTAGTACATAGCCCAGGTGTTCCCATGCGTCTTTGCGCTTTCTCCATGCGCTTTCTGGTGTCGCAGTCTGCGGCACATCTTTCGTTACTATTCCCGTGGACACCTTGGGTGGTCTTCCTCTGTGTGGTGGCGCTACGCCGTTAACCTTGCGGACAACGGTCATCGGGGCACATCGTCGTGACCCATTTCTCGAGGGTATTCCACTTCGACAGAGAATTGATCAATAGTGAGAGATGTTACAGAAATCCGCGAAATCTGGGCCCACAATTCGGCGGGCTCGCGACCTTTGCATTAAATCTTTTCAAACTATTCACGCGCCAAGCAAGCAAAATGAATGCCATTCAATAGCAAAAGCTGGGCTGTCTGAAATCCCGGATACCAGCTCGTGGAGGCCCTAGGTAAACCCGCCCGCGTACCCAACAATGGATGGTAGGAACCGAACTGACCTAACCCAAAGGATTGTCATGACTGCTACCACCACCGGCGTGACCTTGAATGTCACCGGCGTCACCGCCGAAGACGTCATCAACGTCGCCCGCCACGACGCGCAGATCACCATCGCCCCGGCTGTTATCGAACAGCTCGCAGAGGTCCGCGCCCACATCGATGCCCTCGCCGCTCAGGAAACCCCGGTCTACGGCGTGTCCACAGGATTCGGCGCACTGGCCACCCGCCACATCCCGCACGAGGATCGGGCCAAACTGCAGCGCTCGTTGATCCGCTCTCACGCCGCGGGTATGGGCACTCCGGTGGAGCGCGAAGTTGCTCGCGCCCTGATGTTCCTGCGCGCCAAGACTCTGGCCTCGGGCCGCGCCGGCGTGCGCCCAGTCGTGCTGCAGACCATGGTCGACCTACTCAATGCCGGGATCACCCCGCTGGTCCGCGAGTACGGTTCGCTGGGCTGCTCCGGTGACCTAGCCCCGCTCTCCCACTGCGCCCTCGTGCTCATGGGCGAAGGCGAAGCCGTAGACAAGGACGGCGTACAGCGCCCGGTTCCCGAACTGCTCGCCGAAGCCGGCATCACCCCGGTGGAGCTGCGCGAAAAGGAGGGCCTCGCACTGGTCAACGGCACCGACGGCATGCTGGGCATGCTGGTCATGGCCCTGGCGGACCTGAACGAGCTGGCAGATCTGGCCGATGTTACCGGCGCCATGAGCGTCGAGTCGCAGTTCGGCACCGATCAGGTGTTCCGTGCCGAGCTCCACGAACCGCTGCGCCCGCACCCGGGCCAGAAGACCAGCGCCGCGAACATGTTCAAGGCCCTGGCCGGATCCGAAATCGTCGCCTCGCACCGTGAGGGCGACGGCCGCGTACAGGACGCCTACTCGCTGCGCTGCTCCCCACAGGTCACCGGCGCGGTCCGCGACACCATCGCCCACGCCACCACCGTGGCTACGCGCGAACTAGCTGCCGCTATCGATAACCCCGTGGTGTTGCCAAGCGGCGAAGTTACCTCCAACGGCAACTTCCACGGCGCCCCAGTGGCGTACGTGTTGGACTTCTTGGCCATCGCCGTCGCCGACCTCGGCTCGCTGGCCGAGCGCCGCACCGACCGTGCGCTAGACCCGGCCCGCAACCGCGATCTGAACGCCTTCTTGGCAGACGATCCGGGCGTGGACTCGGGCATGATGATTGCTCAGTACACTCAGGCCGGCCTGGTGGCCGAAAACAAGCGTCTGGCCGTGCCGGCCAGCGCCGATTCGATCCCGTCTTCGGCCATGCAGGAAGACCACGTGTCGCTGGGCTGGCACGCCGCCCGCAAGCTGCGCACCGCCGTGGCGAACCTGCGTCGCATTCTGGCCATCGAGCTGGTGGTATCGGGCCGCGCACTGGATCTGCGCGCTCCGTTGAAGCCAAGCCCGGTCACCGGCGCCGCCCTCGAGGTGCTGCGCAGCAAGGTTGCCGGCCCGGGCCCGGACCGTTTCCTCTCGGCCGACCTGGAAGCGGCCTACGAGCTGATCGCTTCCGGCGAAGTTACCCGCGCCATCAAGGACGCCGCTGCTAAGTAGTTCTGCGTTTCTGGCATAACCGCCGCAGCCCGGTAAACTCGGGCTGCGGCGGTTTTGCTTGTCCGCTGTCACTGCCGGCGCTTTGTTATCGTCGTCTCCACACGCCCACTGCGCCTAGCGACCGGCGTACACTGGATGAGCGTAAGACCCCGTAGATACCCTCAGGACGGTCACCCCATGCAGCGGACCATGTTCAAGTCCAAGATCCACCGTGCCACGGTCACCCAAGCCGATCTGCACTACGTTGGCTCTGTCACCGTTGACTCCACCCTGCTCGAAGCAGCTGACATCCTGCCTGGCGAGTTGGTCTCGATTGTTGACGTCACCAATGGCGCCCGCCTTGAAACCTACACAATTGCCGGCGAGCCCGGTAGCGGCGTGATTGGCATTAATGGAGCCGCCGCCCATCTGGTGCACCCCGGCGACATCGTGATTCTCATGAGCTACGCCCAGATGGAGGATGCCGAGGCCCGGACCTTCACCCCCTCGGTCGTCCACGTCAATGAAGACAATGCCATCATCCACTTAGGCGATGACCCGGCGGTGGCCGTCTCCGATTCGGTAATGACCCCGCCTTTTGCTCAGGTCACTGGCCACTAATCCAATAGACTCGGCGCGGCCGCGTACTTCCCTTCGGAGGTACGCGGCCGTTTCGTTAAGCCGACCCGTGACCCAGACTTGCTAATGCGAATGATTCTCATTTAGAGTTCTCTCGATGGAACTTCTAGTGATTTCAGCTCTCGAACAACAGGCGCGCGCTGCAGCGCTGACCCATGCGCGAGCCATCTACCCCGACGCGACCGTCGCGACCTACGATGCGCTCGAGGGGCCGCGTTTACTGCGCCAGATTCAACGCCCGGGCGGAGCAGGCGAACGCGCCGAAAGTACCTTCGAGCACTGGTGTCAGGGCTGCGCCTTTCGCTATGACATCCTGCCCACACTCTTACGCCTACGCACCGAGGGCACGCGCTTTATTCTTGCGCTCCCCACCGGATGGTCCTTGGCCACTGTGGAGCACTATGTCGGCGCCGAATTGCGAGCCAAGGATATTCGCGTGCGGTCGGCCATTCTCGGCCTCGATCCCGCCTCTTTCGAGGATCATCTCTGGGACACCCGACTGCTATCCGAGGCGGGCTTTGGGGTCGACGACAGCGACCCGTCACGTCCCGGAGAATTCCTAGTACAGGATGCCGCTTGGGCCGATACGCTCGTACTCGCCCACAGCCTGGACAGCGCCTTGCTCGAACACGACGCTGCTGAGCATCACGAGTGGATGACCGGGCGCCATCTCGTGGACTTGCTCGCACCGCATGCCGTCCGCGTTCAGGTCGGCCACGATCTCACGTTGGGAAACTTTGACCTGCCCTCCGCCCTGAAACGCACTCGGCCCGGCCAACTACCGGCACTTAACGCGCAGGCCACGATTCCGGGAGCCGGTGGACACCGTTGCCTGCGACTCCAGGCCGAGCGCCCGTTACACCCTGAGCGCTTCCGCGAGGCCTTGCCGCAACTTGCTTCCTCATGCGCTTGGATTCGCGGCACGCTCTGGATGGGAAATTCGCCGGGATCACGTATTGCCCTCGGCGGTGTTGGCCCGCGCGTCTGGATGCAATCCACGGGTAGTTGGGGTGCCGAGACGGCATGCACCCAGCTCGTGCTGACCAGTGACGAACATGAGGCCGAGGAAGTCAGTGCGCTCTTGCGGCACTGTGAACTCAACGATGCCGAGCTAGCCGATTTATCAACCGGTTTAACGCCACACACAATGGAGGAAAACTCATGAAAGTTCGCAAGTCGATCCGCTCACTGAAAAATCAGCCCGGCGCTCAGGTGGTGCGCCGCCGCGGCAAGATCTATGTCATCAACAAACAGAATCCGCGGATGAAGGGCCGACAAGGGTAGTCTCCTCGGTCCTCCGCCGACATACTCGAGCACATTCTGTGGGCCGCGCTGAGCTTCCCTTTGAAGCTTAGCGCGGCACCGTATTACAGCCCCTGCGCACTGAGTTGTTGGCCGATCACCTGCGCACCATGTATGAATCCCGCGGGGTCGGTTCCAGAGTAATTCAGCCGCAGGTAGCACCCGGCCGGCTCCGCAGGGAACCACTCGTCGCCTCCAGCGATGGCCACTTGTTGAATTAAGCAATCTTGTTCAAGTCGCATCAGATCCGTATGCTCGGGCAGCTGTAGCCAGAGGTTCAGTCCGCCACGCGGTACGTGGGTCAGCCGGGCCTGCGGCACATATTCTTGCACAGCCGCGATCAGTTGATCTCGCCGGTGTTGCAATTCGGACCGCAACCCTTTCAAGTGCGTTGTCCACCCGGGCTGGGTCACTACATCAAGAGCGGTTTGTTGAAGCACTCCACTGACGTACATCGACTGCGCCTGCAGGTTGTTCAGGAGGCGCTCACGCGCCGGACCTCGCACAATCATCGCCGCAACACGTACCGCAGGCGAAACACTTTTGGTCAATGAGCGCAGGTAGAGCACATGTCCGCTGTTGTCACGGACGGCCAGTGGCATCGGCTCGTTGCTAATGCCGAAGTCGTGAGCCCAATCGTCCTCGATCAGAAAAGCGCCGTATTCGCGCACAACGTCAAGAATGCGGTCGCCGAGTTCCTTGCTCCATTGCGCACCGGTCGGATTGGCGTAATTTGGCTGTGCATAGAAGGCGCGCGCGCCGGTGCGCGCAAAGGCGCGCTCAAGTTCCCGCACGTCTGGGCCCTGTGGTCCGCTGGGGATAGGCACAATCTGCACCCCAATTTGTCGCGCGGAAAGAATTGCACCCCAATAGCTGGGCGACTCGATCAGGAGCGGGCGGCCAGTTCCAACAATGCTCCGAAAGAGCGCCCCCAATCCGCTCTGACTCCCCGGGAGCACCACCACGTCCCGCGCGGAGGGGCGAGCCACGCCCGGAGCCATCACGCGACCTAGTTCGGCCGCGAACCACGCCTGCAGATCAGGCAACCCCGCCGCCGAAGGCCGCGTCAGCGCAGACTCACTGCGCGCGGACCGGGCCAGAGCGGCCCGTATCAAGCGCTGCGGCAGCAATTCGGGCTCCGGATACCCAGAATGCAAGGCAATGACACCGTCGGGTATGGGCCTTAGCGCGGAAGTCAAGCCAAATCTTGGTGCCGCCGGCCCCAGAGCAGCGCTCTGCCACCCATAATCGGGCGGTACGGTGGTACCAGCGGCGCGCACGAACGTTCCCACCCCGGGACGTGACTCGATGAGCCCTTGAGCGTTCAAGAGACGCAGAGCTTTTTGCACCGTAACCGGGCTAGCTTCAAACTGCGCAACCAGTTCTCGCGTGGATGGTAGCTGCGCGCGGTCCGGGGCTTGGGCAATCCACTGGCGTAATGCCTCGACGATACGCTCACTGCTACTATTGTTCATGAAAGATAAGAATAGCGCTATCCTCTTTTCTCGCCACCCGCTACCCAGCCCCGCGACCGGGATTCGCTGGGGGCTACTCGGAGTGCTTGCCTTCTCCTTGACCGTGCCGATGACCCGAGTCGCGGTGGCTGACGATGGCATGTCGGCGCTGTTTGTCGGCGCGGGCCGTGCAGTGATCGCTGGAGTACTTGCTGCCCTGACGCTCTGGGTCACGGGTCAACCGCGGCCGCGTGGTCGACAATGGTTTCGCGTGGGAATCGTTGCCGCGGGAGCCGTTTTGGGCTTTCCACTACTGACCTCCTACGCTCTTGAATCCGTACCGGCGAGCCACGGTGCCGTCGTGATTGCGCTACTTCCAGCTGTAACGGCCGTTGTTGCCGTGCTGCGGAGCCACGAACGGCCTAGGCCAAGCTTTTGGGCGGCCACGCTGGCCGGGGCAATCACTGCGGGTATCCTCTCCAGCCTGCGCACAGGCGGGTTCGGCACCTTCCACTACGCAGACCTTATGCTCTTTGGAGCGGTCTTTCTCTGCGCTACCGCGTATGCCGAAGGCGGTCTGTTGGCCCGCGAACTGGGGTCATGGCAATGCATTTCCTGGGCGCTGGTGCTCTCACTACCGATCACGCTCTTGCTAACCGGATACGCGGTCGCCGCGCATCCCCCGGCACCATCCCCAGCCCAGTGGTCAGCTTTCGGGTATCTCGGCGCGGTCAGCATGTTCTTAGGATTCTTCGCGTGGTATCGAGGCCTTGGCATCGGCCCGATGGCCACTGTCAGCCAAGTACAGCTGATCCAACCACTACTGAGTCTGCTCTGGGCCGGACTTCTATTACATGAAGTTCTCGGCTGGAGCACACTTGTCGGCGGACTCGCCGTCGTACTCTGCGCGTTGCTCGCGACGAAGAGCCGCACCGTAGCGCAGCCTCTACCTGCGGAGTCTCGCCAGGAAAAAGCCACTGAAGGCCCCAGCCGACCGAAGTAGTTTCAGCAGGGCAATTCTCCTAATACGGAAGGTCTACCTTCTGCGCGATCAGTGCCGCGTGGGCTCGCGCCCCCGGGTCTTGACGCGTCTCGCTGCGCACCACGCGAAATCCGGCGCGCTCCAATCTCACGGTGAGATCTGTGACCCGGTGGTAGTAGGCCAAGGTGACGGCATGGTCGAAGGGCTCGCCCTCCGGCCCATCGAAGAACCCCATCAGCAGAGAACCACCAGGGCTCAAACAACGATTAAGCTCCCTGAGCATTTGATCCAGGGTGGCCGAGTCTGCGTGGATGAGGGAGTACCAGGCCAATGCGGCCCCAAACGAAGCGTCTGGGAACGATAGCTGGCGCAGATCTGCGCGGTCGAAGGCTAGCTCGGGGTATCGCTGCCGCGCGGAAGTAATAAAGCGCTCGCTGACATCCACTCCCAGAGTTTGGTGCCCCTGCGCGGCAAGCCATTCCGACCAGTGCCCTGGGCCGCAACCGGCATCGAGGATCCGCCCGTGGCATTCCGCCGCCCAGGAGCTAATCAGTCGGCGATCCTCGGCGGCTAGCCGTGCGGCATCCCCGAAGAGCTCGGTGTAGCGTTCCGCGATGGCGCAGTAGGCCGTGGGGTGTTGTTCAGCGCTCAACGTTGACCTCCCTAAATGTCCGGTGCAAGTACCGCAATGACAGAAAGAGTGGGATCCTCCGGATCCTACGCGGTAGCCACCTGGTGGCCCAGCGTGCGCCGGCAAGGCAGGCCCTCGCCCTCCGCCGGGTCGCCCGCGTACTGCGCAACCCGAAGCCAAGGGCCAACGCCGGTGGAAGAGTTTCGATGGTCACGGCCCGCACCGTGGGCATTACTGCACGAATCCACCACGGAGCGTGCTGGGCTGCGAAGAGCTGCTGGGCTAGGTGCCGTGCCTGCTCAGATACCTGCAAGGAGTGTGTGGTGGCGCGCAGGTAGTCTTCAAAGGCGCTACGGGTCTCCGGCCAGTTCTGTTCGGGCATTTGCAGCGCCGAGCCCAGCCGATGGTAGAAACGATAGATGCTTTCTTCGGCGGCGGGACTCAAAGGCGGCAGCACCTGCTGGGCCAGCCTGTGGGCCGAGTCGTACAGCGTGGCGGCCACCCACAATTGCAGGCGGGGGTCACGCGCCGAGTAGGCCGCCTGCGTACCATTCCGTGAGCCGCGAACCGGCCGATGTTCGGCATTTACCCGCTCGATTACCCAAGCGCGTTGTTCGGCGGTACCGGCCAAGACCGCGTAGACATAGCACAGGGTATGAATTAGCCGCCGCTCGGGGTGCTCGTCAAAGGCCGAGTGCCGGGCGATAGCTCGCGCGATGTCGGGATGGGCCAGTTGCATCAAAATGGCCCGGCCACCACCGAGTAGAAGCGCCCCTTCGGCCACAAAATCCTGAATGACCTTGTCCTCATCGTTCACGGTCATTACGCTACCTAGGTTTGTTTCAGAAGCAGGTGCCCGGCCCGGGCTGGCACAACGCATTTCGCGACATAGCGAGGCACCGAGGCGAAGGCAACACTCTGGGTGAGCACCAGAATTGGATCTTCGACCTCCAGCTCTAAAAGCGGTGCGCGCGTTTCACGGGCCTGCGAAACAGAGATCTCGCATTCGCCAGGGCCAAAGTCGGAGCCCAAACGCTCCTGCAGGCGCGTCAATAAGGTGCCAGTGGACTCCGTGGCAGGCTGGTCGCTTAGTTCCCGCGCCAGCTGGCCGATCTGCTCATCGCTCACCGCCACATGCTCCTGAAGGAGAGCCACCGGCTCGCCGTCGCGGAGAAACACGGTTTCAAATAGATGGGTCGGTGCGTCGATTTCCAGGCCGAGGCGCGGGGCAATAAATTCTGAGGCCGGCTGTTCCGAGACACTGGTGCGGCGCAGTTCTAGCTGTTGATTCGGCGCGGCCAGCAAGCGTTCATAGGGCTGGATTTTCTCGATGCCGATGCGCGGTAGTTCATGGGACACGAACCGCCCAACCCCTCGCCGAGCCCGCACCAGGCCATCTTCTTCGAGCAGCATCAGCGCTTCGCGTACCACGGTGCGTGAAACATGAAGTAGCGTCCCCAGCTGACTTTCCGTGGGCAGTAGCGCACCGGGTGAAAGCTGGCCGGCGCGGATCGCTTCGGCAATGCGTGAGTAGGCAGCCACCCTTAAGGGCACGCCAGGGCGCGATTCGACTTGGGTAGCCCACGGCCACTGCGTGATCTCCTGCATGAACATCCACCTTTGGATTAGAAACGCTCCTGCCGCGATTCTACAGGTTCGTCACATTTACCAATTGTATTCAGTTGTCATTCATGGTTGTATAACAACTCGTAACCAAGAGCTGCCCATCACCTGCAAAACAAGGGAGTTTCTGTCGTGACTGCTCTGTCCTCTGACGCGCCACAAAGCGTCTCTGCCGCGCCCACCGGGGCACGCCGCCCCGGCCCGATCCTGCTGGTCACGGTGCTTCTGCTCGGCGTGATCTCTTTCCAGCTCAACGCCTCGATGCTGACCCCAGCCCTGCCCGCCATCGGCGCGCATTTCGGGGTAGACGCCGGCCAGGTGGCCCAGGTGCAATCCTTATTCTTTCTCGCCGGCGCCATCTCCGGCCCACTGATGGGACGCTGGAGCGACTTCATTGGTCGACGCACCGCACTGCTCATCGTCATCGGCATTATGGCCACCGGCACGGTGCTCTGCCTGCTAGCACCAAGCCTGCCGATCCTGCTCACCGGGCGCTTTATGCAAGGCACCTCCAGCGCGATCTTTGCGCTGAGCTATATCGTGCTCCAAGAAAATCTCTCGCGGGCCGCCTTCGGCACCGCGGTGGGCGTGCTCGCCTCGATCAATGGCGGCGTCGCCGGATTCGACGGCTACCTCGGTGGCCTGATGACCGAGAAACTCGGTTTCCACTCCATCTTCTGGGTTGTGCTCGCCCTAGCCCTCGGGGCCGCCCTGGCAATTCTGCGTGTGGTTCCCGCCCGGCACGCGGCCGTAGCCACCGGGCGCATGGACTGGTGGGGCGCCGCACTGCTCTCGACCTTCTTGGTTCTGCTGACCTACTTCGTGCAATCGGGCTCCGAGGCAGGCTGGGCAGCCGTGCCAACCCTGCTCCTTGGGGCGGGAACGCTGCTGAACTTCGCGGTATTCTGCCTCGTGGAAAAGCGCCGAGCCACGCCTCTGGTTGCCGTGCACCACCTGCGCTCGCGTCCGGTGCTAACCGTGATTGTCTCCACCGTACTCACCTTGGCCGGCGTATTTGCCGTCATGAACTTCACCGTGATCGTCCTGAGCCAGGACAGCGAACACGGCTTCGGCCTAGACCCCTCGCTTTCCGCGCTGCTCTATCTGACCCCCGCGGCACTACTGGGCGTGCTATGCGCACCGTTGGCCGGCTGGCTCACCGGAAAGATCGGCTGGCGTCTGGCGCTACGTATCGGTTCCGCCTGCTCGTTGCTTGCCATGATCGGCGCGGCGTTCTTCGTCGAGAACCGCTGGCTGGTGCTCGCGATGATCGCATGCCTCGGGATCTTCTACAATGGATTCTTCCTGACCTCCATCAACGGACTGTCGGTGCTGCTCTCCCCTAAGGAAGCACCCGGCACGCTACCGGGAATCAACGGAGCCTCCTTTGGCCTCGGCGCCAGCCTCGGCGTGGTGCTCGTCGCCCCGTTGGTGGCCCGTGCCTCCGAGATTGGCTACGCAACCGGACTGTGGCTCTCGGCAGGAATCGCCGCCGCCGCGCTACTGGTCAGCCTCATGGTCCCAGCGCCTACCGATGACAGCACTACCACTACTCCCGAAGGGAACTAACACTCGATGTCTGCACGACCCATCTACTTCGACTGCGATACCGGCGTCGATGATGCGCTGGCGCTGGCCTACCTCATCGCCAGCGACAAGGCCCAGTTGCGCGGCATCGGCACGGTCAGTGGCAACACGGACTCGACCACCGCGGCACGGAACACCCTGGACCTACTGCAGTTGGCTGGAGTGACGAACGTGCCGGTCGCCATTGGCGAACGCGATTTCATGACACGCAGTTATGACGGCGGCGCTCCGCACGTGCACGGTGCAAACGGCATCGGCAACATCGTGCTGCCCGAGTCCACCACCAAGCCCAGCGCAGAATCCGCTGTCGACCTGCTGCTTCGGCTGGCTCACGAGACAGAGGGAAAGCTCCATCTCATCGCGGTGGGTCCGCTGACCAATATTGCCCGGGCGTTGGAGCGTGAGCCCCGACTTCCGGAGCTGGTCGACGGGATCACCATCATGGGTGGCGCCGCGGAGGTGCCGGGGAATATCACGCCGGTAGCCGAAGCAAACATCGCCAATGATCCCGAGGCAGCGGCCGCCGTATTTTCCGCAGGCTGGACGGTCACCATGGTGCCCTTGGACGTCACGATGACTCAGGTGCTCGAGGCCGAAGACCGCGAGCGTTTGGCCGCCTCCGGGACCGAGTTCGAGCAGGCACTTGCCCAAATGCTCGGCCACTACTTCGAGTTCTACCGGGAAATCTATGGTCGTGCCTGCTGCGCCATGCACGACCCATTGGCCGTCGCCGTGGCCCTGGGAGATGTCGAGATCACTTCCGCCCCGTTGGTGCGTGCCCAAGTCGACACCACCAATGGTCCGGGCCGCGGACAGACGATCTGCGACCTGCGGGCCAAATACCGCGGTTATCCCGATCAGTCGCGCGCCAACTGCCGGCCGGTACTGGGCATTACCGGGGACTTCCCCAGCCAGTTAACGCAACTGCTACTGGAGCCAACGGCTCAGGTCCTTTCCTGAGTCGACGAATCCAGCATGGGGGCGTGGCCGACTAAGATGGATACCGTGTCGATCTCAGAGCTTTCGGATAGCGCACAGAACTACCTCAAGATCATCTATGGTCTGCAGGAATGGTCCAGCGACCCGGTCACCCCCAGCAGCATCGCGCAACGCGCCGGCATGAAATTGTCGACCGTCTCCGGTGCGTTGGCCAAATTACGTCAACAGGATTTGTTGGATCACTCCCCCTACGGCGAAGTTGCCCTGACCGAACGCGGCCGCGACTTTGCCGTGCAGATGGTGCGCCGCCATCGGTTGATCGAAACCTTCCTCGTGAAGATGCTCGGCTACCGATGGGATCAGGTTCATGAAGAGGCAGACAGTCTCGAACATTCCGTCTCCGACTTCATGATTGAGCGTATGGATCAAACCCTCGGGTACCCCACCCGCGATCCGCACGGGGACCCGATCCCGGCGGCCGACGGAACGATCAGCTTCCCCGAGGCCTACCTGTTGGCCGATGCCGTGGCGGGCAGCACCGTAGTTATCGAGCGCATCTCCGACGCGGATTCTGAGCTGTTACAGCACCTGCAAGAAAATGGTGTGGTGATCGGCGCGGAAGTCGAAATTTCGGGGATGGATAAGTTTGCCGAAACCGTCGAGGTACGCGCCGAAAGTGGCACCACGGTGGCTCTAGGAATGGCTGCCGCTCAGGCTATTTGGGTCTCTAACCCCTAGCGCTACGGTGCCGGAAACCGGACATCCCTCGACAGTGCCCTGTCACTACTGAGTATTACCGGACGCGGAAAGTCCGCGCCCTCCCCCGGCCCAAGGCCTGAGCCCTCTTCGCTGGGTACGGTTACCTAAAGTGGGAACGGACCTTGGCAACAAAAATCCGCGCCGGAGGCCATCAGCGTCATTTCCTCCGGTGGATGGCCCTTCTTGCCGTGAGGTAAAAAGATTTCGAAGCGAAGCTTCTCCTTCGAAACCACCGATGACCTGTAACTATGAAGAAACCCTTAGACATCCTTCACATCGGTTTCACATTCATCTACCAAGATGAATTCTGTGAGGAAGAAACTAACGACCGCGCTTGTTATCGGGCTATTGCTGATTCCGGTGACATTCCTTGTCGGAAGCCAACTATTACTGGTCAGCGATCAGAACCCCGTTGTGCCACAATCCCCAGTAATCGTCGAGAACACCCCGCGCCCCTCGGTGCACCCCAGCCAGTCGAGCACGGGGCAACACGAAATCTCTGATGGGCGCGCGTCCGATCCGGTGACGGCGCGCGAATCGGCGAAACCATCGGAGCCAGCCAAGGAACAGTCAAGGACGCCAGCCGGAGGCATATCCCCCATCCCTCAGCCGAGCAAGACGCCAACCCACAAACCGGCGCCGAAGCCAGTCGAGTCTGCCGACGAAGACGACGAGGACGAGGACGACGACGATGACTAGGCGCCGCTTCCGCTTCCCCACCCTCTCCGCCCGGCTTCGCATCACCGGCTGGATCCTACTCACCACAGCAGTCGCCCTGGTGGCTGTCTCCACGACCGCACGTAGCATCTCTCAACTCGAAATCGCCCAGAGCGCGAACGAGGCGGTGACCCAAGAAACCCAAGAGTTTGTGCGCTTCGCCGAAACCGGAAGCAACCCACGCACCGGCGGTCCCTTCGAGACCGTGGCTGACCTTCTCCGTCAATATATCCATCGCCAATCACTGACCACCGGCGAAA
This sequence comes from Glutamicibacter endophyticus, assembly GCF_048457885.1. Taxonomy (NCBI): domain Bacteria; kingdom Bacillati; phylum Actinomycetota; class Actinomycetes; order Micrococcales; family Micrococcaceae; genus Glutamicibacter; species Glutamicibacter endophyticus. The sequence continues at coordinate 2,926,796 of NZ_CP174200.1, forward strand.
GCCTTGTGGCCATCGTGGATGACACCGTAGTGTCGGCCGAAGGTGCATCCACCGCATCGGTAGAGGCTGGCACCCCGGTCTCAGCACTCTCCCCGCCGCTCCGAGAAGTGGCAAACGCGTCCGCTACCTCTGGGATTACTGCAACGTCCGATGGTGCTCTGCACTGGGCCCGCATCGAAGTAACCTTTGGGGCACAGAACGCCACCCTAGTGATCACCCAGGCCACCGACCAGGCGGTGGCCTCGCTACAGCGCTCCACTCTGGCCATGGCGTGGGTGGGCCTAGCCGGCCTCGTGCTGACCTGTGGAATCGCATGGCTGGTCGCGGGGCAGATCCTCAAACCCATCCGTCAGGTCCAACGCGTCGCCCAGGACATCTCGACCAAGGACCTCTCGGGTCGAGTACCGGTGAATGGCAATGACGATATTGCAGCCGTGGCGACCACATTCAATCTCATGCTCGATCGACTACAGGCGATCCACGATACCCAGCAACGTTTCGTGGATGATGCCGGGCACGAGCTACGCACCCCCATCACGATTGTGCGCGGTCATCTGGAATTGCTGAGCGAGGACCCGGCCGAACGGGCCGCAACGTTACGCCTCGTCGACTCCGAACTGGCACGCATGGGACGCATCGTCTCGGACCTACTGGTTCTGGCGCGCTCCGAACAGCCGAACTTCGTGAACCCCGCCGAGGTGGAATTGACCGAACTCATGCTCGATATCGAGGCCAAGGTGCAGGTGTTGGGCGACCGTCGTTGGCAACTGGTGCAGATCGCTGAGGGCGAGCAGGTGCTCGATGCTCAACGTATTACCCAGGCATTCCTGCAGCTAGCCACCAATGCTGTGCAGTACACGCAACCCGGAGACAAGATCCGTATGGGCTCAAGCCTCGAAGTTGACGACTGCGGTCAGATCCTACGTTTCTGGATCCACGACTCGGGCCCCGGCGTTTCACAAGCCGACGCCGCCCATATCTTCGAGCGCTTCGAACGAGGCGACGGCCACCGCTCGGGGACGTCCCCACATGAACGGGCCGGCGCGGGATTAGGACTGGCCATCGTTCGAGCGATCGCCCACGCCCACGGCGGAAGTGCATGGGTCTCCAGCACCAAGGGAGACGGGGCGCGCTTCGGCATTGATCTTCCGGCGGAATTCCCGGATCGTAGCGAGTCCTCCGGCGAAGAACCGGCCACCACCATCCCGCTCCATGTCCTTCCCTCAGCATAAATCCGAGAGGATCACCCATGCATATTTTGATTTGCGAGGACGATGCCCACATCGCCTCGTTCGTCAGCCGCGGCCTGCAGTCGGCCGGCTACCAGACCAGCGTCGTGGGCGATGGCGCCTCCTGCCTGCTGATAGCCCGCCAAGGCGAAATAGACATGATCATCTTGGACATCGGGTTGCCCGCCATGAACGGCTTCACCGTGCTCGAAACCCTGCGCGGCGAAGGGGTGCGTACCCCTGTCATCGTGCTGACCGCCCGCGATTCGGTGTTCGACACCGTGGCCGGGTTGGAAGGCGGAGCCAACGACTACATGACCAAGCCCTTCCAGTTCGCCGAGCTGCTGGCTCGCGTAAAATTGCGCATCGGCGACTCCCCGGTAGAAACCGCCGGCACGTCCCTGTTGACCCACCGCGACCTGAGCGTCGATATACGCTCGCGCCGCGTCACCACCGCGACCTCTGAGGTGGACCTGACCACCCGGGAGTTCTCACTGCTCGAGGTCTTCATTGAACATCAGGGCCAGGTGCTCTCACGGGACCAACTCATAGCCCATATTTGGGGGCTGGATTTTGATCCGGCGTCCAACGTTGTTGACGTGTACGTGCGCAGTCTGCGCAGCAAGATCGGTGCCGATCGCATCGAAACCATACGCGGGGCGGGATACCGGTTGAAATGACACAGGTTTTCTACTCAACACGCCCGGCACCGAACGGTCCGCAACCCCCACAGCGCAAGGCTCCGCTTCGCTGGCTGTGGCCGGTTTCCATTGCCTGCAGCACTGTGTTGCTGGCGCTGGCCCCAGATGGCCCCGGGACCTCCGGTGCGGCGACCTTGGGCATCTTCGCGCTCGCCGTGTGGGCGTGGGTGGCCACCAAGCTCTCCGACACCTATGTGGCCCTCTGCGCGTGTCTGCTCCTACTGGCCGTCGGCTCCCTACAGACAAATGAACTGTTCTTGGCGCTCGCCGACCCGACCATCTGGTTGCTTATCGGTGCCTTCCTCGTGGCTGCGGGGATCAGTGCGAGCGGTCTAGCGAACTACGTGGGTCTTCGTATGGTGGTCCGGGCACGCAGCGTACGGCAGCTGTTCTACCTGCTCACGCTGGCCCTATACCTCACGGCCTTCGCCATTCCGGCCACGAGCGGGCGGGCGGCCTTGGCCTTGCCGATCTTTACCGTGCTGGCCGGGGTCTTCGCCGCACAGCGGCGCATCGTGGTGGGCTTGAGCCTGCTGGTCCCCTCGGTGGTGCTGCTGTCCGCGGTCGCCTCGCTGATCGGCGCCGGAGCCCACCTGGTGACCAACCAGTTGCTGGCCACCGCCGGCTACGCACCCATCGATTTCCTCTTCTGGCTACTGCTGGGAACCCCGTTGGCGCTGTTGAGTTCCTTGGCGGCCTGCGAGCTGATCCTGCGCCAGCAGGTGCCGGCCGACCAACGTGGACGCCTGAAAAAGGACGTGCGGGCCCAGCTGCTGCAACATGCCGAGGGGAGGATGAGCCCGGCCATGTACCGCGCCGGCGGCATCCTGCTGGCGGTAGTGTTGGCCTGGGCCACAGGTCCGCTCACCGGGATGGACCCGGCGGTCGCCGCGCTGGGCGGAGCCGCCCTCATGAACTTCCCCGGGCTGACGGGGGCCAAGCTGTCCACTAGCCTGAAGGGCACTCCCCTAAACATCCTGATGTTCTTGGCCTTCACCTTGGCCCTAGGCACGGCGTTGAGCAATACCGGGGCGGCCGGCTGGCTGATCGCATTGCTCTTCGCCCCCGTGGGTTTGCTCGGGGCCGGCGCCCCGGCTGTCACCTTGGCCCTCATCACGGCGATCTCTCTGGCCGCGCATCTGCTCATCCAGTCCCGGTCGGCGCGATCGACCGTGCTCATCCCGTTAGTCATTCCGCTCGCGATTGAGCAAGGAGTGAATCCGGTCGCCGCCGCTTTCCTCTCGACCGCAGCAGCCGGCTTCTGTCACACGCTGACCAGCAGTGCCAAACCCGTTGCCCTTTTCAGCGACTTGCCCGATACGCCCACATTTACCCCTGCCGACCTGCGTCGCTTCGCGATCTGGTTCGCCCCGCTGATGTTCGGCCTACTAATGATCTTCGTCTGGATCGTCTGGCCAGCATTCGGCCTTCACCCATTAATGACCCACCAAAACTAGGAGCACCTCCATGAGCATGATCGTTCCGCAGCGCATTTTGATCGCCCCCAGCGGGTTCAAGGAATCTCTAGACGCGGGCACCGTCGCGTCAGCCATTGCCGCGGGTGTGCGCCGCATTCTTCCCGGCGCCGACCTGTTGCAGCTGCCCATCCCCGACGGCGGGGAGGGCACTGTAGCTGCCATCGCCGCCTCCGTGGGCGGCACCGTGCACACCACCATGGTCACTGGACCTGTTGGCCAACAGGTCGCCGCCGGTTGGATCATGATCGAACGCGACCAACAGCGCACCGCCATACTGGAGATGGCCTCGGCCGCAGGGCTATCATTGGTACCCGTCGATCGGCGCAACCCCACCGCCACCACCACTTACGGGGTGGGAGAACTGATTATCGCAGCGCTCGAAGCCGGGGCAGAGCGCATCATTCTCGGCTGTGGCGACTCGGGGACCAGCGACGGCGGCGCCGGCGCCTTGATGGCTCTGGGAACTACGATCCTTGACGAAAACGGCAAATCAATCGGACTCGGTGGCCGATCGCTACGTCGCGCGGCCCATCTCGACACCACAGGCCTGCATCCCTTGTTGGCAGACGTTCCGATCACTCTGGCCTGCAATATCCACAATGTACTGTGCGGCGAGAAGGGTGTGGCGCGAGTCTTCGGTCCTCAGAAGGGAGCGACTAGCAAACAGGTCGCCAAGCTCGAAGCTGGACTGGAGAACTGGGCAAAGCTACTGAACGAACAGGCTCCCCACGTGGCAGGCAAAGACCTTCGTTTGGGCCCGGGGACCGGGGCTTCAGGAGGACTCGGTGCAGGGCTGGCCGCGGTGCTCGACGCCCGTTTAGGCAGCCGGTTTGAGGTCTTATTGGATTCAGGCATGGCCGGCATCGATTTGGACGCTGCAATGCGTACTGCGGACCTGGTGATCACCGCCGAGGGTGCAATAGATTTCCAGACACCACACGGGAAGGTACCCGCAGAAGTTGCGGCTCGCGCCCAACGAGCCGGCGTGCCGGTGCTAGCCATCGCAGGTTCACTGGGGCAAGGCGCACCCAGTGTGCACGAGATTGGGATCTCGGGGCTAGCGTCAATTTTGACTGTTCCAATGCCGCTGTCGTTGGCCGTGGAACGCGGTGAACAACTACTGATCGACGCTGCCGAGCGCACCATGCGACTAGTTCTCCTCGGTTCCGCAGTGGCGGCGCGCAGCGCGCGCGTTGCATGAGCTGTTAGGGTGTGGCCCAGAGCAACCTAGAGGAGCGACTGTGGAGCATTTCGATCTGATTATCGTCGGTACCGGTTCGGGGAATTCGATCCTCGACGACCGCTTCAAAGATCTCAAGGTGGCGCTGATCGAGCGCGGAACATTCGGCGGCACGTGCCTGAATGTCGGGTGCATTCCCACCAAGATGCTGGTTCATACCGCCGATCTGGCACGCACCCCGTCGCGGGCTGCGGACTTCGGGTTGAGCGAACGGCTAGAGCAGGTACGTTGGGCGGAGATTCGTGATCGGATCTTTGGCAAGCGCATTGACCCGATCTCCTCGGCAGGACGCGAGTACAGGGCTGCGCACGCCGACAATGATCACGTTCGTTTGTTCGAGACCACGGCGCGTTTTGTTGGGCCGCGCGAGCTGGCGTTAAGCCCCAGCGATGGTGGGGCGGAACAGGTCATCAGCGGCGATCAGATCATTCTCGCCGCAGGTTCGCGCCCCAGCCTGCCACCGATCGACGGGCTCGATGACGTCGCGGTGCACACCAGCGACACGATTATGCGACTGGATTCGCTTCCCGAGTCCATGACCATACTGGGCAGCGGCTTCATCGCCGCAGAGTTCGCCCACGTTTTCTCGGCGCTCGGGGTGTCCGTTACCCAGATCGCCCGTTCGGGTGCGTTGCTCCGCTCGGAAGATCAGGACATCTCGCAACGCTTCACCGATGTAGCTTCCGATCGGTGGGATGTGCGGCTCAATACCCAAGTCCATCGCGCCGAGACACTATCGGACCGATCCATTCGGTTGCATGCCACGACGCCACATGGCCCGCAGACCATTGATGCAGAGGTCTTGCTCGTCGCCACCGGACGCACCCCCAACACCGATATCCTCCAGGTAGCGGCCGCTGGGCTGTCCATTGATGAGGAGGGGCTACTCCACGTCGATCAATACCAGCGGGCCTTGCGCGGCGACCAAGTTGCCGAAGGTATTTGGGCCCTAGGTGACCTGTGCTCTCCCTACCAGCTGAAGCATGTGGCAAACCACGAGCAACGGATTGTGCAGTACAACGTACTGCACCCGACGGACCCAAAGCCTGCCGATCACAGGTTTGTACCCCACGCGGTATTCTCTTCCCCGCAGATCGCGTCGGTGGGCCTGACCGAGTCCCAAGCCCGGGAGCAAGGCGTTAATTTTTCCGTCGCCCACCAAGATTATGCGGACATCGCGTACGGATGGGCCATGGAGGATTCCAGCGGCTTCGCCAAACTTCTGGCCGACAAAGACAGTGGACTACTCATCGGCGCCCACATTATCGGACCGCAGGCGTCCACACTGATCCAGCCGATAATCCAAGCTATGAGTTTCTCCCAGCCCGTCTCCGAATTGGCCCGCGGACAGTATTGGATCCATCCGGCCCTACCGGAACTGATTGAAAATGCGCTGCTGAAGCTCGAGGTACCCGGTCCACGTCCGCTGTAGGTTAGGCGGCCATGGGGGTCGGTTTGCCTCCGAGAAGTTTCGCCACGGCCGGGAAGACCAGCACCGTTAGCGCCCCGCCCGTAACCATCACGGAGACGGCGACCTCCGAGAGTATGCCACTGGATCCGGCGATCTGCGTGACCGCGACGATGATTGGCAGACCCGTCGCGGCGTAGAACCCTAGGGCCAGACGTTCACGTACGCTACCGAGCTCGGATGACTGTGCAGCGAACTGCTCACGCAGAAAGACCGGTAGGCCACGCACGAGAATGATCAGCCCGACAAAGGCCAACAGCAGTGGCCATTGGGCAATGACCTGCGAGAGATTGATGTTCATGCCGCTGGTCACGAAAAACACGGGGATCAGGAAACTGAAGCCCAGCACCTCGACCTTATGCATGACCTCGCTTGCATGCTCTGCTTTGATGGCCTTCAGAACCGCATTGGCCAGAATACCCGCGGCGAAGGCCCCTAGGGCCACATCCAGATCGAACACGGCGGTGACCAGCATGAGCGTCACCAACAACAGCACGGTCATGCGCATCATGGTTTGCATCGTGGAATTTGATGCCTGGGATAGCGCGCGGGCCAACAACGGCACCCGGCGGAAGAAGCGCGCTGGGACGGCAATGGCCAGTACAGCCAACACCGCGAAAAGCACCAGGAGTGCCGCCGAAACACCGGTACCACGAGTCGAGAGCAACAGCGACATCGCCACAATGGGAAGCAGCTCGCCGTAGGCGCCATGAACCAATACCGCCTTGCCCAACGGTGTATTCATCGTCCCTGAATCTTTCAGGATCGGCAGTAGCGTGCCCAAAGCCGTCGAGGTGGATGCAATACCGAAGGCCACGGCGGCCTGCCACTGCCCGTGCACCAAGAAGAACGACGCACCGATGCCCAGAGCCGCACAGATCAGCCACGTCCACGCCGCACGCCGACCGGCTTTCGCCCGCATGTCGGAGGTATTCACCTCAAAACCAGCGAGCAAGAACAGGAAACCCATGCCCAGTTCACGCAGGAACTCCACGGCTTGGGTTTGCTCGGCGAGACCCAGAAGATTTGGTCCGATCAGGGCACCAAAGGCCAATAGCCACACCACATCTGGTACGTAGCGCCGGGTGATCAGCGCCAAGATCGGCGCAAGAGCCGCCACTGCGGCAATCCACCAAACGGATACGAGGTTGTCAACGAGCTGATGATGCATATCGCCAGCTTAAACGATTCTCCTTCGTTCCATGCAGACTCCGTTTGTCCAATTACCTCCTCGCAGCCTCTTGGGAAGTAAATATCCAATAAATTTCAATTAATTGTGAGTGTTCGCGGAAAATAAGCTTGGTCTTAGCTGAGTGGTTTGATAATCATGGAAGGATGAAAAGAGTCACCACATGAGCCAACGCCGCGTATTCCGCCGCATCGTCCTTCCCACCGCTTGGCTGGTGATTGGCGCGCTGATCGCCATCAGCCTCGTCAAGCTGGCCTTTACCGGGAGTAATTCCGTAGCCGACGATCAGCTACACCCGACCGGAGAGATCCCGGCCGAAACCATTGTGGCGGAAACCGCCACCGTGGAAAATACCCTCTCGCTATCCGGCACCATCAAGCTCGAGGATGCGCAGAGCGTCAATGCTCCGCTGGACGGCGTGGTGAATTGGTCCTTCGTCAAGCCGGGAGACCACGTTAGCAAGGGTGACCGGATCTTCCAGATTCGCGCCGAAAGCCAGCCCGAGGCCGGTCCGGTGACTCGCTCAACCGAGGACAGCACCGCCGACAGCGAGCCAATGCCAGCGGCCCAGCCGGTGGTGACGTACCACGACGTCCGCTCCCCGGTCACCGGAAAAGTGGGAACTTTCGCCATTGAACTCAATGATCAGGTCACCAAGGGCGCCGACCTGGTCAAGGTCCAGCCACAGGAGTTCAAGGCGGTTGGCAGCATCAGCCCGTTGGATCGCTACCGCCTGACGGATGAAACGCTCGAGGCCACCATCAACATCGAAGGCGGCCCCGAACCCTTTACCTGCAAGGGACTGAGCATCGGAGACGTCGCATCGGAAACCGTGGATTCGGCCACGGACGAACAGGAAATGAATATGGGTATGGGACCCATGCCGGGCGAAGAGCAACCTACCTCCGGCTCCGGTAGCGAAATTTCCTGCACGGTCCCCGAGGACATCACCGTCTTTGATGGACTTTCTATGAGCATGGACATCGACGCCGGCACCGCCGAGAACGTGCTGACCGTGCCGGTCACCGCAGTCCGCGGCCTGGTGGGTCAAGGTACGGTTTGGACGCTCAACGAAAACGGCGAGCAAATCAAGACCGAGGTCAAGCTCGGAATCACCGACGGCAAAGCGGTTCAGATACGCTCCGGCCTGAAGGAAGGGACCGAGGTCCTGCGCTATGTACCTGGCTCCGATCCTCAGCCAATGCAGGAACCGGGCATGGAGATGTACCCCTGATGAGTGGGGCCCAGCTACTACAGCTTGAAAACGTCACCCGTAGCGTCCTACTACCCGACGACAGTGAACTTCACATTCTCAACGGGATCGACCTGACGGTCTCCGAAGGCGATCACATTGCCATTGTCGGACGCTCGGGGACCGGAAAGTCCACCTTGCTCAACATCCTCGGGCTCTTAGATCGCCCCACCTCGGGCACCCTGAGCTGGCGGGGAAAGGATGCCAGCCGGCTCAGTGCACGACGGGCGGCGCTGGCGCGCGGACGTGACTTGGGCTTCGTCTTTCAGCAGTTCAACCTGTTGCCCGGACGTACCGCGTTGGAAAATGTAATGGCGCCGCTGATGTATGCCTCGGGCCGCGACTTTTGGCAGCGGCGTCGCCTAGCCGCCGAGTCCCTCGAACGCGTCGGACTCGGTGCGCGCCTAGACTCCATGCCGCAGACCCTTTCCGGTGGCGAACAACAGCGCGTGGCCATTGCCCGTGCCCTAGTACGACGTCCCCGCGTGGTGCTCGCGGATGAGCCCACCGGCGCGTTGGATGTGACCACTGGACGCGCCGTCATGGAGCTCTTAGACGCGGCGACCGTCGAATCCGGTGCCGCGCTGATCACCATTACCCACGACGCGAATGTGGCTGCGCTTGCCCGCGAGCAGTTCCGCCTCGAAGGAGGACGGCTACAGCCACTCATGCAGGAGGTTGCGCGATGAACGGCCTCGGAGGATTGGCCACCGGCTTCGTCGCCGCGCTACTCGAAGCGTGGCAGGAACTGCGGATCCACAAACTGCGCGTCCTGCTTTCGCTGATCGGCGTCACCATTGCAGTGACCTCGCTGACCACCGCAGTGGCAGGCGCCGGAATGGCAGAGCAACTCATGAAAGAACAGCTAGAACGCCAAGGGCGACCGGCGATGATCTACGCGTACGCCAACGATCCCACGAACATGGGCATGCCAACGGCCACGAATGAGACCTCCGCCGCGTTCAAAAAGACCGCCGAGCGGTTCAAAGTCGAGTACACCTCAATAGTCGGACGTTCGTCCGGGGTTCAGGCCACGCATCAGGGCCTGAGCGTAGACGCCGATGTACAAGTGGTCGATCCCGATTACGCCCCGATGCACCGCATCTTCGCCCAACGCGGTCGCTGGTTGGAGGAAGCCGACGCCAACAACCTCTCCCCCGCCGTGGTTGTCGACAAAACCGTGGTGCGCTCGCTAGGACTGCAAAACGCAAAACTGCCGGCAACCGTCGAAGTAGGCACCGGCGGCGAAAAGGTGTCCGTGACCGTCATCGGCGCCACCTCGACCCAAGACTACGGCACTATGGGTCAGATGTGGATGCTGCCAGAAACCTATGAGCACTGGTTCGCCGCCGCCGTGCCGCTGGGGGACGTCAGCTATGCCATGTGGGTACCCACGGAAAATGCCGACGAACTGGCCTCCAATTTCGCGCTACAGATGCGCGCCGAGCTGCCAGGCTACCAAGTCAATGCTCAACGCGTGGACTATCAGGCCTGGGGTGCCGACGAGAGCCTGGAACAAATGGCCATGGTGGTTGCCGCCATTGCCGGGGTGATCCTGTTGCTCGGGTCGCTGAGCCTGCTCAACGTCGCCATGGTGACCATGAAACAGCGCATCCGCGAGGTCGGCATCCGGCGTAGCTTCGGCGCCACCACCGGCCGGGTGTTCTTCTCGGTCATGATGGAAAGCGTGGTGGCCACCGCAGTGGCCGGCGGAGTGGGCGTGCTCCTTTCGGTGGCGCTGGTCTCCAACCCGACGCTTATCAACATGGTGCTCTACGGCGGAATTGATGAAATGCCCGGCTTCCCCGTGGGCGCCGCACTCCTGGGCATGGGCGTCTCTGTCGCGGTCGGCGCACTGACCGGCGTGCTGCCGGCGCTGGTGGCCGCGCGGGTGCGCATCGTGGACGCAATCCGCGTCTGAGCCTAGACAGTGGAAGGGGCCGACACCGATGGATGGTGGCGGCCCCTTCGAGGTTCCTGCGCTGGCCGACCCCCAATACCCGGCCAGCGCAGCCTCAGCGTGCTGCGAGTGCTACACGCCGCCGACGGGCCGCCCAGCGAGTGGCCAGTTGTCCATGTTTCGGGCTGAACAGGTACACCAGTACGAAGAGGATGCCCTGAGCGAGCACCACCATACCGCCGGTCGCAGCATCGAAAAAGTAACTGGCGTAAACCCCGGCAACAGCGGCGACTGCGGCCAGGATCGGTGCGATCAGCAACATCTTGGAGAATCGATCGGTCAATAGATAGGCGCTCGCCCCTGGGATGATGAGCATGGCCACCACAAGGATGACTCCCACCGCCTGCAGCGCCACGACACTGGTCATGGCCAGCAGGCCCAACAGGACCGCCCCGATTAACCGGGGGTTCATCCCCAACGCGTGGGCATGGGTTGGGTCGAAGGCGTACAGCGTGAAGTCCTTGCGTTTGGCGATGAGAATCCCCAAGGTCAGGGCCCCGAGGATCAGTACCTGCCATAGATCGGCAGTGGAGACGCCTAAGAGATTGCCGAAGATGATGTGGTTCAGATCCAGGTGGCTCGGCGTCACGGAGATTAGTACCAGCCCCAACGAGAACAGGGTGGTGAACACGATTCCGATCGCGGCATCTTCCTTGAGCTTTGAGGTGTCACGTACCCCTCCGATCAGCGCCACCGCGAGCAAACCAAAGGCCACTGCACCGACGGCGAACGGCACGCCGAGAATATAGGCGAGCACCACGCCCGGAAGTACCGCGTGCGAGACGGCATCGCCCATCAGCGACCAGCCGATGAGAACCAGCCAACAGGACAGCACCGCGCAGAGCACAGCGGCCAGTACCGTCACCGCCAGCGCCCGAAGCATGAATTCGTAGCTCAACGGCTCAAGCATCAGATCGATCAGGTTCACGCTGCATCTCCTCGGTTCATCGGGTCCAACCCGAAGGCTAGGGCTAGGTGTTCGGGGCGAAGCACCTGGTGCGGGTCGCCGTGCATTAGCACCCGGCGCATGAGCAACACCGCTTCGTCGGCGAGTTCAGGTAATCCATGCAAGTCATGAGTGGAGACCAGCACGCTGCCGCCCTCCGCGCTTAACTCGCGTAGCAGGCGGGTGATAGTTGCTTCGCTACGCTTGTCGACCCCGGCGAAGGGCTCATCGAGCAGGAGGATGCGTGCCCCCTGAGCCAGCCCGCGCGCCACGAAGGCGCGCTTTTTCTGTCCGCCGGACAGCGCCCCGATCTGCCGGTGGGCGTAGTTGGTCAGTTCCACGCGCTCCAGCGCCTCGGCTACTGCCTTCCGGTCGGCGCTGCGCGCCCGGCGCGTGAAACCCATATGCCCGTAACGACCGGTCATGACGACTTCTCCGACGGTAATCGGAAAGTCCCAGTCCACCGCCTCGTTCTGCGGCACATACCCAACCAGTCCACGCTTGCGTGCCTGCTGCGGGTCCATGCCACCGACCCGTACGGACCCGGTGTCGGGTTTAAGCAGCCCCATGATCGTCTTGAACAGGGTCGACTTGCCCGAGCCGTTCATGCCCACCAGGCCGCAGACCCGCCCCGCCTCAAGTTTGAGGCTCGCCCCGTCAAGGGCGCGCACCGGGCCATAGTGTACGGTGACGTTCTGCACGTCGACGCTGAGGTTCATGGTGTGGCTCCGTTCAGGGCGTTGGCGATGGTTTCGGTGTCGTGGGTGATCAGCGTGAGGTAGTCGGGCACCGGGCCGTCGGGCTCGGACAGGGAGTCGACATAGAGGGTGCCGCCGTAGCTCGAGTTAGCCGATTCAACGACCCGTTGCATGGGCGCGTTAGAGACGGTGGACTCGCAGAACACGGCGGGAACGCGCTGTTCACGGACCTCGTCGATGACCCGGGCAACGGCGCGCGGAGCGGCCTGACCGTCGGTGTTGACCGCCCACAGGTAGCGCTCGGTGAGTCCGGCATCGCGCGCGAGGTAGGAAAAGGCTCCCTCGCAGGTGACCAAGTAGCGTTGCGCGGCAGGCACCTCGCTGATTTGCTCGAGCAGTCGCTCGTGAACCCGTTGCAGCTTGCGCTGATACTCCTGACCATTTCGTCGGTACTCGGCGGCATGTTCCGGGTCCAACTCGCTGAAGGCCTTCACCATATTTTGGACGTAGACCTTGACGTTGAGCGGTGACATCCAAGCGTGAGGGTTTGGGTGTCCCCCCGCTTCACCTTCGGCGATGGCGATGGGTTCTATACCTTCGCTGACGGTGACGTGGGGAGCGCGGATATCGCGCACGAATTTTGCGAACCAGGCTTCGAGGTTCAGCCCGTTGTCGAGGATGAGGTCGGCGCCTGCGGCACGCCGCAAGTCGTCCGGAGTTGGTTCATAACCGTGAATCTCCGCCCCGTACTTGGTGATGGATTCGATGCGCAGGTGATCGCCGGCGACGTTCTGGGCAATATCGGCGAGCACCGTGAAGGTGGTGAGCACCATTGGGCGCTTATCGGCTACCGGTTGCGGATCCGTTGCCGAACAACCAGTAATTAGCACCAGCAGTATTGCCGCCAGCGACGCGGTAACCGCGCGAAGTTTCATTGACCCGCTCCATTGCATGATGAGGTGACGCCGAAGAATTCTTCGACGTCACCTCATCATAATGTTTGTGGGGTCAAACATTCAATTCGGAACTACCCAACACTTGCCAGAGTGTGAATCAAACGAGCCGCGCTCCGTGCGGTGCGCGCATCCACATCGAAGTGCGGGTTCAGCTCAACCACATCCACGAGGCCCAACTTGCCGCTGGCAGCCACCTGTCGGCAAATACCATGGATGACTTCATAGGGCACCCCATAACCAGCCGGTGCACTGACTCCAGGCGCCACGCTGGCCGGCAACACATCAAGGTCGATGGTCAGGTAGAGCACGTCGATCTCCGCTAGGAAATCGGCAACGAATCCGCTGACCTCGGACAAGCTCTGGCTCTCTTCGTCCAGCAGGTAGCGCACCGAAAGCTGCTCCGCCTTATCGAAGAGGATGCCGGTGTTATTCGGGCGGCTGATGCCCACAATCGCGTAGTTGAACGCCTCACCGGTTCCCTGCAGGTGCTGGGCAATGTCCAAAAATGGGGTGCCACTACTGCGCCGCGGGGCGCTACGCAGATCAAAGTGGGCATCAAGGTTCAGGATGCCAATCCGCGCCCCGTCGACCGCGGCATGTAGTCCCATGAAGGATCCGTATGCAGTTTCGTGTCCGCCGCCGAGCACAATCGGCAGCGTGCCACGACGGTGCAACGCCGTGACCGCCTCGGCCAACCGGTGCTGCCCGGATTCCAATTCATCGCCGTGCACCACGACATCACCGGCGTCGACGATTCCTCGTGGCACGTGAATCGCCATCGAACCCAGTGCGGCGCGCAATGCGGCCGGCCCCTCGGCGGCGCCGGGGCGCCCTGCGTTGCGCTTCACCCCGGCATCCGAGGCGAATCCCAGGAGCGCCACGGCGCCCGGGGCGGTGTTTTCGTCCAGCGCGGCCACCTGCTGATGCCAGCGCAGGTGCTCGGCGGTATCGCCATCGATACGCCCACTCCACTGATTTGGGGCACGATCAACATTCACGGGTGCGGCAAAGTTCTCCATAGTTCAAGAACACCAGCAACCACGCGGAAATAGGGGCCCGCGACACACCCAGCGTCCGAAATCCCGGATCAGACCTCGGTCTGCAATACGTAGGCGGTGGAAGAGCCAGGCTCAATCTCGGTGCGCCCGGCATCTTGGATTACCGGCCCCACGGCTCGTGAGGCCACGGCGGCAAACTCCCGGCGCTCTAACCACAAGACCCCGACCGGCGCGTGTTCTTTCAGCCAGGCTTCTACTTGGGGTGCTGGCGCCTCGATGAGCCATGCGAACAGGGCGTGGGCAGCTTGGGCCGCCGCCTTGCCTGTCGACATCCCCAAGCCGAGATTCAGCGCAATCGTCACCGGGGCTCGAAGTCCTTGCTCATCGGGCTCTAGTTGCGTACCGGAAACCTGTAGCTTGGCAATCAGCTTGGGCAAACCCGCCGCGGGTAATGGCAACAGGCCAACGGCTTGGGCCTTACCGACCTCGCTGATCATTCCATGCTCAGTTTCCTCAAGCACTCTCGCGAAAAACTTCGGGTTGGCGCGGCGTACCGACTTCGCGAAGGCCTGCTGCGCCCAGAGCTGCCAGCGTTCGTCCTGCGGCGCCGAGAGGTACGCCAAGACCGCGGCCCGCGCCACGGCGCTAATTGCCTCCTCGGCAGAAGGCGGATCATGCTTATCGATACGCAGAATAATGGGCTGCACTAGTTCCAGCGGGTCACGCTCGTTCTCGGAGATCACCCCAACAGTGTAGTGCCCACGCCAGAAGCTAGGATTGAGCCAACGGGTTATCTCGCGAAAGGCAGCAAATATGGCTGATCGGCAAGACTCCATATGGTTCTCCCCGGAGGCGGCCGGGCACCTGGCCACCATCAGCGGTGGACTGGGCGAACAGTTGGGCATCGAAATCACCGAACTAAAAGCCCAATCGATTCACGGACGCATGCCGGTCGATGAACGCACCATCCAACCGGCCGGCGTACTACACGGAGGCGCCTCCGTAGCCTTCGCCGAAACGTTGGCCTCCCTCGGCGGCCACCTAGTGGTGGACAGCTCGATCTACCAGGTCATGGGTCAAGAGATCAACGCGAACCATTTACGTCCCGGCATTCGTGGCGAATGGGTTTATGGTGCGGCCAGCCCGGTCATGATCGGACGCCGCTCACAGGTATGGTCCATTGAAATCAGCAATGAACAAGGCAAACTCATCTGCCTCTCGCGCTGCACGCTGGCCGTAATCGAGATCCCGTCCCGCCCGCTCACCGCGTCGGATACGCGCGCGCAGTAACCGTCCGGCGGCACGGGCGCTCCGGCTCGTGCCCTAACGCCGCGCCTTAACCTTGCCAACGATCAATAGCATCACGCTCAAAAGCATGGCCACCGCCAAGGTGGTCACCGCTGGCCACAAGGGTTCTTGGTCGCGGACGAGCTGCGCGCCGGTCTTCCACAGCTGAGCAATGCCCACGTCCTGATGTTCGGTGGCACCACGTAGCACCCAGAGGGTGGCGCCAAGCACCCCGGGCATCAGCCACTGAATAAGCAATGCGACCGCCCAGATGGCGAGGTTGGCTACGTGAAGGAATCCCAGCACGCCCAGAGCAATCCCCAGACACAGCGGACCGGCCAGCTCCAAGTAACCCTGTACTTTCACCGGCGCGTGCAGCACGGTACCCATTGCTGCAGCCCAATAGCTCGGGGCGAAGCCCAACACCGCGACGGCCAACACGAGAGAGATCATGGTGCCACGAGCGATAGACCACAGGGCAAGTTGACCCAAGAGCAGACACACCCCGACGGTCCATAATTGCACGACGCTCAACACCGGCAAGGGCGAGGCCAGCGCCTTGGACGAGGCGCCCAGTAACGCACCAAATGTCAACGCCAGCACGCCAAGGCAGAACACCACGTCCACCACCACGGTGAAACGCAGAACCCCATCGCCCACGGTCCGGGCGAGTACGGCCACCAACAGAAGGGCCATACCCATGGTGCCGAGCAGAGCCAGCGGCGCGGAGACGGCATGCGGCCAACTCTGAAATTGTTCGGCGGTGCCTTGAGTCAGCCACCACGGGCCAAGGGCCACAACTAAGGACATGAGCGCTGCCACAACTTGGACCCACCAAGAGTGCCATGCGCCGTGCGCTGAGTACGAAAGCGAAGCTGTTCCCACGCGCCTTATTCTGTCAGAAGGAGTCGATGAGCTCACGCATCGCGGCGGACACTGGCTTGTCCCCGTCCACCAGCTCGATGACGCGGCGACGCAGGGCCGGGGTATAAATAGCCTCATGGATGAACTCGGCGACGTTATCCCGGGACACGGTCCCGTACTGAAGCGCCGGACCGGCGGCCACTAGGCCGCTACCCTCACCATCGGTCAGTCGACCGGGCCGCACGATCACCCATTCCAGATCTGTGGCGGCCAAATACACGTCGGCTTCGCGTTTGACGCGAATATAGTTCTCGAATCCGTCCGTGGATTGCGAGCCCCGGTGCGCGTCCATAAACACCGAAACCAGAATGAAGCGACGCACCCCGGCACGCAGGGCAGCGTCCACCGCTTTTTCTAGACCTTTTCCGTCGATCAAATTGGTTTGTTCCACGCCGGTTCCATGAGCGCCCGCCGAGAAGACCACGACGTCGTGCCCTGCAATCAGCTCCGCCAAGCGTTGCACCGAGTCTTCAATCAGGTCACCGCGCACGGCAGCCGCCCCGGTGCCCTCAATAACGGCGGCTTGCTCTGCCCAGCGGTGCATCCCCGTAACACGAGCCCCGGACCTGACGAGCATTTCACTGAGTCGGCGACCAATCCCGCCAGCTGCGCCGATCTGAAAAATTTTAGCCATGCGCGTTTCTTTCTCTACGTTTGATTTTTCTCGATACTACGCACTGAGGCGGCCCGCGCTCATTCTTTTGACCAAAGAATGACCGCGGGCCGCCTCAAAAGTATGTCTAAGTCATCCGGCATGCTTGACCGGCGCTGTCCGCGGTGGCAGGTGGTGTACTGTCAGCCTCGGCGACGATGACCTCTCGGCGGTGGCCTCAAAGTCATTTTCTGGTACTAGATAACAACACACCCAACAGACTGCGCAACTGACTCACTTTGCACCGGTCATATTGATCAATTCACTGCGATGTACTTCGACATGGACGGGCATTTTGATCGTTCCGGTCCATGCGCTGCGAATGAGACCCTTGAACTTGACGTAACGTCAACCAATATCGTGGAGTCCATGAACGCTCAAGACCAGAGTCACGTGGCCGTACATTCGATCAATGAGGTAGCTCGGGCGGCCGGAGTCACCAGCCGCACCCTGCGTCACTACGATCACATCGGTCTATTGGAACCGGCGTTCACCGCGCCGAACGGCTACCGCTACTACGAACAACCACAAATCCTGCGCCTGCAACGGATCATCTTGCTCCGGCAACTCGGGCTCAAACTCGAGGTCATCGGCGAAATCCTCGACAACCAACGTGACCAGGTGCAGGCCTTGCAAACGCATATCGAGGATCTGCGGCAGCAACGCGAGCTCCTCGACCGGCAAATATCCGCGCTGCGCACCACCATCGAGACCATCGACACGAAAGGAACGCTGGACATGAATAAGACATTCGACGGTTTCAACGAGCAATACAAGGACGAAGTCATTGCCCGCTGGGGAAAGGAGAGCTACGAGAGCTCCAACATCTGGTGGAAGGCCCAAGGGCCGGAAGGACAACATCAGATGATGCAGCGCGTCGCCGAGTTGAACAAACGGTGGGCAGAACTAGGTGCCGCAGGAGCCGATCCGCAAGGCGCCGAAGCCCAAGAATTGGCTGCCGAGCATGTCGACTGGTTGCGCAGCATCCCTGGCACGCCGGCCCACGATTCGCCGCAGCACACCGCACAGTATGTGCGTGGCCTAGCGGACATGTATGTGGATGATCCCCGCTTTGCCGCGAACTATCAGGGGCAGGCTGCCTTCGTGCGTCAGGCGCTGAACCACTACGTCGACGCCGAGGGCTAGACCCCGTGCGCCATTACTTCTGTGGGCCCGTCGAGAGCATAGCGCTCCCGGCGAGCCCGCATGGTGCTCAGTCTTCGCCGAGTCCCTTGGCGATTTCCTCTCGGGCTTCGCTGTACCGGCGCTGGATGTAGTTTTCAAGTTCCACGCGTTCCACCCGCCACATCCCGCGACCACCAATCTGAATCGCGGGTAGCTCCCCGCTTTTCACCAGGGACCTGACCTGCGGGAGCTTCACGTTAAGCTCCTCGGCCACATCTTCCAATCGCAGAAACCTCATATACGAAAGCGTACTGCCCGCTGGGCCGCAGAGGGGCACATCCGCGCAACTGTGGACATTTCACGCTCGAATGGCACCCAGCATTCCGCAATAAAACCGGTCATAGCGTGCAATAAGGTTGGGGTTCGCTGGTCATATTGCCTAAAATTTTCTACGGGCCTTCACCCTCGGGTCACACGGATCTCAATACAGGAGACAGTAGCGATGAATCAGGATACGTACCAGCTCGATGAAACCGATCGGCGTATCCTGCTGGCTCTGGATAACGACCCGCGTGTTCCGATTATGATGCTGGCTCAGCAACTCGGTTTAGCCCGCGGCACCGTGCAGTCGCGCCTCGAACGGCTCGCGAATTCCGGTGCTTTGCGCCCCAACACTGCACGGGTGCGCCCCGCGGCCCTTGGGCGTGGCGTCTCGGCAGTGGTGAGCGCCGAATTGGATCAGGCCCGCCTCGACGATTCCATTGAAGCGCTGCGGCAGATCCCCGAAGTGCTCGAATGCGTCGCCCCGGCCGGCGACACCGATCTGCTCCTGCGCGTCGCGGCCAAGGACCCCGACGACCTTTACCGGGTTAGCGAGGTCATTCGACTCTGCCCCGGCATTACGCGAACCTCGACATCGATGATCCTTCGCGACGTCATCCCGTACCGCACCACCGCATTGTTGCAGCACGATACCCCGTAGCTCCGCGAACGGCTCAGTGCTCGACCACCTGCAGGCCGCCGCGCCCGGGCAGGAAACGGCGCCCGGCAAGTACCAGCACAAGACACAGCCCACAGGCCAGCGCCAAAAGCAGCACGAAATACAGCGGATCACCAAGATTTCTGAATAGGGCCATCAACGTCGGAAACAAGAACCCGACGTAGCACATGGCGTAAAAACGCCCGGTCAGCTTGCCTGCCTCCGCCTCGGCGGCCAGATCCAGCACCTGGGTGAGGCCACCCTTGAGTAAGATCCCGTTCGCGCACCCGGCCGTAAACGAGCCCAAAAGTCCAACGATGACCTGACCGGTCAGAGCGGCAAGGACAATGAATGCGTAGGCCACTAGCCCCACGACGAGACCCAGCACGATCATGCGCACCGAATCCGGTCGATTAAACCGTTCCACTAATGGCTGCACCAACACACCCATCCCCATGGTGAGGGCAACGGTAGCGGTGCTCACCAGTAACGAAGGACCCTGAGCGTTATTCACGAGCGCCGGAACAATGGCGAACCCGCTGGTCGCAAGCCCGAAGACCCACGGTGCCATCGGTAGCACGACCCAGGTGAAGCGGCGCATATTTTGCGCACTAGTGCCGGGCCCCACGGCGATGACCACCTGGCGCGTGTCCACCTCGGCGGCCAGTAGCCACAACGGAATAAACCACAGCAGGGTGCTGGCGGCATGCGCCGCGTAGGCAGCTTCCGGGCTGCCGCTCATCCCCACAATCGCTGCAGAGAGCACCGGGCCAAGGGCGAAGCCTAACGAGGTACTCAACCCCGCGCGGCTCGCTCCCTTCGTTCCGGCGCTATGCTTGACCCAGGTAGTGGCCGCCACCATGGCCAACCCCATCCCCAGCCCGGTGAGCACGCGCCCGGCGTAGAGGCCCAGCGGATCGAACTGGCCCAGCATCATCACCAGCGATGCGGTCAGCGAGCAACCCAACGCCACCAGGGTGAAGGGTTTTCGGCCATAGCGATCGGCCCAGTTCCCGCCAAAGAGCAGAGCCGGCAACAGGCCGATCACATAGCTGGCCAACACCAGGGTGCTGGCTAGTTCGCTCAGCCCGCGCTCTTGCTGATACCAGCCCATCAGGGGCACATACTGATTGGCGCACCAGCCGGTCAGCACTAGGGCCACGGCCGGGAACCACCAGGCAGAACGCGATCGGTGCGAAACCATCGTGCCGATATCAGTCCTCGTTGAGTTCGTGGAACAGCTCGGTGACGCGCGTGGCGATTTCGTCGCGAATCATATTCATGCGTTCGGCTCCGGTCACCCCGTCTTCGCTCGGTTCGTAGGTCACCCAGCGTTCGACGTTCACCTCCGGGTCCAGGACCGGGCGTGCTTCGGAGCCGAGGATTACCACGCGGTCAGCCTCGGCGACCACTGCCGGATCGATTGGCTTGGGTACCCCGCCGGACATATCCGCGCCGGTTTCGGCTAACGAGGCCACCGCCTCCTGATTGATCCCCGAGCCGGGGTTGGTTCCGGCGGAGTAACTGGTAACCGTCCCCTTGGATATCTGGTCCATAAGGGCCGCAGCCATTTGCGATTTTCCGGCGTTACTGGAGCATATAAAAAGTACTTTCGGTGCCATGCTCACATTCAACCACCGATTGCGCGCACCACCACCGGCCGATACCAGATTGTTGCGTTCAACCTCGGGCCGGGTCATCGGCCGCAGGCAAGGTGGCGGCCACGGCTCGGACGAAACGCGTCTGGGGTTGTGCCAGCACGTGGCGCACCTGACCGCGCTGCACCACGCTGCCATGTTCAATCACGATCAGCTCGTCGGCCAATTCGACGGCGTCCACGGCCGAATGCGAGATGACGATGGTGCGGGTTTTGGTGCGGTCCAATTCGTGGCGCAACAGCGTGCGCATATCCGCGGCCGCTTCGACATCCAAGGACACGAAGGGCTCGTCGACCATCAGCATGCGCGGTCCGGCGGCCAAGGCTCGGGCCAGGGCCACGCGCTGACGCTGTCCCCCGGACAGCTCGGCCGGCTTTCGAGCGGCCATGCCCGGCAGGCCAATGCGTTCGAGCCACTGCTCGGCCAATGCCAATGCCGCTGCCTTAGCCATACCCGCGGCCCGTGCGCCAAAGGCGATATTCGCCCGCGCGTCCAGGTGCGGGAAGAGGTTCGGTTCCTGCCCGAGCAGGCCAATGGACCGGCGGTGCGGGGGCAGGTGCACGCCGGGGCTGGCCAGCACCGTGCCATCGAGGCTGATCCGCCCGGCGTCGATACGTTCGAGCCCGGCGATGGCCGAGACGATGGTGGACTTACCTGCACCGCTTGGCCCCATGAGGGCCAGTACCTGTCCCTGATGCAGCTCAAGTTCAACCCGCACCTCGAAGGCTGCCCGTTGCACGGTGAAGTCTGCGAAAAACCCGGGGCTCATTTCAACGCTCCTGGCCGCCAAGCGCGCACCGAAAGCAACACCAAAATGGCGGTGGCTAGGAGCAGCAAGGACAGTGCCACGGCCGATTCGCGGCCGGTGCCGGCCCCGTTGAACGCGGTGTAGATGGCCAGAGGCATGGTTTGGGTGACCCCTGGGGCGTTGCCGGCAAACAGCGCGGTGGCCCCAAATTCACCAATGGCCCTGGCAAAGCACAGAATGACACCGGCCACTAATCCGGGGGCCGCCAGCGGCAGGGTGACCCGGGTGAGCACCATCCACCGTCCCGCCCCGAGGGTTGCGGCGCTCTGCTCGTAGCCGGCGCCTGCCGAGCGCAGGGAACCTTCCACGGACAGTACCAAGAAGGGCAGGGCCACGAAGGCCTGCGCCAAGACCACCGCGGTGGTCGAGAAGGTCAGGCTGACGCCCCAGAGCGCTTCGATCCAGGCACCCACCGGGCTGGAGCGTCCGAAGAGGAAAAGTAATGCCACACCCCCAACCATGGGCGGCAGAACGAGCGGTACGGCCACCAGTGCACGCAACAGGTGCGCGACGCGTGCCGGGCTACGGGCAATCACCAGTGCGAGGGGCACTCCGAGCAGCACGCATAGAGTCGTGGAGGCCAGACCGGTGCGCAATGAGAGCGAGAGGGCATCTAGCGCTTGTTTGCTGGTGACGTCCGAGAGCAAGGTGCCCCACGAGGCACGCGACACCAAGGCGATCAGCGGCAGCACCAGCAGTGCCAGCCCGAGCAATGCCGGGAGCACGGCAATCACCGGGGCACGGGTGCCCACATCAACCGGGACTCGGGCCACGGCTAGTTCTCGCTCGGTTCGGCCCGAGCACCAAAACCGTAGCGCGCCAAGATCTGTTGCCCCGGACCACCGGCGACAAAGTCGACGAACCGCTGGGCGGCCTCTTGGGTGCTTTGCTCCCCCACCGTCAGCGCGGCGGCCGGGTAGTAGTTCACCACCTCATCGGCGCCGTCCGGGCGGATGGATTCCACCGCGTCGTCTCCGGCCACATCGGTGGCGTAGACCAGCCCCGCTTCGGCTTCACCGGCGGCGACCTTGGCCAACACGGCGGTGACATTCTGCTCCATGCTGGCGGGGGTCACCTTGACCGAGGCGTTGCGCAAGAGTTCCTGCGAGGCGTGTCCGCAGGGCACCTGCGGGGCACAGAGCACGGTGGTGGCATCGGCCAATTCCGCCAGCGAGGTGACATGTCCCGGGTTTCCCTTCGGAACGGCGATCACCAACGTGTTGGTGGCAAAGATGCGTGGCTCGGAGGTCAAACCGGCCTCCTGTACCGAGCGCATATTGCGGGTGTCGGCCGAGGCGAAGACGTTGATCGGCGCGCCCTCGAGAATCTGCGTAGCCAAGGTGGAGGAGCCATCGTAAAGGATCGACTCAATACGAATATCGGGGTTGGCCTTCTCGAACGACTGCTGCATGTCCCCAAAGGCCCGTTGCAAGGAGGCGGCCGCGGCCACGGTAATCACCGTGGGTTCTTCGCTCGGAGGTGCCGATTCTTGCGGTGCGCACGCGGACAATGCCAGCAGCCCAGCCAGCAGCAGAGCGGTGGCTCGAAGTACGCGCATGCGATGTTCCTTTGTTCGGTTCTCCCTCGACGATGCCATGCTATCGCCCCACCCGGGTCCCGGCGAATACGCGTCACGTACCAAGTCATCTGGGACTCTTGGCGGCTACCGGTTATACAGAAGAGCGCGGGGCGGACGCCATGATGATGGCTCCGCCCCGCGCGGCGCTTACCCCCCGGATGAGGTGGCAGTGCGCTCGTCGTTCCGTGCTCGGTGGTTACTGCGTAACCAGCGACGCGATCGACTTTTCGCCGTCGTAGGACTCGTCGTATGCGGTGCCATCCAATTCGGCGACAATACGTGCGGCGGTGCGGCGGCCCATCCGGACCGCGCCGTCGACGTGCTGGTAGCCGGCGCCGGCCAAATCCGAGGAGGAGAAGTAAATCGGTCCCACGTTCTCGTTCTGGCTCGGTCCGAAGCGGTACAGACCGCCGAGGTCGTAGCTGGTGGCGTAGGCGCCACGGGTCCATTCCTCGGATCCGAAGTCGGAGAGGTAGAAGACCTTCGGATCGAGTGCCTTGTCGCCAAGGAATTCGGCGATGGCCTTCAGAATCGTTTCCTTGCGCTCTTCGTCACTCTCCATGGCCCAGATCTTGTCGGCTTCCACATCGGAGATGAAGCCGACGAGGGTGCCGGTAGATTCGCCGTCGAAGGTGTTGTCGTAGATTTCCTGCACCAGGTGGTTCGGTCCGAAGCAAGTACCCGACAGGCCTTCTTCGCGCCAGAACGGGGTCTCGTAGACGGCGTGCACCTTGATGACCAGACCCATCGACTGGTGTTGGTGGGTCACGTGCTGCCAGCGTGGCAACGGCGGGAAGTAGCTAATGCGGTTGTAGAGGTTCGGCGGAACGGCCAAGATGACCTTCTTGGCGCTTACGGTCACGTCCGCACCGTGGGCCACCACGCCGTCTTCAGACCATTCAAGCTTCAGCACCGGGTTGTTCAGGAAGAGCGTCTGCTCGTGGAGGCGCTCGGCCACGGCCTTGGACACACCCTGCATGGTGGACTTCATGCGACGATCCAGGATGAAGTCTTCGTCGACGAGGTTGTCGAACGAGCCGGCGGAGGCTGCCATCAACACGGCCTGCAGCGCCGAGAAGGTGTGGGCCGGCTTGGTGAGCATGCCACCGGCGATGAACAGACCGACGTTCAGGCAAGCCAGCTCGTCATCGGACTGTTCGCGAAGCCAGTGATGGAAAGAGATCTTGTCCAGTTCGGCGGCCTGCGGGTGATCCCAGGGCTTATCCGGGTTGGTCGCGGTGGCCAACTCGTTCATCAGGCCGATGAGCTTGTTCATTTCAGCAACCGTGTGCTCGGAGACCGGGAAGTCCGCCCCGTCATATACGGTCACGGTGCCATCGGTGGCACGGTAGACGCTCTTGCCCTGCTTGTAGCGTTCGAAGGTCTCGATCCCCAGCTCGTCGATTAGGTCGTAGAGAGCGGTCTGGTCCGGGCTGATCCACTGTCCACCGATCTCGATGGTGGCCCCGTCCATGACGTCGGTCCAAGTGCGCCCCCCAACGCGATCGCGGGCTTCCAAGACGGCCACGGTCTTGCCGACCTTTTGCAGCTCATAGGCTGCGTTCAAGCCGGAGGGGCCGGCGCCAACGACCACAACGTCGCGTTCCAGATGCTTCATGAAGGGATTCTCCTCGTTCAAAATGAATTGAGTTCATTTATCTTTGAATCCAGCATAGGGTATCGTGACGGTTTTGTGAAGTAGTCGACGTCAGGGAGATGATCGTGGTCGAAAATAGCCACCGCAAGGCGGGTCGTCCGCGTACCAGCGTGCTCGATCGTGAGCGCATTACGCAGCACGCGCTCGAATTGGTCACCGCCAGTGGCTATGAGGGGTTGACCATGCAACGCCTCGCGAAGTCCTTGGGTGTCTCTCCGTCAGCGCTCTACAACCACGTTGATTCCAAGCAGGATCTATTGCAGTGGATCCAGGAAAGCGTGATGACCCAGGTCGATAGCTCCAGCTTCGATACGCTGCCGTTGCGCGAGGCGCTGGGCCATTGGGCCACGAGCTACCGGGACACCTTCTCCAATCACATTCCACTCATCCCGGTCATCGCGGTGCTGCCCGTTGCCGATTCGCCCCGAACCCTGCGCATGTATGAGCGGGTGGCGCGCGCACTGACCGAGGCCGGCTTGGCTCAGGAACAGGTCGTGCCCACGATCGTGGCCCTGGAATCCTTCATTTTCGGCTCGGCGATGGATACCTCGGCGCCGCATGACATCTTTGATGCCGGCGCACACCATGAGGAAACACAGAATTTCACCGAGGCCATTGAGGCGCAGCGGCGTACCGAAGTGCCGACCTCCGACGCGTCGTTTCAGCGTGGACTCCGGGCGCTGATCGACGGTATGGTGCCGTAGCTTCGATAGCTAGTCGTCGAGCAGGGCCCACTCCCCGACGCCCTCGTGGCGGGTATCGAAGACCTCACCCTCTACGCCGTGTTCCATGGGATACAGCTCAATATGATTGGCCAGTGACCTGAGCACATGCTGCAACTGCTCCAGCGGTTGCTCCTGCATGGTTTCGGTGTCGAAATTAACCTCTAGTACGAAACGCATTGCATACTCCCCTCGATGGAATTGTGCTCATCCTATGCGTTGCCTCGCCGAAAAACGAGGCTGCAATGTACAAAATCCCATGTACCTATTCGGTACATGGGATTAGCGAGGGTCGGCGCGTTAGAAGCTGTAACTCGTCAGGTACTGCAGGCTGTCGGCACCGCCGACGTGATAGAGCACTAGGAGTAGGCCGCCGAATACGACACCGGCCACAATGCTGTAGCCCAGCGAAATTTTCGCCAGAGTGCGTGCCTCACGGCGTGAGACGGTCGCCTCGTCGTTCAGGAAACGTTCGGCAGCGCCTCGCATGGAATCTGCTGGAGTGAGCGCTCCGACGCGGGCGACCAGATTGGCTGCCGTATCGGTCTGACCGTTGCGCAGGTACGCCACCGTGCGACCATTCTTGCGGTCTTGACGGAACTTGATGATGTTCGCGCCATGGCGCGCCAACAAAATATCTTCCCCCAATGGAATGGTGCTCATGCGTGTTCTCCCGATTCACTAAGTCTGTGCACCATCTAGTAAATCCCGTACCGCATAACCGGCTGACCAAAACCCGCCTCTAGGCCAGCAAGCTCACAGCCCCATGTGACCAACCCGGCATCCGCGCGGCTCTAACGGCTGGCCTGACAATGCAAAACGGGCAACCCTTCGCTACGAAGGATTGCCCGCCCACGCTATGCGGTTTTCAGATGCTTTTCTTGCTTCTGCTGTTTCTTGGCCTCACGCACCCGACGCTGGAGCACCTTTGTTTCTAGGTCCTCGGGGGCGGCCAGGCCCAGCTTCTTCGCCTGCTTCACTA
Organism: Glutamicibacter endophyticus; assembly: GCF_048457885.1. NCBI lineage: Bacteria > Bacillati > Actinomycetota > Actinomycetes > Micrococcales > Micrococcaceae > Glutamicibacter > Glutamicibacter endophyticus. Next base: position 2,953,284 of record NZ_CP174200.1, read on the forward strand.
GGTTCTTACGAATTTCCTCCGCCTGGGTGCGGCGATAGGCCAGCACCAAGAACACACTGATCACGGCCAGCACCAATAATGTTGCCAACGCGGTAGCCACGGTGAACTCGATATTCATGGTTCGACCTCCTGATTCTCTCGTCCATAGGTCTTCGTCGGCGACCTGCCGCGAAGACAGTGGTCCATGAAAGGATCATCAAGTCTAGCATTTTTCTTCGATTAAATCGATTTCCCGTCCGGCATACTCGCTGGTACGTCCCCAAATTCGAATACCTGCAACATCGTTTTGGGCAGAACAAACGGGACGTGGTTTCACGTCCCGTTGGCTCTTGAATTCTTTACTTATGTTCGTAGGTCAGACAGTCGGCGACGTCGGCACCCGGCCCGACCTTTACCTGCGGCGCATTGCACATCAGGTGATCGTTGTGAGCGCACTCGGTTCGCTGGCAGGCGCCGACGCTGGCCAGCACCTTTGGCAGTCCACCGCTGACCCCAATGTCGATAAAGGTGGCGCACTGAGCATGTTCGGAGGCACCGGCGATCGTAATACCGGAAGCGTTGCAGTGCGTGTGGTCGTTGAACGAACAATTCTCGACGCTACATTCGGTGACTTTCGTGTCCATTTTCCCTCCACGGGTCGGGCTCTAGGAACTTGGTGCCCCCAGCGTAACCCCAAATGGCCCGAGCAAATTAGTGCTGATTTCATGGCCCATTTAGCCTTCCATGTGTGGCGCGGAACGCAGGACCGGCTCAGTACTCGTCGGTGCCGATGCTGTGCTCGAAGACGATGGAGGTCTGCGTAGTGGCCACGGCGGGGTTGGCCGAGAGGTTATCCAACACGAATTGACGCACATCGGCCGAGTTGCGCACGGCCACGTGCAACACGAAATCATCGGCCCCACCGAGGAAGAAGAGCTGTCGCACCCCGGCCTTGCGCCGCATTTCGGTGGCAAAGCTCGACATCAAATGCCGCGCCCCGGGCCGAATGCGCACAAAGATCAGCGCTTCGAGTTCACGGCCGAGGACCTGCGGATCGACTTCCACGGTAAAGCGTGAAATCACGCCGCTTTCGCGGAGGGCATTGAGCCGTGCCAGGCAGGTCGATGCCGCAATACCCAGCTCCTCGGCCAGCGAGTTATTGGTTCGGCGCGCGTTCTCGGAGAGCAGTCGCAGAAGTTTACGATCGAGATCGTCGAGTTGCGCGCGACGCGGTTCTCGCGCTGGCTGGCTGGTCGGCATCGGCTAGGCCTTCCGTCTCATGGGTGCAGTGCTGATGAATGGAGAGTTTATTCTGGCACACCCGCGCGTCGGCGACGGCCGCGCAGAATAACGAAGACCGTGATCGCAATAACGACCGCGCCGAGAGCCAACCACTGCCATTCGAGGGCCAGCCACGCATACACCACGGCCATCCCCACCGTGGTGTACACCAGCGCCCAGAGCAAGCATCCAACGACCACCGCCGGGAGGTAGCGGCGTAGCGGCATACGACTGATACCGGCCGAGGCGTTGACGGCGCTTTGCACCCCCACGGTCAAAAAACTCAGTGGCACCGCCAGCACACCCCAGCGAACGATAAATCGTTGGGCCCGCTGGTAGACCGGGCCCTCGAGATGACGCTGAAAACGGGTATGTTCAACCCCCTTGGCCACTCCGCGACCGATCCAATAGGTGGTGTTGGCCCGGATCATGGCACCGCAGAAGAAGAATACGAAGGTCACACCCCACGGGGCATCGTTGAGTAGCCACTGCAAGGCCTCGCCCATTAGGGCACGCTCCTGACCTTCGTAACCAGCCAGGCCCCGGCGAGTGACACCACGGCGGCGGAGAGGAACAGCGCCGGGTAGCCACCCAGCCAGGTCACCGAAATCCAAGCCACCACGGGGGCCACCACCTGCGGTAGCGAATTGGCAATGTTGATCACGCCCAAATCCTTGCCGCGCGAATCGGCATGTGGCAGCACCTGCGTCAGTAGCGCGAAGTCCACCGCCAGATAGGAACCAAAGCCCACACCCAGTAACATGGCGCCGATCACGGCCACCCAGAACACGCTACAGAACGCCATCAGTATTGCGGCCGCGGCGACGATGAGCGAGGAGAGCACCACATACCGTTTACGCTTCCCGTCGCGGTCCGAGAAGCGCCCGAAGAGTACCGCGGAAAAAATCACGCACACCGCATAGACCGCGGTGAGTACCAGCACGCCCTGGGCCGGTTCCGGGTGGTGCAACTTATCCTGCAGGAAGTACAGCAGGTACACCAGTATCAGTTGCGACCCAAGATAAAGCAGGAAGCGAGCCAACCAGGCCCACCCGAAGTCCGGGTAGCGTGCCGGGTTGATCCAGAAACTCCGCAGAAACTGTCCGAGGCGCAGCGGCTCAAGGGCACCGGCTGGCAGCACCACGTCTCGGCGCATCAGCACGAAAGGTACCGCACATAGCCCCACACAGACGGCCACCAACGCATACCCAAAAACTAGATCCGCGGCGGCCACCATGCCAATGGCGGCGCCGATTAGGGCACCACCGGTTTGCCCCAGCGCGACCAGGCCACCGACTAGTCCGCGCTGTTCGACGGGCACCTTATCGGGCACTACCGCGAATATCGCAGCCAGTGCCGCGTTACCGGCGGCCTGCACGAGCGCCCAGCCGAGCACAAGCCCGGAAACCGAATTGGTGGTGGACATGAACAGCAGCGCGGCCGCCACGGACAAGGTTCCGACGAAAATCCAAGGCACGCGCCGGCCAAAGCGCGAGGTGGTGCGATCGCTCAGGGCACCGAAAAGCGGATTAGCCACCATCGAGACCGCGGCACCCACGGCCGTGACGAGGGAGAGAATCGCGGCCTTAGCGGAGGCGTCGATCTGCTGGGCATGCAAGCCGAGTAATACCTGAATCGGGGCGAAGAATCCCACGTTAATGCCGACATGCACCACCACGATGGCGGCAATAAACCCAGCCCCGACGCGGGCGGTGGGCACACATAGTGCCTCGGGTACTTGCGGCGGTGGCAAGGTGCTCATGAGCGGCCCGCCTTCGCTAGTTCACGCGGTCCCACGCTCGGGTCGGCCAGTTGCTCGGCCGTGGGGCTCACTCCGGCGTCCATCAGTCGGCGCAGCGCCTTGGAGAGCAAACCGCCATCGACCATCGAGGCGGCTACCAGGTTCCCGGCGCTGTCCAGTCCGAAGACGGCCTCGAGATTTCCGCGTCGCCCCAACCGGGAGATGTGGGAGCTGGCCCGCGAGAAATCACCGACGACCTCGACATGCGCATCGTGACGGTCGGACCAAAACCAGTCGATCTTGCGGGAGGGCGCCGGTTGCCCGGTGATCACCGCTGCGGCAATGGCCGCATCGTCCATGGCCGCTTCCCAGTGCACCGCGCGCGGATGATCGACGCGACGGGCCGCATCACCGATGGCGAGCACCTGGCGCTGGCCAATCACCCGCTGCGCGTCGTCAACCAGAATTCCATCGTCCACCGCAAGGCCAAGTCCTTCGGCCACGGTGGTGTCGGCCTCGGCCCCTACTGCAGCGACGATCAGCGCGGCCTCATGCCGTTGCCCGGCGGCCACCACATAATCCGGTCCGACCTCGGTCACGGCGGCATCCACGCAGGCGACTCCGTTACGGCGGTGGGCGGCGTGTAGTTCACGCGCCATCTCTTCGCCGAGTACTCGGGCCAAGGGGGCACTGGAGGCGGAAAACAGCGTCACCTGAGCGCCGGCCTGTCGGGCCGCGGAGGCGAACTCCGCGCCCACAAGGCCGGCCCCGATAACGGCCACGGGCATCGCGAACATGCCCTGATCCAGACGCCGGGCAATGAGTTCGGCCTCGTCGGCGGTATGCAGGCTCAGCGCATGCTCGGCGCCCGGCACGGTCAGCTTCTTAGCCCTGCTCCCGGTGGCCAGTACCAGCCACTCGTCGGCGGCTTCGGGCAGCGCCGGATCATTGATCGCCTCGGTCCGCAAGTGCACGCCGTGCTCCGCGTACCAACTGGCGGGCATGAAGTGCTCGCGGCGCAGCGCCTTACTCAGCGGCGGCCGGTCATAGGGCAAACCCTGCGGGTCACAGAGCACGATCTCGCCCCGGTAGCCACGCTGGATGAGCTCGCGGGTCAGCGTAAATCCGGCGACACCGGCGCCGACGATTTGTACGCGGGCCATGCTAGATATCGAGTTCGAGTTGTCCATCGACGACCTCGACCTTATAGGTGCGGGCGTCTACGGTGGCCGGCATGCATAGGGCCTTGCCGGTCTTCAGGCAAAAGGTGGCCGAATGCAGCGGGCATTCAACCTCGGTTCCGTCGATCCATCCATCCGCCAAGGAGGCGGTTTCGTGGGTGCATTCGTCTTGCAGGGCATAGAAATTGCCGTCTTCAGCATGGAAGATCGCAATATCCTCGGCCGCCCCACTGTCACTGGAATCGACGAGCAACGCCTCTCCCTCGGGGATTTGCTCGGCGGGGCCCACCTGGTAACTCACGCTCTCTCCTTCGAATATGCAACACTTCTGGTGCCATTTTGTCACTATCCACCAGGACGGATGTAGCGGCTGGGTCACGTTTCAGGTTTCGAGAACCGTATTTCTGCTACGGGAACCTAGAATGGAGCAATGCACGAGGAGAAGCTGTACCAGCAGGTGGAGGAAGAATTCACCGCCACATTGATTCGCGCCCGCCGCACCTTGCGCCGTCGCGCCCGGCAAATCCACCCCGAGTTGCAGCCGGCCGGTTACAAGGTTTTGGCGTTACTGATGAAGCGCGACGGGCAGCAACAGAATGAATTGGCCGAGCACCTCGAAATAGATAAGGCCACCGTTTCACGCATCATCAAACAGCTAGAAACCCAAGGGCTGATCACACGCATCAGCGATCCGGCCGATCGCCGGGCGCAACTGGTCTCCATCACCGATGAAGCCCGTACCTCGTGGATCGCCACGGGCACCGAGGCTCGGCAAAACCTGCGTCGCAAACTCGACGAATGGTCCGACGAGGACGTGCAGCGTTTCGCCGAGTTACTTCACCGGCTCAACGCGGCCGAGGACTGAGCACCGCGGCGGCCGAGCGCGCCCACGACCACTGGGCAGGCTTCCGCCCCTTTGGAGAACGCGGCCTCTTCGCGGACCTCGGGCCAAAGATCTGGCAACGGCTTGGGCCTCATAGCGGCAAGCTCCCGCCATCCGAGTAGGCCGAGCGACACTCGGTCCGACTGCACCATAGCGATTCACAAACGTGTCGATAGATCGTTCACAAACATGTCACTAAATCATTCACAAACGTGTCGATAGAGACGTAGCATAGGCTCATGGAATACCTTCCGAGAGTTGTTGACCAGGAAATTTCTGAACTCCAGGCGATGGCTGGCGCCCTTCTCATCGAAGGCGCCAGGGCTTGCGGAAAGTCCGCAACCGGCCGGCACCATTCCCGCAGCCACATCCAACTCGATATCGATCAGAATGCTCGAAGACTCGCCGAAATCGACGAGTCGCTGCTTCTCGACGGCGACAAGCCCCGGTTCATCGACGAATGGCAAGTCATTCCGGGCGTGTGGAATCAGGTGCGCGCATCGGTCGATAGCGCACAGACTCCGGGTCAGTACGTGCTCGCCGGCTCTGCCGTACCCGCAGATGACCACACTCGCCACTCAGGCGCAGGCAGGATCCTGCGGATGCGAATGCGACCCATGTCTCTCTTCGAGAGCGGCCACTCCAGCGGTCAAGCGTCGTTGAAGGAAATCCTGGCTGGCGGGGTCTTGAAGCCCCAGCGAAGCCCGCTGACCGTTCGAGCGCTTGCGGAGAGGACAGTCATAGGCGGCTGGCCTGGTTTACAGCGCCTTGGCGCCGACCAGGCCCAGCGATTCCTGCGCTCCTACTTGGCGGATGTCGCACGTGTCGACCTGCCCGCGCTTGAGGACGAGCCACGTCGCGATGCAGCGAGAACTGGCTTGCTCATACGCTCGCTGGCTCGATCGGTAGGCACCGAAGCCAGCTTCAGCACCATCTCCGCCGATATGGGACCGGTCGGAGGACTGAGCGCGAGATCGGTTTCGGCGTACCATCAGGCCCTGGAACGCATTTTCGTGGTCGAAGACCAGCCCGCTTGGTCCCCGAAGCTGCGCTCGAAAGACCGCATTCGGGCCGCCGTCAAGCGGCACTTCGTCGACCCGTCCTTGGGTGCCGCCGCCCTGGGTGCGGGACCCGATCGCCTCCTCAGCGACCTGGAGTATTTCGGCCAGCTCTTCGAGTCACTTGTCGTTCGGGACCTGCGCGTATACACCCAAGCCAGCAGCGGGCAAGTCATGCACGTGAGGGATTCGCGAAACCGGGAAATCGACGCCATCATCGAGTTCCCCAATGGACAATGGGCCGCGCTCGAGATCAAGCTCGGCGCGAATGCCGAGGACAAGGCGGCGCAATCCCTCACCGCATTCATCGACAACGTGGATCAGGCCGCATCTGGACCGCCTCTCGCCAAGATCATCGTGACCGGCGGAGAATTCGCATACACTCGCCGGGACGGAATCCACGTGGTCCCCATCGGGTTGCTTGGCCCATAGCTCCGGCACAACCACGCTAACCACAGGGCCCGGCTCGCATCCGATCGGCACCAGCCATCCGCCCCGTAGAGAGGCCACGGCTCAACGCCCCGAATTGATCACCACGATCCTCACGAACCGCACGTCTTCGGCGCCTTCATTCAGGTAGCTGTAGTGCCGATCACTCGGGATGCGTAGCACCGTACCGGCCGGCACCCGCACACGCTCGGCGTCTAAGAACACGGTCAGCGTGCCGTGCTGCACACCCAGCAGTTCCTCGGATCCCGGTGCGTCGGGCTGGGCATCGTAGCGCTGTCCTGGCGCCAGCGACCAGTCCCAATACTCGGCCCGCCCGACGCCGCGCGTAGACAAGAACATCCGTCCCAGACCGCCCTCCCCAGCGGCACGCCACAAAACCGAGGCCTGCGCGGCGGACACGGATTGCACCGGGGTGCCGCTGCGCGCACCGACCAGATCGGCAAAGTCGACGCCCAGCGCCGCCGCCAACTTGTCGATGGTCACCAGCGACGCGTTGGCCTTACCGCCCTCAATGGAAGCCAGCATGCTGCGCGAGATTCCGGCCGCCTCACACAGGGCCACCATGGACAGTCCACGCCGCATCCGTAGCTCGCGCACGGCCATGCCGACTTGCTGCAAGAGCCCCGCGCTCTCACCTTCGGGTTCACCCACGATATTTCCTCTTCGTCGCCAACATGTTTGCCACACAGGACACTATGTGCACTATATTAGACACAACCGACCGCTGGCAACGACAGAGGAGCCCCATGGAGATCGAAGACTTCGGCGTCGAAATCTGGATGAACGAGTACGAGAACAACTGCACCTATAACCTCGCCGAAACCTGCGTGGACTCGCTGACCGTCGGCGAACTGCTGGACCTCGCCGGCGAGCGCGAGAGCATTCTCGACGAGCTTTCGGCCATGCGGCTGAGCTACGGAGCCATTGCCGGTCGCGAGGATTTGCGGGAACTGATCGCCAAGCTCTACACCGGGCAGAAGGCCGGCAACGTCCTGACCACCCACGGGGCGATCGGCGCCAACGCCTTGGTGCACCAAACCTTGGTCGATCCCGGAGACCACGTCGTGGCGATCGTACCCACCTACCAGCAGCACTATTCGATTCCACGCAGTCTCGGGGCCGAGGTCAGCTTGCTGCCGCTACGCGAAGAGAACGGCTTCCTGCCGGATCTCGAGGAGCTGGCCGCACTGCTCATCCCGCAGACCAAGCTCATCGCGCTGAATAACCCAAATAACCCCACCGGAGCACTGATCGACGCGACCACGCTGCAGAAGATTGCGGACTTGGCCTCCCTCAGCGGCGCCTGGGTGCTCTGCGACGAGGTCTACCGCTGCATCGACCAGCAGGCACCGCATGTCACCGCCTCGATCGCGGATCTCTATGCCAAGGGCATCAGCACCGCGAGCATGTCTAAGTCCTTCTCGATGGCCGGGCTGCGCATGGGCTGGATCGCCGCGCCGGAGGCACTCATCGAGCGCATCATGATCCACCGCGATTACAACACCATCAGCGTCGGCATGATCGACGAGGCCTTCGCGGCCATGGCCCTGCGCCACGCCGAGAAGATCCTGGCGCGCTCGCGCGAACTCACCGCCACGAACCTGTCCATCCTCGACGCGTGGGTGCAGGAGCAGGAGCACATCAGCTTCGTCAAGCCCGGCGGCGGCACCACCGCCTTGCTGAAGTACAGCGCGGCCGCTCCCTCCCACGACTACGCGGTGGAAATCCTCGAAGGCTGCGGGGTGCTGTTCACCCCGGGTTCGGCTCTGGGCATGGAAGGCTACCTGCGGATCGGGTACGCGAATGAAACAGAGGTGCTGCGCGCCGGACTCGCCGCCTTTGCCGAGTTCCTGAATCGCCGCTAAGCAACCGGAGCGTTGAGGACGACCAAACGCCACGCCAACGACCTCGCCGGCAGGTGCGGATCGGGCCAGTAGACTCACACCAACAGCGCAGGCAATCGAAGCGATGGAGCCGGAGTATGCACAGCGATCCACTCGAAGATATCGGCACGTTAGCCGATCACCCGCGCTATGACACAGACCTAGCGGCGCGCGCCGCAGCCTGTACCGACCGCTCAGGGTATATGCCCGATTCGCCGCCCGATGCGGTACTGCGTTGCCACACCGTCGAGGAGGTGCGCGCCGCCCTGCGTTTGGCGCACGCCGAGGGGATTAGTGTGGTCCCACGCGGCGCAGGCACCGGCTTGGCGGCTGGGTCCAGTGCCACCGCCGGCCAGGTCGTCGTCGATGTGTCCGCGATGAACCAGATCCTGCACATCGACGACGTCGAGATGCTGGCCGTAGTCCAGCCGGGCGTGCTCAATGCCGAGGTGAATGCGGCCGTCGCCGACGCCGGCCTGTTCTACGCCCCGGATCCGGCCAGCACCGCCATCTGCTCGATCGGCGGGAACATCGCGACCAACGCGGGCGGCATGTGGTGTGCGAAGTACGGGGTCACCAGGGAATCGGTGTTGTCCCTGTTAGTGGCCTTACCGGATGGAGGGCTGGTGCGGACCGGGCGGAATACTATCAAGGGCGTCACCGGCTACGACCTGAACGCGCTGTTCATCGGCTCGGAAGGGACCTTGGGGATCGTGGTGGAGGCTACCCTGCGGTTGCGCCCGAAACCCGCGCGCACCGAGACCGCGGCAGCCTACTTTGCCGACGTCGAAGCGGCAGGGCGGGCCGCCTCGGCGATCACCGCCGCGCGAATCCAACCATCGATCCTCGAACTTATTGATGGCCCTACCCTTGAAGCCATTGATCTCGCTACGGGTACGGCGCACCGGGCTCAGGGTGGGGCGTTCTTGCTCGCCCAAACCGACGGGTACGGCGCGCACCTTGAACTCGAAGAAATCATCCGTGCCATCGCACCCTACACCACCACGGTGCACCGAGCCACCGACGAACTCGAGGCGCAGGCCCTAGTCCAGGCCCGCCGCGACGCCATCCCGTCGCTCGAGCAGCTAGGCCGTGTGTCCATCGGCGATATCGCCGTGCCGCGCAACAGGCTGGCCGAAGCCTTCACCGGCTTGGAACGCATTGCCGAGCGCACCGGCGTGCGGATCTTTTCCGTGGCTCATGCCGCCGACGGCAACCTACACCCCATGATCGTGGTCGAGCCGGACGAGTCCATCACGACCGGTCCGGCCAAGGTGGCGCTGGGGGAAATGTTCCATTTGGCACGAGATCTAGGTGGCACCCTGACCGGCGAGCACGGAGTTGGGTTACTCAAGCGCGAGTGGGTGCGCGAAGAGCTCGGCGACACGTCGCTCGAACTCCAGCAACGCATCAAACAGGCCTTCGATCCAAGGGGGATCCTCAATCCGGGTAAGGCGCTGTAGCTGTAGTTGCTGCGGTGCCTGCCGGGATCGCACGCCAATGGCTCACTGGAAGAACGTGATCTCGTGGCCGGTCACGTGGTTCCGGAACGCCATGGGGCCGACGGCCCGGCTGAGGTCGCCAGCGTAGAGATTGTCTAGGATCTTCTCCAAACCCCTCGGCACTTCGTCCAGAACGTATCCCTCCGGTGCGAGGACATAACCCTCGTGGCGCTGGACATTCCCTATTTCGCTGGCGGAACTACCGTGGCTGCCGTGCTCGGCGAATAATTCTGGCGGCATGCAGACCGAGCCTCCTCCGCCGTCGTCGTCCACGAGGTCGTAATACACGCACAGGTGGTTTTGCGCGTCGACACCGGCCCACACGGCCGCCGTATCGTTTTCGCCAAGGAAACGCACGCGCGTCGGCTGGTTGAGGTCATCCGCGTCGAGCCGTGAGGAAAACTCGGGAGGGATGCTCTCCATTCCGGCGTCCTCGGTGGCAAGGATCGGCAGCAGGTCCTCGGGCGCGGGCTGCGCAGCGGAACACCCCGAAGCTCCGGCCGCGAGAATCATCAGCACCGAAACCGTCGGCATCCACTTGCCGTTGTGCCATGGCTTTGGCATAACTTCTCCCAGTCCTCGAGGATCGCAGGGTGGGTTGATCCTACGTCGGGGCCACGCTCCTCCACAATGGTCAACCCTTGCAGGGTCTGCAATACGCATAAGCCCGGCGTCTTCCATGGCGTGGGGAGGCGCCGGGCTTACGCGTCGCGGTACGTTACTCGCGCACCGATCGGACCGCTAGGCCAAAGTGGAGATGTCGACCACGAAGCGGTAACGCACATCCGAGGCAAGCACGCGCTCGTAAGCCTCGTTGATCCGAGCAGCCTCGATGACCTCAATCTCCGCCCCGATGCCATGCTCGGCGCAGAAGTCCAGCATCTGCTGGGTTTGCGCGATGCCACCGATCATGGAGCCGGCAAAGGAGCGGCGTCCGCCGATCAATGCCATGGCCTGAACCGGCAGCGGCTCGGCCGGAGCGCCAACGTTGACCATGGTCCCGCCGACGGTTAGCAACCCCAGGAAGGCACTCACATCGATCGGTGCACTGACCGTGTTGATGATCAGATCCAGCGAGCCGGCGAGCTCGGCGAAGGTACTCTCCTCGCTGGTCGCGTAGTAGTGGTCTGCGCCAAGGCGCAGGCCGTCCTCGCGCTTTTTCAGCGACTGGGAGAGCACGGTGACCTCCGCGCCCATGGCGCGCGCGAGCTTCACAGCCATGTGCCCCAGCCCTCCCAGGCCGATCACGGCGACCTTTGTGCCCGGTCCGGCGCTCCAGTGTCGCAGCGGGGAGAAGGTGGTGATCCCGGCACAGAGCAGCGGCGCGGCCACGTCTAGGTCGATGCCCTCCGGGATCGTCAGCACGAAGTCCTCGGTGACCACCACATGGGTGCTATAGCCGCCCTGGGTGATGGTGCCGTCGCGGTCGGTGGCGCCATAGGTGCCGACCATGCCTTCGAGGCAGTACTGCTCGTCGCCGTTCTTGCAGTTCACGCAGCTGCCGCAGGAGTTGACCATGCACCCGACGCCGACCCGGTCGCCAACCGCGTGCTTGGTTACCTCCGAGCCGACGGCGGCAACGATCCCGGCGATTTCGTGCCCGGGCGCCAGCGGGTAGGACTGCGGGCCCCAGTCACCCCGCACGGTGTGGATATCGGAGTGGCAGATGCCGGCGAACTTGATCTCGATCAGCACATCTTTCGGGCCGACCTCGCGGCGCTCGATAGTGGTCTCGATTAAGTCTGCGCCAGCGGCAGGTGCCGCATAGGCTTTTGCAATGGTGCTCAAAGTGGTATTCCTTCGTTGAATGCAGTCGGCATGCTCGGCCGAGTGCGCGTATTCTTTTTCAGTCACGTGCTCTGCTCAAGACACGATCCGGCCGTGCTCAGCGGCCTCCTGGATCGCGGCTCGAACCTCGAACCGCCCGTCCAACCGTTGCGTGGATATCAGCGTTTCGCGCTCTTGGCCAGTTCTATGGCCAACGCACCAGCGTCCTGGGAAATCTGCGCGGCACGGTCCTTGCTTCCCTCGCTGACAGCCATCCAATAATCGATCTTGAGCGCAACATACCGCTGGCGCAGTGCGATTTGGCGGGCTTCGGCCGCCAGGTGCTCCTGCTGGACTTTCAGTAGCTCGATCTGCTGATTCGCCGCATCCGCACCTAGGCGGTTATTGGCGATGTAGTGCCGCATATCGGCAACGGACATCCCGGTGGCCGACAGGCAGGCCACTGCGGTGAGCACGTCGAGATCGCTCGGCGTATAGACCCGGTGCCCACTACTCTCGTCGCGGCCAATTGGCATGATGATGCCAATCGATTCGTAATAGCGCAACGTGCTGGCCGGAAGTCCGGTCAGCGCGGCCGCCTGTCTGATCGAATAGCGTTGTCTGGTGGTCGAAAAGCTCACGAATTCAACGTTAGAAACTTCGAGCACTTGAAGACAAGCGATTCCGTATGCGCTACCCGCCTGTGCGAAATAGGATCATCTCGCATATCAAGTCCGTTGCTCTACGCAACAGCAGCTGGTGCCAACCATCCTATTGACAGCGATTCTCTTAGCTGCCTGAATTCCACCGGCTGCTGCGGGATCAGCGGGGAATCTTGATCTGCCGCCCGGTGCCCTCGGACCTAAAGCTCACCCAATGATCACCGCCAGTTCCCTCGCCGGCCAGCACATTGGGTTGAATGAGCTCGAGGCCCTCGGGTATTTCGACGGGGGCATATCCGTCGGGAACGACGAATAGCTCGGTGTGATCGGTCCGATAGTTGCCCTCTTCATCCTTGTAAGAACCGCTACCGCCCGCCGAAGCGCCATCCAGCCTGAACCGTTGGAGTGACTGGCAGTTGATGCTCACATGTTGAGATAATTTCTGTTCGGCGAAAACACAAATTTCGCCTCGTTCATCGACTCCAACCCAGTAGCGGCCAGAGGCGGTTTCGCCCAGAAAACGAGTCACCCGGAGCTCGGCTCCATCCCGCTCCCGTGCATCGTCAACAATCTTGGGAAGAGCATCCTTTTCGGCATCTCCCGCGCCGGACAGAATAGAGAGCAGGTCGGCCGGTTCGGTTTGTTGCATAGAACAACCCGGGATGGCCACTAGCGCAATCGTTGCCATCACAGCAGCCAGCGCCCAACAGCTCCGCTTCTTATGACTTACGGTTCTCACAATCTACCGCCCTCGACCGTTCACTGTTCATTTGCTCCGTGAGAATCCACCGCGTACAGCGGCATAGAAGGGCGGGACGCTAGCCTCCGTTATCCAGGGAACTCGATCTCCCGGCCGGTCTTCTCCGATCGAAAGGTGATCGGTCGTTCCTCTCCGGTTCGATCACCGGCTAGCACATTCGGCTGGATTTGCTCGAGCCCCTCGGGAATCTCAACCGGCGTGTAGCCATCCGGGGCCACAAAGATTTCGGTACGCTGCGTGCGTTGCACGCCTTGCTCGTCGTCATAGGATCCCATCCCGGAGATCCAGAGCCCGGACATCTCGAAGCGGTGCATCGGAGAACAGGTGCTGGCCAACCCCTTAGCGTCCTTCTGGTAGGCGAAGGCGCAGAGACGCTGCTCCCAATCCGAAGCTACCCAGTAGCGGCCCGCCTCCGTTTCGCCGACGAACCGCGACACCTCAATTTCCCCTCCATCCGGGAGGGAAACAGAACCCGTCCCGAAATCTGGCATTGGATCGTTCTCGGGATCCTCCGGAGAGTCGAGGATCGATAGTAGCTCGACCGGTTCGTCGGGCCGCGCCGAGCATCCGGCGAGCGCTCCCACCGCGCTCAGCCCCGCCAATACCAACCCAAGAGTACGTAACGTGCGTGCTTTGGCTCGAGTGTCTTTCATCGGATGCCTCCGCAATCGGTTCGCCATTTTCCGAGCTCATCAACACCCAACCACACCTGATTGCAAAAATCTACCATTGGTTATTTCAAAGGAGCGCGCACGGCAGTCTTTATCCCGCTTGCCGCACATGCCCTAACGGTTGACCAACCGAGCCGCGAGTCACGACGTGCGGGGTGAGCCAGATTTCGCGACCGCCTTCGGCCCCATCGATGCGCTCGAACAGTGCCGTTGCCGCCTGCTCGCCCAGATCGTAGGCCGGTTGCCGCACCGCGGTGACCGGTGGCTCGACCAACTCGGCCCAGGGCTGGTCATCGAGCATCACCACCGACACATCGTGTGGGATCCGCAACCCGCGCCCTTTGAGTGAGAGCAACAGGTCCAACGCCACTAGCGAATCCGAGGCGACCAGAGCCGTCGGCGGCTCCGAAAGCTCCAGCATTTCTCCGAGGATCCCATCCACGCTCTGGCGATCCGAGGCGCCAAACTGGAACAACACCGGATCCACCTCGCTCTGAGAGTCTTCCAAGGCCCGGCAGATGCCATCCACGCGCTGCGAGACCGTGGAGAGATCCAAATCTTGCCCCGGGGCGAAGCCGTCGGTGGCGAGTTTGAGCGTGGATATATAGGCGATGCGGCGATGTCCCGCGTCGATCAGCCCCTGAACCGCCTCGCGCGTCGCCTCGGCGATGCGCATTTGCACCATATCCAAGCCACTGACGGAAATATCGCGGTCGAAGAGGACCACGGGCCGCCCCGAACGTTCTGCATCTAAAATGTGTCCGTGCGAAGTCCGAGAGGTCGGGCAGATCAAAAGTCCATCGACTCTTTTGTCCAGCAGCATCTTCACGGCTTTTTCCTCGTCGGCGAGGGATTCACCGGTATTGGCTAGCACCACGTCATAGCCGTGCCGGCGCGCCACATCGCTGATTCCGCGCGTGACCAGACCGAAGTAGGGGTTTTCGACATCCCCCACCACTACGCCCAGCGACTGGGACTTGCCGGTGTTGATGCTACGCGCGAGGGCATTGGGACGGTAGCCGAGTTCCTGTGCGGCCTGCTCGACACGTTGCTTGACCTCGTTGCTGACCGATCCGTAGCCTCCCATGGCGCGTGCCGCTTGGGCCTTGGAGACTCCGGCGAGCCGCGCCACATCGGAGATGGTGACCTCGCCGGTCCCCTGTCGTCGAGCCATTTAACTTTTCCTCAACCTCTTGACGTCGCTTCAAATTGAAGTGTAGCTTATTTCACAACGAGATTGAGACCGGTCTCAGGAAGCATTTTGAGACCGGTCTCTGATCATCGGCCACAATCTTCGGGCGGCCCTCACTCGCCCAGCACCGAACGGAGAATCCCCATGAAGAATCGACTCGGCTTCCGCGCACTGGCGGCCACGGCGGCAGTGGCGCTCAGCGCCCTAACCATGACCGCTTGCGGCTCCGGCAACGCCTCCGCAGAGCAAGACAATCCCTACAACCTCATCGAACCCGGCACCATCCGTGTGGCCAGCATCGGTGACAGCAAGCCCTACACTTTCACCGACGCCGAAGGCCAGTTCACCGGCTTCGACGTAGAACTGTTCACCGACGTCGCGCACCGCATCGGCGTCGAAAACGTGGTCTTCACCGGCCAGGATTTCTCGGCCCTCCTCTCGGCGGTCGCCAATGGCCAGTTCGACGTGGGCGTGGCCGCCATCGGCATCACCGACGAACGCAAGCAGACCGTGGACTTCTCCGATGGATATCTTGCCGGATACCTGACGGTCTTGGCCTCCCCGGAGAAGAACATCGACGACAAGGACGACCTCGCCGGCAAGCGGCTGGGCGTCGTGCAAGGCAGCCTGCAAGAGGCCTACGCGGTCAAGAACTTCACCGACACCGACATTGTGCGTTTCCCGGACAACAACACAGCCGTCTCGGGGCTCAACGCCGGCTCCGTTGACGCGCACTTCTTGGACTACGAGGCCGCCAAGGACTACTCGGATCGGTATGACCTAGAAAACGCCCTCGATGTGCCTTCCTTCGACGCACCGGCAGGTTTCGCCGTTGCTCCCGAGAACGACGCGCTACGCGACGCCTTGAATGAGGCGCTGGCCGAGGCCATGGAGGACGGTACCTGGAAGGAGCTATACCAGAAGTGGTTCCCCGGCTCCCCGATGCCCGAGCAGTACCTGCCCAAGGCCGAGCAGACCGGTGCCGAGTCCGCCGGCGACGACTCCTAATTACCACTCGCGGTGGGGTCCGGCGAAACACCGGACCCCACCAGAGGGCAAGGAACACCTATGGAATTCTTCGACACTATCTCCAAGACATTTCTGGACTTCGAATCCATGCTCGAGGTCCTCCCCCAGCTACTGAAGACCGGGCTGACCAACACGCTAATCATCTCCATCAGCGCCACCATCATCGGCATCGTGCTCGGCATGCTGGTCGCCGTGATGGGTATCGCCCAAACCCGCTGGATCCGAATTCCGGCACGTATTTACACGGACCTGTTCCGCGGACTGCCGGCCATTTTGACCATCCTGCTAATCGGACGTGGTTTTACCGGAATCTCTCAAGATATCTTCGGCCCCTCCCCCTACCCACTGGGTATCATCGCGCTCAGTCTCATCGCCAGTGCCTACATCGGCGAGATCTTCCGTTCCGGCATCCAGTCGGTCGAAAAGGGACAGCTCGAGGCCTGCCGCGCGCTGGGCATGTCCTATGGCCGGGCCATGGTATTGGTCGTGATCCCGCAGGGCATCCGCCGTGTATTGCCGGCCTTGGTCAACCAGTTCATCGCCATCGTCAAGGATTCCTCGCTCGTGTACTTCCTCGGGTTGCTTCCGATGGAACGCGAACTATTCCGCGTGGGTCAGGATGCCGCGGTACTGACCGGCAATCTTTCGCCGCTGGTGGCCGCCGGTATCTTCTACCTGATCATCACCGTCCCGCTGACCCACCTGGTCAACTACATCGATCAAAAATTCCGCACCGGACGCCGCAAGGCAACTCCCCCGACCAGCGGGCTGAAGGAAGTTTCGGAACTGCAGTCCTCGACGCAAGGAGAGCGAGCATGAGCGCGACCAAGGAATTTCACGGTTCCTCGCTAGAACTGACCGATATGGCCATGGCCTATGGCGATGTCGAGATCCTGCACAATATCAATCTGAAGGTCGCCCCGGGCACCACCACCTGCATCATTGGACCCTCCGGCTCGGGTAAATCCACCCTGTTGCGAGGTATCAACCGGCTACATGAGCCCAAACGCGGCGACGTCATCGTCAATGGCTCCTCCATTCTGGGAGATCGTCCGGACGATGTGCGCAAGCGCATCGGCATGGTGTTCCAGCACTTCAACCTCTTCCCGGATCACACGGCCCTGCAAAATGTGGCGCTGGCTCCGTGGAAGGTCAAGGGGCTAAACCGCAAGAAGGCCGAAGAGCTCGCCGCCGCCCGCCTGGCCGAGGTGGGCTTGGCCGAGCGTAGCGATCATCGCCCACGCGATCTCTCCGGTGGTCAGCAGCAGCGCGTAGCAATCGCTCGCGCGCTGGCCATGGAGCCGGAGATCATGCTCTTCGATGAGGCCACCAGCGCGCTGGATCCGGAGTTGGTCAAGGGCGTGCTGAACCTGATGGCGGATCTCTGCCAGCGCGGTATGACCATGGTGGTGGTCACCCACGAGATGGGCTTTGCCCGCAAGGTCGCAGATCAGGTGGTGTTCATGGATGAAGGCGAAGTAATCGAATCCGGTACGCCGGAGGAGCTGTTTAATAACCCCAAATCCGACCGACTACGCCGCTTTTTGGACGAGGTGCTCTAGATGTCCGCAACTATCCGTACCGCCATCATCGGCTTCGGCGTCTCCGGCAAGGTCTTCCATGCACCCCTGCTGGCCGCCAACCCGGACTTCGAGATCTCGTTTATCGCCACCGCGAATTCCGAACGGCAGCAGCAAGCGGCCGATGCGTACCCGCACGCCAGCATTGTTCCCAGCTACCGGGAGGTTCTCGCCTCAGCGGAAGAGTTGGATCTGCTCGTGATCGGCACCCCGCCACCGACCCACTTTGAGATTGCCCGTGCAGCACTCAAGCGCGGGTTGAACGTGGTCATTGACAAGCCCTTTGTGGTGCATAGCGCCCAGGGTGAAGAGCTCATCGCTTTGGCCGCCGAGCTGGGGTTGACCCTCACCGTCTACCAAAACCGGCGCTGGGACGGTGACTTCCTCACCATTAAGAAGTTGCTGGGCGAAGAGGCGCTGGGCGCCGTGCATACCTTCGAGTCGCGTTTCGAATGGTTCAAACCCCAGGGCATGCGTAGCTGGAAAGCCGAGCTCACCGCGCAGCAGGGCGGCGGCATCCTCTTCGACCTGGGAACTCACCTGATCGATCAGGCCATCGAGCTTTTCGGACCGGTGAATAGTGTGCAAGCCAGCCTGCGGCCGCTGACCGATCAGGCGACCGCAGAGGAGGACGCGCACGTGTTGCTCCGACACTGTTCGGGCACCGAATCCCGGTTGACCATGAGTAGCTTGAACGCGGCCCCCGGGGCGCGCTTCCAGATGGCAGGGCACCGCGGGGCCTACACCAGCTTTGGGCTCGATCCACAAGAACCTCAGTTGGCTTCGGGCATGAGCCCCACGCAAGCCGAGTACGGTCAGAAACCCGAAGCCCACTGGGGCCAACTGGCCACCGGGCAGGCTACCCGCGAAGTGCCAACCCTGCCCGGGGACTACCCGCAGTTCTACCGTGCGTTGGCCTCCTGCCTGCGCCACGCCGGTCCGGTCCCGGTCGACCCACACGACAGCCTGGCGGTGTTGCGTCTGATCGAATCCATTCATCGGGACACGGTCACCGCCTAACCCCGCACCGTCGGGCCCACAGATCCACCCCAATTCTGAAGAAAGTACACACTCATGTCCTCATCTTCCTCTGTTAAGCACGTCGCCGTGATCGGCGGCGGTATCCTCGGCGTCTCCACCGCCATGCATCTAGCACGCGCCGGCGCCAAGGTCACGCTGGTCACCTCCGGCACCCTAGCCGACGGGGCCTCCAGCCGTTCCATTGCCTGGCTCAACTCCTCCGGCGCCCGCTCCGCCGACTACCATTACCTGCGCATGCTGGCCATGGACCGCTACCGCACCTGGAGCAACCGGCACCCGGAAAGCCACGAATATCTGCGCTTCAATGGGGCACTAAAATGGGCCGCCCCGGGGGAAAGCTTCCGAGATACCTTTGCCTTCGAGCGTTCCGGTGGCTATGACTCCCGCTGGATCACCCGCGAGCAGATCACCGACTTCGCCCCCGATGTCGACCCTGCGGCCGTTGCCGAGGAAGGCGCGATTTACAACCCCGGCGAAGGCTGGGTCAACTTGCCCGACTTCGTGCCGGCGCTGGCCGCCGAGGCGGTGGCCGAGGGAGCACAGATCATCGAGAATGCCGGGCACGCGCGCGTCGCGGTCCGCGAGGGGCGTGCCGTGGGCGTCACTCTCGCCGATGGCAACACCATCGATGCCGATGAGGTGGTGCTTGCCACCGGTGGTGAGGTCCCGGCCCAGCTCGCGGAGCTCGGTATCAGCGTGCCGGATGCTACCCCGGCCGCCTTCGTGCTCTTCACCGACCCGGTGGATCTCCAGGTGCGCACCGTGCTGAACACCCCGCGTGTAGCGGTACGTCCCACCCCCGATGGCCGCCTGGTCTTGGACGCCAACTGGTCCGAGCAGATGGTGGTCGTCGAGGAAGATGGCAACTTCACGGTGCCGCAGCAGGCGGTGCAAGGCCTCCTCGAGGAGGCTTCGAAGGTTCTGGCCGGAAACCCGGTGCTGACCGCCCAGCGCATCGGGGCCGGGCTCAAGCCGATTCCGGGCGATGGCGAACCGGTAGTTGGTCCGGTCCCCTCGGTGAATGGGCTGCACACGCTCTTCACCCACTCCGGGGCGACCCTTGGCTTGATTCTCGGTGAACTGCTGGCCGAGGAGATCGTCACCGGCGAAAACAGCCCGGTGCTACGTTCCTTCCGCCTGGACCGTTTCCACGAGGGTGCCCTGGAGGGCCGCGTTGGAACCGGTGCGTGGGAACCGGTGCAGAAGTAACGAAAGCGCTGCGCCAAAAGGAACCCTATCCCGGCACCGGGAGCGGTTGACCGGCAGGTGGTTGGTCCGACGTGGCTCAACCACCCGCCGCACTAAATTCGATGCCTAGCTGACCGCTCGCAAGGCGGACCGGCTAGCATCGTCGCCAGAGCGTGCCGGCCACGTGCGAGTCGTGGCCCGGCACGCTCCGTTTGTTTGGGGCAGATGACGAAGCATGAACTGCGCCCTACCCACGGCTCCTGTTACCTGCGAGCATGGAGCCACAGAATCACGAGCGTCGATCATTTGCAGCCCTGGCTGGTCGACCGGCAACCCTTCTCGCGCCGTGCGCGGGGTGCCCCAGGTGACGATTCGACGGTGACGATTCGACGGTGCCGAACGTCGGCACCGTAAGCGATGGCGCTTTTTCTGCGCCGGAAAGGGGGATCTTCCCCATGAGCAGTAACCTCTCCACCGTCGAGGACCGTGCCGCACGGCTGATTGCCGCCGGCGAGGCTTGGAGCGGACGCATCGCCGAAAACCCCGATCATGCAAAGCTGACCTTTGCCGTATCGGGAGCCGGGTTCGGTGCCGTGGCCAGCAAGATCAGTGCCGGGAAGCACAACTTCGTCGTGGATGAACCGGCTGCGCTCGGCGGCGATGATGCGGCGGCCAGCCCCGTGGAGTACGCGCTGGGTGCCCTGATTTCCTGCCAAGTGGTGGTGTACCGGCTCTACGCCCAGCAGTTGGGCCTGCAGGTCGACGATGTGCAGATCACCGCCACCGGGCGCCTGGATGTCCGCGGCCTGTTCGCCATCGATGAAGCGGTGCGCCCGGGCTTCAGCGATATCGAGATCGAAGTGACCGTTTCGGGTCCGGAAAGCGACGAGCGTTATGCCGAGCTGCAGCGCACCGTGGATCGGTACTGCCCGGTGCTGGACCTGCTGTCGAACCCGACCCCGGTGAACACCGCGCTAAAGGTCGCCCGGTAGAACCGATTAGTTAGACCTAGGCCGCCGTGGACGAACCCCTCCGGGGATGTCGTCCACGGCGGTTGTCATTGAACCAGTTCGAGGAAGTCCTGCGCCGAGAGCGTGCTCGAACCGGCCGTGTCCTGCTGCTCGCAGAGCACGTCGTTGAACAGTTCGGTCTTCTTGGCCTGGAGCGATAACACCTTGGATTCAATGGTGTTCTGCGAGACCAACCGGTAGACATACACCGGCCGGTCCTGCCCGATGCGGTGGGCACGATCGATCGCCTGCGCTTCAGCGGCAGGATTCCACCAGGGGTCCAGCAATATGCAGTAGTCCGCCTCGGTGAGGTTGATGCCGAACCCGCCGGACTTGAGCGAAATGAAGAACACCGGGAAATCCCCGGCGGAAAACCCCTCCACCAGGGTTTTTCGGTTGGTGCCGGACACCGAGCCGTCAAGGTACCCGTGCGCAATACCCAGCTCTTCGGCTACCGTCCGCGCCTTGGACAAGAAGCCGGTGAATTGGCTGAACACCAGAATCTTGTGCCCCTCGGACACTCCATCCTCCAGCAGGTCGCGCAGCAGATCGAGTTTGGCGCTCGGCGCGTCGCCTTCGTCGACGAGCGAAGGATCCAGAGCCAGCTGACGGAGCAGGGTGAGCGATTGCAGAATCTTGAAGCGGTTGGAATCCACATCATCCTGCACCAGTCCCAAGACTTCTTGCCGGACACGTTGGAATCGGCGATCGTAGGCGCGCCGATGTGCCGGATCAAGCTCAACCTCGAGTACCTGTTCGGTCTTCGGCGGTAGCTCGGGCACCACCTGTTCCTTGGTGCGGCGCATAATGAATGGCCGTAGTCGGCGTTTAAGCCGCTGCAGTTTCCCCGCATCCCCTTCGGTTATGGGCTTGAGGTAATTCTCCTTGAAGGCCTTCAAGCCACCGAGCAGTCCCGGCGCGGCCAGTGAGGCCAGCGCCCATAGTTCGGTGAGGTTGTTCTCCATCGGCGTGCCGGTGACCACGAGCTTGGTCGGCACCGCCATCTGCCGGGCCTGTTTATAGCCCTTGGACACGTGGTTCTTCAGCTGCTGGGCCTCGTCCAAGATGAGCACGTCAAAACCCAGCGCATCGAACTGCTCGAAATCCAATCGGAAAATCGCGTAGCTGGTCAGTACGAGTTGCGCCGTACCGACGGTGTCGGCCAGTGGACGTTGTTGCTTCTTCGCGGTGGCCAGGACCGTCGCCGTGCGTAGCTGAGGGGTGAAGCGAGCTGCTTCGCTGGCCCAGTTGCCCACCACGGAGGTCGGAGCGACGACTAGGTAACGCTGCTCGGGATGCTGGATCCGTGCCCGTTCGAGGGCGGCGAGGAGCTGCACGGTTTTACCCAGCCCCATGTCATCGGCCAGGACCCCGCCGAGCTGGTGTCGTCGAAGGAAATCGAGCCACGCGACCCCTTGGCACTGATAGCCACGCAGTGTTGCGGTGAAACTCTCCGGTAGCTCGACCTCGGCCAAAGTTTCGGTGTCGGAGAGTTGACGCATGGCGTGTAGCCACTCGTTCTCTTGGGCCTCGATAATCCCGAGGGCCACCAGTTCCTGCCACCAATCCACACTGAGTTTGTGCATGCGCACGCCCTCGGGCGTGACCTTGGACAGTTCTCCGGCCTCGGCGATCAGCGCCCGCAGCCGCTCCATTTCCTCGCCATCGATCTTTAGCACCCGGTGTCCATCGAGCTCCAGGTAGCTATCACCGCGTGTGAGGGCCTCGAAGAGCTGAACGAAGGGAACCTTCTGCCCATCGATCTGCACCTCAATGCCCAGGTCAAACCAGTCGTTGCTACTCCGTGGCCGCTGGATGTGCACCTGGGCGGAACCGGCGGCCATCTGGTAGTCCGGAAGTTGCTCGTCCTCGAGCACCCGCACATCGCGGTGCGCCCGAAATACGGGTAACGCATGAAGTACGAAGTCGATCTTCTGGCTGGGATTCAAGGTCGCGGACGGGAAACGGCGGTGACGTACCGGGCCCAGCTCGACCTCTGCCAGGTCGACGGTGAGCTCGTCGATAATCTCTTGCTCGAGTTCGGGGTTGGGGTCGACGTGCTGCGGGTAGACCCAGCGGTAATCAACGCTCAGGAACTCCTCGCGGGTTGCCAACGCCACCTCAAGAACCGGCCGTGGCGGGGCGGGAATCGCATAGCTGTGATCCGGGCTGGTCAGCGGGCCGGTTTGCTGCACCCTCGGCAGAAAGCTGCGTTCGAACTCCGGGAGCGCATCTTCGGGGATGGTGATCGCTCCTTGGCGGGCGAGGGAGCGCAGGGAGGCGTGTAGTGGCGCATCGAACTCGGCCAGTTCGAGGGTTTCGGATTGATCCAGTGGGGTGCTACCGACCAGGGTGAGCAAGGCCGGACGTCCCAGCGGCGCTAAGTCCTGCGATTCAGCGCCGGGGGCCTCGATCCGTGCCGCGAGGCGTGCGTGCCCGTCGTGGCGGGTCAATTCGTAGCCGCCGTGGGCCTGCTCGGCACGGTAGCCGATGACCTGACGGGATGCGGCACCAGGCTTAATGAGCGGCACCTCGGTTGCGCGGATGCGCTCGAAGATGCTCCGAAGTTTTTCCCCGGGCAGCCCGTTGAGCACCACCCAGTCATCTCCGTAATAGTTGCCGTAGCTGTGGTTGCTGCCGTGGTGGTGGTTCTGCAGGGTGACCAGAGAGAAGACGGCCTCGCGTTGTGCTTCCTCGAACCGTTCATCGAAGGCCAGCCCGCGCCACGAGACCCCGCTTTGCACCCAATTCGTGCCACGGGCTCCGGGGTGTACCGGACGGGCCTTGACCTCGTAGCCGCTGTCGTCGATGTAGTTGTTTGGGGTGACCTTAAGGAGCAGGCCTAGCGGCTCGAGTTCCGGAATGTCGACCGGGGCACTGTGCGGGAGCAGGTCGCTTAGTTGGATCCGCCAATGTGGTTCGCGTGTTCGTGTGCTCCCCGGGCGGGTGAAGAGGTCAGGGCGTTGCTTGGTGGCGTCGAGGAGCAGCGCGGCCACATGCTCGCAGCTAAAGCCGTGGGCGTCGACCGCGCAGTAGGCTGAGGCCGACACGGAGCGCCCTTCGAACGCGAAACGGGCCATGGCCCGCACCCCGAGCACCGACCCGTCGAAGGTCATATAGGCATCTTCAACCTGTGCCCGGAGGTTTTTAACCTGCCGTTGGAGCACCAATAGTTGCCCCTTGGCGACATCGGTGGTGCTGAGTAGGGAGGAGATCTGCGCGAAATTCAATTCTCGTGCCACGAGCACCCGGCCTTCATTGTCATCTGCTTATCCCGTCGGTGCTCTAGCCTATCCAGTTCCCAGTGTCGACCGGTGATGCCATGTCGCGTCACCTGTTAATTCTCAGCTTGGAGCGCACACAGGCTAGTGGGTCTGCCCGTAGAACCAGGTGATGTGCTCTTCGAGAAGTTGTGCGGCGCGTTCTCGGTGCCCGTTGGCGTAGGCGTGATGGATGGCCTTATGTTGTCGCCGCAGGATCTTGACGACCGACTGCCAGGTCTCGTCGTCGGTGATCGCGGCCGACACATAGTCACTGATGGCGTTGCGCAGCGACTCCATCATGGTGGCTACCACCGCGTTTCCGGACATCGAGGCCAAGAGCACGTGGAATTCGGCATCGATGCGGTGGAACTCTTCGCGGCTGAGTTCCGGATCGTCCATGCGCATGATTAGCACGGCGGTTCGGGCAATCACCTGCTGGGCGTAGCGCGGATCGCGCGGCTGCATCTGCGCCGCCCAAGTTTCGAGCAGAATGCGTGATTCGACGATCTCGGCGACCTCGATCCCCTTGGCCGCCACATGAAGGCGGAGCGCCTGCGAGATACCGGCAGCGGGATTCGAGATCACCACGGCTCCGGAGTTCGGCCCGGACCCGGTGGAGGTGCGCACCACCCCCATCACATCCAAGATGCGGATGGCGTCGCGGACCGAGGCCCGGGAGATCCCGTGCTGCTCCGCGAGCGCACGCTCCCCCGGCAGCTGCGAGCCGAGCTTGAGCTTGCCGGTGCGCAGGTCGTCCTCGATGGCGTCGAGGACGACCTGGTACGCACGCGGAGCTGGGGTTGAAGCCATAATGCTTCCAGTTTACCGGCCTAGAATGCCGGAAGCATCCAGCTCAGCACCGGCGTGGACTGCAGGTAGACCAGGACGCAGAGCAGCAGCAGCATGCCCACCGACCAGCCGGCGACCTTCTTCAGGATCACCGATTCCTGGCCTTCCATCTTCACGCTAGTTGCGGCGATGGCCAGGTTCTGCGGCGAGATGAGCTTGCCGACCACGCCGCCGGAGGTGTTGGCCGCGACCAGCAGCGTCGGATCGATGCCGGCGTTGGCACCAGCGGTCTGCTGCAGCTTGGCGAACAGGGCGTTGGCGCTGGTGTCCGAGCCGGTGACCGCGGTGCCGATCCAGCCCAGTATCGGCGAGAGGAAGGCGAAGGCTCCGCCGGTGCCGGCCAGCCAGGTGCCCACGGTGATGGTCTGGCCGGACAGGTTCATGACGTAGGCCAGGCCCAGCACAGAGAGGATGGTCAACGCCGCGAAGCGCATGTTCACGATGGTCTTGGCTATTTCCGCCAGGCCCTGGCCGAAGCCCATCTCGTAGCGCCCGCCGCCGTTGTTACGCGAGTAGACGAAGGCCGCGATGATGCCGGTCAGCAGCAACAAGGTGCCCGGGGAGGAAAGCCACTGGAACTTGTAGATGGTGGCCGAGATGGCCTCGCCCTCGCCGTTGACCACCCGGCCGTGCAGCCCGGGCCAGCCGAAGGCGATATCCGTGCCGGAAAGCCACTTCGGGATGTCCACGCCCAGAGTCCACAGCTTGGCGATGCCGAAGATCACGATCACCAGCAGGTACGGGAACAGCGCCATCCAGGTGTCGGCCTTGTCCAGCGACTTACCGGCCACATGCGGCTGCGCGGCGGCCTCCTCGGTCAGCACGCGGTGGCGGGCCTGTTCGATGCCCTGCGGGCGCCAGACGCGCAGCAGCAGCACGGCTGCGCCGAGGCCGACCAGCGAGGCGACGATGTCGGTCAGCTCGTAGGAGAAGTAGGTGGCGCACAGGAACTGGGCGATGGCGAAGGAGAATCCGATGACCAAGGTGGCCGGCAGGGTCTGGCGCATGCCGCGCCAGCCGTCGATGACCAACACCAGGACCGAGGGGACGAAGAGGGCCAGCACCGGGGACTGGTGGCCGACGACCGCGCCGATTTCCGCGGCGGGGATGCCGGTCAGGGCGCCGGCGGTGGTGATCGGGATCGCCACGGCGCCGAAGGCGACCGGGGCGGTGTTAGCGATCAGCACGGCCACCGCGGCGCGCAGCGGTGAGAGCCCCAGGGAGAGCAGCATGGTGGCGGTGATGGCCACCGGGGCGCCGAAGCCGGCTAGGGCCTCGAGCAGGCCGCCGAAGCAGAAGGCGATGAGCACCGTCTGAATGCGCACGTCGCCGCCGCCGATCACGTCGAAGACCCGGCGCAGGTCCTCGAAACGCCCGGAAACCACCGTGACCTGGTAAAGGAAAATGGCCATGACCACGATCCAGACAATCGGGAAGGCGCCGAAGACCATCCCCATCACCCCGGAGTTCAGGGCCATCAGCACCGGCATCTTGAAGCCGAGGATGGCGATGACGATGGCCACCAGCAGGGAGCTGAGGCCGGCCACGTGGGCCTTGGTCTTCACCACTGCCAGCAGGATGAAGAAGGTGAGCAACGGGATGAGCGCGACAAGCGCCGAGATGGCGACACTGCCACCTATGGGATCTGTAGTTGGGGTAAACACGATGCGGGCGTCCTTACTTGAAATGGTCTGACCATACGTGGTCGGACCACTAAGCTAGCAAGGTGAGGGCCGTCACAGCAAGCCTTGACTTTCGAATTTCGCGGTCATACTATGGTCAGACCACATATTGAAAGAGCGAGCAACCATGCGAATTGCACTATTTGCGACCTGCATCGTCGACGCTATGTATCCGGAAACGGCGGCCGCGACGGTCAAGATCTTGCGACGCCTCGGACACGAAGTAGTCTTCCCGCAGAACCAGGCCTGCTGCGGCCAGATGCACATCAACTCCGGCTACATGCCCGAGGCGCTGCCGGTGGTCGAAAACCACATCAACGCCTTCGACACCGACGACTACGACGTCGCCGTGGCCCCCTCCGGCTCCTGCGTCGCCTCGGTCCGCCACCAGCACGGCTTCCTGGCCGACCGCCTCGGCCGCCCGGACCTGAAGGCGCGCGCGAAGCGGGTCGGGGCGCGCACCTACGAGCTCTCCCAGCTGCTCGCCGACGTGCTCGGGGTGACCGACGCCGCCGCGCAGCTGGGCAGCTACTTCCCGCAGACCATCACCTACCACCCCTCCTGCCACGGCATGCGCTCGCTCAAGCTCGAGGACCGCCAACTGAACCTGCTCAAGAGCGTCGGCGGCATCACCGTGGACGAACTGCCCGAGGCGGACCAGTGCTGCGGCTTCGGTGGCACCTTCTCGATCAAGAACTCCGAGGTCTCCACGGCCATGCTCGAGGACAAGGTGAAGAACATCTGCTCCACGTCGGCCTCGCTCTGCTCCGGCGGCGACGCCTCCTGCCTGATGCATATCGGCGGCGGGCTTTCGCGCTCCGGGGCCAAGCCCACCACACTACACCTAGCCAATATTCTGGCCAGCACGAAAGACGAGGTGTTCCTGCCGTGACTCACGTATTCCTCGGCATGCCGGCCGCCGGTCAAGGAAACCTGCACGCGAGCGAACCTTTCCCGCAAGCCGCCCACCACGAACTGGGCAAGCCCCAGCTACGCGCCAACCTGCGCCACGCCACCCACACGATTCGCGACAAACGCCTGAAAGTCGTGGGCGAACTGCCCGACTGGGAAGAGCTGCGCGATGCCGGTGAGGCGATCAAGAATTTCTCCATGGCCACGCTCGAGCAACGCTTGGAGGAGTTCGAAAAGAACTTCACGGCCGCCGGTGGAACCATCCACTGGGCCCGCGACGCGGCCGAAGCGAATGAGATCGTCACCGCGCTCATCCGCGAACAGCAGGTCGCCGAGGTGGTCAAGGTTAAGTCAATGGCCACGCAGGAAATTGGGCTCAATGAGCATCTCGAAGCGCAGGGCATCGCCGCCTACGAAACAGATCTCGCCGAACTCATTGTGCAGCTTGGCCACGATAAACCCAGCCATATCCTCGTCCCGGCGATCCACCGTAACCGCACCGAGGTGCGTGACATCTTCCTACGCGAAATGCCCGAGGTCGATCCCGCACTCACCGATGATCCGCCGCGGTTGGCCGAGGCTGCGCGCCGCCACTTGCGTAAGAAGTTTCTCTCCGCCAAGGTGGCCATCTCCGGGGCGAATTTCGCGTTGGCGGACACCGGCACGCTCGGCGTGGTCGAATCCGAGGGCAACGGCCGCATGTGTTTGACCCTGCCCGAAACGCTGATCACCGTGATGGGCATTGAGAAGGTGTTGCCCTCGTGGCGCGACCTTGAGGTCTTCATGCAACTACTTCCGCGTTCCTCGACCGGTGAGCGGATGAACCCTTACAGCTCACTGTGGACCGGTGTCACGCCCGGGGATGGACCGCAAAATGTGCACCTGATCCTGCTGGATAACGGGCGGACCCGCGCGCTGTCCGATCGCGTCGCACGCAGCGCACTGAACTGCATCCGTTGCTCGGCCTGCATGAATGTCTGCCCGGTTTATGAGCGCACGGGTGGCCACGCCTACGGCTCAACCTACCCCGGACCGATCGGGGCGATCCTCTCGCCATTACTGACCGGCATCGAAGCCGAGGAGAATAACTCCCTCCCCTACGCTTCCTCGCTATGCGGTGCCTGCTATGAGGCCTGCCCGGTGAAGATCAACATCCCGGAAATCTTGGTGCATTTGCGGGCCGAGGACGTCGATGCCCGACGCGGCCAGTCCAAGCTCCCGTCACAGATGGATCTGCTCATGAAGGGCGGATCTTGGGCGCTGGGTTCGGGCAAACATTTGGGGCTCCTGGAAAAGGCGCTACCACTGGGCCGGCTTGCCGCCGGCCGACGCAAGAAGATCAAGCAACTTCCCGGAATCGCTGCGGGCTGGACCGCTAGCCGCGACATTCCCGCACCGCCATCCAAGTCTTTCCGCGACCAGTGGAACGCCGAAAAGAGGAGCCAGTGAGCGCCAAAGAGGAAATCCTGGGCCGCATCCGAAGCGCGCTAGGTGACAGCCCCATCCCCGCCGAGATACCCCGCGCCTATCGCACCGGCTCTCTGCTGCCCGGCGATGAAGTGATCGAATTACTGGTGGACCGACTAGTCGACTACAAGGCCGGTGTTCAGGTGCTCGACGCGGCGCAGGCTCCGCAGGCTGTGGCCGAAGTCCTGCATGTTGCCCGCACGGTGGTGTATCCGCAGGGCTTGGACGCTCAGTTACTTGTCGCGCTACCAGAGACGGTCGAACTCATTGCCGATGGACGGCAACGACAGCTAAGCGTGGCCGAACTGGACCAAGCGGATGCGGTGATCACCAGTTCTGCGGTGAGCATCGCCGAGTCCGGGACCATCATCCTCGACGGCAGCGCCGATCAAGGACGCCGCGCGATTTCGCTGGTACCGGATCATCACCTGTGCGTGGTGCCCGCCTCGACGATCGTGCAGTTGCTACCCGAGGCAATGGAGCGATTGACCATCACCCGCCCGCTGACCTGGATCTCAGGCCCGAGCGCCACCAGCGATATTGAACTCGAGCGCGTCGAAGGAGTTCATGGGCCACGCACCCTCGATGTTCTGATTTTGCGCGACGCGTGAAGCCGGACGGCGCAACGGGCCGTAGCAAAACTGCTGCTCTACGCACGATGAACTCGGCTCGCTGGGAGCCCTTGAACAAATTATGCTGGATAGGTGACTACCCCTGGTGCCCTTCCGAGTGGCGTTCCCGATCCCGAGCCGGGAGCTTCGAATCTATCGGAGCATATTCTGACGCGACTAAGCACGTATGTGCGGCTGGCCGCGCAGAATCTCACGACGCAACGTGCCGAGGCACTCCGGCCCTTCGGGCTGACACCTATGCAACACTTCGTGCTGATGCTGCTACACGACTCGCCCGGGCTGTCCTCCGTAGACTTGGCGCGTCAAGCGGGGGTCACCCCACAAGCGATGAGCCTGATTCTCGACCGGCTTACCGCAACGGGTCTGGTGAAGCGCGAACCGTCGAAAACCAACCGGCGGCGGTACTCGGTCAAGCTCACGCATGAAGGCGAATTGCTGGTATTGCGCGCGGACCGCGAGATGGCCCATATGGAGCACCTGCTCAGTTCCACATTGACAGCCCCGGAGCGGGCCCAGCTAGCCGAACTCTTGCGGCGGCTGGCCGACGGGCAGGACGACTAGGCCACAAGCACTACCGCCGGCGGCACTCAGCGTCGTGCGGCGAGGGCCTGTTCCACACGCTGCGCGGCCTGCTGCAGCGCGGGTAGTACGGCCGCCAACGCCTGCTCTGGGGTACGCGAATCGACGACGCTCAGTGAGACATTCAGTGCGCAGACGATCGTGCCATCGGGGCCGTGTACCGGCACGGCCACGGATCGCAGTCCCAAGGAGAGCTCCTGGTCCACGAAACAGTAGCCCTGCTCGGCTACCTCACGCAGAATCTCACGCAGGCGCTCCGGGTCGGTGACGGTCAGCGGGGTGAGCGCCGGCAGCGGCCCGTCGAGTAGCTCCGTCACAACCTGAGCCGGTGCCCCGGCCAAGAGGACCCGCCCCATCGAGGTGGCGAGCGCCGGGAAACGCGTGCCCACCGAGATTCCTACCTGCATAATTGCGCGCGTGTGCACCCGGGCAATGTAAACGATCGAGTCGCCTTCCAGAACCGACGCCGAGGCCGATTCGCCCATGGCCGCCGAGAGATCCTCGAGTACCGGAGAGACCAGTTGTGGCAAGGGAGCGCTCGAGAGATAGGAGTAGCCCAGCTGCAATACCTCGCTAGTCAGCTCGAAAATCTTGCCGTCCGAGCGTACGTAACCCAAGTCCCTGAGGGTTAGTAAGAACCGTCGGGCGGTGGCTCGCGAGAGCCCCGTGCGGGTGGCAACTTCTGAAAGGGTCATCCGCGGGTTGTCGGCGTCAAAGCTTCGAATCACGGCTAGCCCACGGGCTAGGGATTGCACGGATCCCGCGCTTCGTGCCTCACTGCTCTCGCTCACGCACGCTCCTGTCGATTGGTCAATAGCACCAATCTACCCGCTGGCTTGCGCGTGTAGCGGGACCGGCACCAGCTCACGCAGGTCGGCTAGCTCAATGCCATGAACGGAACGAACGCGCACCTGCCCGGCCGCGATCTCAAAGACCGCCCGTTCGGTGTACACCCGCGAGACACAACGCAGCCCGGTGACCGGGTAGCTCAGCGCGCGCACCAGCTTGGAGGCGCCCTCCTTGGTGCATAGGCTCATCATCACCCAGGTTTCCTTGGCCCCGATGGCTAGGTCCATCGCACCGCCGACCGCCGGAATAGCCTCCGGCGCTCCGGTATGCCAGTTGGCCAGATCGCCCTCGGCGGAGACCTGGAAGGCACCCAGCACGCACACGTCGAGGTGCCCGCCGCGCATCATGGCGAAGGAGTCGGCATGATGGAAATAGCTGGCCCCGGGTAGCTCGGTGACCGGGATTTTCCCGGCGTTGATCAGATCGGGATCGATCTGCTCGCCATGCGCCTCGGGCCCCATCCCGAGCATCCCATTCTCGGTATGCAGGGTGACACGCTGTTCGGCGGCCAGATAGTTCGAGACATTGGTCGGCTGACCGATGCCGAGGTTTACATAGGCTCCGGTCGGGATATCGGCGGCAACCATGGCCGCCATCTCATTGCGGCTCAGCGGCTGCGCGGTGCTTATCGGTTGGCTCATGCCTCGGCTCCTTCCAGGGCCACCAGGGTGTTCACGTAGATTCCGGGGGTCACCACATGCTCGGGATTCAGCGCACCGACGGGCAGGATCTTTTCCACCTGTACGATGGCGTTGCGAGCCGCGGTGGCCATAATTGGCCCAAAATTTCGCGCAGTTTTGCGATATACGAGATTGCCGTACTCGTCGGCGTGCAGCGCCTTGATCAGAGCCACATCGGCGTGGATGGGTGTCTCGAGCACATAACCGCGCCCATCGATCATCCGCGTTTCCTTCCCCTCGGCCAGCATGGTGCCGTACCCGGTGGGAGTAAAGAAGCCGCCAATGCCGGCACCTGCGGCGCGGATGCGCTCGGCGAGGTTGCCCTGCGGGACCAATTCGAGTTCGATCTCACCCGCACGGTAGGCGGCGTCAAAATGCCAAGAATCGGACTGCCGAGGGAAGGAGCAAATCACCTTGGCCACGCGGCGCTCCTTAATCAGCAGGGCCAGTCCAGCATCGCCCTGCCCGGCGTTGTTGTTCACCACGGTGAGCGAGCTGGCTCCGGAGTCCAGCAACGCGTCGATCAGTTCCATGGGTTGCCCGGCGTTACCAAAACCACCGATCAGCACGGTGGAGCCGTCGCTAATTTCGGCCACCGCTTCGGCGGCGGTGCGCACAATCTGAGGTGCCACGTTATCTTCCCTTACTTGAGTTCGTTGATCGGCTAGGCGGCGTTCGGGTTCTCTAGAACCACGGCCAGACCTTGGCCTACGCCGATGCAGATCGCGGCCACGCCATATCGTTCGCCGCTAGCCTGCAACCGGCGCGCCAGCGTGCCGAGAATCCGTAGTCCGGAGGCGCCGAGCGGGTGACCAATGGCGATGGCCCCACCCCAGGCGTTGACGATCGCCGGGTCGATATTCCACGCTCGAACGCAGGCCAGCGACTGCGCGGCAAAGGCCTCATTGAGCTCCACGGCGGAGATATTCCCCCACGACAGCCCGGCCTTGGCTAGGGCCATATTGGCCGCTTCGACCGGGGCGAAGCCGAAGTATTGCGGATCTAGAGCGAAGGCTCCGTTCGAGACGATGCGGGCAATGGGATCGGTCCCCAATACTTCGCCGCCACGCTCGGAGCCGATAAAGGCGGCCGAAGCCCCATCGGACATGGGCGAAGCGTTACCGGCGGTCACGGTGCCGGTTTCGGCCGGACGGAAGACGGTGCGCAATGCCGCGAGGCTGGCGGCCGAGGATTCCGGGCGAATGGTTTCGTCACGCACCACTGCGGTACCCCGCGCGCTAGCTGGCGGTACGTCGATGACGAGATTCGCATAGTCGCCCCGTTCCCAGGCCGCCGCGGCGAGTTGGTGCGAGGTGGCGGCAAAGTCGTCTTGATCTTCACGAGTCACCGCGTACTTCTCGCGCAGTTGTTCGGTGGCCTCCCCCAGCGAAACCGACCACTCACCCGGCATCTTGGGGTTGACCAGCCGCCAGCCAAGGGTGGTGTTGGCTAGCTCGAGGTTGGCCATCGGGTAAGGGCGCTCGGTTTTCGGCAATACCCAAGGGGCGCGCGACATAGACTCCACACCGCCGACCAGCACGAGCTCGGCGTCATGGGTGGCTATCTGGCGGCTGGCGGCTATGGCCGCGTCCAGCGATGAGCCGCAGAGTCGATTCATCGTGGTGCCGGGAATCGAGGTGGGTAGGCCTGCCAGCAAGGTCGCCATGCGTGCCACATTGCGATTCTCCTCGCCGGCCCCGTTGGCGTTCCCGAATATCACTTCGTCGATTGCCCCGGGCTCCAGCTTGGGGGCACGCGCAACTAGCTCGCGCACCACATGGGCGGCGAGATCGTCGGGGCGATGCCCGGCGAGGGTGCCACCGATCTTCCCGAACGGGGTCCGAATCGCATCATACAGATAGGCCTGCCGCACTAGTCACCACTCCATCAACAGTTCGTTCGCATTGTGAACCATAGTTCACTAAACGAACAATACAGTTAGCCGAGCGCTGTTTCAAGGCTCTTGATGCGGCCAACGCGAAGGGAAGGGATTTTTAATTGTGCGCTATACGCACAGTTGTGCGACAAGTGATTATCGCGCTAGTATCTCGGATCACATGACATACATCAC
Source organism: Glutamicibacter endophyticus (assembly GCF_048457885.1). Taxonomy (NCBI): domain Bacteria; kingdom Bacillati; phylum Actinomycetota; class Actinomycetes; order Micrococcales; family Micrococcaceae; genus Glutamicibacter; species Glutamicibacter endophyticus. The sequence continues at coordinate 2,987,126 of NZ_CP174200.1, forward strand.
TAGATGGCATGCACCGGCACCCGGAAGGACTAACGGCTTTGAGCACATCGACCGAGAACACTAAGACGCTGAGAATGAGCGGTTGGATCGCCACCCTATGTTTCCTGATTGTCGTTTTTGAGGGTTACGACATCGTGGCCCTCGGAGCCACAATTCCGGTACTCACGGACCCGCAGGTCGGCGGCTATTCGGTCAGTTCCATGAACTGGGTCAACACCTTCTCCCTGATCGGTGTCGGAATCGGCGCGGCCATTATGGGGCGTCTGGCGGACCGTTTCGGACGACGGCGCCCGCTACTGATCGCGGTGTTGGTATTCTCCGTTTTCACGCTGGCCTTTCCCTTCATGCCCTCGGCGGTGGCAATGGGAGCCGTACGCCTTATCGCCGGCCTAGGACTCGGCGGTTGCATGCCGGTTGCTCTGGCACTCATGCAGGAAAATGCACCCGTGGGCCGTCGCGCATTAGCCAATAACCTGCCCATGGTCGGTTATCACCTCGGCGCCGTGCTCGCCTCGCTAGCCGGAAAGTACGCTGGCATCCATTGGTCGCTGCTCTACTACCTCGGTGGCGGGCTCGGCCTGCTATTGCTGGCTCTGCTCTGGTTCAAGCTACCCGATAGCCCGGTCACGCCCTCGTCCGAACGGACCGGCATCGCCCAAGTGCTCGCCCCGCGCTACCTGCGCAGCTCCATCGGCCTGTGGATTGCGGCCTTTATGGGCTTGGTTCTGGTCTATGGGCTCAATGCGTGGCTACCAAAGATCATGTCTGGTGCCGGCTATCCAGTGGCCGACTCGCTGACCATGCTGTTTGTGCTGAACCTCGGGGCGATCACCGGCCTGTTCATCAGCGCCTTCGCGGCCGATGCCAAAGGCATCAAGCTGGTTTCGGTCCTCTGGTTCGCCGCTTCGGCCGTGCTATTGGTACTACTGGCCATTCCATTCGGTAGCCAGATCGTGCTCACCACCGTGATCTTCGTGACCGGCATTTTCGTTTTCAGCGCCCAGTGTCTGATGTATGTGTATGCCGGGCATATCTATCCGCGCGATATGGTGGCCACCGGCATCGGCCTAGCCTCCGGCATCGGTCGCTTTGGCGCCATTATCGGCCCATACCTCACGGGCCTGATGGTTGCCGCGGGCACCGCCTACCCCGGAGCCTTCTTCCTCTACGGCGGTGCAGCCCTCGTCGCGGTCGTGGTCATCGCCCAGATCCCCAAACCCTCCCGCGACGTGGCGGCCACAGCGTCTTAGGGTTAGAGCCATGGCCAATTCTCGTAGCGGAGACTCGATGCTGGATCGCCTCGTGCGGATCCTAGACGCCTTCGACCGCGACAACTCGTCGCTGAGCGTCGCTATTTTGGCACGCCGCGCCGAAATTCCCCTAGCCACCACCTATCGACTGATTGAGGACCTCTGCGGTCACGGACTCCTGGCCCGTGACCGCCAGGGACAAATTCGGCTTGGGTTGCGTCTCTGGGAACTTGCCAACCGCGGGGCGGTCACCCAAGACCTGCGCACGGCGGCGCTGCCGTTCATGGAAGACATCAATCAGCTTTTGCGCCAGCACACCCAGCTATCGGTGCTGCACCAAGACGAGGTACTCATCATCGAGCGTCTTTCGCGCCCCGGCGCGGCGGTCAATCAGGCCAATGTGGCCGGACGCATGCCAGTGCACCGCACGTCCATGGGCATGGCCCTGCTGGCTTTTTCGCGCCCAGAGGAGATCACGGGCTTTCTCGAGCGGCACGGGGAAATCATGCGTTCCACCCACCCGCATCTGCGCGCTGAAATGGCCGAGATCCGACGCCGTGGCTACGCGTCAATGGATGGCTACATCGATGAGGACACCACCGGTGCCGCCGTGCCAGTTACCGATGATGCCGGCTACCAGGTCGCAGCGCTCTCGGTGGTGGTTCCACGCTCGACCACCAGCCTGCAGCCGACGATTATGGCGTTGCGGACCGCGGCTCGCGGCGTCTCACGCGCGCTGGGTTACCGTCACGGAACCTAATTAACGGACCGGATTTCTCATTCATTGAGAAGTCGGCTGATCTGTGCCACGGGTCACCGGCAAGCTAGAGGAAATCCACTCATCCCGACGCCATGATGAGCCTCGACTGGTTCTCGACCGTCCCGGCTCACCTGGCCCCACTCGAAGGAACCCTCAATGGCGCAGGAACCTCGCATACTTCGTACCAAGGTCGGTATTATCGGCGGCGGTCCGGCCGGCCTGATGCTCTCGCACCTGCTCTCCGGGGCAGGCATCGAGAACATCGTGGTCGAGAAAAACGACCACGCAACCATCCGCAACACCCACCGCGCCGGGATCCTGGAAGCCCAAGCCGTGCGCATGCTCACCGACTCCGGGGTCGAGGGGCGCGTACTGAGCCACGGTGACGAGCACGCCGGAATCGACCTACGCTTCAACGGAGAATCGCATCCGTTGGATTTCCGTGAGCTCGTAGATGCCACGGTGACCCTCTATGCGCAGAATGAAATCTTCGTGGATCTGGCGGCGGCGCGCGTCCGGGACGGCGGGGACGTCCGCTACTCCTGCGAAGTCACCGAGATCCTGGATGTTGAAAGCAAGAACCCGAAATTCCGTTTCACCGATGCCAACGGAGCGGTCTACGAAGTCCACGCGGACATCCTCGTCGGGGCCGATGGCTCGCGGTCCTTCGCGCGTCGCCAGATGCCGGAATCAACCCGGCAAGATTTCAAGGTCAGCTACCCCTTCGCCTGGTTCGGGATCCTCACCGAGGCCCCCAAATCGGCACCCGAGCTGATCTACGCGAACTCACCGCATGGCTTCGCGCTGATCTCCCAGCGCAGCGACAGCGTTCAGCGCATGTACTTTCAATGCGACCCGAACGAAAACGTCGAGGACTGGAGCGATGATCGAATCTTCGACGAGCTACAACGCCGCGTGGCCGGACCGGATGGCTTCGAACTAAAAACCGGCCCAATCTTCGACAAGACAGTGCTCGGTTTCCGATCCTTCGTCCGCGAACCGCTCTCCCACGGCCGGCTTTTTCTCATCGGCGACGCCGGACATACCGTGCCTCCTACCGGCGCGAAGGGCTTGAACCTGGCTTTTGCCGACGTCAAGGTGCTCTTCGAGGCTCTCGATTCCTACTATTCCACCGGCGATGACACATTGCTCGGTGGCTACTCGCAACAGGCACTGAAGCGCATATGGAAGGCGCAGAACTTCTCCTACTGGATGACGTCGATGCTGCACAACCCCATCGGCGCCGACCCCTTCATGACGCGACGGGCCCTTGGCGAGCTCGACTCGGTGACCTCCTCTACGTACGGCCAGCAGTATTTGGCCGAAGCCTATACCGGCTGGCCAAACTCCTAGACACCCCTCGCCTCCACCCCCGAAAGGAGAACCTCGTGCGCACCGAGCCTACAAGCAGCGATCGCAGTACCGCCGAAACCCTCCAGAACGCCCACACCCTCGACCCGGCGGCCTCCTCAGCGTCACAGGAGCAAGTCAGCGACGAGATCGCGCAGATTCATGACGATTACCGCCAGCGCCTCGTGGCCGGCCAAGATACCGAAACCCAGCCACGCCTGGATTTCGCCCCGTACCGTTCCTCGTTGCTTCGCCACCCCACCAAAGATTTGCACCATGCGGATCCGGAAACCATTGAACTGTTCGCTCCAGCCTTCGGGCAGCGCGATGTCCACGCTCTCGAATCCGACCTGACCATCCAGCACAACGGCGAGCCAATCGGCGAGCGTATCGTGGTCGCCGGACGAGTACTCGACGGTGATGGCCGCCCGGTCGCCGGACAGCTCATTGAAATTTGGCAGGCCAATGCGGCTGGCCGTTACGTGCATAAGCGCGACCAGCACCCGGCGCCCATCGACCCGAATTTCACCGGCGTGGGACGCGCGATCACCGGCCCGAATGGCGAATACTCCTTCACCACCATTAAGCCGGCCCCCTACCCGTGGAAGAACCACCACAACGCTTGGCGCCCGGCGCATATTCATTTCTCGCTATTTGGCACGGACTTCACCCAGCGTATGATCACCCAAATGTACTTCCCGGGCGATCCGTTATTCGCACTGGACCCGATTTTCCAGTCGATCACCGACCCACAGGCCCGCGAGCGGTTGATCGCCACCTACGATCATTCGCTGACCTCGCACGAGTGGGCCACCGGATACAACTGGGATATCGTGCTCACCGGCAGCAATCGCACCTGGATGGAAGACGAAGAGGCAGAGCATTAAATGGCACAACACCCAGCATTGAAGCTACTCCCCACCCCGGGGCAGACCGTCGGTCCCTTCTATGGCTACGCCCTACCTTTCGAACGGGGCGGGGAACTGGTGAACCAGGCGCACCCGGCCGCGGTGCGTTTGCACGGCACGGTGTACGACGGGCAGGGCGAAGTCATCCCCGACGCCCTGCTGGAGATCTGGCAGGCCGACGAACACGGTCAGGTGATTGCCCGCGAAGGCTCGCTCGTGCGCGATGGTTACACCTTCACAGGTTGGGGCCGCGTACCGGTAGATAACGCGGGGCAATACAACTTCACCACGGTGAATCCCGGTCCCACCGAACCGGGCAAGGCCCCGTTCATCATGCTCACGATCTTCGCCCGCGGTCTGCTCAATCGCTTGTTCACGCGAATCTACCTGCCCGAAGATACCGCCGCGTTGGCCAACGATCCATTGCTCGCCTCGCTGCCGGACGAGCGTCGGCAGACGCTGATCGCCACCCGCGAGGATGATGGCGCGTTGCGCTTTGATGTGCACCTACAGGGTGCGCTGGAAACCGTGTTCCTCTCCTACCCGCGCGCCAGCTGATGTCCGCCCGCGACTATGGCCTATTGGCTCCGGCGTGGGCTGGTACCGAAGCGGCCGAACTGACCGACGATACCGCCTTTGTCCAGGGCATGCTCGACGTGGAGGCCGCATGGGTCCGTGTCCAAGGCGCCGCAGGGCTCTGCCCCGCAGAACAGGTGCAACGGGTTCAGCGTGCCGCCCAGGTTCGGAACTACGATCTGCATGAATTGACGCAGGCTACGCCGGCCGGAGCCAACGCGTTGATTCCCCTGCTGGGTATGGTTCGCACCCGGCTAAGCGATGAGACCGCTCCGGTCCCGGCGGCCTTGCACCGTGGTTGCACGAGCCAAGACATTATCGATAGCGCACTGATGTTGTTGGCCGCGCGAACGGTACCGAAGATACGCGCCGCGGTACGGCGTACCGCCACGGCGCTCGCCGCGCTGGCCGAGGAACATCGCCATACCCTGTGCATTGCCCGTTCGCTGACCCAGCATGCACTGCCCACAACCTTTGGATTACGGGCCGCCAATTGGCTCGCCGCGCTACGCGCCGCCGCCCAACGCCTCGATACGGTGAGCTTTCCCCTGCAATTTGGCGGTGCCGCCGGGACGCTGGCCTCGCTGGATCAGTTCCTGAGCGAGGACAACATTGCCACCAGCGCCGAGCTAGGCGCGGCGTTGGCCCAGGAGTTGGGTCTGGACTATCCGCTTACGCCGTGGCACACCAACCGCCAACCCATCCTTGATCTGAGTTCCGCGCTCGGCGGCGTCCTAGCAGCGCTGGGCACCTTCGGTGCCGATGTGCTCACCGCGGCGCGCCCGGAAGTCGGTGAACTCTCCGAACCCCACGCCGCGGGCGCCGGTGGCTCATCGGCCATGCCGCAAAAACGAAACCCGGTGCATTCGATCCTGTTGCGCGAGGCCGCCCTGAGCTCCCCGGGCCTGATCTCCACCCTGTTCACGGCCGCCGGCACCGCGGTGGATGAACGACCCGACGGTAGTTGGCATGCCGAGTGGTCGGCCCTGCGCGAACTGTTGCGGTTGACCGGCGGGGCCGCCGAGCACGCGGCCACCCTGGCCGAGGGGCTCGTGGTCCACCCGGATAAGTTAGAGCGCAATCTTCAGCTTGGCGGCGACGCGGTGCTATCCGAACGCATGGTGACCGTTCTGGCTGACCGCTATCCCGGAGGTGCCGCCGCTATTCGCGCGGAGGTGGTCGACGCCCTCGACGGTGGACCGACACTACGCCAAAGACTTCGGCGCAACCTTCCGGTCGAGCAGTTCAGCGACGCCGCTTTGGACGCGTTGTTTGACCCCGCCGGCTACCTCGGCTCCGCCGACCGTTTCATCTCAAACTCCCTGTCCGACTTCACGACGTGGAAAGAATCATGGCAGTCCCTTTCCTAACTCCCTCGCTACTTCACGCGGCTCCCGGTAACCCCACGCTGCTCCTCGGTCCCTCGCTGGGCACCGGAGTATTGCAGCTGTGGGCTCCGAGCGTGGATTACTTGAAACAGCATTTCCAGTTGGTGGCCTGGGACCTGCCTGGCCATGGGCACAGCGCCCCCAGCACCGAGCCTTTCAGCATGTCCGAACTCGCCACGGCAGTGCTCAATCTGGTGCACACGTTACAAGCCGATGGGGTGATCGACTCCGCCTCTGGATTGCTCTACGCCGGAGTTTCCGTCGGCGGTGCCGTGGGGTTGCAATTAGCCCACGACGCGCCGGGCACCTTTCAGGCCCTGTCGGTGATCTGTTCTGCCGCCAAGATCGGCGAAACGGAAGGCTGGCAGCAGCGTGCCGAACTCGTCTCCCGCGCCGGGACACCCAGCATGGTTGCCGGGTCCGCACAGCGCTGGTTCGCCCCGGGCTTCATGGAACGCAACCCGGTGATCGCCACCAATTTATTGCATTCCTTGCAGGTGGCCGACCGCTTCTCCTACGCGCATGTCTGCGGCGCGCTGGCAGACTTCGATTTGAGGGAGGCACTGCCCACGCTCACCGATCCACTGCTGGCCATCGCCGGGGCCCAGGATGCAGTGTGCCCACCGGCCGAAGCTGAACGAATCGGCACCCAGGCGCCGCATGGGCGTTGGGCGGTCGTGGAATCCGTGGCCCATCTGGCCCCGGCCGAAGCCCCCGAAGCCACCGCCAAGCTACTGCTGGATTTCTTTACCTCTAAGGAGCAACGATGAGCACTACACCGCCAGCCAACGACCCCTACCAGGACGGGATGACCGTGCGCCGCGAGGTCTTAGGCGATGCACATGTGGACCGGGCCACCGACGCTTCAAACGAGTTCACCGACGATTTTCAGGAGCTGATCACCCGTTACGCGTGGGGCAGCATTTGGACCCGCGAGGGGTTGCCGCGCACCACGCGTAGCGCCATCACGCTGACCGCCATGATCGCCGGTGGTTATTGGGAAGAGCTGGAGATGCACGTGCACGCCGCGCTTCGCAACGGCATGACGCCGAATGAAATCAAGGAGGTCTTCTTGCAGTCGGCCATTTATTGTTCGGTGCCGGCCGCCAATATGGCATTCAAGATCGGCAAGCAGGTACTTGCCGAATACCAGCAGGATCACTAGTCCTCCGCCGTCGGGGTCCGGGGAGCTGTCCGGCAACTAGAGCGGCAAGGGCGAGCGCAAATCCGATCAGCTGAAGTGGATTGAGTGACTCACCGGCCAGTAAGGCACCTAGCACGGCAGCCATCAACGGCGAGAGCAGACCCAACAGTGCAGTAGCCGTCACCGGTAGGCGGCGCAGGCCAGCGAACCACAGGGTGTAACTCACCAATGCCCCGGCGAGCCCTAGCCACAGGTAACCAGCGATCGCTTTGCCGTCAATCCCCGCCGGTACCCCGTCAATGAGCAACGCTGGCACGAGCAGGAGGATGCCCGCTGCGCTCAATTGCCATCCGGCGTACCCCAGCGCACCAACCGATTCGGGACGTCCCCACTTTTTACTCAGGACTACCCCTAGCCCCATGGACAGCGCGCCGACCAAGCCCGCCAGGATGCCGATCACGTCGAAGCCGGCTCCGGGGCTCAGCACAACGAATCCAACGCCGATCACCCCGATCACTCCCCAACCAATGCGCCACGCCGAGAAACGCTCACCGAGGACAAGGACGGCAAGGAAGGCGACCACCAGCGGTTGCGAGGCCCCTAGCGTTGCGGCCACTCCTCCGGGCAAGCGTTGCGCGGCGACGAAGAGCAGCGGGAAGAATACTGCGAGGTTCAGCGCGCCGAGCACAAAGCTCCTCCACCACCAGTGACCGTGGGGCAGGTTGCGTGAGAAGAGCACGGCCAGCAGTCCGGCCGGTAGCGAGCGCATCAGTGCCGCGAACAGTGGGTGTCCGGCCGGTAGCAGTTCGGTAGTCACGAGGTATGTGGTCCCCCAGATCAGTGGGGACATGGCCGTTAGCGCGATCCATCCGATACGGGCGGGCGCTGGACCGGCAGTGACCGGGGCGGGGCTGGAGGTAGTCATGTAGCTATCTTCGGCGCTCCCGGTTCAATGAGTCCAACACATTGTTGTCATGAAAACAATGAATGTAGATCATAGTTCTATGGAACTTCAGCAAATGCGTTACGTGGTTGCGGTCGCCGAGGAACGAAATTTCACGCGCGCCGCGCAACGATGTCATGTCGTGCAATCCGCACTGAGTCACCAGATTAAGGCGTTGGAACGCGAACTAGGAGTGCCGCTCTTCGTGCGCAACAGTCGCCGGGTCGAGCTCACCTCCGCGGGTGAGCAGTTTGTTGCCAGCGCCCGAGCGAGCCTCAGCGCCGCTGAACGCGCCGTGGCAGATGCCACGGGCGTCAGCGGTGAGCTGCGCGGAGAACTCCGTGTGGGCCTAATCCCCACGGTCAATGCACTTAACGTCCCCGCCACCCTCGGCGATTTTCATCGGAAGCACCCCGCTGTCAACATCAAGCTCGTTAGCGGTAGTAGCGATAACTTCATGGCCGCCATCGCCGAAGGGCATATGGATCTGGCGGTGCTCGGCCTTCCGGAAAGCGTGACGCCGCGGGGTGTGCAAACCACGGCTTTGGCCCGTGAACCTCTGGTGGCAGTTTGTTCCACCGAGCACCGGTTGGCGCCTCAACCACGGGTGAGCTTGGAGGAGTTAGCTCGTGAGAGTCTGGTCGATTTTCCAGCCGGCACCACCGGGCGCTCCCAAACCGATATCGCCTTCGAGCGTGCCGGTTTAACGCGCACGGTGGTCTTTGAGGCCATGACCACTCCCCTAATCCTCGACCTAGTTCGTCACGGCCTAGCCGTGGCCATTTTGCCCGGCTCCGTGGTGCCCGAAGATCCGCAGTTGCAGTGCCTTCCCATTGGCGAAGACGGTCCGGTACGTGTTGAATATCTGGCATGGCGGGACTTTAACCCGTCGCCAGCCGCGCAGGTCTTCCTGGAAATGCTGCTACCGCATACGGAAATTTAGTAGTAGGTTTGCATTTAACGCGAGAGGCTAGACGCCTACTACAAGCAATTTTCATCCACAGAAGGCCCACACATGCCACAGGCTTTGCGCAAAACATCTCGCCGAACGCTGAGGCTTGCAGCCCTAGCCCTAGTGATAGGCAGCTATTTGGCTTTAGGCGCGACCCTGGGAACGAGCGAGAACTCGCCCCTAGCAGGCTCGGTCTGGCAATTTGGAGCACTTACCGTCGGCGTTCTCTTGACCTTAAGTGGCCTTGGGATGATTGCGGGAGCCGTATTCCGCCACCGCCATTAGGTAACAACCCGCTCCCATTGTTCGCCCACGCCCTCCACATGGCGCACGGACCAGCAGTGGATCGGTTCGCGAATCATCACTCGAGGATCAAACCAATAGGTCACGTCCGGAGCCCAGCCGGCCACCATGCTGGCGGTCTCAGCACCGACGTCGATCACCTCACCGGCACAGCCGAGGTATCCAGCAACGCTCAGGTGCACACCGATGTAGTCGCGGGCGACCTGCTGCCAGTTTGGGATGACCCAGCGCCCGTCACGTCCGGTGCATTCCCACCAGACCCGGCGCATATTGGCACTAACCTCCAGTGGGTAGCGTCGACACAACTCGGCCCAGTCTGCTGGTTGGTGCACCTCATATACGGCGCCGTCGTCGGGGATGCGCAATGCTGCGCTGCACGCTTCGGTCCATCCAAAGTCGTCTTCCTGACACCACAAGGCCAAGGGGGCGGCATCGGCAAATGTGGCGCTGGATTCGTAGAGGCCGGGCCCCGGCGTGACCCACCATTTGCCGTTGGGGCAGTTCTGGATCGGTCGCACCAGATACTTTCGATTCCGATGCTCTACCGCCGTGACCTGCTCGTGCCATTGCCCGAGCGCTTCCGCCGGGGGCCTCGTTCCATAGGCATAGAGATCGATGTCGTTATCGCCGACGAACGCGACTTGGAACTGAGCCTCCCGCTGTACCGGCGCCGCAAATCTCGCGGGCCAATGCTGTGCAAGGTGACGCGCCACTCGGCGAAGCGCGGGACGCACCTCTTCGTAGCCCAGCAAAATATCCACGGAGTCAGCTGGCTGCCAATACGCCGCACGTTCCACCGAGGCATAGAGCGCTCGGCGCCAGCTCGCCGCACTGGGCTCAGGTAACGCGCACTGGTCCAGAGCCTCGGCCAATCTCTCGGCGCAAGTATTCCTGATCTGTCCTGCTCCGGGACCAAGGCAGTCAGCCTCGGGGTGCCGCAGCATCCACGCAAGCAATGGGCCGGTGCCTCCGGTGGCGTTCAGCGCTCGATCCTCATGCTCGCGTAGCATCTCGAACAATAGGCGACGTCCTCGTTGACCAGAGGAAAGAATCTCCACAATGTCCATGGAATGAGCTTATCGGGTCAGTTACAACGCCCCTAGTGGCTCGGCAATACCGCAGAGAGCAGCACCACTGCGCCCATGATAATCAGGGCAGCGCAGGACACTAATTCAAGACGTTGTGCGATCTGCGGTTTCTTGAACCACCCCACGGCTCTGGAGGCCACCACGTTGAGCCCAGTAAGGTAGAGGCAACCCACCAGACCAAAGGTGGCCCCTAGCACCATCCCCCAGAACAGGGTGTTGGAGCCATGCGGGATGAAGGTGGGCATCATGGCCAGAAAAAGTAGCCCAATCTTGGGGTTCAGCGCCGACGACAACACTCCGGCGATAAAGGCCTGGCGCGCACTGGTGGTCGCCGCCGGCAGTGCTCCGCGTTCGGCGCTGCGGGCCATGGCACTGTCGGTCGTGGCCACACGGCGCGACTTGATGAGCCCGCTCAACCCGAGATAACCCAGATAGAGTCCGCCGAGCACAGCAATCACCGTTTCAATCACTGGATAGCGCTGGAGCAAGGTGGCCGCTCCCGCTCCAGCGACGAGGGCCCAGCCGAGAATGGCGACAAACATTCCTCCGATGGCCATCAAGCCCAGGCGTTGGCGAACCAGTGAAAAGCGTAGCGCCAGGAAGGTATCGGGGCCTGGTGATAAGGAAACCATCAGGCACACGCCAAGGTAACCGATGAACGAAGCGAGGGTCATAACTCCCATGATAAAACGGGGTTTCATAACGAATAATGCGTGACCCCAGCGCGTCATCACCGCGCGTCGAGATCCATTCTGAAATACGGCTAGAATTTGGTTGAACTACCCGGTGGAAGGAACTGGAATGTCGAGCCAGCACAACGAGCCCAATAACCCGTACGCAAATCAGGGGCAGAGCGGTTACCAGCAGCAGCCCAATGGCTATTACCAGTCGAGCGCACAGCAGCCCAATGGCTACTATCAGCCCGGTGCGCAGCAGCCCTACCCCGGATACATCAACACTCCACAGCAGCTTGAGGGTGCGCAGCTGGCGCAGACCTCGATGATCCTAGGCATCATTTCGCTATTCGTGGTCGGCATCATTCTCGGACCAATTGCCATCGTTAAAGCCAACCGCGCCGAACGTGAATTTAATACGGCCGCTACTGTAGGTAAGGTCACCGGCTGGATTGGCACCATTTTCGGCATTCTGGGCGCACTATATATAGTCTTTTTGATCATCGTGCTCTTTACGGCCGCGAGCGCTGGCTACTCGGAGTTTTACGATTACATGTAGCACTGCGCGCAAAGGCGCCCGAGAAACTTCGGTTTCTCGGGCACCTTATGCGTTGCGGTGAGGATTACTCGGTCGGCAGCACGAAGGAAGCCTCAATTTCGATAACGACCTTGTCGGAGACCAGCACACCGCCGGCTTCCAGCGCAGCGTTCCAGGTCATGCCGAATTCCTTGCGCGAGATCTTGGTGCTGGCCGAGAAGCCTGCACGGGTTGCCCCGAATGCGTCCACTGCCTGGCCACCCAGCTCGACATCGAGCTCGACCTGCTTGGTGACGCCATGGATGGTCAGATCGCCGACGAGCACGAAGTTCTCTTCATCGCCCTTGACGCCGGTGGAGCGGAATTCCATGGTGGGGAACTGCTCGACGTCGAAGAAGTCTGCGCCCTTCAGGTGTCCATCGCGGTTCGCATCCTTGGTGGTGATGGAACCAACCTGCACCGTCGCTTCTACCGACGAGGCCTCGAGGGTATCGGCGACGACCAGCGTGGCGTCGAACTCGGTGAAGTTGCCACGGACCTTAGAGATGCCGGCGTGACGTACGGTGAAGCTAATTTCGCTGTGCGCGGCGTCCAGGGTCCAGGTGCCGGCGGTCAGTGCGGTGGTTGCAGCCATGGTAAAGATCCTTTCAGGAACGCCAACGTTCATTGACGCTTCAACTTGTTTGATAGAACCACTATGGCACAGGCTAAGTTGAAGCGTCAACTAATTTTTGAAGATTCTTTGGTGAACACCACTTCCCCGGCCACCACGGTCATCCGCGTCCGCACCGATAACAGCTCTCGATTCCGGGCTTGATAAGGGTCTATATCGATAACGCTAAAGTCTGCAGCCATCCCGACCGCCAGCGTACCAACTTCGTCCTCCCAACGACAGGAATATGCAGCACCGGCGCTAAAGGACGCTAAGGCTTCGGAAAGCTCAAGTTTGAGCTCTTCCACATTGGCCGGTAGCTCCGGATCCAGTGCGGAACGGCGCGTGGTGGCGACATACAAGTTGTCCCACGGCTCGTAGGGCGCCGTCGGCGCATCCGTACCAAGGGCCATGCTCACGCCGGCATCGCGAATTTCACGCCAGGGGTAGCCTCGCTCCACCCGTTCATCGCCCAAGTTCTCTCGCCAATGAGCCTGAATTGCCGGGTCGGCATGCACCGGTTGCACGGAGGCTACGAGCTTGAGCTCGGCCAATCGCTGGATGTTGCGCGGGCTAACCACCTCTAAATGCTCCAGTCGATGGCGCCGGGGCAACGAACTGTTGATTTCGAAGGCCGCCTGAAGTGCATCCAAAGCGATATCTGATGCGCGATCGCCAATTGCGTGAATCGCGATTTGTAGCCCGGCCGCATCGGCGGCGGTGACCACCGGGGTCAGTGCCGCGACATCCCAGATGGGTTCCGCCTGCGTGCCATCGGCAAAAGGTTCGCACATGGCCGCGGTGCAACCATCGATCACCCCATCCGCGATGATCTTGATCCCCACCACCTTCAGCCACGGTTCATGCTGTTCCTGTGCTAGGGCAACCGCACGCTCTACTTGGGCGAGGTTCAGCTCGTCTCTGGCTTCGCGGTGCACCAGCCAATGCGCCGCGATGCGGAACGGAGGAATCCGGTAGCCGGACATCACTCGGCGCATGCTGGCCAGCTCGGCCTCACCCAGGGCCATATCGATCGCCCCGGTCACTCCGTGGGCCAAGTAGGTTTCAATGGCGGTGCGCAGGTAGGCATCGCGTTGCTCATCGCTGGTCAACCGCTCAAGGGTGCCCCACACGTACTGTTGCGCCGCCGTCTCCTCCAGCAGGCCGGTCGCCTCGCCGGTCTGCTCGTCGCGCACGATGCGGCCGCCGAGAGGATCTGGACTTTGCGCGGTAATTCCCATTTCACGTAGCGCGGCCGTATTCACCCATACGGAGTGCAGATCGTTGGCATCCAGATACACCGGAATATCGGCAATGATCTCATCCAACATCGCCGCCGTGGGGCGTCCGGAACCAACTGCTGCGTTCAACCATCCGGCACCTAGGAGTCGTTCGGCCTGAGGGTTCTTGGCTCGGGCGGCCAGCAAGCTCTCACGCAATTGCTGTGGCGAGGTGACCTGGCGTAGCTGCACCTTGGCAAGGTTCTCCCCCATCATCACCAAGTGGCTATGGGCATCGATCAGCCCGGGAACGACCACATCTCCCGAGAGGTCAATCGTGGGAGCACCTGGGGCCAACGCAGCCGCCGAGGCTGCGTCCCCGATATGAGCGATCTTGCCGTCTGCGACCACGAGATGGCTGGCCGCTTCGGCTTTTCCGTCGGCCAGGATGCGACCGTTGGCGTAGATCAACGTGTCGGTCATGAATGTTCCTCCTATTTGGATGGGTGAAGGTCAGCCTGCTCGGCCGCGTAATGCTGCCGCTGAATTGATTCGGCCTGAGCGGAGAGCCGCGCCGCGTAAAGCAGTGGAATAAAGAGCGCCGTGGTGATGCCAGCTAGGATCCAACCCAACGCCGTGTAGCCCAAGGTGCTGGCGATACCGGTGCCAACCACCGGGGCGAAGGATGATCCGACCAGATACACCCCGAGCAACGGGCCGGACCAGCGTCCGGTGACATCTAGGGCCGCGGCGATGGCCACGATGTACATGAAGGCCGCGGCATAGATGGTGTTCCAGGCAATCACCACAACGAGGTAGCTACTTTCGGTATGCACCTGAGCGGAAAGCACTTTCAACACGGCCCCAAGGATCAACAAAATGGCCAGGGGCAACGTGCGACCAAGTCGATCGCCCAGGGCCGCCATCACGATGGCAACCACAAGCCCGCCAGCGGAAGATGCGCTAAGCACCAGCGACATTCCACTGTCACCTAGTTGCGCCTGCGCCGCCCCCATAGTTGCCGCGACAGCCCAGAGCGAATCTTCGCCCACCGCCCAGAGCGCAAAACACACCAGAAGCATCCACCCGGCCACGGTAAATTTACGGTCCGTAAGCGGGCGGACAGGCACGGCACCGGCGGCGGCGAGCTTCTCCGGATCGGGTTGCGGGGCGTTCGGGAGCCAGCTGCTGGTGAATAGGGCGGCTAGGCCAAGGCCCGCCAGCAATCCAAAGGCACCAAGCATGAGTGTGGCCACCAGAGGCGCCACCGCCAGCACCACGGTCACGATGGCGCGGTTTACCAGCCCGGAGAGCGCCGCCACACGGTTCGGATTACTCAGCGCGGCCAGCGCCGCACCGCCCGCGGAAACCGCGCCACCAGCACCAATGCCTCCAAGAATAATGCCGACCACAGCCAACGGGACGCTGGTGGTCAAGGCGGTGGTGCCGAAACCGAGTACGACGAACAGTAGGCCTATTCGCGCAACTAGCCTCCGCTGTGAGCCCTCGGTAAGTTTCGTCGTGGCCAACGCAACCAGAGCGGTGCTGAGCAGGCCGAGGGTTACCACGAGGCCGGCCGCCGCCTCGGGCATGCCAGTTTCGGTCACGAGCGCCAGAATCATCAGTGGCGCAAGGTTGGCCCCCATGAAGCCGACGACACTGATGCCAAAGGTCGAGGTGCCGCGCGGAATATTCAGCGGCAGGCGCCCGGTGGCGTCGGTATGTGGTGCGTTGGACATAAGATCTCCGCGAGTATTGATGGTGCATCTGCTTCTCGGTGCGAGTACCGAGCCGTAAAACGAATGCCTTTCGTTTTATAGTGTGGAGCAGATCACCCTTTCACGCAAGGAGAATTTTTAGTGGGTGCGCTCCGATGGCGTAGGGAGGTGCCGCGCCAGCCCCTCCAAGATCAGGTCAAGGCCAAAATCAAAGGCATCGCTGGCGCGCTCCTCGCGATTTGGCATTAGTTGTAGTGCTCGCGCGAACCGTGGATAACGCTCGGCGTTGATCGACCACGCCACTTCGGGCGACCCGACGTCGAGCGCGGCCCCCAGCACGAAGTCATCTATCACGGAAATCATGTGGACGGCCCGTTCCTCCCCGAGGCCCGCGCGGAGCAAGACCTCGATGATTCGGGCGTAGTAGTCGATCACCACTTCACTGCTAACCGTCTGGCGGATCAGCAGCGGCACAAGATTAGGATGCGCGGCAAGCGAGTGCCAATAGGCCTGGATCAGAGCGCGCAACGCCTCACGCCATGGCAAGTCCTGATAATTAGGGACCACCAGGTCCTCGATACAACGAGTACGCACCAACTCGATGACGCCCTCGCGCCCGTTGACATGGTTATACAAGGAGGACTGCCGCACCCCTAAGGCACCAGCCAGCTTGGGCATGGAAAAGTCTCCGGCGCGGTCAATGAGTCCGATCGCCGCCTCGGCAATTGCCTCGCGAGTAATTAACGGGCTACTCGGCCTGGCCATGGACACTCCTTTGAAATTATCTAGCTGACTACCAGTTTGGCGAACATCCAACAACGAACCAAACGCACGCCACAGCAACGCCCCCGTGGGAGCAGTTGTGAAACCGATGGGCCACCCAAAGAATCCGCATCACGAAAATTTTGTTTCATAATGTGGACTCATAGTGACGTTCGGCACATCAATGTAGTGAGATGGAGTCATGAAGTTAGCTACCCTCCGCCTGAGCAGTGAACCAGGACAGACCACGGCAGCAGTCGTCGACAATGGACGCGTCTACTACCTGGAGAACGTCAAGAACCTCAACAAGTTCCTCGAGCTCGACGAAGCCACCCGTCAGCAGGTGATCGAGCGCGCCCTACTCGGCGAGTCCATCGCCGAGGGTGAGGCCGACTATGCCCCGCTGGTGCCGACCGCGGCCCACGTCTTGTGCATTGGGCTGAACTACCCCAAGCACGTTGCCGAGGTCGGTGCCGAATTACCCAAATACCCCACAGTGTTCGCCAAGTACGCCTCAACACTGGCTGGGGCCAACGATCCCATCAGTATTCCGGTCGAAGATCACCGCGTGGACTATGAAGCCGAGCTGGCCGTGATCATTGGCAAGGCCGGGCGACGCATTGCCGTGGAGAATGCCATGGAACATGTCGCCGGTTACTCGATGGCCCAAGATATCTCCATGCGTGGCTATCAAGGACGCACCGCACAATGGTTCCAAGGCAAGGTGTGGGATCGCAGCACACCGTTGGGTCCGTGGCTGGTCACCCCCGACGAGTATGTGGTCGGCGGTTCGATCAGTAGCGCCGTCAACGGTGAAATCATGCAGCAGGACACCACCGATGGGCTGGTCTTTTCCATCGCGGAACTGATCAGCTACCTCTCCACCTTCTGCGAACTGCAGCCCGGCGATGTTATTCTGACCGGCACGCCCTCGGGTGTTGCCATGGGTCGCCGCAATGAGCATGGCCGCCATCCCTGGCTGAAGAACGGGGATGTGCTCGAGACGCGAATCGATTCACTGGGTGTGGCCACTAACCACATCCTCGGACCCGACACCGAAGGATAATCCATGAGCTTCTCCACCTGCGATCTCTTCGACGAGGACCCCACGCTACAGTCCGATAATTCACAGATGCGCAACTTCGGAGCCCAGCACAAGTTCTCTGGCCCCATTCGAACCGTGCTGTGCTATCAGGACAATTCTCTGGTTAAACGAGAATTAGCCACCCCGGGCAACGGCGCGGTGCTCGTGGTCGACGGCGGTGGCTCATTGGACTGCGCGCTCCTAGGCGATATGGTCGCGCAACTCGCGGTGGATAACGGCTGGGCCGGGCTGGTAGTCAATGGCGCTGTTCGAGATAGCGCGGCGTTGGCGCAGATGCCTCTAGGTATCAAGGCGCTAGGCACTAATCCGCGCAAGTCCGCCAAGACCAATTCCGGGTCCGTGGGTGTGGAGCTACGTTTTGGTTCGGTGATTTACCGTCCGGGACTCATGCTGCATTCCGATGAGGACGGCATTGTCGTAGAAGCTATCTAGGTTGCGCGGACGTACCGGTGCTCACCTACCGGTCACGTCCGCGCATCAGGCATCTACCTGAGTGTTGCGCTGGTGCCATTCCTCGGCCAGCATCGCAAAGTGCAACCCATCAAGCCAGCCTAGTTCTGCGTGCCATTCCTCGGCGAGACGGCGCGCCTCCAGCCGCATACCGGCACCCGCCAACAAACGTGCCGAGGCTACATTTGGTGCGCTACAGGTAGCCGTCACGCGACGCAGCCCCAGCACGCTAAAAACAACCTCCAGCAAGGCAGGTACCAAGTCCGAGCCAATCCGCTGTCCCCAGTACTCTGGGTGCACCAGATATCCAATCACTGCCTCGGTACCAAGCCGTTTTCCCGGTTGCCCCGCCGCATCGTGCAACTCTAAAAACCCAATGGCCACGACGGTATCGCCGTGCACCGCCACGCAGGAATAGTCGCGCTCCGACGCGGCCACGTCCTACAGTTCACGGCGCAGCTGTTCGGGTTCCACCGAGGTTCTAATCATGAAGCGGTTCACCTCGGGAAAGTTCCGAAAGGCCATCACCTGCTCTATGTCTCTGGCGGTGGGATAGCGCAGGGTCACTGAGTCTAGCTCTACGGGCCATGGTGAATGCACATGGGAAAGTCTGCCGTCTGACTCCCTATCCGTCAACGCTGAGCGTGGGATGAGCCCACCACCGAGCGCCAATGCCCCGCTTAAGAACCTACGCCGCCGATTCGCGCAATGTGCGAATCGGCGGCGTCGAGAGTTGTGGTGAAAGCTTCTAGGCGTTCCACAGTCCATAGGAGTCGGCCAGATCGGCGATCTTCTGGGCACGAGCAAGACGTGGCAGGTAGGAACCATCGCCCACAGAGGCCCCGGCGGCGTGCGCGTCCAGCAATTCCTTGGCCCACGACAGTTCGTCCTCGCTGGGGGCCAGCGCCGCATTGATGTGATCGACGTGGTCGCGCGACAGCGAAAGTTTGCCGGTCATGCCCATAGACGCGGTGAGCAGGGCTTCCTTGGTGACCTGCTCCGCGGGGGCACCTGCCGCCGGCGGACCATCAATGGCGCCGGGCAACTGACCAACACGCGAGGCGACCACGAGCTTGCCACGTGCATAGGCCAACGCCATCGGGTCGTCGGATACACCGGTGTCTTTGCGGAAATCGTTCAGTCCGAAGGCCAGGCGGAAGGTGCCGGGAGCCGAAGCGATCGCGGTGGCGTTTTCAATACCCACGGCGGATTCGATCAGAGCCAGCACCGGGGTTCCTGCACGCAGTCGCATTGCCGTGTAGGTCACCTGTTCGGGCTTTTCGGTCATGGCCAGCATGACACCGCGTAGACCCGAGACCTTCGAAAGAGCGGCCAAGTCATCGGCCCAAAAATCGGTGTCAATGCCGTTCACACGAACCCAAGCGGTCATCCCCGAGGAGAGCGCGTCGCTGACGTAGCCTAGCGCTTCGGCCTTTTTGTCATCGGGTACCGATGCCTCAAGGTCGAAAATTACCGAGTCGGCTTCGCTCGCCAGTGCCGGCGCAAAATCCTCGGGTTTAGCCGCGTTAACCAGCAGCCAGGAACGAGACAATTTTGCAGGTAGAGCCGCAGCACGGCGATTTCGGAATGCCATACTCTCACATTACCTAGCTTTGCCACCGCGCTTCCACTTAAGACACTGCTTCGGGGCATGTGACCGTTGACTAGTTCTGTGTTGGATGGAACCCTCCGCACGCGGCGGGAAAGCCTTCGGGCATCAAATGTATTTCCAGTACTCGGGCGCGGGAGCCGTAGCGGCTGTAAACGCCAAGGGCATAGTTTCTCGCCCCGCGCATTCGCGCGAAATACAGAATGCGGTTTCCCTTCCATGCGGCGGTGTGGCCGGCGGCATAGAAGTCTCCGCGGTGCAGAATATCGGTGGCTACACCGTTGAGTATGATGCCCGAATCCTCCATGGTCATCCCCCGCACACAAAATTCGGGTTGCCCAAAATCGGTCAGTCCAATGGTGTAGGCGAAGCATTCGCTTGTCTCTTCAGCCTCCACATACTGGATCGTAAACCCGTACTTTTTGATCCGTTCATTCATGGAATGTCTGACCTGTTCGAAAGACATGCCATCGCAAATCTGGCACATTCAGACCATCTCCCGTTTCGATACCGAGCTGCGCTTACGCGCTCAGTGTCAGACCCGGAAGGTTCGAGAAGCGGCGTGCGCCCGCAGAGTGTGGAGAACCTGTCAGATGGCGTGCCACGAGGCGGCACCCCCGAGCCTCGGGGATGCCGCCTCGTGCGGTGTACTCGTGCCTACTTAGCGGCGACCGCTGCTACGGCGGCCGAGACCGCTGGCATCACGCGCTCATCCAACGCCGAAGGGATGATGTAGTCGGCGCTGAGATCCTCACCGACCAGATCGGCGATGGCGTGGGCCGCGGCGACCTTCATCTCCTCGGTGATCGCTGTCGCCCCGGCATCCAGCGCACCGCGGAAGATCCCCGGGAAGGCCAACACGTTGTTGATCTGGTTCGGGAAGTCGCTACGTCCGGTGGCGACGACGGCCGCGTGGCGGGCGGCCACATCCGGCATAACCTCCGGGGTGGGGTTCGACAGGGCGAAAATGATCGCGTCCTTGTTCATCTTCGCCAGCGCCTCTTCCGGGAACTGCGAGGAGGACAGACCGATGACGGCGTCAGCGCCGTCGAGGGCCTCGGCCAGGCCGCCGATGACATCATCGCGGTTGGTCCGGCTAGCCAGTTCGGCCTTGGTGGCGTTCAGGTCGTCGCGCTCACGGTGAATGGTGCCGCGCGAGTCCAGCACGATCACATCGGCCACACCGGCCGAGAGCAGCAGGTTCGTCACGGCCACACCGGCGGCACCGGCTCCGGAAACGACCACGCGCAACGAGCTCAGTTCGCGACCGGTCTGTCGCGTGGCGCCAATCATGGCGGCCAGGGCCACGACGGCGGTGCCGTGCTGGTCGTCGTGCATCACCGGCATATCCAGCGCCTCGATGAGCTTGCGCTCAATCTCGAAGCAGCGCGGGGCGGAGATGTCCTCGAGGTTCACCGCACCGAAGCTCGGGCTCAGGCGAACGATGGTTTCGACGATTTCATCAACGTCGGTGGTGTTTAGCACCAGCGGAATGGAGTCCAGCCCAGCGAATTCCTTGAACAGAGCGCACTTGCCTTCCATCACGGGCAACGATGCGCCGGCGCCGATATTACCCAGTCCGAGCACGGCGGTTCCGTCGGAAACCACGGCCACCAGACGCGAAGCCCACGTGTGGGTGGCGTGCTTGGCCGGATCGTCGGCGATGGCCTGGGAAACCTTTGCAACACCGGGAGTGTAGGCGATGGATAGATCGCGCTTGCTCCGCAGTGGGGACTTGGAGACCACGCTGAGCTTGCCACCCTCGTGGGCTTCGAAGATTTCGGCGTCGGTGATGGTGGAAAGATCTTGGGTTGACTCGACGGTCATGTGAGTTGTCCTTCGGGGAAAGTCTGATGACGGTACACGTATCGCCCGCTGAACGGGTTTTCTCACGCGGCAACACGCAACACCAACTACACGGCCACGGGGCATGGGCGCAGTCCCCTCGTTGGGGCGGCCCTCGTCGCTTCCGCACAAAGACGGCTCCGCCGTTACCAGGTAAGGCACAGGCCACGTTGCCGCACGCCGAGACGTTGGGTGGTCAGTACTTTCTTTAGACCGTGATTTCCACCATACGGGAATGGTTGACCGAAAAACAAGCCGTAATGTCCAGCATTCGGAAACTTGGCCTTCCGCCCTCCAGGAAGGACGGCCACCGGCACCCACGGCGAGGTCTTCTGGGGCAGAATGGCAGTATGTCCGCCGGAACTTCCTCTTATAGCCATGCGCGCACCTTTGAGGCATTGCCTGAGAAGGACACCGCACGCCTAAATCGCGCGCTCGCCGAATCCGATGACACCACGGTGTTCGTCAACGGCACGGCCCTACGCCTCCCCGAGGGCGCGCAGGCCGCATTACTTGAGGTGCTCACGCGTTTTGCGCGCGGGGAGGCAGTCACCATCGGAACGAGCGAAACCCTGCTGAACACCTCCCAAGCCGCGCAGATGGCCGGGATATCCAACTCGTACCTGCGCAAACTCGCCGATAGTGGCCAGATCGAGGTCGAGTATCGCGGCACGCATCGGCGTATTCGCCCCGCCGCGATCCAGGCCTGGCTCAATTCGCGCGAAGCGCAGGACTAACTGGCGGTTGCCGCCCTGCGGGACCCAATGCCCCAGCGGCGCTGAAGATTGGTGCACCTCGGCCCTTTTTGCCCAGCGCGGAAAGGGAGGAAAATACTAATCAAATGCACCGCGAACATCGGAGAACCATGACGGCTACACCCCTGACCGATATCCACGCCAACCTTTTCTCGGCTCGTGCCGCTGGCATTAAGCAGTCTGCGGTGCGCGATGTCTTCGAGCTTTCGCTCGATGAATCGCTGGTCTCCCTGGCCGGTGGCAATCCCTACTTACAGCTCCTGCCGCTGGAGAAGCTTGGAGCCATCGCCCAGCGCATCATCGTCGAGCAGGGCCCGGTGGCCCTCCAGTACGGCTCGGGCCTGGGCACCGAGGAACTGCGCGAACAGATTCTTGAGGTGATGGCCGCCGAGGGCATCACCAATGTGGCGCTCGAAGACGTAGTGGTCACCAACGGTTCGCAGTCGGCTCAGGATATGGCCTGCAAGGTCTTCTGCGACCCGGGTGACACGGTTCTCTGCGAGGACCCCACCTATGTCGGAGCCCTGAACACCTTCGAGGCCTACCAGGTCAAGGCCGCGCCGGTAGCTACCGATGAGCACGGGCTAATCCCGGAAGCCTTGCGTGAGCGGATCCACGAGCTGCGCGCCGCCGGCGAGCGCGTCAAGTTCCTCTACACCATCCCGAACTTCAACAACCCCTCCGGCATCACCTTGGCCGCCGAACGCCGTCAGGCCGTCGTGGACATCTGCCGCGAAGAGGGCGTGCTGATCCTCGAGGACAACCCCTACGGCATGCTGCGCTATGAGGGCGAAGCGGCACCGACGCTGCGCAGTCTAGACGCCGAAAACGTGATTTACATGGGCTCGTTCTCCAAGATCCTCTCCCCCGGCCTGCGCATCGGCTGGGCGGCGCTGCCCACCCACCTGTTCCGTCGTTTCTACCTGGCCGGCGAAGCCGTCGCGCTCTGCCCGCCGACACTGAACCAGATGATCATCAGCGCCTACCTGAACGAACATGACTGGCGCGGACAGATCGCCAGCTACAACGAGGTCTACCGTTCGCGTCGCGACGCGATGCTGAAGGCCTTGGCCGAGTACCTTCCCGAGGGTATTCACTACACCCGCCCCGAGGGTGGCTTCTTCATCTGGCTCACCCTGCCGGAGGGAATCGACACCTACGAGCTGCTGCAGGAAGGCGTGCAGGCCGGGGTCATCTTCATCCCGGGTGCCGCCTTTAGCCCCAATGGTCAGGGCGCAAACACCCTGCGCCTAGCGTTCTGCGCGGTGGATGAGGACACCATCACCGAAGGCGTGCGCCGCCTCGGCGCGCTGCTCGAGGCCAAGCTCGCCTAGGCTCCGTAGCGACGATCCGACGCCCGGTTTCATAACCCCGTCGCCTGTTACAGGCAGCGTGGGAATGAAGCCGGGCGTCTGCGCGTTCAGTACAGTGCAACCGGAATCATTGGACCGCTTTGCTCGCATCGCGGCACGTCCCACCCGTTGATGTTGTCGAAAGGACACACCTTATGAAGATCGCCATTTACGGTGCCACCGGCATGGTCGGTAGCCAGCTTGTCGCCGAAGCTCTCGAACGCGGTGACGAAGTGACCGCCATTTCGCGCAACGGCACCGAGGTGCCCGGAACCACTGCGGTGGCGGCCGAGCTCTCCGACATCTCGACCTACCTCAAGGTGGGCAAGGAGCACGATGCAGTGGTTATTTCCGTGCCGCCTTCGCGCACCGGAGGCGACCACCAGGAGTATCTAGACGCCTTCGAAGAGATCACCGAAACCCTCGTTCCGGCCCGTCTGGTCGTAGTCGGCGGTGCAGGCGCCACCGAGGTCAACGGCACCCGTCTGCTGGATATGCCGGACTTCCCCGAGATGTACAAGGCCGAAGCCACCACCGCCGCGGCCGTCTACGATATGTTCACCTCCGTCTCCGGCATCAGCTGGACCGTGGTGGCCCCGGCCCCGGAGATTGCCCCGGGTCGCCGCACCGGTACCTACACCCTCGGCACCGATTCCCCGGCCGGCGACTTCGTCTCGAGCCAGGACTTCGCGGTCGCTATTCTCGATGAGCTCCACGAACCGAAGCACGAGAATCGCCGCATGACGGTCGCCAGCGAAAAGTAAATCTTTCGCCCGCCAGCCGAGGCCCGGACGCCCTGTGATTTGGGCTACGTCCGGGCCTCGGTCTGCGCCGACCTCGCTATGGTTAGATGCATCAACTCCCACAGTTCAAGGTAAAAGTTCGCATGCCCTCAGTTTCTCGCGCCCGTCGCGTGCTCTCCCTATCCATCGGCTTGCCGGTAGCCCTGACCCTGCTTGCCGCCTGCGCCCCGAGCAACCCGGAGTCCAGTACCAGCCAGGCATCCGTCGACCCGGTTGCCGGCGGCACGCTGGTGTACGCCTCGGGAGACGCCGAACCGACCTGCCTGGACCCGCATGTGGGCGGCAACTACCCGCAGGCGCTGGTCGCTAGTCAGTACCTCGAAACGCTGTTCGCCAAGGACGCCGAGGGCAAGATCGTGCCGTGGCTGGCCGAATCCACCGAGCTGAGCGACGACGGGCTGCACCGCACCATTACGCTGCGCGAGGGCATCACCTTCCATGACGGCACCAAGCTGACCGCCGAGGCCATCAAGGCCAATATTGAGCACCTGCAGGACCCCAATACCGCGTCCTCCACCGGGTACCTGGCCGTCGGCAAGATCGAAAAGGTCGCCGTGACCGACGAGCTAACCGCCGAACTGACCCTGGCCTCGAAGGACAACGCCCTGCTCGAATCGCTATCCATGCCGTGGACCGCGATCGAATCCCCCGAGGCCCTCAAGCGTCCCAAGGCCGTGAACTGCACCTCGCCGGTCGGCACCGGCCCCTTCAAGGTGGAATCATGGCAGACCCAGCAGGCGGTCAACCTGGTACGCAACGAGGACTACCAGCCACCGGTGGCCCAGCCCGAGCGCAGCCAGCCCACCGCCTACCTGGAGGGCATCAGCTGGCGTTTCATCCCGGAGGCCGCCACCCGTTACGCGGCCCTGCAGTCCGGTGAGGTCGACATCATCGACAACGCCCAGCCCGATACCATCGCGACGGCCGCCACCTCCGGCGCATTCGGACACCTCGACGCCCCGCGCCCGGGTGCCGCCAACCGCTTGGAACTGAACAGCTCCAAGGCACCCTTCGACGACCAGCTGGTGCGTGAGGCCTTCATCCGTTCCCTGGATGTGAATTCGGGCATTAATGCGCTGCTGTTCAACACCGCGCAGCGTAGCTACTCCCTGCTGTCCAGCGTCGAACCCCTGGGCATTTCCGAACCGGACCTGTTCGCCCCTGACGTGCAGAAGGCCAATGCGCTACTCGACGAGGCGGGCTGGACCGAGCGCGACGCCGAGGGCTACCGGGTCAAGGACGGGAAGCGGCTCTCGCTGACCTTCCCCGTCTCCACCAACCAATCGGTACCGGCCGAACAATCCCTGTTCGAGCAGATGCAAGCCTCCGCCAAGGAGGTCGGCTTCGAGGTCAAGATTCAGCTGTTGGATCTCTCCAGCTGGTATGGCGCCCTGGCCGAACACGAGTACAATCTGGTCTCCGCCCCCTACACCAAGGTGGGCCCTAGCGTGCTGCGCATCCTCTACCACGCCGATTCGACGGTACCGGCCCCGAGCGGCTACTTCGCGAATAACGCACAGCTGAAGAACCCGAAACTGGATGAGCTGCTGACCCGCGCGGAGGAAACGAACGACGAGGCCGAACGCGCCGAGCTGTACGCGCAGGCCCAACGTTTGGTGCTCGAGGGCTACTACGTGCTACCGCTGTACGACCAGCAGAACCACTTCCTCTACGGCAAGCACGTGCATCAGGTCGGCGACACCACCGCGGTCTCCTCCCCGGTCTACTACAACACCTTCCTGTCCAAGTAACTGAGCTCCGGCACGGCCCATGAAGCTTCTGGCTCTCGTCGCACGGCGCCTCGGCGCGACCCTCGTGGTGCTCTGGCTGGTGGCCAGCGCCATTTTCCTGGCCATCCGCGCGGTGCCTGGCGACCCCGCCGAAGCGATTATGGGAGGTCCGGGGTCCCAGGCCTCGGAGCAGGCCCTCGCCGAGGCACGGGCCGCCTTCGGCCTGGACCGGCCGGTGCCCGTTCAGTACGCGATGTTCCTCGGGCGTCTCGCGGTCGGTGACTTTGGCACCAGTTACTCACTCAAACGCCCGGTCGCAGAGGTCATGGGCGAGGTGCTGCCGCCCACCTTGCTCCTGGCCAGCTGCGCCCTGCTGACGGCCTGGCTGCTAGCCACCATTGGCGGACTGCTCGCGGTGCGGGCCACCGCGCTGGGTAGTGCCCTCGGATCGCTGGCCGAAATCGTGGCCGCAGCGCTGCCCCATTTTTGGTTGGGGAGCGTGCTGATTATGCTCTTCTCCACCGCACTGGGCTGGCTACCTGCGGTCGATACCGGTACCCCGGCCGGCATGCTGCTACCGGTGCTCACGCTCGCGCTGCCCTTGGCCGGGTTCCTCACCCAACTATTGCGTGATTCGCTGGCCACCGCACTGGGTAGCGACTTCGTGCTGGCCGCCCGGGCCCGTGGCGAAAGCAAAACCTCGGTGTTCTTCCGCCACGCGCTACGTCACAGCATGTTGCCGGTGCTCTCGCTCAGCGGCTGGGCCTTTGCCTCGTTGCTCTCCGGGGCGGTAGTGGTCGAGGCCGTGTTCGCCCGCCCCGGGCTGGGCCGCGCCCTGCTCTCGGCCGTGCTGGCCCGCGATATCCCCATGGTCACCGGCATCGCGTTATTCTCCGCTGCGGTCTACATGCTGTTCATGACGCTGGCCGATGCGATCGCCTCAATGCTCGGCGGGCGGGTGCATGCGGCATGAAAACTCGTCGTCTTTTTGCCCGCCTCGCGGCCTGGCTGCTCCTCGCCGTACTGGCGCTGTGCGCGCTGGCTCCGGGGCTACTTGCCCCCGGCGACCCCTTGGCCATCGACCCGGCCGCCGCCTTCACCCCGCCGAATTTGACGCATCTAGCCGGTACCGACGAATCGGGACGCGATGTGCTCACCCGGATCGTGCACGGGGCCCGCCCCTCGCTGGTGATCGGCCTGGCCGCCACCGGATTGGGCATGGGCTTGGCCCTGATCTTGGGCACGGCCGCCGCCTTAGCCCCGCGCTGGCTCGACGGGATGCTATTGCGTCTGCTCGATGCGCTCTACGCGATCCCCTCGCTGCTGATGGCGTTGCTGATCATCGCGCTGACCGGCCCCGGGGTGGGCCCGGCCATTATTGCCGTCGGGTTGTCCACCGCACCGGGCTACGCCCGCATTGTGCGCACCCAAATCCGCACCCTCAAAGACTCGGCAATGATCGAAGCGGCCACCGTGCTGGGCCGTACCGGCATCCAACGCACCGTGCACCACCTGCTGCCGAATGCGCTTCGTCCTTTGTTGGCCTTGGTGACCTTGGGGATTGGTCAGGCCGTCATCTGGGCCTCGGCGTTGAGCTTCCTCGGTTTGGGCACCGCCCCGCCGGCCCCGGAATGGGGCGCGATGCTGGCGGCCGGACGCACCTACCTGCACCTAGCCTGGTGGATGAGCCTCTTCCCGGGACTGGCCATCGTGTTGGTTGCCGCCGGAGCCACCGCCATCGGCCGCGCCCTGGGCGGAAAGGTACGTGCCCTATGAGCCGCTTACTGACGGTGGAAAACCTCAGCGTGGATTTTGCCGGCGCCGAAGCGGTGCGCGGGGTGCAACTACAGCTGGACGCCGGTGAATGCTTAGGGCTGGTGGGCGAATCGGGCTCCGGCAAATCGGTCACCGCACGCAGCCTGCTCGGGCTTTCCGGCGGCACCGTTCGGGCCGATGCGCTGCGCATCGCCGGCACCGACGCCCGCGCGCTGAATGAACGCGGCTGGCGCACCCTGCGCGGAGCCACCGTCTCCATGGTGTTACAAGATGCCCTGCTGGCGCTGGATCCGCTCCGTCCGATCGGTAAGGAAATCGCCGACGCGCTGCGCGTCCACGGACGCCATAACCGGGCCGAGCGGCGCCGGCTGACCCTGAACCTGCTCGAGGCGCTGGGCATGGACGACCCGGCCCGGCGCATCACCGCCCGCAGCGGTGAACTCTCCGGCGGGCAACGCCAGCGCGCACTGATCGCCCAGGCACTCATTGCCGAACCGCAACTAGTTATCGCCGATGAGGCGACCACCGCGCTGGATACGCGGCTGGCGGCCCTGGTGCTCGAGCAACTGCGTGCCGTTAAGCAGTCGGGGCGCGGTGTGTTGATGATCAGCCACGATCTGGCGCAAGTGGCTCAGGTCGCGGACCGGATCGCGGTTATGCGGCAGGGACGCATCGTGGAAACCGGTCCCACCGCCGAGTTGTTGCATAACCCCACGCACGAATACACCCGGATGTTGCTGCGGGCCATCCCCGCCGGGGTGCCGCGCCACACCCCGCTTTCGCGACTCGGCGAGCGCATCACGCTGGCCCCACGAACCGATACGCTACCGGCGGCCGCCAGCGATCCCACACCGGCGCTCCGCGTCGAGAACCTGAGCAAGTCCTTCGATGGCATCCCGGCGGTACGTCAGGTGAGCTTCGAGCTCCCCAAGGGCCAGAGCCTGGGACTGGTTGGGGAATCCGGCTCGGGGAAGACCACCACCGCACGCATGGTGTTGGGCCTGACCACCCCCGACGGCGGCCAGGTCCGGGTGAACGGGAAACTCTTCGCCCCCTTGCCGGAGCGCGAGCGGCGCACCGCGCGGCCACAGCTGGGGGCCGTCTACCAGAACCCGATGGCATCCTTTGATCCGCGATTCACCGTCGGCATGCTACTCGCCGATGCCCTCTCGAAGGGCAGGAACCTGCGCGTTGCCGGGCAACGCAGGGCCATCACCGAGCTGTTGGACACGGTCCGGCTGCCGGCTAAGCTGGCCGAGCGTTACCCCTTCGAGCTCTCCGGAGGGCAGCGCCAGCGGGTAGCCATCGCACGCGCCTTGGCCCCGGAGCCGAAGGTGTTGGTGCTCGACGAACCGGTGTCGGCCCTAGATGTTTCGGTACAGGCCCAGGTGTTGGACCTGCTCGACGAGATCCAGCGGGCGACCGGCACCAGCTACCTCTTCATCAGCCACGATCTAGCGGTCATCGAACATGTCAGCGACCGGGTCGCGGTGATGCGTGGTGGGCAGCTTGTCGAGCAGGGCACCGCCACCCAGGTCTTCACCCAGCCGCAGCACAAGTACACCCGTTCTCTGCTTCAGGCGCTGCCGCGGCTTGGTTAGCCGCGGAATTACTCGCGTTCGATCGGAATCCACAGTTCGCCGCTTCCGGAACGTCCGCCGGTATCGCTGGTGACCTTTAATAGTTGCGGGCCCGGTATCCAGCGGTAGGGGTTCGCCGGGAAGAACTCGGTGGCCGCGCTCGCCCACAGGTTCTGCAGTACCTCGGGGAATGCTCCGTGCCCCTCGAAAACGACCCAGAGCCCCTGGGGAATCGGGCGGGAGTCGAAACCCTCGGGGACCGGGCCCTGCCCTGCCACCGCATGCCAGTACTCAACCGGCGAGCCTTCGACCGCATCCGGGCCCTGCGTTTCGGTGGCGGTCAGGCGCCCCGGCGGTGTCGTATTCGACAGCGGCAGAAGCCGATCATCCAGATCCTTGGGTAGCGACCGTTCAAACTCCTCGATGGCCGGATTGGCCCCCGAATAGACCAGCGGCACGGTGGTCTTCGCCCCGATCAGGAAAAAGCCCGGCTTGTTTTCAATGCGGTGTGTCATTTCATGTGTCCCTTCCACCGTGAGGTGAAATCGCAGTTGCGGTTGACTATGTAGCGTGGCGCCGGGCTCCCGGGCCTGAGAGGGCGTCATTCCGTGCATGGCTTTGAAGGCCCGGCCGAAGGCCTCGGCCGAGTTGTACCCATAACGGACGGCGACCTCGAGCACCGGCTCTCCGGCCACGATCTGCGCGGCCGCCACGGTCAGTCGGCGGCGCCTGATGTATTCGGAGAGCGGCATCCCGGCCAGCGAGGAAAACATCCGACGGAAGTGGTATTCACTGGTAGCCGCATAACGAGCCAGCACCGCCACATCGATCTCCGTCGCCAGCCGCAGCTCAAGTTCTTCGAGCGCCTTGTTCCACTGCTTCATTTCTCATCCCTTCCACACCTAAGCCTAGAAAGCGCGGCGAGCCGCCCGCCCGATAATCCGTGCCCGATATTCTCGGGTCTCAGCCAACGGCCGCTTAGACTGACGCTCATAGGGTGATCCCCCACAACCGCCGAGGAGACAACGAGATGAGCCAATCGCCGAAACGCTGGACACAAGCCACGGTATACCCAGACATGTGGGTCAACCCGGATCAAGATCCGCGGGAGACCGAGCAGCCAATCGAGGGCGAGCGGGCCACCTTAGAGGATTTCCTGCGCAACTACCGCCTGACCCTGCTGATGAAATGCGAGGGGCTGAGTCCCGAGCAACTGGCCCAACGTTCGGTTCCGCCCTCCACCCTCTCCCTGTTGGGGCTACTGCGTCATTTGGCCGAAGTGGAACGTGACTGGCGTGGCTGGGTGACCCCGGGCGGCCCGGAACCGAAAATCTACGGGCCCAAGGATGCGGACTTCAACGGCGTCCGGCCCGACCCGCAGCTGGTCCAAGACGCCTACGCCGATCTGGAACGCGAGCAAGAAGCCACCGACGCCCTTCTGGCACAGTTCAGCGACCTCGGAGCGCGGCTGGATCCTTCCCAGGTTTCGCTACGCGAACTGATGGTGCACCGCGTCGAGGAGTACGCTCGCCACTGTGGGCACGCGGATCTGCTCCGCGAGTGCGTAGATGGCCGCGTGGGGCAGTAACTCCGGTACTCACTGCCGAGTCTCCAGCATCTGGTCAGAACGTGCGCTTCGTCATGTGCGACGCACGCACGTCGCAAAGCAACTAACCTTGATGCTAAGAACTATCCTGATCCTTTCAAGGAGCAACAGCATGTCCGCAAGCAAAGTCGTCTCGTTTGGCCATTTCCAGCCCGAGCGCATCGTTCCGAATTCCGAGCTGGAAAAGCTGGTTGAGACGAGCGACGAGTGGATCACCCGTCGTGTGGGAATCGAGCAGCGTCGTTGGGCGTCGGCGGAGGATTCGGTACAGTCGATGGCCACAGCCGCGGGCACCATGGCCCTCGATAACGCCGCCGAGGTCGATGCCTCGATGATTGACCTGGTCATCGTCGCCACCTGCACCGCGCTGGACCGCTCGCCGAATATGGCCGCCCGTGTGGCTCAGGCCCTGAATATGGATCAGGGCCCGGCCACCATCGACGTCAACACCGCATGCTCGGGCTTCGCCCACGCCGTGGCCCTCGCCCAGCACAGCATCGCCGCCGGTAGCGCCACGCACGCCCTGGTGATCGGTTCCGAGAAGCTCACCGACATGACCGACTTCACCGACCGCACCACCTGTGTGCTCACCGCCGATGGCGCCGGCGCCATGGTGATCTCGGCCTCCGAGGAGTCCGGCATTTCCCCGGTGGTCTGGGGTTCGGTTCCTTCGCTGTCCGACGCGGTGCGCATCGAGCGCGAGAACGATGACAAGTTCGCACAGAACGGGCAGAGCGTGTACCGCTGGACCGTAACTCAGTTGCCGAAGATCGCCTCCAAGATCATCGATCGGGCCGGGCTCGATCCGGAAGAAATCGGCGCCATCGTCTTGCACCAGGCCAACCTGCGCATTATCGAGCCGCTGGCCAAGCAGGTCGGCGCTCCCAACGCCCGTGTCGCCACCGATGTCGTAGAGTCCGGCAATACTTCGGCGGCCTCGGTGCCGCTGGCACTGTCGAAGATGATGGCTTCGGACGAACCGCTAGCCTCGGGTACCAAGGCGCTGCTCTTCGCCTTCGGCGGTGGCCTGTCCTACGCCGGTCAGGTCATCACCATCCCGTAACCCGACCCGCAACGACGTTAGCCGAAGCCTGCCGCCATCTGGTGGCAGGCTTCGGCTAGTTTAACGCTGGGGAACTGCGCCTATGCCGCCGCGCTGGCTAGGAAGCGCTGGAACCGGTTGGGGAAAAGTCCAGCGTGATCGCGCCTCCGCTGGCGTAGTTCGGTACATCCTGGGCAACTTCTTGCCCTTCGGGTGAGGCCATGGCGGCCGCAAAGCTCTGCGCATCGGCGAATTCGGCTTCAAACACCGCAAAATAGGGTGCGCTACCTTCCGGGCCACCAGCAACATCCAGCGCATAGCTCCAGGACTGGAGCCCCGGCAGTTTGGCGACCTTTGGCAGGTGCGTCGAGGTGTAGTAGTCGATAAAGGCCGCGCGATCCGCGGGTTCTGGGTAGAGGACCATGAGTTTGTGCATTATCTGTCTTCCTCGCTATGCGCTGTGCCGCGCGGCACGGCTCTTCCGCGCCGCCGAATGTCCGAGTGAGCCTATGACCGGATGTACGCGTGACACTACCCGCGGAAAAGGACTCGCAACAGTTTCGCGGTGCCGGCTCTTGCCAAAATGCGTTAGTGACAGCTAACGTATTGATTATGCAGGACTTATTGGAAGTCGCCGCCGAACCTCACCGCCGGCGGTTGCTTCAGTTATTGGGATCCGGCGAGCAAACGGTGTCGCAGTTGGCCACGCACTTCACCGTGTCGCGCTCGGCCATTTCGCAACATCTCCTTCTGCTCTGCGAGGTTGGCCTGCTGCAGGCACGCAAGCAGGGGCGTAGCCGCTTCTATGCACTGAACCCCGCCGGGGTCACCCAACTCAAAGCCCAACTCGATTCCTTTTGGAACAGCGAGTTGGATCTGCTCGTTGCCGAAGCTCGGCAACTGAACCCCGGGGCACTGCCACATGCGGCACCCCCGAACAATGGAGCATCATCATGAGTTTTGAACGAACCGTTATTCTTCCTGTTGCCGCCGAGGTCGCCTTTGACCTAGTCACCGACCCGGCGCGCATACGTCGCTGGCAGAGCGTCGCGTGCCGCGTAGACCTAAGACTCGGCGGCGAATTCCGCTACACCATGGGCCCCGGGCACCAAGCCACTGGTACCTTCACCGAAATTGAGCCGGGGCGTCGCCTAGTCTTCGATTGGGGCTGGGAAGGGTCCGCTGAAGTCCCGCCCGGGGCAACGACCGTTTTCCTCACCCTCGAACCCGTCGACGGAGGCACCGCATTGACTCTTAGGCATGAGGGTCTGGGGCCACAGCAAGCCGCGAGCCATGCCGAGGGGTGGAATCACTTCTTGGACCGGCTGACTCAATACGCCGCCACCGGTCACCCCGTGTTCGACGAATGGAACGCCTGCCCGGAGCCCGAAAATCCCCTCGTCTCCGCCGAGGCGTCACTGGCCGCGCTACAGTTCGCTCTGGATCGGCTAACGGAGGCAGATAGCACGCACCAAACACCCTGCACCGAGTTCACGGTCGCGGACCTCGTGGACCACCTAGCCAAGAACCTCGCACTCATTGGCGTAGCGCTTGGTCTGGATCTAACCGACCGCCCAGCGCTACAGCCCGAGCCGCGCATTGCCAGCTTGGCCCAGCCGGTGTTGGAAGCCTTTTATGGGCACGGACTCACCGGCGAGCTCACGCTGGGAAGTACCAGCCTGCCTGCCAGCGTGGTCGCTGGCATTCTCAATCTAGAACTGCTCGTACATGGATGGGACTTTGCACAGGCCACTGCGCAGGATTTTCCGGTGGATCCAGGCTTAGCGGCATATGTCTTGGGGTTGGCTCACGAGGTAATTGGGGCACCGCAACGCGCCTCAGGCTCCTTTGGCCCTCCGACCGCCATTGCAGAATCCGCAGATAGCATGGACCGACTACTCGCGTTCACCGGACGCTTCCCAGCCCCCGCCGGACAGCTCTCACACGCCTAACCTTCCGCAAACGCGCGTCACTAACCCTCGAGCCCTGAAGCTCATCAGGGGCTCGAGGTTAGCGCATTTAGCTAGATGACGAGGAGCTCCGACGGCGCAATCCGACGAACATTTCGCGCCGCAACGCATCCACGTGCTCACGCGTCACCTCTATGGCCGCCAGCGGATCATGACGCCGAAGGGCCGCAACGAGAGCACTGTGATGCCCGCGCCCCTCTTCGAGTTGTTCCTGTGGGTATGGCACAAAATACTTGGTCAGCGCCTCATAACTGGCGAGATACGCCGGCACTTCAGGAAGGGTGCTGATCTCTGCCACGAGGCGATGAAACCGCGTATCGGGGATATGGTGCTCATGCCACGTGGCAGCCTGCCGTGACTGCACGATCAACTCATCGAGCTCATCGCATTGCGCCGAAGTCGCATGCGCCGCGGCGGAAGCGGCGATCGCCGACTCCATCAGACTGCGTTGATCAATGAGCCGCAAGATTGCCTGCTCATCGGCGCGAAAGGCCTGTACCGAGGAATCGTTGAGCTGTGGCGGGTTCTGCGCCACGAAGGTACCGCCGCCGCGACCGCGGCGGCGCTCGAGCACCCCGTCCTCAACTAGGCTCTCCAACGCTCGCCGAGCGGTAATCACGCTGACCTCAAGGCCCGCGGCAATCAGCTCCGTACTAGGCAATTTACTACCCGGCGCCAACAGCGCATGCTCGATGGACAGCAGAATTCTGGCGCGCACG
Organism: Glutamicibacter endophyticus; assembly: GCF_048457885.1. Lineage (NCBI taxonomy): Bacteria > Bacillati > Actinomycetota > Actinomycetes > Micrococcales > Micrococcaceae > Glutamicibacter > Glutamicibacter endophyticus. The sequence goes on from NZ_CP174200.1 coordinate 3,021,694, forward strand.
GTTTCCACGGCAGTAAGTCGGGTGACTGCGGCGGAACCGGGAGCCGCGAACAGCAACCTGTCGACCTCGCGCTCCTGCGCCGCGCTCGGCGCCGAGATTTTTTTCGCAGCCATGTATTGAGTCTATCGGCCAGATCACTTACATTTGAAATCTGATCATAATGATCAGTTATAGATTCAAAGGAGCATCCCGGTGGCCGAAGAACTCATCGTGGGCCTAGCGCAACGCACCCCACTGCCACTCACCGACCCCCTGCCGGCATTCACCGACGACGTGGCAGCCACCCTGCGCCGCTACGGCTCGATCGATATGCTCATCTACCCCGAAATGCACCTGCATGGCAGCGAACATTTGCCCGAGGCGGAGCGCCCCGCGGCCATGGAACGCGCCGCGGTGGCCCTAAACGATCCCTTCGTGACCCGATTGGGAGAGATCGCCGCCGCACATAGGATCTGGCTATGCCCCGGAAGCATCGGAGAACTCGATGCCGCGGGAAGCTACTTCAACACCCAGCTACTCTTCGCCCCCGACGGGACGCTGGTCGCCCACTACCGCAAGATGTTCCCCTGGCGCCCCTTCGAACCTCATCAGCCCGGCACCGAATTCGTCGTCGCCGAACTGGAGGGAGTCGGTCGGGCGGGCTTATCCATTTGCTACGACGCGTGGTTCCCAGAACATTCGCGGCATCTGGCCTGGCTAGGAGCGGACGCGATCCTCAACATCGTCAAGACAACCAGCGAGGACCGCGAACAGGAATTGGTGCTGGCTCGAGCCAACGCCATCGTCAATCAGGTGTACGTGCTCAGCGTGAACTGCGCTCACCCGGTCGGCCGGGGTCGGTCCATCGCCGTTGACCCCGAAGGGCACGTACTGGGTGAGGCTGGCCTAGGCGAAGACACCATCATCGCTAGGGTCGATCCGGAGAAGGTCCAGCGCGTACGTGCGACAGGAACGGCCGGCACCAACCGCGTGTGGTCCCAATTCCGCCACGGCGATTCCCCCATCCCACTTCCGATGTATAACGGCGCACTGGAGCCGACCCGATGGTCACCAGGGCCCACCAACTCGTAGAAAACAATGGAGTTTTCCATGTCCAACACAGTCACTCTCAGCAGAACACTGAAACTACCGTCGCTGGTCATCTTCGGACTGGCCTATTTGACACCCCTCATCGTTCTGGGCATCTTCGGGGTTATCGCCTCGCAAACCGGCGGCGCCAGCGCCAGCGCCTACCTCATCGCACTGCTGGCCATGCTTTTCACGGCCAACAGTTATGGACGCATGGCAGCGGCCTACCCAACGGCCGGTTCGGCCTATACCTATGTGCGGCGAACCATTGACGGTCGCGTTGGCTTCCTCGTCGGTTGGGCCACGATGCTGGACTACCTCTTCCTCCCCATGGTTATCTGGCTCATCGGCGGATCCTACCTGCAGGCGCAGTTCCCCGCGGTGCCGATGCCGCTGTGGATCCTCGGATTCATCGTGTTGACCACGGTCCTGAACATCATTGGAATCAAGGTGGCCGATCGGGTGAACCTGGTCCTCATGGCCTTCCAAATCTTGGTGATCGCCTTCTTCGTGGCCCTTTCGGTGGCTCAGATAATGAGCCATGGGGGTGCCGGTGGATTGGTTAGCACCTCACCCTTTGTCGGGATCGACGCCACCGCGGCGGGCATTGCCGGCGGTGCGGCCATCGCGGCTTATTCCTTCCTCGGATTTGACGCCGTGACAACGCTGACAGAAGAAACCATCAATCCGCGACGCACGGTCCCCAAGGCGATCATGCTCGTTGCGCTCATTGGTGGCGGCATCTTCGTAGTGGTCGCCTACGCCGTGCAGCTGGTTCATCCCGGCGGAAACTTTACGAACTCCGATGCGGCCGGGTTCGAGATTGCCCAACAGATCGGCGGCAACCTCTTCGGAGCGGTGTTCCTCGCGGCCCTGGTTATTGCCCAGTTCACCTCCGGCATCGCGGCCCAAGCCGCCGGTAGCCGTCTGCTTTACGCCATGGGTCGCGATGGCGTGCTGCCACGCAGCATCTTCGGTAGGCTCAACGCCCGCTGGCACACACCGGTACTGTCGATCGCAGCCATCGCCGCCGTCGGACTGATCGCCATGGTGATGGATGTGGCCACGTCGACCAGCTTCATTAATTTCGGTGCCTTCGTCGCTTTCATCATGGTCAACGCATCGGTCATCGTCTACTGGGTCAAGGAACGCAAGCAGGGACGCCCCCTTAATCCGTTGCTCTACGTACTATGCCCGGCCATCGGCATGCTCGTTATCGGATTTCTCCTGTCCCAGCTGGATACCAACGCAATCGTACTCGGCACCTCATGGCTGCTGGTGGGGCTGATTATCCTCGCAATTAGCACTCGGGGTTTTAAGTCGCAGCCGCCTCAAATGGATGTCGAGGAAATGCAGAAGTTGGAGACCACGCACTAAACCTTCCTCCAAGCCAGACCCTGTCACCACCTCGTACCCCGCTTCACGCATCTAGCCTCGGGGGATACGGGGTGGTGACATATCGGCATTTAAACCGTAGGGTGGATAAAGGAGGTCTAGTGAAAACTTCAACGCACGGATTTTGTCATCGGGCAGCGGCCGTCTTGCTCCTCACACCGCTGGCCCTTGGCGGGTGTAGCGCCCCACAAGATCTTGATAGCGGCCCCAGCCCTAGCGACCCGACCGCGGAGGGACCTTGCCAAGAGCTCGTTGCCGAACTGCTGAACACCTCGTCCCTTGAACCAGAACTTATTCGCGCCGATCGAACGACCACCGAGGGCGACACTCCCAGCACGAAGTTCTATGGTGGCTTCGAAAATACCTGGTCGTGGACCGGAGATACACCGTACCTCGATCACTTCAAGGTACCCGCCGTGCTCGAGGCCAGCGCCCGAGACAGCGGTTATGAATTGGAAGTAGGCTCGATGGCCGGCGAAGAGCTCTCCCCCACCGCGGAGAACGATCAGTCAAGCTTCGTATTTCAGGTCGCGGAGCCCACCGAGCTGACCTTCGATGTCTCCTGCATGGGTCGAGAGCCACGCGGTGAGGCCAAGGCAATCCATTACAACACCGCGATCAGCGATGTGCTCCCCTGCCGGGCTCCTGAGCCCACCTCGCGCTACCCCGATCTCGAACAAGAGGTCCGCTCGGATCTCTGCTCCGACACCTAAGCTACGCCCTCTCACTAGGGAAGTTGACCTACGTCACCTTGGCTTGCGACACTTACTCTCGTGAACCTGTCAGACAGCTGGACACCCGGACAGCAACCCATTCAACGACGCTCCGCCGCCGAAGCCGTCTTTTATGCGCTCCGTGGCGCCATTGAAGCCGGCGAAATTCCGCTGGGCACCAAACTTGGCTCCGAGGCCTCCCTCGCCGCCGACTACGGGGTAAGCCGCTCGGTGATCCGCGAAGCGCTGCGTTCTTGCGCCGCTTTGGGCCTCACCCGGACCGAAACCGGACGCGGCACCTTCGTCATCTCTCACCAGCCGCCACGCGAATTGAAGCTCGGCACGTTTTCCTCCGAGGATCTGCACGAAGCCCGCCCGCACATTGAAATTCCGGCCACCACTCTGGCGGCAACACGCCGGACCACCGAGGACCTCGAACGGCTTAGTGGGCTCATTGAGCAAATGGAGCAGGAGGACGACCCGGCCGCATGGGTGGACCTCGATACCGCCTTTCACGCCGCCATTGCTCAAGCCAGCGGCAACTCCGTGTTCGTCAAGGTCGTCTCCGACATCCGCGAGGCTATGGCCCGGCAGTCGGAAACCGTCAACCTCGTGGCCGGACGCCGCGGACCGTCCAACGCCGAGCACCGGGCCATCTATCAGGCCGTGGCCGCCCAAGATGCCGCGGCAGCCACCCAAGCCATGACCGGACACCTATCCGCCGTCCAGGACGCCGTCTCAACCATCGTCAGGAGCAAGAAGTGACCCACGCAGATTCTCAACCTTCCCTCGCCACGCTGGCCGCCGCCGGCCTGCCGCATCACGTCCCGTTGGTCGCCGCGACGCGCGGTGAAGCCATCGAGTCCATTCACTACGGTTCGGCGGTGGTTCTCGCGCCCAACGGGCAGATCCACTCCGTGCGCGGGGACGGGCAGGCGGTGTTCTACCCACGTTCGGCCCTGAAGCCACTCTTCGCCGTGGGGATGCTACGCGCCGGCCTCGAGCTAACCGACGAGCAAATTGCTTTGGCCGCCGCCAGCCACTCGGGCTCGGTCCGCCACCAAGAGATCGCTCGCTCCACGCTGACCGCGGCCGGCCTCACCGAGGCAGCCCTAGGCAATTCCACAGACCTGCCTTACGGGGTTGCCGAACGCGCCGCGCATCTGGCCGCCGGTGGCACGGCCACCCAGCTGGCACAGAATTGCTCGGGCAAGCACGCCGCGCTGGTGGCACTAAGTGAACTCAAGGGCTGGGATACCGCCAACTACCTGGCCGACGCTCGCCTGCTAGACCTGCTACAGGAGACCGTTGAGGAACTGACCGGCGAAAAGGTCAGCGGTCAGAGCGTGGACGGGTGCGGCACCCCGGTCTACCAATTGACGCTGGCCGGGCTGGCCCGCGGATTCGCACGCCTGTCCACCGCCGCAGCGGATACCGAAGAGGGACGCGTGGCCGCGGCCATGCGCCGCTACCCCGAGCTGGTGGCCGGCGAGGGGCGCGATGTCACGACGCTCATGCGCGAAGTACCCGGCGCCGTCGCCAAGGACGGCTTCGAAGGCATTCAGGCGGTGGCGCTGCCCGACGGCACCGCACTGGCGGTCAAGATTGCCGATGGCACCGACCGAGCCCGCATGCCCATCACCGCGGCGCTGCTGGCCGAGCATGTAGAGGTGCCCGCCGCGCTATTCAGCTCTCCGGCCCTCGGCGGTGGCAAGCCCGTTGGGCTGCTAGCCGCACTCTGAATTTCACACATATCTACTAAGGAGAATCATCCCCATGGGAGAGCTCACCGCGACCCGCGTAGAGCATGACTTAATCGGCGACCTCGAGGTACCGGTTGAGGCCTACTGGGGCGTGCACACCCTGCGCGCCAAACAGAACTTCGATATCACCGGAACGCAGTTGTCGGGCAACCCCCACCTGATCCGTGCACTGGCGCACGTGAAGCAGGCGGCGGCGCGCGCCAACCACGAGCTCGGATTGCTCGATGCACAGCGTGCCGCTGCCATCGACGCCGCCTGCGAGCGCATTGCGGCCGGTGAACTTCACGACCAGTTCATCATCGACCCGATTCAGGGCGGAGCGGGCACCAGCACCAACATGAATGCCAATGAGGTGATCGCCAACCTCGCGCTGGAGATCCTCGGGCATGCAAAGGGTGAATACCAATACCTGCATCCGAACGATCATGTGAACCTGTCGCAGTCCACCAACGATGCCTACCCCACCGCGGTGAACGTGGCCACCTACTTCGCCACCCAGCCGTTGCTGGAGGCCATGAAGGTGCTCGAGGATTCCTGCCTCGCCAAGGCCGCCGAGTTCCGCACCGTGGTGAAGATGGGCCGCACTCAGTTACAGGACGCCGTCCCCATGACGGTGGGTCAGGAGTTTCGCGGTTGGGCCGTGACACTGGGTGAGGACCGGGCCCGGTTGACCGAATCGTTGAGTCTGGTCACCGAGATCAATCTGGGAGCCACCGCCATCGGCACCGGGCTCAACGCCCCGGCCGGTTACGCCGAAGCCGCCTGCCGCCACCTGGCCGAGCTTACCGGCCTGCCACTGACCACCAGCCCAGATTTGATCGAGGCCACCAGCGATGTGGGCGCATTCGTGCACCTCTCGGGCGTGCTCAAGCGTGTTGCGTTGAAGATTTCCAAAATCTGCAACGATCTGCGCTTGCTGTCCTCCGGACCGCGCGCCGGGCTCAACGATTTGAACCTACCGGCCGTGCAGTCCGGTTCCTCGATCATGCCGGGCAAGGTAAACCCGGTCATTCCCGAGGTCGTCAACCAGATCGCGTACCAAGTGGTCGGCCACGACCTGACCGTGACCATGGCCGCCGAAGGTGGTCAGCTGCAGCTGAACGCCTTCGAACCGGTCATTGCGCACAGTATCGGACTGTCGTTGAAACATTTGACCAACGGCTGCCTTACCTTGGCCACCCGCTGCATCGACGGGATCACCGTGGATGAGGATGCGCTGCGTCGCGAGGTGGAGAACTCCATTGGTTTGGTCACCGCGCTCAACCCGCGTCTGGGATACGCGCAGTCGACCTCGATCGCGCTCGAGGCACTACACACCGGCCGCGGCGTGGCCGAGCTAGTTCTCGAACGAGGCCTGCTCTCCGCAGCGGACCTCAATGAACTGCTCTCCCCCGAACGCCTCGCAAACCTCACCGACTAGTTTTCCCGCAAAGGATTTTGATGGATCGCACCTCCTCCACGGCTACGGGCCCGGCACCGGCCGCCGCGCTCACCGCCGGTGATAACGACTACCACAAGGGCCTATCCTCCCGACAGATGCAGATGATCGCCATTGGCGGCGCCATCGGCACCGGGCTGTTCATGGGTGCCGGCGGCCGTTTGGCCGAGGCTGGCCCCGGCATTGTAATTAGCTATGCCATCTGTGGTTTCTTCGCCTTTCTGATTCTGCGCGCGCTGGGCGAGCTCGTGATGTATCGCCCGTCCTCGGGTTCGTTTGTTTCCTATGCACGCGAGTTCTACGGCGAGAAGGCGGCCTTCGCCACCGGCTGGCTCTACTGGCTGAACTGGGTGATGACCGCCATCGTGGACATCACTGCGGTCGCGCTGTATATGAATTTCTTCGGCAAGTACGTTCCGTTCATTGCCGCCGTTCCGCAGTGGCTCTGGGCCTTGGTGGCCCTAGCCTTGGTGCTGGGCATGAACCTGATCTCGGTCAAGGCGTTCGGCGAGGCCGAATTCTGGTTCGCCTTGGTCAAGGTCGTAGCCCTGGTGGCGTTCTTGATCGTCGGTTGCTACTTCGTCATTTTCGGCACACCGGTCGACGGTCACGAGGTCGGGCTTTCGCTCATCACCCAGGGCGGCGGGCTGCTGCCTAATGGCGTCTTGCCGGTGCTGGTTCTTATGCAGGGAGTGGTGTTCGCCTATGCATCGATCGAGCTGATCGGTACCGCGGCAGGCGAGGCGAAGAACCCGGAGAAGGTTATGCCTAAGGCCGTGAACACCGTGATCATCCGCATCGCAGTGTTCTACCTCGGCTCCCTCGTGCTGCTCTCGCTACTTCTGCCCTACACCGCCTACAAGGCCGGTGAGTCGCCCTTCGTGACCTTCTTTGGTTCCATCGGTGTACAGGGCATGGATGTGGTGATGAACCTCGTGGTGCTCACCGCGGCGCTGTCCTCGTTGAACGCTGGCCTCTACTCCACCGGGCGCATCATGCGTTCGATGTCGCTCTCGGGTTCGGCACCACGCTTCGCCGGGCGGATGAACCGTAGCGGCGTCCCCTACGGCGGCATCGTGATCACCGCGGCCGTTGCCGTGTTCGGTGTCATTCTCAACGCCATCGTCCCGGCGAAGGCTTTTGAGATCGTGCTGAACCTGGCGGCGATTGGCATTATGGCTTCTTGGGGCATGATCGTGCTGTGCCAGATGGCGCTCGTGAAAAAGGCGCGCCGCGGCGAGTTGCAGCGGCCTTCCTTCCGGATGCCGCTCGCTCCTATCTCCGGCTGGGTCACGCTGGCCTTCTTGGCGGCCGTTTTGGTGCTCATGGCCTTCGATAACCCGGTAGGTACCTGGACCGTCGCCTCACTGGTGATCATCGTGCCGCTACTCATTGTCGGCTGGTACCTGTGCCGCGGGCGCATTACGCAAATTGCGCAGGCTCGTCAGGCCGCGGAGCGCGCGGCCGATCAGGAAATCGCCGAACTCTTTGCCCGCGAAACCACCGGGCAGGACACGGTCTAGCATCGCACGGACTGTCACGTTATCGGCCTCGTACCCACGCCAGGGGTGCGGGGCCTTTAACGTTTGGGCGGGCTCGATGCGTGTTTGGCCTAGACGGAATTGGTGTAGGCGGCACCTAGTACGATGGCCATCCCAAACACGGCGAGCGCACAGACGATCACGCTGAGCACCACCACCGACAGCGGTGCGGGGTGAGAACGTTCATCGCGAATCGAGGCGCTGCCTTGGCGATAGCGCACGGTCTGTAGGGCGATGACCAGTAGCGCGCCTCCGAGGCACAGCAGGAGCAACCCCACGGCTAGGTCATTGAGCAGATGCACCCAGCGCAGACTGAGCAGGCCGACGATGGCCATCGAAAACCCGGTGCGTAGCCATGCCTGTGCCGTGCGCTCCGGTTGCAACCCAGCATCCGCGTGTGGCGGCTGTACGCGCCTCATAGCACTCGGGTAATCACAAGCATCAGACCCGCCGCTCCCAACGCCGAGGCGAGCGAGACCAGCGGAACAATCAGCGGTACCGGCAACGAGCGACGATGGCGCATCGCCGACTCGACCCTGAACCACCGGACACACGCACCGGCGGCCAGCAAGAAACCGATCATCAGCAAGATGAGCGACAATACGGTCCGTGTGGCGGCCGGGAAGATCTCGGCGGTAAAGGCCTCAACGGCAATGCCGCCACCGATAAACGCGAGTGAGGTGCGGATCCAGGACAGGAAGGTGCGTTCATTAGCCAGGGTGAATCGTGGGTCAGGATCCTGCCCATGTGGGAAGACACGACGGGTTAGTCGGCTACGAGGCTCTTCACTACTCACGGTTCTATCCTAGAACCTCGTCCGTGCGCTACTGGTCGGCCTGCCGTAGGCTCAGCAGGATCGCCTCCAAGGTCGCGTAGTCCGAACTAGACAGGAATTTCTGAGCCTGTTCTTCGCTAAGCTCCTCTCCGTCCGCGGCTATTTCTTCAACGTAGTCGTGCAGCACCCCGAACATCGGAGCCTGCCGATCGTTAAGTTGGAAGTAGCTAATATCCGGGGCTTCACCCCGTTTGGCGAGCACTTCATCGTCCACCAGTGCGATGTCCAGCCCAGCGCTACGTTCCCCATCTTCTTGGTCTTCCGATACCCAGTACTCGGCGAATTGGCTCGTCGGCTTGTACTTCAGATTCGGTGCCGGTTGCTTAGTCAAGATGGTTCGTTGGTAGAGATTGGTGTCTCCATCGGGTGAGGTCGCACTGTTGGCCGCAAAATACATGGCGTGCTCACCGTTGGCATCGCGGATATCCCACTGACCATATTCATTTTCATTGCAGTCCCCTTCGCAGTACTCCCCCGGCTCTATGCTCCAGCCTTCGGGCAACATCAGCACGATGCCAAACTTCTCCACGCGCTGGGTGAGCTCTTCGGGGGTCGCCGAGGCGGGAGCCGAAGACTCGGTTGGCGAGCTACTCGTGGGACTTTCAGATGTTGGGCTTGAGGGTGGGTTCATGGGACTGGGTGCGGTGCAGGCGGTTAGTGATAATACGGCCACCGCGCCGATCGCAGTCAACATTGGATACTTAGCCATGGGGTTGCTCCTTCGCTCGGAAAATTTGCACACACCCCGGTCTAGGGACTGCCATGCTAGCCACATGGTTAGTCCAAATCAAGACCTAAAGACGGAGGTTCTGCGCGGCAAACCGGCGACCCCTCACTACGCGCCGCGAGCTACGCGGTAGGCAAAAACCCCTCGCGCTCGAGCAGGCTGCGCTTGATCGCCAGTCCGTAGCGAAACCCTCCTAAGGAACCGTCTGAGCGACGCACGCGATGGCAGGGCACAAACAGTGCCGCCGCGTTCATGGCACAGGCCGAGGCCGCGGCACGCACGGCGGCCGGACGGTTCGCCCGTTGCGCATACTCCGTGTAGCTGATGCACTGCCCGGCCGGCACCGTGCGCAGCACGTCCCAGGCCAGCATGCGAAACTCACCGGACTGCTGGCGCACCGCCACACGCTGAGGCGCGGATAGATCACCATCGTAGTAGTCGCTCAGCGCACTGAGCACGGGAGCGAGCCGACTGTCGTCGGATCCGGCCGCCACCTGCTGCAACTGGTCGATCGGCTGCCGCAAGCTTGGGTGAATCAGTGTATTGAGCGCCGCTAGGTCGTCACTAAAGCCAGAGGCCAATAGGCTGCCCTCGCTCACAATAAGGCTAAAGGGTCCATCGGGGGTGCTGACCGTGGTGGCAAGGTGTTGTTCGGTCATGACTCTGTTCTCCTACGTCGAGGGGTCGGATTGGTTAGCGCGGCGGACCACAGATGCAAACTGGCATAAGACCGCCAGGGGGCAAAGTGTTCGGCCGCAAAGTCGCCGAGCGCGCGATGCGCCGCGGCGGGCTTGAGCGAAGGATCGATCAACCCCAAGCTCCGGGCCCCGGCCAGGAGTGCCACGTCGCCGGGCATCCAGGCATCCGGGTCGGCCAGCACCCGCAAGGCGATATAGCCTGCGGTCCACGGACCGATGCGCGGAAGGGCCACAAGTTGCGCGGTCAGCTCCCGAGGGTCCACGGCGCAGTCCACGGCTAGCGCTCCGCTGATCATGGCCTGGGCGCTGGTGCGAATCGCGTTGCTGGCCTGACCGGGAAGACGCAGCACACGTTCCGGGTCGAGCGGCTCGCCGGGGTATACCTCGGGGACGGCCTGCAAGATCTGCTCATTGGTGGGGAAGAGCCTGTCTAGGCCCGGGAAGCGAGAGGAGTAGGGCTCACCGGCGTGGGCCACCAACCGGTTGAGGTGACCGCGCGCCGCGGCGACGCTGATCTGCTGCCCAACCTGGGCACGCACCACCATCTCTTGGGGATCCGCTGCCCCCGGCACCCGGGCACCGGGTCGTGCCGCGACAAGTGGTTGGAGCACCTGCACGGCCGACAACGCCTGATCGACGGCGGCCGGGTCAGCGTCGAGATCGAAGACTCGACGCAAGCGCGCCAGAGCCGGAGCCACGTCGGTGACCTTGCTTAGTTCCAGTCGGCCACGCAACTGCCACTGCCCGTCGCGCGCGCGCTCGGCCAGTACTTCAAAGGCCCCTGGCCCGCCCGGCAGCCGCAGGGTGCGGGCGTACCGCAAGCGCTCGGCACTCATTTCCACGCTTTCGATGCCAGCCAGCGCGCGTTGCGCCAGGAACTCAAAGAGGCCCGGCGCATCATAGGGTTGACGCACCGGCAGGTCGATATCCAGCAACACGGCATCGGCCGTTCCAGTGCCATCCGCCGACTCCTCGTGGGCCGGACGACGGTGGGCCCGCGCACGTAATTGCGAGGGCGTGGCGTCGAAGACCTCACGGACACAGTCGTTGAACTGGCGTACCGAACCAAAACCTGCGGCAAATGCCACTTGCCCCAGTGGCAGGTCCGTCCCCGTCAACAGCGCCCGTGCGGATTGCGCGCGCCGGGCCCGGGCCAGCGCGAGCGCACCAGCCCCCAGCTCGGAGACCAAGAGCCGATTCAAGTGGCGCGGGGTGTAGCTCAGTCGCACGGCCAGCCCCTCTACCCCTTGCCGGTCGATGACACCATCGTTGATTAACCGCATGGCGCGCGCCGCGGTGTCCGAACGAATATCCCACTGCGGCGTGCCCGGCACCGCCTCGGGTAAGCATCGTTTACAGGCGCGGTATCCGGCCTCATGGGCGGCGGCCGAGGTCAGGTAGAAACGCACATGTTCGCGTTTAGGGGTACGCGCCGGGCAGGAGGGCCGGCAGTAGATGCCGGTGGAGGACACGGCGGTATAGAACTGTCCATCGAACCGTGCATCGCGCGCGTCGATGGCCCGATAACGCTCCTCAAAGCCGCGCTCGCCGGGCGCGCAGATGGGATTTTCGCCCATGATGCTCCCCTGTCCCTTATTGCTGGTCATACTCCATAGAAACACGAGCCCGGGAAATATTCTGGCGGGTTTCGGACACGAGGGTGAACTCGCTCCCGAGTAGCGCGCAACGTTGGGCAAAGCTCTGGAAATACCGAGTCAGCCGTGACAGGATGTGAACCATGGCACATGCTAAGCAACTATTTCACGATTTGGATGACTACGTCGCCGCACCTCGGCACGAAACACTACGCTTATCCCCCGACGGCACTCGCCTGGTCACCTCGATCAGCTCGCTGGATGACGATGGCACCGGCTACCAAAGCGCGCTGTGGCAACTCGACCCGCAGGGCGTGTTGCCGGCCCGACGGCTGACGCACGGCAAAACCGGCGAATCCCAGCCGCAGTTCGCGGCAAACGGCGATCTACTGTTCACCGCCAAGCGCTCCACCGAGGAGAACGCCACCGCCGAGCTCTGGCGCCTACCGGCCGCCGGCGGTGAAGCCCATGTCGTGGCCTCGCACCCCGGCGGGATCGGACAGGTTCATCCCTGCCCGGCGAACCCGAACACCCTGCTGGCTCAGGCGCTGGCGCACCGGAGTCCCGCCGATCTTGAACAGGAGCAGGAACTTCGCGATAACCGTCGAAAGCAGAAGGTATCGGCCATCCTGCACGATGGTTATCCGGTGCGCTACTGGGATCACGATTTGGGTCCGGCTACCCCACACCTGTACCGTGCCACCCTCGACGTAGACCCCAAGGCACAGTTGCACGATCTCACCACCGGAGTGCGCGGCGAACTGCTCGAGGCCTCCACCACCGTAGCCCCGAACGGTAGCTACCTGGTGAGTACGTGGAACCAACCCGAGGGACGCGGTGCAACCGTCGCCGGGCTGGTGCGCGTCGACATGCTCACCGGCGAGCGCAGCGAGCTTATCCGCGCCGATGACGAATACGAATACTCGGTCTATGCCATCAGCCCCGACTCCACCCAGCTGGCTTACACTCGGTGGCGTCGCGCCACGGTCGAAGAAACCATGGACTGCACGCTATGGATCATGGATATGGAATCCGGTGAACAGCGCGAGGTGGCCCAGGGGTGGGACCGCTGGGCCAATGAACTAGTTTGGCTACCCGATGCCAGCGGCGTACTACTCTCCGCCGACGAGGATGGGCGTTGCCCGCTCTTCCTGCTGCGTTTCGACGGGCGGTCGCCGGTGCGGCTGACCGATGAGGGCGCCTATTCGAACCTCTCCGTCAGCCCGGATGGCGCCACCGCCTACGCGCTCCGGGCCAGCTACGAATACCCGGCCGAACCGGTTTCCGTGCAACTAACCGGCGCGCACGAGGTCCTGGCACTGCCCTCGGCCATGGTCCGCCCGGAGCTACCCGGTACCCTCACGGAGGTCGAGACCACGGCCGCCGACGGCTCGCGCATCCGCGCGTGGCTGGCCCTTCCGGCCGGCACCGACGCGCAGCACCGTGCACCGCTACTGCTCTGGGTTCATGGCGGACCGGTGGCCTCGTGGAACGCGTGGTCATGGCGCTGGAATCCGTGGCTGGCTGTCGCCCAGGGGTACGCGGTGCTCCTGCCGGATCCAGCGCTGTCCACCGGCTACGGCCGAGACTTCATCCAGCGTGGCTGGGGCCGGTGGGGCGCCGAGCCATACACCGATCTGATGGCCATTACCGATGCCGTGGAAGCACGCGAGGATATCGACGAATCTCGCACGGCGGCCATGGGCGGGTCTTTCGGTGGCTACATGGCCAACTGGATTGCCGGGCACACCGACCGTTTCAAGGCCATCGTCACCCACGCCAGCCTGTGGGCCCTGGAAGGATTTGGCAAAACCACCGATGCCTCCTTCTTCTGGGAGCGCGAAATGTCCAAGGCCATGGTCGATGCCAACTCGCCGCACCATCAGGTCGGACAGATCACCACGCCCATGCTGGTGATTCATGGCGATAAGGACTATCGCGTACCGATCGGTGAGGGGCTGCGTCTCTGGTTCGAACTACTGAGCGCTTCCGGTCTGCCGCAGACCGCCGATGGTTCGACCGTGCACCGATTCCTCTATTTCCCGGATGAGAATCACTGGATCCTCTCCCCGCAGCACGCCAAGATTTGGTACCAGGTGGTCTTCGCCTACCTCGCCGAGCATGTGCTGGAGCAGGGGCCGCAGCAGCTGCCCGAACTGCTCGGCTAGGCATCGACCCGTCTCACCGGTGGATCCGAGTCTGACTCGGCTTCACCGGTGAGCGGCGGGCTAACGCATCTCACGCCGCCCGAGGTCAATGAAGGCCTCGGCACGCTGCGTGACGTCGGCGTCGCGGGCACCCAGGGCGGCGATCACCCCGGCGAGGTGTTCGACCTTGGCCGCGTACGCCGCGGTCAACCGCTCGGAGAGGGCCGCCGAGCGCAGATCCTGCACTTCGCGCCAGGCCATCACCAGACCACGTTCAAACAAGCGTTGCCCCGCCTCGGCGGCAGCCGAGGCCTCATCGGCACCAAGGACCGCCACGGCATTGAGCCGGGACTCGTCAAGTGAACCGGTGAGTTCCTCCAGACGGCGTTCCGCGGCACGTAACCGCGGGCCACTGCTGCCAAAGCTGACCCAGCGCAACAGTAGAGCCCCCAGCGCAAGGGCCACAGCCACCACGGCGAGCACTGTGCACACGATAGCGACATAGAGCAGGAAGAACAGCACGCCATCGGATACACCGATATCCCGGTATCCGTTATTTTCTAGGTCGTCGGCGAAATCCTCTAGCACGTTGGCCACCTGAATTTCACGGTACTTGCTCGCGTGCAGCAATCCGTATTTCCAGTCGGCCGGTGAGCGGAAACCCCAGTCGCCCATATTGGTCACCGAACTGATCATTCCGGGCACTGCCCCCTGGCCGTCGCTGGTGATAAATAGCGGCACAATGTTCTCACCGGCCTTCAGCTCTTCGTTCGGCCCGAGCAGTTCCGGTAATTCTGCCTTGATTCGCCCCATTGCCTCGAGTAGTGAGCGCGGGCTGGCCCCGGAGACCTTACCCGCCTCGCGATACTCGAGTTCGAGATAGGACTCGGCGTCTCGAATAGCCACGGTGACATGTTCACCGGCCGGTAGTTCGCGGTCCAGAGTTTTACGCAGGGCCGCCAGATCGAGGTACTGTCCCGGACCGTCGACCCGAAGTTCTATCTCGGCCACGGGGCTGGTGGGTGCCTTGGCGCGCATCGTTAGCTCATCCACGCCGAGTCCCGCCGGAACAATCGCGCCGACCAGCACGAGGACACCGGCAGTGATCCCCACCCCGCGGGTGATGCGTGCCGAGCCTCCGGTCAAGCGCGCAACCAACGTAGCCAGCGGGTGTTTTCCTGCCGTGTCTCGGGGCGCCAACGGCGGGTCGAAGGATGGATGTGGGCCCAGGATCGCCGCGGCGAGCGCGTTGATCTCCGCCAGTTCAAATCGCGCGTCGAGATGCCGGCGGGTTGGCAGCTTGAGCGATTTGCGCAAGGTTGTCAGCGCCGCATCGGGTAGCCGAATCGGCTGGGTCCGGCCGCGCGGATAGCTCCGTAAATGTTGGTGCACGTCACGCAGGTCTGCGAGCAGCTGCGCTTCGGCCTCGCCAAAACGCGCCAGCAACTTCTGGCTCGGTTCGCCGCGACGTGCCACCGCCAGCATCCGGTTCAAGTCCGCGCGCAACGTGTTTTGTTGCGTCTCGGTGAGGATCTGCGTGCTTCCCTGCGCGACGCGGGTCAGCAGTTCGGTGACTCCGTCATAGAGGGGGCGCAATAGCCGGTCAAAGGTATCGGAGAGCCCGGCCAGTTCGGCATGCACCGATCCGGCACCCATAATCGAGTCGGAGAGCACCGTCAGTCGCGCGGCTTTGGCCTCAAATTTCTCCAGCAGTCTCTCGGTGTCGGCGCTCAGTGCCTTTCGGCGAGTGAATACCCCTTCGACGACCTGTGATTCCTGACGGGCCAGGTCGAGGGAGAGTTCGTTGAGCCGCACAAAATGCTCGGTATAACTCGCCGGCCGCTTATTCTCCGGCACCGTGGCATAGGTGACTTCAAGTGCCTCGAGGTCGAGCACCACACGGGCCAAGTGGCGCTGTGCGGCGCGCAGGCGGCGGTAACGTCGTGCCCAAAGCAATTGCCAGCGCCCGGCCATAATGAGGCTCAGTGCACACAGCGCCGCCCCGCTACTAAGCGAGGAGATCCAGAGCACCGGGTTACGGTTCGGCGCATCGATGCGCTCTGCCGCCTCCCGGGCGGCGGCCAGCACGGCCTTCGGCCCGTGGCCCAATCCGAGGTTGCGTTCGTAGGCATGCAGAATGTCGTAACGCAGCTCGGTACGTGTTTCCTTGGCTTGCTCGAGCTGGACGTTGACCGCCACCCCGTTGAAGCGCTCTTCGACCCCGTAATCCTCGTCCTCAAGTTTTTCCATCTGTGTGGAGAGCAACAGGTCGTTGTCCATCTGTTCGCCACGCAAGATTTCATCTGCGCTGAGGTAGCGGTCGGTGACCGTCAGGGTCAGCGGACGCCACGCAAGGATAGGGTCGCGGATTGAATCGTTGATCGCTTGCTGGGTGATCCCCCAGGGATTGTCGCCCTGAACGCTGATCTGGACCGGATGCGTGGGGGCGCGTCCGAAGGCAAGGGCCGCGTTAGTACCGACCACCGTAGTGACCACCGCTGCAAGGGCGGCCAGTACCCACCACAGCGAATAGGGCCGACGCAGTGCGCGCCCGAATTTATCAAGTCCGTAACGTGCCCGGCTCATAGGCTCCCTGCTTCCAGCGCCGTCAACTCCCGCAGCGCGGCGAATATGTCCTCCGGTTCATTTTCGAGATCAGCGGCCCTAGCGCCCGGGGCATTCTCGCGGACGGCTTGGCGGGTGTGTGCTGCGGCGGCGTACAGCGCGGCGAAGCGTTCGACCAACTCCCAGCGCTCGTTTGGCGACGTCTGTGATGTCTTGAGCCGGTCCACGCTCTGGGTCAGTTGCTGTAATTCGTGGAACTGTTCAAGGATCTCGGCACGCAGTTGGGCGCCAGAATTCTTCTCGCGACCCTCAATCGCCTCGATCTCGGGCATCAGCCGCTGTAGGGACTCGGAAAGGGCCACGCCGGTGCGTTTGAGGTAGGTGCAGGCCTCGGACCAGTTTCCGGTGACCACCTGCCCGTGGTTGACCAGGCGTTGGGCCTGCATGCACCATCGCCGCTGGGCCCGCAAATCCCGCAGGGCGTCGGGTGCTACCTTGCCCTGGTCCTGCTTCTGCCGGTGCACCTGCTCGAGCACCGCCTCGGCGCGCGTCAAACGGTCCGCTCTCTGGCGCAGATGCTCCCGCCAGCTCTCGGCCAGTACACCGTCGCCGAAGGGGTCGGGTGGGGTGCTCTCGCGCAGGCCGCGCAACATTCCGCGCACCGCCACCAGCTCGGTCGCGGCCGCGGCGACACGCGTGGCCTCCTGCTGCTGACGGCGAGTGCGACGCCCCCGCCGTGCCAGCAGGCCCACAACCAGTCCCGCGCAGGCCAGGGTCAGGCCCGCCAGTAACCAGGTTGTTGCGGGCCAGCGATTCGGCGCCCAACCGTCAGGTGCCAGCGTGTAGCCAAGGGAGACATAGTCCTCGGAACGCGCGGCAGTTATGGCGGCATCCAGGGTCAGTGCGGCCGCCTCGGTACGCTGCTGTTCGGCGAACCATTCAGAGATCTGAAGCACCAGTTGCTGTCGCGCGGCGGTGCCGTGCGTCAGGTTGCGCCCATACTGCACATCCACCTCGGGGGCGCCGGTGTCCTGCTGCGGTAACAAGACCCCGATCACCACCCAGTCCTTGCCCACGTAGCCCAGGCGTTTGCCGTTCTCGACCCAGTCGTCGGCCAGCGCATCGCTGGAACCGAACATGAGGATGGCCCGGACAAGCTGTGCCGCGCCCTTGAGCCGGGTCGGGTGGGTGTCCACCCCTAGGAGTATGCGCACGTCCTTGGACGCGGCCTGTCGCTCAAAGCGTTGCACAAGCCCGGCGGCGTCCACCGAGTCCACCCGGTCGCCCACCGCCAGATAGACATGTTCTGACTGTTGCACGACATCGGGGAACGTGATGGCCTGCTCGTCGTCGCGCTCATCGGTGCTCGGAGCGGTGGGAAACACCGGCTCGGTCATATCGGTTTGAGCTGCCGCCGGCGACAGGAAGCCAACACTGATCAGGCCCACCGAGCACAGGGCCAGCAGCGCATTGGATACCCTCAGACGGTGGCGGGGCCGATGGAACCTCACGGCGGGCAACCTTTCGCGCTGGTGACAATAGCCCATAGTCTAGCCGGGTTCGGCTCCAGCCTGTATGACGGTGACCCGACGGTGGGTAGGTAGATATCCAAGCTTCTCGGGGTTGCACACGATAAGGACCCGTTGCCCTCCATCGTGAACCTGGGCGAAGAACACCACGTCTTGCCGCTGGGGCGCCTCGAAAAGCAGCGCGAAGCCGCCGTTGAGCGCTAGTTCGAACACCTTGCGGTCCGGATGTTTTGCGCTCGTTCCGATCAGGAACCTAGCGACCTTTTCGGCTCCAAGTATTGGGCGACGAGCCGCGCTCAGGTGGCCCCCACCATCGGAGTGCAGCGACACCTCATCGTGCAGTAGCGCGGCGACCCGCGCCACCTCACCGCTAGCGATCGCCTCGAGTAGCTGGTACGCATAACGCCGTTGGCTCTCCGTGTCCGCACGCCGTGTGGGCGGGTCGCCGATTTTGCGTTGCGCGCGGGAGACCAACTGGCGGGCCGACGCCGTGGTCAGTTCCAGGATCTGCGCAATCTCTGCATAGGGCAGTTGCAAGGCATGGCGCAGCACGTAGGCCGCACGCGCCTCGGGTGAGAGCACCTCCATGAGATGCAATACCCCGAGCTCTAGGAGTTCGCGCTCCTCGGCCTCTTCGTCCGGTAGCAGCGCGGTGTCGATCGGCTCAGGAAGCCATTCGCCCGGATACTCCACGCGTCGGCGCGTGGCCGAACGCAGTTGGTCGACGGCCCGCCGCGTGGTCATCGTGCGAAGCATCGCCGGCCACGACTGCACTACGTCGGCAGCGTGAGCATCCAGTGCGGCCAGTTGCGCGCCGACCTCGGCCACCGCATCCTCGGCATCACTCCAGGAGCCAAGCATGCGGTAAGCCAAGGCGGTTAATTGCCGGCGTTGCTCCTGCCAGACGGCGATCGGAGGCAACGCTGTTGCATCGGTGCTCACCTGCCGATCGTAACAAGTCGCTCCGTTAGGCACGGACCGGTGGCTCCAAACGGGTGGTGATGGCGATCCGGTTCCACACGTTAATGGTGGCGATGGCCAGGATGAGGTTGCCCAAATCCTTCTCCTCGAAATGTTCGGCGGCCTCATCCCACACCTCGTCGCTGACGCCTTCGGCGGGGTCCAGACGAGTTACCGCATCGGTGAGCCGCAGGGCGGCCCGCTCGGCCACGGTGAATAGCGGCGAATCGTTATAGGCGGCCACCGCGAAGAGCTTCGCCATGGAGATGCCGTGCTTCATCCCATCTTGTGAATGCATGTCCGTGCAGTACGAACATCCGTTGAGAATGGAAGCGCGAAGTTTGATCAGTTCGTATAGCTCCCGCGATACCGACTTGGCGGAATAGGCTTCCATTCCCAAGACGGCGGCGTAGCCAAGCTTGTGGGTTTTATTCATTGGCAAGCGGCTCATGGTGCTCTCCTGAGGTTCTCGTTCCCAGGTACCGTTCGGCGAACGGCCCTCATAGAGACTGTCGAGGCGACCGCCCCAGATGTGACAGCACGCGCAGAAATATTTGCGCCGCATGCCCCAGGCCCACTTCCGCCCTCCGTTAACGCCGCAGGCGGCGGGCACCTCGAGATCATCGAAGTGCCCGCCGCCTGCGTTCCAAGTGCGGGTGCCCTCAGTCCAGCAGCATGGCCGGTTCCTGCATGATCGAGGCGACATCGGCCATAAAGCGCGCCGAGAGATCGCCGTCGACCACGCGATGGTCGAAGGAACCACCCAGGGTGGTGATCCAACGCGGTACCACCTGACCATCGACAACCCACGGCTTCTGTTTGATCGTGCCGAAGGCGACGATCGCGACCTCGCCCGGATTGATGATCGGGGTGCCGATGTCGATGCCGAGCACGCCGATATTGGTGATGGACAGGGTTCCATCGCGCATATCCTCGGGGCGAGTCTTGCCCGCACGGGCGGTGGCGGCCAGCTCGTTGAGCGCAATGGCCAATTCCTTCATGGACAGATCCTGCGCGTCCTTGATATTCGGCACCAGCAGTCCGCGCGGGGTGGCGGCGGCGATGCCCAGGTTCATGAAGTGCTTCTGGTGGATCTCGTCGCCATTCGGTCCCGGAACCCACGAGGCGTTCACCGACGGGTTGCGCGCGGCGGCCCAGATGACGGCCTTGGCCAGGACCAGCAACGGCGATACCTTAATGCCCTCGAAGTCACGCGACTTCTTCAGGCGCGCCACATACTCCATGGTGCGCGTCGCATCCACGTCGACGAAGATCGACACATGCGGTGCCGTGAAGGCGGAGTCCACCATGGCCTTCGCGGTGGCCTTGCGCACCCCGCGCACCGGAATGCGTTCGATGCGGGTTTCCGGTGCCCCGGTGCCCGGACGCCAGTAGGTCGGGGCCGCTGCGTGTTCGGCCTCGCGCTGAGCCTGGTAACTGTTGACGTCCTCGCGGGTCACCTCGCCCTGCGAACCGGTACCCACCACATCGTTGATGTCGATGCCCAGTTCCTTGGCCAGTCGACGCACCGGCGGTTTAGCCAGTACCCGGTCAACGAAGTTGGCCACGGCCGGCTTGCGGCGATCCACCTCTCGGGCCACGACCTGGCTAAAGCCCTGGGCGCGGCGGGAGATCTGGTCGGCCAAGGCGGCCGGGGTCCCGCTGGCGCGCACCGAGGCCGTACGTGCCCCGGTGGCGCTGGGCTCGGGACGATTCACTCGGGCACGGCGGGTCGCGGAGTCGGCCGTCGGCCCGGAGCCGACCAGCGGCCCGGGTTCCTCGCTAGCCACCGGTGCCGCGGTGCTCAGCGCCTCATTAGGCTCCGGTACACCGGTCGGCACCGGCGCCGCTCCGTCCTCGTTGATGGAGATCAGCGGTTCATCTACCTGCACGGTCTCGCCCTCCGCCGCGTGCAGTTCGGTCACTACACCGGCGTAGGGGCTCGGTAGCTCCACGAGCGACTTCGCGGTTTCGATCTCAACAAAGATCTGGTTCACCTCGACGGTGTCCCCCACGGAGACCTTCCAGGAGGCCACATCGGCTTCGGTTAGGCCCTCGCCCACATCGGGAAGATTAAAGGTCGTCATTATTACTCCTCGTCAACCGTGACTAGTACGCGAATGAGCGGTCGAGCGCTTCGAGTAGCTTGTCGATATCGGGCAGGTACTGGGACTCAACCTTGGAGATCGGGTACGGCATGTGGAATCCGCCCACGCGTAACACCGGTGCTTCCAGGGACAAGAATGCGCGTTCCGAGACCCGGGCGGCGATCTCCCCGCCCAACCCGCCGAAAGTTGGGGCTTCGTGGGTCACGATCAGTCGTCCGGTTTTTTGGACCGACTCGAGGATGGTGTCGAAATCGATCGGCGACAGCGAGCGCAGGTCGATGACCTCGACGCTACGGCCATCCTCGCGGGCGGCTTCCGCCGCGGCCAGCGCAACGGGTACCAACGGACCGTAAGCCACAATGGTCGCGTCTTCGCCGGGGCGCACAACCTGCGCCTTGAAGGCATCGAGCGCCGGAGCTTCGGTGTCCACCTCACCCTTGAGCCAGTAACGGCGCTTGGGTTCGAGGTAAATCACCGGGTCTTTGCATTCGGCGGCCTGCTGGATCATCCAGTAGGCATCGTGTGCGTTGGAAGGGGTAATGACGCGCAAACCGGCGGTGTGCACAAAGAGTGCTTCGGGCGATTCCGAGTGATGCTCGATGGAGCCAATGCCGCCACCGTACGGGATGCGGATAACGACCGGGACGTTCAAACGCCCCTCGGAGCGCGCATGCATTTTCGCCAACTGGGTGGTGATCTGGTTGAAGGCCGGGAACACGAAGCCATCGAACTGGATTTCCACCAGTGGCGAGTGGCCTCGCAGAGCCATGCCGACGGCGGTGCCAACGATGCCGGCCTCACCCAGCGGTGAGTCGATAACACGGTGCGAACCGTACTTATCGATCAGCCCATCGGTAATGCGGTACACGCCACCGAGACGTCCAATATCCTCGCCCATCAGTAGCGCCCGATCGTTGTTTTCGAGCACCGCGTCCAGTCCGGAGGTGATGGCCTTGGCCAAGGTCATGGTCGTGGTCATACTTACTTCTCCCCGTCTGCGGCCTGATCGGCAAAACCGGCTTCGTACTCAAGATGCCAGGCGAGTTCTTCCTGAACCAGCGGATGTGCTTCGGCATACACCTGCTCGAAGGACTTGGCCAACGGTGGAACCGGAAAGGCCATGGCGTCACGACGCACGGTGGCCGCCATTTCATCGGCGTCCTGAGCCAACTGTTCGAAGAAGGCATCGTCCACGAGGTCGTTCTCGCGCAAGTAAGTTTCCAGGCGCACCAGTGGGTCCTTCGGCGCCCAGAGCTTCTCTTCCTCGCTCATCCGGTACTTGGTCGGATCGTCTGCCGTGGTGTGTGCACCTAGGCGGTAGGTGACCGCTTCGATGAACACCGGGCCCTTGCCGGAGCGCGCGTGCTCGAGGGCCCAGCGGGTGACTGCCAGCACCGCGAGCACGTCGTTGCCGTCCACGCGGATGCCGGGCATGCCGTAGCCAGCTGCACGGCTGACCAGTGGCACCTTGGACTGCACCTCGAAGGGCACCGAGATGGCGTACTGGTTGTTCTGGCAGAAATACACCACCGGTGCATTGAAGGAGTTCGCGAACACCATGGATTCGTGTGCTTCGCCCTCGGTGGATGAACCGTCACCGAAGTAGGCCACCACCGCCTCGCCTTCGGCGGCGCGCTTGGCCTCGTCCCAACCATGTTGTTCCAGGTTGACGGCCATGGCATATCCCGCCGCATGGGGTAGCTGAGCGGCGAGCACCATGGTGTACATGTGGAAATTATTCTCGCGGGGGTCCCAGCCACCACCGGAGATGCCACGGAACAAGCGGAGCATCTCGGAGAACGGCACGTTGCGGGTGAGAGCCACGCCGTGTTCTCGGTAGGTGGGGAAGATGTAGTCCCCGTCGCGGGCGGCACGGCCAGAGCCAATCTGCGCGGCCTCCTGACCTCGTAATGGCACCCAAAGGCAGAGCTGCCCCTGTCGTTGCAGGGCGGTCGCTTCCTGATCGAAGCGGCGGGTCATGGCCATGTCACGGTAGAAGTCCCGGAGCATGTCGTCGTCGACGTCTTCGAGGTACGCGTCGTAGAGGGAGTGAGATTGACGTTTCCCCTCGGGGGTCAGAATCTGGATCAGGTCCTGCTCCAATGCCTCGGCTGCGCTACGCGGCATGGATCTCCCTTCAATCAAAATATGCCCCGTGCGGCATACATTCCGCACGGGACATATACGGTTTTTCTAGGTATAAGCCTATGTCAGTTGGCTGTGCAAAGGCGAGAAATAAGCCGAATCTACACGGTGAGCAACGTCGCGTTTTCGCGGCAAAGCTCGATAAAGCGATCGTTTGCCTCCGCTTCACCGATACTCACACGCACGCCTTCGCCGGTAAATCCACGCACCGAAAGCGCCTGGGCATCGGCCAGTTCGACGAAGGCATCGGTCTTGTCGCCAAGGGGCAACCACACAAAGTTCGCATCCGTGCGCGGGATGGTCCAGCCCAGCTCGTCCAGCGCCGCCACGACGCGCTCACGCTCAACCACCAGCGAGTCGACCCGTTCGAGCACCTTATCCATATGCCGCAAGGAGGCGATAGCCGCGTCCTGAGCTACGGACGAGACGGCAAACGGTGTGGCTACCACGCGGATATAGTTCGTGATCTCGGGGTGCGCCACCGAGTAGCCCACACGCAGGTTGGCTAGGCCATGGGCCTTGGAGAAGGTACGAAGCAACAGCACATTATTATGGGCACGGTAGGTGGCAACACCATCCACCGCCTGCGGGGAACGCACAAATTCGATATAGGCCTCATCGAGCACGACCAGCACGTTCTTCGGCACCCGCGCCAAGAAGTCGTCCACTTCCTGCTGGCTCAGACTCGGGCCGGTGGGGTTATTCGGGGTGCACAACAGAATGACGGAGGTGTTCTCGTTAATGGCCTCGATCATGGCTTCAAGGTCGTGGCGCCCGTCCTCAAGAAGCGGCACCGGGACCGGCAACGCCCCGGCCGAGTTCACCACAATTGGGTAGGCCTCGAAGGACCGCCAAGCGAAAATCACTTCGTCCTGCACGCCATCTTCGTTCTGCCCTGCGAAGGTGGCCAGTACTTGGCTGAGTGCCCCCAGCGAACCGGTACCCGTAACAATATCTTCGGCTGGCACGTCAATGACCCCGGACAGTTCTTCACGCAGAGCGGTGCACAGCGGATCAGGGTAACGGTTCAGATCCGTTTGCTCACGGACCGCTTCTTTTACCTCGTCCAACGGCCCGAAGGGGTTCTCGTTGGAGGAGAGTTTAAAGGGCTGCAGCCCCGGAACCGTCACCGGCGGCTTGCCCGCAGCGTATCTAGGCAAGCGGGCCACCACCGGGCGTGGCTGGACTGGATCATGGTTCACGGAATTCTGACTCATGGTGCACAGCATATTAGACCGACTGCCTTCGACACCCACCGGCGATTCAGTTTTATGTGCAAGAGTTACCTTATGAGTTTCCTGATTCGAGTTCTGATCAACGCGCTCGCCTTGGCCGCGGCCGTTTGGATCGTGCCCGGTATTCAAATGTCGCCCTTTGCCGACGACTCGCTGAGCGTTGGGTTGTCGTACGGCGTTATTGGCGTTATTTTCGGACTGATCAATGCGCTAGTCCGTCCGATCATCGCTTTGTTCTCGATGCCGATCACCTGCCTGACGCTGGGCCTGTTTACCGTCATTATCAACGCCGGCATGCTCATGCTGACCAGTTGGCTGACCCAATTCACTCCAGTGGGACTGCATGTCGATGCTTTCTGGTGGGACGCGATCGTTGGCACCATCATTATTTCTATCGTCTCTGCCGTATTGGGCGTGTTCGTCAAGTCTGACAACCGCTAATCCTTCGGTGCCGGGTACACCCGGCGTCCCTGATGATTCAACGGCGGCGCCGGGTACTCGTGCCGGCGCCGCAGTTGGAAGCGCCGCAGTTTCACCGGCCCACCATCCAGACTGAGTTCGCGAACGTTCTCGCGCACCTGCCCGGTGGGCCTTCGTTCCAGTTCGGCCAGATGATTTCCGTAGTTGTGCAGATTATGCGCCTTGCCAAAGAATCCGCTCTCGAACTCGTCGGGGCGTCGCGGACCATCAAATGTCACCGTGAGCTGGTTTTGTTGGTACTGGTTCGGCACTCCTTCAAGGCCCGGCACCATATCCTTGGCGTCCTCCAGATGCAGGCTGCGCACCTGTTTCGGCAACTGGATGGTGCCCACGGGTGACCCGAAGGTGACCGCCTGGTTCAAACGGTACTTCTTGCGCAGAAACGCATTTTTTAAGAGATTGGCCACGTGCAGGCCGCCTTGCGAGTATCCAGAAAGAATGACCTCATCACCGGGACCGGCACCGCTGAGTCTTAAGGCCTCGTCCACCGGATCCTGCAGATTCTGCGACTCTCCCCCGTATGCATCAAGAATGCCCTTGGCATCGAAGGGTAGTTGCCCCCAACTATTGTCTTGGGTGCCCGGCAGCACCACCAGGTACACATCCCGTCCGCGTTGTTCGGCCTGCACCACCATGAACCTGCCCGGATTCTGTTGCGCATCGCGCTCTAAGTAATCGTGGAGTTGGTAATAGCCGCTGAGCCCGCCATCGATTTCCTGGCTCATGATGGGTGCGGTATCGCAGAGCTTCATGCTGAAGAGCCGCCGCGAAGTATCTAGGCCCAGCACTCGAGACAAGGTGCGCAAGACATCGCCGTGGCGTTTGCTCTCGCTGTCGTCCAGATACCCCCACAGTGGACCGGTCAGCATGTCCACGACCAGCCGCACGAGTTGCTCAGTTGTCTGCCGTGGCGGACGCAAGTCGTTCAAGGAGGAACTGACCACCAGGTCGGCCAATTGGTCCAGAAGCCGTCGGTCCGTAATGAGCCGCTGGGCCAGACGCTCGGACTCAATGTAATTCACCATGGCCTGACGTGTACGTTGGCTCAGCTTTTCGGCCTCGGTGGCGGCTTCGCTGGCAAGCGGAGCGGTTGACAGTAGCTTCAGCCACAACTCGTTGAGCGTGTGCCCACGCGGGCCCAAGCCAGCGGCAATGCATTGCGACTGCACGATCTGCTGACAGTTCAGCACCTTGTCCCGCAGACGCAGGACGGTCTGCTCTACCTCACGCAATGAGCTATTCGCCGCATCGCAGATCGTTGCTGCATCCGCGTAGTCGGCTTCGTTGAAGTTCACGACGTAACCCACGGGTCAGCCCGCCATCCGTTGACCCATGATCTGCGCCTCGAGGACATCGAGTTCTCGCTTGGCCACCATCACGTAGTTGGCCGTGTCATCCAATGAGCACTCCAGCATGTGAAGTACCTCGATAAGCTCAAGTACTTTCTCTTCAAAGGACCGCCCGGCGCTGGTGTTCCATGTCAGGTTCGTTATCGAGCCAAGGTTTCCGGCGGTCTGATGGGTCGATTGCCGTGCCCGGACGAGTTCGCTCATCACCCCGTCCAGACTAGAGTCGAAGATCATCACGCCTTACCCTCCTATTCCTTCCTGGTGGGCATTCCTCCGCCCGCTGGCATCATCCTGCCCCTAGCCGGTGAGTACTGCGGGGCATGATGCAACGAGCTGTGGATCGGTCGTGTTCGTTGCGGTGCGCCACAAAAGATGTACCGGCCCGCAAGTGATGGAAGAATAGGAATCATGGCTGAGATTGCGCGCACTTCACTTGCAGATGAACCCCTGGCCCTTGGGGCCCTTGACGGCCGCTACCGCGGTGCCGTCGCTCCCCTGGTCGATTACCTTTCCGAAGCAGCGTTGAACCGAGATCGTGTTCACGTAGAAATCGAATGGTTGATCCACCTGACCGATAACTCCGTATTGCCGGGCACCAGCCCGCTGACGGCCGAGCAAAAGGCCGGTCTGCGCAAGATCGTCACGGACTTCAACCTCGATTCCGTCAAGGAACTGGCCGAGATCGAAGCCGTGACCGTGCACGATGTAAAGGCCGTCGAGTACTACATCGCTAACCGCCTCGAGGGGCTGGGCATCGGCCAGCTCAAGCCACTGGTGCACTTCGGCTGTACCTCGGAAGACATCAACAACCTGTCCTACGCCGTGGGCGTGCAGGGTGGCGTTACACAGGTATGGTTGCCTGCCGCACGGGCGCTGGTTGCCCAGCTGACCACCATGGCCGACGAATCCCGCGACGTGCCGATGCTCTCGCGTACGCACGGGCAGCCGGCCACGCCGACCACCCTGGGTAAGGAATTGGCGGTTTTGGCCTGGCGACTGACCCGCCAGCTCAACCGCATCGAGAAGACCGACTACTTGGGCAAGATCAATGGTGCCACCGGCACCTACGCCGCCCACTACGCCTCGGTGCCCGGTGCAGACTGGCAGCAAATCTCCAAGTCCTTCGTGGAGCACTTGGGTCTGACCTGGAACCCGTTGACCACCCAGATCGAATCTCACGACTGGCAGGCCGAGCTGTACGCGGACATTGCGCGCTTCAACCGGATCCTACACAACCTGTGCACAGACATCTGGAGCTACATCTCCATCGGCTACTTCGCACAGATTCCGGTGGCCGGTGCTACCGGTTCCTCGACCATGCCGCACAAGGTCAACCCGATCCGCTTCGAAAACGCCGAAGCGAACCTAGAGATCTCCAACGGCCTGCTCGACACGCTGGCCGCCACCCTAGTCACCAGCCGCTGGCAGCGCGACCTGACTGACTCCTCCTCGCAGCGCAATATCGGCACCGCAATTGGGCACTCGCTGCTCGCGATCTCTAACGTGGCCAAGGGCCTGGATCGCTTGGACGTCGCCGAGTCCGTGCTGGCCGAGGACCTGGACCACAACTGGGAGGTGCTGGCCGAAGCCATTCAGATGGTGATGCGTGCCGAGGCCATCGCTGGTGTCGAAGGGATGGATAACCCCTACGAACGTCTGAAGGATCTGACTCGCGGCCACCGTGTGGATGCAGATCGCCTGAAGGAATTCGTTG
Source organism: Glutamicibacter endophyticus (assembly GCF_048457885.1). Classification (NCBI taxonomy): domain Bacteria; kingdom Bacillati; phylum Actinomycetota; class Actinomycetes; order Micrococcales; family Micrococcaceae; genus Glutamicibacter; species Glutamicibacter endophyticus. The sequence goes on from NZ_CP174200.1 coordinate 3,049,699, forward strand.
GCGAACTGGGCCTGTCCGCCGAAGCGCAGGCGCGCCTGCAGGAGCTGACCCCAGCTACGTACAACGGCATTGCCGCGCAGCTGGTAGATCACCTCAAGTAGCCAGCACAGAAAACCGCCGGCCGCCGCCCCTTTCAGGGGTCGACGGCCGGCGGTTTCTTAACGTCGGGAACTACCAACGAGGATGAATCTGCCCGCGCAGTTCGACATCGTAGAGTTCACGCGCTGCGGCTAGGAATTCCGCAGAAACGCTGTAGTTGGCGGCCTCGGCATTGTCGCGGGCCTGTTCGGCGTTACGCGCCCCGGGAATGACGGTGCTGATGTCCTCCTGCGCAACCAGCCAGGCCAAGGCGGCCTGTGCGGTGCTGGCATCGGGCAATTCGGTCGAAGCCAGCCGGGCAAAATGTGCTGCCGCCTCCAGCCCGGTCCCGTAGTCAACGCCGGAAAAGGTTTCGCCCACGTCGAAGGCCGACCCGTCGCGATTGTAGTTCCGGTGGTCATCCGCGGCGAACGTGGTTTGCCGGGTGTACCGGTTGGTCAATAGCCCGCTGGCTAGCGGAACCCGCGCAATAATGCCTACGCCCGCTTCTCGAGCCACGGGCAGAACCTGCTCGATTGGCTTCTGTCGAAAGGCGTTGATGATGATCTGCACGGTAGCGACATGCGGACGTTCCATAGCGGTCAGGGCTTCATCTACGGTTTCTACCGAGACGCCGTAGCTTGCAATGCGTTCCTCCTGAACCAGTGTGTCTAACGCATCGTAGACAGCGTCGGAGGAATACACCGCGGTGGGAGGACAGTGCAATTGCACGAGATCCACGGTATCCACCCCAAGGTTGCGACGCGATCGATCGTTCCAGCTACGGAAGGCGTCCAGCGTGTAGGCCTCGGGCACTTGGTCCGCCCGACGCCCCATCTTGGTGGCCACCGTGATTTCGGCATTTGGGTTCTCGCGGCGCCAGCGGCCAATCAGCTCCTCGCTGCGCCCGTCCCCGTATACATCTGCGGTGTCAAAGAAGGTCACCCCGGACTCATAGGCCGTGTCGAGCACCGACAGGGCCTCAGCTTCATTGACGTTCCCCCAGTCTGCACCCAGTTGCCAGGTACCCAGCCCGATAACGGAAACTTTACGTCCGGTTCTTCCTAGTGCGCGTGTTTTCATGCTGTCGAGTCTAATCATCAACATTTACGGTCTCGTGCATAACGGGCCCGAACCAACTCTACTAAGTTGCATCGAATGAATAGAATCCTCGCGATGGAACTAATGCATTCTCTTTCTGGAACGAGGAGCCGATGCGTCAGGTATAGCTGACTGGCGAAGTTCCAGTCAACCGCCGGTAGTTTGGCTATGTCTTTGACCGGCATTGTTTAACCTCCGTAGGCGCTGGCAGCACAGGCTCAGATACCTTTTCACGGTCACCCCGGAATGCTAACGAACCTGAGTCGCGGCAATTGAAACATGCCGCGAACGCCACTATGGCTCCCCAACCTCGCGCTTGGCAGACTTGTGGCTAAAGCGGTGGCATTGGACGGTCGCCGGCGGCACCATATTCTTCGCTGATTACACGAATCTCTAGGCCTTGGCCGTCATAGAGCTTACCGTCGATCATACGGTCCCCGTCCTGCAGGCCTTCGGTTTGATACTTATAGACGGTGCGCGGTGATAGCTCGGCCTGTTTCTTGCGGGTCAGTTCATTGAAGATCACGTTGAGCAATACGGCCATGATGGTGGCCGAGGAAATGCTGGACTGGAAGATCGTGCCCACCCATGCCGGGAAGGTTGCGTAGAAGTCCGGCTTGACCATGGGGATGCAACCGAAGGCCAAGGAAGTGGCGATGATCAGCATATTCATGTTGTCGTCGCGCACCTTGGCCAAGGTGCGGATGCCGGCGGCAGCCACGGAACCGAAGAGCACGATCCCCGCGCCGCCGAGCACCGGTGCCGGGATGGAGGCCACCACGCGCCCCAGCACGGGCAGCAGCCCCAGCACCACGAGGATGCCGCCGCCGGCGGCAACGACGAAGCGGCTCTTCACGCCGGTGATGGCCACGAGTCCCACGTTCTGCGCGAAGGCGGACTGGGTGAAGGTATTGAAGATCGGCGCCACGGTCGAGGAGAGCATGTCGGCGCGCAGCCCGTTGGCGATGCGCTTGGAGTCGACCTTCGATCCGGTGATCTCGGCGACCGCGAGCATGTCGGCGGTGGTCTCGGTGTAGGTCACCAGGATGACGATCATCATCGAGATGATCGCGCCGATTTCGAAGACCGGCGCACCGAAGGCAAAGGGGGTTGGGAAGGCGAAGATGTCGCCCTCGAGCACCTGCGAGAAGTCGGCCATGCCCATGAAGGCCGCGACAACGGTGCCCAGCACGATGGAGAGCAGGATCGAGAGGCGGGAGAGCGCCGGAACCCCGGACTTGGAGAGCACCAGCAGGATCACCAGGGTGATCGCGGCCAGCGCAATGTGCTTCAACGAACCGTAGTCCTCCCCGGCCGTGGCGCCGCCCATGGCCCAGTCTGCAGTGACCGGGAACAGCGACACGCCGATGATGGTGATGACCACGCCGGTGACCACGGGCGGGAAATACCGCAGCAGCCGGGCGAAGAAGGGCGCGATCACGATGCCGATCGCGCCGGAGGCCAGCACCGCACCGAACACCGCCGGCATGCCGCCTCCCCCATTGAGGATGGCGATCATGGTGGCTACGCCGGAAAACGAGGTTCCCTGTACGAGCGGGAGCTGAGCGCCGAAGAACGGCAGGCCCAGGGTCTGCAGGAAGGTGGCCAGGCCGCCGATGAACAGGCAGCTGGCAACCAGCACACCCATTTCGGCAGTTCCCATGCCGGCGGCTCCACCCATGACCAGCGGCGGCGCGATAATGCCTCCATACATGGTCAGCACATGCTGGAATCCGTAAGCAACGGTGCGCCCGGCGGACAGACGCTCATCTTCGGGTCGGGCGGCCGGTGCCGCTGTGCCGCGGGCAGAGCTCAAGGGTGATCTCCTCGTCGGTGGGGGTTGATGCTCACTAGGTCGCTCCAGTGAGCTAAACGACCCCATTAATTCTTCCGCACTGAATACTGAAGACAGCACCCCAAGACGCGCTCAGCGGGTAAGCTATGTCACATTAAGCGCTTAGTGTCTGGATTTTCGCCACTTCCCCGACCCAGCGATTCGAAGTTTGTCGACGCTAACCGCCCTTGTCTTTGCGTCTTTCCTCCGACGAACGCCTCCGAAAAACCCGCTAGATTTCAGACGCGTTACGCCTTGCTCTCCACACGACACGATTCGGTGACGAAAAATTGTCATTGGTGCAATACGCTCTGCACGCTCATGAAATACCGCTCTGGAATGCTCGAAGCATCATCCACGAGTGAAAGGCAACGATTCGCGTGAGCGCCCAGCTAGAGTCAGAAACGCAAACAACCGCCACTCTGCCAGCATCAACCACTTCCCTGATGATGACCAAGGGCCGGTGGGTCCACAACTGGGATGCGGAGAACCCAGAATTCTGGGAAGGTATCGGTCAACGTACCGCAGCTACGAACCTTCGGTGGTCGATCTTTGCCGAATTCCTAGGCTTCGTAGTGTGGCAACTCTTCGCCATTATCGCCGTATATCTGCCGGCCGCAGGCTTCGACTACAGCACCTCACAGCTATTCTGGCTGATCTCCATGCCTAGCCTCATCGGTGCAACACTGCGCATTCCTTACACCTTCATGGTGGCCCGATTCGGCGGGCGCAACTGGACCATCGTTTCGGCGCTGCTTTTGCTCATCCCGGCACTGGGACTGGCCTTCGCGGTGTCCAACACGAGTACTCCATTCTGGCTGATGCTCACGCTGGCCGGGCTGGCCGGATTCGGCGGGGGTAACTTCGCCTCCTCGATGGCCAACATCACCTACTTCTACCCGGCCTCGCAAAAAGGGTGGGCACTGGGACTCAATGCGGCAGGCGGCAACCTGGGCGCCGCGGTGGCCCAGCTGATCGTCCCTGTAGCCATCACGATCTTCGCCGCTGGCTCGCTGCAGTTGCCGCTGGCCGGGTTCATCTGGGTTCCGTTGATCATCGTTGCTGTTTTCGGTGCCTGGCGTTCAATGCACAACCTCAGCACGGCTCGTTCCGATGTGCGTGGTGCGCTGAACAGTCTGCGTGAACCGCATTTGTGGATCATCGCGACCCTCTATATCGGCACCTTTGGTTCTTTTATCGGTTTCTCGGCCGTCTTCCCCAAGCTTATTGCGGACACCTTCCCGGAATTCTCCGCATTTGCCCTCGGCACGGCCACCGTTTCCCTAGCTTTTCTTGGTCCGTTGGTTGGGTCGCTGTCTCGCCCCTACGGCGGTAAGCTCGCCGACCGTTTCGGTGGAGCACGCATCACCCTATGCTCATTCGCCGTAATGGCCGCGGTCACCGTGGCCCTGGTCTTGCTATTGCCTACGTTGAATTTCTGGATGTTCCTGGGCTTGTTCCTCGTGCTCTTCACCACCAGCGGTATCGGCAACGGTTCGACCTACCGGATGATCCCGGCCGTCTTCGCCATCAATGCGATACGAGCAGGTGACACCAGCGAAGCGCGGATGAACGGTGCGCGCACCTCCGCAGCCGCGCTCGGACTCATCTCCGCCTTCGGTGCCTACGGCGGGTTCTTGGTCCCCCAGTCACTGAACCTCTCGATCACTACCAGCGGGAGCTACGTCCCCGCATTCAGCGGCTTCGTATTGGTCTACTTGGCGCTCATGGCGCTGACCTACGCCTGCTACGTTCGCCGCAGCAGCATCTTTGCCGCTCAAGGAGTCTAATGTCGCACAGCACCAGCTCCACCGACACCCACTGTCCCTACTGCGCACTTCAATGCGGTATCTCGCTGACGCCCACCCCGGGTCCCGAGGCCGCAACACCTGTCGCATTGCAGGGACGCAACTTCGAAACAAATGGTGGGGCACTCTGCCGCAAGGGATACAGTGCCGCCGAACTACTGGCGCATCCCGAACGGCTTAGCGCCCCGCTAGCCCGACAAGCCGACGGCTCGTTTGCCGCCGTTGAGTGGGATGAAGCTCTGGATCTGGTGGCGCACAAGGTGCGTGCTTTGCAGGCAAGTCATGGGCCGGATTCGGTGGCGGTCTTCGGTGCCGGCGGATTGACCAATGAGAAGGCCTATCAACTAGGCAAGTTCGCGCGGCTGGCGCTGGGAACCTCGCGGATCGACTACAACGGGCGCTTCTGCATGTCCTCGGCGGCGGCCGCCACCAACCGTGCCTTCGGGTTAGACCGCGGTTTACCTTTTCCCCTGCGGGATCTGAATTCGGCCGCGATGATTCTGATGCTCGGCTCCAACGTGGCCGAAACCATGCCACCCTTCGTCCGTCACCTCGACGGCGCCCGGGAGGCAGGCGGCTTGATTGTGGTCGACCCACGGCGCTCCGCCACCGCACAGCTCAGCGAGAACGGGGCCGGATGGCACCTGCAGCCCACCCCGGGCAGCGACCTGCCGCTCCTTCTCGCGCTAAGTCACGTGCTCCTGACCGAGAACTTGGCCGATGCTCGCTACCTCGAGGAACGCACCGCGGGTCTTGCCGCGTTGCGTACCTCGCTCAATGCCTGGTGGCCCGAACGGGTCGCAACGCTGACCGGAGTACCCGCCGCGCAGATCCGTCGGACCGCCCGCGCGCTGGCAGCCGGTGCAGAGCGCGCTAAGCAGGGCGGCGCCCCGGTATTCATCCTGACCGGCCGCGGCGTCGAGCAGCATGAAAACGGCACCGATACCGTTAGTGCCGCCATCAATCTTGCCCTGTTACTGGGACTGCCGGGAACCCGCGCCGGCGGCTATGGCACCATCACCGGCCAAGGCAACGGCCAAGGCGGTCGAGAACATGGTCAGAAGTGCGACCAATTGCCCGGGTACCGCAAGATCAGCGACCCGGCACACCGCGCACATGTGGCCGCGGTCTGGGGTGTGGCGCCCGAGCAAATCCCGGGCCCAGGCCTTCCCGCAACCGAGCTATTGCGCACCCTGGGTACCCCCGGTGGCTCGCGCATTCTGCTGGTGCACGGTTCAAACCCGGTTATTTCGGCCCCCGATGCCGGCAACGTGTTGCGGGCGCTGCGCCGCCTAGATTTCCTCGTGGTCTGCGATTTCTTCCTTTCCGAAACGGCCGCCGAAGCCGACCTCGTGCTCCCGGTGTTGCAGTGGGCCGAGGAAGAAGGCACCATGACCAATCTCGAGGGCCGCGTGCTGCGACGCCGCGCGGCGCTGACCGCACCGGCGGGGGCCCGCAGCGAACTGTGGATCATGTCCCAGCTCGCCGAACGCCTAGACGCCCCGGGACATTTTTCCGATGATCCCCGCGAAGTCTTCGACGAATTGCGCCGGGCGTCGGCCGGTGGCCTGGCCGACTACTCGGGTGTGAGCTGGAGCGCGGTGCAATCCGGGCAACCGGTGTACTGGCCCTGCCCGACAGGTGGCGACCCGGGAGGCACGCCACGCCTGTTCCTCGACCGTTTCGCGCACCCCGACGGCAAGGCCCGGCTGATACCGGTCACCGCCCATGGCGCGACGGAAGCCGTCGACGCCAACCAGCGGCTGTGGCTCATCACCGGTCGACTACTGGAGCATTACCAGTCTGGGGTCCAAACTCGCCGCGTAGCCCAGTTACAGGCAGCCGCCGATCAAGGCTTGCTGGAAATCCACCCGTCCACCGCCCGGGCCCACGGCATTATCGATGGCCAGCCGGTCCGCGTGAGCAACGATCGTGGCACCGTGACCGCACGCGCCCGATTTAGCCCGGAGTTGCGTTTAGACACCGTGTTTCTGCCCTTCCACTTCCCGGGTGAAAACAACGCCAATCTGCTGACCCGGGACGACGTTGACCCGCACAGCGCCATGCCCGAGTTCAAGAACGCCGCCGTGCGACTGACCCCTTTGGAGAGCCGCGAATGAGTCACACTCCCAGCGAAAGAATTCTGATCATCGGTTTTGGGCCGGTGGCCGCCTCACTCATCGAGGGGTTGCTACCGGGCGTCAGCGCCGGGCAGATCGAGCTGACCGTGCTCGGTGCCGAACCGCAGCCAGCCTACAACCGGGTGCTGCTCGCCGAGGTCGCCGTGGGAAGCACGCGGACCGAACATCTGATGCTGAGCGATCTGAACCGGCTGCGCGACGCCGGGGTGCACGTGCTCTGCGGCTACACCGCAACCCGTGTGGACCGGGCTCGTCGCAAGGTGCACCTGGCTACCGGAGAGCCGCTGAGCTACGACCGGTTGATCTTCGCAACCGGTGCCCGCGCAATGATTCCCTCGCTGCACGGCGTGAACTTCGACCCCCACACCGAACCCGACCTGCCCGAAGGGGTATTGGCCCTACGCACCCTCGAGGACGCGTTGTCGTTGCAGAAGGTCTTGGCGCGACGCGGACGAGTGCTTATTCTCGGTGGCGGCATTCTCGGACTCGAGGCCGCCCTAGCCATGGCAACGGCCGGGCACACGCCGGTGCTTATTCACCACGGCCCGGCACCGCTGGGTCGCATGATGGATGCCGACGGCGGCCGGCTCCTGTTGCGCCAACTGAGCGAAGCCGGCGTTGAGGTGCACAGCCAGGTGCGTGCCACCGGAGTGCGGCTCAACGAGAACGGATTCGCCGCACTCGGTACCGAAACCCACGGGGAAATCACCGGCGACGCGCTGCTCATTTCCACCGGCGTGCGAGCACGCACCGAGTTGGCGGCCGGTTGCGGCCTCGAAGTGGGCCGCGGAATCAAGACGGACGAGTACCTCTGCGCCGACGCAGAACACCGGATCTTCGCTCTCGGCGACTGTGCCGAGGTCGCCGGCACCGCACCCGCTGGACTGTTGGCCCCGGGTTGGGCGCAGGCCGGGTGGCTGGCCAACTACTTGCTGACACACCGGGCTCCACGCCCGGACCGGGCGCCGGAACCCCAATCGGCGCTGACCCCACCCTCACCGTTCACTGCCAGTCAGGTGCTCATGCTCAAGGGCCAGGGCCTGGAGCTGACCGCCGCCGGGGACATCGACTCACCGCTCTTCGCCGAGGACGGGCGCGACGTCATGGTCTTCGCCGACCCATCGCGCGGATGCTATCTCAAGCTTGTCACCCGCGATTCGGTGGCTCTAGGGTTCGTCGCCTTAGGGTTGCCGCGCACCAGCGCCGAAGTGGTGCTGGCCTTCGAACGCGGGGCCGCGCTACCCGAGGACCGTTCGCTACTGCTGCGCCTCGATGATCCGGGCCTGCCGGAACCCACCGCGGCTGCCGCCGATGAAGACACCCTATGTCGTTGCTCGGGGGCAACCTACGGAGATGTGGCACATGCCGTTTCCGAGGGCTGCGAAACCGTGGCTGAAGTGGGTGAGAGTTGCCGTGCCGGAACCGGTTGCGGTGGCTGCCGCGAGAAGATCGAGCAGATGCTTCAGCGCGTAGCCATCCCCGCCTAAGCAGCTTGCCTCACCGCGATCTGCGCAAAGCTGCCACCTGGCGGAGCGCTACGTTTCCCGTGCACGGTGTCGGTAGCGATGACCGTTTTCTACTGCCCCAAGGGTGCCAGTTCCCGCGACCAAGCTCGGGCCAGCGGCGGGAACTCGCATTCGGCCGACTCTTCACAAGCCAGGCACGTTAAACTCCTGAGGACCCGCCATGCGGGTCCTCAGGAGTTTGTTCTAGGGATTCGGGCTAGGTCGAGTAGCCCAGCTTGGCTCGGCTGGCGGAAGTCTGCGCCTCAAAGCGCACTTCGCGTTCCTCGGGTACCTCGTACCATCCCTGCCACGCGGTATGTTCGACGGGGGTCGCCGTGCTCGGTCGAGTACTCATGCGCCCTGCTCCATCCAGATCCAACCATCACGTTCGGTGACCTCATACACGGCCAAGGCTTCGGTGTCGGCGTTCAAGCAAATGCCGGTGTCCAGCCGGTACACCTCTTTGTGCAACGGGCAGGCGATGGTATCCACGCGTTGTCCCTCAATGGTCGCGTCTCCGAGGATCCCCCGGGCCATCACCTTGGCTCCTAGGCTCGGGCAGTGGTGAGAGGCCGCGTAGAAGCGCCCCGCTTCGGTCCGGAACAACGCGATCTGGCGACCCTCCAGCCAAGCTGCTTCGCCCCAGCCCGGAAGCAGGTCGGAGCTACGACAAATTGGGGCCGCTTCCTGCGACTCAGCGATGACATTTTCGATGGTTTGTGCGCTCATCTGTGCATTCCTTTCAGCGGATTGATCCGATTGATTTCGAGCTTAATCCGTAAATGTTTCGATGGACACGTTCCTCAGTTGCCGTCGCGTAAACCATATTTCACGTCCTGTCACGAGCCTCGTTAGACCCGATAATCCCCGAAATATCGGGGTTCTTACCACCGCCACCCAGTGTTGGCCCGTACGTCTGCGCGGTTCATGAGTCCATTGTGTTACGCCCGGCTCACCACCGCTCACCGACCGGTCAGAGGAATTTGCTGTGACCGAAACATCTGGGTAATTCCGGGGCAAACATGAATTTATAGGCTTTTCGCAACGAAACAAACCCCTTCAGGAAAAACGAGCGATAGTGGGAGAGACCATGGGCGCACAGAGCGTTGAACGCAGCATCATCGTGATCGGCGGCGGCCCCGCCGCGCACCGATTTACCGAGGCACTCGCCAGCCGTGCACCGAGCGGGGTGCACCTGAGAGTACTCACCGAGGAAAAGCACCTGCCCTACGACCGCGTGGCTCTTTCCCAGGCGCTCACCGCCCCGGATGTTGACCTCACCCTGGGCGATGCCACCCTATGGGAGGCACAGAACATCACCCTAGAGACCAATGCTCAGGTGACCGAGCTGGATCCCGCCAAGCGCCAGGTGCGCACCGCCGATGGACGCTGCTTCGAGTACGACGAATTGGTCCTGGCCACCGGTTCCAACGCGGCACGGCTACCCATCGAGGGGGCCGAGTACACGCACGTCTATCGCACGCTGGAGGATGTCTGGGGCATCGCCGATTCGGTCCGTGAGCTGGGCCAGTCGTTGGGCCGCGCACCGGTGGTGGCCACCATTGGTGGTGGCCTGCTCGGGCTGGAAGCCGCCGCCGGTGCCAAGGCGTTGGGCGCCGAGGCGCTGATTATCGACGGCGGCAAGTGGCTCATGGGTAATCAGCTCGACGAGGGAGCCGGTCAGGCGCTCGGCCGACTGATCGACGAGACCGGCCTGCTGGTTCACGGTGGTGTCTTCCCGAAGAGCATCCTTGTCGACGAGGAAAGCCAGAGTCCGTCCGTGCGCGGTGTACTGATGGCCGACGATCGCACCATCGACGCGGATATGGTCGTGGTCTCCATTGGTGTTCGCCCCCGCGACGAACTGGCCCGCGGCTACAACGAACGCGTCGAGTCTGGCGAACTTTCCGGACCGGCCTTCGGTATCGGCCCGCGTGGTGGCGTTGAGATCGACGCGACCTGCGCGACCGCGGTCCCACATATTTGGGCCATCGGTGAAGTCGCCAACTTCGAGGGAATGTGTATCGGCCTGGTGGCCCCGGCCAACGCGATGGCCGAGGTGGTCGCCGACCGGTTGCTGGGCGGCAGCGCCGAATTCACCGGATTCGATACCGCCACCAAGCTCAAGCTTTCCGGAGTGGATGTGGCCAGCTTCGGCGACGCCTTCGCCCGCGCGGAGGGTGCGCTCGAGGTGGTTTACGCGGATGCGCCACGCGGGCTGTACCAGAAGCTGGTGGTCTCCGCCGACGCCAAGGTCCTGCTCGGCGGCATCTTCGTAGGCGACGCGACGCCATACCAGTCACTACGGCCGTTGCTGGGCCGCGAACTGCCCGGCGAACCCGGCGCGTACCTCTCGGCCCTCGGCGGCGAGGTGCCCGATGGAGAACTGCCCGACGATGCGGTGTTGTGCTCCTGCAACAACGTTTCGGCCGGCGCAATCCGAGATGCGGTCGGCGGTTGCGGTAGCTGCGAGGGCAAGGAGCCGGTCACCAAGCTCGCCGAGCTCAAGGGCTGTACCAAGGCCGGCACCCAGTGCGGTTCCTGCGTTCCGATGCTCAAGAAGCTCATGGAAGCCGAGCTGCGCAAGAACGGCGCCGAGGTCTCCTCGGCCATGTGTGAACACTTCGAATTCTCCCGCGCCCAGCTCTTCGAGGCGGTACGCCTGGCCGGCCTGCACACCTTCGGCGAGGTTATGGAACGCTTCGGTACCGGCGCCGGATGCGATATTTGCAAGCCCGTGATCGCCTCGGTGCTCTCCTCGCAGACCTCGGCCCACCCCATGGAGGCGGGACTGGCCGGCGCGCAAGACACCAACGACCGCGTGATGGCCAATATGCAAAAGGACGGCACCTACTCGGTGGTGCCGCGTATCCCCGGTGGTGAAATCACCCCGGAGAAGCTGGCGGTGATCGCCCGGGTTGCTCAGAAGTACGGGCTGTACACCAAACTCACCGGCGGCCTACGCATCGACATGTTCGGCGCACGGCTCGAACAGTTGCCGGAGATCTGGCGCGAACTGGTGGAGGCAGGCTTCGAATCGGGCCACGCCTACGGCAAGTCGCTGCGTAACGTCAAAACCTGCGTGGGTTCCTCCTGGTGCCGCTACGGCATGCTCGATTCGGTGGCCATGGGCATTGAGATCGAGTTACGATACCGGGGCCTGCGGGCGCCGCACAAGCTGAAGATGGGTGTCTCGGGCTGTGCCCGCGAATGCGCCGAGGCGCGCGGCAAGGACGTCGGCGTGATCGCCACCGCCGAGGGATGGAACCTGTATGTGGGCGGTAACGGCGGCGCGAACCCGGCCCACGCTCAGCTGCTGGCCGGCGGGCTCGATGACCGCACGCTCTTGCGCTACATCGACCGCTACCTGATGTACTACATCCGCACCGCCGACAAGCTCCAGCGTACGGCGCACTGGGTGCAGGAGCTCGAGGGCGGGATCGACATGGTCCGTTCCGTGGTGGTTGACGATGCGCTCGGCCTGGCGGCGGATCTGGATGAGGCCATGGAACGGCATGTGGAGAACTACGAAGATGAATGGGCCGCCACGCTGGCCGACCCGGAGAAGCTCAAGCGTTTCCGTTCCTTCGTCAACGCACCGAACTTGGCCGACCCGGATCTGGAGTACGTGCCCGAGCGCGGTCAGCACCGTCCGGCCGGGCCGGTGTCACTTGGTTCCACCATTGCGGTGGGTGCTCCGGCCCAGCCGTAGGCTGACGGGTTTTTACTCCTCGGCTTCCTCGGCCCAGCGCCTGGCCCGGGCGTTGAGCTGAGTGGCCAGGGCCTGCAGGTCCGCGTCCTTTCCGGCGCGGGCCACGGCCAGGCCGAGCAGGAAGGTGCTCAGCGGTGCCGCCGGGCGGGCCACGGTATGTGCCACCTGTCCGGCGACACCCAGAATGGTGTCGATATTAACCTCGGAGGTATCCAGCTGGAGCTCTTCGCCGGCGGCCTGCAGCCAGGGAATCAGTGCCTCCGCGGGGAGATGTTCTGCCATGATCGTCGATCCTTTCCTCGTTAACTTTGTGGACTAGATGGTGGAAGATCCTGTGCGCGGGCTGCGGCCAGGGCCTCGGGAGTATCCAGGTCGGCGCAGAGCGCATTCTCGACCGGTAGCCTGCGCAACTCAAGCTCGGCCAGCACGGCGCGCAAGGGCGCGTTGGCCAGCCGCGGACCGAGGGCGGCGCATCCGTCGCGCAGGGCCTGTACCCGGTAGCATCCGGCCAGCCACTGCACCCGCTCGTCCTCGTCGACCAGCACCACACCGTCGGCTCCCGGTTGCTTCATCGCCTCGCGCAGCCGTTCAATGAGCGCACCGGGATGCTGAAGATCGCAGGGTAGGATCATCACCCATTCGGTAGCTACTTGCGGCAATCCGGCGGCGATGGAGGCCAAGGGCCCGGTAAAGGGCGGGTCTTCGCGCACCACCAGATCGGCCTGATCCCCGGTGTGCTCCGGGCCGATCACGATGACCGGGCGAGCCTCGGCGTGGGCGGCGGCGGCCACCACCCGGTCCACGAGCCGCTGGCCGCGCAGCAGCAGCGTGGCCTTCTCAACTCCCCCGAGCCGCCGTGAACGGCCACCGGCGAGCACCAGCGTCGAACACCAACTCATGGGCACAACCTCAGCACCGTGACGGTGTCCCCGACCGCCACCTCGGCGCGTTCGGGTTCCACCAGTGCGTAACCCTGAGCCGCCCCGAAACCGCCGACCGAATGTGAAATTCGGGTGGCCGCGACCGCGGGCAGGCAGCGCAGCGTCGGTCCCGGTTCGAAGATGACCGGCAGGACCTGCCAGCGTCCCGGCGCCGAACGCCAGCCGAGGGCCGCCGTGGCTTGCAGGGTGGGGGTCAACGGCTGGCTGGCCCCCTGTATGGCGCGCAGGGCCGGGCGGACGAAGAGTTCAAAGCTCGCCGCGGCGCTGACCGGGTTGCCGGAGAGCGCGAAGATGAAGGCCCCGTTGGACAGCCGTCCGGCCGCCTGATGCTGCCCCGGGCGCATCGCGACGCGCAGCTGCCGCACTACCGGCTCGTCGATCAGCGCGGCGCGCATGACATCGTGGGTTCCCGGCCCTATCCCGCCGGTGGTGATGATGACCTCGTGCTGCTGGGCCAGCTCATCCAGTAGCGCTTGCACCTGCGCCAGTTCATCCGGGCAATGCCGCACGCTGACCTGAGGGATCCCGGATTCGGCGAGAAGTCCGGCGATAAGTTGCGAATTGGATTCGGGGATCTGCCCGCGGCGCAGCGTGCTGCCGGGGGCGGCCAACTCGGCCCCGGTGACCAGCACCGCCACGCGCGGTGCCCGGTGCACAAGCACCTCGTGCACCCCGGCGGCGGCCAGCGCCGAGCGACGCACCGCGCTGAGTTCATCTCCCGCCCGGGCCACCGTGGCCCCGGCGAGCAGATCTTCTCCGGCCGCGCGCACCTCTTGACCGGCGGGCACCTCGGCGGTGAGCGATACGTGATGCTGCGCCCACTGCCCCGGCCCGGATTCGCCGCTGGTGTGTTCCACCCGGACGATGGTGTCCGCGTCGCTGGGCAGCGGCGCACCGGTCATAATACGCACCGCCTGCCCGGCGGCCAACGGCGGATCCCAGTCGCTGCCGGCGGCCACCTCGCCGAGCACCTGAAGGCTCACCGGTGCCGCGTCACTGGCACCGTAAGTGTCCGCGCTGCGTAACGCGTAACCATCCATCGCCGAATTGTCCCAGAGCGGCAGCGAGTGCACGGCGCTGACATCTTCGGCCAGAATCAGCCCCTGGGCGGCAGAAAGCGGCAGGCGCTGCACCTCGGTGCGGCCGATGCGCTGCATAATCCAGTCACGGTGTTCCTGCGGGCTAACCCCCATGCCGGGCTACCTTTCGTCGACGTCACTTGTAGTATCGCACTCGAAGGTCGCCGTCGGGACGAAAGATTACGCGGCCGTGGGTGCGCGCCGAGCGAGCAGTTCGGCGGCCACCGAAACCGCGATCGTTGCCGGCTGTTTGCCCGCCACTTCGGGGATTCCGATGGGGCATTGGATCCGTTCGATGGTGGCCCGGTCGTGGCCGAGTTCGCCGAGCTTCTTAATGAAGCGCTGCCACTTAGCCTTGGACCCAATCAGCCCGATCGAGCCGAGCTGAGGGTGCCGCAGCGCGGCATCACACAGGTGCAGGTCCTCGGCGTGATCGTGGGTCATGATCAGCACGTCGGTCCCGGCCGGCAGCCGTGAGATGGCCTCCTCACCGAGCACCGCGACCTCCGCATGAATGCGGGCCACCGCCGGTTCCAGCACCGGCAACGCATCGAGGAACTCGGGCCGCGAATCACTCAACATCAGATCGAGGTCGTGACGCGAGAGAATGCGTGCCAGTTCCAGCCCCACATGCCCCACCCCGAAGATCGCCACGGTGTGGGCCTGAGCCAGTGGTTCGAGCAAAATGCTCACCTCGCCTCCACAGCACTGACGGCCGTATTTCGCCGGTGCCTTGTCGTTGAGCCGCAGCTCGAGCAGTTCGGGGGTGCGGACCGACTCGTTGAGCATTTCGCGGGCCCGGTTGACCGCCACCATTTCGAGATTGCCGCCGCCGATGGTTTCGTAGATTTCATCGGCGGCGACCACCATTTTCGCCCCGGCCTCGCGCGGGGCGTGGCCCCGCACGGCGGCCAGGGTGACCAGCACCGCCGCGCGCCGCTCGCCACGTAATCGGGCGACGGCGTCGATCCAGGTCATGACGTGGCGCTCGCGGCCTCTGCCACGGCTGGTTCGCGCACCGACTCGATCGCCCAGAACACCGCTTCGGGAGTGGCCGGCGAGGCCAACTCGACGCTCGCCTCGGGGGCGCCGAAGGCAGCCACCGCCTGGCGCAGCGCCTCGCGGACCGAGAAGGCCAACATCAGCGGCGGCTCGCCCACGGCCTTGGAACCGTACACGGCTCCTTCCTCATGGGCCTTGTCCAGCAACGCAATGTTGAATTCCTCGGGCATTTCCGAGAAGCTCGGGATCTTGTAGGTGCTGGCCGCCTGCGTGGCCAGGCGCCCGCGCGTGGGTCGGTCGGAGGTATCCCAGCGCAGATCCTCGAGGGTCATCCACCCGGCACCCTGCACGAATCCGCCTTCGATCTGTCCGATATCGATCAGCGGGGAGAGCGAATCTCCCACGTCATGCACGATGTCGACGCGACGTAGCGTGTAAGAGCCATCGAAGCGGCTGACCTCGACCTCGCTGGCGGCCACTCCGTAGGCGAAGTACTTAAAGGGTTCGCCGGTCATGATGCTCAGATCCCAGTGCAGCCCCTCGGTTCGGTAGAACCCGGCGGCCGATAGCTGGATCCGCTGGAAGTAGGCGGCCTTGACCAGCTCTTCCCAGCTGATGGTGGCCTTGGTGCTCAGTCCACTGACCACCCCACGCTCGAAGCGCACCTCATGGGCGGGCACCCCGAGCTTCCCGGCGGCGACCTGCGCCAGTCGCGCCTGAATCTGCTCGCACGCGTCCTTGACCGCGCCACCGTTCAGGTCGCTGCCGGAGCTGGCCGCGGTGGCCGAAGTGTTCGGGACCTTATCGGTGCGCGTGGGGGCCAGCCGCACCGTGGACATCGGCACGCCGAGGGTGGTGGCGGCCACCTGCAACATCTTGGTGTGCAGGCCCTGCCCCATTTCCGTTCCGCCGTGCGTAACCAGTACCGAGCCGTCCTTATACACCAGCACGAGGGCCCCGCCCTGATTGAAGGCGGTGAGGTTAAAGGAGATTCCGAATTTCACCGGGGTCAGCGCCAAGGCACGCTTACTGTGCTCGTGGGTGGCGTTGTATTCGGCAATCTCGGCTTCGCGACGCTCAATCTCGGCCTGATCGATAACCTGTTGCCAGGCCGCATCGATCCGGTCCGGGTGGCGTACCGGCTGGTAGTACGGGGTGTCCTGTCCCTCGGTGTAGAAATTGCGCCGACGCAGCTCGCGCGGGGAGAGGCCCAGTCGCGGGGCCACCCGCCCCAAGATGTCCTCCATGACCAGCATGCCCTGCGGCCCGCCGAAGCCGCGGAATGCGGTCTGCGAGGTCTTGTGGCATTTGGCCACCCGACCGTGCACCTTGATATTCGGCACCCAGTAGGCGTTGTCGATATGGCACATGGCGCGGGTGAGCACCGGCTCGGATAGATCCAACGACCAGCCGCCATCGGCGGTGAGCGTGGCGTCGAGGGCGAGAATTTTTCCTTCGGCGGTGAAGCCAATCTTCCAGCGCGAATGGAAGCCATGACGTTTGCCGGTCATCGTCATATCCAGGGTGCGGTTCAACCGCACCCGAACCGGACGCCCGGTCAGCGTGGCGCCAAGGGCGGCCACCGCGGCATAGCCGTGCGGCTGCATTTCCTTGCCACCGAAGGCACCACCCATGCGCAACACCTGCACGCTGATCTGGTGGGCCGGAATGCCCAGCACATGCGAGACGATGTCCTGGGTTTCGGTTGGGTGCTGGGTCGAGGAGTGGATCATGATCTGTCCACCCTCGTCCACGTAGGCCAGCGAGTTCTGGGTCTCGAGGTAGAAATGCTCCTGACCGGCGAACTCAAACTCGCCTTCGAAAATATGCGCCGCGTCCGCGAAGGCGGCCTCGGTGTCGCCCTTGTCGATGACCGGCTGCACGCCGTGGAAGCTGTTCGCGGCGATCGCATCCTGAATGCTGATCAGCGATTCAAGCGCCTCGAATTCGACGGTGACGGCGGCGGCGCCGGCCTTCGCCGCTTCGAGATCTTCGCCGAGTACCCAGGCCAGTGGCTGACCATAGAACATGATCTCGTCGGTGGGCAGCATCGGCTCATCGTGCTTAGCGCCCTGATCGTTGACCCCCGGGATGTCCGCGGCGGTCAGTACCCGGACCACGCCGGGGATGCGCAGGGCCGGTGCAACGTCGAGCGAGATCAGCTTGGCGTGGGCAATGGTGGATTGCACCGGGTAGGCGTGTAGCACGCCGACCATGCGACCGACGAGGTCGTCGGTGTACAGCGCGGTGCCGGTGACGTGGGCGGCCGCGGACTCATGTGCGTGGCTTTCGCCGACGATCGGGTTATGTGGGCGTTGCGAGAGGTGGCTCATGCTAACTGCTCCCCTTTGCTGAAGCCGGTATTCGGAAGTTGTTGGGCGTAGAACCGCTCGAGTGAGGAGGCCAGCATGGCCTTGCGGTAACGCGAACTGGCTCGGTGATCATCCATCGGGGTTCCTTCGTCGCCCATGATCTCGGCGGCCGCCCGGATCGTTTCCAGGCTCCATTCCTTGCCCTCTAGGGCCGCCTCGGTGGCGGTGGCACGCAGCGGGGTCGCGGCCACACCGCCCAGCCCGATACGGGCCTTGGTGATCAGCCCGTCGGAGACACTCACGGCATAGCCGATGGCCACCGAGGAGATGTCGTCGAAACGGCGCTTGGCGATCTTCTGGAAGCTGGTCAGCTCGGCCAGTGGACTCGGGATGCGGATCGCGGTGATCAGTTCGCCGGGCTGGCGCACGGTCTGCCGGTAGCCGGTGAAGTAGTCGGCCAGTGGAACCACGCGTCGCCCGGAGGCGCCGGTGAGTACCAATTCGGCTTCGAGAGCCAGCAATGCCGGCGGGGTGTCACCGATCGGGGACCCGGTGCCCAGGTTGCCACCGATGGTCGCCCCGTTGCGGATCAGGCGGGAGGCAAACTGTGGGAAGAGCTTAGCCAGCAATGGAATCTTGCCGTCCAGGGTGCGCTCTAGTTCGCTGAGCGTCAGTGCAGCACCGATTTCGATGTGATCTGGAGTTTCAATGATCTGGCGCAGCTCTTCAAGCCGGTCGATGGCCACGACGGAGCGGGCACGGGTGCCCTTGATGTTGACCTCAACGCCCCAGTCGGTGCCACCGGCCAGCACGAGGGCATCGGGTTCGTCGGCGAGGATCCGTAGGGTTTCGAAGAGGTTTGCCGGTCGACGGTAGCGTCCCAGTTGCCCGGTGGGGGTATCGGCGCGCAGTATGTCGGTGCTCACGGCGGCCGGGGCCGGTTGCCGGCGGCGTGCGGCGATGGCGTCGTCGGTTTCAGGCTCCCCCAGCGCGTAGGCCGCGTCTTTAATGGGGCGGTACCCGGTGCAGCGGCACAGGTTTCCGGAGAGCGCATGCAAATCGAAGCCGTTGGGACCGCAGTGGTGCTCCTCGCTGGATTCGAGTGCTTGGGCCGCATCGGTCGGTCGCTCGGGCCGGTAGTATTCGGCGGCCATGGAACAGATGAAGCCCGGGGTGCAGTAGCCGCACTGCGATCCGCCGCGCTGGGCCATTTCTTCTTGGACCGGGTGCAGGTCATCGACGCTACCTAGGCCTTCGGAGGTGAGCACCTCTTGACCGTCCAGAGCGGCGGCCGGTAGCAGACAGGCGTTCACGGCGGTCCAGCGGGTTTCCTCGCCGTCCGCGCGGGCGACCAGGATGGCGCAGGCGCCGCATTCGCCTTCGGCGCAGCCTTCCTTGCAACCAATCAGACCCTGCGTGCGCAGGAAGTCGAGGGCGTTGGTGTGGGTGGGACCGTCGAATTCGCGTACGGTTCCGTTAACGGTGATCAGGCACCGGGATTTTTCTGTAGCTTCAGCGGTCATGCCGCCAACCTCCTACGCCCCTGCAACAATCGTCGGGCGCATCGAATGATGGTGTGTGGATGAGAAATGCATCGGTAGCCAAGCGCAGAAAAACGTGCGCGGGCTCGAGCGAAAACTGCTCGTTGGTAGCCGGCTCGAGCCCGCGGACGCGACGGTCTGCGGTGAGGCTCAAGCGTCAGTCGCCGTGGGCGATCTGGCCTTTCGACCAGGCAATGCATCCACCCATGATGGACCTCCTGGAATTTCGAATCTCGGAAAAAGATTTTCAGCTAGGACTAGTGAAGCCCACTACTACCCAGTATGTCAAAGCTCACATCGAACTGGGAAGAGCTTCGGTGACGTGCCCGCTCAGGACAACAGCGTGGTAATCGGGCCGCGCGCAAAGTAAACGAGGAATCCCGCGGCAACGATCCACATCAGCGGGTGAATCTTCCGGTACCGTCCGGCCGCGGTGTTGACCACTACCCAGGCGATGAAGCCCGCGCCGATGCCATTGGCAATGGAATAGGTCAGCGGCATGGTGATCAGCGTCAGGAAGGCCGGCATGGCCGAGGAGAAGCGCTTGAAATTGATCTCCTTGATCTGCGCGCACATCAACGTACCGACCAACACGAGTGCGGCCGCGGCAACCTCGATCGGCACCACGGAGGTCAACGGGGTAAAGAACATCGACCCCAGGAACAGTAGGCCGGTGACGATTGCCGCCAAACCGGTTCGCGCGCCTTCACCAATACCGGCCGCCGAATCCACGTAGACGGTATTTGACGAGGAGGAGCCCATACCGCCGGAAACCGCTCCCAGACCCTCGACGACGAAGGCCGCCTTGAGCCGCGGGAAGGTCCCGTCCTTGTGGGCCAGGCCGGCGTTCTTCGCCAGGCCCGTCATGGTGCCCATGGCGTCAAAGAAGTTGGTGAACACCAAGGTGAACACCAGCATCGTCGCCGCCAGCGCCCCGATGCGGGTAAAGGAGCCAAAGAGGTCAAAGTCTCCGGCCAGCGACATATCCGGTAGCGAGGCAAACTGCCCGGCCAACACCGGGGTATTCAGATGCCAGCCATGCGGATTATCTGCGGTGGCTGGGCCAATCTTCAGCACGGCCTCGGCGATCACGGCGAGCACGGTGGAAATGACAATGCCGATGAGGATCGCGCCCTGCACCCCGCGGGCCACCAGTGCGCCCATGATGAGCAGCCCCACCACGAAGATCATCGTGGGGATGGAGACTATGGAGCCGCTATCGCCTAGTTGCACCGGCGGACCGGCCGGCGTTCGGGTGACGAATCCGGAGTCCACAAATCCGATGAAGGTGATGAACAGCCCGATACCCACCGTGATGGCGGCCTTCAGATCCTTGGGAATGGCATGGAAAATCGCGGTTCGAATTCCGGTGAGTCCGAAAACCACGATGAGCACACCGTTGATCACCACCAACCCCATGGCTTCGGGCCAGGTGACATCCTGAATCACCGACACGGCGAGGAAGGAGTTGATCCCGAGCCCGGCGGCCAATCCAAAGGGAAGGTTTGCCACCAGTCCAAAGAGGATGGTCATGGCCCCGGCCGTCAGGCCGGTCATGGCTCCGACCTGTTCGGCCGGCAACCACCCACCGGCCACATCCACCGGGGCGGCGTCCGCGCTAAAACCGCCGAGGATCAGCGGGTTAAGAATCACGATGTAAGCCATCGTGAAGAAGGTGACGATCCCGCCGCGGAATTCGCGGGCGAGAGTTGAACCGCGCTCGGTGACGCGGAAGTAGGCATCGAGCACGCCGCGCGGGCCGGCGCCACCGGAACCGACGGCTGTGGACCGTGCCGCGCGCGTATTCCCGACCTTGCGGGGTTCTACCTGCGACTGACCTGTCGTCGACATTGTGATCGCACCCTTAGTAGTCGGTGCGGGTTTCGAGGGAGTCCCAAACCTTGAATGGCTTGAGTCGCTCCTCACCATCACCGGCACGTTCGACCGGCATGAGCTTACGGTCAGACTCCGGCTCGAAGTAGTCATAGAACACCGCGTCGTCGAATCCGGCGGCCGCGGCGTCGTGACGGTCGGCGGCGAAGACTACTCGGTCGATGCGGGCCCACAGCGACGAGGCTAGGCACATGGGGCAGGGTTCGCAGCTGGAATAGAGCACACAGCCGCTGAGGTTGAAGGTACCCAATTCCTGGGCGGCGGTGCGGATGGCGACGACTTCGGCATGGGCCGTGGGGTCGTTATTCGCGGTGACGCGGTTGACCCCCTCGAAGGTCCGACCATCCGGTGCGACAACCACCGCTCCGAAAGGTCCGCCGGCATTGCGGACATTGGTGGTGGCGATCTCGATAGCCATGGACAAATAGTCGTGGCCGGTAGTTGCGACACTCATTGCGCGACTCCTCAAATTCTCGATGAGTCCAGCGGCCACGGCCTTGGCAACCCAGGCATCGACGCCGGCCCATCTGCTGAAATGGATCAGTTTCACGCCCGGTAGATAGCGACCCGTAGTCGGGTGCCCGCCATAGACAGTTATCGAGATTAGCAGTGAACTGTGAGCCGCGCCACAGATTTTGGAAAAGTAATTTCGCCGCACGCCATCATCCGATGTCACCGGCCGTTCATCCACTGGGCAGGACAACGCTGGAGGTATAGCCTCGAAGGGTGAGTACCCCCGCATCCGCCGACTCCTTGGCCGCAGCCCTAGCCGCCAATGACCCCCGCCCGTTGCTCCTCGATGGCGGTCTCGGCACGCATTTGGCCGAGCGCGGCAACGACATCACCAGCTCGCTGTGGTCGGCCCACATTTTGCGCGAGAATCCGCACGAGGTTCGCGCGGCCCATCAAGATTTCTTTGCCGCCGGAGCACAGCTAGCCACCACCTGTTCCTACCAGGTCAGTGCGGATGCACTGGCCGCCGCCGGGCTGGATGCGACCCAGGCGCCGGAATTGCTGCGGCGTAGCGTGCAGTTGGCCCGCGCGGCCGCAGAGTTCGATGCTGGAACGAGGCAACGTTGGGTGGCTGCGTCGGTCGGCCCTTATGGTGCTGGCCCGGGGCATGGCACCGAATATGACGGTGCCTACGGGCTCACGCAGGGTGAGCTAGCGACCTGGCATCGTCCTCGTATCGCCAGTCTGGATGCCGCCGGGGCCGACCTGTTGCTGGCCGAAACGGTGCCCAGTCTGCCCGAGGTATCCGCGCTACTCGACGAAGTAGCCGGCACCAAGACCCCGGCAGCGCTGAGCCTGGCCGTGCGCCGCGACGAAACCGGACGGGGCGTGGTGCTCGGAGATGGCAGCACACTTTCACAGGTCGCGCAGGTGATCCGCGAGCGCGGAAACTTGTTGGCCGTGGGCGTGAACTGCGCCCCGGTTTCAGTGGTGCTTGAAGCCCTGGATATCTTGCGTCAGGAACTGGACGCGCCGTTGCTGGCCTACCCGAATGGCGCGGAGATCTGGGACCATCAGGCCCGGCAATGGCGCCCCGGTGGTGTCGAGCCGGACTTACCGGAGGCGGTCGAGACCCTGCTCGCCAGGGGCGTACGCCTGCTCGGCGGGTGCTGCCGGGTCTCCCCGGAACAGATCTCCCGGACTAGCGAAACGCTCATACGCCTTACTCGGTCATGAATCGGCATCTGATGGTGCTTGCGCCTAGTTTGTTCCGGTACCATGAAATGCCCGCTGTGAATTGGGACACGATATCTACGCGAATCTCGCGACGTTTTTGGAGGTGAATCCATGACCACTCTTGAGCCGGATCCTACATGGTCCGATACCCGCGGCCGCGCCCTGCGTGACCTGCGCATTTCGATCACCGATCGCTGCAATTTCCGTTGCGTGTATTGCATGCCCAAGGAGATTTTCGGTCAGGATTTCGTCTTCCGCGACCGCTCGGAGCTACTGAGTTTCGAGGAAATTGAACGCCTAGCGCGCATCGTCGTGGCCCGTGGCGTAACCAAGCTGCGCATCACCGGCGGCGAGCCGTTGCTGCGCCGCGGCGTCGAAGATCTGATCTCCCGACTCGCGGCATTGCACACCCCCGAGGGAGAACCGGTGGATCTGGCCATGACCACCAACGGTTCGGCATTGGCCGTGAAAGCCGCCGCGCTGAAGGAAGCGGGACTGAACCGAGTCACGGTCTCTCTGGATTCACTGCGCGAGGAACGCTTCAAGGCCATCAACGACGTGAACTTCCCGGTGGCCCGGGTACTGAAGGCGATCGACGCGGCCGAGCGCGCCGGGCTGGGCCCGGTGAAAATCAACACTGTTCTCAAACGCGGGGTCAATGACGACGAAATCCTCGAACTCGCCGAACATTTCCGCGGCACCGGACACATTCTGCGCTTCATCGAATTCATGGATGTCGGATCCACCAACGGGTGGAAGCTCGACGAGGTGGTCCCCTCCGCCGAGGT
The DNA here is from genome assembly GCF_048457885.1 of Glutamicibacter endophyticus. Taxonomy (NCBI): domain Bacteria; kingdom Bacillati; phylum Actinomycetota; class Actinomycetes; order Micrococcales; family Micrococcaceae; genus Glutamicibacter; species Glutamicibacter endophyticus. The sequence goes on from NZ_CP174200.1 coordinate 3,073,123, forward strand.
CGTGGAGCGCATTTCGGCGCGATACCCGCTCGAGCCGATGGCCGCCGCCCAAGCTGGTGAGACCGCCAAACGCTGGCGCTATGTGGATGGCGGCGGGGAAATCGGCGTCATCTCCTCGGTGACCGGGGCCTTCTGCGGAAGCTGCACCCGCGCCCGAGTTTCGGCCGAAGGCCAGTTATATACCTGCCTGTTCGCCGCGGAAGGCACCGACCTGCGCGCAATGCTCCGCTCCGGCGCCGACGATGAATACATCGCCAGCGCACTGACTGCGGTCTGGTCAGCACGAGACGACAACTACTCGGAGATCCGTGCGGCACTGGCGCCCGGCAATCGTCGACGCATCGAAATGTCGTATATCGGCGGCTAGTTGCGCTCCCACAGCGCCCCGCGCACCTCGTAGGAAGAATCGACGCAGCCACCGCCGGCCACAATATTGTTGGTTCCGATCTCCCACGCCGTGACGATCCCCATCCCAGCACGGGATATTTCAACGATGCGGGCGGTATGGGTTCCCTGCGTCACCGATTCGACCGCGCAGCTACGCACCGAAGCCCATGCCTCACCATCGAGTGCCGTGTAGGCCAACGAGAGGGGCAACAATAAAGTGGCCGCGACGTAGAACATGACGCGCTCGATCCCACGTACTTTCCGCTCATCACTGGAGGGTCGAAGACCTTTGCGTACCCGGAAGATATTGCGCAGGATGAACAGATCGCTCGGCGCACTAAAGACGAGCGTCGCGGCGGCAATAGCCAGAGCCCAAGCCGGCCCGAATAGCACCAAACCCCACAAGAATCCAATTCCCGGGGCCACCAGATCGAGTAGCAGTGTCACCGACCGTGAATTCTGTTGTCGTATATCCCGATGCCCGAGAAAACGGCGCACTGTGGAACGCACTAGTTTTGGCAAGCTTGAGCCGCTGATCAGGGCATAGAGTAATAAGAACGGCAACTGGTAGCGCAATATGTTATCGATGACCGTATCGATCCAACCCATCGGCCCGAGCAAACGAATGACCTCGCCGGCAATGGCAGAACTCTGCGTGACATAGAAGATCTTTAGAAAAGGAAAGCTGATCACCAACGCGAGGGCGATCATCTGAACCGGCATTTTGCGTGACTTTGTTGGATCCACGCCGAGTTCCTCGGCCAATCCATCGATGTCGGCGTCGTCCGGTTCCTGCTCATCTGCTTCACGCACGATGACCTCCCTCGGGTTAACGGTAATCCCTTTCTGAGGCATCGTAACCGAGCGACGATCGAGACATCCCGTAGCATCCCGAACGACGTACTCGTTATTTCACCAGCCGACCCGAAGCTATCCCCAAGGCATGGCTCAGCTTGCCCATAGACTCCACTTGTAGAGTGGTAATTACCTCATGAAGGTGCGAGTGATGATCTGAAACGGTCCCACTGTCCATCGGACAGTGGGACCGTTTTGGTTAACCCGTCAGCGCCTTAGCGGCGCCCTCTGACTAGAGCCCCACCCATTCACTCGTTCCGGTTTCAAAGTGCTGCCGCTTCCAGATCGGCACCTCGAACTTAATCCGCTCCACCAATTGCTCGAGCGCGGCAAAGGCCTCACCACGGTGTGCGGCGGCGCTGGCCGCCACCAACGCAGCATCACCGATAGCCAGCTCACCCACCCGGTGCACGGCCGCCAAACGCACGCCGCTACGCTCAACTTCCTCGGCGACGATCTGCTTCAGGAAGGCTGTGGCTTGCGGGTGACTAGAGTAGTCCAACCCACGCACCGACTCTCCACCGTCGTGATTGCGCACAATCCCGTGGAACATCACCACGGCGCCAGCGTCTGGCCCGTCAACGGCGGCTCGCACGGCCACCTCATCGATCGACTGGTCGGCAATCAGCGCGTAGTGCTCACTCATAGATTCAGATTCTCCTGGTCTCGTGCGTCCACCAGCGGGCCGCTTTCAATAAATTCTGGGGCCTGCTCTTCGAAGGCAAAGATGCCGCCGATAACGTACCGAGCCCGTAGGCCCCGCCCGGCCACAAGCTGTGCCGCGCGTATGGAGCGTGGCTGCCGGGCACAGTAGATGGTGACCTCGCCGGCCACCTCAAGCTCGGGAAGCGCACGGTCCTGATCGATCGCCTCTTGCAGATCATCGAGCTCGAGAGCGTGCGCTCCGCGGATCCGATGTTCGAGGCGCTCGGCCGGGGTGCGCACATCCAACAGCCACGGCGTATGCCCCGCACGCAGCTGTGCGGCCAACTCGGCAGCCGGCAGCCCCTCCGGTTCGGGGTCGGAGCCACGGCAGAACAGTTCATAGTCAATCAGCTCGGTGACTTGTTGCCCGCCGGGGTCCTTGGCGTATGGGATCTCCCGGGTCCGTGCGGCCAGGGCATCGTAGACCAGAACCCGACCGAGCAATAGGTCGCCTAATCCGGTGATCACCTTCAGCGCCTCGGTGGCGAGCAGACTTCCCACCGTACCGCATAGCCCCGGGAGCACACCTCCGGCAGCACAACTGGGTACCTCGCCGGGATTGGGCGGGTCGGGAAACAGGTCGCGGTATCCCGGCCCGTAGGCGTGCCAGGCCAATCCGACTTGACCGTGGGTGGCCAAAATGGCGCCCCAGACCAAGGGGATATTGTTCAGCTGAGCCGCATCATTGGCCAGGTATCGCGTTGGAAAGTTATCGCTTCCGTCGATCACCAGGTCGTAGTCGGCAAAGATCTCCAGCGCATTCGTGGAATCCAGCCGCACCCGGTGTTCGATAATTTTGACCCCCGGGTCCAAGGCCGTGGCGGCCTGGGCGAGGGATTCGGTTTTGGCCACGCCGAGGTTCGCGGTGGTGTGGGCGACCTGGCGGTGGAGGTTGGATAGCTCCACCACATCGTCATCGACCAGTCCGATGGCGCCCACCCCGGACCCAACCAGGTAGGGGACGCTGGCGCTGCCCAGTCCCCCGGCACCGATCACTAGTACCTTCGCGTTAGCCAGTCGCCGCTGGGCGACCTCGTCGAATCCCGGCAATAGCAGTTGGCGTTGGGCTCGCGCCCGACGGTCATCGTCCAGTTGCGCTGCCGGGTGGACGGCGGGCGGCGGCGCGCCGTGCTCACGTTGCTTCATAGGGCAAAATTCTACGCAGTTCTGGCCCCGGAGTGATTCGCATTACAGCACGTGGCTCCCCACCGTAATGTCTTCGTTCGGGCCTAAGCTCCCCGTGCCACACCCAAGGTCCAGATACCCGGCAAACACCGGCATCAAGGGCTAGTAAATACGATCCGTGTGAGTGTAGAGGTTGACGCTACTGCCGCGCGAAAAGGCCGCCAAAGTCATCTGCGATTCCTCGGCGAGCGCAACGGCCAGCGACGAGGGCGCACTGACGGCGGTCAGTACCGGAATGCCGGCCATCGCGGCCTTTTGAACCAGCTCGAAGGAGGCGCGGCCAGAGACCTGCAGGACGCAATCACGTAGCGGAAGTTTGCCGGAGCGCAGAGCCGCGCCGATGACCTTATCCACCGCGTTATGTCGTCCGACGTCCTCACGGAGGATCAGCAGACGCCCATTGAGATCGAAAAGTCCCGCGGCGTGAACGCCGCCGGTGGAGGAGAACAGTTTCTGGGCATCGCGCAGGGTGTCGGGCATACCCAGCAATACGCCCAGTTCTACCCGTCCCGACTCGAGGTCGAGTTCGTGCGGTGACTTCTTGCGCACCTCATCGATGGAATTCGTGCCGCAGATACCGCAGGCCGAGCTGGTCACCACATTGCGGGCCGCACTCAGATCCGGAACCTCTGCCCCAAAACCCAGTTGCACCTGGATGACGTTATATGTCTGATTTCCCTGCTCATCGGTACCCGCGCAGTAGCGCATGGAGACCAGGTGTTCCGGCGAACGCACGATCCCCTCGGCGACGAGAAACCCGGCCACCAAGTCAAAATCGTCCCCGGGGGTACGCATTGATGTGGTGAACGCGGTCGAACCAAAGCGGATTTCTAGGGGCTCTTCGCCCGCGAGGCGTTCATCCCGGGGCCGGCGTACCCCGTCGGCGGTGGCGCGGATAATCCGCTGGCGCACAATCTTGCGTCCCATACAACTCCTTTGGCGATCTGCGACGTGCTCGCTCGCATTCACCGAAAGTCTACGCATATCCGGGCACGGATCAATCGCAGGATAGCCTGCGAGGCCACCGCTGCACCTGAGGTGCTTGGGGTGCCTGCAGGACGGCAAGTAACCAACGCCAAGCTCGGGCCCGCAACAGAATTCATCCGTGCAGGCCCAGCGGCCAGAACGTTGCGGCGCCCACCCCGCGCACGGTGTGTCAACTCCCGAAACCTCCCGCAACCCGACTCACGGGCACTGTGGCGTGGGCGATAGTATGGCGGCATGACCGAGATCCAAATTCGCTACTTCGCCGCGGCCGCCGAGGCCGCAGGGGTCGAGGAGGAGCGCTGGCCCGCCACGAACACTCTGGCAGAGCTGCGCACCGCGCTCTCCGCTAAATACGGTGCGGCAATGACCAAGGTGTTACGTAGCGGCAGTTTCCTCGTCAACGGGACGGTACGCCGCGACGACGGCGCGCTCGAAGCCGCCGACGGCGGCGCGGCCATCACCGTAGACGTACTACCGCCCTTCGCCGGCGGATAGCACCAGCCATGGTTTGCACCCTCGAAAACCACCGTGCCGAAGTGCGTGAGCTTCTCGCCGCGGCATTCGATTCGATCGATACCGGGCCCACACAGCTACTGCCACTGTCCAGCGAGTCGCTACCGGGCCGTGCCCTGGCCCGAGCGATGCATGCCCGCCTGCCCATCCCATCCTTCACGAATTCGCAGATGGATGGCTTCGCGGTCTGCGCCGCGGACCTTGCCGAGGCCAGTACAAGTCACCCCGTCACCCTGCCACTGGGTTTTACCGCGGCCGCCGGCGGCGCCCAGGTAATCCACCAGCCAGGGACGGCCACCCCGGTCATGACCGGTGCCGAGATCCCCGCGGGAGCCGACAGCGTGGTACCCGTCGAAGATACCGACCCTGGGGTGTTCACCGATCTGGTTCGCCCGGGTGAGGGAACGCCAAGCGGCAACGTCAGTTTCAGTTCGCCAAGTGCCGCGGGGCGCTTCATCCGCCCGATCGGCGACCAGCTACCGGCCGGAACCCTACTGGCCGAAGCCGGCACGCGACTGACCCCAGCCCTCATCGGTGCCCTCGCCGCTAGCGGGATCCATGAAGTGCCGGTGCGTCGCGCCCCACGGATCCTGCTGTGCACTACCGGTGACGAATTAGCTGCCCCCGGTGAGCAGTTGCACTCCGGGCGCATCCCCGACGCGAACTCACCGATGTTGGCGGCCTTGTTGCGCGGTTACGGAGCACAGGTCAGTACCGCGCGGCTACCGGATGACCCGCAGGGATTTACCGCGCACCTACATAAGCATGCCGGCCGGGTCGATCTGGTACTGACCATTGGCGGTATTAGTGCCGGTGCCTTCGAGGTGGTGCGGCAAGGTCTCGAACCATACGGCGGCACCTTCCATCACGTGGCCCTGCAACCCGGAGGCCCGCAAGGTTTCGCGGAACTCAACTCCTCGCGGGGTCCCACCTTGCCTGTACTCTGCTTCCCGGGCAATCCGGTCAGTGCGTATCTCTCGGCCGAACTGTTCCTCGCTCCCCTGCTACGATCGCTCGCCGGTCTGCCCGAACCGGTCAGCCGTAGCGCCGTGCTGGCCAGCGAGGTTCATTCGCCCGAGCATAAGCATCAGGTGCGCCGAGCCGTCTTCGAACATGGTCGGGTGCGCGTGCTCGACCCCGGCTCACACCTCATTCACGACCTGGCCAACGCGGACGCATTGGTCCATATCCCGGTCGGAGTTTCACATCTGCCGGCCGGATCACGCATCGACACTTGGAGTTTAAATGTCTGAGCCTTCAAACCTCACCCACCTGCGCGCCGATGGCAGCGCCCATATGGTTGATGTCAGCGATAAGGCCGTGACCAAACGAGTCGCAACCGCTCAGGCGCTCTTCGTCACCCGCCCCGATGTGATCGAACAGCTGATGACCGGCAACCTGCCCAAGGGCGAGGCGCTAGGCACGGCACGTGTGGCCGGAATTATGGCCGCCAAACGCACCTGGGAACTTGTCCCGCTGTGCCATCCGCTACCCATTTCCAAAGTTTCGGTGGACTTTGCCGCCGAGGGCGATACCGTGCGCGTGACCGCGTCCGTGACCACCAAGGGCGTCACCGGGGTCGAAATGGAGGCGTTGACGGCCGCCAGCGTGGCTGCACTGACGCTTTACGATATGACCAAGGCCGTGGACAAGCACGCCAAGGTCACCGACGTTCAGGTACTGGCCAAGTCCGGGGGCAAAAGCGGAGATTGGGACCGTGGTGTCACCGGCTAGCAACCCCACCCGGCGGGCCACGGTGGTGGTGGCCTCCACGAGCGCCGCATCCGGCCTGAACCCGGATCTGACCGGCCCGGCTCTCGTCGACTGGCTGCGCGGGCGCGGATTCGAAGTCGACGCGGCTCAGGTGGTCGCCGATGGGGACCCGGTTGGCCAAGCCTTGCGGGCCGCGGTAGAACGGCACGACGACGTGGTGATTACCACCGGCGGCACCGGTGTATCACCGAGCGATGCCACTCCAGAGCAGAGCCAGGGCTTATTGGACGTGGTACTGCCCGGCATCATTGAGGCTATTCGCCGACGCGGTGAAGCTCAGACGCCGCTTGCGGTGCTAACCCGGGGCGTGGCCGGCTTTGCCGGTAACACCCTGATCGTGAATCTTCCTGGCTCCCGCGGCGGGGTGCGCGATGGGATGGCCGTACTTGAGCCATTGCTCGATCATCTACTCGACCAGCGCCGCGGCGCTGGATCCCACGGACCACGCGGCCGAGCTTAGGGCATCCAGCCCATGCAGTAGTCGAGGTTCGCAATCACCGTACGGGCGGCAGCCTCATCATCGGCGGCCTCAATGGCTTCGACGAGCGCTTCGTGTCCTTCACGCAGGCACCCGTCAAAACCTTCGGCCAGGCGCTGGGACATTTTGGTGCCGTGAAAGACATCCCCGAAGCTCTCGTAAAGTTCGTGCAGTAGTGGCACCCCCGAGGCGCGCGCCACCTCGAGGTGGAAGGCCCAATCCGCTTGCGACCACGCCGAAAAGTCCTGGCGTTGCCAGGCGTCGCTACGCTGGTCCAGGAAGTCCCTGAGCCGTTTGATGACCTCTTGGTCGCTGGCCCGGGCAGCCAGCCGCGCCGCTTGGGTGTCGAGGGCAAAGCGCACCTGCAGCACGTCGTGGTCCGAATGCTCGCGGTACACCCGTTGTGCGGTGCCGCAGATTTCACTCGTGGCTCGCACGTAGGTGCCATCGCCCCGGCGCACCTCGAAGATCCCCGAGTGCGCCAGAGCTTTGATAGCTTCACGCAATGTGCCACGTGAAACACCCAATTCGGCGATCAACTCCGGCTCGGCCGGGATTCGCTGACCCACGGCCCACCGCCCATTAGCCACGTCCTGGCGTAACTTACTCATTACTTCGCCGGCCAGTGGCGGGCGCATCGCCGACGTGCTCATGAGCGTGCCTCCGGCGCAGCGCCATCGACCTCAATGAGCTGTCGGCGGTCGGCGTCGGTGCGCAATCCGCCAAGCTTGTAACAGAACACCAACTGAATAACAGCCAACACCAGCACGATCACCAACCCAACCGTCCATGAGCCAAGGGCGCCCTGTAGCAAGCCGAGTGCGAAGGGTCCGACGGCGGCGATCAGGTAGCCCACCGACTGCGCCACCGTGGACAGCGCCGTGGTTTCCGCCGCCGTCTCGCCGCTTCGGCTCAGCATGAGCATCACCAACGGGAAGATCCCAAAGCCCAAACCGATCAGCACCGCGGAAATCAGCGACAGACTCACCGGAAGCACTAACAAGGTAAGGAAGCCAAGAACGGAGCAGCTTGCGGTCAGCACAAAGGCAGGGCGCAGCAGATGGGGCTTGGCGGCCATCCACAACAAGATCATCACTGCCGGGATGCTCACCCCTTGCACGATTCCCAGCATGAGTCCGGCGGCTGCCGGTTCTAGGCCGCGCGAGATAAGAATATGCGGCAACCAGCTAACGACCGTGTATACGAGTAAGGATTGAACGCCGAAGACGGCGGTGAACAATAGTCCCTTGCCCGTGGCCAGCAGTGGCCACGGTGAAACGTGGGCCCCGGTGGTGGTTTTGCCGCGCCCGCCGGCGAATGACAGCGGAATAAAGGCCACCAATGCCAAGCTTGCGGGAATCGCCCAAAGCGCCAGAGCCGTAGTGGGCGAACCGACCTGCACCGCAAGCGGAACACTGACGGCGGAGGCGAAGGTTGCACCGATGGACATGGTGGTGGTGTAGGCGGCGGTCATGGACGCCGAACGGTGTCCGTGGTGTTCGCGAATGAATGAAGGCATAGCCACGTTGCAGACCGCCAACCCACACATTCCGACCACCGTGCCACCTAGTAGCGCCCACGTGGAGTCGACGACACGCAGGGCGAGCCCGGCGGTAAGAAGCACCAGGGACAGTGCGATACCCAGTTCGAGTCCGGTACGGCGAATGAGTACGCTGGTCGCCGCTCCGGCGACGGCAAAGCAGAGCACCGGGATGGTCGGTAGTAGCGAGGCGACGAAGGTTCCGTAGCCCAGTAGTTCTTGAAGTTCGTGGAAGAGCGGTGAGGCCGAAGCAATACCCATGCGGAGATTCAACCCCACCAAGACCACCGCTACGACGGCCAACGTTCCGGTTATCCATGGTGCCGGGCGGGTCACCGAGGTCGCGGGCATTGGGGGCGTAGGTGCAGAGTTAGTGGTCACTCTTAAACGTTAGACGTTTGATGTTTACCCTCGCGAATTATGTGGTGAAAACCATGAGGAAGGTGTGGCTCGATGATTCAGGGGCACGCTTGATTCGTCATGCCGCAACCGCATGGTCAACATGAAACAGCGACTCGACCCGGCACCTCCGCTTGGAGATACCGGGCCGAGCCGCTATATGTACGCCGCTCGCTAAATCTTCTCTTGCCAGCGTCGATTGATGGGGCACACTTCACCATTTGCACGGCAAGCTGTGCACCGTTGTCTACCGCGCGGTCGCGTCCAATTCCACTCTTACGTCAGCGGTCGGACGATCCGGCGGTAGCCATGCGCAGGAAGGTGACGGAGTACGCCGGGACCTCGTAGTTCAGCCCGTGCTCCCCGGCCGCCACTTCGAAGTCACGCGGAATCACATTCTCCGGATCTTCCTTGGTGTTTTGTGCTTCCGGTGCCGCTACCAGTTCGGTGGCCTTAACCGGGCCCGCGAGGTTAGCGTCCGAAACCTCGATGGCCGCCTGCGTTGCCGTACCGGTCGGGTTGACCAGCTTGACGATCAGCTCATCGGTGTCGGCGTCGCGCGTCACCACCTGGTAGAGCGGCTTGGGTGCAGGCTCGGTGTATTCCAGCTGCAGCTCCCCGTCGAGGTACATCTTGATGGTGTTCCCCTCGACGACGATCTTGACCTGGTAGTCGCGTCCGGTTTCGACGGAGATATCCTTCCCGGCCGCGACTTCACCCTGACGGGCGCCGTCGGCACGTTCAAGCACCGAGCGGGTGTTGCCCCAGCCACCGATATTCCACCAGTAGAAGTCATCCGGTGCCCCGGCCGCGAAACCGACCATGAACCCTTCCGATCCGGCTTCCTTGCGGGCGGTGAGCTCCAGGGTGTAGTTGCTCCAGTCCTTGTTATAGCCATCGGCGATGACGCTACGCGCGTCCTCCGTGCCGGCGTCCTGCTGCACATAACGACCGTCCACGACCTGCCAGTCGCCACCCTGCGCCTCCCACTGCGAGGCATCGGAGAAGTCGTCGGCGAAGAGCGTTTCGCCACTTGCGTTGTCGGTGACCTTGACGTTGTCATAGGCGGCCTTGGTCAGCCAGCTGGTGAGGAAAATACCGCCACTGAGATCCGCGGCGCTGGAGGTTTCCCCGCTGAGCTGCGAGGGAACGACCTGGTCGCCGACGTTATTCATCCACAGTTTCTGGTTGTAGTAGTTCACCGAACCCCAGGCTTGGTCGTTATCGAACCACATCATGTCCGGCGACCACTGCACGTAGTCCTCGTTGGCAAACATCGGCGCGTAGGAGGCCATCTCCACCACATCGGAGTTGCGTTCCAGACCGGTCATGTAGGCCGCTTCGGCCAAGGCGTTGGCGAAGGTGTTTCCCCGCGAGGCGTACTCGCCGAGGAACACATGCGGACCGTTGCGATCGTAGGAGTCATAGCGTTCGTCGTTGCCCAGGAACCAGGAGGGGTCGTTGTAGTAGTGCTCATCGACCATGTCCACGCCCTGTTCGCGGTTGAACTTCCAGAGCTCATCAAAACGCGTGCCGGCATCGTCGGGACCGGTGTTGGAGATGATGGTGACCTCTGGGTACTTTTCGGCGATCGCATCGCGGAACTTCGGGAAATTGGCCTCGAAGGTCTTGGTGTTCTCTTCGTTGCCTAGCCCGATGTACTTCAGGTTGAAGGGCTCCGGGTGACCGAGTTCGGCGCGCTTGGCGCCCCAGGTGGTGTTGGTGTCCCCGTTGGCGAATTCGATCAGGTCCAGGGTGTCTTGCACCCAGACGCCGATGCGTTCGTCATCGGTCATCTCCGGGATATTCGAGCCACAGCCATTGGCACCGACCGAGACCACCGGCAGCGGGGTGGCGCCCAGGTCTTCGGCCCACTTCATATATTCCAGATAGCCGATGCCGTAGGACTGGTTATACCCCCAGAAGTTCCAGTTGGTGGGCCGCTGTTCGATGGCCCCAATGGTTTCCTTCCACTGGTAGGTACGCTGGCGGTCCTGACCATCCGAGTCGAGGTAGGTGTCAAAGGTACCCACATTGGTGACACAGCCTCCGGGGAAGCGCAGGAAACTCGGCTTGAGTTCCTCCACCATCTCGGCCAGATCCTTGCGCAGCACGGACTTGCCGTTGACCGGCCCGACCCAGGTGTCCTGCGGGAAAAGCGAGACCATATCCAGACGCAAGGTGCCTGCCGCGCCGGCGGCAACCTGCAGGCGCCCGGCATCGGTGGTGCGTTGCGCGGTGAGGGTTGCGGTGTATTGCTTCCACTCATCGCTGCCGTCGATGGCCACCGTGACGCTGCCAAGATCCTGTTCTCCGGTGGCATCGGTGAGGCTCACCTGGAGGTCTTGGGCGGTCGCGGAGCGGGCCCACACGCTGAAGTCGTACTTCTCGCCTTCTTTCAGCGCCACTCCCTCGTTGTACGAGGTGTTGCGCACCCCGTCACCGGCTGCACTGGCTTCAATCTGCAGGTAGGCACGGTTGGAATCGTTCAGCCACTGCTCGCGCTCGGAGGCGACCTCGATTTTACCGCCGCCGACGGTCTCCCAGGCGGTTAGGCCGTGGAAGCTCTTATTGTCGCTGGGCGCAAATTCGAAGGAACGGTTCCGCACCAATTCGGCGTAGATGCCGCCGTCGGCCGCGTAGTTGATGTCTTCGTAGAAGGCACCGTACATGGTGTCGCTGATGTCGTGGGCGGTGCCGTCACCGTCGATGCTCAACGTGTGTGCACCGACTTCCCCGGAACCCAGGCTCAGGCTCACGGCCTGGTCCCGGCTACCCAGACGCAACGATCCATCCTCGTGCTGTACGACCCAGGCCTTGGCCTCATGCTTGGCATCAGCCAAACGCAGCTTTAGCTTGCCGCCGCCGGCATCCACCAGACGCCACGCGGCACCGTCCTTCTGGCTCAACTCGAGCTTCTTGCCGCGCACGGAAAGTTCGCCCTGTTCGGCCACGATACGCAGCGGGCTCGTTTCGCCATCGGCCTTCAGCGTGGAGGCGGTGAAGCGCAGGGTTTCGGTCGGGCGAGTTTCGCTCAACGACAGGCGCTGGTGCTTATCGGTGACGAGGTACCGTTGCTTGCCCGGCCCATCGAGGGTGAAGGAACCGGTCGGCACCACGTCCTTGGCTCCGGCTTCGCGCAGCCAGAAGCTATCGAAGCTGGCCGTGTGCCCGGTGCCGTCTTGGGCGGCCAAGGCGTACAGACCCACCTGGGTCACATCCCAGGAGACCGTGAATTTGGCGGCTTCGGCCCACTGGCCCTCGGAGTCACCATAGAACACGGTCAGTTCGTTGCCGGTGCGGTCCAGACGCAACCATTCGGTTTTCGACCCCGGGCGCGGGGTGAAGGACGAACCAAAGACACCGTCGGTTTCGGCGGCGGATTCGATGACCACCGGTCCCCCGGCGGCGCTGTTGACATGGGCCAGTCCGGCGCGCACGTAATTATCGAAGTCCTTCCAAGCCAGCAGTCCGGCGCCCTGGAAGTCCTTGGAGACCGGGGCGGTCAGATGCGTGGCCACCGAGAAATCCCCGGCGGGGACATCGACCATGAACAGGTTCTTCGCGTCGTTCGAGTCCTGCCAGGTGTCTCCGCGCTGCGAGGTGATCTGCAGTGCCGAGTCCTTGAGCTCCCAGCTTCCAGCCTGTTCGTTCACAATGTTGAAGCGCTCGTTCAGCTCGACTGAATCGAAGCCCTCGGTGAAGGTTCCCTCGGGCAATTCGGGATCCGGTCCGGGCTCGACCGGCGCCGGCGGCTCCGGCTCCTCGGTCTCGTCGGCCGGCGGGAAGGCCTCGATCAGGGCCTGCTGTTCGGCGGCGGTAATCGGCAGCACGGTGCCGTGACGCGGGCTGGAGGGCAGGTCGATTTCCGGGGCACTGCGCCAGTCTCCGCTGGCCAGATCGTCGGTTTCGAACACCATGTAGCCCTGGCCACCGTGGTAGGAGGGCTGGTCGATCATCAAGTACCAGCTGTCATCGCGTAGCGAGGGGAACATGGTCGGACCCTCGCCGGAGGTAAAGGTCCCACCCCACGGATTGGGCTGCCCGACACCGATCTGCTCGGTAATCAGGTTCCACCCGTCGCCCTCGGTTACCCCTTGGGTGCGGAGCAGCTCCGGCGAGGACTCCATGCGCACGCTCATGTCGCCTTCGTCCTTGGTCAACCGATAATAGGTGTCGTCGACCTCGGCCACGGTGGAGTCGATCATCCCCAGGCCGTCGCCGCGCTTCTCATCGATCCACAGCTTGGGTTCGGAGAAGTCCACGAAGTCGGTGGTGGTGGAGTACATCATGCGCTGGTAGGAGTCGCGAATATTGCGGTCCTCCGGGGCCACCTCGTCCGGGTAGAGGGCCGAGGCCCAGTAGACCACGTACTGTCCGGTGGCTTCATCCCAGTGGGCCTCGGGAGCCCACAGGTTGCCCGAGTTCTCCGGGGCCAGCTCGACCTCGCGCTGTTCGGACCAGTTGATCAGGTCATTGGATTCCCAGATCATCAGTGAACGGCTGCCCATTTCCTGGGCGTCGCCGAAGCTCCCGCCACCGTACATCTTCAGGTCGGTTGCCAGTAGGTAGTACTTCGACCCGTCGGGCGAGCGGATCAGGAAGGGATCGCGCAGGCCCTTGGTGCCCAACTCGGATTCGAGCACGGGCTTACCGTCGTTGAGCGTGTACCAGCCATCCGGGCTATCGCCCTTGGAGACCGCAAGGTGGATCTTTTCGCCGTCATCGCTGCCTTCCCCGGTGAAGTAGGGGAAAACATAGGCTTCATGCTCCTCGGCGGGTGTATCGTCGGCCGGTTGGGCCAATGGCGTGGCCGGCCGCGGAAGTTGCGGCACGGCCGCCGCGGCGCTGCTGACCGGCAGCGTGAGGGAGACGAGCAGTGCCAGCGGCACCGCCCAGCGTTTTCGTTGGTGCATCACAGCTATAAACCTCCGTTATGGTAGGTCGACGTGCTAACGTCGTGATGGCGCGCGTGGGCATTTGACAGTTGAGCCACTTGCGCTGGGAAACACCGCCGGATGGCGGCGAAAATAATGGGTCAGAGTTCGGCGCCGGTAGCCGCCGACCTCTGACCCGCACCCGGACGGGTCAGGTCCGCCGCAGGGTGAGTATGCGCTGGAGGATCACGAACACCAGCAGCAGCACGCCGATGACGATCTTGGTCCACCAGGAGCTCAGGGTCCCCTCGAAGGTGATGATGGTCTGGATCAGACCCAACACCATCACGCCGAGGACCGAGCCAAGCACAAATCCGGTGCCGCCGGTGAGCAGCGTTCCGCCGATCACCACCGCGGCAATAGCATCAAGCTCCATGCCTACGCCCGTGAGCGCGTAGCCCGAACGGGAAAACATCGCGAAGAGCACCCCGGCCAGGCCGGCGCAGGTCCCGGAGATCACGTACACCATGACCTTGGTGCGTTCGACGCGTAGGCCCATGAGCGTGGCGGACTGTTCGCCGCCGCCCACCGCGTAGACGGTGCGGCCGAAGCGGCTGCGGTGCAGGACCCACCACGAGACCAGCAGCACGAGAGCGGCGATCACCACCGCGGCGGTCAGCCGCCAGCGTCCGGAGGCCATCCCCCAGTTGGTCAGGGCGATGAAACCCTCATCGCGGATCGGCACAGATTCGGGGGCGAAGACGAAGCACAGGCCGCGGGCCAGGAACATGCCCGCCAGCGTGGCCACGAAGGGTTGGACCTCGAAGTATTGGATCATCACGCCCATACCCAGCCCGAGCAGTGACCCGGCGGCGATGGCTAGCGGTAGCACGAGCGCTACGTTCCATCCGGCGTTGAGCAGGGTCGCGGTGATGACCGAGGATAGCGCCAGCACCGAGCCCACCGACAGGTCGATACCGCCGGTGAGGATCACGAAGGTCATGCCCGCGGCCAGCACGATCAGGTGCGCGTTGTTGATGAAGAGGTTGGAGATGACCGCCGGGGATAGGAAGTTGTCGTAGCGTAGCCCACCGATGACGAGCATGAGCCCGAATACGAGCATGGTGCCCAGTACCGGAAGGTAGCGTCGGTCGAGTTTGGGCGGGCGGAATGTGCGGGTGCCGGCGAGCGCGGTTGCGGTGCTCATGCGTTGACCTCCTGGTAACGGCGGCGCTCACGCAAGCCCGCCAGCATGCCACGCAGTCGTGGCGACATCATTAGGGTCACGGCAATCACGACGATCGCCTTGAACATTGGGGTCACCAGCGGGGAAATGCCCAGTACGGTCACCGTGAGGTTCAGCGTGGTAATGATCAGCACGCCCACCAAGGTGCCCCCGAGGTTGAATTTGCCCCCGGCCAGCGAGGTACCACCGATCACCACCGCGAGGATGGCGTCCAGTTCGATAAACAGTCCGGCGTTATTCGCGTCGGCGGCCATGGTGTTGGAGGCGAAGATCAGCCCGGCCAGGCCGGCTAGCGCGCCGCAGAGGGTATAGACGGTAAAGACCAGCGTCTTGGATTTCACGCCGGCCAGGCGACTGGCATCCGGGTTGATGCCCACGGCCTCGAGCAGCATGCCCAGCGCGGTGCGGCGCACCAGGAGTGCGATCACGATGAAGACGCCGTAGGCGATCAGTGCGGCCACCGGAAGACCGAGCAGGAAGCCCGAGGCCAGCGCCGCAAACGGCGCGCTGTTCACGGTGGTGATCTGCCCGCCGGTGATCAGCATGGCCACGCCGCGACCGGCGGTCATCAGGATCAGCGTCGCGATAATCGGCTGAATGCCTAAGCCGGAGACGAGAAATCCGTTGAAACTACCCAGCACGAGGCACAGTCCGAGGGCCACCACAATGGCACCGAGTGCGGTGCCCAGCGATCCGGGGTCGTCCGACCCGGCGATAAAGGTCAGTGCCACGGCTCCGGCGATGGCCACCGTTGCACCCACCGACAGGTCGATGCCGCGGGTGGCGATCACCAGGGTCATGCCCAGCGACACCAGCAGCAGGGGTGCGCTATTGCGCAGAATGTCGATCGGGGCCCCGAAAAGGTGTCCGTCAAGGACGCTGATGCCCAAGATGTCGGGACGTTTCAGGGTACAGGCCAGTAGCAGCGCGGCCAGCGCCACCACGGGCCAGAAGAGTCGATGTTTGTAGATGCGAGTCATTTGCTTTCTCCCCCGTTGGCGATGACTTCGATCAGCTGCGGAACGTCGACGTCACGGGTGGTTGGGATTTCTGCGACCTTCTTGTGATCGCGCATCACGGCGATGCGGTCGGAGAGGCGCAGTACTTCTTCGAGTTCGGCGGAGATGAACACCACCGCCATGCCCTGGTCGGCCAGTTCGGAGACCAGGTTCATGATTTCGGTTTTGGCACCGATGTCGATGCCGCGCGTGGGCTCGTCGAGCAGCAGCAGTTTCGGGGCGGTGGCCAGCCAGCGGGCGAGCAGCACCTTCTGCTGATTGCCGCCGGAGAGGTTTTTCAGTAGGGCGTCCGGGTTGGCCGGGCGCACCCCGAGGGCCTTCATATAGGCCTCGACAATTTGCTTCGCCTTGGTCTTGGGCAGTGGTCGCATCCAGCCGCGGGCCGCTTGCAGGCCCAGGATGATGTTCTCGGCCACCGTCAATTCCCCGACCACGCCCTCTCCCTTGCGGTCTTCGGAGGTATAGGCGATCTTCTGGGCCAGCGCCTGGCGTGGGGTGCGCAGTTTGAGGTCGCTACCGGCGGCCCGTAGCTGGCCGCTGTCGGACTTGTCGGCCCCGTAGAGCAGTCGGGCCAATTCGGTGCGTCCCGAACCGAGCAGGCCGGCCAGGCCGATCACCTCTCCGGGGTACAGGTCCAAGTCGAAGGGCTCGACCGCGCCCTTGCGTCCCAGCCCCACGGCCTGCAGCAGCGGGGCGCTGTCCTCGGTACGCACCGCTTTGCCGCGGCGTTCGGTGGCCACGCCGACCTCGGCGTCGCTGGTGCCGGCGATCATCAGCGAAACCAGTTCGCGTTGCGGCAGGTCGGCGGTCATCCGCTCCTGCACTAGTTGCCCGTTGCGGAGCACCGTGATGCGGTCGGAAATGGCGTAGATCTGGTCCAGGAAGTGCGACACGAAGAGGATCCCGACCCCTTCCTCGCGCAGTCGGCGCATCACCC
The DNA here is from genome assembly GCF_048457885.1 of Glutamicibacter endophyticus. NCBI lineage: Bacteria > Bacillati > Actinomycetota > Actinomycetes > Micrococcales > Micrococcaceae > Glutamicibacter > Glutamicibacter endophyticus. Next base: position 3,090,024 of record NZ_CP174200.1, read on the forward strand.
GGAAGAGCTGCTCGACTTCGTCGGCGTCGAGCGACGAGGTCGGCTCATCGAGAATGAGCACCTTGGCGTCGACCACCATGGCACGGCTAATCGCCACGAGCTGCTGCACGGCGAGCGAATGCGAGTCCAGGGAGCTGGCCGGGTCGATATCTAGTCCCATGCGTTCAAGGTGCACGCGCGCCTGGGCACGCATCGCCTTCCAGTCCAGGCCGCCGAAGCGCCTGGGTTCGTTGCCCAGCATGATATTTTCGGCCACGGTCAGGTTGCCGCAGAGATTGACCTCTTGGTAAACCGTGGAGATGCCGCGTTCGCGGGCATCGGCTGGACCGCCGAACAGGGTTTGCTTCCCGTCGACCACGATCGTGCCGGCGGAGATTTGGTTCACCCCGGTCAAGGCCTTGATCAGGGTGGATTTGCCGGCACCGTTCTCACCCATCAGCGCATGCACTTCGCCGGGGAAGAGCCGGAAGTCCACCGAGTCCAGCGCCTTCACGCCGGGGAACTCGACGCTGATGCCGGTCATTTCGACCACCGGGCGGGCACTTCCCGCGAGCTGATCGGTGGCGGCGTTCTGCCGCTGGTGGGGAGTTGATGCAATCATGGCCTTGCCTTCAAGGGGTTCGTCTAAGGGTGGTGGCGGTGGGCTCGAGCCCACCGCCAAACCTGCTGATTAGTACTGGCGATTCGGTAGCGCCTCGGCTGCCTGTTCCTGGGTAAAGGCGGCGTCTTCAACAACGATGCGCTTCTCGACCGGCTCACCGGCCACAACCTTCTTCGCGATCTCGGCGAGGTCTTCACCAAGCATCGGGTTGCATTCGACGATGTAGTTGATCTTGCCGTCGGCCAGGGCCTGCATGCCGTCCTTGACCGCGTCGATGGTGACGATCTTGATGTCGTCGCCCGGCTTCTTACCGGCGGCCTGAATGGCTTCGATGGCGCCTAGACCCATGTCGTCGTTGTGGGCGAAGACCAGGTCAATGTCGTCGTGCGAGTTCAGGAAGCCTTCCATGACCTTCTTGCCGCCGGCGCGAGTGAAGTCACCGGTCTGCGAATCGATGATCTTGGCATCGCTGCCCTCGATGGCTTCGGCGAAGCCTTCCTGGCGATCCAGCGCCGGGGCAGAGCCGGTGGTGCCCTGCAGTTCGACGATGCTCAGCTGGTCTCCGTCGAAGTTTTCCTTCACCCATGCTCCGGCGCGACGTCCCTCTTCGACGAAGTCCGAGCCGATGAAGGAGGCGTAGAGGCTGTCGTCGGTGGTGTCGACGGCACGGTCGGTGAGGATCACCGGAATACCGGCGTTCTTGGCTTCCTGAAGCACCGCATCCCAGCCGGTTTCAACCACCGGGGAGAAGGCCAGCACGTCCACGCCCTGTGCGATGTAGGAACGCAATGCCTGGATCTGGTTCTCTTGCTTCTGCTGGGCATCCGAGAAGCTGAGCTTGAAGCCGTTTTCCGCGGTCAGTGACTCTTGGATCGACTTCGTGTTCGCAGCGCGCCAACCGGATTCCGCGCCGACCTGGGAGAAGCCAAGGCTGATGGTTTCGCCGGCGCCTGCGGATCCGCCGTCACCTCCGGATGAGCAGGCGCCGAGCGCCGCTACTGCGACCATGGACAGGGCGGCGAGGCCGCTGCGCAAAAAGGTCTTTCGCTTCATTGAGATTCCTCCTTGAGACCGACCCGCTAACGGGTCGGAAATGCATCCATTTGGACGCGAGCTAATGTGCCGATGGTCACAATGTTAGCGCTAACAATTCACCCAGTAAAGAGTTCGACGCAGATATGACCGGAATTTTTTCCCGATGCAACGGGACTCGATCAGGCACCACGCTCACAATGAAAAAGTCGGACTACTAACAAGTAACTGACGTCACAAAGTTAGCAGTCCGACCCCTTGCGCACTGAATCGCGCGCGGTCAGCCGGCGTTCACCGACCCGCCCTAAAGCCCCTCGGCCAGACGGTAGTAGGCCTGGTTGAAGCGCACCGTCTCGGCGAAACCACGCCGCGTGGTGTGCTCATCGATCACCAGCAGTTCGGTGCGGGCGATCTGCGCGAACACCTCAAAGGCCTCCAGCCCCGCGGCGGTCGACATCACCGTATGGTGCGCACCACCGGCGGTCAGCCACGATTCGGCGGAGGTGGAAAAGTCCGGACGCGGCTGCCACACCGCACGGGCAACCGGCAGGTGCGGCAAATCCTGCGGCGGAGTGACCACATCGACCACGTTGGCCGTGAGCCGGAACCGCTCGCGCATATCGGCCAGCGAAACCACCACGGCGGCCTCGCTCGGCGCGGCATTGAACACCATGCGCACCGGATCCTCGCGGCCCCCGATCCCCAGCGGGTGAATCTCGATACGCGGGGTATCGGTGGTCAACGAGGGGCAGACCTCGAGCATATGCGCCCCGAGAATCAGCTCTTGCCCCGGCGTCAGATCGTAGGTGTAGTCCTCCATGAGCGAGGCGCCACCGGCAAGTCCGGCGCCCATGACCTTGGCGGCCCGCACCAACACCGCGGTCTTCCAGTCACCCTCGGCACCAAAACCGTAACCCTTGCTCATCAGGCGTTGCACGGCCAGGCCGGGTAGCTGACGTAGCTCGCCCAGATCCTCGAAGTTGGTGGTGAAGGCCTTGGCCCCCTCGCGCACGAGGAAGGCCTCGATGGCCAGCTCCTGGCGGGCGGCGTAACGTAGCGAGTCATGGCGCTCGCCCCCGGCACGCAGCTCGGGGACCACCTCATATTCGCGCTCGTAGAGTGCCACCAGCTCATCCACCTGCGCCTCGTCGACCGCCGCGACGGCCTCGACCAGGTCGTTGACCGCCCAGGTGTTCACCGAAACTCCAAAGCGCAACTCGGCCTCGGTCTTATCGCCCTCGGTGACCGCCACATTGCGCATATTGTCCCCGAAGCGCACCAGTTTCAAGCCCTGCGTGGCGGCCCAACCGGCCGCCCCACGAATCCAGGTGCCGATGCGCGCGGTCACCGCCGGATTCGACACGTGCCCCACCACGGTCGTGCGCGCGGCACCAATCCGCGTGGCCAGATACGCATACTCGCGATCTCCGTGAGCGGCCTGATTCAGGTTCATGAAGTCGAAGTCGATGGTGTCCCAGGGAAGTTCGACATTGGCCTGGGTGTGCAGATGCAACAGTGGCTTGCGTAGCGCGTTGAGTCCGGCGATCCACATCTTCGCGGGGCTGAAGGTATGCATCCAGGTGATCACCCCCAACACCCGGTCATCGCTATTGGCCTCGAGCATGGCACGACGGATTGCCTCGGCGTCCTTGAGCACCGGCTTCCAGACGATACGGGCCGGAATCTCATCGCTCTGCTCCAGGGTCTGGGCGACTTCGCGAGATTGCTCGGCTACCTGGGCCAGGGTTTGCTCGCCGTAGAGATCTTGGCTCCCGGTAAAGAACCAGACCTCCTGCTGCGCGTACGCTTTGCTCATTTCCGTTAATACCTTTCAGCTTGTTCCGCGGGCCGTTACTTCTGGCCGTAGACGTTTTGGTAGCGGTCGTAGAGGGAGTCGATGGCCTCGGGTGCGATGGCCAAAGGGTCGCCGAGTTGCCGGGCGATATGTACTGTGCGGGCAACCTCTTCGCACATCACGGCGGCCTTAACCGCCGAGCGGGCATCGGCTCCGATGGTGAAGGGCCCGTGGTTACGCATCAGCACCGCCGGGCTGCGCGAAGCGCCGAGGGTTTCGACAATGCCGCGGCCGATGGAGTCATCACCGATGACGGCGAAGGGACCCACCGGGATGGAGCCGCCGAATTCGTCGGCCATCATGGTCAGCACGCAGGGAATCTCCTCGCCACGTGCGGCCCATGCGGTAGCGTAGGTGGAGTGCGTATGCACCACACCGCCAACCTGCGGCATCTGCCGATAGACATAGGCATGTGCCGCGGTGTCGGAGGAGGGAGCCCGGCTGCCCTCGAGCAGTTGCCCATCCAAGGTGCACACCACCATGGACTCGGCGGTCAGTTGCTCGTAGGAGACCCCGGAGGGCTTGATGACAAAAAGGTCGGCGCTGCCGTCGGGCACCTCGGGGTTGGCCACACGTTGGGACACGTTCCCTGCGGTCCACACCACCAATTCGTAGCGGGGCAGTTCGGCGTGCAGCTCGGCCACGGTCTGACGCACCTGGCGAAGCTGTTGGATCATACTGGCCGGGTAGGCGGCCAAGGCATTGCTGGTGGACATGGCGGTCCGTCTCTTTTCTAGGTTCCGATTCGATGTCTAGGGCGCACCTGCCCGTTAGAGGGCCTCGGTGGCGGCGCGTTGCACGGCCAGGCCGGCGCTGTAGCGATTCAGGTAGCTGTCGTAACCGACGACGTCCGCTTCCTGAGGTGCGAGCACCGCAGGTTGGGTGGCGGCGAAAATCTGTCGTTGCAGGTAGTCGGCCAAGTCCTCACGGGCCCCGCTGCCCATGTAGGCGGCTAGGACGGCGATCCCCCAAGCACCGCCCTCCCCCGCCCCTTGCCCGACGGCGACCGGGGTTCCGATGGCAGCGGCCAGCATTTGCTGGGCGACACCAGGGGTGCGGAACAAGCCGCCATGGGCATGCATTGTCTCGATTTGCACCCCCTGCTCGGTCAGCACGCGCAGACCCAATGACAGCGTGGAGAACACCGCATAGAGCTGGGAGCGCATGAGGTTGGCCAAGGTCAGTTGCGAATCTGGACCGCGCACCAGAAGCGGCCGTCCCTCGCTGAGGCCGGTAATGGGTTCGCCGGAAAGATTGTTGTAGGCTAGCAGGCCTCCGGCGTCCGGGGAGCCCTGGCGGGCCGCGTCGAAGAGCGTGGCATAGACCTGTGTGGCATCCACCTGATGCCCCAGTCCCGTGGCGAACTGCGTGAAGACCTCGGCCCAGGCGCCGAGCTCACTGGCTCCGTTATTGCAGTGCACCATGGCCACCGGGTCGCCGCTGGGCGTGGTAACCAGATCGACCTCGGCGTGCGCACCGCGCAGCGCTCGTTCGAGAACGACCATGGCAAAGATGCTCGTGCCGGCCGATATGTTGCCGGTGCGCACGGCCACCGAATTGGTGGCCACCATGCCGGTTCCGGCGTCCCCTTCCGGCGGGCAGAGCGCGATACCCGCCTGCAGCGTGCCACTGGGATCCAAGAGCCGCGCCCCGTCGGCGCTCAGGAATCCGGCATTCTCCCCGGCTGGCTTCACTGTCGGCAACAGGGCGCGAAGCCCTCGGGAACCGAGCCGGTCCCCGGCCAATTCGTCGAAGGAGGCGATGAGCTTAGCGTCGTACTGTCCGCTTTCGCTATCGATCGGGAACATCCCCGAGGCGTCCCCGACGCCCAGCACGAATTCTCCGGTGAGCTTCCAGTGCACGTATCCGGCCAGGGTGGTCAGCCGGTCCAGCTGCGGTACATGCTCCTCGTTATCGAGCATGGCTTGCCAGAGGTGAGCAATGGACCAGCGCAAGGGGATATTGCACCCGAACCGTGCGCTGAGTTGCTCGGCCGCGACGGCGGTGTTGGTATTACGCCACGTGCGGAAGGGCACCAGCAGTTGCCCCTGCGCGTCGAAGGCCAGATAGCCGTGCATCATCGCGGAAATGCCGATGCCGGCCAACTGCCGCAGCGAGGTGTGATACTCCAGTTCGACCTGCTCGGCCAGCGCACCATAGCAGCGCTGGATCCCTTCCCAGACGGCCTCGAGGCTGTAGGTCCAGAGCCGGTTCTCATAACGGTTCTCCCACTGATGCTCCCCGCCGGCGAGCACATCCCCATTGGGTGCGATCAGCACCGCCTTGATGCGGGTGGAGCCAAGTTCGATCCCCAGATAGGCACGCCCCGAGTCGATGTCGCTGCGGGCGGTCTGAAACTGCTGCGTGCTCACGGGTACTCCTTGAGTAACTCCTCGTACGGTGCACGAGAAGCGCTGAAATGTGGTCTGTCTCCAAAAATGTTAGCGCTAACATCTTTGGCTCACAAGCCCCCATGGCAATTTCAGTTTCTAGCTCCGGGCTTCGGCGCCCGGCAAGTTAGTCCTTCGCGGCGCGTGGCGGCGCGGTGGACGCGCGCACAATCAGCTCCGGCTCCAGGGTGGCCGCAAAACGCCCTTCACCACCCGGCTCCCCGGCGGACAGCGCCGAGAGCGCACTCATGGCCGACTTGCCCAGGGCCCCAAAGGGTTGCCTCACGGTGGTCAATGCCGGGATATAAAAAGCCGAACTCTCCACATCATCAAAACCCACTACCGACACATCATCCGGCACTTGCAAGCCACGCTCCCAGAGTGCTCGCAGGAGACCCAGCGCGATGTAGTCGTTGGCCGCGAAAACCGCGGTAGGACCCTGGCCGGCGGCAATATCGTCGGCAACTTGCCGCCCCACCGCATAGCCATCGGCAGCGCTCCAGCCCTCGGCGCGGTACTCTCGACCCTGCACCGCATGCTCCTCGAGCACCTTTCGCCACTCCGTGCGGCGCTCGGCGGCATCGATCCAGTTCTCCTGGCCCACCACATGGGCGATCTGCCGGTGCCCCAGTTCGATGAGATACTCGGTCACCGCCCGCGCGCCGAAACGCTGGTCCGCGCAGACGTAACGCAAGGCATCCGTGGGCTCTGCCAGCGGGTTGGCGGCCACCACGACCACCGGCACATTCAACGAGGCGCGCTCCACCACCTGGGCCACCTCCGCCAGCGGTGCCACCACGATGATCCCGTCCACTCCCTGATCAACCAGGTGGCCCAACGCCAGTTGCGCACCGGCCGCATCGGAGGCCTCCAGAGAACTCACCGAAACGAAGTACCCCTCGGCTCGCGCCGCCGATTCAATGCCCAGCACGGTATTGGCCGGTCCGAAATTCGAATTTCCCACGGTCAGAATGCCAATGGTGCTGGTTCGTGCGGTAGCCAGCGCGCGTGCTGCCCGATTCCGCCGGTAGCCCATCTGCTCAATGGCCTGCAGAACACGCTGGCGGGTGTCTTCACGGACATTGGGGTGGTCGTTGAGGACTCGGGACACCGTTTGATGCGACACCCCGGCCACCGTGGCCACGTCGGCCATCGATGGTGGTCGCGAGTTTGTCGGTTCCGCATCCCTGTGCTCAGTAGTCATTGTCTTATTATTACGGATGATTCTCACCAGCGGCAGGACTTACCGACGTGCGCTTGCCGCACGGGAGCCAATATGGGCCAACTGTGCCAAGATGGTGGAACGCAAGCGTCCACAAGGCAGGGATGATGATGAAAATTGCACTCGCACAAATTTTGAGCACGACCAGCCCAGCCGAGAACCTCGAGCTGCTGCGCACCCACATCGCCGACGCCGCGCGGCAGGGCGCGGATCTCATCGTCTTTCCCGAAGCCTCCATGTGCGCCTTTGGCACCTCGCTATCCCCCATCGCCGAACCCCTAGATGGCCCGTGGGCCAGCGCCGTGCGCGCCGCCGCCGAGCACCATGGGATCACCGTCGTCGCCGGCATGTTCACCCCGGGCGCCGACAAGCACACGGTGCGTAACACTCTGCTCGTCACCGGCCCGACGGTGGACACCAGCTACGACAAGATCCACCTCTACGATGCTTTTGGCTTTCACGAATCGAAAACCGTCACCCCCGGCGAACACCCGGTAACCTTCGAGCTCAACGGCATCACCATCGGCTTGGCCACCTGCTATGACGTGCGCTTCCCCGACCTCTTCCTGCAGATGGCCGAAACCGGCGCGGTAGTCAATATCGTGTGCGCATCCTGGGCCTCGGGCCCCGGAAAGGCGCGGCAGTGGAAGCTGGCCACGCGGGCCCGCGCCATGGACAGCACCACCTTTGTCATCGCGGTCGATCAGGCCGATCCGGCTACGGTTCGCGACGACGTACCAGCCGGCACGCCACTGGGCGTGGGGCATAGTGCGGTCATTTCCCCGACAGGGGAAGTCATCAAGGATCTCGGCACGGCTCCGACCATGCAGCTAGTGGGCATCGATCCAAGCATTATCGATCAAGTTCGTCAGGCCCTGCCCGTGCTGAATAACGCCCGACTGCGCTAGGTCCCCGCGCGAATTGAAACTGAATCTCTTGATTTGAGACGGCGTTCCACTAGGATGATATGTACTGTGATACACGTCACCCAATGCCAAGGAGATCCTTCCATGCAGCGCCCCGCCTCGAATCTCACCATGTCCGTCGCCGCCCTGCTGGCAGAATCCGCCAAGCGTCATGCGGATCGCCCCGCGATCACCATGAGCGGGATTACCACCAGCTACCGTGAGCTCTGGGATGAGACGCGTGCCTACGCCGGGGCACTACGCGACGCCGGGGTGGGCCCTGGCGATCGCGTCGCACTACTGATGCCGAACGTGACAGATTTCGCCCGCGTTTACTATGCGGTGCTGAGCCTTGGGGCCATTGCGGTCCCCATCCATGCACTACTCAAACGCCAAGAAATCTCCTACGTGTTGGAGGACGCCGAGGCCAAGGTGCTTATTTGCGCGGCCCCGCTGCTCGCCGAAGGAACCGCCGGGGCACAAGCCAGCGGTGTGCCGGTCTTCAGCGTGCTGGCACCGACCGAACTGGGCACCGACCGGCTCGAAGAGCGTGCCGCCGCCAGCACCCCCATCGACACCTACCTGCCCCGACACCCCGAAGACATCGCTACGATCCTCTACACCTCCGGAACCACCGGCAAACCCAAAGGGGCCATGGGCACCCACCTGGCCCTTGTGGAACAAACCGGGGCACTGATCGGAGGAACACTTGAAGTCCAGGCCGGTGACCGGCTCTTTGGCGGACTACCGCTCTTTCACACATTCGGGCAAACAGCGGTGCTCAATGTGGGAATCCGCGCGGGTGCCGAAATCATCCTGCTGCCAAAATTCACCGGACCCGATGCACTGGATATCGTGCTCGACCAAGACGTGGACGTGTTCTTTGGGGTGCCGACCATGTATATCGCTCTGCTCGAAGCCGGCAAGGCCCGCACCGAGCGGCCCAAGTCATTGCGCTACGGGGTATCCGGGGGCGCGGCACTTCCGCTAAGCGTCTTGCAGGGCTTTGAACAGCGCTTCGGCGCGAAAATTCACGAAGGCTACGGCCTCACCGAAACCTCACCGGTGGCCTGTCTCAACCATGTCAACCGCGAACCCCGGCCAGGAACGGTCGGCACCCCGATCTGGGGTGTGGACGTCGAGATCGCCGACCCCACCGAGCCCGGACGCATCGTGTTGCTCGCACGCGGCGAACTCGGCGAAGTGGTCGTGCGCGGACACAACCTTTTCTCCGGTTACCTCAATCGTCCCGAAGCCACCGCCGAAGCCATGGTCGATGGCTGGTTCCGCACCGGTGACCTGGGCACCAAGGACGAGGATGATTACGTGCGCATCGTTGACCGAACCAAGGACATGATCCTGCGCAATGGGTACAACGTCTACCCACGCGAAGTCGAGGAAGTCCTCATGGAGCATCCGGGGATCACCAACGCCGCGGTCTACGGCGTCAGTCACGAAACACACGGCCAAGAGATCGCCGCCTCCATCACCGTGGCCGAGTCCTCCGGGCTCGACGCCGATACGGTGCGGCAATGGGCTGCCGAGCGCATGGCCGCATACAAGTACCCGCGGCTCGTCGAGATCGTCACCGAGTTTCCGCTGGGCCCAAGCGGCAAAATCCTCAAACGAGAGCTGGTGGCGCGGCACGCTCAAGCCTAAGAACCGCGGTCCATACGTCGGTTCGGTACCATTCTTTTGCTACTGGACCGACGCGGACCACGGGCGAAAATCAGGGCGGCGTTTCTGCTGGAAGGCTGCCCGCCCCTCGGCCAAATCGGGATTGGCCCCGTTCTCAGCCCAGACACGTTGCCAAAACTCCGACGAGTCGGCGTCTTCGGCGCGCTCGAGCAGGTTCATCGCCTGCTTGCTCCGGCGCAGCGCGTAGGGGGAATTCTCCGCCAACTGCTGCACTAGCTTCGCCACGCGCTCGTCCAGGTCCCGGGCCGGAAGCACCTCGGTAAACAACCCCCAGGCGGCTATCTGCTCGGCCTCGAGCCGGAGTCCGGAAAAGAGCAAATAGCGGGCACGGCTCTGCCCCACCGTATTCACCAGCCGCTCCAGGCCCCGCCGCGGGAAGAGCAAACCGATTTTCGCCGGGGTGATGGCTAAACGCACGTCCTCGCAGGCCAGTTGGATGTCGCAAGCAGAAGCCAGCTGCCAGGCGCCGCCGTAGCAGGTGCCGCGCACGAGCGCGATCACCGGTTTCGGGCAGTCGCGCAGGGCCCGATCGACCGCGTCAAAATGATTCACGACTCCGTCCGGGCCGTCGAAGAGCACTTCGTCCATGCGATCGATGGCAATGCCGGCACAGAAATGCTCGCCGTCGCCGGTGAGCACCAGTACGGCCACGTCGGCGTCCTCGCTACAGCGTGCAATGTGCTCGATCAGTTCCTGACACATCTGGCGCGTCAGGGCGTTGTACTGTCTCGGATTATGCAAGCGCAGGGTGGCCACGGAGTGTTCGATACTCAGTTCAATGCCAGCTGTCGGAAGACTCATGACCTTAGCGTGTCACACTGGGGATCGTGGATACACAGATTTTGTTCTCGGTGCTCGCCGCCGCCTTGTTGATCGTTTCGGCGCTCGGCACGATTTTCCCGGTTTTGCCCGGGTCGCTGTTGACGATCGGCACCCTGATCGGCTGGGCCGCACTGATGGGCACGGCCCCGGCGTGGTGGGCCGCGGGGATCGGTGGCGTGCTGGCCTTGTTGGGTTTTAGCGCCTCGGCGGTGCTGACCGGCAAGAAGCTCAAGGAACACAATATCCCGCGTGGTTCGATCCTGATCGCGCTACTAGCCGCCATTATCGGTGCCTTCGTGATCCCCGTGGTGGGCCTGTTTATCGGTTTCGCGATCGGGTTGTTCGCCGGCGAAAGTGTGCGGCGTCGAGACGCCCACGGTGCGCTTGGATCGTCGTGGGCGGCGTTGAAGGCGATGGGCGTGGGTATCCTGGTGGAATTCGGTTGCGTCGCATTAGCCTCATCGGTCTGGGTGGTCGGCATGATCACCCACTTTGCGACCCGCTAGATCCAGCCGCGTTCTTTTGCCGCATGGGCTGCCTCGATGCGGTTGGCGGCACCGAGTTTGCCGATCGCATTCGATAAATGGTTGCGGACCGTTCCGGCGGATAGGTGCAATTGCCCGGCAATCCGCGCCACCGGGCCTCCTGCGGCAGCCAGCGAAAGCACTTCGCGTTCGCGCTCGGTCAGGGGATTTTGCGCGGTTTGTACGCTGAGCATCGCCAGTTGCGGGTCAATCACCTTGCCTCCCCGATGTACCCTGCGAATGGCCTCGACCAGTTCGGCCGGTGGCGCATCCTTCACCAAGAATCCTTGAGCCCCCAGATCGAAGGCCTGCCGGAAGTAGCCCGGACGGTCAAAGGTGGTGACGATGATGATCTTCACCTCCGGGTGTGCCACACGTAGCTGTGCCGCGGTCTGCAAGCCGTCCTGCCGGGGCATTTGTACATCGAGCAGCGCCACGTCGGCCGGGTGCTCGGCGAGCGCCGCGAGCACTTCGTCGCCGTCGGAACATTCGGCGACCACCTGAAGGTCGGCCTCCAGGTTCAAGAGCGCGACCAGCGCCCCGCGCACCAGATGCTGGTCGTCGGCAATGATGATCCGGATCATCGCTGGTCCCCCTCGGTTACCGGAAAGGTCAGGCGTACGCTGACGCCACCTAGATTAGAGGTGCCTAGTTCGAATTCGGCCCCGAGCAGTCGGGCACGTTCATACATTCCACGAATGCCATGTCCCGGTTCGCTGCCCTGCAGTCCATCACCGTCATCATCCACGCTCAGCGAAGCCGGTCCGATCACCACGCGGACACGGCTGGCATGCGCATGCCGCCACACGTTAGTGAGCGCCTCCCGAAGAATCCATGAGGCGTGCGAACGCCACCGTGTCGGGATCATATCGGGTTGCCCGATGACGGTGAACGAAATGCCGTTGGCCTCGCACGCCTCGCGCACCGCGGCTAACTGTTCGGCTAGGTCGTGGTGACTCAGCCCTTGCACGGTGGTGCGCACCGAATCTAGCGCGGCCACGGCCAGTTCGGAGAGCTGTTCAACCTCGCTACGTGCTTGTTGTACCTTGCCGTTATCGATCAGCCGCAGGGCCAGCTGGGCCTTTAGGTTCAGTGCTGTGAGTGAATGGCCGATGCCGTCGTGCACGTCGCGCGCCATCCGTTCCTGCTCGCTGAGGACGAGGAAGTCGGCGCGCACCGCTTCGGCGGCGACGGACCGCTCGATGGCCATCACGGTGATCAGGTACACCACCATGAGCACCACGTTCAGCCCGATGAGGAACAGGGCTCCGAGCAGCACATCGTAGATGAGCGGTAGCGCGAAGCAGAGCACCAGCACCACGGCGTAGGTTGCATAGACGGCCGGACGGCGAAGCAGGAACGCGGCGTAGGAGGAGATGAAGGGCAGCATGCTCAGCACGCCCGCATCGAGTAGCGGTATGGAGCCCAGAACGAGAACACAGAGCACCGCGAAGTAGCCATACGCTTCGAGGCTTCGCGTTCCGCCGTGACCCACCGTGTGGCTGAAGCGAGCATAGCCGCGCACATAAATCACGGCGAAGAGCACGATGAGCCCTATCCCCAGTACCTTCAGTGGTAGCGGATAGGGCTCCTCGAGCAGCGCCATCAGCGGGAAGGTCAGAAAGATCAGCCACACTCCGGAAATAAGCCATCCATGCTTATTCCAGAACTGTTCCGCTTCATCCGGCGGTAGCGACCGTTCGCTCACTGCCGGGCCTTGGCCTTCCGAGTGGCCGCGACGGCGAAGATCGCGAAGATGACGGTCCATGCCACCAGATTAGTCACCGGAATCCACAATGCGTCCGGTGCCATGCCGGTGAATTCGGGAACATCGCGCATCAGCGGGTAGCGGGCCAGCGCCACGAACCCGTACATCGGGGTGAATCGTGCGATGTCCAGCATGAGGCCGCTGAGCGGCATAAATACGTTGCCGAAGAAAGCGAAGAAGACCAAAAGTCCCGAGGCCAACCCCAGGGCCGATTCCGACTTAAACAGCATGCCTACGCCAATGCCGTAGCAGGCAAAGATCAGCGACCCGCAGAGCGTAATCAGATAGCTCACCGGCCAAATCCAGCCTTCGGCCACGGTGGCCCCGGTACTGGCTCCCAATACGAAAACCAGCGCGGAACTCAGCCCTGCAACGGTAGTCGCCACAAACATCTTGCATGCCACAAAGGAAGCGGCAGGCATACGCGTCATCGCTATCTGGCGGCCCCAGCCCTGCATGGTTTCGGTGGCTACCGTTCCGGCAATGGCCACTGTACTCACCGCCGCACCGTAGGCAGCCATGGAGACCATGATGTAGAACTTCACGTTGCCAGCCCCGGCTTCCTCTGCGGAGTACCCCGGCAGGGTGCCAAAAAGCAGATACATGGCGGCGGGCAGTAGCAGTGCGAAGAGCAAGTTATACCCGTCGCGCAGGTGTCGGGTGAACTCAATGCGGATATAGGTGGCATTCATGAGGGGTCCTTGGTTAGCTGGATGAAAGCATCTTCGAGGCTAGGGGCGGAAATCTCGAGGTCGAAGGCACCGAGTTCGCCCAACAGCCTGGCGGCTAAACGGTCGGAATCTTGGCAACTGAACTGCACGCGCAACCCGTTGCGTTCGACAATGCTTACGTTCGGGTCACTGGCTTCGGCGGCCGCCACTGCCTGGGCGTCGGGTAGGGTGGCGGTGACATGCCGACCCGAGATCAAGGAGCGAAGTTCGCTGGTCGCTCCGTCGGCGATGATCTGTCCTTGCCGCATGAGCACGGTGCGTTCGGCGAAGCTCTGTGCTTCCTCCAGATAGTGGGTGGCGAAAATAATGGTGCGCCCGGTCCCGGCATCTTCGCGCATCGAGGCCCAGAAATCACGGCGTGCCATGACGTCCATGCCGGCCGTGGGTTCATCGAGGATCAGCACATCCGGGTTTGGCAGCAGGGCCAGAGCGAACTTGACGCGTTGTTGCTCGCCGCCGGAGCACTTGGCGATTTTCCGCTTAGCGATTCCGGTCAGCCGCGCCCGCTCCATCACTTCGTTCACCCGTTCGGGGACTTCGTGCATGGCGGCGATCACGGTGACCGTTTCACGTACCGTGAGATCGCGTAGCAATCCTCCGGTCTGCAAGACGGCGGATAGCCGGCCGCCGAGTACCGCCTGCTTAGGCTTCAGCCCCAGCACTTCGACCTCCCCCGAGGTGGGAGTGCTCAAGCCCAGGATCATGTCCACCGTGGTGGTCTTCCCGGCGCCGTTAGGCCCTAGCAGGGCCATGATTTGGCCCGAGGGAATCGACAGGTCGATCCCGCGGACCGCATGGACGGTGTCACCGAGACCGGTAAAGGTTTTAGTCAGCCCCGACAGTGTCAGGGCCTGGGTGGCTGTCTGTGTTTCCATGCCTCTAGTCTTCGCCACGGCACCTAACCGGCAGAAGATCAAAAAGTCATGTTCCACCCATGACAGCTGTCATGCCAGAGCCGGGCAAAGCATAACGTGAGGCTGCCTACTTGTCATGGGAAAAGCCCAGCAAGTTCCCGTACTGTAAGAAGCGTGCTTGATCTTTCCTCCTTGCTTTCGACATTCAGCAATCCCGGAGTGATGCCCCTTGGCGCGGCGTTCCTCCCCGATTGGCTGAACCCTGCCGTATTCCTCAACAACCCGGCCCTCGGCCCTTGGGTCTTGCTCTTGGTGTGCGGCATCGTCTTCGCCGAAACTGGTCTTTTGGTCGGGTTCTTCCTGCCTGGCGATTCGATGCTTTTCACCGTGGGCATGCTCATCGCCACCGGAACCATCCATATTCCGTTGTGGGTCTTCTGCCTCGCGATTTTCGTTTGTGCCTTTATCGGGGATCAAACCGGATACATTATTGGGCGAAAGACCGGGCCAGCGCTGTTTAAGCGCGAGGACTCCCGGTTCTTCTCCCAGTCCAATGTGCAAAAAGCCCACGAATTCTTCGAACGCTTTGGCGGTCGTGCCGTGATTTTGGCTCGCTTCGTACCGGTCGTGCGTACGTTCGTGCCGGTGATCGCCGGCGTGGCCGAAATGAAGCGTTCCACCTTTGTCGCTTTCAACCTCATCGGTGCAGCGCTGTGGGGTATCGGCGTCACGCTACTCGGTTATTGGCTGGGGCAGATCGACTGGATCGAGCACAATATCGACCTGATCTTCATCGTGATCGTGCTGATTTCCTTGATCCCGATCGCAGTGGAGCTATTGCGTGCCCGCAAGGGTGTCGTCAAAAAGTAGTTCATCGATACTGACCGCCGCCCCACTGTATACCGCGGCGGATGAGCCAGTTTTCGCAGGGTCTGGTGCAGCCCCGGCGCACGCCGGTGCACACCAGCTCTTTCTGCCCGTCGTCGGGTTCCCAGCTTTCCAATTCGTAGGCCCCGTCCTCGTCCTCGTCGTCTTCGTCGAGTTCGTCGGCGGGGCTGACTAGGTTCATAAGCACCTCACAGTCACAGAACCCGCCCAGCTCGGCCAGTTTGCGTTCCAGTGCAATGGCGCGCGGCGCCATCGTGTCGCGGTAATAGGCGCTCAGCCGCAAAGTTTTATCGCAGCCCATTACACCGAACATGCGGTAGAGGTAGCAGTACAGGCATTCGTGTTCCACAACGGGCAGTGGCTCGGTCATCACGGTTCCTCACATCGATCCAGGGTCAGTGCACCCAGATTCGCTGTAACCCCCTCGCAACCGACGCGCCGCGGAACGAACTGTGGATACCGCCGCCGCTAGCCGGCGAGCCCGTGGCGCGTGAGGAATGCGTCGATCCGTTCGATGGCTTGCGCGATGGCTGTTGGCCCGGCGGCGAAGGACAGCCGAACATAACGATCTCCGGTCGCGGGGTCGAAGTCGTTGCCGGGGGTGAGCGCCACCCGTGCCTCATCCAGCACCGCCCGACAGTACGCCGACGCACTAGCGAAGCGTTCGACTACCCGCGGAGCCAATCGGCCATAGAGGTAGAACGCTCCATCCGCCGGAGCGGCCGAGTCGAAACCGAGCCGCTGAAGATTCTGCATCACCAGCTCCCGGGTTGCCGCGAACTCGGTCACTCGTTCACGAGCTTCGGCCAACGAGGACGAACTAAAGGCGTGAAGCACCGCCCGCTGCGCCGGGGCCGGTGCGCACAGGGCCAGGTTCGAGGCCAAGGCATCCACGGCACAGATCAGGTCATCTGGCACCAGCATCCAGCCCAACCGCCAACCGGTCATTCCCCAGAACTTGGAGAAGGACGAAACCACGAGACTCTCACGCGAGTATTCCCAGGCGGTGTGGGCCGGACGCTGCGGATCGAACTCGATCCCGTGATAGATCTCGTCGCTGATCAGGCGTACCCCATGCCGTTGGCACCAGTGCGCCAGCTCGGCCAGCTCGGCACCGGAGAGCATCGTGCCGGTGGGGTTCGCCGGGGAGGCGATCACCAGACCGTCGAGCCTACCGTGTTCGGCGAGCGCCGCTTCGAGTGAAGCGACGGTGGGTTGGAAGCGCTGCTCCTCCCCGGTGGCGAGGTCCACTACCTGCAATCCGAGCGCGCTAAGAATGTTTGCGTAGGCTGGGTAGCCCGGACGTGCCAACGCGACCACGTCGCCCGGATCAAAGGCGGCGAGAAAGGCCAACTGGAAGGCTCCGGAGGAGCCGGTCGTCATCACTATATTCTCCGCAGGCAGTTGCACCGAATACTGCCGTGCGTAGTGCTCGGCCAGAGCTGCCCGGGTCTCGGGTAGACCGCGAGTGGGCGTATACCCAAAGTCGGCGCCCTCGGCGTGGAGCTTGGCCGCGGCCGCGTTCACGGCTGCAGGGGCTCCCCCGCCGGGTTCCCCCACGCACAGCGAAATAACATCAATACCCTGAGCCCGGAGTGTGGAAACTCGATCGACTATGTCCATAACCTCGAAGGGTGCCACCGCACCGCGGGCGGAGACCTTAAGGCGACTGACGGTGTGCTGCGATTGTTTCCCACTCTCTGACATATGCCGAGCTTACCGCTCATGCCCCTGAGCGAGATGCGAACGTAGCGTACTGCCCTGATACCCCATGCGAAATCTGCCACGACGCTGCAATTCTGGGACGACGAGATCGACGAAGTCGCGAAGTCCCTCAGGCAAACTCGGTGGCATCAAGTTAAAACCGTCGGCCGCGCCAGTATCCAGCCATAGTTCAATCTCATCGGCGATGCTCTGTGGTGTGCCGATCATGGTGCAGTGACCGCCACCGGCGGCTAGGAATCCCAACAGTTCTCGCACCGTGGGTCGATGCACCTCGATCAGCCGCAAAATGGTCGCATAGCGTCCTTTGGGTCCGGTGAAATCGGCCAGCGGCGGTAGTGGCGGCACCGGCTCATCCAGCTCCCAGTCACTCACATCCTGCTGTGTGAACAGTGCCAGCTGGCGCAGTCCCTGCTCTACAGGTAGTAGCTGGTCCAAGGCGCGCTTCTTGGCGCGTGCTTCGCCCATGCTGCGCCCCACGTAACAGACCAAGCCCGGCATGATCAGTGGGCCGTGTGGGTCTCGGTCGTACCGGCTCGAGCGCCGCCGCAAGTCTCTGGCGTACTCAACGCCCATCTGGTGGTCCGCGGCCACCGCATAGATACCCTCGGCGTACCGTGCTGCCATTTCACGCCCGGGCTCCGAAGCTCCGGCCTGGAAGATAACCGGTGGGCCGTGCTCGTGGGACACCGGAACGTTGAGTGGGCCGTTGACTGCAAAGTGTTCACCACGGTGTGCGATGGCGCGCGCTCCGCTGGGATCCATGAAATGCCCCTCTCGGTCCACCCGCAGGGATTCCATGGGCCAGGAGGCCCAGAGATCGGAGAGTACCCGGATAAATTCATCGGCCCGTGCGTAGCGTTGGGCATGCTCGGGAAGTGCTGACATCGAGTGGTTCTGAGCTTCACTATCAAACATGCTCGTCACCACGTTTACACCAACTCGGCCACCACTGAGTTGCTGCAGGCTGGCCAGCAGTCGCGCCGCATGGAAGGGCGTGTAGAAACTCGAGGAGACGGTACTGATCAGCCCAATACGCCGGGTATGCTGGCTCAGTGCGGTGAGAAGGGTCAACGGTTCGAAGAACCAGCTCGGCGATTCGGCAGCCCTGCGTGGGTCGAGGCTCTGCCCATCGGCAAAGAAGACCGCATCGAATAGTCCGCGTTCGGCCAGTTGGGCCAATTCGATGTGATAGTCCAGCGTGCCTAGGCGTTCAGCGGCCGAGGACCGGTGCCGCCAAGCGGCCTGATGGTGTCCGACCCCGTAACTAAAAAGATTCAGATGTAACTGTTTCAGGCTCATCCCTTAACCAGTCCACCATCGACGATGAGATTCTGTCCCGTCACGCCACGCGCCCACTCGCTGGCAAAGAAGAGCACCGCGTCGGCCAATTCCTCCGGTGTCGTAACCCGACGGGTCGGAGTACCTGCAGCAATGTAATCAAATACGTCGGCAGGGGTCGCAGCGGACGCGTCCGTGGTGCGTAGCAGACCCCCAGAAACCATATTCACGTTGATGCCCTCAGGCCCGAGATCTTCGGCAAAGGTGCGGGTCAATGAGAGCAGTGCCGCCTTGCCCGCGGTGTAGTCGTGATACGGAACCACCGGGTGCTGGAACAGGTTTGTGCCAATGTTGATAACCCGCCCGCCTCCGGCCGCGCGCATCGACGGAAGCACGGCCTGAATCGCTGCGACCGGTGCGAGCACCGACCCGGAAAATTGCCTTTGCAGGTCCGACGGACTCAGATCGGCCGCCTTCGCGCGTGCATTGCCGTTGAAGGAGAAATCAAAAAGGGCATTGTTGACCAGCGTGGTGATCGGCATCCCGAAATGCTGCTCACCTGCGGTCACGGCTTCCTTCAGTGTTTCGGGCTGGTTGAGATCGGCGTGCAGCGCCAGAGCCTGCTGCGGAAACTGCTCAGCGAGTTGCTCCGCTGCCTCTTGCGAGCGGTGGTAATTAATCAGCACACGTGCCCCGGCGCTCAAAAAGGCGTGGCTGATGGCACGGCCTAGGCCGCGGCCAGCGCCGGTGACGAGGACGAGTTGCTCACCAATGAGTGGGGTACGTGCCACGGTGGCAGGTTGGGTGCTCATTCAGGCTCCTTGCGTTAAGGAGGCGAACGGGAAGAGTGCAGCGGGCGACACCCACTAGGACAATCCCTTCGCCAGTACTAACTGGATCAGGTTCAACGGGTGTACTCTCAGCCGATGTCTCGGCACCCCGTGTCACTACCTCCACTCCTACCAGCAGGGCACGGCGAAGGACGAATGTTTCAACATGCCGTACACAGCTTCCGGAGGGCTATCAACAAATACTCCACATCATCTGTGGATAAGCGACAACTCGTTGATAACCGGCAGAATACGCGAATTTACGCGGCTAATTTAGGCCAAGGCACGCTGCGCGCATGTGATCTATGTAAAGTAATTAACAAGTTATCCACAACCCTGCTTGCTCGAGCTAGATGACATGGGTGGATAAACTTCAGGCGGCCACTTCCCTTACCGGAAGTGGCCGCCTGAAGTAGAAACTGTTGCGGGTTACGAGTCGCCGTCGGCGGCCAGCTGGCCGCAGGCTCCGTCGATTTCCTTGCCGCGGGTGTCGCGCAGGGTCGTCGGGACCCCCAGCTCGTCGAGCCGACGCACGAAGTCCCGGGTGATCTCTTCCTCGGAGCGGGTCCACACGGAGCCGGGTACCGGGTTCAACGGAATCGGGTTCACGTGCACCCAACCGCGGCCTCGAGCGTTGAGCTTCTTGGCCAACAGTTCGGCGCGCCAGGCGTGATCGTTCATGTCCTTGATCAGCGCGTACTCGATGGAGACGCGGCGACCGGTTTTCACGTAGTAGTCATAGGCGGCATCCAGTGCCTCGTCGACCTTCCAGCGCGAGTTCACCGGGATCAGCTCGTCACGCAGCTCATCGTCCGGGGCATGCAGCGACAGCGCGAAGGTCACCGGAACGTTTTCCTCGGCCAGCTTGCGGATGGCCGGAACCAGCCCCACGGTGGAGACCGTGATACCGCGGGCGCTCATCGCCAGCCCCTCGGGGGCTTCGGCAACCATGCGGTGCACGGCGTTCATCACGCGCTTGTAGTTGGCTAGCGGCTCGCCCATCCCCATGAACACGATATTGCCTACGCGCTCCTCGGGGTGCTTCTGTCCTCCCAGCCCACCTTCGGCGATCACCCGGTTGGCCTGCACGATCTGGTCCAGGATTTCCGCGGTGGACATGTTGCGGGTCAACCCGGCCTGGCCGGTGGCGCAGAACGGACAGTTCATGCCGCAACCGCACTGCGAGGAGATGCACAGGGTGATGCGGTTCGGGTAACGCATAAGCACCGATTCGACGAGCGACCCGTCGAAGAGCCGCCAGAGGAACTTGATGGTTTTACCGTCGTCCGTGGTCAGCCGCTTCACCTCGGTCAGCAGCTTCGGGAACATTGCCGAGACCAGTTCCTCGCGACCGGCCTTGGGCAGATCGCTCATGGCCTCGGGGTCGGTGGTGTAGTGCTGGAAGTAGTGCACGGAGAGCTGCTTGGCGCGGAACGCCGGAAGCCCGAGCTCCTTGAGCTTCTCCTGGCGCTCGGCCAGGGTCAGATCAGCTAGGTGCACCGGCGGCTGCGAGACCCGACGCTTGGTGGAGAACTGCAGTTCGGGGCGGCCGTCGGCGCCCATCTGCTGCTTCCACCCCTCGGCCGTGGGGATCACCTGGGCGCGCCCTTCGGCCTTGGCCCGCGATTGAGAAATACGCAGTTGCTGGGCGCGCTGGGCGGCGGCCTGCTCCTGGCGCAGGGCCTTGCGTTCGGCCGCGGACAGTGTGGTGGAGTTGCTCGAAGTCATCTCTTCCATTGTTTCATGCCTGCGTCTAAGAGCAACGGTGAAGTTGGGCACCTTCGCGCCGGTGGGCTATTGCTGGGGCGTGAGGCAACCAAGTAGCTCCGCAAGCTGGTCCATATGGCTGAAGGTGTGCTGGGCTCCGGCGGCACGCAGGGTTTCGGACGAGGCATGGACTGGACCGCCGGGGCAGAATCCGAGCACCGTGGCCCCGGCCGCAACTCCGGCCCGCACCCCCGAAACGGTGTCCTCGATAACCAGCGCCGTGGTCGGATCGATGCCGATCCCGGCGGCAGCTGCCAGATAGACGTCCGGAGCGGGTTTACTGCGGGGTTGATCCATGCCGCTGTAGAGTTGCCCGGCGAAGAGCGGCAGCAGCCCGGTCATCTCCAATTGCATGGTGGCCTTGCCCAGGTCCGCCCCGGTGGCGCAGGCGATCCGCGAATCGAACCGGTCCGCCGCTGCGCGCACGGCCGCCGCCGCCCCATCGATGGCTTGCAGCTGAGCGCGCAGTTGGGCATCGCGGCGGGTGCGGAACTCGGCCAACCAGTCCTCGGTGATCCACACGGAACTGTGCTGGAAGATCAGCTCCCGCTGATCCCGTAACGCCCGGCCGATAAAGAGCTCGATGCACTCCTGTGCGGAGATCGCCCACCCCAGTTCGTGCAGCATCGTCCGCAGCACCGCATTGGTGATCGGTTCGGAGTCCACGAGTACCCCGTCGCAGTCGAAAAGTACCCCGCGCACGCTGTTGCTAATTATCTGACTCATCCTTGCCTTTCCGTGCAGATCCCCTCCGCCAAGAGCGCTCCGAAACATCGATGTGGCGGGCGGCACATTTTTATTGATGAAATTCCCAGCTTTGGATCCTACTACTGGTCAGCTTCGCCTATTAGACTGACGGGCGGGGAAATTGGGGACCGTCATCATCGCCCGTTCGCGCTTCGGCGCGCTTCACTGACCGGAGTTATATATGTCAGGTGGAACCTCTCAGCCCGGCCGCTCGGTTACCAACCGAGTTCTCGAAATCCTTGCGGCGTTTGAACAGTCGCCCGCCCCCATCAAGGTGGCGGACATTGCGGCACATGCCGATTTACCCATTAGTTCCGCGCATCGGCTCGTCGCCGAGCTTGTCGAGTGGGGTGCGCTAGAACGGCATCCGCAGGGCGGCCTGCGCCTAGGCCAGCGCATTTTCCGTATGGTTTCTAACCAGTATCCGGAAACAAAGCAGCTGGCCGGATCGGGCGTTCGCTAGCTTTCAATTCCCTCGACCATCGCGGCGGTGGTGCGGATAAAGACGCTTAACCATCCGAAACATATGGCCACCGCGACCAGTTCAAAGCCGGTCAGGTTGTAATAGTGCCAGCGGGTCCACAGCAGATTTGCCAGCACCACCGCGATGAGCGAGGCCACCGAAAACAGGTGGAAGGCGGCCGGGAAACCGGGAAACAGCATGAGGCTGCCGGCGAAGAGCACCATCATGCCCGCCGCCGCAATGCGCACGAAGGCCGAATGCAGTGATTCGGCCGGAGCCACCGGGACCAAACCAATGAACACGACGGCGGCCGCGACCAGCAGCAGGCACCAGCGGACGAACCAGGGGCGTGGCCGAAAGACCTTCCCCCAGCGCCGAGGACGGGCCAGCACCCGCTGCCGATAGATCGCGCCCAGCCTAGCCAGGTCGCGGGTGAGGAATTCGGTGAGCGAGGCTAGCACCAGCCCGGAGACCACCAGCGTGGTGTTAAAGGTCCAGAAGGAGCCGGCCCCGGCGCGCGACGTGCCCAGCGCGGAGAACATCACCCGCCACCAACCCAGTTCCTCGGCCAGGAGCATGCTGATGCTCACCCCGGCGACCATGAATACCCCGAGCACCCCGGCGAGGCTCGCCGCGTCGGTGCGCGCGGTGGATCCCAAGGCGATATAGCAACCGATGCCGGTGGCGGCGGCCACGAAAAGCGAACCGGCCAGGGCGTCGACGTCCAGCCCGAAAAAGGCCTGCTGCGCCAGGTAGAACAGGGTGGATAGGGCCATCACGATGCCACCGCTGTGCACGAGCACCAGACCGGTCATGGTCAGTGCCTTGCGCCAGGGCGGAATATCGGCCAACCAGGGTTCGCGGACCACGAGCAACTGTCGAAATCCCCAGACGCTGGCCGCGACCACGGCGGCGCCCGCGGTCAGCGCGGAGACCGAACCGACCGATAGCCCACCGGCCAGCGGTGGGCGTCGCCCCGCAAAGACAATCAGCGCCACGATCAAACCAAGCACACTCCCGGCGGCGCCGGCCCACAATGCGTGACGCTCGATATCGAGTTTGCTGACCTGACTGCGCACTACCCCGCCCTTTTCGCCTGTTGATCCGTCTGCACCATTATGCGGCGAGTTGCGTAATTCCAGAGAATAGGAGGCTCAGCGCGCCGGCCAGGGCAATGAGGATGACCACCGCGCGGCTGAAGGCGGGATTGATCTTCGCCGCCAGCAGATTCCCAACGGTGATGCCCAACACCATGGCGATGAGGCAGGCGGTCCAGGCCGGTCCGCTGAGCCGCGGCATCCCACCCTTGGCCAGCAGCGAGGCGGTGGCCAACACCAGAAAGTAGAGCTGCACGGAGATCGCGAATTTGGCCTGTGGCCAGCGGGTGGCAACCGCATAGCCGGCGATGGCCGGGCCGGAGACGCCGGCGGTCACCGACATGAACCCGGACAGTGCCCCGGCGCCCACCGCCAGCGCTCGGCTTTGGGCAATGGGCAGGTTGCGGATCGCAAAGCTGAGCGACAGGGCCAGCAGCACCAGCGCCGCAATCATCACGTTGAGCCAACCCGAGCCCAGATGGCCGGCCACCCATGCGCCGGGAACGGTCATCACCACCGCCGGAAGTAGCAGCAGCCCGATCTTGCGGTACTCCACCTGCCGGAAGACCTGCAGGAAGATCAGCGCCGCCGAACAGGCTCCGAGGAAATTCACCAGCATAATTCCCTCGTAGGGCCCCAGCACGAGAACGAGAAAGGGCGAGGCCACCAGGGCGAAACCCATGCCGGAGATGCGTTGGAGGGAACTGCCGAGAAAGGCCGACCCGGCCAGCGCCAAGAGCGCACCGATTCCCACCCGTCGTCCACCTCCCGTACCGCATGCCTACCTCTAACCTAGCGCAACGCCCCGCCCGCCCCGGCGTCGCAAGGACGGGCGGGGCGGACGGGGCGTGCCGACTAGCTGGTGGCGGCTAGCCTTGTTCGAGGTCCTGTCGCACATAGCGGGTTTCGGGACGGGTGTCATAGAAACGCGGACGACGGTTGCGAGCGCCAATGAGGAACACCGCACCCAGGATCAGGATGCCCACTCCGACCACGAACACCAGCCCCATGCCGGCCACGTGCGTACCCGAGCCGTAGTCCGGGTCGAGCGAGTCGATCACGGTCTGTACGAACACGGCCAGCAGGGCGATGCCGCCGAGCAGCGGGGCGATGCCGCGGGTGATCAGGTTGCGCAGCGAGGCGCGCAGGGTGCGGCGGAAGTACCAGACGCAGGCAAAGGCGGTCACGCCGTAGTAGAAGCAGATCATCATGCCCAGCGCAAGGATCGTATCGTTGAGCACGTTCGTGGAAACGAAACGCATCAGCGCGTAGAAGGCGGTGGAGATCACCGCGGCGACGATGGTCGAGAACGCCGGGGTGCCGAACTTCGGGTGGATCCGGGTGAAGGCCGGCGGCAGTGCCCCGTGGTGGCCCATCGAGAGCATCGAGCGTGCCGGGGAAATCATGGTGGACTGCAGCGAGGCGGCGCAGGAAGCCAGGGTGGCCAGCGAAAGCAGGATCGCCGCCGGGCCCATGACCGGTCCGGCCAGCGAGGCGAAAACGTTGCCGATGGTTTCCGGGTTGGCCAGCCCCAGCCCCTCGGTGCCCACACCGGCGAAGACGGTGGCGGCCACGGAGGTCAGCAGGTAGATGGCCAGCACGGCCACCGCGGTGAAGCCCGCGGCCACACCGGCGGTGCGCTCGCCGTTCTTGGTTTCCTCGTTCATCGTCAGGCAGACGTCCCAGCCCCAGAAGGCGAAGATCGACAGGCTCAGGCCCACCGCCATCGCGGAGAAGGAGTCGATCCCCATCGGGTTGAACCATTCGGCGGAGAACTCGACGGCGGGTCCGGCCTTCGCGAAGGCGGCGAAGGTGAACCAGAGCAGCACCAGCACCTGCAGTCCCACCAGCAGGTACTGGACGATCGAGGCGGCGTGCAGCCCGCGCACCGAAATCCAGGTGGCGCCGAGCATGAAGACCAGGCAGGTGGCGACGTTGATCCACGGGTTCGTGGCCAGGTCGGCCAGCTCGGGACGCCCGAAGGCCTGCCCGAGGAACAGGTAGAAGAAGTCCACGGCCACACCGGCCAGGTTGGAGAGCACGATGATATTGGCGGCGAGCATGCCCCAGCCGCCCATCCAGCCGGCGCGCGGACCAAAGGCCCGCCACACCCAGGTGAAGGTCGTGCCGTTATCGGGCATCGCCCGGTTCAGCTCGCGGTAGCCCAGGGCCACCAGGAACATGGGGATGAAGCCGACGATGAAGATCGCTGGCAGGTGGGTGCCCACGGCTTCGGCGGTGGGGCCCAGGGTGCTGGCCACCACGTAGCTCGGGGCGATGGTCGAGACGCCGATGACGATGGCGGTGAACAGGCCGATCTGCCCGGCGGTCAGCCCCTTGCCGGTCTTGGTGACCGGCTCGGTGCTCAGCTTGCTGGTGTTGGTCGTTGAATTCATCGGGTTGGTACCTGTTGGGTGATGCAGTGGATTCCGCCACCGCGGGCGTACAGTTCGGTTGCGTCCACCGAGACGACTTCGCGTCCCGGGTACACCTCGGCGAGGATGCCGGCGGCGACCTCGTCGTTCGGGTCGTTGAAGGCGCAGGCGATCACGCCGTCGTTGGTGACCAGGTGGTTGATGTAGGAGTAATCCACCCAGCCTTCCTCGTCCTTGAGCACCTTCGGGGCCGGGACCGGCACGAGCTTCAGAGCCCGCCCGCGGGCGTCGGTGGCGTTCTCCAGAATCGAGCGCACCTCGGCGGAGATCGCGAAGTCCGGATGGGTGTCATCCTGCTGATCGTGATAGAGCACGACGCCGGGGGCCGGGAAGCAGGCGACGATATCCACGTGCCCGCGGGTGCCGAACTCCTCGTTATCGCGCGTTAGTCCACGGTTGAGCCAGATGACCCGTTCGGTGCCCAGCAGGCGAGCGAACTCGGCCTCGATCTGTTCCTCGGTGGCCTGCGGGTTGCGCCCCGGATCCAGCTGCACGCTGCGCGTGGCCAGAATGGTGCCCTCGCCGTCGACGTGGATGCCACCACCTTCGTTGGTGATGGAGGAGGTCAGCAGCGGCACGTCGGCGTGCCGTGCGATCTCGGCGGCGATCTTGCTGTCTTTGTCCCAGCTGGCCCACTCCTGGGCGCCCCAGCCGTTGAAGTTCCAGTTCACCGCGGCCAGCTCCCCGGAGGCGTCGCGCACGAAGGTCGGCCCGATGTCGCGCATCCAGGCGTCGTTGAGCTCGCGGAATTCGTAGTCCACCGCGTCGCCCAGGTGGCGGCGTGCGTCGGCCTCGGCGGCCGGGTCGACGACCATGGTGACCGGGGTAAAGCGGGCCACGGCACGGGCGACATTGGCCCAAGTGGTGCGGGCGGCTTCGGCCTGTTCCTCGGTATCTCCCAGCGTGTAACCGCTCGACGGGAAGGCCATGTAGATCCGCTCGTGGGCAGCGGTTTCTGCAGGCATGAAGTAGGTGCTCATGGATGCTGTTCCTCATCGGTGGCGGCCTAGCGCCGCCCCGGGGCCAGTAGGTCGCCACACTGCACGGTGATCGCCGGCACGGGTGGTCATGACCTAAATAACGAATATGATTCGTTTTCTACGATACGGCCCATGGAACGTGAGCACAAGCACTTAAAAGAATTAAGTTCATTATTAGTTCACCGTGGAACTTCCGCCTTCGCTTCGAGGCCTTCAAACCACCAACAGCCGTATCAATTACGCCCTAGGTGACCGCTCAGCTCTCCCAAAACCTGCTCAATAGCCCGCGCCGAACGCCGATGCGCGGCGCCGGGATCCGCATGATATTTTCCCTCGCCGAAAAGCTCCACGGTCAGCAGCCCGTCATATCCACCGGCCACCAAATCGCGCAGGATCCCGCGCAGATCGAGCCACCCATCACCCCAGGCCAAATGCCCGGCGGGTCTGCCATCGATCAGGTGCACATGCCACAATCGGTCCCCGACGCTTCGCCAATAGTCCTCCACACTTTCGCCAGCCACCGCCATGGCCACGGTATCCAGCGTGACCCCCAAATTCGGCGCACGCACCGCCTCGAGCATCGCGGCGGCCTGCCCGGCGGTGGTCACGAGGTTCGATTCGCTAGGTTGCAAGGGTTCGAGCACGCAACGCAACCCCAGCTCGTGGGCGTAACCGCAGATCTCGGCGAGCGCCTCGGCACTGCGCGCAAAGCCCCGTTCGGGCTCCTCGAGGGCTGAGCCGCAGCCGGCGGTCAGAAACAACAACTCGGCACCAAGCTCGGCCGCAAGCTGCGCGGCCCGGCGAAATCCGCGCAGGCTGTGCCGCCGAAGGTCACGGTTCGGGGAGGCGATGTTGACCGGATAGCTGACCTGCTCCGGAGTCAGGCATCGAATGCGCAACCCGTAGTCGGCGGCTTGGGCGCGTAGCGCCCGAGCCTGCTCATCGCTGAGCCAGGGAAGGTGCGCATGCCCGGCAATCCCCCACAACTCAAAGTCGGTGCGCCCCGCGGCGGCCATCTGCGCAAAGCAATGCCGCAGCGGGTACAGCTGATAGCCGAAGTTGCTTCCGGCGATCACCGGCAGCGCACCGGTCATTTGCCGACTCCCTCGCTCAGACCCTTGACGAAGTAGCGCTGGCTGGCGAAGAACAGCACCAGTACCGGGATCGCCGCGATGGCCATACCGGCGAAGACCACCGGATAGTCGGTGCCATGCTTGCTCATCAGGCTGGTCAGCCCCACCGGTAGTGGTTCGACGCCGGTGCCGTTGGTGAAGACCATCGCGAAAATGTACTCGTTCCATGCGAACAGCACATGCAACAGAACCGTGGAGACCAGGATCGGGGTGCACATCGGCAGGATGATGTGCCAGAAGGTCTTCCAGCGGCTGGCCCCGTCCATCTCCGCCGCCTCGTCGATCTCAAAGGGCAGATCGATCATGTAGGCGCGAATCAAGAAGGTGGTGAACGGGATGCGGAAGGCCGTGTAGAGAATCAGCAACGCCCAGAAGGTGTTGTACAGCCCCAGCGCCTGCATCAGCTTCACCAGCGGCACCAGTGCCACGGTCGGGGCGAGCATGAGCCCGCCGAGAATGAATCCGGTCC
Organism: Glutamicibacter endophyticus; assembly: GCF_048457885.1. NCBI lineage: Bacteria > Bacillati > Actinomycetota > Actinomycetes > Micrococcales > Micrococcaceae > Glutamicibacter > Glutamicibacter endophyticus. The sequence goes on from NZ_CP174200.1 coordinate 3,118,238, forward strand.
AGAACTTCGAAAACGGGATTTTCACCCGGCTCAGCCCATAGGCGGCCCAGGCGGAGATGAACACCGTGGCGATCGTCGAGGTCACGGTCACCAGCACGCTGGTGGTCACGTAGTTGCTGACCCCGCGGTTCCAGGCGTTGACGTAGTTCTGCCAGCTGAACTGCTGTGGCAGTGCGAAGGGGTTGGCGAACAGCTCGCTATTGGTTTTGAAGCCGTTAAGCAGCATCCAGAGCAGCGGGTAGATCACGATCACCGCCAGACCCAGCAGGAAGGTCCAAGCGAAGACCCGGCCGATCACCGCGAAGAAATAGCCCTTGCTTACCATTGCACTCTCCTGCGCTTGGTGTACCACATCTGAACCAGGCCGATCGAGATCGTCACCACGAAGATCACCGTCGCAATGGCGGCGGCATAGCCGAAGTCATTGCGCGAGAAACCGTTGTGATAGAGCCATGTCCCCAGTACCTGGGTGGAGTTATTCGGCCCACCGCTGGTCATCACCATCACCTCGTTGAAGACCTGGAAGGCACCGGAGATCGTCACGATCACCATGAGCCCGGACATCTCGCGCACCAGCGGCACGGTGATGGTGAAGAACTGACGCACCGGACCGATCCCGTCGATTTCGGCGGCCTCGTAGAGTTCGCGCGGAATGCGCTGGATGGCTACCGCGAAGAGCAGCGTGCTGTAACCGAAACCCTGCCACTGGCTCATCATGATGATCCCGAGCATTGCGGTCGATTCCTGCCCCAGCCATGGCTGGGCCAAGGCACCGAGGTTGACCGCCTCGAGCAGGTGGTTGAGCATGCCGAGCTTCGGCTCGTAGATGAAGTAGAACAGCAGGCCCGCGACGGTCAGCGAGATGGCCGAGGGGACGAAGTAGATCGCCCGCAACGCGCGACGCAGGCGTTCGCTACGTCGAGACTCGATGACCACCGCCAACAGCAGCGCCCCGGCCACCTGGAAGATCAGCGAGAGCCCGGCGTAGAGCAGGTTGTTCAGCAGCGAGCGGTGGAACACCGGATCGGCGGCCAGCCGACTGAAGTTCTCCAGCCCCACGAATTCCCGCGTGCCGGTATACACATCCCACTCGGTCATCGAGAAGGCGAAGTTCTGCACCAGCGGCCAATAGACGAAGGAGAGCAGAATCAGCACCGCCGGGGCCAGCCAGAGCAGCCCGCGCGGGCTCAGCCGTCGGCTGAACAGGGCCGGGCTGGGCCGCCCGCTCCGCCGCGCCGGCGCACCGCTGGGGTGGCGCCGCGGCGGAGCGCTATGCGTCAGGGTCATCACGGCACCTACTTAGCCGATTCGCTGGCCGCGCGGACCGAATCGATAACCTCGGCCGGGGTGCTACTGCCGCTGGTCAGCGCCTCGCCGCCGGCCAACCACGCGTCGGCCACCTCCGGCACGGTGACGGTATCCAACCAAATCACCAGTTGCGAGGCCTCGTTGACCTTCTCGATTCCCTCAAAGACGGCCTTCGAAGAGGTCTCTTCGGTCACCGCACCCTTCACGGCACTGGGCTGACCATATGGCGTGGCGGAGAGGGTCTGCGCGTTCTGCGTATTCGTTGCGAACTTCATGAAGTCCGCCGCTAGGGCGGCCTGCGGCGAGCGGGCGTTGATCATGTAGCCCTCGGGGGAACCCTCAATGGCCGCGGGGTCTCCGGCGGCGTCGGCCGGGGCGGGTAGCGCGAAGATGCCGAACTTCTCCGGGTCGAGCTTCTTCTCGCCGGCCACGGAGTCGAATTCGAGCACCTCTTGGTAGTACATCGCGGCACGTTCGCCGGAGAAGGCTTCCTGTGCGGTGGTGTACAGCACGCCGTTGGACCCGGCTCCGGTGTCGGTGCAGGAATCGACCAATCGCTTGTACTGCTCGAGCGCGGTGACATAGCCCGGGTTCTGCCAGGAGGCCGTCTGCGGATCGAAGTCAGCGTGCAGCACCTCGGCGGGCACGTTGTAGGCGAAGAGCTGGCCTAGGTAGTGCAGCCCGGGCCAGCCGTCCTTGTTGCCAAAGGCGATCGGCTCGTACCCGGCCTTGCGCAGCGGCTCGCAGCTGGAGATGAGTTCGTCGAAGTTCGTGGGCACGTCGACGCCGGCCTTTTCGAAGGCGGCCTTGTTATAGCCCATGAACTTACCGTTGTTGTACAGCGGGATTCCGTAGTATTTCCCGTCCACGGCGAAGGCATCCAGCGAGGCTTCACCGAAGCTACTCCCCCATTCGGTCTCCGGGGCGATGACTTCGCTCAGATCGGCGGCCAGCCCACCGTTGACGTAGTTCTCCTGCCAGTTCCCGGCCCAGGTGAAGTACACATCCGGTAGCGCCTGCGAGGCGGTGAGCGTGCGGATCTTGTCCTTGATCGACTGGTCGGTTTCCTGAATCAGCTCGATGCTGACCCCGGGGTGCTCCTTCTGGTAGGCGGCGGCCACATCTTCGAAGTAGGCCTCGAGCGGCTCACCGGCGAATTTGGTCAAAACGCTGATGCTTCCGTTGTAGTCCGGCTCTCCGGTGAGGTCCGCCGCGGGTGCCGCCTCGGGGCCACCGCCCGAACATGCGCTCAAGGCTAGGGCCGAGGCCGCGACCAACGCGGCCATCTGTATGCGGGGAAACTTCATGAAAATGCTCCTCTTCTCGCCCGAGTGCCGTCGCCTGCCGCTCGGAGCAATGAATAACTTGGATGCGAATATACACACTTTCTGATACCGGTACCAGAGTTTCGTTGAAATTTTCCTCGCGCCAATCCCGGCGTCACCACCCTCTGGGAGATTTACCCCATAAACACAATGAATAACGGGTAGTTAAGCCGGAAAATCCATGGCACTTCACCCTTGACGCGACCGCTTGGGGCATGCAAGCATTATTCGCACCTGATACCGGTACCAGATAGGTCACCATCTCACGAGGATCTGTGAAAGGATCACCGCATATGCTCGGCTTCAACGAATCCGAATTCCGCACCCAAATTGCCAGCGCCGTAGCCCTCCGCCCGGAGGTCGAAGCACATCTCGATACGCTCCTGAGCACCGGCATCGACAACGTGTTACTCATCGGCTCCGGTGGCACCTACGCCCAAATGTGGCCCTATGAGTTCTTGGCCCGCCGCACCTCCACCCTGCCGGTGCAGGCCCTGATCGCCGCCGAGCTGGTGGAAACCGGCAATGCACTGATCAGCGAGCGCACCCTGGCGGTGTTCACCTCGGTCTCCGGCACCACCGACGACGTGGTGCGCGCCATCGACTATGTCGCAGCCCGCGGGGCACAGACCGTCTCCTTCACCGGTCACGCCGACAGCCCCATCGCCGAAAAGGTCGACAAGGCCTTCATCTCCGAACCGAAAACCTGGCCTTTCGACATGCAGATGTTGCTGCTGGTGGGCAATATCCTGCACCGCCGCGGCGAGTTCGCACACTATCCGGTGCTCGCCGACGAGCTGCGCCTGCTACCGGACGCACTGGTGGCCGCCGCGCAGCAGGCCGAAGCACAGGCCATCGACTTTGCCGAGAAGCACAAGGACACCGACTATCACTTCCTGATCGGCGGTGGCCCGCTCTGGGGTTTCACCTACCTGTACTCGATGTGCATCCTCGAAGAAATGCAGTGGCTGAAGACCACCCGCGTGCACAGCGCCGAGTTCTTCCACGGCTCACTCGAGCTGCTCGAGGAAGACACCTCGGTCATCGTCTTCCAGGGCGAAGACGACACTCGCCCGCTGACCGACCGCGCCGAGGACTTCGCCAAGCGCATCACCTCGAACGTCAGCGTCTTCGATACCCGCAACTACGAGCTCGCCGGGTTCAGCGCCGAGAGCCGCGCGTTGATCGCCCCGATCGTGCTGGACACCGTGATGGGCCGAGTCAGCAAGCACCTCGAGCGCGTGCGCGAGCACTCGCTGGACCTGCGCCGCTACTACCGGGTGATGGAGTACTAGACACACCCGCGCGGCCCCGCTCCCCGGCGGGGCCGCGATCACACACCTCATACTGCGAAGGAGATCCCCGATGCGCGTGCTCGGCCTGGGCGATAACATCATTGACCGCTTCATCGACCGCCAGGTCGACTACCCCGGCGGCAACGCCGTTAATGTGGCGGTGTTCGCCCGGCGTCACGGCGCCGAATCGGCCTACCTCGGAGTCTTCGGAGACGACGAGCTGGCCGGCTTTCTGCGCGGTTGCCTCGAGGCCGAAGGGGTGGACACCTCGTACAGCCAGGTCAAGCACGGGCCCACCGGCATCTCTCGGCTTCACGTGGTCGATTCCGATCGCGTCTTCCTAGGCTGGAACGGCGGCGGAGTCACGGTCTCCGACCCACTGGAACTCGACGCGGAACTCCTGGCCTATATCTCCGGCTTCGATCTGACGCACTCCAGCGTCTATTCCGGGCTCGAGTCTCAGCTCGCGGCGCTGCGCGAGACCAACACCCTAGTCAGCTTCGACTTCTCCAGCGAACCCGAATACCGCAGCACCGAGTATCTGGCCCGAGTGGCGCCGCTGGTGGATCTCGCCCTGATCTCCTGCGGCGAGCTGCCACCCGAGCAGGCCGATGCATTGTTGCGCAGCATCCACGCGGCCGGCGCACCGCTGGTACTGGGCACCTGCGGGACCGCCGGCTCCCGGCTTTTCGATGGCACCCAGATCCTCACGCACCCGGCGCACCTGCACCAAGACCCCACGCAACTGCGCGACACCATGGGGTGCGGGGACGCCGCGCTGGCCGGCTTCGCCACCTCGCTGTTGGCCGATGGCTGGTCGCGGCGGCGGCCGCCCACCCCCGAGGCGTTGCGGCGTGGCCTTGAACGGGCGGCCGAGGCGGCGAAGGTGCAGTGCACCGTGGAGGCGGCCTTCGCCCATCCGCGCAGCTGGCGCGATGAAACGCTGCCAGTAAGATGAGGGTAAGACCCACGAGCACGGGAGTAGCCCCCTAATGCCGCAACCGCGAACCGGCGCCCCAACGATTTCCGATGTGGCCCGCGAGGCCGGAGTTGGCCGCGCCACGGCCGCGCGCACCCTCGGCGGCTACGGTTACGTCAGCCCGGCCATGCAGGATAAGGTGCTGGCCGCCGCCGAACGCCTCGGCTACCGGGCCAACGCCCTGGCCCGCAGCATGTCCACCGGCGTCACCCACACCATCGGGGTAATCATCGCCGATATCGGCAACCCCTTCTTCGCCGGGGTCATGCGCGGCATTTCTGATACCGCACGCGCCCGCGGGGTCGACACCCTGGTCATCAGCTCTCACGAAGACCTAGCCGAGGAAGTGTCGGCGATGAATACGCTGATCAATAAGCGGGTGGATGGCATCATCATCTCCACCTCGGCGCGTACCGCCGCCGGGGCCGGGCATATCAGTGCCGCCGCCGCGCAGGGCATCCCGGTGGTCCTGGTGGACCGCGCGATTCCCGAACTCGGACTGGATGAGGTGGTCATCGATAACCGCGCCGCGGCACGCCTGGCGGTCAGCGAGCTGATCGCCGCCGGCCACCAACGCGTCGGCTTCGTCTGGGGCCCACCGAGCACCCACCGCCCGACGGTGCGCCGCGAGCTCGTCGATGCCTCGGCCAATAACCTCTTCACCGAGGGCGAGCGTCTCGAAGGATATCTGGACGCCTTGGACGACGCGGGCCTACCCTGCGACCTCGACCTGGTGATGGTGGGCGAAAAGACCGCCGAACATGCCAAGGCCGAGGTCACCCGAATGCTCGAACTCGAGCAGCCGCCCACCGCCCTGTTCTGCACCGAATCCGATGCCATCGTCGGCGCCCTGCGCGCCATCCGGCAGGCTCGACTGCGTGTGCCGGAAGATATTTCGCTCATCGGCTTCGACGACAACCCCTGGGCCGAGGTGATGGACCCACCGCTGAGCATGATCGCCCAACCCATGCACGAGCTCGGTGCCCGGGCGGCCGATAAGCTCTTCGAACGTATCGACAGTCCCGCCCACGCGGCCGAGCGCATCACCTTGGACACCGGGCTGGTTCGCCGCGATTCGGTACAAGCGCGCAGTCACCAGGCCAACTAGCCGGGTAGCTGCCCCTGCACCTCACAGGTCACCGAGGCGGCAATGCCCACCAGGCCACCGTTGCGTAGTAGCACGCGGCGCGCCGAGGTCACCGACACCCACTCGCTCGACGGGTACTTATAGAACGTCTCGACGGTGACGTTCAGCCGGTCGATGCGCCCAATGGAAAGGCTCAGCAGACCCTCGAGCAGGGTCGTCGTGAAGGTCATCTGCGTATTGGTGGTGAAATCCTGGCGCACCGCGCTTTGCCCCTCAAATTGCGAGGTCACCCGGTACCGGATGGAACTGACCCCCGGCGGCACCGTGGCCGCCGGCCAGCTCAGCTGTGCCCGTGCGCCCAATAGGTTCGGGATGTTCGTGCAGGTCGTACTCGCCGGTCCGGGCAACTGCACAGCACCCACGGTGCCGGCATCGGCCACCTGACTGTGCTGCCAGGTCGCCTGCGTCGGACCGACCACGCCAAGCGCCGCCAAGGCCAGGCAGGCGACCGCGGCCAGCGCGGCACGATACCTCATCGTCGTGCCCTTCGACCCTGCGGGCGCGGCCAAAAAGCCCAGGTCACCAGCCCCGCGGCCAGCACACTGAGCACTCCGAGCACCGCCGGGCGCTGGAAGAACACCACCACGTGAGCCAGCTCCGGCACGCTCCCGCGCACAATCCGCACCTCGCTCACCTGGTAGGGTGCGGGGTCGTTCTGCTCGTTGGCATCCCCACGCAGGGTCAGCTCAACCATGGCCCCCATGCCCGACTCAATGTCGACGATTCGGTGGGTGATCGGCAGCTTTCCGGGACGTTCCACGGTCACCACATCTCCCACCGACACCTCCGCGGCGGGTACCTCCTGCACCAAGGCCACCGAGCCGGCCGGAATCGTCGGAGACATGGAACCGGTGGAAAACATGATCAGCGAGAGCGACTGGGTTTTGGCGATAATCACCAGCACGATGCAGATCAGGCCGAGCCCCGCGAGCAACCACAGCAAGATGTCCCCGAGCGCCCCGGGGACCCCAGCCCAACTCCACCGCCTGCCGGAGGAAGCTGAACTCATTCGCTGCTCCCGGTCACCGTGAGGGTGAGCCCCACCGTGGCCCCCTGCACGCTCGAGGGGACGTTATCGGCCACCATGCGCAGATCGAGGCAGTACTTCACGAGGTTGCCGCGCGCCGCCTGCACCTGCTGATTTCCGGTAATCACCGGGTCGGCGTCCATGGCCCGCCAGGCACCGGAGGCAATGGTGCGCGAGGCGCAGGAGGTGCCGGTGCTAACCGACTCCAGAGAGTACTGCAGATAGCTGGGCAGCGAACCGGTCTTCGAGGTGGGCACCAACGCCAGCTTCGGCACCAACGCGCCGCCGACGGTACTGGCCGAGGTAGTGCGCACCAGAAAGCTGGCAGTTTTCTGCGCGCCGGGGCTCAACGCCGCGGCGTCGAGATTCAGCTGCGCGGCCGCACCCTGCGGGTAATCGGCCCAGCCGGTGGAACCGGTGGCATCCACCGTGCTTTCCAGCGCAAAAATACTGGTGCCCACCGAGCTCTGGGCATACTGCGAGGAGGTCCACGCGGCCAGGGTCGTTGCCGCCCCGACCCCGAGCACCAGTCCTCCGGCTAGTACGGCGGCCACGCGCCGACCCGTCAGACGGGCCCGGCGCGTGGTCTTCGTGCTAGTTGTCAGCCTGTGTTGCGGCAAATTCCCACACCACGCTCGTGGTCTGACCCGGCGTCAGGTCCGCCTGCGCGCCGGCGCTGACGGTGAAGCACAGGTTGACCGGGGCACCGGCGGCGGTATCGGCGCCCTGGCTCAACGACAGCGGGCTGGTCTGCACGCCGTCGGCGGTGGCCAGCGCACGGGTGCCGACCCAGCCGGTCTGCGTACCGTTGGCGCAGTCGGGGGTGCTGGACTGGGTGACGGTGTAGCTCAAACCGGCGTTCGGGGAGCTCACCTCGGTGTTCAGCACCACGGTTGCATCCACCGTGGTATCGCTCGAGAGGCGCACCGCGTAGGGAGCGGTCACCGATTCACCCGGTGCCAGGTTCAGCGACTCGATGCCAAAGCTCAGCGTGGCCGGGGAGGATTCGGGGTGGTTGGCGAAGTCGGTGGCGTTGGTGCTGCCCTCGAGCACCATGTTGCCGGTGCCGAAGGTGCCGGCGGCGAAGTCCGAGCTGTTCCATGCGGCCAGGGTGGCGGCAACGCCGAGACCCAGCACCACGCCGCCTGCCATAATCGCGCGGACCTTCTTGCTTCGCTGTGAACGAGTGCTACCCATTGATGTCTTGCCTTTCGCGGACAGGGAGAAATGTACGGGCAGAAATCAACGCGCCGTCATTTGATGATATGCACAGCGTAACCAGCGCCCGCGCGATACACCATACTCCTTGAGGATGACAAAGTCAGCGGTAGTGACCGACGGCCGCATATGCCGCTTTGCGACTATGACGCACTATGACGACGCCCCGCGCGGCACCGGTCTCAAACCGACCTCAAGCCGGTTCAAAAAGTTGAACAGCTGTTCAGAAATTTTTGGGAAACCGTTGACTTTAAGGTGATCCAGAGCACAAAGTGTTCATACGGCCGATCAATTTTTCGCTAACCCGCCTCAGGGAGCCTCCACCATGCAACTCACCTCTCAGCAAGCCCCGCCACGGGCCGCTCTGGCCCAAGGGAAACTCGGAACCTTGGACATCGTGTTCTTCGTTGTCTCCGCGGCGGCCCCACTGACCGTCGCGGTCAGTTCGGCGCCACTGGCCTTCCTCGTCGGCGGCATCGGTGCCCCCGGTGCCATGCTCGCCAGCGGCATCGCCCTGCTGTTCTTCGCCGTCGGCTTCACCGCCATGTCCCGCTATGTCCGCAATACCGGTGCCTTCTACGCCTATGCGGCCGCGGGCCTCGGCAAGCCGATAGGCATCGGCGTCGCCTTCCTCACCGTCGTCGCCTATGCCTTCCTGTGCATCTGCTTCTACGCCCTGCTCGGCTTCTACGCGCAACTAACCTTCTCGCAACTGCTCGGCATCGACCTGCACTGGGGCGTATGGGCGGTGCTGTCCATCGTGCTGGTCGGCGTGCTGGGCTACCGACGCATCGACGTCGGCGCCAAGGTGCTCGCCGTGCTCCTATCGGCCGAAATCGTGATCCTGTTGGTGATCTGCATTGCGATCATCATCCAAAACGGCGCCACCATCCCCGAGGCCACCCAAGCGACCTTCGACCCGCAGAACGTGCTCTTCGCCTCCGGGGCGAGCGCCCTGTTCGTCTTCGGTTTCGGTGCCTTCCTGGGCTTTGAGGGCACCGTGATCTACGCCGAGGAGGCCCACAACCCGCGACGCACCGTACCGAAGGCCACCTACATCGCCATCATCTTCCTCGCGGTGTTCTACGCCTTCACCTTCTGGGCGCTGGCCGTGGCCTTCGGCCCGGCCGGGATCATCGAGCTGGCGAACTCCGCCGACTTCGAACAAATGATGTTCATCGCCGGCAGCAACGCGTTGGGCGCCTGGGCCGGGGTGGTGCTGGAAATCCTGATCATTACCAGTTTCTTCGCCGCGGTGCTGGCCTTCCACAACGCCTGCTCGCGTTACCTGTTCTCACTGGGCCGCGAACGCCTGCTGCCGCAGATCTTCGCGCGCACCCACCGCACGATGTCCTCCCCACACATCGCCTCGCTGTCCTTCACCGTGCTCTCGGCCGTGGCGCTGATCATCGCCGCCGCCTTCGACGCCGACCCCTTCGTCGGCCTGGCGCTGTGGACCTACGCGGTGGGCGTGGCCGGGCTGGTCTTCTCCCAGGGCATCGCCGCACTGGCGGTCATCGGCTTCTTCCGCAGCAACCGTCGCGGCTACGGTATGTGGAGAGTAGTTATTGCGCCGATCCTCGGTGCCGTCGGACTCTTATCGGCCTTCACCGTGATCGTGCTGAACTTCGACCTGGTCTCCGGGTTCGAAGGCCCGATCAACTGGCTTCTGATCGGTGTGGTGCCGGTGATTTTCCTGACCGGCGTCATCGTCGGACTGGTGATGAAACGCCGCGCACCGCAACGCTACGCGGCGCTGACCCAGAGCATGAAGGTTGTCCCGGCCCCCGAGCGGCAACTGGAGGAAGAGGAAGTGTGATGTCCAAAAGCCAGCAGCGCAAACGCGATCTGCTCTCCGCCGCCACCCATGTGATCGGCGCCCACGGGATTTCCGGGGCGAATATCCGGGCGGTGGCCGAGCAGGCCGGCATCAGCACCGGCAGCGTGCTCTACCACTTCGAATCCTTCGACAAGCTGGTCATCGAGGCGGTGAAGAATGTGCTCGACGAGTTCAGCACCCGACGCCGCCAACTCATCGACGGAATTGCCGATCCGCGCGAGCGGTTGCGGCGCATGATCACCTCCGGCATTCCGGAAGTGATCAGCGACGACCTGCGCGTGATCTACGAAGTGGCCGCCGTGCTGCGCGACAAACCCGAATACCGGGCCAGCATGACCCTGTTGGCCGAACGACAGGTCGGGCTCTACCAGGTGGTGATCGAGGTCGGCGTGGCCCTTGGCGCTTTCCGCCCGCGCGGCGACGTCGAGGGGATCGCGACGAACCTGGTGGCCCTGGAAGACGGCTACGGGCTCTACCTGCTCGACCCGGATAACTGGCAACGCGAACGCTATCTGGCCAACCTCATACAGTACGCGCAGATCGCCCTCGACTGCGATCTAAGCGCCACCGACGAAACCCCCAGCGAGACAGACGAGGAACCCCAATGACCGCGAACTACTCCCCCAGCACCCCTCGCCCCCGCGCCCGCGACCTGGGCATCCCCTTCGACGGCGAACCCGGAACCTGGAACGCCATCACCGACGTGCCGGGCCTCGAGGTCGGCTACACCACCCTGATCGAGGACGGCGAGGAGGTGATCCGCACCGGAGTCACCGCCATCCTGCCGCGCGGCAAGTCCGCTCCGGGCTCCGCCTGCGCCGCCGGGGTCGCGGTGCTCAACGGCAACGGTGAACTCACCGGGCGCTCCTGGATCGACGAGGCCGGCCAATTCCAGATGCCGGTGGCGATCACCAATTCGCATGCCGTCGGCCCCGTCCACCAGGGCATCGACCGCTGGATGGCCCGCAACGACCCGTCCACCGCGGCCCAATGGATGTTGCCGGTGGTCGGCGAAACCTGGGACGGCTACCTGAACTCCATCAACGCCGAGGCGTTAACCCCGCAGCATGCCATGGAGGCCTTCGACGCCGCCGGCACCGGACCGTTGCAAGAAGGCAATGTCGGCGGCGGCACCGGGATGAACTGCTACGGCTTCAAGGGCGGCACCGGCACCGCCTCCCGCGTGGTCCGCGCCGCGGATGCCCAGTGGACCGTCGGGGTGTTGCTGCAGGCAAACTTCGGGCAGCGCGCCGAACTGCGCGTGGCCGGGCACAACCTCGGCAAGGACTCGCAGGCGCCAAACCCCATGGAAACCACCGACTGGCTCTCCGAAGACGTCAACGGCCCGGCCCATGCGGTCCCCGGCGGCGGCAGCGTGATCGTCGTGGTCGCCACGGACGCACCGATGCTACCGGATCAGTGCCGGGCGTTGGCCCGCCGCGTGCCGTTGGGGCTCGCCCGCACCGGCACCACCGGCAGCCACTTCTCCGGGGACATCTTCCTGGCCTTCTCCACGGCCAACCAGGGCCGACTGAACTCGCGCATGGAGCAGGGCATTGTGCGCGAGCAACTTGAGCATCTGACCTGGTCCAGCATGGATGACTTCTACACCGCGGTCGTCGAGGCCACCGAGGAAGCCGTGCTCAACGCGCTGGTGGCGGCCGAAGATATGGTCGGACGCAAAGAGCACACCAGCTACGCGCTGCCTCATGAGGAAATTCGGGCGGCCTTCGCCACCTCCTAGGCGGTTGCGGCGCCGCGCGGGCCTAGTCCCGCGCGGCCGGCATCGACCAGCGTTCGGGGGCCGAGGCGAAGAGATTCAGCCCCAAGGTGCGCGACAGATGACCGACGGCCAGCTGTCCGCGCACCGAGTTTCCGGCCGAATCCAGGCGCGGCGAGAAGGCCCCCAACGCACCCTTGCCCGGGGCGACGGCCACGATGCCGCCGGAGACCCCGGACTTGGCCGGAATCCCTATCTCGAACATCCAATCCCCGGAGCGTTCATACAGTCCGCTGGCGGCCACCGCGGCCAGCGTGTCACGGCAGGTATCGGCATCCAGGACCCGCACCCCGGTGACCGGGTTGACCCCGCCGTCGGCCAGCGTCGCCCCCATCACCGCCAGGTCGCGGGTGGTGATCCGCAGCGAGCACTGGCGAGTGTAGACGTCGACGGCGGCCTCCGGGTCTCCGAGGATACGTCCGTAGCTTTTGAGCAGTCGTCCCAACGCCTTATTGCGTTCATTGGCCGCCGATTCCGAGGCGTACACCTCGGCGTCGAGCTGCAGCTCGCGGCCGGCGAAGTCGGAAAGCCCGCGGTGAATGGCCACCCACTTATCCTCCGGTCCCTCCCCCGGCACCAGTTCGGTGGTGGCGATCGCCCCGGCGTTGACCATGGCGTTCATCGGCCGCCCCTCGTTCAGCTCAATGGCCATGACCGAGTTAAAGGGCAGCCCGGTGTTATTCACTCCGATGCGTTCGCGCACCTCGTCGCGGCCCAGGTGCTGCACGGCCAGCGCAAAGACGAACATTTTGGAGATGGACTGAAGCGAAAACTCATGACCGCAGTCTCCGACCTCGAAGACCGACCCACCCACGTGCGCCATGGAGAGCGCAAAGTGTTCCGGATCGGCGTGGCCTAGGGCCGGAATGTAGTGCGCCTGCAGACCCTCGCGGTTCTCCCGATACCTGTCGTGGGCTTCCTGGAGCAGGCCTTGAATACTTTGCCGAGCCAACCGCCCGGTGGCGACCTGCTGGGCAACATCCTCAAAGTCTGTAGGAATCATCGGCCACCTGCTTTCCCTTACTGCGCTGATCCTGCGTCCGACACTAGCAAAACTGTACTCTGGCCGGGACGCATGTGTTTCCGACGACAGTGTCATCGAGCTAACAGCGCCCCGCCGCGCGCTCAATCTACGATGAGAGCATGGCTAAGGGAATCACTTTTCACACACGTAAATGGGTCCGCCCGGAAGATCTCAACGCGAACGGCTCGCTCTTCGGTGGTAGCCTGCTGCGCTGGATCGATGAAGAAGCGGCTATCTACTCGATCATCCAGCTGGGCAATAAGCACGTGGTCACCAAGTACATGTCGGAGATCAACTTCGTCGCTTCCGCGAAGGAGGGCGACCTGATCGAGATGGGACTGACCGCAACCGATTTCGGGCGCACGTCCATCACGCTCCGCGCCGAGGTGCGCAATATCTTCACCCAGCAGTCGATCCTGACCATCGACAAGATCGTGTTCGTCAATATCGGTAGCGACGGCAAGCCCGAGCCCCACGGCTACGACCACATCACCTACACCCGCGATCGTATTCCGCTGGAAATCACCAAGGCTCTGGTCTAGCTCCACCTTCTTTTCCCTAGTCGGCAAGGGCCCGCCGACGATCTTGACTGATCGTCGGCGGGCCGTTGTCATCTTGGGGCATGCATGAGCGCCCGGAGATCCGTGGCGAGCCAAACTGTCGGACCCCGAACATAACCTAGATATATGTTCGAGGACGAAGGAAAGAATCCTCAAGGGTTCGAAGTTACTTCCGGGGTGCTACGCGATGCGGAGCAGGCCCTGCAGTCGCTAAGTAGCGCCGTGTTTTTGAGCATTTACGCCGGGAACGACCGCGAACTGATCACCACTGTCGAGGAACTAGAAAACCTCAAGGCCTCCGTCTGCGCCTTGCAGGCCGAGTTGGCCTGCGCCTACGAGGATCGCAACCTCAAACAGCAAGAAGCTCCGGAGGGCACCTCGAAGCCGGGGTCCATGTCCATGGCCTCACGCCGCGGTGCCGCCGCCAGCATCGCCCTGGCCCGCCGCGCCCCACAACGCGGAGCCCAACATTATCTGCGATGTGTGCGACTCTTACGCACCGAGGCGCCCTCCGTTTTCGCGCATTTCCTCAATGGCGAACTAAGCGAAGACCAGGCACTGGCCGCCGCCTCCGCACTGCATCGCACATCACAGGCGCATCGCCGTGACTTCAATACGGTCTATCAGGAGAACCCACGGCTCTTTTTTGGGCGCAGCCCGCGCGAAATCACCGATATCGTACGTAGCTATACCCAACGGCATAACACCGCCGAATCCGCCGATCGGCTAGCAGCCGCCGCCAAGGAACGGTTCCTCCGGTTACGTCCGGATGCCGACTGTGTACGGGTCAGCGGCAAGCTACCCCTCGAAAGCGGCATGGCGCTCCTCACTAGCTTTACCGGCCGGATCAAGGCGGCCCGGAAATCCGGCGACCCGCGCAGCGAAGCACAGCTCGGAGCGGACCTTTTCATCACCCACACGCTGGCCACCGATGATGCAGCAGACGAGCCACAGCCGGTGGGTCGTGCCCCGATTAATTTGGAACTGAAACTGGTCATGACCGACCGTTCGCTGCTTCAAGGAGATCGCGAACCGGCCCACCTGCCCGGATACGGTTATCTCCCGGCGGCCCGGGTACGAGAGCTAATTTCGGCAGCGAGCGACGAGACAACCCCCACGGATCAAGCACGTCGCATGGAACTGTTCACTGCCCTGCAGCGAATCTACACGGCCCCGGGGGATCAACAACTCATTGCCATGGATCGTCGAAGCCGGCTGTTCCCCAAGGCGCTAAAGGAGATCCTCTGGCTCCGGGACCGGCGCTGCCGCACGCCTTTCTGCGGAGGTAACGCCGAGCAAGCCGACCACGTGGTTCCGTGGCGGCACGGTGGACGGACTGCCATAGAAAACGGCGCGGCCCGCTGCGGTTGTTGTAATCGCGCTAAAGACGCACCCGGCTGGATCGAAATCGTCACCGACACCCAGGCCGGAGATATCCAGATCACGACTCCATCGGGCCGAAGTTATTCGGCACCAGCGCCGCCGTTGACTGGCGTGGCACGAACCGAAGATTGTGTGCCGCCCACGCATGCATGGCCCACATGGTCAGCGCGGCGCAATCAAGTCGCGCCGCGTGCTGCGGTGGCCGCACGCGCCCGGATCGCCGCGCGATACGCCCAAGAAGATCTCGACCAACCAGTCAGGATGGTTATAGGCCCTCGTCTCGATCCGCCCGACGACGGCTGATCGTCCACTCCACACTAAAGATTTAAAGTCCATTGACCACGTCGGTGGTTCCGGGCAGACTAGTGCCTGCGCAACCAGCGCATCCTTCTTCATCGCATTATGAGGTCTCAACATGAGTCGAATGATCTTTGTTAACCTACCCACCAACGATCTATCCGCGGCCGACCGATTTTACGCTGCCCTAGGGTTCACCAAGAATGATGTTTTCTCAGACGAAAACGCTTCGTCCTGGGTCATCAGCGATGCCATTACCATCATGGTGTTGCGTAGCGAGTTCTTTGCCACCTTCCTCGTCGACGGCGACGAGCCGGTGGTCGGCGGCACCTCGCGCGAGGCGCTGAATGCGCTGTCCTCTGACACTCGCGAGGGGGTTGACGAGTTCCTCGCCAACGCCGAAAAGGGCGGCGGAACCATCTACCGCGCCGCTGCAGAGCCGTTCCCGGGCATGTACCAGGGCGCCGTAAAAGACCCGGACGGTCACGTTTGGGAGATTGCCTGGATGAGCCCCGAAGCCATCGAGGCCGGCGGACAGTAACGCACGGATGATCTAGTAGCACAATGGGAGGGACCCGCTTGGGTCCCTCCCATTGTGGTGACATCGTGATTCAGGCGGTGCAGGCTTCGTTCGAACATCCGGCGTCGCGCGGCAACCATTTATCTTCGCCGGACTCAACTCTCTCCCAGACCACATGCCGGTGCTGGCCGCAACGTTCGCAAGCCGGTGCCAAGTACGTAGCCCGTTCCTCCATGGTGTAAGCGTGAAAATCACCCATGGAAACCTCCCAGATTATTGGCGTTATCCGTTCCGTACCGGGTCGTGGCCCGTCCCGGTGCAAGTCACTCTACGCCGCGCCGGTTCCCCGGGCTAGAACTCGTCGATGACAAGTTTCTTCATTCCCATCAGATTCTGGAAACCGTTAGGACGTGCCAGCAGCTCGTCCATATTGTCGGGAACGATTTGCCAGCTCAATCCCGCCTTGTCGGTGAGCCAGCCGCAGACCTCGTTATCCGGATTAGCGGAGAAGGCCTCCCAGATGCGGTCGATTTCTTCTTGGCCGTGGCAGCTCAGCTGCAGCGAAACACCCGGAGTAAAGCTCCAAGGCTGTTCAACACCCGAATCCATGGCGGCGAACCACTGCCCGCAGAGTTTCATTTCGCTATACATCAAGGCGTCTGCGCTCGCTGGACCGGTTGGGGTACCGTAGCGGAATTTACTGCCCTCAGCCGAGTCCGGCAGAACGCTCCGATAGAAGTCGGTCATCTCCTCGGCCTTATTCTGCGCGGAACCAGCGAACATCAGAGCCGGAATCACGAAGGGGCGTGGTTCCCCTTCGACATCGGATAGGGTCAGCTGCCAGCTCACGCCGTATCGATCCTGCACCCAGCCATATCTGCGGCTGAAGGGATATTCATCGAGGGGCATGAGCACCGAGCCGCCTTCGGCCAGCCCGGCCCAGGTCGCATCTAGAGCTTCGCGGGCCTCCTCCGGATTCGCCTCGAAGAACAGCGGGTCAAAGTTCAAAAAGATCGACAACGAAGGGTTCGGCGTGAACTCTCCGCCAGCATTGAGTAGCCGGACAATGAACCCGTCGATCGTCACATCGACGGTCACCGGCTCGCCAGCAAAGTCACGTTGGAAATCCTGTAGCCCCTCAGTGGGGTATCGGCCAGTGACTTCGGCAGTTGTCTTTGGAAGAACGGAGGCGTAAAAATCGCCGGCCTCCTCGGCATTCTTATGGAACCAAAAGTTGGGGACGATCTGTTGCATGAGGAAATCCGCTCCTTGATCGAAAGTGGCTTATTGGTTAGCCACTTTCGAGCATAAACCGGGATCCCGAGCGCGTCACCAGCCCATGAGGAAATTACTAAGTTATCCCTGATTCTTCTTCAGCGCCGCAAGACGTGCTTCGATCTCCGACATTTCAGGTGCCGAGGCTTCAAGCTGTCCGGGCTCATCGGCTTCCTCCAGAACGTTGCTCTCGTTCTTCATGGCCGCCAGCCGTGCTTCAATTTCAGAGTCCTGCCCCAGGTTATCCAATTCAGCGAACTGCGAGTCCAGTGAAGAGGCCGCCAGTTCGGCAGCACCACGCGCCTTCGCTTCATCGGCACGTACCGCAGCTTCGAATCGCCCCATTTCGGAGGTCGGGTCGGAAACATCCATGGCCTTGAGTGCGTCGAGCATCTGCCCCTGTGTTTTGGCGTTGCGCGCACGCGCCACCAACTCATCGCGCTTCGAAACCAATTGGCGGTGCTTTTCCTTCATGCCGTTCAGCCCGCTCTTGAGCTGTTCCACGGCCTGTCGGGCAGTCGCGATAGGTGCCTCAAGATTGGCTGCGGTTTTCTCGCTGGCCCTCTGCTTCTTAATCGCTACGGTAGCCAGCTGGTTGAACTTATCGGCGTTCAGGCTATCCCCCGCGGCCGCATACTCTTCGGCCTTGTTCGAGGCGGCCAGCGCCTTTACGCCCCACTGTTCAGCTTCGCGCCGCGCCTTGCTCTGATCTTCTTCCTGCATGCGCAGGTTACCGATACTCGTAGCAATGGCGGCTTCGGCCTCGGAAATGTTCTTGGTGTAGTCGCGGATGGTCTGGTCCATCATTTTCTGTGGATCTTCAACCGCGTCGAGGGCAGCATTCGCGTTCGCCTCCCCGATCTTGAAGATACGTTTGAAAATAGAGGTGAACCCCATGGTGCTTTCCCTTCGTCTACCGGCTTTAACTGTATGCCACGAACTGGTACCGGTTCATCTTTTCGATGCGGAGCAAAGGGTGCTTAACGCGCGGTGACCTCTTCAAGCTCGCCATGGAGATCACCCTCGACATAGCGTGGTCGTCCAGCCATATAACCGGCGACGCACAACAAGAGCAGAATGCCTCCCATGAACAATATGGGTCCGTTCCACGAGCCAGTTGCCTCATGGAGAGCTCCCACCACCAGCGGTCCCGGGATCGAAATGAGATAACCGACGGACTGCGTGAAGGCCGACAATTTCACCACACCGGCGGTGGTGCGTGCCTTGAGCCCGATCATGGTCAGGGTCAGCGAGAACGTACAGCCCGAGAACCCCAGCAGCAACGCCCAGAGCAATGCGCCGGAGACCGGCGCGAGCAGGAGACCAGCGATACCCACCAGGCCGCTAATGCCCAGCAGGAGAACGATCGCCCCCTGGTGCGCAAAACGAGCCGCGGTCGTGGGGATGAAGAAGGACAGCGGTACCGAGACACCCATAATGATGGCCAGTAGCCAACCGGCCCGATCGGCGCCCAATCCAAAGTCGGTGAAGATCTTCGCCATCCACCCCATATTGATATAGGCCATCGAGGCCTGCAGACCGAAGAAGATCGCCAACCACCAGGCTGTGGGGCTACGCCAGATGACGATTTCGCCCTGTACATCCGCCGCCGTGACCAGCTCGGCATCTCGCTGAGCTTGGATATGCGGACGCAATCCCAGGTTCAGCACCACCCAAACGACGACGGCCACCGCTGCGGGTACCGCCCAGGCGCCAAGGCCCAGACGCCAGTGCCCACCCAGGGCGTTATTTAGTGGTACCGCCACTCCAGCGATCAACGAGGATCCAATGGCCAGAGCCACCGAATAGGCTCCGGTCACCAACCCGATACGGTGCGGAAACCACCGTTTCACTAGAACCGGCATGAGCACATTGGCCACCGCGATACCGCTCAGCGCTAAGGCACTGAGCAGTAGGAAAAGCGCGGTCGTCGGGGCCAGCGAACGCAACAGAACACCGAGGGTGATAGCCAGCATCGCGGCAAGAACCACCAGTTCGGGTCCACGCCGCTTCGCTAGACGCGGTGCCAAGGCACCAAACAACGCAAAACATACGGCCGGCGCACTGGTGAGCAGTCCAGCCACGAAGCCGCTCATCTGCAGGTCGTCGATGACCAGGTTAAGCAGCGGGCCGAGGGAGACAACAGCGGGGCGAAGATTCAGTGCGGCTAAAACAATGCCAATGAAAAGCACCACGCCCAGCCATTTCGGCAGCGAAGGTTTCGAACTCATGCAAGCAATCATATAATCATAGGATGATTCAGCGTAAAGGATCCTCGGAGACCTTGCCCACCCTGACGCGGCAAAACCTCGTGGAGCAAGTGCTCCACGAGCTTCGCCAACGGATTATCGGCGGTGACTGGAAGGTGGGCGAGAAGATTCCCACGGAACCGCAACTGGTTGAACAACTCGGAGTTGCCCGCAATACCGTGCGGGAAGCGGTGCGCTCCTTGGCCACCAACGGCCTGCTCGATATCCGCCAGGGCTCGGGAACCTACGTGGTGGCCACCAGTGAATTAGCCGGAGTGTTTACTCGCCGCATGGCCGAAACACCCAGCGAGCAGGTCACCGAGCTGCTCACCGAATTGGCCGCCAGCGGCGCGCGTCTTGCGGCGCAACGCCGCGATGAGGCGGACCTGACGCGCATGCGCCAGCTACTCGCCGAGCGCGAGCTAGCTTGGGACCGCGGAGATATTGAGGATTACCTCGAAGTCGACGCGCAATTCCATCGTGCCGTACTGGCGGCCAGCAAGAATCAGGCCCTACTGAACCTCTACGCGGATCTCTCTGAGGTGTGGGGTTCGATGCTACGCTCGCGGCTCGCACGCGATGCCGTGGAGGAACGCGTCGAACACGGCACACTGCTCGAAGCCATCGAAGCGCAGAACGCGGTGCGCGCCGAAGAGATCACCCGTGAGGACCTGCGTCCGCGCGAACGTTCCTAGAGTTCGCGCGGCGGGAACTTCTTGTATTTGCGGTAGTGATTGATCGCGTTAATCTTCAGGTACAGCCGTCGCCGCCAGTGAGTTTCCGGGGCATACTTCAGCGGGTTCGAGACGCGTTTGGCGGCTAGCAGCGCCTTGGCTTTGCGCCCGGTGGCGGTGCCGAGGAATCGGCGGAGCAGGTGCTTGGGGAGCACCGTAAACAGTCGTTCCTCGCGAAGCTGCAGCAACCCGTTGGCGTCGCGCACGGTCGCCGCGGTATCCAGTGCGGTCTTTTCGAAGTCGGGGCCGAGGTACTGAGCCACGTAGAAACGTGCCGGGTTGACCCCGGCAGCGGTGAGGTAGAAGTGGTTGCGCCCCAGCCGCGGGTTAATCTCGAAGAACTTCACCTGCCCATCGCGGGCATCGTACTTGGCGTCGATCATGGCAATGCCGCTATATCCCAGCTCGTTGAGCATGCGCGCCCCGTCCGCGGCGACCTGTTCATGCTGCCCGGTCACGATGGCTGCCGAGTTGCCCAGCACCAGCGGAGCATGTTCCTCGATGACTACCTCGCCATAGCCGGCGAAGACAACCTTCTGCTCGGTGGTGGAGAAGAAGGTGCACAGCCGCATGGCGTCGTCGCCGCCGGGAATGTACTCCTGCAGGATGTAACCGGCGCTGTAGCCGCTGCCATCGATCAAGGCCAGCAACTCACGCAATTGTTGCTCGTTCTCGATGGTGTGGATCTTTTGCTTACCGGCAAATTTGGCGGCGATCCATTCGGCCGAGCTCGATGGCTTGCCGATCAGCGGGAAACTCAGTTCACGGGTCAGCTCGCCGAGATCGTCACCCGGGCGGTGTACGACGGTGCGTGGGTGGGCCACGCCCAGCGACTGGGCCAAGCGATAGAAGTTTTCCTTCACCGCGGCCCGTTCAATCACCTCGAGCGTTGGGTAGGGAATCACAAAGCGCGCGGCCAGCTCGCTACGGTGCCGGGCGATGAGCATGACGTGATAGTCCAGCGAACCGAAGAGCATCAGCGGGCGCGGACCGTCGGCCACCAGGTCGCTGGCCAAGTCGAGCAACCGGGCCACCACACGGGTTTCGTCGGCCATCGAGCCGATGGGGTGTAGCTCCACGGCCACCGAATGTTCGATCACGCCGTTGCCGGCCGCGGGCACCACGACGGACTTCACGCCGTAGGCCTCGTGGAATTCACGGGCCAAGGTGTAGGTGCCGATGTCGCCGCCGAGGATGACCGGCACGAAAGGCTGGGCTGCGTCAATGCTCATCGTTTGGTCCTACTTCTTCCGCCAGGCCATGTACTTGTCGAAGGCCCAGGCGATGGGCTTGTTCAGCGCCAGATCCCATTCGCCCGTGGTCTGCACGATGTCGCAACCGGTATTGGTCTTGAACTTGGTCAACCCGGCTAGGTGGTGATGCGCGTCCAGGGTAGGGCTTACCCCGCCCTGATCCAGATGCTGGCATCCGGCGGCGGAGGCGTCGGCGATCATGCGCTGCATCAAGGCCTTCGGGGCGAAGAGCTTGCGCTGCGCCGAGGAGGAAGCGCCGTAGAGGTACCAGGCACGGTCCGAGGAACGCACCATAATGGCGGCGGCGAGGTCTTCTCCCTCGTGGCTGGCCAGGTACAGGGTGCAGGAGCCGGGCACGGCACCGTTGAGTACGCGGTGCATATTCTCGAAGTAGCTCAGCGGCCGGCCGGTGAATTCGTTGCGGTCCGCGGTGTGATCGTAGAGCGCATGGAAACGGGCCATATCCGCTACCTCGCCGACCTCGACCTGTAGCGGGCCCTTCAGGGCCTTACGGGTTTCATTTCGGGTCGTCGACGAGTAGCTGGCCATCACCGCATCGGCCTCCAGCTGTTCCCCGGCGGCATCGCGCAGCGACACCCGGGCGACGTACTCGGGCTGACCGACCGCAAAGTCCATGCCGGTCTCCTGCTTGGCGTAGCCCAGGTCGCGTAGCGTCTGCACCAGCTGCTCGCCCTGTTCGCTACGCTGCGCGGGTTCCAGATCCTCGAGGCTACGCAGGCCTTCCTTGCCCAGCGATTTGCGCACGACCCCGGCGGCCCACGTTTTGCGCATGAGCCCCGGGCCTACGCGCAGCTGGAAGGCTCCGCGGTTGCGCAGATAACTGGCCAGCGGGTTGAGCACCTCGGCTGGCGTGTGGGCGGCAAAGTCGATCACCGGTCCGTCGGGCACATAGGCCAGGGTTTTGCGGATCACCGGAGCGGCCCGATGCAGCACCAGGGCGGTGCCGACGAGCGTATCGGCCTCGAACCAGCCCAACGACTCCGGCTTCCAGCCGCCCTTGACCTGAGCCCATTCGGGCCGCTGCAGGAAGCTGACGTTGGATTGGTCGGCAAGAAAGGCGGTGTGCTCGGCGCCGGATATTGGGCGCACGCGTAGTTCTTTGCGGATCACAGCACTACCCTACCGTGCATCGGCTATGAACGATGTGAAGCTAGATACCCCCAGGGGGTACTTGACAACATACCCCCTAGGGGTATTATTGAGCCCATGGATACTCACCAGGATCCCGGAGATCACGGCCCAGAACACGGGTACACCAAGGACAAGGCAGCCCTCGAGCGTCGTATGCGGCGCATCGAGGGTCAGGTCCGCGGTGTGGCGAAGATGATCGACGAGGACAAATACTGCATCGACATTCTCACCCAGATCTCCGCCATTAACGCGGCCCTGCATAAGGTCAGCGTGCAACTGGTTGAGGAACATATCGGACATTGTGTCGTGGGGGCCGCCGAAGAGTCCCTGCGCACCGGCGATAACAGCATCGTGGCGGACAAGGTCAGCGAGGCCAGCGCGGCCATCGCCCGGCTTGTGCGCTAGAACCCAACAAGCAAAGGATCGAGAATCATGACCTCCTCCAGCGGATGCGGCTGCGGCTGCGGCACCGACGAGAACAAGAACAACGCGCAGGGTCTGCAGATCGGCTCCGCGCCGACCAGCACCACCACCGAAGTGGGCGTCAGCGGCATGACCTGTGGCCACTGCGTCTCCTCGGTCAGCGAAGAACTCTCCGAACTCGAAGGTGTTAACGACGTGCAGGTGACGCTGAATACCGGCGGCACCTCCGTGGTGACCATCTCCTCCACCTCGGCATTGGATCCGACGGCCATTCGCGCGGCCATCGACGAAGCCGGCTACAGCGTGGAGCACATCAACGCCTAATCCATCCTTGCGCGAAACCGACAAGGAATCGACATGTCCACACACTCCAATCACAGCGACCACGGCGGGACGAACGACCACGGCGGCTCAACCCGCACCGTCAACCTCGATATTCAAGGCATGACCTGCGCCTCCTGTGTGAACCGCGTGGAACGAAAACTCGGCAAACTTCCCGGTGTCAGCGCCGCGGTCAACCTACCGCTGAACTCGGCGGCCGTCGAGGCCCCCGCGGACATCAGCGATGAGAAACTGATCGACGCCGTGCAGGCGGCCGGCTACTCGGCCAATGTGAAGCAACCTTCGCGACACGATGAGCACGGCCACCATGGCGACCACGAGCATCTGGTCCCCGACCACCTGCTCCGCAGGCTGATCGTCTCGGCCATCTTCACCGTTCCCCTGTTCATCATCTCCATGGTGCCCGCGGCGCAATTCGCCAACTGGGGCTGGGTGGCACTGGCACTGGCGACCCCGGTGGTCTTCTACGGGGCTTGGCCCTTCCACAAGGCCGCCGCCGTCAACGCACGCCACCTGGCCTCGACCATGGACACGCTGGTGTCCATCGGTGTGCTGGCCGCCTACCTGTTCTCGCTCTTCGAATTGCTGCGGAACCCGCAGATGACGGCCATGACCGGCATGTCGATGAGCGGGCACGCCCTCTACTTCGAGACCGCCGCGGTGGTGGCCACCTTCCTGCTCCTCGGCCGCTACCTCGAATCACGGGCTAAGGACCGCGCTTCGGATGCCCTGAAGTCGCTGCTGAGCCTGGGTGCCAAGGAAGCGGTGGTGCTGCGCGAGGGACGCGAGGAACGCATCCCCGCCGATCAGCTGGTGCCGGATGACATCTTCGTCGTGCGGCCCGGCGACAAGATTGCCACCGACGGCGTCGTCACCGAGGGCACCAGCGCTGTGGACAGCTCGCTGATCACCGGCGAATCGGTGCCGCAGAGCGTCGGACCGGACTCAGAGGTCATCGGAGCGACGATCAACACCAGCGGACGCTTGCTCGTGCGTGCCACACGGGTGGGGTCGGACACCACGCTGGCCCAAATGGGTCGCCTGGTGTCCGAGGCGCAGTCCGGCAAGGCCCCGATTGCCCGGCTGGCCGACCGCATCTCCGCGGTCTTCGTGCCGATCGTCCTGGCGGTCGCGGTACTGACCTTCGCGGCCTGGCTGATCTTCGGCGGCGAACTGCTGCGGGCCTTCGCCGCGGCGGTGGCCGTGCTCGTCATCGCCTGCCCCTGCGCCCTGGGGTTGGCCACGCCCATCGGCCTGCTGGTCGGTACCGGACGCGGCGCCCAGCTGGGCATTTTGATCCGCGGCCCGCAGGTGTTGGAAGATACCCGCCGGCTGGACACCGTCGTGGTGGATAAGACCGGCACCGTCACCACCGGTGATATGGGCTTTAGCGGACTGACCACGGTCAACGGTTTCAGCGAGGACACCGTGCTCGCGCTCGCCGCCGCCGTCGAACACCATTCCGAACACCCCATCGCCCGGGCGATCGCCAGCGCCGGTGCCGAGGCCGGGCAGCTGCCCGAGGCCAGTGACTTTCATTCCGACGCTGGTGGCGGCGTGCGTGCCACCGTGAAGGGGCAGCGCGTGGTGGTTGGCCGGCGCAGCTGGCTGGCCGATAACGGCACCGAGTTGGATCGGGCGGGCACTCAGCTGCTCGAATCGGCCGAAGCGGCTGGGGCCACCGCAATTCTGGTGGCCGTCGACGGGGAGTTTGCCGGGGTGATCTCGGTGGCCGATACCATCAAGGACAGCTCGGCCCCGGCCATCGCCGCCCTGCGTGAACGCGGTCTGCGCGTGGTGCTGCTGACCGGTGATAACCAGCAGGTGGCCACGCAGGTAGCCTCCAAGGTCGGCATCGATGAGGCCGATGTGCGCGCCGGGGTACTGCCCGCGCAGAAGGTCGACGCCATCCGCGAGCTGCAAGACTCCGGCGGCGTGGTGGCCATGGTTGGCGACGGTGTGAACGACGCTCCCGCCCTGGCGCAGGCTGACCTGGGCATCGCCATGGGTTCGGGCACCGATGTGGCCATCGAGGCCGCGGATATCACCCTGATGGGTAACTCGCTCGAGCAGGTGGTGCAGGCCATCGACCTGTCCACCGCCACCCTGCGGGTCATCAAGATGAACCTGTTCTGGGCCTTCGCCTACAACACCGCCGGCATTCCGATCGCGGCGCTGGGATTGCTGAACCCGATGATCGCCGGTGCGGCCATGGCGGCCAGCTCGGTGCTCGTGGTGCTGAACTCGCTGCGCTTGCGCTCCTTCGGCAAGAAATAACCGGACGACGAATCCCGCCCCCGGACCGACCCGCAACACGCGGTCCGGGGGCGGCCCCCGTTAAGCCTCCCAGCGGCTAAAGCTGGGGAGACCGGCCAGATAGGTGGCCACCACCTGCACGTCTGCCAGTTCGCTCAGGGGCACCTGGCGCGGGTCGCGCTCGAGCACCACCAGATCCGCGCTCGCCCCGGGTTCCAGCACACCCCACGGTGCCGCCAGCCGGTCGGCGAAGGCTTGGTGGGCGACGCCGGCGGTGTAGGCGGCGAGCGCAGTTTCGGCATCCAGTCGTTGCTCCGGCACCCAACCGCCCTCCGGGTAGCCCTGCGCGGTCATGCGACCCACGGCCACCGCGATCCCCGCCAGCGGGTTCGCCTCGGAGCAGGGCCAGTCCGACCCAAAGGCCAACGGCGCACCGCTGCTCTGTAGCGTGTGCAGCTGGTACTGCCGTGCGGCGCGTTCGGCTCCCAAGCGGGGCACCGTCAGCACGGTCATCAAATCGTCGAGTTGCGCCCACAGCGGCTGCATCACCGGAATCACCCCGAGCTTGGCGAAACGTTGCAGATCCACCCCGTCGGCCAACTGCACATGGGCGATCACCGGCCGGTGCGTGCTGGGTCCGTTGGCGCGCGCCGCCGCTTCGATGGCATCCAGCGCCCGCCGCACCGCTCCATCGCCGATGGCATGCAGGTGGGCCTGAAACCCCGCGGCATCCACCGCGCCGACCGCCTGCGCCAACGGCTCGGCCTGCCAGATGTAGAGACCGTGATCGTGCAGGGTGGAGCAGTAGGGCTCGAGCAGGGCCCCGGTCTGGTTCTCCACCACCCCGTCGACGAAGAACTTCACGCTGTGCGCGGTCAGCAGCTCATGCCCGGCCTGCTCCACTCGGCGCCGCGAATCCAGTAGCCGCGGCAGGGAGCCCGGAAATTCACGCGGGTCGGCCAGGAGCGCGAGGTTAAAGCGGTTCTTCAACAGCCCGCGCTCGGCCGCGGCCAGATACACCTCGACGTCCTCGGGCTGCACCCAGGCATCCTGCACCCAGCCGATCCCCAAGGAGGCCAAATGGGCGCTGGCGGCGGCGAGCGCGGCAACCCGTTGCTCAAAGTCATGGCCGGGGTTCACCCTTTGCATCAGGTCAACGGCACCCCATTCACGCAAAACCCCCAGCGGTGCACCGTCGGCATCGCGCGGGATCTGCCCGAGTTCGGGTTCCGGGGTCTCGGCGGTGATCCCGGCTAGTTCCAAGGCCTTCGAGTTGCACCAGAGCGTGTGATAGTCCCACGCCCGGAGCACCACCGGGCGGTCGGGCACCGCCTCATCGAGCCAGCGGGCCTGAAATAGCCCCTCCTCGACCAGTGAACCGTTATAGGAGGCCCCGAGAATCCATGCTTGATCCGGATGCTGCGCGGCGTACTCGCGCACCGCCTCAACGATTCCGGCCACCGAGTCCACCTCGGTGATCTGCGGCCCGGCCCATTCGAGCCCGCCGAAGATCGGATGCGCGTGCCCTTCGCCAAAACTGGGCATGAGAAAGCGCCCGGCGAGGTCGATTACCCGCGAGGCACCCTGTGCCCGGGCCTCGGCGTCAAAGGCCGCCACGGCGCCTTCGCGAATGAGCAAGTCGCTCGCCTCGGGTAATCCCTTGCCGCGCCAGATCGTGCCGCCGGTGAACAGAATGCTCTCGCTCATCTGCGCCTTCCGCAATATATGAATAACGTTCGTATCGCTAAGGCTACGAGGACGCGGCACGCAAAGGCAATGCCTCCGACCGGTCAGTACAGAAAGATCGGTAGCCACTGCCGGTTATGCGCATGCACCAAGGCCAGAAACAGCACGAAGTCGAAAATGAGATGAACCGACACCACATAGCTCAGCGACTTCGTCAGCTTGAAGGTGTATCCCTGCAAAAGCGCAAAGGGAAAGGTCATCAGCGGCCCCCACGTCTGATAACCGATCTCCCACAGGAAAGAAGTGAACATGACCGCCTGCAGGGTATTCGCCGTCCAATCGGGAAAATGCCGACGCAACAACGCGAAGCTCGTGCAGATAAAGAACAGCTCATCCCAGATACCTACCGCGTTCACGCCCAGAAAGAGACGGACAAAGATCACCGGATCGGAGGCATCGGGCCAATTGTGATAAACCCCGGTGTTGATCAGGTAAAAGGGCAGAATCAGGTAGGCCAGCCCGATGATCCCCACGAGGTAGAGTTTCGCGACCAGCGGCCACGGCCGCCCGGTATTGACCGGAAACCGAATGATCCGCTCACGGTAGACGAAGCGCGAGATGAGCCAGGGCAGCAATACGGCCAAGGTCAACGCCGTACCCATCAGCGCCATATGTTGCAGGCTCAGATCCGCATGCAGCGGGACGATACTAATGATCAGCAACCCGCCGGCAATCAGCGACAGATCCCGCAACAGTTCGCGATCGATCAATGCGGCGGCCACGACACCGGCGGCCAACGACGCATAACCGGCCACATCGTTACCCACCGCAAAGAGCAACACCGCGCACAAGGCAATCAGCCCCGCGGGAAGCAGTTTCCAGGACCGCACGCTCCGCGACGGTTCACCGAGTGTCGACGTCATGGCTCCAGCATGTCAGGCGAGCCCGCAGGAGCGGAACCGTTGAACTTCGGCAAGAGCCCTGCGACACTGCCGTTATGGTCAGCGAAGAAGACGTCCGCGATGCGGCGCTGCGTCTGCCCGGGGTCAGTGAACGCCTCAGCTGGGGGCAACCGGCGTGGTTTGCCCGCACCCTATTTGCCCGCATCTGGGAAGATGGCGTGCTGACGGTAAAGTCCGACGAACGCGAAGCGCTCGCCGCGCTCGATCCGGAAACCTACTACTGGACGGCGCATCATCAACGCTCGCCGTTGCTTGTCCTCGTTCGCATGGACCGGATCGATGCCCAGGTGCTGGGCGAGCTCATCGCCGAGTCGTACCGGTTGGCCAACGAACCCTAGAATAGCTAGGACGGCATCCGCGCACGACAGGACCGAGAATGAGCTTTGCCCCCGACACCGAACGCACGCTGCGTTCGATCGTGGACCTGCTAAACACCAGCAGCCCGCTGGTCGACCTCCTCTCCACGGTGGCGGACCTCGACCAGTACCTCTCCGCGCAGAGCTTCGCCGGTCCGCGCGCCCGCAACCAGGCCGAACTTCGCTCCATTCGTCTGCTGCGCTCCCAGCTTCAAGCCATCTGGACCGCACCGGTCGAAGAGGCCGTGCACCGAGTGAACTACATTCTGCGCAACGGACGCGCGTTGCCACAGCTGGTGACCCGCGACGGCAAGAGCTACTTTCTGCATGCGGTGACCGAATCAGCCCCGCTCTACGACCGGATGGCGGTTACCGCGGGGGTGGCCCTGGCCGAGGTGATCAGCGCCGATGGTCTGGACCGCCTGCGGATCTGCGCCTCGCAGGATTGCCATGCGGCCCTGCTCGATCTTTCACGCAACAATTCCAAGCGATACTGCGACACCGGTAACTGTGCAAACCGCGAGCATGTGCGTGCCTACCGAGCGAGAAAGGCCGCCAAGTAGCTCAACGAACAGATCAGACCTATGCTTGGGACAACGGAAATGTTGCCGCCCAGCCGAGGGAGAATCATGAGCACCGAATCTCATGCCGCTGACCACTACGAGGCCCGTCTGGAACAGAGCCACGAGACTCCCCTGCGCGCCGCGGGACGCTGGGTTGCCGCGATCGCCTCGGCGGCGCTGGGCTCCAATGAAATCGAACCCATTGGTGCCGCCGTCGTCGTCCACTCGCGCGCCGACAACTCGGTCATCCTGACCCTGAAGACCTCAAATATCGAAGAGGCCGAGCGACTGATCGAATCGGTTCGCAAGGACCTCGAAGAGCTCACCGACGAAGAGTTCATGGACGAGTGGGGTGCCAAGGCCGCCGAAGACCCGGCCTAGGAGTTAGCCCGCGCCAGATCCACGGTGATCTCAAGCTGCCCTAGATGCTGGCAGAGTTCCTCGAATACGTGCAGGATGACGCCCCCGCAGGTATCGAACCACGGCTCCGCGCGCTCGGCGGGCAGAGCCACCGACGGTGCGGTGAGATCCGTGAGGGCAAGATCTTCGAGGAAGGCCGTACGCGTGGCCGCCGCCAGCTCCAGACCTTGGGCCACGGGCATCTGCACGGTAAATTCCGCCGCGCGATCCCGTGGCACCGTAACCCCGCGATTGACCGTGGAACTCCAGCGGCGCATCATCCCGCAACAGTGGCTCAGCAGCTGAATGGCCGAGTTACTGCCAGGCACCGGCAGCACATAGTTGGCCTGCTCGTCGGTAAGCGAGGCCACCACGGCGACGAGTTCGTCGAACTTCTGCACCGTGAAATCTATTAGCAGCGAATCGTTAGGGCTTCTGGTCGTCATAGCCCTAAGCCTAGCTGCGCTTCATTGCTCGGCTATCGCTGGGGATGAGGCAGGGCAATCCGGTGACCGGGTCGGAGATCACCACATTGGGCAGGTCGAAGATCTCGTGGATCAGGTCGCTGGTCACCACATCGGCCGGTGCCCCCTGTGCCCGGATCTTCCCATCCTTCATCAGCACTAGATGACTGGCATAGCGGAAGGCGAGGTTCAGATCGTGCAACACGGCCACCACGGTGCGCCCGCGATGCACAAGCTCATCGAGCAGATTCAGCAGTTCCACCTGATGGGCGAGGTCCAGGTAGGTGGTGGGCTCGTCAAGCAACAACAGCTCTGTCTGTTGTGCGAGCACCATGGCAATCCACGCGCGTTGACGTTGGCCTCCGGAGAGCTGAGTGAGCGGCCGGTGAGCCAGCTGAACAAGCCCGGTCTGCTCGAGCGCTTCGTGGACCGCCAGCCGATCGTCCGAACCGAATTGACGCAGAAATCCTTGGTACGCATAGCGTCCGCGACAGACCAATTCGTAGACCGTCAACGAGTCTGGCGAACTGGCCGACTGTGGGAGCATCCCTAGGTGCTTGGCCAATTGTCGTGGCGTGTAGCTTTCTAGGCGCCGATCGTTGACGATCACCTGCCCGGCCTCGGCCTTTCCCAGCCCGCTCAGGGCGCGTAGCAGTGTGGACTTTCCGCAGGCGTTCGGCCCGAGAATCGCAGTAAAAGAGCCCGGGGTGATCTGCACGTCCAACCCCTCGCTGATAATTCGGGGGCCGTACCCGAGAGTAAGTCCTTCGCCGGCCAGCAGCCGGGTGACAGTCTCATTCACAGTTGCCCTTCTTTCTGGCTGCTCAGCAGCCACAGCAAATACAGTCCGCCCAGCACCACGGTGACCACACCCACCGGCACCGTCAACGCAATGAGGTGTTGTGCGATTAGGTCGGAGGCGAGCAACAAAAGCGCCCCGCACAGCATGGTGCTGCCCATGGGTAGATGTGCGGTGCCGGCCAGCCGCCGAGCCACCTGCGGCGCCACCAAAGCGATGAAGGATATCGGCCCAGCAGCCACCGTAACGGCGGCAACGACCACTACCGCCAACGCAATGACCAGCACCGGGACCACCCTAATGCGGACCCCGGACGACTGGGCGACATCGTGCCCCAGATCCAGTTGCCGTAGTCCTCGTGCAAAGCCCAACAGCATCAGGCAGGCCACGAACAGTACGATCATTGAGGGCAGGGCATTCTGCCAAGAAATGCTATTCAAGGTACCGGCACCCCACGCCGCAGCGAACAGTGCAACCTCCAGTTCAACGCGCAGGAGTAACCACGTGTTCAACGCCCCAAACATCGCGGCAAGTCCAATACCAACGACGATAAACCGAAATCCCTGCAAACCGTCCTTGAAGGCCAGCAGGTAGATCAGGGCTGCGGCGGCCAAGGCTCCGAGGAGCGACCCGAGCATCTGCTGCGGCCAACTCCCGCCCACAACGGTCAGCACCAGAATCATGCCGGTCATCGAACCGTTAGCCAGCCCAATGACATCCGGGGTGGCCAGCGGGTTCCGCGTCAGCGTTTGAAAGCACAGCCCGGAGAGGCCCAACCCGGCGCCGAAGAGCACCGCGGCGAGCACACGCGGGGCGCGCCACTCGTTCACGATGGTACTTTCCATGCCTCCGTCGGGATGTAGCAGGACACCAAGTACCCGGCCCGGGGCAATCGCAAAATCCCCTAAGCCGAGGGCCAGGATGACCAGCGCGAGCAACAGGAAACCGCCCAGCAAACCCAATAGGGTGGCGCGGCGATGAAGTTGCAGGTAGTACCGTCCCAGGCGCAAGTTCCAGGCGCGCGCGGAAAAATCTCCGCGTGGCAGCAGCTCATTCCTTTGAGTCATAACCCGGTGCCCTCCTTACGCCGCACCAGCGCAATCAGCACTGGACCGCCGACAAAGGCGACCATCACGCCCACCGGCATTTCCCCGGGGAGCACGAGCACCCGCCCGAGCACGTCACAGAGCAGCACGAAGAGCGGGGCGATCAGCAGGGTCACCAACACGATATGTACTTGGTTCGGTCCAACGACCCAGCGGGCCACATGCGGCACCATCAGCCCGATAAAGGCGATCGGTCCGGCCACTGCGGTGGCCGCGCCGGCCAGCAAGGTGACCGCGGCGAGCACAAGGACCTGGTTGCGACGCACCGAGACGCCCTGACTTTTGGCCACGTCGGACCCCAGAATCATGGAGTTCAGCCCGGGGGCACTGGCCAGCGCCAAAACCACTCCGATCAGCAGCATGCCGCTCGCGGGCAAACTGACCTCGTAGCCCCGTTCGAGTAGGGTTCCGGCGTTCCAGCCGCGCAGTCGGTCGAAGGCGTCCGGATGCGTCAACACAATCCCGGTCGTCACTCCAGATAGGGCCGCCCCTAGCGCCACACCGGCCAGCAACAGACGTAGTGGCGAATCGTTCACCGACGCCCGCGACCCAATCCCGTAAACGGCCAGGGTGACGAGCAATGCTCCGAGGCAGGCCAACCACATGATATGCGCCGGGGTATGCAGTGAAAAGAAGGCCACACCTACTGCCACCAGCACACCGGCGCCCGCATTAACTCCCAAGATGCCTGGATCGGCGAGCGGATTGCGGGTGAAGGCCTGTGTGAGACAGCCGGCCACCCCCAAACAGATCCCGACCACTACCCCGGCGACGGTGCGCGGCAAGCGTTGGCCAAAAAGGATGTAGTTGGCTTCGGAGCTCCCCGCGCCGCGGGCGGCATCCCATAACGCGCCCGGGCTGAGCTGATTCGCTCCGATCAGCAAGGAAGCCAGCAGGCTCATCGCTAGCAAGGTGGTTAGAAGCGCCAGACGGCCGCCCAGCAATGCCGGGCGGCCCATGACTTGAGTACTCAGGGTTTGTGTCAAGGTACTACTTTGGTGGCTGAGCGAGGATTCGTTCGAGGTCGTCGAGCACCGTCATCCCACCCTTGGGACCCACTCCGGCAATCCAGTAGGAGAAGTCCACCAGGTGGGTGTTCTCGAAGCTCTCGGCATTCGCCTTGATGCTATCGGGCATCGTGGCCGGATCAGTGGGATCGTTGCTGGTCACGAGCACCAGATCGGCCTTGGCATCGAGCACCTTCTCCGGTGAAATATCCAGTGAAATATCTTCCCAGTCATGTTCCGGGATGCTCAATCCGGCGCATTCTAGGGTGCTACCCGCAAAGGAAACCGGACCGTAGAGGGTCAGCCTGGTATCGCGCGGTCGAATCAGTTGCACGGTGGTATCAGCCGTATTGTAGCTTTGGGCGATTGACTCACAGCGTTGCTGGTAGGCGCCCAGCAGGTCGGCCGCACCTTCGGAATCCCCCAACGCCTCGGCCACCAAGGCCACGTTCTCTTGCCACGGGTCGGCTTGAGTCTTCATGTAAACGGTCGGTGCCACATCGGAAAGTTGTTCGTACAGTGCCGAGTGCCGCGATTCGGTGCCGATGATCAGATCGGGGTTCAGCGCCGCGATCTTCTCTAGGCTGGGCTCCATGACGGTGCCGACCTGTGCGATATCCGCCGCTTCTTCCCCGAGGTAGGCGGGCACGCCGGTGGTCTCGTTGACCACGGTGGTTCCCACCGGTTCCTTGCCGAGGGCCACGGCAGTATCGAGTTGCACCGGTTCGAGTACGACGACGCGTTGCGGGTCGACGGGAACTTCCGTGGTTCCGCGCGCATGAGTTACCTCGTGCATGTCTGCGGCTTCGGCGGAGGGGTCGACTGGCTGTGCGGCGGACGAGCAGGCGCTCAGGGCCAGCACACTGCTGGCCAGCACGGCGGCCGCGGTCAGTATGCGACGGCGCAGGGTCGTTACGGTCATGGGAATACCCTTCATGATGGTTGCGAGACGATGATCGATTAGCTCAGCGCAGCCCGGCCGCGCCGGTTCCAGTAGCCCTGAGCCTGAAGCCGCACGGCACGGTGCCGTGCGGAAAATACCCGTTTCAGGTCGCCGATGACCTGATGTTCGGCGGCGAACCAGGCGTAGGCCGAAGTTCCCGCAGCGGTGTGCGCCCAGTGTGTCGCCGCCTCGTACAGCTGTTGCGGATCGGTGAGCAGGCGAACTTGGCGACCGGGGAGCCGCTCACGCATCCATTGGGCGAGCTCTGCCGAATTGGCCTGAACCAAAAAGAGCGCAGAAACGCTCCCGGGTAGTTCGCGGTGAATGCCGAGCATCGCGGGGAAGGCCGTTTCGTCTCCGGCGATCAGCACCTGCGCTTGGCCGTTGTAGGCGAATTGCACGCCTTTGCGCTTGTGATCCAGTGCGGCCAGAGGGCCGGAGAAGACCAGCTCGTCGCCCACCGCCGCCGACTGGGCGAAGCGGCTGGCCGGACCGTGCGCATGATCGACGAAGAAGTCGATATCGATCTCCCTGACGTCGGGCCGACCATCGGCAATGGTAAAGGTGCGCAAATAGGGACGAACTTCGAGATCCTGCGATCGCCAGAGTGCTTTCCAGCCGCGTTCGGGGAGGCCAGCGAGGTACCCTTCGAGCCGGTTTGGCCGCTTGGGGAGGAAAAGTTTGATGCGCTGGTCCACCCCATGCCACGCCATATCGCCGAGGTCCGCGCTGTGCACGGTGAGACGAATAAAGCCCGGCGCCAGTTCTCGACGCGCGATGACATGGGTACGGAACAGCACGTTCGGAGAAGACGACGCGGGCTTAACCGAAACGTCTCGTAAACGTGGCCGGGTTTCGGTCACCGTCATTGGCGGTTCCCCCTTGGCGGGTCGCGGGCTCTTGCTCAGGTAAGTCTAACCATAGGTTCTGCCGCAATAAATTCGCACTAAGTACGTAACCTAATCTCAATCACGAGTGACTATATCGTCCACGGCATGGCACAGAGCGCACCCAACCCCCTCCAAGGAACGAAATTTGCCAGAAAACCGGTTGTCAGGCGGATCTCAACGCGGCGAGGAGTAACGACAACCTACTAAGTGCCGTGAAGGCTATCGTTCGCGCCGAGGGGAACACATGACGAAAATTTTCGCGTGGGTAGCGAGAACTGCTGAGCGACGATAACCCGAGACAAGTCGCCAAGCCGGTGACATAGACTCTCTGAGTCTCTACGAGGTACGCCGCGCTCCCAAGGCCACAAGCTTGGTAGCCGGAATCTGAAACTACTCGAGGATGGGCGGGCAATGAATCTGCCCTTTCACCGTGACCTCGCGAACTTCCGACCGACCCCTCAGCTCGGTGGCGATAAGTTAATGCCGGGCCTCGGAGACCAGATGCATCAGCGGGTGTTCGGCGCTCAAGTCTGCAAGGCGCAGCGCCCCGGCAAGACCGTCGCCGTCGGCGGATACCACCTCGGCCCGCGGCTGTAGCTCGCCCAGAACCAGGGTGAATTCCTCGGCGATCAGCTCATTGGAGAACACCCCACCGATCGCCGCCACCGGAAGCGACTGCTGGCTTGGTTGTTCTTCGGTCACCAAGCGCAGCGCGGTGGCCGCCGATTGTGCCAGCTCGGTGGCGGCCCGCACGCAAATATCGCGCGACACCGTGTCGGTTGGCGCCCAGCGCGCTACCTCGCGGGCCAGGGAGGCCACGAGGCTCACCCGGTCCGGTGCGGACTGCAAGGCAATGTAGGCCTCGTCGAGTCGTGGCCAACGTTCCCGCACCGGTTCGCTGAGGCCGGTTGCCGGTCCACGTCCGTCGTAGGCCCGCATGACGGCCCGCAGCGCCTGCTGGCCGATCCAATAACCGCTGCCTTCATCTCCCATGATGTAGCCCCAGCCGTCGACCCGGGCGGTGCGTTGCGGTCCAACGGCGAGGGTGACCACGCCGGTGCCGGCCGCGACGACGGCTCCGGGACGATCGCCGAGGGCTCCGAGATAGGAGGTCACCGAATCGTGGGTGAGCAGCACGCGTTCGATGCCCGCGTCTCCAAGCACCGCGAGGAGTTCGGCGGCGTCATCTTCGGCGCTGGTCAAACCGGAGACCCCGAAGGCCAGCGTGGGTGCGCTCAGCCCGCTGTCCTGCACCGCGGCGGCTAGTTGCGGTAACAGCGGCCGATCCGTGCGCACCCCAGGGTGCCGCGACTCGCGCACCGGCTCCCCGGGGCTCTGCAACCGCAGCTTAATGCCGGTTTGACCGCAGTCCACGGCCAGCACAGTTTCGGTCACTTCTCCCCCATCAACGCAGCTCTGCACCTCATCGTCGCCCGTGCCGGCACAAACTGGCAAGCGGGACACGAAAAGCCCCGGTGTCGACGCCCGGGTCACGGGCGCCCACGCCGGGGCTTCTAGCACTCGCAGTGCTCGCTACGCGGTGATGGCCGCGTTAGTCCAATTTCTTCGGGCCGAGTTCGGCCAGGAACTGGCCGGGGCCCGGGTTTGCCTCGGCGTCGTTACCGCCAAGGTGCTGCACAACGCCCCACACTGCATTCAATCCGGTGGTCACCGCGCCTTCGGCCCAGCCCGCGGTCCACGACACGTCGTCGCCGGCGAGGAAGATGCCGCGGTGTTCGGCGGCAAGGTTGGCCTGATCGAAGTGGGTGTACAGGCGCTCCTGGTAGCGGTAGTGACCCGGCAGGTTGGCCTTGAAGGCGCCCATGAAGTTCGGGTCGGCCTCCCAAGAGACGGTGACCGGCTGGCCCACGATGTGGCTGCGGATGTCCACGTTCGGGTAGATCTTCTCCAGCGAGTGCAGCATCAGTTCCATGCGGCGTTCGGCGGAGAGCGAGAGCCACTTCAGCGCATCGTCGTTCCAGGTGTAGGACAACAGGATCACCGCGGGCTGATCGTCCCCGTTATCCAGCAGGTAGGTGGCGCGGTTCAGGCGGTCGGTGAGGGTCATCGACATGACGTACTCGCCGGTGACCGGGTCGCGGTCCTTCCAGAACGGACGGTCCACCATGACGAAGGTCTTCGAGGACTGCATGTAGTGGCTGCGCTCGATCGCGGTCCACAGCTCTGCCGGGAAAAGCCCTTCCTCGGTGTCGATGCCGGTGGAGAGTAACCAGGACTGCACCGTGGAAACCACGGCCGGGTAGGTCGCGGTGCGCCCGAAGCGTTCGGTGATCTCGATGGCGTTCGAACCGTTGAAGCCGGGCTGCTCGGAACGACGGATCTTGGCCACGGCACCGCGCGGTGCGCCACCGTGCAGCGAGGCCAGCGTGGTGCCGGCTGGCCAGTGCTTGAGGTCGGCCGGGGCGTGGTTCCACAGGGCGTGCGGCAGT
Organism: Glutamicibacter endophyticus; assembly: GCF_048457885.1. Taxonomy (NCBI): domain Bacteria; kingdom Bacillati; phylum Actinomycetota; class Actinomycetes; order Micrococcales; family Micrococcaceae; genus Glutamicibacter; species Glutamicibacter endophyticus. The sequence goes on from NZ_CP174200.1 coordinate 3,155,250, forward strand.
TTGGCCGCGCCACCGGTGATACCGCGGTGGTTATCGTCGGCATCGGTGTAGACCACGCGCAGGATCTCCAGGATGGAGTTCGGGAAGTCGGTGTCCCAGCCGCCGGAGCCGAAGCCCACCTGGCCGAAGGCCTCGCGGTGTTCGAATCCGGCCTCCTTGAAGGCCTTGGAGTTGGCGATGAAGCCGTAGAAGCTTTCCTCGTCGAACTCCTCGAGCAGCGAGTTCCAGATGCGCTTGACCTCGTGCACGTCGCGGTCCATGATGGCACGCTGCATTTCGTCGAACTTCGCGTCGTCGCGCAGGGCCTGTTTCCAGGCCTCGGCCACCTCATGGTAGAAGGCCGGCAGGTCCTCGTCCTTTTCCACGTAGACCTTTTCGCCCTTGAGCTCGATCACGGTGGAGTCGGTGGGCGCGGCCAGCGGGTTCGGAAAGTCGAAGGTTTCCAGGCCCAGCTTGTCGATGTAGTGGTACAGCGCCTTGCTGGAGACCGGGAAGCGCATGCCACCGAGGTCGCAGGTGATCTCCGGGGCCGAGGTGAAGCTTGCGGTGCGCAGACGGCCGCCGATCTCGTCGGCCTCAAAAACCACCGGCTTCAGACCCAGCTTCATCAGCTCGTAGGCGGTGACGAGGCCGGAAAGACCGGCTCCGATCACGGCCACCTCGGTACCGTACAGCGACTCGGGCACGCTACCCAGGCCCGCCGGGTGCTCCAGGTAGAGGTCGTAGTTGAACGGGAAATCAGGGTTCAGCATGTTGATGCTGCCATCGGCCTGTGGTGCCGCAGCGCCTGCCGCGTTGTGCAGTGAGGTCATGGAGTGTTCTGCAATCCTTCGGTAGTGATGTGCGTAAGTGGCGGGGGTGGGCGGTTACTTCTCGCCCAGGTGACTGTCGATGTATTCCTGCTTGCTCAGCTGCCCCAGGCGAGAGCGGCGGCGTCCGTAGCCGAGGTAGATCGCGGCACCGACGAGCATCCACAGACCGAAGACGGTCCAGGTGTGCCAGGACAGCTGGCTCATCAGGAAGGCGCAGGCGGCAACGCCCAGGATCGGGGTGACCGGGTAGAACGGCACCTTGAAGGTACGTTCGGCCAGCGGCTGCTTGCGGCGCAGGTAAATCACCGAGACACCGACCAGGCCGAAGGCGAAGAGCGTACCGATGCTGGTGGCGTCGGCCAGGGCACCGAGCGGGATGAAGGCCGCGGTGATCGCTATCAGGCCACCGGTGATGAAGGTGCCGGCCAGCGGGGTGCCGGTGCGCGGTGAGACCTTGGCGAAGACCGGCGGAACCAGTCCGTCGCGCGACATGGTCAGCAGAATACGGGTCTGGCCGTAGAGCACGGTCAGCACCACGGAGCCAATGGCCAGCACCGCGGAGGCCGCGAAAAGCAGCACAACCCACTTCTGACCGGTCAGTTCGGCCAGGATCTGCACTAGGGCGGCTTCGGTGCCGTCGAACCAGTTCCATTCGCGGGCACCGATCGCGGAGACAGCGACCAGCACGTAGGCGGAGGTGACGATGAGCATCGAGAGCAGGATGGCGCGCGGCAGGTCGCGCTTCGGGTTCTTGGCCTCTTCACCGGCCGTGGAGGCGGCGTCGAAACCAATGTAGGAGAAGAACACCGAGGAGGCCGCAGCGGTGACACCGGCGGCGCCCATGGGCAACAGCGGTTCGAAGTGACCGGCGTCGAAGGCGGTGAAGGCCACGATCGAGAAGAAGATCAGGATGCCGGTCTTGATGGCCACGATGATGGTGTTCGCGATCGCCGACTCACGGGCGCCGCGGGCCAGCAACAGGGTGGCCAGCACGACGACGATCAGCGCCGGAAGGTTCACCACGCCACCCTCGGAGGGGCCACCGGCCAGTGCGTCGGGCAGGCCCATGCCGAACACGCGCAGCGTTTCGTTGACGTACTCACCGGCGCCGACGGCGACAGCGGCCACCGAGACGGCGTACTCAAGCACGAGGCACCAACCACAGACCCAGGCGATGCCCTCGCCCATGGTGGCGTAGGAGTAGGAGTAGCTGGAGCCGGAGACCGGGACCATGCCGGCCATTTCGGCGTAGGACACCGCCGAGAGCAACGCGGTAATACCGGCAATCACGAAGGAGATCCAGATGGCCGGACCGGCAACCGGCACGGTTTCGCCCAGGATCACCAGGATACCGGTGCCCAGGGTGGCACCGACGCTGATCATGGTCAGCTGGAACACGCCAAAGCTGCGGCGCAGCGTACCGCGACCGGCGTTGGACTCCGCTTCGCGGACCATGGAGTTAATCGACTTGCGTCGGCGCAGCTGCGGACCAAGCGCGGTGGCCGGTCCGGTCGTGCCGGTGGTGGTGTTCATAGGCGTATCCTCATTGAAAGACGTGCAGTGGTGCCGAATACAAGCCTAGGCCTGTGAGGTGGCTCTCAGAACGGTTCGATTTGAACTAAAGTTGTCTGCCATGGGACAAATCGCACCTGAACCGGATACAACGATAACACCGCACGATCCGTTCACTCGGGCGTGGGATACCATCACGCTGGCCCGATTTCTTCGGCAACTTCCCGATGACGTGCGGGTACATCACGACGCGGGTGACCGACCGCTGCGTTGGGTCGAACCCAGTGATATCGATGACCCCACCCCGTATCTGGTCGACCATGAACTCATCCTCACCAGCGGATCGTTATTCGTCGAGCACGCCGAGGACCAGCAGTGGGTGGACTCCTTTGTGGCCCGGCTCGTCGAGGCCAAGGTCAGCGCCTTGGGTTTCGCGATGGACCCCTACTTCTTCGAGGTGCCGACCTCGGTGATCGATGCCTGCCGCCGCCACGACCTGACCCTGTGGGAGATCCCGGCCTCGCTGCCCTTTGCCGCCATCGGTCTGGCCTTTGCCAAACTCATGGAGGCCGACAGCGCACGCCAACTACGCCACAGCGCCGAAGCCAATCGCGCGCTGATGCGCTGCGTCGCCGCGGCCAACCCCGAGGAACAACTAGTTACCGTGCTCGCCCAACGGGCCGGGTGCGCGGTGCAACTACTGAGTCCCGCCGGCCGGCTGCGCCACTATGCCAGCGGCAGCAAGGGCACCGGGCTGGACGGGGCCGCACTGGCCAAGCTCTGCGCCGAAGCCGTGGATGCCCCGGCCGCCGGGCAGCTTGTCATGGAGCAGGATGAGTCCGGCACCCATCTGGCCTTCCCGATTCGCGCCGGCACCAGTGGAACCCGCAGCGCCGCCGTGCTCGGGGTGTTGCAGCTGAGCTTTGCGCAGACGCCCACCAGCATCGACCACGCGCTGGCCTCGACCGCGTTGGGGTTGCTCGAAGTTGTGGCGCGCCAGCGCATGGCGGGATCCTTCGCCCCGACCCAGCTGGCCACCACCATGCTGCTCACCGGTCGTGCCAATCTTGACGCCCGCGAATTGGAGCTTTTCGCCGGCTCGCTGGGCGGTCCGGCGCGCCGCCCGGTGCGTGTGGTGGCGTTGCGGCAACAGGGCGATCCCGGCGAGAGCGGGCTCGGGGCGGATGTCACCCCGCTGCGTTCGTTGCTGGATACCAAGCTGGTGCTGGCCGAAGACGCGGGGTTCCTGGCGATCACCCGGGCCGAACCGGTCAAGGCCCTCTTCGACCGGCTCAAGCGTGCCGGATACGTGGCGGCTTTCAGTCACCCGGCCGAGGTCAACCCCAAACTGGCCGGGCAGTTGGCCGACCTGACCGCGCAGGCCCGCGGCCTGTTGGGCCGCGCCCGGGAGGAAGGACGATGCCTGGATGCCGCCGAACTGCCGCGCACCTTCGCCTCGCTACTGCCGCAGCAGGCGGGGCGTCAGCTGGCCGAGGAAACCCTCGCCGGTGTGCTGGAGCTCCCGGCCAAGCGCCGCAGGTTGTACCTGCAGGTCTTGCGCGCCTGGTTGGCCGCCAACGGTTCCTGGGATGTGACCGCCGGGGCGATCGATCTGCACCGCAATTCGGTGCGCCGCCATATCGCCTCCATCGGCGAACTGCTCGACCTGGACCTCAGCGAGGCCGCGGTGCGAATTGAGCTGTACCTAGCGCTCTCATTCCTGCCGGAGCAGGATTAGCCGTCCCAGCGCTCGTACAGCTCGGGACGACGGTCGGCCAGGTAGGGGATCTCCGCGCGGGCGCTGGCCACCAGTTGCGGATCGAAATCGGCGAAAAGCAGATCCTCGTCGGCCGTGGCCCGCGCCAGCACCGTGCCATCGGGGCCGGCGACCACACTGGTGCCGGCCAGCTGGAAGCCGGCCTCGCTCCCGCAGTGGTTCGCGTAGGCGATATACATCTGGCTTTCCATGGCGCGGGTGGGCACCAGCGTGGTGCACACCGCCTCATAGCCCGCTCCCATCGCGGTGGGGACCAGCAACCCCTGCGCCCCTCGCAGGGCGGCGGCGCGCACGGTCTCGGGGAACTCGACGTCGAAACAAATCACCATGCCCAGGCGCAAGCCGCGGAAGTCGACGATCGTCGCCGGCTGATCGCCGGGCACGAAAACGTCCTTCTCCTCTTCGCCGAAGAGGTGCACCTTTTCATAGTGGCCCAGGCGCGCACCGGTCTCGTCGATGAAGGTCGCGGTGATTTTCCAGCCCGACGGGGAAATCTCGGGCAACGAGTACACCAGGGCGATCCCGCGGGAGACGGCAATTTCGGCCAGCCGGGCACGCGTCTCGGGCAGGATGGCGGGTTCGAGCTCATCGCGCAGTTGGTAGGGTGCGTAGCCGACCACGAAGAGTTCCGGGGTCAACAACAGTTCCGCGCCCTGCGCAACGGCCCGGTGCGCGGCAGCATCAATCGCGGCCAAGTTGGCGTCGATATCCAGCACCGCCGCCTGGGCCTGCATCACCGCGATCTGCATTGAGGGTCCTCCTGCGCGTCGTTTAATCGCTTGCTACTAGATTAATCCGTCAGGGGTGGCGCGGGGGCTAGTCCATTAGTACCGGTTGGGTGGCGAAGCTGGATGATTCGCACCAAAGCGGCGGCGATCAGTGACGACGTCGCATCCGTGCCGCGACCGCCACCACCGCACCGATCAGCAGGGCTGCCGCGCCGAGCCCGAGGAGTTGCTCGGCTGCGAAACCGGTGTCGGCCAGTTTCTCGTCGCGCTCCGGCGCCGAGGCTGTGCTGCTCGGTGTGGAACTTCGTTCCGGTGACTGGCTGGGTTCGGCCGAGACGCTGGGTTGCGGCGACTGGCTTGGCTCCGGGCTGTGCGTCGGCTCGGCGCTCGGGCTCGGGCTCGGTGCTGGCTGTTCGGTCAGCGCGAAGAGCTCCTCGACGGCGCCCAGGTGAGCGAAGACGGTCTCGCCCGTGGCGTCCTTGACCGCGTCGTTGTCGCTGACCACATACACCTGCCCGGAACCGGTCACCCCCAGTCCCTCGAGTTTCTCTTGCACCCGCCCGTTGTCGCCGGTCAGACTCGGCATTACGTCCACGGCAAGCTTCTTGTGCAACATCGGTACCTGGCCGGCCACCGGCTCCGGCAACGTCACCTGATATACGGCCTTGAGTTGGGCGTGCTCCCCCACCTGGTTATCGCGTTCGATGACGGCCAGCGACCCGTCGGGCAGTGCGGTGATCTCCGAGAGACCATTCCACTGCCCCTTTCCGGCGCTGGGCTCGAGTTCGTACCCAAACCAGGCGAAGTCCCCGTCGGCCGGGCGATACCGTCCGATCCGCACGAAATCCTCGCCGGGTACCTCGCGCTGCAGGGCGAAGACCACCTCCTCGTCGGCGTCGGCCCCACGCACGGTCACGCCCTCCAGCCCCTGCTTGCCTAGGTCAGCGACGACGTCCTGCGGCAGCGGAACCTCTTCGGTGACCGAACCCTGCGCGTCGAGGCGCAGCAACAGGTTTTCGGGCCCGCGGGTTCCCTCGTGAACGGCCCAAAAACCACCCTCGGCGCGGGCGGCAATGCCTTCTAAGTCGTAGTGGGCCGGGGCGCCGTCCTTGGTCACCGGGATACTGCCATCGATGAGCGCCGGACTTTGCGCGGTGTCGATGGAGTAGATCCGCGGTAGGTAGGCATTGTCGTTGACCGCGTAGAGCCGATCCGCGTTGGCCGGGTCCTGGCTCAGCCCACTCAGCGCCCCGAAGCCGGCGACCTTCTGGCCGTCGGCCTGCAGCTGCGGGAAGGCAGCCTGCGCGGCCCCGAAGTTGAAGAGGTTCAGCGAGGAACGCACCCCTTCCTCGGCCTCGTCGACCTCCGAGGAGATGGCCAGCAGGTCGCGGCCCGGAATCGGCAGCACGCCCTCGGGCCCGTTGGTAGTTGGCAGGCTCTGCACATAGCGCGGCTGCGTGGGATCGCTTAGCTCATAAACCGCCACGAAATTCGCCCGTTCGGCGGCGACAAAGGCGTAATCGACCCCGTTGAACTCGGCCACGGCCAGCCCCTCGGGCTCGATGCCTTTCTTCTCGGCCCGGTGCTCGGGGAACAGGCCCTGCGCCAGCGCCAGCCGTTCGAGCTCGTTCCCGGCGTCCCAGATGACCTCTCCGGTGCTGGTGTCGAAGACCGAGAACCCGCGGCTGCCGCCCTTCCAGTCGCCCTCATTGGCCGTCAGCAGGTAGCGATCCTGCGCCCAGGCAATCGCGTCGGGTTCGCGCGGGGCCTGTTCCAGCGAGCCGGAGGGATCGAGCTGCCCATCCTTGGCGATATCCACCCCTGCCACGTCCACCTCCCCGGTGCTGAAGGCCCCGGTAATTTCGCCGCTTGGCAGGTCGACGAGCACCACGCCATTGTTCTCCTGCAAGCTCACCGCCAGCTGGTTCTGCCCGTTGATGCTCACATACTCCGGCTCCGGGTCTTGGGGCGTATCGAGACCGGCCTGCTCCAGCACCGGCAAGGCCTGCGGGTCACCGGGATCGCCACTGGTCAGCGGGACCTCACGCAGCGACCACTGCGCAGGTTCGTTAGCCGCCAAATCCAGGATCGCAATGGACCCGGCCGGCGCCTGCGGCAATCCGCCATCCCCGGCTTCCTCATCACGTTCATTCTCGATGGCGATCGCCGCAAAGGCGCCGTCGGCGGATACCGCGATGGAATCCGGCTGCCCGGGTAGCTCGAAACTATGCACCACGGAGCGATCGGCAATCCGCACCACGTCGACCCGTCCGCTGGGCTGCGCATAGCTGGCGGAGGTATTGACCACCACAAAGACGTACTCGCCATGGGTGGCGACGCTGGTGGGCTCGTCTTCTTCATTACCCAGCTGCTTCAGCGACAGGGTGCCAAGACCCTGCGGGGCACTCGCGTTGGAAATGTCGACGAAGCCAATTTGCCGTGCCAACGCGTCGGTATAGATCAGTGTCTTCCCGTCGGGTGACACCGCGGAAATTTCGGCGGCCGTCACCGCCGACTCGCCCTCCGGGTGATTCTGATACACCGGGTAGGTGGCGGTGCGTTCGAAGAACTGCTGCTCGGCGGCCAAGGCCTCCGGACCGATCAGGGTCACACTTAGGGCCAACGATCCGGTGAGCAGGGCGCCGGCTAGTACACGAGGATGAAGGTTGCGATTCACGAGTGACTTTCGGTAGCGAAACGATGCGAGGGCCGCAGGAAATGAGGCCTCTCACAGGGTGGCAAGCCGACATGACCTGTTGCTTAACGGCAGGTGAAGGAACCGCACCGGCCAATATGTCGGCCCGTTTGCTTAGGATGAAGCACGCTTGGGGCAACCAGTGCCCGGGCCCAAGGATTCGAAAGGACTCGCGATGGCACTGCCAGCAATCCGTCGCCACGGTTTCGACCCGGTTTATGACCGGATGGATCGGGCCACCCTCATCGCCCTGTGTCACGATCGTGCAATGCCAGGTCTTGGCAGTCGCCCGGAGAACATGACCCGTCGGGAGCTAATCGATGCCATTCTCGATAGCGAATCATCCCCGGCCCCTGGCCCAACCGACGACTATCCCTTGCGCCGACCTCACCAATGGGTTCCTACCGCTCGGTTATCCGAGCTCACCGGGCAGCGGGTGCTCTGGCGCTTCGCCCAAGCCACGCTGGGAACGCTCCGCGCCTTGGAGCGTGCGGATACCACGGCCCTGCCCGACGATCGTTTTCCGCTACGCGCGGGCGATCTGGTGCTGACCGCGGTGAATACGAGCCCGGCACTGCTGCTGGGCATCGACCAGGTCGTGCAGGACGAGGCTGAAACCACCGCTCTGGAACACCTGGCGACCTTCTCGAATCCGCTGTCGCTGACTCAGCTCGAGGCACGCACCGGTAATCGTCTGCCCCGTGCCACGCAACTTCTTGCGATGCCGGACTCCAATCGATTGCTCGCGGCGGTGACCGACGCGCTAGCAACCCCGGCACCGATTTTCCTTACCGCCGGTGACTGCGCCGCGGGGGCATCGAAGGGCAGCTACCGCACGCTCTTGACGCTTGCCCTATTGCAATCCGGTACTCAGGAAGAGCCAATGTGTCAGGTTTGCGAACGCTACAACCCGTCCCGGCTCGAAGCGCATCTGGACCGCCCGGGGACCGAGGACCTGCATCTGGAAATTCAGGACCACATCGATGACACCGTGGTGCTCTGCAGCGACTGCCATGCCATGGCACATAACCCCACTGTGCAGCAGCTTGGAGGTTTCACTCGCCCCGCCTGCCCGGACTGCGGCGCCCCGAATCCGATGCAGATTATCTGGGGTGAGCCCGCCATTGCGTTCGACGAGGATGTGGTGCTCGCCGGATGCGTCATGTCTTCCGGACCAACACCTCGCTGGCAGTGCCGTGAATGCGAGGCTCGGTACTGGGTGGAATCTGCGCGGCACGCGCCGGAGCAGATGTTCTAGTCCGCCGCACGCCTTAGCAGCCACAGGCGGCGCCGCGCGGGGCAACCCGAGCGTCGACAGCCTCTGAGCGCAGCCCCTGCGCCGTAGCCACGTCGAATCCTTCACGGATCCAATATTCGATGCCGCCGAGCATTTCCTTTACCCGATACCCGGCCTGCGCGAAGGCGAGCGCGGCACGAGTTGCACCGTTGCAACCGGGTGTCCAGCAATAGGTGACCACCGCGGTTCCGGCGGGGATCAGTTCATGCGCGCGCCGCGGAATCTGCGCGGTCGGCAGGTGCACCGCGCCGGGAATATGCCCCTGTTCCCACGCCGCGTCGCTACGCGTGTCGACGAGTACGAAATCCTCATTCGCCTCCAGTGCCGCATGCACATCGGCGACGTCCGTTTCGTAGGCGAGTTTGGCGGAGAAGTGAGCGATGGCTTGTTGTTGAGTCTGCATGCCACCAACACTATGAGGAGTAGCTCGCGCATTGAAGATGAGAATCCCTGACTTTTTCACGGTATGCAATGAAAGTCGTGGGAAAATTCGAGGATGACCGCGAAACTTCCGATCACCCTCGATTCCGTAGATGCCGCACTGCTCGAACGCATCCAGCACAACGGGCGGCAAAGCGTCGCCGAGCTGTCGCGGAGCCTGAATATGAGCCACAGCGCCACCGCCGAACGACTGCGCCGTCTCGAAGAAAACGCGGTGATTAGCGGCTACGCGGCACACTGCGATCCAGAACGCCTGGGGTACAGCATCATGGCGTTTATTCATCTGCGCTACCCGAGTAGCAACTACGCGCCGCTTCATGAACTCATCGGCCAGATGCCCGAAATCATCGAGGCCCACCATGTCACCGGCGACGACTGCTTCATCATGAAGGTTATCGCCGGTGACATGAGGCATCTGGAACAACTCAGCGGCCGGGTGGGGTCCTTGGGAAGCGTGCGGACCTCGGTGGTGTATTCCTCGCCGCTAGCTTCCCGCGCCTTAGCACCGCGCGCCTAGTCTTGCTTCACTAGGTCTCCCAAGCAACGACGCAGTTCGGTGTCCGCGTAGAAGAAGCTGCCCTCTTCAATCGGTTCGCAATCGAATCCGAATGGGATTTCGCGCTCGTTGTAGAGCATCCGCACAAGCACCTCGTGATCGTCATTGGCATAGACATCCCACTGAATGTTCGAGCCCATCGGCGCGACCTGCGCCCCGCGCCAGTCATTGTTTTCGTAGCTGAATAGGCTATCGGACGGCTGGGCGGTGGTGCTGCCGGGCAACTGCAGCAGCGCGGCCAAGGGAATGATCTCCTCCGCGTGGGCGAAGCGGAAGTCCGCGGCTTGGGTAGTTTCACCGGTACGCACTCCGGTGACCGCGTCGAGCATATCGGAGAGCAGCACATCGGCCATCCGGTAGGTCACGTCGCTGCCGACGAAGCTTGGGCCCTTCTCGTAGAAATCTTCGGCTTCGGAGACGCGCGAGAGCACCAAGGCGTCGTCGTTGGTGAGGAACTGGCTAAAGTCGATGGGGTGCTCATCGGCCATACCCGGAGCGATAACGTACAGCTCATACAGGTACATGGCCGCATCGACGACGCTTTGCAGGTGCTTCTTTCCCTTGCCCCGATCGACCAGATCGATCGCGCCGCTATCGAGCTTAGCGATGAACTCTTCGGTAAATAGTCGACCGACCACCCGGCGAGCCACCTGCTGAATTTCCGGGTCGGCCTCGACCTTGTCGAGAGTTTCAGCCAGTAGCGGGTCGTTGTCCACGAAGTCGTTATAGGCTTCGTCGGTGTCGTGGAAGTAGAGCACGTCGGGCTTCGCCACCGGCTCGCCGATCACCTCCGCTAGGTCGTCGTCCTGGTCGGTCAGCCCCTGCACAAAGTTTTGTGCGCTATCCACCGCCCTGTCCACTCCGGAGGTCGCCACGTTGATCGGTAGTTCGTCGTCTTCGGCCTCCTCGAAGAGGTCCTCCATGCGCTCATAGGCACGCTCGGCCATATCTCGGTGCTCTCGTTGGCCCAGGGCACTGAGGTTTCCGTAGCCGACCTGTTCGTGCACGGCGGTGATCTCTGCGACCACCGGTCCGAGCCGCTGACCGGTCTCGGTGAGACCGTTCTCTGACTTGGCCATTTCCCAGAGCTGCGTGATCAGATCGTCATATTTCTTGCTCGAGAGCAAACGTGAGCCGTGGCGGGCCACATGTTCGAGCAATACCGGCTCAAACTCGTCGGGTGCCTCGGAGTATTCGATGTCCTTCGCCGGGGCCTGATAGGTCGCCTTGGTGCCTAGGGCTAGGCGCGCGGCATCCGGTGTCTGGGATTGGCTGAAGCTCTGGGTTTGCGGGGTTTCAGCCGCGAAGCCGGTGGTGCTGCACCCGGTTAACGCCAACATGGTGCCAACCAGTGCCAGCGAGGTGATCCGTGAGGTGGTGTCCTTCATGAATGATGCTCCTTGGAGTGTTGGTGATGGTTCCTGCGGGGTGTTACAGGTCTGTGGTCGAAGCGCGAGCGACAAGGCTCGGGGTGTAGAACTCGCGCAGTGGCTCGGTGCGTCCCTCGCCGCGTTCGACGAGGGCGTCCACGGCGCGTCGTCCCATCTGCGCTTGCGGCTGATCGATGCTCGTGAGGCTGGGGTAAAGCAACTCGGTCAAGTGCGTGTTGTCGTAGCCGATGACCGACAGGCGATCCGGTACGGGGATGGATTGCTGATGGGCCAGGCGGATGACCTCGGCCGCCGTCAGGTCGTTATTGCACAGCAGCGCGTCGAGGTCCCGTTCATCGAGCAGACGCTGCAGGTCGATCTGTTCGCCCGAGGCGATCTGGATCAGGCAACTGGGCAAGTTCGCATCGGCCAGAGCCAGCTGCACGCCCTGAACACGCGCCTGACTGGTGGCGCTCAGCGAGCGGGACAGGTACCCGATACGGCTTCGCCCGCTAGCAATTAGATGTTCCACCGCCAGCCGGGCGCCGAGGATATCATCGCTGGCGATGGTATCGATCACCGGCGGCGGATCGGCAATCTGGGTGACCACCACGGTCGGGACCTCCGCACCAGCCCTCTCCAGCACCTCTCTGGGCACCCAGGACGAGACGATCACCAAGCCATCCACGCGTAGCTCGATCATCGTGTCGATCTGCCGCCGCAGCTCCGCCTCGGAGTGGCCGCCGTGGCCGATAAGCACACTGGCGCTCAGTTCCCTAGCGCGCGCTTCCACCCCGTCCACGATTCCGGTGTGGTGTTGGTTTCCCAGCTGGTTCAGAACCACACCGATCAGCCCCGAGACCCCGCGCACCAAGGAGCGCGCAGCCGAGTTTGGTCGATACCCTAGGTCTTCTGCGGCGTCCAAGACCAGCAGACGGCTTGCTTCGCTGACGCCCGGATCTCCACGCAGTGCGCGTGAAGCCAGTGACTTAGAAACCCCGGCGCGTTCGGCCACATCGATGATGGTGGGTCGCCGGCCGCTGGCAAGCTGCAGTGACATGGGGCTAGTCCCCGATTCCCGCGCGGCGGCGCGAGACCCGCTCGACGAAGCTCTCTAACGCCGGATAGTGCGCGCCGGGTCCCGCCGCCATGAAGGCCGGGGCCAGGTGGTCCGGGCGCTGAGCCTGCGGGGCATCTAACCAGACCGGACGGTAACTGCCCCCGGCGCGTCGCACGATCAACGCGCCGGCGGCCACATCCCAGGGGTTGACCGAGCCGCCGAATGCGCAGTCCACCCAGCCGGCCGCCACGTGGGCTAGGGTCAACGCCCCGGATCCGGTGCGACGAAGCGAGGAGAACGCCTCGATCAAGGTGCCGGCATCTTCCAGTGCCGTGGATCCTTCCACGGCGAGATCGCGGGCGGTTGGGTACCCGGTGATCATGGTGGCCGCATCGGCCGGCTGAGCGGGAGCGGTGCGCAGGACGCTGCCGTCCAGATAGGCGTGCCAGTCATCGGCGCTGAACATGCGGTCGGCCATCGGATCGTAGATGACCCCGGCACGCAGTTCCTCGTCGACCTCCGCCCCGATGGACACGCAGAAGAAGGCCAGTCCCTGGGCGAAGTTCGACGTTCCGTCGATCGGGTCCACATACCAAGTCACCGGGCCGTCGCCGCCACGTGTGCCGCCTTCCTCACCGACGATGCGCCAGCTCGGGTCACGCTCCAGCAGGAACGGAACGATGAGTTCCTCGGCGGCCCGATCGTGCGCGGTGACCAGGTCGTGGCGGTCGCGCTTGTAGTCGATCTCCATCTTCGAGCGGAACACGGTGCGCAGGTAGTCGCCGGCCAGCCGGGCGGCATCCTCGGCGACCAGGCGCAAGGTCTCGGCGTCGTGGCCGGTGACCGTCGAGTGGCTCTGGGTCTTAGGTAGGGACATGAATTTTCCTCATTTCGTTCAACAGGTCTCGTGGGGTGCCCAGTACTAGGTCGGCGCTGACCGGCACGTCATAGGGGCGGGCGGCGCTCCCCGGCGAAGGCATGAGCACGTTGGCGCCGATACCCGCACGGGTGCCGCACAGCACGTCACGGTCCAAGTGGTCACCCACGTACCAGCAGTCGGCGATATCTAGGTTCAGCGCCTGGGCGCCGAGGTGCAGGAAGTCGGGGTTGGGTTTGCGGAGGCCACATTCATCCGAATACAGCTCGGCGACGAAGTAGTGGCTGAGCCCCTGCTCCGCGAGGTAGTCGCGGTGCACCTGCCCGCACATAGCGTTGGAGACGATCGCGACGGGCAAGCCGATCTGCTGGCACCATGCCAGTAGCTCCTCGATGCCGTCGCGCAGGGTGCGCAGTTCCTTGGTGGAGCTAATCAGGTAGCACAGCGCCGCGATGTGTTGGACGATGGTTGCCCGAGCTTCGTCGGGCCAGTCTGCCGCGATGAAGTCCATCACGTAGCTTTCCTGATCCAGTTCTCGCGGGTAGCGCGGACGAGACATGGCGTTGCGCCACAGGCCGGCGGCCACCGCACCGGCGGTGATGTCCGCCAACAGGCGTTCGCGCGGGACCAGCGGCCCCTCTCCCACCAGGCTCAATACGGACTCGGTGACCGTCTGCTGCCACCCGACGGGCTTTTCAGAATTCACGATGACTCCGCCAAAGTCCAGCAACAGGCCGCCGGGCAGGTCTAGATTCTGCCTCATGCCGCAACCTCCATTCGTTCGTAACGCACACCCGAGCCAGTGAAAAGGTGCACCGCCTGCGGTGCCACAAGGACCGGTACCAGTTGCCCCTGCGCCACCTGCGGACAACGCTGAGTGGTGGCGAAGTACCGACGTGCCCCGTCGTTCAGTTCGACGATCCACGACCCGCCGGTGGGCAGAAGCGCACTGACACGCAGGTCAAGGGTGAGCTGACCGCTACCGGGGCGATGCACCTCGCTGGTCAGCTGCAGGTCTTCGGGGCGGATCCCCAACGTGGCCACGTGTGGGTCGATGTGTTCAAGCCAAGCGTCGGCCTGCGCGTTCTGGCCGCGCTCAAAGATGTTGATCGGCGGGTTGCCCATAAATTCGGCAACGAACCGGTTAGCCGGGGCGTTGTAGATTTCCATCGGCGTGCCGACCTGCTGGATTTGGCCCCGGTTCATCACCACAATGCGGGTGGCTAGGGTCATCGCCTCGAATTGGTCGTGGGTCACGAAGAGCATGGTGTTGCCCGTCTGACGGTGCAGGCGTTGGAACTCGGCACGCATCTCCAAGCGAAGCCGCGCGTCGAGATTGGAGAGCGGCTCATCCAGCAGCAGCACTTCGGGACGGGCGGCCAGCGTACGAGCGATGGCCACGCGCTGTTGTTGCCCGCCCGACAGCGCCGACGGGTACCTGTCGGCCAGCTCCGCGATGGCTAAGGTATCCAGCGCCTGTTGCACGCGCAGCTCGCGTTCGGCCTTCGGCAGTTTTTGCACGCGCGGGGCAAAGCAGACGTTCTCGCGCACGCTCAGGTGCGGCCAGAGCGCGTAGTTCTGGAACACCAAGCCCAGGCCGCGTTGCTCGGCGGGGATACAACGCCCGCTGGATACGTCGTCCACGACCCGATCTCCGATCACGATCCGCCCCGAGCTGGGATTTTCCAGCCCGGCGATCATGCGCAGCGTGGTGGATTTGCCGCAGCCCGAAGGTCCGAGCAGGCACAGGAATTCACCTGGTTCGATCTCTAGGTCCAACCCCTGCACACTGGGCGTGCGGCTACCGGGGTAGGTTTTACTCAGCGCGCTGAGCGTTATCTGCGCCATGGCGCGATCCTCCATCCTGAGGGCGGGGCCGATTCACCGGCCGAGTTAGCTATTTGGCCGAGGTGCGCCAGAGGTCCTGCCACGCCTCGCGTGAGGCCCAGTCTGTTTCCAGGCCCGCATTGTTGAACTGGAAAATCTGCTCGAGGTGCTTGCCGACATGGGCCGGGTCCTCAGGCTGGGTGATGCTGGAGTTCGCCGAGATCTTGCCGTCGGCGATCTGTGGGGCGATGCCCTCGGCGGTCAGCGCGAAGTGCACGTAGAGTTTGGCGGCGTTCGGGCTCTTGGTCCCCGAGGCGATGGTCAGCCCCTTCGGGGATGCCTTGCCCACCCACGGGACCATGCCTTCGCAGACACCGAGGGCGTAGCCCTTTTCCTCAATATTTCGGTACTTGGCGCTGGACATCAGGGCCATCGGCGGGTTCTGCTGACCGGTGGCGCCCACGGCCTCGGAGGACTCTTCGCTGGACTTGGTCAGAATCGGCTGGTTGGCTGCCATACGGGCCACCCATTCGGCCGCAGCGGAATCCTTATCGGTCTTCAGTTCTTCGCCAAAGGCCTGCTGGTAGGCCTCGCGCAGGGCGTCCTCGCCGAAGCTCGCCATCTGGCTGTACCAGTCCAAGGCGCCGTTGTCCCCCACCGGGTCTTGGAAGGCCACCTTGCCGCGGAACTCCTCGGTGGTCAGGTCCCAGATATTATCGGCCGGGCAGCTCTGAAACGCCTCGGTGTTATAGGTCCAGAAGCTCGGGTCGGTGATCATCACCAACGGCTCACGCATCGACGGGTCGATATGCTCGGCCACGTCGCCAGGTACCCAGCTGGTCACGAAGTTGTTGGGCAAGAGCTGGTTCTTCAGCGCCGGAAGATCGGATATCGCCACCACATCGCCCACGACGTTGCCCGCCTGCGCTTCCCGGGTGACTTTCTCGATGGTTTCCGCGGCATCGGCCTTCACGCCGGTGGCCTCGATACCGTACGTCTTGGTGAAAGCCGCCGCCATCTCCTCCACCTTCGAGGTGCTGTCGTAGATGGTGATGGGGCCCTCGGATTTAGCGGCGGCGATGAGTTCGTCGAGGTTGTAGTCCTCGGCGGATTCGGTGACCGCGACGGGTCCAGGGTTTGCGCTGGACGCGGGATTGCCCCCGGCGCATCCGGTAAACAGCAGCGCTCCGATGGCGAGGGTAGCGAGGGTGGCCATACGGCCGGTGCTGATGATGGTCATGGCGTTCTGCTCCTTGGTGCGATGGTGTTGCGATGGTGTTGTTGAGGTTTAGCCGCCTAGCCCATCGGCTAGGTTGCTACGGAAAAGTCGTTGGGTCGCCCAGGTGCCGAAGAGGGCAATGGCGCAAATCAGCACCACCACGGCGTTCGCGGCGTGGGTGTAACCGAAGTCGATCAACGTCATGGACAGCGTGGTCATAAGCTGGGTGCCCGGGGTGGCCAGAATGATGACGAGGCTCAGACCCTGCACCCCCGAGACGAAGGGCAGCAAGGTGGCGCTGGCCACCGAGCCACGTAGCATCGGAATGATCACGGTGCGCATCCGTCGGGTAAAGCGCGCCCCGAGGCTTTGTGCCGCTTCCTCGGCCTCCTGCCCCAGCTGCATCATCGCCGACACCCCGGCCCGTGAGGCAAAGGGCATTTCATCGGCGATCATGATCAGGATCAGGATGGTGGCGGTGCCATAGAGTGCGGGGATGGGGCCGCGCGGTACGGCGAAGAGGGAGAGGTAGGCCACCGCGAAGGCTAGACCCGGCACGAGGTAGGGCATGAAGGTGATGACGCGCAGGGCGGTGCCCAACTGCCGAAGCGGGGAGCGCACCACAACGTAGCCGACAAGCAGCCCCAGCAAGCCCGTGCAGATCGCGGCCAGTCCAACCATCCACAGGGTGTTCCAGGCCGCGTGCCATGTCTCTGGCGAAACCAGCACGCCCCGGTTGAATCCCACGGTGGGAAGGTTGCGGCCGATCCAGTAATCCAGGGTGAAGTTCGACGGGGCGAAATGGCCAGGCACCCGCATCACCGTGGACAGCACCAATGTGCCCAGGGGCAGTACCACGGAGATCGTGAACAACGCGGCGACCAGCGTGAAGGCGAGAACCTTGAAGCGTGCCAGCGGCACCACACGCGCCGCGAGGCTCTTACCCGAGACGGTCATGAAACGCTTGGTCTCGCGCAGGAAGCGAATATCGATCAGGAGCGAAATCCCGCCGAGCACCACCATGACCGCTGCGATCACCGCCGCTACCCCGGACTGCTGGGTAGAAATGCTTTGGTGCAGGGTCGTGGAGAGGACCTGGAATCCGGCCGGCAACCCCAGTACGTAGGCCACGCCGAATTCTCCGACGGCCTTGGCGAACATCAGGGTCGCGGCGGAGAGTAGCGCCGGACGCAGCAACGGCAGAGTGATTCGCCGCCACCGTTCCGCGGCCGTGGCTCCGGCCATTTTGGCCGCTTCATCCAGCTCCGAGGGAAGGTTCCTCATGGCGTTGGTGACCAGCAGGATCACGAAGGGAGTGAAGTGCAGGCAGAAGATCACGATAATGGGCAACGGCCCATAGGCCAGCCAGTTCGGAGGCTCCCATCCTAGGGACTCGAGCCAGCCCAGTTGCCCTGCGCTGCTGCGGTTTTTGAAGATCGTCGTCCAGGCCAGCGCGAAGGTCCAGGCCGGCAGCATATAGGGCACGATCAATGCACTGGAGAACCAGCGCCGAGCCGGCAGATCGGTACGAGCCAGCAGCCAAGCCATCGGCACCCCGATCATCAGGGCCAGCGCGATGGAACACAGCGAAATAAGCAGGGTGTTGCGTAGCGGCGTGTAAAAAATGATCTCGGAGACCGGGGAGCTAAAGACTCGCGCCAAGTAGTAGCTGGTCAACTCGCCCGCTCCGGCTCCGGCCTTTGCCTCGTCGCCGAAGCCGACCTGCACGGCGCCCAGTAGCAACGAGATCACCGGAGCCACGATGAGGTACCCGAAGAGCAGAATCAACAGGATCCCGATGAGCGTGGCCGGGTGCCGGAAATTCACCTTCGTGCGGTACGCCAGCCCCTGGGTTTGTGGACGCACTTGGCGTGTGGAACGTTCCCTTTTCGGGGTAATGAGTGCCATACATCCCTCCACGTGACCGGTGATTACGGGGCCGACGAGGAGGTTTCCCCGCGGCACCTGTTTGAGGCTATGTGGCGTGAGCAACGTTCAGATGGCAGTAAAGTGAACGGCTCGAGTCATCAAGTGGAACGTTCCCCTGTCGAGGCACGAAAAAAGCCGCCGCGGCGCTCCACATCGTGTGGTGCGCCGCGGCGGCCTACAAATCTAGGGCCAGCAAGGGGCTTTAGTCCTCGAACTTCTTCTGCGGGTTGGCCGAGGAGCGGTTAACGCCCGAGCCTTTGCCCAGCGACTCGTCATTTTCCTTGGAAGCCATCGTCAGCACGGAGATGACCAGCAGGCAGGCGACAAAGGCGATGCCAAAGCACAACAGACCGATGTCGTAACGAATCGGGTTCTCCGAACCGCCCGTGGAAGTAATCATCCCGACGATTCCGGCGATGAGCGCCATCACCAGTGAGAAACTCAGTGGGCCCTTAATCGACTGGCTCCACGGTTGTTTCTTCTGTCCGTTATTTCCCACCGGAAACTCCGTTTCTATCTTTCTTTGGTCAGCTGAAGTCTAGTTGCTTTCCGGCGTACCGGGGTCGGTTTGTTCCTTGCGGGCCTCGTGACGATGGCCGAAGGCTGCGATAAGCACGAAGACCGCGAAGATGATCGCGCCACCACCGATCAGCCCGAACATGCCGTGCGCATCGAGCGATCCGCCAACAGCCAAGGCCGCAGCCAGTGCAACCGACACCGCCCCGCTGACCAACTGATTGCGGTATGGCGGGAACATCGCCCGATACTTGGCGAAAACAAGGATCTCGCTGATGCCTGCCACGAGGAACCCGAAGGCCGCCATGAAACCAACCATGGCCGGGGTGCCCATGAACAGCGTGACAATACCGGCGATGAGCATGAGCCCGGATCCCAGCGCGTAGAGACCGCGGGACTTTTCGGGCGCCGAGGGCACCGAGGCGTACTGCCACATGAAGACGCCGGTCACCACGAGGAGGGCACCGGTTGCATAGGCGAGCACCTGGGTGTCGGCGTTGATCCAGAAAATCGAGGCCAGCGCGTAAATGAGCGCGCTTAGTCCGCGCAGGAAGACGGGGCGGAAAACCTCTGAAGCTTGAACTGGGGTGGTTTTGTCGGCAGGCACGCATCTATTCTACCGGGCATAGAACAAAGGGCTAACTCACGGAGCATGGGCTTGCGCACGCCGGTAGAAAGGAAAGAATGTGGCTATGACCTTCGCGGAACAGCTGATCGCACGCCACGTTAACGCATTCAATGCCCGTGACCTCGACGCATTGCTGGCAGATTTCACCGACGACGCCTCTTGGGTCACCGGGGATTACAGCGTCCCTGCCGGTGGGTTGCGTGAATTCTTCGACGAGGCGATGCGTGCGATCCTGCCGCACCTCGAGATCCGCAGAGTGATCGATGGCGAACAGGTGGTGGCCGCGGAGCTCACCGAAACGTGGGAACATCAGGGTTCCACCCGTCGTGCCGCACTGATCGCCGTCTTCGATATTGAACGCGGACGCATCAGCCGCGCCAAGATCTATCGCGAGGGGTCGGCCGACGCTTAAACCAGGCAGACTGGTGCCGATGTCCGCAAGCACGGTAGCTACTTGGGTTCGAAGTTGATCGTATTGCGCCACAACCGTTGCTCGGGATCCACGTGCTTTGGATATCGCACCCAGGGCAAGCCGTCCTTCACCACGATCTCAAATAGTCCGGCATGCCGGTCGGTGTGATGTCCCGGATGGATGCTGGCCCCGTTCAGCACACTGGTCGGCCCGCCGTTGACCCATTCTTGAATATGGTCGACCTCGCAATGTTCGGGCGGGACCGTGCACCCCGGGACAATGCATCCACGGTCCCTGGCCAAGATGGCCCGTTTCATCGCGGTCGGGAAGTAGCGTTGGGAGCGTCCGACATCCAGGATCTCGCTGGATCCGCCCAGCACCATGGGGATGATGTTCGCCTCGCACAGCATCCGGCGTAGCGTACCGGGATCGATCGCTAGGCCGTGGGCCGTAATTCCACCGACCGTGGGTAGTCTCCCTGCCCCGGATGCCTCCGGTAACTCGAGTCCGTGCCGGTCCGCGAGGGCCAGCATCTCGCGTAGTGGCATATGCACAATCACGGTCGGCCGAAACAGGCCCTTCGGTTTTCCGGAGCCCGTCGCGGCGATCCCGGCGCTGTTTCCAGTGATCTGCGAGCGCAAGGCATTGGTCAGTCCGGCCAGACGACGTTGCGCAACGGTGGGTTCCGGAGCGCTCAGGTCGACGGCGCAGGCGGAGGCAGCTTCTTCGTCGGTGAGGAAGTCTGGATGGGGCAGCTCGTCCTGTCCCGCCTTGCCAGTTGGGCCGACGCTTGCTTTTGCGGAATCGACCGCTGAGGCGTGAGCCTGTGTTTTGGGGTGGTCCACGTTGGCGATCAACGATTCAAGTAACTCGCTGTCTTCCCCTGCGGCCTTAAAAACGTATGTCGTGATGCCGTTCTTGGTGCCTTTGCGAAAAAGCCCGGTGCCGACCAGCGGGTCGGTGGCTTTCTGGATGTCGGTGGCGCGACGGAAGAATTTCGATAACCCATCGGCGCGCGTGCGTGGATCTTCTTCGCCGAGCAGGGTGGCGGTCTGTTCTTCTAGGTCGGCGGACTCGTTGTCGTCGGCCACTTTCTCCAGGCGGCGCGCCGCGGCCAACACCCCATGGGGGTCAGGCGTACTCGTGAACTGTTCGGCGAGCCGGATGAAACGCGGCTGCTCGGGAAGCTCTGCGCTGGCGGGACGAGCGATGAGCCGGTGGGCATCTTCGACCCGGGCTTTTGCGCCGAAGAACTCGATGCGCAACCATGCGGCGAGGAAGCTGGTGGCGTTCTGGTACGTGGGACGCCCGGGGACCAAAGCGCACGGGCCATCGAGCATACGCTCCAGATCGGGCTCCTTAGCCTTCGGCGAGTCATCCGCGGCCGGTGCTGTGGCTGAGGCGGATTTGAGATGGTCGAGGGTGGCCACTGGCAGGGCGTGAGCAGCGGTGACTTCGACCCTGTGGGCTGCGTGGATCTGGTTCCGCACCACCTCGTGCTCCAGCTGCTCGATCTGCAGTGCCGCCAATGCGGCCACGCGCGGGTCCGCGTTCTGGGCTAGCAGACGTGGGAGTTCGTGCAGATAGTCGGTGATCTGCTTTAGGGCGTGCAGATGCCTGGCCGCACGCTGCTGCGGGTCGAGGTTCGCGGTGGCCTCGTCGTTCAGGGACCGGGCCAGGTCGGTGATCTGCATAGGCCCAGTCTCGACGCGCCGCGGCCGCGGTGCTATGCGGGCTTGCGAACTGTGGATAAGAAGGCGCGGGAGCCCCGGGCTACTCCCCCAGCCGCATCCAGGCGGTGCCGCGGGCGCGCACCGAGAGGGTCAAGCCGCGCGCGGCCATATAGCCGAGGGCGAAGGCAATCCAGATCCACAAGATCGCCGTCGCGGGACTCTGCGCAAATACCTGCACCGCCCACAGCATGGGTAGGTACACCACCATATTCAGCAGGCCCACCAAACCCAGGTACTTCGCATCGCCGGCGCCGATGAGCACGCCGTCGAGCACGAACACCAGCCCGCAGAGCGGCTGAGCCACCGCGAGCACCCAGAGTCCCGGGGTGGCCAGCGCCTGCACCTGCGCGTCGGAGGTCAGCAGTTTCGGGAAAACCCAGGACAGCGCGAAGAGGAACAGCCCGGTCAGCACGCCGAAGTAGAGCCCCCAGCGGCTCATCACACCAGTGAGCGTGCGCACCGCGGGGGCGTCGCCGGCGCCCAATTCCTTGCCGATCAGCGCCTGGGCGGCGATGGCCAAGGCATCCAACGCGAAGGCCAAGAAGGAGAAGATGGTGAAGACCAGCTGGTGGGCCGCCAGCGTGCTCGGGCCGCTATTGGTGGCCACCACCACGGTGGCCAGGAGCGCCACGCGCATGGTCAGGTTGCGCAGCATGAGCCAGGACCCGACCTGACCGGTGGCGATGAACCCGCGATAGGTGGGACGGATGGAAACCTTGGCGGCGCGAATGCGCGGCACCAGCAGCCACAGGTACACCGCGGCCATCATCCACTGGGCGATCGAGGTACCCAGCGCCGCGCCGGCCACCGACATGCCCAGCGGGTAGACCAGCACGAGGTTCAGTAGCGCGTTGATCGCGAAGCCCACGGTCGCCACCAGCAGCGGGGTTTTGGTGTCCTGCATGCCGCGCAGCACGCCGGTGGCCGCCAGCACCAGCAGCATGGCGGTCAGCCCGGGCAGCGAGTAGTGAATGTAGTCCACCGCGAAGTCCAAAGTCGGGCCGCTGCCGCCCATGGCGCGCACCAGCGGGCGCGCCCCGAGGAGCCCGGCGATGCTGAGCAGCACGCCCAGGGCCACCGCGAACCACATGCCGTCGCGCCCGGCCGCCATGGCCCGGGGCATATTTCCGGCGCCGATGGCGCGCGCCACCGCGGGGGTGGTGGAGTAGGCCAGAAACACCATCAGTCCGACGGCGGTTTGAATGATGGTGCTTCCCAGCGCGGCCCCGGCCAGTTCGGCGACCCCAAGATGTCCGACGATGGCCGTGTCGGCCAGCAGGAAGAGCGGCTCGGCGATCAGCGCGCCGAAGGCGGGCACCGCCAGGGCCAGGATGCGCCGGGCCAGCGACCGGGAGGGGTGGGAAGTTTTCGCGTCATTCACGGTTTCCAGCTTAGATTCAGCGCTGCGCCGGGCAATAATTGAGTCATGCGAACTCACCCACCGGGCAGCGCCGGCGAAGTGTTCACCGCCTTTCTCCGTCTCGGGCTGACCGCCTTCGGCGGCCCCGTCGCCCACTTGGCCTATTTCCGGGAGGCCTTCGTCGCCCGACGCAAGTGGCTGAGCGAGGACGAGTACGCCGACACCGTGGCCCTGTGCCAGTTCCTGCCGGGGCCGGCCTCAAGCCAGGTGGGCATGGCGCTGGGTTTGCAGCGGGCCGGTTGGCGCGGGATGCTCGCGGCCTTTACCGCCTTCACCTTGCCTTCGGCGATCCTGATGCTGCTGTTCGCGGGCAGCGCGGTGTTCCTCGGGCAGACCCTGGGCAGTGGCTGGCTGACCGGGTTGAAGGCCGCCGCGGTGGCGGTGGTTGCTCAGGCGGTGCTGGCGATGGCTAAGAACTTGGCCGCGGAGAAGATCCCGGCGGTGTTGGCGGCCGCCGCCTTCGCGTTGGTGTTGCTGGTGCCCGGGGCCTTCAGCCAGCTCTTGGCGATTCTGCTGGGCGCGCTGGCCGGACTGTTGCTGCTGCGGCGCTCGACACCGGGCGAGGCAGGGTCGAGAAACGCCAGCCGCCGACCGGTGTTGCCGATGGCCGTGGCCGTGAGCGCCCTGGTGCTTTTCGCGGTGCTGCTGCTCGGGTTGCCGGTGCTGGCGGCGCTCACCGGCAATGATGCGCTGGTGCTCTCGGAGATTTTCTACCGGGCCGGGGCGCTGGTCTTCGGTGGCGGGCACGTGGTGCTGCCGCTGCTCGAGGCCCAGCTGGTGCCCACCGGGCTGATCGATCACGACCTGTTTTTGGCCGGTTATGGTGCCGCGCAGGCGGTGCCCGGGCCGCTGTTTACCTTCTCGAGCTACCTCGGGGCGCTGAGCCAGGATTCGTTGGCGCCGCTGGCCGGGGCCGGGTTGGCGGTGCTGGCCATGTTCCTGCCCGGGGCGCTACTGGTGGCCGGGGCCTTGCCCTTCTGGCAGCGGCTGCGCACCTGGGCTCCGGCTCGGCGGGCGCTGATTGGGGTGAATGCGGCCGTCGTCGGTATTTTGGGTGCCGCGCTCTACGATCCGGTCTTTACCGCCGGGGTGACCTCGGCCGGCACGCTGGCCCTGGCGGTGGCCGCCTTTGTCGGGCTGCACCGGTTGAAGCTTGCGCCGTGGCTGGTGGTGCTGGGCGCGGCGGTGCTTGGCCAGTTCTTCTTCTAGGCTCCGCCTCACGGGATTACACTGGGGCCCATGGACGCCACTTTGCAACGCTGGCAGTGCGCCACCTGTGCCACCGAATTCGATCCGGCTGATCAGTTGCCGCAGTTGTGCCCGATTTGCGCCGATGAGCGCCAGTATGTGCCCGACGGGGTGCAGCGCTGGGTGACCGCTGGGCAGTTGCTCGACGCCGGTCACCGGGTGCGGATCACCGGGATCGAGCCGCGGCTCTACGCCCTGGACGTGGAACCGGCGGTGGGGATTGGGCAGCGCGCCAAGCTGGTGTGTACCGAGGGCGGGAACCTGCTCTTCGATGTGCCGCCGGTGCTCGATGACAAGTGCGTGGCGCGGCTGCGCGAGCTCGGAGGTGTGGCGGCGATCGTGGCCAGCCACCCGCATATGTATGGGGTGCAAAGCGCCTACAGTGCCGCCTTCGACGACGCCCCGGTGTATGTGGCCGCAGTCGATGCGCACTGGGTGCAGTTCGAATTCGCCGCGATCCGGCACTTCGACGCGGGCTTCGAGCCGTTACCCGGGCTGCGTCTGGAGATCGTCGGCGGGCATTTCCCGGGCAGCACCGTGGCGCTGTGGGCCGATGGGGCCGAGGGCCGTGGCGTGCTGTTGGCCGGGGATGCGATTTTCCCGGTGGCCGATGGCAATGTGACCTTCCTGCGCAGCTACCCGAACCGCATTCCGCTCTCCGGTCCGGTGGTGCGCCGGATCGCCGCGCAGGTCACGCAGTGGGACTTTGATCGGCTGTATAACAACTTCACCGGGGTGCTGCCGCGGAACGCTCGGCGGATCATCGGATTTTCCGCCGAGCGTTACGCGCGTTGGGCCGAGGGCGCCAACGACCACCTGACCTAGCCTTCGGCGGCGCGGTAGCGCGCATAACCCCAGGTGGCGAGGGCCAGCAGCGGGCCCCAGGCCCAGAACGGCAGCATCAGGGCGCTGGCCCAGTGCAGCTGCCCGGCGGCAATGAGCACGAGTTCTTGCGCCCCGCCGGCGGTGAAGAGCACCGCCACCGTCAGCGCCGGGATCACCGCCAGCCGGGTAGGCACCGGTTGCCCGCCGATGCCCGGGACCCAGTGCGGGAAGCGGGTGCCCCAGGGCCGTACCAGCCCGATGGTCAGCAGCGCCCCGAGCAGCATCGCTGCGCCGAGCATCAGCCCGGTGGCGAACATGCTCGGGTCGTCGGCAAACTTCTGCGCATCACCGCCGAAGAGCGGCCATGGGGTCAGCCACGAGATGCGGGCGAGGACATAGGGCAGTGGGCAGAGCGCGGCGAGCACGGTGAGCGTCACCCGGTGGCGCTGCACGGATGCCCCGAGCCCGCCGAAGGCGACGGCGGAGGCGCTGACCCCGCGCACCATCCCGAGTCCGGCGAAGATGATCAGCCCAAGGGCGGTGGCGTAGCGCACCGGCTCGTCAAGCACGGTGGTGGCAAACTTTACGTAGAGTACGCCGAGCGGAAAGTGGCCGGTGAGCGCCAGTACCAGGACCCCTAACGCCGGTAGCGACACGGCCAGGGCCAGCCAGGGGCGACGTCGGGCCAGGAGCAGAATCAGTGCCAGCAGGCCCAGCGGCAATGACAGTGCGAGCGTATATCCGGCGATGACGATTCCGTCGAAACCGATGAGACATAAGGCAACGAGCGCGGCGGCCACGGCGGCCAGCGGCGGGAGGGTTCGGCCGAGCCAGTCAGGCCGCGTGGCGGGCAGCAACCCCGTGGTCAGGGTCAGGGCCCCGGCCGCGGCCAACAGTGCGGCCGCGGCGATGCTGGCACCCTGGCCGATGCCGAGCAGTTGTTCCAGCGGGGTGTTGCCGGCCGCGAAGGGTCCGGCGGCCGGAATCAGCAGCCAGAGTAGGCCAAAGGCCAGCGCCGCGGCACAGAGAATGATGCTGGCCCAGCCCAGCGGGCCGTTCTCGGGGTAGCGATCGTGGGTGGTCGGTAATGTGCGGTTGGTTGCTTGAGTGTTCATGGTTCAAGCCTCGCTCTCGTCATGGTGCGTGCGCTTCGCCCGGCGGGGCGGGACCGGCTCACCCGTGCGGGTGAGTTGGCACGGCCTGCGCTCCCCCGGGTTCGATCACGCCGTGCTCGTAGGCCCAGATCACCACCTGAATGCGATCGGCGAGCCCCAGCTTGGCCAGAATCGACTTCACGTGGGTTTTGACCGTATTGCCGGTGAGGTAGAGGGAGCGGCCGATGGCCTCGTTGGAGGCGCCGCGCGCCAGGAGCAGCGCCACCTCGCGTTCGCGCGGGCTCAGCGGCGCAAGGGCCTGCTCGCCGTCGGAAGGTATGCGATGGCGCGCATATTTCAAGAGCAGTGCCGTGGCCCGCGGGGATACCGCGGCGTCCCCCGCCGCCACCTGCACAATCGCCTCGGCCAGTTCCGCCGGATGGGCGTCCTTGGTGAGAAATCCGCTGGCTCCGGCCCGGATGGCGCCGAAGACGTACTCGTCGACGTCGAAGGTGGTCAGCACCAGCACTCGGGTCTCCGGGCGCAGGGTGCGCACCGCCTGCGTGGCGCGGATCCCGTCCATTTGCGGCATGCGCACATCCATCAGGACGACGTCGACCGCGTGGGCGCGCACGAAGTCCACGGCCTCGGCCCCATCGGCCACGGATCCGACGATCTGCAATCTCGGATCGGCACCGAGCACGGTGCCCAGCGCGTCACGGAGCAACTCCTGGTCATCGGCGAGCAGGACGTGGATCATGTGCCCGCCCCCGCCGGCAGGGTGACGCGGATGCTCCATCCGTCCCCGCGCTGCACCTCGAGATGACCACCGGCTTGGCGGACGCGTTCGGCCATGGCCAGCAGGCCGGTACCCGCGCCCGGATCTTCTCTGGGCCCGGCGCCTCCGTCGTCGGTGACGGTCAGCCGCACTTCCTTAGCGGCCCACGCCAATTCCACCCGCACACTGAGTGGAGGCCGCAGGTGGCGTACGGCGTTGGTCAGCGCCTCCTGGGCGGCGCGGTAAAGGGCCAGTTCGGCCTCGGGGGCCAGTTCTCGAATCTGGCCGGTCTGCCGGAAGCTCAGCTGATGCTCCGGTGAGCTGGCGGCGGCCACCAAGTCGGCCAGCGCGCCTAAACCCGGCACGGGTTGCGTCCCGGCGGGAGGCGCTTCCGGGTCTTCCTCGAGTACCCGGAGCATCCCGCGCAGTCCTTGCAGCGCCGAGCGCCCGGTCTGCGCCACCCGGCTGAGCGCCTGAGCGGTCTCTTGTTCCCTGGTGAGCACCCGGGCCGCCTCGGACTGCGCGATCATCACGGTGAGCGAATGCGAGACCACGTCATGTAGGTCCCGAGAGATACGGGTGCGTTCGGCGGCGATCGCCTGGCGTATTTGGGCCTGTTGTGCGCTCAGTACGGCCGCGCGGCGGCGCCGAGCTGAGCGGCCCCAGAACCAGGCGGCCCCGACCACCGCCGCCAATGCGGTGGCTTCGAAGGCCAGCAGCATCAGGTCACGTTGTTCATAGCTGATGGCGTCCACCGCGGTGATCAGCAGGGCCCCGAGCAGCCCCACGCCCAAACCGGTCAGCGCCGTGGGCCGCGGTTGGGTTGTGGCTAGTTGCCATTGCAGCAGCAGGAAGGTGACCGTCGAGGGCAGCAGCGCGGCGCTCGAACTGCCCAGATCCCCGGCGAGCGCCAGGGCGAGCATCAGCAGGGCGCCGAGACCGAACCCCGCGCGCGGGAACCAGACACAGAGGAACCCCGCCAAATGCAGTGCCACCGCCAGCGCGCCGATCCACGGCACAACCCCGTCCCAGCCGGCGGGCTCGGCGAGCTGAAGCAGCGCGGCGATGCTCAGCGGCAGGCCGATGGCGCAGATCAGCATGGCCGCTACGAGCGGCGCGCGGGTCTCGGCAGAGGTTGGGCTCACGGCTTCATCCTGCCACGTGGGATCGGGCCGGCACCTCCCCCTAACGGGTGATCCCTGAGGCCTTCATCAAAGCGGGAGCTTCGCGCACCATAACGCTCGTGGCATTGAGATGCACCGGCAATAAGATGCGCCAAAGCATTCGTCCTGCCGGCCGCCGGTAGCGGACAAAGGTGGCCAAGCTGAGACGGTCCCCTACGGCGCAGATCACGAGCTGTCCCGTCAAGGAGCGGGACGCCGACGACAGTCGCACCCATCCATCCCCGCGGGATTCGATCGGCCAGCCGGCGATGGTCTCGGAGGTACCCAACTCGGCCAGGGGAAGGCGCAGTACCTTGCGCCAGATCCATTGACCCGGCGTACCGGCAGCATCGCGCAGCAGAATCTGCGCCCACTCTTCGGCACTGGCTCGCACCTCCGTACGGATCGAGACGCAGTCCACAGCATCAACCTCCGGCGCGCCCAGGGCGCGAATTTCTGATGTGACGGCCTCGCCACGAGTTCCTTCGACACGACCGTGTTCCGCGGTCAGACGCGAGAGCCAGGCCCGTTTCCACTGCCGCGTCAGCGAGGGATAGACCAGGAGTCGACGGAAGGGAAGGATGGCCGCGAGATAGGCCCGACCGAACCAGTTGCGCGGGCGTACGAGCACGGCAAAGCGTAGTTCCCAGCCCCGAGCACCCTGCACCCAGCCAAGGTGCATAACCGCGTGGGTGGTGGCGTTGGCGATTTCGCTGGCGTATTCATTGGGCAAGCGATACAGCGGGCGGAACACTTCTACAGGTTCTCCCTCGACGGTTCCACAGAGGTCCTCGGGTAGTTTCTCTGTGAGCGACCGGGATGCGGCACCCGGCGCATATTCGTCCCTGTCCCACCCAAATATCGCGCCCAGCCGCCAGCGTAGCGCGAATAGCGCACGTACGACCGGCGACGAGTTCCCCGGAGCCCCGGCCTCACGGATGGCCTCAAGGAGCGCGGGAAAGTCTTCCGGCCCGGCGCCCGGAGTGTGGATCGACCATAGGTCTTCGAGTACAAACCCGTCGGCGATCTGGTGGATCCGCCGCGGGTGGTTGTAGTGCACGGAATTGCGTAGGCGAGCCATGGTAGCCTCCATCTATACGGATACGTATAAAAGGAGTCTAGCGCTTCTATACGCAGGCGTATAGATTTAAGGAGATTGAGCATGGCCAATGCACGTACCCCGAGAGATGAATGGATTCGCGCGGGTCTTAACGCGCTTGAGCGCGGTGGTCCGGGCGCTGTACGCGTGGAATCGATCGCCAGCACTCTTGGGGTCAGCAAGGGCGGGTTCTATGGATACTTTTCGGGACGCGACCAATTGCTCGACGAGATGCTCGCAACGTGGCAACATGAGGCCGCGAACGCGGTGATCACCGAGGTAGAAGCCGCCGCTGGCGATGCCACCGCTCGGCTTGCCGCCCTACATCAGAGTGTCGACGCACGCGCCGACCGAACCGGACTCGAGCTAGCGGTCCGAGAATGGGGAAGACGCGACCCCGCCGTTGCACGCCGTCTCGCTCAGGTCGATGCCGCCCGCATGGACTACCTGCGTGAGCTCTTTCTCGAAGTGACTGGAGACGAGGAAGAGGCACTGACCCGCGCCGCGACGGTCCTTGCCGTGTGGATGACTGGGTACCTCATGCGCTACGACTGCGCCGGGCGAACTCATGACGAGATAAAGAATCTCACCATGCAACGCACCCTCGACAGGTAACTTCCTAAACGCCCAGGCCCGGCAACATCGGTGCAAGCGTGTAGCTCACCGTCAGCGCGATCCCGTTATTGACCACGTGCATCATGTAGGCATAGGCCAGCGACTTGCCGGAAAGGATGTAGGCCAGCGACATCAGCACCCCGAGGAATAGGTAGGGCAACACCTGCACGATGTTGGTCAGTTGCCCCGAGCCCACGAAATGGATCGACGCGAAGAGCACCGTGGATATGACCGCGCAGATCCACACATTGACCCGACGCGAGAGTTTGCCGATGAGCAGGTGACGGAAGAGGTATTCCTCTACGAAGGGCCCAAAGAGCGCGGTCACCGCAAACATCACCGGGAAGGGCACCACACTCGTCATGGACTGCAGCGCCTGTTGATTCTCGCTGATTTCAGGACCGCCGGCAAGCATGGCCACCGCCGCGGAAACGATGATGGTGGCGAACCAACCCGCCGGTAGCATGAGCCATTTCACCCAGGGCAGATAGCGCATGGTCGCGAAGGACTCGAAGAACTGCTGCCCGCACTGGATCATTGCCAAGATGAAGAACCCCGAGTACAGGATGAGGTTCACCCCGAACAGCGCCGCCTGGTCGCTCGGGAAGGCCTCCATATAGCCCGGCACGAGGGTGAGCAGGGCCGCTCCCCCGCCAACGAACAGGAGTAGGTACGCGAGCACCGTGAAAAAGTCTCCACGGTGGAACCGTCCAGCATCGAACACCCTTTGACGTCGCCGCGGAGGGAAATATGCCGGAGGCCCAAACTGCGATTGCTGCATAATCCCTACCCTACCCAGCACGTCTGTGAGTGGGCCGATTGGACACCGGATAGGCCCGATCCGGAGGCACACGGCAAGCGGTATCGCGCCCGATGTCGCCGGAGCGCGCGAACTCAGGATTGCGAGGAGGGGACGGTACCGTCCCCTCCTTCCGCCCAAGCCGACAGCGCAAGGGCTATGCCTCGGCGAATGCACCTGCCGCACGGCCGGAGGCGTTGACCACATGAGCCACGGCCAACACCTGGCTGATCACCGGGTTACTGGCAACCTCGGCCGGCACAATTTCTGGTCCGATAATGGCGCTGGCCTCCCAGCGATCCCCGTCGCGGGTGGTGGGGGTCTGCTCCCCGTTGATGGTCAGCTGCACCTGAACGCCCTCGGCCTGCTGCACGGTGCCGGTCACGGTGACCAGGCGGGCGCCCTCGTTGTACGCCGGCTCGTGAATGCGCAGCTCCTCGATGGTGATCTCCGGCGCCGGGCCCTGGGCCGAACGCTCAAGCAAGGGCAGCGTGTCGGTGGGCAAGGCAGGGGCCAGAGCCGGGACGCCACGCAGCCGCGCGGCCGCGTCAAAGGCGTAGCCGTAGGCGAGCAGGTTGCTATCGTCATAGGCCGCACCGGCGATGGTCAGGCCCACCGGCATGTCGATGTCCTCCATGATGCCCATGGGTACCGTGATCGAAGGGATACCGAAGTGGCGCAGCACGTAGTTGCCATTGGAGAAGAACACGCCATTGGCCCAAGCCTTATCCGCGGACTGCGGGTTCACGTCCGCGTCGGCGGGGGCCACGTCGGCATTGGCCGGGAAGACGATGCCGTCGAGCTTCAACTCGGCCAGCCAGTCCTCGAAGTATTCCTTCCGCATGGCTTCTAGGGCATGGAGGGCCTCGGAGAAGCCCGGCAGCTCGGAGGCGATGGCGCGCCCCTGCCCGGCCAGCGCCACCATATCGCGGTAGCGGTTCTCATAGTCCTCGACCTCTTCGTAGCGGTCGGGTAGCGAACCGGCCGGCGCCGGGAAGATCTGCAGGTGGTCCACGTCGGCCAGCCGGTTGAGCTTCGGGTCGTTATTGGCACGCAGGAAGGCATCCCAGCCGTAGGCGAGCAATTCGTTGAACTCGCGGTCCATCCAACCCTCGGGCAGGGTGCCGAGCGCGGCCAGGCTTTCTCCGCCCGGGATGGCACCCTCGTACTTCTCCACGACCGGCAGATCCACCTCGATCACCTCGGCGCCGAGTTCTTCGAGCTTGGCCTTGGCCTGCTCCCAGAGCTTGAGCACGCTGGGGCGTACCTCGATGGGGAAGTTCTCATCCTTGCCCAAGTACATTTTCGGGGCACCAAAACGCTTGCCCTGCAGTGCCTGGCCGTCGCCGAGGGCGCGGTAGCTGGCCGGACGCACCTCGCTCAGCGGAGGAAGTTCCACGGCCTTTTGGTCGCGCCAGAAGTCGCCGGTGGTGATCTCGTCCTCGGCCACCAGCACGTCGAGCACGCGCAGCATGTCCGCCATGGTGCGCGTGTGCGGTACGACCACGTCGCGGGTGGGGAACAGCGGCCAGTTACCGCGAATGGAAATCACGCCACGCGAAGGGGTGTAGGCGCACAGCGAGTTATTTGAGGCCGGGCTACGTCCCGAGGAGACGGTTTCTTCGCCCATGCCGAAGGCGCTCATATTCGCGGCAGTGGAAACCCCGGAGCCGTTGGAGGAACCGGAGGCAAAGGCGGCGGGCAGGAAGTTGGTGTTGTACGGGCTTTCGGCGCGTCCGTAGACGCCGCGCTGCATGCCGCCATCGGCCATTGGCGGCATATTGGTCTTGCCGACGAGCACGCCGCCGGCTTGGCGCAACTGCCCCACGCTGAAGGCATCGAACTGTGATTCGAGGTCCTTGAAGGCCGGCGAGCCGCTGGCCACGGTGAGGCCGCGGGCCATGTAGCTGTCCTTGACGGTGAAGGGCACGCCTTCGAGTTCGCGGGCGTTTCCGGCGGCTCGTCGCTCATCGGCGGCGGCGGCTTCGACGAAGAGTTCGGGGTTCAGCACGGGCACGGCGTTGAAGCGAATGCCGGAGCGGTCGTAGCGTCCGATGCGGGCCAGGTAGGCGCTGACTAGTTCCACCGAGGTGGTCGCGCCGGTCTCGAGCGCCTGGGTGATCTCGTCGATTCCGGCCTCGATGAGGTTGAACGGTGTTGCCATGTGTTCGTGATCCTTCGAATCTGTCTTTATCCGGTCCCTCATGCTGCGTGGCTGCGACCGGTGGAGTGCTCACATCCATTATTGACTGGATTTTCAGTTAAGCATAGTCTGGCAGCGAAAAAAGTTGTCGACGAGGTCAGAACTTTCCCGCCGGCAGACAGCCTCGCTAGGGTTGTTTCCTGTAGTCGCGAACGAAATATTGGAGTGGAATATGGCCGCCGGAAACCCGGAACGCATTTTGGCCGCCTGTGCGGCCTGCATTGCCGAGCACGGGGTGCGCGGCCTGCGCGTCACCGACGTCGCCAAACGAGCCGGCGTATCCTCGGGGCTGCTGTATTACCACTTTGAAGATCGCGACGGCTTGCTCGCCGCCACACTGGAATATGTCAACGCCACATCACTGGCCTCACGGCAGGGACAGGAGGCGACCGGGGAACAGGCCGCGGCCGAAATCACGCGTCGCCTGCTGGCCGAAATCGACGAAGATCCCGAAGTACGGGGGAACTCCATTGTGTGGAACGAGATCCGGGCTATCGCCGTATTTGAGCAGACGTTGGCCGGGCATCTGGCCAACTCCACCAGCGCCTGGCAGGGCGTGATCCGAGACCTAGTCACCGGCCACGGCGTCACCGATCCGGCCGTGGCCGAACGTAGCGCACTACTGCTGACCGCCCTCGTCGAAGGGCTTTCCGGACGGTGGCTCAGTGGACAGATCAGTGCCGCCGAGGCACGCGAGGCCTTGGAATCCGGCATCTCGGCCCTGCTGTCGACCTAGCACCACGCGGTATCGTTCACGGGAATTTCACCGGCGCCCAACCGGGTGTACACACCGGACACCACTGGGCGTCACACCGCGCCGTTAGCGTCTTGCCATGACGATTACCACCTTGGCACCGGAGACCCTGTACACCATGGATGCGGTGTTCTTCGATTTCACCTCAGCATTGCGGCAGGGGTCCGGCGGCGATCCCGCCGGGTCCGCGACGGATCGCATCGACGAATCCGCCCGGCAGCTGGTGCGTTCGCTCTACCGTGCCGGAGTTAAGCTCGCCGTGCTCGGTGCCGCTACCGAAGCCGAACTCCTACCGGTCCTGCGCCGGGCCGGCATCCTCGAGCTGATCAGCGTCATTGTCACCGCCGAGGAACTCTCCGGACATGCGCCACACGTTTCGGCCGCGGCCCTGGCCGCTCGGCAGCTGGGCCTGCACCGTTCGAGCCGCGTGGCGGTTTTCGCCGATACCCTACCCGGAGTGCAAGATGCCCTTCAGGAGGGCATGAAGGCGATCGCCGTGAGCGGCGGCAACCCCACCCTGGCGTTCGAATTGACCACGCAACTGGTGGTCCCTCGAATCACCCTCGACTGCCTTGGCCTGAAGTTGGCCTGATCAGCCCGGTAGCTGCCCGAAGGCCTCGGTGTCCTTGGTCGGCCCCAACACCAGAATGCGCTCCCCTGGCCGCAACACGGTGGCCGCGTCGGCGTTCTGCCACTTACCGTCGGCATCCGCATGCGCGGCAATGGTTACCCCATAGTGCTTACGCAGATTGCTATCGCCCAGTCGTAGCCCCTGCAGTACCTTCGGCACGGTCATCTTCACCATGGCATAGCCGCGTTCGACCTCCACATAGTCCATCATCGACCCGCGCACCAGGTGTGCCACTCGGCGCCCCATATCCTTATCCGGATACACGATGTGATGGACGCCGAGCTGCTCCAGGATCAAACCGTGCTGGTCGTCATGGGCCTTGGCCCAGATTTCAGGAACCCCCATCTTCAGGAGTTTCGAGCAGGCCAGGATGGAGGACTGCAGATGGCTGCCGATGGCCACGACCACGCGATCAAAATCGGCCAGGGATAGCTGCTCGAGCGTTTCGAGCTTGGCCACATCGGCCTTCACCACCTGGGTCAGCTCGCCGTTGAGAGACTGCACGGTCTCTTCGTTCGAGTCGATGCCCATCACGCTGGCGCCCGTGCTCATCAATTCGAGAGCCAGCGAGGTTCCGAAGCGGCCCAGGCCGAGAACGGCCACCGAATCGGCTTGCGCGATCTTCTTGGCGGCGTTCCGACCGCCGATAATGTTAACCAATGGCTGGCCTTTCCTTGGGTAGTTCATACACTAATTTCTTGTCTCGTAGCGCAAGCGCGGATCCGAGCGAGAGCACGCCGACGCGGCCGGTGAACATGAGGACGATGACAACGATCTTTCCGGCGGCCGGTAGGTCTGGAGTAATTCCGGTAGACAGCCCCACCGTGGCGAAAGCGGATGCTGCCTCGAAAAGGCACTTGTCCAGCGAATGCTCCGTGATCAGCATCAGCGCCATGGTGCCCACAAACACCGCAGCCACGGCGAGTAGCACCACGGCAATAGCCTGGCGGTGTACCGAACGCGAGAGTCGCTTGCCGAAAATATTGACCGCACCCTCACCGCGCAACTCGGTTGAGAGGATGAAAAACAACACCGCGAAAGTGGTGATCTTGATGCCGCCAGCGGTACCGGCGGGTCCACCACCAATGAACATCAGTACGTCCATGCCCAGCCACGTGGCCGGATGCATCTGTCCGATATCTATGGAGTTGAATCCCGCCGTACGCGTTTGCACGGAATGGAAGAAGCCTGCCATGAGCTTCTCCGGCGGTGACAACGGCCCCAGCGTGCCCGGGTTCGACCACTCGAGCCCGGTGATAAACACCGTTCCAGCCACCAGCAGCATCGCGGTGCCCGCCAGCACCAGCTTGGTATTCATGGACCACTTCAGGCGGTTTCGGGCGTACTTACGCAGCTGCAGTAGGACGGGGAAACCCAACCCGCCAAGGATGATCGCGCCAGCAATCGGCAGACAGATCCAGGGATCGGTCACGAACCCCATGAGACTGTCAGAGAAGAGCGCGAAACCAGCGTTGTTGAATGCCGACACCGAGTGGAAAACGCCCAGCTCAATCGAGCGCGGCACCGAATAGCCGTAGCCGAGGTAGAACCGGCCGATGAGCATCAGTGCCACAATCGCTTCGATGAGGAAGGTGGTCTTGACGATGCCCAAAACAGTTCCGCGCACGTTGTTGCCTTCAACTGCCCGCGCCTCTGTCTGGGTGGTCATCTTGGTACGCAAACTCAGCTTGCCAAGGATGCTCAACGAAATGAGCGAAGCGAGCAGCATAATGCCCATTCCGCCGATCTGGATCAGCATGAGGATAATTCCTTGACCGAACCCGGAGAAGTCGTTGGGCGTGTCCAGCACGACCAATCCCGTGACGCAGACGGCCGAAGTGGCGGTAAACAGTGCATCGATGAAAGCAATTGGCTGACCGTCCGCCGAAGCCCACGGCAAAGCCAGCAGCATCGCGCCAATCAGGATGGTGAAAGCGAACCCACCGACGACGGTCCGCGCCGGTTGGGCAACCACGCGGGCACCGTGCACTCGTATTTGGGGCTTGCCTTTGATGACGCCCATAACCTACCTGAGTTTTCGCTACTGCCTTCCGCATTTCGCAAAAGGCCTTACGAATGGATGATCATACGCCTACCCGGCGGCTAGTCAAACGTTAGCTGCACCACAGAAGCGGTACGTGGATGATCCGTGGTGCAGCCGTGAGGTTAGGCGTTTCTGGGCACTGGGAGATCGATGGACTTGATCAGTTCTTGACTCATGAAGTCCCATGCCTCGATGCGTATACGATCCCTAAAGGTCTTGACTCGCAATCCCGAAGCCCGCTCGCCGGGCAGCGCCACCTCGGAGTAGTCTCCACCCAGCGTGTACTCATTGGCCAGGGCCCCGGTATTGACCACCATGGGCCCACGTTTGCTGCTCCAGGCATCGGAACCGCCGTGATATTCGCTAGCCCAGTCGTCTAAACGTAGCGACCAGTGGGTGTGGCTGGTGAGCATCACGACGTTAGGGTTTTCGGCAAGTAATTGCTTGAACCGCTCTCGGTGGGCTCCAAAATCGTCGCGGTAGAAATTAATGAATGTGCCCGAAACGCTGTTGTCCAGAACATAGTGGCTAAAGAGCAACACCGGCTTTCGTTGCTCCTTCCAATAAGCGAGGCGTTCTTCGAGCCACGTCAGCTGTTCCTCGGAGAAGTCCACAAAGGGCCCCGACCCGGTGTTCTCGTTATAGTCATAGCCTTCGCTCCCGATGACCAGCATCGGGGTCTGCCCGATCATCTGCTCCTGCCACACCTTTTCCTGCCCGGTGTACTTCAAGAAACGTTGCAAGTAAGTTTGGGATCCTTCGCGTCCATAGAATTCATGATTTCCGTTGGCGTAGAAGATCTGTCCGGAACGGTGCCCCTGGCTTGATTCCAAGGCTTGGGTGAATGCTTCCCAGTTCGCGGTACTGCCTTGGCTGACGATGTCACCGTTAATCATTAGGGCGTCGGCCGAGTCGGGTAGTGAATTCAGCAGCGGCAACGCATGGTCCGTGAGGTGTCGGTTGCCGGTGGCACCCTGGATGTCGCTGACTACATCGAGCACGCCGGTAGGCTTGGCACTGGTTTCTGGTAGCGGCGCGACCACCTCGACGTTATCGATGGCCCAGAACCAGTTGTTCGCCGAGTCGCGGTAGTTGAACTCGAAGTTCACCTTCTTCGCTCCCTGCGGGACGGTGAAGCGTACGACTTCGCGTTTGGAGGCCACATCCTTGCCGGCATTATCCGAGGCGGCGGAGCGGT
The DNA here is from genome assembly GCF_048457885.1 of Glutamicibacter endophyticus. Classification (NCBI taxonomy): domain Bacteria; kingdom Bacillati; phylum Actinomycetota; class Actinomycetes; order Micrococcales; family Micrococcaceae; genus Glutamicibacter; species Glutamicibacter endophyticus. The sequence goes on from NZ_CP174200.1 coordinate 3,192,510, forward strand.
CGTAGGTGAGCACCGTTTGCGGGTGCTGTCCCGGCATATTCATTATGATGTCCGCGCTTTGTTGCCCGCGCCCCTGCCGGTAGTGGCTGTCGAAACGTAGCTCATAGGTGCGTCCGGCTTCTACGGGAATCATCGGTGTTTTCATGTGGCTGGAAAACGAACCGTTCGTTGGCGCATTCTGGTCACTTTCAACCACGGCCATCGGGCCGGCGGCGCGAGTGAACGACTGTCGCAAATCGGTGCCCCAGCGTTGCACAAACTCATCGCGGGTGTGAAGGGTGAAACCTTCCCACCCTTGCGCCATGCCCTCGGTGTTCTCGTGGGTGAAGGACCAGCCGCGCGGGATCCTTCCCTTATCGAATCCCTCGAACCAGACCCGCTGCTCGGTGAAGCTCCTGTCGGCCCCGTCGGTTCCAGGCGGTGCGGCAAGAGCTGTCGTAGGAACAAGAGGTAGTAGCGCGCAGGCCGCAAGCGTCGCGGCGAGGGTACGGCGAGAAGTCTTCATCGATCATCCTTGGTCTGTCATCCGTGCTCCCGAGGAGCAACCTATCTCTACAAGTCAGCCAGCGAAAGATGACTACTACGCGACCGGAATATGTACGGAAGCCAAAGCAGGCACCCGCTGCGGCGAATACTTGGTGAACGCTCACGAAAAGCGGCCCGCGCGGCGAGTTCCTGGGAACGGTCGGACGCTGGCGCGCGGACTCCCGAAACCTATTCATCGCCAAGATCACGCGATAGGGTACGAGTTAACTTCCCCCACCGAAGGACTGTGCGCACCGTGAGCTCATCGAAAAATCAGCAAACAAACAGCATCCCCGAGGCCCCAGACGACTCCGCGAAAGTCAAGAAACCCGAGTTTCACCCCTACCACCATCCTGCCGCCGGATGGGGCGCGGCAAAGAGCGTTGGACGGGTCCTTTTAGAGCAGGGCCAACTCGTCGATGGATCCCGGGCAATTTTCCGGATGAATCATGAAAACAAGGGCTTCGACTGCCCGGGGTGTGCCTGGCCCGATGACACCAAGGGACTACGACTCGATATCTGCGAGAACGGCATCAAGCACGTCACCTGGGAAATGACACGCAAACGCGTCGGCGCAGAGTTTTTCGCCGAGCATTCGGTCGCCGAGCTTTCCCAGTGGACCGAACACGAGCTCGAGAACCAGGGGCGGCTAACCGAGCCGATGCTCTACGACGAGGCCAGCGATCACTACGTTCCCATCTCTTGGGCGGAGGCCTTCGAGGTCATTGGCCGCAACCTACGTGAACTAGAGAACCCCGATCAAGCGGCCTTTTATACCTCTGGGCGCCTCGGCAATGAGGCCACGTTCCTCTACCAACTCTTAGCCAGAGAGCTGGGCACCAATAACCTGCCGGACTGTTCCAACATGTGCCACGAAGCCAGCGGCCGGGCCCTGCAGGCGGCGCTAGGCACGGGCAAGGGCACCGTAGACCTCGAGGATTGGGAAGTCACCGACGCCCTGTTCGTCATCGGCGTCAACGCCGCCAGCAACGCTCCGCGCATGCTTACCTCCTTATCCGAGGCCTACCGACGTGGCGCCCAAATCGTCCACATCAACCCGCTTGTCGAGGCGGCCGCCACCCGGACCATCGTCCCGCACGAGATGCTCGACATGGCCACCTTCCGGAGCACGAAGACCAGCACGCTGAACTTCCAGCCACGCATCGGCGGAGACATGGCGCTGGTGCGGGGCATGGCCAAGGCGATCTTCGAGATGGCCCTGAGCGATGAAAAGGCGTTGGACCGCGAATTCATCGAACGACACACCACAGGGTTCGAGGACTACCGGAAGCTGTGCGAGTCGACCGACTGGGCGGAACTCGAGCACCAATCCGGGTTGAGCCGGGCAGACATCCTGGCGGCGGCTCAGGTATACCGCGATGCCGACCGGAGCATCATCAGCTGGTGCTTGGGCGTCACGCAACACGAACATGGGGTGGACACCGTCCGTGAGATCACCAACTTGCTGCTCATGCGGGGCAACTTGGGCCGTGAGGGTGCCGGGCCTTCTCCGATACGCGGACACAGCAACGTGCAGGGCAACCGTACCTGCGGCATCAACCATCGGCCGCGTGAAGATTTCCTCGACCGTCTCGACGAGGTCTGCGGCATTAAGGCGCCGCGCCATCATGGCCTGGACACGGTGCAATGCATCGAAGCCATGCGACGTGGTGAGGTAAAGGTGTTCGTGGGTATGGGCGGCAACTTCGCCCTGGCGGCCCCGGACACCGAGTACACCTTCGAGGCATTGCGCAACTGCGAACTGACGGTTCATGTGAGCACCAAGCTAAATCGTAGCCATCTGGTGCACGGCCGTACGGCGTTGATACTGCCCTGTTTGGGGCGCACCGAGAAGGACCAGCAGGCCGAAGGACTTCAGAGCACCTCGGTGGAGGACTCGATGAGCATGGTGCATCTCTCGGTCGGCATGAAACAGCCGGCCTCCGAGCATTTGCTTTCCGAACCGGCCATCATCGCCGGGATCGCCCAGCATGCGCTGCCGCAGAGCGAGACGCCGTGGCAGTGGTACGTCGACGACTATGATCGCATCCGCGACACCATGTCACGGGCCCTGGTTGGTTTCGAAGACTTCAATCGCCGGGTGCGCCTGCCCTTGGGTTTCCGAATCAAGCAGCCCGCCCGCGAGCTGGTCTTCCATACGCCCTCGGGCAAGGCCGAGTTCAGCGCGTCCCCTTTGCCCGATGTGGTGCCAGCCTCTGGAACGCTGGCCCTGGGCACGATGCGCTCACATGATCAGTGGAACACCACTATCTACTCGGATAATGACCGCTACCGTGGGGTGAAGAATCTGCGCACGCTGATCTTCATGAACGCCGAGGATATGGCCGAACGAGGCATCGACAAGCTTCAGTCGGTGGATATTGAAAGCACCGCTCGCGACGGGTCCACGCGCTCGCTCGAGGGTTACCTGGCCGTCCCCTATGACATTCCCCGCGGCTGTGCCGCCGGGTACATGCCGGAGATGAACGCACTGTGTGCGATCGGGGATTACAGCACGCAGAGCGACCAGCCCATTATGAAGCACCTCAAGGTGCGGGTCACCCCGGCTCGGCACTAGCCCCCGCGTTAGGTCCGGAACGAGCAAGAGCGCTGTGGCGCGGTCACCAAAGGGTTACCGCGCCACAGCGCTCAATGCATGGTCCTCGCCTAGTGGGCCTGATCCTCGGCGAGCGGTTCGGCGACCGCCGCGTCGGTGACCGGGGTGACGCTGGTATCCGGGTTCGCGTCGATATCTTCGGCGGGGCCGGAGAACTGCGACTGGTACAACCGGTAATAGGCGCCCTCGGCCGCCAGCAGGGTTTCGTGGTTGCCCTGCTCGACAATGCGACCGGCCTCCATCACGAGGATGGTATCCGCGTCGCGAATGGTCGACAATCGGTGCGCAATCACGAAGCTCGTGCGGTCGCTACGCAACGCGGCCATGGCCTTCTGCACGAGCACCTCGGTTCGGGTATCCACCGAGCTGGTAGCCTCGTCGAGGATCAGCAGCGACGGGTTGGCCACGAAGGCGCGGGCGATGGTGATCAGCTGCTTCTCACCGGCCGAAACATTCGTTCCTTCCTCGTCGATGACCGTCTCGTAGCCGTCGGGAAGTGCACGCACGAAACGGTCCACATAGGTGGCCTTGGCCGCGGCGATGACTTCCTCGTCGGTGGCCTCGAGGCGACCGTAGCGGATGTTCTCCATAATGGTGCCGCCGAACAACCAGGCGTCCTGTAGCACCATGCCCACCTTGGACCGCAGATCTGCACGGGACAGGTCCGTAATGTCCACCCCGTCGAGCACAATGCGTCCGCGGTTCAGCTCGTAGAACCGCATCACCAAGTTCACCAAGGTGGTCTTTCCGGCCCCGGTCGGACCGACAATGGCCACGGTGTGCCCCGGGTCGGCGTCGAAGGAGAGATCTTCGATCAGCGGCTTGTCCTTGGAGTAGGAGAAGCTCACGTTCTCGAAGGAGACGTGCCCATCGGTGCGGGCCGGCAGCTCGCGGGTGGCGTTCTCCGGGTCCTGCTCCTCGGCATCCAGCAATTCAAAGGTGCGCTCGGCCGAGGCCACACCGGACTGCAACATGTTGGCCAGGCCGGCCATCTGCCCCAGCGGCTGGGTGAACTCACGCGAGTACTGGATGAAGGCCGTGGCATCGCCCAGGCTCAGTGCACCGGAGGCCACGCGCAGGCCACCGACCACGGCGATGCCCACGTAGGACAGGTAGGAAATGAACTGCATCACCGGGAAGATCATGCCGGACATGAACTGTGCGCCGAAGCTGGCCTTGTACAGTTCGTCGTTGCGCTTGTTGAAGCGCTCGACCATATCCTGTTCGCGACCGAAGACCTTCATCAGCTCATGGCCGGAGAAGGACTCCTCGATCTGCCCGTTCAGTGCGCCGGTGTTCTTCCACTGGGCCGTGAACTTCCCCTGCGCCTTCGAACCGATCACGCCGGCGGCAATACCGGAGAGCGGCAGGGCCACCAACGCGATCAACGCCAGCTGCCAGGAGACGATGAACATCATGATCACGATGCCCAAGACCGTCAGCACGGACTGAATCAGCTGGCTGATGGCCTGCTGCAGGGCGTTTTGGATGTTGTCCACGTCGTTGGTGACGCGTGAAAGCACATCGCCACGCTGCCTGGTATCGAAGTAGTTCAGCGGCAGGCGGTTGAGCTTATCCTCGACGTCCTTGCGCAGGTTGTAGATCACCCGCATCACCAGGCGGTTGAGCAACCATCCGGAGGCCCACATGAAGATCGAGGCCACAAAGTACATGGACAGCACGATCAGGATGTATCGCGAGAGCAGGGTGAAGTCGATCCCCTGGCCCGGTACGAAGTCGATCCGGTTGAGCATATCGGCCTGGGTGGTCTCCCCGGCGGCACGCAGCTGCTCGACGAGACCTTCCTTGGTGGCTCCCGGTGGAAGCTCGATCCGTTGCCCGAGGACGCCGGCGAAGATCACGTCCATGGCCTTACCCAGCACACGCGGGGCAATGACCGAAAGCACCACGTAGACCGCGATCAGGCCCAAGGAGATGAAGACACCGAGCTTGTGCGGGGCGAGCAGCCCGACGAGGCGTTTGGCCGATGGCCAGAAGTGCTTGGCCTTGCGCACGGGTGCGGCGTCGCCGAACACGTCGGTGGAGCCAGCGGTATCAAATTCGTCGACCTCGGCCAGCTCCTGATCCACCGCCGTGGTGGTTCCGCTTTCTTTCTTCCGCGCCATCCTAGGCCACCTCCTCGATGCTCATCTGAGATGCGACGATCTCTTGGTACGTTTCGGAGGTTTCCAGCAGTTGCTCGTGGGTGCCACGCGCCACGATCTGGCCTCCGTCGAGCACGAGAATCTGATCGGCTCCGGTAATGGTGCTCACGCGCTGAGCCACGATAATCACCGCGGCATCGCGGGTGGGTTCACGCAACGCCGCACGCAGCTTGGCGTCGGTGCTCACATCCAATGCGGAGAAGGAGTCATCGAAGAGGTAGGTCTTCGGCTTCGCCGCCAGGGCGCGGGCAATGCATAGCCGTTGCCGCTGACCGCCCGAGATGTTGGTACCGCCCTGGGAGATCCGTGCATCCAGCTCTTCGTCGCGTTCGGCCACGAAATCGGCGGCCTGCGCCACCTGCAGCGCCTGCCACAGGTCCTCGTCTGTCGCCGATTCGGCACCGAAACGCAGGTTGCTGGCAATGGTGCCGGAGAACAGGTAGGGTCGCTGCGGCACGGCGGACACATTGCGCGAAATCACGCTACGGCCCAGTTCCTGCACCGGACGCCCACCAATCAGCACCTGCCCCTCGGAGGCATCGTAAAGCCGCGAGATGAGGTTCAAGAGCGTGGTCTTACCGGCGCCGGTGGAACCGATAATGGCCGTGGTCTGGCCCGGCTCTGCCTTGAAGGACAGGTTCTTGAGTACCGGTTCCTCGGCGCCCGGGTAGCCGAAGCTGACATCGCGGAATTCCACGGTGCCCGGAGTGGGAAGCTCGAGCTCAACATCCGGTGCCTCGGTCATCGACGGTTCGGTCGACATGACCTCGTCGATACGTTCGGCCGAGACCATGGCACGCGGGATCATCATGGCCATGAAGGTACCCATCATGACGGCCATGAGGATTTGGAGCAAGTACTGCAAGAACGCGGTCAGCGCTCCGACCTCAACCTGCCCGGAATCCACGCGGTGCCCACCAAACCACAGCACGGCGGCCGTGGCCAGGTGCATGATCATGCCGATGGCCGGGAACATGAGCACGAAGAGGTTACCGACCTTCACGCCCAGTTGGGTCAGCTTGTCGTTCGCATCGGCGTAGCGTTCGGTTTCGTGGCGTTCGCGCACGAAGGCGCGCACCACGCGGATGCCGGTGATCTGCTCGCGCAGCACCCCGTTGATTCCGTCGATGCGGGTCTGCATCTGGCGGAACAGCGGCATTAGCTTCAGAACCAGCACACCCACGACGACCAGTACGACGGGCACCGACACCCAGACCAGCCAGGAGAGGCCGGGATCTTCGCGGACCGCCATGATCACGCCACCGATGGACATGATCGGAGCGTTGACCATGAAGTTCAGCATCATCAGGGTCAGCATCTGCACCTGCTGCACATCGTTGGTGCCGCGGGTGATCAATGTGGCCGCACCGAACTTGTTCACGTCCTGCGCGGAGAAGGTGGTGACGCGTTCGAAGATGGCATGGCGCAGGTCGCGCCCCAGTGCCATGGCCGTGCGCGCGCCAAAATAGACGGCACCGATGGCGCTGGCCACCTGTGCCAGCGCGACCAGCAGCATCAGCCCGCCGGTGCGCCAAATGTAGTCGATATCGGATTGGACCACGCCGATGTCGATGATCTTCGCGTTGAGACTCGGCAGATAAAGCGTGGCGATGGTTGTGATGAGTTGGAGGATCAACACCGCGATGATCCACCCGGTATACGGTTTGCTATGTTTCAGAATGAGCTTCAGAAGCATGTTTTCCCTCAAGGACTCTCAAATCGGGAGCCACCACCGCCGACCGGTTGCGGGCAGCGTGAATCCCGAGCGATCAATAGTCTATGCAGGGAGTAGGACGCTTTGAGTCATCCTTGCGGTTGATTTTTCTCAACCAATATACTTTTGCTCAGCGCTCCACTTGCCGGATGGCCGCATTGGCCGCCTGCACGGCCAGCAAACGCACCACATCCACATGGGCCGAGACTTCTCCGACGGACGCGGCGATCACGGCGTCGCCGTCGAATCGCGTATGTGGTGGATGCAAAGCTCGGGCCAACCCATCGTGGCCACCCTGAGCCACGACGTGGCAGGCGACCTTGTCCAAGCGCGCGTTGGTCAATACCACCCCGATGGTGGTGTTCGAGCGGGGGGTCTTCGCACCCGGTTCCATGGCGGTTAGTGCGGCCAATACCGAGGCGGTGTCGGCCGTGGACTCCCCCACGTCTCCGAAGGCGTTGACCGCGAACAGCGCGCCGACCACCACATCATGGTAGCGGCGTTCGGCGTAGACAATGCCGCCAGGATAGTGACCGGCCGCTCCTCGCCAATTGCCGGCATAGGCGCCGGTACCAGCGCCCATCGCGCCGGTCACCACAACCCCTTCGGTGGCATCGCGTGCGGCAAGGTAACCGTGTTTGGCTTCGGGGCGGGTGACGGCCTGCCCCACGGCCAAATCGTAGAGGCCGAGCGCCGGAACAATCGGCACCACACCGGCGGGCGCGGGTACCCCACGACCCTGTTCCTCCAGGTATTGCATGACCCCGTCTGCGGCGGCCAACCCGAAGGCCGACCCGCCGGTCAACAGCACCGCGTCGATTTGCGCCACGGTTTTGTCCACGGAGAGCACATCGAGCTCACGGCTGGCCGGGGCACCGCCGCGGATCTCCACCGCGCCGACGGATCCCTCGGGCAGCCGGATGACGGTGCATCCGGTTTGCGCTTCGTGGTGCGTCCAGTGGCCCACGGCGACACCGGGTAGAGACATTCGTTCTTCACTCATGACAACCTCCCGCAATTCAGCATGTGCTTGTGGCCGCCGGATGTCCAGAGCCTTAGGTTAGCGGCCCTCACCGCGTCCGAGCTTGCTGACCTTTTTCGGTAGCTTACTCACCTTGGGCGCGGCGGGCTTGGCCGGCGCAGCTTTTTCTTCCTGGGTGGCTGGCTTCTGCTCGCTGGACTCGGTGGGAAGTTTACGTACCTTGGTCGCGACGCCACTGGGTCGTTTGGTTGCTTTTCCGGAGGGCTTGCCAAGCGATGCGGGCTGATCGGTCACCGGGTGCTTCTTCAGCTCCACGAGTTTGCCGGGCTTGATCTTGGGCTCTGGTTCGGGTTCGCGCAAGACCTTGCGCGCAACGTGATTCGCCTCGTGGACCGCGGCGCGCAGGAACCACCAGACAAAGAGGTAGCCCACGGTACCGAAGATTGCTGCCGCCTTCGCATCGCCGGCGATGGCGAACAGCCCGGCGACGCCTAGCATCACCAGCGACCAGTGCATGGCGCTGCGGACATAGGGCCACGCCGCATAGTGCCCCTCCACCCACGCATGATCGCTACGGGTGGTCCACTTGGTGCGTAGGCCCAAGGAGCCGGGCGCCAAGCTGCGGGATTTCATGGCACCGAAGAGCATGGCACATAGCCCGCATACGCAGGCTAAGCTCATGAGAAATGCGATGACCAAGGGTACGTACATGCTTCTGAGAGTAGCAACGCGCTACCCCAGTTTTGGCCGCTACGCACCTATTAACAGGTCACTTTTGGGTCACGGTCGATTTACTTGCGGATTTAGGCGCATGGTTCCCATCACACTCGGTGATTAGGGGCCTTCGAGCACTGTCCCGGAGGCCGCGTCGAGGGTGTAGTTGGCCGATTCGTAGCCATTGTCGAAGGAGAAATGCGCCTGCGGATCGGCGATCGTCTTGCCGTAGTCGTCACCGCCTATTTCGTTGTTGCGGCCACGTTCAACGTAGTAGCTGGTTTGCTCATCCAGGTGAAGATCACCACCTTGCCCAGCACTACGCACGGCCTGCCAGATCGCGTTCCAATTGATCTTGGAGGCACGGTAGAACTCGCGTTCGTCCTCGGGCTGGATGGTAGCGGGCCCCTCATTGCGCAGCTCGCCACGGCGGTAGATCCAGTCATCTGCTCGCAACCCGGTCGCGTCAACGGCGGCCTCGATAGTTACGAACTCCGGGTAGGCGCGTACGTTAAGCACCCGGTCGTGCCCGACCTCTCGTTCCAGGGCTTGCAGTGCGAGCTCCACCGAGTATGGTTCACGCATATCTAAATGCAGTTGGCCGTGCTCCTGCAGCGCATAGACGCTCTGCGACAGGGCAGCACGATAGGGATAGAGCACTGCGGTGACGGTCAGAGTAAAGATCAGGGCGAAAAGTATGGCGCGCCAACCTCGGCCCTTGGGCCCAATACCCAGCAGTGGCTTGCGGCGCGTTCCGTCCTCGCGCAACCCACCGGGCGCCGGGCGCTGGATGTCGCCGGCCTGCGCCATCGAGGGGATACTGGTACGGGACCAGATCTCCGCGTGCGCATCCGCATCAAGCAGGGCAACGTCGGGCTCTCCCGGGAGCAGTTGCACCACAACCCGGCGCATTCCTGGCTGCACACCCGGTAACTGACTGACCGGAATGACCGAGCGCAAGATCGTTCGGTAGGCGGCTTCGTGCGCCGGTTGCACCGTGAGTTCAAGTTCGCACAGTGGTTGATCATTGATCTGCGTACCGGTTTGTCTTAGCGCATCGATACGCGCCAAGGACACCCGTCCTTCATCCTGGGCCTTGCGTACGAGCGCGGTCGGCGGGGCCTGGATTGTACGCATGGTTCCGGAGATTCCCCAGAGCACCGCGGCGGTGATAGCCAAGCCTAAACCCGGACCCCACGCGCCGACTCCGGCCCCCGGAGGCCCGACCACAGTGGCCGTAATGCCGCCGACGAGGAGACCTAAACCAACGAAGAACAGTGCACGGATCATTCACTTATCTTATCGGCGGATTTAATATCGACTGGACCGCGCGGACCGCACGGCGCCTCCACACAGCTTTATTCGCCCACCTCACCCTCTGACGAATGCTTGTTAACGAAAGACTCCCGGAGACGACAGTCACGCTGTCATCTCCGGGAGTCGTTGCGCTGGCTTTAGCGTGCGGCGTTCTCCGGGTGGTGCTTCTCGTGCCAGTGGCGGGCGATGTCCACGCGGCGGGTAACCCAGATGTCCTCATGGGACTTGACGTACTCCAGGAAGCGGCGCAATGCGGCCGCACGGCCCGGGCGACCCACTAGACGGCAGTGTAGACCGATCGACATCATCTTCGGCGCACCCTCCTGACCCTCTTGGTAGAGGGTGTCGAAGGTGTCTTTGAGGTAGCTGAAGAACTGGTCGCCCGAGTTGAACCCCTGGGCGGTCGCGAAGCGCATGTCGTTGGCTTCGAGGGTGTAAGGAACGATCAGGAAGGGCTTACCCTCGTCGGTGCTGACCCAGTACGGCAGATCGTCGGCGTAGCTGTCGGCGGAGTAGAGGAATCCGCCTTCTTCCTGCACGAGGCGCAGGGTGTTATCCGATGGCTTGCCCTGGTAGATACCGTAGGGGCGCTCACCGGCGACCTCGGTGTGCAGGCGGACGGCCTCACGAATGTGGGCGCGCTCGACCTCTTCGGGAACATCCTTATATTCCAACCAGCGGTAGCCGTGGCTGGCGATTTCCCAGCCGGCCTCGTTCATCGCGGCGACGGCTTCGGGGTTACGCGCCATGGCGGTGGTAACGCCGTACACGGTGACGGGCAGATCTAGGTCGGTGAACATGCGGTGCAGGCGCCAGAATCCGGAACGCGAACCGTACTCGTAGATGGACTCGATGTTCAGGTTGCGCTGACCCTGCCAAGGAGCCGCACCAACGATTTCGGAGAGCAGGCACTCGGAGGCTGCGTCGCCGTCCAGGATGTTGCTTTCGCCGCCCTCTTCGTAGTTGACCACGAACTGCACGGCGAGCTTGGCGCCGCCCGGCCACTGCGGATCCGGGGTGTGGCGGCCATAGCCGACGAATTCACGAGGGCTGGACAGGTCAATGAGGTCGTTCATGACGATTCGCTCATCCTTTCGTTCGGTGAAACTCTGCTTCCGGTTGGTGGAAATGTGCTCCCACTCACAAGATACGCCTTCCGGGCCCCGAAAGGAAACCGTTACGCCCAATTCTCGGTCGCGCGGAGCACCGAACCAATCACCTACTGCTCATGCGGCGCCTCGGTACAAAAACAGAACCGGTTGCCCTGCGCATCGGTCACGACCGTCCAGCTCGGGGTTCCGACATGGCCCAACGCCCCACCAAGCTTCTCGGCCTGCTCGAGTTTAACCGCCGCGTGTGAAACCGGCATATTGATATCCATATGCAAGCGGCTGGTATTTGGCGTGGGCGTGACTTGGAACCATACCGCCGGGCATCGACCATGGGGATCCACGAGAGCGCCGGATTTGTCGCGCACATAACCCAGGGCCTCGCGCCACAGTTCGGCGATCGGTTCGGGGTCATCGGTGTCGATGCAGATATCCATGGTGCGCACCAGTTCCAGACGCACCTTGGCCTCGGCAGCCTTGGCCTTCTCGGAGATGGTGGCGGCAAGGTTCAGATCGCGGTCGGTCACTCCGCCGGCATCGTGGGAACTGAGCGCCACGAACAACATATCGTACCGCCAGTCGACATCTGGGTGGTGGTTCGCATCCTCGGCGGCTGCCGCCACGGCAACGAAGAGCGAGGTGGCCACGCGCGAAGAGTTGAATTTATAAGCGGTGCGCAGCGCGCCGTCCACATACCGCCAGTCGGGCAGCTCTTTCAGGCGGTCAACGATGGTGTCGCGGTCTAAGGGCTTGGGGGAAGTCATCGGCACATCCTTTCTAGTCCAGCGACATGGATCACATGCCACGGCTTCCAGTCTGTCACCGCTCTAGACCCACCGCTAGGGCGCGCCAGATGGATTCCCCTGAAGAAGCGGGGAATGAAAAGTTGCCAGCGGCCAGCCCCGGTCGACGCAGTACGTCTTCTGCGCCGAACTCGCGGCCCGGAGCTCAACCGGGATTGCGGGCAAGGAGCCGGATGAGACTAGTCAGAGGTCACCGACGCCCGCTACCGCACGGTTGATGCTACGGTGATTTTGTTGCCTCTCACGCTGTGAAGAGGTCGTCAGTTACGTGTTGTGCACCGTCTGATTAGCCAATCAACTACCCCATCATCGGAGCCCCTTTATGGAACAACTATTAGAACTGCTCGCCTTGACCCAGAGCAGCTTCAGTGACGCACTAGCCGTCCTTTCCGAAGAACTCCCGCACCTCACCGATACCATCATCGAGCAGCTTCGGGAATTGTTCCGCTAGGGATCAAGCACGTCCGGTCGCTACCCATGGCTCACGATCTAACGAATTGGCGGATCTGCCGGTAGCAGGTGTTCACCGGTGCGGTCGGTAGCCAGCGCCAAGGAAGAGATGTACTGTCTCTCGCCGTTTGGGCCGGGCACCGCAGAGGCCACCATATCGGGGCGTTCGAAACTCAGCCCGGTCACACAGCAGGTCAACTGCTCATCGCTGGGGTTGCCCTCGGCATCCAGCAACGGAATCTCGATTCCGTCGTCGCCCCGTCGCAGGTAGTACCGCCCCTTGGTGGCCACTGCCAGAATCGGCGGCAAGAACAGCGCCAAGGCCACGGCCACCAGTGGGCTGAAGGGTTGCAACTGCGGACCGAAGAGGCCGAAGAAGACGGCGATCGAGGCGACCGCGGAGAGCAACATCGAGATGAATCCCACCGGGTTGACGGCGTAGAGCATGCCGCGGCGGAACTCGGGGACCTTTGGCGAGAGCTTAAGTAGGTACTTGTTGATGGCGATGTCACTAGCCACTGTGACCACCCACGCCATGGCGCAGTTGGCGTAGAAGCCCAGCACGGTATTGAGGAAGTCGAACATGTTCGCTTCCATCAACACCAGGGCGATGCCGAGGTTCACCAGCACGAAGACCATACGCCCCGGGTAGGTTTTCGTCACGCGGGTGAAGGAGTTCGTCCACGCCAGGGATCCCGAGTAGGCGTTGGTGACGTTGATTTTGATTTGCGAGATCACCACGAGCACCACGGCTAGGCTCATCGCCAGCCACGCGGGCATCATCTCACGGTAGACACCGAGGAACTGGTGGACCGGCTCGTTAGCCGTGGCCGAGGCCTGCGGATCCAGTGTGGCAATCAGATACACGGCGATAAACATGCCGGTGATCTGTTTGATCGCACCGAAAATAACCCAGCCCGGACCACCGAGGATGACCGCGGTCCACCAACTGCGCGCATTGGCCGCGGTCTTCGGCGGCATGAAGCGCAGGTAGTCGATCTGCTCGGCGATCTGAGCCATCAATGAGAGGCAAACACCGGCGGCCAGCATGGCCGAGGCGAAGTTCACCCCTCCGCCGGTTCCTTGTTCGCCGGCGTAGCTTAGAAACCTGTCCACCGATTCCGGGTGGGAGGCAACCAGATACACCAGCGGGACGACCATCAACACCAGCCATAACGGTGTGGTCCACACCTGTAGCTTGGCCAAGGTCTTCATCCCGTACACGACCAGCGGAATGACCAGCAACGTAGAGAGCGCGTAGCCCAGCGGCTTGGGAATACCCAGCCCGAGTTCCAGCCCCTGTGCCATGATGGCGCCTTCCAGGGCAAAGAAAATAAAGGTAAAGGTCGCGAAAATGACGTTCGTGACAATCGAACCGTAATAGCCAAACCCCGAACCGCGGGTGATCAGGTCCAGGTCGAGGTTGTAGCGTGCCGCGTAGTAGGCCAGTGGAAAGCCGGTGACAAAGATAATGAGTGCGGCGATCAGCACGCCGGTGATCGCGCTGGCCGTCCCGTGGGCCAGGGCAATATTCGCGCCAATGGAGAAGTCCGCTAGGTAAGCGATCCCACCGAGCGCGCTGGTGGCGACAACTCCCGGTGCCCACTTCCGGTAGGAACGCGGGGCAAAGCGCAGAGTGTAGTCCTCCAAGGACTCCTTGGCCGCATTCATCTGCCCCTGTGTGGAGGTGCTGGCGGCTACCGGAGCTGCGTGCTGTGGCTGATTTGTCACTGTCATGGCTCCAGCCTAAAAATCACATGTTTCACGGGCCGCGTTAGTCATGTAACCAGCTCGTAAATTGCAACTCACCAAGTAAAGCCTCGGTTAAGCGGTCGCACAGGCGATTCATGCCAAGACGTTGCCAGCCAGTGACATAGTCGCAACATGCGTGAAACACATCGTTACTAAGCTCAACGATTATGCGATTGACTGACAGGGAGCAAGAGAAGCTCATGATCGTGGTGGCGGCCGATCTGGCCCGCCGCCGGCAGCAACGGGGACTGCGTTTGAATTACCCCGAAGCCATCGCCATCATCACCTATGAGTTGCTCGAAGGCGCGCGCGACGGGAAGTCGGTGGCCGAGCTGATGTCATTTGGCACCACCATTCTCTCCACCGACGATGTGCTCGACGGGGTCCCCGAAATGATTCACGACGTACAGGTGGAGGCCACCTTCCCGGATGGAACCAAACTGGTCACCGTCCACGACCCGATCAGGAGCGCGGCATGATCCCCGGAGAACTCATCCCGGCCGAGGGGCACGTCGAGCTCAATGCATCGCGTCCCCGGGTGACCGTGACGGTCTGCAATACCGGCGATCGTCCGGTACAGGTCGGTTCGCATTTTCACTTCGCAGAGGCCAACCGTGCGCTCGAGTTCGATCGGGAGGCAGCCACCGGCTACCGACTCGATATTCCGTCGGGAACGGCCGCGCGTTTCGAACCGGGCGATCGGCGCGAAGTACGTCTCGTGGTCTTGGCCGGAGGCCGCGAAGTCTACGGCCTACGCTCGCTCACCGACGGGCCACTTCCGGCAACCGTCGTGCCGGATAAGAAGCCTCAAGGGCTCTCGATCCCGCGCCGGCAGTATGCCGAACTTTACGGACCCACCACCGGCGATAAGGTTCGGTTGGCCGATACCGAGCTCTTCGCCGAGGTTGAAGACGACCTCACCGTGTACGGCGAGGAGGTGGTCTTCGGCGGCGGCAAAACGATCCGCGACGGTATGGGCCACAACGGGCGGTTGCCTCGCGCCGCCGAGATCGCCGACACCGTCATCACCAACGCGCTGATCATCGACTACACCGGGGTGTACAAGGCCGACATCGGGCTACGCGACGGACATATTCACGCCATCGGAAAAGCCGGTAACCCGGACATCCAAGACGGGGTGGATATTGTGATCGGCGCGTCCACCGAGATCATTGCCGGCGAGCGCAAGATCCTCACCGCCGGCGGCATCGATACCCACATTCACTTCATCTCCCCCACCCAGATTCCCACCGCGGTGCAGAACGGCATCACCACCATGATCGGCGGTGGCACCGGCCCGGCCGAGGGAACCAAGGCCACCACGGTCACCCCGGGCCCGTGGCATATTTCCCGTATGCTCCAGGCGGCCGAGGGGCTGCCGGTCAACCTCGGGTTTCTCGGTAAGGGCCACGCCTCGGCCACCGAACCGCTGGCCGAGCAGATCCGTGCCGGGGCGATTGGGCTGAAGATTCATGAGGACTGGGGCGCAACCCATGCGGCCATCGACACCTCATTGCGCGTGGCCGACGAATACGACGTGCAGGTCGCCATCCACACCGACACGCTCAATGAATGCGGTTTTGTCGAGGACACCGAGGCAGCCATTTCCGGCCGGGTGATCCACACCTTCCACACCGAAGGGGCCGGTGGCGGACACGCACCGGATATTATCGCGCTAGCCTCGCGGGAGAACGTGCTGCCGGCCTCCACCAATCCGACGATCCCCTACACGGTGAATACGGCCGAAGAGCATTTGGACATGCTGATGGTCTGCCACCACCTGAACCCGGATATTCCCGAAGACATGGCCTTCGCCGACTCGCGGATCCGCCCCGAAACCATTGCGGCCGAGGACGTGCTGCACGATCTGGGGATCTTCTCGATCATGTCCTCCGATTCGCAGGCCATGGGACGGGTGGGCGAAGTGGTCACCCGCACCTGGCAACTGGCCGATGCGATGAAGCGGCGGCGCGGGGCGATCGACGAGTCGGGGGTGAACTCCGCGGCCAACGACAATTTCCGGATTCGCCGGTACGTCGCCAAATACACCATCAACCCCGCCCTGGCCCAAGGCATCGCCGACACGGTGGGGTCCATCGAGGTCGGGAAGTTCGCCGATTTGGTGCTCTGGGAACCGGCCTTCTTCGGGGTCAAGCCGGATCTGGTGATCAAGGGAGGTCAGATCCTGAACTCGGTGATGGGTGATGCGAATGCCTCCATCCCCACCCCGCAGCCGCAGTTGCTGCGTGGGGCCTTCGCCGAATACGGCACGACCATGGCCGAAGCGGCCATCACCTTTCTGCCGAAGGCCGCCATCGAGGCTCAGGTCCCGGAAAGGCTCGGGCTGCGCCGCAGAATCCGGGCGGTGTCGGGGTGCCGCGAGGTTCGCAAGCAGGACCTGAAACTCAACGACAGCACCGCCCATCTCGAGGTGGACCCGCAAACCTATCAGGTACGTGTGGATGGCGAGCCGGTCGGCTGCGAACCGGTCGTCGAATTGCCCATGGCCCAACGCTATTTCCTGTTCTAGGAAGGACTTGTTATGTTGATCGATTCCCTGCAGGGCAACCTGTACGAACTGGATGAGGCGCAGGCACAGGAACTGGCGCAGCTACACCACGAATATGTGTTGCTCTCCGGCGCGCAACTGACCAAACGCATCCAACGGCTACGCACCGATCACGACCGCGAGCTAGGGTTACGTCTGCCCGGAGGTCACCGCGACCTGCGTGACGGCGATATTCTGCACCGCGATGAGAAGGGGCTGGTGGCGGTGAAACTGCTACCCACCGATGTGTTGGTGATCAGCCCGCGAAGTATCGAGCAGGCCTTGTTCACCGCGCACTCCTTAGGCAACCGGCACCTGCAGGCGCAGTTCTTCGGCCCCGACTCGGCCTATGGCGCGGAGGTGATGGTGGTGCAATACGACCACACGGTCTGCGACTTTCTCGATGCGCACGCGGTGCCGTATGAACGAACCGACCGAGTAATGCCGGTGCCCTTCCGCCATGCCGAACACACCCACTAAGGGCGAAGAGCTCTCGCTGGTGCTGCAGTTGGCCGACTCGGCGTTGCCCACCGGGGCCTTCAGCCACTCCTTCGGCCTGGAATCCCCGATCGTCGCCGGGCTCATCGGCGATGAAGAGTCGCTGCAGCGCTGGCTGCGTAGCTACTTGGAGACCCAGCTGCTGTGCTCGGAGGCCTTGGCCATGCGCTGGATCTACGAGGGGCAAGATCCCGCTCGGGTACACGCACTGCTGGCGGCGGCCACGGTGGCGCCTCAGGTGCGGCTGGCCAATCGCCGCATGGGCGCGCAACTGATCAAACTCGCCCCACAGCTCGACGGCACCCTCGGCACCGCACCGCTGCAGTGGCCCGAACACTTCGCACTGGGCTTCGCCCTGTTCGGCAAGCACCTTGGTCTGGACTTCACCGTTCTGGTGCAGGTGTTCTTGCATTCCTCGGTGACCACTCTGGTGCAGAACGCCGTACGCGCCATACCGCTGGGGCAGTTGGCCGGCCAGCGGGTGCTCAGTGCCCTGCGTCCGGCCATCGCGGCGGCCGCGGTGAAAGCCAGCACGCTGGACGAGCGGGAGTTTGGCAGCGCGGCCCCCGGACTTGAAATCGCCCAGCTGCGTCACGAACACCAGTCCATGCGCATGTTCATGAGTTAGCAGCCACACCACTAGTTGAAAGCAGGACCCACGATGAACGACCCGGTAATCATTGGCATCGGCGGCCCGGTCGGCGCCGGCAAAACCCAGCTGATCGAACGGCTGACCCGGGCGGCCAGCCACGAAATCTCCATGGCCGCGATCACCAATGACATCTACACCATCGAGGACGCGAAAATCCTCTCGGAAAACTCGGTACTCCCCCTCGAACGCATCATCGGCATTGAAACCGGTGGCTGCCCGCATACCGCGATCCGCGAGGACACCTCCATGAATGAGCAGGCCATTGCCGAGCTCAAGGAACGCCACCCGGACCTTCAGGTAATCTTCGTGGAGTCCGGGGGCGATAACCTCTCGGCCACCTTTAGCCCCGAACTCGCCGATGTCTCCATCTACATCATCGACGTGGCCCAGGGTGAGAAGATTCCGCGCAAGGCCGGTCAGGGCATGATCAAGTCGGACCTGTTCATCATCAACAAAACCGATCTGGCCGTGCACGTCGGTGCCGACCTGGCGGTGATGGAATCCGATTCGAAGGTGTTCCGTGGCGAGCGGCCCTTCTGCTTCACCAACCTGAAAACCGACGAGGGGCTCGAGGCGGTGCTGCAGTGGTTGCGCCACGATGTGCTGATGCTGGATCTGGTGTAGCCACCGAAACCGGAACGCTGCGCCTCGCCACACTGAATACGGGCGACGGCCGCACCCGGGTGAGCCAGCAATTCCACCGCGGAGCGCTGCGCATCCTGCGCGCCCACCCCACCGCGGAGCGCACCACCATCACCGTGGTCAATCCGGGCGGCGGATACCTCAGCGGCGACCGCTACCTGCTGGAATACCACGGCGGCGCAGGCACCCGCACCCTGCTGACCACCCAGTCGGCCACCAAGGTCTATCGCAGCACCGGTGAGCCCGCACGCAGCGAACAGCGCTTCTCTCTGGCCTCGGGGGCGGTGTTGGAAAACGTCCCCGACCAGCTGATCGCCTACGCGCACGCGCGCTATGAACAAGACACCGTGATCGAGTTGGCCGATGCCAGCGCCGGCTACTTCGGGGCCGAAATTATCACCCCGGGCTGGTCCCCGGACGGTGGAAGCTTCCGGTACGAGCAGGTCCGCTTACGTACCCGGCTAAGTGTTGCCGGCGCGCCGCTGCTTTACGAAAACCTGCTACTCGCCCCGGGAGAACATGCGGTCGACGACCCCGCCTGGTTGGGTACGAAGAGCCATTGCGCCTCGGTGGTCATTGCCGGCCTCGGCGTCGATGAGCGGCTCCTTGGCGAGATTCGCGCGCTCTGCGCCGAGGCAGAACCTCAGATACTCAGTGGTTGCGGACTGTTGGCCGGACCGGGCGTGGTGGTCCGAGCGCTGGGGGCCGACACCGGTCGGCTACGTGCGCTGGTCGATGATCTCGGTCGGCTCTATCAGCGCGCTCGCGGTCTCCCCGGCACCGGGTGGGACCTGCGCAAATACTGACATTTTCAATTCAAGGAGCACAGCATGACTCAAAGCTCGGTGGCCGGCCAGAAGCATCAGGTTCTCAAGGTTTTGGGCGGGGTTCTGGCACTGAATCTCGTGGCCTGGGGACTTTTCGCCCTCGCGGTGGCCGGTCACGGCTTCGCCCTGCGCGGCGGGCAACTCTTTACCGCCGGGCTCGCGACCAGCGCCTTCCTGCTGGGGGTGCGCCATGCCTTCGACGCCGATCATATCGCCGCCATTGATAACACCACCCGTACCCTCTCCGGCCGGGGCCTACCACATGCCAGCACCGGTTTCTGGTTTGCGCTGGGCCATTCGAGCGTCGTGCTCGGTGCCATGGTGCTGCTGGCCGCCGGAGCGACTGCCTTGGCCGGGGCCCTAGAGAATCCCGAGTCGTTGTTCCTGCACATCACCGGAGTCTGGGGCCCGGCTGTCGCCGGGAGCTTCCTGATGGTTATCGGGCTGATAAATCTTCTCTCGCTGGTGCAGCTCGTCCGGTCGATCCGGGCGCTGCGCTCCGGGGCGGACACCGCCCAGGGCTTGGAAACCGCATTGTCCAAACGTGGTGTGCTGGCTCGGGTAATCGAGCCCTTGGCCCGAAAGGTTGATTCGCCGGCCAAGCTCTACCCGCTGGGTTTGCTCTTCGGGCTGGGCTTCGACACCGCGGCCACGATCGGCCTGTTGGTCATCTCCGGCGGTGCGGCGCTCGCCCTGCCCTGGTACGTCATGCTGTGCCTGCCGTTGCTCTTTACCGCGGGCATGGTGACCTGCGACAGCCTCAACGGTCTGGCCATGGGCGGGGTCTACCGCTGGGCGCATAAGGAACCGGTCCGCCGGGCCGGGTATGCGCTGGTGGTCACCACCTTCTCCGTGTTCGTGGCCTTCGCGGTGGCCGCGGTGGTGCTCGGCGGGCTCGTCGAAACCCTGCGTGGCGAGCCAGTCCGGGTGATTTCCATGGTGGCCGGCATTGATTTGGAGTACTTCGGGCTGATCACCGCCGGCCTGTTCCTCGCAGTGTGGTTGGTTTCCTGGGGGCTATGGAAGCTTTCGGCACCACGAGGCACGTCCGTGACCAGCTAGTCGGCGGTGGCCCGGGCCAGTCGAGCCGACCATTCGTGGAGCATCTGGACCAAGGCGGCGGGGCGTACCTCGCTAAGTTCCGCGGCGGTGCTAGCGAGCGCAAACGCGGCCCAGCGCAGGTCGTTGGTGTCGGCTCGCACCCGGCAGGATTCCGCGCCGAGCTCTTCAACTTCAAACCAGCGTCCAATGGCGCGCCGTACGTCGCCGGTCGGGGCGTGGATCACCGCGCTGCATTCGTGGCGCTCGCTGCCGCGAAGCCCACGCCGAACGAACTCGGCCGCATCCCCGCCGGGGATCGGCCGGGGCGTGAAACGTAATGTCTGCGCCTTGGCGTCTCGGGCCCGGTCAACGCGGAAGCTGCGCCAATCTTGCCGGTCGAGGTCGAAGGCAACCAGGTAATACCGGTTGGCCACACTGACGAGGTTGACCGGTTCCACCCGTCGGGAGGTGGCACCGCCACGGGCGTCGACGTAGTCGAAGGAGATGCGCTCACGGTCGCGGCAGCCCTGTGCGAAAACCACGAGCGCTTCGGGTTCGGCGAATTCGGGAGCCGGTTCGCCTGACCCCAACGGCACCGTCGCCGTGGCTAGGGCCTGGACCTGTTTGCGCAACCGGGCCGGGAGCACCGGAACCACCTTGGTCAGCGCGCGCACCGATGCCTCGGCAAGCGAGCTCACCCCGGCGTGGGCGGCGGACTGCAGGCCCACCACCAGTGCGACGGCTTCATCATCGTCGAGCACCAGTGGCGGCAGGGCCGCACCGGCGGCCAGCTGGTAGCCACCGCCCACTCCCCGTTCGGCCTGCACCGGGTAGCCCAGATCCCGCAAACGTTCGACGTCGCGCCGTAGCGTGCGCAGGGAGACATCGAGTCGTTGCGCCAACTCGTCGCCGGACCAGTAACGATGCGTCTGGAGTAGTGACAGTAAGCGGATGAAGCGTTCGCTGGAGCTCATGAAAATATTCTCCTCTTATTGAGGACAAAAACTGACACTTAT
The DNA here is from genome assembly GCF_048457885.1 of Glutamicibacter endophyticus. NCBI lineage: Bacteria > Bacillati > Actinomycetota > Actinomycetes > Micrococcales > Micrococcaceae > Glutamicibacter > Glutamicibacter endophyticus. Next base: position 3,213,882 of record NZ_CP174200.1, read on the forward strand.
TGCTTCTACTCTTGAACCTACCAAGCCACTTCAAGCCAAGGAGCACCCCATGAGCACCACGATGGTCACCCCAGATACCACGCTGACCGGCGAACGCGCAGACCTGCACCAGGCTCTGGCCAATGCGCGGCATTTTCTGAAGTTCACCACCCGAGAGCTGAGCGATGATCAGGCCCGGTTGCGCACCACCGCCAGCGCGCTGACCCTCGGCGGTCTGATCAAACACGTCACCGGCGTGGAGGAGCAGTGGCGCAATTTCATCGTGCAGGGGCGTGCCGCAATGGGTTGGGACGGCATGGGTTTCAGCACGATCACCGAGGAAATGATGGAAGCCTTCCACGAAGAGTTCCGGATGAACGCGGACGAAACGCTTGCAGGGCTACTGCAGCGCTACGACGAGGTCGCTGCCGCCACCGACGAACTGCTCGCCACGGTGGACCTGGATCAAGTCCACGAATTGCCGCAGGCACCTTGGTTCACCGGCACCCATTGGTCGGTGCGCCGCACCCTGTTGCACATCATCGCCGAAACCACCCAGCACGCCGGGCATGCGGACATCATCCGCGAATCGCTGGACGGGGCGAAATCCATGGGTTAGCGCGATGGCGCCCTGTGCGCCCGCACGGTTCCATGCCGTCAGGACGCACAGGGCCATCGAGCGCTAGCCGCTCGGGAAACTCGTCGGTCAGCGCCGTACACTAGAAATCACACCACTAGCGTCCTAGAATGGAATCAAAATATCGCTATATGAAAGTGAGTGTGTAGTGAGCGAGTACTCCACCCCGCTGACCGTCGGCCAGAAAGCCCCGGATTTCTCCCTGCAGGACGCCAACGGAAACACCGTCTCCTTGGCAGATCAGGCCGGCAAGAACGTCATCGTCTACTTCTACCCGAAGGCCGCCACTCCCGGCTGCACCACCGAGGCCTGCGACTTCCGCGATAACCTCAACTCGTTGCAGGGCGCCGGCTACACCGTGCTGGGAATTTCGCCTGACCAGCCGGAAGACATCGCCAAGTTCGCCGCCGATGAGTCGCTGAACTTCCCGCTACTGTCCGATCCGGACAACAATGTCGCCAAGGCCTACGGCTCATACGGCGAGAAAAACATCAACGGCAACACCATTGTCGGCACCCTGCGCTCGACCGCAGTCGTCGACGCCGAAGGCACCATCAGCCACATTGAATACGGCGTTGACGCCCAGGGGCACGTGGCACGCCTGCGCGAAACTTTGGGCGTCTAGCTTCAACTGAAGCCCGCCACCCGGCGAATCAAAATAAATGTCGCGACCCCTCTCCAAGGAGAAGGGGCCGCGGCATTGTTGTTTTCGCCTAGTGCGCGAACTTCAGCGGCCAACAAACCTCGAAGCGCTCCATGATCACCTTGTGCCCCGGCTTGTCAGTATCTGAGGGAGACCATTCATTACCCATGGAACCTTGGGTGCGACGCCAGAATGCTTCATGCTCGCGGCGCCAATACTCCAGCGACAAGTCCCCTTCGCCTTCCGCGGCGGCAAAATCGGCGTCTACGTCATAGAAGCTGCGTTTCTCCACGGACGAGACCCGCGTAATGAGCTGCGGTTGACCACGGCCGTCGCAAATCATCCAATAACGGCCCACCTCGGGCAGCGGTTCATCGAACTGCGCGTACTCGATCTCCAGTGAAGAGGTAGCCCGCTTGGCCCCGTGGCTCACGGCATGCAACAGCTCGTCGGCTAACTCCGGGCTATCCCCGAAACACTCGGCCGTGTATTCCCTTGGACGTTCGGCGCCGTCGAAAGCGGCCAAATATTCCTCCCACAACTGCTGCGCAGCCAGATGATTTATCGCTGGCAATGATGAGTATGTTGAATCGCTCATGCTTCCATCGTTCCATTCTCTCCGGTCAAACTGATTATCCGCTTGTCAGGAAATAGTTCCGGCCTGTCGGTCCACAGAATGTACTATCCCTGATAGCCTCGGCCCATGGATGAAAACCTGACGTCGTTTGCCGATTCCTTCGTTCGCTTATCCCGCCTGGTTCTCAACCATCAACCGGAGTCGGAGAGCCCTCGGCTCGTGCCCGTCCTCAGGGAGTTTCTTGGCGCGGAGCCATCGACCGTGCCGGTACTGACTGAGAATTTCAGCGCCCATCGGCTCGCAGATGCGAATATCGTCCTTGATGACATCGTGGGCCGCGATCCAAACGCAAAGCTCATCGGATTTGCGGGCAGGGAACGTCACCACATGGAGCTGGCAGATCATCTGGAATCCTCCGGTCCCGTCGGTTTCATCGGCGAACCTGACTACATTTCCATGGCCGTAGGCCCAGACGAGCAACGCCGCTTTTTGTCCATGGGAATGCATCTGTTCACTTACCGCGGCACACCAATGGCCGTGTTGATTCGCACGGCCAATGAACGCTTCGGGCGCTCTAATAACTCCCTTGAGATCGTAAGCCCCGACCAAGTATCCGTGGACAGCTTCATCAACGAGTTCCGAGTAGGGCTGCGCACCACCAGCATCTATCGCGGCCACGTCATCACCTTCAAGCCCTCCGAATATGGCAGCACGAACGCCGGAGTGACGTTCCATCACCGTGGCAATATGCAGCCCCACCAGCTCGTGCTTCCCTCCGGCACGCGCGAACGGATCGATGAGCAAGTCCTCGGCATTGGTAAGCACCGTGATTTCCTTAGGGACCGCGGAATTCATCTAAAGCGCGGCGTACTGCTATATGGCCCTCCAGGAACCGGCAAAACCCATACGGTACGCTATCTGACCTCCGCCGCCAAGGACCATACGGTCGTTCTTCTCAATGGAAATTCACTTGCACTAGTCAGCGAGGCAGCTGCCATGGCTCGTGCTCTTCAGCCCTCACTCGTAGTGCTCGAAGATTGCGATCTCATCGCCGAAGACCGTTCTTTCGGACACGGTCCGCAGCCACTGCTTTTTGAAGTTCTTGATGCCATGGATGGGCTGGATCCAGATGCCGATGTGACGTTCCTGCTCACCACAAACCGCGTCGAATCACTTGAGCGTGCGCTGGTCCAGCGCCCCGGTCGCATCGATCTTGCGGTCGAGATACCCCGGCCCGACCGTGACGGAAGACTTTCTCTACTACATCTCTACGGAAAGCACGTCCACGCGTCGGAGGAGACCTTCCATGAGGTAGCCGAGAGGATCGATGGAACGACGGCCTCCTTCATCAAGGAGCTCATCCGCCGCAGCGTCTTGCTTGCCGCGGCAGAGGGTATAGATCCCTCGGACTCGCACCTTATACATGCGGCCGAAGAACTCATGAGCAATCAGGCCGATACGACTCGCAATCTACTCGGCGGCACTGCAGACCCTGAACACAGCGACGAGGACCTGGAACACGGCCATGTACATGAGGGCGGGTCTTTCGGGTTCTTCCCTGAAGCTGTGGCATCTGTCGACTACTTCGCACCTGAACCCGGTATTGCCCCTGGGACTGGGCACAACGCGGAAGACGAGCAGTGAGCGACGCATAGGCACGAGTGCGCATCTCGCGTTCTTCCGTAGCGCAATTCTGCTATCTCTCGGCGCTTCCGGGTGTTGCTATCAGCGCCAATAGACCCATGACCCCTGACGAGAGTACTGAGCTACGAGGATAAAGGGCCCCTCTGCGTACTGCTAACCAGCGTTTACCATACTCGATAGCGACAAAGTGACTCTGCAATATAAAGATCTAATCTGAGCCTGAAGCCGCCCGACGCCAACAGTGAACGCACAACATTAATTATCGGACTCCTGGTTTCGAGGGCGGATAAGTAACAATGTTCGAGTTGTTTCGTTGGCTACTCCTGAAGGATCGTTGAAAGTCCTACCCCCTCCCAAGAACGCCAACGCACCCTAGACATTCCGCTTCATTGCCCACGGCGGCGCGTCCCATCACCCAACTTCCGGTTCACATGTTTTCAATTAAATAAGTTGCCGCGACATTTTGATACGCGCCGAGAAACTCCCAACACCGATCCTTGTTCCTCGAGGAACAGTGCAACCCGCTATATACTCTGTTACTTTGCGAGCTAGTCATCACCAGTCAGCTGCTTCCGCCAGACTTGATACAGGGAATGACGTTTCATTTCCTCGACGCCGAAATTAGAAGTGATTGACACAGCGCCATCCATAGATCATCTTGTGCCTAGCAAGTTTCAAAACGTGGAACGTACCGCGATTTCCATTGCGCTTGACAGCGCCTAGTCGGCCGCAGATCCGAGCTGGGTGAACATCGTTCATCAAGACCGATTCGTTCACGTTACATATCCCCCTGCAATGAAGAGCTAAGCGATCGGTGACCATATCCAGCAGTCGGGACGCTCCGCTGCCCCCCACTCGTCAAGGCCAAATCGAAAATCACGGCGGCATAATCACCTCTCCAACGAGTGCAGCACTATATATACATTCATGCTGATCGTTCTCGTCACTTAGTAAGTGGCCAGCCCCTGGTTAAGACACCGTTTCTCAGCAACGAGCAGAGAGCCGTTCATGGCATCCCACGGTACTCGCGGCATACTCCAATAAGCTAGGCGAACGAATATTGGCCGCCCAACCCGATAACTTCCCACACCAACACAGCTGGAGGGAACTTCTCCGGTGTCTCTGCCAATAGATCGACACCTTGCAATAAGTCCGTTGAACCAGTCATGCGATAGTACCGGCAAGCGAGCACGACCAGTGTTGCCGATGCCAGCCGAAGGGCTCGCCAACTTACCGGGCGCATGTTCGGCAAATCAGGGCCGGCATCCGATGAGTTGACTCAGCTTCAAATCTTATTCCGGGTCTGAAGACACCGACAATCATACGAAATGGTCGATGACCAAGTATTTCGGCAAGAGTTGTCCAGCCCAAGCACCAAGAATGTGTCATTGCACACGTTGAGGCCTTCTGGATGCTCGGTGCAGCGGGCTTAGTCTTACGAAAGAATCGATCCTTTCATACCTAAACGCCACCCATTCCATGGTCGACATTCGCCGCCGACGGCGTCTTCGATCATGAAGCACCGAATATTGAATCAAAGTGTCCGGAAAAACTGATAGAACAAAAGGAGTAGTAAATTCTGCTGAATGCGTGATTCCGTAGGGGAATATGTGATTGGATACAGGACACTCGCGTCCACGGCAACGCCGGGTTCGAGGGAAAAGATGGTCAGTGCGATCGAGAACTGGCTCAGATACAACAAGGGCTTTAGGGAAATGCCAGCGCCCGACCAGACCGTGGTGAACGACAAGAGATTCACGCTACGCCACCAACATCGTTTATTAGATGAGGGAGTTGAAGCTTGGCGATGGCATTTCGTGGAAAAGTGGACGAAACTGCCCTTTCAAGGCGACGACGTAGACCAGACTTCAAGGATGCAAATTACGGTCACCAGCGATGGCCAAACGACTTGGATCCTAACGGATATCCAACCTCCCATGGAAGAAACCCGGTATGGACGGCGGCCACGACATGCAGGAACTCCTGGCGTGATCAGTACACTGCTAGATGCTGTTGAACTCTTCGATGGGCATACAGCACTCACGTTGGTTCCATGTCTAGCAGATTCGGCCGACTCGCTCGACACCCTGCTAAATGCCATTCGCGATGACAGCAGACAGGGCATGGTGCTTGTCACTACGCCGCCGCTCGGGTCGACACCCGCACATTGGCAAGACACGCTACGGGATGTTCTCCATGGGACCAATGGGCTCGCCAGCGCTCATATGGTGGCACCCGAGAAACTAGATGTCTTTAACGACTGGGCCGGCCCGGCGCACAGCCTAGCTCCGGGGTCCATCCGAACTTACAAACCGGGCGCTGACTTTGAGAATCCTCTGGATGGACACCTTCACAGGACGATGCCGCACCACCGCATTGCAGGCAAAGAACACCCTAAGAAGTTAAACCGCGTGCTCTGCCGCTCCTTGGTAGCGGAGCTAGCGTCAGCGGAACTACCGTCAGCACTACGTCTCGCCGACGGTGTTTTCCGTAGAATCACCCGCCAACCACCTTCCCCGATAAGAATCAGCAATCTCGCTGAGGCGACAGCGCTCCAAGAGGAAATTCGAGAACTCAACGAGCTGTTGGAGCATTCCGACAATGAAAATCACGAACTTCAAGAGCAAGTGCGAGAAGCCGAGAAGACGCTCCGCGAAGTAGTCGCAGATAACGAATTGCTCACAATTGAGGTGTCTACCCAGCACGACAAGCTTGACCAGCTCTACGCCGATAGACGCGATCTACGGCGCAGACTTTATGATTTAACGGAAGACCAAAGTTCTTTCAATGCCTCTGCACCGGTTCAAGAATTACCACAAAGTCCCGAGACTTTCACGGAATTGGTTGAACGAATAGGGGAAATACCTGGCGTCCTTTGGTGCGGCGATCCGGACTTCACCACCGAACTCGACGAATACTCCGACCTTGGCGCAAGCGTCGTTATGAAAACGTGGGAAGTACTACTCACCTTCAACGCCTATGCCGAGGCTCGGGCGGAAGGAACCTTCGACAACGGGCTAATCCAATATCAGCGCAATCACGAGACTCACGGCAGATATATGCGTATCAGCAAACTCAGCGCACGGGAATCTAACACTGTCCAGCAGAACCAGAAAATGCGCGACCAGCGGACCTTCAAGGTGCCTCCGGAGGTCAATCCGTCAGGACAACTCACCATGTATGCCCATGTTCCTCTTGCGACCGGTCGCGGGCGATCACCACGCCTCTACTTTGAGGACACATGGGACATTAATGAGCGTGTCATCATCGGATACATCGGCGCTCACCTCGACAACAAATCAACAAACTAAAGGACTACCGCATTGGCTAAGACCACTGGCAAGAAGCCACAAACTCCGATGGAGCGCATCGACAACACGATCGATAAGCTCAAAGACGTAGATTCAAAGTTCTTCATCCGAGCTACCGATGTTCCTCGTGACGCCTATGCCCTCTTAGTTTTCGGCATTTCCCGAGGGTGCACCGTCGAACGAATTACAGAGAGCAATTTCCAACTCAATTCATTGGATACCACCGGAGGTCGGTTCATGGTCGCTAAAAATGCGTCCTTCCGAAGAACCTTCACTCAAATGGTGAAATCGCTTGAACCGAGCCCTGCTTCACGCAAAAACTTCATGACATCCATGGAGAAGTACGCAGAAGCTTGCCTATCCGTGACAGACCAACACAAGGAATTTAACGGCTCACTCCCTTTGGAAGACGACCGTACCCTTAACTCGAACGAACCTGCAGAGAATAGAAAACCAAGCGAAGCCACACCCCCATCAACTACTCCATCAGCACCCTCAGTGTTGACAGACCGACGCAAGGTCATAAAGAGTGAGCCTTTCCAGGCTAAGTACTACCAACGCAAAGACAACGGAGTTAAGCGTGACTCAGAGCTAATCAACACCATCACCTATGACGACGGAAGCGAAGCCTTCCAATGTCGCGTATGCAACGAGTACACGAGCGACAATCCTAAAAGTCTCCCTGGCCATATAGGTAAGCACAGCCCTCAGGAACGCACGAATGCGAAAGGTACCCCCGTCTTGCATCTCACAGATAAATGGGTTCCCACTTCCACCCAGAGAAGCCGAATCACCCGACTAGCCAATGAGATCTCCAAGGCTATGGAGCTTGGCCTGTCAACACCGGAAGAAATTGCAAGCGCAATTATCGAGGCTCGTTCAAAAGATCCAAACGGTCAAGGCGATGGCGACGATCCCGAAGTAATTGATATGACGCCGGAACAGCAGATCGAAGCGATACGCCGTATTCTTGGTGATGATCAAGAGGCAAAAGCAGTATCCGACCGCCAAGAGAAGCTGATTTCCGGACTCCAAGACCAGGTCGACCGTACACGTACGGAAATGGATCTGCTTCGCAAAGATCGCGATCTCGCAAAGAAAAACTTGGCCGACTATCAGGCATGGATGGCCAGCGCTCCGAAGCCGAGCTAGTCCAAGCGCTGGTCCGCGCAGGGTGCACCGGATGCCCGTACCATGCACCCTGCTTCGTGCTCGGACGCCCCCGCGTTTAGCAGACGCATTCGGTAGCGCGTGTGCCAAACAATTTGCGCTTCGTTGAATGGCTGTTCGCGTACTCTCGCCATGCTTGATACACGGTGAAATGCGGGTTCGCTTTCATTGACTTCACGGCGTTCGAGAACTTTGGCGCTTCGTAGTCTTCGGAGACTTTCGAACGGCCGTCGGGGAACAATTGGGCGAGCCGTTCCGGGCTCATTGTTTCCAGTGATTCCGCCGTGATCCGGTAGGTGTTGAGTGTCTGGTTAGCACTGGATACATCTCTGGTCGAGCATTCAGCGCTCGCGCAGATTTGCAGGTAACTGAGCCCCTGCAGAATCTGGCTCATAATCTTGTGGTAGTTAGCCATCGGCGGTTTTTCTCACGTGTCTGACGCGGCACCACCTGATGCGGTGTCGTCAGATAGACCAGAACATCAGGTACTGGATACGCGACCAACTACGAATAAGCGCGAGACCAACTCTGCAGACATCCGCGACCATCAAGCACTATTTGCCAGTCGAGACCAGTCGATCCAAAGTAATTATGCGCATGGCAACAAACGAAAGTATGCGCCACCGCGCCAGAGGCTATAAATGCAAGGGCGGTTATCCGTCAGGAATTTGCGAAGAAACCCCATCAATCCATCAATCCATCAACCTTATTTCGAGAATTAGAGAACGTTGGGTCAACCGGCCTTATAAATAACATTCAGAAGGTGGACTAAATCCGAAACTAATCATTTCGTGCCTGGGCTCGTCCGCAGGGAAGTGGATGCACCATCACCCCCCAGAATTCTCTCGCAGTTAATTCGTCGTGCGGCACTATTGGGAACTATTACGATCGAATTTTGTCACACGTGAAGGCGTTTCCTACCTTCGGAAGCCAAGCCTACAGGCAACTAAAGCAAGCACGTCAGTAACCTCAGCGATCGAGATCGCTCCGATTCCGTGAGACTTTCCTTCACGTAAGCCACCTAGCCCAGCTCCCTATGCAGTGATTCAACGACTTCGGCGCGTCGCTCAGACGGAACTCTCAAAAACGCGGCCCACGCCCGGTCAAGGCCAGTCATGCCGCGACGACCTCGATCCACCCAAACAAGTAACCTGCGCCGTTCGGAGAGCTCTAGCTCTCGCGCAGCGGCTAATACCTCCGAGAGATCACTTGGAGAACTCGTCGAACCTGAACGGCACCTACTGCACTCGGTTTGAAGAACTTCAGATATCTTTCCATCCGGCTCAAGAACACTTCGTCGAAAGACTGAAATTACAGCAGTCTTTACGGGATCGTCGGGATAGGACTCCGCGCCGCTAATGCCGCACAACGTACACATATACTCATCCCGAGCGAGAATAGCTTGCCTCTCTTTACTCGTAATCGCCCTCTGACGAGGCGCGTTGCGCCGTGCCATTTGGTCCCAAACCTCAATTCCCGCCCTGACAAAACGCTGGTCTTCCGCCTGTAAAGATGCGTCCTCGGAGCTCGTGTGCAGCACCCACCCATACTCGCGCAGGTCGCGGATGCGACGATCAATCTGGGAGACACGAGGAAAAGCTTCTCTAAGCTGATTCTTTGTGAATACGTTGCCCACCCCTACAACCTGAACTAGCCACAGTGCACCGCGCACCATAGACCCATCTGACCGCTTCGGATCATTCCATAGTGGAAGTTCCATGGTCGATCCTCCTTTCCACTAGCGCAAATTGAGCAGATTAAATTATTCAGATTGTTCATTTGCTCGATCTCCGCGATGCCTCCAAAGCGGAAGGAGTCCCGCAGCCGCAGCGCCCAGTTCAGCGACGCTGCTCTTGATGGCATCTGCGGGTATTTCGAGTCTGCATGTCTCCCAGTGTCCGAGCTTGCTGGAGTCACATGGTATGTGGCTGGCGATCCAGTCCTTGGAAACTGACCCGACATCGGTAACCTTGAGATCCTCAGACAGCCGGACAGTTACCATTACCCAACACGGATCACGCTGCATTACCCGATACTCGTTGCGTGATATGTACGCCACAAATCTCTCTTTGCGACCAGTGCTTTTGACCTCCAAGTGTGCTGAATAATCACCCTGCACAAATGCGACATCATATCCAAATCCGTCTGAACGCTGAGAAACGTGGTCAATCCTCGCTCCCGTTATCCCACGAAGTAACTCAACAAGTGCAAACTCGCCGGCTGCACCGAATCGTTCTCGCTCGGCTACATCTACTTTTCCCCAACTGCGAACCAACTGCTCATAAATATGATCTGCGTCGAGACCCAATGAGCGACCAGCTTTTAATATATCAATGGGCAATTCTTCGGATGATTGTACAAGAATATCCGCATCTTTCACCCATGATGGTCCGTCAATCTCTAAAATGGCCGATAGTATCTGGTCGGCCGGTTCAAGCGAGTATTCGTTAGACTCCAAAGACTCCAATAAACCACTTTTGCCTAACCAAGAAAGAGCAGCGGAGTACTGCATTGGCGAAAGATCGCTAAACCTTGGATGCGTGGTGAGCAGCATATGAGTACGCTTCAGCCCCCCGCCAGCCGACAGCTCCTCAAGCCAACGCCGCGCAGCCGTCAATAAAGCCTCAGATGGAAGGCGCACGAAGGTGTCCAATCAATGACTGCAAGTCTAGTTGATCGAGCCCGCTTGTCGCGGTTGGGTCCTCATCCAGGTCAGCCAGTTGTTGCACTGAGGGATCATCGAGTATCCCGCCCATAAAGGTCAATTTACTTTGCAGCCTAGAGGCCACCACTTCATCGATGGTGCCTTCAGAAGCTAGCACGGTAATGTGTGTGGTCGTATCTGCGCTGAGACCTAGTCGATGAACGCGATCGAGACTTTGCAAGAATCGTCCAGCCGCGAAGTCGCGATCCACATAGACTGCATCATGACATTCATGATGGAGACTAATCCCCTCGCCAAGCGTCGCTGGGTTTGATAGAAGTACCATACATTCCGGATCGTTACGGAATCTTTGGATCTCGTCTAGTCTATTCTGACTACCGCCATGCACTATTGCTGGCTTGTAGCTGGATAACATTCGATGCAGTGTGTTGAGGCTCCTTATGAATGTCGACCAGACGAGAGTTTTCTTACCCAATGCCGCATTCTTTGCCACAATGGTCAGCACTTCTCGATACTTTGGCGACATTTCATAAGCGGGAAGGTCCTGCATTAGTTGATACAGGGAAGACTTTTTCGGGATCGGCAATGGAGGGACCTGATAAACAAGTGGTTCATACTGGGTAGTTCCGACCGCCAGGAGAGCCGGACTTGTCGCCGCCATAAGCATATAGACCATTACTCGACCAAGAGATTGAAAATCGCTTTCCTGCCCAATGGCACGAGCAGAGAAGTAACCAAGAAGCGCATCGTATATCTCGGAGTGAAGAGTCGGGAGACTGACCGTTCTTAAACTAGTTTCTACAGGAGGGAGATCAAGCTCAGTCTTGGTGGTTCGTGTAAAGAGCGGTTTGAGAATACGGCTAGCTGCGCTCAAGTCCCCACCGTTAACTGCCCGGATTACGCTTTGCCTTCCTGTGCCAGGCCAGACAAAACCTAAAAGATTCTCGAGATCTCTAGCACCATTAGGAGCGGGTGTCCCCGTGAGTATTAATCGTCTCTTGGCTCTCGGGCCTAATGCCAGGCACGCCGACCCGTAAGTCCCGTTCGCCCCGAGTTTCATACGGTGGGCTTCATCCAAAATTATCATTGAAGGACGTTCAGAGAGCCATCTGCCTAGGGTATTTACCAGGTTCGACAAACGCTCGTAATTGACAATAATCGCTTCAGTACCTTCTGTAATACCGTTCTCCGCTATGTCCATATGGAGAGGGTTTCGCAAGCACTGAATGTTTTCGTGCAACCACGCATCATAACTGGATTTAGGTCCAACGATCAGCAAACGCTCAAACCCCTGTTGTTCACGCATTGCCTGAAATATGGCCAACCCAACCCTTGTTTTACCAGCCCCCGGGACTGAAAAATTCGCACCGTGACGTAGCGATTTCAATTTAGCAATGTCACGCAATTGAAAATCTGTCAAACTACCTATCCATCCGCGGCCCAATTGACGGAGAATATCGTCTTTGTTGATAGATTTAGCATCAAACCCTTCACGCAACTCATCGGACAGCGATTGCGCATCTGCAAGTGAGTCTATGACCAAGTCTTTGAGATTCTCATCCCAGATTACGTCGCCATCTTCCCTTTCTGGCCATTTATTCAGGTTACCGAGATTAGTCAGGAGGTCGTCCAATTCGACTTCTACGCTATTTGGAGAGCGCTGAACACTAGAGGTAAAATTTATTGCGATTCGACGTAATTCGTTTTCGCATCCAAGACGCGCCGTTAGGCGGACTCTCATCACATCAGCCGTGAGTTCAATTCTCAAGCTGGGGCCATTTTTGCCCATCACTGCAACCGCGCCGCTTCTAGGAGCCACTCGACGCCCTCACTCGGTGCGCCATAAGCTCGACTGGCGTGTCGGGCAAGACCTCTCAGGCTGTCACGAAGTACGATCAGAGCATCATCGAAGGCTTCGTCATCGAGCGCTCTCTTGGCCCTCGCCTCTGCGAACTCATTAGCGCACTGCACAACGTAATCAGCGGCATCAGTTAAACGTTCTGGCACAGCAGTCTGTCTCTTTACAAGCTCGGCATTCTGTCCGGCCAACTTGACGGCTTTGTCAAAAGTCTCACGAGCTGTCCTCATAATCGCAGTCGCGGCTTGAATCTCATTAGAGCTTTCACCATTTGCGCCTATAGAGATTGCCTTTGAGCGGAGCAAGAGACTTGTAAGTGCTTCAGTAGCCTCAACATCCTCGCCGACTCTCGGCAGCGAAGTCCCAGGAATCCCTGGCACCGACTGTCCAGACCCTTCGGTCGGGCTTGTTTTGAGACTGTCAGGCAATCGATCAGCCAAATACCGGCTATGGAAATCGTGCTCTGCCAGGCGCAAAGAAGTCTTGGGATAGTCCAGCAAAAGCATCGCCAGGCGAGACTGCAAGACTCTCTTGGCTGCGTCCGGGTCTGTTGCCATCAAACTAGCGTAGTCGCGATGAAGCTCTCGCAGCTTTTCCTGATGTTGCTCAAAGTCGATCAATCTCAGAGCAGTGCCTTGGCCGGTTGCGCTACGGTCAATGGCATCCAGAATTTGACCATAAACCCAGCGATCTCTTTGAAGGGTCGCCAGCTTGATATTGAAGTCTTTGGCCACATCGCTTTCAGATCTGCCTCGCCCCAGTTCCTCGTCTATTGCGATCAACCGGTTTATATAGGAATAGTCGCGGCGTCTATCCTTACGAAGCTGTAGTGACAATTCGACATTATTGATGTCTTGACGCGAAGTGTCATCTGGAAGAACTCCGACACGGATATTCTGCTCTCCAATATCGTAAAGTGCCGCGGCCCGAGTATTTCCATCAACCAAAACACCATAGGGACTCACAATCCCGGGCTCACGTTGCCCCGCACTATCGAGCTCGTCCCTCAATGCAATGTAGTCCGGGTCAATCTGGTCCGGATTAGCAGGGCGTTGTCTGAGTAAGTCGCGTAAGTACGACTGGGCTTCTTCCCCCCACGGATCGTCTTCGATGGCGTTGTTTCGTTCCGGATCAAGCATTCGTTGCGCTCGTATCCGATGAGTGTCGGGATTAAAAAATAACAACGACAACGGCATCGAAATCACGTAAAGGTGACGCATATCCCCGCGCCAGTCGATAGTCACTTTGGCACCCTGCTCACTCATCGCTTGAGTAAGTCGTGCTTGTATGACGCCTCTGATCTGCTGGCCCTTGGGCGGAAGTCCAAAGTCAGACACAGCCCCTCCTTCTGGAATTTATATATTCGGCAGTCCAGTAACTGCGTACCAGACCTTCATTGGGGTGACTGCGGTCACGATAGTATGCTATTTGTGGTACTGAAAATCGTCAAACGTATTTCAGCTGATCGGCTAAACACAAATGCTTGACGGCCAATTCTCGAATACACGCACCTACGCTTGAATCAGCAGCTTCAATACTCTGTCGGTAGCGCCGCGCGATGTGTCGGTAATCAAAGGTGACGCTCCCACATCTCGGGATCTCTTCACGTTGATCTTTACTCTAGTTAACTAAACATCCTGCGAATGTATCCATGAAATTCGCATCCTAACAATCGGAACCAACAGGATAAGCGCACCCACGCTCCTTCGCGCGGAATCCAGGTCTCCGGTAAGGCAGTCATGCCCCATACTGCCCAACTTCAGATTTTGGGGTTTTCGATGTGTCAGCATTGAATTGATTCATCGCCTTGAATAGGGTGGGTGCATGCCACGCCTAAACGCGCCAGAAGGATTTCTCCTTGAAGACGATCCTGGCCTCATGTCTGTAATCAATTGGTTTCGACATGCAGATCCCGATGGCGCCCGACTGGCTTCGGTATTTCGCGCAACCTTCGACCAACTGTATGATGGGCAACGAACTGGGCGCTATCGCTGGGACCAACTCTACAAAACAGAAAAAACCCACTTTGGCACGTTGATTGAAATCAACCTGCAGCGCGAGTTTGGCTTCGAAGACGGCTTATTGATGGACTATAAGATCGCCGGGGAAGAAGTCGATTGCAAATACTCGGCCACAGCCCAGTGGATGCTTCCGCCAGAGAGCATCAACCACCTCATACTCGGTTCGGTTGCGAATGATGCGAAATCGACATGGAGCCTCGGTATTGTTCGCGCGACACCGGAGAATAGAAATGCAGGAATGAATCGAGACCAAAAGGGCAGCCTAAACGCCCTCGGAAAATCCAGGATTCGTTGGCTTTTCAAAGATTCGCCGTTGCGTCCCAATATTTTACTGCAGCTTCCAGTGAACATAGTCGAGGGGATATTATCCCAACGAAGTGGGCAGGCCCGCGTTAATGCTTTGTTTCGCAATGCGACGAATATGCGGATTACAAGGAACATTGTCGCGACCGTGGCCCAACAAGAAGACTACATGAAGCGAGTACGAAATAACGGCGGTGCGCGCTCTGCTCTGCGCGAAGAAGGCTACTTGATCTTGAGCGGCGATTACGCGGCCCAAAGACGAGTTGCAGGCGACCTTGGATGCGTCGTACCAGATGTCGGCGAGTTTGTTTGTGTTCGTGTTGGCCCAGTAGACCTAGCTAAAGAAGGCTCCGTGGACATCAACGGACAGCTATGGCGAGCACTTGCGCCCTCCGACATCGCCACTTCAGCAGCCCCTGTTATCGATGGTCAGTGATACCTCACCGTTCAATCGAGCGTCGCCATTTCTCCATCACCTTTCCCTAATGTTACAGCTAAGGCGAATCTTATAAGTCCAACGATTGCGTTTAGCCGACGGCAGACAATCGAAGGACATCGCACTCTTCTCGGCGGAGCCCCGCCGGAAACTTCAAACCGAGCGCAGTTGCGATTGACCGGCCAATCGCAGCCGCAACGGGAGGAGGAAACGCGTTACCAATTTGTCGATAGATGGATGTCTTTCGGCCGGAGAATTGCCAATCTGGGGGGAACCCTTGAATTCTTGCTACCATCTGATTCGTTAACCGAGGAATATGGTCGATTGGCATGTCACTGCCCGGTGGATCATTAGCAATTCCTTTGCCGTCGACTCCCAGAGCCAACCATCCTGCTTTTGCTCGGGTGGGGCCAAGGTCCGCCCCACCGTGCTTCTTCGACCCCCCTACAACCGTAGGGGCGACGTTATTCGCCTTCTCTGCCCAGGCTTCAGCACCCGGCCACCCCAGACTCGCCATGTAAGGAAGCAGAACTTCTCCCACTGTCGGCGGCGTACCTTGTGGCGCTGGCCATTCGAACTTCGTCCGATACCGACTTTTAACAGCAACAAGGATAAATCTGGGGCGAAGCTGTGGGACGCCAAACTCACTGGAGTACAGCAACTGCCACTCCGCTTGGTAGCCCATAGCTTCGAGCCTATTCAAGATCGATTTCCTGTATGGCGCAAAACGAGCAGAGGCAAGTCCTTTGACGTTTTCGAGCATTACGGCGGAAGGCTTAGCTTCCTGCACGAGTCTCAAAGCTTCTGGGAACAAATCACGCTCATCTTCTGCGCCAAGCTGCTTACCCGCCACACTAAACGGCGGGCAGGGAACACCGCCTGCAAGCAGATCTACGCCTTGGTAATCTCTACCGTCTACTTCACGTACGTCGCCCTGCTTCACATTCCACTGTTCGCGGTTAAGCATCAGCGTAGCTGCTGCATCTTTGTCGATTTCCACAGCCAGCGCATGGCCAAATCCGGCTTGTTCCAGCCCTACCGACTGACCACCAGCACCAGCGCATATTTCGAGTACGGAAAGCGTGTCGGTAGTGTTCATAACATCCAGTCTCTCATTCCAAGCCACTAGCAATAACTCTTTGTGGTTCTAGTCCCACCCTCCCACCCGAATCCGACAGTTTGACTCGAGGCTTACCTTCGGTAGGCCTCCTCATAGGGATCGTGTTACCTACAAGACGTTCAAATCAGGTGATGTACAATTCAAGCTTATGGACGGTAGACGGAGCAAAGATCAAATGTAGCGAACCGTTTCAGAGCATTTTACTATTGCTCCTAGACGCCCTCATAATCGATCATCTACGAGTTGCTACAGCCGTCTCAATAGTCATTAGAGGGAGCCCCCCGGTTTCCTGCGGCAAGGCCTTCCAATCGATAATAACTCTCAATTAGTGGCACGTGCCTCGCATACAGACCCAGCCAACGTCTCCACCAGCAATTGCGCCTGCTCGCGTTCGATCACCATTGGCGGGCGCATCTTGAGCACATTGTCGTGACGCCCGATACGGCTAATCAGCACGCCCTTGGCTTTCATGAGTTCGATTAGTTGCTTGGTTGCCGCCGCATTGGGGGCTGATGGATTATCCGGTTGTACGATGTCGTAGCCGAAGAATAGTCCTTGGCCTCTAACTGCACCGATGATCGGGCTGTCCTTCGCGATCTCACGCATGGCATCGGCAATGAATTGACCGTTGGCGACGGCGTTCTCCATCAGGTTGCGGTCCCGCATCTGCGAGAGCACCGCGAGCCCCGCGGCCGAGGATACCGGGCTCCCGGCGAAGGTATTGAAGTACATGTTGTGGCGACCAAATTCGTCAAGTAGCGCCTCGGTGGTAACAACCGCACCCACCGGGTGACCGTTGCCCATGGGCTTGCCAAGGGTGACGAGATCCGGGGTGATGTCGTAGAGCTGGTGCCCCCACATGTGGGTGCCGAGGCGTCCAAACCCGGACTGAACTTCGTCGGCAATGAACAGGCCACCGGCCGTCTGGACACGCTGTGCCAGGCCTTCGACATAGCCGGCCGGGACCTTCAACAGGCCCTCGGTGGAGAAGATCAGGTCGAAGAGCGAGGCTGATATGCCAAAGCCTGCCTGCTGAAGTGAGTCGATCGCACGATCGACCTCGGCGAGGGCCTGGACGCGCAGCGCCTCCGCCTGCGCTTCGTCGAGTCCGGTAGCGTCGGGCACCCGGATAGCGCGCACGTGGGCGCCGAAGGGCTCACGGACGGTGAGGCCAGTGGTCAGCTCGGCCAGTGAGGTGGTGTTGCCGTGATAGCTGAAATCGGAGACAAGGATGCCGGTGTTGCCGGTGTGCTGGCGTGCGATGCGCAAAGCCAGCTCATTGGCCTCGGAGCCGGAGTTGACCAAGAAAAGCCGATTGAGATGTGCCCCGAAAGTCTCCAGTAGCGTTTCCGCGTAGTCCACCACCATGTGGTTGAGGTACCGCGTGTGTAGGTTCAGGGTACGCATCTGTTGGTTGACGGCATCGGCCACGACCTCATTCGCATGCCCCACGTGCGGCACGTTGTTGTAGGCGTCGAGGTAGGTGCGTTCGGCGGCATCGGTGAGCCACACGCCGCGGCCGCTGACCAGTTCCAGCGGGGTGTCATAGAACAGCGGCGAATGTGGGCCAAGGGTGGCGACCCGGCGTGCCATTAGGGCCGCCGTGGATGGGGACAGTTCTTGTTGTGGGGCAACGTTGGTCATGGCTGCTCTCCGTTCGTGGAGGTCTCTTCGGGGCGTAGAAGCCCGGCGGCCAATAGGCCGATGGCATGGATTTGGGTTTCGACCGCTTCTGGGTCGGTGGCGGCGCGGGTGCCGGCGGCGCGCAGGGCCCCGTTGAGCGTATTGGCCAGCGCGTCGGTGTCGGCACCGGGGACGAGGCGGCCCTCCTGTTGCGCCAGAATCAGGTCATCGCGGATGAAGTTTTCGAAGGACCGCGAGGCGGTTCCGGTGACTCCCGCGAGCACCGGCGCGAGGTCCGGACCCATGATGCCGTAGAAGCGACCACGGGGGTCGGCACTGGCTTCGGTCAGCGCTCGCGCCAAGGCACGGGTGCGTTCCACCAGCCCTTCGGCTTCTTCGCGGAGTTCCGCACCGCGGTGCAGGACGGCCTCGGCCAAGCGTAGGTAGACCGCGCGGACGATTTCTTCGCGGCCGCCGGGAAAGTGGGCGTAGATGGTGCCGCGGGCAATTCCTGCGAGTCCGGCGATTTTTTCGAGGGCAGTGCCCGCGTAGCCGCCGTCACTGAGCAATTGCGCGGCAGCATCCATGATGTCGTTTCGGGTCCGCAACCGGTTGCGTTCGCGTTGGCTGGTGATCTCAGGAATCTGGCTCATGAGTCCTCGGAAGAATCTAAGGGGCGTGGCCGGGGTCGGGTGACCCGTTGGCACCAGCATAACCAGAAAAACAAAAAAGTTGAACACTCTGTACTGTTGACAAACACTCTGTTCAACTTTTTACTGAATATGACCACCATCACAGATTTAGCCACGCACCCGAAAGGGCTCCATGATCTCCGCCAGCGCCGCCGAAGCCGCACTCCGGACCGTTCTCCCCCGGTATGGGATCGAGGAATCGGCAGAAATTGACCTCGTCAAATACCGCGAGAACTACGTCTTCCGGGTGACCACGACCAATGGGGACGCCTATGCGGCCCGCATCCACCGCGTGGGCTATCACAGCAACGCGGAACTTAACTCGGAAGCCAACTACCTATTGGAGCTCTCCCACTACGGTTTGCGGGTGCCACAGCTAGTCGCCACCACCGATGGTGCTGCCAATTGCAGCCACGGAACTGCCGAGACCGAAGTCGTGATCGATCTACAGCACTGGATCGAAGATGCCGCGCCCATGGGCGACATTGTTGCCGCCCTCGACGGCGACCCGTCCTTGAGCGAGGACGACTTCCAAGCCCTGGGCCGCGAACTCGGTCGGCTGCATCGGGCCTGCATGAGTATCGGTGTGCCGGAAGACTTCACTCGTGGCGCTTGGGACGCCGACGGACTAGCCGGATCGGCCCCACTGTGGGGTGACCCGACGAAGCTGCCAACCCTGGAATCCGGCGAACGCGAGATGATCGCCGCGGCAATACAAAGGCTTCATCGCCGGCTGCAGCAACTACCGCGCGACGCGACCCATTTCGGCGTGATCCATGCAGACCTAACCCCAGAAAACGTGCTGATCAGCGGCGCTAATCCCACGCTGATCGACTTTGATGACTTCGGTACCGGATGGCACCTGTTTGATCTGGTCACCGTGCTTTTCTTCTACTCCCGCCACCCGCTGCTCAACGAGTACCGCCGGGGCCTCGAGGCCGGATACCGTTCCGAACGCCCGGGGCTGCCCGACGATTTCTTCGACCCCTGGGAGGACCTGTTGGTCGCTCGCGGACTGACCTACCTCGGCTGGGCCACCGAGCGACACGGAGACGAGGAAGCCAGCTTCATCGAACAGCGCGTGGTTCCCGTAGTACTCGAACTTATTTCGCGCCAGCACACCACTCCCGTTGCCAACACCGGAGGCCGAGCATGAACCCGGAATTGACCGAACACTCCCCCGTCGCGCTGATCTCTGGTGGCGGCACCGGCATCGGACGGGCCGCCGCACATCGGCTGCGTGCGGAGGGCTATCGGGTGGTGCTCACCGGCCGCCGCGCCGAGCCGCTCGAGGCGGCCGCCGCCGAGATCGATGCCCTGGCACTGCCGGGCGACATGACCGACACCGACAGCACCGAATCCGTGGTGCGGCGCACCCTCGAAACCTACGGTCGGATCGATGCGGTGCTGGCCAACGCGGGCGGACACGGCTTTTCTACCGTGGTGGACACCGAAGATAGCTCCTGGGCTGCAAGCCTGGATGCGAATCTGACCACCGCTTTCAAACTCTGTCGCGCGGCCCTGCCGCATCTGGTAGAAACCGGTGGACGGATCGTCGTGGTCTCCTCACTGGCCGGCATTGCCGCTGGACCCTCGGTGGCCGGTTACACGGTGGGCAAGCATGCATTGATCGGACTCACCCGGTCGATGGCCCGCGATTACGGCAAGCGTGGGGTACGCGTCAATGCCATCTGCCCCGGCTGGGTACGCACGGATATGGCCGACGCGGAAATGGATGAGCTCTCCAGTGCCATGGGGTTGCCGGATCGGGCCGCCGCCTACGCCAAGGTCACCGAGAATGTCCCGCTGGGCCGCCCGGCCGATCCAGAAGAGATCGCGGGAACCGTGGCCTTCCTGCTCGGACGGGACTCGAGCTACATCACCGGTGCCACCCTCGTCGTTGACGGCGGGGCCCACATGGTCGATCTGCCCACCATTTCCTTTGACGCCCTGTCCTAACTATTCGGGAGTACCTATGAGCGATACAACCCTCGTTTATACCAACGCCACCGTGCACACGATGGATGCCGTCCTGAGCACCGTGGATGCTTTCGCGGTAACCGATGGCCGGATCGTGGCCACCGGTGAGCGCGCCCATGCGCTGCTGGCCGAGGGTGCCGAGTCGGTGGATCTGGGCGGACGCACCGTTCTGCCTGGGCTAATCGATGCCCACATTCACCACGCACAGGGAGGGAAGAAGGCGCTCTTCGACTTCAACATCCCACCCACCGCCGGCCTCGAGGAGGTCTTGCAGGCCATTGGACGGGCCGTGGCCGAACTGCCCGAGGGGGCCTGGCTCACCGGTGGTTCCGTCGGTTCGGGTCTTATCGACCAGGTCAACAGCGCACAGACACTGGCCCGTCTGGATGAAATCAGTGCCGGGCATCCGGTGTTGCTCACCGATGATTCGATCCATAACCGTTGGGCGAACTCGGCGGCCATGGAGCTGGCAGGGATCGATGCCAATACGCCCGACCCGGAGGGCGGCCAGATCTGCCGTGACGCAAAAGGCCAGCCCACCGGATGGCTGGTGGAAGCTGCGGGCATGATGGCCGAGAAAGCCAAGGAACGCGTTGCCCCTTTCGGGCTGGATAAGCTCATGGAAGCCAGCGCGCAGGGCGTGGCCGAATGCAACTCCTTCGGCATCACGGGCTTTCAGGACGCGGCCACTTCGCAGCAGATTATGCAGGCGGTGCACCGACTGGATACTGAGGGGCGGCTGAACGCCTGGGTGGTCTCCTCCACTCCGGTGGAGGAGTTCATCTTCGGATTCGACCCGGTGGGCCAAGAGGTTATCGAGGCCATGCCAGACACCGCCAGCGAGCATCACCGCCCCACCTTCATCAAGATCTTCCTGGACGGGGTGCCGCCGACGCGTACCGCCGCCTTCCTCAACCCCTATAAGGGCATGAGCGAATCGGATCCGTGCTCTCACGGGAAGATGACCATGAGCCAAGACAAATTGGCCGGATGGTTGCTGCGCACCGCCGAACAATGCGTGGGAGCCAAAATCCATTGCACCGGTGATGCCTCGGTACGTGCGGTACTCGACGCCGTCGCCCAGGTACGTGCCGCCGGGTACGCGCACGTGCGGTACCAGGTGGCTCACGGCCAGTTCATTGCCGCCGAAGACCTGCCACGCTTTGCCGAGCTGAACGTCTCGGCAGATATCTCCCCGGCCATCTGGTATCCGGGAGTCATCGCCGAAACCTTCCACGAGGTACTCGACGAACCACAGGCCAGCGAGGTGCAACCCAACCGGCTGCTGCTCGAACACGGGGCCCGGATCGCCGCCGGCAGTGACTGGCCGGTTGCCCCAACACCCAACCCGTGGCCGGCCATCTACGGACTGGTTACCCGCAAGGATCCCAGCGGGAGTTTCCCGGGAACCCTTTGGGCGGAACAGGCCATGACCATCTCCGAGGCGCTGGTCTCCTACACCCGAGCCGCCGCGGAGGCCGCCGGACTGGAGGACGTCACCGGCAGCCTCGAGGTGGGCAAATCGGCCGACTTCATCGTGCTTCCCACCGACCCGATGCACTGCCCCATCGAGCAGGTCATCGAGCTTCGCCCCGAGGCCACCTATTTCGCCGGCCGCCGCGTTTACGCGGCCGTTGCGGACACCGCGCGCGGCTAAGCCCCGCCCGAACTCAGTTAGGCAATGACATGTCCATATCCACTCGCACCACCGAACGAAATATCTACATCTACATCGCGGCGATCTCCGCCGTGCTCAACGCGGTCCTCCTCGTCGCTCCGATTTTGGCTTCCAAACTCAGCGCCGATCTGGGGCTCGAGCCGGCTCAGGTCGGTTTGATCGCGTCCGTGGAACTTGGCTGCTTCTCGCTGGCCACCGTGCCGGCCTTCCTGTGGCTACGCAAGGTCAATATCCGCAAACTCACCTTCTGGTGCCTGCTGGTGGTGATCACCGGCAACGTGCTGTCCTCGATGACCGACAGCTTCGGCTCCTTGCTCGCGGTCCGTGCGGTCACCTCGTTCGCCGCCGGTTCCATCATTGTGGTGATCCTGTCGCTCAGCGCCAAGGCCGCCAACCCCTCGCGGGCCTACGGTCTGTTTGTGGTCAGCCAGCTGGCCATGGGCGCGATCATTCTCTTTCTGTTCCCGGTGATCTACGCGCAGCGTTCCGTCTCGGCCGTGTACCTGACCCTTGCGGCGCTCGCCGCGCTGTGCCTGTTCTGCACGCTCTGCGTCAAGGGCAACGAACTCCACGCGGTACCCGGTGAACGTGCCGCCGTTCAGCGTCGCGTCTTCCCCTTCGCCTGCGCACTGATCGCGGTGCTCGGCTTTTACGTAGCCCTCGGCGGGGTTTGGACCTTCATGGGTCAGATTGCGATCGCCTCGCAGATCCCACTGGACACCGCTTCGAGCATGATTGGTATCGCCACCCTCTTCGGTGTCGCGGCCTCCTTCGTCAGCACCTTGGTCGGCGAAAACTCGCGGGCCCGCTACTTCGTGCTCGGTGGCTTCGTGCTGATGGGCATCTCCATCGCGTTCCTCTACGGGATGCCCGGGCTGATTCGTTTCGTGCTGGCGGCCGTGCTGTTCAAGATCGCGTGGAGCTGGTTGCTTCCCTTCTTGCTGGCCGAGGTCTCCCGCGTGGGTGGCCCGCAGGTTATGAACGCCACCAATATGGTCATCGGTGGCGGCTTGGCCATCGGTCCGATGCTTGCCGGCACCATCCTTCAGACCACCGGCAGCTTTACGGTCATGCTCACCGTGGCCCTTAGCATCCTGGCCGTGGCGGTTTTGGCCTCGCTGGTGGTGTTCCGGGCGGCGAATGTCTCGGCAGGTGAAGCCGAGCAACAGTCGGTGACGGCCTAATTCTCCTAACGCAGCATGCCCACCCTCACCAGGATGGTCAGGGTGGGCATCTCCGTGCGTACGAGAATCGGGCAAGTGGCTATTCGTCGCGTTGGCTGAACACTTTGTGGGCCGCTCGATCCGCCTTGTTTAAGTGCAAGGGCACGGGCCACGAAGCGGGTTAGCGGTGCCCGTGCGAGACACATATATTCCGAATCTATGCCCGAGAGACACCCATGTAGGGCACGCGGTGGATGAGGGCTCCCTGGTCGTCCAGGACCCGGACATTGCGAGCATTTCCGAGCTTGCGCCTAGTGGTGGCGCGACCGTCGACGGTCGTGCCACCACTAGGCATGTCCAGCAAAACTGAATACCAAATTTGGACTCCTCACCCTAACGCGCTGGCATCCTCCTAAACTGAAGGAAATATTTGGTATTCCATTTCTGGATATTTGCTTGCGATCCCCGTAAGATGGGCCGCAATCACCTCCCTGAAAGGCGTAACCATCATGTGCGAACACGACCACAGCACCGGGCCGGTCCCGACCGCAAAACTTGAACGACGACATGTCCTTGCCGGGGCCGCAGCGCTGGCCGGGCTCGGACTTGCCGGCATGGTGCCCGGGGTAGCCCAAGCCGCCGAGCACACCGGCAAGGGTGCTCCGGCACATGCGAAAAACCGCGCCGAAACCACTCCGCTCATTATCGAGGGTGGTTCGCTGATCGATCCGGCCACCGGAAACCTCGTCGAAGACGCCGTAGTGGTGCTGGCCGGAGGGATCGTCCAGGCCGTGGGCACGCGCGACGAAACTCGCAAGGCCGTGGCCAGCTACTCCGCGAACGCAACGCGAATCGACGCCCAGGGCAAATTCATCCTGCCCGGATTCGTCGACGCCCACGTTCACGCCCAAGCCTTTGAGGATGCGGCGCTGATCCTCAGCCACGGCGCCACCACGGTGCGCAGCGGCTCGACGAGTTTCTACCAGGACATCGCCTTGGCCAAGGTCCCCAACTACGCGCCAGGGTTGACCCCGCGCATGCATGCGGCCGGGCTCTTCGTCTCCCCGGATCAGTCCGACTCGATCCTGGCCGACCCGGATCTGGCGCCCTTGGCCGCACAGCGTCACGAGATCACCGATCCGAAGGACCTGGCCTACCTCACCGGGGTAAACATCGCCCGCGGCGCAACGGTTATCAAGACACGCGCCAACCCGCGTGCCGGCTTGGCCGAACAGGATCCACTGGAGCTGGTCTATGACCGTGAACAGCTGGCGTCGATCGTCCATGCCGCAAAGGGCGCGGGCGTGCTCTGCCACAGCTACAGCGCCGAGGGCATTGCCGGGGCGGTGGCTGCTGGCGTGAAGAGCATCGAGCATGGCGTATTCATGGATGAGCAGACCATGGTGCGCATGGCCCAGCAGGGTACGTACTTCACCCCGACCCTGTATGGCATCGCCGGTATGGCCAACTCCAGCAACCCGGTGCTGGCCGAGCGCGGGCGCGAATACGGCCCCGTGCTCGCCGAGGCCGCCCGTGCGGCGAACGAGTTGGGTGTGACCGTGATCGGTGGCACCGATTCCTTCGGCACCGATGTCACCCCGGTCGGCGCCGAGGCCAAGGCGCTGGCCGATGCTGGGCTGGGCACGCTCAAGGCGCTGCAGTCCATCACCACCGCACCGGCCAAACTGCTGGGTGTCGACACTCGCGGCGTGGGCCGACTGGTTCGCCGCGGCGTTGCCGATGTGGTGCTACTGGGTTCGAACCCGCTGGAAAGCGCCGCCGCGCTGGTGGATGTGCACACCGTGGTGGCGCAGGGCGCCATCGTTCGCAACGACGCAGCTTAGCGCGTCGTTGGGCCGGACCGGCGGGCTCTGTTCCGCCGGTCCGGCCCGCTCAATCCGCTATCTACTTTTCTTCTTCGTCTCGAAGGCCGGTGTCGTGACCGAGCATTCCACGGGCTTGCCCGGTGCACCGGTTTGCTTGGCCAGCTCACGCTCGCCATCCAGCAGAATTCGGCAGGTCGCCTTCGCACCGTTGCCCGGGGTCGCGCTGATCCGAGCATCCGCCTCGGCGGTCACCATCACGTCCTTCGTCCAGCTGGCTTTAGCCGCGTTCGACGCGCTGTTGGTGGTTACTGCTTCACCAACCGGCACATTGCTCGAGGACTCGCCACGCGAAGGGGCATCTAGGTAGCTGACCTCGGTGAGTCGATTAATGTCCTTGCCCTCGACCGTGACCTCGTAGGTCACCGACCATGCATCAGCGGTCTGCTTCTTCAGAAAGTCCGAGGCCCCGCAGGCGGTAAGGCTCAGTCCGAGCGCCAGAATCGAGCCGGTGGCCAACAGTCGGCGTCCGCGGCGGGCAGTGGTCGTTGAGGTAGTCATTGATAGAACTTCTTTCACTGAGGTGGGCGGCGGTTAGCGCTTGAGGTTAGGGGTAAAGGCATAGAGATAGCCGTCGGACTGGCTCACCCACCACTTGCCGCACAGGTCGGTGGCTTGGGACTCGGTGCCCTCCGGGTAGAAGTCTGCCTTCAACGTCGCTACGGATTCCTGTTTTTCGGCCAGCTCTTGCGGGGTGAATTTGCCTCCCGTGGTGCTGTCCTCGTGCTTGAGGGCCTTGACCCGTTCCTCGACGGTTGGTTTACCCTTGGTGGCCATCGCCGCGCAGGTCTTGGGCAACTTGCCGTCGTAGGTGGCGCGCACGACGCGCTCGTTGTTTGTGGTGGACTGCTTGATCTGCACATCAGTTGCGTTATCGGGAATCCAGTTGGCTACGACCTTCGCGCTCTTACCTTCTGCGGCGGTGGCGTAGCTGTGGGCTTCGGTGTGATCGGAAGCGATGGAGCACCCGGTCATGGTCAAGGCGCCGCCGAGGGCCAGCACGGAGAGTCCTAGTTTGGAGGCTTGTTTCATCGTCATACTTCAAGACTAGAAAATCTGATTTATCTTCTCGCGCCCCGTACGGTTGATTTGCCCGGAGCGGCTCTCCACCCCGGGTATGAGCGTACTGCGTTGGTCTCTCAGACCCACAGCTCCCTAACGACCGTGCCACCCGATCTACCTCGCCCGTTGCGGCACCTGCGTTCACCTGACAAATCACAGGTCCGAGACTAACCTGAGAGGCGTGAACCATTCTTCCAGTCGTCGTACGGATTTCCCTGCACGAAAGATGCCGGTAGCGCTTGCCGCCGCAGGCATCCTTGCCCTTTCAGCGTGTCAGCCGGCAGCTCCTCCGACCGTCGGCGGTGAGCCCACTGACTCGACGGCTTTCAGTACGCCCGACTCGTTAGGGGATTCCGACCGATTTCACCCAAACGACGAAGCGGTTAAGGCTAGCGCTTTAGCCGCCGGGAGACCCGAGGCGGCATATGACCTTCACTGCGAAGTGTGGTCCTTACCTAAGGCGCTCACCGAAGAGCAAAAGTGGGCCAACAGCCTAGGCAAGACATGGCTCGATGGCCATGGTGTCACCTGCCCGGATGCCATCACCTATCCCAACTACTTCGTGCAAGGGTTTGAACCTGGCGTGGAAGGAGAGCTCGTAGTTGCCCTAGAGAATTTTCCGGGCGCTCGTGAAGCAATGCCTGCTGCGTCCTGGGACATCATGGACCATGTGGGGCGCAAATACCCAGAACTAAACAAGATCACCGCCCGCATAGAAGGTAGCCAAGCCACGCACGAATTCAGGCGAGATTACTGGGAAACTACGTTGCCCATAGGAGAACGTACTGACATAGCGGCCACCAAACCCTATCCAGCCTCAGAACTTACCGGTCAAGCTTGGGCGGATGAGAAGTTTGACCAGTGGCTGACGCTGCTTGGCGCAGAAGATGTCAGCGACCTTACCGCCACCTTCAAGCTGATCACGTCATGGGACTCGCCCTCCAACGGGCACCTTCGCGTTTACCTCGACCCGTCCTTTATCAACACGAAGCTCGTTGATCGTGACATCGAGCCAGTGGAGCAGGACCTTCGAGGCATCGCCACCACGATCCTCGATAACTTACTACTGCGCGGGCCCGAGCTTGATCAGGTCACGGCCGTCGTTACGGGAACCGGAAAAGGTATCACGGTGTCCCGCGAAGACCCTTACTTCTCGGTAAACCAATAATGCCCCAAGCGGTTCCACTAGGCCCCTACTCCGTATCCGGTGTAATTCACGATTGCCAGCAGACCGGCCAGTAGCACCAGCGTGAAGGGCACCGCCATCGCGGCAAAGAAGCCCCAACGATCGCGCATGATCGCAATGAACTCACGTAGGAAGGCGCTGGGCCGGTAGTAGGCCGCGGTCTTGCTGCCGAAGGTCCGCGCGCTATAACCCATGGCGCGCGAGGCCAGCCCAGCACGGAGGTTGTGATAGTCGCTGGTTACGATCCAGAGCTGACCTTCGGGACGTCGGGCGCGAATGAGCTCGGCGGAGAACCGCAGGTTTTCGGTGGTGTCCTTGGCTCGGTCTTCGACGATGATGTCCTCTTCGGATACGCCTTGCTCGCGAAGGTAGCGAGCCATGGATTCGCCTTCCGGTTCGATTTCATCCGATCCCTGCCCGCCGCTGGGCACCATTAACGGCGCCGGGTCTAGGGGTAGCCGATAGAGTTCGATGCCGCGATCTAGGCGACTGCGCAATAGCGGAGTGACCTTGCCGTTGATGGCACGCGAGCCGAGCACGACGATGGCCGCCGCCGTACGGCGGATGGCGAAAAGCCCGTAGAACCAGGCGTAGAGCAACAACATGCTGAACATCGAGGCGATATAACCGGAAGCCACGAAGAGAATAAAGGCCAGCGCCACCGACCACCACTGGTTCACACCCACCAGAATCACTGCAATCACGGGCAGTCCCAGCACCAGCAACCCGAAGATCATCGAGAGCAGATTCGAGAGGCGCCGTCCCTCGCGTTTCAGCATGAGCACACCGTTATAGATCAGCACAAAACCGAAGATCAATACCGCAAAGGGAACGGCCAGCAACAAGAGGGCCGCGATGACGGTCCCGTCGGGCCACGCCGTTTCGATAATGGTTAGCCCCAAAGCCAGCGTGGAGAGCACGGCAAGGCTGAGCACCACCGCGTTGCGTAACCGCCGAGGCTCGCGCCGATAGAGCCAAGTCAGTAGTAACCAGAGAAAGAGTGTCGTCAGCAGCGTGCCCATAGCTTGATCGTATCAACGGAGCCACCAGCCAGGTGAGGCATTTTCGCTACGCCGCGTGACTTCCCGTGCGATAGCTCACATCGACCGTCGATCCATGCCGCCGAAATAATTATCGCAACTCAGCACCCTAATACCGACCCACCGCCTACGTGCTCACAAGTTACCATTCGGTCTCTTTGGCTAAGAAAACAATGGTGAAAATGTTTTAGGTTATGCTTACCAAGGTTTCTTACCACTACGACCCTCTGACTTGCCTCTAGGACCTCAATGAAACACCCCCGTCTCAAGTCCCTAGCCGCCCTGACCCTCGTGGCCCTAGGGCTGAGCTCCTGCGCTGCCGGCGGCAACGATGCCCCGGCCGTAGATTCCGAGGCTCGCCTCGTGGTGGATAACTTCCGCGCCCCGGTTTCGAACTGGGCTCTGGAAAGCGATGATGCCTATGTGCTCTCGATTTCCGGCTGCCTAGAGACGCTCACCCGCTATGACCAGAAGGCGCAGGAAGTTGTGCCGATGCTGGCTACCGAGTGGAAGCAAAGCGCCGAAAAGACCTGGGACTTCACCCTGCGCGAGGGTGTGACCTTCCAGGACGGCAGCGTCCTCGACGCCCAGTCGGTCACGGACGCGCTGAACCACGTTCTGAAGGCCACCGCCCCGGCCCGTGCGGTCAACCCGAAGACCATCTCCGCCGTCGAGGCACTCGACGAGAACACCGTGCGAGTGAGCACCCCTTCGGCCGACCCGCTGCTTCCCTACCGGATGGCCAGCGTTAACGCCGGAGTGCTCTCCCCGGCGGCCTACACCAAGGACGGCATTGACCCCTTCGGCCACTGCACCGGCCCCTTCACCCCGGTCTCCGAACAGGCCGGCCAGTCGCTGACCGTGGACCGCAATGAAAACTACTGGGGCGGAGACGTGAAGCTCGCCGGTGGCGAGATCCGCTTCATCACCGAGGGACCCACCCGAGCCACCCAGGTGCAGACCGGCGAGGCCGACATTTCCATGTCCATCCCCGCGACCTCCCTGGCCACCCTCGAGGCAGACCCGGCCGTCGAGTTGGCCAAGGCCGATTCGCCGCGCACCTCAACGCTGTACCTGAACAACTCCCGCGCCCCATTCGATAACGTGGACGTGCGTCGCGCCGTCACCAAGGCGCTGGATGTCTCGGCCATCGCCGACTCGGTCTACGAGGGTGCCGCCACCGGTGCCACCGGCCCCTTCGCCCCCAGCGAGCCGTGGGCGCTCGCCGATGCTCAGGTTCCGGCCACGGACGTCGAGGCCGCCAAGAAGCTTGTCGAGTCCTCCGGCTTCACCCGGGACAAGCCGCTGGAGATCATCGCGATCACCGAGCGCGCCGAATTCGCCGCCGTGGGCACCATCATTCAGGAACGCCTCAAGCAGATCGGCATCGAGTCCACCGTGGTCACCAAGTCCTACGGTGCAGTGGAACCGCAGCTGCTCAAGGGCGACTACGACATGCTACTCAGCCAGCGCAACCGGATGATCGACATCGCCAACCCGATCGGTTTCCTGCAGGCCGACTACACCTGCGAGGGTAGCTACAACCTCAGCGGCTACTGCAACCCGGAGTACGACAAGCTCGTTAGCGCGGCGGCCGCCGAGAAGGACGAGAAGGCCCGCAACGACCTGTACCGTCAGGCCGGTCAGCTCCTGGCCGACGATGCGGTGAACGTGTGGCTCGTGAACGAGCAGGCCATCGATGGGGTCCGTACCGAGGTTAGCGGCTACGTC
Organism: Glutamicibacter endophyticus; assembly: GCF_048457885.1. Classification (NCBI taxonomy): domain Bacteria; kingdom Bacillati; phylum Actinomycetota; class Actinomycetes; order Micrococcales; family Micrococcaceae; genus Glutamicibacter; species Glutamicibacter endophyticus. The sequence goes on from NZ_CP174200.1 coordinate 3,244,284, forward strand.
CAAGACCCGCTGACTCGATATGTGATGACCAAGGACCTAGCCAAGACCAAGTAGCGTGACACCGGTTCTTTCACTCCTGCTGCGCCGTGCCCTCGGGCTCGGCGCAGCAGTGCTGCTTTCCTCCATCGCCGTATTTCTGGTGCCCTTCGTTTCCCCGGGCGACCCGGTGCGCAATCTGTTGCGCGCGCGTATGGATTTGGGAACCGCCGATGATGCCACGGTGGCGGCCTATGCCGAGCAGCTGGGTCTGAATGAACCGTTGTGGAAGCAGTATCTGGACTGGCTCGGGCGTTTTCTGCACGGAGATATGGGACTGTCCTACGTCAGCGGCACCCCGGTGGTGGACCGCGTGCTACCGGCGCTGGGGGTCACCCTGCTGCTGGCCGGCAGTGCCATCCTGATCGCCGTGCTCGTGTCCATCGTGTTGGGCGTGATCAGCGCGCTGCGCGCCGAGAAGCTCAGCGACAGGACCATCACCTCCATCACCCATGCGTTAATCGCCATCCCCGAGTACGCCATGGCCCCATTAGCGGTGCTGCTCTTCGCCGTCCGCTTGGCGTGGCTGCCCTCCGCGGGGCTGAGCTCTGCGACGTCGCTGGTCCTGCCGGTGGCGGTACTCTGCCTCCGCCCGATCAGTTTCTTCACCATCGCGGTACGCTCCGGGGTGCTGGAAACCCTGGGCTCCGAGCACGTGCTGGCGGCACGCGCCCGTGGGCTGAACGAAGCCCGGGTGTTGCTGCGCCATGTGATCCCCCATTCCCTGTTGCCGCTAAGCACCATGACCGGAGTCTGGTTTGCCGGGTTGCTCGGCGGGTCGGTGATCGTCGAGGTCATCTTCGCGCTACCGGGCATGGGCCGACTGGTTTACGACGCGATCGTCGACTCGGATCTGCCCATGGCGCAGGGCGGAGTGGTGCTCGTGGTGATGTGCGCGGTGGTGGTGACCACCCTGGTGGATCTGATCCATCAGCTTTCGGACCGCTCGGCCAATTTGGAGGTCTCCGGTGTCTCGTAAAACGACCCGCCTGCTTCTAAGCGCCCCGGCCATTGTGCTCGCGCTGATCCTGCTGGCCACCGTCTTCGCGCCGGTGTTGGCACCCTATGACCCCAACGCTCAGGATCTTGCCGCCCGGCTTCAGGGGCCGAGCCTGGCCCATTGGCTGGGCACCGATGATCTGGGCCGCGACACCCTCACCCGCTTACTCATCGGCGGACGCTATTCGCTGTCCATCGCGTTGCTGACCACGCTCCTGTCGCTGGCCGTGGGCACCGTGCTGGGGCTGCTCAGTGCCCTGCGCGGCGGTTGGCTCGATGAGCTGTTTTCCCGCACCAGCGACCTGCTCTTGGCGTTGCCGGAGATCGTGATCGCCCTGCTGATTATCGCGGTGGTGGGTCCGGGGTACCTCTCGATGATTCTGGCGGTATCCGTGGTGTCGTGGACGCCCACCGCCCGGCTTGTCCGCTCGCTCAGCGCCCAGGTGCTCGCCAGCGGATACGTGAGCGCCTCCCGGCATGCGGGCTGCTCGATCGGCTTCGTGCTGCGCCGCCACGTGATTCCGGCCCTGCTCGGTCCGGTGCTTGCACAAACTGCGCTACGCTTCGGGCTGTTGCTGGTGCTACTCGGTTCCCTGTCCTACCTGGGCATCGGGGTACAGCCTCCACAGTCGGACTGGGGCTCCATGCTCGCTCAGGCCCAACCGCATGCGGTGCGCTCGGCCTGGGGCCTGCTCGCCCCGGGCGGTGCGATCTTCACCGTCAGCCTCTGCGTGACCCTGCTGGGCAACCGCATCACCCACACCTATTCGGACCGCGACATTCTGCAGGTCGCCGGGCCGGCCCCCGGGGAGCGCCATGCATAAGGCCCTTGAACTACGCGACTACACGCTGCGCCGGGCCGATGGCGCCGCCTTGTTGCAGGGCGTGAACCTGACTCTGCGTCCCGGCGAGCTACTGGCACTGGTGGGACGCTCGGGCTCCGGAAAGACCCTGATCACCCGGGCACTCACCGGGCTGACCTCTCCGCAGCTACACGCCCAGGGACAACTGCTACTGGATGGCGAGCGCCTCGATAATGCCGCACCGCAGACTCTGCGCGCGTTGCGTGGGGCACGCATCGGCATGCTGTTTCAGCAGCCCAAGCGGGTGCTGAATCCGCGGCTGAGCATCGCCGCTCACCTCTATGAGGCCTTGGGCGCTTTCGGTCCGGCACGTCGCGCCGCCGCGTCGCGCCGCATTCCCGAGCTGTTAGCCGAGGCCGGGCTGAAGGATCCACACCGGGTCGCGCGGATGCGGCCAGGTCAGCTCTCCGGCGGCATGGCGCAACGGGCCATGGTGGCCATAGCCTTGGCCGCCGACCCTGACTACCTGCTCGCCGATGAGCCCACCGCTTCACTAGATTCGGTGCTGAAACATGAGGTGCTGGAACTCCTACGCTCCCGGCAACGCGAACGCGGGCTCGGGGTGCTACTCATTACCCACGACCTGGCCAGCGTGCGCAGCCTCGCGGACCGCATTGCCGTGCTCGAGCACGGGCACCTCGCCGAGTCCGGGCCGGCCACAGGACTACTGGACACACCGGAACACCGAGCGACCCGCGAGCTACTGGAAGCCAGCCTGCACCCGGTAGCCGGCACGGCGCCGGCCACCGGTGCTCCGGTGCTCGAAGCGCAGGCAGTGGAGGGGCGCTATCGTGGCGCGAAGCGTGCCGATCCGGCGCTTTGGCCGACCACGCTGACCCTGCACCGCGGCGAGGTGCTCGGGGTCGTGGGGCAATCCGGCTCGGGCAAGTCCACCTTCGCGCGGCTGCTGGCCGGGCTGCAGAAGCCCAGCGCCGGAAGCGTGCGTCGTTCCCACGGTGCCGAAGCCCCCAACGCCGTGCAGCTGATTTCTCAGGAACCTGCGGCGAGCTTTGACCGCCGATTGACCCTGCGTGAGTCGCTGAGCGCGGCCGTGCACCGGTTACCCAGTGCGCAGGCCAACGAGCTCATCGATCGTGCCGTTGCCCGCGTCGGCCTGGATGTGGCCCTGTGCGATCGCCGCCCGGGTACCTGTTCGGGCGGCCAGCTGCAACGTATGTCGATCGCCCGCGCGCTACTGGCCGAACCCCGGGTGCTGATCTGTGATGAGTCAACCTCCGCACTGGATACCGTCGCCCAACGCCATATCCTTGATCTGCTCCTGCAACTACGCACCGAACTGGGGCTGAGCCTGGTGATCATTTCGCACGATATGCAGGTGGTTGGGCATATGGCCGATAATGTCGCGGTCTTTGGTCAGGGGCGCCTACTGGAACACCGTCCCGCCGCGGAGCTCTTCGCCACCCCACACCATGAACAGACGCGCGCGCTACTCGCCGCCCGCCAGCCGGTCGGTGCCGCTGGCTGATATAGCTGTCTCGCGCCCCGCCAAATCTCACCACCGGCGGTTCAGGTCAGCAAGTCAAGATGTTGCCGCCGTCCACGAAGTAGCGGCTCAATATCCGCAACAACGTCAAGAGCCGGTATAGGTAGGTCGCGATCGAGGGTTTGAACCACAAGCGCCCGACCGTCAAAATCCCCGGCCAACCAACGGCTATTGTCGCTGTTGTCCCATACACCAAATTGCACAACAGATTGCTCCACGGTCACCGTCACGTCACGACGTTTGTCCGGCTCGCCAACGATCGCTTCTTGGTACCTGGCCACCTTCTGCGTCATCAAGGATCGGGCACTCAGTCGCCGGACAAGTCGCAAGCTGGACTGTCCAGTAGCCGCGAATACGGATGCTACGCGCCTGCCCTCCGTGGTGAAGTGATCAACTTGAAATCGACCTTCGTCCGCATCCCAATGCATTAAGGCTTGAGGGCCCGGCCATGAGCGGATCGCCCAGAGTTTGGCAGAACTGAACTGTGTACGGACCATTTGGTCGGCTAGGTCCAGTTCTCGACTCAAATCATCCATGGATTTCCTCGACTATCGCGATGTGGGTTGGTCGGGCAACAGCGGCTCTGGATCGACGTGCTCTCTACCTTTCCCACATTAGTGGACCCGTCGCATGGCGTCAGCCGGTCGGTGCCGCTGGCTGATAACACCTAGACAGGGCACCGGCGGCGGTGTTGAATGCAAGCATGGCTACTTACAACATCGGTTATATCGTCGGATCCCTGGCCAAGAATTCAATCAACCGGACCCTAGCTCACGCACTCATTGGGCTGGCTCCGAGTAACTTGAGATTCACCGAAATACCGATCAAGGACCTGCCGCTCTACAGCTACGACTACGACGACAACTACCCGCCCGAAGGCACGGCATTGAAACAGGCCATCGAAGGTTCGGATGGGCTACTCATCGTCTCCCCCGAGTACAACCGTTCCATTCCCGGCGGCCTCAAGAACGCCATCGACTGGGCCTCAAGACCCTGGGGCTCGAACTCTTTCGCCCGCAAACCCACCGGCCTCATTGGGGCCTCCCCGGGAGCCATCGGCACCGCGGTGATGCAATCCTCGATGCGCAGCGTGTTGAGCTTCCTCAACGTCCCGCAGCTCAACTCACCGGAAGCCTATGTGCACTTTGAGGCGGATGCCTTCGACGAAGAGGACAATGTCACCGATGCACGCACCCGCGAATTCCTCCAACACTACATCGACGAATACGCAGCCTTCGTCGAACGCGTGCTGGATGCCACCGCGGCCGGCCACATCGGCGACAGTCAGTAGTTAGCCCGCGAAGATCCCGGTGGGCACGTGAATCAGCTGTAACCCACCGGCGGCAAAGGCCGACTCAATAGCCTCGGCGAGCGCACCGGGTTCGCGTACCGCGCGCCCGGTGCCGCCGAAGGCCTGCACCAACAGCGGCCAGTCGGGTTGCCGTAACTCGACGCCCACCGGTACGATCCCACGATCCAGCTCGTTTTGCCGGATCTCGCCGTAACCTCCGTTATCGGCCACCACTACTACCAGGTCAAGGTTCTGCTCGACCGCCGTCATGAACTCTTGCACGGCGAACATCAGCGCCCCGTCGCCCAGTACGCAGAGCACCGGCCGTTCCGGATCGGCAACCTTGGCCCCTATGGCGGCGGGAAGCCCGTAGCCCAACGTGGCGTAGGCCGGTGTGTAAAGGAAACTACGCGGCTCGGCTAAGGGCACAAAGCTTGCGGTTCCGAGATAGGTAACCTGCGAGGAGTCTCCGGCGAGGATCGTTCCCTCAGGCATGGCCGAGGCGACCTGCTCGGCCAAACTGGCCAGCCCTCCGGCGATCTGCCGGCCTTGCTCCTTGGCCGCGCTACGCGCCGTAGCAGCCCTTGCTGCTCCGTCCCCCGGCGTCCGCCACAGCTTTGGTTCGGCCAACAGCTGCCGTAGCACCCGCTGACTGTGTCCCTGTAGTTGTATGTCGCTCGCGAGGTTTACCTGCATCTGGGTGGCGAGCAGGTCGATGCGAATCACCGTGCCCGATGGGCTGAGCGACTCAAACCAGAGTTCGGCGTCGCCGACCTTGGAACCGACCACCAGCAACACATCGGCCTCGTTGGCTAATTGTTGCGCCGCCGGCAAGCGAATTTCGCTGCCCACGGACAACGGGTGACTTTCATCGAGGACCGCCTTACCGTTCATGGTGGTGACCACCGGGGCGTCTAGAGCCTCGGCTAGTTCGCGCAAGGCCTCTGGCGCGGCGCTCGCTCCGCCGCCAGCCAGGATGACCGGGGTCGTGCTGCGCCCGAGTAGATCAGCGGCCCGGGCCACTGCACGCGAATCAGCTTCGTGATATGCCCGCCAGGGCACGGCTCGTTCCTGTTCGGCGGTGCTATCGCTGGGCCCCTCCAACACATCCAGCGGTATTTCGAGGTGGATCGGCCGCGGCCTGCCATAACGGAACAGCTCAAAGGCTTCGTGGATCACCTCCACCGCAGCTGCCCCGGAGGTCACCCGATATGAGGCATACATAATGGCGGAGGCTGCCCCGCTGGCGTCCTTCGTTTCGTGCAGGGCACCGCGGTCACTTCCCTCTTCTCCCAGCGGCACGCCGGGAGAGATCACGATCATCGGACGGGATTCGCAGTAGGCGGTTCCCGCCGCCGACAGCGCGTTGAGTAACCCGGGGCCGCTCGTGGTGAGCACGACGCCGGGTAGCCCGGTGCGCTGACTCCAGCCATCCGCCGCGTAGCCTGCCCCCTGCTCGTGACGAGCGGTCACCGGGTGAATGCCAAGGTCCTGCAACGGTCGGTAGAGCTCAAGGTTATGGGTGCCGGGAATCCCGAAGACCGTGTCGATGCCATAGGAACGTAGGGTGGCCATCACGCTGTGCCCTACGGTGGTCACGGGCTCCGGAGGCGGGACGGGCTCGGTGTGTGTTGCGGTGTCGGTCATCTTCTTGTCCTTTACGTTGCTTCACTCAGCGCTGGGTGCTCAGCGCGGCGTCGTTCACATGCTGCAGGTGGCCATCGATCCAGGTCTGCTCGACCCGGATATCGGCGATCGCCGCCGCCGACACCTGGTAGGGATCGGCCCCGAGGACCACGAAGTCGGCCCGTTTGCCCACACTGAGGGAACCGAGGTCATCTTCGCGGCCCAGCGCGGTAGCTGCGGTAATGGTGTGCGCCCGTACTGCCTGGTCCACGGTGATGCACAGATTCTCATCCCCCAGCCGGTGTCCACGCCGAGTCACGCGGGTGACCGCGGCCTGAATGGCCTCCAATGGGCGCGGTTCCGCCACCGGAGCATCGGAAGAAATCGTGATTGGGACCCCGGCCCGCTCAAACTCGCCTAAGGGGTTGAAGCGCTCGCCGGGGGTGCCGATGGCATCGGTGACGCCCTCGCCCCAGTTGTAGTAATGCTGCGGCTGGTTGACCGGGTAAATGCCGGCGGCGGCCATCCGGCTAATCTGCTCGGGCGTAGGTAGCCCACAGTGCTCGATGCGGTGCCGGGCGTCCGGGTCCGGACGCTCGGCTTGCGAGGCTTCAATGGCTGCAATGACCATTTCCAACGCCACCGGCGACTGTGCGTGTGTGGCGGTTTGCAGACCGGCTAGGTGGGCCCGCCGAATCAAGGCGGCATACTCGGCGGGCTCGTGATAGAGCTGGCCGGTACGGCAAGGGTCGCCCACATATCCATCCGGGAAGTACGCCGTCCAGCCACCCAAGGTGCCGTCGGCATAGAACTTAAACCCGGCGAACGCTAGGTGCGAATTGCCAAAGGCTCCCTGCATGCCGATGGCGATGCCCTCTTCTAGAAGATGCGAGAGGAAGTACATATTGACGCGTAGCTTCAGCTCATTCGCCTCGGCCATGCGTAGATACATGTCGAACTCGCGGCTCGAGACTTGGGCGTCGCCGATGGTGGTGACTCCTCCGGCGAGGAAGTCTTCTTGGGCGATGCGCAATTGTCGCAAGTGCTCCTCTGGGGCATCGGCCAGATGAAAGTTTGGTCCATGGTGCCCGACCTTGACCCCATCGAGACCGGTGAGGATATTACAGGCCGCGTCCGATAATTCGCCGGTGAGTGCTCCCTGCGCGTCGCGGAAGAATTCACCTCCCTCGGGGTTCGGAGATTCGGCGGTGATGCCATTGAGCTCAAGGGTGTAACTATTGACCACGCCCCCGTGCCCGGAGGCGTTCATCAGGTACACCTCCCGATCGGTGGCTACCTGATCCAGCTCCTGACGGGTGGGGTGGCGCTTCTCCGCGAGATTCTGTTGTTCGTAACCATAACCGCGCACGGGTAGACCATTCGGGCTCTGGAGTGCGGCTTCGCGGAGCAACTCGATAATTTCCGGGATGCTCCCGGCGCGCTCTGGGCCGCAGTCCACCCACGTTTTTAGTTGGCCAAACATCAAGGGATGCGCATGTGCGTCGATAAATCCCGGAAGAATGGTGCGTCCGGGAAAATCACGATGCATCGGCTCCGGTAGCGCAGACTGCGCAACAACCTGGCGGCAGTGTTCCTCTGACCCCACCGCAAGTATGCGTCCGGCGTGTACCAGCAGGGCCTGCGCCTGTGCCACCGACGGATCTAAGGTGTAGATGTTTTGTGCGGTAATCAATTGCGGAGCGAGCACTACGCTCGGCGCATCGAAGGAGACAAGCTTTCGCATGACGGCCTTTCTTCTGACTGGTGCTCAGTGACTCGAGGTGGACTGTGGGGCAGGATGCGGCTCGTCAGTTGCTGGGTCGCCCTGTGAGAGCTTGTCGCTTACCTCATCGGTAATCTGAGGGGCGAAGATCAGACAGGTGGTGCTCAGCGCGACCAGTGCTAGGAAGAACACAATCACCGAGGAGATCGAACCGGTGCTCGCGTAGAGGAAGGTGGCGGTCACCGGAGCTAAACCGGCCCAGACAGCTGCCGCGATCCCGTTGGACACTGAGATGCTGGTATAGCGAGCCTGCGGCGGGAACATCTGGGTCAGGATCGTGGCGACCGGCGCATAGGTGGCGGTCATGGTCAATCGCATGGCGATGAAAATGGCGAAGATCCAGAACGTTGAACCTCCCGAGAGGAGCAGGAACTGCGGGGCGACCAAGGCTCCGGAACCAAGCAGGCCGATGGCCATCACCTTCTTACGTCCCCATTTGTCGCCCAACCAGGCCACGAAGAGCGTGGCGACGAGCTCGACGAATGCCGCCGCCGAGAGCGCGTTGAGCACTAGGGTTTCGTCCAGTCCGACCTGCGGCTCGGTGGCATAGGCCGTAGCGAAGGTGGTGGTCAGATAGTAGCCACCGGATTCCACCGGGAGCAGGCCGATGGCCAATAGCATGACCTTCCAGTTCTTCTTCACGGCGTGGACCACCGGCAGGGCGCTTGGCTGTTGCGCCTTGGTTTCGGTGAATACCGGCGATTCCTCGAGACGCAGGCGAACCCAAAAGCCGAGGCCGATCAGCACGATGGAGATGAGGAACGGAATACGCCAGCCAAAGCCCATCAGGAAGTCGTCACCCTGAGCGGTAATGATGGCGAAGTTACCGGTGGCACCCAGAGCACCGGCTGAGTTACCCAACTGCGGGAATCCACCGTAGAAGGTCTTGTGTTTCTCCGGGGCACTTTCCACGGCCATCAGCACCGCACCGCCCCATTCGCCGCCGACAGCCAGACCCTGCACAATGCGCAAGATGAGCAATAGAATCGGTGCGATGACTCCGGCATTTTCGTAGGTCGGTAGCAAACCAACCGCTACCGTGGACAGGCCCATAAGTAGCAGCGTGATCACCAGTGAGGGGCGACGTCCGAAGCGGTCGCCGATATGACCAAAGATGATGCCACCGATGGGACGAACGAAGAAGCCCACTGCATAGGTGGCAAAGGCGGCGAGCACACCGAGCATGCGATCCGCTTCGGGGAAGAAGAGCGGCCCGAAGACTAGGGCCGCCGCCGTGGCGTAGACGTAGAAGTCGTACCATTCGATGGCCGTACCGACGAACGCGGCGACGCCGGCTCTACGTGCCCGAGCGTGGCTGAATTGCCCGGTGGTGGTGTTGCTGTGCATGGATGCACTCCCTCGCTTTGACCCCATCGAGCGGGGCGGAGCTCGTAATGACGAGAACACTCTAGGCATAGGTGACGCACCCCACAAAGGCTAAAATTAGGTAGATAGAAGGATCTACCTAATATCCGCCGGGGCATTCCGGCGAACTCCTGAGCGAATCTTTCTAGATACTCCACCTCAGCTTCATTAGTGCGCAACGGTCAGCGCAGATTGGTGTTTCTCATGTTCCACGAACATCTCGCGTCATCATCGCTCGACTCACGGATTGTTCAGGCGCTGCAACGTGATGGGCGAATTGGTTACCAAGAGCTCGCCCGTACCCTAGGGGCTTCTCGGGCCACCGTGGCCGATCACATGAATCGCCTGCTCAGCAACGGTGCGGTGCGCGTCTTCGCGGCCTATGACCCTTCCTTCCTCGGCCAGGAAGTCATTGCCCATCTGTCCATCCGCGTGAACGGGGCGAGCCTGCCGGTCGCGAAGCAGATCGCTCGACGTCCCGAGGCGGTGCTCGTGACCTGCATCAGTGGCGCTTGGAATCTCGTTGCCGAGGTGCGGGTGGGGAACTTGCGGGAATTGGATACGTTGTTGTCCACAGTGCGACAGATAGCGACTATTGAAGCCATCGACAGCGTGCTGTATTCGGGGGAACTCTCCGGGGTCTTCATCTCGCGCTACGACGGCGTCTCAACGGTGGACGAGATCGATCGGCACCTGATCTCACTTCTCCAAGAAGACGGTCGCGCCAGCTACACGAGGCTCGCCGATACCGTCGGGCTTTCCATCCCCGCGGCGCGGGCCCGCATCCAGAGACTGCTAGGTACGGGCATCATCCGCATCGCAGCCGTCGAACTTCGCGGAGGCGGCGGACGTCTCCTGTCACTGGGCCTAGGGCTGACCCTAATAGACGATGGCGGAGAAACCCTCACTCAATTGCGCGCTCACGACTGGATTGAATTTGCCACACCCTGCGTGGGACGTTACGACGCCGTGGCGACCATGGTCGGGCACTCCCCCAAGGAGTTACTGGCGCAGTTGGACCTACTGCGGGAAATGCCGGGAATTCGTCGGCTTGAAAGTTGGCACCACCTCGAACTGATCAAGGAGGACTACTCGCGACAGGCCCAGGTCTCTATCTAGAGGTCCTGAAATTACCTGTTGAAAATTTCAGTATGGACAACTTATTCTTGGCTGAGCGGAGACACATCCGCTCGCCAACGAAAGTGATGTCTCATGACTGCCCTCTCTCTAGCCCGCCGCGCTGCGGGATTTGTGCCCTCACCGGTTCGTGATGTGTGGGAGGTGTCCATGCAGCCGGGCATGATCTCACTCGCCGGGGGTAACCCGGACCTGTCGCTGATGGAGCTGGACTGGATGGCCTCGGTTAGCGCCGAAACCATCAAGAACCAGCCGGGCCGCGTACTACAGTACGGTTCGGGCACCGGGGACTCGCAGCTTCGCGCCGCGATCACCGAGTTGATGGCCGCCGAATCCATTCATGCCGACCCAGCGTCCATTCAGATCACCAGCGGCTCCCAGATGAGTCTGGACCTTATCGTGAAGCTGCTCTGCGACCCCGGAGATATCGTTCTCGCCGAGGGCCCCACATATGTGGGCGCCCTAGGCGTCTTCGGGGGCGCCGGGGTCGAGACGCGACATGTGGCCATGGATGCGCAAGGGCTGATCCCGGAGGATCTGGAACGGGTACTTAACGAACTAGCCGCGCTGGGTACGGCTCCTAAATTCCTCTACAGCATCCCCAACTTCCACAATCCCACCGGCATCACGCTGGCCGCAGAACGCCGCGAACAGGTGGTTCGCATCTGCGCACGGTTCAATATCCCGATCATTGAAGATAATCCCTACGGGTTGCTGAACTTCGGTGATCACACGCGCCCGGCACTGGTCAGCTTTGACCCTGAGCGCGTAATCTACCTCGGTTCCTTCTCCAAGATCCTCGCCCCCGGGCTACGAGTGGGTTGGGTCAGCGCGCCTCACTGGCTACGTCGTCCCTTGCAGCTCGCCGCCGAGTCAACGACCATTTGTCCCTCTAGCCTCAGCCAGGAATTGGCCTTGCAATTTATCGCCGAACGCCCGTGGCGCAAGGAAATCGCGGCGGCAACTGCGGCCTATCAACGCCGGGCAAACGCATTGTGCCACGAGCTTTCCGCGATGCTTCCGGAGAATGTGCAGTTCACCCTTCCTGGCGGCGGATTCTTCAGCTGGGTGACGTTGCCGCAGGGCTGGGATACCGCCGAGTTGCTCGAGCACGCCATCGCCCAGCAGGTAGTCTTCGTGCAGGGTTCCTCCTTCTATGCCGACGGCCAGGGCACGAACCAGTTACGTCTGGCTTTCAGTGCGGTAGCCGAGGAACAGCTCGCTGAGGGCGCCCGGCGCCTTGCGCACGCCATGAACGACTACGCTGCAAGCCGTGTAACCATACCCGCTACACTGTCTGTCGATGACTAGTGACAAGAGCAAACTCACCCAGTACGCGGTAACCGAGGAACAGAAGGCCGCCAAGCGGCAGACGATCCTACGCAGTACCTGCGCCGTCATCGCGAACCGCGGGGTGCAACGCTGTTCCTTCGCCGCCGTGGCCACGGACTGTGGACTGAGCGTAGGCATGATCCAGCACTACTTCAGCTCACGGTCCGCGTTGCTTTCTGCCGCCATCGACCACCGCATTCACGAATCGGAAAACGAATGGTTGCGCATCGTACGTGAGCACAGGCCCGGGCTGGATCAACTACGCGCTCTGGTGATGTTCTCGGTCGACTCGGAGCGCGGCTTCGGTGAAGGGTGGGGCTTTTGGCTCGAGGTTTTTGCCGCGGCACGCCATGATGAGGAACTGGCCGGAGCCGTTAATGAGGCATTAGAAACGTGGCGCGGATTCTTTGTGCGGGCCCTTGTCTTAGCCCAAGAATCCGGGGCAGTGCGGGCAGACCGACCGGCACAGCCGACGGCTCAGCTCTTACTTGCGTTGGTCGATGGCCTGGCGATGCAGACGAGCATTGGCTCGTACGCAGCAACACCGGAGCGGATGCGCGAGCATCTGCTGGGATTCGTGGACGACTACCTCGGCGGACGATCACCGAGGTAGTCACGGCCCGCGCCAGCACCGCTCTCGGTACGATTGAAATATCGTCGGCCGCGCGTTTCGCGCTGTCGGCTACCAAGGTACTCGACGCACGAAAGACGGAATTCTCGCCGTAACATCTGTCGAGGACCGAATCGACCGGACCGCGAGAATGAGGTGTGTCATGAACCGACCGCCTGATCAGCAGGCCAAAGCACCTGCCCATGACATCGCACTAAGCTATCTGTCCGCGCGCCTGAGCGAGATCAAACTCCTCGAATCCGATGTCCGCGCAGACGTGCCCGATTCCATTCATCAAATGCGCACTGCCGTACGTAAGTCCCGCTCCACGCTCGTTGCCTACCGCAAGGCACTAAGTTCCCTACCCACGCGGCAACTGAGTAGGGACTTGAAATGGCTGGGCCGAGTGCTTGGCGAAGCCCGCGACGCCGAGGTCTTACATGACCGGCTGAGCCACCGACTGGCGGAGCTTCCTGCCACGTCGCGTAGCGCCGAGATCTTCGCCCCTATCGACGCACGGCTTGCCCCAGCTTTCGCTACGGCCACCGTCAACGTCCTGCAAGTATTGGACTCAAACCGTTACGCGCTCCTCTTAGAAAACTTCGCCACGCTTCCTCGTCCTGTTCAAATGTCCCGGCCCGCCAAAGGTCAGACGAAGAAAACCTGCAGACAGATCACGCGTTCCGAGAACCTCAAGCTACGCATCGCCTACGATCGAGCCCTCGTCATTCCGGAGGGCCGATCCCGTGATGCGGCGCTACATGAGGTTCGAAAATGTGCCAAACGACTGATGCACACGGCCGAGGCACAGTGCGGCATTCGGCCACGACGCGCCCTCGAGGTATTCGCGCTCGCACGCCAGATCTCACGTTCCCTCGGCGAGGCGCACGACAGCGTCATCTGCCGCGATCTGCTGGCCCTGTTGGAGACCGACTCGCGTCTTCCCGAGTCTGCGCAGGAGGCCTACGGCCGCATCACCGTACGAGAGGCCCAGCTTTGCGACGAGGCGCTCCAAGAATTTACGAGGACCATGACCCGACTTGAGCAATACCCGCACAACTAGTAAACGTCCGCGCCGCACGAGATTTCTCGGCAACGCGGACGTCACTTGGCACGACTAGAGTTCGACGACCTCAAATTCCATGAGCTCGGCTCCGGTGGCCACCGGCTTGGTACCGGAAGGAGCGTGCGCCTTACCCGATCCCTGCTGACGCCAGTTCTCGAAATCCTCACGGCTGGCCCACTGAGTGTAGACGAAGTAGCGGTCTCCGCCACCGGTTGGGCGCAGCAGCTGGAAACCCTCGAACCCCGGTGCGGAATCTACCGCATGTTTGCGCGCAGCAAAGCGTGCTTCAAGTTCGGCGTTTGGTGCCCCGTCCGGAACCGATAGGGCATTGATGACGACAATCGACAAGGTCGAACTCCTTTGAACTGGACTACTCCGGGTAATCTCCAGCCTACGCCGAGGGCTCCTGTCGCCGCGGGCTATTCATCACCTTTGGTGTCCTCGAGCCACACCTGCTCCGGCAGGGTATCCCAGATGGACGTGTCGGCGGTTTCCACCGAACCATCGGCCACGGCCCTAATGGTGCTTTCTAGTGTGGTGATGGTCTGCTGCCGGAGGTAGCCGTTGGATTTCTGGCCCAACACGGCGTCGGGGTTCTCGTGATCACTCATGCCCCGCATTTCGAAGAGCAGCGTGGATATTCCGTACTCGGCGGCGACACCATTTCGGGCAATGGTGTTAGCGGTGCCGCCGGCGTACTTACCAAGGTGACCCCAGCCGGTCGGATCCACGCTCTGGTAGACAATGGCGCCCAGTCGCTTCGATCCCTCGAGGACTTCCGGAGCCACGTCGGGTGTTGTGGGGTGCAGGATGGATCCGGAGACTAATTTTCCGTCCACCGCCGAACGTGTGCCCTGGTGGTGCAGGTCGATCATGTAATCGATGTCGTACGCCTGCAGCACGTTGTAGTGCAACGCTTGGATCTCCGGCTGGGTCTTGGCCACGTGGTCGCGGTTGATATCGACATTGTTGGCGTTGTAACGGGTCAGGTGCCGATCCCCTTTAGCCAGATAGTCATCGAGCGGGAAGTCCACATCCCCCATGGCCCCATCGGGATTCAGCATCGGCAGCACCAGGATGTTCACGTTGTCCAAAACCGAACTCATTCGGCCGGTGCCCAAATGCTTGATGACCTCCAGGGCGCCTTCGGTGGTGAGTTGTTCGTTGCCGTGCTGCTGGGTCAGGAAAAGGATCGTGGGGTTTGCTGGGTCGGAAAGGTACTTCGCTAGGAACAGGTCGCGCCCCTTCACCGACTGCCCGATGACTTCTAGTTCGAGCGCGGACTGCTTGGCGTCCTGCTTCTTCAGTTCGGCGGCCATGGAATCGTAGGTGTGCAGAATCGAGGTGTTGATCGATTCATTACCCCCATAGTTAGGCCCTTCTCCGACGGCGAGGGCGGGAACGGAACCTAGGGATAACACCAACGCGGTGGAGGCCAAGACGCCGGCGACTTTGATGGCCTGCGTGCGGACGGGGCGAGGTTGATTGTTGGACGGCACGATGCGGTTCTCCTTTGAACTAGATGACGCGCCCCCAAGTACGCGAAGTGACATCCCTCACCTCATCATGATTCGATTTAGTAGACAAGAGCACCGCCAACTATATTTACGGCCCGACAAGGAGTCCGCACTATGCCCACCGCGCAATCGTTTGCCGTCATCGGGGCCGGGATCCTCGGAGCTGCGGTGGCCGCCGAGTTATTGCGTCGGTATCCCTCGGCTCAGGTCGCGCTCTTCGAAAAAGAGCATCGGGTCGCGGCGCATCAGAGCAGCCATAATTCCGGTGTGGTGCATGCCGGTCTCTATTACAAGCCCGGTAGCCTCAAGGCGAAGCTCTGCCGTCGCGGGGTCGACCTGATCAAGAACTATTGCGCCGAGAAGGCTCTGCCCTACGAACGCTGCGGCAAACTCGTGGTGGCGCTCGATGAGGCCGAAGAGCAGCGGTTGAACGCCATTCACGCCACGGCTCTGGCCAACGGCGTACCCGAGGTGTCGATGCTGGGGCCCGCGGGACTGCGTGAGATCGAACCGAACGCCACGGGACGAGCGGCCCTGCACTCCCCTCATACCGCGATCGTGGACTACGCGGCGGTCACCCAGGCACTGGTGGGCGATGTGCAGCGTGCCGGCGGGGTACTACGGACCGGGTGCACGGTAGATCGCATCGAGGATCGCGACGATGTGGCCTTGCTGCATACCTCCGCCGGAGAGTTCCGGGTCGAGCGGGTGATCAGTTGCGCCGGTGCGCAATCCGATCGCTTAGCCCGAGCGTCCGGCGCCGGAAATCAGCCACGGATCGTTCCCTTCTTCGGCCAGTATTTCCTGCTCGAAGAACAGCACCGGCAGATCCTCAACGGACTGGTCTACCCGGTGCCGGATCCGCGCTATCCCTTCCTCGGGGTGCACCTCACCAAGCGAGTCGACGGCTCGATGACCATCGGCCCCAACGCCTTTCTCTCGCTGTCCCGGGAGAAGTATTCCGGGCTTGGCCTCGATCCGAAGGACCTGATCGCGACACTGGGCAATGCCGGTTTCTGGCGTTTCTCCGCCGCCAACGCCAGCGCCGCCATTCGCGAACTGCGCTCGGTGGCCAGCCGCGGCTTTTTTGTGGACCAGGCCGCCCGCTATGTTCCCTCGCTTGCCGGCGCCAGCATCACCCCCTTGCCGCGCGGAATTCGGGCGCAGGCCATGGATGCCCGCGGCAAGCTGCTCGACGATTTTGCCCTGGATCGTAGCGAGCGGGTGCTGCACGTACGCAATGCTCCCTCACCGGGGGCAACCAGTTCGCTGGCCATGGCCGAGCACCTGGTGTCTCTGCTCGACTAATTCGCTTCGGCCGGTGACCTCGCCCCCTTAACCGGAGTAGTCTCGCTGTCATGGGTGTACAGCGAATCGACAATATCGGCATCATGGTGGGCGATCTCGACGCGGCCGTCGCGTTCTTCGGCGCCATCGGACTGGAACTCGAGGGTCGTGGTTTCGTCGAGGGACGAGTGGTCGATGACTGCATCGACGTCGATGGCACACGGTGCGAGATCGCCATGATGCGCGTCCCCGGGGAAAGCACCGGCATTGAGCTCAGCCGATTCGAGCGTCCGGCGGCCCATCCGGCACAGCCAGCTGCCCCACCGGTTAATACGCTGGGGCTTCACCGAGCCATGTTTGCCGTCGACGATATTGAGCAGACTCTGCACCGCCTCGAAGCCGTGGGCGGGAGTTTGCTACGAAGCATCGTGGACTACGAAGGGGTGTACCGTCTGTGCTACGTACGAGCTCCCGAGGGATTCGTGGTGGCGCTGGCCGAGCAGTTGGCTTCCGAGGGCTAGAGGCCTAGCCGGTTCGCGATGTTCAGCGCCGCGGCCAGGTCCGTGGCATCAAGTTTGCGGTAGAGGCTACGCATCTGCGTCTTCACCGTATTTTCCGAACGGAACGTGGACACCGCGATCTGTCGGCGCGTTTTCCCAGCTCGCAGGTACTCGAGAAGTTCGAGTTCCTTCGGTGTCAGTTTGGGCGTGTTGGTGCGCTTGGGGCGCGGCCCAAGCTCGGAGAGGTAGGCCAGCGCCCGTTGCTGGCCCACGTTGAGCTCAAGATCCTTGAGCAGCACTTCGAATCCGCTAATGCCCGCCAGCATGGCACGCACGGCCACGGCATTTTCTGGAAGTACCGCCGCGAGCTCCGTGCGCGCCGTCGTGGTGCACCGGCCATGATGCCGGTCGACAACGTCGAGGGCCTGGGTCAATGGGCGCCACAACCCGATGACTTCGGCGTCGGCCACCGTAGAACTTTGGGTTTCAAGGGGTTTACCGGCAGTCCATCCATGGAGCCGTTGCAGGGCCATGGACTGATTTTCACCCAAGCTATCCACGCGCAGACATCCGCCGGGGCTGAGCACTGTGGCCAGCCAGAGAGCGTCGTTTAGCAGTTGCCGTCCGAAGTCACCAAGCGCGTAGCGCCGACTATCGAGTAGATCCACAATCAGTTGGCGGCCTCGGGCACCTTTACCCTCGAGCAGGTACGAGACGGCCAGCAAGAACGTATGAACGCTCCATAGTTCGTCCCGGTCCGGTTCACTCGGCAGCCGGTCGAGTTCGTGACGCAACGCATCGGCATCCAGTTCATTCCACGCCACAATGCCTCGAGCCAGGATGGCGGATCGTTCAACGAGATCGCGGGCCCACCCGGCACGCAGCGCCGCCTGCTCGCTACGGTAGGCCAACTGACGCGCCGCGACATGGTTGTGGTTCAGGGACTCAACCAGAGCCATTTTGGCCGCAGCATCGGCCAACAGGAAGTTACTGCCGCTAATCTGCGCCAGTTCCACCGCCTGCCCCAAAACCCAACGCGAGGCGGTCAGGCGAGCGTCGAGTATCAGCGACACACCGATCTGGGTCTTCGCTATGGCGCGCAATTTTGGCGATGTAATAGCTACGCCCGACGCGAATTGCAGCGACTCGTGAAGACGTGCAGCGGCGTCGGCAGACTGCGAATAAAGCCCGCCCAAGCGGAGATACACAAAATTCAACAGCGCGAGTGCCACATACTTCATGCCGCCGGTCGGTTCGAGTGCTTCGACCTGTTGCGCCAACTTCTGCATGGCGGCGGAACGTTCCCCGTTCCGCGAGGACGTCGGGATCGGAGCGATAACCTTGCCGTGGTCGATCATCGATAGTAGTTTGCCGGCGATCCCTAGGTATCCGGATTCTTCGATCACGTAGACCGGCATTTTCGCAATGATGGACGACAGGAAACGTGGCGCACTGATGAACAGGTCGAGGCCGTGCTCCAACACCAGTTGTTGAAGCGAATCCCAATTCCTGCAGGTCATCGCCTCCCTCATGGCACCGAATACATCTCCGGATTTGGCACGCGTGGCCAAGCTGGCGTCCTGTAACAGGGGGATCTTCGTCGGAGCGACCTCTTGAATGCGCTGGCGTAGTGCCGTTTTCATAAGTTGCGGCATAAAGTATTCGCCCAGATGATCTTGGAACACGGCGCCGGCGTTCCGTAGTTCCTCAATCCCCAGCCCCGCAGCCGAATAATGGCCATAAAATTCGCGGAGGGATTGTTCGCTGAAACTCTCGAGGAAACTTGCCTCGGCAGTCAGGTCGCCTTCACGCACATAACTTAGCCAGGGCAAGACGACGGAGGTCAACAATCGTTGCGCTGCGGTTGTATGCCCTTGAGGATCGGTGGCCAGCACAAACAGCGGCAAAGCCCAGCCGCCAGCCAACCGATACATGTCATTGGCATGGAACATAAGTCGCTGACTGGGATCAATAAGTTGCGCCCAGGAACGCCATTCGGCCAAAAGCAATAACACATCGGAATGCACGGCCAACGCAGCGTCGAAACGCTGGCACAATTTCCACGCGTAACTCTGGCTACCGGTGACAATGGCGGCACGATACTCGGGATCTTCATGGAGTTTCCCGGCCAGCTGCCCCATCCAACCGTCGGGCTCCTGCGCGTAATCATCAAGCATGATCACCTCGGTCGGTGCCCGACCCGTCCAGGTAGCGCAGAACCACTGGCTATTCGCGGAAGGCGGTGCATGAACAACCAACACTCGTTCCCGACCGGTCAGCGCCCCTTGAAAACGAGGGATGGCAGGATGAGTGGTTATGGCTTGGAATTCGCGGACGAATTGCAACCGCATTTCGGCGTTGGGCAAACTCCCTCCAAGCACATGTTGTGCGACGTGTGACGATAAAAGCCGCCGGTTAGGACCGGTTGCTCTCATCAGCTATCGACGACGTCGTTTATTGATCGCCTTTAGCTTATCGCCCGATATGTCCACAAGATAGTGCCAATGACTCTGCGCCAGAAAAGATGCCCACTATAAACTAGATTTATAGAAGTTACGCCCCGTGGTCGCGGCTTAGTCCGCAACCCGGGCGTAACTGCGATGCCGGCGAGGGTCTGCGAGTGGCTGGGTACATTCCATCCCCCAATCCATGGAATCTGCGACAGCCGACCCCTCCGAGCACCAAGCGCGCAGGTCGGCTCCGAGGCCATAACGCGTCGCCCCCGGTGCGGACGTCACGTTCTACTCTGCGCAAAGACGTCATTAGAACGCCCTATTCTTACATTCAACTCCACGCTTGAAGCTTCATCTACCGATTTGCTAGTTTTTCACCCTGCATTTAACCCGAGTAACCTCCGAGGCTATTGCCCACTGTCTCAGTGAATAATAATCACTGCGTTTACTTTTTATTCGAGAGCTCCGAGGCTAGGCATTAGGATTCTAGAAAAAAGTAGCCACCGTTGAGCCCGTCGACCAAGACTCGATACTGCCGCCCGTGCAGGCTGACATCCAATAGCCAATTGGGCTTCCACACCATGCGCACACTGTCCAGCTCACGGATTCCTCCGCGCCAGGCAAGGCGGGCCCGCCGCAGGGCTGCAGTCGACATCAGCGCCCTTGCTCGACGTCGGGCAACCTCAAACTCAATTGAGTTCCACCCGGGATCGACTACGGGCTGCACAGACCCACCCGATTCAGGGGCAAAGTTCCACGAATCAGTAATGAAGGCTTTGCCCGAATAATAGTCAACTAGCGCGTAGGCTCTTTTGGTCTGGCCAGCTAAGTATGGGATCTCGTATTCAAACCCGGCAAACGGATGATGTCGTAGACGAGCTCCATGAATGCGCAGTTGCGGTTCCTTAACACGCAGTAAGTCTGCGGCTTGGTCTGCGTCGACAACCGTCAGAAGGACCCCTTCACCCCTCACGGCGAGCCGCCACTTCTGCCTGAGCGGCTAAGAACGCGTCCTGCCCAAGGAGCATTTTGGCCGGAATAGGGCCGACCTTAGCCGTCTCATCTAGGGCACGGGCAATCCGTTCGGGCACGGGATGGCTCCGCTGGGTCAGCAGTGAGCCCACCACCATACCCAGCACCGAGGCAAGGATACCCACCACCATGGGGTCGATGCCCGTACTGGTCGGCAATCCGGAAAGCTGCCAGGCAACAGATGCTGCCGTACCAGCAAGCATGGAACTAATCGCTCCTACAGCATTCGCTTTCTTCCACCACACGGCACATACATAGGAGGGCACGAAGGCACTTCCAAGCACAGTGGTGGAGAAGATAACAATTTCGGCAACCGCCGGCGGATCGAATGCAGCGATGGCATACCCGATCACCGCCAGGAGCAAAACGGTAATGCGCGAAACCTTCACCATCTGCGCATCGGTCATTTTCCGGTTAATGAAGCGAGCATAAATATCCTGGCTGGCAATAGTACCGGCTTGAAGTAGTAGCGCGTCGGCAGTGGACATAATCGCGGCCATAATTGCAGCCATAACGATGCCCACCGCAAAGGTAGGCAGAACCGCATCGGCCACAGCAAAGACCGCGGTTTCCGGATTTGCGAGGTTGGGCAAGAGGATCAGCGCGAACAGACCCACTAGATACGGCCCCGGGATGAACAATAGATTGAAAGCCAACGAATAAGCCCCAGCGGTGCGCGCCACCGAAGGTCTCTTCATGGCCATATGGCTTACAACCACGTGCGGCCAACCCATGTACCCAATGGAAAACACCAGCAAGGCGCCCAGAATGACACCCCACTGTCCTTGGAACCCTAGATCTGCACCCCACATGGTCAGCAGATTCGGGTTTATTTCGCCGACGGCCTGGTTACCGGCGGTGAAGCCGCCGATCTCGATCAGCGTTGCAATCAAGATCCACACCATACCGATGACCATGATGATGGCTTGCACGAAGTCGGTATAGGCCACCGCCAGGTATCCGCCGAGGAAGGTGTAGAGCACGATGACACCGATTGCGATGGCCAAGGCGACAGGAAAGGACACCCCGGTGACCATTTCGAGTCCACGTCCACCTGCGATGAACTGGGCGAGGACATAGAAAAACATGCAGAAGAGCGCGACCGGTGCGGCAATCAGCCGGATCCACTTCGAGGGATAGCGGTGTTCCAAATACTCAATGGACGTAATGGACCCCAATATCTGGGATAGCTTGCGCATGCGACGGCCAAGTACCGACAAGTTCAGGATGCCTCCACCCAAATCTCCCAGGGCGTACCACATACCGAAATAGCCCTGGGTGTAGCCAAGGGACCCCGCGCCCATGAACATGTAGCCAGACATAGACGAACTTTGAAGACGCAGAGCGGTGACACCGGGGCCGAGACTTCGGCCGGCGAGGAGGAACCCCTCGGAATCCGACCGCCCCTTTTTCATGGCCCAGACACCGATACCCGCCATGGCGGCAAAGTAGACAATCAAGAACGCCAACTCAATGCTCATTTCTTGGCCTCGGCATCCTCGCGCTTCCAGCCACGGCTAACCCAAAGGAACACCCCTGTATAGATCACCCAGAGTATGGGCACCCCGACAATCACCACGGTGGTAAACGTTGGCAGTCCGAACATCTCAGCTAGTCTCCTCAGTCATACAGAATGTATTGTGTGAACTGGATCACTCAATTGCGCTTGACTGCAAGTTTTCCACAACAGAGAGGGCACCGACAGTGACACTTGGACTGAATTTCGAGGAAAGTCATACAAATTGTCCGGAAGGCTCGCCCCTGACCATTACCCAACTCCTGTCCTTTCCCTCCATGCTGGCCGGGAACCCGCAAGTTTTTGCAGATGATCGGGGACTACGTCGCCCCATCCACTGGGCCCATGTCCTTGAAACCGTTGCCGCAGGAATCCATTTACGCGGTCACGAACTAGTACTCACCACGGGGATCGCGTGGGGAGCGGACATGGACTTTGAGCGATTCGTTAGCGAACTGGTTGAAAGGCACTGCCCCGGACTGGTCTTAGAACTCGGAGAACCTGTGCCACAAGTGCCGGTAGATCTGGTGACCGCGTGTGGAAACGCCGGACTGCCACTCATACTGATGCACCGGCCGGTGGCATTCGTCGACATTACCGAGGCCGTCCATCAACACTTGTTTTCTTGGCAAACCCGACGGCTCGAAGCCGGCGGTGAGGTCAATGACCACTTCACCAAGCTGATGCAGGTCGGTACCCCGGCCGAGTCGGTATTGGAGGACTGCGCACGCATGCTCGGACGCACGGTGGTCATGGAAGATTCCGGTTACAACGTGGTGCACTACTCGTGCCCCGGTGACCTACCGCCAGGGTTCTTCGAGGGTTGGCAACACCGTTCGGCGGCCCAGCACCGTGAAGGAAACCCAACGCGCTATGCAGTGCCGGTAGTAGTTCGCGGCAAGCGCTTCGGTACCTTGCTCACCCCCGAAGATGCTGACCACCCCGCTGGGGTACAACACGTCCTCACCATGGCAGCCACGACGCTGGGCACCGATTTGCTCTATCGCCCCGGACCGCTGCTATGGAAGCTCGGAACGGCCAATCGGCTACTTGATCGGTTACTCAATCACCGCGAACCCGACATGCACCGGTTGCAAACCGAATTCGAGTCTGCTGGATTCCCCACCCGTGGTCGATATCTGCGTGGGTTCGCAATTCAGTTGGCTCCCACGGCTGACCCCCAAGAAGCCCTCGAGGCTTTGAAATATCAGTGGCGCTCCGGTGGCTCAGTCCTTGGAGGCATCGCCCCTGGAGCTCCGAGAGTAGTTTTTGGGCTCTACTCCAGCCCCGAGAGCGCACACCCCGTACCCTCAAGCGAACACTTTCTGCTCCCGCTATATATTGGATCGGTTGCCACGGACCTGCCGCGAGCTTCACTCTCACTTGCCCAAGCACTAGCTGGCCGAGAATTACACCTTCCCGGAACCGGCGATGTGCGCCACGCCGCCGATGACCCCCTAGCGCTACTAGTTCACGAGTTACGGCATGAACCGGCGATCCAGCGCTTGCCACAACACCACCTCGCGCCGATCTTGGCTCTGAAACCAGAACGCCGTGACGATTATCTGCGCGCCTTAGAGTCCTACCTGACGTATCCGACGAATCGTTCGAAAGCCGCAGAACACAGTCACCTTTCCCGCTCGGTGTTTTATCAGCGCTTGGGTGACCTCGAGAAGCTACTCGAAGTGGATTTGGGAAGCTCCACAGCGCTAACCATCCTCTCGCTGTCGCTACATATTTACCGGCACAGCCAAAGCACCTGATCTCAGAGCACAATCGAGTAGCGGATTCGCGAGAAATCGAGCCATTTCAAGTACCGGGCACGCGCGCCGAGTAGTCGACCATCTGCCTAGGTTAGCTCTAGCAATTCATTGCGCATCCGCGGGCTTCGCAGGTCGATGCTCGCCTGTCACGTGCTGGGTGGTGGTCAGGAACGCGCGGGGACTTCCCGCGCCATGCCTCGAGACCGGCTCCCCCGGACTTCGCCAGCCGGTACGCAGCGGCCGCGGACCCAAGGTCCGCGGCCATCCACTCGTTAGCAATCGAGGAGCGAACAATGAAGCGATTATTAGCCACGGCCGCCGTTGCTGCACTTTCGGTACTGGGCGCCGTAGCCCCAGCCAATGCCGCACCGCCTGCCGGGGCCGTCTGTCCAAGCTGGGATACCGGACATCTTGGCGCCGGAGGTGCCACTTCAACCACCATCACGGCTCCGGCTGGCATGGTGATCACTGGAGTCTGCGTAAAGGCGGGTTCTGCGCAGCAAGGTGACGGACCGGAAATTACCTACTACGACCCAGGAGTGACCAGCGTGACGATCTGGCACTCGTCGGGGAAGCAAATCTCGCACTACTCGGTGATGTACTCGGAGGGTGGCCCGGTCAGCTAAGCATCACTTCTTTCCCTATCGGTTTAGTTCCCGGACGTAGCTTGCCCGGGAACTTTGCCGCGCGCTGACCTGTCTTCCACTTCATAAATACGGTCAACGAGACGGCCGGGTTGGCAGCCCTTTGGAGCCGTGGCAGTGCTTCGCCTCATCCTGTGCCAATCTCCGTGGCTCACTCCAATCGGCGGTCCCGCTGCCATCTAGCTCGACAAGAGTCTGCGTGCCAGTGCCCGTCCAAACGTTGCTGATCATTGCCCTGATGTATCCCACCGAGCTGTTCATGGTCCGCAATTACGGTCTTGCCATGGGCTATTCCACGCCGATCATCCAGATGATGCTCAAACTGCCAGCACCCACCGGTGACTTCCAATTGCTTGGGGATCGGGCCATCGGCAATCTGGTCGGTGTGCTTGTGGGTATCCTTGTGGCGTTGGTGGTGGGCGACTGTTGAGCGAGCTAATGAAAAATGTAGTGTTACTGAACCCCAACACCAACACGCGCGCCACAACAATGATGACCACACTGGCCATGCGACACCGCAGTGGTTTCCCGCCGATCACCGTCCGTGGGGCTACCGTTCACAGCGGACCGGCAATGATCACGGAGCCGGTAGCGCTGGCCGCGGCCGCTACGGCCGTCGGTGACCAAGTTAATCTACTCGAGCCAGGGACGATGGATGCGCTGATCATCGCGGCCTTTGGAGACCCGGGACTCGCACAGTTACAGCACTCGCTGGACCTGCCTGTGGTTGGCATCGGGCAGTCCGCCATTTTGGAAGCAGCTCACGCAGGCCGTGCATTCGCTTTGGCCACCACGACTCCTGACCTTGTGGATTCCCTAACCGAGCAAGTTGAGCGCTATGGGTGCTCCGATAGTTTCCGCGGGGTATTCCTGACCGGGGATGGCCCGTTAGTTCTCGCAGCAAATCCGCAGGCACAGCTGGAGCAATTGCGCGAGGCCACACGTGCCGCAGCCGCTCGTGGCGCCGAAGCTGTCGTCATCGCTGGTGGCCCGTTGAGTGACACGGCCCGCCAGCTACGCACTAGCACCACTGTGCAGCTGATCGAGCCGGTTCCGGCAGCGATCGCTCGCGTCGAACGCATGCTATTGCTCCGCTCACAAAAGCGCTGAGGCGATGTTGCTGGGGAATACTCCTCGGCCGTTATCCGTTGCCCCGAAGGTAACCATTGATGGAGCACACGAGGCGCAGACGTACCCAGGATGTCGCCTCACCCGATGGAAGGAACGCCTTGACGGATACATCCACGCAGTCACTCTTCTCCGAGATCTCGCTCGGATCGCTGCAACTTCCCAATCGATTGGTCATGGCGCCGTTGACTAGATTACGCGCCGACGAACGTGGCGTACCGACCGATATTATGGTCGAGCACTACGCTCAGCGCGCCTCACTGGGCCTTATCGTTACCGAAGGCACCTGGCCGACCATAGAAGGGCGCACCTGGATCGGCCAACCGGGCATCGAAACGGACGAACATGTGGCTGGTTGGCGTCGGGTTACCGACGCGGTGCACGCCGCAGGCGGGCGCATCTTCATGCAAATCATGCATGGTGGGCGTATCTCCCACGAATTGCTGACCGGCACCGGTCGGATTGTGGCCCCGAGTGCTGTGGCCGCCCCGGATCCCATCCGTACCCCGGAAGGCAAAGCCGACGCGCCCGTGCCCCATGCGCTGGAGGTCGAAGAAATCACCGAGGTAATCGCCGGGTTCGTGAAGGCAGCACAAAACGCGATTGACGCTGGCATGGACGGGGTGCAGATCCATGGCGCCAACGGTTATCTACTGCACCAGTTCACCTCCCCAACCTCGAACCAACGCACCGACGCCTATGGCGGTTCTCCACAGAATCGCGCCAAGTTGAGCATCGAGGTTGCCCGTGCCGTTGCCGAACGTATCGGCGGCGAGCGCACCAGTATCCGGCTCTCCCCGCAGCACAATATTCAGGGCGCGCTGGAGACCGACGATGCAGATGCACTAGCTACCTATGAAGCACTAGCCGCCGGGCTGGCCCCACTGGGGTTGGCCTTTGTCGATGTGCTCAGCGCCAATCCTGCCGGGGAACTCGTGCAGACGATACGGCGTCTTGCCCAAGCGCCCTTGGTGCTAAATACGGGCTTTGGTGAACAGACCACACGCCAGCAGGCCACCGGCCTGCTCGAGTCAGGTGCCGCGGATGCGGTCGCGGTCGGCCGCGCAGCCATCGCGAATCCCGACCTCGTGCATCGTTGGAGTCAAGACCTGGCCGAAAACGCGGCAGACCCGACGACGTTCTACGTCGGCGAACAGGCCGGATATACCGACTATCCGACGTTCGCGGAACTCAACTAAGACCATCTCTGCAGATGCTCGCCCGCAATAGGGCGAGCATCTGGGTTCATCGACGCGACACTACGGCGCCGAGCTCCGGAGGAAATCACCGAGTTTCGTTTCTTCGGTCTGTCCAGGTCCGATCAGAAACGTTCCACTCGCCGTTGTCCTCGTGAAGTTCATCAGGTCATCCAGTTCGTCCATCCGGTGCTGCGTCGCAGTAAACGTTCGCAGTTCGGATTGGAAGGAAATAAAGAGCAGACCCTGGTCGTCGGAGCTATTGAAGTACGAGTAACCCCGACGAAGCATTAACCCCTTGGCCCCGCTGGGTAAGGGATGAGCCCTGCGCACATGAGCTCCCAACGGAATATCTACTTCGCCGGCAGGAGACTTTGAATGCAGGTTCGGATCATCTTCGCGCGAGCCACCAGACAGCGGCGCCCCATTCTTACGCCGACGGCCAACAGCCTGCTCCTGTTCTTCGAGCGTCAGCGCGGCAAATCTGGCCACATCGATTGGCATTCTACGCACCACCGCGATCGTCGCTCCCCGAAGACGTTCGGGTTCCTGAAGCCACACCAAATCATCGAGTTCCGCATCGCCCCGCGGAACGCTCACCCCGTCGTGGAAACCCAGTAAATTCCGCGCCGCTCCATTGTCCAGTGCGCCGCGAAACCCCTGTGCCGACCAATTTTTCACGCTCTTATCCGCCAAGTAATCTTCGACCCGAGCCTGGACGAGCGAGGTGACCATCTGATCGTCAGAACAAAGCTGAATGAACAGGTCGCCTTGTTTCAGCCCCGGCGACTCGAACTGTTCTCGCTGGAAGTCTGGCAGCATTTGGCTACCCGGAGAAGCTTCGGATAGGAATTCACGAATCACCCGTGGCCCGACCCCGACAGTAAGCGTCAACTTGGCCGGTTCGGTGTCAGCCAGCATGCCTCCCTCGATCGCATCGACCGCGATGTTGCCCAACTTGTCCAGAATCTCGGGCACCTGCGCCATCGTGAGAACATCAAAAATGCTCACCGTGACATTTTGCTGCCGTGGCGAGGGCGAAGTAATTCCTGGTTGACGCGCCCCGAATGGTGACACGCGCTCGGGCCCGGCAGCTACATGCGACACCGTTTCCGTTTGGTTTGAGCCAGCGAGATTTCGTCCGACGGCGAAGGATACGGCCGACGTTCCGGCCAGGACGCCGGTGGTCAACAAGCGGCGCCGTGTGGGTCTGATTCCTGGTTCTTTGCTCATCTGACTGTTCAGGTTTTCGCGTGTGCCATGGTCGTGGGACAAGGGACTGTTACTCCGTATACTTCGACTAGCCGGTAGCCCCTCCGGCCACTACCCGACGACAACGATGGGATGAGACCTAGGTGAGAATACGGCGGACATTGGTAGCCATGCTAGTCGGTGGATCCCTCGTACTGTCGGGTTGCAGCGCAACGGAACCTACACCGCGCCCGAATTCCAGTGGCCCACAGACGATTTCGGTGCCGGCAATGGCATCGAGCATCCAAGAAGCAGTCGATGCAGCCCGTCCGGGTGACACCATCGAAATCTCGCCCGGAACCTACAACGAATCCGTCGTGGTGCGCGGCGATGACATCGTTCTTCGGGGTACGGACCGCAACAGCGTAGTTCTCGATGGCGGCGACGCTAAAAGCAATGGCGTTGTCGTCACTGGTGATCACGTACGCGTCGAAAACCTGACGGTGAAGAACTACACCCTCAACGGCGTATTGGTTACGGGCATGGCCACCGAAGAAGGCGGGCTAGCGCGCGGCAGTGATGGCTACCAGAGGCTTGACCCGGAAAAATTCCCACCGGTTGATGGCTTTGCCGTGCGTTACGTCTCCGCATACAACAATGGGCTTTACGGTGTTTACGCATTTGACGCGCAGAATGGCATCCTCGAACACAATTATGCGTCGGGAAGCGCGGACTCCGGACTTTACGTGGGACAGTGCAGTTCCTGTAATGTCCTCGTGCGGAATAACGTCGCCGAGTCGAATGCGGTCGGCTACGAGCAGACCAACGCCTCAAACACCGTGACCGTGATCAATAATAGGTTCACCGGTAACCGCCTTGGGATGACGTTATTGTCCGATTACCAGGAGGCCTTCATCCCTCTGCGAACCTCCGTCGTTGCCGGGAATTTCATTGGGCAAAGTAACAATCCCGATACTCCTGCCCACGGCGAGGGAGGGTATGGTCTGGGGATCGGCGTTTCGGGAGCTACCGATGTGAAGATCTTGAAAAACCGCATCACTGATAATCCGGTCGCAGGCATCGAGATCACCTCCACCGAGGACCTAGCGCCAACCGACATCCACGTGCGCGAGGACCACTTCGAGAATAATCACTTGGATCTGGCCTATACCGCCTCGACGCGCTCACCGGGTTCAGGTAACTGTCTAGACGATGCATCCCTGAGCACTTCTCCAAAGAATCTAGCGAAGCTATGGGACTGCAATACCGGAAGTTCTGCGGCGGCCGGAGAGCCTCTCCCCGCGCCCGAGGTGCCCCGCGGTATCTCCTACCGAAAAATTGCCCCCGGCCCGGCGCAGCCCACTGCACCGCAGGACGATTCCTTCACCTGGGATTCGATCACCGAGCCTTCGCTCGATGCACTAGAGGTTCCGGGCACGGACCTCTTTGAAGATCTGGTTCGGAAAGGCAGTAACTGATGCCTCGACGCCTACAACCACTCGCCGCGTGCCTTTCGATTGCTGCACTGCTGGCAGTCAGTTCCTGTAGTGCTTCGTCAACAGAATTCGGTCAGATGGAACCGTCCATCGTCAGCATGGAGCAGGCTGAGCAACTCTCCGTGATGCGCCTGAATAACTACGAGCTTGGGATAGCGCGTTTCACAATGTCCCTCCCAGACAAGGGCCGACAAGCGTGGCTGCAAGGTCGCGTCGACCTCGTTGAACATACTGGCTACGCAAATATGACCACCAACGGTGCGGGTAACGCCTATTCCTTGCTCGTCTGGACCGAGAATCAGATTGCTGAGCTTCCGGCGCAGAATACCGAGCTACCCACCCAACCGCCAGCAAGCAGAGCATGGTCCTTGCGTGATCTCGACCCTCATGCCGGACTACCCGACTCGGCATTGAATTTCCTGCTCCAGTTGGCTTCAGATCGCCCTGAAAACGCATTACTCCTGCGCCAAAACGGCGCGCAGTATCACGGCCAAACGGTCATCGAGGGGCAAGAAGTATCGGTCTATACCGGCCCCGGAACGAACCACAAGCCATCTGACAACATCACTTACTTTGTATCCTCCGACGCACGGCTCATGAAGGTCGAAGCGCGGCTAGGTGACTCGAGCAATCCTGTCGTCATCAACTTCGAAGGCGCCGAGGAAACTCCCATCGAGCTTCCTGCCCTAGGGAACAGTTCTAAGTAGGCGCAGCCCCGGGGAGTAGCAATCCGCACGTGCCATTTTTCCGGCTGGTTCGCACGCGATCCCGTTCAGGCGTAATTGCTCAGTCCCTATCGATGCACCCAACTTCAAGGAGCGTCTAGTAAAAAACCTATAAAACTACAGCTATTCTGAGGGCATATTTTACAGTAAGGACTCGTCACAATTAAGAGTTGCGGCCAACCTCTACTCCAGTTGCCCTAAATCCGTCAAATATTCGGTCACATTCGACAACTAGCTGCGTTTATCCACTATACATAGCAGTTATTGACAGGTGCTACAGCGCTGAGCAAAGACCATTGAACCATACGGACGGTGACATAAATGATCGAACTGCAACAACTCCGCGAGCTCGCAAATAGGGTGGAAGATAGGCAAGCCGACCTCGATGCGGCTCGTGAAAATCTCCACGACGCCATTTGCATGGCGCTGTCCAAAGGCGTAGACGCGGCATCCGTTGCAAAGTGGTCAGGCGTCTCAAAGCCGTATGTGTATCAGATCCGAAGCAATAGCAAACGATCATCTGCCCATGGAAAAGCGAAGCTTTCATGACCACATCCGGGTACAGCGTTACTTCAGTGAGAAGCCACTGACCCTCCCATTTCAGGCTCCCTAGCGGTCTTATTGGATTCCCCTGGCAGGCTGACTTTGAAGCCATAGGAGTCCAGTCCCACAGAAGGTCCCGAACTGCAAATACAATCGCAAGCCTTTGCATTGGGTGAGTCTTTTCTGCCCGGAACCCTGCTGGAGAAAGCCACAACTCGAAGGCGCTCTCGCTCTCGACAGAGGCCCGGTGAAATGCTACTTGGGGGAGCATTTCACCGGGCCTCTAGCCTGCATTCCGTCGCTATCGTCGCCTACTGACTATGGGGAACCTTAACGACTTTCACGAGCACACAACACCAACTCGAACCAAGTCAATCTTCAGTGGTAACAGTAAACTTCCCCGCTCGAGTCATGGTGTGCCTTGTTCGACCGCGCTTGGGGGAACGGACAAACAATACGGAATATTATGAAGCAGCGCTGCTTCATTAGGTGAGAAACTATGCACATGATGCATTTATGTCAACACTTTAAGGATGAACCATTCTGGCCAGCTAACTTTAGCCAATAAGGAGAGCTCAACAAACAGGGGCGGAAGAACAATCAATTAACTTCACAGACGGCCACGACCCAAAAAGTCGGTCGTAGGCACTGGCAATATTGGGCAATTAAATCGTTGATGATCATTGATCCCGAAAACCACACGGGCCTGAGTACGCAACTAATTTGCAACCCATGTCCGCGGCGACGAGACCGGGCTCGTCATCCCAGCTCCCGCGGCACAATGCATGGCAGACTGCGCAGTCATCGGCAAGGAATGGCACATAGACTAGACGCCGCCGGGGCCGTTCCTTCAAACTTTGCGCCCGCCAGTCATGGGGCGGAACTGACTAGTTCGTTTACATGCTGCGAGTAATGAAGACTCGGTCTGATTCGCTGGAAAATGTGTATCTCCTCGACCCGATAACGCTCAAATGCGAGCAGACTCTTATAGTTTCGCGAGCGATCCATAGGGGGTACGAGCGCAGACTTCCAAGTCAAAGAAGCTGTCACTTGATCTCGGCACTACAAGGTAATTTGTGTGGCCCGGTCTAAGCATCTCGCTGCATAGTTTGAACTACGTTGTACCCAAAAAGATGCCTCCTTTCAAAGGTTCAAATAGGTCGTTGCAGGCGACTAATTGTGCAGCTGACTCACTCGCAACCTGTAGCACGAGTATGACTAGATTCAGCGACCCTGTGCATACTATCGACAGGGCGCCGCAGCTCGGCTGACCGGATGGACAAGTGGAGTCACGAGGCTGCTTTCGAAGCGCCTAGTCTCACTAGGTTTTGGCTATACTACTGGGGGTAGGACCCGGATGGGTCCTACCCCCAGTAGAGGTTTTCAATGCTGTCTACGTTCCTTAGGAGTTCTTCCTCCGGCTACGAAGGAGCATTGTGCCGAGACCGGCAAGCAAAACACCCAACGCACCTGCAGCTATCAAACCGGCGGTCACACCAGTTTCAGGAAGCTTCGGCGTCTTGGGGGTCTCCGGCTTCGGCTGTTCCGGCTTCGGCTGTTCAGGCTTCGGCTGCGGAGTACCTTGCTTGGAAACACCAGCATCGATATCAGTGCGATCGTTCGGCTCCTCGCCACCAACAGTCACGTTCTCCACGACACCATCAGCGTTCGGATCCGAATCCTTCGCAGAATCCTCACCCTCACCCGGCATCGTAAAGACATAACCCTCAGGCAGGTCAGAGAACTTCACCTGGTAAGTGCCGCACTCAACCTCGTCGAACGAGTACTTACCCTCAGCGTCGGTCTTCACCTCAGCGATGACCTTACCGTCCGCATCGATCAGGGTGACAGTAACGTCCTTGATACCCTGCTCGTCAGCGTCCTGGACACCGTTGTTGTTCGCATCAACCCAGACGAAGTCACCAATCGAGCACACCTCAACCGGAGCCGGTGGAACAACACCAGCATCCACATCAGTACGATCGTTCGGCTCCTCGCCACCAACAGTCACGTTCTCCACGACACCATCAGCGTTCGGATCCGAATCCTTCGCAGAATCCTCACCCTCACCCGGCATCGTAAAGACATAACCCTCAGGCAGGTCAGAGAACTTCACCTGGTAAGTGCCGCACTCAATACCCGAGAACACATACCGACCATTGGCATCGGTAGTCAACGGCTCAACACCCTCAACCGGAGTGCCATCAGCATTCAGCAGAGTAACGGTCACACCCTCAACCGGGGCCTCACCCTCATCCTGAACACCATTGCCATTCTCATCAACCCAGACGAAGTCACCAATCGAACACACCTCAGCAGCCGGCGGAACAATACCCGCGTCCACATCAGTACGATCGTTCGGCACCTCGCCACCAACAGTCACGTTCTCCACGACACCATCAGTGTTCGGATCCGAATCCTTCGCAGAATCCTCACCCTCACCCGGAGTCGTAAAGACATAACCCTCAGGCAGATCAGAGAACTTCACCTGATAGGTACCGCACTCAATACCCGAGAACACATACATGCCGTTCTCATCGGTAACGACGGGGGCAACTCCAGTTGGGTTTCCGTCAGCATCCAACAAGGTCACAGTCACACCTTCGACTCCAACCTCGTCAGCGTCCTGGACACCGTTGCTGTTCTCATCCACCCAGACATAGTCACCAATCGAGCACACCTCAACCGGAGCCTGCGGAACAACACCAGCGTCGATTGTTAGGTCCTCGTTCGGCTCTTCGCCGCCGACAATGATGTCGTCAGTTAGTCCATCCGAGTTCGGGTTTGAATCAACTGTGGAGTCATTGCCAGAATTTGGCGTGGTGAACTCGGTGCCTTCAGGTATATCGCTGAATCGAACCTTGTAGGTACCACATTCGATCTCATCGAAGACGTACCCGCCACTGGCATTGGTAGTGGTGGTATCGACCGTCTGACCCTGTGCATCAATAAGAGTTACAGTCACGTTCGGTACGCCGTTCTCATCGGCGCCTTGCGTACCATCCTTATCGACATCGAACCAAACGAAGTCACCGATACGGCACTTGTCTGGGTCCGGTAGCACCTCGGTCTCAATTACACCGGCATCAACTGTCAGGTCCTCAGCAGGCTGTTCTCCACCGACCGTTACCGGGTCCGTCAGACCCTGCTCGTTCGGGTTTGAATCAACTGCGGGGTCATTGCCAGAAGTTTGCGTAGTGAACTCGGTACCTTCAGGGAGATTCTCGAACTGTACTCGGTACGTGCCGCACTCCAGGTTCTCGAACAGGTATTTGCCTTCTGCATCAGTAATCTGTGCCGGAACACCGGCGACCGGGTTGCTGTCTGCATCTAGCAAGGTCACTGATACGCCCGGAACGGCAGCTTCTCCAGCGTCTTGGATGCCATCCTTATCGGCGTCGTACCATACGAAGTCACCAATAGTGCACTTCTGAACTGGAACTACTGGCTGAACCAAGCCTGCGTCGATGTCTGTGCGATCGTTGGGCTCTTCGCCTCCGACAACCACATTTTCAACGATGCCTTCCTCGCTCGGATCCGAATCAATCGTTGAGTCA
Source organism: Glutamicibacter endophyticus (assembly GCF_048457885.1). Classification (NCBI taxonomy): domain Bacteria; kingdom Bacillati; phylum Actinomycetota; class Actinomycetes; order Micrococcales; family Micrococcaceae; genus Glutamicibacter; species Glutamicibacter endophyticus. Next base: position 3,278,444 of record NZ_CP174200.1, read on the forward strand.
TCGCCCTCACTGGTACCAGTGAAGTTATATCCCTCGGGTTGTTCGAACGTAACGGTGTAGGTTCCGCAGTCGATGTTGGCGAACAAGTACTTGCCGTTGACATCGGTCTCAACCGTGGTGACGGTTTCTCCGTCAGCGTTGACGAGGGTTACAGTGACGCCTTCAGCGCCAGCTTCACCTTCATCCTGAATACCGTCCTTGTCCAGGTCGTACCAGACGAAGTCACCAATCGAACACACCTCAGCAGCCGGCGGAACAATACCCGCGTCCACATCAGTACGATCGTTCGGCACCTCGCCACCAACAGTGAACTCATCAGTCACACCAACAGTCGGGTCATCCTCAGAAGGAACCGGATCGGAATCAACACCCTCATCCTCACCCGCATTCGGGGCAGTGAACGTATTACCCTCCGGCAGATCCGAGAACTGAACACGATAAGTACCGCACTCAATACCCGAGAACACATACAGACCATTGGCATCGGTAGTCAACGGCTCAACACCCTCAACCGGAGTGCCATCAGCATTCAGCAGAGTAACGGTCACACCCTCAACCGGGGCCTCACCCTCATCCTGAACACCATTGCCATTCTCATCAACCCAGACGAAGTCACCAATCGAACACACCTCAGCAGCCGGCGGAACAATACCCGCGTCCACATCAGTACGATCGTTCGGCACCTCGCCACCAACAGTGAACTCATCAGTCACACCAACAGTCGGGTCATCCTCAGAAGGAACCGGATCGGAATCAACACCCTCATCCTCACCCGCATTCGGGGCAGTGAACGTATTACCCTCCGGCAGATCCGAGAACTGAACACGATAAGTACCGCACTCAATACCCGAGAACACATACAGACCATTGGCATCAGTGGTCAACGGCTCAACACCCTCAACCGGAGTGCCATCAGCATTCAGCAGAGTAACGGTCACACCCTCAACCGGGGCCTCACCCTCATCCTGAACACCATTGCCATTCTCATCAACCCAGACGAAGTCACCAATCGAACACACCTCAGCAGCCGGCGGAACAATACCCGCGTCCACATCAGTACGATCGTTCGGCACCTCGCCACCAACAGTGAACTCATCAGTCACACCAACAGTCGGGTCATCCTCAGAAGGAACCGGATCGGAATCAACACCCTCATCCTCACCCGCATTCGGGGCAGTGAACGTATTACCCTCCGGCAGATCCGAGAACTGAACACGATAAGTACCGCACTCAATACCCGAGAACACATACAGACCATTGGCATCAGTGGTCAACGGCTCAACACCCTCAACCGGAGTGCCATCAGCATTCAGCAGAGTAACGGTCACACCCTCAACCGGGGCCTCACCCTCATCCTGAACACCATTGCCATTCTCATCAACCCAGACGAAGTCACCAATCGAACACACCTCAGCAGCCGGGACAAACCCGGCGTCGTAGGTGTGGTTCGCACCGCTTGTAGGCGTCACCAATTCAATCGTCGGCACGCCCTGCTCGTCGAGCACTGCGTTCGAGTCGATTGCAGTGTTTTCTCCCGCGAGTTCGGTCGTCAGCTCCAAGCCTTCAGCCGTGGTTCCGGCAGTTTCGAAATGCAGGGAACACTCAACATTCTGTGCCAAGCCACCGTCGACATTCGAGTCGTTGAAGTAGTATTCGCCGTCCTCATTCGTCGTGGTCGTGGCCGTAGTGGTGCCGCAGGTCAAGGTGACCACGACCCCGGAAACCGATTCCTCGTCGGCGTCCTGCACTCCGTCGCGATCGGTATCGATCCACACGCGGTTACCGACCTCTACGTGATCGGCGACGAGGGCATCGAGATCTCCCAGCCCTGAAGCCTTACCCATGGATCCATCGCGGGTGAAACCGCCGTCTTGGGTCCAGGAACTATTTATCGTCGCCCAACCATTGCCGTCTTTACCGCCATACTGACCGGTGGCGTTCTCGTAGAAACGGAAACCGTTGGTCCAGATTGCGTCTCCTACGTCAAAACCAGTACCGACGAAATCAACGAAGCCTGGAATCTGCAATACAGCACCGAGAGCGATCTGATCGTGTGCTCGAACCCCGTTAGCATCTACGAACTCGTCGTCGTAGTACTCACCGCCATCAACTCCAATACCGTTGTTGGGGAAGGCGCCAGTGGTACCACCGCACGAAGCGTTTGACTCGAGCGCGAAACTTCCGTCGCCGGTGGCACAGGCACGAAGAAGCTCACCGGCAGTGGCCGACGAATAGGGATCGTCCGTGTTATCCGTCGGGTGACCTGCTTGGTAGCCCGCTTGATCACCGAACCGGTCCTTAACAGCAACCGTAAGATCCCCGTTCTCATCGAATCCGATATCGGAGACCAGTGGTTGTGGGTAAGCGATCCACTCTTCAGTTGAGCCCTGCCAAATAGCTGCCGGGTCATCGGTCCACGCGTGCCAATTTGCGGTGGGGTCCGGTGCCACGTTGAACGCAGTACCGCGTTCGTAGTCCATCGGTACTTCAAGAACGGGGCCGGTCCCAACGAGAGTGCCGTCCAGCGCCAACTCGAAAATATATCCACGCAGGTCTGCTTCGGTTGGTCCAGCGCAGGTACCGCTGACCCAGACACTTCCGTCATGGACAGATACCCCAAATGGCCTAACATTCTCCGAAGCGCAACTGGCTCCGGGAAGAGAGGACAAGTCAGCGATCGCTGCCGGCTCACCGGCAACTGGCGTTCCGCTACTCATGTCTACGGGCACCTGATACAGCGACTTATCGTTCAAGTTAACCGCGTAGAGCGCATCAAATGAAGGAGTCGCGGCAAGGCCACCCAGTCCGATCTTGCCGATCTCTGGCCAGGCGGCCATGTCATGGAACCAGTCATAGGCCGCTGGCCCCGCTTCCGACCCAAGAGGACGCGGATCGGTTCCCACATTTGGGATCGTGGCAAAGACCGAAGCATTCGGGTCTGCAGCGGTATCAGTGAGGTAGATTGCGCCAAGGCCGCCTGGGCCGGTAATGACGTGGCGCTTGAACAGCGCGGAGCTGGCAACGTGGTTTTCGCCAAGATTCGCGATGCCCCAGATCGCGCCGGTCTGCGCCACGGTGGCTTCCGTCGTTGCGCCACGTTGATCACCGCGGTCGCCATACAGCATCGAACCGATGCTGCGCTGGGTTGACGGGTCGATCCAGTTCGTCGTGTTTTCAGTAGCCTGTGCCCGTTGCTCGGCCCAAACTAAGGGCGGATTATCATCGGCTGGCTGCCCGGGGATGACGAAGCCGACATCTGCGGTTTTACCCGGTGCCACGAACTGGACTGTGGAACCTGCGGTAGCACCGTCGATTCCAACTGGTGCTGGCGCGTATCCATCAGGGGTAGAGAATTCTAGGCGAACCTCAACCGAATCATCGGCGGTATCGACGTCAAGCACATAGTTGCCGTCGGCCGAAGTAACTGCCGTGCCGGCTTCCTGACCTTCGCTTCCGAAGGCAGTAACCTGAACGCCTTCGAGACCGCTTTCCCCTGCGTCGTATTGACCGTTGGAGTTCCTGTCATTGAAAGCAGAACCGGTAATTTGTCCCTGTGCTGCATTGGCAGCGGCTGGAACTAAGCTACTCGCAAACAATCCCAAGACGAGCACGGCGGCTGTTGATGCAGCGCGTGCTTGTCTTCCCTTACGCGCATTCCTTGGTTCAATACCAAGCCCGCTAGCTCGCGGGCGTGATCTTATTCGTTCCACGAATACGTACCCTTCCTCTGAGAAACTTGAAGGCGAGTCAAACGACCCAGCCTTCCGAGCTCGGGCCTTTCATCTCTAAAGATGCGAGTATGACCCGACGGCTATTTCCACCCAGCACAAATAAGGCATGCTAGGTACTTCAACGGCTCCCCCTTATACCGTCGGCAGCAGTAGCCAGAGCCGATCCTAGAGTTATGGAGATGCATAATTCTACGAGTTGACCAAAAACATAAATGGTCATCGCCCAAGCAATTTTGTTGCAGTTTCAATTAACTGGAAGGAATCTCTTGTTTCATTAGGTCGTTTCCAGATTTCCGCTCGCCAAGGTGGAAAATCGTGAAAATTTGCATCCATTGATGTAAATCTCGCGTAGATAGAATTCGTCGGTGACTAAAGACTGGAGACTGCGGGAGGAGCTCAACATCAGAGTATTAGCCAACTCGGACGGCAGATTCCCTAGCGAAGTAGGCAGAATCTTTCTGCTAGGGTACGGGTGTGCCACTGACACTCCCTGTGATTTCCTGCAGCCTTGACCCCGCCAGCCTTAGCCGCGGCTTGGCCGTCCAAGCAGCGCAAATCCTGCAGAATCACGGGCACAATTCGGAAGTAATCGATCTGGCGGAATTCGAACTTCCAATCTTCGACAATAACGAGATTTTCAGCGACCCAGGATTTGCGCTTTTACATCGGCGCATTCGGGAAAGCGACGGCATTGTCCTCACTTTCCCGATTTACAATTGGGCTCCCAACGCCGCAGTCAAATCTCTGATTGAAGCTACCGGAGCCACCGGCGATGGCCGTAATACCTCGGCGTGGTTCGACAAGGTCGTTTCGTTCGTGTGCTCGGCTGGTCTCCCACACAGTTACATGGCGACGACGTCGCTTGCCGGTTCGTTGATGAATGATTTCAAGTGCGTGATCAACCCGTATTCCGCATACTTTTCCGGTCGCGACTGGGAAGAGGGAAAGCTTTCAGATGACCGGACGAAACGTCTTACCAAGACCATGCATGTTCACGCCGAACTCGCTGCCCTACTCTCCTCGCGTAGCTACACGTCAACATGGGAAGTGTAAGTTCATCGCGTTCAACCTTCAGAGAAATCGCGAAACGCAACCCTATTCTCAAGGGCTCCAGGCTACTAATCCGGATGACCGCCACAACTCCCTAGGACTTCCCTGAAGCAATCCACTCAGGTAACAAGCTCAAGGCACTGCCTTATTGGGTCGGCATGTCAGCGCCTAGGTGCTCTACTGGCCGAATACTAGAGAAATCTATGAGTCTGCCCCGGCTTCAGCGTCGTCAAATGCTTCGCGCGCGGCGTCAATCTCCGGTAAGTAGTCCTCGGCCCATTTCAATAGTTCATCCACCGGCCTGCGCAGGGTTTTCCCGAGTGGTGTAATGCTGTACGTTACTGCGACCGGACGAGTGCTGGCCACGCTCCGCTCTATGACACCGTTTCGCTCAAGTCGTCGCAGAGTTCCCGTCAATGACTTCTGAGTAACCCGTGGAATCGCCCGGCGTAACTCATTGAATCGACAAGGTTTCTCACAAAGTTCGTTCATGACCGAGAGCGACAATTTGTCGAGCACTTGATCAAGCAGCTCACGGTGCGCCGGCGTGACGCGTAGCTCGTTAGTGGTATCCATGCTGAAACCTAGTCTCGTTGAAGTGCCCCGTAACGGGCGCATAGCTTGATGATACCCACTCACAACAAAGGAGAAACTCCGTGGCCGTTCATCGATTCAGTCCCGCCAATATGCTGGAACCAGCCCCCTATGACCACGTCGCGGTTGCGACTGGCACTCGTCACATCCATGTCGCCGGACAGGTGGCGTACCGACCTGACGGTGCGCAAACTCCGGACAATCTCAGAGATCAGGCGGCGCAAGCCTTACGCAACACCGCAACGGGATTGGCCTCTGTCGGCGCGACCTTCGACGATGTCGTCCGGCTAACGATCTACGTCACCGACTGGCAAACTGGGAAAATCAACGAGCTCATGGAGGGCATCTATTCCGTAGCCCAAGAAGTGGGGCTACCTACCCCAATGCCACCGTCCTCGCTCATCGGCGTCGAAATGCTCTTTGATGCCCAAACGCTCATAGAGATCGAGGCGACGGCCATTCTCGATTAAGCCCAATGGTGGGCTGCTACATTGCAACTGTGGCATGCCCACCAACAACACGTCGTACCTCGGAGCCGACCGTCAGGAGGCCCCCAACTCCGAAAGCCGCCTGCGACGATATCCTAGGGACGAAAGTTAGCGCACCGGAAAGCTCGCCGGGAAGAGCTCCGCGGTGGGCCGATGCTTATAGTCACTGACGCTAAATGCGGCCATGTACTTATCTAGAAAATCTTGTGCGCGCCGCTGATAGTCGCTGGTGTCCACGGTAACGATCTGTTTGTCGGACACGATGGTTCGTCCGGCCACCGCGACATGTGTGATATCGCGGCCGTCGCAGTTCATGATTAGAGTGCGGATCGGGTCGGCATTCGGTCCGATATGGGTGCCGTTGAGGTCCAGCACGAAATAGTCGGCCTGCGCACCGGGCGCCAGCCGGCCCAGATCCTCGCGACCTAACGCATTCGCCGGCTCTAAGGTAGCGGCCCGGAAGAGATCTCGTCCCTGGGCGCTGGTCATCGAACCCGTATGTGCCTTGGTCATGCCCATCGCCAAGTCCATCGCGCGGATCATGTTCGGCGGGGCGGAGTCGGTCCCCAGCACCACCCGCACTCCCTGCTCGCGGTAGGAGTCGAAATCTTCAAGGCAAACACCGTAGTGCGCGGTAGGAATCGGGCAGAAAATCACCGATGCTCCCGAGGCGGCGAGTAGCGCAAGATCGTCGCCCTCTCCAAATTCTTCGGGCATATGCCGGTTTCCGGGCACCGTCCAAGCGTGCGGTATAAAAGTTCTTTCGGTCAGAAAGCCCAGCGAATCCAAGTACGGGAGCGGGCGCATTCCGGTGCGCTCGACGATGGCCTGCACTTCGAATAGCCCCTGAGCGGCATGCAAACGTACCGGAACACCCAATTCGTCAGCGGCCTGGCGGGTAAGTTTGAGCGTTTGTTCGGTCTGGGTTTCAATGCGCGCAGGGAGTAGCGCCGTGCGGATCAGCCCATTTGCGGCGTTCTCAAAGTCTCGACAGAATTCTATGGCCTGCTGTAGGCCCACAAGCCCTTTGCCTTCGTCCAAGTGCAACAGCTGCTGCGTGCCATCGGTATAGGGAACGTGAGTGCGGTAGCTTGGTCCGAGGTACGCGCGCAGTCCTAGCGCTTCGACGGCCTGGGCCATTTGAGCCATGTCGGCGTAGTCCTCGCACCACGGCTTATAGGTTTCGGCCGCGATCGGCATGATCGTGGTGATGCCGTTGCGCACTAGCTGGCTGATGGCGAATTGGCGGCGGAACGCCTCTTCTTCCTCGGTGAATACCGCACCATGGTTATGCAAGTACTCCTCGGACCACGCCAGTCCTCGGCGTAGGTCGCCGCTGGTGAAGGAATCAAAGATTGCGTGGTCGATATCCGAGAGCGCGTTGAGGTCGATAAAGCCAGGCGACACGATGGCATTTCCTGAGTCCACTTCGATGTCGACATGCCCTGGATAGTCGCGTCCAACGAAGAGCACGATGCCGTCCTCATGGACAAGTTCACCCTGCGGCCAAATGCAGTGGTCCCCGTCTTGGTAGCCGATGACGAAAGCGGCGCTGATGCGGGTGACCTGCCCCATTGAGTACTCCTTGGCTCGCGTGGAAAGCTGCGGTGCGGTTAGGTGCGCACCGTGCTCCAGCCTACCGACTTAGATCCACATTTGGTATACCGAAAGATACATCCGTCCGCCAAGCGCATTCATCCGACCTTGCACCACCGTGCTGGCGTCGAGGCCTCGCGAAACCGTCTAGAGGGATACGGTTTGGACCGAGCAGCCAGGGGTCCAGAAGTCTTCACATCCAGCACCATCGCCGTCGACCACCTGGGCCTGGTGTTACTTGCGGTTAGACTTCTTTCACTCGTAGCTCTGAGCATCGCGGAATCGAAGAAGCGAGAACGGACATAGGATCGCCTCTCGCGCCATAACGCCGTTTCAGCACTTGCTTGAGGCGCTTCAACTGCACCGATTCACATCGCTCACTTCAGTCAGTAACGTCCTTGAAAGTTGGCGCCAGTTCAGGACTCATGACGAAGGACCAAAAAAAGCAGACTAATCTCCCATCACGCCGAGCACAGTCGGCACTAACGAGAGGACCTTGCCCCTAAGTCTTAACTGCCCGATCGCACAAGGAAAAATTTGCAAAGTTTCGACTAGGCTCGACGTCGCCGCCGCTCCATTTAGTTCAGATCTAGCCAAATACCATCGAAGGCTTGTTCTCGAATTACGAAGCGGCGGCCATGCTGAACAAGAGCGCCAAGCCGTCAGCCCCCATGCAAGAATGAGCCACTTGGCACTACGACAGGAGAACCGCAATGTACGAGGGTTTGTCTCACGACCTCGCCGAAGCAATTCGGTCGGGGTATGCGTTGCGCAACCGCAACGACATGGCGCCAACGATTCGCTTCTTCGAGCAACTACTAGAGCAATATCCCAACAATGCCGTTGTCCGCTACGAATTGGCCGGAGCTCACGATTCCGCGGGACATGAGCAGCAAGCGCGTGAGCTCTACGAGCAAGCCTTGCAACAAGGCTTGAGTGGCGAACCCCTGCGGCGTTGCCTCTGCCAATATGCAAGCACGCTGCGTTGGCTGGGCGAACTCGACGCCTCGCGTGCCATACTTGAGCAAGCACGCGCCCAGTTCCCCAATTCGGAAGGTGTGAAGGTGTTTTCCGCACTCACCTCCCTTGAAGCTGGCCAGACCGACGCGGCCGTTGGCGAACTGCTCGAGGTCATCACCGCGCACCACGGGCATACGGACCTCGGGCGCTGGAGCGACGGCCTGGCAAGCCTGGGTCGCTGGCTGAAGGACGGGCGACTCAATACCTAGAGGATCAGTGAGACAAGCGGCGTTGCGATAAGAATCGTCAGCGCCACACGCTGGAACCAGATGACGACCATCTGCCATAGTTTCAGCGGAATGCTGGTCGCCAAAATACAAGGCACCAATGCGGAGAAGAAGATAATCGCCGAGACACACACGATGCCGATCACCATACGCAGCTCGAGTGACTCGTGACCTGCGGCCAGCGTTGCCGGCAGGAACATTTCAGCGATCCCTGTGGCCGAGGCCTTGCCAGCCAGTAGCGGATCGTCGAGACCAACCACCCAGCCGAAGGGTGCAAACAGGTAGCCGAGCCAGGTGAATATCGGAGTGAATCGGGCCAGGACCAGCCCGAGCAAACCAATCGAAAGAATCGAGGGAAGGATGGCCATCGCCATCTTCAACCCGTCGAGAAGATTCTCGCCGATATTACGTCCCAGCCCCGGTGCTCGCTTAAGTGCGATCATGGCCTCAGCGGACGCCACCTTAAAGCGGTTGCCCTGGGCCTTTTCCTCTGGCAAGTGCTTCACACCCAAGTAGGTAGTGTCAGGAATGCGCGATAGCGGCGGAATCCGCACGGTAATTGCCGTGACCGCAAAGGTCACGAGGAGCGCTAACCAGAAGTAGGTCCCCCAGTACGGCATCAGGTCCACAGCTTTGGCAACAATCACCATGAAGCTGGCCGATACGGTGGAAAACCCTGTGGCAATGATCGCCGCTTCACGCCCGGTGTAGCGTCCGCCCCTATACATGCGGTCGGTGAGCAACAGACCCAGCGAGTAGCTACCTACAAAAGAAGCCACCGCATCAACGGCCGAGCGTCCCGGGGTGCGCCAAAGGGGCTTCATGATCGGCTGGCAGAACACTCCAATGAATTCCATGAGGCCATAGCTGACCAGCATGGCCAAGAAAATCGCGCCGATCGGCACGATGAGGCCCACCGGCACCACGAGCGAGTTCAGCAGGAATGGCCCCATATCCTTTTGCAAGAGCCACTGTGGTCCCCAACCAAAGGTCAGCGCCACGCCCACAACCAATCCAACAATATTGGCGAAGGCAAAGAACATGCGCATCGGCGATTTCTTCCACGCACCATTGGCGAAAGGCAGCACGGTACCGGCGGCCAAGAGCGCCAGAATGTAATAAGGCACGGCTCCGCCCGCAGCGGCACGCACCCAGGTGACCAAATGATCGAGCAGAATGGTGCTCTTCTCGTTGATGGTCACCGGCACGAAAAACACGGTGATGCCGATCGCGCTATACAGCACGAAGCGCAAGACATCCCACGGTTTGGTAGGCTCTCTGGTTTCCAGAGCGTTAGACATGATGGTGTTCCCTTCGGGCAATGATCTTAGATCTATGGAACCCGACGGCAGCGGCCGATAGTGACCCCGATCGCACCCTGTGTCTGGAATATCGGATTTCCCATGCGATTCGGCTTAGCATCCCGTGCGATCCCGACACCTTGAGAGCGGCGAGCCTGCTTCACTCCGAGACCCCTGCACCAGCGCCCGGCCAAAGCCACGCCTCGAGCCACCGAACGCTTTTGGTGAGCTTCCCCTCTGGCTTGGGTCCCAACACATACTCAACTCCGAAACGCCGACATGTGAGTCAGAAGCGAAGCGAGCGAAAAACGCCTAGCCATTTCATTAGCTGCGAACCAGTGCTTCATTAAGGCCAAACCGTTTAATCAATAGATTAGTCAATCATCCGCAAGTCTTTAGTTCACATGGGCGCACACTTGACCGCCGGGGTCGATTGCACCCAACTCACGGCCGTCCACTTCAACAAAGATGCTCTTACCGGTGCGCGAGTTACACGTTTAGTGTGGTCAGAACAGATATGAAAATTTTGCACTCTCGAAACTCGCATTAGATCGCCATTCATTTTTCAAACCCGCGAACCCATTGGGGAGCTCGCTCGGAAATATGTGAAATATCTTTTTAGTACATGCGTGAATATAAAAGATTTATTTGAGAAGTGCTTCCATTCAGGACAACAATGCGGCTAGGCTCCATGTCGGCACACACCAAACCGATTGATCACCGGCTTTTGTGCGCCCAAAATCATCCAACAAGGAGAACATCAATGGTACGTTTTTCTACCCCACTGAGGCGATCTTTGGCTGCCTCCGCAGCGGTCGTGATCGGATTGACCGGCTTCGGCGCCGGTGCATTGCCAGCATCCGCACTTCCCGTGATGGCACCAGCAGAAAAGCCCGCTCCAGCGCCAAGCAACGACGCTAAAGTCATGCTCGGTTCCGTTCAGCCCGGCGAGCCATACGACCAATTCATCGTCACCTACAAGGCCTCGGCCAAGGAGTCGGGCAAGTCTGGTCGGGCCAAGGCGTGGGGTAAAGCGGCCAAAGAAGCAGGGGTATCCGTCAAGGAACTGCGCTCAATGGCAACCGGCGGTTTTGTGGTCAAGGCCAACAAAAAACTCAAGGACAGCGACGCCAAATCTTTCATGGCTGAAATCGCCAAGTCAGGTCTCGTGGAATCCGTAGAACCCGATGCAATCATGAAGATTTCCATGACTCCGAATGACACCCGCTACGGCGAGCAATGGCACTACAGCGGAACCAACGGCATGCGTTTGCCTTCTGCTTGGGACATCTCCACCGGATCGGGCAGCGTTGTTGCTGTCTTGGATACGGGGATCACCTCGCACTCGGACCTGAACGCTAACGTTCTCTCCGGATACGACTTCGTCTCCGACTCTTCGTCGGCCCGCGATGGCAACGGCCGTGACGCAAATCCCCAAGATGAAGGCGACTGGTACGCCGCAGGCGAATGTGGCAGCCGCAGCTCAGGTAATTCCTCCTGGCACGGCACCCACGTAGCCGGTACCGTCGCCGCGGTCACCGGAAATGCCAAGGGCGTTGCCGGAGTTGCACCTAACGCCAAGATCCAGCCAGTTCGTGTTCTGGCCAAATGCGGAGGAAACCTCTCCGATATCGCAGACGCCATTGTCTGGGCCTCGGGCGGATCTGTACCGGGCGTCCCAGCCAACAGCACCCCAGCCGACGCGATCAACATGTCCCTCGGCGGTGGCGGCGCGTGCGGCGCCACCTACCAGGCAGCCATCGACTCTGCCGTTTCTCGAGGCACCTCTGTCGTTGTCGCCGCTGGCAACGAAAGCCAGAACGCATCGAACTCGCGTCCAGCAAACTGCAACAATGTCATTACCGTGGCCGCCAGCAACCCCTCAGGAGCCCCGTCCTACTACACGAACTACGGCTCAGCTGTTGACGTGACGGCCCCCGGCGGCGACACTCGCTACTCCGGCCAAGGTGTACTCTCTACCATCAATACCGGTAGCACCACACCGTCATCTGAAGGCTACGCTTTCTACCAGGGCACCTCCATGGCTACCCCTCACGTAGCTGGCTTGGTGGCGCTGATGAAGTCCCAAAAGCCTTCGCTGACGCCAGCCCAGGTTGAAACCGCTGTAAAGAGCGGCACCCGCCCAATGCCAGGTGGCTGCAACATCGGTTGTGGCACCGGATTGGTTGACGCAACCAAGGTCATGTCCGCCCTCTCCGGCTCCACTCCGGATCCGACTCCGGACCCAACGCCAGCCCCTGAGCCAAGTGGAAACCTGGTGAAGAACCCAGGCTTCGAAGACGGCTCAACGAACTGGAGCTCCAATCGCGCCGACACCTTCGAGAGCGGTGCAGCCGCCCGCTCCGGCAACGGCCTGGCTGGGCTCAACGGCTGGGGTAGCCCGAGCACCTACACGCTGGACCAGAAAGTGAGCATTCCATCAAATGCCTCCAGCGCACAGCTGGACTTCTACCTGCGGGTGTTGACCAATGAATACACCTCGTACACCGCATACGACAAACTTTTCGTCCAGATTATCGACGGCTCCAATACCTACAATGTAGGCACCTGGTCGAATTTGGATGCCAGCTCGTCGTACGAGAAGAAGAGCATCAGCTTGGATAATTTCCGCGGCAAGACTGTCACCCTGCGCTTCTACGGAGCAGAAGACAGCGCGCTGGCGACTGTATTCCGCATCGATGACGTATCGGTGACCGCCGGGTAGTCCCGCACTTCAGTGAACGCCACATAGGCAGAGGGAAGAGGCTCGCGCCTTGCCCTCTGCCTATGCTTTTTCATACCTCCCTCGAAATTTTCGAGGTCAGGTTCACTCCAAGGCCCACCGACCGGTCTTGCCGGTCGCCGAAGACGGTTGGCGTATGGAACGAGGCTCGGTTCCGATACGTTCCGACGAAGCCACCGACATTCCAACTCTCGGCGTACCGTTGCTGCTAACCGACCGACAAGGTACAACAAATTCGGTACCCGCGCGGAGCGAAGTTAGCCCACGGCTCCACTTGCATATTGCGTGCGTGGCCGGCGCTCGAACACGGCGGCCGCTGCGATCCCGAGAATCACGCCCAGCAGGTTACCGATGGCGCAGTCCCACATCACCTGAACACCGAGCGTCGGGTTAGCCAGCTGCAACATCAGAATGATTACCGGCGTGAAGAAGCTCAGGGCCAACCCGTAATTGCGAACCATATAAGCCTCAGTCGGAAACATCAGCGCGAGGATCACCAAACCCAACATCAGCTCGCTTGGCCGCAGATAGTAGATTCCCAGAAGCACACCCATGCCCACCAGCGTTCCGGCGATCCGGTGTGCACCGCGCTTCAGCCGTCCCCGAGCACTGCCAGCGGCCAGCGGCACTACGGCCCCGACCATGATCCACTGCAGATGCTCCACCTGCAGGGTGATGCCCACGGTCCCCGCCACAAGTACCACGGCCAGGTACGTGCCTGCACGGCGCAGGACGTTAGGCCAAGGAAAGGCGATCGTTTCGACTCCGCGTTCTGTCGACGGTCCGAACTTTGCCGCCTGACCCAGCACAATACTGAATAACGCGGTGACCACGAATGTTGCCAAGCCGTCTACGGCCGGATGTTCTCCGACCGGGAGCGTTCCCAAGGCACAAAAAGCGAAGAGCGGAAAGAAGGCGCCGCCGGGCTTGAGGCCGTACCGATCCGCGACCACCGAGCTGAAGGCAGCCCAGAGCATTCCTCCAGCCAACAAAGACCACCCATGCAACTCAAAGGGTGCCAGCATGATGCCGCAAATACCCGCGCAGAGCATCATGACCGCTCCATGTACCTGATTCTTGAAGCGCTGTAGCCGACGTGGGTCACGCCCATACATTCCGACAACCGAGCCGAAAACCGCATAAACAAGAAGATCTGTGCGGCCAACAACTAAAAGCGCCGCCCCTGGAACGGCCAGTCCGAGACCAACGCGCAGGGCGGGTCGGATTTCCGGGACATGGGAGATCAGAAACAATTGCCAGTTTGCCAAGGCTGCCAGCCTCGTTCTGATCGACGAGCTTTCACCCGTAGTGCGCAACTGATCACCAGCCATCAGCGGGCCACCCGAACCAACGAGGTGTCGAACCGCGAGCGCACACCCCTCAACATCACCCGTAGCACCGTGCTGCGTTCTTCCACGTTTTCTCCCCCGTATGACTTGGCGCCGCTCATTCCTTTGTGAATCCGGGCCTGTTACTAGGGTTGACGAGTCTGGTTCATTAGATCAAACAATTAGTACCGATGACTCAATAGAAGCTACTTATCATACCTACTAGACGCGGGTTCAGTCGTCGGGAAGGCATCGAAAATGACTTTCGTTAACGCCTGCGACATGAGCGTTTGAGGGTTACCGTCTTCCATGACAAGAGAGATTTGCGACGTGACGACGGGATCATCAAGTTTGGTGATCATAATTTCCGGCAATTGACCCAAGGGTGGCAGCCACTGCTTAGGAACGATGCTCGCCCAATGCCCCGTAGCGACATGCGCCAGCAAGGTCACAATCGAATCGCATTCAACGCGCGGCGAGACGCTCAGACCTTCTTGAGCCAGCCTCTGTTCAAGGACCTGACGACCGCGCAATGAAGAATCCAACAAGCACAGCGGCAGTTCCAACGCCTTCTGCCAGGTTGCGTCCCCCAGGCAATCGAGCATGTCCACTGACGTAAGCAGGACATGCTCCTCCGAATACAACCGGTAGACCAGCAACCCCGCTAGGTCTTCTGGCTCAGCGTAGATGAGACCTGCGTCCAGCTCGTAGTTCCGAATCCGCCGAAGAATATCTGCGGAGTGCAGACCCGCCTGCACGTTGACCGTGACGTCTGGATGCGTGCGGGCAAACCTATCCGTCAGGACAGCCACGGTCGACGAGGCCGCCGGAACGGTACCCACTCGTAGCGTTCCCCTCAGACCCTCTTGGAGTACGGAGATCTCCTGTTTTAACGACTCTTGATCCTTGAGCAGTTTCCGCGCCCACTTCAATACCGCCTCGCCTTCGACGGTGAATCCCTGGAATGCGTGCCCGCGACGGACTAACGGTGTGCCGAGCTCCTTTTCCAGCTTGCGAATCCCCTCGGACAGTGCCGGTTGGGACACCGAGCATTCGTCGGCTGCGTGGGCGAAATGCCGTTCATTGGCCAACGCTACGAGGTACTCCAGCTGTCTAAGCATCATGGATCTATTGCATCATTCCCCGAAGCCGCAAGAGGCACACAAGGCCTACCTCGAGTCTCCGCGCCTAAGCTCGAGTCGTTTACGCATCATTAGAAGCCACGTCATACCGGCTTGAGCTGGGTCCTGCCTACCATTGGATAATGCGCACCGGGTCTGAAACCACTCGTCTGATCGTTATCCGCGGAAACTCTGGCAGCGGCAAGAGCTCGCTCGCGGCGGCATTGCGTCAGGCGAACGAGCGGCCCACCGCGATACTCGGCCAAGATGTGCTGCGCCGCCAGATCCTGCACGTAGCAGAACGCCAGGGCAACGCGGCGATCGGCTACCTAGATCTCTCGGCGCGCTACGCGCTGGACCTCGGGATGGACGTCGTCATCGAGGGCATCCTCTACGCTGAAATCTACGGAGACATGCTGGCGCAGTTGGCCGCGGATCATCGGGGCCCCAGCCTTTTCTACCGCTATGAGATGGGCTTCGAGGAAACGCTACGACGGCACGACACAAAACCTAGCTCGGGCGAGTTCGGCGAGCGCGAGATGCGCTCGTGGTGGCGCGGACGCGACCCGATGCCCCATGTCGCCGAGACCGCGCTCGGTGAAGACTTGGGGCTCGGCGAAGCGGTGACCCGCATCCTCGCAGATTCCAGGTGCCGCCCTACACCCGAACCTCCGCGGGCACCACCGCCACATTAAGCCATCTGCGCGCAAGCCAGCCAGCTAGATGGACCCCGCTGCTACGATGCCGAACATGGTGAAATTTCCGGTGATCACAGCGACTTCGCGAGTAGCTCCCCAGCATTTTCATGCTCGGTGGTGCGATGTGGAAACCCACCCCGAGTGGGCCCCGGGGATGGAGTACATTCGTCTCGAGGGACCATTGCGGCCCGGGGTCCGCGGGGTCATGAAGACTCGCGACGGCGATGAAACACCGATGATGGTGAGCGATATTGTTCCGGGACTCGCCTTCCAAGACACGGTATTCCTCGACGGCGGCTCGTTGACGGTCCGCCACGAGTCTCATGCAGCGGATGGAGGAAGCCGACTCGAACTTCATGCCACCATCGACGGGCCAAAGTCCGAAGAGCTTGCTTCGGCTATGGCCGGGCTGGAAGATGTGCTTGCCTCAGATCTTGCCGGGCTCATCGCACTAGTCGAACGCGAGCAGGCGGCCCACTAGGCGCTGTGTTGGTGGAGGCAACCCCGAATGCTGGATTGCCCGTGCTCGCTGCTCCACGGGTCGCGATAGCTAGTAAAGCGTGCCCATTGCCTGGCGCACGTCGGCTAGCGTCTGTTCGGCTTCGTCATTGGCACGTTGCGCCCCGCGCTGAAGGATCTGCGACACCAACTCCGGTTGCGCGGCAAACTCTGCCCGCCGCGCGCGGTGCTCGCGCAGGAAATCGTTAACGGCATCCGTGACCAATCGTTTGAGCGCGCCACTTCCGGCGGCACCTATCTCGTCAGCTAATTGCAGTTCCTCGCGCCCGAGACAGAGCGCGGCGGTGCTCAGTAGCGCCGAAACACCTGGTCGCCGTTCTGGATCGAAGCTCACGTGCCGTTGAGAATCGGTGCGCGCTCCTCGGATGAGGGCGGCCGTCTCATCGGCACTCATCCCCAAACCAATAGCATTTCCGTAGCTCTTGGACATCTTGCGCCCATCGAGTCCGGGTACGTGCGGCGCTGCGGTCAGTAGCGCGTCTGGTTCCGGGAAGAGCGCACCGTAGCGGTCGTTGAACCTGCGGGCAATAGTGCGGGTCATTTCAACATGCGGGAGGTTGTCTTTACCCACGGGCACCACATTGGCCTTGCAGAAAAGGATGTCTGCGGCCTGGTGCACCGGATAGGTCAAGAGCAGTCCCGACATGGCTCGACCCGACGATTCGCGTTCGGCCTTCACTGTGGGATTGCGGTGCAGTTCGGCTTCTGAAACGAGTGAGAGGAAAGGAAGCATCAGTTGGTTCAGTGCTGGAACCGCTGAGTGCGTGAAAATTGTCGTTGTCTCCGGATCCAAACCCGCCGCCAAGTAATCCAAGACCGCGTTGTGCACATTCTGGCGCACCGCGCCCATGGAATCTCGGTCGGTAATCACCTGGTAGTCGGCGAGAATGATAAAGGTTTCCACTCCCGCTTGTTGAAGCAGCAGGCGTTCGACGATGCTGCCAAAGTAGTGGCCCAGATGGAGGGCACCGGTGGGGCGTTCGCCACTCAGCACCCGGTATTCCTGTGGCGCTTGAGTGATGTGATGAGACAGTTGCTCGGAACGTTCTTGAGCGGACAGAAAAGTTTGCATGATTTCTCCGTGCGATAGGGCGCCCACGGGCCCGCACGGTCGTCATGCGACCATAAAAAATCCACGAACCGGCGGGCAGCTCGTGGACATGACTGAACCGGGCTGCGTTAGCGCAGCCACCACCAATTGAGGTTTAGGTTCATGGTTCTACCTTATCGCGTGTTTCACGTTGAAGCTCGCGTTCGATGGTCTCCTCGCGCCGCTCCGCCCGAGATGTGTAGGTCAGCACGCGATACAACACGACAACAAGGGCGATTACCGTCAGTGCGGGCAGCACAAAGATGAATACAACTTCGTACGCATTAGGCGTCATGATATTCACCGGATCAACTCTTCTCATCGAATCTTCACGTAACGGCGGGCGGCTAACACCCGCATGTTGTGCTGGAATTTTCTCTATTAGGCTAACATTTCCGGATCGGACGGGCCCTCCTCCTAAAGGATGAGGGCGCAGCTTTCCCGTCCTAGGGTCGCAATGCCGCGCGGACCATGGATTGCACCAGATCTGCGTACTCGATGCCCGCTGCAGCGAACATCTGTGGCACCTGGGAGTGTGCTGTCATGCCGGGCATCGTATTCACTTCGATCAGCACCGGGCCCCGCGTGGTGAGAAAGAAGTCCATCCGTGCCACGCCCGCGCAGCCTAACTCGCGGTACAGAGCCTTTGCCGCGTCACTGAGCGACTGTGCCTCTGCAGGTGTCAGCGCCGCCGGCACGCTGAACGTCGCCGTCCCGTCGTATTTGGTCGCCGTATCGAACAGACCCTGCGCATGGATTTCAAGGGCTGGAGGTGTAAATAGTTCACCGCCGGGTTCTTGCAGGACCGCGACGTCGATTTCTCGCCCGCGCACCATGTGTTCGACGACGATGCGCTCGTCGAACTGCGCAGCGGTTTCTAAGGCCTCGCGTAATTCCTCAGGGGTGGAGGCCGCCGACACACCGTAGCTGGATCCACTCGAGGCGGGCTTAACGACCACCTCTCCCTCGAAATGCACCCGATCGCGCTCGGCGGCGCAGACCAGCTGTCCTTGGGCGGTGGCGATCCCCAAACTTTGCGCCACGAGCTTGGTGGACCACTTATCCATGCCCAACGCTCCGGCGCGCAGGCCCGAGCCCACCACCGGGACGCCGGTCAGTGCACAGAGCGCCGCCAGTGTCCCGTCTTCACCCAGTGGCCCATGTACCGCGGGAAAGACCACCTCGGCCTGATCGAAGAAGCGCAGGGCGGAGGCTACCGAGGCGGCAACGGTCTCGCCGAGCGGCTCCCCATCTTTGCTCCAGCGTCCATCGAGGTCGATCGTCAACGCGATCACGGTATATCCCCGGGAGCTCAGCGCCTTTCCGATGGAGGCGGCGGTGGCCAGCGATACGTTGTGCTCGGCATTTTGGCCGCCACCGATAACGAGAATGTGGGTAGTCATTGAACGCTCCTGATAACACGTGGTCCGATAGTGCAAATTATGGTGTGGGCGATGCTCTGCGCCCAGTTGGCCCACTCGGCCAGGGTGGGTGCCCCGCTGGCCGCTGCGCCGAAGATGGTGGCCGTGGTGCCGCGTGCATAGCGGTGGGGCCCGGTGTCGATGATGATTTGGTCCATGCTGACCCGGCCCACCACCCTGTGCCGACGGCCTGCGATTTGCACGCTGGCATCGGTAGAGATCTCCCGTGGGATGCCGTCGGCGTAGCCCACCGGCAAGACACTCAGGTACCCGTCGTGGGTGCTGCGGTACATGCCGCCGTAGCCCACACTGGTACCTTCCGAAGCCCAGACACTATGCACCACCGGTGCGGTCAGCCGGGCAGGAGCGGCAAGATCGGTGCGCCCAGAGGGGTCGATCCCGGCCAGTCCGGCGCCGAATCTCACCATATCGAAATGGGTGGTTGGGTCGGTGAGGGTGGCCGCGGTGGCCGCTAGGTGCAACTTAAGCTGCCCCAGCCCTAATGCGGTGGCCCGCGCTTTCGCCGCAGACATAGCCCGTACGGCTTGGGCATTAAGTTCCGGTTCGGCACGATCTGCCTGCGCCAAATGCCCCATCAGCCCACCGACCCGGATCTTGTTTTGGCGCTGGGCCCGGGCGGCCGACTCGAAAAGCGCCGGCCAATCCAAGGGCGAGGCTCCCTCCCGGCACATGCCCACATCGAGGTGCAGGTGCACGGTGACCGGTGCGGCCGAGTGTTGCCGCAGGAGCGCATTGAGCTCCTCGAGCGAACCGATTGCCACCGCGATCTGGTGCTCGGCGGCCGCCGCAGCATCAATACCGGAGGCGTTGAGCCACGTCAGTATTGGCGCACGCACACCGGCCTCGCGCAGTGCCACAGCTTCGCCCAAATCCGTGGTCCCAAGACGTGTGGCACCGCCACCAAGTGCGGCGCGAGCCAAAGTGTGTGTACCCAAACCGTAGCCATTGGCCTTAACTACCGCCATCACTTCGGCGGCGCTCCGGCTGCGGGCGATGGCAATATTCTGCGCAATTGCCCGAGGGTCAATCCAGAGGGTTGGTCGATGCAGGTCCCCGTTCACGAATGCATCCGAGGGTCTTCGGTGGGGTCCTTATACATTTCCGGGCAGCCGGTTTCGCTGGCCTCGGAGCGGTATTCAAAGTGCCACGACTCGTTGGCGTAAATCTGGCAGAGACCATAGTGTGCCCCATACCGGGAGAGCCAGTCGCGGGCGTCCGCTTGCCCCACGTCGACCGCATCGCCGGAAACGTGGGCGGAAGTTTCGGCGGTGGCGACCCAGCGGGCCGCCTCGGCCGCGGAACCATAATTGGCTTCGGCCTGCTGAAGCAATTGACGTTGCAGAGCCGGCGAGCGCCAGCCGCTGTTGATGTAGATGGTGATTCCGCGCTTTTGCGCATCACTCGCGGCCGCACTCAATGCTTGGCGCAGTTCCGAATCGAGCTTGCGAACCCCGGCGGTATCCGAGTGCACCGTGGTGCCCTTGGGAACATCTCCCCCGTCCTCGCCCACTCCACCAGAGAACAGTTTCGTGACGGCCTTGGTCACGTGGCTAAAGGAGTCGGAGAGCCAGGCGGTGGGGCGCAGGTTGCCGGTGTCGAGGACCATGGCCGGGAGCATGGCAGCGAGCATCACCAGCAGGGCCACCACTCCGCGTGCTGCCAGTGCCGTCAGGCGCTTCTCGCCCGGTGTGTGCTTGGAGTTCTCATCATTGCTCATGAGGACTAGTCAACGCGGAGGGATGTTGCCAGAGCGTATCTACTTTTCAATACATTTTCGATATGTGCACGCAGGTAGCCTCATATGATGCGCACACCGGTGGCGGCAGTTCTACGCCGCCGTGTATACCCACCAACAATGCCGAGTGGCGCGGACCGTTCCCGGTCTGCGCCACTCGGCAGGTTCGCCGGCGCTACCGCTTAGAGCGGGGTCACGTAGGCACCGGCGATACCGCCGTCGACCAGGAACTGGCTGGCGGTGATGAAGGAGGAATCATCGGAGGCAAGAAAGGCCACGGCGGCGGCCAGTTCATCTGGTTCCGCAAACCGTCCCAGCGGAACGTGGACTAGGCGTCGGGCGGCTCGTTCGGGATCCTTGGCGAACAGCTCCTTGAGCAGCGGGGTGTTCACCGGGCCTGGGCATAGTGCGTTCACGCGGATGCCCTGCCGAGCGAACTCCACACCCAGTTCTCGGCTCATGGACAGTACGCCGCCCTTGGAGGCCGAGTAGCTGATCTGGCTAGTGGCCGCTCCCATCACCGCGACAAAGGACGCCGTATTGATGATCGAACCGCGGCCCTGTTCTTGCATATAGGGAAGTACATACTTGCAGCAGTAGTACACGCTGGTCAGGTTGACTTCCTGCACCTTGCGCCAGGCCTCGATCCCGGTCTCCAAGATGGAGGCGTCGTCCGCCGGAGAGATTCCCGCGTTATTGAAGGCGATATCCACCGAACCATGGGTCTCTTTAGTGGTTGCGAACAGGTTCTTTACATCCTCTTCGTTGGTGACGTCGGTGCGGACAAAGGAGCCACCGATCTGATCGGCGACCCGTTGGCCGACCTCGTCCGCGCAGATATCGGCGATCACCACGGTGGCGCCCTCATGGGCCAGGCGTTTTGCGGTGGCTAGGCCAATACCCGAGGCGCCCCCGGTGATGGTCGCTACGCGGCCGGCCAGTCGGTTGGTGACCAGTCCGTTGTAGGGTGCGGTTTCGCTCATGATATTTCTCCTTAGGTTTCGGGTTAGAGCTCGTGCTTAGTCGTCGGTACCGATGAAAACGTTCTTGACCTCGGTGAAGGAATCCAGGGCATCGGGACCGAGTTCGCGCCCGAGTCCTGACTTCTTGAAGCCGCCAAAGGGCGTGGAATAACGCACCGAGGAGTGCGAATTCACCGAGAGGTTCCCGGCTTCCACACCGCGCGAGACGCGCAGGGCTCGGCCCACGTCACGGGTCCAGATCGACCCGGACAATCCATAGTCGGTGTCGTTGGCCAGTGCGATGGCCTCGGCTTCGTCCTCGAAGGGCACCACAGCGACAACGGGGCCGAAAACTTCTTCGCGCAAGATGCGATCGGCGCGATCGCGTGGCAGCACCACGGTAGGCGGGAACCAAAAACCCTCGCCGCCCGGTGCCTCACCCTGAAAGGCGATGTCGGCGCGCCGCCCCTGCTCACCTTCGAGAAAGGACGCCACGGTTTCACGTTGCCTTGCCGAAATCAGCGGGCCCATGACCGTGTCCTCATGCAGCGGATCCCCCACCCGAACCTGGCGAACAGACTCTTCGAACTTTTCCATGAACGTCTCGAAAACGCTGCGCTGGACGAGGATCCGCGAACGCGCGCAACAGTCCTGTCCGGCATTGTCGAAGACTCCGCCCGGCGCCTGGGCCGCGGCCCGGTCCAGATCCGCGTCGGCGAAAATGATGTTCGCGGATTTGCCGCCAAGTTCTAGGGTGACGCGTTTGAGTTGCTCGGCGCAGCCACGCATGATGCCCTGGCCAACTTGGGTGGAGCCGGTAAAGACCACCTTGCGCACCGCCGGATGAGTCACGAAACGCTCTCCGACGATCGAACCCTTGCCCGGCAGGATCGTCAGCACGCCCTCGGGGATGCCGGCTTCCAGCGCGAGCTCTCCGAGACGCAGCGCAGTCAGCGGGGTCAGCTCGGCCGGTTTGAGCACCACCGTGTTGCCTGCAGCGAGCGCTGGGGCGAACCCCCAGGCGGCGATCGGCATCGGGAAGTTCCACGGAACGATTACCCCGACGACCCCCAACGGTTCGTGGAAGGTGATATTCACGCCGCCGGCCACGGGAATCTGTTTGCCGAAGTTTCGTTCTGGCGCGGCGGCATAGTAGTTCAGCACGTCCCGCACGTTGCCGGCCTCCCAGCGCGCGTTACCCAGAGTGTGCCCGGCGTTGGCAACTTCGAGCAGGGCCAACGCTTCAATCTCGCGGTCCACGATGGCAGCAAAACGGCGCAAGAGCAAGGCCCGGTCCGCCGGGGCCGTATGGCGCCAGGATTCGTAGGCGGCCGCGGCACGGGCGATGGCTCGATCCGTCTGCTCCAGGTCGGCCAGGGCGACGTCGCGGATCGGCTGTGCGGTTGCGGGGTTGATGACGGTATAGCTGCTCACAGTTGACCCTGCCTTTCTCGGTGTTGTGTGGTGCGTGCATAGCTGCGGGCGGCCTCGACGAACCCGGCAAAGAGCCGCAGGTCCTCGAGGTTTTCCTCGGGATGAAACTGGGTGCCCAGCACCCAGCCGGGGGCCTGTGGCATCTCGATCACTTCGGCGGTGCCATCGGCCGCGCGCGCCGTGACCTGCAGACCCTCGGCCACGTTCTCCAGGCTCTGATGGTGGTAGCAGGGTGCCGTGGCCTGCTGCCCGAGCAGGGTTTCGGCCAGCGAGCCACGCACCGTGGTGAAGTCCACGCTGCCAAACACCCCCGGGGCCGGTTGGTAGCGTGCCGCGGCATCCGGAATCAGGTCCGGCAGATGCTGGTTCAAGGTGCCGCCACGTTCCACATTCAGGATCTGCGCGCCACGACATATCGCGAACAACGGCAGTGCCCTCTCCAATGCGGCAGCGGTCAGAGCCATATCGTGGTCGTCGCGTTCGGGCTGCGCGGCCGTGGTGGGGTGCGCTTCGCGCTGGTAGTTCGCCGGGTCAACATCGACGCCGCCAATCACGATCAGCCCATCGAGCAGATCGAGCACCGTGGTGTCGGTGCCCAATGGTGGCAACAACAACGGGGTGCCGCCCACGGCCACGACCGCTTGGACATATTTGCCCGGCACAATTGCTGCCTGTGACTGCCAGACGCCCCAGGAGGCCTCCTGCCAGTAGGTCGTCAACCCGATGCGCGGACGGTACTCGTCGCTAAGGGGGTTTAAGTTCACCGTCGTCTCGATCCCTTCGATCGTTCTCGCTTGCTAGTGCCGCTCGAATCCGCGGCGCACTTCCCAGTCGGTGACCGCGGCGTTGAACTGTTCCAGTTCAATGTCGGCGTAGTGGGTGTAGTGCTTCACGACTTCTTCGCCAAATACCTCGAGGGCGATCTTTGAGTTGGCGAAGAGCTCTCTTGCCTCGGCCATGGTGTGTGGCACATGTTCTGCATCCGAGGCGTAGGCATTGCCCTCGATCATCTCCGGCAGCTCTAGTTCGTGCTTCATTCCGTACAGCCCACCAGCGAGCATGGCGGCCATTGCCAGATAGGGGTTTGCGTCGGCTCCGGGCAGGCGGTTCTCCATGCGCGCCCCATGCCCTTCGCCCACCAACCGTACCGAGCAGGTACGGTTATCCAAGCCCCAAGCCACCGCGGTGGGTGCGAAGGAGCCCTTGGCGAAGCGCTTATAGGAGTTGATATTCGGGGCGTAGAAGAGCGTGAACTCGCGCATCGTGGCCAGCACGCCGGCAATGAAATGGTTGTAAAGCTTGGTGCGCTTCCCCGTGGCAGGGTCCCAAAACGCCAAGGAGCCATCCAACCCGCGGAGCGACATGTGAATATGGCAGCTCGAGCCTTCTCGCTCGTTCGGCTTGGCCATGAAGGTGATCGACTGTCCGCGCTGGGCGGCCATATGTTTGGCCGAAAGCTTGTAGAACGTGTGGTTATCCGCCGTGGTGATCACATCGTCATAGCGGAAGGCGATCTCGTGCTGGCCGAAGTTGCATTCGCCCTTGGCCGATTCGACGATCATACCGGCCTCGTACATGGCGTTGCGGATATCGCGTAGTAGCGGTTCCACGCGCATCGATCCGAGGATCGAGTAGTCAACGTTGTATTGGTTGGCCGGGGTCAGATCTTTGAAGTTGCGTAGCGTGGCGTCCTCGTAGGAGTCCGCATACATCACGAATTCCAGTTCGGTGCCGGCTAATGCCACCAGTCCCAGCTCATTGGCCTTATCTTGCTGGGCACGTAGCAAGGAACGCGGCGAAACCGGCACCGGTCGGCCATCGGTGGTGGCGATATCGGCTTGGATGATCGCAGTCTTCTCCAGGTAGGGCACCCGGCGGATGGTCTGATAGTCCAGAACGAACTCCATATCGCCGTACCCGGTTTCCCAGCTGGTCAGCTTGTATCCATCGACGGTGTTCATGTCCGTGTCCACCGCGAGCAGGTAATTACAGGCCTCAGTGCCGTGGCTGAGCACGGTATCGAGGAAGAATTGACCGTGAATGATTTTTCCTTGGAGGCGTCCCTGCATATCGGTGAAGGCGAGAACGACTGAATCGATCACCCCGGCTTCGATGTCTTTGCTCAGTTGCTCGACCGATAGCATCCGGGAGTTCTTCACGGTGCTCTGCTTGTTCTGTGTGTCCTGAGTGGTCATGTGAAGTCCTGTTCCTAAGTCTCGTGGGTATCCGCTGGTGAAGTGTCTTGCCGCCTAGTTCAGTTGCTCCTCCTCGTTCTCGAGGAGAGCGAACTCTTCCTCCGGAGCGTTGGCGACGAGGTGGTGCCGGCTGTAGAACCAGAAGTAGGCCAGCGCGGCGAGGAATACGAGCGCGGTAATGCCTGCGGCGAGGACGTCGACCACGAAGGTGGCGATCAAGGCAACCACGGCCAATACCAGCGCGATCCCCGTGGTGATCGTGCCGCCCGGTGTCAGGTATCCGCGTTCTAGGTTTGGTTCCTTGATCCGCAGCACGATGTGGCTGAGATTCAAAAGTACGTAGGAGACCGTGGCTCCGAATACGGCGATATTGATTAGCAGGCCACCGTTGCCGGTGAATGCCGCGAGCAGGAAGCCAATGGTGCCGGGAACCAAGAGGGCGACCCATGGCGTGTGGCGGCCCGAGGTCAGCGAAAGCACCCGCGGCAGATAGCCGGCGCGCGATAGCGCAAAGAGCTGACGCGAATAGGCGAAGACGATGGAGAAGAAGCTGGCGATCAGCCCAGCAAGGCCGGCGTAGTTCACGAAGTTCGCAAGCATCGATCCCTCACCGAGCCCGGCCCGCAACGCTTCGGGAAGCGGCGACTCGGAATCGCTCATCGCTTGGGCGCCGGCGACTCCTGGCACCAGAACGAGCATCAAGGCGCCAAACACCAGCAGGATCATCATGGCGGTGATAATGCCCTTGGGCATGTCACGCTTCGGGTCGCTCGATTCCTCCGCAGCCAACGGCACGCCCTCGACCGCCAGGAAGAACCAGATACCAAAGACCAGAGCGCCCAGTGCGCCGGAGATACCAAAGGGCAAAAAGGCGCTGGATCCGGCCGAGCCGTCGGGCACGATATCGAAAAGGTTTGCCGCATCGAAGTGCGGGAGCAAGCCGACGACGGTCACAATCAACGCCACGACGGCAATGGCGGTAACTCCAAACATCACCTTGAGCGCCTCGCCGACGCCCCACAGGTGAATACCGACAAAGACGACGTATGTCACCAGATATACCGGCCAGGAATTGGTCATTCCGAAGAGCCCGAGCGCCTCGATGTAGCCACCGATGAATGTGGCGATGGCGGCCGGTGCCACGGCGTACTCGATCAGCACCGCCATGCCGGTGGCGAACCCGCCCAGTGGCCCGAGTGCCCGTCGGGCGAAGCCATAGCCGGCACCTGACGTGGGCAGAGTGGAGGAAAGCTCAGCGAGGCCGAAGACCATGCAGGTGTACATGACGCCCATCAGCAGGAAGGCGATCAGCAGTCCGCCCCATCCCCCGACCCCTAGCCCTAGGTTCCATCCGGAGAAGTCGCCGGAGATCACGTAGGCGACCCCGAGCCCGGCGAGCAGAATCCAGCCGGCGACGCCCCGGCGTAGTTGGCGGTGCTTCAAGTAGTCTTTGTCGACTGCGGCGTAGTCGATATGTGAGTTCTTTGCCATGGATGTTCCTCTGTCCTACAGAGATCGAATCTATTGGACTGAAATCAGTCCTTTGTTCCGGAACAACTGTGTCTTGCATCACTAGCTAGTGTCAATAGTTCTCGCGAAAACTCTTGCTCAAAAGTCTGAGAGCTGACCATTACATATCGGTTTAAGCTGTGGCAAGCTAGAGACTATGACGGAGAACGAGCCAGTTGAGCCCAATAGAGGCCTGCAGTTTCTGGGACAAGTCCGTAAGGGCAACGTCTTTGAGGAGACCGTGGGGCAGCTACTGCGCTCGATGCGCTTGGGTGTCTTCCCGCCCGGGGAAAAACTCCCCGCGGAACGGGACCTCGCCGAATCGCTGGGAGTTTCTCGCGCCACCTTGCGCGATGCCTTGGCCGAGTTGCAATCGGCCGGTTTCTTGAGCATCCAACGAGGCCGGTACGGCGGTGCTGTCGTGAGCGCAAGCCCCAAAACCGGAGCCGAGCCATTACGCCAAACCGATCGTCCGCGCGTTGAAGACGTGCTGGTCTACCGCTCCGTAGTGGAGCCTGCCGCTGCGGGCCTCGCGGCGGCAGCCCCGCTCAGCGCGGAACAACGTCAACGGCTCATGGCGGCACTCGCCTCCTTGGACTCCGCCGAGAAAGAGACCTACCGGCCACTGGACGCGCGCCTGCACATTATGATTGCCGACCTCTCGGGTTCGGCACTGCTCGCCAAGGCCGTGGCCGAGGCTCGCGACGCCACGAGCGAGCTGCTGGATCGTATCCCGTTCTTAGAGCCGAATATCGAGCATTCCCGGGAACAACATTCGCGCATCGTCGCAGCAATCATGGCCGGTCAGCCCGATGAAGCCAGAGCACTTATGCACGAGCACCTGGAAGGAACCGCTGCACTGCTACGTGGGTTCCTCAACTAAGGAAAACTACCGTCAAACGATGTCCAAGCACACCACGGTCCCCCGCACAGGCTAGTTTTCAATACATTCACGATATGTGCGCGCTCGTAGGATGGGAGCATGCGCGTACTGATCGTCGAGGACGAACCCCTAATGGCCGAAGGAATCCGTGACGGACTGCGGTTGGAAGCCATCGCCTCCGACATCGCCGGTGATGGCCACAGCGCCCTCGAGCTACTAGCGGTGAACTCCTACGACATCGCAATCCTCGACCGTGATATCCCCGGTCCCACAGGCGACGATGTTGCCCGGCAGATCGTGGCATCCGGCACCGGGCTGCCGATTCTGATGCTCACCGCGGCCGACCGCATCGATGAAAAGGCCAGTGGGTTCGAGCTTGGGGCCGATGACTACCTGACCAAGCCCTTCGACTTACAGGAACTGGTCATGCGGCTACGGGCGTTAAATCGACGTCGCGCCCATCATCGACCTCCGGTACGTGAATTGGCCGGCGTGAAACTAGACCCCTTCCGCCGCGAGGTATACCGCGACGGGCGCTACATCGCCCTGACGCGGAAACAATTCGCGGTACTTGAGGTGCTACTCGCCGCCGAAGGTGGTGTGGTCAGCGCCGAAGAGCTGCTCGAACGAGCCTGGGACGAAAACGCGGACCCCTTTACGAATGCGGTACGCATAACCGTCTCGGCACTCCGTAAACGACTGGGTGAACCCTGGGTCATTGGCACAGTTCCCGGGGCAGGCTATCGGATCGTAGATCGGCCAGATGAGGAGAATAGCGATGATGCGTAGATCCCGCGGGCTGAGCATCTCGCTGAAATTCACGCTCGGCTACTTCCTCTTCCTCGCCTTCGGTGGCGCGCTGCTACTCGTCGTGATCTGGCTCTTCCTACTGCGCTACGTACCGGACGGAAATCTCGGTTTAACCACCGGATTCATCCCCAACCGCTCGGATTTGTGGCGGGCCTTTAGCCCACATGCCGCCCGAGCTTTAATTTTCCTGCTGCTGCTAGCTCTCATCGGCGGGTGGTTGATCGCGCGCACCATGCTCGCACCCCTGAAACGGATTACGGCGGTCACCGATGCGGTGGCCAAGGGCGACCTCTCGCGCCGCATCAACTTGCCCGGGCCACGCAATGAACTGAGCAAGCTCGCCGATGCCTTCGACGGAATGCTCGACCAGCTCCAAGCTCACGTCGATGAACAACGGCGCTTCGCGGCCAATGCGTCCCACGAACTGCGCACCCCATTGGCCATCACCCAAACCCTGCTTTCCGTAGCCCAGCAACAACCGGAACCACCCAGCCGGGAACTGCTTGAGAAGCTGGCCGTGCTCAATACTCGCGCCATCGACCTCACCGAATCCCTGCTCCTGTTGGCCCGCGCCGACGCGCGAGCCTTCGAGCGCGAAGACCTTGACCTCTCACTGCTGGTGGAAGAGGCCACCGAAACCATGCTGCCGCTGATCGAGGAACGAAACATCACCCTCGATTTCAACTCGCAGCCGGCGCCAACGAACGGCAACTTTGCCCTGCTCCTCCAGCTGGTGAGCACCTTGCTGCACAATGCGATCGTGCACAATGGCGGCCCCGACCCGCACATTTGGATACACACCAGCCTCAACGCAGAATCGGTAACCCTCAGCATGGAGAACACCGGCGCCCCGGTTCCCGCCGAAACATTGCGGACCCTACTCGAACCCTTCCAGCGCGGGGCGGCACGCCGCCACGACACCGAGCGGGCCGGGGTCGGTCTGGGCCTAGCGATCGCACAAAGTATCACGCGGGCGCACGCCGGTAAGCTCGAACTGACCGCGCGTGACACCGGTGGACTCCGCGCCATGGTCACGCTACCTAGGGGCGCGCGGACGGCTTAATTGCCGGGGAGCTCCACGATCTCGTAATCGCGTCGAATTCCCGCGGTGGCCTGACCCCAAGTACTGGCTGCGGTGCGCGCCTGATGCGCGTCGAAGGCCGCACGATCGCTAAAGAGCTCGTTGACTTCCCACACCAGTTCGCTAGCCGTGGGAACGACCTCGAATTTCAGGCAGCCCGGTTCGTCATGGGTCAGCCGCTGATGCAGTGGAAGATTCCGGCGCACGATATCCGCCTCGTGCGCATCGGAGCAGTGCAATGTCCCGATGAGTTTGATCTGTGCCATGGGAGCCTCCCGGAGAGTGTACGGGCATCATAGCAACGGCCGGTGGCATACGCGCGCACCGCACGGCTTTGACATCCTTCGGCTGACGAGCTGGCTTCAGCCAAAGCGCACATGCTCCTCTAATTGGTCTAGTGGTGCTCCCGAGGAATCTGCGTCAGTTCCGACAATTGACGCTCCTGCAATGTGCGCAAGTTATGCAAACCCGGGTAAGACCTAAGACCCGATTTCCCGTGCAGTACTCGGACCGCTACGGCAGCGGCCAGCAGCCCACCACGCCCGCCAAGCATTAGCGGCTCGCCTTGTTGAAATTGGAGGATCAACGTGCCGCTGTTTCCGTCAGCGTCAATATTGGTTACCCCGTTGAAATAGAAGCTCAACCACACACCGTCATTGCGTCGACATAGGATTCGCTGGGTCGTGACTATGACATGGACTATCTGTTGCTCTCGCCATTGGGCCTGGGCGAAAGCTTGAGCCTGCCGACGTCGTGCGGCGTTGCCCATAGCGGTAATTGCCATACCCACAGCGACAAATGAGGCTCTCCCCATAAAGAAAGCTGAACTATGCATATACGTCGCATCGGTTCCGTAGAAACGCGCGTAGTGCCCCGGTGCAGAACATATAGCTTGTTCCTCAGGATGCAGGACAACTGACCAATCTATACCCATTGGTTGCCAGGAGTCCTCTAGTAAGTGTCCGGCGAGTTCAGCGGCAGCATATTGAGCGCTGAGCAGTTCCTCCCGCTCGGCAACAATCAATTTCTCGGCACGGGTAAAACGCCCACGCGCCCGGCGGAAAGCGCGCCACGCCAATCGCATTTTTCCAATAGATGTCAGGAGAAAAAAGATGCTTGCGCCGAGCATGGCCAACCACAGTAGGCCAAGGCCAAGGACAGTCCCGGGTTGTTTCTCGCTGTCCAGCTCGGTACCTACGTAGGCTATGAGAGCGAACCCGCCAATCCAGAGCATGGCGGCAAGTAACAAACGAAGCACCCACGGAAGGTGACGTTTCCACGTCGGATAATGGTCATATTCCATTGCCTTTATAGTGGCGAATCTGCCGGCCATGTGGTGACCGCTCCCTTTAGTCTAAGTTTTGTTGCTATCCAATCAGCCCAGAGTATCCGACGACAAACGGGAAAATCTCATGTGTGACATCGCAAGTGATCGCGTCCTGCCACCCTTCTGAAGGCTCCGTTCCTTGAGTCAGTCACTTCCCTGCGAGCACATTCTCCGAGCTGCACTAACACAACCTGTACAGGCAATAAATAGACGGCCGGTGGCGTACGCTCGCACCGCACGCCACCGGCCATAAGTTCGTAGGGGCTACCGCTAGTAGCTTTCCTGCACCGAGAGGACCTTCAACCCATCGGCGACAACTCGACCGTCGTGAATGACGGTGCGGTCGGTGCCGCGGTCCATCACGGTTGAGGCGATAGTTTCACCGTCCACCAGTACCAAATCAGCACGGTCCCCCACGGCCACGCCAGGACGATCCGCGACCGAGGCTAGACGCGGGACCTCGTGGCTCATGATCGAGGCGCCGCCGATAGTGGCCACAGCAAGGGCGTGCTCGATCAGTTCGTCCTTGCGGAACCCGTTGACGAAAGCCAGCTGCCAGGTGCGGTCCAAGAGATCGCAGTTGCCATAGGGGCTCCAGTAGTCACGCTGCCCATCTTCGCCAAGCCCGAAACGGACCCCGGCCTCGGTCAGCTGCACCAGTGGCAAGTGATTCGAGGTGCTCGGCGCCACCGAGGTCAGCGAGATGTCCAGCTCGGCGAAGGTGTCGATCAGTCGGCGGGTGGTGGCCTCGTTGACGCTTCCCAGCTCGTAGGCATGGGAGAGGTTGACCTTTCCCTGCATGCCTAATGCACGGGTGCGTTCGGCGATGAGTTCGGCGGAGAAGACGCCCTGGGTACCGTGCTCGTGCAGATGAATATCGACCTCCACCTGGTACTTTTCGGCCAATCCGAACACCACGTCAAGATGGCGGACCGGGTCACGATCCAGTTCGCAGGGGTCGATGCCACCCATCACGTCCGCGCCGGCCTTCAGCGCATCCTCGAGGTATTTTTCGGTGCCCGGCTCAAGCAGGATTCCGGCCTGCGGGAATACCATCACCTGCACCTCGGCCTCGTTCGCGAACTTCTCCTTGGCCGCGATAACCGCCTCGTACTTCTCCAGCTTGGTGTCCACATCCACTTGAGCAAAGGAGCGTACCCGGGTGGTGCCGCGCGCGATCATCCGCTCGAGGGTTCCGGCCACACGCTCGGTGAGTCCGATCTCCGCATCTCGCCAGTTCTCACGATCGTTGCTCATCATCCCCCAGACGCCGGGACGGCCGGTGTGCTCCCGGAAGGGCAATCCGATGCGAGTGGAATCGAGGTGTACGTGAACATCGGAGAATGAGGGGATCAGAATTCGTCCGCGCCCGTCGACGTCGGCGTCCTCGAGGGACCGGTTCGGGTCGTGGGCCGTGATTGAGGCGATCTTCCCGTCGGTGATCAGGATGTCGCTGGGTTCACCGGCCCAGGGGCGGGCATTGCTGATGAGCACTGTATAGTTCCTTCCTACGCTGTGGTGGTGTTTTCGAGGTTAGCGGTGGGCGACGACCGCTGCCAGCGGAGCGCTAGGGAAATGGCAGGCGACCTCACCGGTCGGCACCTGGTCGGCGCATCGTGCGCGGTCGGCTTCGGGCAATAAGGCATAGGCCGGGCAACGGGTACGGAAGACACAGCCAGAGGGTGGATTGCTGGGACTAGGCAGGTCCCCACCGAGCCGGATGCGTTCGGTCAACGCCGCATCCAAATCCACGCTGGGCACGGCGGAGAGCAACGCGCGAGTGTAGGGGTGTTGCGGGTCAGCAAAGATGTGCTCGTTGCTCCCCTGCTCCATGATCTTGCCCAAATACATCACCGCGACCTCATCGGCCATGTGTTTAACCACGGCCAGGTCGTGGGCGATGAAGATGTAGGAGATTCCGGTGTCGCGCTGAATGTCCTTGAGCAGGTTGACCACCTGGGCTTGCACCGAGACATCGAGGGCGGACACCGGTTCGTCGCAGATCACCACGTCCGGATCCAACGCTAGGGCGCGGGCGATGCCGATACGCTGACGCTGCCCTCCGGAGAACTCGTGCGGGAAACGGTTAGCATGCTCTGGACGCAGCCCGACCCGGTCCATCAGGTCGCGCACCTTGGCTTTCACCCCGCCGGGTGGCTTGATGCCTTGCTCGATGAGCGGCGCGGCAATCGCCGCGCCAATGGAGGCACGCGGGTTGAGCGAGGAGGCGGGGTTTTGAAAAACCATCTGGACCCGACGCCGAAAGGCATTCAATTCCTTGCCCTTGAAGGTGGAGATCTCCTCACCGTCGAGTTTGATGCTGCCGCTGGTGGGGTCCAGCAATCGCATCAGCACCTTACCGGTGGTGGATTTGCCACAACCAGACTCACCGACCAATCCTAAGGTGGTGCCGCGTTGCAAGGTGAAGCTCACCGAATCCACGGCCTTGACCGCTCCCACGGTGCGCCCGAAGGCGCCCTTGATCGGGAAGTGCTTACGTAGCTCGCTTACTTCGAGTAGTGGTGTGTTCATGCCCCCACCTTGATTGTTTTGGGAAGTAGGCTCATTTCGTGTCCGTGGCATCGCGCCGCATGCTCCCCGGCGAGCAGCAGTTGCGGTCGTTCATTCTGGCAACGGCTATCTGGCACGAGTGCCGCGAATTCACAGCGATCGGCGAAGATACACCCGGAGGGCAGATCCAGCAGTGCCGGCGGCGAACCCGGGATCGGGGTGAGCCGGTCATCTTCTCCGGACAGGTGCGGCATCGAGGCCATCAGTCCGCGAGTGTAGGGGTGCGAGGGAGCGGTGAAGATTTCGCGCACGCTGGCCTGTTCGACGCATTGTCCGCCATACATCACCACGACGCGCTGGCACAGTTGGGCCACCACGCCCAGATCGTGGGTCACGAAAATGACCGCAGAGTTCGTTTCGGCCTGTAGCTCGGAAATCAGGTCTAGAATCTGGGCCTGAACGGTCACGTCCAGCGCGGTGGTCGGTTCGTCGGCGATCAGCAATTCCGGTTCACAGACCAGAGCCATCGCGATCATCGCACGTTGTCGCATGCCACCGGAGAATTCGTGTGGGTAGTTATCGACCCGTTTCTTCGGGTCGGGGATCCCCACGCGGGCAAGCATGTCGATGGCCACCTGTTTCGCGGCCTTGCGGGAGACCTTGTTGTGCACCCGGTAGGCCTCGGCGATCTGTGACCCTACGGTATAGAAAGGATGCATGGCCGAGAGCGGGTCCTGGAAGATCATACCGATCTTCTTGCCACGGAAGCCGCGCATGCGGTCCTCGCTCAGGGCCAACAGGTCGGTACCCTCGAAGGTGATCTCACCGGAAATCTTGGCCTTGGTCTCCTTGAACAGCCCCATGATCGCCTGGCTGGTCACCGATTTACCCGAACCGGATTCACCCACCAAGCCCACGGTTTCGCCGCGGTGCAGCTGTAGATCCATGCCGTTCAGTGCGGCGACCATGCCGTCATCGGTGGGGAACTGTACCGACAGGTTCTTCACGCTAAGCATTGGTTCCATGGTTAGTTCACCCGCACTCGAGGATCGATGAAGGCGTAGGAGACGTCCACGATCACGTTGAAAAGAATGATGAAGAAGGCCGCGAGCATTGTGATCGCCATGGTCACCGGCAGATCCCCGCTGGTAGCCGCGCGCACCGCGGTGAAGCCCAGGCCCGGAACCGAGAAGATCTGCTCGGTGAGCACCGCTCCCCCGAGCATCGCTCCGAGGTCCAGTCCGAGCATGGTCACGATCGGTGTGATGCCCGCGCGCACGCCGTGTTTGAACACGATGGTGCCGCGGCTCAATCCCTTGGCTCGCGCGGTGCGCATGAAGTCCTCGGAGAAGGTCTCGATCATATTGTTGCGGGTAATACGCACGTACTGGGCGGAGAAGAGCACCGCCAAAGCGATCCAGGCCAGCAAGTAATTGGTGGTCCAGCCGAAGAATCCGGCCTCACCGAAGGGCGATCTGATCGCGTTGGTGGTAAATGGCAGCCACCCTAGGGTGCCGACGAACACCAGCAGGAGCACCAGGCCGGTGACCGGGATCGGCAGAGACACCCCGAAGGACGCGGCCCCAACGATCAGCCGGTCGGCCAGTTTCCCCTTCCGCAGGGCCGCGAATAGCCCCATCCCCACGCCCACCACGGTCCACAGCACTACCGCACCGACGGTGAGCGACACCGTGTAGGGCAGTGCGTTGGCGATCATGTCCGTGACATTTTCGTTGGTCTGGAAGCTCTTGCCTAGGCAGGGCCATGCGCACACCTGCTCGGCTCCCGGCGCCCCGAGCATGCGGGGGCCAACGAGACCGGAGAGGAACGCTAGGTACTGCACAAAGAAGGGCTTATCCAGACCCAGTGCGATCCGCGCCTGTTCAACGCGCTCCGGGGTGCATTCCTGACCGCAAGATGCTGCGGCCGGGTCCGCCGGACCGAACTGGAAAAGGGTGAAGGTAATGAAGCTGACGACGAGCAACAAGATGAGCATCGCGCCGAGCCTGCGGAAGAGGAAACCGATCATGATGGTGGCCCTACTGTTCGACGCCCACGGTGTTCAGGTCAATCGCACCGAAGAAGTAGCCGACCTGGGCGTTGCGGATATTGGATCCGACCACCGAGTTGGTGTAGCTGTGAATGGTCGGGATCAGCGGGTAGGTGGCCATGACCTCGTTGTAGACGTCGGACCACTGGGCGCCGAGCTCTTCGGCCGTGCCGGTGGCACCGCGCAGTTCGTACATGCGCTTGGAGAGTTCCTCGTCGTAGAAACGCGGGATGTTGCTGAACCCATAGGTTTTGCCATCCAGCGATGGACCGAGGTTCGGGTCAACGGTCATGCGAGCCGAGGAGGAGTCGGCGCCGCCGCACCAACCGGCGCGAGCGATATCCGGCATCCCGTCACCGGCCAAGGTGGTGTAGTAGTTGGCCGCAGGAATCGGGCGTAGCTCCAACGTGATGCCCAGCTCCTTGAGGTTCTGCTGCAGCACGGTGCCGATGTTCTTATAGCGTTCGGTGGAATTGGCGTAACCGTAAACCAATTCCTTGGGCACGTCCTTGCCCTCCAGCAGGGCCTTGGCTTCTTCAAGCTTCGGCTTACCGGTCGGGTCCAGATCCGAGACCTGCTCGGTCAGGCCCACCATATTCTCGGTGAGCTGGCTGTTGACCAGCTGGCCAAAGCGAGCTCCGCCGTACTGCACCTGGATGGCGCTGCGGTCGATCGACAGGGCGATGGCCTTGCGGATCTCGGGATCGCTAATGGTTTCGGTGTTCAGGTTCAGCGTGTCAATGCACCCGAGGAAACCACCGGCGGTGCGTGCAGAAATCTTCTCGTCGTTCAGGCTCGCCGCGTCCGAGGCCTGCAACGCACCATTGGAGTCCAAGGTGATCGCATTCGGGTCTGCGTCGGAGATCAGCTTCTGCGAAATAGTGGACTGTGAGGTCGACAGCGAGAAGCGGAATTCGTCTGGTAAGGCCGGACGGTTCGGATCGGTGGCCGGGTCCCACTGATCGTTGCGTTCGAGCACCAGTTCGCGGCCACGGTCGTAGCTCTTGATCTTGTACGGGCCCGAGGAGACCGGGTGGTTGGTGTAGTCCTGCTTGGTGTCCTTGGCTTCGGGGACCGGGGCGGTATTTGAGCGGGAAACCAAGGCCGGGAATTCGGCGAAAGGCTGCTTGAGGTGGAAGATGAGTGTCTTCTCATCCGGGGTTTCGATGGCCTTGAAGTCACCATCCTTGTAGGGGCCCTTGTAGTCATCGTGACTCAATGCGGAGTTCAGCTCCTGCGGGGCCTGCGTGTAAACGTCGCGAGCATAGGTGCGCTCGACCCCGTACTTGATGTCCTGCGCGGTGATCGGCGAACCATCTTCGTACTTCAGCCCGTCCTTGAGGGTGAAAGTCCAGGTCAAGCCGTCCTCGGAAACCTGCCCGGTGTCGGTGGCCAGATCCGGCACGATCTCCGGCGGCTGTCCGGCGGTTTCCTTGGCCATGGTCAGCGTGCGGTAGTACAGCTGACCGACATTGGCGGTCTGCACATAGTTGGAGTTGCCCGGGTCCAGGGTGGCGAAGTCCGAGGACATCAGCACATTGACGGTGCCGCCCTTTTCGGAGAACCCCTGCTGGACGATCACCGGGGCGTAGGGGTCGCCCTGTCCGGCGGACGGAGCCTTGGCTGCTCCACCACCGCCACAGGCGGTCAGGCCGAACGCGACCACGGCGGCCGCGGCCAGCATTTTTGTTGCTCGCATCTTCATTGAGAATCCTCCTTGGACATGTGCGAGGTGATAACTCAGGCGGCGCGGCGCGCTACCGTGAGGACTTGGGGTCGAGAGCGTCACGCAGGGCGTCTCCGAGCAGATTGAACGCGAGCACCGTGATGATCAGGGCGATGCTGGGCACCGCCAGGAACCAGGGGTCGCTGAGGTACCAGTTGCCGGCCTGCGCCGCGTTAAGCATTTGCCCCCAGGAAGGGGTCGGGTCCTTGACGCCCACGCCGAGGAAGGACAGGGCCGCCTCGGCGGTGATATTCGTCGGGATCATCATCGTGGCGTACACCAGCACCACGCCGGTGACGTTGGGAATCACCTGCTTGAAGATCATGGAGCGGTGCGAGGTCCCGTAGGACTGGGCCGCATCGATGAACTCCTGCTGGCGGATGGTCAGCACCTGACCGCGTACGACGCGGGCCAAATAGGCCCAGCCGAAGAATCCGAGCACGATCACCAGTGAGGCGATCGGGACAAAG
The DNA here is from genome assembly GCF_048457885.1 of Glutamicibacter endophyticus. Taxonomy (NCBI): domain Bacteria; kingdom Bacillati; phylum Actinomycetota; class Actinomycetes; order Micrococcales; family Micrococcaceae; genus Glutamicibacter; species Glutamicibacter endophyticus. Next base: position 3,316,085 of record NZ_CP174200.1, read on the forward strand.
GAGCCGCTGCCCAGCGCGGTACCGGCCAACCGGGACTGCAGGATCGGGGCGATCGAAAGCACCAGTAGCAGGTGCGGGAAGGCCAAGAAGAGGTCCATAATGCGGCTGATAACCATGTCGACCTTGCCGCCGAAATAGCCGGCCGCGGCCCCGAGGATCGTGCCCAGCACCACCGATACCAGCGTGGCCAGCAGTGCAATGACCAGCGAAACACGTGCCCCGTAGGCTAGGCGGGCGAAGAGGTCACGGCCCAGGCCCGGCTCGACGCCGAGCCAGTGTTCGGCGCTCGGATACATGTACTGCGGCAGCGGCAGTCCCGGGGTGTAGAAGTTATCCAGCACCTCGGGCGTGGTGTTGGTGGTGTTTGGATCTTGCCCTTCAATGGCCACGAGCACCGGAGCCAAAATGGCGAAGAGCACCATGGCCACCACAACGGCCAGGCTGGCCATGGCGATCCGGCTCCGTCGGATCCGCATCCATGCGGTGGCCAGCAGGGAACGTCCCGTAGCCACGGGCTTGGCCGTGGTCGGCGTTGAGGCCGTGGCGGTCATATCCCATCCCCTTAGACGATGTAAGTGATCTAGCTAACACAGAAACCGTATACCAAAACCGAGACATTTGGAATACCAAAACAAGAAATTGGCGCCGGCGCGATTTCCTGCGGCAGCATACTGTGGCGCCGACAGAAGGTTGAAACTACAGCAAAGAAGCCGAGACTTGACCACAAAATATCCACTCGACTAGGTCGAACAAGGGTTCAACGGGCCTCGATCAACCAACAAGAGTGTCAGCTAGGAGAGATCCGCGGCGCTCAAGTCAGCGGCCAGACGCGCCGTACTGCGCTTACTTGTCGCCAAATGATGGGATACCAATAGCGCGACGCGGTCTTCATCGCGGGCGGCGATCGCCTCCAGCAGCTCCTGGTGCTCGCGCCCAATCGCCTGCAAGTCGTCATGCTGCACCAACAGCCACCGCATGCGCGCCGAAAGCACCCCGTGCAGCTCCAGCAACAGGTCATTGCCGGCAAGCCGATTGACGCATTCGTGAAACTCGGCGCCCGCGCGGCGAGCCGCCGCCCCGTCCCCAGTGCGTGCGGCAGTCAACTCCTCCTGCACGATCTCGCGCAAGCGCTCTAGACCCTCGCGGGTATGCCGCCGAGCAGCCAGCCTGAAAGTCATCGACTCCAAACCCACTCGCACCTCGTGCAGATCCGCAATATCCGTCGCCGTGAACTCGCGGACCACCGCCCAAGAGCGAGGGCGCAAGCGCACCATTCCCTCGGTCTCTAGGGTTTTGATCGCGTCGCGTACCGGCAGGCGGCTGACCCCGAGATCAAGGGCGAGGTCACGCTCGACCAGCTTGCTACCCGGAGGGCGCGTGCCATCGATAATTTCGGTGCGAATCTTCTCTGCAATCCGCACCGACTCGGGCTCAAAACCGCCAGCGGCCATCACAGTTGCCTCATTACAGCGAGAGGTCCACAGCCTGGCCGAGCCCCCGCTCCAGCGCACGGTCATAGGCTAGGCGGCCAATGGCCAGATCCAGCGCGCCGATACCGACGGAATTGAACAGCGTGATCTCCCGCGCATCGCGGCGCCCGAGGATTTCACCGGCGGCCACCTGCCCCAGCTCCCCCACGATGGCCTGCTCGGTAATGGCCCCTTCGGCGAGCGCCAGTAGGTAATCGCCGGACTTGGCCCGCGCAGTCCCCCAGTGATCAACGAACACGCGGGCGCGAGCCATGCCCTCGGCATCGATTTCGCGCTCAGTAGGGCGCGGACGGGCACCGACCGCGTTGATGTGCTGGCCGGGCTGGAACCAACTGCCATGCACGATCGGTTCCACCGAGGGAGTCAGCGTGCACAGCACATCGCAGGCGGACACCACCTCTTCGGCCGTAGCCACTGGCACGACTTCGAGTCCATGGTGGGCCACGGCGGCAGCGAATTCGGTGACACGTTGCTTGGTGCGCGACCAGACAACGATCTTTTCAAAGCGGCGCACACAGAGCATGGCCTCGACGTGCGCCACCGCTAGCGCGCCGGCGCCAATGAGTCCGAGGACGGTGCTTTCGGGGCGCGAAAGATACTTGGTGGCCACGGCGGTGGCTGCTGCGGTGCGAATACGCGTCGGAACCTTGCCATCCAAGATGGCCAGCGGATCGCCGGTAATGTGATCGGCCAACATGATCAGGGAACGCTGCGAGGGCAGTCCACGCTGGGCGTTGGAAGGGATGTCGGCCAATAGCTTGACGCTAGCCAGGGCAGGCTCGGCCGCCACGCTGGGCATCACAATAAAGCTCGAGTCTGCGCTCGGAACCCCCATAGCCGACGGAGTCGGCTGGGCCGCCGTGCCTCGCGCCAAATCGGCAAAGATCCGATCAACGGCCTGGACCGTGGAAGGCATATCGAGCACGGCCTGCAGCGCCGAGGCATTGAGCATGAGGGTCATCGGTGGCTTCTTTCAAACAGTGCGGTGTTTCCTAGCTCACACTGTAGCCGATTTGGTATTCCAAAAGGTAGGGTGCTGACGCAATAATCGCTCACAATTCCCTTACTCCCCGAGATTTCGCGCCTCTTGGGTATACCAAAAATAGAAGAACTGGCAGAAAAATGGCCCCGCCACGCACTGCGATGCGTGACAGGGCCAGTCAGGGCCGGCTAGTGACCGACGGTAAAGATCCCGAAAGCCTCCTCGAGCCACTGAGCTACTTCGATGACCTGCAGGTCCTCGTGTGGACGGCCTACCACCTGCACACCCACCGGCAAACCTTCCGCGCTGTAACCGCAGGGCACAACGGCCACCGGGAAACCGAGAATGCTAATGGCACGGCAGCTTGAGCCCAGCTCCGTCCATGGAATCTTTACCCCTTCGATCTCAAACTCCGTCTGCCGCGGATCCACCGCCGGGACACTGGCTACCGGAAGCAATAGAATCTGGAACTCATCGAGGAAATGAAGCATCTGCGACCAGATCTCATCGCGGGCATCAAGCGCCTGCCGATACTCGGCTACCGAATAATCCGACGCACCCAAAATGGAGCTACGCATCGGCTCACTCACCTGATCCTCGCGCCCCTGCGCCAATTCACGCACCTCGGGCATACCTGCGGTAGTGCGCAACCGGATAAAGGTTTCTGCTGCACGTTCAAGGGCTGCCGGACGACGCCGGACGGTCCGCAGACCACGAGTAGCGAGGGCCTCGGCCGCACGTTGCACCACCTCCACGACGTCGGCACGCACCGGGAAATTACCTTCTCCGTCGCACCAGGCGATCGCGGAAGGTTGCTCGTGGGCCGGGCGAGGTGCCACCGGGACCGTGTTCGGGTCGATACCGTCCGGGCCGGCGAGCACCTGCAATAGCGTGGCGTGGTCCGCGACCGAGCGCGCCAACCAGCCCACCGAGGAGAGCCGGTGCAGTACCGACATGGAGTTTGGCGCCGGGAAAGAATCTGGACGCGGAACAAAGGGCAACATTCCGGTCTGCGGGATCAGTCCAACGGTGGGTCGCATACTCGTCAGCCCCGTGCAGTGCGCGGGCCAGCGGATGGAGCCGCCGAAGTCGGTGCCAAGACCAAAGGCCGCCATTCCGGCGGCGACCGCCGCACTGTCGCCGCCGGATGAACCGCCGGAGGTGAGTTCGCGATTCCAGGGATTCCAGGTGTCCCCGAAGACCGGATTGCTCGAATGGGTTGGCACGGCCAGTTCGGAACAGTTCGCCTTGCCCACCACGATCGCCCCCGCATCGAGCAGGCGCTGCACGGCAGTGGCCGAGGCATGCGGATGGTAATCCTTCAGCAAGGTACTGCCCGCGGTGGCCCGCATTCCGGCCACCGACAAGGTGTCTTTGACCGTAAAGGGAACACCATGCAGTGCTCCGAGCCACCGCCCACGGGCCGCCGCCGCGTCGGCGGCCCGTGCTTGTTCCATGGCCAGGGGGTTGAGCGTCACCACCGCGTTCAACGCCGGATTCGCTCGGTCGAGAACTTTCAGGTGTAGCGCCATGCAATCTTCGGCGCTGATCTCACCAGCGCGGATGCGGCGAGCCCATTCGGTGGCCGGTACGCCCAATGTGGTGCTGATGTCGTCGGTGAGATGACTCATGGCTTTCCTGTTCCTTGTTGACCGGAGATTTATCGCGTGTGCGGGTCGCTGGCACTACCGGCCTCCGTCATAGCGATCTTGCTGGTTTCCTTGGCGAGGTAGACGCACAACACCATCAGTCCCAGCGCCAAGGATAGGTAACCGGCCACCGTGAATCCGGTCTGTGTCAGCACGATCAGTTGCATGGCGATCATCGGGGCGAAGCCGCCACCGAAAACGCCGGCCATCTGGAAGCCCACGGCCGACCCGGTGTACCGAACCTTCGTGGCAAAAAGCTCCGGAATGAAAGAGGCGATTGGCGCATACATGGCCGCCACGATCACCAAGCCGATGGCCGGCGCGATCAGCACTAGGAATGGAATGCGCGAATCGAGCATCGCAAAGAAGACGAAGCTATAGGCAATGCCTGCCAAGGCGCCGCCGATCATCACCGGGCGCCGACCCAACTTATCGCACAGCGAGCCAAAGAACGGCAGTGCGATCATCTGGGCGACGGCAGAAATCGTGGACGCGGCCAACGCCAGTGACTTGCTCAAGCCGAGGTGCTCGGTACCGTAGACCAAGATAAACATCGCGAAGATGTAGAACGCGATATCGCTACCGATGCGCGAGCCAATGGCCAGAGCCAGTTCCTTCTTGTAGTGCTTGAGCACGTGAAGCAGCGGGGCCTTGACCTCGCTGGCGCGCTGCGCTTCCTCCCTGGCCTCGGCCTGGGCGAATACCGGGGATTCCGCCAACTTCACGCGAATGTACAGGCCGATGGCCACCAGTGCGAAGCTAACCAGGAACGGGATGCGCCAACCCCAGCTGAGGAACTGCTCCTCGGTGGTCACGGCGGTAATCAGCGCGAAGACGCCGGTGGCCAACAACAGTCCGGTCGGCGCGGCGGTCTGCACCATGGAGCCGAAGAAGCCGCGTCGCCCCGAGGTGTCCGACTCGGTGACCATCAGCGCCGCGCCGCCCCATTCTCCGCCTAGGCCCAAGCCCTGCACGAAGCGCATGAGCACCAGCAGAGCCGGTGCGGCCACGCCGATCGCCGCGTAGGTCGGCAGAAGACCTACGGCGGCGCTGGCCAAGCCCATCATCAAAAGGGTGGCCACCAGAACGTTCTTGCGCCCAATCTTGTCTCCATAATGGCCAAAGAGGGCCGCACCCAGAGGCCGCACCACGTAGCCCACGGCGTAGGTGGCCAACGCCAGCAATAGCCCGGTGGCTGGTTCGGAGCCCGGGAAGAAGAGTACCGGGAACACAATGGCTGCGGCGGTGCCATAGGCGAAAAAGTCGTAGTACTCGAGCGTGGTGCCCACGAAGCTTGCGGCGACTACACGCTTCATGGAGTTATCGCCGCCCCGAGGCTTGGAACCCCTGGCGGAACGCTGAATGGCTGATGTGCTGGGCATGGGCCCTCCTGATACTGCGTGGGTGGGTGGCGTGTGTTGCGCGGTTGAAACCGTGGTGCCACGCCGTGCCACCGGTGAAGATACTGCGGATCGTCTCTGAATTCAGAGTGGCCGACCCGGGATCTACCGGTGCCGGAATTTGGGATCCCGTTTGTGGATCCCAAATAAATGATTGCGTGATCCGCATCACTGAGCAATGCCTATTTGGGCTGTAATTTCAGCCAAAAATCCCATGATTTCGCGGATCCCTACCTGCCGCTTGGATGAACCTTCAGGCGGGAAGGGCCGGCAGTCCACCGCTCAAGATCATGGCGGGACGGACGCCACGCAGCACGAGGACCGGCGCGCCATGGCGGCGCACCGGTCCTCGCAGAAGGGTCGATCGTTGCTAGCTGGAGAGCAGTCGGCCCCAGCGTGCGTCCAGCGGCGCTCCCCCAGCCAGCGTCAGGGCATGCCAGAGCGTCACGGCCACCGAGTCGAGCACCGGTAGTCCGCTTTCGGCTTCCAACTGTTCCACCACGGGTGCTCCGTAGAGGTTGGTGCACAGGAAGATCAATGCATCGGGATTCGTAGCAAGCAACTGCCGCGAACCATCGAGCAGGTCCCGCGGTTGGACACGGGCAAAGGACTCGTTGTCGCTCAAATCGAAGTGACGACTTCCGGTGATCTGCACTCCGCAGTCGGCGTAACGCGCCGCGATCTGCAGGTTCACATCCGGGGTGTAGGGCGTGAGCAGACCGATGCGCTGTAGCTCGAAGCGGTCGAAGGCTTCGAGATAGGCCAGTGTGCTGGTGGTGGCCGGGATACCGGTGGCCTCGGTGATACAGGCCGCGATCTTCCGATCGTGCTCGGCACCCAGCCAGGATCCGCTGGTCCCGTTCCAGGCGATGACGTCCACATCGGCGGTGGCCAGTAGCTCGGCGGCGGCCTGCATGCCGGCCACGTCGAACTGCTGATCCGAATCTGCGTCCAAGGCGATCCGGGTGACCGGGATGCGGGTGCTGTGCACCGTAACGTCGTCCCGGTCCCCGAGGATTCGGTAGGTCTGCGGCTCTAAGCAGGTATTCGAGGAGGGAACGATCATGCCCAGCCGGAGCGGGCGGGTGGCCGAGGTGTCGGCCGTCAACGCGACCGACTCGGTCAGGTTTTTCAACATAGCGGCTCCTTGATTAGCGGACGGTCAGCGGGGCTGGATGGGGTTGGCCGAGCGATGGCCAGTTCACCGCTTCGGAGTAGCGCGCCTGCGGTAAGAAGCGTCCCACCGCGCCGGGGTCGGTGAAGCCTTCGGCATCGAGCACGACGGTGCCGCGGCTGAGCACGGTCTCGGGCCAGCCGCGCAGTTCCATCCCTTCGAAGGGTGAGAAGTCGGTGCCCATGCGAAGCGTCGTGCCATCCACCGCGCGCATCTTAGCGGGGTCGATGAGCACCAGGTCGGCGTCGAAGCCTGGTGCGATGCTGCCCTTGCCGACCAGCCCGTTGAGTCGGGCCGGGGCGGTTGCGAAGACCGAGACGAAAGTCTCCAGCCCGCTCAGGTCCTCGCCGACCATGTGGGTGTAGGTCACCGGCAGACGGGTTTCCACACCGGGCAGGCCGTGGGGCATCATCCGCAGATCGTCCAGACGCTCACGCTTCTGGCTCAGATTGTAGGCCGAATGATCGGAGGCGACCGTGTCGATGGCCCCGTCGGTGAGGCGCTGGCGCAGCGCGAGCATGGTGGCCTTGTCCCGCATGGGCGGGCAGCAGGCGTAGAACTCGGGCAGCTCGCCTGCGTAGACCTCGTCGTTCAGTGCCACGTAGTGCGGGCAGGTTTCCGAATGGATCGGCAGGCCACGCTCGCGGGCGGCGCTGACTAGATCCACGGCGCCCGGGGTGGACTGGTGCACAAAGTAGACCGCGGCGCCGGTGTATTCGGCCATATCCAGCACCTCGCGCACGCTGGCTTCCTCGGCCAGCTCCGGACGGGTGGCCGGGAGGTGCTCGATGCTAATCTGCCCCTCCTCGGCATGCCGGGTGGTGCAGTCCACGATGATCGGGTCATGTTCGGCGTGCACATAGGCCAGCCCGTCGATCCGCGCCATTTCGCGCAGCACCTTGATCATGGTGTCGCCGTCGGCCATGGTGGTGCCGCGGTTGGTGGTGTAGAGCTTGACCGAGCGGATGCCGCGTTCGACCAGTGCGTCGAGCTGCGCCGGTACCGTCTCGTCCCAGTCGATCACCGAGGCATGCAGGGCCACATCGCAGCGTGCCTGGTCGAGCAGCGAGAGTTTATACTCGGCGGCTTCGAGGGGGCTCTGGCTGGTGTCGGCGGGTATGCCGAAGTCCAGAACCGTGGTGGTGCCTCCGGCCAACGCCGCGGCGGTGGTGGTGGCGTAGTCGTCTACGGTGTCGTAGCGCCCGGTGCGCTGGGCGATATGGCAATGCCCGTCCACTCCGCCGGGAATTACGAGCTTTCCGCTGGCGTCGATGATGCGCTCGGCTGCGGGTACGGGTTCGCTGGCATCGATGACGCGCTCGATGAGTCCGCCACGGATGAGCACATGCGCGTGGCGCCGCCCGTCGGCGTTGACCACGAGCCCGTGGGCGATGACCACTGTGTCTTTCATGCCTTTACCTTTTCCGCTGTGCCCTGTCGGGCAGCTAGTTGTGCGTCGAGGGCCGCGGAGAGTCCGCGGCGTTCCTTGCGAGGGGGTGGCCCGTAGGAGCCGGCGCGGTGCGTGCCGCTATGCAGGGCCACAATGGCCTCGGTGAGTTTCACGCCGGCGGAGATGCCGTCAACCACGGGTACCGGGATCTGGTCGGAAACCTCGCGGGCCAATCCGGCCAGCGGCGCTCCGGCCAGAATGATCACATCGGCTCCGTCGTGCTCCACAGCGTGGCGAGCGAGTTCCACCAGCTTGTCGCCGAAGTCCCGCTGCACGGTGCCGATGCCGCCGAGCGGGTCGCTCAACGAGTGGATCGAGGCGAGCCGCGAACCGTAGCCATAGGATTCAACGGTGTCGCGGTACCAGGCGGTGATCCGCGCGGAGATCGCGATGATCGAGAAGCGGCTGCCTTGCAGCGCGGCGGCCGCTAAGGCGGCCTCGGTCATTCCGATCACCGGCACCTGGCACAGTTCTTTGAGGGCAGGCATCCCGGGGTCGCCAAAGGCGGCGACCAGCACGGCGTCGTGGCCGGGGTTCTCCGCGATCGCCTCGGCCACCGCGGGTGCGGCGATCAACGACTCGAGACGGGTTTCGATATATTGCATGCCCGTGGCGGCGGTCCGTACGCTCAGCTCGGTGTCGGCCGCGGCGCTGCGTTGCGCCTCGGCGGCGATCAGCGCGCTGACGTCGTCGGAGATATTGGGGTTGATCACTAGTAGTTTCATTGTTGTCCTGAGGTGACGGTGGCGTGCAGTTCGGGAAACTGCGCACGGTATTTGGCGATGTGACGGGCCGATTCGGCGGCGGCGGTGTCCGGCTCACCGCTCGCGATGGCCGCCAGTAGCCGACGATGTTCGCCGATCAGTTCGGCGAGGTCATCCACGTGCCGGAAGAGCCAGTGCAGGCGTCCGGTCAGTGGGGCCAGTGCGGCCCGTAGCAGGTCGTTGTCGGCGATGTCGATGACGCGGTCGTGGAACTCGTTGTTCGTGCGTTGCGCCTTGTCGCGGCGGCCGGCCGCAAGGAGCGCATCGGCCGCGTCCAGTAATTCGGAGAGGTCTTCCAACTGCGTTGCGGTGGCTCGTTCGGCCGCCAATCGGCAGGCCAGAACCTCCAGCGCCCCGCGCAGATCGAAGAGGTCTCGCACGTCTTTTTCGGTGAGTGAGGCGACCAGCGATCCGCGGGTGGCCTTTTCGACCACCAGACCCTCTTGGCGCAGCATGCGTAGCGCTTCGCGCACCGGCAGGCGCGACACACTGAACTCCGCGGCCAGATCGCGTTCGATCAGCCGGGTGCCCGGTGCGTAGTATCCATCGAAAATACGTTGACGGATGGTGTCGCGCACCTGTTCGCGTAGTGGTGCGGCCTTAGGGGTTCGCGGATCGCCGGTCATGGGTTTGCCTTTACTTCTTAGATGGCCAGTCGCTTGGAGTAGTCGAGGGTAATCACGGAGATCCCCATGATCAGGGCCGACCCGACGAAGTAGAGCAATGCCCAGGTGTAGCCGCCGGTGGCACCCACGATCAGACCCACCGCGATGGGAGTGAGGAAGCCGGCGATATTGCCACTGAAGTTCATCGCGCCACCGAGCACGCCGGCGTTAGCACGGCCGCCTAACGTGGCCGGAACGGCCCAGAACAGGCCTACCCAGCGCAGGAAGAACAGCACGATCGACAGCATGATGACCGCGGTAATCGGATCCGGGATCACGGTGGTACCCACCAAGCCTAGGGTCACCATGACCGCCGAGAGCCCCAGCAGCGTGCGCATGACCTTATTGGTGCCAAAACCCTTGCTCTGCAGGGTGTCGGCCAAGCGTCCGCCGATAATTTCCCCGACGAATCCGGCGCCGAAGATCACAAAGGTGGACCAGCCGATTTCCTTCAGGTCGAAACCCTTGGATTCCGAAAGATACAGCGGGCCCCAGGTAAGCAGGCCGTAGAAGACACCGTTGAAACCGAACCAGCCGAAGCACATGGACCAGAAGGAACGGTACTTCAGGTAGTTGCGTAGCTTGCCCTTGCCGTTGCTGCCGGCATTGGCTTCGTCTTCTTCGCGGTGCGCAGCCTCGATATAGTCGGCTTCGGCCTCGCTCATGGATGGGTGACTGCGGGGGTTATCGCGTACGTACCACCACACGGCCCAACCCAATAGCACGGTGGCCGCACCGGCGATGATAAAGGCCCAGCGCCAGGAACCGGTCAACGCGATCAGGCCGGCAATGGCGATGCCGCCAAGACCCGCACCCAGTGGGGCACCGGCATCCAGAATGGTGGCACCGCGGCCGCGTTCCTTCGCTGGCATCCACAGGGCGTTGAGCTTTCCGCCAGCCGGCATCACACCGGCCTCGGTCACGCCGATACCCATTCGAGCGATGAACATGGACAGGAAACCACCGGAAAGGCCGGAGGCCGCGGTGGCCGCTCCCCAGCCCACGCAGGAGGCGGTGAGCATTTTGCGGGGACCGAAACGGTCGATCAACCAGCCGACCGGTACCTGCATTGCCGCATAAGTCCAGAAGAAAGCCGAGAGCAAGAGCCCCAGCAGTTCCGGTGGCAGGTTGAATTCTTTCTGAATCATCGGCAGAGCGACCGAAATCGAACCACGGTCGATGTAGTTCACGGTGACCAGAATCAGCAGCAGAATGAATAGTTTCCAGCGCACATTGGTGACCTTGGCGGTCGAATCGGTGCGCGGCGCGTCCTTGAGTGGAGGGGATGTTCGTTGGTTCGTAGACATATAACGTCCTCGTCGAAGCTGCGGTGTATGGGGGCGGCAGTCGACGGGGCGCGCTTCCCATCGTGGTGCGTTCGCACGGCATCCTGCCTTGGGATCCCAAATTGGGATCCCATTTAAGATTAGGTGTGAGCCACGCCACCAACAAGGGCGCTTTGGGCTTCTTTTCCATCCCAAATCCGCATGAAGAAGGGGGCCGCAGGTGCGTAGCAACGCACTCGCGACCCCCGCTAACCCTCGGTGACTAGGGCTACCGCAGACCGTCCACGGATTCGACCTGATGCTGCAGTTCGAGCTCGCCATCGGGCTGTTCATCGAATTCGTCGTTTTCGGGCGCTTGCTTACCGCGCACGAAGAACCAGTAGCAGGCGCCAAGAGCCAGCACCCAGACCGCGCCGGTAATTAGCGCGCTACGGGTATCGGGCACCACGCCGATCATGACGATCACGAAGATCATGAAGGCCACGGCTAGGTAGCTGCCCAGCGGCCAGAAGGGAATCTGGAAACCTGCGGACTTCAGGCCCCTGCGGGCAATTTCGCGCTTCATCCCAATATGCGAGAGCAGAATCATCAGCCACACCACAACGGTGGCGAAGGTAGCCAAGGCGGCGATCAGGAAGAAGATCTGATCCTCGAACCAGATATTGAGCACCACGCCGATCAGCAACGCCACAATCATCGACAGCGAGGTCACCCACGGCACGCCATTGGCGGTGGTTTTGGTAAAGACCATGGGCGCCTGGCCCTGCTTGGCCATACCGTGAATCATGCGTCCGGCACCGAAGATATCGGCGTTGATGGCCGAAAGCGCTGCGGTGATCACGATGAAGTTCAGCACGTGAGCCGCCGAGGACAGTCCGATGCTCGAGAAGATCGATACGAAGGGGCTTTCATCGCCATTGATGGTGTTCCACGGCTGAATGGACATGATGACGCCGAGGGTCAGTACGTAGAAGAGCAGAATGCGGATCGGAACCGAATTGATAGCCTTCGGAATCACCTTGCGTGGATTCTGCGCTTCACCGGCGGTGATGCCAATGACTTCGGTGCCGCCGAAGGCGAACATCACGATGGTGAAGGACATGAGCATGCCCATGATGCCATTGGGCATGAACCCGTCATGCGAGAAGAGATTCGAGATGCCTGCGGCACCTTCGGACTGGTTGCCCAGGCCAAAGACGATCACGGCGATACCACCGGCGATCATCGCGATGATCGCCACGACCTTGATCAGCGAGAACCAGAATTCCAGCTCACCAAATACCTTCACGGAGAGCAAATTGACCGCGGCGATAAAGAAGACCACCGCTAGGATCCAGATCCACCGCTCAACATTCGGGAACCAGAAACCCATGTAGACGCCGAAGGCAGTGACATCGGCCAGTGCGACAACGAACATTTCGAAGGTATAGGTCCAGCCCGTCACGAACCCGGCGAAGCGTCCCACATAGCGGGTGGCGTAGGAGCCGAAGGACCCGGAGATCGGATTGCGCACCGCCATCTCACCGAGGGCACGCATCACCATGAACACCACGGCGCCGCCGATCACATAGGCAAGCAACACCGCCGGACCTGCCATTTGGATGGCGCCGGCCGAACCGTAGAACAGCCCTGTGCCGATGGCCGAGCCGAGCGCGATGAACCGGATGTGCCGGGTACTTAGTCCTCTTTTGAGACTCTGGGCGGGTTGGCTGGTTCTCACGATACTCCTTGGAACTGCGGACTCTTACACACGGCCCACGAGGGCCACGCCCTCTATGTAATCGCGCTCACAAGTCTGCCGTACCGCAGAATTCACACCGGCCGTCCGGAATCCCGGACTACCCGATTGATATTCAAGAGTTAGTGAATACCGGCCTCGGTTGCAGCTTCATCCTCACGGGCTCGCTTATCGGCGAGGCTACCGCGGCTGGTATTCAGGTGCTGCTCGACCAACCGCTTGACCAGCTCGACATCGCGTTCCGCGATGGCCTCGAAAAGTAACTCATGCTCGTGGGCCATAGTCTGCAGATCGTCGTGTTGCGCCAAAAGCCAACGCATTCGCGGAGCCAACGAACTTTGCAACTCCAAGAGCAAATCGTTGCCCGCCAGCTTGATAACCACTTCGTGAAAGCTCGCCCCGGCACGTCGCGCCGTGGTGTAATCCTGGTTCGCCGCGGCAGCCAACTCCCGGTCGAGCACCTCGCGAAGTTCCGCCAGTCCTTCCCGAGTATGGCGTTGTGCGGCCAGGGTAAAGGTCATGGCCTCGAGCGCCGCGCGCACTTCGTGCAGGTCGGCCACGTCGGAGGCCGAAAATTCGCGGACCGTGGCCCAGGTGCGCGGACGCGGAGTCACCAAACCTTCGGAGACCAGCACCCGCAGAGCATCGCGGATGGGCAATCGGCTGACACCGAGTTCTTCGGCGAGATCGCGCTCCACCAGACGGCTACCGGGCTTGCGCACGCCATCGATAATTTCGTTCCGGATTTGCTCGATGACACGCACCGATTCCGGTTCGAAGTCCTTACCTGCCAAGCCATTCACCTGCTTTACGCCGTCAACTGTCCGTTGTTAATTGTTGCTTAAAAATCGCCATTTAAGGGGAAACGCGAAAGAACTCGTTCACAATTTCTTGGTCTACGCCTCGAGTGCTGGACGCGGTTTCACGCGGACCCAGGCGGCGGCCCGATCACTTGTGATACCGATCAGGGCCACGCACTGCAGGGTCGCCATGGTCAGTGTCCCATCCAAACGAATACTGACCCCGGGTGAAAAGTAATCAAGAGCTGTCAATAAGACACCCGCCGCGAGGGTCGCCATCAGCACAAATCGAGCCCGGTGGCGGCGCTTGAACATCAGACGCACCAGTTCGATTTGGAAGGCCAACAGCACTACGAAAAAGCCGATGATCATGGCCACCCAAGTGGTCCTTTGCCAATCGTCAATGGGCTGATCGACAAATCCAGATGGGTCGGTCACCGCCGAGATCGCCGTGATCAGGGTAATGGCTATGGCCAGCAGACCGCCGGTGACCATACCCAGCGGTGCCTTGGTCAGGGCCTCGTGCGAATGGCGGATCTGCACCTCTTCGCCCTCATCCGAGGACTGCGCCGCAACTTGGCTGACATCGACAATTGGCAGGTTGCCGTCGGTGATAAAGCGGTCACCGCCACCGTTTCGGCTGTGGTAACCGGTGGTGAAATTCTCCAACACGCTGACCGTCAATTCGGGAGTGTGCTCGGTCATCGAGCTGATGACGTGATCGCGTTCGATATCGGTATTCTCGTCGATCCGGTGCGTGATCTGCATGGTGAACAACGACAGACCGACGTTCGAATCGAAAGTACCGGCACCTAGCCAATCCACGTCCGTGCCGCCGGGCAAGAGCCACCCTTGCGGGGTGTGCCAGAACCTCACGTGATGGCGCTTCTTGGGATTGCCCTCCACCTCTTGCTGATAGGCCACGTTTTGCGGGCGACCGAAGAGCATCAGCGGCGACACCGGGGCGGTGGGATAACTGCGCCGGAAGATCGTGGAAACTACGATCTTCAACGCCGAGCTCAGCGTGACGTCCTCCGCGCGATGCCACCCGGCCTGGCGCATGGCCTGGTCAAGCTGCGCCAAGGAGCCGTTGACCGCAAGGTTGATCGGATCTCCGAGCAAGCCATCGGCAGTTCGCGAACGCCCGAAGAAGTAATCCGGGACGTAGAGATCCGAAAGCATCCGGTGAATGCGCGGCAACGCCAAATAGGCCAAGATAGCCCAGACGGGGATAAATAGTAACGGCCCAAGGACGTGCCGAAAGCCCTGGGTGGAGACCACTACCGCGAGCCAGAGGGCGGCCACGGTTGCGAAGAGAAAGAAGATCCGGTCTACGAGCGTCGAATGCGAGACCGGCTGCTGCATGCTCAGCGCCCAGCGGCGCACCGAAGCACGGCTCGCATCAAATTTCGCGTCGTCTTTCACCCGGTCTATGGCGGCTCGCCAATCCCACGGCATCGTCCCGGTCGTCCTTTCGGTGGCTAATGTGCGGGCTTAGCGCCCCGTCTTCATTATGGCCGCCCCCGGGCACGCCGCGAGGTCATCGTGGGGATGACTTTTCTAACCGGAGACGCGTAACCGCCCAGAACGTGCCATCCACAGCTCGAAGGGCCAGGTAAGGAACGGGAGCGTGGAGACCGCGCAGCCGAGAAGGAATACCCAGATTTTCCAGCGGAATACCACCGCCGCGGCGAGCGCGGAGGCCAAGAAAAGCAGCCAGGTTATACCGTGGGCCCAACCAAAAATCGTCACGCCGAGGGCATTTCCGTTGATCACGTATTTAAACAGCAAGGACGTGAGCATGCCGACCCACGTGAGGCATTCGAGCAATGCAATACCCCGAAAGACGCCGGCGACCCAGCGCTGTTGCACTGCGGTGCCACGGGCCGGAAGCGTGCTCGGCGTGGAGGTCATTTCCTGAGTTAATGACACGTGGGTTCCTTGTGCTGTCTTGGTTGATGGTTAACCTCACCAGAATATCGAGGTAGCGCCGGCCGAGGGGCAGTTGGTAAGGCAGCTAACATTCTGCGCTGCCCCCTACGTCGTGGAACGTAAAGCTACTCTACCGTAGTTTTGATATTGCAACTCATTCGCAATAAGGTTTAGGTGCCCCTCCGAACATTGCGAGCCACCATGAAATCACCCGCCGTAGAATTCGACGCCCTGCACCTGAGCGTTGGCCATACCGAACTGCTGAAGAATCTCAGCTTCCGCATTGAGGAAGGCGAACGCGTCGCGCTCATTGGCCGTTCCGGTTCCGGTAAATCGCTCTGCGCCGGGCTAATGCACGGTGCCACCGGCCCGGCGCAACAGAGGCGCGGCTCCGTGCGTCTCTTCGGACAGGACCTACGTTTCAGTGCGCGCAAAGACCGGGCGGCTCTCACCCGTGTCAGCAGCATGTCTCAGGATTCCTTCACCGCGCTTAACCCTCTGGTGCGCGTGGGTCGGCAGCTCGCCAAGGCCTTGGGCGCGCCGAGCGGCAATGACCCGCAGGTCCTGCAGATGCTCGAACGGGTCGGCTTCGAAGACCCGAGCCCGGTGGCGCGTTGCTACTCCGGCACGCTCTCCGGCGGGCAACGACAACGCATCTGCCTCGCGATGGCCCTAGCCCAGCGCGCCGATCTGCTCATTCTCGACGAGCCCACCACCGCACTGGATATGGTCACCCAGGCAAGTATCCTGCGACTGATCGATCAGACCGTGACCGAGCTGGGCGCCACGCTGGTCTTCATCACCCACGACCTGCCCGTGGCGGCACAGCTCTGCGACCGCGCGATCGAATTGCGCCACGGGACGGTGCATACGCAGCGTAGCCTGGCCCTGTCCGAAGCAGCGCACCCGCACGCACTGGCGGCGAGCGCATGAGCACCTTGCAAGCCCACGCACTGAGTAAGCGCTTTGGCCGCGGTCGGCAGGCACGCCAGGTGCTCACCGATGTGAGCCTGAGCATCGCGCCCGGTGAACGGCTAGGGCTCATTGGCCGTTCGGGAGCCGGAAAGACCACGCTGGCGCGCATCTTGCTGGGCCTGTTGCCGCCCGATGCCGGCAGCCTGGAGTTCGATGGGCAGGCGGTTCGGGCCACCGCGCGCTCCACCCTGCACTGGTACCGGCGCGCCGTGCAATATATACCGCAGGATGCCGCGGCAAGCCTCAGCCCGCGACTGACGGTGGCCAGCGCGCTGGCCGAACCGATGAAATACCTCGCCGTGCCCGGGGACCGGAAACTGCAGGCCCGTGCGGCCCTCGAGGCCGTCCAGCTACCGGCGACGGTGCTCGAGCGCTATCCGCAGGAGCTTTCCGGCGGCCAGGCACAGCGCGTGGCAATCGCCCGTGCCCTGTGCACCGGGGCGCAACTTCTGCTTGCCGACGAACCGGTCAGCGGCCTCGATCCGGAATTACGTGAGGCGGTGCTCAACTTGTTCATCCGGCTCGGTGCCGAGCGCGGCTCCGGAATGCTCTTCATCACCCACGACCTGCACGCCTTGGAGCGGCTCTGCGAGCGCACCCTGGTGCTCGATGGTGGGCGCATCGTCGAGCAAGGCGCTACCAGCGACATTCTGCGTAACTCCACCGCCGACTTCCCACGGCTGTTGCGTGCCTCGGTACCGGTGCCCCGGAGCGCTGTGAGCCGGTGAAGGCGAGCTCCACCCTGCGGTTCGCGCTGATCGCCCAGTGCGGATGCAATATCGGTTTCTTCGCGGTCATGCCGCTCCTGGCGCATGTGCTGGCCACCTCGCATGCGCTGAGCACCAGCGCTATCGCCCTGGTGCTGTCGCTACGCACCTTTAGCCAACAGGGCATGTTCTTGCTCGGCGGGATGCTCACCGACCGTTTCGGGGCGCGATCCACCCTGGTCTGTGGCTTCGCCCTGCGCATCGTCGGGTTTATGGCCTTGGGCTTTAGCGGGACGCTACCCTGGCTGGTGCTCGGTGCGCTGTGCACCGGCATCGGGGCGGCCCTGTTCTCCCCCGCGCTTCAGGTGCTCGTCTCACGGGCCGGTGCCAACTCTGCCCGCGGCACCGCCGGAAGTTTCGCCCTGTTTAATATGGTCGGCGAAATTGGCACGGCGCTGGGACCGCTAGTGGCGCTGCTTTTGCTTCCCACCGGTTTCGCGGCGCTGGCCACCGGCTGCGTGCTGCTTTTCGCGGTACTTGCGGTCGTCGCTTGGCGCGTGGTCCCGCCGCACCGAGCGGCGCCCTCCGGTGCCCGCCCCAGCAGGTCGCGGCCCAGGTTTTCCCGGCGCTTTCTCGCCTTCACGATCTTCAGCGCCATTAACCTAGTGGGCTACAACCAGCTATATCTCGGGCTGCCGGTGGAACTGCGCCGCATCCAGGCGCCGGGAGCGAGCATCGCCTGGATCTTCCTGGGGATCTCGCTGTTGTCCATTGCCTGCCAGCTGCCCTTGGCACGCCTCGGACGCCACCTGGGCCCTGGCGCCACCCTGCGCACCGGTTTCGGGCTCATGACCCTAGGGTTCGGCACGCTGGCGCTCGCGGCGCTGAGCCCGGGACGCGAACCGTGGAGTTACCTGCCGGTGGGTTGCATGGTGCTGTGCTTCATCCTCGGGCACCTATTGGTCGGCCCCACCATTTTGCACTTATGCAGTCAGGGTCCGGAGGCTTCGCGCGGCGCCCGGCTCGGCTTGCAGGCCAGCGTTTCGGGTGTCGCGGTGCTACTCACCGGGCTCGTCCTCGGCCCGCTGCTAGAACGCGCGGCACACAGCGGACCGCTGGCCGCACTGCCCTGGGCCCTGCTTGCAGTGCTCGGGCTGCTCAGCGCCGCGGTGATCACCCGCACCATACCGCCCGTGGCGGCCTCGGCCACCGCGGAATCCCAGCTTTCAACCACCAACTAAAGGAGTTGAACCACGATGTTCACCCGCACTCGCACCCGACTAGTTTCCGGCCTTGCGCTGATCGGCCTGATGCCGATGGCCCTGACCGGTTGCTTCTCTTCGTCGCAGGCCTCCGCCGAGCAGGAGAGCGAGCAACGCATCTCGCTGGCCATGCTGCAGCCGCCACGTTCCGGGCTGAGCCCGCTGAGCGATGATGCCTTTAAACTCTCCCGCTGGAACACCGCCGAAACGCTGACCGTGCTCAACGAGCAGGACGAGGCCGAACCGAAGCTGGCCAGCGCCGTAAACCGCGTCGACGAGCGCACCTGGTCCTTCACCATCCGTGACGGGGTGAGCTTTCACGACGGCACCGAGCTGACCGCCGAGGTGGCGGCCGCCGCCCTGCAACATGCCGTGGATGCCACCCCGCAGCCACGCATTCTCGACGGGGTGGAACTGAGCATCCGTACCGAGGGTGACAAGCTACTGATCACCACCGCGCAGCCCGACCCGCTGCTCTCGCACCGGTTCTCCAGCCCGCAGCTGTCCATCCTCTCCCCCGCCGCCTACACCGGACAGACGGTGAACCCGGTGGGCACCGGCACCGGCCCCTACGAACTCGTTGCCTCCAATGGCACCTCCTCGGCCACGCTGAACCGCTTTGAGAAGTACTGGGGCGAGCCGGCCGCCGCGGCCGGACTCGACGTGCACTATGTGCCCGACGGAACGGCTCGCGCGGCCGCGCTACGCACCGGCGAGGCCGATATCGTCGAGGCCATCCCGGTGGGCCAGGCCGCGCAGATCGACCCCTCGCTCATTTTCGAGGTGCCCATGCCACGCACCAATACGCTCTACTTGAACACCGAATCCGGTCCCTTCAAGGACCCTGCGGTGCGGGCCGCGGCCCGTGAAGCCATCGACCGGGCGCGGATCGTCGCCGACGTATACGAGCAGCGCGCCGACCAGGCCGCCGGTTTGCTCGGCCCGGCGCTACCCTGGGTCGCCGCCGAACGCGAGGCAGCCGCCTATCAGCAGACGCTGAACACGCGACCGGCCGCGGCGAAGGTGGACGGGGCGAAGATCAAGCTGGGTACCTTCACGGACCGGGCCGAACTTCCCGAGGTGGCCGTGCTCATTGAACAGCAACTCGAGGCGGCCGGCTTCGAGGTCACCCAGGACGTGCGCGAATACCAGTACATCGAGGCCGATGCGCTCGAGGGCAAATTCGACGCCTTCATTCTCTCCCGCGCCACCGTACTGGACTCCGGTGACCCGGTGGCTTACATGTACTCAGACTTCGCCTGCAAGGGTTCCTTCAACATTTCTCAGCTCTGCGATAAGGACATCGACCGGGCGTTGGCCGAGGCCAGTGCCGCGGCCCCCGGCGCCGAGCGTCGAGCCGCGATCGCCCGGGCCGAGTCGCTGATTTTGGCCAGCGATGCGGCGATCCCGATGCTCCACGAACGCGTCATTCAGGGTGAGCGGCAGGTACGCGACGCGGTCCGTGATCCGCGCGAGCGCGCGCTGGTTTCCACCTCCACCGCGATCGAACCATGAAATCGCTGATCGGGTGGGGCTCGCGGGTCCTAGCCTTCTCCGCCACGCTGGCCATCGCCGGGCTGCTTCCCTGGTTTTCCTCGGTCTCCGCCGAGCGGGCAATTCTGCGCGCACGCTATGCCGACCGTGAGGCCACCGATGAGGCCCTTGCCGCCATCCGCGCCGAGCTGGGGCTGGACCGCGGGCCCTGGCACATCATGGTGGACTGGTTCGCCGGGGTTTTGCACGGTGATTTAGGCACCTCGTGGGTTTCCCATACTCCGGTGGCCGAGGGTATTTTCGCGGCCCTCGCCGTCTCGCTGACACTTATGGGGTTGGCGCTGCTGGTCGCGTTGTGCTGCTGCATTGGGCTCTGCCTACCGGTGCTGCGCCGTGGCCTGAATGGAAAGGTGCGGGCTGGCAGCGGCGCGGCGGCCACCGCACTGACCGCGCTGCCCGAGTTCGTGCTGGCGATGCTGTTGATGCTGATCTTCGCGATCTGGCTGGGCTGGTTCCCGCCCTTCGGCTGGGAATCCCTGCACAATGCGGTGCTTCCGGCCCTGGCCCTCGGCATTCCGGCCGGCGGGTTGATGGGCAAGTTGCTCTCCGATTCGCTGGCGGCCACCCTCGCCGAACGCTGGGTCGCCACCTGGCAGCGGGCCGGCTACCGGCCGCTGTCCGTGGCCCTGGCGGCGCTACGGCGCGCCACGGCCCCACTGGTGGGACAGCTGGCGCTGGTGGTCATCGGGCTCACCGGCGGAGCCGTCGCGGTGGAACAGACCTTCGCCATCCCCGGGCTCGGACGGTTGATGCTCGGGGCGGCCTCGGCGCAGGACGTTCCGGCGCTGCAGGCCAGCCTGCTGGTGTTGCTGCTGCTCGCCGCGCTGTTGGGCACCGCCGCCGCGCTGGTGCGCTGGCTCATTCTGGGACCGGCCGTGCGCGCGGGCAATGTGCCGATCTCCGCCCTGGCCGGCGCCTCGACGCGACGCGACCTGTTGCTGCCGGGCGGGTGTCTGGCATTGTTGGCCGTCATCGTGCTCTGCGCCCTGCCGCGTGACCCCTTCGCCTCCGCACATCCGCGGCTGGCCGCGCCGAGCCTGTTGCTCCCCTTCGGGGCGGACGCCTCGGGACGTGACCTGCTGGCGCGGGTGGGGCACGGGGCGTTGCTCACTTTGGCGCTGGCTCTGCTGGTGGTGGCGATCTGCCTCGTGTTGGGCATTGTGCTGGGCAGCTTCCCGCGGCTGAGCATCGGCCCGTTGGAGGTCGCCAATGCGGCGCCGCCAATTATCGCCGGGCTGCTGGTGGCCACGATCTTCGGCCCCTCGGTGCCCGGGGCGGTGATCGCGGTCTCCGCGGTGGGCTGGGCCCCGCTGGCCGCGCACACCTCCGCGCTTTTACATGAGTTCTCGGCCCAGGCGCATATTCGCATGTTGCCGTTGCTCGGACTCAACCGCGCGCAGATCTATTTCCGGCACCTGCTGCCGCAGCTGCTCGGCCCGCTCCTGAAGCATGCGCTGTTGCGTTTGCCGGGGCTCGCGCTGACCCTAGCCAGCCTGGGGTATCTGGGGCTTGGCCCGAAGCCGCCGACCGCGGAGCTCGGGCTAATTCTGGCCGAGGGGCTGAACTATCTCGAGCGCGCCCCGTGGGCGGTGGCCGCCCCGGCCGGCGTGTTGGTGCTGCTCTCGATCCTCGCGGTAACCGCCGGCGCGCTGCGCTTACCGCGCCGCGTCCGCACAAATCCGCGAGGCCGCACGCTCGACGCCGTCGGGCCACGCGGCTAACCTCCCGCTTAAACGCAGCGTTCCCGCCGGGTCATCGACCCGGCGGGAACGCTGTTGCTGTGGTTAAGGCTTAGCTGGCGGTGCGCTTGAGCGCCAGATCCGCGCCGATCTGCTCGCCGAGCTTTTCGGCCGCATCCACCACCAGTTCGGCGGCGCGGGCCATGGCCTCCTCCGGGCTGTCCACCAGGTCCATGAGGGCAACGGTGGCGCGGAAGCCGGCCTTCTGCAGGGTTTCGGCATCCAGCGTGGTGCGCCCGCAGATGCCGTACACCGGCACCTGGTGTGCGGCGGCCATTTCGGACACGCCGATGGGGGTTTTGCCCTCTAACGACTGGCTGTCGAGGCTGCCTTCGCCGGTGATCACCGCGTCGGCCCCCTGCAGGGCCTGTTCCAGACCGGTGAATTCGAGGACGACGTCGATACCGCGGCGGCGCGTGGCACCGAGCACGGCCATGGCCGCGTACCCCATGCCGCCGGCGGCGCCGGCACCGGGGTTATTCCGGTAGCTGTTTTCCAACTGGGCCTCGACCTGATCGGCAAAGTGCCCCAGGGCCGCGTCGAGCTGCGCGACCTGCTGTTCGTCGGCACCCTTCTGCGGGCCGAAGACATGGGCCGCACCGTTCGCGCCGGTCAACGGGTTATCCACGTCGGCGGCAAGGAGCACGGTGGTGTCACGCAGGCGCGCATCCAGTTTGGACAGATCCACGGTGGACAGGTGCTCGAGCACCCCGCCGCCACCGGGTAGTTCGTCTCCGGAGGCGTCGCGGAAGCTGGCACCCAAGGCCTGCAACATTCCGGCACCGGCGTCGGTGGTGGCCGAACCGCCGACCCCGAGCACGATCTGGGTGGCCCCGGCATCCAGCGCATCCTTGATGAGTTCGCCGGTGCCGTAGCTCGTGGCGGTCAGCGGAGCCTTGCGCCCCTCGGGCAGCACATCCAGCCCGGAGGCCGCGGCCATTTCGATGACGGCCACGCCGTCCTTGAGCGCGTAGCTGGCCTGCAGCGGCTGGCCGGTGGGTCCGGTGACGGTGACCTGGCGCGGGGTGAAACCGGCGTCCAGGGCCGCGTCGACGGTGCCTTCGCCGCCGTCGGCTACGGGTACCGCGCTGGTCTGTACGCCGGGGATGGAGCGCTCAAGCCCGGTGGCGACGGCCTGGGCCACCTGCGCGCCGGTCAGGGTGCCCTTGAACTTGTCCGAGGCAATGACGATCTTCATCGGCTCTTACGCTCCTTGAGATGCAAAAAGTTTCGGTAGATGTGAACGCTGCCGCGCCCGCTCCCAGTATTGTCGGAAACGCGGCGCGGCAGCGTGATGTTACGTAACAGGTTAGGCGTTGACCTTCTCGCCGATGTTCAACGGCACCAGGGCGGTCGGTGCGTCGGCCGGGCTCAGGGCCAGGTCCTCGAACTCGTTGACGGCGTCCAGCTGGGCGCCCATGGCGATGTTGGTGACGCGCTCGAGGATGACCTCGACAACCACCGGCACCTGATGCTCGGCGGCCAGGCGACCTGCCTCGGCGAAGCCCTCGGCCAGCTTGGCCGGGTCTTGAACGCGCACGGCCTTGCAGCCCAGACCCTCGGCGACCTTGACGTGGTCCACGCCGTAGCCGTTGGTCTCCGGGGAGTTGATGTTATCGAAGGCCAGCGAGACGTGGTAATCCATCTCGAAGGGGCGCTGCGACTGACGGATCAGACCCAGGTAGGAGTTGTTGACCACCACGTGGATGTACGGCAGCTTGAACTGCGCGCCCACGGCGAGCTCCTCGATCATGAACTGGAAGTCGTAGTCACCGGAGAGGGCCACCACCGTCTCGCCCGGCTTGCCGCGCACCACACCCAGGGCGGCCGGTCCGGTCCAGCCCAGCGGGCCGGCCTGTCCGGCGTTGATCCACTTGCGTGGGCCGAAGACGTGCAGCATCTGCGCGCCGGCGATCTGCGAGAGCCCGATGGTGGACACGTAGGTGGTGTCCTCGCCGAAGGCCGCGTTCATTTCCTGGTACACGCGCTGCGGCTTGATCGGCACATTGTCGAAGTTGGTCTTGCGGTGGTTGGTACCCTTGCGGGCTGTCGACTCGTCGGCCCAGGCCGAGTAGTCCGGCACCGACCCGGCGGCCTTGCGCTCACGCACAACCTCCAGCACGACCTCGAGGAAGGCACCGGCGTCGGAGACGATCCCCAAATCCGGGGAGAACACGCGACCGATCTGGGTGGACTCGATGTCCACGTGCACGAACTTGCGGCCGGCACGGTACACGTCCAGCCCGCCGGTGTGGCGGTTGGCCCAGCGGTTACCGATACCCAGCACGAAGTCCGAAGCCAAGAAGGTTTCGTTGCCGTACTTGGTGTGGGTCTGGATGCCCACCATACCGGCCTGCAGGCGGTGGTTATCCGGGATCGCACCCCAACCCATGAGGGTCGGCGAGACCGGGATGTTCAGCTCTTCGGCCAGCTCGACGAGCTTGTCCGAGGCGTTGGCGTTGATGATGCCACCGCCGGCGATGATGATCGGACGCTCGTGGGCGGTGAGCAGGTCGACAACCTTCTCGGCCTGGCCACGGGTTGCGGCGGCCTTGACCACCGGCAGCGGCTCGTAGGCGTCGATGTCGAAGTCGATCTCGGCCAGCTGCACGTTGATCGGCAGGTCCAGCAGGGCCGGGCCCGGGCGACCCGAACGCATCACCTGGAAGGCCTTGGCGAAGTAGCCCGGCACCAGGCCCGGCTCCAGGATGGTGGCCGCGAACTTGGTGACCGGCTTGGCGATGGACTCGATGTCCACGGCCTGGAAGTCTTCCTTGTGCAGCACGTTGGTCGGCGCCTGGCCGGTGATGCACAGCATCGGGATGGAGTCGGCGATCGCGGCGTACAGGCCGGTGATCATGTCGGTGCCGGCCGGGCCGGAGGTGCCCAGGCAGAGGCCGATGTTGCCGGTGGCGCGGGAGTACCCGTCGGCGGCGTGCGAGGCACCCTCGACGTGGCGGTGCAGGGTGTGGTTGATTCCGCCATGCTGCTTCATCGCCGAGTACAGCGGGTTGATTGCGGCACCTGGCAGGCCGAACGCCTCGGTGGCGCCTTCCTTCTCCAGGATCAGCACGATCGCATCTACTGCGCGCATCTTTGCCATTTGAATCACAAATCCTTTGGGGTGGTACGCCCGCTTCGAGGGGGCGATGAGGTTCAGTCAGGAGGTAGAGACCTGGGGCGGGTGGAAAGAGCAAACGGTGAGCATCTGCCGCCGCACCGCTAGTGGCATCACGCAGATGAGTCACCATCGACGACGGAACCGTGAGCGTGACAGACGCTAGGTGTTAGGAACGAAGGACACCGTCTCCGGCGGTTCAGGGATCACCGGAATAAGGAGAAAGCTAATCTGTCCAGTTGCCGTCGGGTGGGGCCACGGTGCGGGTGCAGCCGTTTGCCGGTGCACCCGCCCCAGGAATTCTGTAGCCAGTCCCTTGCGGGAGAGGGAAACTTACTCGGCCTTGCCGGCGAGGCGCTGTACGCCGCGGAAGAGACCCGAGTGATCCAGTGCGCCGTCGCCGGAGGCCACGGTCGAGGTGACCAGCTGGGCCACGAGGGCACCGAGCGGGAGCACCACGCCAGCTTCGCGGGCGGCGGAGGTCACGATGCCCATGTCCTTGTTGTGCAAGGCCAGGCGGAAGCCCGGGGCAAATTCGCGGTCCAGGATCTTCTGGGCCTTCTGGTCCAAGACCTTGGAGCCGGCCAGACCGCCGCCCAAGACCTTGATCGCCGATGCGGTGTCGACGCCGTAGGCCTCGAGGAACACCACTGCTTCGGAGAGCGCCTGAATGTTGGCGGCAACGATCAGCTGGTTCGCGGCCTTCACGGTCTGGCCGGAACCTGCCGGGCCGACCAGCACGATGGTCTTACCCACGGCGTTGAGTACGTCCTGGGCTGCATCGAAGTCTTCCTGCGCACCGCCGACCATAATCGAGAGCACGCCGTCGATGGCACCGGCTTCGCCACCGGAGACCGGTGCGTCCAGCGGGCGCAGGCCAGCGGCGCGGGCCTCTTCGGCCAGGCGGACCGAAACGTCGGGGCGGATCGAGGAGTTGTCGATCCACAGCGCGCCGTCCTTGGCGTTGGCGAACACGCCTTCCTCGCCGGTGACCACGGCTTCAACATCCGGGGAGTCCGGGACCATGGTGATCACGACGTCGGCGTCCTTGACGGCCTCGGCGATCGAGGAGGCGCCCTTGCCGCCGGCGGCGACCAGGTCATCGATGGCCTTCTGGCTGCGGTTGAAACCGGTGACGGTGAAGCCGGCGTTGACGAGGTTCTTGGCCATCGGCAGGCCCATGATGCCAAGTCCGATGAATGCAACGTTCTGCGACATGTCTTACTCCAAAAAATCTAGGTGGTGCGGGTGCTTAGGCGGTGGCGGAAGTGGAGGTCAACCACTGGAAGGCGGTGGCGGCGTCCTGCTTGTATTCCAGGGCGACCTTGCCGGTGTAGCCCAGTTCGCGGGAGCGGTTGATCCAGTCGAAGAGTGGCAGCTCGCCGGTGCCCGGTGCGCCGCGGCCCGGAGCGTCGGCGATCTGGATGTGGCCGAAGTCCTTGGCGTGCGCCTCGATCACGGCGGCGACATCGTCACCGTTGACGGCCATGTGGTAGAAGTCGGCCAGCAGTGCGATGTTGCTGTTGCCCTCGGCCTTCACGGCGTCGACTACCTTCAGCGCGTCGGCGGCGGTCTTCAGCGGGTAGGCCTCGGTGCCGGAGACCGGTTCGATCAGTACGGTGCCGCCGATCTTGGCCACACCCTCGGTGGCGACCAGCAGATTCTTCAGGCCCAGCTCGTCCTGTTCGGCGGCCGAGTAGTCCGGCAGACGGTTGCCGTACAGGGCGTTGAAGGAGGTGCAGCCGGTGGCTTCGCCGATGGCGGCGACCACTGCCACGTTGTCCTTGAATTCGCTGCAGCGTCCCTTCCAGGAGACCAGGCCGCGATCGCCGCCGGGCATATCGCCGGCGAAGAAGTTCAGACCGTCGAGCTGTACACCAGCGTCCTTCAGCGAGGCGATGAATTCATCGACCTGCTTGTCGGTGGGTACGGCCTCGGCGAAGGGCCACCAGAATTCCACGCTGTCGAAGCCCGCGGCCTTGGCGGCGGCGGCGCGCTCGAGGATGGGCAGCTCGGTGAGCAGGATTGAGCAGTTCAGAGTGTAGGACACTTCGGTGCCTCCTTCAGGATCGGTCGCTGATTCCACAGAGCGGAATTTATGTTTTGCTTGATGAAAACTCTAGGGGGAGGCGCGGATCACTGTCAAGCAGTAGGCAGAGAAGTTTCGCAACCCCAAGAGAATCCCCAGCCAGCGGTAACTCGCGGCTCAGCGCGTGGGTAACAATTTCCAGCCAGCGAAAAGTTTTTTACCAAAAGATCTTGCGCGAGCATCTGGTCGACCATTAAGGTTAGTGAACCCAGTGATGTGGCACACATCTCGGAGTTGTAGTACATAGCTCAGGAGCAGCCATGAACCAACCACGATCCACCGGATCACCCAAGCGCCTTGCGGGCACCGCCCGCACCCTTGCTTCGCGCAGCAATTTTTACCTCTACAGCAACACCAACGTCGAGTTCTACGCGCACTTCGGCCAGCCGGTATTCCCGTAGATTCCTTAGGTTCCCAGCCCGCGACGTCGTCGTTTCTCTGGGCGCGCTCTGCGCCATTTTTAGACCGTCGCTCCCCCATTCATCGTGGCCGTAGTGCGTCCACTTCACGTCGCCTCGACGTAACCTCGCGCACCTCATGCCACCTTTTCTAAGGAACTCGCAATGGCGCTGCCCAAAACCAGCCCTACCGATGCTCAGCCAGTGTTGCTGACCACCAATTCTTCCGGCATTGCCCCGGAAAACCCCCACAATTTGAGCGCTTCGCTCTACAACCAGGACCTGGCCCCCACCACGAGATCCGGCCGCACCTGGAACGCCTACAGCATCTTCACGCTCTGGGCCAACGACGTGCACTCGCTGGGTAACTACGCCTTCGCCATCGGGCTCTTTGCCTTGGGCATGAGCGGATGGCAGATCCTCTCCGCACTGGGCATCGGTGCCCTGCTACTCTTCGTGCTGCTGAATCTCTCCGGGTTCATGGGCGAGAAGACCGGCGTTCCCTTCCCGGTGATGAGCCGCATCGCCTTCGGCATCAACGGCGCACAGATTCCCGCACTGCTCCGCGGCGCCGTAGCCATCGCCTGGTTCGGCATCCAGACCTATCTGGCCTCTCAGGTGCTCAGCGTGATGATCATTGCCGTTGCACCGGGCGCCGCAACGCTGCAGGAAACCAGCTTCCTGGGGCTGAATCTGCTGGGCTGGATCTGCTTCGTGGTCCTGTGGATCATTCAGTTGATCATCGTCAGCTACGGCATGGAGATGATCCGCAAGTACGAGGCCTTCGCCGGCCCGATCATCTTGGTCACCTTCCTGGCCCTAGCCATCTGGATGCTCTTCGAATCCGGTTTCAACATCTCGCTGAGCACCGGCGAAACCAAGTCCGGGCTGGATATGTGGATCGCCATCTTCGGCGCAGCGGCCCTCTGGGTCTCCATCTACGGCACCTTCGTGCTGAACTTCTGCGACTTCACCCGCGGTGCGGCCACCAAGAACTCGATCGTACGCGGTAACTTCTTCGGCATCCCGCTGAATATGCTCTTCTTCGGCGCCATCGTCGTGGTGCTGACCGGCACCCAGTTCTCCATCAACGGCACCGTGATCGCCTCGCCCTCGGATGTGGTCGCCTCGGTACCGAACACCTTCGCCCTGTTGCTGGCCTCCGGCGCCCTGCTGGTGCTGACCATCGCGGTGAACCTGATGGCCAACTTCGTGGCCCCGACCTACGCCTTGACCAACCTCTTCCCGAAGCACCTCGACTTCCGCAAGGCCGCGCTGATTTCCGGCGTGATCGGGCTGGTCATCCTGCCGTGGAACCTGTACAACTCGCCGCAGATCATCAACTACTTCCTCGGTGGTCTCGGCGCTCTGCTCGGCCCACTGTTCGGCATCATCATGGCCGACTACTGGATCATCCGCCGCGCGCGGGTGAACGTGATGGACCTGTACCGCTCCACCCCGGAGGGCACCTACTACTTCACCCGCGGTGTGAACTACCGCGCGGTCACCGCCCTGGCGATCAGCTCCGTAGTGGCCCTGCTGCTGGCCTTCCTGCCCGCGCTTCACGTGGTCGGCCCCTTCGCCTGGTTCCTTGGATCCGGCGCGGGCGCCATCGCCTACCTGCTGCTGGCCAAGCGGCCGGTGGATCTGGCCGACATCGACGGCGAAGCCATCGCCGTGGCACCGAAGCACTAGTCCGATCCTGGCAGGAAGAACCCCATGCGTATTCTCATTCTCAACGTCAACACCACCGCCTCGATGACCCAGGCCATCGGCGACTCCGCCCGTCAGGTCGCCTCCCCGGGCACCGAGATTGTCGAACTGACCCCGGACTTCGGTGCGGACTCCTGTGAAGGCAATTTCGAAAGCTACCTCGCGGCGTTGGCCGTCATGGACAAGGTCAGCAACTACCCCGAGCCCTTCGACGCCGTGATCCAAGCCGGCTACGGCGAACACGGGCGCGAGGGTTTGCAGGAACTGCTCGATGTCCCGGTCGTGGACATCACCGAGGCCGCAGCCTCCACGGCCCAATTCCTCGGACACAAGTACTCGGTGGTCACCACCCTGGATCGCACCGTGCCGCTGATCGAGGACCGGCTCAAGCTGGCCGGGCTCACCGACCGTCTCGCGTCGGTACGCGCCAGCGGGCTGGGTGTCCTCGAGCTTGAATCCGAGCCCGAGCGCGCCGTGCAGGCCATCGTGGAGCAGTCGCGCAAGGCCGTGCTCGAGGACAAGGCCGAGGTGATCTGCCTTGGTTGCGGCGGCATGGCCGAACTTGAAGAGCAGGTGCGTCTGGCCACCGGCGTGCCGATCGTCGATGGAGTGCGCGCCGCGGTCACCATCGCCGAGTCGCTCGTGCGGATGCGGTTGAGCACCTCCAAGGTGCGCACCTACGCCACCCCGCGCCCGAAGCAGATCACCGGTTGGCCGATCACCGCGGTTCCGGTCGTCGCCCGCTAAGGCAAACACGCTCAAGGGTCCGTCACCACGTTTAGCTGTGGTGGCGGACCCTTGCGCATATGTGCGGCACGTGGCACCGCTCCGGCACGCTTAATCCGCGGGCGTGCGCCGGATTCCCCCGAGTGTCTGCAGCAACAGCGGCAGCAGCACCAGCCCCGCCACCAGCGTGAGCGTGGCAAAGGAGGTCCCTGCCATCAGTGGACCGGACGCGAGCGCAGCGCCCGCGGCACACAGATTGGACAGCGCATCCACACCGCCCTGCGCCGAGGCGCGCGAGTGATCCGAGACCACGGTGGAAAACAGTGCCGAACCGGCAACGTTGACAAAGGACCAGCCCAGACCGAGGAGGATCAAGCTGCCCATAATCCAGCGCATATCCTGCGGCCACAGCCCACCGGCTAAGAGCGCCCCGGCAAAGAAGACCAAGCCGATTCCTATCGCGAACCGGTGCCCGATACGGTCGGCGATGAATCCGACCACGGGCGAGAGCGCATACATGCCCAGAATGTGCAGCGAGATGGTCAGCCCGACAAGGGTGACAGAGCCCCCGTGATGCGTGATGTGCACCGGGGTCATCGTCATCACCGAGACCATCACGATCTGTGCGCTGAGGATCGCCACAACCGCATACCGGGCCCGCCGATTGACGCGCAGTTCCTCGGCGATGCGGCCGAAACCGCCCCGAGCAGGTCGTGGGGCCGCGGGCGAGGTGGCGTCGTCGCGCTGCAGAATCAGCAAGGGGTCCGGTCGTAGCCAGATGAAAATCAGGACACCGGCCAACGCCATGCACAGACCGGCAATCAGGAAGGCTCCGGCGTAGACATTCAGTCCGGTCAGCGTTCCAAGCCACTGCCCGGGTATCCCGAGGTTCGGGCCAAGCACCATGCCGATGGTGCCCACCCAGACGACCAGCGCTAGACTCCGGCCCTTATGTGCGCTCTGCGCCAGGTCGGTGGCGGCGAAACGGGCCTGGAGGCTGATGGCCGAGCCCGACCCGATGAGTAGTAGGCCGAGGAACAACAGGGCCACCACGTTGTACTGGGCGGCCGGTACGAGTAGCAACCCACCGAGCGCGGCGAGCCACCAGCCACTGGTCAGTGCCACGCGGCGTCCGAAGCGCGCCGCGAGATTACCCAAGGGCACTCCGAACAGGGCCGCACCGAGCGTGCTGGCGGTTCGTGCCAGCCCCGCCCAGACTTCGCTGGAGGTGACTTCTTCGGCGAGCAGGATACCGATCGAGGGGGCGACGCCCACCCCGACGGTGCCGATCACCTGCGTGATCGCCAGTATCCACAGGGTCTTTCGTTGGATTCGGTCGCGTTCGTCGCCGCGGCCCGCCATAGCTGACAGCACGCCACCTGCTTGCTGTTCCTCTTGCCCGGCCATCTGCCCGCCTTTCACTGCCCCACGGCGGCTCTTGTTGGCCAAGCCGCCCGGATCTTCAGTGTAAAGCATCTGGGATTCATCTTGTATCCCAGATGCACGCAAGCGTCGCTAGCTGAACATTGAAGTGATTTAGTGCCTTGGATTCAGCTCGCTGCGCCGCTATCGGACATGTGCAACTGAAGGCGCTCGGCAAAGCCCTGAGCGTCGCGATTCGCCATCAATTCCACGAGCGCTTTGTGCTCGGCAATGATCTCCGCGCAGCGGCTTTGCAACATGTCCCCGGTGGAAAACAGCGCGAAACGGTGCCGGTCGGCCAGCCGGTCATAGAGTTCGAGCCGAATTCCGTTGCCGCTTACCTCGACGAATCGGCGATGGAAGGCGATGGTGAGGTTAACGAATTGCCGAAGGTCCCCTTGGGCAAAAGCTTCCTGTTGCGCTTCAATCGACGCCAGCTGCCGCTGCGCCATGCGCTGGCATTCGGCCTCCGGGGCATCGGCCACGGAGGTGCTCTCAAGTAGCCAGCGCGTATTGGCCAGCTCGGCGATTTGCCGCTCACTCAGACCCTTGACCAGCGCGCCACGCTTCGGGAAGATTTCGATCCATCCCTCTTGCTGCAAACGTCCCAGAGCGAGGCGCACCGGGGTGCGACTAAGACTGAACTCCTTGGCCAGCGAGGCCTCGCCGATCATGGTTCCCGGAGCGTAGGTACCCTCCAGCACGCCGTCGCGGATCAACAGGTACGCACGTTCAGATGCGCTCAGTTCCTCGATGTCCGTCACGTGGAGTTTCCCCTCGTTCGCCGTTCAAGGCGCGGTGATTCCACGCCTTGAACTACAGTACGTGAGTTCCCGAACGACTAATACAACGTGGGCCTTAACGAGCGTCCTTGGCACCTCGAAGCGCACCGGCGACCCGACCTGCCAACTAAGCCCAGGCCACTTCCATGGGGGTGTCCCCGTCGATGAAGTTGGCGGTCTGACGAATCAGCAGATCCTCGCCGAGCACCAGCGCAATGGCCTCGGCCACGTTCTCACGCGAGGTTGCCGAACTTTGCGGATCCGCCCCGTCAATCCTGCCGAAGGCATCGGCCACGCGCACCTTAGACGTGCCCGGCTCCAGGGTCAGCGCTCCGGGACCAAGGATCGTGTAGTCCAAAGCGGAGTCGCGTAGCACCTCGTCGGCCTCGTACTTTGCCTTGGCATAGGAGTAGAAGGAATGCGAAGGCTCGAGACGCTCGGCATCAACCAATGCGCTCAGATAGGAAACCATCACAAAGCGCTGCACGCCGCTTTGCTGCGCGGCCCGCATGGCCCGGGTTGCGGCCTCATAGTCCACCGCGTTGGTGCGTAGCGGGTTACCGCCACCGGCGCCTGCCGAGAACACGATGGCTTGGGCGCCGGCGAAAACTGCGGCCAGCTCATCGACGCCGGCCTGCTCGATGTCCAAAAGCACGGGTTTCGCACCCGCCCGCTCGACGTCGGCCGCGTGCTCCGGGTTGCGGATCAGCGACTCGACGGCAAATCCGCGGGCGCTTAGTTTCGGTGCGGCCAACAGGGCAACTTTTCCGTGCCCGCCAAGAATAACTACTCGTGGTGATGCGCTCATATTTCTCTCCCTCTTCGCTCGTCCTTGGCACAACCGACACCGGGCGCCAGACATTCCCGCCGGGCTAAACCATGGGATTCGGCACATCACCTCACCATGCCGCGTCGACACAATTAGGTTACTTTTTCTCGCCGTATTTCGACATATTTTCGGCGCGATTCCGCGGATTCATGAGGATGATGCGATGAATAAGGGAAATTAACCCTATCTAAAGTGAGGTATCTAACAAGACAATGGTTTAGCTTAATTTGAACAGCTAAGGCTAAGCTAATTTTCAGATCACCCAATCCGGCACCTATTCAGGGTGCCCAACTCGAAGGAAAACATGGCCTCCATGAAGCTTCGCGCTGCAGCGCTGCTGGGCGTCGCTGCCCTGTCCCTGACCGCCTGCGGTTCCACCACCGCCGCCCCGGCCGAATCCTCCACGCCGGCCGCCGAAAGCACGGTGACCTTCACCGACAACAACGGTGAGCACACCGTTAAGACGCCTTTCAGCTCGGTAGTGGCCACCGATAACCGCACCTTTGAGACTCTGGAGAGCTGGGGCGTGAAGCTTTCGGCCGCCGCCGTCGCATTGATGCCGGACACCATCGGCTACACCAAGGACAAGTCGATCGTCGATCTGGGTAACCACCGCGAACCAAATCTGGAAGCCGTCGTCGCCGTCAAGCCGGACCTGATCATCAACGGCCAGCGCTTCGCCGACTACGCCGACGATTTCGCCAAGCTGGCCCCGGAGGCCACCGTGGTGAACCTCGACCCGGCCGACGACAAGCCACTGGATGAGGAACTCAAGCGCCAGACCACCGTACTGGGCGAAATCTTCGGCGAGCAGGCCGAAGCCAAGAAGCTCAACGAAGAGTTCGATGCCTCCATCCAACGCGTGAAGGACGCCTACAACAAGGACGAGAAGGTCATGGCCCTGATCACCTCGGGTGGCGAGATCAACTACTCGGCTCCGGGCGCCGGACGCACCCTCGGTCCGGTCTTCGACATCCTCGGCCTGACCCCGGCCCTCGAGGTCGAAGGCGCCTCCACCGACCACCAGGGCGATGACATCTCCGTCGAGCAGATCGCTAAGTCCAACCCGGACTGGATGCTGGTCATGGACCGTGACGCCGCCATCGCCGCCGACGAGCAGGGTTACAAGCCCGGCGCCGAACTGCTGAAGAACTCCGAGGCGCTGGCCAACGTCACCGCCGCCAAGGAAAACAACGTCGTGGTCATGCCCAACGACACCTACACCAACGAGGGCATCCAGACCTACACCGAATTCTTCAACGAATTCGCCGACGCGCTGGAAGCCAAGTAACCATCAGCGTCGCGACGCGACCCTAGCAGTGGCGCAAACCGTTCGGAACGGTTTGCGCCGCTGTGCCGTATCCACCACACTTCATTTCACGGCGGCACCATGACACGCATTCCAACGGAGGCCAAGCCCAAGGGCCGGCTCTTCGAACCCAAGCTCCTGCTGGGCATTCTGGGGGTAGCCGCCCTGCTGGCGCTCTCCCTGTTCACCGGGGTCTACGACATTTTTGGCGCCGCGGACGGTGCCGAAATGTTCGCCATCACCCGCATCCCGCGCACCATCGCACTCGTCCTGGCCGGGGCCGCCATGGCCATGAGCGGGCTGGTCATGCAGTTACTGACGCAGAACCGGTTCGTCGAGCCCACCACCACCGGCACCACCGAATGGGCCGGACTCGGCCTGCTTGCGGTGATGATCATCGCCCCCAGCGCCGGACTACTGACCAAGATGACCGTGGCCATCGCCTTCGCCTTCATCGGCACCATGGTCTTCTTCTTGTTCCTGCGCCGGGTCTCGCTCAAGGCGTCGCTGACCGTACCCATCGTGGGGATCATGCTCGGTGCTGTCGTCGGGGCCTTCTCCACCTTCCTCGCGTTAACCACCGATATGCTGCAGTCCCTGGGGATCTGGTTCGCCGGATCCTTCACCT
Organism: Glutamicibacter endophyticus; assembly: GCF_048457885.1. Taxonomy (NCBI): domain Bacteria; kingdom Bacillati; phylum Actinomycetota; class Actinomycetes; order Micrococcales; family Micrococcaceae; genus Glutamicibacter; species Glutamicibacter endophyticus. The sequence goes on from NZ_CP174200.1 coordinate 3,350,666, forward strand.
CGGTCATTCGCGGACAGTACGAGGTGCTGTGGATCGTCGCGCTGGTGGGCCTGGCCGTGTTCTTTGTCGCCGACCGATTCACGGTCGCCGGCCTGGGTGAGGAAATCGCCACCAACGTGGGCCTGAACTACCGACGCGTCATGTTGCTCGGCACCGGGCTGATCGCCATCGCCACCGGTGTGGTCACCGTGGTGATTGGCAACCTGCCCTTCCTAGGGCTCATCGTGCCGAACATCGTCTCGATGGTGCGCGGCGATGACCTGCGCAGCAACCTGCCCTGGGTGTGTCTGCTGGGCATTGCGATCACCACCGTCTGCGACCTCGTGGGACGCACCATCATCCGGCCCTTCGAAGTTCCGGTCTCGCTCATCCTCGGGGTGGTCGGCGCCGCGGTGTTCATCATCCTCCTATTGAGGCAGCGTAAACATGGCTAATCTACTGACTCGCCCGCTGACCCCCGCGCCGAGCCCGCGGATTCACCGCGGCTCCGGGGCGCTGCCCCACGGGCGCACCCGCACCCGCTACTGGGTGGTGTTCGGCATCCTGTTGCTGCTCGCCGTGAGCTTCGGTTTCGGCCTCTTGGCGTGGGATAACCCGATGCCACTGGGCACCGAAGGCTTCTGGCTGATCGCCAATATGCGCGCCAATAGCCTGCTGACCATGGCAATTGTGGCCTTCTGCCAGGCCGTGGCGACGGTGAGTTTTCAGACGGTCACCAATAACCGCATCATCACCCCATCCATTATGGGCTTCGAATCCCTCTACATCGCAGTGCAGACCGGAGCGGTATTCTTCCTCGGCGCCGCTGGCGTCAGCGCGGTGCAGGGACTCTGGCAGTTCTCGGCCCAGGTGGCCATCATGGTGCTACTTGCCTGCCTGCTCTACGGCTGGCTGCTCTCCGGCAAGCTGGGAAACATTCAGATCATGTTGCTCATCGGCATCATCCTCGGCGCCGGACTCGGGTCCATCTCGACCTTCATGCAACGGCTCTTAACCCCCAGCGAATTCGACATTCTCACCGCGCGACTCTTCGGCTCCATGTCCAACGCCGATATGAGCTACATGCCGGTGGCGATTCCACTGGTGGTGCTCGCCGGCACGGCACTGATCACTAGCTCCAAGCGGCTGAACGTCGTTGCACTGGGACGCGACACCACCATGAACCTGGGCATTAACCACCGCAGCGAGGTGATGCGCACGCTGTTCTTCGTCTCGATCCTGATGGCCGTGTCCACCGCGCTGGTCGGGCCGATGACCTTCCTCGGTTTCTTGGTGGCCACCTTGGCCTACCAGCTGGCCGATACCTACGATCACCGCTACATCTTCCCGGTCGCCTTCCTGACCGGGTTCGTGGTGCTCGCCGGGGCCTACTTCGTCATGAAGAACATCTTCTACGCCCAGGGCGTGGTCGGCATCATCATCGAAGCGGTCGGTGGCATCACCTTCCTGATCTTTATCCTCCGAAAGGGACGCCTGTGATTACCCTCAACGCAGTCCACAAAAGCTACAGCTCCGAGGTGTCCATCGGCCCGGTCACCCTGCAGATCCCCACCGGTGGCATCACCGCGCTGGTAGGCCCAAATGGGGCGGGCAAATCCACCATGCTCACCATGGTCGGGCGGTTGCTGGGCATCGACGCCGGCAGCATCGAGGTTGCCGGCTACGACGTGTCCTCCACCTCCTCGAAGGACCTGGCGAAAATCGTCTCGATTCTGCGCCAGGAAAACCACTTCGTCACCCGGCTCACGGTGCGCCAACTCGTCGGCTTCGGCCGGTTCCCCTACTCCAAGGGGCGACTGACCACCGCCGACGAGGAGATCATCTCGCGGTCCATCGACTTCCTCGACCTCGGCGCACTCGAACACCGCTATCTGGACCAACTCTCCGGCGGGCAACGCCAACGCGCCTATGTGGCCATGGTGCTGGCCCAAGACACCGAACACGTGCTGCTCGACGAGCCGCTGAACAACTTGGACATGAAGCATTCGGTGCTGATGATGCAGCATCTGAAGCGTGCAGCCACCGAGTTGGGACGCACCATCGTGATCGTGCTGCACGACATCAACTTCGCCGGTCACTACGCCGACTACATTTGCGCCATGAAGCACGGCCAGGTGGTGGAGTTCGGGTCTCCGGCGGACATCATGCGCGACGAAGTACTCACCGGTGTCTTCGACACCCCGGTGCGGGTGGTTGAGGGCCCGGCCGGACCGCTGGCGGTCTACTACTAGCCGACCTCCGGGGCGCGCCGGCGGCGCAGCAGACCGTCAAGACCGATGCGGTCGGCGGCGTGTGGGAAAAGCAGCAAGAGCACACCCAGTGCCGCCATCAGCGGGTAACTGGCGGTGAGCTGGTCACTGGACCAGTACATCAGCAGCGTACCCAGCGCCCCGGCCAGCACCAGCACGGTCCCCAACCCCAGAATCAGCAGCACCCCGAGCCCGGCCTCAAGCCACGGAATCAGCACCCCGAACAGGCCCGCCAGCGGCTCGATCACTTCGGCGGCGAACCACTTCATCGGCGCCGGGGTGCGGCTATTACCGGTCACCGAGTCGACCACCAACAACATATCGGCGGCACCGAACCCGGCGCGGAACTTAATCAGCGCCTCGGCGATCCACAAACCGCCCAGCACCACCCGGGCGATGGTCAGCGGCCACGCCGCCCATCGCGCGGCCGCCGACAGCCGACTCATGACAAGCTCGCCGCCCCGTACACCGTCTTGGCCTTATCGCAGTGGATCACGACGGTGTTGTACATGCCGGCCTGCATCTCATCGAGCGCAAACTCCTGCATGGCCTGGTCATACTGCACCTTGCCGAGCTCCATCCCGGCTTCCACATCGGCTTCGGTGCTGCCATTGGTCAGGTAAACGTGCAGATCCGGGGCCTCATCCGAGGCAAAGTCTTTCAAGATCAATTTCGAACCGCTCAGTTCCACGGTGCCGGTGACCATCTTGCCGCCAACTCCCTCAAACATGCCGGTTGAGGCCATCGGCTCCATCGAGTCCATCGATTCAGTTGGCGACATTGAATCCATCGGTTCCATGGAATCCATCGACTCGCTTGGCGCCATCGAATCCATCGATTCGCTCGGGGCCATGGATTCGCTAGGCGCACTGCCGGAATCCGCCCCACAGGCGGCCAGACTCAACGATAGGGTCAGCCCGGCGCCCAATGCCAAGGCCTTCGTAAGGGTACGCATGATGTGCTCCTCGTAATGTGCTGTAGCTCTCCGACGGCAGGGTGCCGCCGGGCATACTTCGACGGTAATGAGCGCCGGCGCCCGGCGGAGCGAAGATTTCAAGACCGTAAGATCTGCCGGCCACCGCATCTGCACTGGCCGCAGTAGGCTGAAAATATGCAACAGCGAGCCCGCGTCACCATCGTCGAAGACGACCCCACCGTGCTGAAGGTCGTCGGCGATTACCTGCGGGCCCAAGACTTCGAAGTGCAACAGTGCGCCGACGGAATCGCCGGTCGTGAGCTACTGTCCAAGGACCTACCCGACGTGTTGATTCTGGACCGGATGCTCCCCGGGCTCAGCGGCGACGAGCTCTGCGGCTTTGTGCGGAAGCGCGCACCGCAACTACCGATCATCATGCTCACCGCCCTGGGGTCGGTGGACGAACGCATCGACGGGCTCGAGCGCGGGGCCGATGATTACCTTCCCAAACCCTTCGCCCTGCGCGAGCTAAAGTTGCGTATCGACGCGCTGGTACGCCGGGCCCGTGGGCCGCAACCCACCGCAACCCCCTTCAGCTTGGGCGCCTTCACGATCGACCCGGCCCGCCGCATCATCTGGCAGGATGGTCGACAGATCGAACTAACCACCCGCGAATACGAGCTTTTCCTCTTTCTGCTGCGCAACCCGGACCGGGTACTCACCCGTGAAGACATCCTGCGCGAAGTATGGGGCTGGTCTTTCGGCGAAGCCTCCACGGTCACCGTGCACGTGCGGCGACTGCGCGAGAAAATTGAGGCCGAACCCCATTTTCCACGCTACCTGCGCACCGAATGGGGCGTGGGCTACCGTTTCACCGTCGACGGGAACACACCATGATGCTCAGCGGCACGGACCTGTGGATTATCCTCGGCACCTCGGCCGGATGCACCCTGCTGATCATGCTGCTCACCGCCGGGCTGCTGCGGCTGGCCGCGGCGCGCACCATTGTCGTGCAGTGGCTGATCTTGGTCGCCGGGGCCATTCTCTCCATCGTCGCCGCCACCGTGGCCATTGCCGCCGAAATGTACTTCTCCGGCCACGACCTTCAGGTTTTGCTGGCCGTGATCGGTATTTCGGCGCCCCTGTCCTTGGGCGCGGCCATCATCACCGGCCGGTTGGCTAGCAGTTCGTTGCGCGAAATGCGCGCCTCCGCCCAGCGGATCGGTGCCGGAGACGTGGTCACCGCCCGCCCCGCCGGGTCCAAAGAATTGACCGAACTCTCCGAACAGTTGGCCGACACCTCCGCACAGCTCGCCGGGGCACGCGCGCAACTCGAACAACTCGACGCCGCCCGCCGACAGTTTTTCGCCTGGATTTCGCACGACCTGCGTACCCCGCTGACCGGGGCCCGGATGCTGTGCGAAGCGCTGGAAGAAGACCTCGTCGACGACCAACCGCAGGCCCTGCGCAGCATCCGGTTCAAGGTCGACACCATGTCGCGACTGGTCGACGATCTCTTTGAGCTCTCCCGGTTGCAAAGCGGAGCCCTGCGCTTGCACCGCGAGCATGTGGCACTGATCGATGTGGTTTCCGAGGCTGCGGCCAATGTGGCCCGGCAGGCCGAGGCGCGCGACGTACGCATCGAACACCGCCGGCTCGAGGACAAGCTACTCTGGGCGGACCCGCATGAGTTGTCCCGGGTGATGACCAACCTGCTGGGTAATAGCGTGCGCCACGCCCCGGCGGGCACGGCGGTGGTGGTCTCGGCTGAACGCAATAGCACCGGACACCTGCTGGTCACCGTGCTCGATCAGGGACCGGGAGTGGACACCGAGGATCTAGGGCATATGTTCGAGGTCGGTTGGCGGGCCGGCAACGCCCGCACCCCGGGACCCGATGAGCACGACGCGCCGGCGCCGGGCACCGGGGCCGGACTAGGGTTGGCCATTGTGCGCGGCATCGTAGAGGCCCACGGCGGCACCGTGGCCGCAGCCCGTGGGGACGCCGGCTTCGAAATGAACATCAGCCTGCCGGCGGATAACCCGCACTAAGCGTGCGCCTCCGCGCCACAGGACCTTCACTCCCACAGCGCATGCGGGAACTCCGCTTCGATCTCGGCGGTAGCAGCCGAATGAAACATGGGGTCGTAGTCCGAGGGCTCGCACAACTCCACGAGGACAATGCTGGCCAGTTCCTCAATCAGAGATTGTTCGTCGGCCACCCGCGATTCCGGTAGCCCACCGAGGAAGCAGGCAACCACACGACCGAACGGCTCACGGTAAATCAGTACCTGGCGTCCATCGAGCGCATCACGAAGGGCCACAAAACCCGCTTGCTGCAGGTGACCCGGTGACACCCGAGCGAATGCCTCGCGCAGGTGCTCTTCACTCACGCGAGGTGCGCGGTAGGCCACCGCCGGCACGGACGGAGGGGCCTCGGAACCGCCGGAAGCCTCGTACCGCGCCACCGATGGCTCCCCAGTGGCACACCCGAAACTCTCCAGCTCATCGCGCGCAATGACGCTGCCAATTCCCAAGGGTTCATAGGAGCCGTGATAGCAGAATGTTCCGGCGTCGTCAGGCGGGTCCTGTCGCGTCGGGTCGGCCCCAGCCAGGCGCACCAATGAGACCGACGTTGAGCCCGCTTCGTTGCCTGCTGCCTCGGCCACCACGACGAACACTTCGTACTCCCCTCCTGCCGCGCGCAGTCGGGCCCACTGCAACACCTCAGCAACGTCGGAGGCTTCCCGGATCTGAAAGGTCTGCAGATTCCATGCACCAGTTTCCGGGTCGGCGTTCCACAGGTGAACCCGATAGGTCGGGTCGTTGGCCACCTCGGAGGGCGCGCACCGTTCGGTGACTCGAATAAACATGCCGCTCAGCTTACTCCGCCACCGGACGCGGCTTGCCATGAACGCGTCGCGGTAGAACCGGGGAACACAGCAACAACACCAGCCCCACCAACGGCACGACCAGCAGCGCCACCCGCAAACCCCAGGATTCGGCAACCAGACCCACCAGCGGCGGGGCGCCCAGGAAGCCCAGACGCATCAACCACGAGACCACGTTCAGGCCCGTGCCCGGCTTGAGCCCGGGCATCGTATCGGCCTGTGCCATCGCTGCCGGCACAGTGGTGGCCACCCCGAACCCGGCAGCCGCAAAACCCAGGATGCTCCCGGCGATACTGGGCCAGGCCAGTGCCGTACCCATGCCCAAAACCACCAGCAGGGCACCGAATTGCACCACGGTGCGCTGACCCCAACGATTAACCATCCCATCTCCAAGTAGCCGCCCCACGAACTGGGCGCCCACTAGGGCAATGAACCCGCTGGCCGCGACCGGACCCGGGGCATCCAACGACTGCCCCAGATACAGTGCCGCCCACGAATTTCCGGCGTCTTCCACGACGATCCCGGAGACCGCGATGAGCACCAGTGCGGCCATCACCAGCACGAGTCGAGAATGCCGTGGCGCCGCAGCGACATCACCGGGCTGCTGCGATTCCGTCTGTTCGGGCACGCCGCGGGTGACCGCCACCGGTAAGCAAAAACGCCAGGCCGTCAACGACACCACCGAAAAGAGCAACGCCGAAATCCCCAGGTGTAGCCCCAGCGGCAGCCGCAATGCCAACGCGCCGGCCGCCATCAGGCCGCCGAGCACCGCACCGACCGACCAGAGGGCGTGGAAGGAGTTCAAAATCGATCGCCCGTAGCGCCGTTGCACCGCCAACCCATGGGAGTTCTGCCCTACGTCGGTGATCGCGTCCATGGCCCCGCCGCAGAGCAGGGCCAGCGCCACCAGGCTCACCCCGGGCGCGGTGCCGGCGGCCAGCACGGACAACGCGGTGAGCAAGGTGCCGATCACCGCCACGGGTGCCGACCCCCAGCGTCGAATGAGCGCCGCCGCGGCCAGCCCCGCCAAGATCGCACCCAAGGGCCACGCCATGACGAGCAGACCATAGCTGGCCTCACCGAGGCCCAGCGAAGCCTTCAATTCCGGTAACCGCGGCACGAGGTTCGCGAAAATCGCCCCGTTGGTTAAAAACAGGGCGGAAACGGCCGCACGGGCACGGCGCAGCTCCCGGTCAGGCTGGGAAAGTATGGTGTAACTCACCGCACCAGTTTATTGATCGATCCGCGTTAGACTCGGAGAAACTCGCACTATTCTTTAGGAGCGTCCGTGCCCAGTGCCCTCATCGTCGGTAGCGGCCCGAACGGTCTGGCGGCCGCTCTCACCCTGGCCTCCGCCGGTCTCGAGGTAACCGTCCTCGAGGCCGCCGACACCCCCGGTGGCGGGATTCGCTCCGTGGAAGCCACGGTGCCCGGGCTGCTACACGACCACTGCGCCGGTTTCCACCCTTTCTTGGACAACTCCGCCTTCACGCGCGCCTTTGACCTTGCCTCGGCCGGGGTCAATCTGGCCCAGCCTCCGGTGCAGTATGCGCATCCCTTGGAGGACGGTGGCGCCGCCGTCTACCGCTCGCTCGCCGAAACCGCCGCCGGGCTCGGCGCCGATGGCGATAACTACCGGCGCCTGTTCGAACCCTTGGTGCGGCAGTTCGCCCCCATGTCCGAGGAGTTCCTCCAGCCGCTGCTGCACCTGCCCCGCCACCCGCTGGCCTTGGCCGGGCTGGGTATGCGCGCGCTCTGGCCGGCGACGCTACTGGGGCGCCTCTTCCGCGACGAACCGGCGCGGGCCCTCTTTGCCGGCACCGCCGCGCACGCCTTCACGAAGCTTTCCACCCCGCTGAGTTCGGCCATCGGTGTCTCGCTCTCCGCGGCCGCCCATGCCAACGGGTGGCCGGTGGCCGTCGGTGGCTCGCACACCATCGCCGAAGCGCTGATTACCCTGCTGGAACGGCACGGCGGCCAGGTGGTGACCGGTCATGAGGTCACCGGCTTCGGTGAGCTCGAGCAGGCCGACGTCGTGCTCTTCGACACCGGGCCGCGCACGCTGGCTCGCATTGTCGGCGACCGCCTACCGGCGCGTAGCCGCTCCGCCTACGCGAACTTCCGGCACGGTGCCGGCGCCTTCCAACTGTCCCTCGCCGTCGAGGGCGGGTTGCCTTTCGCCTATGAGCCGGCGCGGCGCGCGGGCACCGTGCACCTCGGTGGCACGCTGGCAGAGGTCGCCGAGGTGGAGGCGCAGGTTGCCACGGGGCGCATGCCCGAGCGCCCCTTCGTCCTGGTCGGGCAGCAGTATCTGGCCGACCCGACGCGCCGCAAGGGCGAGCTGGTCCCCGTAGACTGCTACGCTCACGTGCCCGCCGGGTACACCGGGGATGCCAGCGCGGCAATCCTCGCGCAGCTCGAACGCTACGCCCCGGGCGCCCGCGAGCGCATCATTGAGATCACCGCCCGGCCGACCGGACGGATCGAAGCGCTCAACCCCAACTTTGTCGGGGGCGATATCGTCACCGGCCGCAAAAGCCCCCGCCAGCTCCTGCTCGGACCCCGCGTCAGCGCCAATCCCTACCGCACCGGAGCCGCGGGCATCTACCTTTGCTCGGCGGCCACCCCGCCCGGACCGGGCGCCCACGGGCTATGCGGCTACTACGCGGCACGCACCGCACTGGCCGACCTCGAACGATCCCCGGCGCACGGCTAGGCGTATCTGAAGCTTCTGACGCCACCCATGAAAATGCGTGCTGCGGGCGAACGGGCTGATGCTTCTGGGCCTTACGGCCAGCCCCCGAAGCATCAGCCCGTCACCCATTGGTGCTTAGCCTTCGCGGATGGTCATTTTGGTCAGCTTGTCACCGCTGGTCTCGAAGGTGAACTTTGACATGCCGTTGGCGTGGGTGGACTTCCAGTCGCCCCGCACAATGACGTGCCCGTCTTCTTCGTGAACGCTTTCTATGTCCAATGTGCCGCGGGCTCCGATGAATTCCTTGTCGCTCCAGGCCTTGATTTCCTTGGTGCCGGTGAAGACCCGTCCCCAATCATCTACTACCCCGTCCGCGGTGAAAGCGTTCAGGAAGCCTGATTCGTCGTGCCCATTCACTGCCTTCCAGAACGAAGCAACCGGCTCGGGTACAGAAGTATTGCTCATTGATCTGCTCCTTGTTCTCTAGCGGGTGGTATATCCGCCGTTGGCGAAGATGGTCTGGCCGGTGATCCACCAACCGTCGGTGGCCAAGAACGAAACGATCGGGGCAATGTCTTCGATCTGGGTCAGTTGGCCGCCCATTGCCTGGGACTTGTGGAACTGCACTCGCTCGGGGGTTTCCTGCCCATAGAAGAACGGGGTATCCATTGGGCCGGGCGCGATCGCGGTGACCGAAATGCCACGCTCGGCGAACTCCTTGGCTGCCGCGCGAGTGAAGTGCTCGACCGGGCTCTTGCCGCCGGCGTAGGTCGAGTAGCCGTCGGTGAAGGCACCTAGCAGCGAGGTCACAATCGTGATGATCTTTCCGTTGTCGTTCAAGTGCAGGCCAGCTTCCTTGATGAAGAAGTAGGCGGCCTTGCTGTTGACGTCGAACATCGAGTCGTATTCCTCTTCAGAGGTTTCAACGATCGGCTTACGCAGCACCTTACCGACGGTGTTGACGGCAACGTCGATCTTTCCGAGGGCGGCTTCGGCATCGGCGAAGAGTTGCTGCACAGCCTCAGGCTTGCTCAGGTCTCCGCTGAGGATCACCCCGCGAGCTCCCGCGGCTTCGACCGCTGCCAGCGTTTCCACGGCCTGCGGGTGGGTGGATTCCGATTTGTAGTGGATCGCGACGTTAGCGCCAGCCTCGGCTGCTTGTCGGCTGATCAATCCGCCGAGGTTCTTTGCTCCTGCCGCAACGAGGACGTTCTTGCCTTCCAGAGTATGTGTGCTCAACGCTTTCTCCTTCTCGCTATGACACTAATACAAGTTTATGTACCAGTGGTATGCGCTACTATAGCAGTATGACAGAAGAGCGTCGAGGCGATACACGATCTCGAATTTTGGAGGTCGCGGCACAGATGATTGCCGCAACGCCGGGCGAGGACGTGTCATTACGTGCCGTATGCGCAGAGGTCGGCGTCAAAATGCCTACTCTCTACCATTTCTTCGGGAGCAAACAAGGCCTTTTGGAAGCAGTGGTGGAACGCGGGTTCGATCTCTACTTGGCCGAAAAAGAGGCACACGAAAGCTCCGGCGACCCCATTCAGGATCTCCGCGATGGCTGGGATGCCCATGTCGCCTTTGGTGTGGAGAATCCGGGCTTTTATAGCTTGATGTACGGGAAGGTGCGCCCCGGGTACTCACCTGCCGCGCAGTCGCGGCCCAGCGAAATCCTTCGCGGGATCACCTCAAAGGCCGAAGCGCAGGGTCGCCTCGTGGTCTCCTCGGAGCACGCCGCCGCTCACGTGCTAGCGACGAATATTGGAGTGACCCTGCGGATGATCACCTTGGCCCAAGAGGACTGGGAGCTGTCCAATGCCGTGCGCGAAGGCGTCATCTCGGCCATTACGGGCACTTCTGTTGCGGATCCGCAACGCTCTGTCATCCATCAGGTGCTGGACTATGCCAACGCACGCCCGGACGTGCTTGGAACCGAGGAGACGGCGCTGCTTTCGGCGTGGCTACGCAGGCTCTCGAGCCCGCACAAGGGGCGTTAGGCATAAGGCATAGGTCCGCCATCGCTGGGAAAGGCGCACCCGGACATGCCGGCGCGCTCTAGCTTTCGGCCGAGATCTCATCCAGGGCCGCCACGGCGCGCTCCACCACCGGACGCAGATTGGATCCGGCGGGCCGAAGCGGCAGTGGCAAGTTGTACTGACTGGCCAACCGTCGATGATGGGCAATGGCGGCCACGGCTCGCACGCTGCTACCTGCCTGGGCATAGAGCTCCCACACCGGCTCCAGGCGGGCCGAAACATCGTGGATCAGGTCCTCGTTCCCGGAATTAACCACCTGAAGCAGTTTGAGTGCGGCCACCGGTTCGGTACCGGCCAGCACGGAATGCCATAGCTGACACCCGCCGACAAGACCGGTGGCGGCGTGGGGGTCGCCCGATATTCCCAGCGTGATCTCATCCCCCACGGCACCACGAATACCGGTGATGCGCGCGGTGACCTCGGATTGAGGTCCGGGTACCGGAGGGATCTTGATCCCTGCGATCCCGGGCAGCGAAGCCAATTCTGCATAGAGTGCGTCGGTGAATTGAAAATGTGTGATGCGCGGGTTGTCGTAGACGGCCACCGGTAGCCCGCAGAACCCGGCCACCGACCGGTAGAGCTCGATCACTTCATCCTCACGCAGCGGCTGATAGCTCATGGGGGCCACCAGCACCGAGATAGCCCCCGCCTCGACCGCCACCTGAGCGTGCTCGAGCACCTCACGCAGGCTTATCGCCGAGATACCGACCTGCAGACGCACTCCCGGGAGCTGCTCGGCGGCAAGCTGCACGACCCGCTGTCGTTGCGCCATCGAAAGATAGGCGTAACTGCCCGTCGATCCCAACACCGTGACCGAGTCGATCCCCGCCTCGCGCACCCGCTGCAGCAAGCCGCGGAACGCCGCCTCATCCACTTCGCGTCCGTCGGACATGGGAGTCAGCAGGTACGCACTAAGTTCTTTGCTCATGATCGACGTCCCCTCATGTCAGGCTCTGGTTAGTTGGCGCGCTCTTCTTGCGATCACTGTAGGGCATTAAAGTGCACTCTCGGTTATATTTCGCCGAAGAGCTCCTGAGCCAGTCGGCTTAAGGCTTGCTGGCCGAGAAGCTCGCCGGATAAGAGCGGCACCTCGGTGATCGGTATCTTTGGTAGTCGCCCGCGAAGCAGCGCCAATTGCCGGTCTTCGGCCTCGCGCCGGGCGGCCAAGAGTTCACCGGCATCCGCCGGTGAGCGCCGGTTGGCGATCAAGGCGGCAATGGGAATCGCTAATTCGCCAAGTCGTTCGGCAAGTTCAACGGATTCGGCGACCGGTAGCGGTTCAGCGGCCAACGCGATCACAAATCCGCATTCGTCTCGATTTGTGACCAGCCGATGAAGATTCGCGAAGCGTTCTCTGCGCTTGATCAGCACCCGGCGCAGTTGCGCATCGCGTCGATCGGGCCCATCCTCGGCCCCCGGAGTCAGGCCGCGCAACGCGGCGGAGAAGCGCTCGGAGCGGTCCCGGTTCGCCAAGAGCTGCTCGGTCCAGCCACCTAGTTGTTCGGGTAACGCCAGAAGCCGCAAGGTATGGCCGCTCGGAGCCGTATCAAAAATCGTCAGGTCGTACTCGTGGGCTCCGGCCTCGACCGCTTCGGCAATGCGTTCGAGCATGGCCGACTCGTGGGTGCCAGGTGCCTGCCGCGCCAGCCGCAAATGCCGTTCGGCGGCCGTATGCATCCGCTCCGGAAGCATCTTGCGCATGGTTTGGCCCACCGCGGCCAGGTGGCGGTCCACGGTGCGTTGCGGATCGATCTCCACGGCATGCACCGTGCCGCCGGACCCGGCCTCTGCCACGAGGGTCGCCTCATCGCCGAGCCGCGCCCGCCAGAGATGCCCGAGGTTATGGGCAGGGTCGGTCGAAACCACCAGCACCCGTCGTCCCCGCTGGGCTAGACCCAGCGCGGTGGCCGAGGCCAGCGAGGTCTTCCCGACGCCTCCCTTGCCACCAAAGAACAGGACCTTCTTGCCCTCGAACTGGCTCAACAACACGACATATGCTCCAACGGCGAGGTTTCCATGCCCATGCGCCGATGCCAGGCATGGAAGTCTTCGTAGAGCATCGGCATGAGTTCGGCGGTGTAGTAGGCCGCGGGATCGGGCACCCCAAGCGCCTCGGCCAGGACGACGAGGGTGAACAAGTCGTCCTCTTCGCGCCGGGCTCGAGCGAAGGTCTGCCGGTAGGGTCCGGCATAGAACTGCTCAAGCCCGGCCACGAAAGAGGCCCAGCGTTCCCGCATGGTGCTCATCGCTTGAGCAGGTCTCCCACCACGTCGGGCACGTCGGCATCGGGAGCCTCCGGCGGGTCGGTAAAGGCCTTACGCAGGGCGACGACGGCCTCGACGGAGACCCAGACGGCCGCAAGGATGATGATGATATCCAGCACGAGCAACAGCCAATTGCCGGTGTCGACGAAGGTGCCGATCTGCACGAAGGCCGCATAGAAGGACATCACGAACACGAACAGCAGCGGGATGATCGCCGGCCAGGGGTTGCGGCGCTTGCGCACCAGCATGACCGCCACGATCAGCAGGGTCAGCGAGGCCAGCAGCTGGTTTGTGGTTCCGAACAGCGGCCAGATGGTCAAGCCACCGCTGCCGTCCATGCCCTGGCTGAAGACCAACGCCATGGAGACCACGAGCACGATGATTGTGGCCGTGTACTTTCCGAGCTTGATCCGCGCCGCATCGCCGGCTTCCTGCACCACGAAGCGCATCAGGCGCACGCCGGTGTCCATAGTGGTCGCCGCGAAGAGCACCGCCATGGTGGCCAGTACGGTGGCCGATAGCGAGACCGGCAAGCCGAGGCCGGCGTTGACCAGGTGGCCGCCGCCGGCGACGAATGCGCCGACGCCGCCCTGCCCGAAGGCCGTGTAAATTTCTTCCCACTGCGCCAGGGTCTGGAAACCGGCGGTGGTAGCCAGGATGGCGCCGAGCGCCAGCATGCCTTCACCGACGGCACCGAAGTAGCCGATAAACCGAGCATCCGGCTCGGAGTCGATCTGCTTGGCACTGGTTCCCGAAGAAACCATGCCGTGGAAGCCCGAGATCGCGCCACAGGCAATGGTGACGAAGAGCAGCGGGACGATCCCCGGGGTGCCGTCCGGGACGTTCTCGTTGATCGCGGGGACCACAAGTTTCGGGGCGCTGACCAGTACGGCGATAAACAGGATGGCCAGTCCAATAAACAGCTGCACGCCATTGATGTAGTCGCGCGGCTGGAGCAGGACCCAGACCGGAAGCAGCGAGGCGATGCCCGCGTAGACGAAGAGGGTGACGATCCAGAAGGTCGCCGGGCTCATGCCGAGGATCGTTTCGGGCAGCACCACGGGTACCGCATCGCCGAGCACGATCAACGAGTAGAGGGCCACGACGCCGATGGCGGTAACCAGCAGCAGGTTCCAGCGCAGCTTGTATACGGCCACACCCACGAAGAGCGCCACGGCTACCGCGCCCCAGGCCGGGATGACGGCGGTCGGGGTGGAAATCAGCAGGTTCGTGATGACCACGGCGAAGGCCGCCACCACCATGAGCAACAGCAGGAAGATCACCACGAGGAAGAGGTTCGCCCCGCGCTTGCCGATGTAACGGCTGGACAGCGAGCCCATGGAGCGTCCCTTATTGCGCTCCGAGGCCCACAGGGCGCCGAGGTCGTGCATTCCGGCGAAGAATACGGTGCCGATGGTGACCCAGAGGAAGGCCGGGAGCCAACCCCAAATCACCGCCACGGCCGGGCCGACGATCGGCGCCGCGCCGGCCACGGAAGTGAAGTGGTGGCCCCACAGCACGAACTTGTTCGTCGGGACGTAGTCGATCCCGTCGTTCAGTTCATGGGATGGCGCGGTGAAACTCGGGTCGAGCTTGTATACCTTCTGGGCAAGGTACTTGGAATACAGCAGGTAACCTCCGGCAAACATCGCCAGACCAATCACCAGCAGAACGATCGCACTCATCGTTTGCCTTTCGTCGACTGCTAACAGGGCTGGAACCCGCTGCCGTCTCACACATCACAGCTGGCTCCCAGAAAGCAGTCTACGTGAGCCGCACCACCTTGCGACCTCCGCATTTGCGGGGTGTCGGGTGCTCCCGGCCTTGGTCGTCTCGGGCGAGAAAGTGCACTTCAGTGCGCTTACGGCATTCCGCAAAACGTGTAAAGCTGGTTGACACGTTCCCAAAACGTGTAAAAAAATCGGCGAAATCTTTACACGTTTCGCGTGAACGCGCGTAGTCTGCTCCTATGTGGTTCCCCGACGTTCCCTTCAACGAACTCCCACCCCCACCCCGCGATGAGCTAGAAACCAAGACTGTCCTTAAAGCGACGACTGCAGCGCGCGCAGCCCTCGCCGCGCTTGACCAAGCCATCCATCGAATCCCCAATCCGGCCGTTCTCCTCAGCGCCGTTTCACTACTCGAGGCTCAGGCAAGTTCGGAAGTCGAGAACATCGTCACGACTACCGATGATTTGTTCCGTTTCGCATCATCCGTCGAAGAACACGCCTCGCCTGAAACCAAGGAAACCCTTCGATACCGCGAAGCGCTCTTCAAAGGGTTGCATAGCATCAAGAGCCGACCGCTCAGCACCACAACAGCCATTGCCGTGTGTTCAACAATCAACAACCACCAAACCGGAATTCGTAGACTACCTGGTACCTACATCGGCAAACCCTCGACTGGAATCGCGCGCTACACTCCTCCCGAGGGACATGAAGTAATAGCAAATAAACTTGCGGCATGGGAGCAATATCTGCACCATGACGACGACTTGGATCCGCTAGTAGTCATGTGTGCAGCTCATTATCAGTTCGAAGCCATTCACCCATTCCCAGATGGGAACGGCCGCACAGGCAGAATACTAAATGTCCTGCTTTTAATTGAGCGCGACCTACTTCGGCAGCCCATTCTCTATCTCTCCAAATACATCATCCAGCACAAGGACGAATACTATGACCGGCTATTGGCGGTTACGCGCGATAACGCGTGGGAGGAATGGATTACTTACATGCTCCGAGCAGTCGAAATGACCGCAAGAAGCACCCTAGGGCTTATAGATCACATTCAAGACCTTCAGTCGTCTATGCGCGAGGAGCTTCGCGCGACGCTAGGAAACACGGACGCCGATCTGCTGGATCTCCTTTTTGAACGCCCCTACTGCCGCGTTGCCGATGTTATCGAGCGATGCAGCGTTTCCAGACCGACAGCAACCAAGTGGCTCCGTGCCCTGACTGACGAAAACCACCTGGTCAGCCAGAGAGTCGGACGTGAGAACCTTTATATAAACCATAGGTTCCTTGCTTCACTCTCAAAGCATCACGACGTGTAAAGCCCGTTAACACATTCGCGAAACGTGTAAAAAAATCGGCAAATTCTTTACACGTTTCGCGCTCGCGAGCTAGCCGGTTACATCCCATTCGACCTCGCCGGTATTCAGGTCGTAGACCGCGGCGACCACCTTGGTGCGGCCGGCCTGAACCGCCTGACGAATGATGGCCGAGCGTTCGACGAGCTTTTCGGCCACCGCGGCGGCGTTGGCGCGCACCACCTTATCGATATGAG
This sequence comes from Glutamicibacter endophyticus, assembly GCF_048457885.1. Lineage (NCBI taxonomy): Bacteria > Bacillati > Actinomycetota > Actinomycetes > Micrococcales > Micrococcaceae > Glutamicibacter > Glutamicibacter endophyticus. The sequence goes on from NZ_CP174200.1 coordinate 3,367,007, forward strand.
CCGCCTCGTCTCCCTCGGGCTTGACCTCGCGGGCCACGGGTGCAATTTCGTCGATGAAGTCCGCGATCTCTCCTGGAGCTTGCGGATCCTTCGGGTTCTCGGCCAGCGCCTTGACGGTCCCGGTGACCGCGCCGCAGGCGGTATGACCCAGGATCACAATCACCGGCACCTCATAGGGGCTGCCCACCGCGAACTCCATGCTGCCCACGAGCGTGTCATCGAGCACCTCACCGGCGGTTCGCGTGACGAACAGATCGCCGACCCCCTGATCGAACAGCAGCTCGGGTGAGACCCGAGAATCGACGCAACCGTGAATCAACGCCCACGGTTGCTGGTGCTCGGCGACCGCGGCTCGCGCCTCGGCATTTTGCCGGGGGTGTTGGGCGGTGCCCTGCACATAGCGCGCATTGCCCTCGCGCAACCGGGCCAGCGCTTCGTCCGTGGTGCGCGGTGCCTCGTCCGCCTCGGTGGCCGAAGCCCGTTGCCGCTCTGCCTGTGGCGCCGAGCAGGCGGCGAGTCCGGCCAGCGCCAGCAGGCCGCCGACTCCGGCGAGCATCCGGCGTCGACTCAGGTCAGATCCGTTGCGCGGTGCTGGGCTGTTAGTGAGGTCGTGCGCGTGGCTGGGCATGCTAACTCCTTGGAGGTTTCGACGTGAGCGACGAAAGTAGCTACGCCACCCAAACCCATCATCGAATTAAAATACCTCCATGTGAAAACCGAATCTCACTCTCCGAGAGATTCAGGCAAAGATTACGCACCGCCGCGTTGCTCACGCCATTCCTCGGCGAGAATGCCGTACATCATCCCATCCATCCACTGACCGCTGCGGTGCAGCCCAGACGCGCGACTATATTCCTCACGGCGCATCCCGAGGCGTTCCATAAGTCGCCAGGAGGGCTCATTCGCCGCGAAGCACCCCGCGACGACGCGGCGCAGACCTAGCGGGCCAAAGCAGAGGTCGATCACCGCACGCACGGCCTCGGTCGCATAGCCACGGCCGGAATAGTTGGGGTCCAGGGTCCAGCCGAGTTCGGCCTGACTGCTTTTAGCCGGTTCCAACAGCTCGGTCTGGGACCAGCCATCCTCGATGCGCACCATGACATCGCCAATGACCTTCGGAGCCGCCGAGCCCTCGGTCAGCTCGATCATCAGGGTGCGCGCCAAGCGTTGCGGGTCGGTGAACATTTCGAGGAACGCATCATAGGTCGTGGGCCCCGAGGTGATCCATTGGGTCACCTCGGGCAATTGGCGAAAGGTCCATACCGCCGGCGCATCCGCCGCAGTGGCCATGCGCAGTTGAAGTCTGTCGGTGCATAACGGCTGCGTCATGCTCGTCGATAACAGGGTCATGAGATAAGCATAAAGAGAAATCAATCGAGTGATTGACATCACAGCCAAAGTTGGATGTACTGAGCCTGTCAATCGATTGATCGAGTCCACGAAGGGGTGGCACCTATGGATCTAGGGCGAGTGCAACGCGCGGCCGTGGGTTGCTTCGCGCGCAAAGGGTTTGCTGCCACCGGCATCCGAGAACTGGGTGCGGCCGTCGGACTGAACTCCGCGACGCTGTACCACTACGTCGGCAGCAAACAGGAGCTTCTGGTGGAGATCATGCGCCGCTGCCTGGAGACCATGATCGAGCAGGGGCGTGCCGCCTGCGCCGCCGCCACGACCCCCACCGGTCAGCTGGCCGGGCTGGTCGCCTCCCATGTCGGTTTCACCGCCACCAACCCGCTGTCCTGCCGCGTGGCCGAACACGAGCTGCGCGCCCTGGAGCCCCCGGTGCGCGCCGAAATGCAGGCGCTTCGCGATCACTATGAGCAGCTCTTCACCGATGTGCTGCAGCGCGGTGCGCAGCAGGGCGACTTTCACGCCACCGACCTCGGCCTGGCCCGGCTGGCCATTATGGAAATGTCCACCGGCGTCGCCCACTGGTACCGGCCCGACGGGCGCAAGTCCCTCACCGAGGTCCAGCACGCTTTCGTGGCCATGTCCTACGCCCTACTTGGCGTGGACGCCGACCCACACAGCATCCTTCCCGCACCACCACCCCCGGTGCGACTTGCCAGCGAACCCACCGACGAGCTCAGCGACCAAGGATAAGTTATGCCCCTCTTGCCCAGCGCCTACACCCCCGGCGACCCGGCCCAACAGGAAAGCCGGCAGGCCTACGAGACACTCATCGCACAGCTACGTGAACGCATGGCCCGCGTCAGCGCCGGCGGCCCACCGGCCTCCCGCGAGCGCCATGTGGCCCGCGGCAAACTACTGCCGCGCGACCGCGTGCAACGACTCCTCGACGAAGACTCCCCCTTCCTGGAGTTAGCGCCGCTCGCGGCCGAAGACATGTATGAGGGGGCCAGCCCGGCCGCCGGCGTGATCGCGGGCATCGGCCTGGTGCACGGCCGCCGCGTCATGGTGGTTGCCAACGACGCCACCGCCAAGGGCGGCACCTACTTCCCGATGACCGTGAAAAAGCACCTCCGGGCGCAACAGGTCGCCGCCGAACACCGGCTGCCGTGCATCTACCTGGTGGACTCCGGTGGCGCCTACCTGCCGCTGCAGGATGAGGTGTTCCCCGACCGGGAGCATTTCGGGCGCATCTTCTACAACCAGGCCACGCTCTCCGCCGCCAAGATCCCGCAGATCGCCGCCGTGCTCGGCTCCTGCACCGCCGGCGGCGCCTACGTACCGGCGATGAGCGACGAGACGATCATCGTGCGTGAGCAGGGCACCATCTTCCTGGGCGGCCCGCCCCTGGTCAAGGCCGCCATCGGCGAGGTGGTCAGCGCCGAGGAACTCGGCGGAGGCGACCTGCACGCCCGCACCTCGGGGGTGGTGGATCACCTGGCCGAGGATGACGAGCACGCGCTGGAACTGGTGCGCGACGTCGTATCCACGCTGCCGCAGGATCATCCCCCGGTGTGGGAGGTGGCCGAGGTCAGCGAACCACGGTACGACCCGGCCGAGTTGACCTCCATCGTGCCGGTCGACGTCAACGCCCCCTACGAGGTTCGCGAGGTCATCGCCCGGATCGTCGATGACAGCGACTTTTCCGAATTCAAACCCGAGTACGGCACTACCCTGGTCACCGGCTTCGCGCGCATCCACGGCCACCGGGTGGGGATCATCGCCAATAACGGGGTGCTGTTCTCCGAGTCGGCGCTCAAGGGAGCGCACTTCATCGAGCTCTGCGATCAGCGCGGCATCCCGCTGGTGTTCCTGCAGAATCTGGCCGGGTTCATGGTGGGCCGCGATTACGAGGCCGGGGGCATTGCCAAACACGGAGCGAAAATGGTCACCGCGGTGGCCACCGCCCGCGTCCCGAAGCTCACCGTGGTCATCGGCGGTTCCTTCGGCGCCGGCAACTATTCGATGTGCGGGCGCGCCTACTCACCCCGCTTTTTGTGGATGTGGCCGGCCGCGCGCATCTCGGTAATGGGCGGCGCCCAGGCCGCCGGCGTATTGGCCAGCATTCGACGCGATGCGCTCGAGGCCGAGGGCCGCTCCTTCGACGAGGCGGCCGAGCAGGAACTCACCGCCCCGGTGCGCGCGCAGTACGAACATCAGGGCAATCCGTACTACTCCACCGCGCGGCTCTGGGATGACGGGATCATTGAACCGGCCGACACCCGGCGGGTGCTTGGCATGGCCCTGGACCTTTGCTCGCGCCAACCCCTGCCGGAAACCAACTTCGGCCTGTTCAGGATGTGAAACCCATGCAGAATCCACCTTTCGACACGGTACTTGTGGCCAACCGCGGCGAAATCGCGGTCCGCGTCATCCGCACCCTGAAGTCCCTGGGCATCCGCGCGGTGGCGGTGTATTCCGACCCGGATGCCACCGCCCTGCATGTGCGCGAGGCCGACGAGGCGATCCGGCTCGGCCCCGGACCGGCAACACAGAGCTACCTGAATATTGAGGCGGTACTCGACGCCTGCAAAACCAGCGGCGCCCAGGCCGTCCACCCCGGCTACGGGTTCCTCTCCGAAAACGAGCGGTTCGCCGCCGCGCTCGAGGCGGCCGGCATCAGCTTCATTGGCCCCAGCGTGTATTCCATGCACCTGATGGGCGACAAGATCAGCGCGAAAAACCACGTGGCCGCCCACTCGGTCCCCACCACCGAGGGCGTGGCCAAACCGGGGTTGGACGACGCGGCGCTGATCAGCGCGGCGGAGCGCATCGGCGCACCGCTACTGATCAAGCCCTCGGCCGGTGGCGGCGGTAAGGGCATGGTGGCGGTGCACGACCTGGCCGACCTGCCCGAGGCACTGGCCAGCGCCCGACGCACCGCACGCAGCGCCTTCGGCGACGAAACCCTGCTTCTCGAGCGGCTGGTCACCCGGCCGCGACACATCGAGGTGCAGGTACTGGCCGATCAGCACGGGAATATCGTGCATCTGGGCGAACGCGAATGCTCGCTGCAACGCCGCCACCAGAAGGTCATCGAGGAGGCCCCGGCTCCACTGCTCGAGGGACTACCGAATGGGGCCGCGATCCGCGAACGCCTCGGGGCCGCGGCGGTGGCCGCGGCCCGCTCGGTGGAATACACCGGGGCGGGCACCGTCGAATTTCTGGTCAGCGACGATCGGCCCGAAGACTTCTACTTCATGGAGATGAACACCCGCTTGCAGGTGGAGCATCCGGTCACCGAGGCGGCCATCGAGGTGGCCGGAGCCCCGATCGACCTGGTGGCCTGGCAGGTGCGCATCGCTGCCGGCGAGCGCCTGGACTTCACTCAGGACCAGGTGGCCTTTGTCGGCCACGCCGTCGAGGCGCGGGTCTACGCCGAGGATCCACAGGCCGGTTTTCTGCCCTCCGCCGGGCGGATTCTGGCGCTGAACGAACCGACCGGGCCGGGAATCCGCGTGGATTCCTCCTTGTGCGAGGGCGGGATCGTGGGCACCGACTACGACCCCATGCTGGCCAAGGTGATTGCCGCGGCGGACACTCGCGCCCAGGCCCTGGCACGACTGGACCGGGCGCTGGGTGAAATGCTGATCCTCGGGGTGCGCAGCAACCTGTACTACCTGCGCGCACTGCTGGCCAACGATGAGGTGCAGGCCGGGCGGCTGGATACCGGGCTGATCGAGCGCACCCTGGAATCCTTGCAGCCCGGAGCACCGGAGGCGGCGGAGGTCGTACTGGTCGCGGCCTGGGTCCACGCCCAGCGCAACATCGGCGACGGCCTCTTCCAGGCGGCCGACGGCTGGCGGCTGGGCGCGCAGGCGCTACCTGCCACGGTTCATCTGGCGTTGGACGAACAAAACTACCGGGTGCAGTTGAGCCCGGACGGGCACGCGGTGCTCCACCCCGAGGGCGCCGAACCCAGCGAGCACCACGTTGACGGCCCCGCACAGCGTTTGACGGTCGACGGCCGCACCCGGCCGGTGCACATCGTGCGCGAGGGCTCGCAACTATGGGTCCGCGCCGGAAGCCACACCCGCAATTGGCGGGTGCTCAGCCGGTCCGAGCGGCTGGCCGAACGACTGGCCGGTCTCAACCGCGAGGGCACCAGCAACGGGCAACTGACCGCCCCGATGCCGGGCACCGTGGTGGCGGTGGGCGCCGCCGAGGGGCATCAGGTCTCCCCCGGCGACCTGGTGGCCACCATCGAGGCAATGAAAATGGAGCACCAGCTCACCGCCCCGATCGCCGGGGTGCTGCGCCGAAGCCCGCTTGCGGTCGGCGACCTCGTCACCGCCGGTCAACTCATCGCAACCGTCGAACCAGTGGAAGAGCAGTCATGAGCCAGAGAATCGAACAGCGCGGACGCTACCTCGACGAGCTGGAAAGCGGCACCGTTTACGTGCACCGCCCGGGACGTACCCTCACCGAGGCCGATAACGTCCTGTTCACCACGCTGACCATGAACACGCAGGGGCTGCATTTGGATGAGGCCTTCGCCAGCGCCCAACCCTTTGGGCGGCGACTGGTCAATTCCATGCTCACCCTCAGTACGATGGTCGGCCAGTCGGTGGCACAACTGACCGAGGGGACCATTGTGGCGCAACTGGGGCTCAGCGACATTTCCTTCCCGCACCCGATGTTCCACGGAGACACCCTCTACACCGAGACCGAAATCCTCTCCGTCCGGCCCTCCTCGTCGCGGCCCGGGCAGGGCATTGCCACGATGCGCCATACCGGCTATAACCAAGAGGGAACCATCGTGGCAACCGCCAGCCGCAGCTGCCTGATGTGGACCCGCGCCGCCCACGAAGCGGCCAAAGCTCAGGAGCGTAGCCGATGACACATGCAAAATACTCCACGGGGCCGGCCCTCTTATTCTGCCCGGCCAACCGTCCCGAGCGCTTCGCCAAGGCGGCCGAACGCGCCGATACGGTGATCCTCGATCTGGAGGACGCGGTCGGTGAACAGGAAAAGGACGCCGCCCGGCAGGCGCTGATCGATCACCCGCTGAATCCCGAACGCACCATCGTGCGCATCAACCCGGTGATCAGCGGACATTTCCCCGCCGACCTGCGGGCCCTGACGCAGACCGAGTACCGCACCCTGATGCTGGCCAAAACCGAGGACGGTGCGGTGCCCGCCGCGCTGCCGGACTATCGGGTCATCGCCCTATGCGAGACCGCGCGCGGGATCGCCAATATCGCGGCCATCGCCGCCACCAACAACGTGGTGGGTCTGATGTGGGGCGCCGAGGACCTGATCGCCTCGCTCGGCGGCACCAGCTCCCGCGGCACCGACGGCAGCTACCGTCAGATCGCCCGCTATGCCCGCGCCCAGGTGCTGATACATGCCGCCGCGCACGGCAAGGCCGCGATCGATTCGGTGTACCTGGACATTCCCGACACCTCCGGCTTGCTTGCCGAGGCGCAGGATGCCCGCGCCAGCGGCTTCACCGCCAAGGCCTGCATCCACCCAAGCCAGGTTCCGGTCATTCGGCGGGCCTACTACCCCGATGCGCAGGAGGCCGCCGCGGCCTCGCGCATCCTGCGCGCCGCCACCGAGAATTCCGGGGTGTTCAGCTTCGAGGGGCAGATGATCGACGAACCGGTGCTGCGGCAGGCCCGCGCCACGCTGGCCGCCTGGGAGGCCGGGGAACAGTAGGCTCGACCCCGCCTATTCGGCGGCCTCGATGAGGCTTTCGGCCTCGCTGACCCCGGCGGAAATGACCGGCAGCAACCGTTCATCGACCTCGTAGGAATCGCCTGCGGCGCTCAACAGCCCAAAACCGGCCAGTGAGGCCAACGCGGCCTGCGCCTCGGGCAATACCACGTCGAATAGCTTCGGGCCCACGCTGCGTCGCAGCGGCTCAAACTCCGCATCCTTGCCGGTCACCGCGGTGACCAGCAGGTTCCGCAAGATCAAGTAGTGCGCCTCGTCGCGCTCGCTGAGGTCCTGATGCGGCAACAGGTGGCTTTGCACGCAGCCCACCGCCATCTCGAAGAGCACCTGGGCGCTGTCGCCGGCCTCCCCCTCGGTCAGGCTGGCGAAGGCCGCCTCATCGCGCACGACGAGTTCTTCGCCGGGTTCCACCACGGACATCACCGCGGCGTTCCAGACATGGGCGAAAACCTCCGGAGCCGGCGCATCACCGCTGGTAGTGGCCGGATCAACACCCACCGAACGCATGATCCGTTCCCGGGCCGGGCTGTCGTCGCGGGTGAATTCATCGAGGTGCACACCCTCACCGAGCGCCAGCGCGAGGTCCTTGACCTTCGTGTACAGGTCGGTGCCGCGCAGCAACTGCACCAGCTCCGCGTCATCCTCGGCGAACCCGGTCAGCGCGGATTCGAGGATCTCCTGCAGCGCTTCGAGCTCTTCCTGCGGACCCTCCCACAGACCGCGGGCGGCGAGATACTGCAGGTAGTCGATCCACGCCCCGAAAATTGGCTCGACCTCCACCCCTTCGGGCAGCGACACCAAGAATTCGGCGAATACCTCGCCGAACAGTTCCGGGTCGATGGCGCGCAGATGAGCGTTGCCGGCCGCCTGAGCGTATTCGCCGCCCACGGACTTCACGACATCTAGCTGCATCTCGGCCACCTGCTGCGCCTGCGACTCGTCGAAGCCCGGCGCTTGTTCGCGCACCCACAGGGCATAGTCATCACGTAGCGCGTCGAGCGCGATTCCTGCCTGCAACCGGTGCACGCTACGCCCCCGCGGAGCCGACTTGGCGGGGTTTCCCGCTCCGGCGTTCTTCTTACCCTGGCGTTTCTTGCCGGCCATGAGCCATCCTTGCTGATCGAGCGGAACTACGTCCCGTTAAGCCTACGTGCTCGCGCTGGCCACCGCGCGCCCGGACCGACACCAACTTGCCAGGCACCGCCCCGAACGTGTTAGCGTAATCGCGACCACACGGGTGTCCGTAAGCACGGGCTGAGATCGAACTGTAGCTGTTCGAGACCGTCGAACCTGTCCGGGTAATGCCGGCGAAGGAAGTGAGCTCATTCCATGAATGAATTTCAGCAGCACCCTGCCCATTCTCTGTCCTATCTCGAGGAGGGTGACCTGCGCGTTCCGGTCACCGAAATCGAGTTGGCCGATTCCCCCGATGGGCGAAGCAATCCCCCGTTGCAGGTGTACCGCACCTGTGGCCCCGGTAGCGACCCGGTACAGGGACTGCCACCCTTCCGCGAACAGTGGATCCGGGGACGCGGCGACGTTGAGGACTATGCCGGGCGCGGGCGCAACTTGCTCGACGACGGCAAGTCCGCGCTACGCCGCGGCACCGCCAGCGAGGAGTGGGCCGGGCGGCGCCCCACCCCGTTGCGTGCCACCGGTGAGCAGCGCGTCACCCAGATGCACTATGCGCGCCGCGGGCTGATCACCGAGGAGATGCGCTATGTGGCCCTGCGCGAGGGCTGCGATGTGGAGAAGGTACGTAGCGAGTTGGCCGCCGGCCGGGCCATCATTCCGGCCAATATCAACCACCCGGAAGCGGAGCCGATGATCATCGGCCGCGCCTTCCTGGTCAAGATCAACGCCAATATCGGTAACTCGGCGGTGACCAGCTCCATCGCCGAAGAAGTTTCGAAGCTGCAGTGGGCCACCGCGTGGGGGGCCGACACCGTAATGGATCTGTCCACCGGTGATGATATCCACACCACGCGCGAGTGGATCCTGCGCAATTCCCCGGTGCCCATCGGCACCGTGCCGATCTATCAGGCGCTGGAGAAGGTCAACGGCGAGGCTAACGCGCTGACCTGGGAGATTTTCCGCGACACCGTCATTGAGCAATGCGAGCAGGGCGTGGACTACATGACCATTCACGCCGGGGTGCTCTTGCGCTACATCCCGCTCACGGCCGATCGTGTCACCGGGATCGTCTCGCGCGGCGGGTCGATTATGGCCGGCTGGTGCCTGGCCCACCACAAGGAGAATTTCCTCTACGAGCACTTCGACGAGCTGTGCGAGATCTTCGCCAAGTACGACGTGGCCTTCTCCCTCGGCGACGGGCTACGCCCCGGCTCCATCGCGGACGCCAACGACGCAGCACAATTCGCCGAACTCGATACGCTGGCCGAACTGACCAAACGCGCCTGGAAGTACGACGTGCAGGTCATGGTCGAGGGACCCGGTCACATCCCGCTGCACCTGGTCCGCGAGAATGTGGAACGCCAGCAGGAACTGTGTGATGGTGCCCCGTTCTACACGCTGGGCCCGCTGGTCACCGATATCGCTCCAGGTTATGACCACATCACCAGCGCCATTGGCGCCACCGAGATAGCCCGCTACGGCACCGCCATGCTCTGCTATGTCACCCCCAAGGAGCACCTGGGGTTGCCGAACCGCGACGACGTGAAGACGGGTGTGATCACCTACAAGATCGCCGCCCACGCCGCAGATCTGGCCAAGGGCCACCCCATGGCCCAGGCACGCGACGACGCGCTGAGCAAGGCTCGCTTCGAGTTCCGCTGGAACGATCAGTTCTCGCTCTCGCTCGATCCGGTCACCGCCCAGGAATTCCACGATGAAACCCTGCCCGCCGAACCGGCGAAAACCGCGCACTTCTGCTCCATGTGCGGGCCGAAGTTCTGCTCGATGCGCATCAGCCAGGACATCCGCAATGAGTACGGTACGGCCGCCGAACAGCAGGCGCTGGTCGGAATGGCAGAAAAATCGGCTGAATTCCTCGCGTCCGGCGGAAAGGTTTATGTCAGCGCCGAAATTCCGGTGGGTGAGCCAAGTAGCTAGACAGGATTATCGGCTAGTTTCCTCCAATCCCAAAGGATTAGCACAGACTCGAGCCCTATAGTCATAAGTACCTCATGAAGGTGCGAGTGATGATCGACTGATGGCCCCGGTAGTTACCGGGGCCATCAGTCGTTAAGCCATCGCTCCCCGCCGGGTCAAAGATCCCCCAATTGGCTATTTCTTCGTGGTCAACTGCCCGATGCCACGCACTGCGCCTCGCGGCGACGATAGATACTAAGCGGCCCGCCGAGCACGGTGAGCGGCCGCCAACTATTGCCGATCGACGAAGGATCTCCGATGAACTTCCGCTCCAAGCCAGTCAAGACCGCCACCGCCCTGGGTTCTGCCCTGTTGGCCGCGGGCCTACTTGTCTCCTGCGCCTCGGGCGTCTCCGAGCAGCCAACCACTTCCGCCGAGGCCTCCGCGACGCAAAGCCCCTCTCAGCTGCTGGCCGCTACCGCATGGGAAACGACCGGCGCCGTGGATCAGGACGGCCAAGAGGTGGACTTGAGCGACGAACGCGCCGCGAATTTCGTTGGCTACGCCTACTTCAACCAGGACGGCAGCTTCCAGATGTATACCTTGGATGACGAGCCCAAGATGCAAGGTGAGTGGAGCATCTCGGAGGACGGAGCAACCCGCCATATTGTGGCCAAGGACGAGGACGGCAAGGTTCTCTTCGAGCGCGTCTCGCACATCACCACCCTGACCGGTGAGGAGTTCACCTACCGGGTCCCCGCCGAGGACGACCCGGAGCAGTTCGTGGACATCGTCCACACCCCCACCGACCACCTCGAACCCACTAAGTAAGAGGAGCTATCGGCAAGCTCCAGTGCGGGGCTAAGTTCACGCACAGATGAGAGCCTTAGAGTAATAAGTACCTCATGAAGGTGCGAGTGATGATCGAGAAAGCCGCCGGTTCCCACCGGCGGCTTTGTCGTTAAGGCAATTCGGGCCGTGGTTACGTACCCGTGAGGCCATCGCCTGGTGCTACAACCGCGGAGGAGTCTGGAAACGGAAGATCCAGCCCCTACTTCTTGATGCTCGGGGCTGTTAGGTGCGCTAGCCCGGCTCGTCACACCTCCGGAGGACTGCCGGGTCTAATTTCGAACGCCTCTGCCTTCGACACTCACCACTGTGGCATCTTGTTCCTTCTGGTATCCACCTACGTCAACATCCCTCGCAAAGCCCATGTACTTACCATGCCCCATAGTGCCCACCGGACACTGCGACCTGCGCCGCGGACATACCTAAAGGCTCTCCTGCCCCACGAACTACAAAGCCAAAGGCAGCGCCATAGGCACGGTTCCGCGAGCGCGTTCACCTTCGTTCAGGCTGATGGTCGTGGATGGTGCGTTCCTTTGGCCTGCGGCGGGGTGCTGTTCCAGAAGAATCCTGGTGGTCGCATCTTTTGCTCCGTGGATGACCTAGCAGGTCTGAACTTCACTGAATCCATCTCTGACTTCTTGGGAAGGCCAACGCTTGTCACCTGAGTCCAAATAGCCCCATTTCCGGCTCGGGATCGAATAAGTTGGCTAGCACTCCGGATGTGGCAAGCAGGAACATACCCACAACGACCACTGCGACAATTATCAAGGAAATGAAGAAAAACTTCTTGTCTTGTGCTTTCATAGGTTAAGTAATACCACCTGACCAATACCCTCCGCCTACCCAGGTCTACCCAGGAAGATAAGATGACACGGAAAACCCGTAGTAAACTTCTTGCGATTTCGCTAGTTGCTTCCCTCCTCTACGCGCCAACAGGTGCTTTTGCGCAGCCACAAGAGGCTTCGCCCAACGGCACCACTGAGGCGCTGGAAAACCTTGCTGCTCTATCAGGCGAAAGCTCGACCGACATTCTGGGGACCTCAACAGATACTCCAGTTTCTGAGAGCGCAGATGCTTTTGATCTTTCGATCGCAGAGACTGAGATCTCCATTCCTCGAGAAGCAGACAAGCCAGTGAAAATTGGTGAGGGGCCAGAGACCGTTGAGATCCTTCGACCAGCCGATAACCAGTCGGAGGCAACGGCTATCGCACCTGGTGTGGTTGCGAACGAAGGGGAAGAATTCACAACTGTCACATCTGTCAAAAATAGTGGTGACGTCCAGATCGCGACGATCATCAACGATGCAGAATCGACCGAACGGTTTGAATACCAAATGCTCCTGCCAGCAGGCGCCACGATGCGTGAGACGAACGGGGGCGTGCTTATCGAATCTGAGAATGGGGACTTAATTGGTGGGTTTACTCCCCCGTGGGCCAAGGACGCTAACGGCTTAGAAATACCCACCCGCTATGAGGTCGACGGAAACACTCTAATTCAAGTCGTCGACCACCGTTCTGCTAAAAATCTCGAGTATCCCGTCGTTGCCGATCCGGCCTACTCAAGAGGAATTATCAAAGAAGTCAAATGGGAACGCTGGAACAACGGGGGCTGGGAGATTCGGTTCACGGTTACTTCCGTCGCACGTTGGTACCAACCATTCAACCCAAGCTACGTTTACAAAATGGGTCTAGATGATCTTCGTGAACACCATCCCCGCTCCATGGCAAAAGCTACGATGGCGCAACAGTGGGAATGCCACGTCGTTGGCCTTCCAGGAACCATAAATATCGATCTAGAAAGTAAGCGTAAAAGCTGGCCTGGGTGGCGTAAAGGTATAGCTGCCTCAGTGATCAAGGGAAACCCCGCCAAAGCCTGCAATTGGTGATTTCGCTGAGCGATCTCGGATACCACTAAGCAACCTTTGAGAAGCGGCACTCAATCCTGACAGTTTTCAGATAGCCGATACACCGTAGCATGTGACGACGCCCGGCTCCTTGTGACAGGGAGCCGGGCTTCCACTGTTGATGGACCTAGACGAGGTCAAACTTCTCTCGTAGTACCTGCCGGGAATATCCCTTGTACACGGGAAGCTTTCCACCGACGCCCCGCACGAGAATACACACAGAAGTGTCGGCATCCTCCGCGGATAGATACGAACGACAGGCGAGCGCGAGCACCTGTGTGGTGGTGGTGGTAGGTGATATGCCCCACCGACGGAGTACTCCTGCAGAGAAACTAGACGTTAGTAAACCCCTGTGAGATGGGTGGCATGCCGCCGTGAGAGTGGCCGGTATGCTGGAATGATTCCCTAGGAGAACTTACGCCCGGTAGTGCTCGGACACTGCCATATTTGGTTGGCCTAGAGGGTGGGATGCCGGTTCCTGGATTACGTTGCCGTGCCCCATCGTCCTGCTCTCTTGTTGACATCTACGACTGCAGTCCGAGCAGCGTGCCGTTGAATGGATCAGGCGATGCCTCATATCAATGACCGAACCGGCTTCGACACGATTGCTGACCTCTTCAGAGTCCCGACTCGTCTTTTGCACGAATTGTGAGACAACGGCAGACTTCAACTGGAAAATATTTCGGATCAGCAAAAATCGTTCGACGGGCTTTTGGCGCTAACGCTTCTCTCCCCGCCACGCACTGTCATATCCCAGGTTTTGTAGAGAGTAAACGGGTATAAAAATTAGACCGCCAACGCCAGAGCCTTGGCATCAGCCGCATAGTCTGCCTCAACCTCGGCCGATGTCCGGTAATCAAGCATGCTGTGCACCCGATCCGTGTTGAACCAGTGCACCCCTGCGCCGTAGCCCGCTCCACGCCCTGATGACCCTCAACAAAACCCGGGACTTGACTGGTCTTGCCGTTTTTCACGAGCTTATTTCCGCCAGCTCCACAGCGTGGGGAGTTCGCAACCGTTGCCACGGTACATGCTTTCTAAGCCTGTAGTTGTGGTGTTACTCCTAGTTGTTGTGGCTTTAGGGAGGTTCTATACGCACATTCGTAAATAAAATCGCTAGTTCAGCGGCAGCCGGTAGTAGGCGCTGTGCGGGTCGCTGCGATAGGAGCCGAAGGCCGGAGCCGGTGTGAATCCCACCGACTCGTAGAGGGCCCGCGCAGCTCGGAAGTGGTCATGAGTTCCCGTTTCCAGCAGCAGCGTGCGTATCCCGCGTTCAGTGGCAACCTCGACGAGGTATTGCAGCATCTTGCGCGCATGACCGCGCCCACGGTGGGAGGCCATTGTGCGCATGCTCTTCACCTCGGCCATGTAGTCGGCGAAGAAGTGTAATGCGCCCATGGTGACCGGCTTCGACCCCAGATAGCCGGCATACAGCTGCACCGTGCGGTCCGTGAGGCGATCGGCATCGAAGGCGTGCCGGCTTTCCGATGGTGCGGTAGCCTCCAGGTCGCGCAGGTGCTCATCAATGAATTCGGCCATCCCGGGCGCATCGACGCCCACCGCCCTGATCTGTAGCTTCATAAACGGCAGTCTGCCAGAGTCATGTTTCAAGCAGTTTGAGCCGCGGTCACAAGCGCGTTTCCGATGCTCGCTTTTTCGGCGGCAATCCGGCCCGTGCCGTCTCCCACCGCTGACATTGTCGGTCTTAGCTCGTATCCTAAAGCTACGTGCACCCCTTCAACGGAAGTCAGGACGTTGCGCGATGGACAATGATTTCGATGCCGAACTCACCGATGCTTCCACGGCACCGGCATCAGCGGCGCCCACAACCGGACACCGCACATTCCTTCACGTTCTGGTCAACACCGCCATTGCGAATATCACCACGAGCTACCTGTGGTTCGCGCTGACCTTCTGGGTGTACCTCGAGACGAAGAATGTCATGGCTACCGGCTTTATCGGCGGCGCGTTCATGCTCCTGATTTCGGTCTGTGCCATGATCTTCGGCACCGCCGTGGATCGACACCGCAAGAAGGCTGTCCTGGTCTTTTCGGCGGTGTTCACCGCGGCGATGTTCTCCCTAGCCGGCCTGCTGTATCTGTGGCTGCCCACCGCGTCCATCTTGGATATTGGCGGGTGGCAATTCTGGCTTTTCAGTGGAGTGATCCTCATCGGCGCCATCGTGGAGCAGATGCGCAATATCGCCCTGTCCACCACCGTGACCCTGCTGGTGCCGGTAGAACGACATGCCAACGCAAACGGTCTCGTCGGCACCGTGCAGGGGGCCGCGCTGATTGTCACCAGCGTGTTTAGTGGCCTGTCCATCGGCCTGCTCGGCATGGGATGGACCCTGAGTTTGGCGATCATTCTGGTGCTGGTGACCTTGACGCATCTGCTGACGATTCGCATCCCAGAAAAGCAGCCCGAGCCGGAACCCGGGGTCAGCCGCAGCATGGATTTCCGGACCGGATTCGCGGCCATCACCGCCATCACGGGATTGCTCGCGCTCATCCTGTTCTCGATGTTCAATAATTTCATCGGCGGGGTCTACATGGCGCTGATGGATCCCTACGGTCTGGAGATCATGTCCGTCGAGGCCTGGGGCATCGCCTTCGGTGTTGCCTCCACCGGCTTCATCATTGGTGGGCTCCTCGTTGCCAGATTTGGGCTCGGCAGCAACCCGATCCGCACCCTGTTGATCGCGGTGATGGCCATGGGTGCCTTGGGCGCCTTATTCACCATCCGGGAATCGGTGTGGCTTTTTGTGCTGGGAACCTGGCTCTACATGATGTTGATTCCCGCCGCGGAAGCCGCCGAACAGACCGTCATTCAGCGCGTCGTGCCCTACGCCCGGCAGGGGCGCGTCTTCGGCTTCGCCCAAATGCTTGAGGCGGCCGCGGCACCCATTACCGCGTTTCTGATTGCGCCGTTCGCACAGTATTTGATCATTCCGTACATGCGTACCGAGCAGGGACTCGATACCTTCAACTGGTTGTTAGGTGGCGGTGGTACGCGCGGCATCGCCCTGATTTTCTGCGTTGCCGGCGTGATCATGGTGATTGTCGCCCTGCTGGCCCTAGCCAGCCGACCCTACCGTGAACTCTCGGCGAGCTTCGGCTCGGCAAAGGTCAACGAACGAACCGGACAGGAAACCGATGGCTAATCAAAAAACCTTGCCCACCACGGCCAGCGTGGCCGACTTCCTCGCCGCGGTCACACCGAACAAGCGACGGATGGACGGTGAAGAGCTGGTGGAGATCTTCCGTCAAACAACCGGCGTTGAACCGGTCATGTGGGGGCCGAGCATGATCGGTTTCGGACAGTACAGCTACAGCTACGACTCCAAACGCAGTGGGATCTGGCCCAAGGTCGCGTTCTCCCCACGCCGGGACCGGATAAGCCTCTATGGGTTGAAGGACAACACGCAGCAGGTGGAGCTGCTTCCGCGTTTGGGTAGCTTCACCGAGGGTGTTGGTTGCGTCTACGTGAAAAAGCTTGAAGATATCGACCACACGGTTTTACGCGAACTCATAATTCTGGGCTTCAGCCGCCCGGATCGGCTACCCGAGTCCACAGATTAGTACTGATCTCGCGTCGGACGGGCATTCGTGCTCGGGGTGGTTCCGAAGCTCGGCTTGCCTTCGCAAGACTGTGTCAAAGGTCGCGCCGAGGGCCATTGTGACCAGAGTATAGTTTGCCTTGTTAGTACCCATTATCGTGTTGGCGCGTCGCGTTTTCGCGGCGGCTACCCGCCACGGAAGGACTAGGCATGCACCTGCTCACCCCGCAGATTGATGCGTCACTATCGCGCACTCTGGCCAAACACATGTTTACGGCGATGCTAGTGCGTGGCATTCTGGCCATCGTTTTAGGTTTGCTGATCTTGTTCTTTCCGAAGACCTCGTCGGTGACCATTTCCCTCTTCGTGGTCCTTACCCTGTCTTTTTGGCTCTTTCTTGACGGCGTCGCATCGCTGCGAGCCGGTTGGATCGAGCGCAAGGCCGGGGTGAAAGGTTGGGGGTGGACGATCGCCGGCGGTATCGCGGCGATCCTCGCCGGCCTTGGCGCACTGGCCTTCCCGCTGTCCGTGGCCTCCTTCGGCGGCCTGATGATTATGTGGTTCATGGCGTTGGGGCTGATGATCCGCGGCATGCTGGAAATCGGCTCACGCCTCGGTGGGGCCTGGGCCAAGGTATTCGGCGTGCTGAACCTGCTGGCCGGTCTCGCCCTGTCCATCGTCATTGTGACCAATCCGGTCTCGGCGCTGTTGGCCCTGTTGTGGATTATTGGCTTCTACGGCGTGGTGTTTGGCGTTGCCGCGCTCGTGGGCGCCTTTGCCTTCCGCCGCGCGACCAAGCCGCTCACCGCCGCCTAACGTATCGGCAGGCAGTCGCAAGCCGAGGCACAGTGCGGACATAGGGGCGCGACTTAAGCTGGTATTACCTCTTTGAAGGTGCGAGTGATGATCCGCGAAATGCCCCGCTTCGGCGGGGCATTTCCTGGTTTAGCCGGCTAGGGAGCCTTGCAGGCGCAGTTGAGCCGGAGTACGCAATACCGGGGCCCGGCGTTGCGCGGCGGCGACGGCTGCGGCGGCCGCCGCTGGGGTCAGTCCGTCGCTGACCATCAGGCGAATGGATTCCTTGGCCAAGTCGGTGGCCGCCTCGGCGGCCAGGCGCACATCGATATGTTCCTCGTCGAGTCCGAGGGCGCGGGCCATGGTGGGCGTTAATGCCTCGGTGGTTTCCTGCTGCATATCGAGCCAGACCCTGCGGTAGGCTGCGGCACCGACCAAGAGGTCGGCCAGGCCTTGATCTACAACGGCCGATTCGCCGTGGTAGGCCTCGGCGAAAGATTGAGCGACGAGGTCAATGAGGGCCGGGGTGGACTGGCTGCCGGGCCGGGCCGCTTCGCGGACACGCCGGGAGAGCCCTTCGATGAACTTGACCAGACCCTGCACGAGTAGCGGACGCAGGCAGTCGGCCTTGGTAGGAAAGTTGCGAAAGAAGGTCCGTTCGGACATTCCAGAGGCTTCGACCAACGCCTTGGTGTTGGCGTCGGGGCCTTCGCTGATGAGTACTTCGGCGCAGCGGCGAGAACTATCGAAGAGCTGCTGCGCACTGAGGGGTGTTCTTGCCATCCTTTAAGCCTAACCTTAATGCCGGTTACTGCCATTATGAGCTCACTCACCGCCGCGTGGCAGGCCTAGCCGAATGGCCGATGCGCCCCGCCTGCGCCATTGGGCATAGTCGAAGAGACGATGATTCTGCACAGACACTTCGGAGCTAGCCCATGAACGCCCGCCGCCTATTCCCCCTGCCCTTCCTGCTGCTGACCCTTGCACTGGCCGGTTGCACCACGGGAAGTCCTAGCCCCGCGCACTCCTCCGATGCCACGGAAGCAACGGCCACGGCCAGTAGCTCCGCAATATCGGCCACGGCCGAACTGCGTCAGGCCGTGACCGACTCAGATGTGGCCGCCGCGCGGCAAGCGATCGCCCGCGGTGCCGATCTAGAGGTGCGCATGCACAACGGGATGACCCCGGTCATCGTCGCGACCAAGGCCGACGACACACCCATGGCGCTGGCGCTGATCGAGGCCGGAGCGGATGTCAACGCCATCGACGACATGCAGGACTCCGCCTTTCTCTACGCTGGCGCCGAGGGGTTGGATGAGATCCTCGCCGCGACCCTAGCCGCGGGGGCCGATGTAGAAAGCGTGAACCGGTACGGCGGCACCGCGCTGATTCCCGCCAGCGAACACGGCCACGTCTCCACCGTCAAAATGCTCATTGCCGCGGGCGTGCCCCTGGATCATGTCAACAACTTGGGGTGGACGGCCCTGCACGAGGCGATTGTGCTCGGCGACGGCGGAGCCGATCAGCTCGAAACCATTCGGCTGCTCTTGGACGCCGGCGCCGATCCGCAGCTGGCCGATGGCAACGGGGTGTTGCCGGTGGAACTCGCCCGGCGTCACGGATACTCAGAGATCGCCGAACTGCTGGCGCGTTCCTGAGCGGCCGGGTGCCGCCGCCAGGCGCACCACCCGGTGCGCGGTGCGCCGCATGAACGACTCGTCGTGGCTTGAGAACAGCACGGCGCCCCCGGCGGCCAGTCGATGCTCGATCACCCGGTGGAGTCGTTCCAGCCCGTGCTCGTCGAGGGCCTCGGTGGGTTCGTCGAGCAGCAGCACACGCGGCTCGCGCACCAGCACCGTCGCGAGCGCCAGCAAGCGGCGCGCCGATACCGGGAGCTCATAGGGGTGCGTTTCGGCCAGCTCGCTCAAGCCCAGTTCATCCAGGACGCGCTCGACCCGCAGGCGGTGCAGGCTACCGCGCGGCAGACCAAAGCTGACCTCGCGGCGCACCGTGCGCTCAAAGAGTTGCTCGGCCGGGTTTTGCAGCAGCAGCCCAATGTCTTCACATGATTCGACGGTTCCGCCGCGCGGTGGCAGGAGCCCGGCGGCGGTTTTCAGCACGGTGCTCTTGCCACTGCCGTTGGCACCGGCCAGGCCGAGACACTCACCGGCCGACAGCCGCAGGCTAAAGTCCTCGAGTACCGCGGCGGGCTGTTGTGGGTATCCCGCGCTGACGTGATCGAATGCTAGGAGCGTCGCCGGATCCTCGATCGCTGGACGCTCGGTGAGAGCAGGCGGCGCCGGGGTGGGCCAAGCTGTCACGGGCACCAAGGTCCCATCCTGCAGCCGGTAGCTGGCATCCGCCTGACCGGTGAGGGCATCGGGCAGCCGGCTGAGCACCACCACAGCCCGGCCCTGAGCGCGGAGCTCGAGGATCACCTGGCGCACGCGCTCGGCGGCAAGGGCATCCAATCCGGCCAGTGGTTCGTCGAGGACGAGCACCTGGGGGTCGCCGATGCTCAATGCGGCGAGCGCCACGAGCCGTTGTTGTCCGCCGGAGAGCCGTTCCGGGGCACGCTCCAGCAGCGGTTCGATCCCGAATTGCCGGGCGGCCGATTGCACCCGGGTTCGCATCTGCGCACGTGGCACGCCGATATTTTCCAGCCCGAAGGCCAATTCCTCGGCCACGGTCTCGCGGATGCCGGAGAGGTACTGCCCGACCTCCTGCGGCAGTAGTGCAACATGGCGGGCCCAAACGGCCAGGTCGATGCGTGGGCCCTGCCCGTCGCGGTGATCGATCTGCTGTCCGTCGAGCCGTAGCTGACCGTGGAGCAGGTCGAGTCCGGGGCGCGGCAGCATGCCGGCCAGGACCGCTCCGAGGGTGGATTTTCCGGAGCCCGAGGCACCGACGATCACGTTGAGCGTTCCCGGCACCAACTGCAGGTGGCTGCCGTGCAGTATCGGGTGCTGGGACCCGTCAAAGTGGAAGGAATCGATCCGGGCTTCGAGCACCGGCTGCCGTGCCCCGCTCATCCGCTGAACCGGTCCAGGGTCAGGATCAGGGCCGGACCGGCGACGGCACAGATCAGTGCCACACGGCGCAGCACGCGTTGCGTGGTGGAATCGGGGACCTCACGCAGCCGGGTATGCGCCCCGGCGGCGGGGAATCCGCGCGCCGCCAGGTGCGGGGCACGGTCGGCGGCATCCTGTAGCGACCCAAGCACCAGCGGCACGCTGCGCAGCCGGATGCGTTGAAACCAACCGACCGGACCGCGGCCAACATGCCCCAGACGCAAGGCCTGCGCCTGCCCGATGGTGTGCTGTTTCGCGCTCAACTGCGGCAGCAGCGACAACGTGGCCGCCACCAGATAGCCCAGCTGCGGCGGTGCCTTCGACAGGTCGATGGCCGCGATGAGCCGGTGCCGGTCGATCACTAACGCGCAGAGCAGCCCGACGACCACAAGCACCGCGGTGCGCAGCGCCAGCTGGGTAGCGAGCCACAGTCCCGCGCCGGTCAGTTCGAAGGGCCCGAGCTCGGCGAGCACCGGCGATGGGCCGGGGGTGAACAGGGCGTGGACCATCAGTTGGGAGCCGAAGGTCGGCGCTATGATCAGCGCGGACAGCGCGCAGAGCTTACCCAAACACCGGTGTGTGGCCGCCAGAACCAGGCAGCAGAGGATTACCGCCAGGCTCAGCGGCCAGTACCCGGCCGCGGTGGTGATGGTCAGTACCGCGGTGGCTAGGGCCAACACGGTGAAGGGGTGTAGCTGCTCGGCTTGTGGCATGGAGTCCGTTGCTTAGTTCCCGCTGCGTCGGCCCAGCACGCGGTAGCGGCGCACAAAATCAAAGCTACTAGTCAACCGGCCCGGCAGCGCGTAAACGAGCAGGGCGGCGATGAGGAAGACCACGGCCTTATCCCCGGGGTCGGAAATCAGCGCCTGCTTGGTGACCGCGGAAAACAGCGACTCGCCCATGGCCCGGAAGGTCGCCACGAGCGCACCGGTGCCCACCCCGGAGGTACCTCCGTAGACGAAGGCCGCCACCGGCGCGGAGATCACGCCGACGATCACGCCGCTGAGCAGACCGGCCACCGGGGCCAGGTAGATGCGGCGCAGCGCACCGAAACGGGCGGCGGTACCGGCGAGGAAACCAACGAGCGCGGCGCCAGCGGCGAAGGGCAACACGGTGGGAGCGAATAGCGACC
Organism: Glutamicibacter endophyticus; assembly: GCF_048457885.1. Taxonomy (NCBI): domain Bacteria; kingdom Bacillati; phylum Actinomycetota; class Actinomycetes; order Micrococcales; family Micrococcaceae; genus Glutamicibacter; species Glutamicibacter endophyticus. The sequence goes on from NZ_CP174200.1 coordinate 3,388,457, forward strand.
AGATCAGCGTGCCCAGCACACCGGTGGCGGCCCCGGCACGGCGACCGGCGAGGAAACCGATGAGCACGGTACCAATGGAGTCCAGATACAGCGGCACCATCACCGAGCCAACGAACTGGCCCAAGATCACGTTCAGGGCCAGCGCCACCGGGATCAGGGTGAGCGTGGCGACCGGCACCTCGGGCAGTACCGCGGCCAGCAGCAGGATCGCGGCGGCAAGGTAGGCGACGAAGGTGGCCAGCGCGACGCCCTGCCCCAGCCCTTCGACCAGCGCGGTGGGTTGGGTGATGACCAGGGTGATGTAGGTGCCGACCAGCAGCAGCGTGCCGGCCACGGCCATCAGCCGGCGCGGTAGTGTGCCCCCGGCGCGGGCGTCGTCTATGGTCAGGTTCGATGACATGGGTACCTCTGATGCGTCGATGATGTGGCGGCATCCCCTGGGATACCGCCGTTCGGCAGGGTCTATGTCACCTCGACCCGGAAGCATAGTCTAGTCGATGCCTGCCCGCCCGGTCGGGGCGTTCAGACCCCGAGCCAGCGCCGCGAGCTTCATGCGCAGTTCGGCGAACCCGGCGGCCGGGTCGTTGGCGCTGAGCACCCGGGCGTTGGCCGGGCGACCCCAGAGCCCACGAAAATCGGCGACGGTGGTGCCAAAGAGCAACTGAGATTCGGTTTCCACCGCGACACTGGCCGGTCGTGTGGCGTAGTCCAGGGTGCCCACGGCAATCCCCGCGGCACAGTAATCGTGCACGTGGGCGATGTACCCCTGATCGTAGGCCCGATGAAATTCGAAGTAGAAACGCAGGGCATCGGAGAGGTAGCGCACCAGCGGATTCGAAGCGGTGCTTGTGGTTCCCTCGCCGTCTTCGGCGCGCACCAGTTCCGGTTCCGCGCAACCGGCCGCGGCGGCCAGCTCGGTCAGGAAGCTCGGCTGCATTTCGAATCGTTCGGTCTGCTCCAGCGGGCAGAGGATCGGCAGCTGTTCGTCCGGCAGCCCCTGCGCGGCGGCCCGGTCGTAGGCCGCAAAGACCTCGGCGGCGGCATGCGGGTCGACGTGCACATTCCATTCGGCCGTGGGGGTGGTGTTGCCCTGATAGTAGAAGGCCCCGCCCATGATCACCACGCGCTTCAGTAGCCAGGGCAGCCGCGGTTCGCGACGCAAGGCCAGGGCAAAGTTCGTCAACGGGGCGCAGAGCAGGGCGGTCAGCTCCCCCGGATGTTCGCGCGCGGCGCGCACCCAGACATCCACGGCGTCCTGGTCCTCGGTCGTGCCGGCCGGCTCGGGTAGCTGGGCGTATCCCACGCCCTGCGGTCCGTGGGTTTCTTCGGTGGTGACCAGCGGGATCTGCAGGGGTTGACGGGCCCCGATATACACCGGCACCTCGCCGCGGCCGCAAAGTTCGAGCAATGCCCGGTTATTGGCCGCCACCCTATCCGCATCCACGTTCCCCGGGGTACTGGTGACCGCCTCGAGTTGCACATGCTCGCAGGCGCAGAGGTAGGCCAACGCCAGCGCGTCGTCGATTCCCGTGTCGTTGTCCACCAGCAGGCGCACCGGTTCGGGTGCCTTGTTCATCGGACTCATCTCTTCCCCCTCGGCCGGGTCTGGACCCGTTGGTGACTATACCGGCCTTCCACCAAGACCCGCAGGTGATCTGGCATACTGAGCCCGTGCGACTCAGACCCTCCGCCCTGCTGCGTGCGCCGATCATCGCCGCGCTATGCGTGGGGTTCGCGGCGCTTTTTCACGCCGTGGGTGGCGGACCGGTACCGGATGCGGGTTTGCTTGTACTGCTGTCCGGGGCGCTGACCCTGGGAAACCTGTTGCTCGTCAGGCGTCATGCGCTCTGGCGCACCCTACTGGCCAGCGGCGCCGGCCAGCTTCCGCTGCATGCGGCGTTCGCTGCCGGGCACCGGGTGCCGAGCCTTGGCGCGGGCCATGCCCACGCCGTCGGTGAGCCGGTGCAGCTGGCGGTGCGCACCGCAACGGAGCACCCTCCCATGTGGTTGGCGCATATCGGGGCGGCTGTGGTCACCACCGCCGTCGTCGGCCTGGTCGATGGACTGGGGCGTTGCGCGCGACGGCTGGGTGGGCAGCTCATCCGGCGGGTTCTGCTGCTTTGGTTGCTGTGGGCGCTAGGCCGGGTGCCCCTCATCCCGCGTCTGCTCGCCCATCGACCGTTGTCCCGGCCGCGGTGCGGCTTAACGCACTGCGCGGATCCGGTCCGCGGCCCTCCAGCGCGTCCCAGATTTTCCTAATCCCTGCGGCTCGCACCACCGTCTCATGGCGGTATCGCGAGCCGTCTTCCCGCCGGGCCCCGCCCGGAGCACACCGTCTACGTCACTGGCCGAGCGCCGTGCCGTCGGACCGAAAATCTAGGATTCCTCATGTCGCCTACCTCGATGCCCTCGAGGCCCCTACCCGACTCCGCTACCCCCACCCCGAATGCCAGGGGCTGGTTTCCTGCCCTGTTGCGCCGCCTGCATTTCTACGCCGGGCTCTTCATCGGCCCGTTGATCGCCATCGTGGCGCTATCCGGGGCGCTCTACGCGCTGGCCGCGCCGCTGGAGAACGTCATCTACCGGGATGAGCTCTATAGTTCGGCACGCGGGCCGGCCCAGCCGCTGTCCGCGCAGATTGATGCCGCCAACACTTACCTGCAGACCGGAACGCCGGTCAAGGCCGTACGCCCCGCCATAGCCGAGGGACGGAGCACGCGCGTGCTGTACGCCGATGCGCAGGATCCCATGGGTGCCGACCGCGCCATCTTCGTCGACCCGGTCAGCCTTCAGATCACCGGCGACCTGCATTCCTATGGAACCAGCGGGGCGTTACCGATGCGGATCTGGCTCGATGGGGTGCACCGCAACCTGCACCTGGGCGAGCTTGGACGCGGCTACAGCGAAATGGCCGCCTCGTGGTTGGCCCCGGTGGCGCTAAGTGGCTTGGGCCTGTGGCTCTGGCGCCGCCGTTCACGGCGGCGTAGCACGCACCGGCCACCCGGCGCGCGGCGCGGCCTGCGCGCCACCCGCACGCTACACGCGAGGATCGGGGTCTGCGTCCTGCTTGGTGCGCTGTTCTTTTCCGCCACCGGACTCACCTGGTCCCACTATGCCGGTGGCAATATCGCCGCCGTGCGTGCCGAACTTGGCTGGACGGCCGAGCCGCTGAAGCTCACGGTGGGCGAGGCGGCCACCGATGCGGAGCATAGCGCGCATCATGGCGGCGGCGGGCATCTCGGCTCGAGTGTGGCACCCGAGCATTTCGATCACGTGTTGGCGGCCGCCCGGCAGGTCAATATCGACTCACCGGTGCTGGAGATCTCCGCGCCGGCCGATGAGCACTCGGGGTGGCGGGTACGCGAGCTCGACCGGCAGGTGCCCTCGGCGCTGGATTCGGTTTCGTTGGATCCGCAGACGCTCGCGGTGATCGACCGGGATGATTTTGATCGGTATCCGTTGATGGCCAAGCTTTCGAGCTGGGGTATCGCCCTGCACATGGGTGAGCTGTTCGGCCTGCCGAATCAGCTGTTGATGGCCGCCTTCGCCCTAGGCATCTTCGTCCTCTGCCTCTTGGGCTACCGCATGTGGTGGCAGCGCCGTCCGGCCGGGGTGGCCGGCGGCCTGGCGGCCGCCCCGCGCGCCGGGGCGTTACTACGCGCTCCGCGCTGGGCGATGGGAGTGAGCCTGCTGCTCGCTCTGGCGCTTGGCATCTTCCTGCCCTTGCTCGGCGTAAGCCTGCTCGGCTTCGTCCTTATCGACCTGCTGGTGCAAGGGCGTGCGCGGCGCCGCGCGAAACTTGCGAGTGATTCTCATTAGAATGGTGGCGGCCCGGCGTACGGGCCGCCACCGAGCAGAAAGGCAGGACCGTTGATTCCCGTCATCGCGCTGACCGGCCATTTGGGTGCCGGTAAGACCAGTGTGCTCAACCAGCTCCTGAGCCGCCCGGGCACCCGCGTCGGGGTCATTATCAACGACGCCGGGGCCATCAACGTCGACGCCGGGCTGCTCACCTCGCAGGTGGACGCGGCCGAGTCCATTGCCGGAGGTTGCGTCTGCTGCCTGAACGATTCCGGGCCGCTGGATGAGCTGCTCGAGAAGCTCAGCGCCCCGCGGCTACGGCTGGATGCGATCATCGTGGAAACCAGCGGGTTGGCCGACCCGGTGAATGTAGCCCAGCTGCTGCGCTTTTCGCAGGCCGAGAACGTGCGCTTCGGTGGAATCGTCGATGTCCTCGACGCCGTCGAACATGAACGGACCGTGGATACCGGCGGCCTGCCCCCGGCGCGGTACGCCGCTACCAGCTTGGTGCTGGTGAACAAGATGGATCTGTTGGAGCCCGCGGCGGCGACCGCGACCCTGGAGCGGATCACCGCCCGGGTGCGCGAACGCAATGCACTGGCTCCGGTGCTACCCATTGCGCATGCCGCGGTGGATCCGGAGCTCATTTTCGACGTGGCCAACGAGCAGGATCCCGAGGATCAACTGCCGCTGGCCGAACTGGCCCGCGCCAGCCATCATCGGCACACCCCGCACGTGCACGCGGTCACCGTCCCCTGCCCCGAGCCGGCCGATCCGGGGGCCGTGCTGGATCTGCTGGCTTCCCCGCCACCGGGGGCCTACCGGCTCAAGGGCGTGGTGCCGTTCCGGCTGGCCGGTGGCCGCCGCGCCCGCTACCGGGTCAACGTGGTGGGCCGCACGGTTCACTTCGAACCCCCGGGTCCGGGTGCCGACCCGAGCGAGGATGGGCTGGTCGCGGTGGGTATGGAACTGTGCGCGGAGGAAGCCAGCGCGGCCTTAGGTGTCGCGCTCAGCCCGAGCACGCAAGAACCTAGCGCACGGTCGCTGACGCGTCTGGAGCGCCAACTGATTCTCTCCGGCGGTGCCCGCTAAGGGCCGCGGTCCGGCTCTCATGCCGGCCCGCGGCCTACGGGGGTGAAATTTCTTAGCTTTGCACCGATTGCGCGGCGGCCCACTGTTCCACGCGCCGGTTGCTCTCCTCTTCCGAAAGATCCTCGACGCGGGACATGATCGACCAGCGCACCCCGTACGGGTCACGGATCGAGGCGAAGCGGTCGCCGGAGACGAAGGTGCTCAGCGACTCGCGGATCACCGCGCCGGCCGCCTCGGCCCGCTGCACCAGCTCATCGGCGTCGGCGCAGTACAGCCCCAGCGAGTAGCAGTCGTCGTCCCCCTCCGGGGCCGGTACGAGGTGGTAGTCGGGGTTGACCTCGCCAAGTTGCAGTCGGCCCTGGCCGAAGTCCAGCTCCGCGTGGACGATGATTCCGCCCATGTCGGTGGCGTTGACCACCCGGGCGCCGAAGACCGAACGGTAGAACTCGATGGCTTCGCGCACCGAGCGCAACGCCAGGAACGGGGTCAGGCTCGTGTAGCCCTGCGGGATACCGTCGGTGGTGTACGTGCCGCTAACGCCGCGGCGGGGCGTGTTGTTTGTTTCCATAACTCGACGGTACGTTGCCTTCAGGGGACGAGACTTGAAGATTTACGACAACCTGCGAAAGGGACCCATGGGCGACGTCGAGGACTTGCGCGGCATTCTGTACCCCACCCGTCTGCCGACCTTTCACCGGGAGCCGGCGCCCGCGGAGCTGACGGAGCTGATCCGTTGGTTCTGGATCCCACGCTGGGCCATCGCCCCGGGGCGTAGCTCGCGGCAGGAAGTCTTGCCGTTCCCGGCCTCGAACCTCGTGGTGCAGCCCCAGATGGTCAGCATCGCCGGCCCGACCACCGCAATCTCCCGCCGCGATCTCACCGGCACCGGATGGGCCGTGGGCGCGCTCCTACGGCCCGCGGCGCTGGCCTCGCTGAGGCTTGACCCGCAGGCGCTGCGCGATCGTGAAGAGCCGCTGGACGAGCCGGATCTGCATGCGGCGGTCTGCGCGGCCATGGACGAACCCGAGGAATCGGCCGCCCGGCGGCGGGCCGTGGCGGAATTTTCCAGTTGGGCCCGAGCGCGGCTGACCCCGCCCGATGAGGAGGCACGGCTGGCCAACACCATGGAGGAGCTGATCTCCACCGATCGCTCGATGATGCGCGTGGAACAAGTTGCCGACGCGCTGCACAGCAGCCCGCGCACGGTGCAACGACTGGCCCACCGATACATTGGGGTGCCGCCGTTGGCGATGATCCGACGGTACCGCTTGCAGGAAGCGGCCCAACGCCTCCGCGAAGAACCACAGCAGTCGCTGGCCGATCTGGCCGCCGATCTTGGCTACGCCGACCACGCCCATCTGACCCGTGATTTCCGCACGGTGCTGGGTTTCACCCCGCGTGGGTACCGCGGCAGCGACCAGTAACTGAGGCGGGGCCCTACGGGTTTTTGCGTGCCACGCAAGGATGCGCGCAGCACCGCCATCGGCGACGTACGCTGAATCCCACACCCGTTGATCCGAGAGGAAAAGTGGCCCCATGCATCAGCACCAGCACAGCGACGCCGTCATCAATCATCAAGACTTCTGGGAGCAGCACTACGGTGCCGCCCAGCGGATCTGGTCCGGTCGGGTCAACCCGCAGTTGGCCGAACTGGCCGGTGCGCTGCCGGCCGGCCGCTCGGTGGATCTAGGCTGCGGGGAGGGCGCGGACGTGCACTGGCTCGCCGCACGCGGCTGGGAGGCACTGGGCGTCGATATTTCTGCCACGGCTATCGAGCGGGCCCGCGCGGTGGCCGCCGAACATGAGCTGAGCACGGCGCGGTTCACGGCCGCGGATCTGACGGTTTGGACCCCGAACGAACATTTTGATCTGGTCACCGCCAGTTTCCTGCAGGCCCCTTTTGAGTTCTCGCGCAGCACGTTGCTGCGTCGGGCCAGCGAGCTGGTGGCCCCGGGCGGTCACTTGCTGCTGGTCTCGCACGGCTCTCGGCCGCAGTGGGCGCCGCAGCCGCAGGGCGGCTTCGAGTTCCCCACGCTGGAGGATGAGCTTCGGGCGCTGGCGCTGGATGAACAGCGCTGGGAGCTGCTCGTGGCCGAACGCCGTACTCGGGAGCTCACCGGGCCACGGGGCCAGCCGGGAACCACCGATGACAACGTGATCTTTGCCCGGCGCCGCTGAGCCACATCGGGCAGAAAGTAAAAAACCGGGGCCACGGCCCGGAACGAAGCGCACATCCCCGCCCCTCCCCGAGCAAAGAAACATCACTGGAACAAAAGAGGTTGGAGAGGAATGAGAATGGCGCGCCGTCCCGGGCCGTGGCCCCGGCGGTCTGAGATGAACCGGTCGTGCTACAGCACGATCTGGCGGTTCTGATCCTTGTAGAGCAGGTAGCGGAAGTTGCTCGGGCCACCGGCGTAGCAGGCCTGCGGGCAGAAGGCGCGCAGTGCCATGTAGTCTCCGGCTTCAACTTCGACCCAGTCGTCGTTCAGGCGGTAGACGGCCTTGCCCTCGAGCACGTACAGCCCGTGCTCCATCACGTGGGTTTCGGCGAAGGGAATCGAGGCTCCCGGTTCGAAGGTAACGATGTTCACGCCGAAGTCGTAGGACAGGTCCTCCGGATCGAGCATGCGGGTGGTGCGCCACTTATTGTCGGTGTCCGGCATGGCGCCCGGGGTGATGTCCTTCTCGTTACCGACCACGGCCTTCGGGGCCGGCACGTAGTCCAGGGCCTCGTAGCGCTTGCGGATCCAGTGGAAGGTGGCCAGCTCGGCGCCGTTGTTGTTCAGCGACCAGTTAGCGTTCGGCGGCACGAAAGCGAAGCCGCCCTCCTCCAGCACGTGCTCCTGACCTTCGAGGGTCAGGGTCAGCGACCCGCCCACGACGAACAGGAAGCTGGAGACCCCGGCCTGCGGTTCGGGCTTTGCGGCCCCGCCGCCCGGAGCGATCTCGACGATCACCTGGGAGAAGGTGGTCGGTCCGCCGGCGACCGGGCGGTTGAGCACCCAGGCGCGGGTGTTGGTGAACTCGGGGAACACGCTGGTGACGATATCGCGCAGCACACCCTTGGGGATCACGGTGTAGGCCTCGGTCACGATCGCACGATCGGTGAGCAGGTCGGTCTGCGGCGGGTGCCCACCATAGGTGTTGTAGTAGGCACTCTTGGTCTGTGCTTGGGCAGTCATCTGCGGTTCTCCTAGTTAGCGTGGGAGCGATTCAGTGCGATCGCTTCGAGTTCGTCGAGGGAAATCTGGGCCAGCTCGGTGACTTCCTCGGCGCTGACCGCACCGCAGGCAACGCCACGGTGGATATAACGGGCCAGCGCGCGGGCGGTGGCTGGCTCGTCCATAATGGCCGATTCGATCTTGTGCACGTAGTTGCGCAGTCGGGTCGCGGCGGCCTCAAGTCCTTCACGGAAGAACGCGAAGGTGGCAAGGTAGCGGGTGACCAGCTGGTTTTCGTGCAGGTCCCAGCCTTGGTAGATGCCGCGTTCGAGGTGACGACGGACCAAGCGGGCGTGCAGTTTCCAGGCGGCGGCCATATTCTCCGGGTCACCGGCGGGCAGGATATTGGTCGACCCGTCGGAGAGCTCGACCCCGGTGCCGGCCACGGCCACCTGCATGACATCCTTGGCGAAGTCGGCGACCGGGTGCTCCATGGACTGGTAGGCGGCGGCCACACCCAGCGAAGCGGAGTAGTCGTAGGTGCCGTAATGCAGCGAGATCACACGCCCGGCACCGGCGTGGATGAGGCGGGCCACCGGGTGATCACCCTCGGGCCCGATGATGACCTGCGGGGTTTCGATCTGCACCTCGAAGCGCAGCGAACCGGCCGGCAGGTTATGTGCCTGCTCGAGCTTCTCGGCGAGGAACACCATGGTGCTGACCTGCTCGACGGTGGTGACCTTCGGCAGCGTAATGCGCAGGCCCTCCGGCAGCGGTCCGTGGCTGGCCAGCTGGGAAACGAACAGATCTAGGGTGCGCACTCCGCGGGCCCGGGTGGGCTCCTCGAAGCACTTGAAGCGGGTGCCGATGAAGGCCGGGGCGCTTCCGTCGGCCACGGCGGCGGCGACGGCATCTGCCGCCGCCACCACTGCGGCGTCTTCTTCGGCATCGCTGCGCGTGCCGAAGCCGTCCTCGAAGTCGAGGCGCAGGTCTTCGATGGGCTCCTTGGTCAGCTTGGTGGTCACCAGCTCGGCCAGGCGCTGCGGCTCCTTGAGTCCCAGCGTGGTGGCCAGCTCGACCAAACCACGCGTGTCACCCACGGCGGCCAAAGCGTTGCGACCCCAGGTCGAAGGCAGCTCGGCAGTGTACCGGTCGGCCGGAATGTACACGGTGTGTACGGGCTGACGGTTACCGGTGTCCCCCGGGAACTGCTTAGCCAGCAGTTCGTCGGTGGAGGCTAGCTGTTCTTCGACCGCGGCCAAGGTTTGCTCATCAAAGACTGCACTCATCGTTACTTCACGGGCTCCTTATCCAACAATTCGTAGGCGGGGGTGGTCAAGAAGTCGGCGAAGTCCTCGTCACGGCCCGAGACCAGGGTGCCGATAAGCTCGGCGGCTGGCTCGTAGTAGGCGGCGAAGCGTGCCTCGTCGTTGACCTCTCCGCGCAGGCGCTCAACTTCCTCGGCGAGGATGTTGGCCACCAGTTCGGCGGTGATGGTGTTGCCGGTATCTTCGGCGACGACCTCGTTGCGGATCTGCTGCCAGATCTGCGAACGGGAGATTTCGGCGGTGGCGGCGTCTTCCATCAGGTTGTGGATGGCCACCGCACCGTTGCCCGAAAGCCACACGGCGGTGTAGGCCACTGCCACGTAGAGGTTGGCGCGCACGCCGGCCTCGGTGACCTTGCCCGGGGCGCTGGCCACGTCGAGCAGCTGCTCGGCGGTGACCTCAACCTCGGGGCGCTGCTTGTCGAGCTGGTTCGGCTTATCGCCCAGCACCGAGTCGAAGACTTCCTGACAGATCGGCACCAGATCCGGGTGGGCCACCCAGGAGCCGTCGAAGCCGTCGCCGGCCTCGCGGGTCTTGTCGGCGCGGACCTTCTCGAAGGCTGCGGCGGTGGTTTCCGGTTCGCGGCGGTTCGGGATGACCGCGGCCATGCCGCCCATGGCGAAGGCGCCACGCTTGTGGCAGGTCTTGACCAGCAGCTCGGTGTAGGCACGCATCATCGGGGCGGTCATCGCCACGTCGGCGCGGTCCGGCATGATGAAGGCTTCGCCGGCTTCGCGGAAGGTCTTGATCATCGAGAACAGGTAGTCCCAGCGTCCGGCGTTCAGCCCCGAGGCGTGATCGCGCAGCTCGTAGAGGAACTCTTCCATCTGGAAGGCGGCCGGGATGGTTTCGATGAGCATCGTGGCACGGATGGTGCCGTAAGGGATGCCCACGTATTCCTGAGCGAAGGTGAACACGTCGTTCCACAGGCGTGGCTCAAGGTAGTGTTCCATCTTCGGCAGGTAGTAGAACGGGCCCTGGCCGGTGGCGGTCAGGTGCTTGGCGTTGTGGAAGAAGTGCAGACCGAAGTCGACCAGGGCGCCGACGCCGGGCTTGCCGTCGATCAGCACGTTGTTTTCCACCATGTGCCAGCCGCGGGGGCGCACGACCACGGTGGCCAACGGCGCGTCGCTGCGCAGCTGGTAGGTCTTGCCTTCCTCGGAGGTGAAGCTCAGCTCGCCGCGGGCGGCGTTGGTCAGGTTGGCGACGGCGTCAATGACGTTGTCCCAGCTCGGGGTGGAGGCGTCTTCCAGGTCGGCCAGCCAGACCTTGGCACCGGAGTTCAGTGCGTTGATGGCCATCTTGGCCGGGGAGGCCGGGCCGGTGATTTCCACGCGGCGATCCTGCAGGGCTGCCGGAGCTTCGGCGACCTTCCAGTCACCGTTGCGGACCTCTTCGGTGGCCGGGTCGAAGTCGATGCGCTTGGCGGCCGAGTATTCGGCGCGGCGGGCGGCACGGGCGGCCAGCAACTCGTCGCGGGTGCCAGCGAACTTCTCATGCAACGCCTCGATGAAGGCGAGGGCCTCTTCGCTGAGGATATTCTCTGCCCCGTTCACCTCGGGGACTCGGGTTAGCGAGATACTCATGGTGCTCCTTTTGACCTCTTTTTAATCTGTTCCAGTGACTCTCAATGCTTATTCGACGCGCGAACCACGGCGGCGGCAACGTCGCCGGCGACCTGGGTATCGAACACCGACGGGATGATGAATCCCGGATTGAGTTCGTCCTGTCCCACCCGTGCGGCAATCGCGTCGGCGGCAGCCAGCAACATGGAGTCGGTGATGTCGGCGACTCCTGCATCCAGCAGCCCGCGGAAGAAGCCAGGGAAAGCCAGGACGTTATTAATCTGGTTGGGGAAGTCGCTGCGACCGGTGGCAACCACCGCCGCATGCCTACCCGCAACCTCCGGATCCACCTCGGGATCCGGGTTCGCCATGGCGAAGACGATGGCCTGGTCATTCATCGAGGCAATATCGTTTTCGTCCAGGACGTTTGGTGCCGAAACGCCGATAAATACGTCCGCTCCGGCCACGGCTTCCTTCAGGGAGCCGCGGAAATTCTCGGGGTTGGTGTTCTGCGCCAACCACACTCGGTGTTCGTCGGTGTAGGTTTCGTCGCGGTTGATCGCACCGCCACGGCCGCAGGCGATGATGTTCTTCGCGCCGCGGGCCTGCAAAAGCTGAATGATGGCGTTGCCGGCCGCTCCGACGCCGGAGACCACGATGCGCACCGAGCCGATGCTCTTACCCACGACGAGCAGTGCGTTCTGCAGGGCCGCCAAGGTCACGATGGCGGTGCCGTGCTGGTCATCGTGGAAGACCGGGATGTCGAGCTCTTCGCGCAGGCGCGCTTCGATTTCAAAGCAGCGTGGTGCGGCAATATCTTCGAGGTTCACTCCGCCATACACCGGGGCCAGGGCCTTGACGATGCTCACGATCTCGTCGGTATCCTGAGTGTCCAGGCAGACCGGCCAGGCGTCGACGTCGGCGAACTGCTTGAACAGTGCGGCCTTGCCTTCCATAACCGGCAATGCGGCGGCGGGGCCGATATTACCCAGGCCCAGAACCGCCGAACCGTCGGTAACCACGGCGATGGTGTTGCGCTTGACGGTCAGGTTGCGGGCGTCGGCGGGGTTTTCGGCAATGGCGAGGCAAACGCGGGCCACGCCGGGAGTGTAGGCGCGGGAGAGATCGTCGCGGTTGCGCAGGGCAACCTTGGGCACAACCTCGAGCTTGCCGCCTAGGTGCATGAGGAAGGTGCGGTCCGAAACATTACGAACCTTCACACCATCGAGGGCGTTCAGTGCATCGCGGACGGCTTCGCCGTGGGCGACGTCGGTAGTGTTGCACGAAACGTCAACCACCATGTGGTTGTGGTGGGACTCGGTTACGTCCAGGGCGGTGATATGGGCACCGGCGCGGCCGACGGCGGCCGCCAGTTCGCTGGTGGCTGTAATCGACGCGGGGGTCTCCACGCGCAAGGTCAAAGAATATCCAGGGCTTGGTGCAGCCATCAGTTCCTCCTACGAACGTTTTCCGTATAGTGGATACTAATATCTATAAAATGAAAAGGCAAGCACATTTTGTGGACCTGCTCACAACTCTGTCACAAAAAGTTTTCGGATCGTGGAAATCTGGCAGACTTTAGCGGTAATCTAGTTCCACGACGCCTAAACGACTTTCACTTGGACCCGTGATATAGCGCCCCTTGGCGCCTCGGATCCCCTTCACTCTAGGAGCAGCGATATGACAGAGACCGCGAGCAAACCGGCGGCGGGCGTACAGTCCGTCGAGCGGGCCTTTGAGCTGCTTGAAGTAATTGCCCGGGCCGGCGGTGAGGCGGCGCTGAGCGAGCTAGCCGCCGACACTCCGCTACCCCTACCGACCATCCATCGCCTGCTGCGCACCCTGGTTGGCGTGGGCTACGTCCGCCAGCTGCCCAACCGGCGCTACTCGCTGGGCCCGCGCCTCATTCGCTTGGGCGAGGTGGCCAACCGTCAGCTCGGCGCGCTGGCCACCCCGGTTCTCAAAACCCTCGTCGAGGAGCTCGGCGAAAGCGCGAATATTGCGGTGCTCGACGGCGACATGGTCACCTATATTGCTCAGGCGCAATCCCCGCATTCCATGCGCATGATCACCGAGGTCGGCCGCCGTGCGATGCTGCATTACTCGGGCGTGGGCAAGGCGATTCTCTCGGTACTCGACGACGAGCGCGTGCAGCGTCTGGTCGCCCAGGCCGGCATGCCGCCGAAAACCCCGAATACGATCACCACGCTCGGCAAGCTATTTACCGACGTCGAGGCCATCCGCGAACGCGGCTATGCGCTGGATGAGGAGGAGCAGGAGCTGGGTGTGCGTTGCGTAGCGGTACCGGTACCCGGCGCCCCCACCCCGATGGCCATCTCCGTCTCCGGCCCGGTCACTCGCGTGGATGCAAACTTCGTTGGCCTGGCGGTACCGAAGCTTCAAGAGGCGGCCGAAACTCTCGGACGCCAACTGGTGGCGGACGCCGAGTAGCGACCACCCACGGCGTCGAGTCTTTAACTAAACGATGGCCCTGGCCCACCCCGGGTTAATTGGGGCTGGCCAGGGCCATCGTCGTACGCTGAGGCTTAGACGGTGCGCACAACCTGGTCGTAGGCAAAGCGTTCCTTCGGGGCGCCGATCTGGTCGGCGGCGGGCTGACCGATGTTGACCACGAGGAAGCTCTTCTGCTCGCCGTTGGGGAAGAAGGCCTGGTCGATGGCCGAGAAATCGGCACCGGTCATCGGACCGGCGGCCAGACCCAGCGAGCGCACGGCCAGGATGAAGTAGCCGGCCTGCAGGTGTGCGTTGTTATTGCCGGTGGCGGCGGTGAACTCGGCGTCGGCGTCGTACATGGCCTTCGGGGCCGTGTAGCCGGGCAGGAAGTCTTCCCAACGCTCATGCCAGGAGGTGTCGTAGCTGAGCACGGCCACTAGCGGTGCCGCGGCGGTCTTCTCACGGTTACCGGGCATCAGCGCCTCGACCAGCTGGGCGCGGGCTTCGGCCGAGCGGACGTAGGTGACGCGCAGCGGCTGCGAGTTGAAGGCGGTCGGCCCGGACTTGGCCAGCTCGTAGATGGCGCGGGCTTGCTCGTCGCTGACCTCACCGGTGAAGGCGTTCGCGGTGCGCGAGGAGGCAAAGATCGCCTCAAGCGCCTGGGTGTCGATGGTTAATTCCTGTTCGGCAATGCTCACAGAGTCTCTCCTTGGCATGAGCCCGAGGCGGTGGAGCCACGGGCGCGGGCGGTAGTGGGTGCTTCGTTGTGTTCCAACCACCGCTTCCGCGGCCAGATTCCCCGAACCTGCTGTGACTTAGCCCACGCGATCGAGTGATTCCATCACCTCGGCGAGCAGGCCACGCAGCTGGGCGGCGCGCCGCTCGTCGAGTCCGACGGCCACGGCCATGCGCTCTGGAACATCGGCCACGGTCTCACGCAACGCAATCCCCTGCTCGGTCAGCGAGATGAGTACCCGGCGTTCGTCGGCCGCACTGCGCACGCGATGCAGGTGGCCAGCGGCCTCCAGGCGCTTGAGCAACGGGGTGAGCGTGCCGCTATCGAGGCGCAGACGGGTGCCAAGCTCGCCGATGCTCAGTGGTTCTAGATCCTTCCAGAGGGCCAACATGACCAAATATTGCGTGTAGGTCAGTCCGGATTCCGCCAGCAAGGTGCTGTAGGCGCGGGTGACGGCACGGGTTGCCGCATGTAACGGGAAGCAGAGCTGGGCGTCGAGGTCGAGCTGTTCGTAGGCCATGGCAAAATTATAGCTTGCCAATTTAAATTGTGCACAATATAGTTGTGCTCATGACAAACAAAACCCTGTACACCGCAACCGCCGCCGCCTACGGAGATGGCCGCAATGGCCGCGTCGAGTCCTCCGATGGACTACTCAGCGCCGAGGTACGCACCCCCACCGAGCTCGGCGGCCCCGGTGGCGCCACCAACCCCGAGCAGCTCTTCGCCGCCGGCTACGCGGCCTGCTTCCACTCCGCACTGAAGCTGGTGGCCGGTCAGCACAAGGCCGACGCCTCGGACTCCGAGGTCGTGGCCGATGTCAGCCTGCACGGTTTGCCGCAGGGTGGTTTTGGTCTCGCGGTGCGCCTCGAGGTTGCCCTGCCGGCCTTGGAGCGGGAGGAAGCCGAGAAGCTGGTCGAGGCCGCCCACCAGGTGTGCCCCTACTCCAACGCCACCCGCGGCAA
Organism: Glutamicibacter endophyticus; assembly: GCF_048457885.1. Lineage (NCBI taxonomy): Bacteria > Bacillati > Actinomycetota > Actinomycetes > Micrococcales > Micrococcaceae > Glutamicibacter > Glutamicibacter endophyticus. Next base: position 3,403,559 of record NZ_CP174200.1, read on the forward strand.
TATCGACGTCTCGCTCTCGGTGGCCTAAGGTGACCGCGCTGACCATCGCCGGCCTGGCCCTCAGTGGCCTCGCCGCCGCCGTGCACGTGCTGATTTTCTGGCTTGAGTCTTTCGCCTGGCTTACGCCGCGGGCGCGCAGGATCTTCGGCACCGGGGAGTCCGAGGCCCAGGCCACCCGCGAACTCGCCTTCAACCAAGGGTTCTACAACCTCTTCTTGGCCATCGCCGTGCTCCTTGGCCTGGTGTTCTTCGGCGCCGGGGCGCAGACCGTGGGGGCGACGCTGATCTTCACCGGCGCAGGCTCGATGGTCGCGGCCAGTCTCGTGCTGCTGCTCAGCAGCCCCGAGAAGCGCGCGGCCGCGCTGAAGCAGGGCGTGCTACCCCTGCTGGGCATCGCCGCACTGGCGCTGGGCCTGCTCTAGTTCCGGCGCACCCATTGGCACCGTCTCGCATGCGAGGCGGTGCCAATTTCTGTATCCAGCGCGTTGCGCCTAGTCGGGGATCAGCGCGGTGTCGCGCACCATGGCCAACGCCGCGGCCAAGGCACCTTGCACAACCACATCCTCGCCCATTTTCGAGGCGACCAGCTCGGCCCAACTGAGCGTGTAGTCGCGGCTCATCAATTCGCGGGTGCGGGCCAGCACCGGCTCGATCCGCTCGGCCACGGATCCGGCAATGATGATCCGGTCCAAATCCAAAAGCCCGGAGAGCAGCATGCAGACCGGGGTCAGCACCTCGGCCAGCGAACCGAGGATGTCCTGCGCACAGCGATCCCCACGGCGCGCGGCGGCAAAGACGAGGTCGGCGTCAATCGACTCGGCCGGCACCTCGGCCAGTTCCCCGCGCAAGGTTCCGGCCGCCGCGGCGGCCCGCACCTCGGTGCGCGCGTGGTAGGCCAGACCATCGGGTGTGCGCACCCCGGCGATCATCTCCAGCACGCGCATTTCACCCACCGCGCCATGCTGCCCACGCAACAGCCGCCCATCCACCACCAGTCCGGTACCAAAGCGCTCCCCGGAGAGCAGCGTGGCGAAGGAGCGCACCCCGGCTCCGGCGCCACCGGCGGCCTCGGCCAATGCGGCGAGGTTTGCGTCGTTATCCACCAAGACGCGCCAGCCGCGCTCGGCAAATTCGGCCTGCAGGTTCGGGTTCATGCGTTCCCACCAGCCCTCTGCGCCATCCGAGACGGAGGTGCCGTGGGCATCGACCGGAGCGGGGACTGCGATCGCCATGGACATGATCTGCTCTTGCCCGAGATCAGCCTCGGCGAGCACCGAATCGACCAGATCCACCAATGCGGCGCGCCGTCTGGGGCCGGAGGCGTCGGCGGGTATTTCCCGATCGCGCTGCGCCACGATCACCCCATGCAGATCCGCGACGCGGGCACGTAGCCGCGACTCGTCGCTTTCGCAGGCGATGACATAACCGGCCTGTGGGCGGAAGAGGTAACGCAGCGCCGGCCGCCCCTTGACGTAGCTGCCGGCGATACGCGAATCCTCGGCCTGTTCGATCCAGCCGGCCTCGACCAGATCGCGGCACACCGAAAGCACGGTGGCCCGCGTCAGCCCAGTAGCTTCGATTAATTCGCTCGCGGTCATGGGCTTTCCGGGCCAGATCGCCTGCAGGACGCTGCGCGCGTTGACGGTGCGCGGGGATAATCCGGCGCCCGCCGACGCGGCGCCATCCGCCTCGTTCAGGGGGAGCCATCCCGGCCACGCTGCCGGGTCCAAGTCCTTCAAAAAGTCCACGCAACAATTATAGACACGCTTATATTTAGGTGCTAATTTTATTCCCACGCCGCGTGACGGGCACCACATGCCCGGCACCCGCGATCGTCACCGCCGCACGAGAGGACGCCATGCACCCGATCAATTCCCCCGGAGCCACCCCGGCCCGCCACGGGGTTTCCCGACGCCAGTTACTGGCAGGCTTTGCCGGCCTGTCGACACTGGCCGCACTGGGCCTGAGCGGGTGCTCGGCCAGCGCCACCGCGGGCCAATCGCTGCGCTTCTACCAGACCAAGCGCGAGGTGATCGAGTACATCCGGGGCCTGCTGGCGGACTTCCACACCGAACACCCCGAAATCTCGGTCGTCCACGACACCGCCGAAGGCACGCTCAACGGCCAGTTCGTGCGCAGCACGCCGCCGGATCTGGCGCTGCAGCTCTACAACTTCGAAATGTCGCGCTTCCAGGAACGCGGGGAACTCTCCGATCTCTCGGACCTGCCGCAGGCCGCGGCCATCGCGCCGGCGGTGCGCGAACAGATCGAGCTCTACCCGCTCTATCCCGGGCGCACCTCGGTGCTGCCCTACTCGATGATGGCCGCGGGCGTGATCTACAACAAGGAACTCTTCGCCAAGCACGACGTGGCCGTACCCACCACCTACAGCGAGTTCATCACCGCCTGCGAAACCTTCGAGGACGCCGGGGTAACTCCCATGTATGGCACCTGGGCCGACGCGTGGAGCGTCAAGCAGGGACTGGTGGACTACGCGGTCGGCGGCATGGTCGACGTCATCGAGTTCTTCAAGCAACTGCGCGCCCTCGGCCCGGACGTCACCGCCGACTCGCCGGTCTCCTTCTCACGCACGCTGCGTGAACCGCTGGAAAAGATGCTCAAGATCGCGAAGTTCACCAACCGCGATGCCAAGGGACGCATCTACGGTGACGGCAACCAGGCCTTCGCCAAGGGAGAGGCGGCCATGTATCTCCAAGGTCCGTGGGCCCTGCTGGAAATCGAAAAGGTCAACCCAAAGCTTTCGGTGGGCACCTTCCCGCTGCCGATGACCGAGAACCCGGCGGATAACAAGGTGCGCGTCAATCTCGACCTGGCCCTGTGGATTCCGAGCAAGGCGAAAAACCCGGACGCCGCCCGCGAACTGCTGAAGTTCCTGACCCAGCCGGCCATCCAGGACGAATACAACCGTTTCGCCCTGGGCTTCGGGGTCCGCAACGACGCGCCGCCGGTCAGCGACCCGCGCATCAGCGAACTACAGCCCTATGTGGACAGCGGTGCGATCTATCAGGGTGTCTCGCAAGGCATCCCGTTGACCATCCCATTCGAAAACTACTGCCAAGACCTGGTCTTCGGGGGCAATCTCGAGCAGATGCTCGCCACCCTCGACGCCGACTGGGTCCGGCTGGCCAAGCGCGCCTAGGAGCCCTCGATGACGACTACCGAACAATCGGCCAACGCCCCGCGGCCCGAGACCCTCAGTCCCGCCAAAACCCAACCGCGTAAGCAGCGCAGGCTGGGCAAACACCCGGATGGCACGCACTGGCTTTTCCTCGCCCCGACACTGCTGGTGTTCACCCTCTGTATCGTGCTCCCGGCGCTGATGGGCATTTTCTTCAGCTTCACCAACTCCGTGGGCTACGGCGACTGGGAGTTCGTCGGGCTGAGCAACTACGCGCTCATGTTCACCGATCCGGCGATCCTCTCTTCCTTCGGCTTCACTCTGGGCTTTGCGGCAATTACCGTGATCGTGACCAATATTGTCGCGTTCCTGCTCGCGGTCGGGCTGAGCGCCAAGATCCGCGCCCGTGTCGCGCTCCGCACGATTTTCGTGATCCCGATGGTGGTCTCCCCCATTGTGATCGCCTTCGTCTTCAAGTTCCTCTTCGCCAAAACCGTGCCCGCGGCCTCCGGCGCTCTGGGGATCGGGCCGCTCGAGGAAACGATTCTGGCCAACCCGGATTTGGCGTGGCTGTCCATCGTGATCGTCACCGCCTGGCAGGCGATTCCCGGCACCATGCTGATTTATATTGCCGGATTGGTCGCCATTCCGGACGACATCTACGAGGCCGCCTCCATTGACGGCATTGGACCATGGCGCCAGATGTGGCTGATCACCATTCCGCTGATGGCCGGATACATCCTCATCAACGTGGTGTTGACCTTCAAGAACTTCCTGAACGCCTACGACATCATCAAGGGCCTGACCGACGGCGGTCCGGGCACCTCGACCCGTTCGGTGGCCATGACCATCTTCCGCGGCTTCACCGACGGCGACTACGCCTACCAGATGGCGACCGCCACGATCTTCTTCATCATCACCCTGGCCATCGCGCTGCTGCAGCTGCGCCTGACCCGCCCAAGGAAGCGCTAATCATGACGGCAACACCGAGTAGTCCCAAATACAGCAGCACCCAGATTCTCTCCAAGGGGTCCAAGGTCCGTCGTCGCGGCGAGCGCTTCAACCGTCCGCTGACCCTGATCTTGACCCTGTGCACCCTAACGGTGCTGATTCCGCTGCTAGTCACCGTGTTCATGGCCTTCAAAACGGCCGGTCAGGCAGTCGAGGCTCAGGCCTTCGCCCCGCCGGCCCCGTTGAGCATCGAAGGTTTCCTCGAGGCGTGGCGGCTGACCAACTTCCCGGTCACCTTCGCCACCTCGCTGTTTGTCTCGGCGATTGCGGTGGCCGGGGCGGTACTGATCTCATCGATGGCCGCCTACGCCATCCACGCCAACTGGGAACGCAAGTTCTTCCGCTTCGCCTTTTTCTACGTGCTGGCCGCCATGTTCCTGCCCTTCCCGGTGCTTGCGCTGTCGCAGATCAAGCTCAGCGGCATTGTCGGCCTGGATAACCCGCTCGGGGTGGGCATTTTGCATGTGATGTTCGCACTCGGTTTCAATGTCATGCTGCTGACCACCTTCCTGCGCAACCTGCCCGGTGAGCTCGAAGAGGCCGCCCGCATGGACGGTGCCAGCACCTGGCAGACCTTCTGGCAGGTCATCTTCCCGGTGCTTGCGCCGATGAGTGCAACGGTGGGGATCTTCGCCTTCCTGTTCTCGTGGAACGACTTCATGATGCCCTCGATGATCATCTCGGACCCGGCCCAGCAGACCTTGCCGGTGGTGCAACAGCTCTTCCAGTCGCAGTTCTCCAGCAATTACCACGTCTCCTTCGCCTCCTACCTGATGGCCATGACCCCCTCGATTCTGGTGTACATCCTTACCCAGCGCTGGGTACTCTCCGGAGTGACCCAGGGCGCGGTAAAGTCCTAGTCCCCGCGTGTCCGTATTTTCGAAAGGAATCTCAGTGACGAGCTCCCTCCGCCCCGCCGACCACACCTCGGCGGACCGCATGGCCGACCCGAACTGGTGGCGGCAGGCCGCCGTCTACCAGATCTACCCGCGCAGCTTCGCCGACGCCAACGGCGATGGCATCGGCGACCTGCAAGGGATAACCGCCAAGGTGCCCTACCTGCGGGAGCTTGGCGTCGATGCCGTCTGGCTCAGCCCCTTCTACCCCTCGGCGCTGGCCGACGGCGGCTACGACGTGGACGACTACCGCGACGTCGACCCAAAGATCGGCACACTCGAGGATTTCGACCGGATGGTCGCCGCCCTGCACGAGGCCGGCATTAAGCTCATTGCCGATATCGTCCCGAACCACTCCTCAAACCGTCACGCCTGGTTCCAGGAAGCGCTGGCGGCCGGCCCCGGATCCCCGGAACGCGACCGCTATATCTTCCGGGACGGGCGCGGCGAGCACGGGGAACTGCCACCGACCGACTGGGAATCGGTCTTTGGCGGCCCCATGTGGCATCGCGTCACCGAGCCCGACGGCCAGCCGGGACAGTGGTACCTGCACATCTTCGCCCCGGAACAACCAGACTTTAACTGGCAGAACCGGCAGGTGCGCGAGGACTTTTTGACCACGCTGCGCTTCTGGTCGGATCGTGGGGTGGATGGCTTCCGCATCGATGTGGCCCACGGGCTGACCAAGAACCTCGAGGGCGCGCTGCCCACCAAGGCCGAACTCGATGCGCGCAAGCACGCCACCGATGGTTTCGTCGACGGCTCGCACCCGTACTGGGACCGCGACGAGGTGCATGAGATCTACGCCGAATGGCGCAAGCTGTTCGACTCCTACGATCCGCCGCGGACCGCCGTGGCCGAGGCCTGGGTGCACGCCGACCGGCTCGCCCGCTACGCACGCCCCGAGGGTCTGGGACAGGCCTTCAACTTCGATCTGTTGCTGGCCGACTTCGACGCGGCCTCCTTCCGCGAGGTGGCCACCAAGGGGCTGGACGAAGCCGCACGGTCCGGGGCCTCCTCCACGTGGGTGTTCTCCAACCATGACGTGGTGCGCCACGCCACCCGCTACGGGCTACCGGTAACCGAGCACCCGCACACCGGCAAGGACTGGCTGCTGCGCGGCGGAGCGCGCTCCGAGGTCGACACCGAGCTGGGCGAGCGCCGTGCGCGGGCCGCCACCCTCTTCCAACTGGCCCTGCCCGGCTCGGCCTACCTGTATCAGGGCGAAGAGTTGGGCCTGCATGAAGTGGGGGACCTACCCGACTCCGCCCGCCAGGATCCGAGCTTCTACCGCAACCCCGGCAAGGAGATCGGGCGCGATGGTTGCCGCGTACCGCTGCCCTGGAGTAGCCAGGGCCCCTCCTTCGGCTTCGGTGACGGCGGTGCACATCTGCCGCAACCGGCGTGGTTCGCCGACTACTCGGTGCAGTCTCAGGACGGCACCGCCGGCTCCACATTGGAAATGTATCGCGCGGCACTGAAACTGCGCCGCGAACTACAGACCGAGGAACGTCTTCACTGGTTGGTCAGCGGCCACGAGCAGGTACTGAGCTTCGAGCGCCCGGGCGGCTGGGTGGTGGTCAGCAACTTCGGCAACGAACCGGTTGACCTCCCAGCCGGTGAGGTGTTGCTGGCCAGTAGCGAGCTGAACGACGCCACTCTGCCCGGGGCCACCACCGTATGGTTGCGCCGCTAACCACCTACTTTTACCCCACGAAAGGATTATGAATCGATGAGTCTGAGCACCGCGCCAGCCACCGAACGCCCCGAAACCCTCACCGATGCAAACTGGTGGCGGCAGGCCGCCGTCTACCAGATCTACCCGCGGAGTTTCGCCGACGCTAACGGCGATGGCATCGGTGACCTGCAGGGCATTACCGCCAAGGTTCCCTACCTGAAATCCCTCGGGGTGGACGCCGTATGGCTCAGCCCCTTCTACCCCTCGGCGCTGGCCGACGGTGGCTACGATGTCGCCGACTACCGCGATGTCGACCCCAAGATCGGCACCCTGGACGACTTCGATCGGATGCGCTCCGCCTTGCATGACGCCGGGATCAAACTGGTCGTGGATATTGTCCCGAACCATTCCTCCAATGAGCACCGCTGGTTCCAGCAGGCGCTGGCCGCGGGCCGCGGCAGCGTCGAGCGCGACCGCTACATCTTCCGCGAGGGACGCGGGGACAATGGCGAACTACCGCCGAGCGACTGGACCAGTATTTTCGGTGGCCCGGCCTGGACCCAAGTGGAGGACGGGCAGTGGTATCTGCACCTGTTCGCCCCCGAGCAACCGGATTTCAACTGGTCGAACCCCGAGGTGCGCGAGGACTTCTTGACCACCCTGCGGTTCTGGTCCGACCGTGGCGTCGATGGTTTCCGCATCGACGTGGCGCACGCGCTGAGCAAGGATCTTTCCGATCCGCTACCCAGCGAGGCGGAGCTGAACCAAATCGATCGCAGCTCGGGCACGCACCCGATCTGGGACCGCGACGAGGTACATGAGATCTACGCCGAATGGCGCAAACTGTTCGACTCCTATGATCCGCCGCGCACCGCCGTGGCCGAAGCGTGGGTCGAACGGCACCGCCGACCGCGCTACGCCAGCGCACAGGGCTTGGGGCAGGCCTTCGAGTTCGATCTGCTCACCCAAGAATTCGACGCCGCGGCCTTCCGCGAGGTGGTCACCGACTCGCTGGAGCTGGCCGCCGAGTCCGGTTCCTCGTCCACCTGGGTACTCTCCAATCACGATGTGGTGCGCCATGCCACCCGCTACGGTTTGCCGCCGTTGCAGGCCAGCGTGGGCTCCACCGAACGCGATCAGAAGCAGGGTCAGGCCTGGGTACTGGCCGGTGCCCCGGAAACGGCATTGGATCGCGCCCGCGGGGAACGCCGGGCACGGGCGGCCTCCCTGTTCGAGCTGGCGCTCCCGGGCTCTGCCTACCTGTACCAGGGTGAAGAATTGGGGCTCCACGAGGTGGGCGACATCGCCGATGAGGCGCGGCAGGATCCGACTTTCTTCCGAAACCCCGGGGTGGATAAGGGCCGCGACGGCTGCCGCGTACCCCTGCCATGGAGCAGCGAAGGGTCCTCCTTCGGTTTCGGTTCCGGCCACGCGCACCTGCCGCAGCCGCAGTGGTTTGGCGACTACTCGGTGGCGGCGCAAGATGGCACCGCTGGCTCGACGCTGGAACTGTATCGCGCGGCGCTACGACTGCGGCGGGAGCTGCAGGGCGCGGAAACCCTGCAGTGGCTCGAGACCGCTCGGCCGGACGTGCTGAGTTTCGAGCGGCCCGGCGGCTGGGTGGTGGTGACCAACTTCGGCACCGAACCGGTTGACCTGCCCGAGGGGGAACTATTGCTTAGTAGCGCAGAGCTGGTCGCCGGGGCGCTGCCCGGTGAGGCAACCGCCTGGTTGCGCCGCTAGTAGTAATTCTTAGGGCCCCGCTTCACTTTGGAGCGGGGCCCTAACTCATTTAACAGCTCCGTTGCGTTCCGGCATTGCAGCTGCCGCCAGTTTAAGCGCAGCCCTGTCTGGAGAATCTAGGTCCTACTCAGCAGGTTTAGAGCAACCTACGCAACAATGCTCGACCCTTTTTGTTATTGAGAATCATTTGCAATAAGCTTAGGGCGTTTGGTTCCTGGACGCGGCACTCGTTGACCGCACGGCTCGACGCACATGAAAACGGAGCAATCTCTCAATGAAACACCCCAATCCCGTCAAAGCACTCTCACTCGCCCTGCTAGTCGCGCTAATTAGTGGGTGCAGCACCCCCGGCACTGTCGATCGCACGAACGCGAACAGCACGACGGCCGAATCGGTCACCATCGACAGCTGCGGCCGAGAGGTCACCTTCGATACGCCGCCAGAACGCATCTTGGCCGTCGGGTCGGAAGCCCCGGCACTGCTCGAGGCGGCCGGTGCTGGCGAACGAGTCACCCACTACGCGGGAAGCTTGCAGGTTCCCTTCGACGCATCAACCCAGCGTGTGGTGGAGCAGGCCGAACGCATCGCCGAGGATTCCCACAAGGTGTCCTTTGAGATGATCCTGAACAGTGGGGTCGATGCGGTGATCGGCACCGATATCACCGCAGGCGTTGACCTCGACTCGCTGGCCCAGCGCCTGGAGGGAGCCGGGATCAAATTAGTCACGGTCAGCGGCTACTGCGCCGGTATCGAGGGGCGTTCCACACACAACCTCAGCGGCTTCGAGTTGATCTACCGGGATATTGAGAACTACGGCAGGGTCTTTGGCACTCAGGACCAGGCCGCGGCCTCCATCGCCGATCTACGCAAACGAGTTACCGCAGCCACCGAGCTCGTCGGTGACCACGCCGCGCGCAGCGCGGTCCCCCTCTATGTCCCGGCCGAAGGAACCGTGGGCTCCTACGGCGGACAGTCATTGGTGTCGGAGCAAATGGAATTGCTCGGCGTAGAAAATGTCTTCGCCGATGTCCCCAAGCGTTACTTTGAGCCCTCCACCGAGGCGCTGACCGATGCGGCTCCGCAACTGATTTTCGCCATGTTCCTACCCACCGGATCCTCGCAGGTTGAAACCGAGCAGGACGTCGTGGACGCGGTGCGTCAGCGCCCCGAGCTGGCCGGTATCGAAGCGGTATCGGACGACTCGGCCCTGCTGCCACTGAATTACTACTACACCTCCCCCGGCCCCTTGGCCGTGGATGGCCTGGAGCTGCTCGCTAATCGCCTGAGCGACGGATGAGCCGGCTCACCCAACACTCCCGGAGCGCCGCCTCCCACTCATCATTGCGCCGAGGGGCTCTGCCATCGGCTACCGCCGTGGAGTTCGTCAAGCTCTCGCCCACCGAAAACATGACTCTCCTGGTCACCAGCGGGCACCCCAGCGCGCACTACCCAGCGATTGCGGCCCAGCTGCTCCAAACCCAGCATGTGCACGCCGAGCAGGTCGGATTTATCCGCACCGCATCCACCCCGGAGGCGCACGCGCGGTTGCATATGGCTGGCGACGAATTCTGCGGCAATGCATGCATGGCGCTGGCCGCCTACCTTGCCGCGCACGGCGGATTACTACCCGGCCGGTCGCGACAGATCACCCTCGAGGCCTCGGGCAGCACCCGGGCGGTGCACTGTCTGGTCGAGCACCGCGACTCGGGATACCACTGTCAACTCTCGGTGCCCGGGCCACTGCGTGTTGAGCCCTACCGTTTCCCGGGTGCCGAAACGGCGCCCTGCGCTCTGTTGCGCTATCCCGAAGCGATTCATCTGGTGCTCGAAGGCAACCCCGCAGATCCGCATCTGCGTGCCGCGGCGCAAAACCACGCACGGAATCTAGCACTACGCACCGGTATCGCCCTGGTCGGGGTAATGCTCTACGACCCGATACGACAACAACTAGCACCACTGATCCACGTGCCCGCGCTGGATTCCATGGTTTTCGAACGCAGTTGCGGTTCGGGCACCGGCGCAGTGGGCGCCTACTTGGCCGCTACCGGCGGCCGCTCGATCAGCACCGCGGTGCACCAGCCCGGAGGCACCATGCACGTGAGCGCACAGTACACACAGGGAACCGTCACCGAGCTTGGTATCGGTGGGCAGGTTCGCATCATCGCCGAAGGGACAGCCTATGTTCACATCTAACCCAGTCACCACCGAGCCAACCGTTGCGAGCTCCGATGAGGCGCAACGGTTATTGGAGAGCCTGCACCAGTATCGCCGGCTCTTCACCGAGGCTCTCGCGGCCTATGACGGCAGCACCGGAGGGGCCCGACACCTCGAACAGGCCATCGCCAACTATGCCCGGCTGATCACCAGCGCATCGAACGAGGCACGGTTCACCCGGCTCCTTCAAGATGGCGGGGCACCGACGGAAGAATTAGTGGACGAACTGCGTGCACTCTCGGCACGATGCGCCGGGGTGCTGGAAAAGTACCGGGCGCTACGGTTGCTCAACGGTCAGGAAAGCACCGACGACTACTTCATGAACGTTGAATCCTGCATCGAGCAGGAATTCGGGGCGATGACTCCGGATGAGCATTCCAAGGTGCTGCTCATCGGTTCCGGTTCCTACCCGATGACCTTGCTCCACCTCGCTCAACAGACCGGGGCCCGCACTCTCGGTATCGACATCGACGCAGAAGCCGTGGAACTGGGCCGACGGGTGGTGCAACAGTTGGGCAGCGGCCTGCACATCGGGCTCGAACAGCGTACGGCCGCCGAACTGGAGTTCACAGCCCAAGCCACCCACCTCGTTTTCAGTTCCACGGTGGCGGCCAAATACGAGCTACTCGACGAGCTCTACGCGCACACCCGCGAGGACGTCGTGGTGGCCATGCGCTTCGGAGATTCACTGAAGTCGCTATTCAACTACCCGATGCAGCCGGTCAACCCACAACGCTGGCAATTGGTGCACACCATCCGCCAAGAAGATCAGGTTTTCGATATCGCGCTCTACGCCAAGGCGCGCACGCAGGCAAAGGACGGATAACCATGGAAGATTTCGGTTCGGTATTAATCGCCGGCACCGGTCCCACCGCGGTGCAATTAGCGCTCCTGTTCACCCGCCTCGAGCATCAGGTGGGCATCGCCGGGCGCCCCTCGGCGCGCTCCGCCGAGTTCTTTGACCGCTTGCAAGCCTCCGCCGGTCAGATTGAGGTCGAGGTGCACAATGAACAACACCGGGCGCTGGCCGGCACCGGCAGGCTCAGCTTCTGGTACACCGATTACACGCACGTACGGGGCCGTTGGGACACTCTCGTCCTGACGGTCACCGCCGATGCCTACCTTCCGGTGCTACGCAGTCTCCCGCCTAGCGTGCACACCTCGCTCCAGCGCATTGTCCTGCTCTCCCCCACCCTCGGCTCCAGTGCCCTGGTGCGCAGCTACACCCGCGACTGGCCCGCCACCCCAGAAGTCATCAGCCTTTCAAGCTACCTAGGGGATACTCGCTGGTCGCAGGGTACTATCGGCGAGCGCGTGCTGACCGCCGGGGTCAAACGCCGCGTCTACGCCGGTTCCAGCGCGGGTAGCTCGCCAAGTCTGCAGGTGCTGTCCAAGTTGCACGCCGGCGTCGGTGTCGAACTGGAGGCAGTTGAACATCCGCTGGCCGCCGAAACACGGAATATGTCGCTCTACGTGCATTCGAGCCTGTTCATGAACGAGTTCGCGCTGCGGGCCGTATTCGATCCGGCGGCGACAAAGAGCTATGTCTATAAGCTCTACCCGGAGGGACCGATCAACCCGGAGCTGATCCGCACCATGCTCGCCCATTGGCGAGAGCTCTCGGCCATTACCGAGCGCTTGGGCGGCGCCCCGGTCAACCTGCTGGATTTCATGCTCAGCGACGGGTATCCAGTGCGCCCCGAAAGCATCAATCCGGTGGACGCCGCCCGCTTCGAGAGCCTGTCGAGCAGCGAGCAAGAGTACTTGCTCTACGTACGCTATGCGTCGCTACTGATCGACCCGTACTCCACCCCGGATGACCAGGGACGCTACCTCGACTTCTCGGCCATCGCTTTCCGTCCGATCTTCCGCACACAGGCTGGGGTATGGGATATTCCGCGGATGCCGAAGGAGGATTACTACCGCACGAAGATCATCCAAGGTCTCGCCCGGCAACTGCAGGTCCCCTGTCCCACGATCGACGCGCTGCTCAATACCTACGAACGATACCTAACCCAGAGTGCCGAAGCCTTAGCCCCGGAACCTTGTTCTGAGGCCTTCACGGTGCAAGATTTTTCCGACGATGTGCAGCTGATCTGCGCCGCAACGGTGGGAGTGAAATGAGCAATAACCTCACAGTCGACCAAACCCTGCCCAGCGAACGGCGCATAGTCGCCGCCCTGTGGCCCACACTGCTCGCCTCCGCGGCGGGTCTACTACCCTTCACCATTTTCAGCACCTTTCTGGTCTCGATCGCAGAATCCGTGGGCGAAGGGAACGCCGCCGTCGGCGCCCTGCGTGGACTCGGCGGAATCGGCGCGGTGCTGGCCGGGGTCGCGCTGGCCCCGCTACTTTCCCGTTTTGCACCGGGCCGCGTGGCTTCGGTGGCGTTGGTGCTCCTTGCCCTGGCCACTGTTGTCGGGTCGTTCGCTTGGCTTCCGGCGCTGGCGGCCTTCTGCCTGATCACAGGCGTGTCGAACGCGTTGCTCTATCCGGCGCTCTCCACGGCGGCGGCCGACCGCTTTGGCTCCGGGCCCGCCGCCAGCCGGGCCGCCACACTGGTCATGACCTCACAAACCCTAGCCTCGACGCTGGGGGCTCCGCTGCTGGTGATCCCCACCAGCTGGTGGGGCTGGCGTGGCGACCTGATCGCGGTGGCCGTGCTGGCCCTCGCGCTGGTCCCGCTACTGCTGCGTTTTGACCGCAACACCCAGCATGCGGCACCGGATACCGCACGCATCGGTTACCTTGCCGCCTTCCGCACCCTTGCCAAGGTGCCGGGGGCACGGGCACTGCTCTTGGTGGCCTTTGGCCGGGCCGGGGCTCTGATGGGCCATCTGGCTTTCCTCGCGCCGTTGTACTCCGAACGCTTTGGCCTGCAACCGAGCCAGTTCGCCTTCGTTTGGGGGCTTAGCGGCGGTGCTTTCTTCCTAGGACATCTCGCGGCCGGTCGACTGTTGAATCTCGAGGAGGCCGATGCACGAGCCCGGCGGGTTATGGTGCTCTGCCTCATCAGCGCCCTTGGCGCTCTGGTTGGGGTGTATCTCGCCCCTAATCTGCCGTTGGCGCTTCTGGCCACGGCGTTGCTTTCGGCGAGTCACGCCGTGGTGGCCGCAGCCGTGGTGACCCTGCTGGTGCGCCGATGCAGTACCGTACGCGGCACCGCGTTGAGCCTAAACTCCGCGGGTATGAGCCTAGGTCTCTTCCTCGGTGCCGCCGTGGCCGGTGCCGGCATGGGCGTGGCCGGCTATCCGGGTGCGGCCACCGCACTCGGGGCGCTCACGCTACTCGCGCTACTAGCCGCCCTGTCTCTGCGACCGGAGCCGACCGAATGAGCACAGTTACCGAATTTTCAGCCGTCTTGCCCCCGCTCCCGGCAGCGGATGACCTCGAGCATGACCGGCGGCGTCGGCGCACCCGCCGATGGCTGATCGGGCTCTCGGTGCTCTTGGTGGCCACAATTCCGGTGGCCGTTAGCCTCGGGCCGGCCAGTATCCCGTTGGAGACGACCGCGAGGATTATCGGCCGGCAGCTTTTCGGGCTTCCGCTGCAAGTGGATTGGAGCGCGTCCGAGGAATCGATTATCTGGCTCTCGCGGGTACCTCGGGTACTTCTTGGAGCCGCGGTCGGCGCGGGGTTGGCCATTGCCGGAGTGGCGTTGCAGGCGTTGACTCGCAATATCCTGGCCGAGCCCTACCTGCTCGGGGTGACCTCGGGTGCCTCGACACTAGCCGCGGCCGCGATTCTTTTCGGTTTCGGTGCCAGCGTAGGTTCGCTATCGCTCACCGGTAGCGCTTTCATCGGGGCGCTCGCCGCCGGGGTGGCGGTCTTCTTATTGGCCCGTGTCAGTGGGCAGATGACTTCCACCCGTCTGGTGCTCTCAGGGGTTTCGATTGGGTACGTATTACACGCATTGACCTCGCTGCTGATTTTCGCCTCCGATGACCCGGATGCGGGCCGTTCGGTGCTCTTTTGGGTGCTCGGTTCGCTCACGCTGGCCACCCACGGTTCGGCCATACTGACCCTCGCGGTGGTGCTGGCCACGCTGATGCTGCTGTTGTATTGGGCTAGGCCGCTCGATGCGCTCGCCATCGGTGATGGCACCGCGCAGACCTTGGGCCTCTCCCCGACCCGGCTTCGCGCGATGGTGATGGTGTTGATCGCGCTCTGCGTCGGAGCCTTGGTTGCCGCCTCGGGTGGGATCGGCTTCGTGGGGCTGATCATCCCTCATGTAGCCCGGCTCTGCGTGGGAACCGCACACCGTCGGCTATTACCGGTCGCGGCGCTGCTCGGTGGGATCTTCCTCATCTGGGCCGATGTGCTGGCCCGCAGCGTCCTGTCCCCGCAGGAACTGCCGTTAGGGATCGTCACCGCACTACTCGGCGCGCCCTTGCTCTTCCTGCTGGTACGCCGGCTGAACCCTACCCAATGATGACGCGTTACATGAAAGGAAGTGAGTAGCCATGATTTCGGCCCAAGATATTTCGGTCGGCTACGATGACCGACTGGTCATTCAGGGCGTCTCGCTCGAGGCGGGCCCCGGTGAAGTGCTGGGGCTGATCGGCCCCAACGGTAGCGGTAAGAGCACGCTGTTGCGCACCCTCTATGCGGCCCTGCGGCCCCGGGCCGGACTCGTGAGCATCGATGGAGACCCGGTGACCGCGTTGCGCGGCACCGAACTGGCCCGGAAGATCGCGGTAGTGGCCCAAGAGACACCCTCGGACCTGCCGATCACCGTGGCCGATATGGTGTTGTTGGGGCGGACAGCGCAACGCGGTGCCTTGGCCGCTTTCGACCGCGAAGATCACCGTGCCGCGGCGCAGGCGCTGACTCGCGTCGGTGTCCGCGACTTAGCGGATCGGCGCTACGCCACGCTCTCCGGCGGTGAAAAGCAACGCGTGCTTATTGCTCGCATGCTCGCGCAACAGGCCGATCACCTGTTACTCGATGAACCGACAAACCACCTGGACATTCGGCACCAGCACGAATTGTTGCGCCTCGTCGGGCAGCTCGGGTTGACCACCGTCATCGTGTTGCACGATCTGAATCTTGCGGCGCGCTATTGCACGAAACTGGTGATGCTCCAGCAAGGGCGGGTCGTGGCCAGCGGTACTCCCGACACGGTGCTCACCTCGGAGCTGATACGCGAGGTCTATGAGGTGAACGCCGAGCGTGTTTCACTCGGCGCCCACCTACAGCTGGTGTTCAGTCCGCTTGAGGAGCCGGTCACGGTGTAGCCGGTTGGTGTTCCCACGGTTACTGCTCCTTGGGCGCAACATGACATATGCCAGACGCGCGAGTGCCGCAGGCTCCAACGAAAGTAGGATTTACAGCCAATTGGGGCCCGGAATAGACTTCAAGGGAATTTATACTCAATCACTTGGGTCGACTTCGTGCCTCCTGTTCGGAGTCCCGCCCGAGTCGTCGACCTAGAGATTGCTCGCCAGCCTAAGGTGGTGCGTTGCCCATTACTGCTCTTTCCGTTTCAGCCATGAGTGCATTTGCACTTGGAGCAGTACTCTGTCTGCGCGCGAGCAACCATTCTCGAGCAAGCTCTCCGACGCTCGAAGGGCGCCGGAATCCATTTCTGATCTTCATTTTCAGCGCCTTGGCACTATTCATTTTTGGGCTCGGGCTATTGATTTTCGACTTCATCAACTAGCCGCCAACCCGTAGCGGATGGCGTCGGTGACGTCATCCGCCGCGGTCCACGCTGTCTCTGGACCGCGTAACGCAACGCCACAGCCGGAGCGTTGGCTGCCCACTAAGCACGTCACGCCGGAGGCGGGCCCTGCCAGAGCTTGAGAATGCGGCGCTGGGAGTGGTCCCCCTCCGGAGCCATGTCCACCAAGGCCACACGGTCCAGCTCCAGCAGTTGTCCGGCATGTCGTCGCCGACCGTCGTGGTGGGTGATGTGCGGCCGGTAGGCCTCGAGGGTATGCCGCTGGCTGGCGATGCGCCCGTGCAGGGCCAGCACCTGCCCAGCGATGGTTTCGTGGAGCTCCTGTAGCCGTGGGTCGGGTTCCACGAGGTTGACCAGAATCGATTCGTGCCGCCCGAACCACGCCTCGGGGCCTACCCGCAGTTGCGCCCCTAAGGCCCGGCAGACGGCCGGGGTCGCATCTTCCACTAGCCGCCGCACGGGATCCGATCCGTCTTCGGCGGTACTGGGCAAATCAAAACGTAGCAGCGTGATGTGCAGTGGCCAGTCCTCGCGCGGGAACATCCCACCCTCGGTCACCGGTTCGACGAACACGACCATCACCAGATTCCGCATGGCTCCAGTGTCACATCGATCGCTCCGGCGGAACAGGGGCCGCTAGACAGTGGTGTGGTTGCGGCGGGCCAGATCGGCGGCGCCGATGAGCCCCGCTTCGGCCCCCAGTTGAGCCTGAGCCACCACCGCATAGGGCCGGTAGCCACGCCCGGAGAGCGTTTTTCGGTAGCTCTCGTCGGCGGTGGCCACCAACTGCGCAGAGGCCGCACCCAGCCCGCCACCGATCACGATCATGCCTGGATCCAGTACCGCGCACAGATTGGCGATTCCCAGCCCCAACCACTGCCCCATCTCGGTGAGCAGGTCCCGGCAGGCCGGATCCCCTTCGGCGGCCAGTCGGGTCACGATAGCTCCGGTGACCTCCTCAGGCGCTCCGTGCACCGCGGCAATCAGGTTGTGCGCCACCGGTGAACCCGAACGCACCAGTTCGGCGCCATCGCGGCCAAGTGCGTTACCCGAGGCGTACTGTTCCCAGCATCCCCGGTTACCGCAAGCGCAGCGGTGCCCTCCGGGAACGATCACCTGGTGGCCAAACTCCCCAGCTACCCCGAAGCGTCCGCGATACACCTCGCCGCCGAGAATCATCGCACCGCCAATCCCGGTGCCTAGGGTCAAGCAGACCACATCGCTTTCTGCGCGCGCGGCCCCAAAGCGGTACTCGGCCCACCCGGCGGCGTCCGCGTCATTGACCAGGGTGACTTCGGCACCCATCAGATCGCGAAGCCGAGCCCGCACCGGCTCGTTGCGCCAGGCCAGGTGTGGACTAAACAGCACGTTCTCACCGGCCGCATCCATCCACCCCGCGGCGCCGACCCCGACCGGGATACCCGCTTCGCCGGCACTGAGTTCATTCACCAGCTCGGCCACAGTGTATTCAACCGTTAGGGCATCATTTTTCGGTGTTTCACGACGAAGTTGACGCACGATGCGCCCTGCCGAATCGACAAGTCCGGCGGCTATTTTGGTTCCGCCTATATCGACACCGATGGCCATAATCTGTTGCACGCTAATAACTCTAAACGTTAAGCGCCTGGTGTCCCTCGGACCGGAGTTTTCTCACCGCAATGTAGGCGCAGCTCGAAAGGCACTAGCGACCATCTGTCCTAGGCTGTGGCGCATCCTCCAGTCCAGATCGCGGGCCGCCAAACTACCGTCGGCCACAATTCGCGCCGGGTCACCCGGCCGACGCTCGGCTAGGCGCGGCTCGAACCGGTGCCCGGTCACCTCGGCGACCGCCTGCATAATCTCCCGAACCGAAACCCCCTGACCCGATCCGAGGTTATAAACCGGCTCGACGGGTTCGCCGCGTTCGAGCCGCCGCGCGGCCGCCACATGCGCCAGCGCGAGATCCGCCACGTGCACATAGTCGCGCACGCAGGTGCCATCGGCGGTGTCGTAGTCGGTGCCGAAAATGGTCGGTCGCTCCCCCGCGGCGAGCGCTCGGAAGATCAACGGGAACAAGTTATGAGCGCTGGCGTCGTAGAGGTGCTTGTCCCCCGAACCCACCACGTTGAAGTAGCGCAGCGAGGTGTGCGCAATCCCCGCGGCGACCGCTTGGTCGCGGATCAACCATTCGGCCACGAGCTTGCTTTGACCATAGGGCGACTGCGGATAGGTGGGCGTGCGCTCGGTGACGAGCTCCTCACGCGGGGTGCCATAGACGGCGGCCGAGGAGGAAAAGACAATGCGCTCCACCCCTGCATCGGCCATGGCCTGCAATAGGGTGGCGGTGCCCGTGACATTCTGCTCGAAGGTATGCAACGGATAGCGCACCGATTCCCCGGCGTACTTGTAGCCGGCTAGGTGAATCACACCGCGCACCCGGTACCTGAGCATGGCGTGCGCGAGCTCATCGCGCTGCAAGATGCTCAGCTCGAGCAGCGGAATGTGCTCGGGTACGAAACCGCGCACACCGCTACTGAGGCTGTCCACGACGACCGGGGACATGCCGGCCTCATCCAGTGCCCTGATGACGTGGGCTCCGATATATCCGGCACCGCCGGTAACCAGCCAACTCATACGCGCCCCGCCCCCTGCGCGGGGGCCACCACAAAGATGCCGGGCTCGGCGTACCCGGCCCGGTCAAAGGCCTGACGGATCGCGCTCTCCACCTGCGGCCGCACCGTTTCGTCGATCAGCGCAATGGCGCTCCCGCCAAAGCCGCCGCCCGTCATGCGCGCCCCAAGGGCACCGGCTTCGAGGGCAGCGCTCACGGCTAGGTCCAGTTCGGGACAGGAAATCTCATAGTCATCGCGCATCGAAGCATGTGATTCGGTCAGCAGTTGGCCGACGAGGTTCAGATCTCCACGTTCCAGGGCCTGCACGGTGTGCAGAACACGGCCGTTCTCGGAAACAATGTGGCGGGCCCTGCGACGCAGTGGCTCTTCCAGCGCATCAAGCAGGTGCACCTCGTCGATCTCGCGCAACGAGCTCACCCCCAACCGCGCGGCGGCCGCTTCGCAGCTGGCCCGGCGTTGTGCATAGCCACCGTCCACCAGAGCGTGGGCGACCCGTGTGTCAATGACCAGCACCTTTAGGCCCCGCTCGGTTAGTGGCAACGGAACCGCTCGCGAGGCAAAGGAGCGACAGTCCAAAAACAGGGCGTGGCCTGCCTGCGAGAGCAGCGAGGCGCTTTGGTCCATGATCCCGGTCGGTGCCCCCACAAAGTCGTTTTCCGCCCGTTGCGTCAGGCGCACCATCCGTTCCGCATCGAGCCCGAGGTGGAGCACCTCATTCAGTGCCACGATGGTTGCTACCTCGAGCGCATGCGAGGAGGAGAGCCCCGAACCAACCGGGACCGTGGAATCCACGAGGAGTTCAAAACCGCGTATCCGTCCGGCATATTCCGCGGCGAGCACATGGCTCACCGCCGCCGGGTACGCAGCCCAGCCTGCCGGGGTTCCCGGAGCAAGGTCGGCTAGCCGCATCCGCGTCACCTCGGGAGCCCCACCACCGGCGCCCATGGTGGAGGCCAGGGCAATCTCGTCCGCATGCGCGGCGTCGGGGTCCACGCGACGCACCGCGATCAGCGTCTGCCGGTCGATGGCAAAGGGCAACACGTACCCAAGGTTGTAGTCGGTATGTTCCCCCATAAGGTTCACCCGGCCCGGTGCCTGCCAGACACCCTCCGGACGGTGACCGTAAAGTGCCTCGAAGCGCTCGTGCAGTCGCCGGGCGCGCTGCTCTACGGTGTGGTCCTCGTGGCGGATCATGGCATGGCCTCACGCAGTCGCGCAGCGGTCTGTTCGGCACTCACGTCGTTGATGAAGGCGCCCATGGCCGCCTCGGATCCGGCCAAGAACTTCAGTTTGTCGGCGGAACGGCGTGGACTGGTCAGTTGTAGATGCAACCAGCCGGTCGCGCGGTCAACTGCGGTCAGCGGGGCCTGATGCCACGCGGCGATATAGGGAGTGGGGCTGGCATACAGTGCGTCATAGCGGCGCAATAGGTCGCGGTAAAGCACGGCCAATTCGTCGCGTTCGGCCCCGGTCAATGCTGCGATATCCGGCACCTGACGATGCGGCACCAGATGGGTTTCCAGTGGCCAGCGCGCCGCAAAGGGTACATAGGCGGAGAAGTATTCGCCCTCGAACACCATTCGTTCACCACTCTCCCGCTCCCTAGCGAGTAGTTGCCCCATAAGCGCGCCCCCGGTGTCCTCGGCGTACCGGCGCGAACGCTCGGCCAGCCGCTGGGCGTAGGGGGTGATGTAGGGGTAGGCATAGATCTGTCCATGCGGGTGATGCAGGGTCACGCCAATGTCTTGGCCGCGGTTTTCGAATGGGAAAACCTGGCGGATGCCGGGTAGCGCCGAGAGGGCCGCGGTGCGTTGTGCCCACGCCTCAACCACGGTGCGGGCCCGCGCATCAGTCAGTTGGGAGAAACTCCCGGCGTGCTCCGGAGTGAAGACCACAACCTCGCAACGGCCGTAGGCGGGCTGGGCTTGACCGTGGGCGGCGTCCGCGAGGTGGTCTTGGGTCGGCCCCAGCGAGGGGAAGCGGTTCTCGAAGCAGACCACATCGAAATCGGCGGCGGGAATTTCGCTGTGCCGCCCCGCCACGCTCGGGCAGAGCGGGCACTCTTCCTTCGGCGGCAGATAGGTGCGCGCTTGGCGGTGGGCGGCGACGGCCACCCAGTCCCCGGTCAACGGATCCTGGCGTAATTCCCCGGGCGCCGAACGCGGGTCCAGCGCCCGCTGGTCTCGCACCTCTTGTGGCGGCTCGCGGCCAGCGTCGGCGAAGAAGATCGCCTCGCGGCCATCGGCCAGCCGATGGCTGAGCCAGCCGTGGTTGCCGCAATCCGCTAACCCGGAAGTACTGAGTGACATTGATTTTCTGCCCTAGCAATTGTTGAAGAACGGTGTCGTGGACGCAGCCTCTAGCTGGCTGCCCCAACCCTCCGCTTGTTGTAAATGTCGAAGGCCACGGCGATGAGCAGCACCATGCCCTTAACCAGTTGCTGCGTCGAGGCACCCACACCCATGAGCTGCATGCCATTTGAAAGCACCGCCATTACCAGACCACCGACAATGGCTCCGGTGACCCGACCCACGCCGCCGGTGGTCGAGGCGCCACCGATGAAACAGGCGGCGATGGCATCAAGCTCGAACATATTGCCCGCCCCCGGCTGGGCGCCGTTGGACCTGGAGGAGAACACCACGCCGGCAATACCGGCCAACATGCCCATATTCACGAAGATCCAGAAATTGATCTTCTTGACGTTCACCCCGGAGAGCCGGGCGGCCGACAGGTTACCGCCGATGGCGTAGACGTGGCGGCCGAAAACGGTACGCGTGGTCAACACGTGATAGGCGATGATGAGCACACCGAGAATCATCAGCACGATGGGCATGCCGCGGCTGATGGCGATCTGCCAGAAGAACCAGAGAATCACGGCGGTGGCGAGCGCGTACTTGATGATGAACAACGCCAGCGAATCCACGTGCTGCCCGAATTTCAGTTGTCCCTGCCGGGTGCGCCAGGCCGAAACCACCAAACCGACCACCGCAATCACGCCGATGACGAGAGTGAAGGTGTCATAGCCGTAGCCTCCGAGCAGTCCGTTAAGGAACCCGCCGGCGATTCGCTGGTATTCGCCGGGGAACGGCGAGAGGGAGACGTTATTGAGCACCTCATAGGTCAACCCACGAAACAGCAGCATGCCGGCCAGGGTCACGATGAAGGCCGGAATGCCCACATAGGCGACCCAAAAGCCCTGCCAGACTCCGCACAGGGCGCCGACCGCGATCCCGGCGAGCATACCCACCCACCATGGGGCTCCGCCCTGAATGACGAGCACCGCGGAGACCGCACCGGTCAGCGCCACCAGGGAACCGACGGAGAGATCAATGTGCCCGGCGACGATCACCATGATCATGCCCAAGGCGAGCACGAGCACATAGGAGTACTGCAACACAATGTTGGTGATGTTGATGGGGCTGAGCAGCAGGCCCTTGGTGAGCACCGTGAACAGCACGACGATCAGCACGAAGGCAATATAAATGCCGCTGGTGCGCAGGTTCTTGGTGAAAATATCCTTCACATCGGAAGCGATGGTCATCGGGTGTTGTCCTTCTCGAGTGTCATGAGCTCCATCAGGCGTTCCTGGGTGGCTTCGGCGCGCGGGAGTTGGCCGGTGATCCGGCCGTAGGCGAGTGTGTAAATGCGGTCACAGATCCCTAGTAGCTCCGGTAGTTCGGAGGAGATCACCAGCACCGCCTTACCTGCGTCGGCGAGCTCGTTGATGATCGTGTAGATCTCGTATTTAGCTCCGACGTCGATGCCGCGGGTTGGTTCGTCGAGGATCAGTAGTTCGGGGGCGGTGTGCAGCCATTTGCCCAGTACGACCTTTTGCTGGTTACCGCCCGAGAGATTTCCGGTTTTGGCCAGCACCGAGGGGGCCTTGATCCGCATGGAGCGGCGGTAGAACTCGGCGATCTGGATCTCCTTGGGCCCGTTGACGAATCCGCCGGTGGAGATCTTTTGCAGCCCGGCCGCGGTGGTGTTGGTGCGAATATCTTCGATGAGGTTTAGTCCGAATTTTTTCCGGTCCTCCGAAACATAGGCGATGCCAGCCTTGATGGCTTTGCGCACGCTGGAAGTATCCACGGGCCGGCCATCCATCAGCACGGTGCCGGAGATATCCCGCCCATAGCTGTGTCCGAAAATGCTCATCGCCAGCTCGGTACGACCAGCGCCCATGAGACCGGCAACGCCCACAATCTCACCGGCCCGCACATCCAGCGCCGCCCCATCCACCACCAGCCGATCGGGCTGGGTCGGGTGTCGCACGCTCCAATCCCGCACCTCGAACACCACCGAGCCAATGTCAGGTTCGCGCGGCGGATAGCGTACCGACAGCTCACGCCCGACCATGGCCCGAATAATGCGGTCCTGCGTGGTGAGCGGGTCGGACATGTCGAGAGTTTCAACGCTCTGCCCGTCGCGAATGATGGTCGTGGTGTCGGCGATCTCCTCGATCTCTCCGAGCTTGTGGGAGATGATGATGCTGGTGATCCCCTGCCGCCGAAGATCGCGCAGAAGATCCAAGAGATGCTCGGAGTCGGCGTCATTCAACGCGGCGGTGGGTTCGTCGAGGATGAGCAGCTTGACGTTTTTGCTCAGCGCCTTGGCGATTTCCACGAGCTGCTGCTTACCCACGCCGAGTTGTCCCACCGGGGTGGCAGGGTGCTCGGCCAGACCAACGCGTTCCAATAGAGCCGCGGCTCGCTGGTTCGTGGAGTTCCAGTCGATGAATCCGGCGTGCTGGGTTTCGTTGCCAAGGAAGATGTTTTCCGCCACCGACAGGTGCGGCACCAGCGCCAATTCTTGATGGATGATGACGATCCCCAGCGCTTCGGAATCCTTGATGGTGCTGGCCTTGAGCTCAACACCGTCAAAGTGGATGCTGCCGGAGTAGCTCCCATGCGGGTATACCCCGGAGAGGACCTTCATAAGCGTGGATTTCCCGGCGCCGTTCTCACCACAGATGGCGTGGATCTCTCCGGCGGCAACCGAGAGGTTGACGCCGTCGAGAGCCTTAACCCCGGGAAAGGTTTTGATGATGTCCTGCATGCGCAGGATGGTGTTCTCCATGTGGGCTCGTTCTTCTCCTCGCGTGCGCCCTACTGTGGGCGGTTACTTGCTCTGCCCGGCGGCAACTTCGTCGGCCGTGTAGTAACCGGAGTCGACCAGCAGCGAAGAAATGTTCTCGGCCGTGACGATGTCCGAGTCCAGTAGGTAGGACGGGACGGTTTTCACGCCGTTGTCATAGCTGGAGGTGTCATTGGCTTCCGGTTCGTGGCCTTCGGCGAAGTCCTTGACCGCGGTGACCGCCTGGCTGGCGAGCTTGCGGGTGTCCTTGAAGATCGTGGAGTACTGCACTTTGTCGTCGATGAGTTTCACGGAGGCGATTTCCGCATCCTGTCCGGTGATGATCGGCAGTCCAGCGTCGATATCGACTCCGTATCCGGCGTTGCTCAGTGCGGTGATCACGCCACGCGAGATGCCATCGAAGGGTGAGAGGATCCCGTCGATCTTCTTCTTGCCGCCGCCGTAATGGGCGGTGATCAGGTCCTCCATGCGGCTTTGCGCTTCTTCCTGAGACCAGCGCAGGGTGGCGGTTTGCTCAATGGTCGTCTGCCCGGAGCCGACCACTAGGGTGCCGTCGTCGAGGTAGGGCTTGAGGGTGTCCATCGCACCCTTGAAGAAGAAGTGCGCGTTGTTGTCGTCCACGGAGCCGGCGAACAGCTCAATGTTCAGCGGCCCTTTCTTCGTGGTGCGTTCGCCCTGTTCATCGAGCAGTCCCAGTCCGGTCAACAGCGAGGTGGCCTGTTGCACGCCCACCTTGTAGTTGTCGAAGGTGACGTAGAAGTCGACATTCTCGGTGCCGTTGATCAGCCGGTCGTAGGCGATGATCGGAATATTCTGATCGGCGGCCGCTTGAAGTTGGGTGGAGAGGGCGGTGCCGTCGATGGAGGCCACGACGAGAATATCGGCGCCCTTGGTGATCATCTGGTCGATCTGCTGCTGTTGCGTGGGGATATCGTCGTTGGCGAACTGCAGGTCGACCTCGTAGCCGGCCTCTTCAAGCTGGGACTTCACGGCGGCACCATCGGCAATCCAACGCTCCGAGGTTTCGGTGGGCATCGCCACGCCTATTTGCACGTCGCCCGGTTCCATCGCATCGCCACCACCGGCCGCACCGGCCCCGGCTCCCCCGCCACCGCAGGCGGCCAAACCCGTAATGAACGCCAACGAACCGAGCGCAGCTACCGTGCGGCGAGCCCATGTTTTCCGTGCCATGTAATCCTCCTGCTAGTCCTTCGTTGTCGGGCGGTGGAGCCAGACTCACACAATGTTAGCGCTAACAAGTGATGCGGGCCACCCCCAGAGCAAATTCTTCGCTTCCCACCCAGAGACCTCGCAATGGCAATAAATGCACGAAGACCCGACCCCTGCAGGGGTCGGGTCTTTCTCATGCGCGCTATAGGTGGTCTTTTACCTAGTGACCGTGGCCGACATCGGCCAGCTTCGGTTTAGGCATTTCGATCGCACCCGTTTCAATTTTTTCGAACTCCTCCGGGGTGACCACGGGGATTTCGTAGCCATCCTTGTCGATGAGCTTTCCACCCTCGAAGTGGTCCCCGTCGATCAGGCCGCACACCTCATCCTTGCGTACCAGACGCGGTGGGGCGGCCGAGAAGACCGAACCATCCTTCTTCGGGGTGCCGAAGCGCATCTCGTTGAACAGCAGATTCAGCAGCACGGCCATCAGTGCGGCCGAGGAGATACCCGAGTGGAAGATGGTCTCGAACCAGGTTGGGAAGTTGTGGTAAAAATCCGGCTTCACGATGGGCAGGCAGCCAAAGGAGATGGACGCGGCCACAATGGCGAGGTTCAAACCGTCGTACTTCACCTTGGACAGCGTGCGGATGCCGGAGGCGGCCACCGTGCCGAACAGGACGATACCGGCGCCACCGAGCACTGGCATCGGAATGGCGGCCACCACACGACCGAGGACCGGAAGCAAGCCAAGGACCAGCAAGATACCGCCACCTGCGGCCACCACGAAACGGCTGGTAATGCCGGTGATCGCTACCAGGCCCACGTTCTGCGCGAAGGCGGACTGGGTGAAGGTGTTGAAGATCGGGGCGACCATCGAGGAAGCCATATCGGCACGCAGGCCGTTGGCGATGCGCTTGCGGTCCACCTTGGTGCCGGCGATCTCGCCCACGGCGAGGATATCGGCGGTGGTTTCGGTCAGAATAACGAGCACCACGATGGTCATCGAGATGATGCCGCCGATTTCAAAGACCGGCATGCCGAAGGCCAGCGGCTGCGGAACCGCGAAGATGGCGCCTTCGCCGACCTTCGAGAAGTCGGCCATGCCGACTACGGCTGCCACTACGGTGCCGATGACGATAGCCAGCAGAATCGACAGGCGCGAAATTGCGGCGTTGCCGACCTTCGAGAGCAATAGGACGATCAACAGCGTCAGGCCGGCGAGCCCGATGTTGGCTAGAGAGCCGTAGTCCTCGGTGTTCGAGTTTCCGCCCATGGCCCAGTTCGCGGCTACCGGGGTGAGCGATACACCGATCATGGTGATCACCACGCCGGTGACCACCGGCGGGAAGAACCTAATCACACGGGCAAAGAACGGCGTGATCAGGAAACCGATAGCCGAGGCGGCAAGTACCGCACCGAAGACCGCTTGAATGCCGCCACCGCCATTGACGATGGCCACCATGGTGGCCACGGAGGCGAACGAGGTTCCCTGCACCAGGGGCAGCTGAGCCCCGAAGAAAGGAATGCCAATGGTCTGCAGAATCGTGGCCAGACCACCTACAAACAGGCAGCAGGCAACCAACAGGCCCAGATCAGCACTGTCCATCCCGGCGGCACCGCCGATGATCAGTGGCGGGGCAATGATGCCGCCGTACATGGTTAAGACGTGTTGCATGCCATAGGCAATTGTCTTCCCAATCGGCAACTTTTCGTCTTCGGGACGCTGTGGTTTGATAGATTCGACTTTCGCAGCGCGCATGGCTGACCTCCTTCGTCAGTTTGCTGCAAGGGGCGTGTCCGTGCGGCTACACGGACACGCCCCGATAGGCATTAAGGGCTAGATGAATGCCGGGATGTTGGTCCAGATCGGATGCTTGGCGCCGGCACCTTCGCGCTCGACAGTGGCTTCGATCAGACCGTATGGGCGGTCTGCGGCGAAGAACACTTCGTTCGGGTTGTCCTGGCCGAAGACCTCAAGGTCCACCAGGAAGTGGTGGTTGTTCGGCAGCGAGAACTTGATCTCGGAAATCTCCGGGTTGGCCTCCAGTGCAGCCTTGCCCATTTCGAACATGGTGTGCTGCAGAGCCAGCGAGTGAGTGTTGGCGAACAAGGTCAGCAACTGCTCACGCACCGAGGCGTAGACGGCGTTGAAGTCGATGCCGGCTTCGATAGCCTCGTTCGAGTAACGCCAGCGAGCGGTCACGTCGGTGGCCAAAATGCGGTCGGTGGTTTCCTTCAGCGTGGTGTACTTGTCACGCGGGAAACCGTGGAACTCCGAACCGGTGGACTTCAGGACGGTCAGGTCCTCAAGGCCGGCGACGATGCTCTTCGAACCGTCTTCGGCGATCTCCAGAACGGCGGTGCGTACCTCGCTCTTGTTCTTCGAGAAGGCGTGATCGTGGTCGTTGATGCGGTCCCAGAAGTACTGCTGGGCTGCCCAGCGGCCTCCGGTGATCCACTCGAACTCGCTGGTGAAGTGGTTGCCCAACTTCAGCAGGAACTCTTCCGGGCTGCGCACGCCGTCACGGGCTAGGCCGTAGACGGTGTTCTTCTGGGTGTCGGTCGGGACGACCAGACCGTTGTCACCCTCGTAGTGCGCCTTGGTGAAGTCGCCGTGGAGCTGGCTGGTGACGTTCAGGTCTTCGATCTCGTGGCGGGCGGTGTCGCGGGTGATCTTGACCAGGCGAACTTCGGCCTTGCCGTACTGGTTCTCGCCCAGAACGATCTTGGTGGCGGCGGGAGCGGTGGTTTCGGTAGTCATGGTTCTAACTTCCTCGGTACGTGGAATATGCAAACGGGCTGATAAGAAGAGGTACGTGGTAGTGCTCATCGACGCTATTGACGTAGAAGTCGATGCTTACCGCGGGGAAGAAGCTTTCCGTTCCCTGCTTCCCGAAGTAGTCGCCGGTCTCGAAGGAAACCCGGTAATGTCCTACTTCAACCTGTGTCGGCCCCAGGTTCTTGATGCGGCCATCCGCATCGGTTTCGCCGGTTCCAATTTCTTGCCAGCCGGATGCCGTCTTGGCTTCCAGCGTGGCCTTGACACCGGAGGCAGGCCTCCCGGTCCCGGTGTCGAGTACATGGGTGGTGATGTGGCTGCGCTCAGTTACATCTGCCATTGATAACTCCTTGGGTAAGGGGTTTATATTCGGGGAAAGTCTGGCGTCGAGCGCCTAGTTGTTAATCGCATTCGAGAGACGCAAAAGTGCAATGGCTCGAAGCTGTTCGGCGACCTCGCGCATTTCGGTGGCGTCATCATTGCCGATGCGACGCTGGCATTCGGCCAGGATCTCTTCGGTGGTGCGACCCGCTGCGCGGATCAGAAAGACGCGGTTGAAGCGCTGCTCGTACTCACGGTTGGCTTCTACCAGGCGGGCCTTGGCTTCATCGTCCAAGGAGAGCCCGGACTGTTCGCCACGCGAAAGGTTCGCTTCCTTAGATTCACCCTCGGCTCGTTCGCCAATTCTCGGGTGATGGGCCAGAGCGGCGTTAACCTCTTCTTCGGTGAAGGGATTGGCGCTGCGCTCGGCGGTGCGCTGAAGTTCATCGACGGAGTCGAAGGGGCGGGCCGAAAGCACCTCGTTAACCCACCGGTCAATATCGATGCATGGGCGCAAGATCGCCACGGCCTCGGAGTCGCTTAGGGTGTTGAAGGATTCTAAATCCATCGGTATCAGCTCTTTCGTCCTGCTCTGCTCGATCCGCTCGCTGACACCCTTACCACCGACTGGCTCGTCGGCTTCGACTAGATGTTTCTGGATCGTGGAAACTTCGTTCCACTACTGTAAGCCCAATCACACCCAGTGAGTCAAGTGGAATCCCTCACATTGCATAAAATCAGATTTTTTCTAGGTGGAAATCTTGCTTAGCGAAAGAATATGACACACACCACTTGCGCGTCGAGCTAAAGTCTGGCCATAATGATTTCACAACATAGAAACTAACTTCCGTAATACGGAATAAACTAGACTCAAAGGAGGGTCGCCATGACCGCCATCAATTCGGCCGAAACGCACTGCACACAGGATGAATCCCTGGTCCACGCGGCCACCGACGCACTGCGCACGGGACTGTTTGCTCCGATCCCCAACCTGGATCCGGACATCAGCAACCGGGTGCGCATCTCCCCCGCTGCTCCCACCATCTGGGACCGCTTCTTCGGCAAGAAGCGCTAAGCCACCGGCCACCGCCGGTCCTGTAGACCACGCAGAGCCCATTCTCCTGAGGCGTCGAGAATGGGCTCTGCGTTCTTTTAAGCGCAGGTGCAAGGGCTTTCAGGCCACGATCAGCGCAAGAAAAGTTGAGCCAAGGTCGGTAGCGTCAAGACCGCCAAGGCGCAGGTGAGCACGATCCCCACCGCAGTTGGTTCGCCATCGCCGGTTTCACTCGCCGCCATAATGTAAGCCGTAGCCGACACCGGCATCGCAGCCATCAAGACCGCAGTATTGAACCAGAGCGGATCCAAGTCGGGAGCCAACCACACCAGGCTAACTACGGTCAGCGCCGGTAAGAGCAATAACTTACCCAGCACCATCAACACCATTGCCGGTAACGACATCCGCGCCGCGCTCCGCTGGTCTGCTGCGCGCCCCCGGATACGGCGCACCGTACGCCGTAGCGATAGCCCAATGGTAAAAAGCGCCCCGGGCGCGGCTACAGCCGCCAACATCTGAGCGGCCCGCTCTACCGGGTCGGGCAATGACCAACCGAAGTAGAGCACGGCCCCTCCGGCCAGCATCGCCCAGGTCACCGGATTGCGTAGCAACGCGTTGCGCACCGTCATCGCCACGGTGCGCGCACTGCGTCGCCGCTGATCTCCTCGTCGCGTCGGCAACACGAGTTGGGCCAGTACGGGAAACCCGACCATGAACAACACGTTATGCACCAATTGCCCCATGCCAGCCGCGAGCCCCGCACTGCTGCCCAGCACGCCCAGAACCACCGGAATCCCCAGATAGGACACATTGCCAAATCCGGTACTCAGACTCATGGCCAGCGACTGCGCGAGAGACCGTCGCAACACATAGCGGGTCAACAGCCCAACCAGCCCCGCAAAAACCGTGGTGGCCGCGGTGGTGACAAGTAAGAACTCCAGCGGCACCCCGGACTGCGGATCAGCATCGGCCACCACCGTGAAAAGCAGCGCTGGCAAGGCAATGTAGAACACAAAGGTATTCAGCGCCGGCTCGACGTTATCGGCAAAGCGCAAAGCGTGGCTCGCGGCGTAGCCCACGATCATGATTAAGAACAGCGGGAGGATACCGAAAAGTACGTCGCCAAACATCACCGCTCCTCGCGCATAGCCACCCCGTCAACTCTAGGCGCATGCGTTGTTGACCTGTATCTTCATGAAGGCCGTTAACGAACGTACAGGCCGTCGGACGCATCGAAAACGATGCGTCCGACGGCCTGTACCGTACCGAAGATTTGCTTAGACCGCGGCGGCGGAGCCCAAGACCTCGGCTGTTGAGACATAGGGCAGCTCGAACTCATCGGCCACGGACTTGAAGGTCACCTGGCCTTCGTGGACGTTCAGCCCGTTGGCAAGGCCGGCATCTTCACGCAACGCCTGCATCCATCCCTTATCCGCAATGCGCAGAGCGTAAGGCAGCGTGGCGTTGGTCAGCGCCGCGGTGGAAGTCTGCGGCACGGCACCAGGCATATTGGCCACGCAGTAGTACACGGCGTCATGGACCTTGAAGGTCGGCTCGGCGTGAGTGGTTGGGCGCGACCCTTCGAAGCAGCCACCCTGGTCGATCGCGATATCGACCAGCACGGAACCCGGGCGCATGTGGGCGACCATATCCTTGGTTACCAGCTTTGGTGCGGCGGCGCCCGGAATCAGCACGGAACCGATCACGAGATCCGCTTCGGCTACTTCGGCGGCGATGGTCAGGCGCTGCGAGGCCAGGGTCTTGATCCGTCCGTTGAAGGCCAGGTCGATCTCGCGCAGGCGCGGGAGACTAATATCAATGATGGTCACGTCGGCGCCCATGCCAAGTGCGATGGTTGCCGCGTGCGTACCCGCCACGCCACCACCGATTACTACAACCTTGGCCGGACGCGTGCCTGGCACACCACCCATCAGCACTCCGGCACCACCGTTAGGCTGCTGTAGCTGCACGGCCCCGATTTGAGCCGCCAAGCGACCGGCAACCTCAGACATCGGTGCCAGCAGCGGCAGGGAACGTCCGGAAGTGACGGTCTCATAGGCAATGGCGGTTGACCCTGCGGCGAGCAGTGCGTCGGTGCATTCGCGCGAAGCGGCTAGATGGAGGTAGGTAAACAGCAATTGCCCAGCACGCATGCGGTGGTATTCCGCGGCGATCGGTTCCTTGACCTTCAAGATCATCTCGGCTTCAGCCCAGGTTGCATCGGCATCCGGCGCAATCCGCGCCCCGGCGGCAACATAGGCCTCATCGGCGTTGCCCGAACCGACCCCGGCGCCGGTTTCGATGATCACTTCGTGGCCCCGAGCGACAAACTCGGATACCCCGGCGGGGGTTATGGCGACGCGAAATTCGTTGTTCTTGATTTCCTTCGGGACACCAATGATCATGGCAACCGCTCCTCTCGTGAGACGTCTCGGGCGGTGTGAACGAACGGAAATTCGAGCGGTGACCGCCATAACTTGTGTTCACCAGAGTAGGGTTTTCGACGAGATTTTCAGAGGACTGCCGAAATATCTACGGCAGTATCAAGATAATCTGTTTTTTATTTCATCGGGTGACGCTTCGGCGGGCGAGATCGCCGTTGGATCTTCGGGGTTAACGACCCGCGACCCCGTGGCACCCAAAGCGGCGCCACGGGGTCGTGAGCTAGTGACGTGGGTTAGGCGTCGCCGCCGGCGTTCCCACTCGTACCCGCGGTCGGGTCATTCAACCGGTACGCCGCATGCGCCTCGGCGACCTTCGCCTCATCAATCTCCCCACGCTCGGCCAACGCGGCCAGCGCCTGGACCACCACGGTATGCGCATCGATCTTAAAGAACCGGCGCGCCGCGGCCCGCGTATCGGAGAACCCGAACCCATCAGCACCCAACGTATAGAACTCACCGGGCACGTACGGGCGGATCTGCTCGGGCACCGCGCGCATGTAATCACTGGTCGCGATCACCGGCCCGGTCGCCTGGGCCAGTTTCCCGGTCACAAACGGGGTCACCCGCCCACCAGCCGGATCACACAGGTACGCCTCATCGGCGGCCTGCCCATCCCGCGCCAACTCGTTCCAGGAAGTCACCGACCACACATCGGCGGACACACCCCACTGCTCGGCCAGGATCGCCTGGGCTTCTAACGCCCACGGCACCGCCACACCCGAAGCCAAGAGTTGGGCGCGGGGCCCGTCCACGGCGGCTTCCTTCAACAGGTAGATGCCCTTGATCAGCCCCTCGACGTCCAGGTTGTCTGGTTCGGCCGGCTGGGTGATCGGCTCGTTATAGACCGTGAGGTAATACATCACGTTCGGATCCGGGTGCCCCCCACCATACATGCGCTCCAGCCCGGAACGCATAATATGCCCGATCTCGTACCCGTAGGCCGGGTCGTAGGTGATCACCGCCGGGTTGGTGGCCGCCAGCAACGGTGAATGCCCATCCGCGTGCTGTAGTCCTTCACCGGTGAGGGTGGTGCGTCCGGCGGTCGCACCGATGATGAACCCGCGGGTCATCTGATCCGCCGCAGCCCAGAACTGGTCGCCGGTGCGTTGGAAGCCGAACATGGAGTAGAACACGTAGATCGGGATCAACGCTTCGCCATGGGTGGAGTAGCTGGTGCCCGCGGCGGTGAACGCGGCGACCGCGCCGGCTTCGTTAATGCCCGGGTGGATCAACTGACCGGC
Organism: Glutamicibacter endophyticus; assembly: GCF_048457885.1. Classification (NCBI taxonomy): domain Bacteria; kingdom Bacillati; phylum Actinomycetota; class Actinomycetes; order Micrococcales; family Micrococcaceae; genus Glutamicibacter; species Glutamicibacter endophyticus. Next base: position 3,436,641 of record NZ_CP174200.1, read on the forward strand.
CGGGGATTCCTTATACGCCAGTACCAGGTCACGGTCCACCGAGAGGTAGTTCTGCCCGGCCGGGTTATAGATCTTCGCGGTCGGGAAGAACGAGTCCATACCAAAGGTGCGGGACTCATCGGGCACGATCGGCACGATCCGGTGCCCGAAGTCCTTATCGCGCATCAGATCCTTGAGCAACCGGACAAAGGCCATGGTCGTGGCCGCCTGCTGCTTCCCGGAACCGCGTTTGGCGATCGCGTAGGACTTCTCCCCGGGCAAGGTCACCGGGGTAGGGGTTTCGGAACGGCGTGAGGGTACCGCCCCGCCTAGGGCGGCACGGCGTTCCATCAGGTACTTATACTCTTCGGAGTCCACCCCGGGGTGGTAGTACGGCGGCAGGTACGGGTCGGCTTCCAGCTGCGCGTCGCTGATCGGGATCCGCAGGTGGTCACGGAACCCCTTCAAGTCTTCCAGGGTGAGCTTTTTCATCTGGTGGGTCGCGTTGCGGGCCTCGAAGTGCGGGCCCAGCCCGTAGCCCTTGACCGTTTTGGCCAGGATGACGGTGGGTTTGCCCTTGAACTCGCTGGCGGCCTTATAGGCGGCGTAGACCTTGTGGTAGTCATGCCCGCCACGCTTGAGCTGCCAGATCTCATCATCGGAAAGGTCCGCGACCAGTTCCTTCGTTTCGGGGCGCTGCCCGAAGAAGTGCTCGCGGATAAACGCCCCGGACTCGGCCTTGTAGGTCTGGTAGTCCCCATCGGGGGTCTGGTTCATCACATCGACCAGGGCCCCGGCCGGGTCCTTGTCCAGCAGGGTGTCCCATTCACGACCCCAGACGACCTTGATCACGTTCCAGCCCGCGCCGCGGAAGAACGCTTCAAGTTCCTGCATGATCTTCCCGTTACCACGTACCGGCCCGTCCAGGCGCTGCAGGTTGCAGTTGATCACGAAGTTCAGGTTATCGAGCTTCTCATTCGCGGCCAGCTGCAGGAAGCCACGCGACTCGGGCTCATCCATTTCCCCGTCCCCGAGGAACGCCCACACCTGCTGGTCGCTGGTGTCTTTAATGCCGCGGTTGTGCAGGTACCGGTTCAGTTGGGCCTGGTAGATCGCGTTCGCCGGGCCGATGCCCATCGACACGGTCGGGAACTGCCAGAACGCGGGCATATTCCGTGGGTGCGGGTAGGAGGGCAGCGCGTGCCCTTCCTTGGACTTTTCTTGGCGGAACCCGTCCAGGTCCTGCTCGGTCAGACGGCCTTCGAGGTAGGCGCGGGCATACATGCCCGGGGAGGCGTGGCCTTGGAAGAAGATCTGGTCCCCGCCCCCGGGGTGGTCTTGGCCGCGGAAGAAGTGGTTGAATCCGACCTCGTAGAGGGTCGCGGCACCGGCGTAGGTGGAGATATGCCCGCCGACCCCGATGTCGGGGCGTTGTCCGCGGTGAACCATGACCGCGGCGTTCCAGCGCATGAAGGCCCGGTAGCGGCGTTCAATGGCTTCGTCACCGGGGAACTCGGGTTCTTGATCGACCGGGATCGTGTTGACGTAGTCGGTGGTGGTGACCATCGGCACGCCCACGGATTTCGCGCCGGCGCGTTGCAGTAGGGAACGGATGATGAATTGGGCCCGTTCGGTGCCCTGCGCCTCGACGAGTTGGTCGAACGAGTCGATCCATTCCTGGGTTTCTTCAGGGTCTCGGTCGGATAGCTGATACGTCAAACCACTACGGATCCCGGTGATTTGCTCGTCGATATCCGCCGATGATGCGGTCAATGCACTAGCCGTTTGCGGCTCATTCTCGATGATGGTCATGCAGGGCTTTCCTTCGGAGTTTTGACCGCTTCTGGCGGTCGCCACGACAACACGGTCGTTTCACTGTATGAAAACTTTCTCTCGCATCCTAAGATTAAGTAACTCAACTCACAACCCCGGACAGACCCGGTAGAGTCGGGGAAACCAGTCATCACCGCTAGTGAACTCCGGATTAATGGGGAATAGCGACGCGTAAAAGTAGGAGAGTAATGTCCAGCGCCATCACGTCACACTCGGCACCGCAGCGTCGGCGCACCATCATCGTCACCGGAGCGGGCTCCGGAATCGGCCGCGCCGCGGCCCAACTGCTCCTCGCTCAGGGTTGGAATGTCGGACTGCTCGGACGCACCGAACAAACCCTGCACGAGACCGCCGCGGGGGCCGACAATGCCCTCGTGATCACCGCCGACGTGGCCGATGTCGCTCAGGTACGCGCAGCATTCGATGCCACCGTCCAGCGCTTTGGTACCGTCGATGCGCTCTTCAACAACGCTGGGATCTTCGGCGCTGCGGTCAACGTCGGCGACCTCGAACCGGAGGAATGGGACAGGGTCTGCGCCATCAATCTCACCGGGGCAATTAACTGTGCTCGCGAAGCTTTCAACCGCATGAAGGCGCACGGTGGTCGCATCATCAACAATGGCTCGATTTCCGCGCAGGTGCCGCGCCCCAATTCGGTCTCCTACGCGGTGACCAAACATGCAATCACGGGCCTGACCAAGTCCATTGAGCTCGATGGGCGAGCATGGAATATCTGCGCGTCACAGATCGATATCGGCAACACCGCCAGCGAGCTCTTGCAGGGCATCGGCACCCAGGCCGGCGCCTTGCAGGCCGACGGCTCGCGCAAGGTTGAGCCCTCATTCCCCTTGGAGCATGCCGCGCAGGCCGTGGCCTACATCGCCAATGCCCCGCTAAGTGCTTCGATTAACCAGCTGACCATTACGGCCGCGGGCATGCCCTTCATCGGCCGAGGCTAGCCCACGCCGACGTCGCGACCTAGAAGTATTCGGCGAGCAGGGTCTCGAGCTTATCGAGCGCGGAGTTCCAGGCCGCCGTGCTGGCCGCAAGCACCTCATTGGGTAGCGGCCATTGGGTCAGCGTCAGATGCGTGAGGCCGCCGAATTCCTTGAGGGTCACGCGGGTGTTGATCACCAGGTCCAAGGTCATCTCATGAGGACCGTCGGCACTGGCGAAGAGCTCATACTCTTCGTATTCGGTGATGACCGCGCGCAACGGCACGTGGTGCGACGGGTCTTGCTGCGGGTGCAGGTCCAGTTCATGTCGTCCCCCGACCTTGGGTTCGAGTACGATCGATCCCTCGCGTACCGACCATCCGGCCGGACCCCACCATTCGGCGATGATTTCCGGTTCACGGAAGGCCGCCCACACCGCGGAGCGGGGAGCTTTGAGTTGGCGGGTGACGATCAGCTCGGTCATATCCTGCATATCTAGAGAATATCGCGTCGGCGCCCGGTCCCTCGCCAGGGCCGACGCGAGCGCTAGCTCAAGCGCGCGGCAGCCTGGATGGTCTCGGCATCGGGCGTGGTGCCGGCGGCCTGGTGGGCCCGCAGCACGCGTACGGCACGCTCCCATTTCACGCGCTCACGCGGGCTGGTCTCGATGGTGCGCTCGGCGGGGCCAAAGATGGACAGTCCCAGATATTTCAGCCGCCACAGTACGCGGTACCCACGACTGAGTCCCGTGGTATCTCGAACGATGGGCAACGGTGCGTCACTCATGGCCACTCCTCTGGTCAGCGGTGCGTGCGGCATGCGCCGCACACTTCCAGTGTAGGCCAATAGTTGGTGCACCAACTAATTTTGATCGGTGGCGCTCAGCGCGTGACGGGTGGCCTTTTGCAAGGTGGTGCGCAACTGCACCACCTCGGCCTCATCGAGGTCCAAGCGCCGCATCATTTCGCGCGGCACGTTCAGAGCTTGAGTCCGCAAGGCAGTGCCTTGCTCGGTCAGCGAAATGACAATGGCTCGCTCATCGCGCGGATTACGGTTTCGCTCCAGCAGCCCCGCGGCTTCGAGGCGTTTAACCAGCGGCGAGAGCGTCCCCGGATCCAGATGCAACCGTTCGGCTAATTCGCGGGCTCCGATCGGACCGAACTCCCACAGCGCCAACATCACCAAATACTGCGGGTGGGTCAACCCCAGCGGGTCGAGCACCGGCTTATAGGAGGCAATGATGGTGCGTGCCGCCACCGCCGCGGCAAAGCACACCTGTTGTTCAAGCCTGAGTAATTCGTCATCGCCCAGCTGTTGCTCTTCCGGATTGGTCATCGATGCCTCTCTTTCCCGTCTCACTACTGCCACTTCACATCCTCGCACGTCCAGATGATTCGGGCGCTGGTCAGCTCGAGGACACACGCCTAGGCTGGCCCTATGAGCAACCTTGAACAGGTGCCTGCCGAACAGGACTGCAGAACCCTCCCCTGCCTCGATGAGCTTCAGATCCTCGAACCACGGCCGGTACCGCTCGGCGGACCGCGGGCCATGACGGTCTTCCGCACCCTGCCGCAAAAGCAACGCAGTCTGATCGGCGCCTGGTGCTTCCTGGACCACTACGGCCCCGACGACGTCGCCCGCACCGGCGGCATGCGCGTACCGCGCCACCCTCACACCGGATTGCAGACCGTGTCCTGGCTGTTCACCGGCGCCATCGAACATCTTGATTCGGCGGGCTTTAGCGCCACCGTACGCCCCGGCGAGGTCAACCTGATGACCGCCGGACAGGGCATCAGCCACTCCGAGTTTCTCAGCGAGGACACCACAGTACTGCACGGGGCACAACTGTGGATAGCATTGCCCGATCGAACCCGCTTTATGCCACCGACCTTCGAGAACTACCGTCCCGAGCCGCTGCACGGCCCCGGGTACAGCCTGCGCGTCTTCCTCGGGACGCTCGGCACTCAAGGGCACAGCAGCACCTCGCCGGTGCAAACACACACCGAAGTCAGCGGTGCCGAATTGTGGCTGGAACCGCATGCGGAGCTGAATATCGACGTGCCGGCCCACCACGAACACGGTGTTCTGGTCGATGCCGGAACCCCACAGGTACAGGGCCAGCAGCTCGCACACCGCGAGCTGGGATTCATTCCGGCCGGCGCCAGCTCCTTGCACCTGCGCGCCGGCGCGGAGCCGGTGCGCGCGTTGCTCATCGGCGGGGAACCGCTTAACGAACAAATCCTCATGTGGTGGAACTTCGTGGGGCGAACCCACGAAGAAGTCATCGCGTACCGTGCCCAGTGGCAAGCCGAGATCGGCGCCGAACCAGGTATGGTGCAGGGCGAACAATTCGGTCCTTTTCCGCCCGATACGCCAGCCCCGTTACCGGCCCCGGAGCTACCCACGGTGCGCCTACGACCACGCCCCAATCCAGGAGATCAGAGATGAACGAGAACAGCATCCGGCACCTGCCCGAGAAGCAGCGTTATGTCCTCGAAGACGCGGGCACGCAGATTGGAGCGGCCCACTACCGCGAAGTGCCGGGCAGTACGGACGAGGGCACCGATCGTATCTTCTTCCACACCGTGGTGGACGAGGCCTACGGAGGGCAGGGACTCGCCGGGAAGTTAGCAAACTACGCGCTCACGGACACGGTCGCCCAGGGCGCTCAGATCGTGGCCGTCTGCCCCTATATCAAGGCCTACGTTGCCAAGCACCATGATTTCGACGCGCACCTAGTAAAGGTCGCCGCGCGGCATCTGGCGGCACTGCCCAAGGATTAGCGCGCCGCGGTACGCCCAGCGACGAGAACCATAGCCAGCGCCACCACGAAGGTCAGCGCAAACACGGCGGCAAATGGCGCGGCACCGGCAAGCACGAACACCACCCCGGCCACGGCGGTGGCACTGGCAGAGCCCAGGGAATCGGCCAGCGTCATCGCCGAGGAATTGAAGCCTTGCTGGTCCTTGGCCGAGAGGCCGAGCATATTCACGTTCTGACGCGGATAAATCAACCCCATACCGAAGCCGCCGAGGGCCCATCCCGCCACCAAGATCGGTACCGGCAAATGCCAGGTGGCGGTGGCCAGTGCGGTGCCGATCGCCGCGGTGGCGGCCAGCGATCCGACGGTGATGAATGCGGCGTTGCTAAAACGCTCTCCCGTACGCCCCTGGAGCCAGGAGCCCACCGACCAGGACAGCGCCGAGGCGGTAAGTACCAACCCGGCGAGATCCGGGCGTAGCGCGTAATCCTCACGCAACATATAAGGCAGGTACACCTCGGTACCGAAGAAGGCCGCGGCCACCAACCCTCGGGAGAGCACCGTAGCCGGCAGTCCGCGGGCCGCCCGCAGGGTTCCGGCCGGTAGCAACGGCTTCAGGGCCAGCAGGGCCGCCGCCAAGGCCACCACCACACAGATCGGGCCGATACCCGGTAAGCGTCCCAAGAGGCTCATCGCCAGCACGCTGACCGCGGTAGCGGCGGCCAGTAGCAGTCGGCGGACCGAGACTGGTCCCAGCTCGGCGTTGTGTTCGGGTTGCAGCGAGCGCAGGGCGGGAACGACGGCCGAAAACGCAAACACCACGAGCAGCAAGACTCCCAGGAACACCCATCGCCAGCCGATAAAGGTGGCCACAAGCCCGGCAATCCAGGGACCGATGAGCGCCGGGAGAACCCAGGCGGCGGCAAAGAGCGCGAAGATTTTCGGGTGCAAATGCCCCGGATAGAGGCGGGCGATCAGCACGTAGATGCCCACCGTAATGGCTCCACCGCCCACACCTTGAATCAGTCGGCCGATAACGAGCATTGGCATACTCACTGCTACGCCACAGATCAGTAGGCCGATGACGAAGATCAACACCGAGGCGAAGAGCGGGAGCTTAGGCCCGCGCCGGTCGGCCAGTTCACCGGCGGCCACCATACCGACCATGCCGCTGGCTAGCGGCGCGGAGAAGGCCAGCGCGTAGAGCTCGCGCCCCTGTAGCGCTTCGCTGATGACTGGCATGGCGGTGGTTACCGCCATGACCTCAAATGCCACCATGAACACCAGCACGAACATGCCCAGAGTGGTGCCCAGATACTTAGGACTGAAGACCGTCGTCGGTCGGGGATGGATCCGTTCGGACGGACCGGTTGAATGCATAAAGCTATTCTTTCACTGTCTGGGCCAGAAGCCAGCAGGACTGACTAGCCACCGATCACATGCAGTGCGAAGGCCGAGAGAAATCCCAAGACGACCAATAAACCGGTCAAGTCGCCTTCGCCGGCATAGGCTTCGGGAATCATGGTGTCGGCGAGCATCGTCAGGATGCCGCCGGCGGCCACCGCGGTGGCGAAGGCCAACACCTCCGGGGCCGCACCAGCCAGCAGCAGGTAGCCTAGGGCCGCGGCCAGTCCGGAGGCAACGACCGTACCGGCCCACAATCCGAACACCGAGCCTGCGCTGCGCCCTCCGGCCTTCAGGTCCGCGGTACTGGCCAGCCCTTCGGGGACGTTGGAGATGAAAATCGCGGCAACCATGGTCGGGTTGATCCCGCCCCCGGCCACGAGGCCCACTCCGAGGGCCACCGATTCCGGGATCCCGTCAATCAGTGCACCGATCGCGATGGCGATACCCGAATTGTTCTGCGCACCGCTACCGCTGGCCGCGGCCTTACGCTTCGGGCGGGCGCCGACGAGCCGGTTTGCAGCGAAATAGAGCAACGAGCCGGCGGCTACGCCACCGGCGGTCGCCAGCAGGCCTCCGGTGTCCGCCGCTTCGAGCACAAGTTCGAAACTCAGCGCGCTAATCAACACCCCAGAACCAAAGGCCATCACCGCGCAGATGATGCTACGCGGTATCCGCAGGAACCAGGCCAGCCCCGCGCCGAGCAACAGCGCCGCACCGGCGACCGAACCCCAGAGGAATGCAGTGAGAGCCTCGAACATGGCCCCAGCCTATCGACCCGGCAGTGGAATCTCCGCTAGCTCGGCTCGTTCGACATGTTGTTGAAGCGAGAGTAGTGACCTTGGAAGGCCACGGTGATGGTCTTGGTGGGACCGTTACGGTGCTTGGCCACGATGACATCGGCCTCGCCCGGGCGGTTTTCCTTGTCGTAGACGTCATCGCGGTGCAACAGAATGACCATGTCGGCGTCCTGCTCGATGGAACCGGATTCACGCAGATCCGAGACCATGGGCTTCTTGTCGGTGCGCTGTTCCGAACCACGGTTCAGCTGCGAGAGCGCAATCAGCGGGACATCCAGTTCCTTGGCCAGTAGCTTCAAGTTACGCGAGAACTCGGAGACTTCCTGCTGACGCGATTCGACACGCTTTCCCGAGCTCATCAGCTGCAGGTAGTCCAGCACGATCATGCGTAGCTCATTGCGCTGCTTCAGGCGACGGCACTTGGCGCGAATCTCCATCATCGACATATTCGGTGAGTCGTCGATGAACAACGGCGCCTCGTTGAGGCGTCCCATGGTGGTAGCGATCTTGGTCCACTGCTCATCGGCCACATCGCCCTTACGCAGCGCCTGCAACTGAATGGAGGCCTCGGCGGAGAGCAGGCGCATGGCGATTTCATTGCGGCCCATTTCCAGCGAGAAGAACACGGTGGCCATACGGTGCTTGATGGCTGCCGAGCGTGCGAAGTCCAGGGCGAAGGTGGACTTACCCACCGCCGGGCGAGCCGCGATGATAATCATCTGTCCGCCCTGCAGGCCCTGGGTCAGCTCGTCGAATTCGTAGAAGCCGGTAGGCACACCGGTAATGCCATCGCCGGCGTTAGCGGCGTTCTCGATCTCATCGACGGTGCCTTCAATGATGTCGCTCAGGCGCACATAGTCTTCGGAATTGCGGTTTTCGGCGACCTTGTAGACCTCGGCCTGGGCCTCGTTGACGATGGCATCGACCTCGCCATCGGGTGAGTAGCCCATTTGCACAATGCGCGTACCGGCATCCACCAGGCGGCGCAACACCGCACGTTCACGCACGATCTCCGCATAGTAGGCCGCGTTAGTTGCCGTGGGGACTTGCTGGACCAGATTGTGCAGGTAGGCGGCGCCACCTACGCGCGCCAGCTCATTGCGTTTGGTCAGCACATCGGCCACGGTCACCGCATCGACCGGCTCACCGCGACCATACAGGTCCACGATGGCCTCATAGATAAATTCGTGGGCGGGACGGTAGAAGTCCGCACCGCGCACCACCTCGACGACGTCGGCGATGGCATCCTTGGAAAGCATCATGGCGCCCAGCACGGAAGACTCGGCGGCCAGATCCTGTGGAGGTGTGCGCCCCGCATCCGCGTCGCGGCTTTCGTACGTCGGCTCAGCGCTCATAACTGACACTTCCATCCCCTTGAGTTCCACCCGGGCGGCTCTGCCCCCACCTTTTAACCAACTCACCAACACTGTCAGGCGTTACCGACAGGTTGAGTCGTGACATTGTGGATATTCGTCCGCCCTGTGCCAACGATAGGCGCGTTTACCACGGATCGAAACCCACTTATCCACAAAATATGTGGATAAAGGTGAAGCCCCTGTGGATTCGCTGTTTACGACTTGGGGAGAACTCTGTGGATTATTAAAATCACATCTTGTCAATAGCCATCTGACAAGGCCGTTTAGAAAATGGGTACTGTGGATACAAGTTTATTTTTCACAGTTATTCAGCCTGTAGATATCGCCTGTCCACAGCGAATCACCGCGTTTCCGGGGCTTTAGACAGGTTTTCAACCCCTTATCAACAAGTTATCCACTGGATTGTGGATAACTATGTGGAATCTTTTCATACCTTATGCAGAGTCGGGCGTGTGACCCTAGACAAGCGCGGGCAGTCGGCGAATGGCCGAGTCATGGAAAACGACCGGGTCATGCTCGGCCACCCGGTGCGCATGCACGCGCAGTAGCACCACCCAGTGATCGCCTGCATCGACCTCGGAGTAGATCGAGGTTTCAAAGTGGGCGGCCGAGTCATCCAGCAACAAGGCCCCGTCGGCGGTAACTTCGGTGGAGACGCCGGCAAAGCGGTCGCCATGCTTCGACGCCAACTGGGCACACACCCACTCGTTGCGTTCACTGAGCACCGAGATTCCAATGCGTCCAGCCCGCCGCAACCGAGGCCAGGTTCGCGAGGACTTTTGCACAGCGAACATCACCAGCGGTGGCTCGAGAGAGACCCCAACGGTAAAGGAGGACGCCACGAATCCCTCTTGGCGCCCATCTACGGTGGCGCACAGGGCTGCAATTCCTGAGGGGTGTCGGGCAAAGACCGTACGCAGGGAGTGAGAATCGAGATCGTAGTTCAGCGGCAAGGTTTTATCCTTCGTTCTCATGCCCACCGATGCGTGACATGGACGCTCTGCGGCACGAGACCGCGGGTTTCCATGGTTTTCGTCTCGATGTGCGGTACTTGCCCCGCACGGCCAGTACGGGACCGAATCGTCACCTGGAGCACCCCACTACCGTTGAGAGGGTTGCCGGCCGACAAGCCAGGGCTAGATGTCGACACTCTTGATTCTGTTAAGAACAATATGGGCTACATGACGCGAGGGTCAAACAAACTGCGTAGCAAAGCTCAATATTCACCGGTTTATTCGACCCGCCGCGTCACTCACGGACTCGCGCCGCGTAATCTTCGTTGTTCACAAGGCGTAAGCGGGCTCAGCCCAAAATGCTGCCACTGATCAGCGAGATAATCATCGCCAGCACCGCGGTGTTGAAGAGAAAGGCCACATAGGTATGCGTCCGAATGGTGCGCAGGCCCTGGCGGGTGCGCGGGGTGCCTCCGTTATAGGCTCCCGCGGCCGAGACCATCAGCGCCATGGAAAGAAAGTCACCGAAGTCCGGTGCCTCGCGGATGTCGAAGTCAATGTGTTCACCGGCGGCATTTAGCCGGAAGTACTGCAAGGCGAAAGTGTAACCCACCGAAACCCAACTGGCCGCGGCCGTTACGATAACCAGCGCGGGTACGAGCGCACTGGGGCTGTCCCATGGCGTGAGGACCAGGCAGATAGCCACCACGAGTGAGGCTAGGGCAAGCGAGAGGGACCACGCCTGCGCGTCGTGTGCGCCCATGAATCGGCTCAACTGGCTCGGCCCGTGCTGCCATTGGTAGCGCGCGATGCGTTCGAGCAGACGTGGGTCGGTGCGGGTATATAACCAATGTGTCCAGCCAAGATTAAGCACCAGTGCCAAGGCCAAGCCACCGCCAACAGCGGTGACCAGCAACGCCGCACCATTTATGTCGGAGCGGGAAAGTAGTGAACCGATAAGGAGCGCAGGCAAGAGCGGTAGCGAGGTTACCGCGAGCCGGAAGCCGTCATCGAAGGCAAGCCGGCGCCACCGCGCGCGCAAGGTTCGCTTGGCCGATTTCATAGCTCAACTCTCGCACAGAACGAGATGACATGAGGTGCATTGCGCCATTGTTTCGCGAAATAAGCCCCGTTCAGGGGCGTGTCTTAATGGCTATAGTGCAAGTACACCGCCGGTGGCGACCCCGAATGGAGCCAGTATGCACACCGAGATTCCTGACCTGCTCGACGCCCTGGGAGACAGCCGTTCGCTCTTGCGCGAGGCTTACGTAGATCTCGACGAGCAGGGATTTACCCATCGGCCCCACCCCGGAGGGCCCAGTCTCCAAGATCCCCTGCGGTTAGCCATTGAACTGGAGCTGGGGTGGTGCGCGCTGATCACACACGGCGAGCGAGCGCAGGACACCCAACCTTCCGTCGCCACGGCGAGCTCGTTAACGGCCGCCCTGCAGCAGTATGCATTGGTGGCCGCGGCCACCGATGCGCTGATCAGTTCGCTCACGGTCTTCGACCGGCGGCTAAGTGTTCCGCCAACCCCATGGACCCCGCCGGGCAGCACGTGGTCCCTGCGCCGCGTCATTGCCCATCTGATCACACAGACGGCATTTCAGGCAGGCCAGGCCCAAACACTACGTGCCGGGCTTGCAGCGGCCGCCTCGGGGTCCTGAGCGCGCCCGCTTAGAAGATTCGGATACTAGAGGCCTGAGGTCCCTCAGTCGAGTCCACCTCGAGGCGTAGGCTACCGCCCAGTGCCTCGACATAGCGCTGTAGTGTCGCGAACTGCACCCGGTCGAATTCGCCGCGCTCGAGCTTGCCGATCCGCTCCGCTTTGACCTTCAGCAGGGCGGCCAACTCCTGCTGGCTCAAGCCCGCGCGCTCACGGAGCTCACGCAAGTTCTCTTCACGTTCGGCCTGTTCAAGACTCCGCCGATGTTCGGCCACACGTTCCTTGGCGGAATCGTCCAACTGCGACTGGTCGGGAAAGACTGCGCCCATGCTAAAACCCCATTGTTCTGCTTGATGCCGGTGATTCACGGCCCAGCGTAGCACCGGGGCGTCGGCGGATCCGCCTCCGTGTTAACTCATGACCACGTTCCGCTGGGCACCGCCACAGGCCCTGATCGAGCGCGGGAGCTTTCGGGCTGTTGAGCCCGCGGTGCGCGGCGTAGACTAGGCGTCCACGGGCCTTGTCGGCAGAAATGGGCTAGGGGGACAGCATGTCTCAAACGTTCACCTATGACGTGTTTTCAAGCCTGGATGGATATGCCAGCGCCGGTGAGCACTGGGGCGGCTACTGGGGCAAGCAGGGCCCCGAACTCCTGGCTCGGCGCCTAGCCATCTATTCGGAGCCCTGCCTGCTAATACTCGGTGCGGCTACGTACCGGCTCTTCGCGCATTTCTTGGCCACCGAGCCACCGGATTCCGAGGTCTTCGATCCTTGGGTCAGCGCAATGCTCGGCCAACCGATGCTGGTGATCTCCACAAGTCTGCGCGAACCGCTGGAGCTACCCAATGCGCGGCTGGAGCGGGGTGATGCGACCGAGGTGGTGGCACGGTTGCGCGAGGAATCCAGCGTGCCGCTGCGCTCTCATGGAAGTATTCGGATGAACCGAGCGCTTTTGAATGCCGGGCTGGTCGATATCGTGCAGCTTACGGTTTTCCCGGCGCTCACCGGTGCCAGTGGTAGCGACCGGATCTTCGCCGAGGTCGGCGACTTTGACCTGGAGCTACTAGATGCCCGACTGCTGGATTCACGCACCCAGGAGTTGAGTTATCGTCCCACCCCGCACCCCTAGCGGGAGTACCTCGTAACTAAAAACGCCAATGGGTGGCACCCCGTTCACGCGGAACGGGATGCCACCCATTGATCAAAGTGAAGCCGAAAGGGCCTTACTTCTTGGCGGCAGCCACAACCTGCAGGCGCAGGTTGGCAACGACGTCCTCGTGCAGACGCACGGTGGCGGTGTAGTTGCCGGTAGCCTTGATGCGGTCATCGAACTCGATGTTGCGCTTGTCGATCTTGCCCAAACCGGCAGATTCGACGGCAGCTGCAATGTCAGCGTTCTTGACGGTGCCGAACAGGCGGCCGTTAGCGCCAGCCTTGACGGTGACCTTAACCGGCTGGGACTTCAGCGATGCTGCCAATGCCTGAGCTTCCTCGAGATTGGCAACGGCGCGAGCAGCGCGAGCAGCCTTGATCGACTCAACCTGCTTCTCACCGCCCTTGGTCCAAATGAGTGCGTAGCCGCGCGGCAGCAGGTAGTTACGGGCGTAGCCGTTCTTTACCTCGACAATGTCGCCAGCGGTACCCAGACCGGATACTTCGTGAGTCAGAATGATCTTTGCCATGGTGGTATCCCTTCCTTAACCGCGGCCAGCGCCGGAGTAAGGCAGCAGGGCAACTTCGCGGGCGTTCTTGATAGCCTGTGCGATCTTGCGCTGTTCCTGAACGGACACACCGGTCACGCGACGAGCGCGGATCTTGCCGCGGTCGGAGATGAACTTACGCAGCAATGCGGTGTCCTTGTAGTCGATGACGGTGATGTCAGCGGCCTTCAAGGGGTTGGACTTTGGTTTGGGCTTACGGATTTCAGCCTTAGCCATCGTGGAGCTCCTTAGCTTGGGAGCCCGCAGAGTGATCTGCGGGATGGTGAATAAATGAGTTTAGAAAGGTGGTTCGTCGTTGCCCGGGTTGCCCCAGCCACCGCCGCTGTTGTTGCCACCGCCGGTGCTCCACGGGTCGTTGGATGGAGCATTCCATCCGCCACCCTGCTGCGGCTGTTGCTGCTGCTGTGGGGCGTTCTGCTGCGGTGCGTTGGAGAAACCTCCACCGCCGCCGAAGCCACCGCCCCCACCGCCGGAGCGCTGGGTGCGGGTTACCTTGGCGGACGCGAAACGAAGCGAGGGGCCGATTTCATCGACCTCAAGCTCCATGACGGTGCGTCGTTCACCTTCCTTGGTGTCGTACGAGCGCGAACGCAGGCGACCCTGGGCGATGACGCGCATGCCCTTGGTCAGCGTTTCGGCAACGTTCTCGGCCGCCTCGCGCCACACCGATGCACGCAAGAACAGGGCTTCCCCGTCCTTCCATTCATTGGACTGGCGATCGAAGGTGCGCGGAGTCGAAGCGATCGTGAAGTTCGCTACGGCTGAACCGGACGGCGTGAAACGCAGCTCCGGGTCGGCGGTCAGATTTCCGATAACGGTAATTACAGTCTCGCCTGCCATTGACTCTCCTTAAATGGGGTGAACGTTGTTTGCACTACGACGGGAAAAGGGGCGTAATTAAACGCGGGCCTCTTCCGGACGGGTGACCTTGTGGCGCAGGATCTGCTCGTTGATCTTCAGCTGACGCTCAAGCTCGGACGAAGTAGCAGGATCTGCGGTGTAGTTCACCACGATGTAGATGGCTTCCGCCTTCTTCTTGATCTCGTAGGCCATCTTGCGACGACCCCAGATATCAACCTTCTCGATGGAACCACCGGCGGTGCGGACAACCTCGAGGTACTTCTCGATGGTTGGCTCGACGGTGCGGTCGTCGACCTCGGGATCAATCAGAACCATAAGTTCATAAGCACGCATGTGAACCCACCTCCTTTGGGCTAAGCGGTTGCGGCATCTCCGCAACAGGAGGTTCTAGCGTTATCCGCGCGGCTCACTACCCAGATTTCAGGCAGGATCCGGCACAGACCTATCAAGTCTAGACGATACACATGACGCCTCGTAACCTTTGTGACACAGGTAACTTGCGTCAACATTTGCGGTACAGTATTGCGCTTCGCCCGTCGGGATGTTTCGCTAGTGACTACGAGAGTTTCCCTATAGGAAAAGAGGCAGGTCATGCTCGCCCAACCCACCGAGAATCAAGTGCTGGCCGCGGCGGCGGCCATTGTTCAGGCCTTTGCCGCCACCGACACCGAGAGCTACTTTGCGAAATTCAGTGAAGACGCCAGCTTCATCTTCCATCCCGAACCACAGCGTCTGAATAGCCGCGCCGAGTACGAAGCACTGTGGGCATCCTGGCTACGCGATGGTTGGCGTGTTGTGTCCTGTGAGTCCAGCGATCCCCTGGTGCAGTGCTGGCCAGGCGGTGCGGCCTTCAGCCATACCGTCGCCACCACGGTGCATGTGGAGGGCGAGGGCGAAGAGTCCTATGTCGAGCGGGAATCCATCATCTTCAAGGACGTCGATGGCGAGCTCCTCGCCGTCCACGAGCACCTGTCCACCATCACCGCCTAGGAGCCAAGACATGTCCATGATCGACAGACTCGAACAACGGCTGAATCTCACCTCCGACGATTCCGGGCCGATCCGCGGCACCCTATCCCTCGGTCGCATCGGCATGATCTGGCTCGCCGCCAACCTCGTGGTGACCACGATGTTGACCGGCACCCTATTTGTTCCCTCCGTTTCGTGGGGCGCGACGATCGGGTTGATCGTGCTAGGTACCGTAGCCGGCGCCTTGGTGCTGATTACCATCGGCAACATCGGCACGCGCACCGGATTGCCCACCATGGCCTTGACGCGCGGCGCCTTCGGCATCCGCGGCAGCTACCTGCCCGTGGCGGCCAATCTCATTGTGCTCATGGGTTGGAGCTGGGTGCAGGCCATGCTGGCCGGTGTTACCGTCGACTACCTCGTGCACTCGTGGACCGGCTACTCCAATCCGATCCTGTTCTCCGTGCTCAGCGAGATCATTGTGGTCATTCTGGCGATCCGCGGCCACGAGGGCATCGCGAAGATCGAACCGTGGCTCGCGGTGATCATGCTGGCGATCATGGGATGGATCTTCTTCACGATTTTCACCACCTTCACCCCTGGGGACCTCAACTCCCTGCCGGCCCCCGCAGAAGAGGGGATGACCGGTGGGCTCGTCTTCGACGTCGTCTTTGCCACGGCGATCTCCTGGACCGTGCTTTCGGCGGATATCAATCGCACCGCCAAGAGTCCGAAGTCCGGCATGCTGGGCTCGGGTATCGGCTACATCGTCTCGACGGTCTCCGCGATGGCGTTGGGAGCGACCGTCTTTGCCTATGTGCTCAAGCGCGGCGATGAGGCCATCGCCTTCGATCCAGGCACCGTGGTCGCGGCCTTCGGCGCCCCCATTGCGATCGTTATTTTCTTCTCCGTGATGGCCACCAACACCATGGTTGTCTTCGGCATGACCACCTCACTGGTCAACGCGCGCGCCGAAGGAAATATGCGCTTCCTCCCGGCGGCTCTCGTGCTGGGCCTTATCTCGATTCTCGGTTCGACGTTCCTGGGCCTGCTGGATAGCTTTACGAACTTCATGATCCTGATCGGTTCCTTCTTCGTACCGGTCTTCGCCATCATGATCGTGGACTACTACATCATCGCCCGGGCAGCCTACTCCCGAGACATCCTGCGCGCGAGTAGCGGAGCCTACTGGTATTCGGGTGGCTTCAACCCGATCGCCATTGGCTCTTGGGTCGTGGGAGCGGCGCTGTCGTACGCGCTGGCCTACCTTTGGCCAAGCCCCATCGGAGCGACGCTACCGACTTTCGTGGTCACCTTCTTGCTCTATCTAGTCCTGTCCTACGGACGCAAGAACAAGAACCCAATCCACCAATCACATCTGGCCGCCTAGGCTACCGGCGTAGGTCCCCGGAGATCACCGGCTCGAGACGCTTCGTGAACTCCGGGGCCAACGTGCGCATATAGGTGTCGGAAATATGGTGCTTGTCGCGGTAGACCAGAACGTTGCCGACCACGGCGGGACATGTGTTTTCGGTGCAAAACTCGTCGGTGAAATCCTGCACCTGCACCCGTGGCTCTAGCTCGGCGGCCCGCTTCGTGGCGTCCGCCGGCTCCAGGGCGTCCTTTCGTTCCGTGGCGCATTCTTGCGGATGCTGCAGGTGTCCGGCCAGGCAATCGCGCGCGAATTGCTTGCCTTCGGGACGCGGGGTATCCACTAGCGGGATCACATCGATGCCCGCATCCTCCAGCTCGCCCCAATACTCGGCAAAACCCGCGGCCGGGTCGCTGGTGTAGCTCGCCGCTGCCCAGTAGGCCGTGATCACCACGTCAATATCGGAACGCTCAAGAATCCGTTCCAAACTGGCCTCATTCGCCGCACGGCAAGAAATCGAACCGGCTTGCTCCGCCTCTCGAGTGGCGGCGGTGAAGGGACAGGAATTCTTGAGGTAGGTCACCAGCTTCCAGTCGTTGCGTTGCACAAGGTCAAGCACCGCCTGGTACCAGTGCGTGGCGTGCGAGTCCCCCACCAACGCGATCGTAGTCTTCGCCTTCGGGTTGCCGAATTCGCACTCCTTGGTTTCCGTGGCCTGCGGCTTTTGCACGCAAGCCCCGATTTGCGGCAAATCCTCGGCCGCCTCGGACAGCGCCGGAACGATCTGCGTATTGCCCTCGAGAAACGCCGGAGCACCGGCCTGGAGGGAGGGCGCCCCGAATCCCTGCGGCGGTGCCTGTTCAAGTTGGCGCACCTGCTGGCGCTGCTCGGCCACCAGTCGCTGTTGCGCGTACTGCGGCGCGAAGCCCACGCCGGCGACCACGGCCACTGCCGCCACGCCCGCCAGTACGGTGCGTCCCGCACCGTGCGAGAACCCCGACCAGCGGCGCACCGGGTTCTCCACCAGCAGATAACTGAGCTGCGCCAGCACGAGGGAAAGCGCCAAGAGCCCAATGGATTCAAGTGGGCCGGGGTCTTCTCCGGTTAGTTGCGCGGCAAAAACGATCAGCGGCCAGTGCCATAAATAGAGTGAATAGGACACCGCGCCCACCCATTGGACCGGCGGGCTGTCAATCACCCGATGCAGGGAGAAAACACCCTCGGTGCGTTCGGCGGCGATGATCAGCATGGTGGCTAGCACCGGCACCAGGGCGGCCAGGCCGGGAAAGGCGGTGTGCCCGTCGTAGCTGAACGCGGCGCCGACGATAGCCGCCAACGCGAAGAGCACCAAGAGGCTGCGGCTCCATTGCGGTAGCCCGTATAGCAACCCCCGGGTGGCGCTCGTGCTTCGGGCGGCCAATAACGCCAGGAGCCCACCTGCGGCCAGCTCCCAGGCCCGAGTGGTGGTCACGAAATAGCCGCTGGCATCTGCGGCCAATCCTAAATACGCGGAGTAGCCCAGCGACAGAACGAAAACCAGAGAAAACCCGGTCCAGAGCCCGGCGGTACGGAGCCGTGCTGGAAGTAGCAGGCATGCGGCTAGCACGATCAGCGGCCATACAAAGTAGAACTGTTCCTCAACACCCAACGACCAGAAATGTTGCAGCGCACTAGGTGCTTCATCGGCTGCCAAGTAGTCCACCGACGATGCGGCGAGCACCCAGTTTTGCACCGAGAGGGCACTGGCCACCGCTTGGACGCCAACCGAATGCCATTGGGTCGATGGCGTGATTCGCAAGGTCACCAGCACCACGACAAGGATGACCAACAGGGCCGCTGGCAGGATCCTTCGCACGCGCCCCGCGTAGAAAGAAAGCAGACTAATCCAGCCGGTGCTCTCGGCTTCTTTGAGCAAATGAGAGGTAATGAGAAAGCCGGAGATGACAAGGAAGATATCGACTCCGATGTAACCACCGGGGACGATTCGTGGTTCGAGGTGGTAGATCACCACGAGCAATACGGCCAGCGCGCGTAATGCCTGTATTTCGGGGCGGAATCCGCGCCGTATCCCAGTCTGTTGTCCCTGCATCTTTCTAGCGGAACAGATGGGCGTGAACGGAAGGGAAACAGCATTCGACGTGCGGCTTGGAAAGTACCGCAAGAATGCGCATGCGCCGCTCGGTATGAGCGTGGCGCCCCGACCCGCGGTCAGGACGCCACAACTTCACCCAGGGGGTTGGCCCAGTAGCTTAGCCTCCCAAACCTCCGAGCAATCCTAAAATCAATTCAAGCAGAGCATCCACGTTTCCACCTCCCCGCACCGTCACCGCGTGGGCCCACCATCACCGCGCTACCTCGCTAACGAGGCTGACATTACCGATTTAGTGCGGTCAGTCACAATAGTTTTTAAGAAGTCGTAGATATATTTCGTACTCCTATAACCGCGTTCACCTAGGCGTTAATCGAGTACGGCTTATTTGTAACCGCAAATTATCAACCAGTGATAGCTGGCGACCGGCCTTCGGCATTTCAATGGCTACGCTGCGGTATTCACCGGCTCCGAACCTAGCGTTGCGGCAAGCTGCCCGGAGCAAGACCCAATAGATACTCGGCGGCAACCCGGATCAGTGGGGTGAGCTCGGCCAACGCTTCCGGTTCGGCGGTATTTACGTAGCTACCCGCCCCGTCGATCGCCACCAGGATCCCACTGGCGGCCAGCCGCGGGTTGCGCGACGTCACCTGCCCGGCCCGCTCGGCGCACGCAATGAGCTCCGTGAGTCCGGCAAGCGTCAGTTCCTCCTGCTCATTAACCACGGCGCGCAAGGATTCGCGATAACGCGATAAGTGCCGGACGTTGAGCCACAGTTTGCCCAAGTTTTCGAAATCCGGGGCGGCCACATTGGCCAAGAATTGGGCGATATTTCCCAGTTCATCCCCCTCGGTCATGCCCACCGAAAAAATCGCCTCGCGCTCGCGCACCGCGGCCAGCTCGAAAGCCGCACACGTCAGCTCGTCGACACTCTTGAAATAGTGGCTAATGAGCCCGGGACGCACGTCCAATTTTTCAGCCACAAGGCGCATGGTCACCTTTTCCAAACCCAGCTGCAGGGCTAAGGCCGCCGCGGTATCGAGGATTTCTGCTCTGCGGTCCTCCGGGTTCTTCCGGGTTCGTGGTTTGGGCGCGCTTGACGTCATGCGCTCACCCTAATAGATTTGAACTCCACAGTCTATTGGTGTCATGACCAATAGTGAGAGAGGTAGCTAGATTCGATGGGCGCAGACCTGATCATTTCCGCTCGGGGCATCCACAACCCCGGGGAGCCAGCGAGCACGGCCACCACGGTGGCCATCTCCAACGAGCACATCATGGCCCTCGGCGGACCAGAGCTTGTGCAACAGCACGCCACCAAAGACACTCGCATCATCGAGCTCGATGGCGTGGTGCTGCCCGGGCTCGTGGATATTCACACGCACCCGGTCTGGGGTTCCATCGAGCGCGGGACCTCCCTCGACCTCGCCGAAATCCACACACTCGAAGCCCTGCTGACCGCCACCGGCGAGCGCCTCGCGGCGCTGGGTGCCGATCAGTGGATCACCGGGTTCAACCTAGACGTCAATCTCTTTAACGGGCACGTGGACGGCCGGGTATTCGACGAACACTTCCCCGGAGTGAAGATCAGCTACATGACCTCCGATGCGCATGCCTTGGTGGTAAGCCCCGCCGTCATCGAGCAGTTGGGCATCACAGGCCGCGAACGCTTCGCCGATGCCTCACAGATTCACACCGACGAGCAGGGCACTCCGACCGGCTACATTGTGGAGCTGCAGGCCATGGATCTGGTGATGGAGCACTATCCGACGCTACCCACCGAACAGGCCGCCGACCTTGTTCTGCAAGAACTGCACCACATGGCCCGTGCCGGCCTTACCGGGATACATGCACTTGATTTCGCCGACCCGTCCCAAGCCGTGTTCAGTTACCTGGACGAGCGCAATCTGCTACCCCTGAAGGTTCGCTGCTCCCCACTGATTCCCGCCGATTCCGGGCCAGAAGTATGGGCTCAGGCCGTAGCGCAGCAAGAGCTTGGTGGCCGTCGGTGGCAGGTGGCCGGGGTGAAATTCATGCTCGATGGCACCGCCGATAACGGCTCGGCGTGGTTCGCACACCCGGACTGCTATGGGCAAAACACCGACAGCCTCTGGCGCAATCCGCAGGCCTACCGTGAGGCCATCGAATACTTCACCTCCCGCGGCATACCTACGGCCACGCACGCTATCGGAGACGCCGCGGTGGCCTATGCGCTCGACGCGATAGAAGCGGCTGGACCGGCCCGCGGCGGTGCCCACCGCATTGAGCACCTGGAATCCATCGGCGACGAGCTGCTGCCTCGCTTCGCCGAGCTGGGAGTCATCGCTAGCGTGCAACCGGTCCACGGGACGCGCCTGACCAGCGCGGATGGCAGCGACAACTGGTCCATTCGCCTCGGTCGTGACCGTGCAGCCCATGGTTGGCGCACCCGCGACCTGCTACGTGCCAAGGCGCCACTGGCCTTGGGATCCGACTGGCCCATCGGGGTGGCCGATCCGCGTATCGCGTTGGCTGACGCACAGCTGCGCCGCCCGGTCGAAGACCCGCAGGCCGCCACCCTCCACGTCGAACAAGCGCTCACCGCGGATGAGGCCTATACGGCGATGACACGGATTCCTGCCCTCGCCGCCGGCGCACCGGCCGAAGGCAGGATCGCCGTCGGCGCCCGCGCCGACCTGAGTATTTTCGCCGCCGACCCGATGCGACTCGCCCCGAGCGCTCAGGCCAGCAATCCCGTAGTGGCCACCGTCGTCGACGGTAACCTCATCGAACACGACCGCGTCACCGCCGACGCCCTGCGCTAAGGAATACCCATGACCGATTTCCCCGTTCCACGCCCCACCCTGCGCCCCCATGTACGCATCGACGCCGGCAACCCCACCGCACGCGGCCAACAGCGTGCGGCACAGCTTGGCGACCAGCTACATGGCGCGCTGGCGATCTACACGAAGTTCTTCGACCTCGGTGGTCTAACCCAGCAGCAGGTGCGCTCCGACGCCGAACGCGCGTTAGAGGACATTTCGAGCTTCGCCCCCGAGCTCGCCGAAGAGATTATTGGCACTGCTACCGAAGCAAATTTGTCCCCGTGGCAGGTGGCCGCCCTCAACGCACGCACCGAGATCTTGGCCCGTAGTGCCAACATCGCACCGGGAGAATGCTCCACGATCGTGCGCGAGACTGCGCATGGGACCTTCGGGGTCCAAACTTGGGACTGGCACGTCGAATTGGCCGGACACTGGCACACGCAACAGGTCATCGGCGGCCGTCACCACATGGTGGGAATTACCGAACATGGCATTCTGGGCAAGATCGGCATCAACAGCGCCGGCCTGGGACTGCACTTCAACATTCTGGGGCACCGCGAAGACGCGGTCGGTGGAATCCCCATGCATGTGTTGTCCGCCTATGTGCTGCAGAATGCCGGGTCGGTGGCCGAGGCCATCGATGTGGTGCGTAGCGCGCCGATCGCCTCCTCCGGCTCCTTCGCACTACTGGACCGACAGGGTTCGGCGCTCCTCGAAATCACCCCGCGCGGCGTATTCGAGGTGCCACCGCTGCAGGCAGGCACGCACCTGCGCACCAACCACTTCCTCACCGAAACGCCCAAGGCCGAGGAGAAGAGCTGGCTCTATCAGCCCGACTCCGGGCAGCGTTTCGACTTCCTCGCCGCGCGCCTAGCCAATGGGGCGCCGGAGTCCGTCAATGAACTCTTTGAGCAGCTGGTGACCGGCTCGGGTGAGCCACCGGTGACCTGCGTACCGGATATGAACCTCTCCATGGGGCAGCGTTGGGCGAGCCTGGCTACGGTCATCCTCGACCCAAGCTCACGCAGCGCCAAGGTACTTGATGGCACGCCCGCCGAGGCCGGTCAGCGCCCGTGGCACACGCTCATCGCCAATTAGGTTGCAGGCAGTGCTGAACGCCAGCACGCTGGCCTAGAACGAAAGGAAAGGTGCGGCACATCGACAGTTTCGATGTGCCGCACCTTCGTGCTTATCCGGCTTGTTGCCTAGTGCAACCGCGCTACCGCTTCGGTCAGCTCCAGCAATAGCTGCGTCTGCAACCGATGCCAGTGCGCCGTATCGGGTTCGGGCCAGCTGGAGAACTTCACGATCACCAGCTCCTGGGAAGGGTCGATCCACAGGTTCTGTCCGTGGATGCCGATGCCGGAGATGATCCCGCGCTCGGTACCTGTGCACCACCACTGCCGGGTGTAGGATCCTCGCGGAAACTGCTCCGTGAAGCCCTCGCCCTTCATGGCCTCGGGATTCCCGCCCGCGAAGACCTCCGCAACCCAGGCTTCGGACACCACCCGTCCCCCGGGAGCTTGTCCGCCGCTTAGCATCAGCTGGCCCACCTTGGCCAGGTCACGCGCGGTGCAGCTGATCCCACCGTTGGCGAAACCGAACCCGGCGTTATCGACGGTGATCGTCGCATCCCGTTCGGCCCCGAGTTTCTGCCAAAGATACACGCCCAACGCTTCGGCATACCGCATGGCACTGGCTCGTTCGATCACCCACGCAAGCACATCGGTGCTTGCCGAACAGTACTGGAACCGCTGCCCATAGTTCCCGGCCCCGCGCAGGGACGTGAGGAACTCCGAGGTGTTCGACGGATCCCCCGGCTGCTGGGGGCGCCATCCGGCCGAGCGGTCGTGGCGCTGGACCTCGGAGTTCGGGTCGACATAGGTTTCGTCGTAGTCGACGGTGACGAGCATGTCCAGGACCTGGCGTACCGTCGCCTCACCGTAGACCGAGTCGGCCAATTCGGGCACGTAGTGCACCACGGGTGCATCGATCTCGAGCTTCTGTTCCAGCTCAAGGGCACCGGCCACCAGCGCGCAGAGCGACTTTGAGACGCTCATCAGCAGATGTGGCTGATACTCCCCCACCCCGGCCCGGTAGTACTCGGCCACCAGCTCTCCGCGCTGCAGAATCACCAGCGAATCGGTGTAGCTTTCTTCCAGACGGGCGACGAGGTCCGGCAGCTGTTCCGCTAGCGCACCTAGCCGCAGCGTTGCCTGCGCCGGCACGGGCGCCGTGGAGATCCGCGCGTGGGTGGTCACCTCTTCCATATGGCTGAAGGCCCACCGATTGTGCCCGGCCTCCTGCCAGTTTTCGAGCAGCCGGTTCCCGGCATCATCTTGCGGGTAACGCGGCGGATGGGCACGGTGGTTATCTGTCGGGGAAGCTGCAACGAACATTAGACCGCCCCGAGCACCTGGGTGGATTTCTTCGCCAGCGACACGTAGCACAGGGCCGACACCGCGATGCCTACCGGCACCGAAAGGTCTACCCCACCAAACGCTAGGGATAGTGGCCCGATCCAGACATCGGTGGAGAGGAATAGCGCGGTGGCCAGACCTCCAAGGAGCAGACCTCCCATCCCAGCCATGCTGTAGCCGCCGCGGTACCAGTACTTGCCGGAAGGGAACTGTTCGAAAAGCTGCAACGAATCGTAGCGATTGCGGCGAAGCAAGATATCGACCACGTAAATGGTCATTGTCGGCACCGAGATGATCAGCAGGAACTGCAGCATCAGGTTTACCGCGTCGATCAGCGAGGTAGAGATGGCCAGCACGAAGGTGAAGATCGTGCCCAGCACGCCAATCAGCACGGCCGAAGGGATGCGACGGATCGGCACACCGATGGACTGGAACACCATGCTCGAGGTGTAGGTAGTCATACCGTTCAACGCAACGGTGTTGAGCACAACGCCGATGACCAAGAGGATCCCCAGCCACCCGGGCAGCATTTCCAGCAGGGCGAAGTCGATGCCGATCTCTAGTGCCTCGAAGGAGACCGCGGTACCCAGCAAGGCGCCGACGCTGAGGAAGATAATTCCCGGTACGGCTCCACCGAGTGCCGTTGCGGCCACGATGCGCCATGCCTTGGTTTCGCTGGGCAGGTAACGAGCCAGATCAGCGCTGTTGGAGTAGGACAGTGGGGTCGAGGCAAGAATCGCGAAGCCGATGCTCAGCGAGATCCACAGATCCAGCCCTCCCAGAGGCTCGGGCTGCACGAACCCGAGATCGATCTGCGGCAGGATAAAGGCGGTGACCACCACGAAGATGGCCAGCAACGCCACGGTCACCACGGTGTAGCTGCGCAAGATTAATGCGTGCCCATAGACGGCTACGAGCACGGTAATACCGGAAACAACGATGGTCACCAGAGCCTTGGCCAGCGTCTCGTTACCCATACCGATGCGACGGAGCAGTTCGGCGCCCATGAAGGTTGAGGCCACCCAATTCAGCGCGAGGAAGATGCCCGAAACGAACCAGCCGTAGAAGGCGATCACAATGCGGTTGCCCCGGATTCCGTAGATCGCGCGGGTAATCACCGAGCCCGAGGTTCCGGCCGACGGGCCGCTGGCGGCGACGATTCCCGGCAGGACCCACAGCAGGTTGCTGGCAATGATCACGGCCATGGCCTGCCAGATTTCCAACCCTAGAACGAGGGTAAGCGTGGCTCCCATGGTGAAGCTCAGAACACTCACATTCGGTGCGGCCCAGACGGCGAATAACTCGTAGGGCTTGCCGTGGCGGTGTTCGGGCGCGATGTATTCAATCCCGCGTTTTTCTGGATGCTTCGCGGAATCCGCGGCATCGGAATCAAGGTAGGTACTACTCATGACTCACGATCCTTCCTGCTGAGTGTGACCGCTCCATTGCGGTAAATGTCCCCAAAATTTTCCTTGTTGGTCATGTGACCAATTAGCGTTCAAGGTTCAATTAGAACGGTCAGCACCAAGCTGTGTCAAGCCTCACAGCACCACTGACCCAAACGAACAGGTCGCGGCCGAGGTTGGCGCCAAGACCAACCCAATCCCCGGGAAGCATGGGTTCCACAAAGAGGCCGAGTGGCGCGCGGTTGAACCGGAGCGTCCCGGAAATTAACTGTAGACAAGTTGTATACAACCCGTCTACAGTGTTGAAGTGACGACAGTCACCCCGGGATTTCATCGCTACCTCTTCCACTTTTCAGGAGTCACCATGAGCAAAGTCTCTACGACTGCAACAGTGAAGAAACACACTTCACTGCCTACGGTTGCAGCCTCGTCTCTCGCAGGCACGGCCGTCGAATGGTACGACTTTTTTCTTTACGGCACCGCTGCTGCCTTGGTCTTCAACCAGCTATATTTCCCAACCGGCGACCCCTTTGTGAGCACTATGCTCGCACTCGGCACCTTTGCGGCTGGCTTCCTAGCCCGCCCATTGGGTGCGATCGTGCTTGGGCACCTCGGCGACCGCAAGGGGCGTCGAGCCACACTGATTTCCAGCTTGATGCTGATGGGCGTATCCACCGCATTAATTGCCCTCATTCCCACATACGAAACGATCGGCGTCTGGGCGCCAATCTTGCTCTTGCTAATGCGGCTCGTACAGGGATTCGCGCTTGGCGGCGAGTGGGGCGGGGCGGTCTTGCTGGTTTCCGAGTACTCCAATGACAGTTCTCGCCGGGCTTTTTGGGCATCTTGGCCCAACGTGGGCCCACCCATGGGCAATCTGATGGCGGCCGGTGTACTGGCTCTCCTATCAGCCACCCTGACTCCCGAAGCATTCCTTTCCTGGGGCTGGCGAATCGCTTTTGGTCTTTCCGCCGTGCTCGTCATCATCGGTCTGATCTTGCGCCTTTACGTCGAAGAAACACCCTTGTTCAAAGAATCCCAGGCGCGTCAGGCCGCGGCCGGTGTGCAACATCGACGTATGCCCCTAGCTCAGTTGCTCCGCGGTAATTGGCGACAAATCCTCATCGCTGCTGGCTCGCGAATGGGCGAAAATGCCGGATTCTATATTTACTCCCTCTTCCTGATCACCTATGTCACTGAGATCCTCAAAATGGAGCGCGGAATCGGTCTTAGCGCTGTAATGGTCGGTCAAGGAGTCGCCATCGTAGCGATCCCCCTCATGGCAATCCTCGCCGATCGGATTGGCCGCAAGCCTGTCTTGTTCGCTGCGTCGGCGGCAACAGTTCTCTGGGGATTCGCCTTCTTCGCCTTATTAGACACCAAGAGTCCCGGCTTGATTACCCTTGCTGCGGTGGGTGGGCTACTGATCTTCGCCGCCTACTCCTCCGTCATCGGAGCCTTCTTTTCGGAGCTGTTCCCCACGGAAGTTCGCTACTCGGGCACCTCGGTCTCGTACAACATCGCCTCACTGATTGCCGGCGCACTGTCACCTGTCATTGCTCTGGCCCTTTATGAGGCGTTTGGAACAGGTCTGGCTATCGGTATCTACCTTGCCGTCATGGGCTTGATTTCCATCATCTCGGTAGCCTGCGCCAGAGAAACGAAGAACATCAAGCTCACGGATCTGGATGCCTAAAAGGTTGGTATGGTCACTTCGACAGCTAACCCTCCTTAGTCGAAGGACATGCCATGAGCATCATGCACAACTCGCAGATCACCGCACCGGAACGGGCCTACCGCTGGCTTCGGCAGCAGATCGGCGAATTACCCTACAACCAGGAGGCATTCCTAAGTGAAAACGCAATCGCTGAGGCCGCCGGCGTCTCACGAACCCCGGTGCGGGAGGCTCTCCTTCGCCTCGAAGCCGAAGGACTGTTAAGGCGCGTTCCTCATAAAGGTGCCTACATCCCGGCACTAACCGGCACCGATCTTAAAGAAATCCTCGAAGTCCGGCAGGTTATCGGCGAATGGGCCACCCGCCAAGTCGCCGAACATCGGGTAGATCTGGTCCCGCACCTCGAGGCCATTTTGGAACAACAGGCACAGACCACTGATCCCGTCGCCTTTATCGAACTCGACATTGCCTTCCACCGAACCATTGTTGAGGGAGCCGGAAACTCTACCCTCGCTCAGGTGTATGACGCTCAGCGATTCAAGCAAGAACGACTCGGCATCCAGGCGGTTCTAGCCACCACCGACCGTTTTGACGCAGTGCTTGTCGAACACCGCGCCATTGTCGCTGGCATCAAAGCTGGCAATCCAGACCAAGCGGCCCAGGCCGCACTAAGCCATCTCGAATCAACCAGAAAAGCGGTCTCAACACAGCGCTCAACTAGCTAGTCGTATTCCGGCTGTTGGTGGGTGACGTAGAGAGACCACCAAGGAGTACCGACATGTCCGCACAGCTCATACACCTTGATATCGATGCCAAGAGTCCTACCCGGGAACCACTCGGCTTCGGAGAACTGATGCGGATCATGGTCGAACCCTCCTTGGCCGTTTCCACTCTGTACATCCCCACGAAAGGCAGCGAAGAATGCACAGCGTAAGTACACCGACAGGGATAGGGAAGCCCAGCGCCGCCGATGATACGGTGACTTTCACCGTCAAAGGCACCGGCGAAACACTCACCCTTAAAAATTGTGCGGCGATCGTAGCCGGCTATACGGGACGGGATACCCACGCGGTTCAAGAACATATTGATGAACTTGCAGCCATTGGTATTGCCCCTCCGCCACACGTGCCAATGTTCTACCCAGTACCTTCGAGTTCTTTGAGCACCGCAAGCACGCTGACTGTTAGCGGCGAGCGCACCAGCGGTGAGGTCGAACCTCTATATATCCGCCACAACGGCCGGTACTTCCTGGGTTTGGCCTCGGATCATACCGACCGCGAGCTCGAAGCCGTCGACATTCCGCAATCTAAGGCAGCCTGCCCGAAGCCCGTTAGCACCGAAGTCATCGAGATCACGGACCTTAGCACCTTGTCTTTGGACGGGGCACGCGCCCGTAGCTGGGTGGACGGCGAACTCTACCAAGACGGCACGCTTGCCAATCTGCGCACGCCAGCCAACGTGATTGAGCTCCTGCTCGAGAATCAGGGCAAAAACCTCGAGGATTTCCTCTGCCTTGGTGGAACGCTGCCGGTGATTGGCGGCGCTTTCAAGTACGGCGCCGTGTGGAAGCTCGAACTGACCCTTGACGAAAACACTGTCCTGACCCATACCTATCGCATTACGGAAGGAAACTAACATGCGTACCGGAGCCGAATACTTAACCTCGCTTAACGACAACCGAACGATCCTGCTTGACGGTGAAGTAGTCCACGACGTCGTGAACCACCCGGCCTTCGCCAATGTGGCAAAGACCGTAGCCGAGCTCTATGACATCGCCGCCGACCCGGCCAACGGTATGCAGTACCACAGCGAAGAAATCGATGGCACCGCCAATTTGGTTTTCAGCGCACCACGTACCCCCGAACAGCTCAAGGCTCGTCGTGTAGCGGTGGAACGCTGGGCAAAGCACACCCACGGTTGGGTCGGCCGTAGCCCGGATCACGTAGGAACTTTCTTCGCGGCGTTCGGTTCCCACGCGGATGTTTTCGAACACCCCGAGCGCGACTTCGCTGGCAACATTCGCCGGTACTACGAGCGCATTCTGCGCGAGAATCTCTACGTCTCCTACGCCATTATTCCGCCGCAGTACTCCCGCGCCACCACGGCATCGGGCTGGGAAGGTGATTACATCCAAGTCGGCGTGGTCGGTGAAACCGCAGAAGGT
The DNA here is from genome assembly GCF_048457885.1 of Glutamicibacter endophyticus. NCBI lineage: Bacteria > Bacillati > Actinomycetota > Actinomycetes > Micrococcales > Micrococcaceae > Glutamicibacter > Glutamicibacter endophyticus. Next base: position 3,465,829 of record NZ_CP174200.1, read on the forward strand.
CTCATCGTGCGCGGTTCGCAGATGCTCGCCACGGGAGCTGCCATCGCTGACGAAGTCTTCGTCACTTGCATTAAGCCGCTCGGAGCCGACGATCAGGACTTTGCCGTTTCCTTCGCTCTTCCGGTGGACACCAAGGGACTGAAACTCCTCTGCCGGCGTCCTTTCGCGCCGCAGGCATCTAGTGAGTTCGACTACCCGTTGACCAGCAACTACGACGAGCCGGACTCCTTGGTGATCTTCGACGATGTACTCGTTCCGTGGGACCGCGTCTTTATCGACCGTGATACTGAAAAGTTGCGCCGCCAGTTCTTCGATACGGGCGCGCATGCCTTAGGCAACTGGCAGGCGCAGACACGCCTAACCGTCAAGTTGCAGTTCATCGGTGCCGTGGCCCGCAAGATCACTCAGGTCAACGGGACCGAAAAGATTCCAGGCGTGCAGGAAAAGTTGGGCGAGCTGGCTGCGACGATCTCTTCGGTCGAATCCGCGCTGCTTGCTGCCGAATACACTGCCACAAGTGACGACGCCGGCATGCTGGTCCCCGGAAAACGTGCTCTGTACGGAACCATGGGCCTGCAGTCGGAGATCTATCCGAAGGTTATCGAAATCCTCCGCGACCTTGTCGGGGGCGGTGTCCTGCAACTTCCTTCGGGAGTCAATGATTTGCACAGCGATGTGACGCGCGACGACGTACGACGCTACATCGCTTCACCCAACGTATCTAGCGAGGAACGCATCAAGCTTTTCCGCTTGGCATGGGACATCATCGGCACTGAATTCGCAGGCCGTCACCAACAGTACGAGATGTTCTACGCTGGCGCTCCCTTCGTCGTCAAAGGTGCGTACACCTTCCGCAACTACGGATATGAGAAGCACGTAGCGGAGCTCGACGAATTCCTTGCCAGCTACAGCCACGAACCAGCCACCTCGGCCAGCAACGCTTAAGGAGATCCATCATGGCAAAACCAGAATACGAATTCGGCCCGGTCTCCCGTGTTGAATTTACGGATTGCAACCCACATATCGAAGGGCTTTCCGAAGCCATCTTGGCTCGCGACGACTCAAGTGATGCGGTGACCCGCATCCTGAAGTTCGAGCCCGGCACCGATACTTCTCCTAACGGTCCACTACGCCACGATTTCTGGGAAGAGGTCTACATCTTCGAGGGTTCATTCGTGGATCAGCGCCTAGGGCAGACTTTCAAGGCAGGCGACTGGGCGACCCGTCCGCCAGGAATGGAACACGGACCGTGGGTCTCCGAGAATGGAGCGAAGATGTTCGAGGTGCGCTACTACTCGAAGGAGGATTAGGCCATGGCACTGAATACCGACTTTGCGGTACCCGCGCCACTGGACATGCGTCAGGCCATGGGACGATTCCTCACTGGCGTCGCGGTGGTTACCACCGAACACGAGGGTGAGGGATCGGGCATGACTATCAACTCACTGACTTCTATCAGTCTGGAACCGCCGATCCTAATGATCTCGCTGAACTTCGATACTCGGACCGGGGATGCCATCCGTGCTGGCGGTCGCTTCGCGGTCTCGATTCTCGGCGCCAAACAGGAGGCCGTTGCCCGACAGTTCGCTACCCGTGGCGGAGCACGCTTTGAAGTTGGGAACTTCGACGCCACGCCCGGCGGACTACCAGTGATCGGTGAAGCACTTAGCCAGCTCGAGTGTGAAGTTGTCAATCAGTACGATATCGGCGATCATCAGGTCTTTTTCGGTCAGGTCACCGCTAGCCGCGACCGTGATGGTAGCGGGCTAGCCTTTAACGCCGGCAAATTCGGAACCTTCGAAGACTTCCACCACGAGAAGGCTCCCTGGCTTTTCTAGCCACCACCGGCCTCATGCGGGGCGCGTCGGGAGACTTCCTGGCGCGCCCCATACGCACATCAGAAATTAGTGAAGATACCGCATCCATTAAAGGAGTGTCCATGAAAATCGCTTTGGCACAGATCCTCAGCAGCCCCGATCCGGCTGACAATCTGGACCTCATTCGCGATCACGTGTCGACTGCCGCTGCACAGGGAGCAGAGCTTGTAGTGTTCCCCGAGGCAACCATGTGCGCATTCGGCAATGACCTAACTGCTGTCGCTGAGCACCTTGACGGGCCATGGGCAAACACGGTGCGGCGAATCGCCGAGGAACACCAAGTCACCGTCGTGGTCGGCATGTTCACCCCGGGTGAGCAGAATCGCGTACGCAACACCTTGCTAATTACCGGTGGCGGCATCGAAGCTCATTACGACAAGATTCATCTCTACGATGCCTTCGGGTACCGCGAATCCGAATCCGTCACCGCCGGTAGCCTACCGGTGCAATTCACGCTCAACGGGATCACTTTCGGCGTCGCTACTTGCTACGACGTGCGCTTCCCTGAGTTATTCTTCCGACATGCGCAGGCCGAAGCACTGGTCAATATCGTTTGTGCGTCGTGGGCCTCGGGTCCGGGCAAGGCCGAGCAGTGGCAACTTGCAACGCGCGCCCGGGCGATGGATAGCACAACGTTTGTGGCGGCCGTAGATCAAGCCGACCCTTACTCGGTCGAGCAGGATGTTCCACCCGGAGTGCCTCTGGGTGTGGGGCACAGTGCACTGATCTCTCCACTCGGGGAAGTCATCGAAGACCTAGGCGTAAAGCCAGGGATGAGGATAGTGACGATCGATCCGGAGCAGGTGGATGCAGCTCGGACCGGACTGCCGGTTCTAGCCAACGCGCGGCTTCGGTAGGCGGTCCGGCCGGGGAAGTGATTAGAGGCTGGCCAGCGCGGCGGAGTAGTCCGGTTCCACGTGGAGATCCTCGTTAATCTGAGTATGCAGCACAATCCCCTGCTCATCGAGCACCACAATGGCCCGAGCAAATAGCCCGGCCAAGGGTCCGTTGGCCTGCGTGACCCCAAAGTCGTCGCCGAAGCTCGAGCGGAATGCCGAGGCAACGACGACATTCTCAAGTCCCTCGGCCCCGCAGAAACGCCCCAGGGCAAAGGGAAGGTCCATGGACACGCAAAGCACGGTGGTGTCAGCTAGGTCTGCCGCCAGCTCGTTGAAGCGGCGCACCGAGGCGGCGCACACACCGGTGTCGACGGACGGAAAGATGTTCAGCACTACGCGCCGGCCCGACAGCGAAGCCTTGGTGACCTCCTCCAGCTCGGCGGTGGTCAATTCGAAATCGGGAGCCGGCAGGCCGACCTTGGGTAGTTCGCCAACGGTCTGCGCGATGGTCCCGCGTACTTTAAAGCTCGTCATCCCCCTACTATGTATCGCCCACGATCCACCCATAGAGCTCTGTGCTGATATATTACGAGCTTCAGTTGCCCAACCCCCGGGTCCCAACACGAGATTGGGCCCCGGGGGGTCGCGCGGTTACTTAGTTCGCGAAGAAGACCTCGGCCACTCGGGCCAGGTACCAGGGGTCATCGACTCCGCACATCTCGCGGGCCGAGTGCATGGACAGTAGCGGCACCCCGACATCCACGGTGCGGATTCCGAGACGGGTCGCGGTCAACGGGCCGATGGTCGAGCCGCAGGGCACCTGGTTATTCGACACGAATTCCTGATAGGGAACCTCGGCCTGTTCGCACCAGCCGGCGAAGGCGGCGGCACCCACGGCGTCGGTCGCGTAGCGCTGATTGCCGTTGATCTTCAGCAGCGGACCGGCGTTGAGCATCGGACGGTTAGCCGGATCGTGGCGTTCCGGATAGTTCGGGTGCACCGCATGTCCAGCATCGGCCGAGAGGCACAGCGAATTGGCCATGGCGCGTGCGCTGTCTTCCACTCCGGCCCCTAGCGACGCCTGGATCCGTCCGAGCACCTCTTCAAGGAAGGGTCCGCAGGCGCCGGAGCGCGATTCCGAGCCAAGCTCTTCATGATCGAAGGCGGCAAGCATCGCAATTCGCCCGCCCTGCGGGTCGCGCGCGTAGTTGAGCAGGGCAATCAGCCCGGCGTGCACACTGCTGAGATTATCTAGGCGAGAACCGGCATAGAATTCCTTGCCGACACCGAAAACCTCGCCACGCTGGGCCGGCGCGGTCAGCACGTCATAGCCCGCCACCTGGTCGGCGGCGACCCCGGCGGCCGCAGCCAATTCACCGAGAATGTCGGCATCGGCCAGGTCTCCGGCCCCGAAGATCGGGTTCGTGTGGGTCTGTCGATCCAGTTTCAGGCCGTCATTTACCGCCCGATCTAGGTGGATAGCCAGCTGTGGGATGCGCAGCAGCGGCTCGGTGCAGGTCAGGTGGGTGCTGCCATCGCGCAAAACCAAGCGTCCGGCGAGCACCAGTTCACGATCTAACCAAGAGTTCAAAAGTGGCCCGCCATAGACTTCCACCCCGGCCTGCCACCAGCCGTGGGCACCGGTGGTCGGCTTAGGCTTGAGCTTGAACCCCGGCGAATCGGTGTGGGCACCGAGGATATGGAATCCCGCGCTGGCAGTTGCTCCCTCGGGTTGCACCCAGGCGATGATGGCACCATCACGCACCACGTAGTACCCGCCGGGGGCCAGTTGCCAGGCCTGCGCCTCGTCCAATGCGGTGAAGCCTGCGGCTTGGAGACGGCGCGCGGCGCTGTCCGCGGCGTGGTAGCTGGAAGGGGATGCGGCGACATAGTCGGCCAGGTCAGAGATGTGTGCCAGGGCTGCGGCAAATGCCATGAAGGTGGGTCACTTCCTCGTGTAATCGGGTCTACGGTAGTGGACGTTGACTGTGTTCCAGCTTACTGGGCGGCCGGCGCCAACCCGAGTCGTGCCGGCGATCCCGGCGTTTAGGGCTCGTCGATGCCGTGAAGTTGGGCGTGCAACGCCCGCACCTTGGGCAGCAGTTCGGGGACCGGACCGGAAACGGACAACCCCGTGGTGACCTGATCAATGCTCAACGGGCGGACAGGGCCAGCGGCAAGGCCCCATTCCGCGTGCCATTGCTGCAGTTCATGGGTTCCGGCCACGTAGACGATGGGACCAAGGCCCACCCAGGCGTGGGCGGCGGCGCACATGGGGCAGTGCTCCCCCGAGGTGTACACGGTGCAAGCCGCGCGTTGCTCGGCGTCGAGGTTCTCCCCCGCCCAGCGGGCGATCTCCAATTCCGGGTGGCGGGTGTGGTTACCGTCCTTGACCCGATTACGATCCTCGAACAGCACCAGGCCCGACGGATCGACGAGCACCGACCCGAAGGGCTCATCGCCGTCCTCGAGCGCCTCGGCGGCCAACTCGATGGTGCGCAGCAAGTAACTGCACTGGGTGTCGTCAAAGTCGTTCAACGGCCGCATGCTCATACTTCCCAGCCTAGTAATCCAGGCCCTGGGAGGGAATGACCAGCCCGGTTTCATAGGCGTACACCACTGCCTGCACCCGGTCGCGCAAATGCAACTTGGTCAGGATCCGCCGTACGTGGGTTTTAACGGTGGCCTCGGAGAGGAAGAAACGGTGCGCGATCTCGGCATTGGAGAGCCCCTCAGCCAACGCGCGCAGCACCTCGAGCTCGCGCGGGGTGAGGTCATCGAGCAACGGGTCGCGTTCCGTGGGCTCGGGTTTGGCGCTCTGCTGTTCGGCGCCGTTGCGCACGTAGGTTTCCAGCAGACGTGCGGTCACCCGGGGTGCCACCACCGCGTCGCCGGAAGCCACCAAACGCACCGCCGAAACGAGCTCTTCCGGGGCGACGTCCTTGAGCAGGAAGGCGCTGGCTCCGGCCTGAAGCCCGGCAAAGGCGTACTCGTCGAGATCGAAGGTGGTCAGAATGATGATCTTGGTATCCGGATGGCTCCCGGCGATCCGCTCTGTGGCCTCGATACCGTCCATTTTCGGCATGCGCACATCCATCAGCACCACATCCGGGCGCAGGGCATCGGTTTGGGTCAACGCCTCCAACCCGTCCGCGGCCTCCCCGACGATGAGCATATCGGGCTCGCCCTCGAGGATGAGTCGAAACCCCATGCGCAACAGCGGCTGGTCGTCGACCAGTAGGACCTTCGTTGGTTCGGCCATCAGTTTCCCCCGGTCTTAAGTGCGATAGCTACCAGTTTATCTTTCTGGTGGCATTTGTCCGTCCCAGTTCTCGGGTTTTCCGTTCAAGTTTTCTCGACCCTCCGGCGGATCGATACGAGTTGCGGTCAGATCCCGCGGGACCATCGTGAACCCCTGCCAGTGCACCTCCATGGGCGACTGTTCTTCATCGCGCGGCACGTGGTGGTACCCGACCGCGACCCAAGACACCACGTCATCCAGGGGCTGTCCCTTTTGCTTCTTGACATAGTCCACCACGCCGCGGCCGCAGCGTCCACGGTTGTAGGTGGCGTAGATCTGGCAGTCGTCGGCATTGGTGAATGCGACGTCGTAACCGGTCTCGCCCTCGTGGTGCTTCTGATCGTCCACGAAGGTGAAGCTGTCGGTTTTGCCCATGTCGATCTGGTAGGAAATCGGGTGCCCGTCCGCGTTGAGCGTCTCGGGGGCCATCACCTTCCACCAGCGGCGATCGCTCCAGCGCGCGGTGGCCGGGGTGTCGATTCTCGTGTAGTTTCCCTCGACGATGGGAGAGTATTTGCCCTCGGTGCCGGTGTCCTTGGCATCGAATTGCTCGACGACTTGCCCGGTTTGTCCGCCCAGCGCCCAGTCGATCTTCCACACGGCGTTATGCGAGTGGCTCGAGGCGTGATCGCTATCTTCGGGGCCGACCGCCGAACCGTGCTTCTCATCGGAGTAATCCACCGGCGAAAGGTCTCCGGTGGCGCCCAGCGAGGGGCGGATGCTGCCATCGGCCCCGAAGGTGACCTGGTTGATGTATTCGTACCAGCCGACCTTGGAGACCGTGGACAGTTGCCAGTCGTCCTTGCGTTTGGCCAACAGCTCCCCGACCTCCGCCGAGCGGTAGGACAGTCCGGCGTCGACCATATCGCTGCAGAGCACCGGGCGGGTGGGTGTGCTGCCGTATTTGCTGCCGTCGCCGATGTTCGGAATCGGGGCTTCAAGAATCTGCCCGGTGCACTCCAGATCGGTCAGCGAATGCATATTGGGCCCGCCGAAGCCGGCCGTGGTGATATCCGAGGTGTTGCGCCCGCCGTCGTCGTAGGGCACCTCGAGCTGAGCCAGTGACATCTGGCTGATCACCGGGATGGGGTCCTTCCCCGGCGGGGCGAAGGAAATATCGGAGAGCACCATGCCGAGCTTGGGATCCACCGACCAGCACATGTTCCAGGTGCCGCCGCTGGTCATTTCCCGGCTCAACCCCTGCGCCTTCTCGTCCGAGCAGGAAACGCTGGCCGAGCTGGCCGAACCTGCCGCGGGTGGCTGCTCCGGATTGGTCTCGCCACTGGCGCTACACGAGGCCAGTAGGGCCGTGCAGCCGATCAGCGCGGTCAGTCGCAGCAGCGCGGTGCTTCGCATGGATTGAGCTCTCCTAGGTCGTAACGTGCGAAATGGGGAACCCCTCATGACAAGGGGCTCCCCATTCCGTGATCCTACTAGCCGGTTGGTCTCACTCGCCGGTTTGACCCGACGTGTGAGAACCTATCCCGCTAGTTCTTGTGCGAACGGCGGGTGCGCAGTGCCAAGAAGGTACCTGCACCGAGCAGCAGCAGGGCCAGCAGCGAGTACCCAATGACCTGGGCGCCGGTGTCGGCTAGCCCATTGCCATTGTTGTTCCCGTTGTTGTTGCCATTGTTGTTGCCGTTGTTATTGCCGTTGTTGTTCCCGTTTCCGTTGTTGTTGTTATCGTCGCCGATAACCTTGAACGGAGCCGAGTCCTTCTTCTTGCCATCCTTGTCGTTGACGACGACCTCGTAGTCACCCTCTGGGGTGTTCTCCGGGACGGTCACCTCAACTTCGAAGGTGCAGTTGTTGTCGACGACGACCTTCAGGATGTCGCCTGCGGATGCCTTAGCACCGCTGTCCACGACGTCGATCTTGGTCTTGCCGTCTGCCGAGACGATGGTCAGGGTCAGCACCTCACCCTTGGTGAAGCCCTTACCGATGACCTTGAAGGTATCACCGGCCTTGACCTCATTCGGGACCACAATCACGGACTGGTCGATGGAGCAAGTGTTGACCGGCTTGTCGGTGACGTTGATGTTCTCGCTGTCGCCGTTACCGTCCTTGTCCTCGGCCCGGACCTCGTACTCGCCCTCCGGGGTGTCTTCCGGCACGGTGACCTTCACGTCGAACTCACCGTTCTCGTCGGTCTTCACATCCACGGTCTCAATGACGTTGCCGTCCTTGTCGCGGATCTCGACCTTGACATCGGTGTTCGGCGGGAAGCCCTCGCCGTGAACGTCGATCTCGTCGCCAGGGTTGACGTCCTTCGGGTTCACGGTGATCTCCGGATCGTACTGGCCGTCGCCCAGGCCGGTGAGGCCAGCGTCAACGGTCAGGTCCTCGGCAGCCTCGGCGGTGAGGGTCAGCACCGCGGTGCGGCCCTCGGCGTCGGCGTTGGAGTCCACGGCACGATCGTCGCCCACGTTAGCCGGCGAGAAGGAGGCGCCTTCCGGTGCGGAGAACTGGATGACGTAGTCGCCATGGGCCAGTTCGCTGAACCAGTAGTTACCGTTCTCATCGGTGGTGGTGGTAACCGCGTCACCCTCGTCATCGAGTACCGGCTGACCGGAAGAGGTCAACAGGCTGACGGTGACGTCGGCGACGCCGGCTTCACCCTCGTCCTGCAGGCCGTTCTCGTTGGCGTCGTTCCAGACCAGGTCACCGAACTTACCGTTGTTGTCGCCACCGGTGTTGCCATCGGTCACGTTCAGCGGTGCGGTTGCTTCGCCACCTTCAAGGTCAACGGCCTTGACGGTGTGCTCACCCGGGGTCGTGCCTTCCGGCACGGTCAGCGGGGTAGTGAAGCCGCCGTTTTCGTCGGTCTCAACCTCAACCGGGTCACCCACATTGTTGCCATCGGCATCCTGCAGCTGAACGGTTACGGTCGAGTCCGGAGCGAACCCGGCACCGGTTACGGTGGTGTCCTCGCCGGCCGGCACCTCGGACGGATCCACGGTGATGATCGGCTCGGTGATCTCGATACCGGTGATACCAGCGTCGACGTTCGATGCGGCCGGAGCCTCATCGGTCAGTGCCAGCACCTCGGTGCGGCCGTTCTCGTCGGCGTCGGAGTCCACGGTGTCGTCGTCGCCCACGTTGGCCGGGGAGAACCCTGCACCCTCGGGAGCCACGAACTCGACGATGTACTCGCCGGCGGCCAGATCGGCGACGGTGTAGTTACCGTTGGCGTTGGTGGTGGTGCTGATGGCGTTGCCATCGGCGTCCTCAACCGGGGTGCCCTCGGCGTCCAGCAGGTTGACGGTGACGTCGGCCAGGCCAACCTCGCCCTCATCCTGAATACCGTCTTCGTTCAGGTCGATCCACGAGCGACCATCAACCGAACCGTCGTTGCCACCGGTGTTACCTTCGGTGACGGTCAGCGGAGTCGAATCGGTGTTGCCCTCTTCGTCCGTCGCCACAACGTCGTACTCGCCCGGGGTGGTGCCTTCCGGAACGGTGATCGGGGTGGTGAAGTGGCCGTTCTCGTCGGTCTCGACGTTCACCGGACCGGCGATGACGTTGCCGTCTTCGTCGACGATGGTGACCTCAACCGGCGAGTTCGGGGCGTACCCGTCACCGGTGACCTGAGTGTCTTCACCAGCCGGAACCTCGGACGGATCCACGGTCACGGTCGGGGAAGTGAACACCACATCGGTGATACCGGCATCGACGTGCTCAGCGGCCGGAGCCTCTGCGGTCAGTGCCAGTGCATCGGTGCGACCATTATCCGGATTCACATCCGAATCGATGGTGTCATCGTCGCCCACGTTGGCCGGGGAGAACCCGGTACCGTCCGGCTTGATGACCTCGACGATGTAATCGCCGGCTGCCAGCTCCGAGATGGAGTAGACACCGTTGGAGTCGGTCGCGGTGCTGACGGCGTTGCCATCGGCATCGTTGACCGGGTTACCCTCGGCATCCAGCAGGTTCACGGTGATGCCGCCCAGGGCGGACTCGCCTTCATCCTGCAGACCATTCTTGTTGGCGTCGACCCAGGTGCGACCCGAGATCGAACCGTCGTTGCCACCGGTGTTGCCATCGGTAACGGTCAGCGGTGCGGTGTCGGTGTTGCCCTCACCATCGGTGGCCTTGACCTCGAAGTCACCTGGAGTGGTGCCCTCGGGGACGGTCAGCGGGGTGGTGAAGTGGCCGTTCTCGTCGGTCTCGACGTTCACCGGATCGCCTACCGGGTTGCCCTCGGAGTCGACCAGCTGAACCTCAACCGGCGAGTTCGGAGCGAACCCGTCACCGGTTACCTGAGTGTCCTCGCCAGCCGGAACCTCGGACGGATCCACGGTCACGGTCGGCTCGGTGATCTCAACACCGTTGATACCAGCGTCAACGGTCAGATCCTCAGGAGCCTCGGCGGTCAGGGTGACTACCGCGGTGCGGCCGTCTTCCTGAGCGTTCGAGTCAACTGCACGATCGTCGCCTGCCTCTGCCGGCGAGAAGGTTGCACCTTCCGGAGCCACGAACCCGACGACGTAGTCGCCGTGTGCCAGGCCATCGAAGAGGTAGTTACCGTTCTCATCGGTGGTGGTGCTGATGGCGTTGCCATCTGCATCGTTGACCGGGTTGCCATCGGCATCCAGCAGGTTGACGGTGATACCGGCCAGGCCGGCCTCGCCCTCATCCTGAATACCGTCGGCGTTCATGTCGTTCCAGACACGGTCACCCAGGACACCGTTGTTGTCGCCACCGTTACCGGCGATGACGTTCAGCGGGGTCTCTGCGGACTTACCGGTGTTCGAATCGGTGCCCTTGACGGAGTAGCCGTCGGCAACCGGAGCATCGGCCGGTACCGTCAGCGGGGTGTCAATGGCGCCGTTGTCATCGGCGGTGGTAGCAACCGGGTCACCCACGTTGTTGCCTTCTGGGTCAACCAGCTGCACCTGAACGTCACCGTTCGGGGTGTAGCCCACACCGGTCACCTGGGTGGTCTCACCCTGCGGTACATCGACCGGATCGATCGCAATAGTCGGATCCATAACCTGGATGCCCAGCAGACCAGCGTCAACGGTGTCGTTGGCCGGAGCTTCGGCGGTCAGGGTCACGACTGCGGTGCGGCCGTTGTCAACGTTGGCGTCCGAGTCCACAGCGTCGTCATCGCCCTGGTCTGCCGGTGCGAAGGAAGCACCCTGCGGCAGGCCAGTGAATTCAACGATGTAGTCACCGTGTGCCAGGTTGGCGAAGGCATACATACCATCCGCATCGGTGGTGGTGCTGATGGCGTTGCCATCGGCATCGTTCACCGGGGTACCTTCGGCGTTCAGCAGGTTCACGGTGACGCCTTCGACGCCAGGCTCGCCTGCATCCTGGATACCGTTGCCATCAACGTCGGCCCAGACGAAGTCGCCCAGCTCGCCGTTGTTGCCAGCGGTACCATCGGTGACGGTCAGCGGAGCATCGTCGGTGCCACCGTCTTCATCGGTTGCCACTACCTTGTAGTCGCCCGGGGTAGAACCTTCCGGAACGGTGACTGGGGTAGTGAAGTGACCGTTTTCGTCGGTGTTCACGGTGATCGGATCGCCAACCGGGTTACCCTCTGGGTCAACCAGCTGGACCTGAACCGGCGAGTTCGGCTTGAAGCCATCACCGGTAGCGGTGGTGTCCTCGCCCGGTGCAACCGAGGACGGATCCACGGTCACGGTCGGCTCGGAAACCACAACACCGGTCAGACCGGCATCCACTGCGTCGGTGGTCGGAGCCTCGGTGGTCAGTGCGACCACGTCGGTACGGCCATTGTCGGCAGCGTCGGAATCGACAGCATCGTCATCGCCCTGGTTGACCGGAGCGAAGCCGGTTGCGTTCTCAGGGAGAACGAACTCAACGGTGTATTCGCCGACCGGCAGGTTAGCGAAGGTGTAGTTACCGTTGGCATCGGTGGTGGTGCTGGTGGCGTTGCCATCTGCATCGTTGACCGGGTTGCCTGCGGCATCCAACAGGTTGACGGTGACGCCTTCAACGCCGGCTTCACCCTCGTCCTGAATACCGTTCTCGTTGACGTCGTTCCAGACACGGTCACCGATCTGGCCCGGGTTTTCACCGGTGCCACCCTCGGTAACGGTCAGCGGTGCGGTTGCCTCGCCACCCTGAGTGTCAGTGCCCTTGATGGTGTAGTCACCCGGAGCGGTAGTGTCCGCAACAGGCAACTCAGTTGCCGGGAAAGCACCGTTCTCATCCGACGGAGCAGTGATCGGATCACCAACAGGGTTGCCATCGGCATCCTGCAGCTGAACGGTCACAGTGTCGTTCGGAGCGAAATCAGTACCGGAAACATTCGTCGGATCGCCAGCCGGAACCGTAGTCGGGTCAGCAGTGATCGACGGCTCGTTGCCACCAGTCGGCTCAGTCACGGTCAGCGGGGTCGTAGCCTCGCCACCCTGAGTGTCAGTGCCCTTGATGGTGTAGTCACCCGGAGCGGTAGTGTCCGCAACAGGCAACTCAGTTGCCGGGAAAGCACCGTTCTCATCCGACGGAGCAGTGATCGGATCACCAACAGGGTTGCCATCGGCATCCTGCAGCTGAACGGTCACAGTGTCGTTCGGAGCGAAATCAGTACCGGAAACATTCGTCGGATCGCCAGCCGGAACCGTAGTCGGGTCAGCAGTGATCGACGGCTCGTTGCCACCAGTCGGCTCAGTCACGGTCAGCGGGGTCGTAGCCTCGCCACCCTGAGTGTCAGTGCCCTTGATGGTGTAGTCACCCGGAGCGGTAGTGTCCGCAACAGGCAACTCAGTTGCCGGGAAAGCACCGTTCTCATCCGACGGAGCAGTGATCGGATCACCAACAGGGTTGCCATCGGCATCCTGCAGCTGAACGGTCACAGTGTCGTTCGGAGCGAAATCAGTACCGGAAACATTCGTCGGATCGCCAGCCGGAACCGTAGTCGGGTCAGCAGTGATCGACGGCTCGTTGCCACCAGTCGGCTCAGTCACGGTCAGCGGGGTCGTAGCCTCGCCACCCTGAGTGTCAGTGCCCTTGATGGTGTAGTCACCCGGAGTCGTTCCCTCAGGAACGGTCAGCGGGCTTGGACCAAAGGCACCATTTTCGTCAGTCGGAGCAGTGATCGGGTCACCAACAGGGTTGCCATCGGCATCCTGCAGCTGAACGGTCACGGTGTCGTTCGGAGCGAAATCAGTACCGGAAACATCGGTCGGCTGACCCGGCTCAACAGAGGTCGGATCGGCAGTAATGACCGGAGTGCCCGCTTCAACCACGGTCAACGGGGCCTCGGCCGAGTTGGTGGTGGTGTCGTCGGTGCCGCGGACGGTGTAGTCGCCTGGCTGTGCATCAGCCGGGGTCGGAACCGGAACAGTGAAGGTTCCGTCTGGGCCCGCGGTGGTGGTGATCGGATCGCCAACCGGGTTACCGGCGGGATCGATGAGCTGTACAGTTACCGGTCCATCCGGGGTGTACCCGGTACCGGTTGCGTTGGTTGGGTCACCGGCCGGAACGGTCGGTGGGTCCAAGCCAATGTTCAGCTCCTGTACATCCGGCTCAGTCACGTTAAGTGGCTGAGTTACCGGGGTACCGGTGGTTACATCGGTGGCGCGCACATCGTAGGTTCCCGGAGGAACATCTGCGGCAACCGGGAGTTCGGTCGACGGGAAGTCGCCGTTCTCGTCGGCGGTCACAGTAACCGGATCGCCAACAGGCTGGCCATCGGCGTCTACAAGCTGCAGCTCGACGTCACCGCTCGGGGTGAAGCCGGTACCGGTGACGTTGGTCGGGGTACCTGCAGGCACCTCGGTTGGGTCAACGGTGATCGACGGATCAATCGCAGCGGCACATGCACCGGTGCGAACACCAGCGCTACCGAGGTTCAAACGACCTGCATCTGCCGACTGAAGAACACCCAGCGACAGTGCCGAAACCTCAAGGGCCTCGGTCGTCTCGGTGCCATCAGGCAGGGTGCAAGTGGTCTCAACCTGACGGTTCAGCTGCAGCGACACGAATTCCGTGGCCAACGTGAAGACCGGCTCCAGAACCTGACGGACCGGGAGGGTGATCATGTTGGTCTTGATGTCGGTGATCAGCAGATCGTAGATCGCGTGTCCACCATCGCCCACCAAGAAGTCGCGAATCGGAATGATCGCGGTATTAACCGCTGGGATCACTGCCGAGTTCATCGCGGTGGTCAAGGTGGTGCAGAGCACCGATCCGCCCAAGCCGGAAGGCGTGCAAGAAACCGGATTGACGGTCTCGCCACCCAGGTTCACGGTCCACGAAGCTTCGGCACCGCCAGCAGGGCTGGTCAAGGACGCATCAACAGTCAAGGTGATGCTGGAAATAGCACCCTCAATAGCGTTGGTGGCGACCTTGATGACCTCTTCGATCAGATCGTGGATGGTCTCCGCGATGATCGGGTAGATCTCGTTGCTGATCAGCTCGGTGTTCGGGTTCTGGTTGTTGATGCCATCCGGCAGGTCAACACCCTCCGGGCGTTCACCCGAGTAGGCCTTGTCCAGATCCACGTACAACGTGCCGGTGCTCAGGTCGATGCTGAGCACTTCGTTCTTCGAGGTGATCGGCTGAGCCAACAGCTCGTTGAACACCTCATCCTGAATGTTGGAATCAACGGTCACATTGAAGTCGGCGCCGACCGGCAACGCGCTGAGCACGTCGAGTAGGTCGGTAAGCTGCGACATCCCGTTGATGTAGTCTTCCAAGGTGGTATCCACCTGGCCAATGGCGTCATATAGCTGTGAAGCCATCTGCTCGACCAGTGGAGACTGGAGTTCCAGGTTGGCTTCAGCCACCCGGTACTGACCCTTGCCACCGAATCCATCTGGATCTTCGAAGACGCCGTCCACTGCCTTAACCCAAGCACCACCGGCACCGGCGGTCAGTTCCGCCTTGCTCAGTACTTGGCCGGTCAATGCATCGGCGCCAACGGCTTCAAACAGCGCAAGCAGGTTGATCCTGGCCACGCCAAAATCACCCTGCTCACCGTCGAGGGTGATCGCCCCGTCGGCTCCGGCCACACCGGAGATTGCTTCACCGTTCTTACCGTCGGTTGCGGTCGAACGTGACAACAGAGTGCCAAGCTCGCCGAAGTTCAGAAACTGGTCGACCGGAATCGGGAACTGTCCGAGATCGACCAGTTCGCTGCCGAGCAACGATACGTCGAGCCCGCCTTCATCGGTTTCCGGACCACTCGGGAACAAGGCCCGAGTCTGTCCGCCGCCGGCCATTTCGTTACTGAATAGCGAGAGATCGATGATGCTCGCCGCAGATTCAGTTTGTTCTGCTGGTTGCGTGTTTACATCTGCCATGGCGGGTAAGCCGTAGGCCGAAACAGCTAGGGATGAAGCCACCCCTAGTGCCAAAGGCCTTCGCCACCACGCCGCGTTTCCTGCAGGTGCAAATTTCGTGCGCGCAGTGCGTCGCATGAAATGCCCTCCTTGTATATGGCGCTACTGTGTACAACCCCCAAGGTTCCCCACTGCACATTCAACAAGGTCGGCTAGGTCCAAATCAATAGCTTTCTGAGACTAACCTCAGAATTTCCGTAAAATTCAACACTTGCCCCACTATGTAGGCACTGTTCTAAAAACACACAAGTCAAACGGATAAACCATTGGAACTTGCTATAGTTGACGCTTCACGGTCCGAGCGATGCCACTGCGCGCATAATCAAATACCCACGAATAATGCCCAGTGAGCTAGGTAACACCGCGGTTTTTTGGATCACGATCTCAGTTCGGCATAAATTTTTCCCATCATGCCTTGGCGTGAATACTTTCTCAGTGAGTGGGAACTTCACTCTGAAAGTAAATTTTCAAGACAAGATGTTAAGTGGTGGGGTTAGTTTTAGGCTCAAGTAACGATGAGTCACATTTGGGAATCCGCAGCGAAGCGGAGACAATCCAACCGCCTTCGGGCCGCGGACCAGCCTCCACCGTTCCATCGAATAACGCAGCGCGTTCGCGCATACCGCTCAACCCCTGACCGGAACCCACCGAATGAGAGAGCGTCCCATCGCCATCATCAATAATTTCGAGAACAAGCCACTTAGACTCTCGCTTGAGCCGCACCTGTACGTAGCTAGCTCCATGGGCATAGCGCAAAGCGTTGGTCAACGATTCCTGGACGATGCGGTACACGGTGAGTTCGAAGGTGGTGTCCTTGGGCAATGGCTCCCCGGTGTAGCTATAGGTCAGAGGCAATCCGGCGACCCGGAAACCATCCAGCATCTGCTCCAAGTTGCCAGAGCTCGGCTGCGGCGAGAGCTCGGCCCCGTCGGCCTGACGCAGCACACCCAGAAGTCTGCGCATATCGGCGAGCGCCGCACGTCCGGTTCCTGACAGTTCGGCCAAGACGGTTTCTGCCCTGGCCGCGTCTTTCTTCGCCACCACACGGGCGCCATCGGAAAGTGCGATCATCACCGATAGTGAATGGGCGACAACGTCATGCATCTCCCGCGCAATCCGGTGGCGCTCTTGCACCTGAGCGAGGCGTGAGACTTGGGAGGCCCAGTGATTGATTTCGGCGTCATGGATGCGAGCGTTGCGGATGTTGGTTCCGACGGCCGCTGCGGCCACATAGCTACCGAGCATGAACCCGCCGCTGATCGAGAGCATTAGTGCGGCTCCCCCGTAGTCATCGATGCTCTCACCCTCGTCGAGGACCTCGCTGACATCGGGATATCCGGTCATGATGAACAACAAGATATGGAACGCGCCGATAAACAAGGCGATCGGGATGGTGCGACGGCCAGAGTACTTCGTGCCGACCGTATAGAGCGCGATCATCATGCCGATCCCGCTATATCCGCCACCGCCGGCGTCCAAGACGATGGAACTGGATTCAATGAGAAATACGGTCAGCAATACCAGCATTGGGTAACGCAGGCGAAAGAGTAACGCTAGGGCCGTGGCCAGGATCCCCGCGAGCATCAGGATCTGGTCTAGTTCCGGATCGATGGCCCGGCCGACGAGGCCGAGCAGCGACAGCATCAAATACACCAGAACGGTGGCCACGACGACGAAACGCGGGTGGGTGCGCATGAATCTGCGCACCCGCCCCATGCGCCGTCTGGTCAGTTCGTCGAAGGAGACCAGCGGGTCGGCGCCCTGATGTGAACTCATGGAGTTAAGCCTAGATGTCGCGAGCCCGCAAGGCCCACGCGGCGAACACGAGCGGAATCACCGCCCACCCTGCCACGGCGCACATCAATTGCCAGGTTTCCAGTGACGACATCGAGGTCGTCGGGGAGATCAAGGCCGAAACCACCTGATCCGGCAGGTATTGCACAATGTTTTTCACCCAGTCCACGGCCATGATCAGGACCTGAACCAGAATGGACAGTACAAAGAACAACCCCAGTAGCACCGTGATACCACCGGCCGAGCTGCGCAACAGGAACCCTAGTGCTAGGCCGATCAGCGCCACCATCATCGTGGTCAGTGCTCCGTACCAAAGCACACGCTGGAAGGCTGCGGAGGATAGCTCCAGCCCCAACTCGTAGTGTCCGGCGATTGGCAGACAAACCAGATAGGCCAGTAGGGTGCCCGCCACCGAGATGACCCCGGTTAGCACGGCGATGAGCAATGCCTTGGCCGACAGAACTCGAATTCGCTGCGGGCTGGCCAGGAAGGTGCTCACCGCGGATCCGGTGGTGAATTCTCCGCTGGCCAAGAGCACCGCCATGGAACCCAGGATCAGCTGTGAAAAGGTAATCCCCGAGCCAAAGACCTCGGCGGTCACTTCGGGATCGGTGAAGTTCGGCATGCCCGCTTCGGCCGGAATATTCGTCATGAATGCTCCGACCGACCAGATGCCTAAGGCAGCCAGTGCCACCTGCGCTAGCACGGCGACGACGATCAAGATCTGGGTGGAGCGCAGTGCAAAGAATCGAATGGACTCGGCACGGAACACACTGCCAAGGGTGACTCGGCCCGCGCGCGATGGGGTGACGGTTGACGTGCTCATAAGCTCCTACTTTCCTGCCGTCATCGGCGCCGCCGTGGTGGATTCGTATTCCACGGCCGTTCGGGTCAATTCGAGATAGGCGTCCTCTAGCGTGCGGCTAAGCGGCCGCAATTCGCTGAGTGCAATGCCTGCCTCCAGGGCACGCTGACCGATCTGCTGCGAGGTGGGTCCCACCACGCGCAGGGTCAAAGCGTCCTCCCGCACGAGTTCCACTCCACTGGCTGCCAGAGCGCGCATTAGCGCTTCGAGATCGCCGGCACGCACCAGGGTCTGCTCGCGACCATCTGCGAGAAACTCCGCAATGGGCGCATCGGCCATGATCCGACCGCGCCCGATGACAATCAGGTGGTCGGCGGTCTGCGACATTTCGCTCATCAAGTGCGAGGAGATAAACACCGTCTTCCCCTCGGCGGCCTGCTGCCTCGCCAACTGACGAACCCACGCCACACCCTCGGGATCGAGCCCGTTGACCGGTTCGTCGAGGATAAGAACCTGTGGGTCACCGAGCAGCGCGGTGGCGATACCTAGTCGCTGACCCATGCCCAGAGAAAAACCGCCGACCTTCTTATGTTGCACCGACCGCAGGCCGGTGAGCTCGAGTACCGCGTCGACGCGACTGGCTGGCAATTGTGCGGCCGCCGCCATGGAACGCAAGTGGGCTCGGGCCGTCAACGATTTGTGGACGCTTCGCGCCTCCAGCAGGGCGCCGACCTCCGTCAGCGGATGGCTCGACGAAGTAAAGGGGGCGCCGTTGACCTGTACGGAGCCGCTCGAGGGCGTCGCGAGGCCAAGGATCATGCGCATCGTAGTAGATTTACCGGCGCCATTCGGCCCGAGAAAACCGGTCACTTGCCCCGGCTGCACGGTGAACGAGACGCGGTCGACAACGGTTTTCGAACCGTAGCGTTTGCTAAGTTCCTGTGCCTGAATCATGCCTCAAGTCTAGGAACGGCGCGGTTGGATCGAACCGTCCCCAGTGCTGATTTATCGGCTCCTCCCAAAGGCTTACACGCTAAGTGCGTACTCCGTTCGGAGCATATCTGCGGCCCCGAGATAACCACCCATGCCATGAACGGATGGACCCGGGGCGGCCGAGGAAGACACCAAATACAGTCCACGTCCGATCCGCCACGGCGAGGAACTCAACCGAGGTCGAAGCAATGCGCCACGCAGATCCATACTTCCTCCGGTGATATCACCACCGACCAGCGCGGCGTTCTGTTGTTCCAGTCCGGCCGCCGGGATCACATGACGCTCGAGCACGGTGTCTCCAAACCCGGGGGCCGCCGCCTCGATCTGCGCGGTCACCGCCGCCGCCATGTCGGTGCTCGACCCACGCGGCACGTGGCAATAGGCCCAGAGCACCTGAGTGTCATCGCCGGTGCGCGAACTGTCGAACAGTGAGGGTTGGGAGACGATCACGTAGGGGCGCTGTACCGTGCGGGTACGGCTTTGGCGCTCCACGCGAATCACGCGCCGCGCATCACCGCCCAGATGGACGGTCCCGGCCCGATGAAGTTGCTTCTCACGCCATGGGACTGGTTCACGCAACAGGTAATGCACGATGCAACTGCCCGGTGGGCGGCGCGTTTTAGCCAAGCGGCGGCGTAGCGGCGGCCGAATCCTTTCACCGGCTATACGCGCGGCGTCCTCGGCTCCCACCGCGAACAGCACCACTTCTTCGTCCAGTTGCCGCAGGTCGGTCACCGGTTGGGAGCGCTGAAATTGTGCACCGTGGGCGGCGGCTTCTTCGGCGAGCGCATCGCTGATCGCCTGGGAACCTCCAATGGGAATCGGCCAGCCACCAGCATGGGCGGAGGCCGCCAGGAAAAGCCCAGAACCCAACGCCGCAGGTCCGTGCCCTCCCCCAGCAAGATGCGCCGCACAACCCGCGAGGAGCGCTGCGGCCCGAGGGAATCGTTCGGAGTACAGATCGCGTAGCACCATGGCGCCGGGAACGGCCGCGGCAAAGCGGGCCAAGGCCGCAGCTTCACGTCCGGCCCGCGGTAGCGGGTTAAGCAACACGGTCGCCAGTTCATCGATGTGTTCGGAAAGCGGCGCGAGTAGGTGCCGATAGGCGCGGCCTTCGGCACCGCCAAGTTCTTCGGCGGTACGGTCCAGATCGCGCCAAGCATGAGCGCTACGGCGATCGAGCACGTGAGCGAAGGACAGCTCCGGCGTCTCGAAACGTACCCGACGATGAACCCCTAGATCGGCGAATGCCGGTGAAAGTAGCGCCATCGGGTGCACGGCACTGCCCAGATCAAAGCTGGCACCACTGGTGCCGATCCGTTGCGTGCGGGCCGCGCCGCCGAGCTCCGCGTTGGCCTCGTACACCGTCACCGGGACCCCGGCTCGTGCAATCACGGCGGCAGCCGCCAAGCCGTTCGGGCCGGCCCCGACCACGGCTACCTCACCCATTTAACCGGCCTGTTCCTTATGTGGGGCCTTCCCGCGAAGCGATGAGAGCGTGAACTTATCGTCGGCACCGGCGAATCCGCCGGCCTGCGGATCATCCTGACCAACGATTCGCACCGGATCCTGCAACGGGTCGAGCACGGTGCGTACTACCCGGTACATCAAAAAGCCCAGCATGATCATGTGCGCGAAGACCAGCAATACATAGCCCAGCTCGGGGAACGTCTTGTGGATGTCCTTGTCATCTCCGAAAGAGCCGAGGTAGGCCCAGAGGCCATAGAAGTGTGCCACTTCCACCAGCATCCACGCGGTGAATTCCTTCCACCGCGGCAGCGCCAAGGCAAAGAGCGGAATGAGCCAGACGATGAACTGAGGCGAGTAGACCTTATTCACCATCACGAAGGAGGCAATAATCAAGAACGCCAACGAGGCCAGCCGTGGGCGCTCCGACGCGGCCAAGGCCAGCACGGCCACACCCACGCAGCAGAGGAAGAACAACCCAATGCCCAACCGGGAAATTGTCTCTGGCGCAAGGAAGGGAACCAACTCGTACTTCGCCCCAATGTTCCAGACATGCCAGAAGCTGGAAAGCCCAGCCCCACGTTCGGAGGAGAAGCTGAAGAAATATGCAAAGGACGAAGGAAAAGCGAGCGCATAGGGCAGGTTCACCAGCGCCCAGGTGCCGGCAGCAAACCCGGCGGTTTTAAAGAACACCGACCACCGTCCGGTACGCAACGCAAGCACCAGAATGGCCCCCAGAATGAAGAAGGGATAGATCTTCATGGCCGTCCCCAAGCCGATGAGCACACCGGCCCCGATGCTATGTCCGCGCGCGAAGGCCAACATCCCGCCGGCCAGCAGCGCTACGGCCCACATGTCCCAGTTGATACTGCCGGTCAAGATAATCCCCGGGGCAATGGCCACAAAGGCGGCATCCCAGGGACGCCGTCCACACATCTTCATGGTGCACAACACCGTGATGAGCCAGAGCACGCTGACCAGCAGCAGGTTCATATCGAAAAAGATCAGCGAACGACCGGTTTCCACCTGCGGCACGAGAGCCGAGACCACGGAGGCCACAGCGCTCATGAGGACCGGATACTCAAAGTCGGCTCCGGCCGCGAATGGTGCGAAGGGGTTATCGGCAAAGCCACGTGCCCCAAAGAGCGGGACCCAGTCGGTGTAGCAGAAATAGTCGTAGGGGTTCGAACCGCCCCAACCGTTCACCCGGCAGGGATTCTTCGCCAGCAACATGAGCAGCGAGCCAATCACCGTCATGATGATCAGCACCCGCTCCACGGTGAACAGTCCGGGATTAACTTGTCCCGGCGCACTATGCCGACCTAACGGTCCGCCAATCACCTCGGTGAACTTCGCCAGAAAGCGGTCGGACCGTGAGGGCACGGTGATGCGCACCGGGCCACGGCGTCGCGCGGACTGTTTGGACTGGGTGGACTCCTGCATGGTTTCCAGCCTAAATGCTTGAGGCGTACCGCGTGCGGCGACGCCCGGATTATGTCTGCACCTGTCGCCCCTAGGCCACGGAATTGGTTTCATCTACGAATTTCACGTCGCAGCACCCTGATGGAAGCTACCGATTACCTAGATGCTCGGGCCAAGCTACTGCGTACCGCAGGCACCGGGCACAAAGCCGTACCTTGTACGCACGACAGCAGTAGAAAGCTGTACTAGAGCTGCTGCGTGACAGTGGACACCGCGCCACTGGCCTCATCGACGAACACGTACAAGTAAGCCGTGTCGTGATGCAGGTCCGTGATGTCGAGCTGGCCCACGAAGACCGTCGGATACTGCTCAACGACCGGCCACGTCGGCGCTTGCAGCCATCTCGGGGGCGTGCTCACGTACCGGTAGCGCTGCTTGATCAACGCCTGCAATTGGGTCCGACGCGACCGCTCCGGGACAGCGCTCACTGCCTCGAGTAGCGTGGCTGCGCTCAACGCGTCGATGTCGACCCACGTCGGCTGCGCCGACATCAAGAGTTCGTAGTCGGCGGCTGCTTCCCGTCCGAGCTCCGTCGAATGCACATAGACGCCCTGGTCGCAGAGATACTGCTCCAGCACGCCAACGGCATCCACCCGCCCGGCGGGTGTTCCCAGGTCTATTAGCAGGAGGTACTGCAGCAGATCGCGATGGGCGACGTAGGCGGGTGCATTGGGCCAATCGCGCAGTGTGTCGAGGCTCTGGCCGTACAGTTCTTCCAAGAATGCCTCGTCGCCCATGGCTCCCGAGAGGAAATCCTGGATGATCCGTACAGCGTTCTTTTCCGGCCCCATGGCTACGATCCTAGGCTCCTTGCGATCGGAGCGGCAAACATCAGACACCGTGTCGAGTCATCCATGTCAGCGACCAGGACCGCCGGCACTTCCTTGGCAGCGGTAAACGCCATGATCAATTCGGCAACATCGATGAGAAGGCGCATGCTGACTACGGCCGCAGCTATGCAGATGAACCGCATGGACTGATCGAGCAACTCTCCGCCGACGCGGTGCTCCTCACGGCGCCCGACCAATTGGGCGTCGACTACAACGCCCATCTGTTCGACTCGATCCTCACGCACGTCGCACTAGGGCTCGGCTGGCGCGAGGGGCAGGGCGGGCCGAGTGCCTACGCAGGAAAGCGCGCCCTCGAGTTCCTGACCCAAAGGCGCTGGTAGCTTCGCACCGGCCGTAGTCCTAGGCCGGTGCAGTGCCTCGTCGTTCCTGTTGACCAGCGGACGGAGCTCGTTTCTTAGGCGTTCTCCTCGATATCCGCCCACCCACCTTCGACAGTGCGGTCCTCCATTTTTCAACGAGACCCGTTCCACGGTTTTGGTGAAGTACCTGAACATACGGAGTCTAGTTGTCCGCCCAAAGATATGACCAGAGAAACTTCTGTACCGCGCACCTCCTTTGGTCTTGGCAAGGTCCAGCTTTTCCGTCCTGACAGCGGCATTCAGCAAACTAGCAGGGGATGACACCGCCTCTTCACCCGGCGTTTACCCGAGTGCACCCCTGCGGTTAACTCCAACGAATACCTTCAATTTTGTGAGCAATACCGAACAGCCAAAAGTCTTGGCGATCATTCCCGCCCGGGGAGGGTCCAAGGGCATCCGGCTCAAGAACCTGCGACAGATCGGCGGCCAATCGCTGCTGGGACGGGCCATCACCTCGGCCCGGGCCGCGTCGCGCATCGACGAGGTCGTGGTCAGCACCGACCACCCGCAGATCAAAGCCGAGGCCCTGTCCTACGGGGCCACGGTGGTAGATCGTCCAGCGGATATCGCCGGTGACACCGCCAGCAGTGAATCGGTGCTGGAGCATGTGTTGGAACAGGTCGACCCAGCCCCCGAGGTAACGGTCTTCATCCAGTGCACCAGCCCGATGATCTCCCCGGAGGACCTCGATGCCGCCGTGGAGACGGTGGAGCAGTCACGTGCCGAGGTGTGCTTTGCCGCGGTAGCAGACCACGGGTTCCACTGGGCCCTAGATGAGCAGCAGCAGGCAGTAGCCGTCGGGCACGAGATGTCCCACCGGCCACGCCGCCAGGACCGCGAACCACGCTTCCGCGAAACCGGCGCCTTCTACGTGATGAACACCGCCGGGTTCCGGGCGGCACAACACCGATTCTTCGGACGGGTCGCGATCCACGAGGTACCGAGCGAGCACGGAATCGACATCGACACCGAAACGGACCTGAGCTTCGCTTCGCTGCTCGTGCCGCAGAGCACGGCGCCGATCGACGTGGACGCCGTGGTGACCGATTTCGACGGGGTGCATACCCCGGATACCGCCTACGTCGACGAACACGGGACCGAAACCGTGCGCGTCTCGCGTTCCGATGGCATGGGCGTTGCCCGGTTGCGGGCCGCCGGGGTGAAGTTCCTGATCCTCTCCAAGGAAATGAACCCGGTGGTCGCCGCGCGTGCCGCAAAACTCAACGTCCAGGTGGCCCACGGCATCGATGACAAGGCCAGTTTTCTGGCCAATTGGATGCGCGACGAGGGCGTGAACCCGGCACGGGTGGCCTATGTCGGTAACGACATCAACGACCTCGCCCCCATGGCGCTGGTGGGTTGGCCAATTACCGTGTCCGACGCCCAAGTCGAGGTCCACCGCGCCGCACGGCACCGGCTATCCCGTTCCGGCGGGCATGGCGCGGTTCGTGAATTAGCCGAACTGGTGCTGGCCGCGCGGCACGCACCGGTACCGGCCGCCGTCTAGATTTTTTCGTTTTCCCTAGTTTCACCCACTGAAAGGCAGAACCCATGACCTCCATCACCACCGACATCAAGCCCGTCGCCATTGGCGAGTCGCTGCTCGGCACCGGCCAGCAGGTGTATGTCATCGGCGAGATCGGCATTAACCACAACGGTGACCTCGAAATCGCTAAGCAGCTGATCGACGTGTCCGCGGCCGCCGGCGCCAACGCGGTGAAATTCCAGAAGCGCACCCCGGACATCTCCACCCCGATGGACATGCGTGACAAGATTCGTTCCACCCCGTGGGGCGACATGACCTACCTGGACTACCGCTACCGCGTGGAGTTCGACCAGGCTCAGTACAAGGAATTGATCTCCTACGCCGCCTCCAAGGGGCTGCACGCCTTCGCCTCCCCGTGGGATGTTCCTTCGGTTGAGTTCATGGAAGAGCAGGGTGCCGTCACCCACAAGGTCGCCTCCGCCTCGGTGACCGACATTGAACTGCTCAAGGCACTGGCCGAAACCGGCAAGCCGATCATTCTCTCCACCGGCATGTCCACCATCGAGCAGATCGACAAGGCCGTGGAAACCCTGGGCACCGACAAGCTGGTCATGATGCACGCCACCAGCACCTACCCGCTGCCTCCCGAGGAAGCCAACCTGCGCACCATCGAAACCCTGCGCGAGCGCTACCAGGTGCCGGTCGGCTACTCGGGTCACGAGCGCGGCCTGCAGATCTCGCTGGCCGCGGTGGCCTTGGGCGCCGTGACCGTCGAACGCCACATCACCCTCGACCGCACCATGTGGGGCTCGGACCAGGCCTCCTCGCTGGAGCCGAAGGGCTTCGAAGCTCTGATCCGCGACATCCGCATCCTCGAGCAGGCCATGGGCGACGGCGTCAAGAAGGTCTTCCCGGGCGAATTGGCTCCGCTGAGCCGCCTGCGCCGCGTCGACGGCTAAGTCCGGAGCGCCTCGCGACGCGCATCTCGGCGGCCGGACCAGTATTCGGTCCGGCCGCCGCGATGCATCCATGCCCCCTCGCACACTCCTCGAAGAAGGAACCATGACCCCGATTCCCGGCCGCATTTCCGTGGTAATTCCCGCCTACAACCAGGAAGCGTATATCTGTGATGCGCTGACCTCGCTAACGCGGCAAGAACTCGACGGCCGAGAGCTCGAGGTACTGGTCGTCGACGACGCCTCGACCGATGCCACCGCGCAGCTGGTGCGCAGTTACCAGTCCAAACTGCCCGGGCTGAAGCTCATTACCCTGCCGGCCAACGGCGGTGTCTCGGCCGCGCGCAACGCTGGCCTTGATCAGGTCACCGGCGAGTTCTACACCTTCCTTGATCCCGATGACTGGATGGGGCCCCGCCATCTGGCGACCCTGGCCGATGGGCTACAGGAGCTGAATGTCGACTTCGTGCGCTGCGATCATGTGCGTGTCACCGGCACCAACCGCACCATTCACCGGGCCCCACAGGCACAGCGTGGGCTGCGCCTAGATCCGGCGGCGGATATCGAGCCGATCGATGCGCCATCCATGGTTGACTACCCATATTCCTGGGCGGGAATGTATCGTACCGAGCTGATGCGCCAGCGCGGCGTCTTCCATTTTGATCCCGATCTGACCAGCGCCGAGGATCGTCCGTGGATCTGGAAACTGCACCTGCGCAACCACAGTTATGCGGTGCTTTCCGGTGCGGACATCTTCTACCGCCGCGGACTGCCCGGATCACTGACTCAGGTCTTTGACGAACGCCAGCTGAGTTTCATTCCTGCGTTCACGCAGGTTTTCGAGGAGGTCGACGCGCACCCGGAGGCCGCGCGGCACCTGCCGAAGGCACTACGCCAATTCTTCGCGATCGTGTGCCACCATGAAAAACGAACCAAGAACTACCCGCCCGAGGTCCGCTTGCAGATGAAGCAGCAGCTACGTCGCGTGTTCGCGACAATTGATGTGGCCGCCGCGCGCAAGGTCGCTTTGGAAATGGACGTGGCCCGACGCCGCCATGTGCTCTCCTACCTGCAGGCCGCGCAGATTGGGGTCGCCCGATGATCGCCCTCGTCGAGGCCTCCAGCTATTTCCAGTTGGTCTCCCTGGCCGCCATGGCCGATGCCGGGCTGCTCCCGCCGGCCGACGAACGTGTTCTCGTGCTGGCCAATGGTTCGCAGATTCCCGAACTCACCACCCCGCTGGATCGCGTGCCCGGGTTCGACGAGCTTGCCTCCCGCTTCGATCGCGTCGTTGACCTCGCTGCCTTGCTGGCACCACGACGTCCGGCGCAGTTCAACCCGCGTGGCGTCGAGGACCAGCTGCTGCTCAATAAATTGCTGCGCAGCGCCTGGAATCTCGGCGACGAACCGCTGACCTTGGTGCTCGAGTCCATTCAGGTGAACCCGGCCCGCGCCCTGGCCAATGTTTTCTATGACGCGCAGATCTGGGTCCACTCCGACGGTCTGATGTCCTACGGCCCCACGCGAAGCAAACTTGCCACCCCCATCGCCCAGCGCTTGGTCGGCACCATCCACATCGACCTGGTGCCAGGTCTTGAGCCGCAACTATTAGCCGAGCTCCAGCCCCAACGGAAGGTGCTCTCCGCCTCCGCGCTATCTCGGGTGTTCGACGAGCTGGCGCACGGGCAGCAGCCGGTACCCGACGCGCCCGAGGGCGCGGCCTTGCTCTTGGGGCAGTATCTCGGTTCCCTCGGGGTAATCGACGAGGACGAAGAGTTCGAGTTGCACGTGCAGATGCTGCACGAGGTGAAGTCCCGCGGCCTGAACACGGTACTTTTCAAGGCCCATCCATCGGCGAGCGCCACCTCCGCGGCGCGGCTGGCTGGCACCGCGGCATCCCTCGGCCTCGATTTCACGGTGCTGGACACCGACCACCTGGCCGAAACCGTGGTCGCCGCCGTGCGCCCTGCCCTGGTTCTGTCGTGCTTCTCCACCGGCTTGGCCACCGCCAAGTACCTGCAAGGCATCGAGGTTGTCGCGGTGGGCACCGCGATGCTGCTTCAAGCTTTGGCGCCCTACCAGAATTCCAATCGCGTGCCGCTGAGTCTGGTCCACGCCCTCTGTGTGCAGAACGTCAGCGCCCCGGCCGAGCGTGCCGACACGGATGACGACGAACTCACCGGATTGCTGCATGCGGTGTCTTACTGCATGCAGTCAGAGCAACTGCCGCAGCTGCGCGAGACGGCCGAGCAATTCCTGAATCGGCACTATGCCCGTCACGCCGTGCACTTTAAGCGTCGCCGCCTGACAAGCCTGAACCTGCCACCGCAGTGGGCCCATGTGGGGTCCGGGCGCCGGATTCCGGCACAATTGCGCGGGGTTTCACGGCAAGTTATTCGACGCTCCTCGCGGCAACTGGAAAAATGGTCACGTTCCCTGAATCGGTTGGCCAAGTGAGTCTGGCGGAAATGAATCTTGTAGGCACCGATACCGGCCAGGTATCCCGACCTCGTTTCGGCACCGCGCGGGTTTGGGTCGAATCGCCACTGCAATTGCTCTCCGCGGTGGAAACTCACGCCGCGGGGCTGTTGGGTAGCGACGTGCACATCGTGCCGCGCCTGGGCATGCCCCTGCAGGCCACCACCGGGGCCATGCTGGATTCGGCTCCGGCCGGAGTCAGCTTTCAGCCAGCGGCCAAGCGTCCGCCCATGCCCAAATCCGCCAAGGAACGCTGGGTTGTCGGCGACGCCTATTCCGGAAAGGTGCAACGGGCCCTATTGGGCGGGGTGCGTGCAAAGGAAATCATCGTCATCGACGACGGACTTGCGACCCTGTCGTTAATCGCGCAGCTCACCCAGCGCTCCCCCACACCGCTGGTACGTGCCCGCGCTAAACAATCCGCGGCACGCAATTCCTTGGGGCTGGCCATGTGGCGCAAGATGCGTGCGCTGGCACGTGAATCGCGGTTGCTGATCGTCTCCGCCCTTCAGGTGCCACAGGAGCAGCGCGAACGCATGGACGAACTGGGCATCAAATTTGCTCAGCATAAGTTCGAATGGCTCGCCACCCAACCGGTTGCCGAACGATTCGCCGAGCCCACCTTGCTCATCGGGTCGGCCATGGTGGCCGACGGACTTATTCATACCGAGCCCTATCTGGCATGGGTCAAGTCCCTAGCCGCTGACGGTCCGCTGGCCTATTTCCCGCACCGTCGGGAAACCCCGCAGTTCCTTCAGCTACTCGACGCGCTCGAGAACGTGCATCTCAAAACCCATACGGTTCCCATCGAGATGCGTCTGCGCGATCTACGCCCGGGTCAGGAAATCCGCGCGCTGCCCTCGACCGTCATCCCCTCGCTGCGACTGCTACTGGGAAATGAGGCACGCAGTCTCTACCCATTGCCGGTCCCCGAACATTGGTGGACCGAAACCACCTCCCAGCAACTGCGCGAACATCTCTCGCGTTCCCTGGAGGTGTAGCTCCATATGCGACCCCAAATTATCGCCGTCGCCGATTCGGACTCATACCTGAAGCTCGCCACGACCTTCCTGCATCGCTTGGGCCCGAGCTGGGATCGTCGGGTAGCCCTTGTGCGCACACCCATCATGCCGACCGAAGAACAGATCAACGCGGCCTTTGCGGGCACCGACTTGGCGCCCGACCAGCTGCTGCGTCTTCCGCTGAATCAGTTGGTTTCCCCCGCCGTGCAATGTGACATCGTCTTCGCCGCCGCTACCGGGCCGGTGGTCAGCGAACTCTACTCGCGTATTTTGCGACATGAGCCGCTGCAAGGTCGAGGCACCGCTCTCATTTCGGCCCTACCCGGCGTGGCCTACCCGGCGACGCAACGTGGCTGGAACTATCGGCGCCCCGGCGACGCGTTCATCTGCCATTCACATGCCGAGGCCCGCGACTTTTCCTTCCTCTCCGAGTCAGCAAAGGGACATCAACCGACGATTATGGTCGGTAAGCTGCCGTTCCTCTCCCCCCCAGGCTTTCCTGCCGAGTCGCAAGCCGCAATCAAGCGCCTCGTGTTCGCTCCGCAGGCAAAGGTTCCATGCGTGCGCGAAGAACGCGAACGCATCCTGATCGCACTTGAACGTTGCGCGCGGCTCAATCCTGGGCTCGACGTCGTGGTGAAACTACGAGCGCGAGCAGGTGAACCACAGACACATCTCGAGCAGTTTCCCTACGACGAGATCTTCCAAGAACTCCAGGCTTCTGGACGCATCTCTGGCTCCACCCATCTGCGTTTCACCACAGGCAGCATGGCCGAGGTGCTGAAACCTGGCAGCGCTTTGGTCACCGTCTCCTCCACCGCCGCACTCGAATCCATCGACCGCGGACTGCCGACGATGATCTTGCGCGACTTCGGCGTCAGCGAGGAAATGATCAACATCGTGTTCCATGGGTCGGGCCTTCTCGGAACCCTTGACGATCTCCAGTTGCTGAACTTTGGAACCCCCAACAAACCATGGCTCCGGGAAAACTACTTTCATCGGATGACCCCGGCCTTCTCGCAATCTTTGCAGGTGTTAGCCGAACGGGCACGCTCCGCACAGCTGAGCACCGATCCAGAGCTCCTGAGCGAGCTACGGCGACGCCCACTGAGGCACAGTATTCGCACGGCCCTGCCGCAACCCGTGTTACGCACTCTCCTAAAGATCCGTGGGATGGGAAGAAAGGTCACCTGAGGCCACATATAGCCGTCATGATCAAAATAGTTTTTGCTAATGACTAAGCCAATGTAGCGCGAATTTTCGCGGTAAGTCATGACCTAGCCGCCTTTTGTAACTGACGGAGCGACACGCCCGATCGTCTCCCACAGAACACATTGTCCGGCGCATGGCGCGCAATGGGACGTCAAGTAAGAGATCATGCGGAATATTTCATGATCAAAAGGTCTTAGGATCAATGAGGGGCTTTTTCGTTTTAGCGCTTTCGTGCGCCCAATTGCCTCAAGCTTGATAGGTACCCGTAAGGAGATAATGTGTCGGCGAACCCGATTCGCGTAGCCATCGTGGGTGTAGGTAACTGCGCCACTTCGCTCGTACAAGGTGTTGAATACTATCGAAATGCCGATGCGGAGGCCACCGTTCCCGGGCTTATGCACGTACAGTTCGGTGACTACCACGTGGGCGATGTACAGTTCGTCGCGGCCTATGACGTAGACGCTAAAAAGGTCGGACTGGACCTGGCCGATGCCATTGTGGCCAGTGAAAATAACACCATTAAGATTGCCGACGTGCCTGCCACCGGCGTAAAGGTCCAGCGCGGCCACACCCTAGACGGACTGGGCAAGTACTACCGCCAGACCATCGAAGAGTCCACAGCTGAGCCGGTCGACATGGTGCAGAGCCTCAAGGACGCCCAGGTCGATGTTTTGGTCTGCTATTTGCCCGTAGGTTCTGACGAGGCGGCGAAGTTTTACGCCCAGGCAGCTATTGATGCCGGCGTAGCTTTCGTCAACGCACTGCCCGTGTTCATCGCCGGAACCCCGGAATGGGCTCAGAAGTTCACTGATGCAGGCGTGCCCATCGTGGGTGACGATATTAAGAGCCAGATTGGTGCAACCATCACCCACCGTGTGATGGCCAAGCTCTTCGAAGACCGCGGTGTTGTTCTCGACCGCACCTACCAGCTGAATGTCGGTGGCAACATGGACTTCAAGAACATGCTGGAACGCGAGCGCCTCGAATCGAAGAAGATTTCCAAGACTCAGGCCGTCACCTCGAACACCAGCGCCGTGCTCGGCGATGATGATGTGCATATTGGCCCAAGTGACTACGTGTCATGGCTCGACGATCGTAAATGGGCCTTCGTGCGCCTCGAGGGTCGCAACTTTGGTGATGCACCGGTGTCCTTGGAATACAAGCTCGAAGTTTGGGATTCGCCAAACTCGGCTGGTGTCATTATCGACGCGGTTCGCGCAGCGAAGATCGCTCTGGATCGCGGTATCGGTGGTCCGATCCTGTCGGCTTCGAGCTACTTCATGAAGTCCCCGCCGGAGCAGTACGACGACGATACGGCCCGTGCGAAGGTGGAAGCGTTCATCCGCGGAGAGGTTGAGCGTTAAGAATCGCCCAATACTCGCAAGAGCCTCGAATTTCTCAACCGCTGCACCAGCGGCAGGGGAGTTCGAGGCTTTTGTTTATTCTCACGCCCCTTAGAGATGCGGAAAGCCCGCCGGCTTAAGGCCGGCGGGCCTCTGCGTGGGATCGTCGTATCTCATATGAACTCCTGTGTCGCGGGCGGTGATGATGGTAATGGCATCATCAGCGCTAGCGAACTCGGAAGTACATTTCCATAGGCAAGTGATTCTTCAAATCACGTTCGCGCAGACGTTGATCTAGCTCTTCGAGCGAGATGCGCTTGCGAGGCTGTTGGCGTCGTTTGCTACTCATTTGGTGTCCCTCCTCTCTGCATATGAAGAGGCGGGTGAGTTAGCTTGTCGCGTGGTCAGCACACCACGCGCTTTGAGGCTTTCCGGACCAGCGAAGATTAGTTCCGAGTTCCGTAGGGCACTCGCTGTGGGAGAGGTGCAAAGTGGGGCAGACATGAAAAAAGTTCCTCAGGGGTTTCGGTCGATGACTGACTTTTCAGCCCCCAGGAACTTTGATGAAGCGTGAGATTCTTAGATCTTCATCATTCTGGAGGCGTTGGAAGCACGATTGCCGGTATACGCCGAGACACGGCCGCGCACCGGGGCAGTTCGATTGCCCATAAAATCAAAAATAAACATGCTTCCCACCTCCTAAATCTGCTCGAGTCGATTGCCAAGGACTGGCAAGACTGCAACGTATATTGTCTAGTCGATCACGCAAGCCTCATTGAGACTTCCCAATCACAAGCTTAACCTTATCGCACGGGTCGATGGAAATACAACACCTTTGGAGAAAAAGATTGCAGCGCACGTAGTGAAGCCCACCACGAGTACTACATGGTGGGCTTCACGGCACTGTTTGACTATGCGTCGGTGGCTGACTCGGGCTGTTCAGCCCACCACGCCCGAAGGCGGCGAGCGGATTCTTCGACCCCTAGCGGCCCTTCGTCGAGTCGCAGTTCAAGCAAGAACTTATAGGCTCGCCCAACCACCGGGCCGGGTTTGATCTGCAAGAGCTCCATGATCTGTTGCCCGTCCAAGTCTGGTCGAATGGCGGCCAGCTCTTCTTGGGCTGCAATCTGCTCGATGCGTTGCTCTAAGTCATCGTAGGCAAATGCCAGGCGCTCTGCCTTGCGACGGTTTCGAGTGGTGACGTCCGAGCGAGTCAGTGCGTGCAAGCGCTGCAAGAGGCTCCCGGCATCGGTTACGTAGCGGCGTACGGCCGAATCGGTCCATCCCGCCTCGCCGTAACCGTAGAAGCGCATATGCAACTCCACAAGGCGCGCCACGGCCTTGGTAGTGTCCTTATCAAAGCGCAAGGTACGCATGCGTTGCTTCACTAGTTTCGAGCCGACCATGTCGTGATGACGGAAGGAAACCGCACCGCTAGGTTCGAACTTCCTCGTCGCCGGCTTACCCACATCATGCATCAGAGCTGCGAAACGCAAGATGAAGTCCGGTCCCGGCAGAACGCCTTCGGCGTCGGTTTCATGCCCCATCGCCTGTTCAAGGACGGTCAGTGAATGCTGATAGACGTCCTTATGACGATGATGCTCGTCGATCTCCAACCGCAACGCGGACACTTCTGGGAGTACCTTGTCGGCCAGGCCGGTTTGGACGAGCAGATCTATACCCGCCCGCGGATCAGCTCCGTTGATGAGCTTGACCAGTTCATCACGCACACGTTCGGCCGAGATGATCTCAATACGATCGGTCATCTCCCGCATGGCTTTGCGGACCGGAGCAGAGACTTCAAGCTTGAGCTGTGATGCAAAACGAGCTGCACGCATCATGCGCAACGGATCATCGGAGAAGGAAATGTCCGGCGCGCCCGGAGTGCGGATTAAACCTTCGTTCAACGATGCCAATCCATCAAAAGGATCCACGAGTTCGAGATCCGGCAGGCGCAGTGCCATGGCATTCATGGTGAAGTCGCGCCGGAAAAGATCGTCATTCAGGTTATCTCCGAAAGCCACAATAGGCTTACGTGACTCTTTGTCATAAGCGTCCGCCCGATAGGTCGTGACCTCGAGCGTATGTTCGCCCTTTCTCAGGGCGATAGTGCCGAACTCTCGGCCAACATCCCATACGGTGTCGGCCCAACCAGCGATGGTTTTAAGCGTCTCTTCCGGACGTGCACTGGTGGTGAAGTCAAGATCCGGCGAGACTCTCCCCAGGTATAGGTCACGAACTGGCCCTCCGACGAGAGACAGTTCAAACCCTGCGGACACGAATCGATCAGCCAGCTCAAAGATGACCGGAGGGAGGATTTGGCGCAACGCGGCGCGGGAGGGAAGTTCGTACATAGTGACTTAAGCGTGCCAGATTTCGCGATCCTGCGCTCGCTTCTACTCGTGGCTACGGCGCGCAGGGGCATTTTCTCGATAGAGTGGTTTCATGAACCGACCGATCCCGTCTGCCCCAAAGCGCACGCCATTGACTGCGTCAATGGCCCACGCTCAGGCACACGCCGGTCATCAACCACTTCCAACGGTCGAGGAAGTCTCGTCCGGGGGTATCGTCATTGACTTCGAAAATCCACAGTTTCCCGTAGCGATTATTGCTCGCTATAACCGTGGTGGGCGTCTGGAATGGTGCTTACCCAAGGGACATCCCGAGGGCCCGGAATCCAACGAAGAAGCCGCCGTTCGTGAAATCGAGGAGGAAACCGGCATCGCGGGACGCGTTCTGGCTCCCCTCGGATCGGTGGACTATTGGTTCACCGTGACTAACTATCGGGTTCACAAGACTGTGCACCATTTTCTGTTGCAGGCCACCGGTGGTGAGCTCACGATCGAAAATGACCCGGATCATGAGGCCGTGGATGTGGCTTGGGTTCCGTTAAACGCGCTTGGCAAGCGGTTGTCTTTCCCTAATGAGCGCCGAATTGCCGACTTGGCGCGCGAGGTCCTAACGAAGTATGTCTCAGGCTCCTAACCACCTGTCGGGCTCCGACCCGGAAACAGGCGCTTTTAACCAGATCGGCGCCAACGGTTCTTCTCCGGTCAGCAAGCCCGCCGCAGGACGCTCGAAGATCTACGCACTGATGGCCTCCGGGACATTGGTTTCCCGCGTGCTGGGCTTCGTGCGTACGGCATTGCTCGCCGTTGCCATAGGTTCCGTGACGTCGATTGCGGACATCTTCGAAAAGGCCAACGTCATCCCGACCATCATCTATATGTTGTTGGCCGGCGGCGTGTTCAATGTGATCCTGATTCCGCAATTGATCAAAGCCTCAAAGGCCAACGATCGCGGATCTTCGTACACATCCAAGTTGGTGACGCTCACGATCGTCGTCATGGGTGCGCTTACCGTGCTGCTGACGATCGCCGCGCGGCCCATTATTATCGGGCTGACCAACAACTGGTCCGATGAGATGATCACTTTGGGCACCTCATTTGCCTACTGGTCACTACCGCAGGTGTTCTTTTACGGACTGTATGCCGTTCTCGGGCAGGTCCTCAACGCGCATGGCAGGTTCGCCGCGTTCATGTGGGCGCCAGCAGTCAATAACCTGTTGCAGCTTGTTGTGATTGGCTCGTTCATCTGGATGTTCAGCGCCTACTCGCACGGTGACCCCATGGATCAGTGGAACGGACTGAAAACCGTCTGGCTCGCCGGCGGCGCGACTCTGGGTATCGTCTTACAGGCTTTGGTGCTGCTGTGGCCGCTACGGAAGCTTGGACTGAATCTGCACTTTGATTTCTCCTGGCGCGGCATCGGCCTACGCCATGTGGGAAAACTAGCGCTGTGGACCATCGCGGCGATGATGATCGGCAACATCGCATCACTGCTGTACTCAAAGATCGTCTCGGGAGCCACTGCCGCCCGTACATCGCTCGATCCGCAGGCTGCGGCATCCGTTGCCGGTGAGTATGCGCTGAATACCTCGCAGCTGATTACCGTGCTACCGCATTCACTCTTCGCCTTGACCGTAGCCACCGTCCTGTTCAACGACTTCACCAAGGCTTTCACCGACAACCGGCGTGAAGATATCGGTGGGCTGCTGAACCGTGGCATGCGTAGCACGGCTATTCCCATCGTTTTCGCTACGGTCGCTTTTATCGTCTTGGCCGGCCCACTCGGGCGCCTGTTCGCCGGACATTCTCAGTACGCAGTGGCAGCGGCCTGCGCATTGGGGCAGCTTCTTGTTTTGACGGCGCTGGGCTTGCCGTTCAAGTCGCTACAGTTCTTCATGTTGCGGGTGTTCTTTGCCGACGAAGATACGCGCACGCCCATGTTGATTCAAACAACGATCGCAATGGTTGGTTTGGTCAGCGCCACGCTGGCCGCCATGCTCGTCGATCCCCTGCATATCGCCGCAGCCATCGCATTGATCTACGGTGCCACCAATGTGCTTTCGGCCGTCGTGACGCACTACCTGGTTAAGCGGCGTTACGGTGACTACGGGGTAATCTCGGTGATAGACACGTACGTTCGCATTGGATGGATGGCCACTTTGTCGGGCCTCGCCGGCGCGCTAACTCTCGCACTGCTCGGCGGTCTTACCTTCGGCTTCGCCTACGATTCCGTCTTCTCGGCACTCGTTACGATCGCCGTCGTGAGCGTGGTCATGGCTTCGGTGTATTTCTTCCTTCTGCACCGCACCAAAGTTCCGGAGCTCGAGGGTTTTGCCGGTCCGATCATCCGTAGAATCCCCGGCTTACGCCGCAAGTGATTTACATTGAATCACCACCAAATAGGCAGGGTCGGAAGGTAACATGAAGGGTGGCGGGGTGCTCCCGCCGTAATCAATCGCCAACTCTTGGAGATGCAAGTGTCGCAGCCCATCGATGTCGGGTCCGTCCTCAGCGGTCGCTACCAGGTCACCGAAAATGTACTGACCTCTGCCGAAGGCGATCTTGTTCTGAGTGGCATCGATCAGGTGCTTAACCGCACCGTGAGTATTCTCGTCGCTTCACAGGGAACCTCAGAACAACTAGCGACCAGTGCGCGCGAGATCGCTATGGATCAGCGTGCTTCAAACGTCCAGGTTCTGGATCTCGGCGTGACCGAAACGAACCAGACGTACCTCGTGACCAATCCTGCACGAGCAACAGATTTGCTCGATCTGGTGCTGAGCACCGAAGCCGCACCATACGTAGAGCCTTTCTTCACCGATACGCTGGGCACCGAAATCTTCGGTGAGTCCCGGCAGGCGGTCCCAGAGACCTACGAGGACCAGGACGGCTACTACGAGGAAATCCAGTACGACGATCCTCAAGAAGAACCAGAACACAAACGCCGCGGAGCCGCCCTTGGCGCCGGCTTCGCCGGATTGAAGAATCGTTTCGGCAAGAAGCACTCCGAACACGAAGATGAGCAGCCGGAGCAGGACGAAGAAGTGACCTCCGAGGAGGCTACTTCGACGGCTACTGCGCCCGTCGCAGCCGTGAATAACCCAGACACTCAAGCAGAGCCTGAGCAGAAGCCAAAGGTGACGAAGCTGGATAAGGACGCTGAGCCGAGCGTCACCGCCACGGCGGCACTCGCTGCTGCAGCCCAGTCCAAGGGAACCGAATCTGGCTCCCAGAAGGAATCCGTCGAAGAGGACGAGACGGATTCCAAGAAGAAGGCAGCCGCAGCAGGTGCGGCTGGTGCAGGCGCAGCGGCTTCCCTGGCTGCAGCACCCAAGGCGTCCACCTTCCCAGCTGGAGCCAAGAATGTTCCGGCTCAGGATGAGCCACTTGTTGAAGACGAGCCGGAAGAAGAAGGCAATAACAAGGGTGTGCGCCTCATGGTCGGTGCAGTGCTCATTGCCGTTCTGGTGATCGCAGTGGTCTTTGCCTTTAATTTCTTAGGCAACGGCAGTGACCGTGACCCTCAGGCCGGCACGCCCACGCAGCAGTCGACGGAGCAACCGACTTCGCAAGAGCCTAGCGGTGAAACTGAGCCCAGCGAAACAGGTCTTCCTGACCCGAAGGTAGCGGGGGTTTCACGTCTGGTTCCGGGCAATCAGGAACTCAACGCCGAGACCGACAATACGTTGTCGAAGATGACTGATGGCAACCCATCCAGCACCTACAAAACGTACTCATACACCACAGGAAACTTTGGTGGGTTTGCCTCGAATATGGTGTTGATTCTGGACCTAGAGCAGAAGTCAGCCGTTCACGAGATCAACCTCGAGGGACTGAATGCAACCGGCGGTAACTACGAGGTATTGGTAGGAACCTCGGACGACCTGGGCAAGGCCAAGTCTGTCGCCAATGGCTCCTTTAGCGGGCCTTCCATCTCGATCCCGGTCAATGGTGATGGTCAGGACTTCATGGAAGGCACCCACGTCTTCCTGAACATTACCGACCTGCCGCGGGTGGCATCAGGCGCTAACTCTTCACGCCCGTATGGGTTGCAGATCGGCGAGTTCTCCGTGAAGTAACAGTCCCGGAATTATTTTCCATAGCTAAGCGTTGAGGTGGATAGTGAGGATAGCCCTCGCTATCCACCTCGCATTTTGAGAACGAAAGGTTCTTTCCCCGTGACAGCAGCACTGAACGACGATATCCGCGACGTCATCATCGTGGGTTCTGGTCCTGCCGGATACACCGCAGCCATTTACACGGCGCGTGCGAACTTGAATCCACTGGTCATCGCTGGTTCGGTGACCGCCGGCGGCGAGCTGATGAACACCACTGATGTTGAGAATTTCCCGGGTTTCCCCGAAGGCATCATGGGTCCAGATCTGATGGACAACATGCAGAAGCAAGCCGAACGTTTTGGTGCTGAGGTCATGTACGACGACGTTGCCGCGGTGGATCTTGATGATGAAATCAAGACTGTCACCCTGAATGACGGCAAGCAGTTCCGTGCACACTCCATCATTCTGTCTACCGGATCTGCCTACCGGGAATTGGGTCTGGCCGATGAGAAGCGCTTGTCCGGTCACGGCGTTTCTTGGTGCGCAACGTGCGACGGTTTCTTCTTCCGCGATCAGCAGATCGCCGTTGTTGGCGGTGGCGATTCGGCTATGGAAGAGGCGCTATTCCTAACAAAGTTTGCGTCTAAGGTCTATGTAGTGGTGCGTCGCGATGAGCTGCGTGCTTCCAAGATCATGGGCGATCGTGCTCAGGCACACGAGAAGATCGAGTTCGTTTGGGACTCGGAAGTATCCGCCATCCAGGGCGACGAAAAGGTTTCCGGACTCGTCGTGAAGAACCGCCACAGCGGTGAAGAAACGACCCTGGATGTTACTGGTGTGTTCGTCGCCATTGGTAACGACCCTCGGATCGAGCTAGTCAAAGACAAGCTCGAGCTCACCGCTGACGGAACTATCGCTGTCGAGGGACGCTCGTCGCGTACCTCGGTCAAGGGCGTGTTTGCAGCCGGCGACGTTGTTGACTCGACCTACCGCCAGGCCATCACGGCCGCTGCGTCGGGTTGTGCCGCGGCCGTCGACGTTGAACACTACCTCGCAGATATCAAGACTCCGGCTGAAGCCGCACAGTAAACCTCCCGAAAGGAGTGCTCCCATGAGCAATGCAAAAGATGTAACTGAAGCAACTTTCCAGAATGACGTCTTGGATGCCGAAAAGCCGGTCATCGTAGATTTCTGGGCCGAATGGTGCGGCCCTTGCCGTCAGCTTGGTCCGGTACTGGACCAGATTGCTGCCGAGCACGCCGACAAGGTAGAGGTCGTTAAGGTCAACGTTGACGAGAACCAGGGCATCGCGGCCAAGTACGGCATCACCAGCATCCCGGCTGTATACGTCTTCAAGGGTGGCGAGCATGTAGCTACCTCGATTGGAGCAAAGCCCAAGCCGGTGCTCGAGAAGGAATTCGCAGAGTACCTGTAGAAGTCTCGAACAAATGGGGGTAGATGGCGTGAGCTATCTACCCCCATTGTTGTATCTAGGCGTACGACGCGATTCCAGACGATCTGAGATGGCGAAGACCAATAAACAAGTATTTTACTTTGTTTTCGAATCGCAGCTCTTGCCCAATACTAAGTTTTGCCATGATGGTCCTCTCGCTACGTCAGTTCGGTACCTCTGGACTCGATATTGTCCTAGCTGCCGTCAAAAACACTCACACTGTTCCAGGTGGCCTTAATGCCGCGAAGCACACTCGTGATCACGACTGGCTTCTTCCGCGTTGCATCGCACCGATGTTTTGCTCATTCTTCTCCACCCGATCGAGTCGCACGACGTATACGGCGGAAGTTCAGTAAGGCAACCACTACTCCTACGCAAACCCACTAGATGCTCGCTCTTCCGAACCGAGAATCTTCAGGGAGTGGGCACGCCTTTCCCCGCCTTTAGTTGCCATTGCTCCTTCCAAGACCATTGCTCCTGTACCTCAACGTCCTTCACAGAAAAGCTAGTCTCAAGAGCTGTGCCAAAGTGATGACCTGTTTCCTTACGTGATTGCTAATGTGTACGTCCGCACCACGAACGGTTACTGTCATCATTTCTCTGCTCCTACCCCACTCCCAGCACGATCAATATCCATTGCGAGCCTTCTTCGTTAGACAATGTGAAATGTTGCAGTCGCCGCTTTGTGTTCACGATGGATTTCGCTGTTCCAGCCCGTAGCAATCGCATGGTCTGCAGACCGAACGGCTTTATGGAATCCTGTGCGAGCGGTGCGTTGCTTCCGACGGACTGAAGCTCGAAATTGCAACTGCATCCGGGTCAGTTTCCCGGGTAACCGTTCTCAGCAATGTATATAAGCTGATGGCAGTTAGTCACTCCACTGCACCGCAATACGTCTACACTCGACTGCTGATCCGCGCGCAATACCGCATCCAGAGTTCGCTGAACTACAGCTCCAAGACGGCCTCGATCGCCTCAAGCATCTTAGTGCCAGAAAGCCCAGTCTTCCGGCATCATGGGTTGGGCCCTGCGACCTAAGTCCGTGTTTCGTCCTTACCTCGCTTTCTATACAGCAGCGATCAACACATGAGTTGAGTAGAGGTTCAATTTCTCTCGACGTTGCAACCGGTGTCGAATCTGAATAGGTTTCTTGGCCGCGAGACATCTTTGCTGAACACCGTAAGACTTCGAGCTGACGATGCTCATGGCAATCCCCTACTCGATACCACCCATCGAGTGCCCCGCTGGGATCAGTCGGTGCCAGCCTCAAGCAACGTCTTATCGGCGACATATGCACCCTTCGTCGGTGAGGTCTCTGCTTGCTGGCGCACCCGTCCGTGCATGTTTCACGTGAAACACGGCAGTTTCAAGGAACCTCATTACACAACGTCCTACCCTGGGCTCAGCAGGGATGCTCATATGGCTAACCTTCTGTCCGCAAAGCAGGCAACTCCCCTATCTCGAGTTGTAGCTCCCACGTGATTTCTCGAGAGCGGACACAGTGCATGTCTTCATTAGAGTTTCGGTTTATGTGGTCGTTAGCGACGCGATGGACGGCCCCAGAATGCGGTACCGACGAACGGCAAAACTAGACATTCATGCCTATCCCTGACACGCCACACTTACAAAGAACTTGCGCGGAGCACAAGTGAAATTGACGGAAAGCGTCATGCGTCCTGTTGCCAGATAGACTCTCGCTCCCCCATGAGTCAGCAGGTTCAAGGACTGTGCCGCAACGACTGCTAGATTTGAGCAACGCTCGTTCAGCAGCAGAAAGGCACCAGTTATTTCATTATCCTTGTGCCTCTGTCGGGCGCTAAAGGACCAGCACGCCCAGTATGGGCCCGCTGTCTGAATCCGTTGTAACGGCCCCAGACTGTCCTCCAGATAGGCCGTAGGCGGGTTTATCCCGTCTCGGCGTCCAACACGCTTGTCGTTGTGTCTTTGGGTGCTTAGAAAGTCCCTCAGCGTGGAAGGCTGGGTCCAACGTGCAGCCACCCTTACAACGCTCGAACGACGTTTCTTGAACTTTCGAACCTAGCCTCGATGCAACATTCACCGACACTGCATGAGCTTGTACACGGCTTCGTCAGCGGCTGATGTGGGTGTGGCACGGTTTCAGCCTCAGATCACGGCTTCAGTGGAGCGGTAGTCCCTTCAGAAGATTGGATAGGGCACCCAGCGCGTAGGGCAAGTCCCGTCTCCGGTCTCTGCTGTGATGGTGTCAGGCCCGTTGAGCACCTTGCTCAGCCATCAACGCGCCGATTAGAGCGATGACCGTCTCTCGGGTCTAGAACAGTCCCTCCCCTGCCAACGGCTTGGCGTCTCCCCGTTCAATCGCGAACTCGGGTTGTTCGAGCACTTCCACTGCCACCCATTCATCGGGAGCCCGGCCAACGAGAGGTTATTTTCCCGGGCCATGTACAGATCCTCGAGGATGGTCGGCAGCTAGTGGTACATGTACGCCGCAGGCGGTCGTTCTGGTTATGCAGCGGCCTCGTCTACGTGGTCATAGACCGAGTGACGAACCGTTTTGACCGCTGTCACATGACTTTCGGAGTGACCCATATCGGGGTTGCCGCATAGCGGATGCGGCATCGCTGCGAGCAGATTAACAACTAATGCTTCCGCAGATCACGGGTGTGCGCTCCAGGTGACCAGCCCGACCCTAAGCTTGCTCGGAGTGACCAGCTCGGTGCAGGCCAGGTTTCCATGCGGACCGGGTTCTCTTGGTTTCAATCGTTGCTCCGAGCATTTGTGGGATCCCGTCGTGGCGATCGCGACGACCAAGATCACTGTCAGGATCACCGTGACTGCCTACACGGACTTCCCTGCTCGACACCGCTCAGAATCACGAGCACGAGCGGTACAGTCTCCCCCAGCAACCTGTACGGAACTCTTCGACCCCACGTTCTATATCTGTAGTCACGCCCGAGACTTGGAATTTGGACAGTCGTCGAATGCCAGGTCATTTGACGCGCTTATCCCGGCATCGGGAAGTGACCCAGCGAGGTCTTACTCGTTCACGACGGTGATCACCCCAGTGTAGGCACGTTTACTCCGTTCTAACGGCCCATGAGGGGAAGTAGGGTTTTTACCGGCGCTAGGAGACGACAACACCCACGGTCTCGACCTGACTACTCAACATCCCAATGTCGGTACCCCTAAAGCCGCGCCCCTCAAGGAGGAGTGTTCCCTCGGTAGACCACGACCACCACGGGTCGGCGTAGACGGGATGAAGCAGGTTGACCATGGCCAGCACCAAATCACATATCAGGTCTGGCGATGCCTCTGTGAGTCGTTCGGTCGGACGTGTTGCCGGTCGACAATATGAGAGGCGGTTATCTCTCGAAGATCTTTCGCATCAGAAAGAGGGAACTTGGTTGAAGGATAAATCCGGTGACCCGTAGCGTTTACGGGCGGGCACGTCACCACGTGTCACGCCAACCTAGGCGACCTCACTGCCGTCGAATTTTCTGAACTTCGTGCTTCCTATCGGCAGCACATCTCATGTCCATCGGCGCT
Source organism: Glutamicibacter endophyticus (assembly GCF_048457885.1). Lineage (NCBI taxonomy): Bacteria > Bacillati > Actinomycetota > Actinomycetes > Micrococcales > Micrococcaceae > Glutamicibacter > Glutamicibacter endophyticus. The sequence continues at coordinate 3,508,798 of NZ_CP174200.1, forward strand.
AACGACTTTGGATTGTTTGTCTTGGAATGTCAATGCCGCCCTCCGTGAGCTAGCCATGGCCAGTATCAAACCCCGTTTCGACGATTTGCCACGAATCATTGCTCCGCTCCTGCTCTCGGAGGAAGCATTCACGAACCTACATTGGCCGGCAAAGCGATTGACGCACGATGCGCTGATAGGGTGCGTAGCTTGTGGGCTCGTCCCGAACCAATCAATCTTGTACTTAGACGGCACTTGCTTTCTGACGCAAACGACATCTCTCGATTCAGGTACTTCATTCGGAAGCTCACTTAGCGCGACTGCATCGGCGTATAGCTGCGCCGCGTTTGCCCGCTGCACGATCCACCCGCACGGATACTTTGTGGCCCTCTGGCTACGACCGCGCTTGGTGGTACCTCGATAGTTGAACTTGTAGCGTTTCCACCTGGCTAGTGAATAAGGCCAGTCCTCTCGCCTTCAGCAAGTCTTCCTATCCTCTCTCACTCCGCTAAGACGTCACGGGAAGAGTCCCCTCCCCTGCTATCCGCCTGTCTGGCGAACGTTTTCATGTGGAGACCGGGAGTTCTCGATCGAGCAAAGTTTGACGACGCAGGTATCAGTAACGCCTAATGCATTCGGCATGCCGGCCGCGCATGACATCCGCACCTCCGAGGGCCCGCGTCTGGCATACGCCCATGTTCCGAGGCGAATCGGCCGTACTGCCTAGAGTTGGAGTCCTGAACCTTCGAGACAAGCAATGCCTTTGTCGATTCCCTGCTCAAGCAAGGTCCCAGCCTCCAACAGTCACATTTCGCTGATGATGCTGGAGGCTAGGGCTTTCACGGTACCGCAGGTCTTCGAGCTCTAGTGTCTCAAGCAGAGCTACGGATGACGCGAACTGACCAAATGGCAGCCCAGTTACATCGAATCTGTGAGCATCCAGGCGTAAGGTCACGACTCACACAGAAGTTTAGGTCGAGGGTCTCCTCGATCCGCCTGCACATCCTTGATGGTGCACGTAAAGCCAGTTTTGGTGCGGCTCCCATTGCATTAAGCGGCCGCGGTGATTGCATATCGTTTTCCGCGACTTTAGCCGTACTTCTGACGTCGCCAGCAACTGTCGTACTTGCACGTCATCTCATGCCACATCTGCCTCTTGCGGTCGTACGGTCGTTGCCACTGCGATCAGTCTCGTGGATCATATGGGACGGGCGCTAGTTTTCGCTCCCGTGCTATACGCTCGAGGTGGTTTTCGGGTCTTCCTTCCCGGTCTACGGGCGCGCTTTCACTATGGCCGCCTACCATGGCACCGGCTACGAGGTAGGTCGTTACTCATCCGCTCGGACAACGCAGGTTTCTGCCCTACCTGCCCCTCGTCTCCCTGCATGTAGCTGTTTCATGCATCCTTTGCTTGTAGGTGATCGCGGTAGCCGTGACCGCAGTCAGCTCTGCGCGCTGCACCATACTGCTCAGAGAACTCATGTCAGTTTGTAAATCATTCATTCGCGAGGACAAGACCAAGGGCCCGCTCCGCCTGATCGTAGATACCCCTCTGACTGCAGATCGCTCCCCTTAGGTATTTCAAGCTATCGGCTCATCGAGCGACTCGTCCGATCGTGCGAAAGATTCACAAACTCCGTGCACAGCGGTAGTTACACTTGTGGCCCGCCCGACTATCAACGATTAGCTCGTTTCCCGATCTCAGGTCACTCACGGGTCGTTCTAGCAGCGCCTCGGCGGTCTGCCTCCCTGTTTCACGTGAAACATGCTCGCTCCCGGCATGAAAAAGCGGTGTGTGTTTCACGTGAAACACACACCGCTTTCCGAAACAGGGACTAACCCTTGGCCTCAGGGTCCAGAACTTCCATGATCCGATTCAGATCTTCGACGGAGGCGAACTCGATGCTCACCTTGCCCTTACGTGCGCCTAGCGAGATCTTCACATTCGTATCGAGTCTGTCGGCTAATGACGAGGCCAGGAAATCGAGGCGTTCGTTGCGATTAGCTTCGCGCGGCTTCTTTTCCTTCTTCTTCGGTCGATCATCGCTGAGGGCTACCGCTTCTTCAGTGGCGCGAACGGACATACCTTCATTCACAACTCGCTGGGCTAGTTGCTCAATCGCTTCACTGTTGGTCAGCCCCAAGAGTGCTCGAGCGTGCCCTGCCGACAGTACGCCAGCCGCGACCCGACGCTGTACAAGAGGCGGCAACTTCATCAGACGAATGGTATTTGATATCTGTGAACGCGATCGGCCGATACGATCAGAAAGGACCTCTTGCGTGCAGTTAAACTCATCCAACAATTGCTGGTACGCAGCAGCTTCTTCAAGCGGATTCAGTTGTGAACGATGAAGATTCTCCAGCAGTGCATCGCGCAGGAGATCGGTATCGAGCGTGTCACGAATGATAGCCGGAATTGTGGCAAGTCCAGCTGCCTGAGTTGCACGCCAACGGCGCTCACCCATGACCAGCTCATAGGGCTCATCCCCCGCTTCACGAGAAGGTCGTACGACGATGGGCTGGAGGAGACCAATCTCGCGAATGGAGTGGATGAGCTCATCCATGTGCTCCTGATCGAAATTGGTACGAGGCTGCTTGCGATTGGGGTGAATTTTCGTGACATCAAGTTCCATGAACTGTGCGCCAGGAACATCGATCAACTCGACATCATCAGATGACTTGGCCGCTTCCATAGCCGTCTCGGGTCGCTTACTAGCTTCTTCTGTCTTATCGTTGCTCTTTGGCTTGACGGTCCCAGCCAACCCAGGCATCTCGGCTCTCTGGCGACGGTTCGAGCGGGAGTTGCCCGAGGGCTGACGCGTTGCAGTCAGTGAGTCGGTCTTGCGGCCTGGCTCAAAAAACATGTCAACAGGGCGGACGGGCTTGGTTTTGGTGCTATCGCTCGGAGTCGTATCTGCCACCTTGGTTTCACGTGAAACATAATCGGTGTCGTCTCCAGATGGTGCGGTAGGCGTACTGGAGATCAATGCCCCAAGCCCACGTCCTAGGCCTCGCTTCTTCTCGACCATTGCGTTCCAACGCCCTTTCCTCGCAAATCGCAGATATGACTAGTCTACTGGCCCGAGGTAGTTAAGAGAGCGCAAGAAGGGGTGTGTTAATACAAGATTGGCGTTCGCTTGCTTACTTCGCCCGTACACCGCGTTCAGCAATTTCAATTGCTGCTTCCATGTAAGACAATGCACCCGTGGAGTTGGGGTCGTAAGTAATAACGGTCTGTTGGTAGCTCGGAGCCTCGGAAATACGAACGCTACGTGGAATCAGTGCACCCAAAACCTGCTCAGGGAAATGCTCCCGAACCTCATTCGCAACCTGAGACGCTAGATTAGTTCGACCATCGTACATCGTCAGAAGGATAGTGGAGACCGTCAGACGAGAATTCAGATGCTTCTGAATCATCTCAATGTTCTTCAGGAGCTGGCTCAATCCCTCGAGGGCATAGTACTCGCACTGGATTGGGATAAGCACTTCCCGAGCTGCGACAAAGGCGTTTACGGTCAACAGCCCAAGGCTCGGCGGGCAATCGATGAAAACGTAGTCGAGGCGCGGCAGACCCTGGCGCTGACGAGTCCGAGCGTAATCGTCGAGCGCCCGTTGCAAACGTTGCTCTCGTGCAACTAGAGAAACAAGCTCGATTTCGGCGCCAGCCAGGTGAATGGTAGCCGGCGCCACCTGAAGGGTCGGTAGATCAGGGCATGTGGCTACCACGTCAGCTAAAGGAACATCATTGATGAGGACATCGTAGATACTTTCAACCTCGGCGTGGTGCTCGATGCCTAGCGCGGTTGAAGCGTTGCCCTGAGGGTCAATGTCAATGACAAGAACATTCAACCCGCCCTTGGCCAGCGCGGCGGCAAGGTTGACGGTGGTCGTGGTCTTGCCGACGCCACCCTTCTGGTTAGATATCGTGAAGTATCTGGTCTTATCAGGCGTTGGGATCACCTTCTCCGCCAGCGCCTCGCGACGACGATGCTCACTGGCCAGTTGGCTGGCAAGGGGAGAAGAGGAGTCGTTAAAGTCGAACACACTGTTCGACGGATCCTTCGTCTTACTCAAGGAGTGCTCCTCTGTATCTCGTGACGTATAGAACTACGACAGCTTGAACCATGTTTCACGTGAAACAATCAGCGACAAATGATTTCGTTTGTTTATCTACGAAAATCATCTTCCGTGCCGATACCTCCTTGGGAGAGGCACCAACACCTTAAAGACTATCGCCTAACCTCTAGCCAACCTTAATTCGAACCACCGTGGTTGGTTCTTCTAGGACTTCCTCGCCTACGACGATGACTTCGGTATTAGCCCCACCAAGCTTCTTGACGGTCTTCTCGGCCTTCGCGATCTCCTCAGCCGCAGAACGGCCCTTGATGGCGAGAAGCTCACCTTGGCCGTGCAACAGAGGCAAGGTCAGGCCGGCTAGATTGGACAGGGCTGATACGGCACGCGCCGTGACATACTGCGCGTTAACGACGTCCACCATTTGCTCGGCTCGTCCCCGCATGACTGTGACGTTATCAAGTCCAAGATCTTCGATAACTTCCGTAAGCCAAATGCAACGGCGTTCCAATGGCTCAATCAGGGTGAGCTTCAAGTCGGCTCGCGCGATGGCCAGACACAAACCCGGCAGTCCCGCGCCACTGCCCACATCGGCAACCTCCGCGTCCTTGTCCATGAGCTCCGCGATGACAGCGCAGTTCAGTACATGACGCGACCAGAGGCGTGGTACCTCACGTGGCCCTAACAGGCCACGTTCAATTCCGGATGTAGCCAAATGCTGTACGTAGCGTCGCGCGAGGTCTAGGCGATCTCCAAAGATCTTCTCCGCAGCTACCTGTTCTGTAGCGCTCAAGCTCAGGTCTTCAGTCATAGGATCGTCCTTAAGGTAAAAGCAATTAGTTTCCGGAAACCGAAACCACGATATGCCGCCGAGAGCCTTCGCCCTCGGATTCGGAATGCAACCCCGCATCGGCAATAACATCATGGACGATCTTGCGCTCATAGGCGCTCATCGGCTCTAGATGGACGGATTCCCCGTCTGCTTGGGCCTGCTTGATAGCTTCCTGCGCCATCGCTTGGAGGGTTTCAGCGCGCTGCGCACGGTAACCGGCGATATCAAGTACAAGGCGGGAACGTTCGCCCGTAGCGCTCAATACAGCAAGGCGTGTCAGTTCCTGTAAGGCGTCGAGAACTTCACCCTCTGCCCCAACGAGGCTGGAGAGATCGGCTGGCTGATCGTCGGCTACGATCGAAATGTAAGTACGTCCCCCACGAATCTCGATATCGATATCGCCATCAAGGTCTGCAATATCCAGTAGCTCTTCAAGGTAATCGGCAGCTACGTCGCCCTCGTCAAGGGACTCGGTTACTACGTCCTGGGTCTTCAACTCCGCCGATGCGGTCTCTTCGGTGGTGGTCATGACTACTTCTTCTTCCGACGGTTCTTACGCTGTGGCTGCTGACGCTGACCCTTCGACTGCTCATCAACCGCAGTCACTTCAGGAGCGGAATTCTTCTTCTGACCCACCGGAGGCAAGCCCTTGGCAGCACGGCGGGCGTTAAGGTCACGCTCAGCCTCGGAGCCTGGCGTCGGGTTGTTGCGGATTACCCAGAACTGCTGACCAAGGGTCCACAAGTTCGAAGCGGTCCAGTAGATCAGAACACCAATTGGGAAGTTGATACCACCGATACCGAAGACCAAAGGCAGAATGTACAGCATCATCTTCTGCTGCTGCATAAATGGCCCCTGCAGAGCCTCAGCACTCATGTTCTTGGTCATCAGCTGACGCTGAGTAATGAACTGTGACGCCGTCATCGCCAGAATCATGATCACCGCGACGACGATGACAGCTACGTTCACCGAACCTGAATTAATGGTCCCCAGGAACGTTTCCGACAATGGAGCACCGAAGATTGAAGAGTCGTCAAAGCTGCGAATATGCGCAGCCGACAATGCACCGATACCGGTGTTATTCTCGCTTGCTCGCGATGCCTCGTTAAGAACGCGGAAAAGCGCAAAGAAGAACGGCATCTGCACGAGCAACGGAAGGCACGATGACAGCGGGTTCGTCTTGTGCTTCTTGAATAGAGCTTGCTGCTCCTGAACCATCGCCTGACGCGACAGCTGATCGGTCTTGCCCTTGTACTTCGCCTGCAGCTTGCGCAGATCAGGCTGCAGGGCCTGCATTGCACGCTGCGCTTTGATCTGCTTGACGAAAACAGGGATCAGCGCCGTACGAATCAGCAACACAAGGAAGATGATCGATAGGGTCCAGGTGACACCAGAATCGGCGTTCATGCCGATCATCGTGAACAGTTCGTGGAAGGCCCACAGAATCCACGACACGACGAACGTGAACGGGGTCAGTATCCAATCAAGGAAATTCATTAGCGGTCAAGCTCCTTGTTACCGCTTTCCGCGGCATCTTCATCGTCGGGAATCACAGGGTGATTCAGAACTATGATCCTCGGGACCTTGCCCTCGGGCCAAATCCGCGGTCCCTCCGGCACATGGTCCACTCCCCCGTGGGAGAACGGATTGCAGCGCAGGACCCGCCAAGTAGTCAAACCAATGCCCTTAATTGCCCCATGCTGGGTCACGGCTTCAAGTCCATAAGCCGAGCAACTAGGGAAGTATCTGCACACGTCACCGTAGATCGGCGAAATCACCTTACGATAGGCGATGAGCAAGGCAATGAGTAGGTTCCTCGGTATATCTATGAGAAACCAGAATACTCCCGTGCGGGGAACCGTATCTTTACGCACGACTGTCCTGAACCTTACGTAGGACAGACTGGTGAGCACCGACAATCTGCCGGTTCAATTCGGTCCAAGGCAACTCCGCGGCGCCAGGCAATGCCCGAAGCACGTAATCGATATTGCCGTCTTCGGTACGCAAAATTCGAGAAATCTCGCGCATACGTCGTTTGGTTAGGTTCCGGTGCACCGCATTGCCGACAGCCTTCGAAACAATAAACCCAAAACGATCGCCCTGCACGTCGTCATTTCGAAGACGTGCATATAGCACGACGTTCCGGCGTCCGCTTCGGACGCCGGAACGTACAGTGGCTGTAAGGTCCTGCGCTAGGCGCAGTCGCTGACTCTTTGGCAACATGTCAGATACGACGGTTCCGTATGAAACGCGTCAGAGCATGAGACCAAACGCTAATCCGCAAATTTATGCGGACAGCGAGCTGCGGCCCTTGCCGCGGCGTGCCGACATGATGGCACGACCCGCACGGGTACGCATACGTAGACGGAAACCGTGCTTCTTGGCACGACGACGGTTGTTAGGCTGAAAAGTCCGCTTGCTCACGGTGACACTCCAAGACGATCTAGATGGCGCGTCTTACCCGTTACTAGCTAGCTGAATAACAACAGGCCGACGCTCGTTCTTTTGACATGCGCAATTTCGTGGGCTCTTCTAAACCTGAGCAGGGCACGAAACACGCGCATAGGACTAAATAACGATAGAAAAATAAGTTCGCGCCGTCAAACCGGCACGACAACTTCACCTCCCAGCTGAACCAGAGACCCGGAGGTTGTGAATAATCTATCCGAATCTTGTGGATTACGACATACTTTTCGGGCAACGAACGTGGATATCTCTGTATACACGGAACACCTGAGGATAGATACGCCCAAGTGAAATCGGGTAATACGGTTCTACACATCCCGAGAGGGAACTTTTTCCCCAGAACTGTGCATAACCATGTGGATGACCGCTAGAATCGGAAGCGACGTTGCCCGAAAGACGGTAGAACATCGACTATTCGGCGCTTCGTTGTGACCAACATTGCATTTCCCAGAGAAAAGAGGCGCCTTC